>CP070733.1:2530935-2545405 GCA_020347585.1 Pseudomonadota bacterium | reverse complement strand
CGTCGCCAACAGGTATCCGTCAATGATCTCCACCACGTGAGTGACTGTTTCAGCGCGCAACAGGCTGCGTGCCTCCGTATCCAGCGCCGATGACGCGTATCCCGCCAGATGGGATAGCATGTAAAAGGCATCCACGGTCGCTACGTAGAACATAGCGATGGCGGTCAACAGGCTGGCAACGACGGCGGCCAGCACCACCAGTCGGCTGTTCCAGAGGAAGCTTTCGAAGAGATGTTCGAGTTTTCGGGATGCCATACTGCAGGAAATCTGTCTTACCACGCGATTTGTGCCGGTTGCATTCTATCCCGAGCCACCCCGATCTGCACCCCTGGTGGCACCGCCTAAGAGCGTCGTAGCCGAAAACAAAAAGGGCCCCGCAGGGCCCTTTTCGTCAATACGATTTGCGTCGCTTACTGGGCGAGGTATGCCTTGTCAGACTCCTCGACCGCACCCAGGCTCCACGCGCCGCGCGTCCTCGCGTGTTGGATGGCAGCGCTCACGTCGGACGAACTGGCATTCTGGTCGATGTCGAACACCTGCCCGGGATAAATGAGGTCCGCGTCCTTGATCCGGTCTTGGTTCGCCTTATAGATGAGCGGCCACTGGTAGGGATCACCGTAGATGTCAGACTTGCCTGAGATGTTCCACAGGTTGTCGCCGCTTGCCACTTCATACTGACCAGAGCTCTTGGCCGCGGCAGCCACCGGGGTAGTGCCAATAATGCCCTCGATGCGCTGAAGTTCAGAGTACTTCTGCGCCACTGCATTCTCTGCCTGGCGACGCGCCTTGTTGGCCAACTTGATTGCTTCGTCATCCTTGCCGTCGGCCAGTGCTTTTTCGGCCTGTTTAATCAGCTTGCCGGTATCACGCCACTCGTAGCCTTCGGCAGCCGCGCGCTTATTTGCCGCCTTGGCCGCCGCGATCGCGTCCGCCGCAGAGGAGCCGGCAGCCTGCTCAGGCTCCGCGGCACAACCCGCGCCCAGCGCAACGATTAGTGCCAGCAAACCGGAAAGTTTCAGTGAATTCGTTATTTTCATTGATATCAACTCCAGATCCTGTATCAGCAAAACCCGACTACAAGGTGACCCATTGCGCCATGAAATACCTGACCGCAACTCCCCTGGTCATTGGGGAAATTATCACCGGCCCCTGTACCTGTCAAGCAGACAGGCAGTCGAAAACTCATCAAATTGCATTGAAATTTAATACATTAGCGACAGGTCATATTGAAACTTTAACGACCAAAATGTGATGGCCGCCGCATTTCGAGCGCGGCTAGTTCTCGATTTCACGTCGTTCGCTGAGGGCCTGCTGGCGCGCTTTGGTTGCCGCCACCTTGGCTTCCTGCGCGTGAGTGCGAGCCTGCATGTAATCACCGGCCTCAAGGTAATTTGACGCCTTACGCAGGTGGCGCTGCGCCTGCGCGTATGGCTGCGGCGCATACACCTGCGCCTGCGCGTCCTCCGCGGCCTGCAGGGCCTGGCGTGCGTTGCTCATTTCCTGCACGGGCGGGTTGACCGCACAGCCGGCGATGAATAAGAGCGCCACACACGCCGTGAGTAGGGTTTTGACGAGACCAATTCGCAACGGGCACATGGACTGTGCTGAATAACATCGAGGCAAAAACGCCGATTCAAGCTATCACTGGCACTATAGGCTGTCAAGAAAGCGCCGGTTACAATGGCGGCCGGTCACCACAGCCGCACAGCAGGTCTTTTATGCAGATTGTCATGTATCACAACACCCGTTGCAGCAAGTCGCGCCAGACCTTGCAGCTACTGCAGGAACGCGGCGTCGAACCCGGCATCATCGAGTATCTCAAGACCCCGCCCAACAGCGAGATGCTCGAGCGCATTCTTGCGATGCTCGGCATGGAACCACGCGAACTAATGCGCACGAAGGAAAAGGTGTATCGGGAGAACGGCCTCGACAACCCGTCATTGAGCCGCGACCAGTTAATTGCGGCAATGGTCGAACATCCCGTCCTCATTGAGCGCCCGATCGTGATCAACGGTGAGCGCGCGGCGCTCGGTCGACCACCCGAAAACGTTTTGGCAATCCTGTGAAGACTGAAATACTGGTCCTTTATTACAGCCGTCGCGGCGCCACCGCCGACATGGCACGTCACATCGCGCGCGGGGTCGAGTCGGTGCCCGGCATGTGCGCGAAATTGCGCACGGTGCCCGAAGTCTCGACGGTGTGCGAGGCCACCGACGAGGCCATCCCGCCCAAAGGCGCCCCCTATGTGAGTCACGAGGACGTGGCCGACTGTGCCGGACTGGCGCTGGGCAGCCCGACGCGCTTCGGAAACATGGCCGCGCCGATGAAGCATTTCGTCGATACCACCAGCCCGATCTGGCTCGCGGGTGCGCTAGCCGGCAAGCCGGCGGCGGTGTTTACCTCCACCTCTAGTCTCCACGGCGGCCAGGAGAGCACGCTGCTCTCCATGATGCTGCCGCTGTTGCACCACGGTATGGTGCTGTTGGGGCTGCCCTACAGCGAACCGGACCTGATGCGCACCGCAAGCGGCGGCACGCCCTACGGTGCCAGCCACCTTGCAGGCATCAACAACGACCAGCCATTGACAGGCGAGGAGCAACGGCTCTGTCAGGCATTGGGTAAACGCCTGGCCGGTGTTGCCCGCGCGCTGGACTCAGATGGCACGGTTGATCGCGCAACGTGACGGGCGCGTGCAGGCTGGCGCGTAGTGTAGCGCTGTTGGGCTACCTCGGGCTGTTCGCGCTATTAATGGCATGGATTACCTGGCTGGCGCCGCCCCAGGTGCTGCCGGTGGCGCTGGTGCTGGTACTGATGGTCGGGCCGCTGTTGCTCCCGCTGCGCGGGATGCTGCGCGGTCACCCCTACACCCATGCCTGGGCCAGTTTCCTTTCCCTGATCTACTTCACCCATGGCACCGTCGAGGCGTATGCCGCGCCTGACGAGCGCGTGTGGGCCCTGCTGGAGGTGATCCTGAGCGTATTGTTTTTCAGCGGCGCGATGTTTTACGCGCGTTGTGCGGGGCGGGCGCAGCGCCCTCGAAAAAGGGACGCCTGAGTAGCCCGACGATCGACACCGAATCGTGCCTATAACAGGGTGCGAACGAAGGGGATGGTGAGGCGGCGCTGCGCCGCCAGTGATGCGTGGTCGAGGCGCTCGAGCAGCGCGAACAGGCTGTAGGTATCTCGCGGACAGCGGCTCAGGAGGTACTCGGCAACCGCGTCCGGCATCTCAAACCCGCGCCGGCGGGCCCGATGCTGAAGGGCTGCCACCTTGCCAGCATCATCCAGCTCCGCCAGACGAAACACCGCGCCGGAGGCCAGACGTGATGACAGGTCCGGTAACCCCATCTTCAGCGCCGCGGGAGCCGCTTCGGCGGCCACCACCAGCCGGCCGCCGCGCTCGCGCAAGCCGTTGAACAGATTGAACAATGCCGTTTCCCACTCTGGCAAGCCGGCGACGGCGTGCAGATCATCGAGACACACGACCTGCTGGCGCTCAAACCCGTCCAGCGCAGCCGGGCGCAGGTTGGCCCGCTCGCCCTGCGGCAGGTAGCCGGCGCTTACCCGACGATCGACGGCATGGTGGCACACGGCCTGCAGCAGATGGCTCTTCCCTGCGCCGTGCACTCCCCAGAAATAAACAAACGCCTCATCCGCCGCGCGCAGCGCGTGCACTACGGCCTCGTTGCCTGCGGCGTAAAAGCTGCCGAAGGTTGCGCTGTCGCGCAGCGCGACTGCCAGCGGCAGTTGTACCTGGGCGCCGCTGCCGCTCACGGCTCGTTGCTTTCCGCCGCGTACAGGCCGCTGTCGCGGTAGCGCTGGTGCGCGTAGCGCAGCAGTACCATCACCACCGCCGCTACCGGTAGCGCCAGCAGCACACCGAAGAAACCAAACAGCTGCCCGCCGGCCAGCACCGCGAAGATCACCGCCACCGGGTGCAGGCCGATGCGGTCGCCCACCAGCCAGGGGGTCAGCAGCCAGCCCTCGACGGCCTGCCCCACGGCGAAGACCGCCGCCACGTAGCCCAGATACACTGGATCGTGAAACTGCATCAGCGCCGCAGTACCTGCTACCACGATACCAACGATAAAACCGAGGTAAGGCACGAAACTGACCACGCCCGCCAGCAGGCCGATCAGTAGCGCCAGATCGAGCCCCACCAGTTGCAGGCCCGTTGCGTAGATGACCGCTAGCGCACTCATTACCAGCAGCTGACCGCGCAGGAAAGCCGCTAGTACCTGGTCGGACTCTCGGGCAAGCTGCACCACTTCGGGCTCGAGGCGCCGCGGGATCAACGCACGAACCCGCTCGACCAGCAGGTCCCAGTCGCGCAGCAGGTAGAAGGTCACCACCGGGATCAGGACCAGGTTGGCCAGCCATAGGGCCAGCGCCAGGCCTGACTGCGTCACGGCACCCACCACGCGCCGCACCACGCCGCCCGCCTCAATCCAGTGCCCCTGCAGCGCGTTGCGCAGCAACTCCAGATCCAGGTTAATCCCAGGAACGCCCAGGGTCGCGCTAAACCAGGGCAGAGCTGTGTGCTGCAGCCACTCCAGGTAGCCCGGCAGTTTCTGCACCAGCACCACCACCTGGCGTTGCAGCATCGGCACCAGAACCAGTAGCGCCAGCACCGCGACCGTCGTCAGTACTAAGAAAACGATCGCCACGGCCAGGGTACGCGGCACCCGCCAGGCTTCAAGTCGGTCGACCAGGGGATCGCCCATATAGGCGAGCAGCGCTGCCACCATGAACGGCGTGAGCACCGGGGCGAGCAAATACAGCAGCACGCCAAGCGCCGCGAGCACGGCCAGTACCCACCAAGAGCGTGACTCACTCACCGGTCTTTTCCGCCCTGAGCGCTACTGAGGCCCGCCGGCTCCATGTCACGACGTAGCCGACGCCGCTCACTAGCGTGGTCACTAGCACGATTGCAATCAGCGCGGTGATGAGCCAGGCCGGCACCGCCACGGGCTGCACGGCCACCAGCACCACCACCACCAGCAGCAGCTGAAAAAAGGTGTTTATCTTGCTTGCGACGCTGGGCTGGATGTCCAGGCGGCCAATCAGCCGGTACCAGGCCAGCGAACCCGCCACGATGACCACGTCCCTGGCGACGACCGCCGCAACCAGCCAGGCGGGCAGCTGCCCGAGCCAGCCCATGCACAGATAGCAGGCCAGCATCAGCAGCTTGTCGGCAATCGGGTCGAGTATGGCGCCGAGGCGGCTGGCCCAGCCGAACTGCTTGGCGAGGAATCCGTCGACCCCATCCGAGACGCCGGCAATGATGAACAGCCACAGGGCCGCCGTGAAGCGCTCGTGCAGCAGGAATACCACTACCGGGGCAACCAGCAGGATTCGCAATACGCTGATGATGTTGGGAATATCGCGTGGCTTCACGGCACCAGCTGGTATACGAGATCCGGAATCAGGGCGGGAACCACCGCCGGCGTCATGCCGTCATCAGCGGCTCCTACTGGGGCCACCGCCCCCCCTGGTCCGCTGTCCGGGACACCAGTCGCTCCCTGCCCAGTTTCGCCCGTCGTGGCGCCGCCGAATACCGCCGGTTGCGGCACCGTTCCGAGCAACGCATCGCTGGCCAGCGTGTGTCCGAGGGCAACCGCTTGTGCCAGCGCCAGGCGCCCGCTGCGTGCCGTGATGCGAAAGATGACGCTATCGGTCTCGACCAGGTAGGGCTGGACTCCCTCTACTATGTCCAAGCCTGTTAGGTAGCGAATGGTCCGGTCGTAGGCGGGCAGTGAATCGATGCCGTTGACCCGCACCAGCAGCGAGTTCGCCACCGTTTCGTGCTGCATCTGGGCAAAGCGGGCGGCAAGTATTTCCGCCGCTTCGTCGATGCCCGGGTCGATCATGTCGCTAAGTTGCGCGCCGCGAGTTTCCCAACTGTGGCGGCTGCCCTCGACGTAAAGCGTCCATCGCCCCAGCCATTGGTCGCCGCTGCGGCTGGCCCGTCCCACCAGCACCGCACGCGCCTTGTAACGCTGCGAGGCCCGCAACACGGGGTCTGCGAAATCTCCCCAGAGATCACTCATCTGGACCTGCTTGCGATCATCGAGGTCGAACAGAGGGAAGCGCAGCGGCACACCGCGGCGCCGGGCGCCCTCCCGTAGCAGCGTGCGGGCCTCATGTTTGCTGCTGGCACTGACCAGTTTGCGCTGCCCCCGTGTACTGAGTGCCAGCCAGACCAGTGCCGCCGGTCGGGTACGGCCCCAAACCGGCAGGCCATTGGCGCGCAGCATGGCATTGATGGCCTGCTCGTCGAAGCGCACCCAGAGAACCTGCCCAGGCGGCGCATCGCCATCCTTGTCCTTGCTCTTCTGTGCGGGGTCTGCCCGCAGGTAGCGGTACTGCTGAACGAAACGATTCGCCGAATCCAGGACTTCCTGCAACTGCGGTGCACTGTTGACGGCCGCCCGGCTGGAAACCTTCACCAATACCTGCAGCAGCGCCGCGCTGATGGCGGCGTTGCGGTCCTCGACATTCTGGCTGAGCACCGGTACCTCGGCCTCGTATAGCCCTTGTATTTCGTCGGCACGCACCGCACCGCCTGGCGCAATCCCCAGCGCAACCCAGAAAAGTGCAGCCCCGCATAGCGCGCGCACGGCATGGCGTTCCAAGCGCAGCGGTGACTTGGTACACTTCGCCCAGCCTCTGTGAAACCCGTTCGCGGTGTTTTTCATAGACAGAATCGACAAGCGCTATCCCTGTGCGGCGCCCAAGCGCGCCGGCGAAGCCCGCGGATCGGGCGGTTGCGCGTATTATGCACTGAATCGCCGCCAAAGAGGCGCGTGGTCATACATCCGGGAACTTTCGGTGTCCGAAGACAAGTCGCCTTCCGCAAACAAACCGGCAACCTCCCTCACCTATCGTGACGCAGGCGTGGATATCGAGGCGGGCAGCAGCCTCGTCGAGCGCATCCGCCCCTGGGCCGAACGCACGCGCCGCCCCGGCGTCATGACCGGGCTGGGCGGTTTCGGCGCGTTGTTCGAAGTGCCGCTCGATCGCTACCGTGAGCCGGTACTGGTTTCGGGAACCGACGGTGTCGGCACCAAGCTCAAGCTGGCAATGCAGGCACAACAACACGATACGGTGGGCATCGACCTGGTGGCGATGTGCGTCAACGACCTGATCGTGCAGGGTGCCGAACCGCTGTTCTTTCTCGACTATTATGCCACCGGCCATCTTGACGTCGATGTCGCCACCGAGGTGGTCAAGGGCATCGCGCAGGGATGCGAGCAGGCCGGCGCGGCATTGATCGGTGGCGAAACTGCCGAGATGCCCGGCATGTACGAAGGTGGCGACTACGATTTGGCCGGTTTTTGTGTGGGCGTGGTGGAAAAGAGCGAGATCATCGACGGTAGCAAGGTGCGCGCCGGTGACGTGCTGCTGGGGCTGTCCTCAAGCGGTCCGCACTCCAACGGCTATTCGCTGATTCGCCGCATCATCAAGGCGGCCGACGCCGATCTTGCGCAGCCGTTTGACGGTGCCACCCTCGGCGCACGGCTGCTCGCGCCGACCCGCATCTACGTCAAACCACTGCTACACCTGTTCGAAAACATTGAGGTGCATGCGCTTGCGCATATCACCGGCGGCGGTCTCACCGAGAACCTGCCGCGAGTCATGCCCGAAGCCACCGTCGCGCGCATCGAGCGCAGTGCATGGCAGCGCCCGGCGATATTCGACTGGCTGCAGCAACAGGGCAATGTCGCCGACGCGGAGATGCACCGCACCTTTAACTGCGGTATCGGCATGGTGGTCATCGTTTCCGCAGGCGACGCCGGGCGAGCTATGGAACTGTTACGCGCTGAGAGCGCGAGTTGCAGCATTATCGGCACCATCGCTGCCGGCGACGGACCCGCGCAGGTGAAATTCCTCTGAACGTGCAGCGCGGGCGTTGCGAGCCATGAGCAAATCACCAGACCAACCGCTGTCGGTTGTGGTGCTGATTTCCGGCAACGGCTCCAATCTACAGGCCATCATCGACGCCATTGCCACTGGCAGCGTACCGGCACGGGTGGTGGCGGTAATCAGCAACCGGGCCGAGGCCTACGGCCTGACCCGGGCAGCAAACGCCGGCATACCGCAGCATGTGCTCAATCATCGCAACTATGCCGATCGCGACGCTTACGATGCCGAAATGATGGCGTTGATCGACCGCTATGCGCCGGGACTGGTGGTGCTGGCGGGATTCATGCGCATCCTCAGCGATGGTTTCGTTGCGCACTATGCCGGACGCATGATGAATATCCACCCGTCGCTGCTGCCAAGGTACCGCGGTTTGAACACGCACCAACGGGTACTGCAAGCCGGCGATGCGGTGCACGGCGCGAGCGTGCACTTTGTCACCCCCGAACTTGATGCCGGTCCGGTCATCGTGCAGGCCGCGGTGCCGGTGCAGCCGGGTGACGATGCCGACGCGCTGGCAGCGCGCGTGCACACACGTGAACATCTTATCTATCCGCTGGCGATTCGCTGGTTTGCCGAGGGGCGCGTGCGCCTCGAGGACGACACGGTACTGTATGACGGGCACCCCATTTCGGACGACGAGCGCATGTACCGCGCTGACCCGGCCACGCACGAGGCCGGGAGCGGCGTTTGACCGGCGCGCGACGGTCAGCGCAATCATGCAGTATATGTGGCGATGGCAAGGGTGCGCGGTCGGCGCGGCCCTGCTGCTCGTAACGCAGGCCGCAGCAGGCAACGATTACCCGCAATGGCACCTCACCGAGGCACGCGTACCGAACGCCGAAAACCTGCTGTACACCCTTTCCTATAGCGGCATTCTTTCGGCCTACGTCTGGGCAGAGCTTGCCGATGTGGCGGTTTCCGCCCCGGCCGCGCAACGCCCGTTTGCGGGCCAGCCAAGCTGTGAACTGTCGCTGCGGCTGAGCACCGAAGACCATGGATTTGCCGAGCTGCTGCGGCCGGTGCGCTACCACTGGCGCAGCCGGGTCAGCCCCGACCTCTTGCGTGCCTACCTCGCCGAAGAAATTGATGACGGTAAGCGGCAGCGGCACCGCACGGTCTGGTTGGACTGGGAAAATGGCAAAGTTGAACTCTACCGCAAGCGCCAGCTGGTGGCGGTGCCGCAGTACGCGCCCGACGACGAGGAGAACCTGGGAAACCAGCAATTTAGCTGGGAGCACGACGGTGACAAGGCGCTGCCCGCGTTTCTCGATACGCGGCCGCGCATCGACGCGCAATTGAGTTCCCTGGTGTTCGACAAAGCGGTGCAACTACCGACAGACGAGCCAATCATCGAACCGCTGGCGTCACTGTTCGCGGTGCGCTGGCACGATTTCGACGCCAGCGGCGAACTGCCCATGACCGTTTCCTACCGCGACGAGATCAACGCCAACCGTGCCCGACTGATCGGCCGCGAAACCATCGCGCTCGCTCAGTCGACCGCAGCGACCCTGAGGGTAGCGATCATGCGCAGCAACGAGGAAGAAGCCGGAAAGGAAGGGACACTTACCCTCTGGCTGTCCGACGATCCACGGCGCCTGCCGTTGCAGATCGAGATCGATGCCGGATTTGGCAAGCTGCGGTTGCAAATCGCCGAAGCCAGCCACCAGGAACAGCCGCCACCGGCACGTTGCGTAGCCCCGGCGCCGAGCCGATAGAGCCGTTCGGCACGCGCAACTAGTCGGCGCCGGCCACAGTGTATACGTCCGCTGTGGTGCGCAGGGCCACCGCGGCGGTTCCGGTGCGTTGCAGTTTGCGCAGCTCGGAAAGGTACACCTCACCGCCCTGCTCCTCACGCCGGATACGCACCGGGAGATAGCCAAGTTCCGCTACGCACCAGAAGGTGAAGCGAAAATCCTTCCCACTGCGTGGCCCGGACTGCTGCTCCACCCGCACGGCCGTGAAACGACCGAGTGCAGTATCGATGCTTTCTGTGCCGGTCACCCGCAGTTGGTAGCTCTCCAGCTTTGCCTTGCGCGCGATCTGCAATGTCAGCGACGACTGCCCGCGCTGCAGCGCACGCATGAGTCTCAACTGAAAACTGAGCAGGTCGTGGGTCGGCCCATCGAGGGCAAGGCGCTGCGAGCGCCCGTCGAAATCACTGTGCAAGGTGCGCGCCCGCCAGTCGAACTGCAGCTGGTAGCGGCGGTCTTTTCTTCCACCGCGCCGCTCGTAGCTGTAGCGCAGCGGTTGCAGTTGCCCGTTGCGCTCGGTGATAACACTGCGCTCGGTGATGACATCGCCGGCCAACAGCGCGAGCAGACCCTGAGCGTAGGTGCGCGAACTGTAGACCAGGGCACCCTGTCCATCGCGTGTCAGTTGCCGTTCGGAAAGACCGATGTCCATGGCGTTGCGACTGACGCTGTAGCTTGCCTCGAACCCCTCCTCGAGCAGCCCGGCAGCCGCCACCACCGGCAGCAACAGCGTCACATACATCACAACGCGAAAGATCATTAACAGTACCCCCAATCGCTTTAACATACCGGCTTGGAGCGCCGGGCGCGGGGAAAGTTGCAGTGTCGGCGAATGCGGACCGTACTCAGGCGCGCGGCAGCGTCACGCCCTCCTGCCCCTGGTATTTGCCGCCGCGATCCTTGTAGGAAGTTTCGCACACTTCGTCGGACTCGAAGAACAACACCTGCGCGACCCCCTCGTTGGCATAGACCCTGGCCGGCAGCGGCGTGGTGTTGGAGAACTCGAGCGTCACGTGCCCCTCCCACTCGGGCTCGAGGGGGGTGACGTTGACGATGATGCCGCAGCGCGCGTAGGTCGACTTGCCAAGACACACGGTGAGCACACTGCGCGGAATGCGGAAGTACTCCACGGTGCGCGCCAGGGCGAAGGAATTGGGCGGAATGATGCACACGTCGGCCTTGAGATCGACGAAGCTGTGCTCCGAAAAGTCCTTGGGGTCAACGACAGCGGAGTTGATGTTGGTGAAAATCTTGAATTCGTCGGCGCAGCGTACATCGTAGCCGTAGCTCGACGTGCCGTAGGAAATAATGCGGCCTTCGCCGTTCTCCCGAACCTGTCCCGGCTCGAACGGCTCGATCATGCGGTGCTGTTCCGCCATGCGACGGATCCACTTGTCGGACTTGATGCTCATTGTTGAATCGCCAGACTGCCCCAAAACAGAACCGGGATGCTAGCCGCTGGCGGTACGGCTGGCAAGCCGCCGTCAGACCAGCGGCAAAAACAAAAGGGGCGAAGCGCTTTGCGCACTTCGCCCCCGGCAATGTGTGACCAACCCGCAGGTCAGTTGTTCTGGATGACGATCTTGGGGAACACCGCGCTGTAGTCCTTGGAACGCTGCGACAGCTTGGCCGTCATACGCCGCGCGATCTCGCGGTAGATCTGCGCTATGCGGCTGTCGGGCTCGGCCACCACGGTAGGCTTGCCGCCGTCGGTCTCCTCGCGGATACGAATGTCCAGCGGCAGCGCGCCCAGCATGTCGACGTCGAACTGCTCGGCCATCTTCTGCCCGCCCCCGGCACCGAAGATGTGCTCCTCGTGACCGCACTCGCTGCAGATGTGGATGCTCATATTCTCCACAATACCCAGCACCGGCACTTCGACCTTCTCGAACATCTTCAGGCCCTTGCGCGCGTCGAGCAGGGCGATGTCCTGGGGCGTGGTCACGATGAGCGCGCCGCTCACCGGGATCTTCTGCGCGAGGGTGAGCTGGGTATCCCCGGTTCCCGGCGGCAGGTCGATGATCAGGTAGTCCACGTCACGCCAGTTCGTGTCCTTTAGCAGCTGCTCCAGGGCCTGGGTCACCATGGGGCCTCGCCAGATCATCGGCGTCTCCTCGTCGACCAGATAGCCGATGGACATGGACTGGATGTCATAGCTCACCAGAGGCTCGAGGGTCTTCCCGTCGGTGGAATCCGGCTGCCCGCTGTTGCCGAGCATACGGGGCTGGCTGGGGCCGTAGATGTCCGCGTCGAGGATGCCCACCGTCGCGCCCTCGCCGGAGAGCGCCAGGGCCAGGTTCACTGCCACCGTTGATTTGCCGACTCCTCCCTTGCCCGAGGCCACGGCGATGATGTTCTTGACCTTGTCGAGGGTCTCGACCCCCTGCTGGACCACGTGGGTGGCGATCTTGACCCGGACCTGCACGTCGCAGGCCTCCACACCCGGCACGGCTGAAACCCGCTCCTCCAGGGTGCGGCGCAGCGACTCGGCATAGTCGCCGACCGGGAATCCGAGCTGCACGTCCACCCGTACGCGGGCCTCGTCCACCTCCACGCTCTTGATGCACTTGGCGGAGACCAGATCGGTCTCCAGATAGGGGTCCATGTAGCCGGCAATCGCTTCTTCGATCGCGGCCTTCGTCAGCTGACCCATCACTCGCTCTCCAGGAAAGAAATTTGCGGCGATTCTACCGCAGAATCCGCGAGTCGAAAGGGCCCCCGACGGGGGCGGCGCCGTGCACGGTCGGGGGGGGCACGCGTGGCGCGGCCCGGGGCTTAGTGATACCTTGTGCGCCGGCCGTGATGCCGCTTCGATTCCAGACCGCCGTGCGGAAGTCCATGACATGTTCGAGGCCGGGGTTTTGCGCCCCTCGTCCACACCCCCTTACTGTCGCTCCCTCCTCGCCGGGGAGGCGGACACACGGTCGACAGGCAGTCGGGATCGTGGACGGCCCGTCTAGAGACCCATGAGCGACGATTCCAGAACCATCCTCGTCACGAGCGCCTTGCCCTACGCCAACGGATCGATCCACCTGGGGCACCTGGTGGAGTACATCCAGACCGATATCTGGGTGCGGTTTCAGCGGCTGCGGGGGCACCACTGCCTCTACGTGTGCGCCGACGACAGTCACGGCACGCCGATCATGCTGCGCGCCGAGCAGGACGGGATCAGTCCCGAGGAGCTGATTGCCCGCATCGGCGAGGAGCACCAGGCAGACTTCGAGGCGTTCGGTGTCAGCTTCGACAATTTCTACACCACCCACTCGGACGAGAACAGGGAGCTTTCGAATCTAATCTACGAGCGGCTCCGCGATGGGGGCCACATCGCCGTCAAGACCATCCGCGAGCCCTATGACCCGGTCAACGGGGTCGGGCTTCCGGATCGGTACATCCGTGGCACCTGCCCGAATCCGGACTGGGGGGCCCCGGACCAGTACGGCGACAGCTGTGAGGTCTGCGCCACCACCTACCGATCCTCGGATCTCATCGATCCGGTTTCGGTGCTCTCGGGCGAGCCGCCGCTGTGGCGGGACTCCGAGCACTACTTCGTTCGCCTCGGTGATTTCACCGACATGCTGAAGGATTGGGTCGGCGCAGGCACGGGCGAGCAACGGGTTCAGCCCGAGATCGCGAACAAGCTGGACGAATGGTTCAGCATAGGGCTCCAGGACTGGGACATCTCGCGAGACGAGCCGTATTTCGGTTTCGAGATTCCGGACGCACCGGGCAAATACTTCTACGTATGGCTCGATGCCCCGATCGGCTACATGGCGAGCTTCAAGAATCTCTGCAAACGACGCCAGGATCTGGATTTCGACGCCTATTGGGGCCCGGACAGCACCGTGGAGCTCTACCACTTCATCGGCAAGGACATCGCGTACTTCCATACCCTGTTCTGGCCCGCGAATCTGTACGGCGCAGGTTTCCGCACACCCACCGCCGTCTTCTGCCATGGATTCCTCACAGTCAACGGGCGCAAGATGTCCAAGTCGCGGGGCACGTTCATCGATGCGCGCACCTATCTCGACCATCTCAATCCCGAGTACCTGCGCTATTACTACGCGGGCAAGCTCGGCTCCGGCATCGACGATCTGGATCTCAACCTCGAGGATTTCGTTCAGAGAGTGAACGCCGATCTCGTGGGCAAGGTGGTCAACATCGCGTCGCGCTGCGCGGGTTTCGTGACGAAAGGTTTCGGGGGACGCATGGCGGAAGCCCTCGAGGATCCGGATCTATACGCGCGATTTCACGCCGCGGGCGAGGAGATCGCCGGCCACTACGAGGGCCGGGAGTTCGCCAAGGCGGTGCGCGAAATCATGGCGCTCGCGGATCTCGCCAATCAGTACATTGACGAGCACAAGCCGTGGATGCTCGTGAAGCAGGAGGGCAACGAGGCCCGGGTGCAGTCCGTCTGCAGCATGGGGCTCAATCTGTTTCGCGCGCTGATGGTCTATCTGAAGCCCATCGTCCCCCGGATGGCGGCAAACGCCGAGGCGTTCCTGGACTCGGAGATCGTGTCGTGGGACGACGTGGGCCGGCCCCTGCTCGACCACGAGATAAAGGGATTCCAGCGACTCATGACCCGGGTGCGCGGCGAGCAGGTGGAGGCAATGGTCGAGGACTCGAAGGAATCGCTCGGTGAGGAGGGAGGGCAGAGCGCGGCAGACGCCGATGTGGAGCCTGTAGGTCCCCAGATCGATATCGATCAGTTCGCGCGCGTGGATCTGAGGGTCGCGCGAATCACCGCGGCCGAGGCCGTGGAGGGGGCGGACAAGCTCCTGCGGCTCACGGTCG
>CP070733.1:2508251-2530835 GCA_020347585.1 Pseudomonadota bacterium | reverse complement strand
TTGCATGGGGAACGTGCCCGGCTTGAAGCACTGCAACAGGTTGCGCTCGGCAAACAGGAGGGCGCGGTCAGCGACTGGTTGCGTGGCCAGCAACTCGATACAGCACCCAGGCTTGCCGAGGAACTTGATGTCGAGCATGGTTGGGAGCGGGCGATGGAGTGCGTGCTGGGTTTCAACCTCGAGGCGGTCTGCGTTCCGGGTCTCGAACCGCTTGGCGATGCGCTCGGCGCGCTGCGCGAGGGTAGCGTCACACTGTTTGACACCAAGGCGTCGCCGCCGGCACCGGATAACACGGTCGCCACACCGTTGATGGAAAAGGTGCGTGCGCCATGGCGCCTCGATGCGCTACTGACCGGGGTTTACGCGGTGGATAGCCTGTCCGAGGCGCTGGCGATGCGCGGGCGCCTCAGTGCCGGCGAGTCGGTCGTTACCCGTGACGGCTTGTGGTTAGGCAACGGTTGGCTGCGCGTGGTGCGTGATGCCGATGCCAAGGCGGGCGTGCTGGAACGCGAACAGGAACTCAAGACACTCATTGCCGCGCTGGATGAGGAAACCGATCGCCTCGACCAGATGCAGCAGCGGCTCGAGCAGGATCGCGAGCGGCGTCGCTCACTGGAAGCGCAACGCGAACAAAGCCAGGCGGAACTGAACCGCAGCACGCGCACCCATGCCGATCTGCAGTCCGAGCTGAGCGCGCGCCGTGCACGACTGGAGCAGGTGCAGACGCGCCAGGCACGGCTGGAAGAGGAACTGCGTGAGACGCAGGCACTGGTCGAACGGGATACGCAAGAGATAGGTGAGGCGCGTACCCGACTGCAGCAAGCGGTGGAGCAAATCTCGGGTTTCGAACAGCAACGTCAGTCGCTCGAGGAGCAGCGCGGATCGCTCAGGAGCGCGCTGGAGGAGGCTCGTGACGCTGCGCAGACAGACCGGGAGGCGGCACAGCAGTTGCAACTGCGCGCCGAGAGCCTGCGTACGGAATCCGGTTCGCTTACCCAGTCGATGCAACGCCTTGAGACCCGGCTCGCGCAGCTGATGGCGCGGCACGAGGAACTTGATACCGCAATCGCTGAAGCCGAGGCGCCGCTGGCGGAAATGGGCAGTGCCCTGGAGACGCAACTGGCGCTGCGCCAGATCGTCGAGGCGGAACTGGCCGACGCACGGCGCAAGCTCGAAACGATTGATCACACCGTGCGCGAGTTGGAGGAGCGCCGCGGTAGTGCGGAGCAGGCAGTACAGGAGGCCCGCGAAGCGCTCGAGCAGACGCGCATCGCCTCGCAGGAGTTCAAGGTGCGGCGCCAGACGCTGGCTGAAAGCGTGGCGCAGTCGGGATTTGAACTTGAAACATTGCTACGCGAGATGCCGAACGAGGCGAGCGAAGAGGTGTGGCAGGAAAAGGTCGAGGGTCTTGAACGGCGTGTACAGCGCCTCGGTCCGATCAATCTGGCAGCCATCGACGAGTATGAGCAGGAGTCGGAGCGCAAGAAGTACCTTGATGCCCAGCACGAAGATCTTAGTGAGGCGCTCGATACCCTTGAGGGTGCAATACGCAAGATCGATCGCGAAACGCGCACCCGCTTCAAGGAGACCTATGACAAGGTCAACAGTGGTTTGCAGGGCTATTTCCCGCGGCTGTTTGGGGGTGGTCATGCCTACCTGGAGATGACCAGCGACGACCTGTTGGAAACCGGCGTTACCGTCATGGCACGCCCGCCGGGCAAGCGCAACAGTACGATTCATTTGCTGTCAGGAGGTGAGAAGGCCCTCACCGCGGTCGCGCTGGTGTACGCTATCTTTCAGCTCAATCCTGCGCCGTTTTGCCTGTTGGACGAGGTGGACGCGCCGCTGGATGACGCCAACGTTGGACGCTACTGCGAACTGCTGGAGTCGATGTCCGACCGAACCCAGTTTATCTTCATTACGCACAACAAGCTGACCATGGAAATCGCCCACCAGTTGACGGGTGTGACAATGAACGAGCCGGGTGTATCGCACCTGGTTGCCGTGGATGTTGACGAAGCAGTCGAGCTTGCGGCGGTCTGAGCCGCGCCCATTCGCAACCTGACAGGGGTGCAGCCGCAATGGACGGATTGCGCGTGAGTCTGCTCTTGATTGGCGCCGGCATCGTGTTCGGCGTATACCTTCTTAGCAAACGCGAGAATGCGCGCGGTGTGCAGCATGTGGTTGCGCGCCTGCGCTCCGGCATGAAGCGGCTGCGCGAACGTGCTGCGCCGCGGCGCGGTATGGTTGAAGCTGTGCCGCCAGTCGAACATGGCGAGAACGTCGAAACAGATTTTGCACCACTAAATGATGTAGTTGCCGAGCGCAACGCCGGGGAGATATCGTCCGCTGCGGTGGGCGACATGCGGGCTATTGGCGAACTGGAGACGGATGTGCCTGGCGGGGAACAGCTTGTTATTACGTTTTATATCATGGCGCCGAAGGGGCGGTCGTTTGACGGCGCGGCTATACGTGCGGCGACCGAGTCGACAGGCATGGTGCATGGCGACATGAACATTTTTCACCTCTATGAGAGTGGCAAAGAGGCGCAACGTGCGGGCGGCTCCGCGGTGTGCAGCCTGGCCAATGCGCTTGAGCCGGGCGTGTTTGAACCTGAGGCTATGACTGAACTGAGCACGCCGGCGCTGGTGCTGTTCATGGTGCTGCCGGGTCCGGTTGAGGGGCGCGAGGCCTTTGCCACGACGCTGGACACCGGTCAGGCACTGGCGGCGTTTCTGCAAGGTGAGCTGTGTGACGAGTCGCGCGGCGTGCTGACGCCACAGCTGATCAGTCCCCTCAGGGAGCGAGTCGAGGCATTTCGCTTAAATATCAAGATGGCGCAGGTCAAGCGACGGCATAGTTGAGCGCTTGAAACGCGGCCGCGACCACCGTTGTCAGCTTTTATGACGATTCCCAGGGACGTTGAACGCCGTGCTGCCGAATTGCGCAAGCAAATCGAGCATCACAATTATTTATATTACGTTCTCGACAGCCCCGAGATTCCCGATGCGGAATACGACCGCATGCTACGCGAGTTGCAGCATTTGGAGGACGAGTTTCCTGCCCTCGTGATTCCCGAATCGCCTACCCAAAGGGTCGGTGCGCAACCGTTGAAGCAATTCAACGAAGTGCGCCATGAATTGCCCATGCTGTCGCTCGGAAACGCCTTCAACCCAGACGAAGTCGCTGATTTTGATCGCCGCGCGCGCGAGAGGCTCGGCGAGGACGAGATCGAGTATGCTGCCGAACCCAAGCTGGACGGATTGGCGATTAGTCTACTGTACGAGAACGGCGTGTTGATGCGCGGCGCAACTCGGGGTGACGGTACTTGGGGCGAGGACGTTACGCAGAACGTGCGAACCATCGAGAGTATCCCGCTGCGCTTGCTTGGCTCGGGGTATCCGGCGGTGCTGGAGGTGCGCGGCGAGGCCATCATGGCCCGGGCTGGGTTCGAGCTACTTAATGCGCGTCAGCGAGACAAGGGGGAGAAGACGTTCGTCAACCCGCGCAATGCGGCGGCGGGCAGTTTGCGCCAGCTTGACCCGCGCATCACTGCGGCGAGGCCGTTGCAGTTCTATTGCTACGGTCCTGGGCGCATCGATGGCGGAACGGTGCCGGGCAGGCACAGCGAGTTATTGGCGCGGCTGCGCGAGTGGGGGTTGCGTATCAACGAAGAGTCTGCAGTGGTGCACGGCGCGCAGGGTTGCCTGGACTATTACGCCAGGCTTGCGGCGAAGCGCGACGCGTTGGCGTATGACATCGACGGTGTGGTGTACAAGGTCAACCGCGCCGATCAGCAACGGGCACTGGGCTTCGTGTCGCGTGCGCCGCGCTGGGCAATTGCCCACAAGTTCCCCGCACAGGAAGAGATGACCCGCTTGCTCGACATTGACGTGCAAGTGGGCAGGACTGGTGCGTTGACGCCGGTAGCGCGTCTGGAATCAGTGTTTGTCGGCGGTGTGACTGTCAGCAACGCGACCCTGCACAATCAGGATGAAATCGAACGGCTCGATGTGCGCAAGGGCGACACCGTGGTGGTGCGCCGAGCAGGGGATGTCATCCCCGAGGTGGTCAGTGTGGTGAAGGAAAAACGCCGGCGCGGCGCGCGCCGGTTCCGGATGCCGACGCACTGTCCGGTATGTGGCTCGGAAGTAGTGCGCCTGGAAGGCGAGGCGGCGGCGCGATGTACCGGCGGCCTGTTCTGTGCGGCGCAGCGCAAGCAGGCTATCAGGCACTTCGTTTCACGTCGGGCGATGGACGTTGACGGGCTGGGCGAGAAACTCGTTGAGCAACTGGTGGATAGCGGGCTAGTTCGGAATGTGTCTGACGTGTACCGCATTTCACAGCAGCAATTCGCCGCGCTCGAGCGCATGGGGGAAACGTCAGCTGCCAATCTTGTAGCTGCACTCGAGAAGAGCAAATCGACTACTTTTGGGCGGTTCATTTTTGCGTTGGGGATCCGCCAGGTGGGTGAAACGACCGCACACACACTCGCCGCCCACTTCGGGACGCTTGATGCGCTGATGGCGGCCGACGACGAGCAGTTGCAGCAGGCGCCGGACGTGGGGCCAATCGTTGCGCAAAGTATCTGCACGTTCTTCGCACAGCCCCACAACCGTGAGGTCATTGAAAATTTGCGTGCTTCGGGCGTGCACTGGCCGGCGGAGACCCCGGCGGTGACTCGTGGCTCGGTGCTGGCGGGCAAGAGCTTCGTGCTGACCGGGACCCTGGAGTCGATGACCCGCGACGCGGCGAAGGCCGCGCTGATAGCGCGGGGCGCAAAGGTAACGGCCAGCGTGTCGAAGAAAACCGATTACGTAGTGATCGGCGAGAACCCAGGTTCAAAACTGGACAAGGCACAGCAGCTTGAGGTTCCGACTCTCGATGAGACGGGACTACTCAAGCTGCTGGAGCGCTAAGGGCAGGAGTTGAACGCCGGGCAGGCGGGCTAACTAGTTAATCTTGATCTTGGCTTTGTCACGCAGGACTTTGATGTGGTCGTTCAGGCGCTTGCTCTGCACCATTTTTTCCAGTTGCGGCCGGGTGTCCTCGAATTTCGGTGCGGGGCGCGCACGGGTATCCTCGAGCAGGATCACGTGCCAGCCGAACTGCGTCTCCACCGGCGTTTTGCTGTACGCGCCCTTTTTCATTTCCGAGACGGCCTGCGAGAAAGGTGGCACCATTTGCGAGGCTGCAAACCATCCCAGGTCACCGCCCTGTTTGCCGCTAGGCCCGGTTGAACGTTCCTTCGCGAGCTTCTGAAAATCAGCGCCCTTGTTCAGTTCGGCGATAACTGCCTTTGCATCGGCCTCGCTTTTCACCAGAATGTGGCGCGCCTTGTATTCGGTTGCCTGGGAATGAGCGGCAAGTTGATCGTACTCCTTGCGCAGTTCCGCATCGCTAATGGGTTTGGAACGGATGGTCTGGCTGGCCATGGCCGATGCCAGGGTGGTAATACGATGCTCCTGCAACTGGAATGCCACGTCGGGATCCTTTTCCAGACCGGCTTTCACCGCTTCCTGATACAGCAGTTCGCGATTGATCAGTTCCTCCAGAACCTGTTTGCTGTCATGCGCTCCAGGTTGCTGTGCCGCACGCATCTGGACATAGCGGTCGACAGTGCTCTTTTCAATCGAGGTGCCGTTGACCACAGCCGCCACTTCGGCGGCGGCGATGGCGACGGTTGCGCTGCCGGCGAGGGCGAGCGCGAGGAGTGTTGATTTCTGCATGTGATGGTTTCCTTGGGTTAGTGCAGGTTGTGACCGGTCAGTGGGTTCCGGCCTCGTCGGGTGTTTCCGCCCTGATGCTCAATGCGTGTATCTCAGTGTGCATGGCATCGCCAACGGCGTCGTAGACCATGCGGTGGCGCTTTATCAGGCTAATGCCGGCAAACGCATCGGCAACGATATGGACATTGAAATGCCCGCCGCCACTGCGCGCGCCGGGATGTCCGGCATGCTTGTGACTTTCATCCTCGATTTCGACAAGAACCGGATTCAGTGCCCGGGTAATCCGCTCGCGAATCATCGCGATACGGGCTTCATTTGCCATCAGGGCAACACCTTCTTGAACGGTTTGACTGTCACGCCTGAAAACACGCCGGCTGCAACATAGGGATCGGAGTCGGCCCAGTCGCGCGCACTATCCTGGGAGTCGAACTCGGCGATGATCAGTGAGCCGCTGAAACCAGCGGGGCCGGGATCGCCGGCGTCAATGGCGGGGTGCGGGCCGGCAAGCACCAGACGCCCCGCGTCGCGTAGCTGTTCGAGCCGAGCGAGGTGGGCCGGTCTTGCCTGGAGCCTGCGCTCGAGGCTGCCTTCAGCATCGGTAGCGAGTATTGCGTAAAGCATGTGTTTTCAATTGCTGTTGTGTCAATTTGCCCCGGCGACCGCGTGGCGCTGTCCTGCGCACGGTGCAAGTGCCGGGCGTGTGCATGTTACAGGTAATCAGTGCAGCGTGCGAGCGTGCGTGCTTCTCCAGTAACGTTCCATCACGTCGCGTACTTGCGGGGGATAGTCGATGATCTCGACTTGTCGCATTCCTTCCTCAAAAAATTCTGCTGCCGCGTCCGGAAGGTTGCGTAACAGGGCGTCAAACACCCGGTCCATAACGAGCGGGTCGTGACTACGGGTCGCAACAATACCGCGGTTGACGTTGAGAACCCGCCAGGGGTGTCCGGGATGAAGGCTGTCCGGAGACTGCTTGATGCGCGGCGCCACGGCGTCGGCGATTTCGCCCATCAGTGCGGCAAGTTCCGCGAGCGCGCGGGTTGCCACGAGCGTATTGGCCAGTTCTGCGAGGGCATCCACGACCGGCTCCAGCGTCTCGAGTCGTCCGCCGTGGCGCGCCGTCCAAAGCGCGGCGGCCACGCAGGTGCGCTCCAGGGTCTGGCAAGCCTGCGCCTGGTGAGCGTCGCGGGCGCGCACGATGAGATCCCGCAGCAGGCTTATACCGTATTGGCCGAGGGTGGTGGCGGGATTGGCCGACTGCGTATCGGTGTCCATTACCAGTTCTTCGAGCAACTCGGCGGGCAGCGCATCACCGCCCTGCGCCTCGAGTTCCTTTAGGATTTCAAAATAGCGCTGCAGCGCGTCGAGCAGCAGGCGTGGTCCGACCTCATCGTCGGCACGTTGGGCCGTGAGAAGTTGTGCCCCGGCGGCTTCGACGTTTTGCGCCATGCGCTCGACGCTGGTGCTGATCAATTCTGCGCTCATGGTGGTGGGTATGCTCCTGCAAGACTGCGCCATTCAGCGCCGCGATAGCGGGGTGTGATGCCTATCATAGTCCTTTGAAACACCGCCTGCGTGTTTGTTCATAGGTCGCGCCCCACGCCCTGGCGCGGGACTCGGGTACCCGATTCGGTTACACTGCCGCCCGCCATGACTGTCTGTTACGACCTGCATTCGCATTCGACCGCCTCGGACGGGACCCTCGAACCGGAGGAACTCGTGCGCCACGCCTGTGCGTGTGGCGTGCAGGTGCTGGCGCTGACCGACCACGACGAGATCGCCGGGCTCGCTCAGGCGGAGGCGGCCGCGGCGCAGCTGCAGCTTGGCTTTGTTCCCGGCATTGAGCTGTCAGTGACGTGGGGGCATAAAACCATTCATATCGTAGGCCTTTATGTTGACTCGGATTCGACGCCGCTGCAAGCCGGGATCGAGCGACTCCGGGTGTTTCGCGAGTGGCGGGGCGAGGAGATCGCCCGGCGCCTGGAAGAGCGCGGCATCAGCGGCGCCTTGGAAGGCGCGCGGCGGCACGCCGCAGGGCAAATACTGAGCCGCACGCATTTTGCGCGTTTCTTGGTCGACAACGGCAACGGCAAGGATGTGCGGCACGTATTTCGGCATTTTTTGGTGCAGGGCAAGCCCGGCTATGTGCCGGGTCAATGGGCGAGCCTTGAGGAAGCAGTTGGGTGGATCCGCGCTGCGGGCGGCTTGGCGGTGATTGCCCATCCCGCCCGCTACAAGCTTAGCGCGACCCGCCGGCGCCTGTTGTACGGCGAATTTCGCGATCTCGGCGGCCATGCGCTCGAGGTGGTTTCGGGAAGCCACGGCCGTGATGACATACGTCAGCAGGGGCAACACGCCCGGCAGTTCGGCCTGTCGGCATCGGCCGGATCGGATTATCACGGACCGGGTCAGGCCTATCTGGAACCGGGACGCCTGGCATCCGTACCGGAGGGGTGTACGCCGATCTGGCTGACCGACGCCTGGGCACAGGCCGCCGCGCTTTGCAACGCGGATGCGGACGGCGCGTCTGCGGCCGGGGAATCCGGTCTGGTGCCCTGTCCTGGCTGAGGCCGTGACGGCGACAGGAATTTTGTGTGGCGCAGTTTTTTCAGATCCACCCGGTTAATCCCCAGCCGCGGCTGATACGCAAAGCAGTTGAGCTGCTGCGTGGCGGCGCGGTTATCGTCTATCCGACCGACTCAGCCTATGCGCTGGGCTGTCACCTGGAAGACAAGCATGCGCTGGAGCGCCTGCGCGGTATACGCCAGGTTGACGAGCGGCACAACATGACCCTGGTATGCAGAGACCTCTCTGAGATTGCGCTCTATGCGCGGGTCGATAACGCCGCCTATCGCCTGCTGAGGGCGTCCACACCAGGGCCCTATACCTTTATCCTGCAGGCCACACGCGAGGTGCCGCGCCGAATGGTGCACCCTAAGCGGCGCAGCCTGGGGCTGCGGATACCCGATCACCCGGTTGCCCAGGCCCTGCTGGCCGAACTCGGCGAGCCGCTGATGAGTACCACGTTGATCCTCCCGGGGGATTCGGAGCCGATGACGGAGCCCCACGAGATCCGCGATCGGCTCGAGCACCAGGTCGACTTGGTGCTGGATGCCGGTAACTGCGGGATAGAGCCGACCACCGTGGTCGATATGACCGGGGAGCAGACGCAGGTAACGCGCGTGGGCAAGGGCGATCCGGCCGCATTTCAGTCCTGAGCTGCCCCGGTGCGCCTCGAGATGGGGATCGGTTACGGGTATAATACGCTGTGTATGCGACCCACCAAGCCAGTGTCGACTCCCCTTTGTGCTCTTTTACAGCTTCCGGTCCGTCGCCGCCGTTCGGGCGCTGCGCTTGATGCGGTGATGGTCCCGGGGGGCCCGTATTGACCTCTTTGCCACACCAACAGCGGGTGCTTTCCGGCATGCGACCCACCGGCGCGCTGCACCTCGGGCACTACCATGGGGTACTCAAGAACTGGCTGAAGCTGCAGCACGAGTACGAGTGCTTCTTTTTCGTCGCTGACTGGCACGCCCTGACGACTCACTACGAAGAGCCGGAGATTATTGAGCCGGCCGTTTGGGACATGGTCATCGACTGGCTGGCGGTAGGCGTCAATCCGGGCCTGGCGTGCTTGTTTGTCCAGTCGCGAATTCCCGAGCACGCCGAATTGAACCTGTTACTTTCAATGATCACACCATTGGGCTGGCTGGAGCGGGTCCCCAGCTTCAAGGACCAGCAGGAAAAGCTTAAGGAGCGCGACCTAGCGACCCATGGTTTCCTTGGCTATCCGCTGCTGCAAAGCGCTGACATCTTGATTTACAAGGCGGGTCTGGTGCCGGTTGGCGAAGACCAGGTGGCGCACGTGGAACTGACGCGCGAGATTGCCCGCCGCTTCAACCATATTTATGGTCGCGAGGTGGGCTTTGAGGACAAGGTCGCCGCCGCGGTCAGGAAAATGGGCAAGAAAAACGGCAAGTTGTACACCGAGCTGCGCAAGCGCTACCAGGAGCAGGGTGATGAGGAAGCACTTGAGACAGCGCGGGCGCTGCTGGACACCCAGCAAAACGTCAGTCTTGGCGACCGTGAGCGCCTGTTCGGTTACCTCGAGGGCAGCGGCAAGATAATCCTGCCCGAGCCGGAGGCGCTGCTGACCCCTGCATCGAAGATGCCAGGCCTTGACGGCCAGAAAATGTCAAAGTCCTATGGCAATACCATCGCGTTGCGCGAGGACGCCGCCACGGTGGAAAAGAAGCTGCGGACGATGCCTACCGATCCGGCGCGGGTGCGCCGCTCAGACCCTGGGGATCCGGACAAGTGCCCCGTGTGGAAACTGCATCAGGTATACTCGAGCGCAGAAACCAGGGACTGGGCAGAGCAGGGATGCCGTAGTGCGGGCATCGGTTGTCTGGACTGCAAGGCCCCTGTGATCGAGGCCGTGCAGGCAGAGCTTGACCCCATCCGCGAACGCGCAGCGGAATATCAGGGCGACCTGACGCTGGTGCGCAACATTGTCAGCGAAGGGTGCGAGCGGGCGCGCGAGGTCGCACGTGCGACGCTCGATGATGTTCGCCACGCCATGGGCCTGGGATACTGATGCGTCCGCACACCCACAGCAGCGAGGCAGGGCATTGAGTACTACCGAACACGATCAGATCGCGCCTCAGCAGCAAGAGATGCCATTCGCCGTAGTCCGCGGCGAGCCCGTGACCGCATTGCCCCGCGACTTGTATATCCCGCCCGAAGCCCTGGAGGTGTTCCTCGAGGCCTTCGAGGGTCCGCTCGACCTGCTGCTTTACCTCATCAAGCGCCAGAATCTCGAAATTCTCGATATCCCTATTGCCGAAGTTACCCGGCAGTATGTCCAGTACGTCGAGTTGATGAAGGATATGCAGCTTGAACTGGCAGGAGAGTACCTGGTGATGGCGGCCATGCTTGCGGAGATCAAGTCGCGCATGTTGTTGCCGCGGCCGGCGTCGGAAGACGAGGACGAGCGCGATCCGCGTGCCGAACTGGTACGGCGCCTTCAGGAGTACGAACGTTTTAAGCAGGCCGCCGAGGACATCGAGAGTTTGCCAAGGATTGGGCGCGACACTTTTGCAGTGAGCGCCGAGGTGGTGGACAAGAAGGTGGTGCGATTGCCACCACGGGTTGAGATGCGCGACGTCCTTGCGGCGTTCAAGGATGTGATGCACCGGGTGGAGATGTTCGCCCACCATCATGTAAAGCTCGAACCCTTGTCAGTGCGCGAGCGCATGGCGGATGTATTGCAGAGCGTGAAAGCAGAGAATTTCAGCGAGTTTCAATCCTTGTTCGATGTCAAGGAGGGACGCTCGGGCGTGGTGGTCACCTTGTTAGCGCTGTTGGAGCTGCTCAAGCAAGCTCTGGTCGAACTGGTGCAAAACGAACCCTACGGTCAGATTTACGTCAGGGCGGTGTCGGCGAGCCAGCAACAGGCTGAAGTGCAGGACGAGTAACTGGAATTTGGGCAAGGCGGGACTGGCGACCAATGGAAGAACAACAGTTGGTGAACATTATCGAGGCGGCTTTGCTGGCGGCGGGTCGGCCGCTGGCGCTTGAAGAGCTCGAATCCCTGTTTCCGGAGGACGGTTGCCCGGAGCGCACGGAACTGCGCGCCGCACTCGATACACTGGCGCAAACCTGTGCAGAGCGTGGCGTTGAACTGCGCGAGGTCAGTTCCGGTTTTCGCTTCCAGGTCAAGTCAGACTATGCGCCGTGGGTCAGCAAACTGTGGGAGGAGCGTCCGGCGCGCTACTCGCGCGCATTGTTGGAAACCCTGGCATTGATCGCCTATCGCCAGCCGATTACGCGCGCGGAGATCGAAGAGGTGCGCGGTGTCAGTGTCAGTTCCAACATCGTCAAGACGCTGCTTGAGCGCGGCTGGGTGCGTATTGTCGGGCACCGTGATGTACCAGGGCGCCCGGCCCTGCTGGCCACAACGCGCGAGTTTCTTGATTACTTCAACCTCAAGGGTCTCAACGATCTTCCAACGCTTGCCGAGATACGCGATCTCGATAGCATCAATGCCGAGCTGGATCTGGTGTTTCCCGACGCGGCGGAGAATGTTCAGGACCCTGAGCTTGCCGCGATCGGCGACAGCGAAGTGGTGCACGAGGCCACACCGTCGGTGGAGCCCACCGATCCCGCCGCCCAGGATACCGTATCCGGCACCGATGTCGCCGCAGCGCAGGGCGATGTGGCGCAGGCGACGGAGTCGTCCGACGGTGAAGCCGGCAATGCCCCGAGGTTGTCGGCGGAAAGTTAGCTGACGGTCTCCCTTCTTTTCGATCCTGTCCCGATGAGCGAAAAGCTGCAAAAGGTGCTGGCGCGCGCCGGTCTCGGCTCGCGTCGGGAAATTGAAGAGTGGATCCGCGCCGGGCGCGTCAAGGTGGACGGCCGCGTGGCAACGCTGGGCGAGCGCGTCGAGCAGGGAGTGAGCGTACAGGTGGATGGGCGCCCTGTCGCGGTGCGGTCCGCGGTGCGGCGTGTCATCGCGTACCACAAGCCGGTGGGAGAGGTCTGCACGCGGCGTGATCCTGATGGTCGTTCCACCATGTTCGCTGCGTTGCCCCGCCTGCGGGACGGCCGCTGGGTAGCAGTCGGGCGCCTGGACGTGAATACGGCCGGGTTGATTCTGCTCACCACCGACGGTGAGCTGGCCAACCGGCTGATGCACCCCGGGAGCGGCGTGGAGCGTGAATATGCCGTGCGAGTGCTGGGGGCGGTCTCCGGTGACACCTTACACCGGTTGCGCGAGGGCGTGGAATTGGACGATGGTCCGGCAAATTTTGCCACGATTCGCGAGGCCGGCGGGGAGGGCGCCAACCGCTGGTATCACGTCACGCTCAAAGAAGGTCGCAAGCGCGAGGTGCGCCGGCTTTGGGAGGCGGTCGGGCTGCGGGTGAGCCGCCTGATTCGCGTGCGTTTCGGGCCTCTACGCCTGGAGCGGGAATTGCGTCCGGGTAAATGGCGTGAAGTCACTGGGCGCGAACTTGATGCGTTGCTGGCCAGCGCTGGGTTGCCGCCGGCCGAACGGCCGTCGCAACCGCGCCGGACAGGTCGCCCCCGCCGCCCGCGTCGCGGCGGGGCCGGAAGCGGCGGGCGGCGCTAGACGGAATGCAAGTGGGCGATGGGCGCAGACGGTTAGGGCGATGCGGCGCCGCCGCGTCCGATGCCGTAGTACACGAACCCGTCGTGCTGCAGCATCGCGGGATCAAATACGTTGCGTCCGTCAAAGATCACCGGCGCCTTCATCATTGATTTCAGGGCCAGGAAATCCGGGCTGCGAAACAAATTCCACTCCGTAACCACCACCAGCGCATCGACACCGTTGGCAGCCTCCTCAGGCGATCCGCACAGTACCAGGTCCTTTCTGTTGCCGTAGATACGCTGCGTCTCTTCCGCCGCTTTGGGGTCGAAGGCGCGCACCGATGCACCGCTGTTCCACAGGGCTTCCATCAGTGTGCGGCTCGGTGCTTCGCGCATATCGTCCGTGTTAGGTTTAAATGCCAGTCCCCACAGCCCGAACGTCTTACCTTTCAGATCGCCGCCGAAATGGCTGTTGATCTTGCTGAACAGCACGGTCTTCTGATTGTCATTGACGCGTTCGACTGCCTGCAGCAGATGTGCGTCGTAGTCATTTTCCTTCGCTGTGCGCTCCAGTGCCTGCACGTCCTTGGGGAAACACGAACCGCCATAGCCGGCACCAGGGTAGATAAAGTGATAGCCAATACGAGGATCCGCGCCAATTCCCCGGCGCACGTTTTCTATGTCAGCACCGAGGCGCTCGGCGAGATTGGACAACTCGTTCATGAAACTGATCTTGGTTGCCAACATCGCATTGGCTGCGTACTTGGTGAGTTCCGCCGAGCGAATGTCCATGGCGATCAGTCGATCGTGGCTGCGGTTGAACGGCGCATATAACAGTTTGAGCAGCTCCGTGGTACGCGGATTGTCGGTGCCGACGACAATACGGTCCGGGCGCATGAAATCATCGATGGCCGCGCCTTCCTTCAGAAACTCGGGATTGGAGACCACGTCGAAGTCCATTTCGACTCCGCGCTCGCCGAGCGTGGTTCGGATGGCGTCGCGCACCCTGTCAGCCGTGCCCACCGGTACCGTCGACTTATCTACCACTATCTTGTATTCGTTCATGTGCTGCGCAACGCTGCGTGCAACAGCGAGTACGTACTGCAGGTCCGCCGATCCGTCCTCGTCGGGCGGGGTGCCAACCGCGATGAACTGGAACAGACCGTGTTCCACGCCCTTGGCGATATCGGTAGTGAACTGCAGGTGCCCGGACGTGCTGTTTTTCAGTACTAGTTCCTCAAGTCCCGGCTCGTAGATCGGAATCTTGCCGTTGTTCAGCATGTCGATCTTGTTCTGATCGACATCAACACAGACAACCTCGTTGCCGACCTCTGCAAGGCAAGTTCCCGTGACCAGTCCGACGTAGCCACTACCGAATATTGTTATCTTCATGAGTAATATGTTTCGTGTTTGATGTCAGATGCCTTGCGCCGTTCCGCCCTGATACGTTAGCGCGATACGGCGTAATAGTCGCGATACCAGTCGACGAATCTGGCGATTCCCTCTTCGACTGTGGTTTGCGGTTTGTAGCCGACATCGGCGACAAGATCGCTTACATCGGCATAGGTGTTTGGCACGTCACCTGGTTGCAGCGGTAGCATGTTCTTCTCCGCTTTCTTGCCCAGGCAGTTTTCGAGCACTTCGATGTAATGCATGAGTTCCACAGGCTGATTGTTACCAATGTTGTACAGGCGGAAGGGCGCGCTGCTGGTGCCCGGATCCGGATCATCGCCGCTCCAGGCATTGTTGGGTGTGGCCACCTTATCGAGCGTGCGGATCACACCCTCGACGATATCGTCGATATAGGTGAAGTCGCGCTGGTGCTGGCCATAGTTGAAAACGTCGATAGGTTTGTCGGCCAGGATGTTGCGGGTAAACAGGAACAGCGCCATATCCGGGCGTCCCCAAGGGCCATAGACGGTGAAGAATCGCAAGCCGGTGGTTGGAATCCCGTAGAGGTGGCTGTAGGTGTGCGCCATCAGTTCATTGGATTTCTTGCTGGCCGCATACAGGCTCACCGGATGGTCCACGTTGTTGTGGATCGAGAACGGGTAGTTGGTGTTGGCACCGTACACTGAACTGCTTGAGGCGTAGACCAGATGCTCTACCGCGTTGTGATGACACCCTTCCAGAATGTTGAGAAAGCCAACGATATTGGTGTCGATGTACGCATGGGGGTTGATAAGTGAGTAGCGCACACCGGCTTGCGCGGCGAGATTTATCACACGGTGTGGCTTGTGCTTCTCAAAAACTGCGTTGATACCTTCGCGGTCTTCGAGATCAACACGCACATCCGTAAACTGCGACTGCTCTGTCAGACGGGCAAGCCGCGCCTTTTTCAACTCCACGTCATAGTAGTCATTGAGGTTATCGATGCCGATTACCTTATCGCCGCGCGCGAGCAAGCGCTGCGCCAGCGTCGAGCCGATAAAGCCCGCGGTACCTGTGATCAAAATTTTCATCGATTCTCCAGAAGTGAACTGTCCTGGCATGTCCTGTGTAGCAAGCTGGCTGGTCTATTCAAAGCCGCGCATCGACCTCGTCGCGTGTGAGCATTGACTTTACGTCAAACAGCACATGCTCGGGCTTGCACAGCGCGCGAATGCCCGCAGCGCCCAGTTGCCGAAACTGATCGTGTGCGACGGCGATGATAACTGCATCGTAGTGCCCGGCGCGCGGCTGGTCTATCAACTCGACACCGTACTCTTCGCTGGCTTCTTGTGCGGAAACCCAGGGGTCAAATACATCGATGTTGGCCTGGTAGCCACGCAGCTCTTTGACAATGTCAATCACGCGGGAATTTCGTAGGTCCGGGCAGTTCTCCTTGAATGCCAGTCCCAGAATCAGGAAGTTCGCGTCAACCACGTGAATGCGGCGCTGGGTCAGCATTTTGATCACACGACCGGCCACGTAACCGCCCATGTTGTCGTTAATGCGGCGCCCGGCAAGAATTACTTGCGGGTTGTAACCGATTTCCTGTGCCTTGTGGGTCAGATAGTACGGATCGACGCCGATGCAATGTCCGCCCACCAGACCGGGCCGAAATGGCAGAAAATTCCATTTGGTGCCAGCGGCTTCCAGTACTTCCTGCGTGTCGATGCCGAGCTTGTTGAAGATCAGCGCGAGTTCATTGACGAGCGCGATATTCAGGTCGCGCTGGGTGTTTTCAATTACCTTGGCCGCTTCAGCGACGCGAATGCTGCTCGCCAGGTGTGTACCCGCGGCAATTACCGAAGCGTATAAGTTATCTATGTACGCGGCACTCTCAGGCGTTGAACCGGAAGTGACTTTTTTAATAGTCGTGACCCGGTGTTCCTTGTCGCCGGGGTTGATACGCTCCGGACTATAACCGATGAAAAAGTCACGATTGAAGGCCAGTCCAGAGACCTGCTCAAGGATAGGCACACAGACTTCTTCCGTCGCACCGGGATACACCGTCGACTCGTATACTACGACATCGCCACTGCGCAGGACTGAGCCGACGGCTGTGCTTGCGTTTTCTAGCGGGCGAAGATCGGGTCGCTTGTGCTCGTCGATGGGGGTCGGTACGGTGATCACATAAACATTGCACTTTGCAGTTTCTTCTATCGTATCCGTGAATTCGAGTTGCGAGGCACAGGACAGCTCCGCCGCGTCGACCTCCAGCGTGCTGTCCTTGCCAGCCCGCAACTCGGCAATGCGCGGACTATTGATGTCGAAACCAACGGTCGGATAGTGTTTGCCAAACTCAACGGCCAGTGGCAAGCCTACATAGCCAAGGCCAATGATCCCTATTTTCGAGTTACTGATGTCAAATGCCATGCGTTTGCCCTTGCCTCCAACTCGCGTGCGATTAGTGGTAAAATTGCACAAATTACAATAGGTTATGCAACATTTCGATACTATTTACCGCCAAATGCTATGTTACTGCGCGCTATCGCGGAATCGGGCGCGGCTCCATTCTCGGTGCGGCGCGCGCATTTTACTCAACTCGGGCGAATTGCGCGAGCAGTAGCGGGCGGCGCGGGTTAGCGGTAACGTGTAGCCATATCAACGTATAAAGGCTCGAGGCCGAAGTTGGCGACGACAAGACGGGTCAGTCATTTCTTCCGTACGCCGTTCGTGATGTTGGGCATCGTGGAATTCGCGGTGCTGTTCGCGTCCGTCTACGCAGGCGTATGGTTGCGTCGCCTGGGTATCTTTAATCCATTCCAGCTGGAACCCGCTGCGCTTATGTTATTTGCGCGTGCGCTCGTATTTGCCACTGCGGTCAGTATGAGCATGGTTTCCATGGGCCTGTACCAGAGCCGGTTGCGCGAGGGTTTCTTGGGCGTGCTGCTGCGGCTGTCGGTGAGCTTCATGATGGCGGCGGTTGCGCTGGCGCTGGTGTTTTATGTGGTGCCGGCCCTGCTGGTGGGACGCGGCGCGCTGACCCTGGCGGTGATCGTGGCCTATGTTGCGCTTGCCGCCGGTCGGTACCGGTTTCTCAAAACGGTTGACCAAAGTGTGCTGCGGCGTCGTGTGCTGGTGCTCGGGGCTGGCGAGCGTGCGGCGAATTTCTCTAAGCTGCGGCGGCGCAGCGATCAGCGTGGTTTCAGGATCGTCGGTTTCGTGCATGTGCAGGGCGAACGTGACGTTTTGGACGAGGCGCAGGTGATCCAGCTGGATCAGCCCTTGCTGGAACTAGTGCGAGAGCTTGAGGTTGACGAGATAGTGGTCGCGGTGAACGATCGCCGCAGGAATTTCCCCACGCATGAACTGCTAGATTGTCGGCTGAGTGGTATCGAGATCGTCGACTCATTGACATTTTTCGAGCGCGAAACGGGCAGGGTGATGCTAGAACTGCTGCATCCCAGCTGGTTGATCTTCTCGGAGGGCTTCAATCGCGGGCCAGTGCGCGGGCATGTCGAGCGCGGGTTCGACGTGGTAGCCAGTTTCTTACTGCTACTAGTGACGCTGCCGCTACTGGCTCTTAGCGCTCTGGCGATTGTCGCCGACGGCGGCTGGCGCATGCCCGTGCTCTATCGGCAGGTGCGGATTGGGGAAAACGGCCGGCCGTTCCAGCTGTTGAAGTTTCGTAGCATGCGGGTTGACGCGGAACTTGATGGTATTGCGAAATGGGCGCAGCGCAATGATAGCCGGGTGACGCGGGTCGGTCGCGTGATTCGCAAAATGCGCATCGACGAGTTGCCGCAGATCTATAATATTCTGCGTGGTGACATGAGCTTCGTGGGGCCGCGTCCGGAGCGCCCCGAGTTTGTCACGCGGCTTGCCGAGACCATTCCGTATTATGAGGAGCGCCACCGGGTAAAGCCCGGGCTGACAGGGTGGGCACAGTTAAACTACCCTTACGGCGCATCGGAGCAGGACGCGGCAGAAAAACTCCAATTTGATCTGTACTACATCAAGAACCACAGCTTGCTACTGGACATACTTGTCCTGATGCAGACAGCGGAAGTGGTGTTGTTTGGCAAGGGGACGCCCGGCGCCAAGCGTTGAACGCTCAATCCGATTTGGAGGGTTTGTCTGCCAGCTTGCGCTCCCATTGCAGCGCGGTCTTGACGATAAAGTCCAGATCGTCATGCCGAGGTCGCCAGCCGAACAACTCCCTGATACGATCGGCACTCGCGACCAGCGATGGTGGATCGCCGGCACGGCGTGTTTCCTCGCGGATGGTGAGCGCTTTACCATCGACGCGTTCAACCGCGTCCAGTACTTCCCGCACGCTGTATCCGTGCCCGTAGCCGCAATTCAGTGTGGTTGATTCACCGCCGTTACGCAGGTGTTCGAGCGCCTTGAGGTGGGCATCGGCGAGATCTTCGACATGAATATAGTCGCGCACCCCGGTGCCATCCGATGTCGGGTAGTCGGTGCCGAATATCGACACGTGGGGGCGCTTACCGACCGCCGCTTCGCTGGCGACCTTGATCAGCAGTGTCGCCCTGGGGGTGGACTGGCCAATTCGTGCCTGCGGGTCGCAGCCGGCGACATTAAAGTAGCGCAGTGCCACGTAGCGCAGATCGGTAGCGATTCCGAGATCGCGCAGCATCCACTCGGTCATCAGTTTTGAGGTGCCGTAGGGGTTGATGGGCACGGTGGCTGATTCCTCGCTGGCAATGCCGTCAGACGGAATGCCATATACAGCCGCGGTGGAGGAAAACACGAAGTGCCGGATACCGTGCTCCTGGCAACATTGCAGCAGGTTGCGCGTGCTGCAGGTATTGTTCCAGTAATACTTCAGCGGGTTCTCCACCGATTCGGGAACCACCGTGTGGGCGGCGAAGTGCATTACCGTATCGACGTCCTGTTCCACCAGGATGCGCGCGACTAGTTCCCGATCGCCGGTGTCCCCAACGACAAGCTCGCCATGCAGCACCGCGTCCGAAAATCCCGTTGAGAGGTTGTCGAGTACAACCACGCGCTCGCCGGCTTCGCCGAGTTGTCTTACAACGTGGCTGCCGATGTATCCAGCGCCCCCCGTTACGAGAATTGCTTTGGTTGTCATATTCCTGTTTTTCGTGTTGGGACGTGAGTCGAACAACTACGCTAGCGAGCAAGAATGCCGGTAGCTGTTACGCCTGCCCGGGTTCACCCGGCAGGTGGAACGGTGTGATCACGCCACGCTTGTTGAGGAGTTCCATCACGCGTGCGACACATTTTTCGAGCGGTTCAGAACCTGTGTCTACAACAATCTCCGGGTTGACGGGTTCCTCGTATGGCGAGGAAATGCCGGTGAAGTCCTTGATCGTGCCTGCGCGGGCCTTTTTATAAAGTCCTTTCACGTCGCGTTCCTCGCAGACCTCGAGCGGTGCTCGGCAGTAAACCTCAATGAAGTCGCCGTGCAGCACCATGTTACGCACCAGTTGGCGGTCCTCGCGAAACGGTGAAATGAACGCGGTCAATACAATGACACCGGCCTCGACGAACAGTTTGGAAACGTTGCCAATGCGGCGGATGTGTTCCTTGCGATCTTTATCCGAAAACCCCAGGTCACCGCACAATCCGTGCCGGATGTTGTCGCCGTCAAGCACGTAGGTGCCGCAGCCGGCCTGATGCAGGCGCTCTTCTACGGCATGCGCGAGTGTGGATTTGCCCGCGCCAGACAGCCCCGTAAACCACATTACCACGCTTTTGTGCTTGTTTTGTTGCTCGCGGCGTCCCCGGGTGACGGTGGCATGGTGCCAGACGGTGTTGGTGCTCTTTTGTGGATTTGCGTTCTCTGCCATTTTCCTCTCGCGTAATTGCTGGCGTAGTCTAGCCGGCGCGTATGGTACCATATGGGCCGTATTTGTTTCGCGGCGCCGCTCCGGTTAAGTGCGGCCCGCCGGCTTGAAAATTTTGGCAGGAGGCCTCGAAATTGGCTCATTTTGACGTATTCAACGGCGATGCGGATGGCATTTGTGCCCTACACCAGCTGCGACTTGCGCTCCCCATAGACAGTGAACTGGTGACTGGCGTCAAGCGTGATATCGACCTGCTGCGTCGAGTCGACGCCGGCGAGGGGGATGAGGTGACGGTGCTGGATGTCTCGCTGGACAAGAATCGTGAGCCGCTCGAGGCCCTGCTGGCTGCAGGCGCGCGGATCCACTATTTCGATCATCATTTCGCAGGCGAAATTCCTTCCCATCCTGGGCTGCAGGCGCACATCGACACTGCACCGGAGGTCTGTACCAGCCTGCTGGTGAACGATTTCCTAGGTGGCAAGCATCTCCCCTGGGCGGTTACCGCCGCCTTCGGCGATAATCTCGAGGAGAGTGCGCACCGAGCCGCGGCGCCCCTGGACCTTGACGAGGCTCGCCTGGCAGAGCTGCAAATGCTCGGCATCTGCCTCAACTACAATGGCTACGGAGTTAAACTCGAAGATCTGTTCTTTGCGCCCGACGAACTGTATCGGCGGGTGCGGCCCTACGAGGATCCTTTTGCGTTCATCAATGACGACCCGGCCTACGGCCGGCTGCGTGAAGGCTACGCCGGCGATATGGCGCAGGCTGAGAGCCTGAAGGCCGAAGTGGAGGGAGATACCTCGGCGTTGTACCTGTTGCCTGATGCTGCCTGGGCGCGGCGGATCAGCGGCGTGCTGGCTAACCAACTGGCGCGCAGCGCACCGCAGCGTGCCCACGCACTGGTGACTGAGTTACCCGACGGCGCATTTCGCGTCAGTGTGCGCGCGCCGCTCAGCAATCGGCAGGGTGCAGATGATCTGTGCCGCGAGTTCCCCACCGGTGGCGGTCGGGCGGCCGCCGCGGGTATCAACCGGCTAGACCCGAAACTGTACGCGGCATTCGTCGACCGTTTCCGCAGCGCATTCAGCGGGTAGCCGCGGCTTCGCGCGCATTCGGTTCGCCCCGTATTGGGGGGAGAGCTGGCGCATATCGGGTTTGCGTCGTGCTCTCGCGCACCAAAAAGCTGCACCGACTGACTTAAGTCAACAAACGGACGCGACCCGCCCTGCGGTGGTGCGGTAATATACGGGCGTTTTCGCTACAAATCGACATTCCATAAACCATCACGAATAATTGTCGCCGTCATGCATACCACAGACGACTTACGCATCCGTTCTATCGGCGAGGTGGCATCGCCTGAGCAGGTGCACCAGGAATATCCGATTACCGAGCCGGCATCCCAGACCGTGCACGCGACGCGCCAGGCCATCCACCGCATATTGCACGGTGAGGACGACCGACTGTTGGTGGTGGTAGGGCCATGTTCCATTCACGACGCGGCGGCGGCGCGCGAGTACGCCGGGCGGCTGCGTGTGATTCGTGAGGAACTGGCGCACGATCTCTTAGTCGTAATGCGGGGGTTTTTCGAGAAGACGCGAACTACCGTGGGCTGGATAGGGCTGATCAACGATCCGGATCTGGACGGCAGTTTCAAGATCAACAAGGGGCTGCGGCTGGCGCGCGAGTTGCTGCGGGATCTCAACGAGATGGGGGTTCCGGCGGCGACTGAGTTTCTTGATCTTGTGACCCCGCAATACGTGGCAGATCTGATCAGCTGGGGTGCCATCGGCGCACGCACAACCGAAAGCCAGGTGCACCGTGAACTGGCCTCGGGGCTGTCCTGTCCGGTGGGCTTTAAGAACGGCACCGATGGTGGGCTCAAGGTGGCCGTGGACGCCATACGCGCTGCGCGCCAGGCCCATCATTTCCTGTCGTTGACCAAAGCCGGCCACTCCGCCGTGTTCTGTACCACCGGAAACGAGGACTGCCACGTGATACTGCGCGGCGGGCGTGAACCCAACTACGATGCTGCGCATGTGAACGAGGCTGCCGGGGAACTCGACAAGGCCGGCCTACCGCAGACCCTGATGGTGGACCTGAGTCACGCCAACAGCCGCAAGCAGCACCAACGCCAGATCGAGGTCGGGCACGATGTCGCCGGCCAGATCGACAACGGCGATCGGCGCATTGTTGGGGTCATGATCGAAAGCCACCTGCGTGCCGGCAACCAGAAGGTCGTTCCGGGCGAGCCGCTGGAATACGGCCAGAGTATCACCGATGCGTGTATCGGTTGGGATGACACTGTGCCGTTGCTCCGGAAACTGGGCGAAGGTGTGCAACGTCGCCGCGCGCGCCGCGGCCGGTCCGAACCGCCGACCATTGTTTCACCCGCCTCGGGCTAGACTCCCGGCCCGCGCTGGCTGATCCGCCGTACCGGGCAGGTCGCCAACTCTTGATCATCTCCGGCGCGCTCCTCTATGGGGCTGTGCCTCTTGTCGCTGCCGCCACAAGTAATTCAGTGCGTGCACCACTGTTGCGCAACA
>CP070733.1:2504980-2508151 GCA_020347585.1 Pseudomonadota bacterium | reverse complement strand
CGGCTCAGGTGCTCCTTCCCGCGAGGAACATGATGTCGCGGATGAGGCGGGCGAGTCCCTGCAGCATCAGCAGGGCGGCGCCCACTGGAATGGCCAGCTTCACCGGCCAGTACTGGATCGCCCACTCGGTAAACGAGACTTCGGCCACGCTGATGGAGTCGAAGGCGAAGGTCCAACCCGTCCACAGCAGCGCGCCGGTAAAGATAAAGAAGAACACCGAAGTGATGACGTCGGTGATCGCCTTGCCGCGCTCTGAGAAATGCATGTAGATCACGTCCACGCGTACGTGCGCTTCGTCGCGCAGCGCATAGGCGCCAGCCAGCAGGTACTGCATGCCAAACATCAGAAACATGCTTTCGTGCGCCCAGTTGGTTGGCGAGTTGAACACGTAACGCGCCAGCACCTCGTAGTAGTAGACGAACACCGCGATGAGCGACCACCAGGCGACGAAGCTGCCGACAAAACCGTTGGCGCGATCGACGAGGTCAGTAAAGCGCGTGTGGATCGCATGCCCAGCCACCGGGTCCACCCGCGCCTGCGCCTCAGTCCAGTCCGCCGCGCCGGCGCCGGCGGTCTCGGCGGACGCGTGCGTCGCACGGCGTTGTACAAGTCGCGGCAGCAGCACCGCGTCAATAATCAGTAGTACCGCCAGAGCCAGCGCGAAGCTGCGGGTGAAGCGTTGCCACCCGGTGTCTTCAGCACGTGCGGCGGCCAGTCCTTGCTGCGCCTGTGCAACATCGGCGCGCGCCGGCTCCACCTTGCCGGCCTGTGCCGGGTCTTCCTCGGCAGCGCGCTCGGCGCGCTCCAGCTCGAACTCGGTGATCATTACCTGGTTGCGCGCCCCCGAGAGCGCGTCGCGCGCCTCGCGGATCTCAGCGTTGCCGAACAGCACCATAGCGAACAGCGGGATAAACACCAGTCCCCAGCGGCTGCGCAGGTAAAAGCGGTGTAGTCCGACAAATCCGCCCAGCAACCACAGCAGGTAGGCGATCGAAACCTGCACGCGTGCATCTTCCCCCGCGGCGAGGCGGCGGCGGGTGACGTACATGGCGATGAGAGGGAAGAGGATCAGTCCCGCCCAGTACAGCCAATGCGGTAGGACGAATTCGAGGCTCGGCATCGTATTGTTGTTGTGGTACAGCTTAGCAAGGCAACGCCGGAGGGACGGCGCGCGCCCCTCCGGCAAGGGTTACTGCAATCAACTCCACTTGAGCTTCTGGCCCTTTATCATCTTCGGTGTCACGTAGCCCAAGCTGCCGGACATCATGTAGTCGAGCTGGATCTTGAAGATGCGCGCGGCTTCCTTGTCCTTGTTGGCCCAGGCATACCAGCGGGGCACGGCAAGCTTGGTGAACTTGTCCACGTCGGCTTCCGAAAGGCGCGTGATGGTGGTGCCGGCGTCCTCGAACTTCTTCCATGCCTCCTGGTCCGCCTTCTGGATCTTGGCGTGATGCAGATCCGAATAGACGTGCACTTCCATTTCCACGAATTGCTTCATCTTCGGCGACAGTTTGTTCCAGGACTTGTTGCTCACGGTCAGGTCCATCAGGTCCACCGGTTGGTAGATGGACATGAAGCCGGGTGGGCCCATGGAGATGTACTTGGTGACCTGGTGGAAGCCGAGTGCATAGTTGATGGCCGGGCCCACGTAGTCGGCTACGTCATTGGTGCCTTTCTCGAGCGCCGGGAAGATCTCGCTGCCGGGCAGCAGCGTGGTTTTGGCGCCGGCCGCCTGGAATACCTCGGCCACCATGCCGCCGGGCAGGCGCATCTTGCGGCCCTTGAAGTCCTCGATCGAGCGGATCGGCACCTTGGAGTGAATGATATTGGGGCCGTGGTGCACGGGTCCGACGTAATACATGTCGAACTTGTTGAACAAACTGCGCGCGATCTCCAGGCCGCCCAGCCCGTAGTAGAACACGTCCCATTCGTGCGGGTTGCGCGGACCCAGCGGGTAGGAACTCAGGAACACCGCCGCCGGCATGCGCCCGGCCCAGTACAGCGTGAACGGGTTCATGGCGTCGAGCACGCCGTTTTTTACCGCATCGAAAAGCTGGAACTCGCCCACCACATCCTTGGCGCCGAACGGCTTGAACGCGAGTTCGCCGTCGGTCTTCTCGACGATGCTGCCGCACCACTCCTTGAAGATTTCCAGTCCGATGCCGCCTGGCCATGAGGTCTGGATCTTCCAGGTGGTCGTCTTGGCGGCCTCGGCGTTGCCAATGTAGGGCGCACCGAGTACAGCCGCGCCACCTGCCGCGGCGGTCGTCAGGAATTTGCGGCGCGATACGGGTTTGCTGGGTTGTTCCTTCGGCGTGGTTAGGCGTTTGCTTCTTGTCATTTTTGTCATGGTGACCCTCCTCCGGTAGTTCATTAAACCGTTGGTTTGCGGGGCTACACGTACCGCCAATGGCTCTGGCGGTAGCTGCCATGTCACCCAAAGCGTTGGTTACACAAGCATAGGGGCTGAATCGCGGCTTTGCCACCGGACACCTTTCCCGCGATATGGATTTGTGCGCTCAGGACACGAAGATGACGTGCAGGCAGCGCGGCCCGTGTGCGCCCATGGCGATGGTCTGCTCCACATCGGCGGTGCGTGACGGGCCGGTGATGATGTTCACCGTGCGCGGCAGCGCCTCACCCGTGGCGCGCAGCTTTGTCCATGCGTCCTCGAAATGCGGCACCACCGCCGCGCGGTGCAGCAGCACGATGTGATGCTCGGGCAGAAAGTTCAGCGTCGTCGGGCGCCGCGCCCCCGAACGCAGCACCAGGCTGCCGGTCTCGGCCACCGCGGCGAACGCGCCGGTGAGCGATACGCGATCGCCGTCGCGGGCCGGACGCTGCTGCAGGTCTAGCTCAGCGGGCCAGGCGAACCCGGCATCCGAAATTACGTCATCCGTCACCACCACGCGCGGCATCTGTTGCGCGTCGAGGTAGCGCAGCAAGGCCGCACCCGTCTCGGCGACGCGCGACACCTGTTCAATCGTTGCGCCGCTGGCGCCAAGGCGGGCCAGAAAACGCACCACGGGATCCTGCTCGAACTGCGGGCGCGGGTGGGCCGGCAGTGGATCAGGGCGGCCGGTGGTTTTGCCGCGGCCCGCGTGTCCAATGCGAATGGCGCTGAGGATTGCGGTGCGTGCTTCACTCATCCATGGTGTCCCTTATTGCTTT
>CP070733.1:2501175-2504880 GCA_020347585.1 Pseudomonadota bacterium | reverse complement strand
TGTAGGATGTAATGACATCGTCGAGCTGGTGGCGCTTCTGAAAGTCCTCGTCGTCATGACACTTGGCGCAGACTTCTACGGTTTCCTTGGGAGAGCGTGTCTTGTGAAGCCGCGAAGTAACGTGCTCGTAGAATGATTTAGCGAAATCACCCTTCGGGTGGCAACTCTCGCAGCGGCTTATGCCACGCGTTGAAACGCCAGGCCGCTCGCCCTTATAAAACGACAGCGGCCGGTACAGTGGTTGATCATGGCAATCCTTGCAGCCTGGGAAGTCTTCCTGGTGCGGCTTTTCGGTGCCGTCCCAGGCAAAGCGACCATGGACACTCTTTTCGAGGGTTTCGGCGATACGCTGGTGCGAGAATTTTATCTTGCCCGAGGGTTCCTCCATGTGGCATTGCTGGGTGCAGTCCACCTTCTTGGCCGGCTGGTGCGGAATCCGGTCGATATCCGTGTGGCAGTCCTTGCACTTGTTGCGCCGGTGCGGCCCACTCTCGAATAGCTCCTCATTGATGTAGAACAGACGGAAGTTGCCATATTCATCAACACGGCTCAGGCCGCGGTGTTTGTGACACAGGAAGCAATTCATCTCCTCGGCTGCGACCGGCAGCGGCAACGCACCGCCGAGCAGGGCCAGAGCGAAAATACTCAGCAGTATTCCATGGCCAGCAACTCGTTTACCCATTGTGTTCACCCGTTCGCCGCAAGTCCTGTCCGAATTCATTTGAGATGACAATTGGTGCAGATTGGCCGCACGCGCAGGCGTTGTGGTGCGTCGGCGCCACGCGCGCCGGCGGGCGTCTTAACCACGCCCTTTTCGTGCGGATTATGGCAAGTGCCGCAAAATATCTTGCCGTTGGTCGGATCCAGCGGCAGGCTCACCTGTGACTGCTGCTGCATATCCTTCATTCGCTGCGCCACGGCCGGTGACGGGCGCACCAGATGGTTAGGCGATCCACCCCTGAAAAACTGCAGTGTCCCGCCGGGATGCGGCGTCCACGGATGGCAGGCCATGCAAATCTCACTGAGATCGTTGTCCAGATTGAAGCGCACCTGATCGATACTCTTGGCGGTATACAGATCCGGCGTCTCTATGTGACATATCAAGCAAGTTTCCTCACGTAGCTTGCCTTTCTTCGTAATCTGGTCATGCGGGTTGCGCCGTTGGTAGGCGTCCCGGTTGTGGCAGTTGAAGCAGACCCCGGTGCGCAGTCGGTAGGGCCCCTGCCGCAGAAACATGGGGTTGGCCGCCCGCTCCCCGGCGCGCTCCGGCAGGCACTGAATGGGGCTTGCATGGCAGGTCGCGCATCCCACCTTTTGGTCCTCGCGACGCAACGAAGCGCGAAACGGCTTGGACATCTCACGTTTCATCTTTTCCGGTACCGCGACGCCCGTGGGATGATGGTAGCTGCCGTCGGGAAAGGATTCGTGACATTCGCGACAGGATCGATCGATGTTGCTGTCACGCAGCTTCATGTCTTTTCTGCCGGTTGGCGATCCCACGTGGCAGACATCACAGGCGTCGGTGCGCCAATGGGGATTGTCCTTGCTACGACGGGGGACACGTGGCAGCGCGCGCGCGGGACGCTGTCGCAATGATGGCGCAACCGCATGGAGCGGCGGCGCCTTGGATATAACACCGCCTCGAGTTCCTGTTGCTGTTCTCGTCGCTGCGTACACGGCTGTTAGACTCAACATCATCAGCACGGTAATTGTCGCCAGCACCGTCGCAAGCCGAAGCGATCGCGGGTGCCCGGATACCGCCCTATAAAGGCAGCAACGCGCGGCGACGCTGCGCTTTGATTGAAAAACGGGGAGTGGTGCGGGAACATCTGCACTCTGGCTACCGACAACAGCGCCCCTTGGGCGCGCAACAGTTGTCCGCGCCCTTAACCACGAACCGATACAGAGTACGGTATGCCCTGCATATCGTGTCGTCGGGATAATTCCTCACCCTCCCTTGAGTCGTAACCATCGCCGACCAAGCGTTATAACGCCATGATCCAGGTCAAAAAGGCGTGCAGGTGCAGCATGCTACGCGTTAGACCGCTTGTCGCAGGACTGCGTCGGGCAGCCTTACATACCGCCACCACCGCCACCACCGCCACCACCGCCACCACCGCCGCCCATGCCGCACATGCCACCCATACCGCCCATGCCTGTACCGTAGCTGCACGGATTGTGATTTTCGCCGTGACAGGTGAGATAACAGCGCCCGGTATTGGTGCCCAGCGATTCGAAGCTCAACTGGCCTGAGGAGCTCGGTTGCACCACGCTCGTATCAAAATTGATGAGCTTGGGGTTTTGGCTGCTGGCATGAGGATCGTGACAGACGTTGCACGGTGCATCGACGTCTCCCATCATCCCACCCCCGCCCATGCCTCCGCCCGCGCCAAGGTGATACCCGTGCAAGGGGAAAGGACTTGTGTTGGCGATGATACTGGCTTCGCTGTGGCACTTGTAACACAACGCGTAATCAGTACTTGAGTAGGCATTGGGGGACTGTGTGATGTATTGGCGCTCTAGGAGGTGATCGTTGTTCGAACCATGTGGACCGTTTGGCCCGCTGCCACCCGCGCCCGGGCCCGCATCGTTGTTGTGACAGTCGGTGCAATCGATGATGCTGCCACTGTTGAGCGGCGGAATCAGACTCGGCACGTTAACATTCTTTCCGGCGGTCGCTACCGGGTGATAAGAAGGGTAAAACCCATCGAATTCCAGGCGTACGTTGCTTTGCGGGTATTGACGCGTGGTGGGCGGTGCCGGCTTGTTGGGACTGTCGCCGTGGCACCGGAAACACACCTGGTACTCTGCGTTTACCGGGTCTATCTCGCTGCCGAAGCGGTCAACGCCGCGCACCCCGGCCAGCGCGCTGGCCACCCCGCCGCCGGTGCTACCCCCTGCAGCGTGCGGGTTGTGACAGTCCGCGCATTCGACATGGCGTGCGGTGATCTCGGCCGGCTCAGCCGGGTCGTGCACTCCCGTGTTATCTTCAATCGGATGAATTGAAGTCTTGTTGAACTCATTCATCACGTTGTGTGAGGCCACGTTGCCGTTGTGGCATGCCAGACAATTGGCTTCCTCTGCGGCGTAGTTCAGCAACCGCTCGCCGCTGCCGGCCGAATGCGGCCGATGACAGTTCTGGCAGGCGTTGGTCGCCACTGTGGTCCACTCGGTGTTAGGCCAGGGATCGGGATTGCTCCCATTCCAGGTGGCACCCGAGGTCTTATGATCGGACTGCGTCCAGCCGGATTTGATATGACAGGTCTCGCACAACGCCCCGCCCGCCGGCGCCATCACCAGGAACTGACCAAAGGTATTGTCATGGGCGTCATGGCAGCTAGTGCACTGCAACTCGCCCGCGCCGTCCAGTCGTACGGGCCCTACCAATGCCCCGGGACTCACTATCTCGCCGCCACTCTGGCTGGCGACCGCTGCGTAGTCGAAGGAAATCGGGTGATCATCAGACAGGTCGGTACCCAGCAACCCTGGCCCAGGCGGCATGGTTGTGACGCCTTGCATGACAATGTCGGTCGGCTCGCTGAGTACCTTGCCCAACGCGATCGTGCCGTCGTGGCAGCTTAAACACAGGATCGATGCTCCGGTGGGCTGCCCCGGCGCGGCAATCGCCGTGGAACTCGAGTAAGGCGTATAACCACCGCCCGGGTCCTGCCGGTTCCACAGTGGCCCGCTGGGCGAGGCATTGTG
>CP070733.1:2492692-2501075 GCA_020347585.1 Pseudomonadota bacterium | reverse complement strand
GTATACATCCACATCCCTTTCGACACGTTGCGCCGCCCGGCGGGCGACCACGCGCCTGTAAGCAATTGAATCGATGAGCAGAATGCGAAACCAGGCGCGCTCAGTTCGCCTCATCGGCGATCTCAGTAAGACCCGGGTCGTCGATGTTACCCTGCGCCGCCTCGTCTTGTACTCCGCGGTAACCCAGTTGCACCAGCATCTGATAGGCGTCGCTCGTTGCCCGCATCAAATCGGCGCCGGGTTTTGGTAGGGTACCATGACGCGTTAGCGTGTGCTGCAGATGGCAGTCCAGCGCACGGCATAAGCGCATGATAAGAGGATGAGCCGACAAGGTCGATCCATTGACGGCCTGCAACTCGTCAGGTGCTACTTCAGGCGTCATTCCTTTGACACACTTTGGGCAGTGTCTGGCCGTCGCGAGAGCGTCCTCAACATCGACGAGGGGGATACTTCGCACGTGCCCGCACTCGTAGACTTCCTGAATCAGGGTCTCGAAACCGGGGTGTGAACGGTAGCCAACCACCTTGCGTTGCACCATCAGTCAATTCCTTTTGCAGATCCCGACTGTAAATAAGCGCCCGATGCTAGGTACCCGTCGTGGTGCGATCAAGGACCTGGTTCAAATTTATGCGGCGTGCACCGGTTGTGCTGTGCACGCCAAATGCAGCCTGTCCTGAAAGGATTCACCACACGCCCGGGTCTGATCTGGCAAGACCCCGGGGTGTTGTATTCAGCACAGTCAACCAACGACGAACCGGAGGAATGATATGGACATGCTACGCACCCGTTTGTTATCAATATTGGCGATCGTTTTTACCTCGGCCATTCTGTTTTCAGGGCAAGCTTGGGCAGTGCAATGCGAGCCGCAACCGTTAAGCGACGAAGAGTTCGAGGACCTGTACGGGGGGGATTGAGGCAAAACGTCGACTGCCCGCGGCGCCATACCGAGCGCCGCGGGTCATTTTGCCGCATCGCATCCGCTGCGCTGCTAACAGGACAGTAGTACCCCGGCGCCGGCATGTAAGCATCAAACAGCAATCGCCGGTAACAGCAAAAACAAGGAGACCCCGGCATGAAAAGTGAACTGTTTACTGTTGTGATAGGCGCCCTTGTTATCTCCGGCGCATGGCTGCCAGATACCGCGCAGGCACAACGCTGCCAAGCTACACCCCGAATGACACCGGGCACGCATTACAAACCCGTCGAAACGCAGCGCACCAATGTCGGCCAGGGCCTACTGATCAAAGGCCGGATTCTTTCAGCGCTGGATTGCCAACCCGTACCCGGGGCACGGATCGCGCACTGGCAAGCCAACAGCAACGGCGTCTACGTTGACGCGCTGCGCGCCTGGATGCTGAGTGATGTAAAGGGCGGCTACCGGTTTAACACTGAATGGCCCGCCGCAGCGATACCGCACATTCACTTCATAGTCAGCGCCGATGGATTTGAAACGCTGTCAACACAATGGGTCGGCGACGGCACAGTCGAAGAGATCACCTTCAACATCGTACTACGCCCCGCCCCCGGCCACGCTCGTCAATAGCCCATTGTGAGAAACCTTAGCTATCCCCTTACCGGGGCCCACGATATGCGGCCCCTATTCTCCTCGGTGCGCCAAGGGTAGTTACCGCAGCGGATACATGCCGGTCAGATGCCGGCGCCAAAAACACCTTAATTTTGTGATGTAATTTTGGTATTCATATGCCGGCCGCCGGAGAATTCGATTTTATCGCAAAGACGCTGGCTGAATTCCGCACCAATTTTACCGCATTCTGCTATATATATAGCGCCTTAGCGCTTCGGGGTGGGATTTACTCGCCAGCGCTTGCCAAAATCGGGGGGTCGCTGAACCCGTAACGTTCACTTCGCGCACCGCAAGTCCTTTACTGTCGCGAGCATGCTATTGCCCTGAGACCATTGCCAGCCTCATGATTCGATTCACCAGCAGCCTGCAATTCAAGATACCAACGGTAATTATTGGTTCCTTCCTGCTGATTCTGGCTGCCATCTTTGTTGTGTTCTCCACCATCGGCAAGACGATGCTAGAGAACCAGGCGTACCAACAAGTCATATCCTCCGGCGCGAATATCGTATCCGAGCTTGGACAGCGCGTTGCGCTGGCCGAGTCACTAGCCACAGCACTGGCAAACCTCGGTGAGCGGCTTCCCGCCGATGCTGAGCTGCACCGCACCCTGGTCAAGCATGTCATGAACTACGAGGGTACCGAGGCGTTTATCGCAGGCGGTGGCCTGTGGCCAGCACCTTATCGTTATGACGCCAAGACTGAGCGACACAGTTTCTTCTGGGGCCGTGATCAGCAGGGAAAGCTGCGCTATTACGACGACTACAACAACCCGGCCGGCCCCGGCTATCACCATGAAGAGTGGTATGTCCCGGCAAAACATCTTGGGGAAGGAGCGGCCTTCTGGTCCAAGTCATATATGGATCCCTATTCCTATCAGCCCATGGTAACTGTCACCGTACCTATGTATCGCGAGGGAGAGTTCTACGGTGTTTCTACTATCGACCTGAAGCTCGAAGGACTGCACGATTTTCTCGAGGAAATATCACGAGCATTTGGCGGCTATGCGTTCGCGACGGACCGCAATGGCAAGCTGCTGTCCTTTCCTGATGAGACGATGACCAAGATCTACAGTACCGACGCACAGGGCAGTCGCACCGAAAATTTCATCACCGCCGGCGAGCTGGCCCACAAGCAGCCGCAATTTGCACCACTCGCACAGGCCATTGAAGCCACGATCGAAAGCCTGATCTCTAGCACCGCCGGGCTAACAACCTTTGATGAGTCGCTTGCCGCCTCGATTGCCGCGGACAGCTACCAGATCGAGGGCAACGAGGCGCGACTTATCGCCGCGGTTCTTGCGGCCATGCAGGACACCGACACGCGACTCGAACGACAGCCACAACCGTTGTTCATCGAGGGCGACATGTTGCTGGGCGAGCCGGTATTCGCCGCCGTATTCGAAATGCCGCGCACCTTCTGGAAGATAGTCACGGTCATGCCCTACAGCCGCGCCGTCGCAGAGTCCAACGTCATCTATCGCAATGTCGTATCAGCGATCGTCATTGTGATGCTGGTTTCACTGTTGGTTATATTGCTGGTCGTACGCAAGGTTCTTGTTCGGCCGATCGCCGACATGTCGCGCCAGCTGATATCACTGACAGAGGAAGGCGAAGCCGATAGCACGCCACTGACCTCGACGGACAAGGGTGAGCTTGGCAAGCTCGCGTTCTGGTTCAACCGGCGCAGTGAGAAACTTGTCCAAGTGCAAAATGAGCTTCGCCAGGCGCAGGAGAAACTCGAACAGCGCGTCGCCGAACGTACCGAGGAGCTACACCAGGAAATCGAAAAGCGCAAAGAGGAGGAGCTCATCAGGGAGGGTCGTGCTACCCGCGCAGAGAAACAGCATGCTGCAGTCGTGGCGTTGTCGCGGCACGTGGCGCTGTCCGAGGGGAACACAAGGGCGGCGGCCCGGGTAATAAATGAGACCGTAGCCGACTCGGTCGGCGTTGCGCGCAGTAGCATCTGGCTCATTGATGAAAACAGCGAATGTCTGAGGGCGGTCGACCTGTACGAAAAGGACCAACGGCGCCACTCCGACGATATTGAATTGAAATTGGAGGACTACCCGTCCTACGTTGACGTCCTGCAAAGCCACCGCTCAGTGGCGGTCTTCGACATGCTGCAGGATGAGCGAACAACGGAACTGGCTGAATATGCCAGGGCAAACCAAATCGCCTCATTGCTCGACAGCCCGATTCGCATTGGTGGGTTACTGCGCGGCGTGGTGTGTTTCGAGCACGTCGGGGAGAAGCGAAAGTGGCACGAGGACGAGATTCGGTTCTCCGGTGAAATCGCTGACCAGGTCGTGCAGGTACTTGCCAACGCCGAACGCATCCGGTCGGAAGAGCAGATACGACGGCTTGCCTTTTATGATCCACTGACTCATCTGGCCAATCGAAGGCTGCTGCAGGAGGCGGTGCATCATGAGCTAGAGGTAGCCCGGCGCCGCAGTGTATATGGCAGCCTGTTGTACCTTGACCTGGATAATTTCAAAACACTAAACGATTCCCTAGGTCATTCTGTAGGCGACGAGCTTTTGGTGCAGGTCGCGGAACGGCTGTGCGCTGCATTGCGCAAGGAAGATACCGCCTCACGTTTGGGTGGCGATGAGTTTGTCGTGCTGCTGTCGGGTGAACATCACGGTAAAGAACACGCAATGGAGCAGGCGCTGGCGGTGGCAAGGAAGATACAGGAGGAGATCAGCAAGCCCTATCGTTTGCACGGCTACGAGCACGTTATCACCACCAGCATGGGGATTTCGCTGTATCCGGAGAGCAATGATACCGCCGCCGACGTACTTAAGCAGGCCGACGCTGCCATGTACCGCGCCAAGGAGGATGGTCGCAACACGGTATGCTTCTACAATCCGATCATGCAACAGCAGGCAGACAAACGACTGCGCCTCGAAAAGGAACTGCGCACTGCAATTTCAAGGCAGGAGTTCGAGCTATACTTTCAACCGCAGGTCGATGCCGATGGCTCCCCCCTGGGCGTCGAGGCACTGGTACGTTGGAACCACCCTGACAGGGGCTTGGAAACACCCGCCGGCTTCATTCCCATCGCGGAGGAAACCGGGCTGATTCTGGATTTGGGCAAATATATCCTGCGTGAGGCCTGTGTGTTTTCCCGGAATCATGCCGTAGGTCAAACTGCCGTGAACATCAGTCCGCTGCAGTTTCGCCAACCCGACTTTGTCGACACCATGACCGCGATTCTCAACGAAACGCAGGCCGATCCCGCATCGTTGACTATCGAGGTTACCGAGGGGATCGTCATTGAACACATAGAGGACACCGTCAACAAGCTACAATCGTTGAAGGCCATGGGGATCTGCATTTCCATCGACGATTTTGGTACCGGATACTCCTCACTGTCCTACCTAAAGCAATTGCCCCTAGACCAGCTCAAGGTAAGCAACGAATTTGTGCGGGACATTCAAACGGACGCAAACGACGCGGTGCTGGTCGACGCCATCATCTCTATGGCGCGGCATCTCGGGCTGGACGTTGTGGCAGAAGGCGTGGAAACCATTGGGCAGCTTCAGTTCCTCACGGAAAAAGGCTGTCACATGTTCCAAGGGTACTACTTCAGCAAGCCACTCTCAAAGGATGCCTTCGACGACTACCTCTCGGCACTGACGCAAAACCGGCAGTCCGGCACGCAATAATTTTGCTGTTCAGCTCGGGTGCAGCGCTCGATATGCGGCGATCACTGAGTGGAGCCAAGCGCAGTGTCGAATGCCTGACGCAATTTCGGCGGCGCCTGTACGCCGTGCAGCATACTCAATGTCTTTCCCGATGCATCGAAGAACACCAGTGTCACCGCCCCCACACCGTGGTCGTGCGCGAAGCGCTTGCCTGACTCGGTACGCACGTCCGCTACCAGAAACTGCACGCGCCCTTCGAACTCATCGCGCAATTGATCCACCGCATGCATCAGGTCGATGCTCGGCGCAAGACCGGTATCATGCACCAGTACCACCGCGCGTGTGCCGTTGCCTATGCGTGACAGGTCCGCGCTATAACTGCCGGGCAGGATCAAGATCGCACCCACCAGCGCCCCGATGATAAACACCGCAACCAACCAATTCATCCAAGGCGCGGAACTGCCGCGGCTACGCGCTGCGCCACTGCTAACCTGCAATCGTGCCTGCATCACGTCTCACCCTCACTGTTCAAACGCCGCCCCTCAACCTGCCGGATACCGATGTAGCACAAAGCGTCAGCCCGGAGAAGTAGCGCGCGTGCCGCCCAACACTTCGGCCAGGGAATCGGCCGCCACCACATGCACATGCACTCGATCGTCGCCGGCTGCTAGCGCACGCGGCACGTGCGCGACATACCCCCGCAGACGTTCGATGTCACCGGTCACTAGCACCGCGCGAAAACGGTTTAGTCCCATGCGATCGCGCTCCTTCACCCCTTTGGCAAGCATGGCGGACAGCATATCCTCCAGCAACTTTGGATCGTCACTCTGCAGTACATAAATCAGCAGGCGCCGCCCGACTACCAACTTGAGAGAAAACGGTGTTACCGCATTCGGTGCGCTGCAGCGCGTCTGCTCGACTTTGTCAAACACCTCATCGGGGCACGTGCAGCCAAGCGCATCACGCACAAACTCCCTGATGGCGGCCGTCGCGGGCAGTGCGGGGCTCGCTTGTCGTTGGTTGCTCATGGCTTGAATCTAGGCGCTATGATGGCGGCGTTGCCCTATGACGACAACGGTTTCACCAGCAACGAACCTGAGTGCATGCCCTCTGGCCGGGGCAAGCCCATCAACTGCAGGATGGTCGGGGCGACGTTTCCTAACCCGCCCCCCGTGGCAAGTTGCCAGGGCCGCTTGTCGATGATCAGGCAGGGCACCGGGTACACGGAATGCTGGGTCTGCGGTTTGCCGGTGACGGGATCGATCATCTCGTCGCAGTTGCCGTGGTCGGCAGTCAGCACAACCGAGTAGTCCTGCGCGATAGCTTGATCGAGCACGCGCCCCACTTCACGGTCGAGAGTCTCCACCGCCACGATTATTGCCTCGCGCACAGCGGTATGCCCCACCATGTCACCATTGGCGAAGTTGACCGCCACCAGTGCATAGTCGCCGCTACGCATGGCGTCGATGGTCGCGTCTGCTACTTGCGCAGCACTCATCTCGGGGGCCAGATCGTAGGTGGCAACCCGCGGCGACGGGATCATCACGCGGTCCTCGCCAGGATACGCCTCGCCCCTGCCGCCGTTGAGAAAGAATGTCACGTGGGCATACTTCTCTGTTTCAGCACAATGAAACTGCTTCAGGCCCGCGTTGCTCACCAGCTCGGCCAGCGTCACGTTGGGGCGTTCCTGTTCGAAGGCATAAGGCAGGTCGAACCACTGGTCATACTCTGTCATGCAGGTTACCAGTACCGGTTCGAACCCGTCGCGGGCAAAGCCCGAAAAATCGTCGCGGGTGAGGCTCGCCGTCAGCTGTCGGGTGCGATCCTTGCGGAAGTTGAAAAAAATCATCGCATCGTCGGGTTGCAGCGGCTGGGCCCCGGGCAGCACCGTCGGCAAGATGATCTCGTCGTCTTCACCCAGTGCGTAGGCCTGCTCGATTGCCTCGCGTGCGGTTTCCGCGCTGCGCCCGACACCGTGCACGATGGCGCGCCATGCCAGTTCAATGCGCTCCCAGCGCTGGTCCCGATCCATGGCGTAGTAGCGGCCACTCACGGTGGCGATCCGTCCGCCCGCTTTTTTCAGTGTGGCCTCGATCTCGTCTAGGTACGCCAGCGCCGAGCGCGGCGGTGTGTCGCGCCCGTCGGTCATCATATGCAGCAGCGGTGTCACCGTCTGCCGCCGGCACAAATCGATAAGCGCCAGCAGGTGGCGATGATGGCTGTGTACCCCGCCGTCGGACACCAGCCCCATCAGATGCACAGGGCGCCCGGCCTCGCGCGCGGCGCTGGCTGCCGCGCATAGTGCCGGGTTCTTGTAGAAGCTTCCATCGGTGATGGCATCGTCGATTTGCACCAGGTTCTGACGCACGATGCAACCGCTGCCAAGCACCATGTGGCCCACTTCAGAATTGCCCATCTGCCCGTCTGGCAGCCCCACGCTGTGCCCGGAGGCATCGAGCACGGTATGCGGGTAATGCGCAAAGAAACGATCGAAGTTCGGTGTATGCGCTGCAGAGACGGCGTTATTTAAACGACTGGGATTGACACCGAAGCCGTCAAGGATAACCAGCAGTGCCGAACGGCGCGGCGCGGTTAAAGCATCACTCATTGTTCTCGAACCTGTCGGGGCCAGTGCGGACCGCACCGGCGATTGACGCGCGGCTTGGACCGCGAGCAGTGTATTTTACGCCCTGTTGCGACGTCGCGCGGCCTTGTTTTTTCCGGCGTCGTCCCCACGCGCGGCGCGGCAGTTGCATGACACGGCACCGCGTTGCGTTACAGACACCGGCGCCACATGTATCCCTCACTGCGCTGTCAGCGTCAACACTGCTGCGTAGACTCCCTGCACCACCTGCGCCATGCGCGGGTAATCCAGGGTATCGGGAGTATCGGTGGCGCTGTGGTAATTGGGATTGCGGTAAAAGGCCGTGTCGGTCACCATCACCGCCGGGTAGCCGGCCTTCCAGAAATTGAGGTGGTCTGACATGTCGAGACCCGGAACCAGACGCGGGCCGTTGAAGGAGTGAACTGGCAACGCGCTGCCGCCGCGCATGGCGGCCTTAACCTGCCGCACGTCAGCCATCTGTGCAAGGTCGCCAATCACCGTGATGAAGTTGCCGCGCCGCGGGTAGAACAGCCCCAGCAGCGGCAAG
>CP070733.1:2488553-2492592 GCA_020347585.1 Pseudomonadota bacterium | reverse complement strand
GTCCACTGGGCTGCAGGTGATCGATATCGGCATGGTGCCAACGCCGGTGCTTTACTATGCGGCTTCCGAGGCCAGCGACGGTACCGGCGTGATGCTCACCGGTAGTCACAACCCGCCGGACTACAATGGTTTCAAGATGATGCTTGGCGGCGAAACCCTCGCGGGCGAGACCATCCAGAGTTTGCGCCGGCGCGTCGAGCAGAGCGAATTCGCGACTGGCAACGGCGGCTACCAGACTGCCAACGTGCTGGGCAATTACACTAAGCGAATCACATCGGACGTCAAGGTCAGCCGCCCGCTCAAGGTCGTAGTGGACTGCGGTAACGGTGTGGCCGGCGCTATCGCACCGCAGTTGTATCGCGAACTTGGTTGCGAGGTGACCGAGTTATATTGTGAGGTGGATGGCAACTTCCCCAATCACCATCCCGACCCGAGTCAGCCACAAAACCTGCGCGACCTGATCGAGGCGGTGCGTACCCAGCGTGCCGATGTCGGCTTTGCTTTCGATGGTGACGGCGACCGCCTGGGTGTTATCAGCTCTGACGGTAGCGTGATCTGGCCGGACCGGCTGATGATGCTGTACGCAGCGGATGTGCTGTCGCGCAACCATGGCGCCAAGATCATTTACGACGTCAAGTGTAGCAGCAACCTGACGCAGCAGATCTGGGAGAAGGGCGGCGAGCCACTGATGTGGAAGACGGGGCACTCGCTGATCAAGGCCAAACTCAAGGAGTCCGGCGCACTGCTGGCCGGCGAGATGAGCGGCCACATTTTCTTCAAGGAGCGCTGGTACGGCTTCGATGACGCGCTTTACGCTGGAGCCCGCCTGCTCGAGATCCTCGCCAACGATCTGCGTGCGCCGCGAGTGGTATTTGCCGGCCTGCCAGATGCGGCCAATACGCCGGAATTGCGCGTCGACCTGCCCGAGGGCGAACACTTTCGCTTCATGGAGCAGTTAATGGACAAGGTGGAGTTCGCCGATGCCAGTGTGATAATGATCGATGGCATCCGGGCCGACTGGGCGGACGGCTGGGGCCTGGTGCGCGCATCGAACACCACGCCGTCGCTGATCTTGCGCTTCGAAGGCAAGGATGATGAGGCGCTCAAGAAGGTTCAGAACCGATTCCGCAAGCTGCTGCTGGAAATCGATCCCGCCCTGAACCTGCCGTTCTAATCCAACGGTGGCCGCGCGCCGTGGTCGCATTGCGGCGGTTTTGTTATGCTGCAAGGCAATCAGCGTTTGCGCTTTTTGCGGCCGTAACCAACAACAATGAGTCTTGAGCCATCAACCGGTACCACCATTGCGCACGTGCTCGACGAGGCGCTGCCGTATATCCGGCGCTTTCAGGGTAAGACCCTCATTATCAAGTACGGCGGCAATGCCATGGTCGACGAGCGGCTCAAGGAGAGTTTCGCGCGCGACATAGTGTTGATGAAGCTGGTGGGCATGAATCCGGTGGTGGTGCACGGCGGCGGTCCGCAAATCGGCAGCGTACTTGCACAGATCGGCAAGGAGAGCCACTTCGTCGAGGGCATGCGCGTCACCGACCGCGAAACTATGGACGTGGTCGAGATGGTGCTTGGCGGCCTCGTGAACAAGGAGATTGTCAACCTCATCAACCGCCACGGCGGCCGAGCCGTGGGTTTGACGGGCAAGGACGGTGACCTGATACACGCGCGCAAACTGACCTTTACGCGTAACAGTCCCGAGTTGAATACCCCGGAGATCATCGACATCGGCCATGTCGGCGAGGTGGCCAGCATTGATGCCTCGGTGGTGGACATGCTGGTACACGGTGATTTCATTCCGATCATCGCCCCGATAGGTGTGGGCGATGACGGCCAGTCATACAACATCAACGCGGACCTAGTGGCAGGCAAGGTGGCCGAAACCTTGCGTGCCGAAAAGCTAATGCTACTGACCAATACCCCCGGGGTATTGGACGGCAACAACGGCCTGCTAACGGGCCTCAAGTCGCAGCAGGTCCAGGACCTGATTGACGACGGCACCATTCACGGCGGTATGCTGCCCAAGGTGCGTTGCGCGCTCGATGCCGTAAATGCCGGCGTGGCGACTGCGCACATCATCGACGGGCGGGTCGAACATGCCGTGTTGCTCGAGATCTTTACCGATCAAGGCGTAGGCACTTTGATTCGCGGCTGACAGGCGTCCGGACATGAATCAACGGCAGGACAAGGCAGCGGCGGGGTCGCGCCGCCAGCAGATCCTCGAGGCGCTGGCCCTTCAACTCGAGCAACACCCGGGCGAACGCGTCACCACCGCGGCGCTGGCGCGCGCCGTGGGCGTCTCGGAGGCGGCCCTGTACCGCCACTTCCCCAGCAAAGCCCGGATGTTCGAAGGCCTGATAGAGTTTATCGAGGATACGGTCTTCAGCCTGATTAATCGCATTCTCAGCGAAGAGCCCGATCCCGTGGTGCGCTGTGAGCAGATCCTGCGTCTGCTGTTGGGCTTCTCGCAACGTAACGCGGGTATGACCCGTATTCTCATCGGCGATGCGCTGACCGGAGAGAGCGGGCGTTTGCGCGCGCGCGTTGGCCAGTTCTACGACCGGCTCGAAACCCAGCTCAAGCAGGTGTTGCGCGAGGGTGCCTTGGGCGGCGCTCGGCTGCCGGAGCCGCAGGTGGCGGCCATTGCTAACCTGTTGTTGGCGCTCGCCGAGGGACGCATGCATCAGTATGTGCGTAGCGGGTTCGCACGCTCGCCACTGGAAATGTGGGATGAGGAGTGGGCGCTGCTGCGCCCGATGGTGGAGTTACCGCCCGCGGACTAAATCGCGCGAGGGCAGGGCAGGGGATATCAGCGCGAGGCCGATTTGAGTTCGCGGAACCGTTTCAGGTCGGCGTCGTACTTGCGTTCGACCTCGGCGAGTTCGAGTTGCTTGTTGGCGACGAACGCATTGTTGTTTTCGATGGAACGGCCGAGCTTCCCCATGTTGTCCATCAGCCTCTGTGGTGCGTTCTTGCCCTTGCGTTCGTAGTTGGCGGCCTCCTCCTGCAGTTTCTCAAGTTTGGCGAGCAGGCCGTTGGTGTTGGCGTTGGTAACTTCGATTAGCGCGTTGATCGCCGCTACCCGATTGTCGCGCGCAATGATCAGGTCGCGCTCCGTCGTGTAGACGCGCAGCAGCAGCCGGTCGCGCCTGTCCTGTTCCGCCTGGGCGGCCTGGGCTTTTTGCCGCGCTGCCTTCTCCTCGGCGCTTACCGAGGCATCCTCAACCTCGACCACGATGCCGCGCTCGTTGAGGGTCTCGACACGTTGCTCCAGATGCTCGTTCGGCACCTGGTAACCGCATTCGCGCACGCCTTCCTTGTTGGTCCAGCACTTGATGGAGCCGGCCTGAGCGACGCCGGCAATACCCAGCGCACAAAGCAGTACACACAGTCGGCCCACCAGGCGTGTGTTTGTGGCGGAACGCACTTGAAGCTGTATCTGTGTCTGGTCCCGCATAGTTCGTATGGAATTCACAATTGGCTGAATCGATGAAAACGGATACATAATGCAGTCAAGTCTATGGTCTGGCAACCGGGTAATCGCAGTTGTTTGAACAACTCGTGCTTTTCATTGTGGCCTTTGTGGCCAATGCATTTTCGGCCTTCGCCGGCGGCGGCGCCGGTCTGCTGCAACTCCCGGCCCTTATCTTTCTGGGCCTGCCGTTTGCCACCGCGCTGGCGACCCACAAACTCGCCAGCGTTGCATTAGGTATCGGCGCCTCCCTGCGCCACTTTAAGGAGGGTTCCCTAGATTGGCGCTTTGCGCTGCTGATGCTGGCAAGCGGGGTGCCCGGGGTGCTGTTCGGCGCCGGCGTCATTCTCAGCGTACCGGGCCGTGCCGCGGAGGTGGCGCTGGGCATTTTGACAATGGGATTGGGGATTTATTCCCTGCGCCGGCCCGAACTCGGCCAGGAGGACCTCCCCGCGCATCGCGATACTGCCGGCTACCTGGCCGGGGGGGCGGTGCTGTTCGTGATCGGCGTGCTCAACGGCTCGCTGACCTCCGGCACCGGCCTGTTCGTGACCTTGT
>CP070733.1:2483732-2488453 GCA_020347585.1 Pseudomonadota bacterium | reverse complement strand
CCGGAGAGATTACTCGGCGCATCCCTGCGCCTCGCCTCTGCGAGGCCAACTACGTTTCGCTCCGTTGTTCAAATTTGCTCCCGGCAAATTTGTCGAACTCACCGCCCACCTGCTGCGCCGGTGCGGTAGTGAGAATCTCTAAGGGCGTAAAATAAAAAACCGGCCACAAGTACCGGTTGTTTATTATATGGCGCGCCCGGAGAGATTCGAACTCCCGACCGCCTGGTTCGTAGCCAGGTACTCTATCCAGCTGAGCTACGGGCGCAGTCTATGATCTTTGTCGAAGTGCCGGGGCAATTGCCCCGAAGAAAAACAATGATCTAGGGAGCGCGAACTATACAAGTTCTGGCGTGGGAATTTCAAGTATTCGCAGTGCAGGACGCAGGCTGGATGCCTGGCGGAGAGAGAGGGATTCGAACCCTCGATGGAGCTATTAACCCCATACTCCCTTAGCAGGGGAGCGCCTTCAGCCTCTCGGCCATCTCTCCATGGGCGTTGAGGCGCAAAGGATACTAAGGCGAGTCGCGCAGGTAAAGAGCAGAGAAAAACCGGAAAATAGGGAACAGGAAGGTAGGAGCCTTCCTGTCAGGAATTGCCTTCCTGGGCAGCCTTCTCGTTCTTGATGCGCTCGTAAATTTCTTCGCGGTGAACGGAGACTTCCTTCGGAGCATTCACTCCGATGCGCACCTGGTTGCCCTTGACACCCAGCACCGTGACCGTTACGTCGTCACCGATTACCAGCGTCTCACCAACCCGTCGCGTTAATATCAACATTTGCCCGTTCTCTCCTTAATTACAGTTCAGGACTTGCTTCTGACGCTTCCTGCCTTAACAGGCGCACCTACATATATCGACCTGAAGGGACCTAACTTTAACGCGTTTTGCAACGACGTACACCTCAATATTCATGCAGATCAGCAATTTATTCACTCAGGCAACAGGTGCCTGATCGAGCTGAAATGCCGCGTGCAGGGAGCGCACCCCGAGCTCGAGGTATTTCTCATCCACCACCACCGAAATCTTGATTTCGGAGGTAGAAATCATCCGAATGTTGATGGCCTCGTTGGCCAGCGCCTCAAACATAGTGCTGGCGATACCGGCGTGGGAACGCATTCCCACACCAACCAGGGAGATTTTGACGATTTTATTGTCGCCCGAGACCTCACGCGCGCCCAGTTCCCGGGCGGTGGCCTCAAGGACCTCCAAGGCCTTCTGGTAGTCGTTGCGGTGCACGGTGAAGGTGAAGTCGGTGGTGCCGTCGGCGCCAACATTCTGCACGATCATGTCCACCTCGATGTTGGCCTTTCCGACCGGTCCGAGGATGTGATAGGCAACCCCGGGGCGATCCGGCACCCCGCGCATCAGCAATTGGGCCTCATCGCGGTTGAATGCAATGCCGGAGATTACAGGCTGTTCCATCTCTTCGTCCTCATAGCTGATCAGGGTACCGGGACCGTCCTCAAAGCTGGACAGCACCCTCAGCGGCACGTTGTACTTACCGGCAAATTCCACCGCTCGGATCTGCAGCACCTTGGAACCCAGGCTGGCCATCTCCAGCATCTCCTCGAAGGTGATGCGGTCCAGGCGCCGCGCGTCTGGCTCCACGCGCGGATCCGTGGTGTAGACGCCGTCAACATCGGTGTAGATCTGGCATTCGTCGGCCTTGAGGGCCGCGGCCATCGCCACCGCCGTGGTGTCCGAGCCACCCCTGCCCAGGGTGGTGATGTTGCCCTGTTCGTCCACCCCCTGAAAACCTGCGATCACCACCACCCGCCCCTCTTCGAGATCACCGCGCACCCGCGCCTCGTCGATGCCGAGGATCCGTGCCTTGGTGTGGGCATTGTCGGTCAGGATATGCACCTGACTGCCGGTATAGGAGCGCGCCGGACACCCGCGGCGGTTCAGGGCCATACTGAGCAGCGCGATGGTGACCTGTTCACCGGTCGAGACCAGCACGTCGAACTCGCGCGGATCGGGGTCGGAGGCGACGGCATGGGCCAGTTTGACCAGGCGATTGGTCTCTCCGCTCATGGCCGAAACCACCAACACCAAGTCATCGCCCGCGGCGCGCGCAGCTATGGCCTTGGCGGCGACCTGCTCGATGCGCTCGATGCTGCCCACCGACGTGCCGCCATATTTCTGGACGATCAGTGCCATCTGGGGATAATCCCGGTGAAAAAAGGGTAATTAGACGATAACTTGACGCAAAAGGAAAGAAACGCGCGGAGATTCAGCTTGCCAGCCGAGCCTTCACCCAGTCGGGGACCGATGCCAGCGCCGCTTCGAGGTTTTCCGGCTGCTTGCCGCCGGCCTGCGCCATGTCAGGGCGACCGCCACCACGTCCACCCACCTGCTCGGCCACCATGTTGACCAGATCACCGGCCCTGATCCGGTCGGTGCGGTCCTTGGTCACCCCGGCGATGACGCTCACCTTGTCGCCCTCTACCGCTGCCAGCACCACGGCCGCGGTACCGAGTTTGCTCTTGAGCTGGTCCAGCGTCGTGCGCAGCGTTTTGGCATCGGCGCCCTCGAGGCATACCGCCAGCACCCGGGTGCCTTCGATGTCGATGGCCTGACTGGCGAGATCGCTGCCCTGGGAACTGGCCAGCTTGCCTTTCAGTTGCTCTAGTTCCTTTTCCAGCTGACGGTTACGCTCCAGCAGCGCCTTGACCTTTTCCTCGGCATCGTCGCGGCCACCCTTGACCATGCTGGCAATGTGCGCGAGCACGGTTTCGCCCGCCGCCATCCAGCGCAACGCGCCCTCGCCGGTCACCGCCTCGATGCGGCGCACCCCGGCCGCAATACCACTCTCGCCGGTAATCTTGAACAATCCGATGTCGCCCGTGCGGGCCACGTGCGTCCCGCCGCACAGCTCCACCGAGAACTCACCCATGCGCAGCACCCGCACTTCGGCGTCGTATTTTTCGCCAAACAGCGCCATGGCGCCGGCCTCCATGGCATCGTCAAGCGCCATCACACGGGTTTCTACCGCATGGTTACGGCGAATGTGATCGTTGACCAGATCCTCGATGATGCCCAACTGCGCGGCGCTGACCGGCTCGAAGTGCGAGAAGTCGAAGCGCAGCCGGTCGGCCTCCACCAAGGAGCCCTTTTGTGTCACATGATCGCCAAGCACCGCACGCAGCGCCGCATGCATCAGGTGCGTGGCCGAGTGGTTGTAGGCGGTGTCGCGTCGGCGCTCTTCATCCACCCTGGCACGCAGCCGATCCCCGATCTTGAGGGTGCCCAAGGTCACCTGTCCGAAATGGCCAATGGCGGCTTGACCCTGTTTTTGCGTGTCAGTGACCTGGTACGCTCCTCCGTCGCCTGTGAGCGTACCGCGGTCGCCGGCCTGACCGCCCGACTCGGCGTAAAAGGGCGTGCGATCCAGCACCACCATACCGCCCTCACCCTCACCGAGTACGTCGACAGCCTCGCCATCGCGGAACAACGCTATGACCTCGCCCTCGTCTTCGGTATTCCCATAACCCGTAAACTCGCTACTGCCCTGCACGTCGACGCTGGTGCCATACTCGGCGCCAAACTGACTCGCCGCGCGCGCCCGCGCCCGCTGGGCCTCCATGGCCTGCTCGTAACCCGCCATGTCCAGCGTCACGTCATGCGCCTTGGCGATATCGGCGGTCAGATCGACGGGAAATCCGTAGGTATCGTATAGCTTGAAGACAGTCTCGCCGGCCAGTTCAGTGCTGCCGGCTTTGGCGAGTTCCGTCAGGCTCGCGTCCAGAATCCGCATACCCTGCTCCAGAGTCTCAGCGAAGCGCTCCTCTTCCTGGCGCAGCACCCGCTCGACCTGGGCGCGCGCGGCAGGCAACTCGGGAAAGGCCTCGCCCATCTCGTCGCATAGCGTGGCGACCAGTTTATAAAAGAATGGCTCACGCACCCCCAGTTCATAGCCGTGACGCGCGGCGCGGCGGATGATTCGCCGCAACACGTAACCGCGGCCCTCGTTGCCCGGCATCACGCCGTCGGTGATCAGAAAACTGCAGGAACGAATATGGTCCGCGATTACCTTGAGGGAGGTATGCGCGGGGTCCTTGCAGCCGGTGAGTTCGGCAGCACGTTTGATCAGGGTTTGGAACAGATCGATATCGTAGTTGCTGTGCACGCCCTGCATCACCGCGGCCAGGCGCTCGAGTCCCATGCCGGTGTCCACCGAGGGACTGGGCAGCGGGTTGAGCTTGCCCTCGGCGTCACGGTTGTACTGCATGAACACCAGGTTCCAGATTTCGACGTAGCGATCGCCCTCCTCGTCGGGCGTGCCGGGCGGGCCGCCGAACACCTCGGGTCCGTGGTCGTAGAAGATCTCGGAACACGGCCCGCACGGCCCCGTGTCGCCCATGGCCCAGAAGTTGTCCTTGGCACCGATGCGCGAGAAACGCTGTGGATCGATCTTGACCTCCTTGAGCCAGATGTCGGCAGCCTCGTCGTCCTCCTCGAACACCGTAACCCACAGGCGCTCCGGCGGCAGCTTGAGGGTAACCGTTAGGAACTCCCACGCGTAGTTGATGGCATCGCGCTTGAAGTAGTCGCCAAAGCTGAAGTTGCCAAGCATTTCGAAGAAGGTGTGGTGGCGCGGTGTGCGGCCCACGTTCTCGAGGTCGTTGTGCTTCCCGCTCACTCGCAGGCACTTCTGCACGGAGGTGGCGCGTTTGTAGGGACGCTGCTCCTTGCCGGTGAAGGTGTCCTTGAACTGGACCATG
>CP070733.1:2474685-2483632 GCA_020347585.1 Pseudomonadota bacterium | reverse complement strand
TGTTACAGCCAAAACGAACAAAGTTCCGCAAGCAGATGAAGGGCCGCAACCGCGGTCTTGCGAACCGTGGCAGCAAGATCAGCTTCGGCGAGTACGGTCTGAAGGCGACCACCCGCGGACGCATTACCGCGCGTCAGATCGAGGCGGCTCGACGTGCCATGACCCGGCACATCAAGCGCGGCGGCAAGATCTGGATCCGGATATTCCCGGACAAGCCGATCAGCAAGAAGCCGCTGGAAGTGCGCATGGGTATGGGCAAGGGTAACGTCGAGTACTGGGTCGCACAGATTCAGCCGGGGCGCATGCTCTACGAAATGGAAGGTGTATCCGAGGAAGTAGCGCGTGAGGCATTCCGACTGGCTGCATCGAAATTGCCTGTACTGACGACGTTTGTGACCCGGACAATACAGTGATGAAAGCGAACGAATTACGCCAGAAGAGCGCAGACGAGCTCCAGAAGGAACTCATGGGGTTGCTCGAGGAGCAGTTCAAGCTGCGCATGCAGAAAGGCACCGGCCAGATGGCACGTCCTCACCTGATGAAGGAGGCGCGTCGCAATATCGCGCGGGTAAAGACCATCCTCAAGCAAAAAGCGGGTGAGGCCAAATGAGCGAGCAAGCCAGTGTTGAACGCAAATTGACCGGGCGCGTGGTCAGCAACAAGATGGACAAAACCATTACAGTGCTGGTCGAGCGTCGCGTAAAGCATCCCATGTATGGCAAGTATGTTAAGCGCTCGACGAAGCTGCATGCTCACGACGAGAAAAATGAATGTAACCAGGGCGACTTGGTCACAATTACCTCGTGCCGGCCGTTGTCGAAGAGCAAGTCATGGCGCCTGGTGGATATCGTGGAACGGGCGACCATCGTCTGAGTTTGAATAAGGTATTTTGCGGAGTCCGACATGATACAGATGGAGACCATGCTCGACGTCGCCGACAACAGCGGTGCACGTCGCGTGCAGTGTATCAAGGTGCTCGGTGGGTCGAAGCGGCGTTATGCGCGAATTGGTGATGTGATAAAGGTCAGCATCAAGGAAGCGATTCCGCGCGGGCGCGTCAAGAAGGGTGATATTTATCACGCTGTCGTCGTGCGCACCAAAAAAGGTGTGCGCCGCTCAGACGGGTCACTGATTCGTTTTGACAGCAACGCTGCAGTGCTGCTGAACAACCAGCTGCAGCCGATTGGCACCCGTATATTCGGGCCTGTGACACGCGAGCTGCGCACCGAGAACTTCATGAAGATTATTTCGCTGGCGCCGGAAGTTCTGTAGGCCGGAGAGTGACGAGCATGAGCAAGATCAAAAAGGGCGATGACGTTATTGTGATTGCCGGCAAGGACAAGGGCAAGCGCGGTACGGTGGTGAAGGTCTTCCCGGAAACCGACCGTATTGTGGTTGAGAACGTGAATATCGCCAAGAAGCACCAGAAGCCTAATCCGCAGGCGGGTCTGCCCGGCGGCATCATCGAAAAAGAGATGCCCCTGCATGTCTCCAACGTCGCGTTGTTTAATCCCGCGACAGGCAAGGCCGATCGGGTTGGTGTCAAGAAGCTGGATGACGGGCGTAAGGTTCGGTATTTCAAGTCCAACGGCGAAGTGTTGGACGCTTAACAGTCGCAAGATTCGGGTTGCAGACATGTCTAGGTTGCAGGAATTTTACAAGGACACCGTAGTCAATCAGCTCAAGGAGCAGTTTGGCTACAAGAGCGTCATGGAAGTGCCTCGTATCACCAAGATCACTCTGAATATGGGTGTCGGTGAGGCCGTTGGTGACAAGAAGGTAATGGAGCATGCCACTGGCGACATGACCAGAATTTCGGGTCAAAAGCCTATCGTCACGCGCGCGCGCAAATCAATTGCCGGCTTCAAGATTCGCGACGGCTGGCCTATCGGCTGCAAGGTCACCCTGCGCCGCGAACGCATGTACGAATTTCTTGATCGCCTGATCAGCGTGGCAATCCCGCGCATTCGTGATTTTCGCGGACTGAGCCCGAAGGCCTTCGACGGGCGCGGCAATTACAGCATGGGTGTCAAGGAGCAAATCATCTTTCCCGAGATTGATTACGACAAGATTGACACCCTGCGCGGGCTGGATATAACGATTACCACAACTGCCAAGAGCGACGAGGAAGGGCGCGCCCTGCTGGCGGCATTTAACTTCCCGTTGAAGGGACAGGGTTAAGGAGAGCGGCATGGCGAAGAATTCCATGGTTGAACGTGAACGCAAGCGCATCAAGGCGGTAAAGCGCTTTGCTGCGAAGCGCGCCGAACTGAAGGCGCGGATTAACGATCACAAGGCATCGCCCGAAGAACGCTTCGAGGCACAGCAGCAGCTGCAGAAGCTGCCGCGCGACGCCAGTCCGGTACGTGTGCAGCGCCGTTGCCGGATTACCGGCCGGCCGCATGCTGTGTACCGCAAGTTCGGCCTGTGCCGGAACAAGCTGCGTGAAACGGCGATGCGCGGCGAAGTGCCCGGCCTGCACAAGGCAAGTTGGTAACAGCAGGTACGAGTTACGAGGAAAAAGGATAAAGGGGCAGCACGCGATTTCGCTTGTTATTGTTTCCTTCATCCTGGAGTTAAACAACGATGATGACAGACCCAATTTCAGATATGTTGACCCGCATCCGTAATGGGCTTGCGGCACAAAAGAGCGACGTGCGCATGCCTGACTCGAAGCAAAAGCGTGCCCTTGCGGCAGTGCTCAAGGATGAGGGCTATGTCTCGGACTTCTCCGTCGAAGGTGAAGGTGCCAAGCAGGAACTGATCGTTGTCCTCAAGTATTACGAGGGCAAGCCTGTAATCGAGAAGCTGCAGCGGGTCAGCAGGCCGGGGTTGCGCATCTACAAGGGCAAAGACGAGATGCCCAAGGTGATGGGTGGTCTTGGTGTGGCAATCATTTCCACCTCCGCCGGGGTGATGACCGACCGCGCAGCGCGCAGTGGGGGTCACGGTGGCGAGGTGCTCTGCTACGTGCAGTAAGGGTAGTAAACAATGGCAAGGTTAACCGCTATCACAATTCCTTCGGGTGTGGATGTAAACGTCAACGGCCAGCACGTTAGCGTCAAGGGTTCCAAAGGCGCGCTGGAGCTGGACGTGCACAGTGCCGTTTCGCTAAACCAGGACGGTAGCGCGCTGGAGTTTGCGCCGCGCGAAGGGCATGACAACGCCGTGGCGCACGCTGGAACGGCCCGCGCGCTGATCAACAATATGGTTGCCGGTGTGGTTAACGGTTTTGAGAAGAAGCTTGAACTGGTAGGCGTCGGTTACCGCGCCCAGGCGCAGGGCAAGGTGTTGAACCTGACGCTGGGATTTTCCCATCCGGTGGCGTATGAGGTGCCCGAGGGTGTCACCGTTGAGACGCCCAGCCAGACCGAAATCCTGGTAAAGGGCATTGACAAGCAGAAGGTTGGACAGGTGGCAGCGGATATTCGCGCTTATCGTCCGCCGGAGCCCTACAAGGGCAAGGGCGTTAAGTACTCGGACGAGCACATCGTTCGCAAAGAGGCCAAAAAGAAGTAGGCACAGGACAGGGCAATGGACAAGAAAACTTCTCGTTTGCGTCGCGCACGCCGCAGCCGCGCCAGGATCAAGGAACTGCGCGCGCACCGTCTGTGCGTGTTCCGGACACCACGGCATATCTATGCGCAGGTTATTGCGCCTGATGGCGGCCACGTGCTCGCCGCTGCATCAACAGTGCAACCTGACATCAAGGGCAGTGTAAAGGGCACGGGCAACGCCGACGCTGCTGCGGCGGTCGGCAAGGCTATCGCGGAGAAGGCAAAGGCCGCCGGCGTCAGCAAGGTGGCGTTTGACCGCGCGGGTTTCAAGTATCACGGCCGGATCAAGGCGCTGGCGGACGCGGCCCGCGAAGCCGGGCTGGAATTTTAGGGGTTAGGGTATGGCGACGACAGATACGCAAACCGGTGACGGTCTCCAGGAACGCCTTGTGGCAGTGCGCCGCGTGGCGAAGGTGGTCAAGGGTGGCCGCATCTTCGGGTTCTCAGCGCTGACAGTGGTTGGCGACGGTAACGGCCGTGTGGGGTTTGGCCGCGGCAAGGCCCGCGAGGTGCCGGTGGCCATCCAAAAGGCCATGGAAAGCGCGCGCAAGAACATGCGCTCTGTGCCACTTGCGGAAGGCACTCTGCAGTATCCAATCACCGCGGAGCACGGCGCCGCCAAGGTCTTTATGCAGCCGGCTTCCGAGGGTACCGGCGTCATCGCCGGCGGCCCGATGCGCGCTGTGTTCGATGTGGTTGGGGTTCACAACGTGCTGGCCAAGTGCATTGGCAGCAATAACCCCATAAACGTGGTAATCGCGACCATCAAGGGTCTGTCCGGGATGTCCTCCCCGGAGCAGGTCGCCGCTCGGCGCGGCAAAACGGTCGAAGACATCCTGGGCTAGAACCATGGCAGCGAAAAAAACCCTGAAAGTAACACTGGTGCGCAGCCCCAGCGGGCGCCTGGCTTCGCACAAGGCGTGCGTGTCGGGCCTTGGCCTGCGCCGCATGCACCACACGGTTGAAGTTGAAGATACGCCCTGCACGCGCGGCATGATTAACAAGGTCGCCTACATGGTCAGGGTTGAGGAGAACCAGTGATGCGTCTCAATACACTCAAGCCGGCGGCCGGCTCGAAGAACGAAGCCAAGCGGCGCGGCCGCGGCATTGGTTCGGGTCTTGGCAAGACCGGCGGTCGCGGCCACAAGGGCCAGAAGTCGCGTTCGGGCGGTTTTCACAAGACCGGCTTCGAGGGCGGCCAGATGCCCCTGCAACGGCGCTTGCCCAAGGTCGGCTTCCGCTCTCGACTGGCGCTGGTCACCGCCGAGGTGCGTCTGCATGAGCTGAACAATATCGACGGTGAGGTGGCCGATCTGGCCGCGTTGCAGGCTGCGAACCTGGTCAGCCGCAACGTCACGCGTGCCCGGGTCATGCTGTCGGGCGAGCTCAAGAAGGCCGTCACGGTGCGCGGGCTGGGCGTGAGCAAGGGTGCGCGCGCGGCCATCGAAGCCGCTGGCGGCAAGATCGAGGACTAGGTGGCCACCAGCAAGGCAGCCATTTCCGGCGCGCTCGCCGCGGGCCGATTCACCGAGCTGCGCCGGCGCCTGCTGTTCGTGGTGGGTGCGCTGCTGGTGTTTCGCATTGGCACCTTTATTCCGCTGCCCGGCATTGACGCCGACCAGCTCGCGCAGTTGTTCGAGCGCCAGCAAGGCACCATCCTCGACATGTTCGGGATGTTCACCGGCGGGGCGCTGGAGCGCATGTCGGTGTTTGCGCTGGGCATCATGCCGTACATTTCGGCATCGATCATTATGCAGCTGCTGACCAAGGTGCATCCAAAGCTCGAGCAGCTGAACAAGGAAGGCGCGCAGGGGCGCCGCAAGATTACGCAGTACACCCGCATCGGGACCCTGGCGCTGGCGACCTTCCAGGGACTGGGCGTGGCGGTGGCGCTGTCGCGCCAGCCGGGACTGGTGACCATCGAGCCGTACGTGTTTTATTTCACCACGGTGGTGACGCTGGTGGCCGGCACCATATTCCTGATGTGGCTCGGCGAGCAGGTGACCGAGCGCGGTATCGGCAACGGTATCTCGCTGATTATCTTTGCCGGAATCGTGGCGGGACTGCCCTCGGCCATCGGCGGGACGCTGGAGCTGGCGCGTACCGGCGAGATCAACTCGGCGCTGGTACTGGTGCTGTTGCTGGTGGTGCTGGCGGTGATCGGCTTCGTGGTATTCATGGAGCGCGGTCAGCGGCGTATTACCGTGCATTACGCCAAGCGCCAGCAGGGGCGCAAGATGTACGCGGCGCAGTCGACGCACCTGCCGCTGAAGGTGAACATGGCCGGGGTTATCCCGCCAATCTTTGCCTCCAGCCTGATCCTGTTCCCGGCCACCCTGCTGGGCTGGTTCGGTGGCTCCGGCGAAAGTGCCGTGAGTAGCGTGGTGCAGGATGTGGCCACGGCGCTGTCCCCCGGGCAGCCGGTTTATGTAATGTTTTATGCAGCGCTGATCATATTTTTCTGCTTTTTTTACACGGCACTGATGTTTAACCCGAAGGAGACGGCAGACAATCTGAAACGGTCGGGGGCGTACATTCCAGGCATCCGGCCCGGCGAGCAGACTGCCCGGCATATCGACAGCATTCTGGGGCGCCTGACGCTGATCGGCGCGCTCTATATCACGGCGGTCTGCCTGCTGCCGGAGTTTTTGATTTTGTATTGGGCGGTACCATTTTATTTTGGCGGCACGTCCCTGTTGATTATCGTGGTGGTGGTGATGGACTTCATGGCCCAGATGCAGGCGCACCTGTTGTCGCACCAGTACGAGGGCCTCATGAAAAAGGCCCAGCTCAAGGGTGGTCGTTCCGGGCTGCTGGGCTAGTATCCGGCCCCACGAGTGTAGGAGTGGAAAGACGATGAAAGTCAGGGCATCGGTGAAGAAGATTTGCCGCAACTGCAAGATTATCCGCCGCAACGGCAGCGTGCGGGTCATTTGCAAGGACCCGCGGCACAAGCAGCGCCAGGGCTGAGCAGCCCGCTGGCGGGTGTTAGCGCCTGAAAAAATCTTGATAGATTAGGCGCTTGCAGGTATGATTACGCGTTTCCCCGCGGGGCCTTTCGGCACCGGCGGATGGCATTTTTAGGGAGTGGCTACATGGCCCGAATAGCTGGCATAAACATTCCGGTTAACAAGCACACTGAGATCGCGTTGACCTCGATCTACGGTATCGGCCGCTCGCGGGCGCGCACTATCTGCGCCGCGGCGGGCATCAGCACGGACGCCAAGGTTAAGGACCTCGCCGAGTCTGAGCTTGAGACCCTGCGCCAGGCTGTGGCCACCTTCTCGGTGGAAGGCGATCTGCGCCGCGAGACGTCAATGAACATCAAGCGCCTGATGGACCTCGGTACCTACCGCGGCATCCGTCATCGTCGCGGCCTCCCCCTGCGGGGACAGCGTACCCGCACCAATGCGCGTACGCGAAAGGGTCCGCGCAAACTCATCAAGAAGTAAGCTCAAACAGCAGGTCGTTCATACATGGCAACCAAACCGGGAACACGCACGCGCAAGAAGGTAAAGAAAAACGTCTCTGACGGCGTTGCGCATATTCATGCGTCCTTCAACAACACCATCGTGACTATCACTGATCGCCAAGGTAACACCCTATGCTGGGCGACGGCCGGCGGGTCCGGTTTTCGCGGTTCGCGCAAGAGCACGCCGTTTGCGGCCCAGGTTGCCGCCGAGCGCGCCGGGGCGCAGGCCCAGGAATACGGCATGAAGAATCTCGAAGTATGCGTCAAGGGCCCGGGGCCGGGACGTGAGTCGGCAGTGCGTGCACTCAACGCCAAGGGTTTTAAGATCACCAACATCTCGGACGTGACGCCAATTCCGCACAACGGTTGTCGTCCGCCCAAGAAACGTCGCGTTTAAGTTCAGGAGAGTCTGAGTTGGCCAAGTACATCGGTCCCAAGTGTCGGCAATGCCGCCGGGAAGGCGAAAAGCTTTTCCTGAAAGGCGAGAAGTGCTTCAGCAGTAAGTGCCCCATTGAATCACGGGCGTTTCCGCCCGGCATGCACGGCCAGCGGCGCACGCGCCTGTAGGATTACGCCGTGCAGCTGCGCGAGAAGCAGAAGCTGCGCCGCACTTATGGCGTGCTCGAGCGTCAGTTCCGCAATTACTACCATCACGCTGACCGCCGCAAGGGCTCCACGGGCGAGAACCTGCTGCAGTTGCTCGAGTCGCGTCTCGACAATGTCGTGTATCGCATGGGCTTCGGTGCATCGCGTTCCGAAGCCAGACAGCTAGTGCGTCACAACGGTGTGTTGCTAAACGGCCGCAAGATGAATATACCGTCGGCACAGGTACGCCCGGGTGATGTGGTTGCGGTCACGGAAGGCGCCAGGAACCAGTTGCGCGCCAAGGGTGCCCAGGAAATGGCCCAGCAGCGTGGCATTCCCGACTGGATGGATGTGGATGCGAGCAAGCTCGAAGGTGTATTCAAGAACATGCCGGAACGCAGCGACCTGTCTTCCGATATCAATGAGCACCTGGTAGTCGAGCTGTACTCCAAGTAACCAGCCGCACCGGGTAGTTGCCGAACACCGTTACGGTTTCAGTGCATCGCAAAGGACATTAAGTCAAGAGGGCATTCCATGCAGGGGTCTGTTTCTGAATTTCTCAAGCCGCGGATCGTAGACGTCCAGCAGGTCAGCGGTATGCGGGCCAAGGTAACGCTAGAGCCGCTGGAACGCGGTTTCGGTCATACACTGGGCAATGCGCTGCGCCGGATCCTGTTGTCTTCCCTGAGTGGCTGCGCTGTCACCGAGGTCGAGATTGAAGGTGTGTTGCACGAATACACCTCGGTAGAAGGTGTACAGGAGGACGTGGTCGATATTCTGCTCAATCTCAAGGGTATCGCGATCCAGATGAATAACCGGACCGAGGCGACCCTCTCCCTCAACAAAAAAGGCCCGGGCGCGGTAACGGCAGGAGATATCGCGCTGGACCACGATGTCGAGATCCTGAACCCCGATCACGTGATCGCCCATCTCACCAAAGCAGGCGAACTGAATATAACCCTCAAGGTCGAGCGCGGCCGCGGCTACGTTCCCGCTGCTTCGCGCTTCAGCGAGGAAGATGAGGAGCGTCCCATCGGCCGGCTGCAGCTTGATGCCAGCTTCAGCCCCATTCAGCGTGTCGCGTATATCGTTGATGCAGCGCGTGTGGAGCAGCGTACCGACCTAGACAAGCTGGTTATCGACCTCGAGACCAACGGTACCATTGACCCGGAGGTCGCTATTCGCAGCGCCGCCACCATTCTTCAGGACCAGCTTTCGGCGTTTGTCGAATTGCGCGGCAAGGAAGAGGTGGAAGAGGCCGCCGAGGAGCCGGAGATCGACCCGGTTCTGCTGCGCCCGGTGGACGATTTGGAACTGACCGTGCGTTCCGCCA
>CP070733.1:2470842-2474585 GCA_020347585.1 Pseudomonadota bacterium | reverse complement strand
GTGCACCAGCTTGCGTAGATCGTTCATCGCCATCCACGGGCAATGCGCGCAACTCACACAGGTCGCGCCGGCGCCGGCGGTGGGCGCTTCGAGAAAGGTCTTGTGCGGTGCCGCCTGCTGCATCTTGTAAAAGATGCCGCGGTCGGTCGCCACGATGAAGGTCGGGTTGGGCAGGTCGTGTGCCGCTTGGATCAATTGGGTGGTGGAGCCCACCACGTCGGCGAGTTCGATAACGGCAGTTGGCGATTCCGGGTGCACCAGCACGGCGGCATCGGGGTGTTGTGACCTGAGCGTCTCAAGCAAGGACGCCTTGAAGGCTTCGTGTACTACGCATGAACCCTGCCACAAGAGCATGTCCGCACCGGTGACGCCTTGGATGTAGTTGCCCAGATGTTTGTCTGGCGCCCATAGGATCTTCTTGCCCTGTTCTTTGAGATGCTGCACCACCTTGACGCCGATACTCGATGTCACCACCCAGTCGGCGCGGGCTTTCACTTCGGCGCTGGTGTTGGCATACACCACTACCGTGCGGTCGGGGTGGGCGTCGCAAAACGGCACGAACTTGTCCGCCGGGCAGTCAAGGTCCAGTGAGCACTCTGCCTCCAGCGTTGGCATCAGCACGCGCTTTTCGGGATTGAGAATCTTGGCGGTCTCGCCCATAAAGCGCACGCCGGCTACCACCAGTGTTGTGGCGGGATGGCGGTTGCCGAAGCGGGCCATTTCTAACGAGTCAGCTACAAGGCCGCCGCTCTCTTCGGCGACGAACTGCAAATCTTCATGGGTGTAGTAGTGCGCCACCAGCACGGCATCCTGCTCCTTGAGTAGGCGCTTGGTGCGCTCGATCAGCTCATCGCGTTCTGCGGCCGGAATGTCAACGGTCACGTCCTCGAGCGCGGGAACCGCGTAGCCGTGGAGATTCGGAGCCGGGGCAGTGTTCTGGCGGGTGGTCATGAAGGGCGCGTGCGTACCGCGACGGCGAAGCAATATGAATAATTCAATATACCACAGAAGCGTTACGGCAGATCGCGCAGGTCTGCAAGGGTGTCGATGTCCCTGACGACTCCGGGGTCTTGCACATCAATGCAGTGTAGTCGGCGCGCATGACGCACCAGCACCTGACGTGCACCAATGTCGCTCTTCTGGACCAGCAGTTCATCAAAGTAGTCGCAGGCGAATCCCACCGGATGGCCGCGCTGGCCACGGTAGCGTGGTGCTGCCAGCGGTGCGCCGTCTTCCAGCGCGGCGCAGACTGCGGCAATACTCGATGCCGTGAGGAAGGGCATGTCGGCCAGCGCCACTACGCAGGCCTCGGCACCGGGGTTGTGTGCTACTCCGCAGGCGACGCTAGTGCCGATGCCGCGTGCGGCATCGGGATTTTCTACAATGCGCATCCCCGCTGCGCTGAGTGCGCGCTTTACATCGGTGGCATCGCTGCGTACAACCGCAACTGCCTCGGGTAGGACTGCTAACAGGCGGCGCGCCGCCGCGACCGCCATTGGCGTGTCGTCATCGAGTGTATGGAGCAGTTTTTGTGCGCCGAAGCGCTGCGCGCTGCCGGCGGCCAGCAGGATGCCGTGGATGTTCACGTCGCTGTTCCCCGCTCAGGCGGGCTGCCGCAGTGCATCGGCGCACGCGTGTGGTTGCGGCGTGTGTTGCTCAACGCGCGCTAAAACAACGCCGCGGCGCTGCGCGGTGATCCCAGCGTGGATCGCTACCGCAATCTCGGCTGGCGTGCGGCTGCCGATGGGCAGACCAACCGGGCCGTGCATACGCGCTAGTGCGCCGGCGCTTACGCCAAGACTCGCCAGGCGCTCGCGGCGTTTGGCGTTACTGCGCGCCGAACCAAGCGCACCCACATAAAAGGTATCGTCCTCCAGCGCCCGCATCAGCGCCATGTCGTCAAGTTTGGGGTCGTGGGTTAGCGCCAGCACGATGCTGCGTGCATCCCCGGGGTGTGCAGCGACCACGTCATCTGGCATACCCGTTTCGATTCGCGTGGCGGGTACTTGCCAGGCGTCAGCGTATTCCCTTCGTGGATCGCACACGATCACCTCATATTCCAGCGCTAACGCCATTTGTGCCACGTAACGCGACAGGTGTCCGGCGCCAATGATCAGCATGCGCCACTGCGGGCCGAATACCTTGTCCAGGTTCTCGCCATCGTAGGAGAACTCCTCGTCACGGGTTGCGGGGTGCAGGCTGATCTCGCCGGTACCAAGGCACAGCCGCCGCCTGATGAGTTGCCGGGCGTGGACTTTTTCCAGCACCGCCCGCAGCGGCGCCGCAGTGGGGGGCGTCTCCAACGCCAGCTCCAGACGCCCTCCGCAGGGCAGGCCGAAGCGTTGTGCCTCGGCATTGTTGACACCATAGTTGACGAGTGTTGGTGGGCCCTGCGCGAACTCGCCAGTGGCGCAGCGCGTCATGAGGTCATCTTCAATACAGCCGCCGGAGACCGAGCCTTCAAGTCGGCCGTCATCACGCACCGCCATCATGGATCCGGCCGGACGCGGTGCGGAGCCCCAGGTCTTCGCAACCGTGACCAGCGTCACTCGGTGGCCAGCATCGAGCCAGTCGACCGCCGTGCGCAGCACCTGCTGATCGGCACCCTGCACGATCAGGCCTCGAGGCGAATCGGCAGGCGACGCACTGGCTTGCCGGTCAGGGCAAACACGGCGTTCGCTACTGCCGGGGCAATGGGTGGCGTGCCTGGCTCGCCCACGCCGCCGGGCTGCGCGGTACTTGGCATGATGTGAACTTCCACCGCGGGCATCTCGTCAATGCGCAGCATGGGATACTCGTCGAAATTGCCCTGCTGCACGCGGCCGCCGGCGATGGTGATCTCGCCGCTTAGCGCGGCGCTCAGTCCGTAGACGATACCGCTTTCCATCTGCGCCTCGATGGTGTCGGGATTGACGATCATGCCACAGTCGATCGCACATACCACACGGTGTACGCGCACCTGTTGGTTGTGGATGGACACCTCGGCGACCTGCGCCACGTAGCTGCCGAACGATTCTGCCACCGCGATCCCGCGCGCACGTCCCTCGGGCAGCGCTGAACCCCAGCCTGCCTTCTCTGCGGCCCGTTCCAGAACCGCCTTGTGACGGGGATGCTCGGTAAGCAGCAGCCGGCGCAGTTCAAAGGGGTCCTTGCCAAGCGTCGCGGCAAGTTCGTCGAAAAAGCACTCGGTGATAAACGCGTTCTGCGAACTGCCGACCGAACGCCAGAATCCCACCGGCACGCCCGGGTTGACCATGGCATAGCCGACAAACTGGTTGGCAATGGCATAGGGCAGGTTGGCGGCACCTTCGGTGGCCGTGCGGTCGAGGCCACTCTTGACCGCGTTAGGCGCAACACGCGCCAGAATTGAGGGCCCGGCGATCTGGTGGTGCCAGGCAACCGGCACGCCGTCGGCATCGACGCCGCCGATCAGCTTGTTATATGTCGCGGGACGATAGTAATCGTGCTGGATGTCATCCTCCCGGGTCCACATGACCTTCACCGGCGCGCCGGTGGCCTGCGACAGCTCCACGGCATCGGTTACGAAGTCCTGCTCGGAGCGCCGCCCGAAACCACCACCGAGGTACGTGGTGTGTACTTTGACAGCGGTGGCGGGCAGTCCGGTGATGCGTATCGCGGTTTGCTGGGTACTGCACTGGGCCTGGGTAGGCACCCATAGGTCTCAGCCGTCGGCGCGCACATGCTCGGTACAGTTCATGGGCTCCATACAGGCGTGGGCAAGG
>CP070733.1:2467708-2470742 GCA_020347585.1 Pseudomonadota bacterium | reverse complement strand
TACTCGGTGCGCCGGGCGGCGTTGCTGCCGCCGGCTGAGGCCATGCGTCCGGAGCCGCCTGCGACTTACCGCGCCACACTGGTAGAGCGCGCTGGCCTGCAGCGCTGGCTTTCACAATCGAGCCGCATGATCCTGCGGGATCTCGAGCGCCGGCCGTTCAAAGCGCTGCTGTCGATCACCGGCATCGCAATGGCGTGCGCGGTGATGATGCTGGGCACTTTTTTCAACGACGCGGTGGACTTTATGGTGGAGGTCGAATTCGGTATGGCGCAACGCGAGGACATGGCGGTGACGTTTGTCGAACCGAGCTCGCGACGTGCGATCTTCGAATTGGACAGCCTGCCGGGCGTCACCCGCGTCGAACCCTACCGCGGCGTGCCGGTGCGACTGCGCGCCGGCCATCGCAGCTATCGCACGGCCATTCAGGGCTTCGAACCGGGCGCTAAACTGCATCGCACACTCGATGTAAACCTCAAACCCATCGACCTGCCAACACAGGGCATGGTGCTGACCGACCACCTGGGAAAAATACTGCAGGTTGCGCCCGGTGACACCATCACCGTGGAGGTACTCGAAGGCAACCGCCCGCATCGGCAGGTGGCGGTGGCGGCACTGGTGAAACAATACATTGGTGTCGGTGCCTACATGGATCTGGCGGCACTCAACCGCCTGATGCGTGAAGCGCCGGCGATCTCCGGAGCGTTTCTCGCCGCCGACCGGCCACAGCGCGAACTGATATACACCCGGCTCAAGGAAACACCGCGCGTGGCGGGCACCGAAGTCAGCGAGTATGTGATCCGCAACTACTACGCCACCATCGGTGACCTGCTGCTGACCTTCGTCACATTCATCAGTGCACTGGCCATCGCCATTACCTTCGGGGTGGTCTACAACAGCGCACGCATCACCCTGTCGGAGCGCAGCCGCGAGATGGCCAGCCTGCGCGTACTTGGGTTCACGCGCGGCGAGATATCCTATGTGCTGCTCGGTGAACTGGCGCTGCTGACGCTGTCGGCGATCCCGATGGGATTCGTGCTTGGCTACTGGCTGTGCTGGTGGTTTGTACAAACCGTGCAGCAGGATCTATTTCGCGTACCGCTGATCGTCGAGCCGGCTACCTACGCACTGGCGGCGGTGGTAGTACTCGGATCGGCGCTGGTTTCGGGGCTAATAGTACGGCGCCGCCTGGACCATCTGGATCTCATTGCCGTGTTAAAAACCAGGGAGTAACTCGTCATGCAATGGCGCAAACATATCGGCTGGGTTGCCATCGGTGCCACCGTGCTGGCAGCCATCGCCTGGGGCTTTGTACCTCGCGCGGTACGGGTTGACGTACACGTTGCCGCACGGGCGCCCATGGTGGTCACCGTCGAAGAGGAAGGCAAGACCCGCGTCATCGATCGCTACGTGGTGTCGGTGCCGGTCGCCGGCTTTTCGCGTCGCCTGGTGTTCAAGGTAGGCGATGCCGTTGCCCAGGGACAGACCCTGCTCGAACTCGAGCCGCTGCGTTCCGAGGTGCTCGATCCACGACGTCGCGCCGAAGCGCAGGCGCGGGTCGCGGCGGCACGCTCCGCGTTGCAAGCAGCCGGAGAGAACGCCCGCGCGGCGAAGGCCGAATCCGAAGTCACCAAGCTCGAGTACGAGCGCCGACGCAAGCTGTCAACGCAGGCACGCATCTCACAGGAAGAGGTCGACAAGGCACGCGCCGAGATGCGTCGCACCGACGCCAACCGGCGTTCGGCGGAGTTTAACGTCGAGCTGGCGCGCTACGAACTGCAGGCTGCGCAGACCGCCTTGAAGTACTCTGCGGCACGCGACGGAGACGAGGCACCGGAATCCGTATCCATACGCGCACCGGTAAGCGGACGGATACTCAAGGTGTACCGCGAGAGCGAAGGCGTCGTAAACCCCGGTGACCCGGTGGTTGAGATCGGCGATTCGACAGCACTCGAAGTGGAAGTGGATGTGCTGTCAGCGGACGCGGTGCTGATCGGACCTGGCACCGAGGTCCGGTTCCACCGTTGGGGCGGAGATATTCCGCTGGACGGCTCGGTGAATGTGGTGGAGCCAACGGGCTTCACCAAGATCTCAGCACTAGGCGTTGAGGAACAGCGCGTGCTGGTGATCGCCGACATCATCTCGCCCACCGAACTGTGGACCCGGCTGGGTGACGGCTACCGCGTCGAAGCCAGCTTCGTGATCTGGCAGGACGATGATGTGCTGCAGGTGCCCAACAGCGCGTTGTTCCGCGGCAACGACGGCTGGGCCGTGTTTGTTGACGACGGCGGGCACGCCCGCGCACGCACGGTGCGTATCAACCACCGCAACGGCTTGATGGCCGAGGTGCTGGAGGGCATCACCGAGGGTGAGACGGTGGTCGTTCATCCCAGCGATGCGGTGCGCAACGGCGTGCGCATCCGGCAACGCTAGGGAAAAGGCCGACGGCTATCCCATTACGCCCATAAAGAGTTCACTCCATCTTCCGATTCGGCGTTATCCACAGTTGCTGCGGATAACCATGTGGAAAACGTCCGGACAAACTGCCAGGGACGGCCAAACTGTTACACTTGCACTACAGTGGTCAAAAACTGACCAGCCGTCCACTCGATGAAAATCAATAAGTTGGCTTGAAGTTAAACGCGCAACCTAGAACAAAATACATCACATGCAACTCACCGAACACTGCACGGTCCTGTGCATAACCCGTCCTGCTGCAACCAAATAAGTCCCCACTGCGCGCCGATGCGTAGTTGGTCAGTTCTGTCCGGCTAATGGCGGCGATCGTACGCACTAACTGGTGCACGGACCTGCCGCCTGGACTATGTTGGTAGTAGCGCACGACCGCCAGCACAGGTCGTCACATCAAAGCCACAAGGAGTCACCTGATGTCACCACCGAACCAAGCGACAGACGTATTTGCCCCCATCCAACTTGGCGAGCTGTCCCTGCACAACCGCATGGTCATGGCGCCGCTCACCCGCAACCGCGCCGGCGCCGGCAACGTGCCGCAGGCCATGAACGTGGAGTATTACCG
>CP070733.1:2463921-2467608 GCA_020347585.1 Pseudomonadota bacterium | reverse complement strand
GGGTTTCGGCCGCGCCTGGTTGGCGCGGTGCTGCGTGGCACTGCGGACGAGCACTCATGTGTGCACCTGCATGTTTTTACCGACAGTCCCGAGGAGATCGACGGGTTTCTGGACGAGCGGCACATTCCCTTCGACCACGATACGCGTCGCGTACGCGTGGGAAACGACAGGGCGCATGAAGCGCCGGTCTATCGTTTCCTCGCCGGCGAGGTGCCGATGGAGTTGACAGTGTTTTCGCTGGCAGGTGAACGCCAGGCGCCGTTCAGTCCCATCGACGGGCGGCCAATGGAACGTGCCACGCTGGCACGCGTGCGCGAACTGTTGGCCGATAACGGTGAGAGCTGCTAACGCCGGTGTGCGATGCCGGCGCGTTACGCTAGATCGCGGCGGGATAGTGCGCTGGATATCCTGCCCGTGCGACGCCGGTATCGATGGCGGCGCGCGCCACGGCAGGTGGCACTACATCGATCAGGCGCGCATCGAAGGGTTTCGGGATGATGTAGTCCGGGCCAAATTCCAGTGACTCCAAACCGTAGGCCTCAAGCACCTCGGTTGGCACCGGCTGGCGTGTCAGTTCAGCCAGGGCGTGCACCGCGGCAAGCTCCATCTCGACGTTGATGGTTGATGCATGAACGTCTAGTGCGCCGCGGAAGATGAACGGAAACCCCAGCACGTTGTTTACCTGGTTGGGGTAATCGCTGCGCCCCGTGGCCATGATGAGATCGTTGCGCGCCGCGTGTGCGGCTTCGGGTGCAACCTCCGGCACCGGGTTAGACAATGCGAACACTACCGGCCGGGGGGCCATACTTTTCAGCATTTTCGCACTCACCAGGTCGGGGCCTGACAGCCCGAGCAGCACATCCGCGCCATCGCAGGCATCGGCGAGTGTGCGCCGCTCGGTGTCGCGCGCAAATTCGCGCTTGTGTGCGGGTAGTGTGTCGCGCCTGCTGTGAATGACACCGGCGCGATCGATCATGAACACGTGCTGCGGGTTGGCGCCAAGCCGCAGTAGCAGGCGCACCGAGGCCATGGCCGCCGCGCCGGCGCCGAGGCATACGATGTTCGCATTGGCCAGCGCTTTGCGCTGCAGTTCCAGTGCATTGAGCATCGCGGCAGCGACGATGATTGCGGTGCCGTGCTGATCGTCGTGAAACACCGGGATGTCGAGGCGCTCGCGCAGCCTATTTTCAATCACGAAGCAGGCGGGCGCGGCGATGTCCTCCAAGTTGATGCCGCCGAAGGTCGGCGCGATGTTGGCCACGGTGTCAATGAAAGCCTCGGTCGAGTCGGCTGCGACCTCGATGTCGAACACGTCGATGTTGGCGAAGCGTTTGAAAAGCACCGCCTTGCCTTCCATTACCGGCTTGCCAGCTAGCGGGCCCACGTTACCGAGCCCTAGCACCGCGCTGCCGTCGGTAATCACGGCCACCAGGTTGGCCTTGGTGGTGTATCGGTAGGCCGCGGCGGGATCCTCGGCAATGTCGCGCACCGGCACTGCCACCCCCGGCGTATACGCCAGGCTCAGCTCATGCTGCGTGTTGCAGGGCTTCGACGGCTCTACCGTCAGCTTGCCGGGCGTGGGCAGCGCGTGATAGTCGCGCGCCGCGCGAGCCTTGTCGTCGTTGTTGCGGGTACTCATAGGTCTGTTCTTTGGCTCGGTGCCGCGCTGGGTGTGGCAGGCGCCGCGAGCGCTAATTGTGCAGCAAGCGCGCGGGCGATGCCATCGATGCGTTTAGTTCGGAAATTCGAGCGCGGCCGGGTGTCGAATGCGCATCTGCCAACGTCCGTGGCGGCGGTTTAGCCAGCCGCGCGCCACCACGGTGCGGCCCGCGAGCACGTCCGTTGGAAGCTCGGCGAAGTAATCCATATCTTCTCGGGCGATACGTAGCGATAGCTGGGTGTCGAGCCTGAGCCAGATGCTTTTTGCGGTGTGTTTCACTCCCTGTACACGACCGCCGACCCGTCGGAATCCGGGCCGCGCCTCGTCGAGTCCGGCGGCGTTCAGGGGCCGGAACCAGGGGTGCGACCACACGCCGCGTCCGGTGCGGGCAGCCTCGCGTTCCGCACTGCGGTAGCAGGCGAGCTGCTCAAGATTGGGCGGGATGGCCAGGGCCATGCCGTAGCCGCGGCGCAGAAGGTGGGCGCTTACATTGGTACCGTCGGGGAGATATGGGTGGGCTAGCATACGGCCGTGGCGATCCCGGCGCTCGTGGCCGTAGCGGAGCGCCAGGGTCGGGTCGGTGTCCAGCAGTCCGCGCAGGTGTTGGCGGGCGGCGCGGGCTAGCGGTTCGGCCGGATCGTCCCCCCTCCCAAGTTCGGGGGTATTGATGCCGATGAAGCGCAACCTGCGGCCGTCTGTTAGTCGCACGGTATCGCCGTCGTAGACGTAGTCGACGCGCACAGTCTCGTCCACACGCCCCGCACGGCAGGTTTCGGTCGCTGCGCCGCAGTCAAGTGTGCCCCACAGCAGGACCGTCCACAGGACCAAATAGATTCTCTTGCGGAGCCGCAGTTTGCAAAACAAAAAAGGCGCTCCGCTGGAGCGCCCTTTGCGTGCCTGGCCGTTGGCCATGCGGCTATGCCGCACTACTTTTTCATGCCGTACTTCTGCCGGAACTTGTCCACGCGGCCCGCGGTATCGACGATCTTCTGCTTGCCCGTAAAGAAGGGGTGACACTGCGAACAGACCTCAAGGGTGATGTCGTGACCCAGGGTCGATCGGGTGGTAAAGGTGCTGCCACAACTGCAGGTCACCGACACGTCGGCGTATTCGGGGTGGATGTCCGGTTTCATCGGTCAAGTCCTCGTAGTCCTGGATACCGCGCCGCCACCCGAGCCTGATTGCCGAGCACCGCGCAAAGAAAGGCGCAAATGGTACGCAAATAGCACCCCCGCGGCAAGCGCCGCGGCGGCTTCAGGAGGGGTCCGGCCGCGGGAGGCGCCCGTCGATCGACAGCACCTTGGCCCCGGCGTTCCCGGCCTCGGGACCAGGCGCCGGGCGTGGATCCTGGTAGCGCTCGGCCAGATCCTGGAAGGTTTCCCACATCATGTCGGAAATGGCGATACAGGCTGCCAGCGGATTGGGGTTAGTTTCGCGCACCCGATCGATGCGCCACTGCAGCTGTTCCAGGCGGCGGCGGCTGGTGCCACGACTGCCGCGCATGGCCGACTCGAGCATTCGGGTACGTAGCTGCTCAAACTTCTCGGGATCGTTTCTGGCGAGCCAGGACCACTGCTCGAAATCAATGCGCCTGGAAGGGGGATGGCTAGGATTGCGTTTCGTCATGCGGGTGAACCTCTGTACTGCACCACCGGCAACGGACGCGGGCACCGATTGCCGAGCGTCGCTACTTTGATAATGGGGGCTCACCGCCGGATTGTCAAAGACCCGGGCTTGTCCTAACGCGCCTAACGCTTCATGGAACCGAAAAATTCAGCGTTGGTCTTGGTCGCCTTGAGCTTGTCGTGCATGAATTCCATGGCTGCGATCTCGTCCATGTCGTGCACGACCTTGCGCAAAATCCACATCATCTGCAGCTCATCGGGCTTGGTGAGCAGTTCCTCGCGACGGGTGCCGGAACGGTTGATGTTGATGGAAGGATAGATGCGTTTTTCCGCGACCCGGCGATCGAGGTGGATCTCCATGTTGCCGGTGCCCTTGAACTCCTCGTAGATCACGTCGTCCAT
>CP070733.1:2458132-2463821 GCA_020347585.1 Pseudomonadota bacterium | reverse complement strand
GGTCAGCGCCGCGCTGATGCGGTTGGCATCGGCAACGCGATCCGGACCCGTAAACACATAGTCCTCAAACAGACGTGCAAAACTGGGAGTGGTCAGCACGGTGTCAAAAAATGGCAGATCGTCCTGGTTGCGCTCGGGAATGTACAAGTACTTCAGACGCGGTTCGAGGGTGTGCAGCAGCGGCGTGTTGCCGGCAGAGGTGTTGCGCTCGAAGAACACCCCTGAGTCGATGCTGGCCACCGGCAGCGTGCGGTCGGGTTTTTCCTCCTGGACGGCGGTGGTGTCGTTGAGGTCGTACTGCGTGTGGCGCACGATGAGTTTGGGCGTGACATAGGCTGCCGGGTGTCGCCACGGCAGGCTGATGCCGCCCTGAAAATCGTAGCGCCCGCCCGTGGGCACCCGATCACTGTGATCGAAGTTCACCAGTTCGGTGTTGAAGTGGTAGTTCACCTTGCCGTAGCGCGTCGGCAAGCGCAGGTCGAACAGGTACTGCGGCAGGCGCGCGTAGGGCGAGGTGCCGCTCAGGGTCTGGAAATCCTGCACGCGCAGCGAGGTCGACCATGATGCGGCGTCGTAGCGCACCTCGCCGATGCGATCCAGCGAGGTGAGGCTGGCGCTGGAGAGATCGCCGCCGAGGTCTTCGAGGTAGGTTTCGTCGCTGACGAAGTTGTAGTTGATATTGGTGGACCAGCCGCGCAGGGGGCTGCCGCTGTGCTTCCAGGAAAAATAACCGCGGTCATCGCCGAACTGCTCGTCATCGGGGATGTAACCGAAGTCCAGTTCGCCGCCGTTGATGCGGGTCAGGTAGCGGTACTCGTTTTCCAGCATGAGGCCGCGCTTGCTCATGTAGCGCGGGGTGATGGTCATATCCATGCTGGGCGCGATATTCCAGTAGAACGGTACGCGCAGATCGGTGCCGGTCTTGTTCGACACACCGATCGACGGGAACAGGAAACCGGTCAGGCGTTCCTCGGTGAGCGGGAAGCGGATATAGGGCCAGTAGAATATCGGCACGCCCTTGGCCCGCAGCAGCACGTTGGTGGCGCTGCCCTGTTTTTCGATCTTGTCCAGCTTGATCTTGCTCGAGGTCAGCGACCAGGCCGGTTTGGGCTGGTTGCAGGTGGTGTAGCTGGCCTTGCGCAGCAACAGCGTGTCGGGGTCGGGTGCCTCGATGCTGCTGGCTGTGCCCAGTGAGTGGGTACTGTACATGCGAAAGCTGGCGTCCTCGAAGGTGCCCTGTTCAGTACCGATGCGCAACTGCGCCGCGCTGCCGCGCAGGAACAGGTCCCCGTCGTGGGTGAGGCGCACGTTGCCCTCAGCATCGAGCGTTTCGTGTTTGGGGTCGTAACGCAGCAAGTCGGCCTCTAGATGCGTGGTGCCGAACTGCGCGTGCGCGTTGCCCCGATAGATCGAGGTGAGTTCCAGATGCATGTCGGCCGCATCGGCCTCGATGTGAACGCGCTCGTCATCAGGTACCTTGGTCAGCGCCGTGGGTGGTTGCTCGATGGCAAACGGTTCGCACAGCCCCCACAGGTAGTCGACCGCGCCGCCAGTGGCGGGCGACGCCTGCTGTGCCCGGGCGGCGTCGGGTACCGCCAGCGCAAGTGCCATCAGTAAGCCGGTTGTTCTTGCTGTGAGGCTGTGCCCTATGCCCATTGCGCAACCTTCGTTTCGACGCCCGCCGGGGGATACGCGGCAGCGCCCGCCACACGATTACACTTGCTTGCGTGCGGCCGTGTCAAAACCCTGTACCCTGGTGATCCGCCAGCCGTGCTACCACGTACAGCACGCCCATGAGCACAGGCTGGTGCAGGATATAAATGTGAATGCTGTGGCGCCCGCCAAACGCCAGCACACGCGCCGCGCGATGGCTGCTGTGCCAGCCGGCGACCGCAGGCAGCGGCTCGCGGCTGAAGAAATCGCGCCCGGCAAACAGGCCTAGCAGAACTACGCCGAACCACGGGATGAGCGGCACGTAGTCCTCGGTGTGCGGCTTATGGGTCATGAGGCCGACCCACTGCAGCCCCGTCTGATCGAAAAACGGGTGGCTGAAGAACCACGGCAATACGATCAAAATCACGCCGAGCGCCAGGTTGAGCCAATAGAATCCGCGAAACAACAGCCCCAGCACGCTGGCTACGGTAATGAAATGCAGGATGCCGAAGAAGATCATGCTGTCGGGATACAACAGGTAGCTTGCGGTGCTTGCCAGGCCGGCATATAGCACCAGCAGGGCGAGGCGTCGCAGGTAGGATCGCGGATTGATGCCGCGCCGCGTGGACAGCCAGAGGCTAACCCCGACCAGGCCAAGGAACATGCTGACGATGAACGCGCGAAATCCGAGCCACAGCGGGTCGTTGTTGAAGTCGAAGCTGGCGAAGCCGAAATAGTCCAGATCGAAACAAAAGTGGTAGAGGATCATGAGCGCGATGGCGCTGCCGCGCAGCACGTCGATGAACAGGTAGCGCGTGCCGTGCCCATGCGGATCTGGCGCCGCGGCCGGCGCGGCGGGGTGGGTGCGTGTTGTGGATTCCGGCCCGGGGCACATAAGTACGGCGACACTGCAACTGTGCGTTTGCGGCCCTCGGGCGCGCGACCGCGTTGCGCTATATAATATCAAGCATTTAGAGTGGATGCCTTGGATACCCGCCTGCAAGAACTCCGGCACTGGCTTGAAGCTACCCTCGGACTGAGTGGTTATGTGCTGACCCCTGCCTCGGAAGACGCAAGCTTTCGCCGCTATTTCCGCGTCGAGGGCGCAGCGCGCCCGCGCATTGTCATGGATGCGCCCCCGGATCAGGAGGACTGCGGGCCCTTTGTTCGCATTGCCGGTTTGCTGGCCGATGCGGGTCTGCATGTACCCGAAGTGTTGGCGCAGGATCTGCCCCGCGGCTTCCTGCTGCTGACCGATCTCGGTTCGCGTCACTATCTTGAGGCGCTCGGCGAGGATGAGGCCGCCGACCGCCTGTATCGCGCCGCGATTGATGCGCTGGTGCATATGCAGGCGGGTGTGGATCCCGCGGCGGCGCAATTGCCTGACTACGATGCGACGCTGCTGCGCCAGGAACTGGAACTGTTTCGACGCTGGTATCTCGAGCACCACTTGGGCCTGTTGGCCGCGGATCCGCGCCTGCACAGCTTGGACGAGTGTTTTGAAGTCCTGGTGGCCAGTGCGCTCGAGCAACCGCGCGTATTCGTGCACCGCGATTACCACTCGCGCAACCTGATGGTGTGCGACGATATGCCGCGTGGCTCGCCGGGCGTGCTTGATTTTCAGGGTGCGCTGGGTGGCCCGCTCACCTACGACCTGGTGTCGCTGCTGCGCGATTGCTATATCGAGTGGTCGGCGGAGCAGGTTGCGCAATGGGTGCAATACTATGTTGAGCAGGCGCGTGCACGCGGTCTGCCGGTCGACGCCGTCGACGGGCGGTTTCAGCGCTGGTTCGACCTCATGGGCGCGCAGCGCCACCTCAAGGCGACAGGGATCTTCGCCCGCCTCAAGCACCGCGACGGCAAGCCCGGGTACCTGCAGGACATCCCGCGCACGCTCGGCTATGTGCGCACGGTTGCCACGACCTATCCCGAACTGGACGGCCTGCACCGTCTGTTGCTCGAGGTCGAGGCTATGGGCTAGCGCGCACGGCACGCGCTTGTCAGCGTTATCTTTGCCCCTGTATCTTGCCGGGTATGAAGGCCATGATATTGGCGGCGGGACGCGGCGAGCGCATGCGCCCGCTGACCGACAGCACTCCCAAGCCCTTGCTGCAGGTGGGCGGTAAGCCGCTGATCGTCTATCACCTCGAGGCCCTGGCGCGCGCTGGCGTACGCGAGGTGGTGATTAACACCGCCTGGTTGGCTGATCAGATCAGCGCAGCACTTGGGGAGCGCTTCGGCGAGATGCAGATCCGTTACTCGTACGAAGGCGCCAAGGCGCTCGAAACCGGTGGCGGGATCTTCAATGCGCTGCCACTGCTGGGTGATGCGCCGTTTGTCGTTATCAACGGTTACATCTGGCACGATTATCCTGTCGAGGCCCTGCCGGCGGATCCCGACGGACCGGCGCACCTGGTGATGGTGGACAACCCGCCGCAGCATCCGCAGGGTGATTTCGCGCTTGAGGGCGCGCGCCTAGTGCCGTCGGGCGAGTTGCGTCTGACCTACAGCGGCATTGGGGTGTACCGGGCCGCGCTGTTCGACGGTTGCGAGCCTGGCGTGTTTCGCCTGGCCCCGCTGCTGCAGCGCGCGATTTCAGAGGGACGCATCAGCGCTGAACACTACCACGGGCGCTGGCGTGATGTGGGCACACCGCAGCGTCTCGCGGAATTGGATGCGGAGTTGCGGCGCGATATGCGGCACTAGCCACGCGTCCAATAAGCAGCGCGGCATTTGGAGCTTGAAGCATGGGCGAGGAGATCGCAAAGTCCGAATTCAGCACGGCCGATTTCGCCCGCTACCAGGCGAAGCTGGAGGAGGAGACGGCGCTGCTGACGCGCTGGTTTGAGGAGGCGCGCTTCGCCGACGATCCGCCGGTCAGCGGGTTCGAACTCGAGGCCTGGTTGGTGGACGAACAACACCTTCCGGCGCCGCTCAATGAACGGTTCTTGCAGATCCTTGACAGCGAACTGGCCAGCCCGGAACTGGCGCGTTTCAATATCGAGGTGAACAGTACGCCGCGTCCGCTGCGCGGGCACGTGTTCTCCGCGCAGTATTCTGAGCTTCAGGACACCTGGCGCCAATGCCGCAACGCCGCGCACCGGCTTGACACCGAGGTGGTGATGATTGGCATCCTGCCCACGGTTAGCAATGAGCAACTCAACCTGGCCAACATGTCGCGCATGGCGCGCTACCGTGCGCTCAACCGCCAGGTCCTGCGCACCCGCGGCGGCAAGCCCTTCGTCTTGGATATTCACGGCGAAGAACACCTGCGTCTCACGCACCGCGACGTAATGCTCGAGTCGGCTGCCACCTCATTCCAGATCCATCTGCAGATTGCGCCACAACACGCGGTGCGCTGTTTCAACGCCGCGGTAGTGCTCGCCGGCCCGATGGTGGCGCTGTGTGCCAATTCGCCGTTCCTGTTCGGCAAGGACCTGTGGGACGAGACGCGTATTCCACTGTTTGAGCAGTCGGTGGCCAGTGGTGGCTACGAGGGGGCTGCCTCCGGCCCCATCCGACGCGTGACCTTCGGCTCGGGCTACGCGCGCAGCTCGCTGGCCGAGTGCTTCCAGGAAAATCTCGCGCACTACCCGGTGCTGCTGCCGGAGCACTTTGACGAGTCGCCCGAACGTATGTGCCACGTGCGCCTGCACAATGGCACCATCTGGCGCTGGAACCGCCCCTTGATCGGGTTCGACGCGCAGGGTGCGCCACATCTGCGCGTCGAGCATCGCGTGGTGCCGGCTGGCCCGAGCCTGCCCGACACCATCGCCAACGCGGCGTTCTTCTACGGCGTGTTGGCGGCGCTGGCTGCGCAGGACCAGCCGGTCGAGTCACGCCTCGAGTTTGAGCGGGCGCGCGATAATTTCTATCGTGCGGCGCGCTACGGGCTGCGCGCCAGCCTGACCTGGCTCGACGGCCGCCAGGTGGGAGTGCGCGAGCTGCTGCGTAGACTGTTGCCGGTGGCGCGCGAGGGCTTGGCGCGACTGGGGGTGGCCGATGCCGATAGCAGCGAGTTTCTGGAGATTATCGC
>CP070733.1:2452731-2458032 GCA_020347585.1 Pseudomonadota bacterium | reverse complement strand
CCGCCTGACGGCCCTCTCGTCGGGCGACGCAGTCGTCGCTCACCGGACAGGCCTCGCAGGCCGGGCGCGAGCGCCGGCACACCGTCGCGCCGAGATCCATGATCGCCTGGGTGTAGTCAGCGCAGCGGGCCGCGGGCGTGTAGCGCTCGGCCAGTACCCAGAGTTGTTTCTCGACCGTGGTCTGTCCGGGCCAACCGTCGATGGCATGAAGACGAGTCAGCACGCGCTTGACGTTACCGTCGAGAATCGCATGGCGCTGGTCGTGGGACTGGGCGAGGATGGCGCCAGCGGTCGAGCGGCCGATACCCGGTAGTGCGAGCACCTGCTCGAAGTCGACGGGAAACTCGCCGCCGTGGTGGTCACGCATCGCACCTGCAGCCTTGTGCAGGTTGCGCGCGCGCGCGTAGTACCCGAGACCAGTCCATTGATGCAGCACTTCGTCAAGGGACGCATCGGCCAGTGCGGTGACGTTGGGAAAACGCGCCATGAAGCGCTCGAAATAGGGAATAACGGTGGTCACCTGGGTCTGCTGCAACATGATCTCCGACACCCAGACCCGGTATGGAGTGCGCGGATGCTGCCAGGGCAAGTCGTGACGCCCGTGCGCATCGAACCACGCCAGTAGCTGCTGACTGAGCTGCCCATTGTCGCTTTGCATTTATGGCGCCGCCGGCTCGCTCTGTTCGAGCCCGGCAAGTGTTTCCTTGCTCTCGGTATAGAACGCACGCTTGACCAGCCATGGGCCGATCACCGGCGGCACCCAGAAATCGGGCTCTAGATCGGCGTTGAAGTCGACCCGTGTCATGCCGTCGCCCGCCTCGCTGTCGGGGCGAATGTGCCAGACCAGTGTACCGGACTTGAAGTCACTGCCCTCGGGAACGACAGTGGCAACAATGTAGCCGTCCTGAAACTCGCGCACCTCCTGGGTCTGTACCATGCGCTTGCAGAACAGCATGGCGCAACCCTCGGATACGACGCGCAGGCGATGGTAACCGTCGCGGGACTCGAGCACCTCGCTCTCGAGGATATTGTTGTTGACCCGTTGCAGCCGGTCGAAGTCGGTGAAGTGGTCGTAGACAAACTCCGCGGGTGCCGCGATTTGCATTGTCATGTGTATTAGGTAGTGTCCTGCCCGGTGCTTCACGGACGACTTGACCACCTCGCCGCCCTGCGCCATCGCCGTCGCGAAAAACAGCAGTACCAGAGCGGTGGCGGCACGTCGCATAGTATGCTCAGAACAGCTTTTTGAGTTTGTCCTTCAGCTTTTTCTCGAGCTTGTCTTTTTCTTCTTCGGTTTCCTGTTTGAGTTTTTCTTTGGCTTTATCTTCCTCGGCCGTGAGCTTGCTCTTGAGCTTGGCCTTTTCCACGTCGCCGCGCCATTTGACCAGGTTTTTCAGAAAACCGTCGCGGTCCACATCATATTTGGGATCAAGCAACGTGCCGCCAATATGAATCGGTATCGGCGGTGCTTTGACCTGCTCGTACTCGCGGCCGGTTTGTCCCACAGCTGCCGGGGAGATTTTCACATAGGCGTTGTAGTCAATGGCATTGGTAATTAGGTTGACGGACCCGACCCCCGAGACCCGCGCAATTGGAATCTTGATGTCCAGATCGTCGTTGGTCGCAACGCCGTTGCGCACCGGCAGCGTCGCCGAGAAGCTGGAAAAATCCGTTGCGAGATAGGCCGGATCCTTGGGCTTGGGCTCGCCCTTTAGCAGCGCCTTGGCGCGGCGCACCTCGTGGCCGACATTGACGCCCTTGAGTGCGCCGTCAATGAATTTAACCTTCACGACACCGTCGAGCGTCCGCTTCACGGCATCGGGGTCTGTGCCCGAGGCTTTGAATTGGGCGCTAACGTTGGCCTTGCCCGACAGCCTGTCCTCACCCATGTAGTCCTTGAGCAGCGGCCCAATCTGCACACCGTTCAATGTCTCGTTGCCGCTCATGCGCAGCGTCTTGCCGGTCGCGTCGACGCGAATGTCACCGGTGTAGGCGCCGTCGTAGAGTTTGCCGGTCAGCGGGTGGAGCCGGATTGTTCCGTTTTTCGCGTTAAGGGTTGCACGCAGGTCCGCCGCGCGCAGGTTCATGATCTTGAGCGCCGCGATGTGCAGCGTGCCGGCCGCATCCAGCGCGCGCAGCGGTTCGAGGTCGGCACTGCCGGCAGCCGAGGCGGCCGCCGCGCCCGGCGTCGGTGGTGCGCCTGCGGCGGGGGTACCCCCAGTGCTTGCTGGCGGCGCGGATGGAGCCGACTCCGACGCGGATGGTGTCGATTCCGGCGGCAAGTAGCGGTCCGCATCTAAGGTGTCTACCTGCAGGTCGAAGCGGTACGCCGGTTTGGTGAAGTTGCTGATGCCGACCTTTCCGGCGACCTGCGTGTCATCGAGCCGCAACGCGAGCCCGGCGAGGTTCATCGTGGTGGGCGAGGCCGTAAGCTTGGTCTTGAGTTGGGCGCGGGAGAGTGCCTTGGCATCGGCCGTCGCCGGTGCCTCGATGGCCAGTGTGTCGAACAGTTCGCGCGGGTTGAATGGCGCGACTTCGAGCGTGCCACTGACGACCGGGTTGCTCGCCAGCTGTTTCGCCTCCAGCTCGGTGGTGACACTGAGACCCAGCGCGCTTAGCGTGGTGCCGCGCACGGATGCCACCTCTGTTGCGCCGTTATAGACGAGTTGCTGCACGCCCAACGCAGCGGCTAGCTTGCCGCTTGGCAGGAGATCAGTGGCAACCGTCGGTTCGAGTCGCAGCTCCGTGAGTGTGTAGACGCCCTGCTCGAGATCGAGATTAACTTGCGTACTCAACTCCAGGTCACCGCTTGCGGCCGGTGCGCTGCTTTCAAAATGAACCGAGGCGGCGACATCGAAAGGCTGGTTCGCGACGATCTCCGAGACGCTCAGATTCATCGGCGCAAGGCGGAGCTGTTGTCCAGATTGGCGGTCGTCCCAGTAAACGCCGGCATCGACGATTTCGAGTCCACCCACGGCGAGCGCAGCAATGGCCGGGGTGCGTTCCGGTGTCGGTGCAGGCGTCGGTGCTGGCTCGACGGCGGGGGGTGGTGCTTCGCGCGGCTGCGTGAGGTCGTCCCAGTTGGTGCGTCCATCGCCGGCGCGCTGCAGCCGGATCTGTGCGCCGCGCAGCACGATCTTGTCGACCTCAACCTCGCGGCTGAGGAGCGGCAGCAGTTTGACGCGCACCTCGGCCGCTGTCAGACGCGCAAAAGGTTCTTCGCCAAATCCCGGCGCGTTGCCGAGCGCCAGTTCCCCGAGTTCGACACCCAGCCACGGAAACACTGAAAGTTCGATATCACCGGGTATCGACAGCGCCCGCCCGGTGCGTTGCTCTACTTCGCGCTCGATTTGAGTCTTGTACTGGTTGGGGTCGATCAGCAGCGGCAGCAACACGACAAGAATGATTAGCACGGTCACCAGTGCGGCCGCGACGATCCCTATCCATTTTACCGCCTTGTGCATTCGGTCAAGCTCCTGTGGGGTGTACCCTGTTTCGTCCCTGTATTTTGTTCATGCGGCGGGGTCGGGCAATCAATTAGGACAACAAGTGGCAGGGAAAGTTGGAGCGGGTGATGGGAATCGAACCCACGTTCTTAGCTTGGGAAGCTAATGTTCTACCATTGAACTACACCCGCACGAAGGTTCTATCCTTTCAATAAATGATACCAAGCCCGTTTGCTGTTGAGAAAACGTTCCCAGGGAGATCACGGTAATGGCATTCTAGCATCAATATTGTGATCGCCGGCCTAGCCGCCATAATAGATGTAAGGGACGAGCGCCGTTTCGATGTGAATGGGCATTGTTGACAGCAGGATCAAGACTTACGAGAATTACCATGAATGCGGTAGGGAAACCGAGGGGAGATGAGTAAAGCCATTTATTCAGGGCCAACACATGTTGGCCAGGCGATTGCAGCCGCTGCGCATCGTGAATGCGACTCCTGTTATCAAGAATATTAAGGAACTGTGCATTGGCCGTCGAACTCGCGGTAACTCATGACAGTAACTTGGTAGTGCTAGGCATTCCTGTGTAAGGAGGTCGCCGCTATGTCTGAACCTTCGCCACCTCAAAAGCTCTTACTTGATGAGCTGAATGGCAAGAAGATTGCTGTTCAAACATATGACGATCGCATCTGGACAATCCGTACCGGCGCCCTGACGCTTACGTTTGCAGCCTGGGGCGCTGCGATAGCGGTGGGTGAAAACCTCGATACATTGAAATCCATTGCATGGGTGCTTGCAGTGGGTAGCTTTGTTCTCCTGGTAACGGGATTCGCGGTGGAGTATTTCTATGTGCTGCGCAAATACCGTTGTATTCGGGTATTGGATAAGAATGCAGACAATATTTATAGGTGGATGCATGAGGACCCACCACCGACATCTGACGAAATCGAGAAGTTTTTGTCCTTTTCGGGCGATGCTCACATAGCGGATCTTTTGTGCGACGAAAAGAAAGATCCACCCGATTGTCGTCTACGGACACGTGTAAAGAAGTTTCGCGATATGTTTTTGGAGGGAATTCTTATTTATTTCGTGACAGCGGTGGTCTTTTTGATTGTTGCTTGGGTACTGTCTCCCCCCCCTGCCGGGACATGGTTTTGATAAGCCAGTTCTCAAAAACTTCGTCGACTTCCAATAATCCAGTGTGGCCCGTTTCGACCGCCTGAAGCGCTCCATTTACCATGAGCGCGGCGGTCACTTGAATGTCCCGCAGCGGAATGCGGTCTGTTTTTCTGCCATCGAAGTTGACTGGAAATCCGCCGTTGGCGATCGTGAATTGCACATCATCAGTTTTGAACCTGAGATCAGCATGCATGTCCTTAACCGGAATCAGGTCACTGCCGATAGCGTTGTGTTGCAATTTCACCCCGTGTTTACCCTGTAAGAACAGATCTCGTGATACCTCGATAGAGCCGGAACCTGCACTGACGATCAAGGCGCCGTCAGCAAGCCAGCCAACGTCCTCAGGAATAAAAGACACGTTACCGGAACAACCAATGACGAGATCTGCCTTCTCGCTGCGGCGATCCCCCCAACAGTTGATCCCCCTCGCTTTGCCAGCCTCAAGTCTCAAGGGATCGACATCATGGATCCAGATCGTTTGATCATTGATTTTTTTTATCGCCGTTAATTCGCCAACTATTGCCTCACCTATGCTGCCGTAGCCGAGCACCAGGGTTTGCTGGAATGACTCGACCGGGCGTTTCGAATGTGACAAATCGTTTATCGCTTGAAGGACCGCCTTCGCAATCATGGGGGATTCGACAGTCTTCTTGGCTCTTGATTCCGCGACATTGATT
>CP070733.1:2449837-2452631 GCA_020347585.1 Pseudomonadota bacterium | reverse complement strand
GGCCGCTGTGACGGCATCGGTTCCTTGCTGCATGCGGACGCGCATGCCGTCCGTTACCACAATGGCATTGTCCACCAGCATGCCCAGGGCGATGACCAGGGCGCCCAGGGAGATGCGCTCCAGGGTGATGGCCCCCATACCCATGATGATGAAGGTTCCCATGATGGTGACGAGCAGAACGCCGCCGATGATCAATCCGCTCCGCAAACCCATGAAGATCAGCAGCACAACAATGACGATAACCAGCGCCTCGACGACGTTTATGATGAACCCGCTGACCGACTTGTCGACTTCGACGGGCTGGTTGTAGATCGGTTGAAGATCCATACCGACGGGGATGATGGACCTGAGTTCCTCGATCCGGTCGGCCAGACGATCGCCCACGGCCACAACGTTCTCACCCGGCAACATCGACACGCCGATTACCAGCGCCGGCTGGCCGTTGACGTAGGCGAGCTTTTGCGGTTCGTCACGGTAGGCCCGTCGGATCGTCGCTATGTCCTTGAGGTAGATCAGGCGCCGCTCGGCGGAACTGATGAGCACATCGCCGATAGCCTTGACCGACTCGAATTCCCCGCTGGGGTGAATCCGAACGAACTCCTCGCCGACGCGCACCCGCCCGGCGTCTTCGACCACGTTCTGCGACTCGAGGATGGCAGCAATGCGCTCGATGGGAATACCCAGTTCGCCGAGTCGGGTGCGGGAGATTTCGACATAGACGACCTCCGGCTGCTCGCCGCCCACTTCTACCTTGCGCACTCCGCGTACCAGCACCAGTTGCTTTTTGACCTGGTCGGCAAAGTCCTTCAGATCGCGATAGGTGTATCCCGGGCCGATCAACGCCACGTATACTCCGTACACATCGGCAAAATCATCAACGATGATCGGTGGCTGCGCACCGGGTGGCAGTTTGTGCTCCATGTCCGCAATCTTGCGGCGCAGTTCGTCGTAGATGGCCGGAAAGTCGCTGGTGCCGTACTTATCCTTGAAATCGATCTCAATGTCCGACATTCCAGGGCGCGAGATGGACATCTTGATGCGCTTAACTTGCCCCATGCGCTGAATAGCGTCCTCGATATGGTAGGTGACCTCGTCCTGCACTTGTTGCGCGGTCGCCCCGGGGTAGTAGGTGATGACCTTGGCCTTCTTGATAGTGAAGGCCGGGTCCTCGAGCTTGCCCATTTGCTCAAAACCGTACACACCGCCGCCAACCAGAATGATCACCAGCAACCAGGAGATCACCCTGTTACTTACCGAAAACTCTCCAATATTCATGGATGGTCCCGCGTGCGGTTGTGGTTGGATGCGTGCCGATCGAGTTTATGATTGCGGAGTGGGGCGGAGCTTGATATCGTCCTCGCGCTCCGTGGCCTGTTCCTTGTCAGGCAGCAGCCACACCCTCATGCCTTCAACCAGAAACGGTACCCCCGCCACCACCACCCGGTCGCCGCGGACAAGGCCCTTGCGTACCTCGATCTCGCCACCGCGCGGCCTGCCCACTTCGACCTTGCGCGGTGCCACGGTCATATTGTTCTCATCCACCACCCACACGGTCGCCTCAAGGTCGCCGCTAGCGACGACCGCTGTAGAAGGCAACATGAAGGTCTGGCGCTCACCGAGAAAGCCGGAGAAATCCACGCTCACCGTCGCCGTCATACCAGGCAGCACGTTAAACTCCTTCGGCGCACTCATCGAGTAGGTGACCTCAAAGGTTTGCGTCTTGGAATCCGCCTTGGTCGCAAGTTCCTTGTATTCAAGTCGATACCGTTCCCCCGGTGCTGCATCGAAGATCGCGAACACATCGGGTTCGACCTGCTGCTCACCCTCTTCCGCCTCACGCACCCAGATCATGATGTTCTCCGACACGTCGAACTTGACGTCGAGCTGCGATCGACTACCCAATGACACTATGGGTTGCTTGGCCTGTACGTCCTCGAAGTTCTGGATGAAGCGTTTGGTGACGCTGCCCGCGAACGGAGCACGCAGCACCGTGTAAGACAGGTCCGTGCGCGCTTGTTGCAGGGACGCACGCGAGGTCTTGAACTGCGCCTCGATACGATCGAATTCGACTCGGGAGATAAAACCTTTCTTGACCAATGCGCTCGCGCGCCTGAAATTCGCCTGTGCCTCGTTGAACTTCGCCTCGCGGTCATCCGCAACAAGCTTGAAGTCCTTCGGATCAAGTTCGGCGATCTCCTGGCCTTCACTCACGTCATCGCCCTCGCGTACCAGCAGCTTATGCACACGGCCGGGTACACGAAATGATAGATCCACGCGCCGACTGGCCTCGATGCGCCCCGGAAACAAACGCACTGCGCTCGCCTCGCCCGCACCTATCTCAATGGTCTTGACGGGTCGAGCGACCTCAGGGGGCATCTCTTGCTCTGTCTTCTGGCACCCTCCGGCGAGGCTCGCAAAAACCACAATTATGACGCTGGTGTAGATGTGCTTCATGGCTGGATGTCACCGTGTGTTTCACATGGCTAACTCAACCGTGACTTTAGCGGCAGGCTAGCTACCGATGCAAGGAAACTGACCGGAAAACAAACTGACTTCATGTAGATACTTTGTGCAGCGTACTTCCACTGTGTACGCCACTAAAAGAACCTGAGAAAGCAAACGGGGTGCTTGCGCGGTGCGCGTGACGTGCTGCCCCAACCACGTAACACTCTGGTTGAGGTGTACATGCCGATTGTCGTGCAACACGCGACAATGTGGTGCGCCATCGGCCAGTCGATGCCAACGACCAGATTTCAGAACATCACATTGAGGTAGGCTACCGGGCCGTGGAAGG
>CP070733.1:2445992-2449737 GCA_020347585.1 Pseudomonadota bacterium | reverse complement strand
GATGATCTCATTGCTCAAGAGCAATTCGAGGTGGAGCTGATCCAGACCTATTTGCCTGCACAGCTTAGCGACGCCGAGATCGACACCCTCATCGACGAAGCGGTGCAAGCCACCGGAGCGGCTAGCATCAAGGATATGGGCAAATTGATGGGTACCTTAAAGCCCAAACTCGCCGGCCGTGCCGATATGGGTGCGGTGAGCCAGAAAATCAAAGCCAAACTCGCCGGTTAATCCGCTCAATCCCGACCGCCCGCTTTTCAATTCTCGTCCTGCTCGCCCCCTAGATACTCGTCGCGAGTTACTAGATACTTGTTACTCGTTACACATCACTGTGTTTTATGTCCGGCCGTATTCCACAACACTTTATCGATGAACTGCTCAACCGCGTCGACATCGTCGACGTTATTGATGCACGCGTGCCACTAAAAAAGGCCGGCCGCCAATACACCGCCTGCTGCCCGTTTCACGACGAAAAGACGCCGTCTTTTACCGTCAGTCCCAACAAACAGTTTTATCACTGCTTCGGCTGCGGCGCGCACGGCACCGCGGTGGGTTTCTTAATGGAATATGAGCACTTGGCGTTTCCAGAGGCGATCGAGAGCCTGGCGCAGAATTTAGGGTTGGAAGTGCCCCGTGAGGAGGATGCGCGGGGTAGCAGCGCACGCCGTCCGGACACGACGCCACTCTATGAATTGCTCGCTCGGAGTGACGGTTTCTATCGCCAGCAGTTGCGTAATCATCCACAAGCCGGCCGCGCCATCGACTATTTAAAGAAGCGGGGCTTGAGTGGCGAGATTGCCGCCGAATTTGGCATCGGCTATGCGCCGCCGGGTTGGGACAATCTACAAAACGCGCTAGCCGACAATGACGGTGTGCGCGAGCAATTGATCAGCGTGGGTATGCTGATCCGCAAGGACGATGAGCGCACCTATGACCGTTTTCGTGACCGCATCATGTTTCCCATTCGCGATCGACGTGGCCGCACCATCGCGTTCGGCGGCCGAATATTAGACAGTGGCGAACCAAAATACCTGAATTCGCCAGAGACGCCGTTGTTCCATAAGGGGCGCGAACTCTATGGCTTGTTCGAGGCGCGCAAGGCATTGCGCCAAATCCCCCGCCTGCTGGTGGTGGAAGGTTACATGGATGTAGTGTCACTGGCACAGTTTGGTGTGCATTATGCGGTCGCGACCTTGGGCACCGCGACAACCCGGGAACACCTGAGCCAGTTGTTTCGTGTTACGCCGGAGGTGGTGTTTTGTTTCGATGGCGACCGCGCCGGTCGCGAGGCTGCATGGCGCGCACTGGAAAACGCCTTGTCGGTGATGCGTGAAGGCTATGAGCTGCGCTTCATGTTTTTACCCGAAGGCGAGGATCCCGACAGCCATATCCGTGCCGTCGGCCGCGAAACATTTGAAAATGAAATGGGTACCGCATTGCCGTTTTAGCAGTTCTTTTTTGACTCACTCAGTCGTGATGTAGACCTGACCAGTATTGACGGCCGTGCTCGTCTGGTGAAGCAGGCCCAACCCCTGCTGGACAAGCTGCCGAAGGGCGTCTTTCAGCAAATGATGCAACAACGCCTGGCTGAACTCGCACAAGTTGAGCCCGAGCAAATCCGGCAACTCCAGCAAAACAATGGCTCCACCTCTGCGGCGCAAGGCGCGACCCGGCGAGCCCGCCCGCGCCGTCCGGTCAGCGGTGCACGCACGCCCTCGCCGGTACGTATCGCCATCACCGCCTTGCTGAACACCCCAGCACTGGCCAAGGAGGCCGGTGACCCAGCCCGCCTGGCACAAATAGACGTACCGGGCACCAATATACTGTGCGCTATTCTTGAAACCCTGCAGGCAAATCCCCACTTGGGGAGTGGTGCGCTGCTGGGGCGGTTCGAGGGTACCGAAGCCTGGCCTCATCTGGCTAAATTGGCAGCAGAGGAGCCCCTCATGTCTGGTGAGGAGCTCGCCACCGAATTTCGCGCCAGTCTCGAACACCTGGAAAACCAGTGGTTGGAATCCCAACGAGAGCAGATCCCCGATGCAGTACTGGCTCGCCTGTCACTGGATCAGCGCCGGCTGCTTAAAGCACCGTTGTGTGACTTGAACCTGGAGCAAAAATCGAGCCTGCAACAGATGCTGCTAGAGTTGGTTGCGGAACGACCCTCAACCTAGCAGTCGCCAGAGCAAATTAATTTGCCTTCCGACGTCGCTTTTATTTAAGTATCTACTAATATTAATGCTCACGTGGACGATATGAAGGCCTGCCGTTGAAACACGGAGTAATCACCCCCATTCTGTCTACATTGTATGGGACCGGAAATTAAGCGTAATGAGATCGGACTGACCGCCGCGTTTTTCTAATCGGTGGCTTGTTAGTTTGTGCGTTCATTTTCGAACTATTTCGATATAGGTCTTAAATTTCAATAAGTTATATTGTCTATATATTAATTCGCAAGGTGCTGGCTAGCGCCGGTTAAATCTGGCTCGTTAGTCAAAACCCTGATTTTGGTGTAAAATTCGTTAGTTTACGTCTGCATAAATGTACTTGAAATGAGATCATCCGCTTTGAGCAAAGTAATGGACCAACAGCAACAACAGTCGCAACTTAAGCTCCTGATTGCCAAGGGTAAAGAGCAAGGTTACCTGACCTATGCGCAGGTTAACGATCATCTGCCCAACGACATCGTCGACCCGGAGCAAATTGAAGATATTATCAGCATGATCAATGACATGGGTATCGCGGTGCATGAAGCTGCACCGGAGAGCGATTCCCTGTTGATGAACGACAATTCAGTAGATGAAGTAGCCGCGGAAGAAGCTGCTGCTGCATTGGCTACTGTCGACAGTGAGTTTGGTCGCACTACCGATCCGGTGCGTATGTATATGCGCGAGATGGGTGCGGTTGAGCTGCTCACCCGCGAGGGCGAGATCGAAATCGCCAAGCGTATCGAGGACGGCCTAAACCAGGCACTCAACGCGCTCTCCAGCTCCCCGGGAACGATCGGTTCGGTGCTGGAACTGTACGCCAGGATCGACGCCGGCGAAGCGCGTATGAGCAAATTACTGACCGGGTTCATCGATCCCAACGCCGACGACGTGATCGCCACGCCGGTGCACATCACCGACGAGGACAACAATACGCCGAGCACCGACGCCGACAACGACGACGAGGAACAGGTTGATACCGGCCCTAACCCCGACGAAGTGCGTGCGCACATGAAACAGCTGCGCAAGCACTACGACAAGACCATCACGGGACTTGCCAAAGGCAAGCACACGCCGGCGCTCAAGAAAACGCGCCAGACAATGTCCGACCTGTTCCTGGAAATCAAACTGGTACCGGTGTTCGTCGACAATGTCACGCGCAACTTGCGCTCATTGATCGAGCGTATCCGTCGCCTGGAGCGCGAGATCTTGACGATCTGCGTGAAAGAGTGCGATATGCCGCGCAAGACCTTCATCAAGACGTTCCCGCAAAACGAAACCAATACGGAGTGGCTGGATCAACACCTCAAGTCCAAGGAACCCTACGCCAAGGCGTTGAGGGGGTTCGCGGACGAGATCCGGCGCAACCAGGCGCCCCTGATCCTCATCGAGCAGGACACGGGCTTGAGCATCAACGAGATCAAGGACATCAACCGGCGCATGTCTATCGGTGAAGCCAAGGCGCGACGCGCGAAAAAGGAGATGGTCGAAGGGAACCTGCGCCTGGTGATCTCGATCGCCAAGAAGTACACCAACCGCGG
>CP070733.1:2438814-2445892 GCA_020347585.1 Pseudomonadota bacterium | reverse complement strand
TATGGAGAAGGCCACACGGCGCACCTATGGTGACGACATCCAGGTACCGAGCTTTATCCGATTTGGCTCCTGGATCGGCGGTGACCGCGATGGCAACCCGTTTGTGAAACCGGAAACGACCCGCACTGCGCTGCGCTTGCAGGCCCGCGAGGTACTGCGCGAGTACATCGCGCGCACCGAGCAGTTGCGACACATACTCTCGCAATCCATCCAGTTTAGCGAACCCACAGCGGCATTTCTTGCGAGCCTGGAGCGCGACGAAGCGGATGTGCCGGAGGCATTTGTCGACAAACCGGAGCAGTACCGCCAGGAGCCCTACCGGCGCAAACTGACCATCATGTGGCACCGGCTGTGCCGCAGCCACGAGGCCATTGAAACACGACTGCGGGGGGAAACGCCGGAGTCGGGCACCAGCGGCTACCGCAACGAACAGGTACTGCTGCACGACTTGAACCTGATTCGAGACTCGCTACGCAGTCACGGCGACGGTATTGTCGCCGAAGGCGAATTGAAGGATTTCATTCGTCTAGTTGAAACCTTCGGTTTCTACCTCGCGCACTTGGATGTGCGCCAGGAATCAACCGTCCACACCGAGGCGGTCAGCGAGGTAATCAAGGCGCTTAACGGCAGTGACTATGCGACGCTGGATGACGCTGGCCGCATCAGGACGTTGGCCGGGTTCATTGCCGGGAGCAAGGTCACGCTGGATACAACACAGTTCAGCGCCATGACGCGCGAGACCATCGAAGTCTTTGAGGTCATGGCGGCAATGCGCGAGGAAATTAGCCCCAACGCCTTTGGCAGCTATGTTATCTCCATGACGCATGCCGCAAGCCATGTCATGGAAGTGATGTTTCTCGCCTGGCTGGCCGGGCTGGCCGGATGCCAGCGTGAAAAGTGGTTCTGCGATCTGCGCATTTCACCATTGTTCGAGACAATCGACGACCTGGCGCGTATCGAACCGGTAATGACCCAACTGCTGGACGATGAGACCTACATGGCGCTGCTGCAGGCCTCGGGCATCCAGCAGGAGGTCATGCTGGGTTACTCAGACTCGTGCAAGGACGGCGGCATTCTGGCGTCGGCCTGGAACCTGTACCAGGCGCAACAGCGCATCACCGCGCTAACCCGCGCACGTGGCATCGAATGTCGCCTGTTCCACGGTCGCGGCGGCACCATCGGTCGTGGCGGCGGCCCGACCCACGAGGCCATTCTGTCGCAACCGGCAGGAACGGTACATGGCCAGATAAAGTTCACCGAGCAGGGCGAGGTACTTTCCTACAAGTACAGCAACGCCGAGACCGCGGTTTATGAACTGGGCATGGGCACCACCGGTTTGCTCAAGGCGAGCCGTAACGTAATCGAACCACCGCCGCCGGATCGCCAGGAATATCTCGACATCATGGCGCATCTGGCAGACTACGGTGAGCAGGCCTATCGCGTGCTGACCGACCGCACCCACGGCTTCCTCGACTATTTCTACGAGGTCACGCCGGTGAGCGAGATAGGCTTGCTGAACATCGGATCGCGGCCCTCGCACCGCAAGAAAACCGACCGTTCTAAGGCGTCGGTGCGCGCCATTGCCTGGGTCTTCGGCTGGGCGCAGGCACGCCACACCCTGCCCGCCTGGTACGGTATCGGAACGGCGCTTGACCGATGGTCAGAGGGCCGCCCGGACCGGCGCAAGAAACTCCAGGAGATGTACGGCGCCTGGCCGTTCTTCCGCGCGCTACTGGGCAACACGCAGATGGCGCTGTACAAGGCTGACATGGAAATCGCGCACTCCTACCTCGCATTGAGTCGTCATCCGGACTCGGCGAAGCAGGTATTTGAGATGGTGCGAGAGGAACACCAGCGCACTGTCACCGACGTGCTGGATGTAGCACGTCTGCCCTACCTGATGGCAGAAACACCCAAACTCGCGCTGTCACTGACCCGCCGTAACCCCTACCTGGATCCCCTCAACCAGATCCAGCTGACGCTGCTGCAACGTTTTCGTAATCCTGAACTTGCCGAGGAAGAACGTCAGTTGTGGCTGGACCCGCTGCTGCGCACCATCAATGCTATAGCCGCAGGCATGCGCAATACCGGTTAAGCGCACACAAGATAGAAGGGCAGGTTCAAGGGAATGTAAAAAGGGGCTAACGCCCCTTTTGCTTTTACCTTCCCTGTGCCCGCTCTAGGCTACCTGGACCGGGATGGTGTTGCGGGTGTGGGTAATGCGGTTGTGCTGGTCAACGTAAACCAGGGTCGGTTTGTAGCTGGCCAGTTCCTGGTGATTGAGTCCGACGTAGGCGCAGATGATAACGACGTCCCCAGGCGCGGCCTTGTGCGCTGCAGCACCGTTCACCGACACCACGCCTGAACCATCTTCGGCGCGGATGGCGTAGGTGGTGAAACGCTCGCCGTTGGTGACGTTGTAGATCTCGATCTGTTCGTATTCGCGAATGCCGCTGGCCTCGAGCAGGCGACCGTCGATGGCGCAGGAGCCCTCGTACTCGAGCTCCGAGTGCGTCACCCGGGCCCGGTGGAGCTTGGCCTTAAGCATGTGAAACAGCATCTGTCTGGTTACCCTGCACTCGAGTCGACAAGAGGCGATTATATACCGCGGGATGATTCCGCCGCGATGCAGGCGCAAATTTAGCGACTCGCACGGCGATTGGCAAATGCGCGCCCGCCTAGACGCGCAGGTTGTCGATGAGCCGGGCTCTGCCCAGCCATGCCGCGGCGAGAATGACCCGATCCTCTTCCGGGCCGGTCACCTGCGTAAGGTCCGCCGCCCGCCGTAACTCTATGTATTCAGGGACAAATCCTGCCTGGCGAAGTTCGGTATCGGCCTGCGCCTGCAGTGTGCTAAAGCTCTTTCCGGCCCTCAGACCCTCCCTTATGCAACTGAGACTGCGGAATAGTGCCGGCGCTGTCGCGCGCTCGTCCACGCTTAGGTAGCCGTTGCGTGAACTCATGGCGAGCCCATCGGCCTCGCGCACTGTGGGCTCCGCAACAATCTGCACGGGCAGGCCCTTGATTTCCACCATGCGACGAATCAAAAGCAGCTGCTGGAAGTCTTTTTCACCGAAGATCGTGACATTTGGCTGCACAATATCGAAGAGTTTCGCTACCACAGTCAGCACGCCTGCGAAGTGACCCGGCCGGGATGCCCCCTCCAGCTCACCCATCAACGCATCCAGCTGCGGTATCACCAAGCGTGGCTCGGCCTCACGCCCGCGCGGGTACATCTCCGCCTCGTCCGGCGCAAACACGGCATCGACGTCTTCTGCCGCCAATTTGTCGATATCACTCTCGATCGTGCGCGGATATTCCACCAAATCGTCTTCCCGATTGAATTGAAGCGGGTTTACGAACACGCTGGCCACGACGCGATCGCTCAACTCCCGGGCCCGGCGAACCAGCGCCAGATGCCCTTCGTGGAGATTGCCCATGGTCGGCACGAAGCCGATGCGTAACTGTGCCGCCTGCCACGCCTGCACCTGCGCGCGCATCTCACTCGGTATACGGAGAATCTTCATGCGGGAGACAGCAATTCGGTTGCGTGAGGGGCGGCAGTCGATGCAGCCCGGTGGCCAGGCAGTTCAGGCAAGCGTGTGTTCGGCGTCGGGAAACGCCCCGGATTTTACCGCCTCGACATACGCCCGCACCGCAGCGCGAATATCCCCGCCCGCATCGGCCATGAAATCGCGCGCGAAACGCGGCCGCTGCCCCGGCGTGATGCCCAGCATGTCGTATAACACCAGCACCTGCCCGTCGCACTGCGCGCCCGCGCCAATACCGATGGTAGGCACGCTCAGACGCTCGGTGATGCGGGCGGCAAGTTCGGCGGGAACGCACTCCATGAGCACGATGTCGGCACCCGCCTCCTGCATGGCAATGGCATCGGCCAGCATCGCCTCGGCGGCGTCCGGATCACGCCCCTGCACGCGATAGCCGCCCAGCTTGTGCACCGACTGCGGTTGCAGCCCCAGGTGGCCACATATCGGGATACCCTGGCGCGCCAGGTGGTAGATCACTTCCAGCACATGGCCACCGCCCTCCAGCTTGACCATGTGGGCGCCGCCCTCCTGCATCAGGCGCGCCGCGTTGTCGAGCGCACGCTCCGGGACCGGAAAGCTCATGAACGGCATGTCGGCCATGACCAGGGCACGCTGCGCACCGCGGCTCACGCAGCGGGTGTGGTACACCATATTGTCGACGCTCACCGGTACGGTCGTCTGCTGACCCTGGATCACCATGCCCAGCGAGTCGCCCACCAGCAGCACCTCAACGCCGGCCTCCTCGATGAGCGCGGCAAAACCGGCATCGTATGCGGTCAGCACCGCGAAACGCTCCCCTGCCTGCTTCATCTTGCGCAGGGTCTGGATGGTTACCGGGTTGTTGGCTTTGCTCATATGGCAAGTGGCGTGGGGTTGAAGTAGTGCCGGCCGCTGCGCACCTTGCGCACTTCTTTCAGCAGCTGCTCGTAGTCCGCCTCATTGGTAGCGAAGTCGATCTCCGCCGCATTGACGATTAACAGCGGCGCTGCAGTGTAATCATGGAAGAATCGCATGTAGCTTTCCACCAGGCGGTGCAGATACTCGGCCTCTATGTGGCGCTCGTAGTCGCGCCCGCGCTTGCCGATGCGGCGCAGCAATACCTCTACCGGCGCCTGCAGATACACTACCAGGTCCGGCTGCGGCGCATCGACCGTTAGATGGGCGTACACCTGTTCGTAGAGTCTGAATTCGTCGTCATCCAGGGTGAGCCGGGCAAACAGGCGATCCTTTTCCATGATGAAATCTGCCACCCGCACGGGTGCAAACATGTCGGCTTGGCGCAGGTCCTGAAGCTGGCGGGCACGCTGAAACAGAAAGAACAGCTGTGTCTGTAGCGCGGCGTTGCGCGGCTCCCGGTAAAAGCGCTCCAGAAACGGGTTCTCGTGGGCGCCTTCCAACAGCAGATCCGATCCGAAACTGTCGGCCAGACGCCTGGCCAGGGTGGTTTTGCCAACACCGACCGGACCTTCGACAACGATAAAACCCGGCTGATCCAAACTCATGAAATGTCCAGGGGCTCCACTCCCTCGCCATCACAGCGGTCGGCGAGGTCCCGCACGCGCCCATGTCCCGGTATCGTCAGGTCCGGCGCAATTTCAACTAAAGGATACAGGACGAAGGCGCGCACATGTAGACCCGGATGCGGCACGGTAAGGTCTGCCTGCGCAATGCGGCGCTCGCCGAACAACAACAGATCCAGGTCCAGGGTGCGCGGTCCCCAACGCGGCCCGCCACGCACCCGCCCGTGGCGCGATTCGATAGCCCGCAACTCGTCCAGCAACCCGCGCGGCGAAAGCGTTGTTTCAAGCATCGCCACCGCGTTGATGTAGTCCGGCTGGTCCGCCGGTCCCATCGGGGCACTGCGATACAGCCGCGAGTGCCGCACGAGGTGTGTATCGGGGATGGCGTCGAGTTCGACAAGCGCCGTGCGCACCTGGTTTACCGGGTCTTGCAAGTTGCTGCCCAGCCCGATCCAGGCGTATTTAGAGTGGTCGGTCGGGCGCCGCCCGGACATCACGCCTCGGGGGTCGCCGTCTTGCGCCGGCGGCGTCCGCGGCGGCGGCGCGGCTTGTCCTTGTGCAGGGAATCGCACATGCGCCGACGCCCCTCATTGTCCTGATCCTGAAACGCTGTCCACCAGCCGCACAGCTCGCCCAACTCCTCTTCGCCGGCCTCATAGCGCAGTAACAGAAAATCGTAGGCTGCACGAAAGCGCGGTGTCTCGACGAGGCGCATCGGGCGCTTGCCGCGGCGGTTGGTAAGGCGGGCCTGTCCGGCCCAGATCTCGCGCATGGGCGTCTGAAAGCGCCGCGGGATGGTAATGGTAGCGAGCTGCTGGCTGATCACGTCGTCACCGGCAACCTGCAGCGACTGCATCTCGGCCATACCGCCCGCCTGCAGGCGCTGCGCGTGACGCGCCACCGGCGTCCAGAGCAGCGCCGCAAACAGGAACGCCGGGGTCACTGATTTTTCCTGGGCGATGCGCTGGTCGGTGTTTTGCAGGGCGCGTTCCACGAACGGCAGCGTGAATCCATCGTCGCTTGCCAAACACGCCTCGGTTGCCGGGAACAGCCAGGTAAACAGTCCGTACTTGCGCAGCGCATGCAGCGTAGCTAGCGCGTGCCCCCCGTGAAACATCTTGAGGACCTCGTCAAACAGGCGCGCCGGTGGCACCGCGCCCAGACGCTCGGCCTGTGCGGTGATCTGCTGTTCCGTGTCGGGCGCAATTTCAAACGCGAGCTTCGCAGCCAGGCGCACCGCGCGTAACATGCGCACCGGGTCCTCCTGCAGGCGCACCTCAGGATCGCCGATCATGCGCAACACACGCTGCTTGAGGTCCGGCATGCCCCCGGTAAAATCCACCACGGAAAAATCGCGGATGTTGTAGTAAAGCGCGTTGACCGTGAAATCGCGGCGCCACGCGTCGTCTTCGACGCTGCCATAGACGTTGTCGCGCACCAGCATGCCGTCCTCGACCACGCCGTGCCCCTCGTCCTCGGCCTGTGCGTGATGGGCGCGAAAGGTCGCCACCTCAATGGTCTCATCGCCGAAATAAACATGCGCCAGGCGAAAACGCCGTCCAATCAGGCGACAGTTGCGAAACAGCTTCTTGACCTCTTCGGGGGTGGCATCGGTGGCCACATCGAAATCCTTGGGGTGGCCTCCCAGCAGCAGATCGCGTACACCACCGCCCACCAGGTAGGCGGCGTATCCGGCCTTCTTGAGGCGATAGAGCACCTTCAGCGCATTGTCGCTGATGTCGCCGCGCGAGATGTTGTGGTCGGAGCGCGCGACGTGCGTCGCCGTCGACGGGATGGACTCGAGGTCTTCCAAAGGTTTGCCGGTGTGCGTGAAAACCGTTTTGTGTGCCGGGTAAGTGACTGTATACTACCACTTTTCGCGACGCCGTTTCGCGATACCCGGGCCCCGCAAGGGTGCCTGTGCAAGTCACCCGCTCCCATCGTCTAGTGGCCTAGGACGCCGGCCTCTCACGCCGGTAACGGGGGTTCGAAACCCCCTGGGAGCGCCAT
>CP070733.1:2434392-2438714 GCA_020347585.1 Pseudomonadota bacterium | reverse complement strand
CCGTGGGATGATGGGCAAAATCATCGTAGACAGTCACGCCGCCGACGCAGCCTCGCATCTCCATGCGGCGCTTGACACCCTCAAAATGAGTCAGTGCTTGGAGCGCCACCGCCACTGGCACACCGGCGTGGCGCGCCGCGGCGATCGCCGCCAGCGCGTTGGCAGTGTTGTGGCTGCCGAACTGCGTCCAGTGCAGCGCGCCTTCGGTCTGTGCGCCGAATGCGATCTCGGGCGGCGTACCTGCGCCGGCAAACCACCCCTCGCCGCTCGCGCCCGGCACGTCGCAAAAATATTCTACCGGTGGCCAGCAGCCGCGCCGCAGCACGTCGGCGATGTTGGCGTTGCCTTGCGGTGCGACGATCAAACCGTTGCCGGGCACGGTGCGCACCAGGTGGTGAAACTGCGTTTTGATGGCCTCGAGATCGGCAAAGATATCAGCGTGATCATACTCGAGATTGTTCAGCACCACGGTGCGCGGCCGGTAGTGCACGAACTTGGACCGTTTGTCGAAAAACGCTGTGTCATACTCGTCGGCTTCCACCACAAAAAATGGCGCCGCGCCCGCGCGCGCTGACACACCGAAGTTGCGCGGCACACCACCCACCAGAAAACCCGGCTCAAGCCCCGCGTCTTCCAGGATCCACGCCAGCATGCTCGCAGTGCTCGTCTTGCCGTGCGTGCCCGCCACCGCCAATACCCAACGCTCGCGCAGCACATGGTCGCTCAGCCATTGCGGTCCCGAGGTGTAAGGCAGATTACGCTCAAGCACGTATTCGACCGCGGAGTTACCGCGCGACAGGGCATTGCCGATGACCACGCAGTCCGGGACCGACGCGAGATGCTCGGGCGCATAGCCCTCGAATACCTCGATGTTCGCCGCCGCAAGCTGGGTGCTCATGGGCGGGTACACGTTGACATCAGAGCCAGTGACCCGGTAACCGCGCGCGCGCGCCAGCAGCGCAATGCCGCCCATGAAGGTACCGCAAATACCTAGGATATGGATATGCACGTTCAACCGCCCTGGGGCAGAATCAGTTCGGCAATACTAACCGAAATCACGAAATACCCGATACCAATCATGACACCCGCGAGCATGGACACCGACAGCGCGTGGCGCAGGATATGGCCGGTCACTGCGATGCCCCAGATCCAGACGAAAAGGATCGCCAGATTGGGTTCGCCGGGGTTCGAGGACAGGATGATCGGCGCTTGCGCGAGGGTCAGCAGCATATCAGAGCCGGCCAGCGCGGCAACGGTCTGCACCGCGCGCTGGGTAAAACCGCGCAACGCCAACAACGTCCAGGTCATCCCGATCGCCAGCGCCATGATGATCAGCGGCAGCCACAGCGCAACCGTCTCCTCGAGGTAAACTGCCGTCAACGCCGTGCTCAGCGAAATGTTGGCTGCCACTAGCAGCCCGGCAAAGATCCGCGAGTGCGGATAGTCCTGCGGCCCGGCCTGCAACAGACAGGTGTTCCAGATCAAAACGACGACAGCGCCCATACTCCGATCCCGTCTCGAAAACCGGCTGTCGGTCGAAATGACGGGGAACTACATCCCTCGCGACACCGCCTGAAATTACGATTTTATACCGGCCTGTGATAACGTGCGCGCAGGCGCACCCTGTATACACTGGCGCCGCCCGAACTGCACGCCACCCACGGAATCCGGCCGCCTTGGAACAAAAGATACGCTACATTGACAGCAGCGGCGAGCTCGCCGCTTTTTGCCAACGCCTGGCCGGTTGCGAATGGCTGGCGATTGACACCGAGTTCGTGCGCGAAAAAACCTACTATCCGCAGCTTTGCCTGCTGCAGGTGGCGGCGCCTTGCCCACCCACGGCGCCGGAAGAACTGGAGGTCGCCTGCATAGATCCCCTCGCGTTGACCAATATCGATCCCCTACTCAACCTACTCTACGACACCTCGATCACCAAGGTGCTACACGCCGCGCGTCAGGACATGGAGATTCTCTACCATCTGCGCGAGACAGTGCCCCGGCCGCTGTTTGACACCCAGCTGGCGGCGACCCTGCTGGGCTTTGGCGACCAGATAGGCTACGGCGCGCTAGTGCAGGCGGTGCTCAGCGTCTCCCTGGACAAGGCGCACGCACGCACCGACTGGAGCGCACGTCCGTTGCACGAGGATCAAATCAGCTACGCCGCCGATGATGTGATCTACCTGGCGCGTCTGTACCCGAAAATGCGCGGGCAACTCGCCGCACAGCAGCGCTTGGAGTGGCTGCAAGAGGACTTCGACGCGCTGTCCGACAACGGTACCTATCGCATCGAGGCAGACGAGACCTGGCGCCGGGTCGCTGGGCGCTCAAAACTCAAGGGCGTACAGCTCGCCGCCCTACAACAGCTGGGCGCCTGGCGTGAACGTGAAGCACAGCGCCGTGACAAGCCGCGCCGCTGGATTCTCGCCGACGATGTGTTGCTCGCGCTGGCCCGCGCCATGCCACGGTCAAAACAGGAAATCACACGCCTGCGCGGTCTGCCAAGCGCTTTCGTTGAGCGCCATTCCAATACCGTACTTGAGATGATCGCTACCGCGCGCGAACTCCCCAAATCGAAATGGCCCGAAACCAGCGCACACCGCCGCCTCGATCCCAACCAGGAAGCGCTTGGCGATGCGCTCATGGCGCTGTTGCGCCTGCGCGCAGCGGAGCACCGGGTAAGCCCAACCGCGCTTGCCACGCGCCGCGAGATCGAGCAAATCCTCTGCGGTGATCGCGAGGTCTCTCTGCTGCACGGTTGGCGCGCAGCGATCGTCGGCGAAGACGTACGGGCATTCGTTGAGGGACGGCTTGTCTTGAAATCCGTTAACGGTGAACTGCAGGCTGCTGCGCCGTAATCGCGAGACTGCCAATGCCAAGGCGCCGCAACCGCAAGACCTACCGATTTCCCTGGCGCGGCGGCAACCGCTTCGAATTACTGAGCGATGGCAACACTTACCTGCCGCGCATGCTGGCTGCGATCGGGGCAGCGCGCGAGTTTGTGCTGCTCGAGATGTACCTGATCAAGTCCGGCGACGTCACAACGCGCTTCATCGATGCACTGCTCGCAGCCGCGGCGCGCGGGGCGCGCGTGCGCCTGCTGCTTGACGACTACGGGGCGCGCGGTCTGAAACACTCCGATCGCCAGCGACTGCAGGAAAGTACAGTGCGGCTCGCGTGGTACAACCCGCTGCAGTATCGCAAGCGTGCCCGCAACCTGTATCGCGACCATCGCAAGCTGCTGCTGGCCGATGCCGAGGTGGCCTTTATTGGCGGCGCCGGCCTGACCGACGAATTCGACCCCGGGCTGCAGCGTGGCATGTACTGGCACGACGTGATGCTGCAGATAGAAGGTCCGGTGCTGCAGGACTGGGCGGCACTGTTCCTGGAGACCTGGCACACCTGCGCGGACGATGACCGCGCGTTTGAGTCTGTGCTGCCCGCGGCACGCGGTGACGGGCAACAGGGTCGTATCGCGCTCGCGGCCGGGCCCCACGCGCACGAGATCAACCGTTCGGTGGTCAAGCGCATCCGCACCGCCGAGCATCGCATATGGATAGTCACCCCATATTTCCTGACCACCTGGAAGATTCGCCGGGCGCTGCGCCGTGCGGCGCGCAACGGTATCGACACGCGCCTGCTGCTGCCTGGCCCGTACAGCGACCATCCGTGGGTGAGCCACGCCGCGCGGGGAGTCTACCGCCGCCTGCTACGCAATGGGGTGCGGATCTTCGAGTACCAACCGCGCTTTATCCACGCCAAGGTCGTGCTTTGTGACCAATGGGTAAGCCTCGGCTCGAGCAACCTCGACCGCTGGGACCAACACTGGAACCTCGATGCCAACCAGGAAGTCGACGATCAGCGCTTCGCGCACTCGGTGGAGCGGTTGTTCAGCGCGGATTTCGCACTCAGCGACGAAATCGACTATGCAAGCTGGCGCCGGCGCCCGTGGCAGCAGCGTGTCAGGGAGCGTCTTGCCGGGCTGCTAGTGCTGTGGCTGCAGCGTCTGTCGCGCTGGTGGGGTTGAACGCGCCGAACGGTAACGCCGCACCATGAAAAAGGCGGGCCATCGGCCCGCCTCCTGATGTTGCCTACCGCACGCGTTAGCGCCTGCTACGCGTCTTTCGGCGGGCGGTCTTTTTCTTCGCGACCTTCTTTTTGGCCGCTTTCTTCTTCGCCACCTTGCGTTTGGCGACCTTCTTTTTGGCTACCTTCTTCTTTCCAGTTTTCTTCTTTGCCGTCTTCTTCTTTGCCGTCTTCTTCTTTGCCGTCTTCTTCTTTGCCGTCTTCTTCTTGGCGACCTTCTTCTTGGCGACCTTCTTCTT
>CP070733.1:2429083-2434292 GCA_020347585.1 Pseudomonadota bacterium | reverse complement strand
TTGCATATCTGGGGCGGGGAGACGACACTGAAGTTGCCCCCAAACCCGGGGCGCGGCGGGCGCAACCAGACCCTGGCACTGGCCGCGGCGCGGCGTCTTGCGGGTAGCTCGGGCATTGCGCTGCTGGCGGCCGGCACCGACGGCACGGACGGACCCACGGACGATGCCGGGGCAATGGTAGATGGCGACACCGTGGTGCGTGGCCGAGATGCCGGGTTTGCCGCCAATGAGTGTCTGGCGCGGGCCGATGCCGGCACGTTCCTCGAAGGGGCCGGGGATCTCGTCAATACCGGGCCGACCGGGACCAACGTCATGGACCTGGTGCTGGCGGTGAAACGCTGATTGACTTACGGCGGCAACGGGCCGGTTCGGGTAAGATAGCGTGATGAGTGCCGACTCGCTGTTTGAACGTGCCCTTGCTTGCCTGCACGCCGCGGATATCGATTCCAAGCTAGCTCAGACGCACGAGGTTGCGGAGCAGTGGCGCGACGGTGCGTTGCGTTTACTTGCCGATGCGCCGGCGCAGGCGATTGAGCAACCCGGATTGCCGCGCGAGTTGCGCCTGGTGCATCCGCGCGAGCTCGAGACGCGCGGCCTTGATACCCCGCGTGGTCACGGCGCGCTGGTACATGCCATCTGTCATATCGAGTTCAACGCCATCAACCTGGCGTGGGACGCGGTCTACCGCTTTCGCGACATGCCGCGGGCCTACTATGACGACTGGGTGCGCGTGGCGGTCGAGGAGGCCGGCCATTTCGCGTTGTTGCGCGCACACCTCGAAACGCTCGGCTGGCACTATGGCGGTTTTCCGGCCCACAACGGCCTTTGGGAAATGGCGGTGGACACGGCGCACGACGTGCTGGTGCGCATGGCGCTGGTACCGCGCGTGCTCGAGGCACGCGGCCTGGATGTCACGCCTGGCATTGTTGAGCGCTTGTCGCGCGCGGGGGATGAACGCGCCGTGGAGATCCTCGGCATCATCCAGCGCGACGAGATCGGTCACGTGGAGATCGGTACGCGCTGGTTCAACTACCTGTGCGAGCAGCGCGATCTGAGGCCGCTGCCGACTTTCGAAGGCCTGCTTGAACGCTACATGAAGGGCCGAATCCGGGGGCCCTTCGACCGGCAAGCCAGGTTGCAGGCCGGCTTTACTGAAGATGAGTTAGAGTATCTCGAAGGTGTGGGCTGAGGTGCGCATGGCGCGACGATATTCAGCAGAAGTCAGGAAGGTGAGAGTGGTATGAGATGCGGTTTCACGATGTACGTTGGCGTCGCCGCAGCGGTGGTAGTCCTTCTGATGGTGTTGCTGGCCGGCTGCGATCGGCAACCTGCCGCGGATGCGGCTTCGGTTGCGGACCACACGGCCATGTTGATGTTTATGGAACAGGAGCGGGGTGTTGAACCCTACCCGACGCGCATGGTCGCCAACGCGCGCTATGTGCGTATCGACGACGGCGAAGGCGCGTCGGACTATGTATTGTTCGATCGGCAAGCGCGACTGATCTACAGCGTCAACACCGGGAGCCGGGCGGTGATGGTTGTTGAGCCCCAGGACGTGCCAGTGGAACCACCCATGGAACTGAAATTCGAACACCGCAAGGTGGCAGTGCTGCAGGACGCGCCCACCGTTAACGATGTCACCCCCGTGCACTACCAGTTCGTAGCCAACGGCGAGGTGTGTTTTGAGTTTATCGCCGTTAAGGGATTGATGGAGGATGTGGCGGCAGGGTTGCGCGAGTATCACGCCGTGTTGGCCAGCGACAGCGCCGTGACCTTCAATCCTATCCCGGCCGACATGCATAACGCCTGCGACATGGCGCAGCACACCTTTGCGCCGGGGCGCAATTTAACGCACGGTTTCCCCATCCAGGAGTGGCACAGTGACGGTTACTCGCGCACCTTGATGGAGTATGACGAGGATTACCTTGTCGAGCCGGGGTTGTTCGAGATCCCCGCCGACTTCAGGCGCTATACCGTGCAGGAGTTGCGTTCTGGAGGCGTCCCCGGCTGAGCGCGACTGTTCCGCGCTCCGGCATTCCCCCGCGCCGGAGCCGATCGGGCAGTGCTCAGGGGGTAAGTGTTTCGGGCCGGCAGCCGCCGGCATCACACACCAGCACATGACCGCGGTCGTACCAGTCGCCCAGTACCAGGCGGCTGGCCGACGTGCCGTCGAGTGTAAATTCGTGACTGCCCTGGCGGTGCGTGTGGCCGTGAATGAGCTGGCGCACATCCGCCTCGCGCAGCGCCTGTTCTACCGCGCCCTGGTTTACGTCCATGATGTCCTCGGGTTTCATGCTGGTTTCGGCCTTGCTACGCGCGCGATAGTCATTGGCGATGGCGATGCGTTCTTGCGGGGTGTGGGACAGGAACTCGGCTTGAAACGCCGGGTTTCGGACCATGGCGCGACACTTCTGATACTCCACGTCGTCGGTACACAACGTGTCGCCATGCATGAGCAGGGTTTTGTTGCCGTAGAGATCCACGACGGTCGGGTCATCTAGCAAGGTACAGCCCGCCTGGTCGGCGAAGCGCGTACCCATCAGAAAGTCGCGGTTGCCGTGCATCACGTATACGGACACGCCAGCGCCACGCAGCTCGGCCATGGCGGCCAGCGCCTCGGCGTAGTCGGGCAGCACCATGTCGTCGCCCAGCCAGACCTCGAACAGGTCGCCGAGGATGTACAGCGACTCTGCCTCGCGGGCGCGCCCGGCGAGGAAGCGGCAAAACAACTGCGTTATCTGTGGGCGGCGGCCGTCGAGATGCAGGTCGGATATAAATAGTGTTGCCATGGGCCCGTGCGCCGGCGCAGCGTCTACTCGTCGACCTCGATCCGCTCGATCACGACGTCCTCGACGGGCACGTCCTGGTGGAAGCCTTGGGTGCCGGTGGCCACACCCTTGATGGCGTCGACTATGTCCATGCCCTCGATGACCTTGCCGAATACGCAATAACCCCAGCCGTCCGGCGTCGCCGAGCGGAAGTTGAGAAAATCGTTGTCCTTGACGTTGATGAAAAACTGCGCTGTCGCGGAATCCGGGTCGGGCGTGCGCGCCATGGCGATCGTGCCGCGTTCGTTCTTCAGGCCGTTGTCGGCCTCGTTCTTGATAGGCGCTTTGGTGGATTTTTCTTTCATACCCGGTTCCATGCCGCCGCCCTGGATCATGAAGCCGTCAATGACGCGATGAAATATGGTGCCGTCGTAGAAGCCATCCTTCGCGTAGTGCAGGAAGTTTTCAACGGTGCCTGGCGCCTTGTCGCTGTCGAGTTCGAGGACGATGATTCCCTTTGAAGTTTGCATCTTGATCATGATCGGTTCCCTACTTTGCGGATTCGGACTTGCCACCGTTGAGCACGACAGCTTTTTTGATGACCACAGGTGTCTTCGGCACGTTCTGGTATGGCCCCGCATTACCGGTCGGGACGGTGCGGATCGCATCGACTACGGTCATGCCCTGTACCACCTTACCAAACACGGCGTAGCCCCAGCCGCGCGGTGTCGGCGCGGTGTGATTGAGGGGCGCGTTGTCAACTACGTTGATAAAGAACTGCGCCGTTGCCGAGTGGGGATCGCCAGTGCGCGCCATGGCAATGGTGCCGCGGTCATTCTTCAGGCCGTTGTCGGCCTCGTTGGGGATTGGTGCGCGGGTCGCTTTGCGCTGCATGTCGGGTGTGAAGCCACCACCCTGGATCATGAAGTTGCCAATGACGCGGTGAAAAATCGTGCCGTCGAAAAACCCCTCCTGCGCATATTGCAGGAAGTTGGCGACTGTTTTCGGTGCCTTGTCGGCATCGAGCGCGATCACGATTTCGCCCTTGGTGGTGATGAGCTTAACGCGCGGTGCCTCGGCACCCTGGGCGCCCAGTGTGTACAGCGCCAGCAGCGCTGCGATAACCAGACCGGAAATATGACGCATCGTATCCTTTTCCTGTGAGTGGAAGGTTGCAAGGCGCACCATGATAATGGGTTTGGTGGCGGTGCGAAAGGCGCACCCCGCGCGGAGTGGTGCCGCCACCGGCGGGACGGTTTTGTGGTTCGCCACCGATTCGGCTAATCTACGTTCCTCGGCGCGGCCGCCGCCGGCCGTGCCCGATGTTGACGTAAAAAAATCATGCTGGCCATCTACAACACCCTGACCCGGCGCAAGGAACCATACGAGCCGCTGGATCCCTCCAACGTGCGCATCTATGTGTGTGGCATGACCGTCTACGATTACTGCCATATCGGACATGCGCGGGTGCTGGTGGTGTTCGATATCGTGTACCGCTACCTGTGTTATGTGTTCGGCAAAGAGCACGTAACCTATGTACGCAACATCACGGATATCGATGACAAGATAATTGCACGCGCCAACGAGAACAAGGAACCTATTGGAGAACTAACCGCTCGCTTCATCGACGAGATGAATCGTGATGCCGACGCGTTGGGCGTGCTGCATCCGAACGCGGAACCGCGCGCTACCGCGCACATGGATGACATCATTGGAATGATCTCGGCGTTGGAGAAAAATGGCTTTGCCTACCAAGCCGCCAACGGCGATGTGTATTTCGCTGTGAACAAATTCGATGCCTATGGTCGCTTGTCGGGCAAGAACATCGAGGATCTGCGTGCGGGAGCGCGCGTCGAAGTGGACGAGGCCAAGCGCGATCCGCTCGACTTCGTGCTGTGGAAAGCAGCCAGGCCGGGGGACCCAAGTTGGGACTCTCCCTGGGGCCAGGGTCGACCCGGATGGCATATCGAGTGCTCAGCCATGTCAACCGGTTGTCTCGGCAACGACTTCGATATTCATGGCGGAGGTATGGACCTACAGTTTCCGCATCACGAGAACGAGATTGCGCAGACGGTCGGCGCGACTGGCGCAAGCTTTGCCCAGTTGTGGATGCATAACGGTTTCGTGCGCGTGGACGAAGAAAAGATGTCCAAGTCGCTTGGCAACTTTTTCACCATTCGTGAGGTTACCGAGCGCTACGCGCCCGAGGTATTGCGCTACTTTATTCTAAACAGCCACTATCGCAGCCCATTGAATTACTCAATGCAGAACCTGGAGGACGCCAAGGCTGCGTTGACTGGGTTGTACGTTGCGTTGCGTGGCATAGAGGCGACGGAGCATGATCCGGCGGATCCAGCGCTCGAGCGCTTTTGCGCAGCAATGGACGACGATTTTCACACACCCAAAGCAATTGCGGTGCTACATGAGGTGGCGCGCGAAGT
>CP070733.1:2422516-2428983 GCA_020347585.1 Pseudomonadota bacterium | reverse complement strand
TTGTGCGGATGACGGTAGTAGAGGATCTTGCGTTCACCGGTTTCTTCTGCGCCCTCCTGTTCCACGGCAACCAGGTCCATGCCGCAGATGGGACAACTGCCCGGCTCGCCACGCGCAATCTGCGGGTGCATCGGGCACACCCAGGTGGGATCCAGATGCTTGCGCGCATGCTCCACCGCCGTTTCCTTTACCCCCTCACCCTGTGAGGCGGCGCCCGGCGCGTCGGTTTGCGGTTCGTCGCCGCAACCGGCCACCAGCATCGCGATCACCGCAATCACAAGAAACGTTCGGGTCGGCTTGTTCATCGTTCGTCTCCCACCAGATACAGAAGTTTGGCCTGCGCCGACGCGCGATCCACGCGCACCCGCAGGGCATTGAGTTCGGTCTCGAACTGTCTGATGCGCGCGCGCACCAGCGAGGTGAAATCGCCGCGCTCGCTCTGGTACGCATTGAGCGCGGCCACGGTGTTCTCACGGGCGCGTGGCAGCAGCACGGCGTCGAAGTGCTCGACACGCATGCCGAGGCGCTCCCACTGCGCGTGCGCCGTATCGAACATGCGCCGCAGCATGCTGAGCTGCTCGTCGTACATGTGCTGTGCCGCGCTCAACTCCTGCTGGCTGGCATCGAGTTGCTGATCCTGGCGTTTGCCGGTGAACAGCGGCACCTCCAGCAACACCATGGCGGACAGGAAATCGGCACGCGAGGTTCCGTTGGGATTCTCGCCGCCACGAAACCCGTAGGTCACATCGAGCATCCAGCCGGGTTTGTAGGTCTGGCGGGCCAGGGCCACGCCCTGCATGTTGGCATCGACCTGCGCGCGCGCCACCCGCAGCGTCGGGTGCGCACCCAGCGATTGCTCCACCTCCTGCACCGCGCCGGGCGGCGGCAGTTGAGGCAACTCGGCGGGCAGCTCACGATATGCGCTGCCGTGCCCCACCCACTTGGCAAGCCGGGCGCGCGCCACTTCTTCCTTCGACCTGATCTTGATGTCGCGGTCGTCGAGCACCCCGAGTTCAAGCTGGGCGCTGATGTAGTCCTGCTGGTTGCGTCTGCCCGCCGCATAGCGCCCCTCGGTAATCTCCACCAACTGGCGGAACAGCGCGCGGTTCTTGTTGACGATCCCGGCGGCCTGCTTCCAGTAAAACGCCTCCAGCCACGCGGTACGCACCTCGCGCAACACCAGGCGGCGGCGCTCCTGCACGCGGGCCTGTTCGCCTCCGGCCATGACCCGCGCGCGCTCCGACTTGATGGCGCGCGTCTTGCCGCGTGGAAACGCCTGCACGACACCCACCTGCATCTGGGTCATCGCCTCCTGCTCGAGGTCGAAGGTGTCGGTGGGGACATTCATCAGCCCCAGCTTCAGCTTCGGGTCGGGCAGTGTCTGTGCCGCGGTAGCGCGATGGGTCTGGGCCTCACTGCGCTCACCGTAGGCCGCCACCATGGGGTCGACCTGCAGGGCGCGGTCCTCGGCCTCCTGCAGGCGCAGCGGCGCACCCGGCAAGGCGGCCTGTGCCGTGCCGCCGGAATTCAACAGCAATGCGGCAAGACTCGCAGTGAGGATCGAGCCGTTCAGTTTCTTGTTCATACCAGTGCTTCCCGTTGGGTTCGCAAACTTCATGGCATCGCCGCCGGCGCGCACATTGGGACGACAGCGGGATGCGACAGTGGGGGAAGCAGCGCACGAGGCACCGGAACATCGGTGGCGTGCATTACGGACAGATGCGGCGAACCCGGTTTACGGGATGCCGTGGCAAACGTCAGGCGCGCAAAACGCGCGGGTGGTCGTGACGCTACCCCCTGGTGAGGGTGCGACAGGGAGGACGCAACAGCGAACGGGGATCGGTACGATAGGGACTCGGTGCCACCCGGCCCTCGGGCGGGATTGCAGGTGTGACACGGCCGGAAACGACGCTTGTCAGGGCAAGCTGGACCAGTTGTCCGCAGTCCGGGCATTGATCATTGCACGCACCGTCGGAACAGCAACCCTGGGACGGCGCCTGTTCGACCTGGTCGCAGTGGTGCTGCGCCGGGGTGCCGGGGTCATCCCCCGCTTGCGAGGCGGGCACGCCGGTCTGCATCAGCGCCGGCGCGGCCATGAGCTGCAACGGCGTGACGAATGCCATCACCAGCAGCATCAAGAAGACAACGTCTTGTCGGTGTGAAATGCGCATATTCGGTTAAACAACTTGGCACACAGAAAATTTCAAACGCCATACGCCAAGTCAAAGTCTAGCCTACCGGCGCGCTTCGGCAAAGTCCCACCGCACTATACAGAAGGTCGCCGGGTGCGGACTTTTCCATTAATGCGTGATAACCTCATGTTTTAATAAGACTATTTTAACGGCGCGATGGTCAAACAACCGTTACGCCGGAGTGTCATAATAGTACAACATTCGCCATGCCACCCATTCACAGCACGCAATGGACGTCATCGATCTAAAGCAACCTGAGTTTTATATCGGGCGCGAGCTAAGCCTGGTGGAGTTCAACCGCCGGGTGCTGGCGCAGGCCATGGACGAGAGCAACCCGTTGCTGGAGCGGCTGCGCTTTCTGTGCATTACCAGCACCAATCTCGACGAGTTGTTCGAGATCCGTGTGTCGGGCCTCAAGCAAAAAGCGGCCCATGGCTCGAAGCAGCGCGGCCCGGACAACATGACACCGCAGGAGATGCTCCGGGAGATCAGCACCCGCTGTCACGAACTGGTGGACGAGCAGTATCGTGTGCTCAACGAGGTTATGATCCCGCTGCTGAAAGAACAGCAGATCCGCTTCATCCGGCGCACCGAATGGACCCAGCGCCAGGAAACCTGGCTGCGCGACTATTTCGAGCAGCAGTTGTTGCCGGTACTGAGCCCCATGGGCCTCGACCCCGCGCACCCCTTCCCGCGCATACTCAACAAGAGCCTCAACTTCATTGTGTCCCTGCAGGGCAAGGACGCGTTCGGCCGCAGTTCCGACCTGGCCGTGGTGCAGGCGCCGCGCGCGCTGCCACGCCTTATCAAGCTGCCGGAGACGGAATGCAAGTGCGGTCCCTACGATTACGTTTTCCTGTCATCGGTAATACATGCCTACAGCGCTGACCTTTTCCCCGGCATGAAGGTCACTGGCTGCTACCAGTTTCGCCTCACCCGCAACAGCGATCTGTTCGTTGACGAAGAGGAAATCGACGACTTGCTGCGGGCCATGGAAGGTGAACTGCCATCGCGGCGTTATGGTGATGCGGTGCGAGTCGAGGTGGCGGATAACTGCCCGGATGATATGGCGGAGCGCCTAATGGCGATCTTCAAGCTCGATCCTGAAGACATCTACCAGGTCAACGGCCCGGTCAATCTCAACCGCCTGGCGATGATCTGCGATGCAGTGGATCGGCCTGACCTGAAATTCGCATCATTCACGCCCAACATGCCGCCGCAACTGAGCCATTCAACGGATCTGTTCAAGGCGATCCGCAAGCAGGACATCCTGATGCACCACCCGTTCGACTCGTTCGCGCCGGTGGTGGACTTTTTGCGCCAGGCCGCCCAGGACCCGGACGTACTGGCGATAAAGATGACACTGTACCGCACCGGACCCGAATCGGTGCTGGTGGATGCGCTGGTGAACGCGGCACGCGCTGGCAAGGAAGTGACGGTGGTTATCGAACTGCGCGCCCGCTTCGACGAAGAGGCCAACATCGCACTCGCCACGCGGCTGCAGGAGGCCGGCGCTCATGTTATGTACGGAATCGTCGGACACAAGACCCACGCCAAGATGACGCTGGTGGTACGGCGTGAAGGAGACAAATTGCGCAACTATGTGCACCTCGGCACCGGCAACTACCATGCGCGCACCGCGCGCCTGTATACCGACTACGGCCTGTTCACCTGCGATCGGCAGGTCGGCGATGACGTGCGCAACGTGTTCCTGCAACTCACCAGCCTAGGCAAAGTGCCAAAACTACACCGGCTGCTGCAGTCGCCATTCACACTGCACGAGGGCCTGATCGATAAAATACGTCGCGAGAAGAGCAACGCCGAACAGGGCAAGCCGGCCCGCATCATGGCCAAGTTCAACTCCCTGGTAGAGAAGCAAATCATTCAGGAACTGTACGCCGCCTCCATGGCAGGGGTGGAGATCAAGCTGGTGGTGCGCGGCATGTGCTGCCTGCGCCCGGGGATCGCAGGCGTTTCCGACAATATCCAGGTGCGCTCCATCGTGGGACGTTTCCTCGAGCACACCCGCGTGTTTTACTTTGAAAACGGCGGCAAACCGGAAGTCTACTGTTCCAGTGCCGACTGGATGGATCGCAACTTTTTCCGCCGCGTCGAGGTAGCGTTTCCCATCCTCGACAACAAGTTACGCAAGCGTATGGTCACGGAGCTCGGCTATTACTTCATGGACAATACCCAAGCCTGGGCGCTGCAAAGCGATGGCAGTTACCAGCGCGTTACGCCGCGCGGCAAACATACGCCGTTCGCGGCGCAACTCGAACTGTTGCACGCGATAACCGAAAGCGCCTGAACTCACCCCGGACAAAATCCGATGCGAGTCCCGCCAATGGCACGTATACCGCCGCCTGTTGCTTGTCCTGGCGTTTCAGGGCGTGCTGCGCTAGCCAGGCGCCGCTTGCCCGACAGGAGGCGAAGTTCTGGCCGCAGGAGAGTCGCTGCGCGCTGCGGTTCAGCACCCCTGCAAGGTGCTACAACATCGCACAACAGGTGAGTATCCGCCAGCTCGCCGGCGGTACCGGCGCCTTCCCGGCGTTAACAATCCACGACAAAAAAACGGGCCGCGCTATGCGGCCCGTAAAGTGACTTCGCAGTGCGCCCTGTGAGGGCGCACCGGCGAACAGACTTCAGCGTACGTACTGGGCGCGAATCGCGTTGTAATACGCGCGGGCACCACCCTTCATGAAGTAGTACTCGGAAACCTTCTGATCCTCGAGGTAATACATCAGCCAACGCACCTGCTTGCCCGCGGCGTCGTAAACGTACATGGGCTTGTTCTGTGCCTTGGCCTTGGCGATGTACTTGTCGAGCGTTGAAGGATCGTCGATATAGCCGCGGCCTTCCAGCCCGGTGAACAGGCCCACGGCTTCGCGCTGGAAGCGATCGCGCACGTCCACTACCACGGCCTTACCCGTGGCGACCTGTTCTTCAAACTTCATGGGATCCACCAGGCGCTTCTTGAACGTGGACTTGCTGATAAGCCGGCCAGGGTCCACCGGGCTGCGACCAAGCAGTACCGCCCGGTCCGGGTTGGCCTGTGCCCAGTCCATGATGCCGCGATCGAACGACACAACGTCGGCGATGTTATGGGTGCGGCACTTGGTTGCCGCCTTGTAGGACTTCATGCAGGTCTTGCCGTTGCAATACACCACAATCTGCCGGGCGTCCCTGGCGCGCAGCGCCTTCATGTCGGCGACGAACTCCTTGGACGCCAGCGGAATGTTGACCGCACCTTTGATGCGCAGGGTCTGGTATTCATAGGATGAACGCACATCCACAACGACAACGTTGTTAAACTGCTTTTGCAGGTCGTCTAACTCAATGTATTTGACCGCCGGATAGAGCTTGCGACCTGGAAACTCCGATTCGTCTTTCGCCAACGCGACCTGCGCACTGGAAAAAACCAGCAACAACACACCAATGAGAAATACAACACTATTGCGTGTCATAAATTCACTATACCGCCGTATGGCGGCCCCCGTAGTTGCAAATCCCTATGGTTTTACCAACAAGCGCGGTAATCCGCCCGCGCCGTCAAGATCGTCAGCGCCTGGTGTGCTTGCTGATAACCACGCTTGGCGGATTTTTCCCACCAACGCACCGCTTCACAATAACTGCGTGTAACGCCTTCACCATTTGCATACAGGGTTCCGAGGTTATACTGCGCCATGACGTCACCGCTGATGGCCGCCATGCGCCACCACCACTGCGCCTTGCGCAGATCCTGGCCCACGCCATACTTTCCCAGTGCATAGACTACGCCCAGATTGTACTGGGCATCAACGCTACCCTGGCGCGCCGCCTGGCGCCACAATGCGATCGCCCTGCGCGGGTTCGGTGCAACGCCGTCACCTTCCGCATAGGCCACCGCCAGGTTGTGCTGTGCCTGTTGGTGTCCGGCGCGGGCCGCTCGACGGTACCAGCTGGCGGCGACCGCCGCATCGCGGGCAACTTCATGGCCGTTGTCATAGATTAACCCGAGAAAAAACTGTGCCTCGGCGTCTCCGACGCGGGCGAGCGGCGACCACAACCGCCTGGCCAAAGTATACTCCTGTTTGTTGTGGGCTTTTACCCCTTTGTAGAATTGTTCTTCCCGGGCAGCAGCGATATAGCCGACTTCATCCAAGCCGGGCAGGCTGACCCCAGGGTCGGCCGGTGCAGCAGCGCGGGCCGGCACAACGGCGCCGCTCGCCGCCAGTAACAGCAGCATTGTGAATAGAATCAGTGGCTTGCGGATTTCCCGCCGGGCGAATACAGCGT
>CP070733.1:2418264-2422416 GCA_020347585.1 Pseudomonadota bacterium | reverse complement strand
GATTTTCGGAAGAGTTCACGCTGCAAATGATTATGGAATTTCTACAGATGGATCTGATCGTCAACCGGGATGTCGTTCATCCGCACGTCATATGGCGCCAAAGCGCGCAAAAGTGGGCCGTCTAGAGGGACGTGGTACCGTTTGCGGTTTGGAAGCTGGACGACAGCCGATCAGGCCGCAGGCATTGCAGCACGCAGTGCACTATATTCGCTAAATACGCCGATCTGGCGACCGCGCTTGACCTCGGCAAATCCCGCAGTTGTCAACGCCTCCAAAATCGCGGCGGGTCGCACACACTGTTCGACTGTGTCCCAGAAGTACTCCATTAGTAGCTGGGCATCCTTACTGCTGCATCCGAGGCGCGCAACGCGAGGCACAATGGTGCGTAGATAGAATCGCGCAACGCCCGTTCCGATGCGCGAGTCGGGACGCGTCAACTCCAGCAACAATACTTTACCGCCCGGTCGCAACACGCGGTGGTACTCGGCGAAGGTCATGCCCAGGTCATCGACGTGACGCAATGCATAACCCATACTGAGAAAATCAAAGCTCTGGTCCGGAAACGGCAGCCGGGCGGCATCGGACTGCACCATCGGTAGAGTCGAGCGCATGCGGTTGTTGCGCAGCATGTTGATGCTGCGATCCAGGCCGGTCACGCTGCCGGACTCCCCTACCATCTCTCGCGCGGCCTGTGCCACTGGGCCAGTGCCGGTCGCCACGTCCAACACGTCCATGCCCTGCGCGAGACCCGCGCGTACCAGCGCCTGCTTGCGATACCAGTCACCGGAGCCGAGTGACATGGCGCGGATGATCCAGTCGTAATGATGTGCGGTCTTGTCGAATATGTCCGAGATGAACGCGCGTCGCGAACCGTCCTGGTAGTAGTCCTGCAGCGTCGGATGCGGCGCAAGACGCGAGGCGGGGTGATTGGATGGGTTGGTCATTCTTGCTCCGTGATGTAGGAGACCGGTATCCGAGTTGCGGCAAACGCCGCCAGAAGAACAATGGTGCGGCGCCGACACAGCATGCGGAAGAAACACAGTTGCGTCAACCCGCCGCACAGGTCGGGGTTACACCTGCACATCGCTTCGAATCTCCTGTACAAGCACCCAGGGCGCCGCCACCACCGTCCAGAAGGTGCAGTCATGGACCTGCCAGCGCCGCGCATCCTCGTCGTTGGCAGGAGCCAGCTTGCCGGTCTGCTGCCACGCCTCCACCTCGTGCTTGCGGTCCTCCACGATCGCTGTAGCCACCCCCACTAGGTCCATGTCTGGCGTCACCTTGATGACCACGCCACGCGCAAAGTGGCGTGCGAGTTCCGGCCAGCCGAGCTTGCCGGTCTGGGCGTTCAGCAAAGCGCGGGTTTCATCGGTGCTGCGCGGCATTCCTGGAGATCCGTTAGCGCGACAATGGGTCAGCGGTTGTCAGTAACAGTACCATATGGCATATCAGGCAGGTGTAATTGTTGCACGGGTCGCGGCCAACTGGCAGGAAATTGTTCATTTCCATTTTAGATAACGTATATTCAGCGCCACGGCAGTAGCTGAGATACAAGGACAATTGTGGGTGCAGCTTGGTATGCCGGAGTTCGCGACTAGTCACCCGTTAACGAGCACTCGCCTAAACCTGATATATGGCTGCGCGAAGATCGATCACAACCGAGGTAGTGATTATCGGCGCCAGTGCGGCGGGACTGATGTGCGCCATCGAGGCAGGCAAGCGTCGGCGCGGCGTTATAGTACTGGACCATGCCAACAAGCCCGGCAAGAAGATCCTGATGTCGGGCGGCGGGCGCTGTAATTTCACCAACTATCATGTCGAGGCGGAAAACTTTATCTCGCATAACCCGCATTTCTGTAAATCGGCACTAAGCCGCTTCACCCAATGGGACTTTATCCGCCTGGTCGAGCGACACCGCATCGCGTACCACGAGCGTGACAACGGCAAGTTGTTCTGCGACAACAGCGCGAAGGCCATTCTCAACATGCTGCTGAGCGAGTGCAGCGACAACGCGGTTGGCATCTCGCTGGGTACCCATGTCGAGCAGATCGAAAGACTTGGCGACAACCACTACCGCATCACCGCCCGTGACGAGGCCGGGCCAGTGACCTTCGACGCGCAGTCGCTGGTGGTGGCGACCGGTGGGCTGTCCATCCCAAAGATGTGCGCGAGCCCGCTGGGCTATCAGATCGCCGCGCAATTCGGAGTCCGGGTCTGGCCCACCGCACCGGGGCTGGTGCCCTTTACCTTGCGACCGACAGATCGGGAGCGGTTCGCACCGCTAACCGGCATCGCTGTCGACAGCCTGGTGAGCAACGCCCGGCAGCAGTTTCGCGACAATCTCCTGTTTACTCACCGCGGCCTGAGCGGCCCGGCTATCTTGCAGATCTCCTCCTACTGGCTACCCGGTGAGTCTATCGTGATCAGACTTTTGCCCGACCTTGATTTAGCGTCAGTACTGGTTGCGGCACGCACCGCACAGCCCGGTAGGAAGTTGAAGACGACGATGGGGCAGTATTTGCCGCGTCGCCTCGTTGCCGCGTTTTTCGAGGGCAAACTGATTGAGAGCCACTTGCAATCGCTTTCCGATCGACAAATTGCAGAGGTTGCCGCACGGCTACAAAACTGGTCACTGACGCCGGGTGGCACCGAAGGCTACCGCACTGCCGAAGTTACGCGAGGCGGCGTGGACTGCGATGCCCTTTCGTCGAAGACCATGGAGGCGCAGCAAGTGCCGGGGCTGTATTTTATCGGCGAGGTGGTCGACGTTACCGGCTGGCTGGGCGGGTATAACTTTCAGTGGGCTTGGGCGTCGGGCTGGTGTGCGGGCCAGTACGTATAGTGAGTCTTCGCCTAGCGGTTCTGGTACCGATTGAGATCAAACAAACCCGCGCGTAGTGGTTCTTCACGGCCGTACTGGTCGTTGAACCAGTCCGAGGTCTTCCAGAAATCGAGGTTAGTTCGGCGCAGACCGTAGCGGGCGACAAACCGTTCGTAATCATCGCGACTGGCAATCTCGTTGTAACGTGCAACGAACTGCTCAACCTCATTTAGATCTACCACGTAGAAAAAATTCGGATAGGAACCCTCCAACCATCTGACCACGGTCTGGGTATCATTTTCATAGTCGCGCCGGTCGCCAAATGTCTCATCCTTGAACATGGAGGTAACGCTGGTATAGGCCTTGTTGCTGATCAATGTATAAGCAAGATCCTTCTCCGCTGGACCACCCATCCGCACGCGCAGAAACGCCACGTCGGGTAGAAATTCGACTATTCTGCCATCCATGCGGGCCGCCTTCTGCATCGCGCGCTCGACACGCAACACATCGGGATGGACCCGTGGTTCCTTGCAGGCATCCATCGGGCCACAGCGATTGATAAAATCTCCGCCGCCGGCAAGCGGTCCAAGGTGTCCCTCAAGGTGCTGGTATAGTTCGCGCTGCGGATCATTGCTCTGGTAGCCGGTCACCAGTTCCAGATCAATCCACCAGTCGGTGGCGTCGTCGCGCTCCATACCCTTGCGAATACCCGTATACCAGGAATCGCGGATCGCCTTGCGTTTGGCCGCCGGCAGAAATGCGAGGAAATAGTCCTCGCCCTCCATGCGCAGGAAGTCCATGTACAGACGCGTGTTCAGCTGATGGCCCAGGTTGCCGTAGACACTGAAACCTGCCACCAGCAAATAATGAATACGCTCGAGCAAAGGATAGTCGATGATCCATGCGGTCTCGGGATAATCGCCAATGAATCCGAAATTCACCGACGCGCTATCCAGATGACGGAATACCGTCAACGCAGCATTGGGGTTGTTGCCGTCACCATCCCAAATGTACTGCATCGCTTCATCGATGCCCCTGGGCCTCGGTGTGCTGGAATACTCCTGGCGTGCCAACAGATATTTCTTGTGCAGCTTGCGGTAGTGGCTCCGCCCGGACAGCACGCGGAAATTGTCCTCCAGTTCCGAGGGCGAGGCCAGGTAGTCCGCCATTGCATTGAGATAGGCGGGACTCTTGGTTGCCAGCGGTGCATCAGGGTCAAAGAACACCACCCAGAACTGATCCTCGATGACGTTGAGTGCGATCTGGCCGCGACACACCGGGCCCTTAATAAAACCCTCAATAAAGAATCGCGCGTCGTCCAGCAAGAAGCG
>CP070733.1:2405003-2418164 GCA_020347585.1 Pseudomonadota bacterium | reverse complement strand
CGGCGATCGCACGTACGTCAGCAACATCGGTATCGGGGAGCAGGATGGCAAACTCATCGCCACCGAGGCGCGCAACGGTGTCCGAGCCGCGCAGCAGCGATCGAATGCGCGTTGCTACGTGGCGCAGCAATTCGTCGCCGACATGATGACCAAGCGTATCGTTGATCTCCTTGAAACGGTTCAGATCCATCATGAACAGCGCCAGTATGCCATTACGACGTTGTGCCGCTGCCGCGGCCTGTTTGATCCGATCCATCAACAGCACACGGTTGGGTAGCTCCGTCAGCGCATCGTGCATGGCGATGTGCTCCAGGGCCAGTTGGCGGCGGTGGACCTGGTGGTGCATCTCCTGAAACGCCTCTGCGAGATGTCGCGTCTCTACATAGTCCATTTTCGGCAACGCAACATCCGTGCGTCCGGAGGCCTCGTCCCGGAGGCTTCGCGTGACTAGCGCGATGGGGTTTAGCATGGTGCGGGTAAAAACAATATAGTTGCCGATAACGAACAGTATGGTACCCAGACCCAGTGCCCAGAACGCGCTGGTGATGGTGGAGGCGACCCGGGTCTGGAACTCCACGTCGGTTTCCGAGGAGGCTTCCAGGCGGGTCTCGAGCACCTGCAGCGCCCGCTGCACCTCGGCAACAATGGGACGAATGATGTCACGGGTGAGGGGGATGTCGCTGCGCCACTGTGCGCTGTTGTTGATTCGCTCGATCTCCTTGAAACCCGCGTACCATCGTGGCGTTATTGCCAGCATCTCCTGCAGTGACATGCTCGCCTGGAATCCCAGCCTTCCCTCCTGGTCGAGCGCCTCAAGTGCGTGCAGTTTGAGCAGTACATTTTCGTATTGCTGTTCCACACCCTGCGCCATGTTGCCCAGGCTCTCCTCGAAGAACGAGCCCATGCGGTTGATTAGGTAAAGGCGGAATGCGGCAATGGTGCGCAGCCATGCGCCGTTGGCCTCCAGGTACAGGTTCCTGACGTGCTCGTCGCCGTCGGTCTGGTCGAACTCCTCCAACACGAGTTGCACGGCGGTCTGAAACTGCGTGTGCAGACCGAACAGCTCGCCGCGGGTGATGCGAAAGAAGGGATAGGTTTGCTCGGGATCACGGCGGATTTTCATCAGAACTCCGACCCGCTCGTCGAGATGCGCGAGGCCGCTGCGCAGGTCGTGCACGATGTCGTGCAGATCGTGGTTCGCAATCCACGTTTCCCCGGAGAGGCGGTTGGCGTGCCCGATGGCTTCGCGCAGATGGTCGTGAAACCCCTGACGGGCCTCGGCCGACGGCACGAGCAGATAAAGTTCCAGGGCGAATTCGGCTTCCCAGACGGCGTTGCGGACCTGGTGGTTGTGGCGCTCCACGCGCTGGCGCTCTTCGATGTTGCGGGTCGATTCGTGCTCGGTGTGCGCCACGTACTGCTGCGCAAGCAGGATGCCTGCGCCGATGCTTGTCGTCAGTATCAGCGACAGGGCCAGGTAACGCGTCTTCAGGCTATTGAATTTTAATATGTTTTTGAGCGGCATCGCGGTCCGCCCGGCGCGGATGCTGGCAGTAGCGTGCAGAAGATTCCCCACGGAATATTAGCGGCAGGCGGGCGCCGAAACTTAAGCGAAATGAACGGTTTGAAGGCCGACAGGCGGCCTGATCAGCGGTGGTAGGGGGTGCTGAGGGTGTGCACGGCTTCGACAAAGGCCGCCGCGTGCTCGGGGGCGATCTGCGGATGGATGCCGTGGCCGAGGTTGAATACGTGGCCACTGCCGGCGCCGTAGCTCTCCAGAATGGTTGCGACCTCGGCGTGGATGCGCTCCGGCGAGGCATAAAGCACGGCGGGGTCCATGTTGCCCTGCAGGGCAACGCGATCACCGACCTGGGTGCGGGCCGCGCCGATGTCGCTGGTCCAGTCCAGCCCGAGCGCGTCGCAGCCGGTATCGGCCATGGCTTCCAGCCACAGTGCACCGCCCTTGGTAAACAGGATAACGGGCACCCGCTGACCCTCGTGTTGGCGCGACAACCCCTCGACGATGCGCTGCATGTAGGCCAGCGAGAACTCCCGGTAGTCGCGGCTGGTCAATGCTCCGCCCCAGGTGTCGAACACCATCACCGCCTGTGCGCCGGCGGCAATCTGGGCGTTGAGATAGGCGGTGACCGTGCTGCTCACCTTCTCCAGCAACGCGTGCATCGCCTGCGGCTGGTCGAACAGCATGCCTTTGACCCTCGCGAAGTCCTTGCTGGTGCCGCCCTCCACCATGTAGGTGGCTAGGGTCCACGGGCTGCCGGAAAATCCGATCAGTGGCACGCGCCCGTCCAGCGCCGCGCGGATCATGCGCACCCCGTCCATTACGTAACGCAGCTCCTGCTCGGGGTCCGGGATGGGCAGCTTGTCGATGTCGGCCTGGTTGCGCACCGGGCGCTCAAAATTCGGGCCTTCACCCTCGGCGAAATACAGACCGAGGCCCATTGCATCGGGGACGGTGAGGATGTCCGAAAACAGAATCGCTGCATCGAGCGGGAAGCGTTCTAAGGGTTGCAGCGTGACCTCGGTGGCCAACTCCGGGGTCTTGCACAGGGTGAGAAAATCGCCGGCGCGCGCGCGAGTGGCCCGGTATTCAGGCAGGTAGCGCCCAGCTTGGCGCATCATCCACACCGGTGTCATATCGACCGGCTCGCGCAACAGGGCCTTCAGGAAACGATCGTTCTTGAGTTCAGTCATGAAACACAACCACGGGGTGCCACGGGAACACGGGGAGGTTCATTGTCACACATATCCGCCTCCTGTGACCCGCATGTATCCCGTGGTTCAAATTACACGTCCAGGTAATCGAGGATACCTTCGGCGGCCTGGCGGCCTTCGAATACGGCCGTCACCACCAGGTCTGAGCCGCGCACCATGTCTCCTCCGGCAAATATCTTCGGGTTGGTGGTCTGGTGTTTAAATTCTTGTACTGCCGGTGCTACCACTCGGCCGCGCTCGTCGGTGTCGATGCCAACGGCCTCCAGCCACGATGGCGGGCTGGGACGAAAACCGAAGGCGATGACCACGCGGTCGGCAGGGATGACTTCCTCGGAACCCGGTACCGGCTCGGGCTTGCGTCGGCCGCGCTCGTCCGGCGCACCGAGTTGTGTCGTAACCACCTCGACGCCTTCAACCCTGTCACTACCAACGATCTCGATCGGCTGGCGGTTCCACAGGAACTCCACACCTTCTTCTTTGGCGTTGGCCACCTCGCGTTTGGAACCCGGCATATTGGCCTCATCGCGCCGGTAGGCGCAGGTCACCGCGCGCGCGCCCTGGCGCACCGAGGTGCGGTTGCAATCCATGGCGGTATCGCCACCGCCCAGCACCACCACGCGCTGGTCTCTCATGTCGATGAAGTCTGCGGGATCGTCCTCCATTTCAAGACAACGTCGCACGTTCGAGACCAGGAACGGCAGTGCATCGTGGACGCCGGGCAGGTCCTCTCCGGGGAAGCCGCCCTTCATGTAGGTGTAGGTCCCCATGCCCATGAACACCGCATCGTGGTCATCTATCAACTGCTGAAACGTGATGTCCTTGCCGATCTCGGTGTTCAGCACGAACTCCACACCCATCTCCTCGAGGATCGCGCGGCGGCGTTGTACTACGGTTTTCTCGAGCTTGAACTCGGGAATGCCGAAGGTAAGCAGGCCACCAATCTCGGGGTAGCGATCATAGACCACTGTTTTCACGCCATTGCGCGTCAGCACGTCGGCACAGCCCAGGCCCGAGGGTCCGGCGCCAATGATCGCCACGCGCTTGCCCGTGTCGCTGACCTTCGACATGTCCGGGCGCCAGCCCTGCGCAAAGGCCGTGTCGGAGATGTACTTCTCGATAGCGCCAATGGTGACGGCGCCAAACCCGTCATTGAGCGTACAGGCCCCCTCGCACAGGCGATCCTGGGGACAGACGCGGCCGCAGATTTCCGGCAGGCTGTTGGTGCGATGCGAAAGTTCGGCCGCCTCGAACAGGTTGCCCTCGGCGATGAGTTTCAGCCAGTTGGGTATGTAGTTATGGACCGGGCATTTCCATTCGCAGTACGGGTTGCCGCATGCCAGGCAGCGATCGGCCTGTGATGCGGCGGAACCGGCATCGAAGGAACCGTAGATCTCTCGATACTCGCGAATGCGCTCCTGCGCCGGCTTCTTTGCCGGGTCGATGCGCTGAACCTGAATAAACTGAAATGTATTTGCCATATCGGACCAAGTGGTCAGGAACGAGGGGCGCGGAACGAGATAAACCAGATTCGACGCTTAGCCAAATATTGCTGCCACCCCGCACTATGCGGTTTTACTCGCTGCTCGTCCCTAGTACCTCGTTACTTGCGGTTTATGCTGCTGCGCGCTGCAGATCATTGATGAGCGATTCGAGATCGGTGGCTTTGGGTTTCACGAGCCAGAACTTGCCCACCATGTCGTCAAAATTTTCGAGGAGGTGCCGGCCCCACGCGCTGCCGGTCTCGCTGACGTGTTCACTGATCATGCCGTGAAGATAGTTGCGGTGGGCCTCCATGGCCTCGGTATTGATCCGCCGGGTTTCCACCAGATCCTGGTTGTAGCGATCGGCGAAGGTGTTGTCTTCATCCAGCACGAAGGAGAAACCGCCGGTCATGCCGGCGCCGAAGTTGATGCCCGTGGGGCCAAGCACCGTTATCACGCCGCCGGTCATGTACTCACAGCCGTGATCACCGAGGCCCTCGACCACCGCGCTGGCACCGCTGTTACGCACGCCAAAGCGCTCGCCCGCTGTACCGGCCGCGAATAACTTGCCGCCGGTTGCCCCATATAGGCAGGTATTGCCGATGATGGTGGTGTCGCGTGCGGTAAAACTACTGTCCGCGGGCGGGCGGATCGCGAGCTTGCCGCCGGCCATGCCCTTGCCGACATAGTCGTTGGCGTCACCTTCGAGATACATGTGCAGGCCGCCGGCGTTCCACACACCAAAACTCTGCCCGGCGGTGCCGGCAAGGCGCAGCACAATGGGCGCATCCTCCATGCCGAGGTTGCCGTGGCGTTCGGCGATCTCACCCGACAGGCGTGCACCAATGGAGCGGTTGGTGTTGTTAAGCGTGTAGTGAAACTCGCCGCCGGTTTTCGCCTCAATGGCCGCCAGCGTGTCGCGCACCATCTGTTCAGCCAGTTCACCCTTGTCGAACGGTTCGTTACGCGTCACCGTGCAGTAGCGCGGCTTGTCGGGGCCAACGCCTGCATCGGACAGAATCGGTGCGAGGTCAAGGCGACGCTGTCTGGGAGTTTCGCCTTCTAGGGTCTGCAGCAGATCGGTACGGCCAATCAGCTCGTTTAGTGTGCGGCAGCCCAGTCTGGCAAGCAGTTCGCGCACCTCCTCGGCGACGAAGCGGAAGTAGTTCATGACCATCTCGACCTTGCCGGTAAAGTGCTCCAGTCGCAGTACCTTGTCTTGGGTGGCCACGCCGGTGGCGCAATTGTTCAGATGGCAGATTCGCAGGTACTTGCAGCCCATAGCGATCATCGGTGCGGTACCGAAGCCGAAACTCTCAGCGCCAAGGATCGCGGCCTTGACCACGTCGCGACCGGTCTTGAGGCCTCCGTCAGTTTGTACACGCACTTTGTCGCGCAGGTCATTAACGCGCAGGATCTGGTGTGTTTCGGTCAGGCCCAGTTCCCACGGGCTGCCCGCGTACTTGACCGAGGTTAGTGGCGAGGCACCCGTGCCGCCGTCGTGGCCGGCGATGGTGATGAGATCGGCGTACGCTTTTGCGACGCCCGCGGCGATGGTACCCACGCCGGCCTCGGCCACCAGCTTCACCGACACCAGCGCCTCGGGATTAACCTGCTTGAGGTCAAAGATCAGCTGCGCCAGGTCCTCGATGGAATAAATGTCGTGGTGCGGCGGCGGCGAGATCAGCGCCACCCCGGTCTTGCAGTAACGCAGTTGCGCGATCAGTTCGTTGACCTTGTGACCGGGCAACTGGCCGCCTTCGCCGGGCTTGGCGCCCTGCGCGATCTTGATCTGCATGACCTCGGCACTGCGCAGGTAGGCCGGTGTTACCCCGAAGCGGCCCGAGGCAACCTGTTTGATCTTGGAGCGTCGGTCGGTGCCGTAGCGAGCCGGGTCTTCGCCACCCTCGCCGCTGTTGGAGCGGCCGCCCAGGCGATTCATAGCCTGGGCAAGGGTTTCGTGCGCCTCGGGCGAAAGCGCGCCGAGCGACATGGCGGCCGAATCGAAGCGCTTGACGATGGTCTCGACTGGCTCGACGTCTTCGAGCGGGACGGGTTCGACGTCGGTGCGCAGTGTGAGCAGATCGCGGAACGCCAGCGGAGCGCGATTGTTGATTAGCCGCGCATACTGGCGGTAATCGTCCTGCCTACCGCTGCGCACCGCTTTTTGTAGCGCGTGCACCACGTCCGGGTTATAGGCGTGATCCTCGCCGCCGTGGATGTACTTGAGCAGCCCGCCCTGCGCGATGTCACGGCGGGTGTTCCAGGCCTGTTTAGCCAGGCTACGCTGATCGGCCTCGAGGTCCTCGAAGTTGCTGCCCTGCAAGCGATTGGTGGTACCGGTAAAACACAGGTCCACGACCTCATCGTGCAGTCCCACCGACTCGAACAGCTGCGCCCCGCGGTAGCTGCTGATGGCCGAAATGCCCATCTTGGACATGATCTTGTAGAGTCCCTTGTCGATGCCGCGACGGTACTTGCGCATCAACTCGACGCTGTCTTTTTCGACTATCTCGCTGGTGCGCTGCATGTCTAGCAGGCAGGCGTAGGCAAGGTATGGATATATCGCAGTGGCGCCGTAGCCAACAAGCACGGCGAAATGGTGCGGGTCGCGGGCGGTGGCGGTTTCCACCACGATATTGGCGTCGCAACGCAGGCCTTCCCGGACCAGGCGGTGATGCACGGCGCCGGTGGCAAGCAGCGCGTGCACCGGCAGGCGTTCGGGCGTTATTGCGCGGTCCGAGAGAACCATCACCACCTTGCCGCTGCGTACGGCCGCAACGGCCTGCTCGCAAATCGCTTTGATGGCGGCCTGCAGGCTGCCGTCGTGCGTATAGCTCAGATCAACATGTTCAACCGCGTAGTCCGCGCCATTCAGCGCCGTGAGCTGATCAAATTTGCTGACCGACAGCACTGGCGAGTCCACCAGCAGGCGTGCTGCGTGCTGTGGGGTCTCTTCGAACATATTGCGCTCGCGCCCGAGACAGGTCTCAAGCGACATGACGATCTGTTCGCGGATCGGGTCGATGGGTGGATTGGTGACCTGCGCGAACTGCTGGCGGAAGTAGTCGTAGGGCGAGCGCGCTTGGCGCGACAGCACCGGCAGTGGGGTGTCATCCCCCATCGAGCCGACCGCTTCCTGGCCGGCCTCGGCGAGTACTCGCAGCACCTCGTCGCGCTCCTCGAAGCTCACCTGGAAAAGTTTCTGGAAGACCGTGATGCTGTCCGTATCCATGGGTACACCGCAGTCCTCGCCGTCGAGTCGCGACTCAAGCTTGCGTGCGTTTTCGCGCAGCCAATCCTTGTATGGATGGCGGCGCTTGAGCATGTGATCGATGTCTTCGGGCAGCAGCAGCTCGCCAGTCTCGGTGTCGGCGGCAATCATCTGTCCAGGTTTGAGGCGGCCCTTGCTTACCACGTCACCGGGTTGGTAGTCGTAGACGCCAATCTCGGAGGCCAGCGTGATGTGGCGATCTTTGGTGACCACCCAGCGCGCCGGGCGTAGGCCATTGCGGTCCATGGAGCAGGCTGCATGGCGACCGTCGGTCAGCACGATCCCGGCGGGGCCGTCCCAAGGCTCCATGTGCATGGAATTGTATTCGTAGAAGGCGCGCAGGTCCGCATCCATGCTGGAGACGTTCTGCCAGGCCGGCGGGATCAGCAGGCGCATGGCACGGAACACGTCCATGCCACCGGCCAGCAGGGCCTCGAGCATGTTGTCCAGCGTGTTGGAGTCTGAGCCCGTCATGGACACCAGCGGGCGCACATCTTCCATGGGGATGAGTGGCGTTTCGAACTTGTGGCCGCGCGCTACCGACCAGTTGCGGTTGCCCTGGATGGTGTTGATCTCGCCATTGTGGGCAAGGTAGCGGAACGGCTGGGCGAGCCGCCACTGCGGCCAGGTGTTGGTGGAGAAACGCTGGTGGAAGACGCACAGCGAGGAGGCCAGCGATTCGTCCTGCAGGTCCGTGTAGAACACGGGCAGGTTGGCCGGCATCACCAATCCCTTATATGAGATGACCCGCGCCGAGAGGCTCGGGATATAGAAAGTTTTGTCGACTGGTTCGACGTCTTTTTCGGTGCGCCGGCGCGCCACATAAAGTTTGCGCTCGAAGTCGGCTTCGGATATGCCATGCGGTGCGTTGACGAAAATCTGCTCGATGCGCGGCAGGCTCTTAAGCGCCTCGACGCCACAGGCGTCGGGGTTGGTCGGCACAATACGCCAGCCGGCCACCACGAGCCCTTGGTGGACAAGCTCGGTCTGCAGTGCATGACGGGCGCTTGCCGCCCATTCCTCTTCCCGGCTCAGGAACACCATGCCCGCGGCATAGTGGTCGGCAAGTTCGATGCCTTCGCTCACGGCAATCGCGCGCAGGAAGGCGTCAGGCTTTTTCATCAGCAGGCCGCAACCGTCACCGGTCTTGCCGTCGGCGGCGATGGCGCCGCGATGGGTGAGGCGAGCAAGTGCGCCGATCGCGGTTTGCACCAGCCAGTGGCTGGGCTGGTTGTCCATCTGCGCGATCAGACCAAAGCCGCAGTTGTCTCGTTCAAACTGCGGGCGGTAGAGACCGGCGCGGGGCTGATGGGGGCTGCTCACGATGATCTGCCTGTAACTACTTGATTTTAAAAACCATACGCAGGCCTAGGCCTTTCGCCAAGGCAAAACGGTCAAGCAGTATACAGCCCCGGACAAGGGCGTTCAATCGCGCGGCGGGTGCCGCGCGAGGGGTTTTGGTTGCCCGTTTTCAGGCGCCTTGCAAGCGAGGCTCAGCGCCCTGCAGCGCGGTCCAAATCGGCATGTATACCAGCGAAATCGCGCGGCCAGGGCTGTGCCTGGCGCAGGTCTGGCGGCAGGGACAAGCGCGCCGCCTCGGCGGCGGCGCGGTCAGGGTAGACCCCGTAGACTAGCACGTACCACGGATCACTGTTCTTCACGGTGCTGTAGTACACCGCCTTGCCCTTCAGGGCGTGGTTGTCGATGAACGCTCGGATGCCGGCCTCAGTGCGGGTGCCGAGCAACTGGAGGGTGTAGTGTCCGGGCGCTTGGCTCCACAACCAGCTGGTATGGGACTGTCGGCCTGCGGGCGGGGTGGCGATCGCGGCGCTGCCGGGCAAGGTGGGGGGTGGTGCGTCCTCTGTGCGTTGTGCCAGGTCGATTGCGGCCTGGATGTTGCCAAGGCGGCGTACCCAGGGCCTGATCTCCGGTCGTTCGGCGGTCACGGCTTGGGCGCCCTGGCGGGCGGCTTCCGCGTCGGCATAGCTGCCGTAAAGCACACTGTACCAATGACGGCCCTCGCGCATCGTATGCACGTAGCCGACCTCGCCTTGCGGAGCACGCTCCGCGATGAAGCGAAGCGCCGCCTGTTCCTGGTGCGAGCTGAACAATTGCAGCGTATAGCGGTCCGCCGGCTGCACCTGATACCACTCATCGCGTCTGATGACCGGCGCGGGACGCGCCCGCGCCAACTGCGCTACTGCGGGTTGCGGTGCAGCGGTCACCGCGAAGCTGATGTGGTTGGACGCGCCGCGCTCAGGGTCAGTGACCTGCACCTGCCAGTTATCTGCCGTGGTTCCGGTGGTGATGCGAAAGCGCAGCTGTTCTGCGTTTACGAATTCGACCCGGTCGGCCGGCAAGATTTTTTCGTTGCCGGACCAGCTTACCGTGATGCGACTTGCGGCGGAGAAATTTTCGCCGGACAGAGTAAAGGTGCGGGCCTCGGCGCCGCCCGCCAGCGTCGCGGGACTGACCGCGATGAGCCGTGGCGCCGCTGGCAGTGTTGGTGGCGGATCGGCCGCGACAGGCGCCGCGACCACCTGCTGTTTGGGCTCGGTGGCCACATCATCTGCAGTGTCGGCGGCTAGCGCGGCGTTGCTCGCCGCTGTGTCCACGGGGGTCGCCTCGCCAGCCGGTTTTTCATCGGTAATCGCTTTGGCAGCAGGACTCGCGACGGCGGGCGTTTCAACCTTCTCATCGGATACCGGTTGCGCGAGCGCGTTTTCCAAGTGCGGTGCGGTGTCTTGTGGTGCCTCGGCGACCGACGGCAGCGGCGGCTCCGGTGCTAGTTCGATAGCCGGCACCGCGAATTCCTGTGACGGTGTGTCGGTGAGCGCATCGTCGCCGCGCTGTTGCATCACCAGCACGATGGCGGCGATCACTGCAGCCACGACTACCACTGTGACGCGCCACCGCGGTGTGGGCGAACGCGGTGCGGGTTGAGGTGCCGCCTGTTGCTCGCGCAACTCTCCGCCTTCGCTCAACACCGCGTGCGCCAGTTCGTTAATGCGCGCCGGAACTCCATGTGAACCGCGAAAGATCCTGCGGATGACCTTGTCGGAAAACGGCTGCGGCCCGGAAAGACCCGCCACCGTCATACGGTGACGCAGGTACTCGGCGGTCTGCTCTTCGGTGAGCGGCGCGATGTTCAAGGTATGAGTGATGCGGTCGCGCAATACCAGCAGCGCCGGCGCCTGCAGCACGGTGTCAATGTGAGGATCACAAAACAATATGAGCCGTAGCAGCTTGCCGTCGCCGGCCTCAGTGTCCGCTAGCAGGTAAAGCGTCTCCAGCGCATCCCCCGGCAGCGTATGTGCATCGTCTACCACCAATAGCAATTTGGCACCCTCGTGGTGCAGCGCGAGGAGGTGCTGATAAAGTGCGCCCTGCAGCAGCTTGCCGGCTTCGCCGGGCATGGCGGCAAGGCCGAAACCCGCGGCGATTTGCTGTAGCAGGCGCTCGGCGTTCATCATCGGGTCGGCGTCTACCTGGCAAACATGGCGTGCTTCCCGCGCGCTTGCCACGAAGCGCTGCAGCAGACTGGTCTTGCCGACGCCCTGTTCGCCCGTCACGAGCAACAACAGGTCGCGCTGTTCGGCCAGTTGCTGCAGTGTGTCCATGCGACGGATGTGCTGTGCGTGCGGACACAAAAACCGCTCGTCGAGGGTGGCCGCGAATGGCGCCTCCTTCAGGCCATAGCGGTCGAGATAGCTTGGTTCGGGCAGCATGGAATCGTGTGTGTTCATTGTCCCTCCGTGTACACTACTCGATAGCCCCGTTTGACCTGCGCGTCGCGCACCGTGACCAGGGCGCGCTCGGCGTCCTCACGCGCTGCAAACAGCTCGCGTCGCACGCGGCCGGGCGAGCCTGCCTGCCCCCATTCGCGGATCAGCGTCCAGCCCCCCAGCAGATCCGGTTGCAGTACCAGCTGGTAGAAGCGTGGCGCCCGATCATCGCTAACCGGTAGTTGCATGAAGATGCGCATACGATCAGATCCAAGGGGAAAGGTACAAGGGAAAAGGGAAACGAAACAATAGCCACACAACATGCAGGAGGGTGTTGCACGGCGCGCTCAACCATTTCCTGCCCCTTCGCTCTGTCGCCTGTTGTACTCCCTTGTGTCGTTACCCTTTGCCCTTGTACCTGATCTCAGGTTAACTCCGACGCACTGTAAATCCGCTCGTACTCCCGGATGGCGTAGCGATCGGTCATGCCGGCGACATAGTCGGCCACCGCACGTGCACGGCCGCGCGCTCCGCGCGCCTCTTCCATGTTGTGCAGGATGCGCTGGTGCTCGGGCGGCAGCAGGCGTACATCGTTCATGAATGCGTCGAACAGCGATTTGACGATATGCGTGGCCTTGGTCGACATGCGGTGGACGCGAAAGTGACGGTACAGGTGTGTCCGCAGGAAGCGCTTGAGTTCGAGGTTCAATTCCGTCATCGCTTCGCTGAAGCTGATGAGTTGCTCGTCGCGCTGGCGTACCGCCTGCATGTCGGAGGGCGCCGCCGCGGTAATACGCGCCGCGCTGGTTTCGACCAGGTCTACCACCTGGCTGTTGATGATGCGCCGTACGATCTCGTGTACCAGTTGGCGGCCTTCGATACCGGGGTAGTGCTGCGTTACATCGTCGTACTGCTGGCGAAATAGGCGCACCTCGCACAACTGCTCGATGCTGATCAACTGCGAGCGCAGCCCATCGTCCACGTCATGGCTGTTGTAGGCGATCTCATCGGCGAGATTGACAGCCTGCGCCTCCAGGCTCGGTTGTCGCTTATCTAGAAATCGCTCGCCAACGTCACCAAGTATTCTGGCGTTTTTCACCGAGCAGTGCTTGAGTATGCCCTCGCGCGACTCGAAGGTCAGGTTGAGGCCGGCAAAATCGGCGTAGCGCAGTTCCAGCTTGTCGACCACGCGCAGCGATTGCAGGTTGTGCTCGAAGCCGCCATGCTCACCCATCGCCTCGTTGAGCGCGTCCTGGCCGGCATGACCGAACGGCGTGTGGCCAAGGTCGTGGGCCAGCGCGATGGTTTCCATCAGGTCTTCATTTAGACTCAGGATGCGCGCGATGGAGCGGCTGATCTGCGCCACCTCGATGGAGTGCGTCAAGCGCGTGCGATACATGTCGCCTTCGTGATTGACGAACACCTGGGTCTTGTATTCCAGGCGCCGGAATGCAGCGGAATGTATGATGCGGTCGCGGTCGCGCTGGTATTCGCTGCGGTAGGAGGGAGCAGATTCGCTGAAGCGCCGCCCCCGGCTGGTTGTGTCACTGGCAGCGTAGGGGGCAAGCGCCATGGCTTACGATGCGCTACCGGTATCCGGCGTGGCTTCGCGGCACGCCTCGATCGTCTCGTGCAACAGCGCCGTTTCAACGTTGTCGACAAGCACCGCATGGTTCATGCGCTCAAGTAGCACCAGCCGCAGCTTGCCGTCGCGCACCTTCTTGTCCACGGCCATCAGGTCCATGAAGTTCGCGGTACTCATAGCTGCCGGAACGTTTACGGGCAGACGGGCGTGCAGCAGCAGGCGCGTAATGCGCTCGACATCAGCGGGGTCAATCCAGCCCTTGCGCGCCGAGAGTTCCGCAGCAACGCGCATGCCAGCGGCCACTGCCTCACCGTGCAGCCAGCTGCCGTAGCCCGTGCCCGCCTCGATGGCGTGGCCAAAGGT
>CP070733.1:2401955-2404903 GCA_020347585.1 Pseudomonadota bacterium | reverse complement strand
TGGCAGGTACGCTGCACAACGTAGTAAGAAGTCGCGAACAAGGCACCGCCACCAAACCCGAAGATCACCAGCGTGGTGTGGACCGGGCGCAATCGACCGAACGTCAGCGCAGGAATGTCGAAGTTGAGCGCCGGCCAGGCGAGTTCGGATGCGATCCATACACCTGCGAGCATGCCGAGCACGCCCCAGACGATCGCCATTATGGTGAACCGGCGAACAATGGCGTAGTTGTACTGCTCGGTCGTTGTTGTGGTGATCGTCTGCGCCATCCGTTACCGCCTCTCTACTCCAGTATCCGAGGTTAAATGTCTAGCCACAGCGCCATCGGGCGCGCTGCCGAGCTTCATCAGTGCAAGCTAATATGATAATTGAGCGTTCTATCGCCGGACAACCGTTTGGGCGCCCAAGTATAGAACAAGGAGGGTGACCGAAGCCAAAAAACGTTGGATGACCGGATTAGTTGAGTGAATGAGCGGCGGAGGGATACTGCCCCGCCGGCTCGCCGGCGGGGCACCACAAATAGCTAGCCAGCCATGGCCACGGCCAGCGGATTGGCGACGATCGGGAAGTAGTGATCCACCATGAGTAGCGCGAACAGCAGCATCAGGTAGATGATCGAGTAGCCAAAGGTCTTCATGCCGGTACGGCCTTCGCCAGTGCGATAGAGTCTGATGGCGTAGTAGAGAAAGACGGCGTCGAGCGCGACGACACCCACCAGATACAGCAGACCCGACATGCCCGTAATGTAGGGCAGCAACGTCACGGCTGTAAGAATGATGGTATAGAGCAATACATGCAGCCCGGTGAAAGCAACACCATGGGTCACCGGCAGCATGGGGATATCGACTTTTGCGTATTCCTCACGCCGGGCGATGGCCAACGCCCAGAAATGCGGAGGCGTCCAGGCGAAGATAATGAGAAACAGCAGTAGCGCGTGCGGATCCACCTGACCGGTCACCGCGGTCCAGCCCAGCACCGGCGGCGCCGCGCCGGCCGCACCGCCGATGACAATGTTCTGCGGCGTGGCACGCTTGAGAAACAGGGTGTAGACCACCGCATAGCCAATCAGCGACGCGAAAGTCAGTACTGCGGTCAAGGCGTTGACCATGACAACCAGCGTGCCGAGACCCAGCACGCCGATGATCGTGGCAAAGATAATCGCCTGCTTAGGGCCCAAGTTGCCGGTCGGTAATGGGCGGCGACTGGTGCGCAACATGATCGAATCAACCTGCTGCTCCACCAGCTGGTTGATGCAGGCAGCGGAAGCTGCCGACAAGCCAATGCCAATAGTGCCGAATACCAATGCCGACCACGGCACCATGCCGGGGGTGGCAAGGAACATACCAACGATGGCGGTAAACACGATCAGCGCGACAACGCGGGGCTTACAGAGCTCGTAGTAGTCGCGCCAATGGCGCACTACCCCCATGCCGCCCACATGACGGCGCAGCAACTCCTCCATTTCAGCCAACCTCTTTTTCTAATGGTCTTATGGCGTGGTTCAGGGCAACCACGCAGAGCAATAATACTGCGCCAACCCCATTGTGCGCCACCGCAACTGGCAGTGGTAGGGTCATGACGACGTTCGCTATTCCGAGTGAAACCTGTGCAAATAGCACAATGAGCAACACCACACCCAGCGTCCGCAGGGTATCGCTGGCGCCCACGCGCAAGATCCGCAGCCCAAGCCAACCGAGGTACAAAAGCGTCACCAGCGCACCGAGGCGGTGACTGACATGAATCGCCACCGCCGAGTCGTTGGCGAGAACACCGCCCTCGTAATCGACACCCAAACCGCGCCAGAGGGTGAAACCGTCGGCAAAGTCCATCGGCGGCCACCACTGGCCCTGACAGGTGGGGAAATCCGGACACTGCAAGGCGGCGTAGTTGGCGCTGACCCAACCACCCAGAGCTAACTGCAGCACCAGTATCACCAGCCCCAGCAACGCAAGGGGTCGCAGGCCGGCCGCCTCCGGCGTCGCACTCGTCGCGATCAGGGGGTCTCTTTGACGTAGTGTCATCCACCACAACAACGACAGCGTGGTCAGTCCACCGAGTAGATGCGACATCACGACCACGGGCTTGAGCAATAAGGTCACGGTCCACATGCCGAGCAGCGCTTGAAATATGATCAAGGCCACCAGGAACGTCGCGACCCCGACGGGCTGGAGAGGTTCCTGGCGCCGGGCACGCCAAGCCATCACCGCCAGGGCGAACACCAGCAGCCCCAAAGTGCCAGCAAAGTAGCGATGCACCATTTCCTTCCACGCCTTGGGCGCCTCGACGGGGCGCTCAGGGTAGGCCGCGTTGGCGGCTTGCACCTCCTCTGCAGCCGTTGGCACGCCCACCTTGCCGTAGCAGCCTGGCCAATCCGGGCAACCCAATCCGGCGTCGGACAGACGCACATAGGCGCCGAGCACTACCACGACCAGGGCCAGAGCCGTCGCCAACAGAGCCACTCGTTTGATACCTGTATTCATTTTCGTCAGCCCTACCCGATCTGTGATACGTAAAGCAGCCGCTGCAAGTCTTTGATGAGTTGCTTGGGCGTGAAGTCGCCCGGGTAGCTCATCATCAGATTACCCAAAGGATCGACGATGTATACGCCCGAGCGATTCGGCTCGGCCACGGGGTCCGCCGCCGCAAACTGGCGCCACATGTTCTGCACATCGTGCGGCCGTCCGGTGAGCACAGTGAGCTTGGGATGCTCGGGTAACAAAGCCTGCAGCTGCTCAGAGACGGCGCCGTCCAGGGGCACGTGCACGAGTTGCACTCGGTGATACTCCTTACCCTGAGCCAACCTGCTCTGGCGCATGTCGTACAGCGTTTCCGCACACCCCGCGTCACACCCGCTGGCGAAATAGACTACAGACCACTTGCCGCGCAATTGTTCCAGGCCGTAGGCCTGATTGTTCGTGTCCTGGAGTGTGAACTCGACCAACGGCACG
>CP070733.1:2397799-2401855 GCA_020347585.1 Pseudomonadota bacterium | reverse complement strand
GCGTTCGAGCCAGTGTTCGAGGGTACGGGCGTAATGCAGCCGCAGGTTCTCGACGTCCTGCACCGCAAAACCGAACGGCTCGAAGATCTCCATCATCTGGGCCAAGCTCGGCGGACAGGCGCCGGGAAAAATGCGTCTTTCGATCCAGGCGTTCATCTTGCCTGGCTGCCGGCGACCGATGGTGTGGATAAGCCCGCGCCCATCGGGCGACAGGCAGCGCCGTATCACCTCGCCCAGGGCGCGGTAGTTATCGATGCCGACATGCTCAAGCATGCCAACGGAGACGAACACATCGCAACTGCCGGAAATATTGCGGTAGTCATCCTCGATGTATTGCACCCGCTCGCTTAGCCCTTCCTGCGCGGCGCGCTCACGGGCATGGGCAATCTGCTCGCCGGAGATATTGTAGGCGCGTACCCGCACACCGTAGTGCCGTGCCATGAAACGCGCCAACCCGCCCCAGCCGCAACCCGCTTCGACCACCTCCTCGCCAGGTTGCAGGCGCAACTTGCGGCACACGTGATGCAGCTTGGCGACCTGGGCCGCTTCTAGGCTCATTGCCGGATCGGGAAAATAGGCGCAGGTGTACTGCATGGCCGCCTCGTCCAGCCACAGCGCGTAGAACCGGTTGCCGAGGTCGTAATGGTGGTGGATGTTGTCGCGCGAGTTATCGAGTGAATTGGTTCGCGGCCGCGTCGATAGCCAATGCAGCAGGCGATGTACAGGGAACCCCGGGCGGGCGCGTCCCACCGCACGGTAGGCGGTGCTCAGAAACTGCACGAAATCACCCTCGACCTCTAGGCGCCTCGCACCGTACAAATCGCCGAAGTGCAGTTCAGGGTCCGTCACCAGTCGCAGCAGGGCCCTGCGGTCAGCAATGTGCAACCGCGCCGTGATACGGGCGCTCGACAAGGTCACCTCGCTATTGTCCCACAGCACCAGCGTAAACGGCGGGTTGCCTGCGACGTGCAGCAGTTGTTGCGCCAGCCACCTGTCGAACGCAGTCACTTGCACCGAGCGGCAGCGCGTGCGCCCCGATATGCCAAGAGACTGTCCCACCCTTTGAGCCTCACGGGTGTTGAACAGCGCGGACTCCTGCTCGCGTATGCCCATGCTTTCCCCCGGACCGATGGATATTGCTACGTCAAATACAATCCTAGAATCAACAGCTAACGATCACAACATTCTGAATGCCGGAAATCCCATCGTCGCACGGTCAGACCGTGCCGCTCACTCCTGCGACGGTGGCTCGGTGGCTGGGGGGGACGAATCGGTCGGTTTGGCGGCCGCGCGCTTCTTGCGCACCGGTGATTTGCGCCGCGGCGCGACCGCTCCGCTCGGCCAAGGCGCAAAGGGATACGGTCGTTCATCCTCGTTGAAGGTCACGTAACGCGCGATTTCGTAGATGTAGGTGCATAGGGAACGGCTAAATTCGAGCAGCCGCTCGTTGGTGCCCGCAGTCAACAACAGGCTGACAAACTGGAATACCACCAGCGCCGCAAGCACGATCTCGGCGAGGCTCCAGATGATCGCGAAGATCAGTATAAAGAACCCGCGCAACCATGTGTCGTGCGCCTTGATATTCTTCTTGATTTCTCTATCGCTCATGGCATCCCCCGGTTCTCAAACGCTGCGGCCCCGCAGCACCGCGACGCACGTGCTTCGAGACTCACTCTGCCTCCTAGCATAGCGGTTGGCCGCTCGGCTGAAAACTCCGCGCCGCGCCCAAACTGAACCACAGGAGCGGCGAACGTTGGCGCGTCCGCCGTTTTTGGTTATGGTGCGAGACAGCTGTTTGTTGCTCGATGTCACACTTCATGAGAACCGATGGCTCCTACCAGCACCGGCGTTCCACCACCCGCGTATTGGCGCTACTCGCGGCAATGGTATTCGCTCTCAACCTTCCCGCGCCGGCGCGGGCCGAATGGTTCAAGTCCGAGCAGGCGGTGATGGGCACGTCGATCGCCGTGCAACTGTGGCATACGGACGCAGATTTCGCGGACGCGTGCATTGCCGCGGTCATGTCGGAGATGCATCGCATCGATGCAGCAATGAGTCCCTACAAGGAGAGCAGCGAGCTGTCGAAGGTCAACCGCGAGGCCGCGCGCTTTCCGGTTGCCGCCAGCAAGGAACTCTTTGATCTCATCGCTCGCTCCCTGGAAATGTCGGAACGCTCCGGTGGCGCCTTCGATATCACCTACGCCAGCGTCGGGCGCATGTACGACTACCGCGCGAGAAAAAAGCCCGGCAACGCCGAGATCGAGACCGCACTCAAGGCGGTCAACTACCACCACATCAAGCTCGATCGCGCCAGGGGCACGATCCGCTTTACACACCCCGGCGTATACATTGACCTGGGGGGCATCGCCAAGGGCCACGCGGTCGATCGCGGCATCTCCCTGCTTAGGGAACGCGGCATCCGCCACGCGCTGGTCAGCGCGGGCGGCGACAGCCGAATTCTTGGTGACCGCCGCGGACGGCCCTGGTTCACCGGCATCAAGGATCCGCGCAATCCGCAACGTGCCCCGGTGGTGCTGCCATTGAGCGATACCGCCATATCGACCTCGGGAGACTACGAGCGCTATTTCATAGAGGACGGCGTACGTTACCACCACATAATCAACCCCGGCACCGGCCGCTCGGCGCGCGCCGCCCGCAGCGTTACGGTGCTCGGGCCGGATGCAACGACCACCGATGCGCTCTCCACCACGCTGTTCGTGCTCGGCCCCGAAAAGGCACTGAAGCTCGCGGACACCATGCCCGAAATCGACGCGATAATCATCGACAGCAACGGCACCATGCACTACTCATCAGGGCTGGAGCCGCCGGCGAAGCAATAGCTGGTGCGCCGGTTAAGGTATACTTGATAAAATATATAGGTTGCAGCAGGCTGCCGACGTGCGACGAGGGTTGCCGGGCTCGCGCGGCACGACACGGTTCCGATAGCTGCTGCAACGCACAATAACAGGGCGGGGGAAGGGCTTTAACGCGTATGGTGACGACCAATTCTCGATTCTTGCGACGGGTGCAGTGCATGGCCGTGGCTCTGGCCGCGGGACTCGCGGCGATCGCCGTCGCCCAGGCGCCGGCGCCGGGTGCTGCAGATACACCGCCAACCGGCAAGCAGCAGTTGCTGGGGCTTAACCGCGACCTGTTCATGCTTGAAGAGGAGTTGCTGTTTCCCGCCAACGCCCAGGTCACCGTTTTCATCTCCACCAGGCTCACCGACAAGTTCGTGCTCGACCAGGTGCGGGTGCGGCTCGACGGCAGCGGGATAGCCGAACACCTCTATACCGAGCGCGAGATTGCATCGTTGCGCGCTGGCGGCATCCAGCGCCTGCACATGGGGCGCCTGCCTGCCGGCCAGCACCAACTCACCGCCTTTTGCGCCTTGCGCGGCCCCGGCCAGCAGGACTTCCGGCATCGCAATGTATTTGATATCAGCAAGAGCAGCGCACCGAAATTCGTGGAGCTACAGGTCACCGACAACGGTTTCGAGATCCACACCTGGGAATAGGACACGCTGCCGCATACGCCGTACCTACGCCGGAAACTGTGAAGCATTAGGCAAAAAACCCCCGTTTTGCTGGAAAGTGTAAAGGCCAGTGCGCAAAATGCCGATATGCGCTGAAGCCGGTAGTCCCCGGCCCGGTACAGGTGTTTTCGCCGGCTCGCCGGCGAAGTATCATTGTTTTTTTACGAGCACGAATCGTGGCCGGGACAATCGGGCACGTTATGCAGTCTTGCCAGGCAGGAGACAATGGCACTGAATACAGCCAATACAGCACCCACAGCGCGAGGCGCCGGCGCGAGCCGCTGGCTTGCAGGCCTGTGCATGGTGCTGCTCGTCGGCTGCGCCACCAACGACCCCGCCACGCGTAAGGCCGAGGCCCCTGCCCCGGTTTCGCCACAGCAGGCGGCAAACTACAACTACGCCCTGTCCCTGATGCAGTCGGGACACGACCAGCAGGCAGAGCGGATGCTGCAAACCATCAGCCAGGAAAACCCCTCGCTCGCCGGCCCGCACGTCAACCTCGGCCTGCTGCATCTCAAGGC
>CP070733.1:2379778-2397699 GCA_020347585.1 Pseudomonadota bacterium | reverse complement strand
GCCACTAAATACCAAGCCGCGCTGACCCGCGCCGGGGCACAGTGCGAGATTGCACCGGCCCCCGACAACGTGCCACCGAGCATGCCGCCAGCAGAACCGACGCCAAAGGCGGAGCCGGCAGAGGCCGAAACGCCAGGGCCGCCAGCCAGTGGAGGCGGGCTGGACTCGGCCGGTATCGCACCGCCCGGCAGCATTCTGGTGGAAGGCGAGCCATTCGAGGCGCGCGAGGTCGATACCAGCGGTCTGAGCATCGCCGAGGCGGGTGAAGACCTGGTGGAGCGAGAGCCGTTCAAGCCGCGCGAGGTGGATACGAGCGCCCTTAGCCTCGACCCCGGCCCCGACTCCGAACCCGGCGCCGGGAACTGACGCGGGCGCCGGCCGGGCCCGGCCACCCACCCCGCACCCCGGTCACGTCGCGCATTGATCTGGCTCAAGGCGGGCGCGCCGCGGAACCGTATATATACTTAATTCAATCACGATCCGTTCCATCGCGGCGGCCGTTGTCTAGGGTGCAGTAGCCGCGCGCGGCCCCGTATGCGAACACACCCAAGAGGATATGAGCCATGACCACCTATCGCACCGAGGATATCCGGAATATTGCGTTGGTGGGCCACGGCGGCGCTGGAAAAACGACGCTGACCGAGGCCCTGCTCTACCAGTCCGGTGCTATCACCCAGCAAGGCAGCGTCGACAAAGGCAACACCATCTCCGATTTCGAACCCGAGGAACAGCGCCATCACCATTCTATAAGCAGCGCCGTTGTGGGCATTGACCACGATGGCGCGCACATCAACCTGATCGACACCCCCGGATCGCCGGATTTCATCGGCCAGGCGCTTAGCGTCGTCCCGGCGGCCGACGCGATGGCCGTGGTTATTAACGCGCAGAACGGCATCGAGCCCATGACTCGACGACTGCTGGAGTGGGCAGCCAACCACAACTATTGCCGCATGATCGTCATTAACAAGATCGACGACGAGGAAAGTCACCCATCAAAGTTGCTCGATGAGATACAGGAAACCTTCGGCAAGGAATGTCTGCCGGTCAACCTGCCGGCGAAGGACGGCGGCGTGGTGGACTGCTTTTTCGGCACAGAGGGCGAAACTGCGTTTTCCTCGGTGGCAGACATGCACACCGCGCTAGTCGACCAGGTGGTTGAGGTCGACGAGGCGCTGATGGAACTGTACCTGGAGCAGGGTGAGATCTCGCCGCAGCAACTACACGACCCGTTGGAGAAGGCCCTGCGCGACGGCCATCTCATACCCGTGTGCTTCGCCTCGGCACGCAGCGGCGAAGGCATCGATGAACTGCTCAATGTGTTCTCCAAGCTAATGCCCAATCCCATCGAGGGTACGCCGCACCGGTTTCTCGAGGACGATCACGGCAAGCGCGACTGGTTTATCCCCGATGTCAAAAAATCCGAAGGACATGTGCTCGCACACGTTTTCAAGGTGACCTACGATCCGTTCGTTGGCAAACTTGGCATGTTCCGTATCCACCAGGGCACAATCAACAAGGACACCATGTTGCTAGTGGACGAAGGCAAGAAACCCTTCAAGGTCGGACACCTGTTCCATATACAGGGCAAGGAACACATCGAGACCGACACCGGCGTGCCGGGTGACATTTGTGCGGTGGCCAAGGTGGACGAACTGCATCTCGACGCCATCCTCCACAACTCGCACGACGAGGATCACCTGCATGCACCCTCGCTGGACCTGCCACAACCCATGGCGGGGCTGGCACTCGATCCCAAGAGCCGCGGTGACGAGCAGAAGATTGCCGAGGCACTGGAGCGAGTATCCGCCGAAGATCCCTGTCTGCAGGTGGAGCACGAACCCAGCACCCACGAGACCATATTGCGCGGGCTGGGCGAACTGCACCTGCGCGTAGCGATGGAAAAAATCGAGGAACGCTACAACGTGAAGGTGGGAACGCACACACCCACGGTAGCCTACCGCGAAACCATCACCGCGCCTGCCGAGGGGCACTTCCGCCACAAGAAACAGACCGGTGGCGCCGGCCAGTTCGGTGAAGTGTTTCTGCGCATTGCGCCACTGCCACGCGGCACGGGTTTCGAGTTCGAAAACAAGGTGGTCGGCGGCGTAATCCCGGGCGGCTTCATCCCGGCAGTGGAAAAAGGCGTGCGCCAGGCGCTGGAGCAGGGGCCGCTGGCCGGGCACCGCGTCCAGGACGTGAAAGTCACGGTTTACGACGGCAAGCATCATACGGTGGATTCCAACGAGGTGTCATTTGTTACCGCCGGACGCAAGGCATTCCTTGATGCATTCAGCAAGGCCAAACCAATCCTGCTTGAACCCGTTGTTGCAGTGGAAGTCACTGCGCCGCACAACAGCATGGGCGATATCAGTGGCGATCTGGCCTCGCGACGCGGGCGCATCAACGACACTCAGAGCCTGGGCAACGGCATCATGCGCATCAGTGCGCAGGTGCCACTGGGTGAACTCGACGACTACTCCTCGCGTATCAAGTCGATGACCGGCGGCGAAGGCACCTTTACTATGGAACCGCTGGACTACGAGCAGGTGCCTCCTGACCTGCAGCGCAGGCTGATGGCCGGCTACAAGGAACGAACCGTGCACTGAGCCAGTGCACAATAAATGGCCCGCGGGCGTTGACCGCCCGCGGGCACCGGTGGTTGTACAACCCTAACGCTCTCCAACTACTGCACAACCGCACTCCTGTCCACAATGGTCTGCGCCGCAAAGTCTGCCGGCGCGCTACCGAACGGCATCACGAAACCGCGCACCGCCAGCGGCGCCTGCTCGGCGATGGCCTCGACGGCCAGTGCACCCGTATCGATCTCATAGACCCCGGCCTGCGCATCGCTGGCTGCGTCCATACCCGTGCCGGCAAAGTCGAACATGCTCACCGGGCGGCCATCGATGCTGTCCAGGCTGACCGTAAACCACGGCTCGTCGGCACTCACGGTGCGCTGCGCGCGCAGTGTAGTAAGCAACAGACGTGCATGGCCAGCGGATGCGTCAAGCACCAGATCGCTAATCATATCGTTGGTAATGCTGCCGAACACCGTCAGGCGCTGGCCCACCGAAATATCGTCGATCTGGTGCGGGTCCATGGACAACTGGCGCGCCACGGTGGTGCTGTCAGCCAGGTTCACGGTGACATTGTCGTTGAACACCACCACGCCGTCGGCGCGTACCAGGGTTGCGCCGCGCACGGTCAACGCGTCGCCGGCGCGTGCCACCACGTTGCCGGTCACCACGTCGAGATCGCCACCGGGTACGCTGGAGCCGGCATACACCTCGCGGGCACGGAAGCGGCGCGGATGGAACTCCAGATCGCCAACAGCAATCACCGCGGTGAACTTCGCCTTGGCCGCCAGCGCGGCAAGCCCCGCGGCACCGGCGTACGCAACACCGTCGATCTCATAGACGGTTTGATCGTTGGTTGCGACCTTCAGGGCGCCAAAGTGGCGGAACCCAGCGCCGAGGCGATGCACATAATGGCGGAACGGACGAATGTAGACGCTGAAACCGGAGCGATCTTCGGCAACCACGTTGAGCGGACCGCGCACACGATGGATCTTGGGCTGCTCGGGATCGACCGCGGCGATCAGCACCGGCGCGACCATAACGGTGGGGACACCCGCATCATCGAAGGTCACGGTATTGGATGATTCGAGATCGAAGTCCAGCGTCAGGTGCTTGGGCACACCGGGCACAATGGGCAACTGGTTGCGACCCTCGAGGCGCACCGAAAGCTCCAGCATGGCAATGGGATCACCATTCGCATCCTGGATATCGTTAACCTTGACCGCATGGCCGTCGGCGTCCTGCACCTGGATGTCGGCATTGGCGTAGTCCAGCCTTACGCTGCCCTTAACGTAAATACCCGAAGGCACGGTGGCGGCGGTGAGAAACTCGCTGAGGTCGGTGTACTGCGAGAAGTCCACGCGGGTTGCCAGCGGCAGGGTCTCGACCACCACGCCGTTAGCCTTGGTAAGGGAGACGGATACCACATCCACGGTATAGGTGGTGAAATCGCCCGGGGCGTCGGTAAGGCTCACCACCACCTCACCGCTATCGCCACTGGCCGGGCTACCGTCCTCGCCACCACCGCCGCAACCGGGCAGGCCCACGGTGGCGGCAAACAGCACCGCGCACACTCCCAGCCAGCCCGCGCGATAGCGGCGCGAAGCGGACATCAGCGTCCGCAGGGTCGTGTTCAGAAAATTCATAAGACTCTCTCCTTCTGATTGTTCGTTATTTGCGTCGTCGCGGCGCTCCCAGGCAGCGTCCGCACGGCGAAAGCACTCGCCTTACTCCCACTTAACGCGTGGCTGGCGGATTGGTTGACAGGGGAAATAGGAAAGTGTGTACGGCGCGCGGTACGCACCGCGCCGTCCGGATTGAGTCAACAAACGTATGCGCCAAACCGATGAAAGCGGTTGCGCAGTCGGCGGACAGCTTCAGATTTTCTGCAGTTCGGCGGGCTGATTGTGGTGCAGACCAGTGAGCGGTACGAACGCCACATCAAGCACGTTGCGCTCCTCGATGCTACCGTCGGCCTGTTTTTCGAGCACCTTGAGCGTCTGGCCCCAGAACACCCCGCCCACGGGGATCACCAGCCGCGCGCCGGGCGCAAGTTGCTCCAGCAGCGGCGCGGGCACGTGGGGCGCGGCAGCCGTCACGATTATGCCATCGAAGGGCGCGTGCTCTTCCCATCCGAAGTAGCCATCGCCGGCGTGCACCTCGACGTTGTCATAGCCGAGGCGCTGCAGACGCTCGGCGACGGGCCCGGCCAGCGCTTCGATTTGCTCCATGCTGTAGACCTTGCGCACCACGCGCGAGAGCACTGCGGCCTGGTAGCCAGAGCCCGTGCCCACTTCGAGCATTACGTCCTCGGGCTGCGGCTGCAGCAGGTCGGTCATCAGGGCGACAATGTAGGGTTGGGAGATTGTCTGGCCGTGGCCGATGGGCGCCGGGCCGTTGGCGTAGGCAATGGGCAACGATGTGTCCGGCACAAACTCGTGTCGCGGCACGTCGCGCATGGCATCCATCACGCGGGGGTCGAAGGCATCCTTGCCGATCCACTTGCGGGTAAACGCGACCTCGCTCTCGATGTCGCGGATCATGCGCTCGATGTTGCTCATCGTTCTGCTCCGTCCGCATGGCGGACGCCAACCATCAATTATAAATTTTACATTACCTGTGCCAACAGGCGGTTGCATTGACGCCCGACAGGATCGGGCGATTTAGCGCCGCGGCACCAGTATGCGTGCCATGAGGATGGCGTTCTCGCGCCCGCCGCGCGCCGGATAGTAGTGGCGACGCATCCCGGTCTTGCGAAAACCACTGGCGCGATAGAGCTTGATGGCGGCGTGATTCTCCGGGCGCACCTCGAGCCAGGCAAAGCGCGCATCCTCGCGGCGGGCTTGCGTCAACAGATGCACCAGCATACGCCGGCCGATACCGTGCTTGCGGCAGGCCCCCGCCACGCAGATGTTCATCACGTGGGCACGCTGCCGTGACACGACCATCACGCCATAGCCGCCCACGGCACCGTCGACTTCGGCAACCTGGCAGAACCTCCCTTCGCGCAACAGCCGGCGAAACAGCCACCCCGGCCAGGGTTGCGGATAACACTGGCGCTCGATGCGTATCACCTGCGGCAGATCGCCCTCGGTCATGGCGCGCAGCCGCATCGCCATCGCGTCGCGGTGCCCGGCGCCGGTTCCCTGCCGCTGTTCCTTGGTGCTGTGTGCCGCCATGCGCTGTCGCTATACAGGCTCCTGTATTCAGCCTAGCACGTCCTCTGCATAGCGCGCAGGCACACGAGGGGTTAAGCTGTTGGCGCCGCTACCACCATGACTACCCGCCGCCAAAACACCAACGACGAACGCCGCATGTTCATGGCCATGTGGCTTACCGGCGGTTTCATGATCGCCGAGGTAATCGGCGGACTGCTATCAGGATCGCTGGCCCTGCTGGCCGACGCCGGCCACATGCTCACCGACACCGCCTCGCTGGCGCTAGCCTGGCTAGCCGCACGCGCCGGACGGCGCCCCGCCGACCAGCTGCGCTCCTACGGCTATCAGCGACTGCAGATTATCGCGGCGTTCGTCAACGGGATAACGTTTATCGTCATCGTGGTATGGATATTAATTGAAGCGGTGCAACGTCTGATGCAACCGATCGAGGTGCTCGGCGGCATGATGCTGGTAGTCGCCGTGCTCGGCCTGATGGTCAACATTGCGGCCTTTGCCATCCTGCACGGTGGTAACCGCGCCAACCTCAACCTGCGCGGTGCGCTGATCCACGTGATCGGTGATCTGCTGGGCTCGGTGGCCGCCATTAGTGCCGCGCTGATCATATTGTGGACCGGCTGGATGCCCATCGACCCATTGCTGTCTGTGCTGGTGGCGTTGCTTATTCTACGCAGCGCCTGGCACGTGGTGAGGCACTCGACACACATCTTGCTAGAGGGCGCACCCGAGGATGTGGACGTGCAGACCCTGCGCGAGGCGCTAACGGACAGCATACCCGTCGTACACGATGTACATCACGTACACGTGTGGTCGCTCACCCCGGAACATCCGTTGCTGACGCTGCACCTCGTGGTGGCGCCCGGTGCGGACTACGATGCCGTGCTGCGCCAGGCCAAGGGGCTGCTCGTACAGCGCTTCGGCATTGACCACACAACTATACAGATCGAACAGGAACAGTGCGCCGACGAGCAGACGGCAAACTCAAAGGCCTGCTAAGAATATGATGGGATGGGGCCACGGAGGTGAGAATGGCACTGAGGACGCCTCAGCACACATCACGTTCCCTCTCTAGTGCCTCGTGCCTCCTCGCCACCCGTTCCTTTCCCCTTGCCCATGTGCCTTTCCACTTGGCCCTGATTTCATGGTGTTGCAACTATCAGCGGCACATACATCTCGTCGGCGCTCGTACCACCGTGCACGCCGGCGTGTTGATAAGGCCGCTCGTTCGGCAACCAGTCCTTGAGAATGCATCCATCCGCCATGAGCAGTGCATGGGTACCGATTCGCTCGGCAAGGCGCGGGTGCGCATCGCCAAGCCCGAACCAACCCTGCGCCACCAGTTCACCGCTGTCGTACAACACCGCACGGTGGCCGAGTTTTTCATCCACCCGTGCTGCGAAATCCTCGAATTTTCCAGGACGGACATAACACCAGGCGACACGCGACTCACCGCACAACGGCATCCACAGATCCTGCGCGAGGTCCGGATAGTCGGTCAGGTTCATGCGCCCGTCGTCTGACACATCCACAAAGCCGTGATCGGCGGTGACGATCAACGTGGTATTGGTGCCGGCGATGCGCTCAAGCAACGCAGCGAATGCCGCGTCCAGTTCACGCAGATGCGCGGCCACCTCACCACTGGAAATGCCGTACTCGTGCGCCAGGCGATCCAGCTCCGGCCAATAGGCGTACACGTACTGGCACACCTTGGCGCGCTCAACCGCGCTGGCCAGCATCTCGAACATCTGGTCCATGGTGCTATAGCCATGGCGCCGCGCAGCACCTGAATGGGCGAGGTTGTACTCAGAATCGATGATCCAGTCGGGGGAGATAATGTGCGAGGCAACGTCGATGCGATCGAACACCGGTACGTGTCCAAACAGTTGCGCGGGATCCACACCCTCAAACGTGCTGCTGCCGTGGCGGGGTTTAAAAGGCAGCACTGTTGCAACGCAACCCAGTTCGCGCAGATACATGTGCCAACCGGTAATGGCGTGCTGCTGCGGAGCCTCGCCGGTGAGAAAGGTCGTAATGGCCGTGGCCGTGGTGGAGGGAAACACCGAGGTCAGGCGGCCTAGCAAGTTTGCCGCAAGCATGGTGTCCCTGCCATGGCGCATCAGGAACTCGTGGCCCAGCCCGTCAATCACCAGCAGCACGACGTTGGTACTGGTGGCCAATGACCGTATCGGATGCTCGCGCAGCGGCGGGTGCACCCCCGGTTTCCCGCCGAGCGCGGCAATCAACGACGACATCAGGTTGACGATGCTGCCGCCCTGGTAATCCGGTCGGACCATGATGTCATTCTAGCGGGAAAAAGCGGTTGTGAACCACGGTGAACACGGTGAAGGAAGATTCAGTTCGTATGGTGTTGCCTAGTTCCTCGTCCCTCGCACCTTGCGTCTATACATGTTTGTGCCGCTCATACACCTCCATGATTCTGGGCCGCGCCGCGTCAAAGGCATCAATGACCGCTGGATCAAACTGCATGCCGCGCTGCTTGCTCAGATACGCCAGCGCATCGTCCACAGACCATGCTTCCTTGTAGGGGCGCTTTGAGGTCAGGGCATCGAACACGTCTGCGACGGTCACGACGCGTGCGGACAATGGTATCGCCTCGCCCGCCACACCGCGCGGGTACCCGCTGCCATCGAATTTCTCGTGGTGGCCTTCGGCGATTTCTATGCCCGTAGTAAATATGCTGTAACCGACACGCTCCATCTGTGCCTCGCACTGGCGCAGCACTGCGCCGCCAATCATCGGGTGCCGATTCATCACCTCGCGCTCCTTATCGGTGTAGTCGCCGGGCTTCAGCAATACATGATCGAGGATCCCCACCTTGCCGATATCGTGCATCGGCGCAAAACGGTATACATCGCGCACAAACTTCGGCGTGACCTGCTCACGGTACGGGCCCTCGCTGCTGAGCTGCTCGGCAATGATCGCGGCATATAGGCTCATGCGCACCAGATGATCGCCGGTCTCGGGATCGCGGCTTTCGGCAAGCTTCGCCAGACCGCCCACCGCGCTGACCACGAGATTCTCCAGCGCCGCGGTCTTGCGAAAACCGTGGCTGACCAGACCCGCGAGGTTACCCATTAGTTCTTCGTGTTCCAGCAGGTAGGCGTGCGGACGCCGCGACGCGAACACCAGCACACCGGCCGCGCGAACCTCGGCCTCTATCGGCACAAAAAACGCTGTCTCTAGACCCTGCTCGCCGAGCATTTTCATGAATCGCGCATTGGGATCATTACCGGCCACAATAGGCACATCAGGCACGCGCAGTGGCACGCCCGCCTCCATGGTCTTGGCAAGATGGGTGTTGGGTAAGGAGAAGTGTCGCCGCGGCATGTTTAGCTCGTCACCCCGCGAATACGCATGTTCCAGCACCAAAGCGGTTCCGTCGGGATTGAGTAGCAGCGCGCCGGCCCAGTCCACGGGCAGAAAGGTACTTAGCTCATCGGCCACCACCTGCAGGCAACTACCGATGTCGCGGCTTTCCTGCGTGCGATCGACGAGCTGAAACAGGCCCTGCAGCCGCGCGGTCAGGCTGTTGAATGCGTGCACCATGACGCCGATCTCGTTGCGGCTGGTAGCGGGTACGGTGTAGTTAAACTCGCCCTGAGCCACGCGACGAAAGCCCTGCATGGTTGCAGCCAGCGGGCGCAGAGTGCGCTGCGCCCACCACACCGTCCACACCAACAGCACCAACGCCACGCCCACCACCCAGCGGTTGAGGCTGCGATTCGCAGCAAGGCGCTGGTGCGCCGCCTGTGCGAACTCCTCGCTGAGGGTTGCGGCAGCCTGTTCAATTTGCGCGACATTTTTCATGATGTACTGCGCCGCATACTCCAGGCGCGGCCCACTCGCATTATCGCCCAGCGCCGAACTCAGCCCACCACGAAAAGTCTTCCAGGTGCGGGTTGCCTCGGCAACGGCGGGATGCCCGCCGCTGTCGAAGGTGTAAATGGCAGGTGTAGCGTCGGGATTGTGCGGCACTGCAAAGCGCCCAGTGGTAAAGCATCCCAGCGTGGTATCGAAGGTGTCCATCTGGGTGCGCAGATCCTGGTAATAAAGTCTGACATCCCGGTCGTAGGTCGCGTAGTCCCGCGCTGGTACGGCAAGATAGTTGAGCGCCTGATGGCGCATCATGCGCGCGACCAGTTCCAGGCGTGCAGCGGTATTGATCACTACCTGGTCGCGCTCGCGCTCCTCCGCGAGATACAGGCTGTAGCCAAGCGCCCCGGCGAACAGCACCAGCAGCGCCAGCAATGCCGCGGTGAGCTGGAAGGTAATGGAATGATAAAACGGCAACCGAGCCTGATGCATGGCTGTTTTGCGTCTGTCCATGGCACGGCGTACTACGTCTCGCCGGGCGTTGTTAGAATCTCCCTCTATCTATGGACAGTGTAGCGGGGAAAAGGTGTTGCTCAGGCCCGGCCGCACCTATTACACGTGAAAGGTGGGAAAACTCGCCTGTCACACGGGTGACACAATGGCCTGGCATGCTTCTTTACGCACCCTGAAGACGTTACCGCAGGAGGTCCAGGCTTGGCGCGTGCGTATCGCTATTCTCCGCTGCGCACGTTCGCGCTTGCCATGTTGTGCCTCGCCGGCGCGCGGCTCATCGTAATTACCACGGTGCAGGAAGTAGAATCCTACTCAGCCCCGGGCTGAACTATTCCCGGCGATGGCGTGCAGGCTAGCCAGTGGACTTCCGCGGATCCGCAGGGTGCAGTCAATGGCGCGACAGGGACGTCGGCCCTCCCTGGCCGCCGTATCCCTTCCCTAACGAACCTCTAGACTCAATAGTCGCAGCCGTCGTTTTCGAATAGCAGTTCGCCCGTCACTGGGTCGCGCATCGGCTCGCCCCGGGCATCGGTTACCACGATGCCGGTGAACATGATGGCATGCAGCCGGTCGTACTCCTCCTCCACGGCGCGCTCCACTTCCTTGTCCGTGAGCCCGTCGTAGATAAAAACCTGCCCCTTGTTTTCGCGCTCGACTTGTGCCGCGGTGGGGCTAAATAGGCGTTTCTTCTGCCATTCGCTGATTTCCGACTCGCCGTGCGCCGCGTGGGCAGGCGTAATACTCAACAGTATCGCTACCGGGGCAATATAAAGTGCACGAGTGATTCGCTCCATTTGCCGGTCCTCCGTTCTTCAACCTGTAAGCCGCTCCGTGGGGGGTTGACCTCCGGCTGTCTAGCGTGGGGACCAGCTTACGCGCCGGAATCGATGGAATCGGTGAGATCTTGGGGAATCTAAATGTGAATTATTCACTATTCTGCTAGGGTAATTTGTCGCACTCCGACAGATGGCCGAACTGCGACGAAAGGTGACTTGGAGCTGGACGTCCTAAGCGCAGCTGGGTTCCCTTCGCTCAAAGTGAAGCCCGCTAAGGCGGCCCTGGCGCGCAAAACACCCAGCATCAAAACGACTCAGAGCCTCAGGGCATCGCGTACCCTAGCTTCACCTGCGTTCTCTCGATAATCGGCGAAATACTCTCGAGTTCCACAGCCGTTAGCCCCTGCTTCCATTTGGTAACGTTGTGGCCAACTATTGCACTCGCCAGTTCCTGAACCGGCGCACTCGACACACCTAGAAATTCGCAGACCTTCTGCAACTCGCTCTGCGGGTCGTCGACGAAACGCTCGTAGCAAACCTCTAACCGGTGCTTTCCCGGCACTTCCTTCAGACCCTGCGCAATACTCTTTTCACACTTCACCCACTGATACGCCATGAACTCGAGATCCGAACATTTGCGGCGATACTCGCGCCAGTTCGGAAACCGTGGACCAAATCCGACCATGCGGGACCAGTCCTCACCCGATCGCGCCCAGTATGGCGCCAGCCGATCCTGATTTTTCAACTCGTACCAGACAGCTAGCAGCCGATGCCGCCACAAGGGCTGGCGCTGCAGCGTGTAACGCACGTCTCTCAGGAACCGGCGTAACTGCCCTTCAGTGGCGATATCCTTGCGCCGCGCATAGCGCTGCTTTAGCGAGCTAACCACATCCCGTCCATCACGGTACAAATGTATCCACTTCGCCTCGGGAAAAATCGCCCGCATGTATTCGATCTTGAATGCATTGGTCGGAGTTTTCTCGAGGACAACTTCCTTACCCAAGGCGGTCTGAAAATACTCGAACTCCTTGCGCACAAATCGTTTCACCGATTCAGTCGCACTGGTTGCATCGCGGCGATCGTCGCCCGAATGAGGCAGAAGGTAGTCCCAAACAAAATAGGGTTCATGCCAACTCGTGACTTCGGGATGCCGTCCGAGCACATCGCCGAAAATGGTGGTCCCGGAACGCGGGGCTGCGACGACAAATGCATACATCAGGTGGCACCTATCGCCATCGCCCGCCCCCTGCCACCTTTTGCCCTACCCAGACACCTACCTCCATGTCAGCTCTCGCCAATCGTCTCATCAATGCGCTGCGTTCTCGCTCCAGACATTTGCGTATACATCCGCCTCTCTTGTTCACGCAAGTCGCTGGCTGCAAGTTTTCGAACAATCAGTATCTGGCGTCTGCGCAGTTGTGTTACGTATATCCCCAGCATGGTTACAATCCCGAGAAATATAAATAGCGCCACCAATATGATAACGATTGGGGGGTACTTGACGCCGAAAATTGTAGCCATCCCCTGGATGAACGGCCTGGATGTACTCAGCACAGCCAACAACACCAACGCCAGAAACCATGGAAGGGACCAGTCGACATTCAATAGTCCTTTCCTTAGGAGCAGGATCAGAGTTGTGAAGAAAAAGAACACGATTGCCAGTTTTATGATCATGCTACTTTCTTCCTGACGAGGATCAGCATCGCATACACCGTAACGCGAAACACCAGCCGCATCGCCGCCCACAGGCCAAGGGTTGATACACCCTGTTGGCGTTGCTTCTGCGTTACACCGACCTCGCGCACATGCAGATCTGACTCAGCCGCAAACATCACAATTTGAGGCTCGGGGTATCTTTCCAGTTCCATCTCATTAATTGTTTGCATTGCCTTGCTGCTCATTGCCATGAACCCCGAATTGATATCAAGCGGGATCGCTTTGGCTGTGGTGATTCTTGCTGCGTAGTACAGATAGCGTCTGACGATCCTTGACAGCACATTTCTCAGGCCGCGTCCTGCATCCCGATTCTCCCGGCTCGCCACAACTACGTCAGCACCTTCCTGCAGTGAGTCCACAAGTCGTGCTGCCTCGCTGACGGGATGCTGGCCATCTGCATCGACACGCAACAGGATGTCATAGTCGTTATCCAGCGCGTAATCCATGGCTATGTGTGTTGATGCCCCCAGCCCGAGATTGAAAGGTAATCGCACATACAGGACCGGCCTGTCGATACGGGCCTGTCGATGAGAACCATCGTCGACCACCAGCACCCGCGCATCAGGAAGAGTATCCGAGACATCGTCGATAATGGCGTTCAACACCCCAAAATCGTTATAGGTCGGAATGAAAACCAGAATCTTCTGTCTGGAATCCGGCATGGTCAAAACCTTCCGCTTGTGCTCCTATGGTTCGGCACGCGGCTGTTACTCGCGTGAATTCGCCGATCGCCCACCCGCGCTTCCGGCGATCCAAAAATGAAAAAGTATAAGTCCCGCGAATAGTATCGGTAGCAGGTATACGATAAAACGCACCAGGATCGCGTGCGAGGATGCGCTCTCAAGGCTCATGCCCAGAACTGAAAAACCCATGACCAGACCGCCCTCCTTTACGCCAAACCCACCAATCGTCTGTATCGGCAATAATCCGACCAGATTAACCATTGCCACCAAAAGCACGGTGCCGGTCAGGGGAATATCCAGATCAAATGCTGACAACAAGACCTGGTACACAAGTACAATGCAAAGCCAACTCACGGCGGTCGCACCAAGAAGTTGAACGTGTGACCATAGACCGGTTTTTTCATCCAGTTCCCTTGCAGATTCCTCGATTGCATTCGCAATCCGAAGCAGAAACACACCAGACATCGAGGAATGCAACTTGTGCACCAGCAGTGCTGCCGCGCGCATGGTGGGCTGCAGAAACACCGCCAGCAAAATGCTGCCGGCAAACATTACAGCGAGCGCTGCCCTTGCGGCCTGGCTTGTGGATAGATCGGCACCCCAAATCGCTATGGTAGTCATGACAGACAACGCCAACAAATCATAAACACGCACGACGTACAAGCTGGCGAAGCCCAGTCCTTGCGCTACGCCCGTAGAATCCTTCAGTAACGATGCATATACAAGATCGCCCAACCTGCCCGGCAATACGGACAGGTAGAATCCGTGCTTTGCCATCACCCGAAACAGCGCCGGGAACCCTGGTCGCACTCCCTTCGGCAACATCGCTCCAAGCCGAAAAGTCTTTGAGATACAGAAGATGAAGTAGACCACAAACACCGCGGCCATATCGTGAACTTCAATTTGACGAATCTTGGTTTGGATTATCGACCAGTCGGCTTTCCACAGGACCAGCGCCAGCAGAAGAAAACTCACCAGTAAGGTGCCGTATGCGATGGCCTTTTTCGGTTTCATTCTTAGTGGGGATCCCGAATTGAATACGCTACCCACTGTGCGTTTGATCATTCAGATAACCCAGCGCGAGCTGCATCGGGTCTATAATAGCATGCACCTTATCTTGCATCTCCCTTGGCATCTTTTTCTCGAATTGCCCGATACGACCCGGGGTAAGATCGAAACCCACAGCGCCACTCTCGTTTTCAGCGACGCCAAGAAACCGAAAAATCCGCGTCAGCGTATGTTTCGGATCTGCGACCAGGTCCTCGTAACGAACCTCTAGCACGTTGGCTGTGGGCACTGATTTCAACGAACTCTGAATATATCGCTCGCACTCGTACCATTGCATAGCGCCGAACTCGAGTTCTGTCATATTCTTGCGCGCCTGCTCCCAGCCTGGGAACCGCGGGCCCCAGCCCACCAAATTCACCCAATCGTCATCACGCTTGGCCACAAAGGCACCAAACCTGTGCCTAGTTCTGACTTCGTACGAAACTGCCTGGATGCGGTTCCTCCAGTAGCGCTGTCGCCGCAGGGTTCTGACGATAGCCGTCAATACCCGCCATGGGCTTCGCGCGCTGGAGATATCGCGCCGTGTCCGCCATTCGCGGTATATAGAGTGCACAACGTCGCGACCGTCCCTCACCAAGTGGATAAACCGGGCATCGGGGAACACGGCGTGAATCATGTCGACCTTGAACGCATTTATCGGTGTCTTTTCGACCAATACCTTCTTGCCGCTTTTTTGTAGCACGCGCGCAAATTCCGCACGAATAAACTGTGTCGCCTCTTCCGTCAGGTCCGTCGTGTCGCGATGGTCGTCGTTGCACACCGGGAGTTTGTATTCCCAGATAAAATATGGCTCGTACCAATGTACGATTTCCCGATGCCGTTCAAGAACCTCTCCGAGAACGGTGGTTCCGGACCGAGGTGACGCGAGGATAAAGGCATACACGGCAGCCTACTCTAAGCGCTGATCCGAAATTGCGATCCGATGGAATCTCCCAACGATAGGCTTCGACGACTCACGATATAGCGGGTGCCGGCACCTTGATCTTCGAGCACCATTGCTCTCGCCACTGCTAAGTTGAGGTGGAGTTTTCATTTTCCAGACCCTGTGTCGATTGTGAGCCAGGCGGAACGAATCGGAATCCGATCATACTGAAAATAGGCTGCAGCATCCGTGTTTTTCCTGTAGTCAAAAAACTGTCCTGGTAGAAGCTCAGCGCTCTTCACTTCAATTGGGCCGGCACGTGCTATCTGCCCGATTGCATGGTTCACGTAGTCCGGGGGACCCACAACGAGGATGTTGCCTGGTGTTGCAAGTGGGTCGAGGTATTCAAGCTGCTGTGTAGGTTTCTCCAACAGGAAGTACGTGACTCGTGGGAAATAGCTCAATAGCAAATAATCCTTGTTCTCGAGAAATGCCTTCATGTCTGCCGAGTATTGCTTTTTCAGCCACGCTTCACCGGGCTTTTCGCTGACTGCTATGCCAGCGATCGTCACGAGCACGCAGAGTGCAAAGAATCCGCGCGCCGCCAGCAACTGCTCCTTGCCGCGAAATGCGAGCAGCAGGAACAGCGGCAACAGCGGGCTCAGCACCAGGATGTAGCGGGTTGGTTGTGCCGTATGCAGCTGGAAAAAAGTGAGAACCGCCGCAACGAAAATGCATAGATACAGAAGCTTCGCGTCCTTGTTGCGCCAAGACCTTAAAACGGCAACGACAACGAACCCCATAACGGTGATTGAAATTAGGAAACCAACGGCAGCGGGGCGGATTGCTATTCCGGTGGTGAAATAGGTCAACCGGACAAACGCCTCTGGAACACTGATGGAGACAGTCCGCCACAAGTGGTCCGCAAAAAACTGGATCCCGTAGAGACCAACAATCTGGTCTTTCCGCTCGCCAAATCCAGAGTAGTCCACGCCAAGCACGCCCGAGGTGACAAAAGGGGTAATAGCACCGAGCGCGACGAGGGCGAGAAACAACATTGAATGTCGATACTGACGTAACAGTAGGTGGGTCACGAAGGCGCTAAAGAAAACAAGAATGCCGGCGACGCGAAAAAACGGAATCACTGCTGCGATAAGGGCCAACATTACCATGCACCTGCGCGAGCACCTTCCCCGAACGATGAGATAAATTGCGAAAAGTGACAGCAGCAGGAAAAGCGCGTCGTTTATGGCCTGCAGCAAGACCATGTGATAGTAGAAGGACAACGAGAGTGTCAGACTCACAAGAAACGCGGCCTGCCTATCGATATCAAACACCATTGCGATTCGAAACAGCACGTAGCAGCTTGCCACCAGGGACAGGCTGTTCAGGAAGGCGATCAACACAAGCCGTTCGGTGAGAGACTCGACACCCAACAGGTCGAGAATAATATGTGCGATAACAATTGCGTTCTGTGGTGTCTTGACCGGTAGGGGAGGGACCGAACTACCGTCACGGATAGTGCCATTGCTCAGGAAATTGTCCGCGATGGCGGCATAGTAATAAGCGTCATACTGGATGTAGATGAAGTCGGAGAACAAAACCAGGTAGACAAAGAAACCGACGCACGCGACGAGCGCCGACAACACCAAGTTTAGGTCCCTATAGAATATCGATGGAGTTTCGCGGGACACAGTGTCTATTCGGGTCTCATCAGAATTGGGCTACGCCTTCTATACAAGAAATATCCTGAGGGAGCAATCTTAGGCGTCCTTAGCCATTTCCTGGGCCTGACGTCAGCAGCGTGAAGAGGGGCCATCCTTGTTGTATCGTCGATAGATCCATTGAACTTTAGACTCATGAGTGTCGATTGCCGCTCAGAGGATGGAGATAATGGGGTTTCCTGCGGCCCGAACCAGAATGTGTCGCAGCGTCGAGGGGCCTAAGCGGGACCCGGGGCACCTCCGGTGCGAATCAGCCTCTCGCACCCCTGTTAGGGTCGAGCCGGATCAGCTGAGAAGGGTTTCAGTCAATTGATGGAAAAAAAAGAGGGCCGGCGTCCCAAGCTGGCCGCCAGGCCCTACCCTAACGAAACAGTGAAACTCAGTAGTCGCAGCCGTCAGGTTCGACCACGATCTCGCCGGTCGCTGGATCGCGCAGGGGCTCACCATAGTCGTCAGTCTTAACGACACCAGTGAACATCATGGCATGCATACGATGATGCTGCTCGCTCACGGCACGGGCCACCTGCTTGTCGGTGAGCCCGTCGTAGATGAACACCTGGCCCCTGTCCTCGGTTTGCAATTGTGCCTCGGTGGGCTGGAACAACCGCTTCAGCTGCCAGTCGTGAATCGCTTTATCGCCGGCCGCGGCGTTGGCTGGCGTGAGACTGGTCATCAACATGACGAGTGGAACAAAAACGATTGCGCGAATTGTGTCTGTCATTTGAGTCATCCTCACAGTTTTTGAAATCCCTGTCGCGCTGCGAGTGGGGGGTGCCCGGCGCCTCAACTGGTGACCAGCTTACGCAGGGTGGGAGATGAGTGCGGTGAGGTATTGGGGGCGGGCGGTGTGAACTATTCACCACCAGAAAACGACATAATTCGGTGTGGGTTAGAGTAAAGAGCCGAGGGAAAACAGCAAAGAAAAAGCCGGCCCGAAGGCCGGCTGAGTAATCGATAAACGGATTTGGTCTCTCACTCTTGTTCGTCTAAATG
>CP070733.1:2373183-2379678 GCA_020347585.1 Pseudomonadota bacterium | reverse complement strand
GGTTTGGAGCCCGACACCATGACCCCGCGGGAGGCCCACGAGCTGCTTTACCGCCTCAAGCGCCTGCTCGATGACGAGCACGACACCCCAGCGCCCCAGCGCTCCGACAGGCTCGCATGACACCGCGATTGCCATTAAAATACGCCGCTTGATTCAAGCCAGATATACGATTCGGGCTGCAGCGCCGGCAAGCCGACTGCCCGGACCGCAAAGGAGTAAGCAATGACCTATGTCGTGCTCGACAACTGTATTCGGTGCAAGTACACAGACTGCGTCGAGGTGTGTCCGGTGGACTGTTTCCACGAGGGCCCGAATTTCCTGGTTATCGATCCCGACGAATGCATCGACTGCACCCTTTGCGAGCCGGAGTGCCCTGCCGAGGCCATTGTCGCCGAAGACGACATCCCCGACGGCCAGGAGGAATTTCTCGAACTCAATGCGGAACTGGCCAAGGAGTGGCCGGTGATAACGCAGAAAAAGGATCCACCGGACGACGCCGCGGAATGGGACGGCGTCGCCGACAAACTGCAATATCTCGAGCGCTGAAACCGCGAGTGCTGGCCCGCACCTTGCCGGCACACCACGCTCGCCGCCGGCACCCGGCAGCACAATGCCGGCAGGCATGAATCGTCACGCCGCCACACAATCCCCAAACCCACCGGCCGGAGACGGCGGCACCTCCCCCTGCCAACTGGTGCCCTACGGGCAGGACCCGCTGGTCGTCCTGGCCCGGCGCATTATTGAAGAACAAGCTGCCAAGCTACCCGACCTGACCGATGTGACCGTGCTGTTGCCGGCCAGCCGCACCGCGGCGCGCCTGCGCCAGTGTCTGCTCGACGCGGCTGACTGCGCCGGGCATAACGCGCTACTCGGCCCGCACATCACCACACTGCGCGAATGGGCAGCACAGCACGCCCCTGCCAACCCGACCTGCGATGCCGCGACGCGCGAGCTAATGCTGGTCGAGGCACTGCGCGACCACCCGGCACTAATCGGCAGCGCGAACCCCTGGACGCTGGCCGAAGGGCTGCTGCAGCTGTTCGATGAGCTCACCGCCAACCGCCTGGTGCTGCCGCGCTCGCTGGACGAGTTCGAAGCCCGCTTGCGCCAGGCCTACGGCGTCGGGCAGCGGCAGGTCGCCGCACTGAGCCGCGAGGCGCAACTGGTGCACTCGCTGTGGAACGCATGGCACACCCAGTTGAAGTCCGCCGGCCTCATCGACAGCGAGGCGGCCCACGTGCTGGCCCTGGGTCAAAGCCTGCAAGACTGCCACGGTGTGTTGTACCTGGCCGGTTTACACGACCTGAGCGGCGCCGAACGTGACTGGCTCACCGCGTTGGTTCGCCGGGACGCCGCGCGCGTGTTGCTGCACGGCCAGGTTGATGAACAGGCCGGTGACTACCACCCGGATGCACCGGTGACCCGGCTGTGGGGCGCGCTGGCGCCGCCTGCCCCGCCGAGTACGCCGCAATCGGACTACGCGCGCGCCCTCGATGCCGTTTGGGCGCCCGCCGATACCCCGCTCGCCGAGCGTGCCCGGTACTTCGCACGCGACTGTGCAGCAAGTCCCGTGCGCGCGCGTCTTGAATTGTTCACCGCGGCCAGTGCCGAAGAAGAGGCGCACGCCATAGACATCCAGGTACGTCGCTGGCTAATCGCTGGCAAATGCAGCATTGGCGTGGTGACCGAAAACCGCAAGCTGGCACGCCGCATACGCGCCCTGCTGGAACGTGCCGATATTGCGCCGCAAGACGTGGGTGGCTGGGCGCTGTCAACCACCAGCGCCGCCGCGGCGGTTGAGCGCTGGCTGGAATGCGTCGAGGAAGACTTCGCCTACCTGCCACTCATTGACTTACTCAAGTCACCGTTCGTGCTTGGCGATCTCGAACCCGACCGCCTGCGCGAGGCCGTGTATCGCCTGGAACAGGACATCGTCCACCGTGAAAGCACCGCCAGCGACCTCGCGCGCTATCGCCGGCGCGTGGGCGATCGCGCCGAACGTCTTTATGGCTGGTTGCCCAACACCAGTCAGTTGCTGCTCGCGGTGTTCGATCGCCTGGAACAGGCGGCCAAACCACTGCATATCCTGCGCCGCAAGCGCAAGGCAAATGCCACCACACTGCTCGATGCCCTGCAGGCAAGTTTCGACACATTGGGGATGACAGCGGCGCTGGCGCAGGACGCGGCCGGTAGCCGTCTGCTGCAGGTGCTCGAGCACATGCACCAGGCAGCAGCGCGTTGGCCTGCGCAAATGGACTGGCTGGAGTTTCGCGCCTGGCTGGGGCGCAACCTGGAGCAGTTTCATTTCACGCCACAGGCCACCGCCGGCACCGTGCAATTGACCACACTCGCGCAAAGCCGCCTGCAGTGCTTCGACGCCGTGGTGATTGCCGGCGCCGAACACGAATTCCTACCGGGTACCACCACCCCTACCCCGTTTTTTAACAACAGCGTGCGCCGGGAACTGGGCCTGACGACACTTACCGAAAAACTCGCCGCACGCTTCCACGAGTTTCGACGTCTACTCGAGAGTGCACCGCATATCCTTATCACCGCACGTGGCGAACAGGACGGCGAGGTCATACCCCGCAGTCCGTGGCTTGATGCGTTGTGCGCCTTCCACCAGTTTGCCTGGGGCGAAGGACTGGAGGTCCATGAACTGCATGCCCTTGTCGACGCGCCCTCGGCCCGGGTGGTGCGCACCGATACCCGCACGTTGCCCTCGCCGACCAGGCGTCCGGTACCGCTGATCGACGCCGCGCAAATACCGCGCATAGTCTCGGCGAGCGATTATCAGTCACTGATCGACTGCCCCTACCAGTTCTACGCGGCGCGTTGTCTGAGACTCGCACCGCCCGAGGAAATCCGCCTGGCACTTTCCAAGGCCGACTATGGCGAACTGGTGCACCGCTGCCTCGAGGCATTTCATGCCGACCTGCCGAACCTCCCCGGCCCATTCGACAAAGACTTTTCCGCCGCCAACCGCGACGCAGCGATTGCGATGCTATACGAAATTGCCGCGCGAGTGTTCGCCCGCGACCTGCGCGACAACTTCGAGCACCGCGCCTGGCTGCAGCAATGGCAGAAACAGATCCCCGACTACATCGACTGGCAGATCAAACGCGCCACCGAGTGGCGGGTCGCCGAGATTGAACTCAGAGCGGAACGCGAACTTGTGCCCGGTATTAGGGTCAAGGGACGCATCGATCGCATCGACCAGTCCGATCAAGGTGCCGGCATTGTGGACTACAAGACCGGCGCCATTCGCACGCTCGACGATGTTCGCGCGGGCGAAGCGGTGCAGCTGCCGTTCTACGCATTGCTGCACGAAGGTGATGCACCAATACAGCGCGTCGAGTATCTCAAACTCGACGAACCCGACACGTCAAAACCCCTCGAGGGTGACGAACTGCACGAGATCAGCACAGCCAACGGCGCACGATTGAAGGAAATCATTGCGCAATTCGACGCGGGCGCTGGCCTGCCGGCATGGGGCGACGATGCAGCGTGCCGCTACTGCGACATGATGCGCCTGTGCCGGCGCGGCCTGTGGGCGGACGACGCATCCGAAGCCGAGACCGGCACGCTGCCGGGAGGCGGCTGACCGTGCAAAGTACCAATGCAGCCTTTGCCGAACACGTTGCGGTACAAGCCTCGGCTGGCACCGGCAAGACCTACCTGTTAGTGAGCCGCATCGTGCGCCTGCTAGTGCAGGGCGCAGACCCGGCCGGCATACTGGCTATCACCTTCACGCGCAAGGCCGCCGCTGAGATGCAGGAACGGTTACTGGAACGCCTGCTTGATTTGTGCCGTGCCGATAACAATGCGCTCGACAAGGCGCTGCAGGCTCTCGAACTCGACACCTCGCCGCATAACCGCCAGCGTGCGCGGGCACTGTACGAGCAACTGTTACGCGCCGAACAATCGGTCACAGCGTCCACTTTCCATGCCTTTTGCCAAAGCATCCTGCGCCGCTTTCCGCTCGAGGCCGACGTGCCACCGGGCTTTGAACTACTGGAGCAAACTGGCACGCTGCGGGCTGCAGCGCACGAAGCCATGCTCGCCGACGCCGCCGCGCACCCAAACGGCGCCATGGCACAGGCCCTGGAACACCTCTACCGTGCACTGGGCCTGTACAACACGCGCAAGGTCCTTGGTACCTTTCTCAATCACCGCAGCGACTGGTGGGCATTTACCGACGGGGCAACACAGACGGTCGACCATGCCCGGCATGAACTGCAGGCGCAACTTGGAATTGCGCCAGATACCGATCCGCTCGGCGAGTTTCTCGTCGAAAGCGACACCATGGACACACTGCGACGTTTCGCGAAACTGCTCAGACGTCATCCCACCAAGACCAACGAACAACATGCCTACGCACTTGAAGGCGGCCTGTGTGAGGATCGCGACCCGGAGTCACGGCTCGCAAATATCACCGAGGCATTTTTCACGACCCGCGGCGAAATACGCAACCGCAAGTCTGGCCCGACGCTTGAAAAGAAACTCGGCGCACTGGACGCCGAAGTGTTCATTGAACTGCACCATCGTATCTGCGCGCGCCTAGCATTGCTGTTCGATGCGCGCGCAGCGCAACAAACACTCGCCAACTCAAGCGCCTGGTTCATCGCTGGACAGAACTATCTCGATCACTATCAGCGTATCAAGCTGGAACAGCGCATCCTGGACTTCGCTGACCTCGAATGGAAAACCTGCAAGCTGCTCACCGACAGCGACAACGCACTGTGGGTGCAATACAAGCTCGATACACGCATCGACCACCTGCTGATCGACGAATTTCAGGACACCAACCCCACCCAGTGGCACCTGGTACTGCCGCTGCTCGAGGAACTTGCCGCCGGCGACGACGAACGCGCACGCGGCGTATTCCTGGTGGGTGACGCCAAGCAGTCAATCTACCGCTGGCGGCGCGCCGAACCCGCACTGTTCGACGCAGCAACCGACTGGCTGCAAGAAAACCTGCAGGCTCGCGTGCATCCTATGGCACGATCCTGGCGCTCCTCGCCTGCCATCACCGAGTGCGTCAACAAGATATTCGACGGCACAGCGCTGGGCGAGCGCCTCACGCATTTTGAAACCCACGACACGCATCGCAATGAACTGTGGGGCAAGAGCGTGCTATTGCCGCTGGCACGCCGCGCCAACGACGAACACCAAGCGCACAGTGGCGGTCTGCGCAACCCGCTGCTCACTCCACGCCCCGAGGCCGGCGACGCGGCGCACTATCTAGAGGGCGTGCAGATAGCAGATCAGATCCGCACGCTAATCGACAGGGATGAACCCATTTTCGACCACGACAGCATCCGCCCGCTGCGTTGGGGTGATATCTACGTGCTGCTGCGCCGGCGTACCCACGCCGCGGACTACGAGCGCGCCCTGCGCGAGGCGCACATTCCGTACCTCGGCGCCAAGCGTGGTACGCTGCTCGAGAGCCTTGAGGTACGCGACCTGGTCGACCTTTTGCGCTGGCTTATCACGCCGTATGACAATCTTGCCCTAGCCGGGATCCTGCGCTCGCCGCTGTTTGGCGCCGATAACGCGCACCTGATGCAACTAACCGAGCATGAGGGCGCCACCTGGGCCGACCGCCTCGCCGCGCTCGGACCAACCTTGCCGCATCCACACCCGCTGCGCCGCGCCGCCGAGGCGCTGGCGCGCTGGCGCGAACTGGCCGGACACGTACCGGTGCACGACCTGCTGGATCGCATCTTCAGCGAAGCCAACGTGCTGGCACGCTACACAGCGAGCTATCCTGCACATCTCACCGACCGCGTCAGTGCCAATCTGACCCGGCTGCTGGAACTTGCCCTCGATCTAGACCATGGACGCTATCCTAGCCTGACCCGGTTCATCGCATCGCTAGGCGAACTACAGCAGCAGGACAGTGACGCTCCCGATGAGCCTGCGAGCGCCGGCGCCAGCGACCGCGTGCGCCTGCTTACCATTCATGCCGCCAAGGGACTGGAAGCGCCGGTGGTGTTTGTTGCCGATGCCGCCGCCCTCCCCAACCACACTGAGGCGCACCGCGCCGTGGTCGACTGGCCCGCCCACGATGCGCGGCCCCGGTCGTTCTTTTTGTGCGGGCGCAAGGGCGCGCGGGACGCTCACACCCACGCCTGCCTGGATCGGTTGGCCGATGCCGAACAACGCGAAGAGGCCAACCTGTTGTACGTCGCGCTGACGCGCGCCAAACAGATGTTATTTATCTCTGGCAGCCTCGGCACACGGCAATCGAACTTGGGCTGGTACGACGACATTGCCAACGCCTGCGGCATCGACGCTAAGGAACTTGATGCGCCGCAGCAGCTTACCGTGCACGGCGCCCCGCCCCACCTGACGCACAGCGATACCACCTCGCCTGAGATGCCGACCATCGATGTCGATCCGCGGCTCAGCGAACCGTTGCAAGCCGGCGGTGCACCACTGGAGATCGCGCCTAGCCGCAGCGCACAGTTTCGTGCCGCGGCCGGCGCCACC
>CP070733.1:2370576-2373083 GCA_020347585.1 Pseudomonadota bacterium | reverse complement strand
GCCGTCCACGGCGCCCACCAGCGCGATGAGATCATCGACTGCCTGGTCGCGTTCCTCATCGGACAATTGCGCGTCCTCGCGCGTCCACTCCAGTTCATCGAGGATTGCGTGTTGGGACTCTTCGCGCCAGTGATACAGGAAGACATCCTTATACAAATCCGACAGGTTGTCGTCCGGCTCGATACTCTGCTTGTAGTGGGCCTGGGTAAACAACTCGATATGGCAGGTCAGCGCCAGCACCGCCCAGCTCGATTTGTCGAGCACGACGCTTGCCACCTCATTGGGCTGCGCCTGAACGCTGTAGCCTTCCGGCATGTGGTCACCGATCATCTTTTCGATACGGCGGAACAGTTCCTGATGCTTGAGCTCCTCGTCGCTGAAACGTACCAGCGCCTCGAGCGCAGTTTGATCGCCAAGCTGGTGATCCTTGCTGACTTCAAGAATTTTCGCGCAGATAAAGCGCTCAACCAAACCAAAGATATTCGCGTAGGTGCGTCCCTGGATCTGGCTGAGTAGTCGCTTATCCGAATCGCTCAAGAATGCGAGGCCTTCATCTGTAACCCCCGAGAGCCCGTCAGGCAGGAACTTCTTTGAGAAGTCAAACTCGCGCCCGCGAATCACATCCTCGTCGATGTCCCAGCGAATGCGTCGTGATACCTCGACGCACTTTGCGTAACGTTTGGAATCGGGTTGGTAGCTTACCTGCTGCATGATCTTGTCCTCTTGTTGTCGAGTGTCGTGGAGAAACGGCTGCGTTGCTGTTACGCCGTTGGGACAAGTCTGGGACGTGGATGTAACCGCAGGATTTCAGTGGCCACGCAATTTGTTACTACATTGTTTCAGCGCACCGCGCTGGATGCTGAGGTGGCGACCCACTACTCCGGCGCCAGGTGTGTGTAGGACAGGTGCTTTCGGCTCTGTCAGCTGTTATCGGGAACGAACATGTAGCCGACGCCGCGCACCGTGCGGATGGTGCGGGGTTTGTCAGAGTCGTCTTCGACCTTGCGCCGCAGGCGCGCGATGCGAATGTCGACGCTGCGATCGTAGGGATCCCATTCGCGGTTCTGGGTTAGGGTAAGAAGCTGGTCACGTGACAGCGGGCGATTGGGCCGCTCGGCGAATACCTTGAGCAGTTCGAACTCCATGTGGGTGATGGGGATCTCGCTGCCGTCCTTGGCGAACAACTGCAGGGTGGTGAGATCCAGCTGGCAGGGGCCGAACGCTACCCGCTCGGTGGCACCCGCCGCGGCCACCGCATCGGCCGGGGGCCGGGTTCGCTGATAGCGGCGCAGCACGCTCTTGATTCGGGCGTGCAGCTCGCGGGGATCAAATGGTTTGCTAACGTAGTCGTCCGCGCCAACCTCAAGACCAACAATGCGGTCCACGGTTGCCCCCGCCCCGGACACCATGATGATGCCGAGATCATGATGCTCTCGCAGGTAGCGCGCGAGGCTCAGGCCGTCCTCGCCCGGCAGCCCCACGTCAAGCAACACCACCTGCGGCACGTGCTGCTCGAGCACACGGCGCAACGCCTCACCGCTGTCCGCTTCGAACACCTGGTAGCCGTGGTCTGAAAGGTAGTCCCGGATAAGTTCGCGAACATCAGCATCGTCGTCGACGATAAGTACGCCAATCGGATCCGTAGCGCCGTTTGTTTCCGCTGCGCCTGACATGGTCACAGCAGTATAGCACTGGGTGCGGGCGAGCTTCGAGTTCCCTGCAAGGGGGCGGATACCAAGTCCACCCCCCGCCGTGCGCCCTAGGGCCGTCGGCAGACAAAGCGTTACTTCAACGCACCCTTGCCGTAGCGATCCTCATATCCCTGGCGGACCTTTTCGATCGCGTCCTTGCTCATACCGCTGAAGAACCAGTCATGGCCATCGATCGGTTTAAAGTGCTTCTCCAGCAACCGCGCGGCCTCCTGTTCTCCCGCCGCCTTCTTGAGATCCGGGATGAACTTGAAGTAGGTATGCTTGGCCACTTCGTACATGCCGTGCCACCAGGTATAGTCCGGGCCGCTCATGGAGGCCCCGTGGCGTGCGCGGCGGCCTTCGTGATGCCAGATCTCCCACCAGGTCCACTCGATCTGTTCGTCGAAGGGGCTTGGCGTGATCTTTCCACTCTTCTTCAGGTCGGCCATGATGGCGGCGATGGGCTTGGCGAATTTCTCATTGTACAGATTGACCAGGTCATCGAATTGCTTGTAATGGCCCGAGACATACTCCGAGGTATGGCAGGCATAACACACACCTTCCATGTTCTCGCGGCGTGTCTCCCAAGTCAGCACCTCGACTACCTTGCCACCCTTGGCCTTGGCATGTTTAGGCTTGTCACCCACCTTGGGTAACGGCTGACCCTCGGGCAGGTCGTAGGAGCGGCCGTTGTCCAGGCGCACCAGATTGATCTTGTTGGAGATGGGCGAACGCAGGTTCCAGGAAATTCGCTCACCCACGTCGTGGGTCTTGCTTGTGCCGGGTGCGGCACTCATGTGGCAGGTCGCGCAGGTC
>CP070733.1:2367853-2370476 GCA_020347585.1 Pseudomonadota bacterium | reverse complement strand
GGCGGGGGTAAGAGACCGCCAAAAGTGCTATACAAGTTGAGGCAGAGCAGGGAAGACGGGGGGACCGTGACCGGGCTCGACATTTTTGCGCTCGTAGTACTGCTGATTCTGCTCGCGGCGGTGGTGGCGGTGTGGATAATCCTGGGCATGCTACCCGGTCGGATCGCGCGTGAGCGCAACCATCCGCAGGCCGAGGCCATCAATATGTGCGGCTGGTGGGGCGTGCTGACCCTGGGCATCCTGCTGCCGGTGGCTTACATCTGGGCCTATACCAGGCCCATCGCCGAACCCGTCGACACGGCGGGGCCGGCAGCAGGGAGCGGCCCAGAAAGAACGGCAGGTGAGGAGGGCGCTTCATGATCGCCTTTCTCACGCTTTGCTATATCGCGATCCTTTTCATCCTCGTCAAATCCAAGGTTATCAAGCTCAACCTGTGGTGGAAGCTCTCACCCCTGGCATGGATTTTATTGCTCCTGGTCGTGCTGTTTATTCCGATGCAGTGGGGGGCGCCGGCTGGCGCCGTCAATATCTATCAGGGGGTTGTCGAAATCATTCCCAATGTGTCGGGCGAAGTCATCGAAGTGTCCGCAAAGCCACTTGAAAAACTCAAACAAGGCGACGTGCTGTTCAAAGTCGATCCGCAGCCATTCCAGGACCAGGTAGATAAACTCAGAGCAAGTCTCAAACTGGCGAAAGTCAATCTCAAGCGAGCCAAAGAGCTGTATGCCAAGCGGCTGGGTCCGGAAGTCGATGTAGACCGGTTCACGGCTGAAGTTGATCAACTTACGGCGCAGTTGGAGACGGCCAAGTTTGAACTTGATGAAACCGTGGTGCGGGCGCCCGGCGACGGCTTTGTGACGGGTTTGAGCTTGCGTCCCGGTCAACGCGTGGCAAACCTGCCGCTGCGCAGTTGGGTGTCGTTTGTCAATTACGACCTGAATCGATTGGCCATGGGGATAAATCAGAACGTTGCACGCCACGTCAAGATCGGACAACAGGCGGAAGTGACGTTTAAGATTCTTCCCGGCAAGGTCTTTACCGCGACGGTTAAAAACATTATCCCGATCACCGCGCAGGGTCAGCTGTCCCCAACGGGTGATGTGCCGTTGGCACCTTCAACGCAGGACGTACCACTACCGTTTGGCGTGATACTTGAATTGGACCAGGACGCTTTCGTGAAGGCCGGATTGGAAGCGCTGGATATCAGCAGACTCCCGGGTGGGGCACGCGGAACCGGGGCGATTTACACGGAATCCGGTAGGGCTACCCACCTAATTCGCAAGGTCATGGTTCGTATGCAGGCATGGATTAACTATGTAAATCCTTACTAAATAGCGGTCGGCCATCGCCAGTGTCCAAGCGCAACAGCATCGACATTTAGAGTACCGCTAGACAACTAGCACGTTACGACTCATAAACATGCAAGGAGACTAACAATGAATGACACGGAAATGATGAAGGCTGCAAATGAAGTCTTGGGTGAGGTAACCAAGAACTGGGGTTGGATGCTGGCCCTTGGGATAATTATGGTCATTCTCGGCACTGTTGGTTTGGGAATGACATTTACGCTCACTATGGTGAGTGTTCTGTACTTTGGCGTCCTATTGTTAATCGGCGGAGGTGTGCAGATTTTCGATGCCTTCAAGTGCAAGGGGTGGAAAAGCATACTCTGGCACGTGCTCATCGGTTTGATATACGTGGCTGCAGGAATCGTAATTTTCAATGATCCCGCGCTCGCCTCGGCAACCCTGACGCTGGTGATCGCGGGTGCACTGGTCGGCATAGGTATCGTGCGCATCATCATTGCATTTCAAATGCGGGGTGTACCGGGCTGGATATGGACGCTGATCGGCGGGATCGCGGCCATTGCGTTGGGCGCGATGATTTTCGCGAAGTGGCCTGTGTCCGGGCTGTGGGTGATTGGCCTGTTTGTCGCAATTGAGTTGATCTTCAACGGCTGGTCGCACATTATGATTGCGCTGGCGGCAAAGGCGGCATCAAGGGCGCTAAAAGAAGCAGGCGGTGAGGCAGCGGCTGCAACCTGATTTAACCAGGTAGCCGCTGGCTATATTCCTTTCATACAAGTCTTCAGTCCGTGGCTTCCTGCCGCGGACTGAAGACCATACACGTGCTCGGGGGAATCATGACAACGCAATCTAAGCTACTCACAATTTTGATATTTGCGATCGCTACGATAGTTGTTGGTAGTACCGTTTACGCGGCTGGCGGTGTGGTCAAGGACCCGACCGGGGTAGCACCAGACCGTTACGTCTACTACCCGGGCACCGAGGTATTGGACAAGGACGAAGTGCGCGTAGTCGCTTGCGGCACGGGTATGCCGGATGCGCGCCGTGGCCAGGCCTCGGCCTGTTTCCTGTTCGAATTTGGCAATGGCGAGAAGATCATCTTCGATATCGGCACCGGTTCGATGCGTAACATCAACTCACTCATGATCCCCGCCGAGTTCCTGACAAAGATCATTCTTAGTCACCTGCACACTGATCACTGGGGTGATCTTGATTCACTCTGGGCCGGAGGCTGGACGGCAGGCCGCCCGGTACCACTGGAGGTGTGGGGTCCAAGTGGACAGACCACGGAGATGGGCACTAAACATGCCATAGAG
>CP070733.1:2363113-2367753 GCA_020347585.1 Pseudomonadota bacterium | reverse complement strand
GCGGCGTACAGCAGCGACGCGTCCTGCGCTAGATCCGTCCGGTATGCGATCCATCCGCGGTAGCCGGCAACCACGGCGACACCGATGGCAATGCCAATGACGATTGACTTGCCATTCTCGTTCCACCACTTCTTTAGTGCTTCGATTTGTTCGCGCTCGCTGGGATTGTCCACGACCTACCTGCTCCTGACCATTGGGCCCTATGCCTGCCATTCCCGGATCTCACCGCGCAGAAAATCCGCCAGCGAGTCCTGTTCCACCACCTGCTGCGCCCGGGGTTCGCGCAGGTATTTTACCGTAATCGTCCCGGCCGCCGCTTCGTCCTCGCCGAGTATCAGCGCCAACGCGGCGCCGCTCTTGTCAGCGCGTTTAATTTGGCTCTTGATGCTGCCCCCGCCACAGTGACTGAGCAAGCGTAGCTCGCCCAGTTCATCACGCAGCTCCTCGGCGAGTCGTAGTCCGCGCACTTCGGCGGAGGCGCCGATCCGCACCAGGTAGGCGTGTGGCAGATAGTCAGTGCCGGGGACCATATGATCACCAACCACGCTTACCAGCCGCTCCATGCCCAGCGCGAACCCCGAAGCCGGGGTAGCGCGGCCACCAAGTTGATCCACCAGACCATCGAAGCGGCCACCGGCGCAAACCGTGCCCTGGGCGCCGAGCTGGTCGGTAATCCACTCGAAAACGGTCCTGGAGTAGTAGTCGAGCCCGCGCACCAGCCGCGGGTTGACACGGTACGCAACATTACCCGCATCGAGCAGCTCGCACAGGCGCGCAAAATGCTCGCGAGATTCGCTGTCCAGATGCTCGGTCAACTTCGGCGCCCCGGCAATAAGTACCTGCATGTCGGGGTTCTTGCTGTCAAGGATGCGTAGCGGATTGCGATGCAGCCGGTGCTGGCTGTCCGCATCAAGCGCATCCTGATGGGCGGCAAAGTATTCCACCAAAACATCACGATAGGCCGCGCGCGCCTCGGTGGTGCCGAGCGAGTTGATTTCGAGCCGCACCGCATCCCTGACACCGAGTTGCTCCCAGAAGCGTGCCGTCATCAGGATCAGTTCCGCATCGATATCCGGCCCCGCCAGTCCGAACACCTCAACACCCAGTTGGTGGAACTGCCGATAGCGCCCTTTCTGCGGACGCTCGTGACGAAACATGGGACCCATGTACCACAGGCGCTGCACCTGGTTGTGAAGCAAGCCACGCTCGATACCGGCGCGTACACAGCCAGCAGTACCCTCCGGGCGCAAGGTCAGGCTGTCTCCGTTGCGGTCGTCAAACGTATACATCTCCTTTTCGACAATGTCGGTGACCTCACCGATGGAACGTTTAAACAGTTCGGTCTTCTCAAGGACAGGCATGCGAATCTCGCGATACGCATAGGACGCCACCAGCTGGCGGAACACCCGCTCGACAAACTGCCACTTTGGGGTTTCATCCGGGGTAATGTCCTTCATGCCACGGATGGCTTCGGTCACTGCACTCACCTCTGTGTACCGCCAGCTACCGGTCTGAATCCTGCGCGGCGGTACCGACACGAAAACGCGCAACATCGTTGCGCGTGTAGGGTTCGGTCCGCACACGCTCACCGCGGTAATAAACCTCAACGGCAGGTGCAAAACCGAACACCAGGCGGAACGGCGGTCGGCCATCGAGCCGAAGCGTTGTGCCCTCGGTCACCATGCGAAACACCAGCCGCCGACCATCGGCGCCCTGGACCTCGGTCCAGGAATCGGCGAGATAGTTCAGCACCAGTGGCCCGGCCGGCGCGGTTGCGGCCGGTTCTACCTCTTCTGCCGGCGCAGCGGGAGCGGTCGCCTGCGCGGGCGCCACTGCCGGCACCGTCTCCCGCTCCATGGCGGCCGCTGGCGGCGCCGGTTCCGTTATCGGCTCGGGATCGATTGGTTGGTCTTTTGCCGGTTCCTGTTGCCTCACCGGTGCTAGCTGAGGCGTCTGCGACACTGCAGGGGGCGGAGGTATAGGCTCCTCACCGGGTGTGCTGGCGGAATCGCTCTGGAGCCACCACCACACGCCGCCCCCGGCCAGGGCCGCAAACGCCAGCAGAAACACCAGGTTGCGCGCCATGACCACTGACACACCGCGCATGGGTTGATAATCGAGGTTCTCCGGCATGAGCGCCGGCGCCTCGGCAGATTGCAGTTCGAAGCTCGCGAGTACTTGCTCCTCGGGAAGCTCGAGCAGCCGGGCGTAGTTGCGCAGATACCCCGTAACGTAGATTGGGCCGGGCAAACGATCCAGCGCCTTTTCCTCGAGCGCAGCGATCAACTTCACATCGAGATGCAGCTCGCGAGCCACGTCTGTCTGGCTCAGACCGCGCTGCTCGCGAACTTCGGCGAGGCGTACCGGCGGAGGCCCGTCCTGCTCGGGAGACCGCGAGTCGTCCGACTCGTGCTCCGACATACGCTAGATCCTCCCCTGCTTTTGCATCTTACGCAGCAACTGCGCTTCCCTGGAATCCGGGAACTTGCCTTTGAGCAAGGTGGCATAAGTCTGGACCGCATCGCGATTACCGCGCTGGTGTTCAAGCAGGATACCCACCCATAGGCTCTCGGCGTTCTGCTGTGAAAGGGTCAAAAACCGTTTGTAGTAGGCGTAGGCCGGCTTGAAATCGCGCTTGTCGTAGCTAATCTGTGCCATGGCAAGCAGTGAGTTGGGCAGTTTCGGGTTGGCCTTGAGCGCGGTCTGCAGAAATTGCTCGGCCATGTGCGTGTTGCCGCGCTGCTGCGCACACAGGCCCAGGTTTTCGTTCACCTGGTCCTTGGCATCGTAAATGGGATCTTCGAGCACCTGAAACAGATACTTGAAGCCCTCGTCATACTGTCCCTGGCTACACAGGAACACGCCGAAATTGTTTTTCAATGCGCTATCCTGGGGCAACAATTCCATCGCCTTCCTGTAGTATCTCACCGCTTCATCGTCAGCACCGACTCGGCGTTTCAGTTCGGCCATGTAATGGTTGGCGTTGCCGTTGCTCGGGTCCTGCTCCAACGCCTTTTCCAGCTTGGCGTTGGCGATCTCCATACGCCCCTGCTGCAGGTACGCCAACCCGAGTTCGGCATTCAGCTCCGAGGCGCGCTTAAGGTCAGTGCCCGCGACCTCGGTCTGCGAGGCACAACCGGCCACCAGCAACGCGCCCAACGCAATCAGCAGCCCCGGGATCCGCTTCATCGCACGGCCTCCTTCACAACCAGGCGGCGCAAACGCCGCCTGGTGCGGTCGTCGACGCTGCCCGCCAACTGCCCACACGCCGCATCGATGTTGTCGCCGCGCGTCTTGCGGGTGACGGTAACAAGACCCGCCTTGATCAGAATGCCACGGAACCGCTCGATGGCCTCCGGCCCTGAACACCGGTAGCCTGATCCGGGAAACATGTTGAACGGGATCAGGTTGACCTTGGCAGGCAAATCCCGCAGCAGCCGCACCAGGGCACGGGCATGCGCGGGCGAATCGTTCACGCCATCGAGCATCACGTACTGGAAGGTGACCTTTGCTTTGTGGTGCTGCGCATCGACATAGCGCCGGCACGCCGCCAGTAACTCCTCGAGTGGATATTTGCGGTTTATCGGCACCAACTGATCGCGCAAGCCATTATCTGGAGCGTGCAGCGATACAGCCAGCGCCACATCACAAACCTGGCTCAGGCGATCGAGCGCCGGCACCACGCCCGAGGTGCTTAGCGTGACCCGCCGCTTGGACAGCCCGTAGGCATTGTCGTCCATCATCAGCCGCATTGCCTTGACCGCATTATCGAAATTGAGCAGCGGCTCGCCCATGCCCATGAACACTACGTTACTAACGATGCGCTCGCGGCGCGGCGTACACCCCAGCGCGCGGTTGGCCAGCCATAGCTGGCCCATGATCTCGGCCAGAGACAGATTGCGATTGAAGCCCTGCTGTGCAGTCGAACAAAAGCCGCAGTCCAGCGCGCAGCCCACCTGCGATGAAATACACAGGGTGCCGCGGCCATCCTCGGGAATGAAAACCGTCTCGACGCAGTTGCCGCTGTCCACGCGCACCAGCCATTTGATAGTTCCGTCAGTGGCGTGCTGCTCGCTAACCACTTCCGGCGAGCGAATCTCGGCGCACGCGTGCAGCTTGTCGCGTAACGCACGCGACAGGTTGCTCATAGCATCGAAATCATCGACCCCGAATTGGTAGATCCACTTGAGAAGTTGGGTGGCGCGAAACGGCTTTTCACCCAGCCCGCCCAGGAACGCCTCGAGGCCCTCACGGTCGAGATCAAGCAGGTTAGTCAGTGTGGTATCCGGCGTGGCCATGGTATCCGTCGCCCTCAGCGGGTGCGCGCGCAAATGTCCTGTTGGGTGAAGAAGAACGCTATTTCCTGGACCGCGGTATCTGGCCCGTCGGAACCGTGCACGACGTTCTCGTCGACCGTCTCGGCGAAGTCGGCTCGGATGGTACCCGGCGCCGCCTCCTGCGGGTTGGTCGCCCCCATCAATTCGCGGTTTCTGGCGATTGCGTCCTCTCCCTCGAGCACCTGCACGATCACCGGCCCGGAGGTCATGAAATCGACCAGGTCGGCGTAGAACGGGCGTGCCTTGTGGACCGCGTAGAAGCCTTCTGCCTGCTCCCGGCTCAGGTGCAGCATGCGCGCGGCG
>CP070733.1:2360412-2363013 GCA_020347585.1 Pseudomonadota bacterium | reverse complement strand
CCCCGACCCGGCCAGCGCTGCGGAACATCGGGCACAACTCGAAGCCGACCCACAGCTGGAAAGCTGGGAGGATGCGCTGCACGGCGTGGGCGAAGTGCTGCGCAGCCTTGTGGTAGTACGCGAACACGACAAGCCGATCCAGCCGTTACTGGGACCCGAACAGCGCTTCTATCTCGGTCAGAATCTCAAACTGCAACTGGAGCAAGCGCGCGTCGCGCTGCTGCGCGGCGAGCCGCGCATCTACGCCGAACGCATCGCTCAAGCGCAGGCGTGGATCGAGGAATACTTCGACACCGACCACGCCGCAACACAGCAGGCCCTTGCCACTCTCAAGGACCTCGCCGGTAAGGACGTGCGACCTGCGCTACCCGACGCAACCTCGGCGCTTCGCGCGCTGGCAAGCTACCAGGCCGGGCGCGAGGCACGGGCACGGGCCCGGCGCCCCGCTGCAACCCGCAGCACCCCGAAAGCGACCGCGGTACCGAAGCCAGCGCGCAAGCCAGCGTCTAAGCCCGATCCTAAACCTGAGCCCAAGCCCGCACCGGCGCCTGACCCCAACGCCGGGTCAGCGGTCGGCGCACCGAGCAATACCGAAGCGAAAGACGCCGCCGGGGAAGCCAACAACGAGGCCAGCGAGCCACCACCGGCGGCGGCAAGTGGCAGCCACGGCGACGCAGACGCGCCGCAGGCACCGTCGGGTGAGCAGCCATGAGGGTGTTCATCGCTATGCTGGCGGTGCTGATCGGCGCGGTGCTGCTGGGCCTGCTCGCCAACGAGGACCCTGGCTACGTACTCATCGGGCGTGGCTATCGTACGGTTGAAATGAGTCTGGCGTTGTTCGCGACGCTGGCGGCGCTGCTGTTCGGCATCGGCTACCTGCTGATTCGCAGCGTGGTAAGCACCTGGGAGATGCCTGCCCGGTGGCGGCGCTGGAAAACCCGTCGCCGCGCCCGTAAAGCCCACGCCTCGTCCACCAAAGGGCTCATCGAACTTTCGCAAGGCCACTGGGCGCAGGCCGAGCGCGCGCTGCTCAAACATGCCCGTTACAGCGAGACCCCGCTGCTCAACTACCTATCGGCGGCGCGTGCCGCGCAGAAGCAGAACGCCCCGGACCGGCGCGACCGCTACCTTTCAATGGCTCACAGCAGCATGCGTGGCGCAGACTTCGCGGTCGAGTTGACCCAGGCCGAATTGCAGTTCGCGCACGGCCAGCAGGAACAGGCCCTCGCCACGCTGGTGCATCTGCGCTCCATCGCTCCCAATCATCCCCATGTCCTGTACCTGCTGGCCCGGGTTTATGAGCAACTAAAAAGCTGGGGCGATCTCAAGGATCTGTTGCCGTCACTACGCAAACACCAGGTATTCAATGCAGCAGCGCTGACAGAAATCGAAAAGTCCGTGCAGAGCGAACTGCTGAGGATCGCGGCGGCCAGCCACAAGCCCGACAACCTGCGCGGCAGCTGGCAGCACGTGCCGCGCGAGTTGCGCCGTGACCAGGACCTCATCGAGTTGTACGCAGGCTCCCTCGTGGAAGCGAACCTGCATGATGACGCAGAGGCGGTGCTTCGAGATGCCATCAAGCACAGCTGGAACATCGCGCTGGTCGATCTCTACGGGCTCTCCGCCTCAGGCACGCCGGATAAGCAGCTCGCACTGGCCGAAGGCTGGCTCAAGGGTCGCGAGCACAACCCGAAGCTGCTGCTGGCGCTCGGCCGCCTCGCGGTGCGGGCCAAGCTCTGGGGCAAGGCCCGCGCCTACCTGGAGGCCAGCATTGGTGCGGCGCCCTCAAGTGCAGCATACCGCGAACTTGGCCTGCTGCTCGAGCAGCTCGATGAATCTGAAGCGGCCGCTGAATGCTTCCGCAAGGGACTGATGCTGACGGAGCCGGCCGTTCAGCCGGAAGGAATAAGGACCGCACCCGCGCTGCCGCGCGCGGTGTAAGCGAGGCTAGTCGCCGGAGAATTCGAAGGCGTCGGAGAAGTAGTGCTCCAGGTCGAGCCCGCGCGTGACAAACGCATCACGGCCGGCATAGACCATGGCCGGCGGCCCGGATGCATACACATCATATCCCGAGAGGTCGGCGTAATCGGCAATGATGGCCTCGTGCACATAGCCGGTGCGCCCTTGCCAGTTGTCTGCGGGTGCGGGCGCCGAAAGCACCGGCGTGTAGCGAATGTGCTCGTGCACCTCGCTCCAGCGCAGCGCCAGTTCGTGCATGTAGAGATCCTCGCGGGCGCGTGCCCCCCAGTACAGGTGCATGGGCTGCGTCAGACCGCGTGCGAGGGCATGTTCAATGATGCCCTTCACTGGCGCAAAGCCGGTACCGCCCGCCATGAAGATCACCGGTCGCGGCGAGTCCTCGCGCAGAAAGAAACTGCCAAGCGGCCCCTGGATACGCAGCACCGCCTTTTCCTTGATTTCCTCAAACACCTCGCCGGTAAAACGCCCACCCTCGATGTGACGAATATGAAGGTCGAGAAACTCGTCGTCGTGCGGCGCGTTGGCGATGGAGAAACTGCGCCGCCGCCCGTCCCTGAGCAGAAAATCCACATATTGCCCGGCCAGGAACTGTAGACGCTCCGCTGCGGGCAGCTTCAGCTT
>CP070733.1:2353490-2360312 GCA_020347585.1 Pseudomonadota bacterium | reverse complement strand
GTGCCGATCCACTTTTCGGCGTTTCACCCCGACTGGAAGATGCTCGACAAGCCCCCCACGCCAGCCGCGACGCTGAGCCGCGCGCGGCGCATCGCCATGAAAAACGGCGTGCAATATGCCTATACGGGCAACGTCCACGATCCTGAAGGTGGCAGCACCTGGTGCCACAACTGCGGTACGAAGCTCATCGGGCGCGACTGGTATATTCTGTCCGACTGGCATCTCTCGGACGATGGCTGTTGTAAATCCTGCGGTACACAATGCGCGGGGATATTCGAGGGCGCGCCGGGCAACTGGGGTGCACGGCGCCTGCCGGTGCGTCTGAAAGAATATTCACAGATCTGAGCGTTTAGGATCACCTTTGGACCAACACTTGATGAAACGGAGATGCAATTGGCAGACACGGCACGCATCGGTATCGTGACGGTTTCGGATCGCGCCAGCCGCGGCGAATACGAAGACCGCGGTGGCCCGGCGGTGGGTGAGTGGTTGCATCGGGCACTGCGCTCACCGTGGCAACCGGTGACGCGCCTGGTGCCCGATGAGCCAGAGCAGGTTGAGGCAGCGCTGAGGGAATTGTGCGATGTTGAACGCTGCTGCCTGGTTGTGACTACCGGGGGCACGGGTCCGGCCCTGCGGGACATCACGCCCGAGGCAACCGAGGCGGTGTGCGACAAGATCCTTGATGGTTTCGGCGAGCAGATGCGCGCGGTGTCGCTGCGTTATGTTCCCACCGCGATTCTTTCGCGGCAGACGGCCGGGATTCGAGGCAATTCACTGGTTATCAACCTGCCGGGCAACCCCAAGGCGATCGCGGAGTGTCTCGAGGCGGTGTTTCCCGCAGTGCCGTGTTGCATCGATCTCATCGAGGGACCATTCCTCGAGACCGATCCCGCGGTCGTCGCGGCATTCCGACCGCGCTAGGGCGAGTGGCCCGTACCATGTCCCTATCAGGCGACATCACCGAGGGCCTTTGCACCGTGCGTGATTTCATCCGCTGGGGGGCAAGCCGGTTCAATGAAGCACAGTTACACTTCGGTCACGGCACCGACAACGCCTTCGACGAGGCAGCATGCCTCGTGGCGCACGCCTTGTCGCTGCCGGCGGATTTTTCAAACACATGGCTTGATGCGTGCCTCAGCCCGGGGGAGCAGGACAGTGTCAGGGAACTCCTGTTGCGGCGTATATGCGAGCGCAAACCGGCAGCGTATCTGACGCATGAGGCGTGGTTCGCGGGCCTGCGCTTCTATGTGGATGAACGCGTATTGATACCGCGCTCGCCGATAGCGGAATTGATACACCAAGGCTTTGAGCCCTGGGTCGACCCGCAAGGCGTTACGAACATGCTTGACTTGTGCACCGGCAGCGGTTGCATCGCAATCGCCTGCGCGGTTGCCTTCCCCGCGGCAAATGTGGATGCCAGCGACGTGTCGGCAGACGCGCTTGCCGTTGCGCAGATTAATGTCGAACGCCATGGATTGGGTGAGCGTGTCTCGCTGTTCCAGTCCGATCTATTTGCAGCGCTCAGTGGCCAGCGCTACGACATCATAGTCAGCAACCCTCCTTATGTGGATGCAGAGGATATGGCCGCGTTACCGGAGGAGTATCGGCGCGAGCCGCAGTTTGCGCTGGCGGCTGGCACCGACGGATTGGCGTTGGTGGTGCCGATGCTGCGGGAGGCCGCACACCACCTCAATCCCGGCGGGATTCTGGTGGTGGAAGTTGGCAACAGCGCACCGGCGCTTGCGCAACGCTATCCGCAGGTGCCATTCGTCTGGCTCGATTTTGAGCACGGCGGCCACGGCGTGTTCCTGCTTGAGGAGCAGCAACTGCGTGAACATCAAAATGCGTTCACCGAAGCTACTATCGAGTACGCTGGCAACGATAACAGCCAACGGTGAGGGGGATTCGTGACGATGCAAGAGGTTAATACGATCGAGGATTACATTGAACTGGTTGAGCAGGCCCTGTTCGAGGTTAAGGATTTGCGCATGTCCGCAGAATATGACGTCGAGGAAATGGGCGATGCGCTGGGTTTTGTTGACGACCTCGATCGCGGTGTGCGCGAACTGCTCAATGCACTGAAGGACGGCACGCACCGCTTCGGGGGTGATGATCTGCCATTTATGGCGATCGTTCGTCAGCAAAGCGACCTGGTGTTGCCGTTCAAGGGGCTGTTGCGCGATATCAACAACGCGCACCGCAAGGGGTTGTCGCAGACCTGAACTGCTACGCCGAGGGCCGCGGTAGTAGAGCTATCGGGCGGCTTGTACGGCGACGTTAGCCAGCGTCGATAGCGGAACCGGCCGCACGATGCCATAGCCCTGGGCATAGTCCACACCTATTTCCCGCAGGACCGCGAGTATCTCGGGTGTCTCAACGTACTCGGCAATGGTACGAATGCCCATCACGTGGCCAATCTGGTTGATGGATTCGACCAGCGCCCTGTCCATTGGGTCATCAGCGATATCGCGGATGAACCCGCCGTCTATCTTGAGATAATCGACTGGCAGGTTTTTCAGATAGGCAAACGAACTTAGACCGCTGCCGAAATCATCCAGCGAGAAGCGGCAGCCTAGCTGCTTGAGTGTGGCGATGAAATGCATGGCACGCGTCAGGTTGACGATGGCGCTGGTTTCGGTGATCTCGAAGCACAACTGACTCGGGTTCGTGCGGTGTTGTGCGATCTGCTGTTGAACGTAGTCAAGGAAGTTGTCCTCACACAGCGACTGGCCCGAAATGTTGACGGCGAAACTTTGCTCTGCCTGCATGCCGGCCGTGCCCCGTTGGTCCAGTGCATCCAGTGTGTTGCGCACCACCCAGCGGTCAATCGCGGACATCAGATTATAGCGCTCGGCTGCCGGAATGAAGGCCATGGGAGGCACCTCGGCCCCGTTTTCGTCAACCATGCGCAGCATGATTTCGCAGTGTAACTCGGGCGTATCGGCGGCCAGCGGCTCGATCAACTGTTGGTACAAGCGGAATCGGTTGTCCTCCAGCGCGCTTGAGATTCGATGCACCCACTGCATTTCGCCTTCACGAAGTGCCAGCGTGTGATCATCTGACTGGTAGACGTGAATGCGGTTTCGGCCCTCGTCTTTGGCGACGTAGCATGCGGTGTCAGCGGCGCTCAACAGGCTGTAGAGGTTAGCGCTGTTTCCGTCGATCGATACCACCCCAACGCTAACGCCAACGTTGAAGGACTTGTCATCCCAAACGAAGCGCATGTCATTTGCGGATTTCCGGATCTCCTCAAGAATCAACCGTGCCTTTTCAGTCGAGCAGTTGAGGAACAGGATGCCAAACTCGTCGCCACCGAGTCGTGCCAGCAGGTCGCTTTCGCGAACATGGCTCTTGAGGCGTGTCGCTACCTGCTTGAGCAGTTCGTCGCCGGCAATGTGACCACAAGTGTCGTTTACAATCTTGAACTGATCCAGATCCAGATAGCACAGTGTATGGACTTCGCCCTTGTCCCCTATGTTGGCCAACAATCGCTCCATACGTGCCTCGAACTCACGACGATTTATCAGTCCGGATAGGGAGTCATGGCTTGCCTGGTACGAAAGTTGATGCGACAAGGCGCGCATTTCGGTCACGTCGCGAAACACCAGTACGGCACCAATGATTGATTTGTCAGAGGAAAATATCGGCGAGGCGGTATATTCGATTGCGAACTCGTTGGCATCACCACACACCAGCGTGGTATGGCGATCGGAGGTTATTACAGTTTGCTCGGCAAGTATCCGGGAGACGGGGTCCTGTAGCGGTTCGCGATCACTGTCACGAACAACGCGAAACACCTCCCTGGCGGGCGTGCCGTGGGCATCGGCATTGGACCAGCCGGTCAGCAGCGTGGCGATTGAGTTGATATGCTCGACGTTGCCTGCCGCGTCAGTCGTAATAACCCCATCACCAATTGAATGCAGGGTAACCTGTGCGCGTTCCTTCTCCTTGAACAGAGATTTCTCTGATAGCGAGGTACGCCGCACAACAAACAATGCAATCAGAAAACTGATGAAGATGATCGACCCGGCTAGTATCAGAAGAACGGTCTTGGTATAAAAAAACTCCCGGTTCGCCTGGGATACAACCTGCTCTGCTGCCTCTTCCTGCAGGTTCTGAAGTCGCGTAAGGTAGACGAATACCCGGTCCTGTTTGGGGATTCCGCCCTCAACGAGCAGGCGGTTGGCCTCGTCATTTTCTTCCATGATGGCAAGGTCTGCGATACGCCGTTGCATTGGAACCACGGTTCTGGTCAGCGCCGCCTGTTGGCCGAGAATGGCCTTCTCCTCGTCCGTAAGTTCCATTGCGAGTAGCGCGATACGCGCCTCGGCAAACAGGCCGCCGTTGTTGTTGAACTGCACGTAGGCCTCTTCGCGTGCAAAGGGATCCGCGCTGCTGACCATCTTCTGCAGATTGACAGTGCGATCGCGTGCCGCCGTGCGCATTTGATTCACGAGGCGCGTCTTGACGTTGTTCTCGCGTACGATGGAATTGATGTTCTGGAAGTCGGACTGGATGCGATCGAGGGCGATAGCGGTCAGCACGATCATCAACACCATTACGGCGCCGAACGAGACCGTCAGTACAGGAATGGTCGTACCGGTACGCATGAGTGTGGTTGAAAGATGTGGTTGCCGGCTTCCGGCCGGAAACTTCCTCCCTGTTTTCCTTGAGCCATTTAACTCGCTGATTTTAGTATAGTAAGGTCGGGTTTTTCCTGTTGCGGAGCGGATGTACCCTATCTGTAGCGGCCGCCATCAAGATACCCTTAAACGCCGCGGAGCCGAACGATGGTTGGTTGGGACGCCGTTCATATAAATAGGTACAATAGAAGTTTATGTCTGGAAATTCCATAGGAAAACTCTTTACCGTCACTACTTTCGGCGAAAGCCATGGTGCCGCGCTCGGCTGCATCGTCGACGGCTGCCCGCCAGGCTTGGCGTTGTCAGAGGCGGATCTGCAGGCAGACCTTGAGCGGCGTAAGCCCGGCAAGAGTCGCCACACCACTCAGCGTCGTGAGACGGACGCGGTGCGGATTCTCTCCGGTGTTTTCGAGGGCGTAACCACCGGAACCCCGATCGGGCTACTCATCGAGAACGTTGATCAGCGTTCGAAAGACTACTCCAATATCATGGACCGTTTCCGCCCGGGCCACGCCGACTATTCATACCAGCAGAAATACGGCATGCGCGATTACCGCGGCGGTGGCCGATCCTCGGCCCGCGAGACCGCCATGCGCGTGGCGGCCGGCGCCATTGCAAAGAAGTATCTGGGCGAACGCTATGGTGTGCGGATCCGTGGCTACATGGCCCAGCTTGGTCCTATCGGCCATGACACGTTTGACTGGGACGAAGTGGAACGCAATCCGTTTTTCTTTCCGGACGCAGGCAGGGTGCCTGAACTCGAAGCGTATATGGATGCGCTGCGCAAGGAGGGCAACTCCATCGGCGCGCGCATCAATGTGGTGGCCGAAGGCGTGCCGCCCGGACTCGGTGAACCAGTGTTCGATCGGCTCGATGCGGACATTGCCCACGCGCTGATGTGCATCAACGCGGTGAAAGGCGTGGAGATCGGTGCGGGATTCGCGAGCGTCGAGCAAAAAGGCACCGAACACCGTGACGAAATCACGCCGCAGGGATTTCTCGGCAACAATGCCGGCGGCGTGCTGGGCGGGATCTCCAGCGGTCAGGATATCTTGGCGAGCATTGCCCTGAAGCCAACCTCGAGCCTTCGCCTTTCCGCGCAAAGCGTTAACGTCAAGGGTGAGCCAGTTGAGGTTGTCACTAAGGGGCGTCACGATCCCTGTGTTGGCATCCGTGCCACACCCATCGCCGAGGCCATGATTGCCATCGTGCTCATGGACCACATGCTGCGTCACCGCGCGCAGAACATGGATGTCACGTCTGAAACACCCGTGATTCCGGCGAGCCCTGAGCGCACTCAAAGCTAGTTGATCTGTGTCTTCGTCTGCAGGCTGAGATGCAGGATATCGGGGAAGTGCGCCGGTGAGTTTAGTGCTGCATCACGGCATGATTGGGCGTTCGTACTTCGGTCCCTTGTACTTTTTACCTTTGCCCTTAGCCTTGCGGTAATGCCTTACTGGAAACTCTCGGGGTTCTATTTCTTCTATTTCGCCAGCCTCGGTGCGCTGGTGCCGTACTGGAGTTTCTACCTTAAATCGCAGGGCTTTGACGCCCGCGCCATTGGCGAGCTGATGGCGGTCATCATGGCGACCAAGATCGTCTCCCCGAACGTATGGGGCTGGATCGCCGATCATACGGGCAAACGCATGGCCATCGTGCGTGCCGGCAGCCTGCTCGCGATGCTGGCGTTCGCCGGCGTGTTCTGGGTGCAGGGTTACTGGTGGCTGGTCGCTGTGATGCTGTTGTTCAGCTTTTTCTGGAACGCCGCGCTGCCACAGTTCGAGGCAACGACCTTCACACATCTGGGCAACGACGCGCATCGCTATAGCAGCGTGCGCCTGTGGGGATCGGTGGGCTTTATTGTTGCGGTCTGGGTGCTGGGACCGGCGCTCGAGACCTGGGGTGTCGGGCTGCTGCCGGGTGTGCTGCTGGTGCTGTTTGCCGGTATTTGGATCGCCAGCCTGCTGGTTCCCGAGTCGGCGGCGGGCTACCTCGCGCTCGACCACGAACCGCTGCGCAAGGTGCTGCTGCGCCCGCAGGTGCTGGGACTGCTTGCAGTGTGTTTCCTGATGCAGGCGAGCCATGGCCCGTATTACACCTTCTTTACTATTTACCTGCGCGAGCATGATTACTCGCTAAATCTGATCGGCGGGCTTTGGGCGCTGGGTGTGATCGC
>CP070733.1:2334173-2353390 GCA_020347585.1 Pseudomonadota bacterium | reverse complement strand
TCGAGTCGGGCACGCTGTACACAGTGACAGGTGACAGCGAAAAGCGCGCCCTGATTGCGGTGGGCACACGGCGGTTTCGCCGTCACGGCGATCCGCTTGCTACGGTCGCCTTTGTGGAACACGACGGAGTGCTCTACCTGCAGGGGGATCTCGGAAACTACCGCCGCATCGCTACGCCACCGGGTTACGCGCGCCGGCGACACGGCGACTGATATGAGCGGTCAGGACACGGATCCGAACGACGGATCGGCGCTGTCGGACGGTACCGGCACCCCGGCGATGCGGTTGCCCTGGTTCACTGGCCCCTTGGGAAACAGCGTGTACAGGTACTTCAGGCCACCGTCGGCAGCAAAGCGCGCCGACAGCGCATCACTCAATTGGCGCGCATGCTCGGGGATACCGTTGCTCTGATAATAATCGCGCAGAAACTCCACAACGTTCCAGTGGGCCTCGGCCAGATGCACACCTTCGTCAGCGGCGATTTCTTCGGCAGCCGCACGGGTCCATTGCTCAAATACAGTATCTTCGGTATGGATACCAAGTACACGTTGCTCTTTTTCCCTGTCGGTCATTTCGTTCGTCATTGCGGATCCTCCATGGTGCGCAGCAGCAATGCAGCGCAGCGTGCTCTTCAACCAAGTATGGACCGCCCTGCAATGAATGCAACACGGGAAGGTGACGGGTGGGGTGTGAGTTAGCCGTAGATATCGTCGGCTTCGCCCGTGAGGTCGTGCCCGCCCAGGCGTAGCTTGAGGCGCATGTGTTCTGAATCGTCGGCGTGCTCCATTGCCTCTTCGAGGGCGACCTTTTTGGCCTGGTACAGCCGCATGATGTCCTGGTCAAAGGTGTGCATTACGTTCTCCGGCGCCTCTTCCATCGCTGACTTTATCTTGTGAATATCGCCGTCGCGTAGCAGCGCCTTCACATATGGCGTGTTCTGGATGATCTCGGTGGCCGCCACGCGCTTGCCGTCGGTGCTGCGCAGCAGGCGCTGAGAAATCACGGCGCGCAGATTGAGCGACAAATCCATCAACAGTTGCTCGCGCGGCACATCCGGCAGGAAATTGATGATGCGGTCCATGGCCTGATCGGCGTTGGTCGCGTGCAGTGTGGCCAGACACAGGTGTCCGGTGTCGGCATAGGAGAGCGCCTGCTTCATGACATCGTGATCGCGAATCTCGCCGATCATGATGACATCAGGCGCCTCGCGCACCGCACGCCGCAATGCCTCTGCGTAAGACGCCGTATCGAGTCCCACCTCACGCTGGTTCACGATCGAGCGATTGTGCTTGTGGATGAATTCGATAGGGTCTTCAATGGTGAGAATGTGCCCGGACTTGTTGCGGTTACGGTGATCGATCATCGATGCAAGCGTAGTCGACTTGCCCGCACCCGTTGAACCCGCGACGATGATCAGTCCGCGTGGTTCCATAATCAGGTCCGCGAGTGCCGGCGGCAGCCTGAGTTGCTCGAGGCTGGGCACATCCCACTTGACGTAGCGCACCACCATCGAAACCTCGCCACGCTGTACAAACAGATTGACGCGGAAGCGGCCCACGTCGGGAATGGAAATCGCCGTGTCCAGCTCGAGGCTTTCCTCGAACGCCTTCATCTGATCCTCCGTCACCAGACTTGCGGCGATCTTCTTGACCACACCCGGTGCGGCCGCGGTCTTGCCCACCGGCGCAGTCACGCCCTCGATCTTGACGTTGGGCGGTGCCCCCGTGCTGAGATACATGTCGGACGCATTGCGCTCGACCATCAATTTCAAGTAGGGCGTGATATCCATGCCTTGGTGCTCCAGCCCGTGGGGGCGTCACGAAAACGGGTCGATTATCATACAGTTGGCACTGTGCGTTATCCAGCCACCCGGCGCGACTGCCGCACCGTGAACGGCGATGGGCTATTATTGCGGAAGACGCTCATGAGCGGCCAACCCCATCAGCCCCAAGCCGTGTGCGTCCGTTCCGCAGGGAGGCGCCGAACCGCCCGGAGGTGCGCCGAATCATGACAGCCGGATCCCGACCGAAAACCGCGGCGGCCCTGACTACCGCCGGCCTGATGCTGTGCGCGGCGCTACTGGTGCTGACCAGCGACCCGCGCGCGCAAACCGAACCGCCCCGCAGCGAGCGCATCGTGGCGGGCGACTTTCTGGTCGCCACGCCCGACCTGACCGATCCCAATTTCTATCATTCGGTCGTATTTATTGCCGGCCACGACGACGATGGCACTATCGGCGTCATCATAAACCGCGAGACGCGCTTCAACCTTGGCGAGGTATTGGAGGAAAACGGCACGCTGCGCGGTAGCGCCGACAAAGTGTACTGGGGCGGCCCGGTGCGCCAGCACTCCCTGGTATTCTTGTTCAGCGCCGCGGACAAGCCGGACGATGCCATGCATGTCATGGATGACCTGTATCTGAGCGGCAATCTGGAAGTACTCGAGCGCCTGGTAGGTGCCGAACGTCGGGGCGGCGAGTTGCGTATCTATGCCGGCCTGGCGAGCTGGGCGCCCGGCCAGCTGCAGGCAGAGCTGGAGCACGGCGCGTGGAATGTGCTACCCGCCGACCGCACGCTCATCTTCGAGGACGACCACAGCAAGACCTGGATGGACCTGATGCGCACCGCCTCCGGTCACTGGGTGAGGCACAAGCCAGACGAGCGACTTCCTGTGCCCCTCCGCCTGCATCCAGGTTAATTACCGCCGCGCCGCGGCTTCGCTTTTTCAAGCCGCTCGGCACCTGCAAGGTCCTCCAACAGCCCGGCCAGTTGCCGTACCGCCGGGCCGGGATTGTGCTGCCCATAGACCAGGAACAGCTGCGCCCGGTAGACCTGTCCCTTACCCAGTGCGACTGGCGCCAGCGCACCGTCCCGGAGTTGCGCCGCGATCGCGTGGCGCGGTAGCCAGGCGAAACCCAGCCCGGCACACACCGCTGCCACGGCGCTGTCGATACTGCTGACCGTCCAGCGCTGTTCGGCGCCCAGCCAGCCAGTGTCGCGCTGACGGCGCATCCCAGAGTCACGAACTATCACCTGCCGCTCACGCTCCAGATCGCCAAGGGCAACCTCGCGCCCCAACCCATGCAGGGGATGATCTGGCGCGGCGACGGCTACAAACTCAATGCCGATGAGCGGGTCGCCGAGGAAGCGGGACGGCACGCGCTCGCCAACGGCAAGGTCCGCGCGCCCTTCCTCGAGCGCCTCATCGGCACCCGTCAGGACCACCTCGCTGAGCTGCACCGTGGTGTTGGGGCACAGCGGTTCAAAGCGGCGCAGGGCCTGCATTAGCAGCCCGGTAGGGAAGGCGGCGTCAACCACCAGCCGCACCTCGGGCTCCCAGCCCTGGCCCAAGCTGTGCGCCAGCTGCTCGAGCTCTACGGCCGCCTGCACCAGGGGGCGCGAACGCAGCAACAGCGCCTCGCCGGCCTCAGTGAGCTGTGCCTTGCGACCCTCGACGCGCAACAACGCCACACCAAGCTGCTCCTGCAAACGGGAGATGGCATAACTCACCGACGACTGACTGCGATGCAGTTGCTGTGCGGCCTGCGCGTAGCCGCCGTAGTCAACCACCGCCTGCAACGTGCGCCACTGATCGAGAGTAACTCGGGGAGTGCTCATAGACGGCCTCTTATCTAATTAATAGATTGAATTACACAATATTTTGCGCTTTTTTATCTAACGAATCAATCTATAGTTTTATCCGACGCTTTTCGAAGCGCCCTGAATCAACCCACGGAGGACACAGCAATGCAAAAGATTGGCAACCTGGCGGGACGCATCCTTCTCGCACACATCTTCCTGATGGCTGGCCTGACCAAGATAACTGGTTACGCCGGCACCCAGCAGTACATGGAAGCCATGGGCGTCCCAGGCGGCCTCCTGCCCTTGGTGATACTGCTCGAGGTGGGCGGTGCGGTGGCGCTGATCGTGGGATGGCAACAACGCTGGGCAGCACTAGCGCTGGCCGGATTCAGCGTCATCGCCGCGGGGGTGTTCCACGCCAATTTTGGCGACCAGATGCAGATGATCATGTTCATGAAGAACCTCGCCATTGCCGGTGGCCTGCTGATCCTCGCCGGGCAGGACGTACGCGAAACCATCAGTATCGACAGCCGGTTGAAGATGCGAACCGCTGCCGCACACTAGCTCAACGGGGGTGGCCGTCCGAGGCGCGATGGACGGTCACCCGCTCAACCGAGGAACTCATCTAGATGATCGTCGTGCGCAAATCCAAAGATCGCGGTCGAAGTCGCTATGGCTGGCTTGATAGCCGTCACACATTTTCGTTCGCGAACTACTTTGACCCCGAGCGCATGGGTATCTCGGCACTGCGTGTGATCAATGACGACACCGTGGCGCCGGGTGCGGGCTTCGGTACGCACGGCCATCGCAACATGGAGATCATCAGTTACGTGCTTGATGGCGCGCTCGAACACCGCGACAACATAGGTAATGGCTCGGTCATTCGACCAGGCGAGGTACAGCGCATGAGTGCCGGCACCGGTGTCACCCACAGCGAGTACAACGCGTCAGGAGACGCACCGGTGCACTTTCTACAAATTTGGATGCTCCCGGATCGCAACGGCTATGCACCAAGCTACGAACAAAAGGCCTTCCCGTATGCCGAACGCCATGGGCGTCTATGCCTGCTCGCCTCCCCAGACGGTCGCGACGGATCGCTGCGTATTCACCAGGACGCCCGGCTCTATGGCACGCAACTTACCGACCGTGACACGGTTAGCCATCCGTTCGAGATCGGTCGTCAGGCCTTCGTGCATGTGGTGAGCGGCACCCTGACAGTCAATGGCGAGATGCTCTCAGGTGGCGACGGTGCGATTATCCGCGCCGAAGGCCACGTGACTCTCACCGGCAAGTCCGCTTCCGAGGTGCTGCTGTTCGACTTGCCATAGGCCGGCGCGCTGCACTCGATAATCAGAAACCCACATCCAGCTTCTCCGAGCCGGCTGCGAGTCCAGCAAACCGATGATAGCGATGCCGTCCGTGCGTCCGCGCAAACCAGCGGGCAATAGGGCGTATCTCAACAACCGGTTGGCGCTTCCAGACAAGGTTTTTCCCCGAACGGTTGTTATCGTCGTCGCTCAACTTGCGGCGGAGGCGAACAACCATGAATCAGGTAGGGGGGGTTTCATTGGATATCACCACGGGAGCAGGTCGCAGACGCGCAGGTGTCGAACCGTGGCGGGTAGGATATTTTCGCGATTCGACCAGCCGCATGAACTATGCGTTGATCTACGCCAATAGCTTCGCCCAGGCGATGCGGGTTGCAGAGGCCATGTTGGCCACCGACCACCGGACCTGGGTGTCGGTGTGTACCGCCCATCCCTGGCCGACGTTGGGGCAGAGCGGTAGCCCTGCGCACGAAGCAGAGGGCAGCGTCTGAGGAACGGCCGTGGGAGCCTCAGTGCCGGTGGTCGGCAACCCTCACTCGGTGCGAGCCTCGCGCTCCGCGATTGCCTCAAGGTGCTCGTCCAGGTACTCCAGCGTCAGGGTCACGCTGCGCTCATCCCCAGTGCAGCCTAGGGTGGCCAGACGTGACTTGTTGTAGAACATGTCGCCATCGTCCAGCGCATAGTAACCAGCATCCGCATGGGCCGCTTCGAGGTTCTTGCGCATGCGCTGCTGCTGGGCAGCGCATACCTCCGGATTCAGCGCGGCACCCCGCGCGCTGATGCGGTAGATCCTATTGGTGAGTGGCGTAACTTCGACGTAGACCTCGTCGAAAAAGCCATGCTTGATAAGTTGCTTGGCAAGATAGCTGACGTTGCCGTCCTCTCCCACGTCGCGGCGCAGCGCGTTGGCCGGCTCATATTTGTCGCCCAGGCGAAAACCAAAGTCGCCACCGATACCGTCGCCAGCGCACACCGCACCTGCGGCCAGCACCGACAGCCACCAACCGCACCTGCTGTGTCGTTGTGATTTCATACGATTCAGGCTCCTCCCTGGTCCGGTGCGCATCGCCGCCACGTTATGCGAGAATTGCGCCGCGCAACACCCGCAATCCGCCAGCGCGTGGGGCTGACGGCCGAATTGCGTGCGAGGACCACGGGCGAGTCGCGGCAGGACGCCGCTCATCCCAAATCTACCACATTAGTCATGGGTAAATTGCGCAGCCGAACGGCTGCGGGACCTCGGTACGGCCTAAAAAATTGTGACGTAGTTCCGATATTATTACTGCCTCACGAGCTTGCGTCACACAGGAGAACAGCGTTTGAACCACCAGGAAGGTCATCGACTCGCCGTAACCGCCCGCCTGGTCGGAATTGCGGTGCTATGGATCTGCGCAGTCACGACCGTGGCCGCAGCGGACATGTCTTCACACGCCAGGCGTAGCTCAGGCGCCAAGGCCAGCGCGACCCTGCAGCAGTATTGGGGGCCACCCATCGTCAATGCGCTGCGTTTCGACTCATTGATCCACGAAACCGCCACGCGCCACCGGGTGGATAGCGCGCTGGTGATGGCGGTGATCCACGCGGAATCCTATTTCAATCCCAAGGCAACGTCGCACGTAGGCGCCGCTGGCCTGATGCAGCTCATGCCCCTCACCGCCCAGGCCTACGGCGTGAACGACCGCTACAACCCCCGGCAAAACGTGGACGCGGGGGTGCGCTACCTCAAGGACCTGATGGCGCGTTACCCGGGCAAACTCAGCTTCGTGCTCGCTGCCTACAACGCCGGTGAAAGCGCGGTGGATCGTTACGAGGGGATTCCTCCCTATGACGAGACCCGTGATTACGTGAAAAAGGTGCTCGAGTACCGCAACTTCTACCGTAACTGGCCCTAATAACGCACTGTTAAAACAGCGCCGCCTCGACCTGCAGGTAAACGTGCGAGACGTCGCGACCCAGCTTGTCATCGAAGCCGGGATAGCCAGCCTTGTATTGCCTCAACGCCTCGCGCGCCAGCGGCACAATCTCAAAGTCCGTCTTACCGTCCTCGTACCCCTGCTTTACCACCGCCCACAGCGTTGACAGAAATTCTCTCTGGCGACGCAGTGCGGCAGCATCAGTGACAGCACCGTGGCCCGGAACTACCACCACCGGCTTAATTGCCTCGAGATCCCCGAGAAAACGGATCCACTGGCGCACGTCGGAGTCGAATGTCGAGGGCATGCGATCGGAATAGACCACGTCGCCAGCCAGCAACACCTTGCGCTGCGGCAGCCACACCAATATGTCGCCCGGCGAATGACTGTTACCAGAGGGAATGAACACCACCCGCAGGCCGCCGATGACCGCCTCAGTGCGCTCGTCGATTTCGAAGTTAGGTACGATGACGTCGGAGTGTCCGGTGGCGCCATCGGTCATGCGCTCGAAGCGGCTGATCCACTCCTGCCCTTCGGTTTCGACGCGCTGCTTGACCCTGGGTGAGGCATAGATGGTCACGCCCTCGCGATAGAAAGCCGCGTTGCCCAGCCAGTGATCGCCGTGGCCATGGGAGTTAACGATCCAACGCACCGGCTGATCGGTCACCTTAGCGATGGCGCGCTTGAGTGCTTCACCGATGGTCTGCGAGGTACCAGTGTCGAACAACAGCACGCCGCCATCGGTGACGACAAAGGCACTGTTGGAGTTCCAACCCTTGTTTTGGGCATTGGGGAAATCGCGCGCCGGGGTAAGCACCGCGTAGACGCCAGGCGCGATAGCCTGTGCGGTCATTGGGTAGTCGTCAACCCCGGCCGCTGACCAGCACGGCGCGGCCAACACCGTGAGCAATACCCCCAGAACTAACGCAGTGCGCTGCATGTGTATCCTCCCCCTAAACATCATTGCCAGTTCAATGTCATGGTGTGGTCGTCCTGCAGGTCGACACCGGCGCCAAAACGCCTCACCTGCCTGTCTATGACTTGATGTAACCAGGCTGCATCTGCCGGCGTAGCTCGCCCGGACCTGAAATTTCGGGTCTGCATCGGCACCATTCTGAGTGAAACCAATTCGCCCGAGCTGCGCTCCAGTGCCGGAAAATACATCAATGCCAGATCACTGCGAAATTCATCATAGCCGCCGATACCTTCATAGTCGTTGATAAAATCGCCACAGCCGTACAACACCAGCCTGCCCTTGTAGACCTCCATCGCCTTGACGTGATGCGAGGAGTGACCGTGCACCAGATCAACCTGCGCCTCATCGATGAGCTGGTGCGCAAGCTCCTGCTGCGATTGCGAAACTTCATATCCCCAGTTGGCGCCCCAGTGGATCGAAACCAACACCATGTCGCCGGCGCGCCTGATTTTTGCGCAAGTCTCGCGCACATAGCGTACGGTGCGTTCGGCATCGCGCAGCAGGTTAACACCAGCACGGGTTTCAGTTGCCGCCCAGCTTGCGGGCACACCGCTCGATTCGGCGCCAAAGGCGAAGACGATAACCCTGGCGTCCTGCGTCAACGGGATCACTGCGGGTACAGCGGCAGTTTCGAGATTGGGTCCAGCACCCGCCGTTTGCATACCCGCCGCCTGCAAGACACGTAGCGTCTCATCGAGACCCGCGTAACCCCAGTCGAGGACGTGATTGTTGGCCAGCACGCAACAATCGATGCCGGCAGCTGTTAGGCAGCCGACGTTGTCCGGGTGCATGCGGTAATTGATGCCCTTGCCGCGCCAATAGTCATCACTGGCGGTAACCGCCGTTTCGAGATTGATGATGCGCGCGTCGGGGCGCTGCTGCGCGAGCACTTTTAGGGCGTCGCCCCAGATGTAGTCGAAGTTCACGGGCGCGGGAATGCGGCCGTGTCTGCGCTCGGCCAGTTCGAGATAATCCCGCGCGCTTTTGACGAACGATTCGTAGAGCACCGTATTGCTCGGGCGGGGCAGGATCTGGTCGATCCCCCTGCCGGTCATGACATCGCCGCACAAAAACAGCGTGATGGGTCGCACAGGGAACCCCCTTTTGCTCTGGGGCCGGGAGGCTAACATCACTTTAGTGCATGCGGGCGACAGTGAACACCGCTACGCGAGACGTTAGGGCAAGACGTGGGTTAGCCGGTTTGTGAGCCGAAACGAAAAAGGCCGGGCCGCCTTGTTGGCGGACCGGCCCTTGGTGCGTCGCGCGAAGCGCGGGTCAGACAGCTTGCGGCAGGGTGGCGGGAAGACCGCTGCCGGCCCATCCCATCATGCCACCGCGAAGGTTGTAGACGTTGTCGTAACCCTGCTGCTGGAGAAAGGCGCAGACCTGGGCCGAACGCGCGCCGCTGCGGCAAACGAATACGAGCGTTTCATCGCGCTCAAACTCGGTCATGCGTGCCGGGATGGTGTGCATGGGTACGGCTTCGGCCTCGGGTACGGTCCCGGCAGCAATCTCACCGTGGCCGCGCACATCGATCACGCGAAAGGCACTGGACTTCTTGTCCAGCCAGTCCGCCAGTTCCGGGGCTTCGATTTCCTTGATGCTGTGATACATGTGTTTCCTCCAGTAATTCTTGAGTACAGCGATAATATATTAGCGAATTCTAATATATCAACCCACAGACGCTGTGGTTTTGGGATTCCTGCGGCCCACTCGCCTTCCCGTGTAAGCTCACGCTACCCGCCCGGGTCTAAATGCTGGACAAGGAGAACCCATGCAAACCAAAACCAGGCCGTACCGCTTCTACGACACCGCCGTTTCCGTCTGTTCCAGCTGCCTGAGGCGCGTCGATGCCAAGATCGTGTTCGAGGACGGCGGCGTGTGGATGCACAAACGCTGCCCGCAGCACGGCTTCGAGCGCGTGCTGGTCGCCGATGACATCAACTTCTACCGCCGCGCCCGCGAGGTCTACATCAAGCCTCCCGAGCAGGTGCTGAGTTGCAACACCCCGATCCGCTGGGGCTGCCCCTATGATTGCGGGATCTGCCCGGACCATGAGCAACACGGCTGCACCCTGCTCATCGAGGTGACCGACCACTGCAACCTGCGTTGCCCCACCTGCTACGCGGCGAGCGGCCCCGAGCGTCTCAGCCACCGTAGCCTGGAGCACATCGAACGCATGCTGGACCGCGCGGTGGCCAACGAGGGCGAGCCGGCGGTGGTGCAGATCTCCGGCGGCGAACCGACCACGCACCCGCAGTTCTTTGACATCCTGCACGCCGCCATGCGACGGCCAATCGGCCACCTGATGGTCAACACCAACGGCGTGCGCATCGCCACCGAGCCGGGCTTTGCCGAGAAGCTTGCCGAGGACTTCCCAGACATCGAGATCTACCTGCAGTTCGATTCATTCCGCCGTGATGTCCACCGCCTGCTGCGCGGCGCCGATCTGTCGCGCATCCGTACCCAGGCGCTGGAACGCCTGAACGCCGCCGGCGTGGACACCACGCTGGTCTCGACAGTACGCCGCGGTATCAACGACGACGAGCTCGGCGAGATCATCGAGTTCGCCCTGGAACAACCCTGCGTGCGCGGCGTGACCTTTCAGCCGGTGCAGGCAGCCGGTCGCCTGGACGGCTACGACGAGGGCTACGACCGCGCCCGCGATCGCCTGACACTGACCGAGGTACGGCGCCGCATCCTCGAGCAATGCGACATCTTTGCCCCTGAGGATATTGTGCCGGTGCCCTGCCACGCCGACAGCGTGGCCATGGCCTACGCACTCAAGCTGGGTGGGCGTATGGTGCCGCTCACAGGGTTAGTCGATCCCGAGGTACTGACCGAGACCGGGCGCAACACCATCGCCTACGAAGACGACCCCGAGATGCGTGACAAGCTGTTCGATCTTTTTTCAACGCGTCACTCACCAATCTCACAAGCCGGCGCGCTGGGCAAACTGATCGGTCTGCTGCCGGGCAAGGCACGGCCGAAAAAAATCGACTACCACAAGGTGTTCCGCGTGCTCATCGTACAGTTCATCGACGCCCACGCTTTTGACCTGCGTTCAATACGCAAGTCCTGCGTACATATCGTGCACCCCGATGCGAAACGGGTGATTCCGTTTGATACCTACAATATGTTTTACCGCGATGAACTCGAGCAACGGGTACTGGAGCCCATTCGCCGCGAGCGCGAACTGTTCCTGCAACCTAGCACTGCCGAAATAAAGGAGGCATAGGCACGATGAATACCTGTGTTCGTATACGGTCGATCGTGCTGCTGCTGGCACTACTGATCGCCGCCTTGTTACCTGCATGGGCCGATGAGCGGCCGGTGCTGCGTATTGACGCGCCGCCGCCAGTGGACTTTCCCGCCAAAGGCTTCTCGCACCAGGTGTTTGAAGACCTGCTGCAACGCTTCGTGGTGAACGGGCGTGTCAACTACGACGCATGGCATGGCGATGCCGATGCCATGGCCGCGCTAGAATCCTATCTTGCCGCGGTGGGGCGCTGGAGTCCGGACAATGCGCCCGAGCGCTTCGCCGACAAAAACGACGCCAAGGCCTACTGGTTGTACGTCTACAATGCCTTTGTCCTCAAAGCCGTGTTGGATCGCTGGCCACTCGACAGCGTTAATGACGTGCGCGCCCCGGCGCAGATCGCCAAGGGCCAGGGATTCTTCTATCGCCTGCATTTCATCGCCGGCGGTGAGGAGGTGAACCTGCTGCGCATCCAGAAGAAGAAGGTGAAAAAACAGTGGCGCGATCCGCGTGCACACTTCGTGCTCAACTGTGCCAGCGACAGTTGTCCCATCCTGCGGCCCGAACTGCCCACTGGTGATGAACTCGAACCGTTTCTGGCGCAATCCGCCCGCGATTTCGTCAGCGAGCCGAGCAACGTGTCCATCGATCACACGGCGCAGGAGCTGCGGGTCTCGGAGATCTTCAAGTGGTACCGCAAGGAGTTTATTCGTGACCTGCGCAGCCGCGGCCTGCCCTCCTCGCGTGGCATCGTCGACTACCTAATCGACGTGGCGCCCGACGAGCTCAAGGGCGAACTCGAGCGCGCCGCGAACTACACGGTGGTCTATTTCGACTACGACTGGGACATCAACCAGGCCGGCAAGGAAACCTCGTGAGCACCACACCACAGGGGTTCAAGGGCTGCTGTGCCGGTCTCTACGAACTGCCGATCACGACGTTGCTGCTGGGTGAGAGTCACCACCCCGGCGGCGCGCAGCTGACCCGCCAGCTCGCGGAGAGCGTCCTGGTGGGCCCCGACACGCGAGTGCTGGACGTGGCCTGCGGGCGCGGTACCACGGCGCGCCTGCTGGCCGAGGAGTTCGGCGCGCAGGTCACCGGCGTGGACTATTCCGATTTGATTGTGCAAAACGCGCGACGCGCCACGCGCGCGGCGGGCCTGGAAGCGCGTGTCGATTTTCGCACCGGTGATGCCGAGCATCTGCCCTGTGAGGACGCAAGCATCGATGTGGTGCTGTGTGAGTGCGCGCTTTGCACCTTTCCCGATGCGCCGCGCGCATTGCGCGAGTTCTACCGAGTGCTCAAGCCCGGCGGGCGCCTAGGCATATCTGATATCGTCGTCAACCGCGAGATGCCCGCGGCCCTGCAAACAGTGGTCGGCCACGTCGTATGCATCGCCGGCGCGCGCTCTGCAGACGGTTACCTGGAACTAATCGACGAGGCCGGATTCAACACGACGCGCAGCCGCAATGCTAGCAGCGCGCTGCTGGAGATGATGACGAGGGTGGAACAGCGCCTGCGCCTAGCCGATGTGATCGCGCAACTCGAAACCCTGGAACTACCCGACGATCTCACACACTCGGCAGAAACTCTCGACGAGGCCCGTAGCTTTATCACGGCAGGCGGCGCCGGTTATGCGCTGTTCAGCGCGCGCAAACCGCGCTGAAGATCTCCGTCGCGCTCACTCGTCCGTCAGGTGTGCCAGTGTGTGGGCGTTTTGTTCCCAGTTACGCCCGTCGAACTGCTCAATGGTGAGCGAGGAGATGGTGGACTCGTCCAGGCAACGCGCGTTCACGCTATAGCCGTTGGGGTTGGAGCGTGGCACATAGAACGATTTTATGCCACAGGTGGTGCAGAACAGATGCTTTGCGACACCGGTGTTGAAGGTATAGGTGGCGAGCTTTTCTTCACCGTGCAGCAGGCGAAAATGCGAGCGCGGCACCACCAGGTGAAGGTAGGCGGTCTTCGAGCAGATGGAGCAGTTGCACTCCTGCACCACCAGGTCCGCTGGCGCGTCTACCTCGAACGCAACCGCGCCGCAGTGGCAGCCACCGCGATGGGTGACAAGACCTTTGTCATCCTGGCTCATTGCACCCAATCTTCCCCCGTTGCGTTCAAGGAGTGTAGCAGAGACGTGGCAGGCGCATTGCCCGGCTCACGCCAACCCACACGCTAGTCGGCTTCGGCGGTAAAACGCTTGACGCGCTCAGCGGTTACCGGGTGCGACGACAAATAGTCCTCGATGCCCGCCTCCTGCTCCTCGTCGCCCTCGCCCTCGCCCATGCGAGTGAGAATGGCGGCAAAGTGTTCAGCTGGAATGTTGTGCTCGCGCATGTAGTGCCAGGCATAGTCGTCGGCCTCGGTCTCAAATTCGCGCGAGTACTTGGCGTGTGCCAGGGCGGCCGGCAATGCTGCTGCCAGGCTGGATGAGGAAGCGATGTCGCCGGTCATCACGGCAAGCAACAGCGCAACTGCCGAGTCCTGCAGCACGGTGCGCAAGCCGTGGCGATGCACAACATGACCGATCTCGTGGGCCAGCACGCCAACCACTTCGTCGTCGTCCTCGGCGATCTGCACCAGTTCATCGGTCACCACGATGATGCCCGAGGGCAGCGCGAACGCATTGGCACCGATTTCCTCGCTGGCGCGAAACTCGAGTTGGTACGCGTGCCCGTCGTCGAGCCCTTGCGTCATGGTGGTAAAACGTTTGACAAAGCGCTCGCGGGTCACTGCATCCAGTTGTGACTCGGCGAAGAACACCTCGTCCATCGCCTGCAGCGTACCGCTGCCAAGCGCATCGTCTACCTCCGGCGGTACAGCAAAGGCGACCTGCCGCGCCAAGGACGGTATGCCGTAGGTCACGAAGCCCCACACGAAGGCGACCGTGAAAATCAGCGCGACGGCGACGTAGCGCCAACGGCTTTCGAGCCGGTGCACGAGGCCATGTGCGCCGGCTGCGCCCTGCTCTTTGAGCACGGCATCGACAGCATCGTTATCCAGGGTTTCACACTTGGCGCCGCCGCTCAGTTCGATGGTGCGCGGCGTGTTGCCCACACGCGGGCTAATCGTGAGATCTTTGAGGCGAAACGTCTGTTCGATATCGGGACCGGCAAGGCGAACTTCGCCACTACGGTAGAAGACTACCCGCACCTCCGTACGCCGGGAGGTGCGGCCGTCGTAGTAGCCGGCACCGATCTCCCTCACAGGCCGATATCGATGTCGAAGACGTCGCTAACGCCCTCGGCAGTGCTGGTTACGTTGGCTTGCTCGGCGGCAATAAAGCCATCGAGGTCACCGGCAACGCAGACCCGGATGTGCTCGACGCGGTAGCGCGCCATACGCACCTTGGCCCACGGGACCAGCAGGCCCAGAGACAAAATGATGGCAAACGTGTTGGAAATATACAGCCAGAACAGTTTCATGAACTTCAGTTCGCTTGTGAAACCGTGCGGGCCGAGGGTCAGTTCGTTCCACACTAGATTGGTTGTTTTGGCTTTGACGAAGGCGAACAGCGCCAAGTAGATCAGCGGCATGAAGATCATCGGCATCACCGCCCCGATAGCGCCAAATTGCTCGTTTGCGCCTTGTTGCAAAGCCGCCTCGCCGCCAAGTAGCGCGACTGCGATGCCTGCAGCGATCGCCGCGACCAGCGCAACTACCACCAGCGACACCAGGGTCACGCCCACCGCCGCAAGGTAGATCGTATAAAAACTACCCGTGCTAGCGGCGAATTCAAACCGGGTGTTGCCGTACGAAGCGCTTTCCATCATGAACTGATGGCGGCGGCGCTGGAAGTACGGGTACGCCAACCCCAGTGTGATGCCCGCAAGGATTGGCAGGACAATGAACACCATGGCCGCCTGGCCGAAGCGGCGCTGAAAGCCAAAGCGGATATTGCGATAGCTGGTGTTGCGGGTGCGAAACACCATGGCCTGCACCACCAGCCACGGCAACAACAGCAATAACACCAGGCTGAAGCCAATCTGCGCTAACGGCATGAATTGACCGACGACCGCGTAGATGATGAAAAACGCAGTGGCGATCAAACGCCCCTTAAGGATGGAAACCGGATTGGCCAGGTATTCAAAGCCGGCATTATCCAGAATGGTGTTGCCGTAGAAATAGCGGTTGGTGCGAACCTTGGCCCAGGCGGAATAGATACCCAGGGTTACGATGGTCAACAGGATGTTAACAATCCAGATCTTAAAATACTCGCCGGCCTTGCCGGTGAATTGCAGTGACTTGATGCTCACCGCGCTACCGAGTCGTGTGTCCATGTGATACCCCACCTCATGCCTTGTTCGTTTCACGAGGCCGCGTCAATACTGGCTCGCGCCAGCACGCAGTTACTCGCTGTCCCGATCACAGCGGCCGTGGGGGGGAAAGTTGGCCGGTGACTGCAATCGCCCCAACAGGTTTTATCGGCGCGACACGCAGGGTCTTCAGTATTCTCGCGTAGAGAAAATCGCCAGCGATGGTACAGGATGCCGCGATACACTGCCAGTGGTGGCACTGGAACGAGGTTTGTGAACTGGGTCACAACGCCAGAAGCCAGGTTAGGGCGTACCAGGCGACGCCCGCCACCTTTTTTATATGGTACGTTAGAGGTCGGTTTTAATTGCACAACGCCGTCGTGACTCACATCCTCGCCGTTGGAATCGCCGCACTCGATATAATCAATATCGTCGACCGCTATCCCGGTGAAGATGAGGAGATGCGCGCCATCGCCCAGCGTCTCGCGCGCGGTGGCAACGCCGCAAATACCGCCTGCGTCCTGGCGCAGTTTGGCCACCGCGTGGATTTCGCCGGGGTACTGGCCGACGACCCCCACGGCCGGCGCATCGAACAGGACTTGCTGGATCATCACGTTAGCACGCACTTTTGCCAGCGGGTCGAGTTCAGCAAGGCGCCTACCTCGTATATCACGCTCAATCGCGCCAACGGCTCGCGAACGATTGTGCATTTTCGCGATCTGCCTGAATTCGATTTCACACATTTCTCCCAAATCCCGATCGAGGAATTCGACTGGCTGCACTTTGAAGGACGCAACGTCGCTGAGACCGCGCAGATGCTGCGCCATGCGCACGAACGCCGCATCGACCAGCCGATCTCGGTTGAGGTGGAAAAGGATCGCGAAGGCATCGACCAGTTGTTCCCTCTCGCAGACATCCTGTTATTCTCGCGCAGCTTTATGACAGCACGGGGTTATGGCGACCCGACGGCTTTGTTCGATGCGGTGCGTACAATTGCACCTGCCGCCGTGCTTATCTGCACGCGTGGTGCCCAAGGGGCGGTCGCATGCGATGCCGACGGCAATGAGTTTGCGAGTCCGGCATTTACCCCGCCCGAAGTGGTGGACACCATCGGTGCAGGCGATACCTTCAACGCGGGCATCATTGACGCACTGTCACAGGGGGGTAACCTGAATGCGGCTCTGGAGCACGCCTGCCGCCTGGCCGGGAAAAAGGTTGGGCAAGCCGGCTTCGACAGACTGCAGAGGTAACAGCGACACAGCCGAGCGCAGGCCGCGTGCTATTCTTCAAGTCTGTTGAACGCAATACGCCCGACCAACACCGCGGGACGAAGGAGTCGAACTAAAATGAACAAGCAAGCTGCCGGGATTCTGCACGACTTCAAAGCGCGCGGCATTCTGCAAGACATGTCCGGCCCGGACGCCACCGTGACCCGCATTGATCCGGTCGACGAATGCACGCCGGACTCGCTAGTGTTTGTCGATAGCGACAAGTTCGTGGACGCGGCGCTCGCGGCCGCACCCGCCGCCATCGTCACCCGCCCTGATCTCGCCGGGAGTTTCTCCACCCTCGCCAAAACGGCGGTGCTAACTGCCGCCAATGTGCGACTCGCCAACGCCTTGCTGCGCCAGGCCTACGACGATCGCGATTTTCGCGCGACCGAGTGGCCGCGCATCCACTCCTCGGCGGTTATTCACGATACCGCGCAAGTCGCGGATAACGCCCTCATTGGGCCTGGCGCAGTGCTCGGCCGTGACGTAAACATCGGCAAGGGCACGGTCATCATGGCTAACACGGTAATCGAAGAGGGCGCCAGCATCGGCGCAGATTCGATACTACACCCCAATGTCGTGGTGGGTTACAACTGCGAACTTGGCGATCGGGTCGAGGTACAGTCCGGCTGCATCATTGGCATGGAGGGCTTTGGTTTCGCCCAGGACGAGGAGCGCAGAAGTCACCGTATCCCCCAGCGCGGCAAGGTCGTCATTGAGGATGACGTGGTGCTGGGAGCGAACTGCAATATCGATCGCGCGACATACCATGAAACGCGCATCAGCGCAGGCTGCAAGCTCGATGCACTGTGCCACATTGCGCACAACGTATTTCTTGACCGAGATTGCATCCTTACAGCACACACCGTGATTGCCGGTTCGACGCGCATCGGCAAGCGCATGCTCGCCAGTGGTCAGACCGGCATCCTCGATCATCTCACCATCACCGATGACGTGGTGCTGGTACAGCGCGCCGGGGTCATCAGCGACGTGACGGAGCCCGGTGTCTACGCCGGGCTGCCGCTGCAGCCGGTGAAGGACTACTTCAGGAACACCGCCGTCGCACAGCAACTCGTTGAACTGCGCAAACGCCTGCGCGGTGTGGAGAAGGAACTCGAGGCCTTGCAGAAGCGGGCCTGAACCCCGGTAGCGACCTCCTTTCGCTGCGCCGGCATTTTTCGCCCCCCGCCCTTGCTAACCGCGAACGTCGTGCTATATTTAACCATATGGTTAAATATAGCACCGAGCCGTTGGATGCGACCTTTGCCGCACTGGCCGACCCTACGCGGCGCTCCATCCTGTCACGCCTTGCGGAAAGCACGCTGAGCATGGGCGAGCTCGCCGAGCCCTATGCCATGTCGCTGGCTGCGGTATCCAAACACGTACGGGTGCTGGCGGGCGCCGGACTGGTGGCCCAGGACCGCTTGGGCAGGGTGCGCCGCTGCCGAATCACACCCGGCCCACTGCGCGACGCAGCCGACTGGATCGCCGAATACCAACAATTCTGGGACGACCGGCTGGATGCCCTAGCCGACTATCTGGAAGAAACCACAGGGGAGGACACCCATGGATATCGCCGCACAAACCACCGCCGCAAGCCTTGAGATTCGCCGCACCTTTGATGCGCCGCCCGAGCGGGTGTTTGCGGCCTGGACCACGGTCGAAGCCCTGGAGAAATGGATGGGACCAGTGGATGACATGGTTACACGGGTCGAGGCGTACGAGTTGCGCGTAGGCGGCAAGTACCGTTTTCGCCTTATCACCCGCAACGACGACGATACCACCGGGCCTGCGGGCACCGAGCACGTGGTGGAGGGCACCTTCGTCGAGATCCGCCCCCATCAACGCCTCGCATTTACCTGGGCTTGGGTGGAAAACGGCATGGACATCGGCGAGACACTGGTCACCCTGGATTTCACCGCCCGCGGCAAGCAAACCGAATTGGTGCTGCTGCACGAGAAACTGCCCACCGACGAAGCGCACGAAGCACACCGCGAGGGTTGGGAGGGCTGCCTGCACTGCCTGGGGAAATACCTGGATTGGTAAAGTCGAAGATTCGTAACGGAGCGCACGTGCAGGGAGCAATGACACTGTGGCATACGATGAAGCACTGGCGAAACGCGTACGGCGTGCGCTGCAAGACGCCACCGGCGTCACCGAACGCAAGATGTTTGGCGGCATTGCCTTCATGGTAAACGGCAACATGTGCTGCGGCATCCAGGAGCGCAACCTGGTCGTACGCACCGGCCCACACGCGTACGACAATGCGCTCACACGACCCCACGCACGGGTGTGTGACTTTACCGGGAAACCGATGAAGGGGTTGGTGATGGTGGCACACGAGGGCATCAGGCGGTCCGACTCCCTCAAGCGCTGGGTGCGGCTTGGTACCGGCTATGCCTGTTCTCTGCCGGTGAAGCAACCTAAATAACATGCGCCGCATCGTAACCAGCAATACTTCGCATAGCACCAACACAACAGGGAGCAAGCTGTGACCAACATCATCGTGATTAACCCGTTTGAAGTTCCCGAGGGCATGGAGACCGAGGCATTGGCAATGTGGGAGACGTTCGCGGCATTTTTCCGCAGGCAGCCAGGCTATATCGCCACAAAATTACACCGTGCCATCAGCCCCG
>CP070733.1:2331069-2334073 GCA_020347585.1 Pseudomonadota bacterium | reverse complement strand
GATCGCCCTCTTCCCTGGCTTTCTCATCTACATCTATCGGTCCAACTATCTGTGCCTGCTCGCCATCACGCCTCGCATCGATATAGGAGAAGATCAAATCCGAGTGCACGGCCGGCGAATAACGCAGGCCGAAGCGCTTCATATCACGCTTAATCTTGCGACGGTCAGTTTCGGAGAAATCGGTGGGGTCGAAGTTCTGCTCGAGGTCGCCCTGGTCGGTCTCGCGGCGGCGCCACTCGGCCTGCAGGTTGAGTTGCGGGGTGGCGGCCCACTGGCCGAAGACGTTGTAGACGTCCTCGGTGAGATCGTTGTTGGGGCGGTAGCCGTCGGTCTCGTAGTGGAACTGGCCGAGGCTGAGCGAGAACGGCCCTTCGATGAGCGAGAACACCAGGCTGTTGCCGAGGGTGTTGCGGCTGCCCACCACGCCGTCGATCTGCACGTTGCCGCCGTTACTGGTGTAGAGCGGGTTGAACTCGTTGAAACCGGCCTCGGCCGGACCACTGCCCTCGAGGATCTGCAGGTTGCCCTCTGCCAACTGTGGTTGGATGGGCGTAGTGTTGATAGGCTGCAACAACTGCGACTGCAGCAGTTCGCTGACCCGCGCGGCCTCCTGTCGCGGCTGGCCGGCATGGGCGTCGGCGAGGAAGCGGTGCGCCGAGTGGCTGGACGGGTCGGCGTTGAGCGAGTTGTAGCCGTCGGCCAGTGCCAGTTGTTCAAAGCCGAGGTCCTGGTAGATGCGCGCGCGGCTGGCGCTGCGCGCGGCCTCGTCCTGGTCCAGCAGCAGACTCGAACGGTACACGGCGCGGTTGTCGTTGAGCGCGATGGAGGTCTGGATATCCTCCAGCGCCTCAACCGGGCGATTGTCGGTCTGCTTGCGAATGGCATCGTAGAAGAACGCTGTCGGGTCGTTGGGGTCGAGACCCTTGGCCATGTCGTACTGGGTGCCCGCCAGTTCGTCACGCTTTTCCTCGTAATAGGCCTTGCCGAGGTAGGCGCGGATGATGGCGTTGTTGGGATCAAGGGTGGCGGCGATCTCGATCTCGCGCCGGCCTTCCTCGAGTTTGCCCTTGCGGATACGTGCCAGACCGAGACCAAGGCGCGCCATGGGGTCGGCCGGGTCGAGCTTGACGGCCCGCTCCAGTGTGGCGATTGCCTTGTTGATTCTGACACGTGTCAGGTAAGCAAAGCCCAACACCCACTGGCTGCGCGCGAGCTTGGGATTCAACTCCGCTGATCTCGCAGCCGCGTCCACAGCGCGACCGAGGCGGCCCTCGGAGAGTTCGAGTTCTGCAACGCGCGCATGGGCAAGCGCATTGTCGGGTTCAAGTTGCGTAGCCTTTTGCGCACTTTGCAGCGCGGTGCGCAGATCGAAGTGTGCCTGCTGCGCATAAGACATTGCGATCTGTGGCGCGGCGGCATCGGGCTGTGCCTTAGTTGCATCTACGGCTAGTTGCATGGCGCGGTCGCGGTCGCCCTGCACCAGCGCAACAATGGACTGCAGCGACATAGCGTTGGCGTCCGACGGGTTTTGCGCCAGCGCCTGATCGATGTCTTTTTTTGCGTCGTCCACCCGGCCGACGTAGAGCAGTAGCGAAGCGCGGTAGGCGTAGAATCCCGAGTCGCGCATGCCCACGGGTACATCGTCGAGGCGTAACAACGCAGCCTCGATATCGCCTTGCTCAAAGCTGGCGCGTGAATCTCGCACGGCGCCACCGGCCGCGCCGTCGATGGCATCATCCGGTTTGAAGGGATCGATCACCGGCGGATAATACACCGCCCACTGCACGGCATCGCGCGGGCGCACCACAGCGACTTTGACCGGCGCCTGTCCTTGCTGCACGGTAGCGCGCTCGCCATCGGTAAGGCGTACCTCGCCTTGTTCGTTCTGCGCCAACACCGTGCCCTCGAACACAGTGACAGTTGCTTGCCCCTCGCCGGACTCGACCACAAACTCGGTGCCCTCGATGGCAGCGTTCACATAGGGCGTTTTGACTTTGAGGCTGCGCGGCGTGCGGCTGATGAAGTGCACCAGGCCCTTGAGCATGTCGAGCAGCGACTCGGCCTCGGGCTCGACGGTGGTTAGGGTGATGACGGTGTTCTGATCGAGGCGTAGCAGGGTTTCGTTGGGTAGCACCACAGCAGCGCGGCTGTTGGCGCCGACCTGAAGGGTGTCACCGGGGCAATAGATGGCATCGAGCTTGGCTGCTTGCCATGCCTGTGCATCAGCCGCTTTGATCTCGACACGACCCTGTAGGGAGACGAGTTTTGCCGCCCACGGCTCGCAAGCATCCGCCGCCATGGCCCAAGCGGGCCAGCCTCCCAACAGCAGCAATCCAACTGCAATGATCAAGACGCGCCGATCCATCGCGTCCTATCCTCCCTTCAATTTTTGTTATCGATTACGTTCCGGTAACGCGCTGCCGCTTTGAGATAAAGAAATGGAGCAGCGTAACTGCACGTCTCCCTGAACCTCCAATCCTTGGAGCCAGAACGTTCCTGAGTTCTATTTGTTATAATCCCTGTGCCGAAGACGGGGGTATGCCTTCGGAAATTTAGACCAAGTATAGCGAACAACCCTATGGCGTCAATGCAAATCCACGATTCATAGCGCATCAACCACGTCATTTGACTTCGAGCCTCACAATCGCGTCCCACTGTGCAGGCGGGTTGGCGCGATGCTGTTCGCACAACGCCTGATAGTAGCGCGCGGGGCCATCGTCGGGATGTACGGCCAGCAACGCCTGCAAAATTGCAATGGATTCATCCCAGTGTTGCTCGCGGAACGCCGCCAGCGCATCAGCGAACTGCGCGAATCGTTGCTGGCGTGCGGTTTCCACCGCGCCATCCAGACCGACCAGTTCGTGGAGCGTAACTGCCTGGGTCTTGCCCTTGAGCAAAAAGCGGCCAACCTCGCGAGTGACAAACCCGTCCAGCCCCTCGAGCACCTCGCTCGAAACCAGAGTGCGGGTGGCAAGCTGCTTGTTGAGCCCCTCGATGCGCGTGG
>CP070733.1:2325924-2330969 GCA_020347585.1 Pseudomonadota bacterium | reverse complement strand
CTTCATGGGTCTGCGCACTGGGCTCATCATCGGTGCGGTGTTGCTGATTACGGTGGCGGGCACGCTGTGGTTCATGCAGATGTTTGGCATCGAACTGCAGCGTGTCTCGCTGGGTGCGCTGGTAATCGCGCTCGGCATGCTGGTCGACAACGCCATCGTTATTGCCGAGGGCATGCTGGTGAAAATCCGCGCTGGGACGCCGCCGGCCACTGCCGCGCGCGAGGTGGTCAGCCGCAACATCTGGGCGCTGCTAGGCGGCACACTGATCGGTATCCTGGCGTTTTCCGCCATCGGGCTGGCACAGACTGAAACAGGAGAATTCGCACGCTCGCTGTTTTACGTGATTTTCATCTCATTGCTGCTGAGCTGGCTCACCGCCGTGTCCACAACGCCGTTGTTGTGCGCCTGGTTAATCAAGCCCGATCCCGGGGCGAAGGGCGCGGGTAGCGACTCCGATGCCTATTCCGGGCGCGCGTTTCAGGTCTACCGCGCCGCAGTAAAAAAGGCGATTGAATTGCGGTGGGTTACGGTAGGGATGGTCAGCGCGCTGTTCGTGGCCGCGTTATGGGGGTTCGGTTTCGTCAAGGAGGCGTTTTTTCCCAATGCCAACACGCCGATATTCTTTGTCGACGTCTGGTCAATAGAGGGCACCGATATAAGGCAGACCCGCGACTACACGGTTCAGATCAGCGAGTTTTTGCGTGAGCAGCAGGGTGTCGTGCAGACCACCTCGATGATTGGTGGCGGGCATCTGCGTTTCTCGCTGGTCTACGAGCCCAAGGAAGATAGCCGCGCTTACGGTCAGGTGATCGTGCAGACCGAGACGCGCGAGCAGATCCCGGCCGTGTGGAAGAAGGTAGAGGACTATATGCGGCGTGAGATGCCGCAGGTCGATCCCATCATTAAGGCACTGCGCATCGGGCCGGGCCGCGACGGTAAGATTGAGGCGCGCTTTCACGGCCCCGACCCCAACGTGCTGCGCCGGTTGTCGGCACAGGCGCAGGCCATATTTCACGCCGACCCCGACGCCAAGGAGATTCGCGACGACTGGCGTCAGCCAGAGAAGGTGATTCAGCCGCTGTTCGATGAGCAGGTGGGGCGTCAGCTTGGCGTATCGCGTCATGACCTCGCCGCGTCGATGAAATATGCGTTCCAGGGCGCGCAGGTCGGGCTGTACCGCGACGGCATTCGTCTATTGCCGATCCTTGTTCGACCACCGGAGGACGAGCGGGAGGATGTTACCCACATCCAGGATATCCAGGTTTGGAGCCCGGTGCTGCAGAAGGGTGTGCCGGCGGCGCAGGTCGTGTCGGGGTTCGGGACGGTGTGGGAAAATACCGTGCTGCGCGGGCGCAACCGCATCCAAACCATCATCGCCTCGTGCAATCCGCATGGCGAGTTGGCCTCGCCGCTATTCAACCGTGTGCGGCCGCAGATCGAGGCCCTTGAACTGCCACCGGGCTATACACTGAGTTGGGGCGGCGAGTATGAAGATTCCTTCGAGGCGCAAAGCGGCCTGTACAAGGCGTTGCCGGTGGGCTTCCTGTTCATGATCATCACCAGTATCCTGCTGTTCGGCAAGGTGCGCCAGCCGTTGATTATCTGGTTAACGGTGCCGTTGGCGTTAATTGGCGTTACCGCCGGCCTGCTCGGGGTTAACGGTGCGTTCGACTTCATGGCGCTACTCGGTTTACTTAGCCTGATCGGCCTGTTGATAAAGAACGCCATCGTGCTGATCGAGGAAATCGATCAGCAGATCGCTGACGGCAAGCAACACCTGACGGCGATCCTTGACTCAGCGGTCAGTCGCTTGCGTCCGGTGACCATGGCCGCGACCACCACCATCCTCGGTATGATTCCGCTGCTGCAAGACGTGTTTTTCGTCAACATGTCGCTGACCATCATGTTTGGACTCGGTTTTGCGACCGTACTTACCCTGATCGTGGTTCCCGTGCTGTATTCAATTCTGTTTCGGGTTCCCTGGAGCCAGGAGGCATGAGCGGCCGGATGCACGTTTGATGATCGGAGGGGCGCTGGCCTCGGGGAGCGGGAAGCTATGGCACGAGGCACAGGCAAGAAGGTTGTGGCGGTGGTCGTGCTGGCCTTGCTGCTGTTGGAAGGCGCCTATGTGTTATCGGCAAATGTGTTGCTCAACACCAACTGGCTAGACCCGCTGATCAACCGCGACCCCGACCGGCTGTACGTAACCTGGGAGTCGGGCTGGACCGTCCTGCCCGGCCGGGTACACGTGGAGGAGTTACTGATTCGGGGGCGCACTGGCCAGCACCGCTGGGAGGCACGCGCGCAGGACGTCTCGACCCATATCGCACTCCTGACACTGACCGTTGGCGAGTTTCGCACGCACGCCGCAGAAGCGCGGGGCGTAAGGTTTTACATGCGCACGCGCGCGAGGCAGGGTGCCAACAAAGAGGAGCATAGTGCGTTCTTTCCGGAGCTGGCGGGGAGTTCAACAGAGGCGGGCCCGGCAGCGCCGTCCGCGGCAGGGCAGCAGCGTGCGCCGGGTTGGGTATTTGATATCGGTGGCCTGCGCGTCGAACAATTGCACGAGATCTGGTTTGACGAATACCGCCTGCAGGGCGTTGCGCACGCCAGCGGTCGTCTACGTGTTCAGGAGCGCGGGCCGCTCGCCATTCCCGGCCTGAGGTTTCATCTCGAATCCGGTGCGCTCAGCGTCGCCGGTGAACCCCTGTCGGCAGGATTGCAAATCGATGCCGATATTAGCCTGGAGCGTTTCACGCCCGGTCCGGAGCAGGGGCGTGAGGTGCTGCGTCATTTGAGTGGCATCGTGCAGTTTGGGGGCGATCAGGCCAGCTACGGCTTTATCAACTATTACCTCTCAAACCGCGCCTGGCCGCGTGTCAGCGGCAACGGGCGCACCTCGGCAACCCTGCGACTCGGTCGGGGCCGCCTGCTGGCGGGCTCGCGGCTTGCCATCGAATCCGACGCGGTCAAAGTCAGCGTGCTGGACTACCTGGTTAGCGGTGCCGGAGAGATTTCCGGGGTCGTGACAGACGACGATGGCGGGACCACGACGCGTCTGGAGGTGGCGCTGCGCGAAGTCGACTACCGCCGTGCCGGCGAGGCGAAGGCGCACTTGCGCAGTCCCCAGTTTCGCATCGCCGTGCAAACGCCCATCGTCGACCTCGCTGGCGACCCGCCGTCTTATGAAATGCGCTTAGTGATACCCGATGCGGCTATTCCCGATGTACGGGTGTTCAACGCCTACTTGAGGAAGGGTGGCCGCTTTCGCTTTCGTTCGGGCCGCGGGGCACTATCGGCGGACCTGACGCTGGCGGGCAACGATGCCTCGGGCACTGTGACGCTGAGCGGTGCCGAGATCGGCGTGGAAACCTTCCGCGAGCCGCTGGTGGGTGACGTGACGGTCGAGATCCCATTGCGAGAGGCCAAGCTTGATACGCGTCATTTCAATATCTCTGGGACGCGCATACGCGTAGCCAACACCCGGCACGGACAGTCCGCCGCGGGCGAGGCGAAGCCGTGGAGCGCAGCGGTGGTGCTGGAAAAGGCCTGGATCGAGGCGCAGGGTGCAGCGCCCGATAAAGGCGTAGATAAAAAAGGCTACGTGTTTCGATTCCCCGATGGCGAGTTGAAACTGGCAGGCGATGTGTCGGACATAAACTTTATCAATCGGCTGATCCCGGCGTCTCACACGGTACGTTTCGCTGGGGCGGCGCGCATCGGTGCCGATGCGAGGGTCGCCGATGGCCAGCTTGCGCCGGGGACGCGCCTGCGGATCGACTCCGACGCGATCACCGCGCACGCCATGGATTTCACCACGCGTGGTCGGGCTGACATCAAGGCGCGCCTCGAGGGCGATCCGCGGGCTCCGCGGCTGCAGATCGAGACGGCATTCCGCAACGCCAGTGTACAACGCGACGGGGACATTAGCCCCTACGTTAAAGAGGTGGATCTGCGTATGGTGACGCGCGGCGAGCGCTTCGATGTTAGCCGCGGTCTCAAGGATCTGCAGTCAGAAGTCAGCTTGCCGCCCGCAAAGGTGCCCAATCTCTCCGTCTACAATCGTTACTTTCCGCCCAACGCTGGCGCACGTATCGTTGCCGGTAGCGGGTTGCTGTCGGGTGAGTTCACGCTCAGGGGCGAGCGCGCCAGCGGGCAACTGCAGCTTTCCGCCAGCAACATTGTTGCCGAAGTGCGCGGCGATACCATCGAGGCCGGATTGCGGGTTAACACCCGGCTTAACGACGGCAATCTCAGGAATATGGTGTTTGATGTCGCGGGCACGGCGGTGTTGCTCGAGGACGTTGCGCTTGCCAGTGGCGATGCGACTCACGACGAGCGCTGGTGGGGGCAGATGTACCTTGAGCGTGGCAATCTGGCCTGGACCACACCCCTATCGCTTGACAGCACGGTGTTGCTGAAACTGCGAGATACCGGCCCGATCGCACACTTTTTCCTGATGGACCGCAAGGAGGCCGCACTTTTGCGCAACATGGCCAACATAAGCAACATCGCGGGACGCGCGCAGGTGAGGGTGGCTGGCGACAGCGTTGAGCTGCGCAATGCCGAACTCACCGGAGACGGCTTGCGAATGCGTGCCAACCTGATGATCAACAACAAGACGCCAGATGGCGCGTTGTACGTGAAATACAAGGCAGTGGGGGTCGGCGTTGAATTGAACGATGGCAAGAAGAAGCTGCGACTGCTCGATCCGGCAAACTGGTACGAAAACTACGTAAAAGAAAACGTCACTCGCCAAGCCGACGCTGAATGACACTGCGATTCCTGTTCGATATGCTCAACAAACCCGCAGGGCAGCAGGACGGGCCAACAGGTCTGGCCCGACATTCCCTGGGTTGGGGAGTCGATAACAATAATGCGCAAGCCCAGCCTTACAACCTTAACGCTGACCGGACTCGCCGCAGGCGTGGCGCTGGGGCTATTTGTTGGTGAGTACGCCGCAGTTTTGCAGCCGATTGGTGACGGCTTTGTCATGCTGTTGCAGATGGCGGTATTGCCGTATTTCTTCGTTACCCTGGTGCTGG
>CP070733.1:2313881-2325824 GCA_020347585.1 Pseudomonadota bacterium | reverse complement strand
TCATCGAGCGCGGCGAGCGTTCCGGCTGACGATTCTGACTTGAACCCGAACCTCGTTTGCCAGTACTGAATTTCCGATGGCCCGCATTTACGTCAGCGTTGGCAGTAACGTGGAGCCCCGGCAGAACATTCGCCGGGCGGTAGCGGACCTGCGCGCGCACTACGGCGAGCTGCTGTTGTCGAGTGTTTACGAAAGCCGTGCGGTGGGCTTCGACGGCGACAACTTTCTCAACCTGGTGGTGGGGTTCGATACCGATGAAGACGCACACACAGTAGTGGGCGTGCTGCGCGGCATCGAAGCGCGCTGTGGCCGGGAGCGCAACGCCGCGCGCTTTGCGCCGCGTAGCCTCGACCTCGACCTGCTGCTCTACGATCGACAGGTGTTGCAGGAAAATGGCCTGCAATTGCCGCGCGGCGAAATCACCGAGCACGCCTTTGTGCTGTGCCCGCTGGCCGAGATCGCTCCCAACCTGGCGCACCCGGTGGAAGGCGTGCGTTTTTCCGAACTGTGGGAGGGTTTTGACATGCCGGGCCAGTCGCTGTGGCCCGTTGAGTTTAACTTCGAGTGAGGTTCACCGCCTAGCTGTTTAGCGAGCGCCCGCCATCCACGGTCAGCACCTGGCCGCTCATGTAACCGGCATCACGCACCAGGAACAGCGCGGCCCTGGCGATATCGAGTGGGTCACCGCGCCGCTTGAGAAAGGTACGCGAAATAATGCGCTGCTTCGTGACTTCGTCAAGCGCTTCCTTCTCAGGCCACAAAATGGCACCGGGGGCGATAGCGTTGACGCGCACCTCCGGGCCCAGTTCGCACGCCATAGCTCGTGTCAGCATCACTAGCCCGGCTTTCGCCATGCTGTAGACGGGGTACTTTTTGAGCGGCCGGTCGGCATGTATGTCGACGATGTTAATGATACAGCCTTCGTTCTTTTTCAGGTGGGGCGCGGCGGCCTGCGACAGGAAGAAAGGCGCCTTGAGGTTAGTGCCCAGCAGGTCCTCCCACTGCTTTTCGCTCACCGTGCCGACCGGCGTTTGAAAAAAGGTCGAGGCGTTGTTGACCAGCACGTCGAGGCGTTGCCATTTGCCAACTGCCTCCTGCACCAGCATCGGCAGTCCCGCGGTGGCTGTCAGTTCGGCCTGCACCAGCATTACCGAATCTGCCCGCGTTTCGTTCAGTTCGTCCTGCAAGGCCTGCGCGGCGCTGCGCGAACTGCGGTAATGCAGCACTAGGCGCATGCCCGCCGCATGCAGGGTACGCGCCGTGGCGGCGCCAATGCGGTGTGCCGCGCCGGTGATTAGCGCGACCTTGTCGGTCAACATGCCTGTGTTATCCTCACCCGCCCTTGTATGGATACACTGTAACGCAATTCCGAGCGGGCAACTAACCGGTGTGACCCGTCAACGGACGCGCGTAGACCCATGCCCAACGACCACACAAACCATGCACCCGATGCCGGTGCGCTGCCAGAGCCGGATCCGGCAGCGTTGGCTCACAGCAAACGGCTGTGCGCGCAGATTCGCGCCGAGATTGACGGGGGCGGCGGGCGCATCACCTTTCGACGTTTTATGGAGCTGGCGTTGTATGCGCCAGGGCTCGGGTACTACAGTGCCGGCAGCCGCAAGCTGGGCGCGGCGGGCGACTTTGTCACGGCACCCGAACTATCGCCGCTGTTCTCGCGCTGCGTGGCGCGCGCGGTGTACCCGGTGTTGCGTGAACTGGCTGATGGCAGTGTACTGGAGGTCGGCGCGGGCAGCGGTGCGATGGCGGTGGGTGTGTTGCAGGAACTCGAGGCTCTGCACTGCCTGCCACAGCAGTATCTGATTCTGGAACTCAGCGCAGAACTGCGCGCGCGCCAGCAGCAAACGCTGGAGGCGGCCTGCCCTGCCTTGCTCTCGCGCGTGCACTGGGCGCAGGAATTGCCCGATGGCTTTCGCGGTGCCGTGCTGGCCAACGAGGTGCTCGATGCCATGCCGGCGCACCGTTTCACCGTGCGGTCCGGTGGGGTGCGCGAACAGTATGTTGCGTGGTCGGACGGTTTCGTCGCGCTGGATGATGTGCCCTGCGAGCCGCGTATCGCCGAACGCGTGGCGTCAATCGAGGCGTCGCTCGGCACGGCGCTGCCGAAAGATTATTGCTCCGAGATCAACTTTACCGCCGAGGATTGGGTGCGCAGTGTGGCCGACGGCCTTGCTGTCGGTGCAGTGCTGTTGATCGACTACGGTTTCCCACGCCACGAGTATTATCATCCGCAGCGTCACATGGGCACGCTCATGTGCCACTATCGCCACCGCGTGCACGGCGATCCGTTTGTGTATCCGGGCCTGCAGGACATTACCGCGCACGTGGATTTTTCGGCCATTGCCGATGCCGCGCATGACGGAGGCCTTGGAGTCGCCGGCTATACCACGCAGGGCAATTTCCTGATTGGTAGCGGGCTGGCGGAGCTGGCGGCAGACCAGCAAGGCGACGAGCGGCGTCGTCTGCAGACAGCCAACGAGGTCAAGAAACTCACCCTGCCGCACGAGATGGGCGAGTTGTTCAAAGTGCTGGTATTGACGCGTGGCGTGAGCGATGCGCTGCCGGCGTTTGCACTGCGCGACATGCGCGCGCGACTGTGATGTTGAGGACGATTGTGACGCAATGGACCTGATTCAAATTGTTGTGCTGGCGGTGGTGCAGGGCATCACCGAGTTCCTGCCCATATCCAGTTCGGCGCACCTGATCCTGGTGCCGGTGCTGAGTGGGTGGCAGGACCAGGGTCTGGCCTTCGACGTGGCGGTGCACCTGGGTTCGCTGGCCGCGGTGGTGTGGTACTTTCGACGCGACTTGAACGCCATGACTTCCGACTGGCTGCGCTCGGTGCAGCGCCGGCAGCTGGTCGGCGAGAGCCGCCTGGCGTGGGCCGTGTTGTGGGGTACGGTGCCGGCCGGATTGGCAGGTCTGCTGCTGCATGATTTTATCGAAACACAACTGCGTTCACCTTTGGTGATCGCCTGGGCGACTATTGGGTTCGGGGTGCTGCTGTGGATTGCCGACCGGCACGGTCGGCGCCGGCGCAGCGAGGCCTCGCTCACCTGGATGGATGTGCTGGTTATAGGCGTCGCGCAGGCGCTGGCGCTTATCCCCGGAACCTCGCGTTCGGGCATCACCATGACCGCCGGCCTGATGATGGGGCTGACTCGCGAAGCGGCGGCGCGGTTTTCCTTTTTACTCGCTATCCCGCTGATCCTGATGGCCAGCGCCTACCAGTCGGTGTCCCTGGCGCGCTCCACCGTGTCGGTGGATTGGGCGGCGTTTATTCTCGGCATCGTGCTGTCGGCCGTTTCCGCCTACGTGTGCATTCACTATTTTCTCAAGCTGATCCAGCGCATCGGCATGTTCCCGTTCGTTGTCTACCGCCTGTTGCTGGGTGCGTTGCTGCTGGTGGTCTTTGCCTGACGTCTCCTCAATGCCATCAACGGAGCCGCAGTTCAGCCATCGCCGCCTTTGGCTGCTGGTCGGTTGGGTGCTGGTGGCTGCCGTGATCTATGTTTCGCTGACGCCCAAGCCGCCGGATGTCGGCATCCGGATCAACGACAAATTCTCACACCTCGCGGCCTATGCGGTGCTGATGGGGTGGTTTTGCCAGTTGTACTGGCAGCGTGGCGCGCGCCTGCGCAACGGGCTACTGCTGGTGGCAATGGGCATTGCCCTGGAGATCGCGCAGGGGCTGGGTCAGCACCGCATGTTCGAGTATGCCGACATGCTGGCTAATACCCTCGGCGTGCTTGCCGGCTGGGCACTCGCCCGTGGCCCGCTGTCCCGCCTGTTGTTGCGCTTCGAGGCAATGCTGCCGGCGCACAACTGATCGCTTGGCGCGCTATCGAAGCCGGTTGGCGATTTCGATAAGGTTGGTGTCGGGATCGCGGATGTAGACCGAACGTATCGTGCCAAGCGCGCCAGTGCGTTCCACCGGGCCGAGTTCGATAGTCACCCCTTGTTGGGCCAGGTGCACCTGTACCTCCTCGAGCGGCGTATCGCTAATGAGGCAAACATCGGCCGAACCCGGGGTCGGCTTGCCGGCAGTGGGTGCAAGTTCGTTTCCCGCCTGGTGCAAATTGATCTTGCTGTCACCGAAACGCAGCGCGGTGCGACCCTCGCCGAAGCGGACTACCTCCATGCCGAGCACGTCGTGGTAGAACTCGCAGGTTTGCGCAATATCACGCACCGTGAGCACCAGGTGATCCAAGGCGGTAATGTTAACCATGAAGCGCTAGCGTGCCGCGGCGGCGATGGCCTGCGTGCGCAGTTCCGCGAGCCGAGCCGCGATGGCCTTGCCACTCAGCCCCTCGGCCGCAAGCGCCGCGCCGTCCACCGCGGCAGCCGCCTGCAGGGCGTTACGCATGATGCGCCCTTCGGGAATGTCGCGCTGCTCCCAGCCCGTCCGACCGCGCGCGTCTGCCTCGCAGGCCAGCAGGAACAGTTCGAAGCGCTCCGGACGTCGAAACGCGTCCAGCGCCTGCAGGGTCTTGAGCATGGTACCAGGGCGCAACTCGGCGGCGCGAAAGTAATGCAGGTGATAGCGCGTGACCAGGATGCCAAGGTCACGATACTCGTTCGGCACCTTGAGACGCTCACACAACGCCTCTACTAGTGGTACACCGCGTTCCTCGTGGTCGATGTGTCGTGGCCACTCCTCGCGCGGCGTGATGCCCTTGCCCAGATCGTGCACTAGTGCGGCAAACCGCACCGCGGTTTCCTCGCTCAGGCGCGCGGCCTGATCGACGACCAGCATGACATGTACGCCGCTGTCGACCTCGGGGTGGTGTTCGCGCGGCTGAGGCACGCCAAACAAGCGGTCGACTTCGGGAAACAGCCTGGCGAGCGCACCGCATTCACGCAGTACTTCAAAAAATCGCGACGGTTTGGCTTCGGCCAGGGCACAGTTAGTTTCTTGCCATACGCGCTCAGGCACCAACGCATCGACCTCACCGGATTCGACCATCTCGCGCATGAGCGCGCGGGTTTCCGGGGCGACCGTGAAATCCCATTGCGCAAAACGCGCGGCGAAGCGAGCCACGCGCAGAATGCGTACCGGGTCTTCGGCAAACGCGGGTGAGACGTGGCGCAGCACGCGGTGTGTCAGATCGTCCAGGCCGCCGTAGGGATCGACAAGCTCGCCTTCGGGCGTTTCGGCCATGGCGTTGACCGTGAGATCGCGACGCTGCAGGTCATCTTCGAGTGATACGTCGGGTGCGGCGTGAAACTCAAAGCCGGTGTAACCGGGCGCCGTCTTGCGCTCGGTGCGCGCCAACGCGTACTCCTCGTGCGTCTCGGGATGCAGGAATACCGGGAAGTCTTTGCCGACCTGCCGGAATCCCTGCGTCAGCATCTCTGATGGCGTGGTCCCTACTACCACCCAGTCACGATCCTTGACGGACAGCCCAAGCAGCCTGTCGCGCACGCAACCACCCACCAGATACGCTTTCATGCGCTACATCATAGCGTGAAACGGGGATCACGCGACCACAGTGCACACGGAGCAAACGGCGAAAAGCAAATCAACATTCGGGGCTCGGGAATACAGCAGGACAACGTGGTTATGTTCGGGTACAGCGCGTGTCGCACAGCAACACGTACAGGTCCACCGAGGCACTTGCGTTACAAGGCCAACAATAAGGCTATTCTTTGTGTGCTCCATGTACCCACAGGGTATTAAATCTCTGTGGTTTGCCGCTTGTCGACTAGCTGCGGCCCGCGTTGCCGCGAAACGTGTCAAACCGTGCACGGTAGCGGCGCTGCGCAATGTATTTGGGTACCTCGGCCTCGAGCGGTGTAGGCTCGATGCCGAACACCTCAGGGAACGGGCCGCTGCACACGCTGTCGGTCTGCAGTGAACGGTAGTTGTCGCGCGAGAACGGTTTGCCCGGCGCGTGCTCAAGCAGGTTGGCCTGCAGCAGCGATAGTCCTTTGCCCAGCGCAATGACCTTGCGCCGCTTGCCGATTAACTCCGCCGTATACTCAACCAGTTGCTTGAGGGTGTAGGTGTGCGGGCCGCACAGGTCGTAGCGCTCGCCATAGGTATGCGGGTTGTCGAGGCCGGCCGCAAAGATGTGTGCGATGTCTTCCACGAACACCGGTGCAAACTTCGCGTTACCGCAGGCGACCGGAAAGACTCCCGGCGCACTGCGCAACAAGCCGGCGAAGCGGTTGAAGAAGCTGTCGCCGGCGCCAAAGATCACCGAGGGGCGAAAGCTCGTCACGTGCATGACGTCACCCGCGGCATGCACGAGATCTTCGGCCTCACCTTTGGTGCGCAGATAATGGCTGGCGCCCTGTGTTGCGTCGGCGTGCAGGGCGCTCATGTGAAGGATGCGCTTTACTCCCTGTTTCTGGCAGGCGTGCACCGCGTTTTGCGTCAGCTCCACATGGGCCTTGCGAAAGCCCTCGCCCTTGTCGCCTTTCTCGTTGAGGATTCCAACCAGGTTCACCACCGCATCCTGTCCGGTGAACTGTTCGTTCAGCACCGCCGGGTCGTGCACGTTGGCGCCCACCACCTCCACCGTCGGCAGCACCAGCAGTTCGCGATGGCGCTCGCGCCGGCGGGTGAGTACGCGCACGCGGTGACCTGCCGCGGCGAACCTGCTGACCACGTGGGTGCCGACAAAGCCGGTGCCCCCCAATACGCAGATATTGCGCTGTAACATCGTTGCTGGACCTTATGGTAGTTGTACTTTGGGGCGCGGCGGTTTGCGCCGGCAGTGCACGCCCGACCCCACACTTCTGCAAGGGGATTTTGACCAGTTGGGCGCCACGCGGTCAAGTCAGCACTAGCCCCGGAAGCCGCCAAACCATGCTCGCGCCACATTGTCTATACTATTAAAATAAAAGGAAATTCCCGCAGGACGTAATGATTCGGAAGGAGTGTGTATGACATTCACGGCCGTAAATCCCGCCAGCGGCGAAACTCTCGGCGAGGTGCCCGAGTGGGATGAGCGCTTGCTGGATGCCGCGCTGAGCGAGGTAGCGGCGGCGACCCCGGGCTGGGCGGCGCTGCCCGTCGTGCAGCGCTGCGAGCAGCTGCGGGTCGTAGCGCAGGTGCTGCGCGACAACCTGGAGGAATATGCCCGCTTGATCACCCAGGAAATGGGCAAGCTCATCCGGGAGTCGCGCGCTGAGATCGAAAAGTGTGCGCATGCCTGCGATTACTACGCCGAGCACGGCCCCGCCTTCCTGCATGATGAGGAGATCGCCTCGGATGCCGGCCTGAGCTATGTCGCCTACCTGCCGCTGGGTACGGTGCTGGCCGTGATGCCCTGGAATTTTCCGTTCTGGCAGGTGTTTCGCTTTGCAGCGCCGGGGCTGGTTGCCGGTAACACCGCCGTGCTCAAGCATGCCTCCAACGTTCCGAAGTGTGCGCTTGCCATCGAGGACGTGTTTCGCAAGGCCGGTTTTCCCCAGGGCGTTTTCCGTACCCTGATGATCCGCGCCTCGCAGGTGAAAAAGGCCATTGAAGATCCGCGGGTACACGCGGTAACCCTGACCGGCAGTGAGCCGGCGGGCCGATCGGTTGCCGCGGTTGCCGGTGCCAGCCTCAAAAAGACGGTACTGGAACTGGGTGGCTCAGACGCCTTCATCGTGCTGGAGGACGCTGATCTCGACCTCACCGTGCAGAACGCCGTGGCTGCGCGTTTTCTCAACGCCGGGCAAAGTTGCATCGCCGCCAAGCGCTTCATCGTCGTCGATGCGGTCGCCGAGGATTTCGTAGCGCGCTTCAAGGCCGGGGTGGAAGCGCTGCAGCCAGGCGATCCCATGGATGAGAACACCACGCTGGCGCCCATGGCGCGCGCCGACCTGCGCGACGATCTGCATCGCCAGGTGCAGGAGAGCATCGCTGCGGGTGCCGTGGCAACGACCGGCTGCGAGCCGATCGCCGGAGCGGGCGCGTTCTACCAGGCCTCGATACTGGACAGTGTCGGGCCGGGCATGCGCGCCTACCAAGAGGAACTGTTCGGCCCGGTCGCTATCGTGATCCGGGCGCGCGACGAGGCCGATGCGCTGCGCATTGCCAACGAGTCGTCCTACGGCCTGGGCGGCAGCGTCTGGACCCGCGATGCACAGCGCGGCGAGCGCCTGGCGCGCCAAGTGCAATCGGGCTGCACCTTCGTCAACGGCATGGTCAAGAGCGACCCGCGCCTGCCGTTCGGCGGCGTCAAGTCTTCCGGCTATGGCCGTGAACTTTCGCACCATGGCATGCACGAGTTCGTCAATGCCAAGACGATTTGGATTAAGTAACAGGGACGAGGAACGAGGAACGAGGAGCGAGGCAAGAGCCGTTTACCGATATCCGCTGAGTTAAATCTCAACGCATAGTCTGAGAACCACACCAAGAACAACGACGCATTAACCCAGCGCGCCCAATTGCAACAAATTCCAACACTCAAGCGCAGTCTGTCGCTGCCACTGGTTACCTTCTACGGCATCGGCACTATCCTTGGCGCCGGCATCTACGTGCTGGTGGGCAAGGTGGCAGGTGCCGCCGGCATGCACACGCCCGTTGCGTTTCTGCTTGCCTCGTTGTTGATTCTGCCCTCGGCGTTTTCCTATGCCGAGCTGGTGGCGCGTTTTCCACGGAGCGCCGGCGAGGCTATCTACGTGCAGGAAGGACTGGGTTGGCCGCCGTTGTCGATCCTCGTCGGCCTGATGATTGTTTCGCTTGGTGTGCTGTCCACGGCCACGCTGGTGCACGGCCTGGTCGGCTATCTTGCGGTGTTTTTCGCACTGCCCGATACCGCCGTCATTCTTGCCGCGGTGCTTGTGATGGGCGCGGTGGTCGCCTGGGGCATCAGCGAGTCGGTAATGCTCGCCACGTTGATGACCATCGTCGAGATCGGCGGGCTGTTGCTGATCATATGGGTGGCGCGCGACGGATTCGCAGTTTTTCCCGAGCATGCCGCGGCGATGGTGCCCGGCATTGATGGCACGGTATGGGCCGGGGTGATGCTTGGCGCCTTCATCGCGTTTTACGCCTACATTGGCTTTGAGGACATGGTCAATGTCGCCGAGGAGGTCAGGGAGCCCAGCCGCAACCTGCCGCTGGCGATCCTTACCGCCTGGCTGGTGACTACGTTGCTGTACCTCGTGGTGTCAACGGTATGTGTGCTGGTGCTGTCGCCACCTGAACTGGCGGCGACCGATGCGCCGCTGGCGCTGGTCTACCAGCACATGACCGGGCGCGCACCGGTGGTCATTACCGCCATCAGCCTGGTATCGATCATCAACGGCGCGCTGATTCAGATCATCATGGCATCGCGTGTGTTGTACGGCATGAGTCGCCAGGGTTGGCTTCCCGAGTTGCTGGGGCGCGTCAACGCCAAAACGCACACGCCGCTGGTGGCCACCGCGCTGGTGTGCGCGGTCATCCTGCTGTTTGCTCTGTGGCTGCCGTTGGTGGAACTTGCCAAGTTGACCAGCCTAATTACCCTGTCGGTGTTTGCGCTGGTCAATCTGGCGCTGTTGCGGGTCAAGCGCCGTCACGGCACTGCGCCCGGTGTCTGGCGCGTGCCTTACTGGGTACCGGTGGTCGGCGTATGCTGCAGCGCGGGCTTCGGGGCGTACCAGACGGTACGCATGGTGACCGGTTGATTGCGACCCGATCGTGCAGCGGGCGAGCGTCGATGACTGAAACCGCGTTGATCTATCCCCCGCTGGGCGCCTTCGCCGGCACCATGGCCGGCCTGCTGGGAGTGGGCGGCGAGACCCCATGGCCTCGCCGCCGCGCTCTCCTCAATAGCGATGTCTATGTATCCCGCGATCGCTGCCGATGCGGCCCGAGAAGAATTTCGGACCTGCACCGAACGGCGGTTGCACGAGGGTTTCATCCGGCGTGTTGTCGGGTACTGCCAGTGGTGGGGGTACCGACGGATGCGTTGGGTCCGTCGAATCAACCGTACGCACTCGCTCCTGACCATCAGCGGGAAGCGCGTATTGCGCGGCCGTTACGACGCCCAGACCATCCGAGTTTGCCGGAAGACTATCAAGATAGCGCTGCACCGCGTGCACAGGATGGAGGAAGGCATCCGGTGCCACCTGCTTGACTTGCCCGGGTGGTACGACGGTAACGTTTTCCGAGTTCTTCGCCGGATGCAGGGAGATAGGGCTGCTGTAGTCACCCGCATCGCCTAACGCAAAGAACTGGTAATTTGCGCCGCCCCCGGTGCGACAAACCTGATCAATGGGATCACCATGCGCGTAGCACGAACCGAACACGTAGCGCTTGCTCGGATCGAGCTTGGCCTGACCCACGGTGGTTTCGACGATGCGTCCACTCGAGCTGCTGAACGGCCGGTTATCGAGATCCAGCTTCTGCGTCATGTTCGCCAATCCGAGATACCAACCCCCACGTTGTTCGAACGGATTGCGATGAAATACCGCCGCCAGGATTTCTTCCAAGCTGCGTACAATCGAAGCGCCGGTGAAATCGCCCACGTTCAGCGACGCTCCGATGGGATACCAGGTGTACAGATCGCGCAGCGTGACGTCATCGCCCGGCAGCACCGCATTTCCGAAACGGAAGCCGTTAGTCATAGATATGTCTACGCCGCCCCAGTCCGGTACACCTGCGCTCGCCACTGCATCGTTCGTGACGGAATAGATAGCATCGGCGAGAAAGTTATTGAGCGGATCCTCGAGCACGTGGTGTCGCAGCAGCAACACTTCGCTGTGACCAACCGGTGTGTCCAGACTCTGGTTCAAACGCAATCCACAATCAGCCGCGCTCGCACAGTTTGCGAACGAGAAGCCACCCGGTAGGAAGACGTGTTCGATAAAGTCAGGACCCGCCAAAAACGGCGCCTCGATCTTGTCAACCAATGCCTTCATGGCTTTGTCTTCGGGCACTGTGTCGTCAACTGGGATCGCCTCCCAGTTAAAACCGACCAGCCGTCGGCCCCTGATCTGCAGATCCAAACGCCCCACATAGAGATCGCGATTTGTTTCAACGACAATAGTGGCACCGCGTGCGAGACGATGGGTGTCCTCATAACTGAGCGGCGTGTCGGGCGGTACTACGGTGACCGCTTTTTCATCCGCCAATAGCGCGCCGAGTGTAATCTCATGCGTGTGTGCTGAGTACATCACATCGATTTCTTTGAAGCGCCGCGCGATCTCGATGTTTTGCGAGAGTCCCAACTCCGATTGCACCACGATGACATCGGCGCCCTCGGCTTTCACCATGTCCAAGATCTCGGGTAACTCTTCAACGCCTTGGGTGAAACGCAAGCCAATATTGAAGACGTCCGCCTGCTGAGGGACGATGGCGGCGGTAATGCCAATGACTGCAACCTTTACACCTTTGCGCTTGAAAATTTTGTAGGGTTCAAGTACGCGCTGATTGCGAAACTGTGGCGGCAACCATTCTGCGTTGTACACATTCAGCGCCACTGACGGGAAGTTGGCCTGAATGATACCGTTTCTTTCGGTACATCCGTCGGCCGGATCAGCGCAGTCAACATAGCCGGCCATGACCTGCAAGTTTGGCGGCAGCGGGGGTTTTGGTCCGAAGGTGTCGAAACGGTTACGAAATACTGCGGGGCCGTAACCGAAGTCCCAGTTGCCCGGTGTGAAGACATCAATTTCAAAAGCATTCATCGCCTTGATCACCGCGTCTCCCAGCGTGAACAATCCCTCGGCGCTGCCATGTGTCAGATCGCCACAAGACAGGAGTAGGCTGTGAGGATCGTCATCACGGATCGAGTCGACGATCGTCTTCAACCTGGCCAAACCACCTGCGTCGCGGCCGAATCGGCCAAACTCCACATCGGGACTCGATGTGTCCTTGAATACTGCTGAGTGTGGTAGGAGCGTGGCGTGCAGGTCACCCATCTCGATAAGCGTAATAGACTTGCCGCGGTGCCCATGCGCTGCCAATACCGACGGAGCGGTGCTGATCAGCACCGCAAGCAG
>CP070733.1:2307236-2313781 GCA_020347585.1 Pseudomonadota bacterium | reverse complement strand
GTTACTGGCTTAACCGTCTGCTGTTTTACTCGGCACCCGAGTGGGTTTTTATCGTCGCCTACACGCTGTTCTTTGCGCTGGTGGCGCTGATGTGGGTAGTTTGTCCGCCTGCACCGCGCCGCGCCGCTGCTCGCCATCGCCCCTGAAAGCCGCCCCGCGCATGGTGCATTTCCCGCCCTAAAGTATGCGCGGGTGTCTCCGCTAATACCGGGTAACTCCCAATAACGTTAGGAGATTCCCGGTTGAACCCCAAAGAGCTTGTGTCCGGTGTCGTGCGTCTGGTGTCGCTGCCCGAGGTTTGCCTGCGTGTCAGTGAAATGCTCGAAGATCCGGGGGTGTCGACTGCGGAATTGGGCCGGGTGATCAGTCGTGACGCGGGCCTGACAGCACGCTTGCTCAAGATCGTCAACGGTGAAAGCTACGGATTTCCGGCGCGCATCGAGACGGTTTCACGCGCAGTGGAGGTCGTTGCGGTACGCGAATTGCGCGGCCTGGTGCTGGCAGCCTCGGCCATCGAAGCCTTTGCGCGGGTGCCGGAGAATGTGCTGAACCTGGCGCACTTCTGGCGGCACAGCGTGTACTGCGGGGTGGTCGCCCAGTTGCTGGCCGAGCGTTGTAACGTGCTGCACAGCGAGCGTTTGTTCGTGGCGGGTCTGTTGCACGACATTGGTAAGTTGGTGATAGCTCACAAGCTGCCGGATCTGGCGCACGAGGTCACCTGCCGCAGCATTGACGAGGAGCAACCGGATTTTGTCATCGAGCGCGAGGTGCTGGGGTTCGACCACGCCGATGTCGGCGGTGCGCTGCTGCAGGAGTGGCAGATGCCCGAGACCCTGGCCGGCGCCGTGCGCCATCATCACCTGCCGGCAATGGCCGGGACCGTCGCCCTGGACGCGTCGCTGGTGCATCTTGCGGACGCTATCACCGGCATGGCCGAACACGGCCTTGACAGCGAATCGGCATCCTTGCCGGTGGACGAGTACGCCTGGCAGCTGAGCGGCCTCGACGGAGCGATCGTTGAACCGGTGCACGAAGAGGCGGGTCGACACTTCTCCGAGGCCCTCGAGACGATCCTGCCCCGTTCCTATATCCTCTGACCAGCGGCGGCGTTTTCCGCCGCGTGCCGTTTCCGTACAATCGACCGTCCTAACGATGTGCCTGGCACGGGGGCCGCGCATGGACAGTGTTGAACGCTTGCTCGAGATTATGCGCAGTCTGCGCGATCCTGATTCGGGTTGTCCTTGGGATCTTGCGCAAACCTTCCACACCATCGTTCCCCACACGCTTGAAGAGGCCTACGAGGTCGCCGAAACCATCGAGCGGGGCGACATGGCGGAACTTCGGGATGAACTCGGGGAGTTGCTGTTTCAGGTAGTGTTCTACGCTCAGTTGGCAGCCGAGGAGGACAGGTTCGATTTCCACGGCGTGGTTGATGCCATCTGTGACAAGCTGGTGCGGCGGCATCCGCATGTGTTCGGCGATGCGGCGATATCATCGGTGCAAGAGCAGTCGCATGCCTGGGAGGCGCACAAGGCCGGCGAGCGAGCTGCGCGTGCGGGCGAGCGCGGCGAGCACGAGGTCAGCCTGATGGACGGGGTGCCCCACGCGTTGCCGTCGCTGAGCCGGGCGCAGAAACTGCAGCGGCGTGCGGCACGGGCCGGATTTGATTGGCCCACCGCCGGGGGCGTAGTGGACAAGCTACGCGAGGAACTCGATGAATTGCAGGCGGCACTGGACGCCGGCCGGCGGGACGAGGCGAAAGTAGAACTGGGCGACCTGCTGTTTACCTGCGCCAACCTGGCGCGTCACCTCGATGCCGATGGCGAGCAATTGGTGCGGCACGCGACCTGCAAGTTTGAGCAGCGTTTTCGAGCCCTGGAGCAGCGGCTGGCCGCAAGCGGAGGCGTCGCACAGGCTGGCGCGGTCACAATGGATGCTGCCTGGGAGGCGGTGAAGGCGGACGAGCCGGACCGCTCGCCCAAATAGGTGAAGTGGAGCGCACACAAATGATGCGCGCGGTGAAGGTGCGCACCAAAACGGAGCAACAAGTTGCCCGCTGCTTCGCAGAAATGTCGCTAACTTATTGAAAAATATCGACGTCCATTTTGGTGCGGAATTTGCTTATTAGGGCACCAATCTGGCACGCGAATACCATAGCCGGAGCAAGCCGCCGGGGGTTCGGATGACACCATTACAACACGAGTACCCGAGCTAACAAGAATTGGGGCGACAAGGGGGAAGCGACATGCAGAAACGCGGGATACGTGCGACCACGATTTTCACCATGCTGGCGGGGCTGATGACCCCGGCCCTGGTGCTGGCCGACAACAACGGTCTGGACACGGGAGATACCGCCTGGATCCTCACCTCCACGGCGCTGGTATTGTTCATGACCATACCAGGCCTGTCGCTGTTCTATGCGGGGCTGGTGCGCTCGAAAAATGTTCTGTCGGTACTGATGCAGTGTTTCGCCATTACCTGCATGGTTTCGATTATCTGGGTGGTGCTCGGCTACAGCCTGGCGCTGACTGCGGCAGACCCCGCCGCGGCGTTTATCGGTACCTTTGACAAAGTGTTTCTGCGCGGTGTCGATATGAACTCGGTCAATGGCACCATTCCCGAGACCGTTTGGATCATGTTCCAAATGACCTTTGCCATAATCACCCCGGCGCTTATCGTGGGCGGCTTCGCCGAGCGCATGAAATTCTCGGCGATGATGTTGTTCAGCGCTCTTTGGCTGATTTTTGTCTATCTTCCCACCTGCTACTGGGTGTGGGGCGGAGGCTGGTTGGCGCAGCAGGGGCTGATGGACTTTGCTGGTGGTACCGTGGTGCACATCAACGCCGGTGTCGCGGCGCTGGTGACGGCGATGTACATCGGTAACCGCAAGGGCTTTCCCACCACGGCCATGCCGCCACACAATCTGACCATGACCGTGGCCGGCGCCGGCATGTTGTGGGTGGGCTGGTTCGGTTTCAACGCTGGCAGTGCGGTAGCCGCCGGGCAACAGGCCGGCATGGCGATGCTGGTCACCCATATCAGTGCCGCGGCCGGGTCGCTGGCGTGGATGACGGTGGAGTGGATCCGCCACCGCAAACCCAGCGTGCTGGGTATTGTCACTGGCATGGTGGCGGGGCTGGGTACCATCACACCGGCCTCCGGCATGGTCGGGCCGGGCGGTGCCTTGGTGATAGGCTTGAGCGCCGGCGTGGTGTGCTACTTCGCCACGCAGTTCATCAAGCGCACCCTGCATATCGACGATTCCCTTGATGTCTTCCCGGTACACGGCGTGGGCGGTATTCTCGGTACCATGCTGGTTGGGGTTTTTGCCTTCACGCTGGGCGGCTCCGGAGAACTAGCCGAGGGCCAGACCGTAAGCGAGGCCATTGCCAGCCAGCTTGGCACTCAGGCCATTGGCGTTGTCGCTACCCTCGCTTGGGCGGCGGCAGTGACATGGATCGTGCTCAAGGTGGTTGATATGACCGTGGGTGTGCGGGTCGGCAGCGACGAGGAGACCGAAGGGCTCGACATCGTCCTGCACGACGAGACCGGCTACAATCTTTAGCATGTTCAGTCAGCGCGGGGCGGGTGAGTGACGCCTGCCCCGCGTGTCGCTGCAGGTCCCGCTCTTGCCGTCGACACTGGTATCCGCCGGGCCAGAATGCTACCTTTGCGCGTCCCGCAGGCCGCACGGCAATCGCATGCACAAGCTGTACGTTAAGACCTTTGGTTGTCAGATGAATGAGTACGACGCCGACAAGATGGCGGACGTGCTGGATTCGTCATACGGGCTAGAGCGCGTGGCGGACGCCGGGAAGGCGGATGTATTGCTGCTGAACACCTGCTCGGTGCGTGAGAAGGCGCAGGAGAAGGTTTTCTCGCTGCTAGGCCGTTGGCGCGAACTGAAGCAGGCCAGGCCGGACGTTATGATTGGGGTGGGCGGTTGCGTGGCTAGCCAGGAGGGAGCGGCCATCCTCGCGCGCGCCCCGTTCGTCGACCTGGTGTTCGGCCCGCAAACCCTGCACCGCCTGCCGCAACTCATCGAGCGGCGCAAGAGCAGCGGACGCGCGGTGGTGGACGTCAGCTTTCCCGAGATCGAGAAGTTCGACCATCTGCCGTCACCGCGCGCCGCGGGCCCCACGGCCTATGTGTCTGTGATGGAGGGTTGCAGCAAGTACTGCAGTTTCTGCGTTGTGCCCTACACGCGCGGCGAGGAGTTTAGCCGCCCGTTCGACGATGTCATCGCCGAGGTGGTCGAGCTGGCCGGGCGGGGCGTGCGCGAGGTGACCCTGCTGGGACAGAACGTCAACGCCTGGAGCGGGGACATGCACGATGGCGGCGCCGCAGATCTCGGGCTGCTGATCCACTACGTAGCCGCCGTCGAGGGCATCGACCGTGTGCGCTATACCACCTCGCATCCGGTGGAAATGAGCGACGGGTTGATTCGCGCCTATGCCGAGGTGCCCGAATTGGTGGGCCACCTGCACCTACCGGTGCAAAGCGGCTCGGATCGCATTCTGGCGCTGATGAAGCGCGGACACACCGTGCTGGAGTACAAGGCCATCGTGCGGCGCTTGCGCGAGGCGCGCCCGGATATCAGCCTGTCGTCGGATTTTATCGTGGGTTTCCCGGGCGAGAGCGCGGCAGATTTCGAGTCCACCATGGACCTGATCGCCGAGGTTGGTTTCGACCACTCGTTCAGTTTCATCTACAGCGCGCGTCCCGGCACGCCGGCGGCGGCCCTTCCGGACGACGTACCGGTGGCGGTGAAAAAGGAGCGCCTTGCACTGCTGCAACAGCGCGTTACCTGTCAGGCGGGGGAAGTCAGTCGCGCGATGGTGGGTAGCGTGCAACGGGTGCTGGTGGAGGGACGCAGCACAAAGGACCCTGCGCAGTTGTCCGGGCGCACAGAAAACAATCGTGTGGTAAACTTTTTTGCAGATTCGACCCTGATCGGTGATTTTGTCGACGTGGTCATTAACGAAGCACTTCCCAATTCTCTGCGCGGCGAACTTGCCCGCCGCCGCGCCGATTGCGCCTGAGCCGCGCCACGCGCAGCGTTTTGATTCCGCACGGCATTTCACGATACCCCATCGTTTCGGACCGCTCTTGAGTACCGCTCCCAACTTCACTGATATCTTCCTAGAGCCTGCAGACAACCAGCGCCTGGCCAACTTGTGCGGTCAGTTCGACGAACACCTGCGCCAGATCGAGCGGCGTCTGGGCGTTGAGATCAACAATCGCGGCAATGCATTTCGAGTGATCGGTGACATCCGCTCGGTACAGGCTGCCGGCGAGGTGCTGCGGGATTTGTACGTGGAGGCGGCTCGCGAGGCACTTAGCCCGGATCGCATTCACCTGTTTCTGCAGGAGGCCGGAGTCGAGGCGTTGCTCGATGAACCCGGCGAGGCCCCGGTGCCGGTCACCATTCGCACCCGTCGTGGCAGCGTACAGGGGCGCGGGCCCAACCAGCAGCGTTACCTGCAAAGCATTCTTGCTGACGACATCAACTTCGGTATTGGTCCGGCGGGCACCGGCAAGACGTTTCTTGCCGTTGCGTGCGCGGTGCAGGCGCTCGAAAACGACGAGGTGCGGCGTTTGGTGCTGACGCGTCCGGCAGTGGAAGCTGGCGAGCGGCTGGGTTTCCTGCCCGGCGACCTGGCGCAGAAGATCGATCCCTATCTGCGCCCCCTCTATGACGCGCTCTACGAGATGATGGGTTTTGAGCAAGTCGCCAAGCTGATGGAGCGCAACGTGATCGAGGTGGCGCCGCTTGCCTATATGCGAGGGCGCACGCTCAACGATTCGTTCATCATTCTCGACGAGGCGCAGAACACTACCGTCGAGCAAATGAAGATGTTCCTGACACGTATTGGCTTCGGCTCCACGGTGGTGATTACCGGCGACGTGACGCAAATTGACCTGCCGCGCGGCCAGCACTCCGGCTTGCGTCAGGTGATCGACGTGCTCAAGGATGTGGACGGTATCAGTTTCACGTTTTTCAAGGCCAAGGATGTGGTGCGCCATCCGCTGGTGCAGCGTATTGTTACGGCCTACGAGGCCCACGAGAGCGGTGCGGACGAGCTACCGTAGGCGTGCAGATTGATATACAACACGCCACGCCGGCGTTGGCGGTCGGTCTGCCGGACGATGCGTCACTACGCCGCTGGGCGGCTGCTGCGGTCGAGTTCTCGGGCACCGTGCCCGCTGACGCTGAACTCAGTGTGCGCATTGTGGGTGAAGCCGAGATGGTGCACCTGAATGCTACCTACCGCGGCAAGGCAGGGCCGACCAACGTGCTGTCGTTTCCGTTTGATGCGGCAGACGGGGTCACGGTGCCGTTGCTCGGTGACCTGGTGAGTTGTGCGCCAGTAGTGGCTCGCGAGGCTCGCGAGCAGGGCAAGCCCGCTGCCGCCCATTGGGCCCATATGGTGATTCCCGGCGCCTTGCACCTGCTTGGCTACGATCACCTCGAGCCGGATCAGGCGGCTCGGATGGAGGGCCTTGAAATCGCCATCCTCGAGAATTTAGGCTATCCGAACCCC
>CP070733.1:2303286-2307136 GCA_020347585.1 Pseudomonadota bacterium | reverse complement strand
TCGCGGGAGCGCAATAAGGAGATGAACCTATGCGAGTGAAGAATCATGTGATGACCGGATTGCGTTGCCGTTTCGCATGCGCCTTGGGGTTGGTTTTGGCGGTAACTGCGTTTGCGACGTTACCCGCGATTGGTGCCGAGGAAAAGAAGGGGCCCGCGCTGGTACTGATCACCAACGTCGATGTTTGGGACGGTACCAGTGACGCGGTGCAAAAAGGTGTCGATGTGCTGGTCGAAGGCAACAAGATCAAAACCGTTGCCAAGGGCATCAAGGCGGATGGGGCGACCGTCATTGATGGCAAGGGCGGTACAGTGACGCCGGGCCTCATTGATATGCACCAGCATTTGACCCTCAATGGCGGTACGGCCGCAGGCAACAACTGGGATGCCTATGTGCAGGGGGCGCACGCCTCACGTGCGGCGGAGTATCTGCTCAGAAGCGGCTTTACGACCATTCGTGATATTGCCGGTAATACTATCGGGCTCAAGAAGGCTATTAACGAAGGCATTTTGCCTGGCCCGCGTATGTATGTTTCCGGACCCGCGCTCGGGCCCACCGGGGGTCACAGTGACTGGAGCCCGCGAACAGCGGGACCTGGCGAGAAAGACTACCAGCAAAAGGTACAGAATACCCATGTTGTTGATGGCCGTGCTGAGTGGTTGAAAGCAGCGCGCTGGAATCTGCGCAACGGTGCCGATTTCCTAAAAGTAATGGCAGGTGGTGGGGTTGCCAGCGAATTTGATCCACTGCACCTGCAATCACCTTCACCGGAGGAAATGGCCGCCGCGGTTCAGGCGGCAAAGGAATACGGCACCTATGTAGCGATTCATGCCTATACGGACGATGCATATCTGAAGTCATTAAAAGCAGGTGTCCGGAGTTTTGAACATGGTTTTCTAACGACAGAAAAGTCCATCAAACCCTTGGCGCAAGCTGGTGCCTGGTGGTCATTCCAGCCTTATGGCGGCTATAAACTTCTGTGTGGCGCTTATCCTGACTGGTATACCGAGGGTATGAAGAAAAAAGGCAAGATGGTCTGCGAGGGCGTGAAGAACACCATCAAGACCATGAAAAAATACAAGGTCAAGACATTCAATGGTTCTGACATGTTTGGCTGGGACAACTGGCATAATGCCCTGGTGAATGCTGCTTCCCCAACCACCGATCTTCCCGACGACCTGAAGTACACCTCCCTGGAATCCATGAAGATGTCAACGTCTGCACCCGGCCAGTTTCTGCGCGAAAACGTCAATCAGAATCGCAATGATTTCATCGACGCAAAACTCGGTGTGGTGGAGAAGGGCGCCTGGGCTGACATTTTGATCTGGAACGGTGATCCCACCAAAGACATCAGCCTGATACTCAAGGAGTCGAACCTGAAGTTGGTGATGAAAGACGGTAAGGTTTACAAGAATCTGCTGGTCGACCCAAAACATGAGTCATTCCGCGCAGCACCAGCGCCTGCGGGACATTCGTTCACTATGTAGTAGTCGTTTGAAGATAAAAAAGTCGGCACAATGACACAGGGCGCTGAAGCGCCCTGTGCTGTTCTCGCGGATTGTTCGGTAGTGGAGCGTTACGGCAAGTTGAACCTACGGCGTAAACTGTATATTAGCTCGCCCAAGACAGTCCTAATCGCGACCAGTATGCCTGGACAAAAAGAATACGTTAGATGATTGATGGTGCGATGCAAAACTCAGCGCGTACCTTCTTGTGCGCAGTCTGTCAGCTCACCGCTATAGCTGCCATGTGTCTGTTCTCACCGGAGCCCGTGCAGGCAGGAAAAGCCGGCTTTGAAGATGTGCCGGAGTTCGGGGGCCCGAGCAGTGTCGGTCCAACCTTGAAAGAAGATGACGAGGTCAAGACCCCCGTCTTTCGCTGGGACGGGATTCAACGCGGGCTTCAGCCTTATTTCGACTGGAAAGGGCGGGTAAACAAGCAGCATGGCCTGGCCTTCGGCTCCGACTACACACTACTTTACCAGGGTGCCAGTGAGGGACTTGGCGGCGAAGACGATGCGGCCGGCGGCATTCTCCGACTGTTTGGTACCTGGACCGCGCTCGGCCGCGATTCCGGCAACACCGGCTCGCTGGTGTACAAGGTCGAGAACCGGCATAAGATAGTCACCGATATCCCGCCGCAGGACCTCGGATTCGCCATTGGTTATGCGGGACTGACTGCCGCGCCGTATGCCGATTATGGTTGGGGGCTTACTAATCTTTACTGGAAGCAGCGCTTCAAGCAGGGGCGTATTTCCTTCGTCGCGGGCGTTGTCGATGCGACGGACTATATCGATGTCTATGGACTCGTCAATCCGTGGACAGCCTTCAGCAATCTGGCCTTCTCCACTAATCCGGCGATTCCCGTACCGAATCAAGGGCTCGGTGCGGCAGTGGGCGCAATGGTCACCGAACGCCTTTACATCATTGGCGGACTTGCGGACGCCAACGGCGATCCGACCGAGCCGGGCGACATGTTCGACTCATTCTTTGACGACAACGAGTACTTCAAACATATCGAAGTGGGTTGGACAAGCTCGCAAGATCGCATCTATTTGGACAACATGCATCTCACGCTCTGGCAGGTGGACGAGCGCGAGAAAGCGGGCGTGGCGGATGGCTGGGGTGCGGCTTTTTCGTTTGCGAAGTTTCTCAACGATACGTGGATGCCGTTCGTGCGTATCGGTTATGCCAATGATGGTGGTGCCTTGTGGGAGAAGTCGCTCAGTGCGGGTGTCGGTTACTATCTAACCCGCCGCACGGATCTGTTGGGTATCGGCCTGAATTGGAGCGAGCCGTCGGAGACCGCCGTAGCGCCGGGTCTCGATGATCAGTACACCGCGGAATTATTCTATCGTCTGCAAATTGCTCAACAATTTGCAGTAACGCCGAGCCTGCAGTGGATAAAAGACCCGGCGCTAAATCCGAATGAAAAACAGATCTGGGTCCTGGGTGTGCGGGCGCGCTTGGCGTTCTGACGCAACTCCTTGAGAGTTGCCATACGATGGTGTCCGAACGCAGGCAGATCTTGCCCTTTTGCACAACTAGCGGAAGTCGTCGCGCTCGACTTCCTGGTACATGAACGAAATCACCCGGCCGATCTCCACGCTGCTTCCGGGATCAACAACAATCACACCGTCGTCGCCCTAAATGGCGGCTGGGTTGTTCATGAAGCCCCGACTTGCAGGGTTGGGTAACTGTTGCGTGCCATAGACTATATGAATGCGCTCACTGACACGCTCGAGTGGCAACTGCGTGATAGACGAAGGCGCCTGCGCGTCGTGTGCCATGCAGTTGATGGTGGGTGTGCATAGCGTCAATGCTAAGAGCAGGTATTGTCGCAGGTAGGGTCTGATCATTTGTTGGCGCGCCATGGTTTGCTTATTCAGTGTCGCTCAGCACCGGCGGCATTGGGCAATCGAGCGTCGCCGCGACCGCACGAAGTATTTCCGTGCCGCGCACACTTACGCGGCCATCTACGTTCATTGCCGCTGCACAGGCCTTGAGTAGGCGAGGTTTGGCCAGCGGCCGCATCCGTGCCAGCCGATTCACCGCCGCATCAAACTCCGCCATGGAAAGCTCAGCGGTTGGCACCAGCGCAAGTTCGCCGTTGCCAAGCTCGATCAGTCCGGCCTTGAAGGCCTTGTCTGCACCGCTCGCGGCGTGATGTTCCGTCCACGCGACTACCGATAGCAGCACCGCGCACTCGCGACCGAGCGCATCGATTGGCAGGAACCGCGTTTGCTTTGCTTCGCGCCCGGTGCGCGCCGCGTTGAGGGGATCCACAACCAAGCGACGAATGATCCACTCGCGCAGATCCAGCCTGCCATCCGCATACATCAATTTTGCGA
>CP070733.1:2298417-2303186 GCA_020347585.1 Pseudomonadota bacterium | reverse complement strand
GTTTTTTGGCGTGCTCAATATCCTCGGCGCTGCGAGTATCGATGCCCATGCGTGCAAGCGTTATTTCCAGCAATTCGCGAATATCAGGTTCGTCATCAATAACCAGCGCGTGCGGCGTTTGGGGGTTAGCCTTAGGCATGACTAGATAATCTGTTTGCGTGGGTCCTGGAATGTGATGCGAAAGCAGCCGCCGCCAGTCGGTGCCGGCAGGTAGTTGATGTGGGCCTGGTTTGATTCGGCCAGTTCCCGTGATATGTACAGGCCGAGCCCGGTGCCGGCGGGTTCGGTGGTAAAGAAAGGTTCGAAGACACGCTGCGCATCTGCGGCGCTGATGCCGGGGCCGTGGTCGACGACATCGAGGAATGGGCGTCGGAACTCCGCGGTGATGCCACCGCGCAGTTCGACTTTCGGGCTGCCCATGTATTCACCGCCGTGGCGTAAACCGTTGTCGCACAGGTTGTTGAGGATTTGTCTCAACTGGCCGGCGTCAAATCTAACCTGCACGTCCTGTGGATCAAGGGCCACTGCGATTTCCTCCGCGTCGATTTGTTTGGCATGGGCGAAGTCCGCCGCGAACTTCAGCAGGAATTCCCGCAATCCGATCAGTTCCGGGCTGGAACGGTCGCGGCGGCTAAGCTGCATGATGTTTTCAACGATCGCATTCACCCGCTGCGACTGGTCGTTGATTATGCGTGTGAGGCGGTGATCATTATCGTCTAGGTTGTCCGATTCCTCCAGCAACTGCCCGGCATGGCTGATAGCGCCGAGCGGGTTGCGGACCTCGTGTGCAATGCTCGCAGTTAACTGCCCTAGCGAGGCCAGCTTGAGTTGCTGCGCGCGCTGGGCCATGGCCGAGGTGTCTTCGAGAAAAATGAGCACGCCGCCGCCGGGGTCCTGGCCGATACGCGCAAAACGCGGCAGTACGTCAGCATAGTCAGGCGAGAGCGGGATCGCCTGTGAGCGCCACTCCGGGTTGCTGCGCCAGCCGTTGACTTGCTCTGACAGTTCGCGCGACAGCATGGGCAGTGCCTGTGAGCCACCCATTGCCGGCATGCCTAGCATGTTCCAGGCCGACTCGTTGACCAGGCGCACGCGGTCTTGTTCGTCAATGACTGCGATGCCGGTCTGCATGCGCTGGATGATGTGCTCGGTGAGTTGCGCCATGTTGGCCAGATCCACGCCACGTCTTTGCGCCAGCGCCTCGCTTTCCCGAGTGCGTTTGCCGAGCACGTTGGCGAGTACCGCGGTCGTAAAGAAGGTCAGCCCGACCAGGCCGGCCTGGGCGTATTCGCCCGTACTGCTACCGACCGCGTAGTGTGCGAAGACCTGCTCCAGCAACATGGCGATGGACGCCACAGCGGCGAGCATCAAGGCCGTGCGCCCGGGCATGTCGATGCTGCCGGCGGCAATGGCGACGACCAGCAACATCCCGAGGCCGCTGCTGGCGCCGCCGCTGGCATGCACCAGCAGCGTCACGGCCACGATATCGACCAACACGTTGACGACGACCTGGAACGAGAATTCGGGCCGCCGGATACGCAGCGCCAGCATGCTTGTGATACCAAACAGCAGATAGGCGAAACAGGCGGCGAGGAACAGGGCCGGGCTGCGGCTGGCGAGCGGCGCGAACAAGCGGTCAGTGACGAACAGTGTGATAAACAGGCCCGACACGCCGAGGCGGTAAAGGCACAGGAACCACAGCGGCTTCCAGGCGTCGCCGCGGGTGCGGCTTACCTGGGTCGATGCGGGGAGCAGTGTTTGTGCTGTGTCGGTGCGTTGCATGCGCAGGGGTCGCTCGCGCGCCGGCGTGCGGGTTTATGAATCGCGGTGCTGCTCGAGGTGTTCCTTGCTGCAGAAATGGCGCCCGTCGCGGTTAAGAGACTCGTGTTCCGGAATATGCAGGCCGCACTGTGCGCAACGTACCATGTCAGCAATCTTCTTTGGCTGCTTGCGATTTTCGCCGGCGTCGCGCTGTGCAATGTCACCGGATTTGCCGCGCCACCACTTCCTGACCATGTGGAAGATTAGAAAGATGACCAGGGCAAGCGCAATGAGGCGAATCAGGTTCATAGACTCGGTGTACTTGTAATGTAAGGTAAAGGCGGGGCTGCGCTTCCTGCCGTCCAGGCTGCAGCCGCGGGCGACAGGATGTAAAAATACCACGTTTTTACTCACAGGTTTAGCATGGCGCAGCGATTGCTGCGCACCCCGGCTGCACTGCACCGGGATTGGAGTCCGCAGGCCCGCCCGCTACACTACGGCAATTGCGAACCCGGCAGAATTACGGTTTTCCTGAGGAGCTTGTTTTGGTGGAGTCGTCGGACCTGGATACCCGCGCTGCGCTGCGGTTGCTGATGGCACAGCTTGATTTTCTTGTGGGCGATGTTTACGGCAACGCGGCCCGGGTTATCGAGACCTGTGTCCACGCGCGCGATGAACTGCACGCCGACCTGGTGGTGTTCCCCGAGCTGACACTGACCGGCTATCCGCCCGAGGATCTTCTGCTGCGTCCCGGCCTGGCGTTGCGCGTGTTACAGGGGCTCGAGACAATCAAGCAGCAGGTGCGTGGTATCGACCTCATCTTGGGCTATCCCCACCAAGCAACCGGCGGGCTATACAACGCCGCATCGCTCATTCACGACGGCAAAATCGTGGCAACCTGTCACAAGCAGCATCTACCCAACTATGCCGTGTTCGATGAAAAGCGCTATTTCACGGCGGGCGCGGAGCCGTGCGTTGCGCAGGTCAGGGGAATACCCGTCGGTATCACCGTTTGCGAGGACGTGTGGAGCCCGGGACCGGTTGAGCAGTGCGCCGCGCAGGGGGCACGCCTGATCGTCAACGTCAATGCCTCGCCATTTCATATGGAAAAGAGTGGCGAGCGGGAGGCCGTGGTGCGCGAACGGGTCACTGAAACCGGCATACCACTGGTATATGTCAATCTGGTTGGCGGGCAGGACGAACTGGTATTCGACGGTGGGTCGTTCGTGATGGATGCGAAGGGCGACGTTGTGCAGCGCGTGCCGGCCTTTGAGGAAAGCCTGCACTGCGTTGACATCGAGTACGACGGTAAGGAGGCACGCCCGGCAGCTCAGAAATCCCTGCCGGTGCCCTTGTCGACAGAGCAAAGTGTCTATCAGGCGCTGGTGCTGGGAGTACGCGATTATATTGGAAAGAATGGCTTCAATGGCGCGGTTATCGGTCTGTCAGGAGGTATCGACTCGGCGCTGACCTTGGCCGTGGCGGTGGATGCCATTGGTGCCGGGCGCGTTGAGGCCGTCATGCTGCCATCGCGTTACACGGCGAAAATGAGTATCGAGGATGCCGATGCCGAGGCCGAGGCACTGGGCGTGGAATATCACGTGTTTCCGATCGAATCGGCCTTCGCGGCTTTTCTGGATTTGCTCAGGGACGAGTTCGCGGGACGGCCCGCCGATACTACCGAGGAGAACATCCAGGCGCGCTGTCGTGGTGTCATCCTGATGGCGATCTCCAACAAGAAGCACAAGATCGTTCTGACGACCGGCAACAAGAGCGAGATGGCGGTGGGTTACGCGACGCTGTACGGAGACATGGCCGGCGGTTTCGACGTGCTCAAGGATGTGCCGAAGATGCTGGTTTACCGGCTGGCAGCGTACCGCAACACCGTCTCGCCGGTCATACCGCAACGGGTACTGGAGCGACCGCCCTCGGCGGAGTTGGCGCCCGATCAAAAGGACACCGATTCGCTGCCGCCATATTCAGAACTCGTCAGCATCCTTGAGAGGTACGTCGAGCAGGATCAGGATCTTGAGGCTATCGTGGCGGCCGGCTTTGACGTGGCGACTGTGCGCCGCGTGATTTCCATGGTGAGCCGCAATGAGTACAAGCGCCGCCAGGCGCCGCCCGGCGTGCGCATCACACGGCGTGCCTTTGGCCAGGACCGACGTTATCCGATCACCTCCGGTTACGGACAACGCGAGTAGCGTTGCCGGCCTACTCTGTACATCGCGGGTACGCTGCGGGTATCCTTTAGCGAATAACCGGGCCCGCGGTGCGGGCGCCAGGACCTTGAAGACGAAGGACAAGCAGAATGAAGAAAATCGAGGCGATCATCAAACCATTCAAACTCGACGATGTGCGCGAGTCGTTGTCTGAACTCAACATTACCGGCATGACCGCGATCGAGGTCAAAGGCTTCGGTCGCCAGAAAGGTCATACTGAGTTGTATCGTGGCGCAGAGTACGTCATCGATTTCCTGCCCAAGGTGAAAATCGAGATCGTTGTCAAGGAAGAACAGCTGGATGCCTGCGTTGAGGCAATTAGCAACTCGGCGCGGACCGGCAAGATTGGGGACGGCAAGATCTTTGTCAGCAATGTCGAACGCGTGATGCGCATACGTACCGGCGAAGAAGGGCCGGACGCAGTCTGATATCGGGGCCCGCCGCTAGCTGGAGCGGCCGGCGGCCAACACCTTCTTCGCTTCGCCGGTGGCGGGGTGTTCGGGGTAGTTACGCTCCAGTGCTTCGAGACTTTCCTGCGCCTTACCGACATCGCCGCGCGCCTTGTGTGCTTTGACCAGCACTAGCAGCGCATCAGCTACCTGGGTAGTGCGCGGGTAATAGCGGATCACGTATTCCGAGCGCTTGAGCGCCGCTGCCGCGCTGCCGTGCTCCAGGTAGTAATTGGCGGCATGAATCTCGTAGGCCGCCAGTTTTTCACGCAGCTTCACGATCTGGTTCATGGTGTCGTCGAAGTAACGACTCTTGGGGTAGCGTGAGGCGAGGTCC
>CP070733.1:2285959-2298317 GCA_020347585.1 Pseudomonadota bacterium | reverse complement strand
TCCATCTGATCGGCAAGGATGCGCCGGTTACGCAGCACCAGATACTCCGCCATGTTCGGCACGTAGGGCACAGCGAGCAGTGGCATATGTGCCTCGTCCGGCGTGCGGCAACCCTTATGCGCGTTGCAGCGCTTGCATGCGGTTACCACGTTCGACCAGTTGTCCCGTCCGCCGCGTGAGACCGGCACTACGTGATCGCGTGTGAGCCCAGTATCCCTGTCCTCCCTGCCGCAATACATGCACAGGTGTCCGTCACGGCGAAACAGCTCGCGATTGGTTAGCGGCGGAACCACCTTGCGGAATGCGCGGCGGTATTCTCCGCGCACTGCGATGATCGAATTGACCTCAATGATCGTCTGGCTACCCGTGACCCGGGAATAGCCACCTCGCAGTGCAAACTTGTGCTCCCCAGCAGTCCACGCGACCATGTCCCGCGCATACAGGCACACAGCTTCCTGCCATGGCACCCATTTCACGGGTCGACCAGTAACATCAAGACGAAGGATGAGCGGTAGCGTCATGCGATCGGCTCCAAAACACGGGATACGGAACATTGGCGTATGTCCCGTGCATATTGACGCCTCATGTTAAGCCAAGTTCCCGTCAATTGCGAACGCCGTCCTTGGCGTGACCACCCACGGTCGCGTTCCGAACCGGTGCAAAACTGCGACGATGGACCGGCGACGGACCAAGCCGTTCGAGCGCTTCGCGATGTACCCGAGTCGGATAGCCCTTGTGCGCAGCAAAACCGTAGCCCGGATAGCGCGTGTCCAACGCGATCATCTCTCGGTCGCGCGTTACCTTAGCGAGGATCGAGGCCGCACTAATCGCAGCCACCCGCGCATCGCCCCTGACCACCGCGATACAGCGGCAGGACAATTCGGGGCAACGGTTACCATCCACCAACGCGAGTTCGGGCTGCACAGCGAGACTCGCCACGGCCCGTCGCATCGCCAACAGGCTGGCCTGAAGGATATTGATGCGATCAATTTCAGTCGCCTCGGCACGCCCCAGCGACCAGTACAAGGCATATTGCTGAATGGTCTCGGCCAGGGTATCGCGGCGCGCTGCCGTCAGGCGCTTGGAGTCGGCCAGCCCCTGGATCGGCCGCTGTGGATCAAGGATAACTGCTGCTGCCACCACCGGCCCAGCTAGCGGGCCGCGCCCAACTTCATCGACGCCCGCCAGCAGCGTGCCAGCATCATCCGGCACTGGAAAGGGATCGTCGAAACCGGTTTTTAAGGATACATCTGTCACCGCGGCGCAAGCTTAGCGCGAAATTCACCGGCCGCGCCACGTTTATACGATGCGCATTGATTTGCCCGGCTTTCGGTGACATTATGTTGCCGCGCCGGATCGTGCTCGCGCCGCGTGTTGGACAATTCGGCTTGCGGCAACCACGCACAGACCTGCACAGCGCAGACACCTCGCGAATGTCACGATGACCACACCAATGACCAGCAACCCACCCATCAGGGCAGCCGTCATTGGGGTTGGCTACCTCGGAAAATTTCACGCCCAGAAATACGCCGCGCTGCCCGGTGCCGAATTGGTGGCAGTCGCCGACGCCGATGCCGAAACCGCGCGTAACATCGCCAAGACCCATCAGGCCGAGTACGCGAGTGACTACCACGAGCTACTTGGCAAAGTGGATGCGGTGAGCATTGTGGTCCCCACTCAGCTGCACCACCAGGTCGCCAGGACGTTTCTGGAAAACGGTGTCCACGTGTTGCTGGAAAAACCCATGACCACCACCGTGGCCGAGGCGCAGGAACTGGTGGAGCTGGCAGACAAACAGGCGCGGGTCCTGCAGATTGGGCACCTGGAGCGATTCAACCCCGCGGTGCTGGCGCTGGCGGACATTCTTGATCGCCCGCTGTTTATTGAATCACACCGCGTTGCACCGTTTAACCCACGCGGAGCAGATGTCAACGTTATCCTCGACCTGATGATCCACGATATCGATCTCATCCTCGATATGGTCGGCGAGGCACCAACCCGTATCGACGTCAGCGGTGTGCCGGTTTTGTCGAGTGACATCGACATCGCCAACGCACGCCTGCAGTTTGCGAGCGGGTGTGTCGCCAACGTTACCGCGAGCCGCGCCGGTCTGAAAAGCGAGCGCAAGATGCGCATCTTTCAGCACGACGCGTACATCACTATTGACTTTCAGGGCAAGGTGCTTGGTGTGCACCGCAAGGGCGAAGGCGAGATGTATCCCGGTATCGCCGAGATTAACAGCGAGGAGCGAGCCTTTGAGCAGGGTGACGCCCTGCTGAGCGAGATCGAGGCGTTTCTGAAGGCGATCAACAATAACACACCCGCTGTAGTCTCCGGCGAGGCCGGCATGCGCGCGCTCGAGACCGCTGTGCGCATCACTACACTGTTGCAACAGGCGCGCGAACCGCGCAGAGGCGAATAGCTGGGCGCCGCCGCATATTCCTGACCCCCATTCACCTTCTGCTGACTGACAAGGACGAGAGCATCTCATGATCCCGATGGTCGACCTCAAGGGCCAGTACCTGGCTCTCAAAGACGAAATCGATAGCGCGATTGCCGAGGTTTTGGACAGTACCCGATTCATACTCGGCCCCAACGTTCAGGCTTTCGAGCGCGAAGCGGCCGAATATCTTGGCGTGGCGCACGCGGTAAGCTGCGCCTCCGGTACCGATGCACTGCACCTTGCCCTGCTGGCCGCCGGCATCGGACCCGGCGATGAGGTCATCACAACGCCCTTCACCTTCATTGCCACCGCCGAGGCCATTTCCTACGTCGGCGCAGAGCCGATATTCGTCGACATCGAACCCGACACTTTTAACATTGACCCGAACCTGATCGAACCGGCGATTACACCCCGCACCCGGGCAATCATCCCGGTCCACCTGTTCGGTCAGCCAGCCGACATGGATGCCATCACGCAGATCGCCAAGCGTCATGATCTGCTAGTAATCGAGGATGTCGCACAGGCGTTCGGCGCGGCAATCGAGGGAACCATGACCGGCGCCATCGGGCTCGCAGGATGCCACAGTTTCTTTCCCAGCAAGAATCTCGGTTGCTACGGCGACGGCGGATTGGTTACCACAAGCTCCGACGAGGTGGCCGACAAACTCCGCATGCTGCGCAATCACGGCAGCAACGTGCGCTATCATCATGATGTAATTGGATACAACAGCCGACTCGATGAATTGCAGGCCGCTATCCTGCGGGTCAAGCTGCGCCACATCGACGAATTCAATACCAACCGCCGCCGCGCTGCACATACCTACTCCAGACTTCTGTCGGGTATAGTGATACCGCCGCACGAGGACGGTAAAGGGAACCACGTCTATCACCAGTACACGATACTTAGCGACGCGCGCGACGCGATCATGGAGACGTTAACCGGCGAGCAAATCTCCTGCGCCATCTACTACCCGATCCCGCTGCACCGCCAGAAAGTGTACCAGCAACGTTACGAGGACGCCCCTCTGCCCGTCAGCGAGGACGTCGCCCGGCACTGCCTGTCACTTCCCGTGTACCCCGAGCTCGAAGATTCAACCATTGAGAATGTTGTCGCCAGCATCAAGGCGGCAGTTTAGGGCCGGACATTGAAACGGGTAATGATTGTTGCCGGCGAAGCCTCCGGCGATATGCACGCTGCGGGTCTGGTCAACGAGGTACGTTCTCTTGACTCCGAAGTACGCTTCTTTGGCATCGGCGGAGTACGCATGCGCAAGGCCGGCGTCGAGATACTGGTCGATTCGGCGAGTCTCGCCGTAGTCGGCATTATTGAGGTGCTTAAACACTGGAGCGAGATTTCCGGTGCGCTGAAGCGGATGCGCGGCATACTCCGCAATGAGCCTCCCGACCTTCTCATTCTTACCGACTACCCGGATTTCAATCTGCGACTGGCAAGGACCGCGACGGAGTGCGGCGTAAAGGTCCTGTATTACATCAGCCCGCAGGTTTGGGCCTGGCGCCAGAGCCGGGTCAAAGTGATCCGGGAACGCGTCGACATGATGGCGGTAGTGTTTCCCTTCGAGGAACAGTTCTACCAGCGTCACGGCGTACCGGTGCGGTTCGTGGGGCACCCGCTGCGCGACGAAGTACAGCCATCGCAGTCAGCAGCGGAACTGCGCGCTGAGTTCGGTCTCGACCCGGACAATACGGTGGTCGGACTATTCCCCGGCAGCCGTCACAGCGAAATCCGCCGTCTCATGCCTGTCATACTTGGCGCAGCGCAGATCTTGCATCGCTCGCGACCCGCGTTGCAGTTTCTGCTACCCGTGGCGTCGACACTCCGTGAGGAGGATTTCGCGCCGTGGCTACACGACCATGATGTGCCTGTTCGCCTGGTCCCCGACCGCGCCCGTGAAGTGATCGAGGCCTGTGACGCGATCATAACCGCCTCGGGCACGGTGACACTGGAGATTGCCCTGCTCGGCACGCCAATGGTGGTGGTGTACAAGGTGGCGCCGCTGACCTATTTCCTGGTCAAGCGCCTGATCAAGATCGAGCATCTAGCGCTTTGCAATATAGTCGCCGGCGAGCAGATAGTTCCGGAGCTGATTCAGAGCAACGCCACCCCGCAGCGGATTGCGGGGCAGATCTCCGCGATCCTCGACGACCCGCAGCGCGCACGCACCATGCGCGAACAGTTGCTCGCAGTGCGCGAACAACTCGGCGTCGCCAGCGACAGCGACAGTGTCGGTCGCCTTGTAATCGAGATGCTGGCCGACAATTGAGCCGGCCACACAATATCTAGGTAACAAAACCTAGCGCACGATGCTGCGCTGGCTGCTATCCAGAAATTCCTGGAACTGGCGCAACTCGGGTGCGTCCGGGGCCGACTCCCTGATACGCGCCTTGGCTTCTTCCAGCCCCAACCCCGAGCGATACAGTAGGCGGTAAGCGTCGCGCAGGGCGCGGATAGTTCCCTCGCCAATCCCGCGACGCTTCAAGCCCTCGGAATTCAGACCATGCGGGTGCGCCGGGCTGCCTGAAACCATCACGAACGGCGGGACATCCTTAGCGATAGAGCTCCCCATCGCACTGAACGCGTGTGCACCAATGGCACAGAACTGGTGAACCAGCGTGAACCCGCCCAGAATCGCGTAGTCCTCAACGCGCACGTGACCTGCAAGTGAGGCGGAGTTGGCGAAGATGGTGCTGTTGCCGATGAGGCAATCGTGGGCGATATGTATATAAGCCATCAACCAGTTGTCGTCACCTATGCGGGTAACACCACCGCCCTGTACGGTACCGCGGTTGATGGTGGCACACTCACGGATCGTGTTGCGATCGCCAATCTCAAGCAAGGTCGGTTCGTCGCGGTACTTCTTGTCCTGTGGAATATCGCCAATCGAAGCGAACTGGAATATACGATTGTCATTGCCGATGCGTGTCGGCCCGGCAACCACTACGTGCGGCCCGATATGCGTACCGGCGCCTATTTCTACATCCGCGCCTACTACCGAGTACGGCCCGACGCTTACCGACTCATCCAGCCGGGCGCCAGGGTCGATGATCGCGGTGGGATGTATGCTCACTAGGCGGTGCTTTCCGCACACATCAGTATGGCACTTGCCACCAGTTTGCCATCGACCAGCGCGCGGCCATTGAACTTCCACACGCTGCGCATATTCTTGATAACCTCAATTTCCAGGCGCAGCTGATCCCCGGGTACCACGGGTTGCTTGAATCGCGCATCGTCAACCCCTACCAGATAGTAAAGCGAGCCCTCCTGCGGGGTAGCTTGCGCGGTGCGAAACGCCAGGATACCGGTGCCCTGGGCAAGCGCTTCGATAATCAACACCCCTGGCATCACCGGGTGATCCGGAAAGTGGCCTGTAAAGTAGGGTTCGTTGAAGGTTACATTTTTAATCCCAGTCAGCGATTTACCCGGCTCGCACTCGAGCACCCGGTCAATCAGCAGGAACGGATAACGATGCGGTAAATGTTCGAAGATTTCCTTAATATTCAGCTCGCTCAACTTCCTACTCCTCGTTACCCGGTGCCTCGTCGAGCAACCTTGACTCTAGTTCCTTCAAACGACGCGCCATCTCGTCAAGTTGCTTGATCCGCAAGTAGTTGCGGTGCCATTTCTGGTTCGTTTCCACCGGGGCGCCCGATGAATACACACCGGATCTCCTGATCGATTGCAACACTGTCGTGCCGCCGGTCAATGTTACATGATCCGCGATCTCAAGGTGCCCAGCGATCCCCACGCCGCCACCGATGGCACAATGCTTGCCGATCCGTGTGCTGCCAGCGATACCGACGCATCCGGCAATCGCCGTGTGCGCACCGACTATCACGTTATGGGCAATCTGAATCTGATTATCCAGCTTTGCGCCGTCCTCGATGATCGTCGAATCGATCGCACCCCGGTCCACGGTAGTATTGGCGCCAATTTCCACGTCGTCACCGATTTGCACGGAACCCAGCTGTGGAACCTTGGTCCAGCGACCGCCGTCGAGCGCGATTCCGAAACCATCGCTGCCTATCACCGCGCCGGGGTGGATGCGACCACGCATACCAATTTTGACCCCGTGGCACAGCGTCACATTGGGCAGTAGAACGGTATCGGCGCCGATCGCCGTACCCTCTCCCACCACCGACCCTGCTCCAATCTGCACGCGCTCGCCGATCAGGGCGTTGGCCTCAATGACACAGTTCGGGCCTAACCATGCCGACTCGTGAACAACCGCCGTAGCGTCAACAACCGCTGAAGCGTGAATCCCCTGCCGGGCGGGGGGACCGGGATTGAGCTGCACAGCGACCTTGGCATACGCCAGATAGGGATCCTGGCTGACGATGGCGTTGCCGGTGTACTCACTTGCAGCCAGGTCGTCGGGTGAGATTATGACAGCGCTGGCCTGTGTGTCCTTCAGGTGGCGCTTGTATCGAACATTGGAAAGGAAGCTTATCTGGCCGGCAGACGCACCAATGAGTGTTCCGACAGAGTCAATCCGGCACTCACCGTCTCCCTGCACCTCGCCGCCAACGCGCCGTGCCAGTTCCTCCAGCGTGACGCTCAAACGGAATTATCTCCCCTGCTCATCTCCCGCCGCTGCCGGCACCTGCACCCGATTCCTTGCGCAGGCGACTGAGGACCATATCGGTGAGGTCTACCCTGTCGCTGGCGTACAATACGCTGTCGCCGAGGATCGCATCGTACTTTTGCTCTTTGGCCAACGCCACGATGGTGTCATAAACCAGTTTCTGGAGTTTGGCGAGTTCCTCATTGCGGCGCAAGTTCAGGTCCTCATTGAATTCCTCCTTGGCGCGCTTGATATCGCGCTTGAGCGCGATCAGCTCGCGCTCTCGGCTCTGGCGCTGCGAGTCACTCATAATCGCCGCATCCTTGGCAAGCTTTTCCTCGCTCTTTTTCAACTTCTTCTGCAACTCCACAATCTTCTGATCTCGCGGCGCGAAATCGCTCTCTAATCGCTTGCGCGCCGCATCGGCCTGCGGCGCCTCCTGCAACAGGCGCGGAATATTGACCACTCCGACCTTGACGTCAGCTGCCAACGCATCACCAGCGGCTGCAACCAGCAACGCCGCCAGCACCCATCGGATTGTGCTACTAATAATCAAGACTTCACTCCCGTATCAAAAGGCCGTGCCGAGTGTGAATTGAAACGTTTCCGTCTTGTCACCCTCGGTATCATTCAGCGCTTGCGCAAGACTGAAGCGCAGTGCGCCGAGCGGTGACATCCATATGGCGCCTATGCCCGCCGAGTAGCGCAACTCGCCAAGGTCAATCGAATCCTGCTTTGCGTAGACCCATCCGCCATCCACGAACAAACTGAACCGCACAGAGTCGCTATTTTGGTCAAATGGGTTGGGAAAAATCAACTCCGCATTGAGTACCACGCGGGTCTGGCCGCCAATCGGGTTGTCACTGGCGTCGCGCGTGCTCGGACCACCCAGCGTCGCCGCCTCGTACCCACGCACCGAGCGTGCACCACCGGCAAAAAAGTTCTTGAACGGCGGATAGCAGTTGGGCTGCTCGCCATTGCTCAGCGGCGGCGCCTCCGCGCAAAGTTTCTGGCTTTCGCCATAGTCGTCCCCGTATCCTAGGTCAATATTGGTATAGCCCGTAATCACCCTCGACAGCGCGAAGTAGTGGGCATGGCGGAAGGTAAGTCGGTAGTATTCGAGACTGCCAAGCGGGGTAGCGAGTTCGGCAGACGCACGGGTCAGGCTGCCCTTGTCCGGGAAGATTGCCCGGTTGCGGCTGTCGCGATTCCAGGCGGTTTCAATCGGGTACAGGTCATATTTGTTGCCATTGACCTCTACGAAACTTACGATTTCTTCCGCCGTGGTATCCGAAGTGAGCAACTCGGTATTTTCGTACCCGAACGACGCGGAAACCCGCGTAATTTCACTAAACGGGATACCGGCATTCACCGACGCACCGAAGCTATTGGTTGTGTAGTTGGTGATATTGGCCTCACCCGCATCGATATCACGGAAGAACACCCGGAACCCGCCGCTGATCGCATCCCTGGTGATATAGGGGTCGGTATAGGCGATGTTCACCGACTTGGTCACCTTGCTGAAATCGACGTTGGCACTGACGCGGTTGCCGGTGCCGACAAAATTATTTTGCGAGATACCCAGGTTTACAATCAGTCCTTGAGTATCGGAAAAACCAAGGCCGGCCGACAACTGGCCGGTGGGTCGCTCTTTGACATTCAAATTAACGTCGACCTGGTCATTGGTGTCCGGCACGGTTGGCGTTTCAATGTTTACCTGCTCGAAATATCCGAGTCTGTCCAGTCGCAGGCGCGAGTCTGCAACGCGCTTAGTTGATAGCCACCCGCCCTCCATCTGACGCAACTCGCGACGGATGACCTCGTCCTTGGACTTGGTATTTCCGGTAATATTTATCCGCCGCACGTTGATCCGCCGCCCGGGATCGACAAACAGCGTCAGCGCCACGGTGCGCTTCTCCTTGTCGATATCGGGGATCATGTTAATGTTGGCGAAGGCATAGCCGTTCTCGGCCAGCCGATCCGAAACCTGCTTGGTGCTTTCGGTCGTCTTCCTGCGCGAAAAGACCTCACCCGCCTCGATGGTGACCAGCTCCATCAGCTCCTCTTCCGGGAGGATCAAATCGCCGGCAAGCTTGACGTCTGATACCGTGTAACTCAGGCCTTCGGTGATATTGACCGTGATATACACGTGTTGCTTGTCAGGCGTTAGCGACACTTGGGTCGAATCAATGTTGAAGTTAATGTAGCCCCGGTCCATGTAGTATGACTTGAGGCTCTCGAGGTCGGCAGCAAGCAACTGCTTGGAATATTTCTTTTTGCCGGTAAAGAACGATTCACCAGCAAGTTGCCACTTGTCGAGCAGGGTGAAATCATCATAGGCCGTGTTGCCTACAACGTTGATCTCGAAAATACGCGCCGCTTCGCCCTCGTAGATCCGGATTTGAATGTCGGCGCGATTGCGCTCCAGCGGAGTCACCTCCGTCTGGATATCGATACCGTACTTGCCCTGGCTGAAATACTGACGCTCGAGCTCCTGCTGTACCTTCTCGAGCATGGAGCGGTCGAAAACCCGTCCCTCGCGCAGACCGATTTGCTCAAGCGCCTCCTTGAGCTGGTCGCTGGTGATGTCCTTGTTGCCACTGAAGGAAATGCTGGAGATGGCCGGTCGCTCGGCGACAAACACCACCAGAACGTTGCCCTCGCGCTCTAGTCGCACGTCCTTGAAAAAACCGGTCTTGAACAAGGCGCGCACTGCCCGGCCCGCCAACGCCTGGTCAACCGTGTCGCCGACCGCAATGGGAAGGTAGTTGAATACCGTGCCGATTGCGATTCGCTGCAGGCCCTCGAGCCGGATATCCTGGACGACAAACGGTTCGAAAGCATGTGTCGGACCGCACCAGACGCACAACAGCAGTGCCAAACCCAGTGTCTTACGCATGCAAGGTCGTATTCTTGTTATCTATCCAAAGATCCGCGCAAGGTCGTTATAAAAGGCCAGACTCATTAACATCGCGATTACAACGATCCCCAAGCGCTGGGCAACCGCCTCGAACTGCTCCGACACCGGGCTGCCCTTGAAAAACTCGATAATGTAGTACATCAGGTGCCCGCCATCGAGGATGGGAATCGGCAGCAGATTGATAATTCCCAGGCTAATGCTGACGATGGCCAGGAAACTCAGGTACCAGGGCAGGCCCGCGCTGGCCGACTGCCCGGCGTAGCGCGCGATATTGATCGGGCCACTGAGATTCTTGAGCGACGCCTCACCGATGACGATCTTACCCAGCATCTTGAGCGTCAGCATCGAATTGTTCCAGGTGCTCTTGAGTCCCTCACCGAGCCCGGTTACCACCGAATAGCGATAGTCGGCCTTCATTTCCTCGGGGAACTCGCCGGCATCAACCGGAATCAGGCCGATTCGCCCGACCTCACGGCCATCCTTGTCGGACTCACGGCGCGGCGTCACCCTAAGCGCCTCGCGCCCGCCGGCGGCACGCTCGACTACCACTTCCAGCGGCTGACCCGGCCGGGCACTCACGTAGTCGACCAGATCGGATGAACTACGCATTTCAACACCGTCAATACTAAGAATACGGTCGCCGTCCTTGAAACCCGCCGCAGCCGCCGGACGATCCTCCAACACGCGATACACGGTCGGAGGTGCGAGTGGGCGCCACGGAACAAAGCCTATGGCATTGAGAAACCGCTCCGGGGGCGTGTCGGGATCGATGCTCTCCAGATTCAGTTCGCGAGTGGTTTCCAGTCCGCTGCCATCGCGGATGCTCAGGGTCACCTGACCGCGGTCGATCAATGCGGGCAACAGCTTCTGGATTGCGACATGCCATATGGGAGTGGCATCGCCGGCTACCGCGACGATCTCATCGCCAGACGCCAGTCCCGCCGCGGCCGCTGGTGAACTCGGCACAACCTCGCCTAGCACGGGCTTGATGCCGCTGACACCGATCATAAACATCAGCCAGTAGGCGATGATCGCGAACAGGAAGTTGAACGCCGGGCCCGCAGACACTACGGCGAAACGTGTCGCGAGCGACTGGCGATTGAAGGCGCGCGGCAATTCATCCTTAGCGACATCGCCCTCGCGCTCGTCAAGCATCTTGACGTAACCCCCGAGAGGCAGGGCGGCAACTACGTACTCAGTCTGATCCGGACCGAACCGCCGGCGCCATAGCGGCTTGCCAAAACCGATGGAATAGCGCAGAACCTTGACGCCAAGGCGCTTCGCGACCCAGAAGTGACCGAACTCGTGCACCGCAATAAGCACGGTGATAGCCACTAGGAAGGCCGCGATGATGAAGAGAAAGTCGAGCATGGTCCCAGTATCAGACAGCGCCCGCCACGGCCCGTTCCGCTGCCCGGCGCGCCGCGGCATCATCCGCAACAATCACATCCAGCGCATCGGCCGTATGCGCCGGTACGCTGGCCAGGGTGTGTTCGATAACATCGGGAATTGCCGTAAAACCGATCTTCTCATTGAGGAAGGCGTCCACCGCAACCTCGTTGGCCGCATTGAGGATGGCTGCGGCAGTGCCGCCGCGTTCGATGGCCTCGTAGGCGAGCCGCAGGCACGGAAATCGGGCCAAGTCCGGACGCTCGAAATCGAGTTGCGCGACGGCGAACAAATCGAGAGGCGCAACCCCCGAGCTGATCCGCCGCGGCCAGGCTAGTGCATGTGCAATCGGAGTGCGCATATCTGGGTTGCCAAGCTGTGCCAGTACCGAGCCGTCCACGTACTGCACCATGGAGTGAATGACGCTCTGCGGATGCAGGACCACCTCGACCTGATCCGCGCCCGTGTCAAATAGCCAGCAGGCCTCGATCACTTCAAGACCTTTGTTCATCATGGTCGCCGAATCCACCGAAATCTTGCGACCCATCTTCCAATTGGGATGCGCGCAGGCCTGGTCGGGAGTCACGGCCTCGAGTTGCTCGAGCGGCGTGGTGCGAAACGGGCCACCCGAGGCGGTAAGCAGAATACGCTCCACGCCAACCTTGTCGAGGCCGCGCTCAAAATCACCCGGCATGCACTGGAAAATGGCGTTGTGCTCGCTGTCGACCGGCAGTAGTTCGGCGCCGTGCCTGCGCACCTCCTCCATGAACAGGTGCCCGGACATGACTAGCGCTTCCTTGTTGGCAAGCAGTACGCGCTTGCCGGCGCGCGCCGCTGCCAACGTGGGCTCCAGGCCTGCGGCGCCGACGATGGCCGCCACCACACAATCCGTCGCGGCCAGGGATGAAACCTCGTTCAGCCCTTCAACGCCGCTCAGCACCTCGGTGTCCACCCCACTCGCCCGCAGCAGGTCCCGCAGCCGCTGAGCCGCATCATGATCAACCAGTACCGCATAGTCAGGCCGGTG
>CP070733.1:2279265-2285859 GCA_020347585.1 Pseudomonadota bacterium | reverse complement strand
TGGACCTGCAGGAGTTTATGATCATGCCGGTCGGTGCGCCGTCCTTTGCCGAGGCGGTGCGGTACGGCGCAGAGGTATTCCACGCGCTCAAGAAGGTGCTGCACGATCGCCACCTGAATACTGCGGTCGGCGACGAGGGCGGTTTCGCGCCGGATCTTCCCTCTAACGAGGCCGCAATTGAGGTGATTCTCGAGGCCATCGACAAAGCGGGTTATCGGGCAGGTGAAGACATGCATATTGCCATCGATGCGGCCAGCAGCGAGTTTTACCGCGATGGCCACTACGTGCTGGCCTCGGAAAACAAGACGCTGAGCAGCGACGAATTTGTCGATGTGCTTGCTTCCTGGGTCGACAAGTATCCGATTATCAGCATCGAGGACGGCATGGCCGAGGATGACTGGGACGGCTGGAAGACCCTGACGGAGCGACTTGGTGCAAAGCTGCAACTGGTGGGCGACGATCTGTTCGTTACCAATACTGCAATTCTGCAACAGGGTATCGAGCGGGGTGTTGCGAATTCAATTCTCATCAAGGTGAACCAGATCGGTACACTCACTGAGACGCTGTCCGCCATCGATATGGCAAGAAACGCGGGTTATACCACGGTGATTTCGCATCGCTCGGGGGAGACCGAAGACACCACTATCGCGGACCTGGCGGTGGCCACCAACGCCGGGCAGATAAAGACGGGCTCAATGTCGCGCTCGGATCGGGTTGCTAAGTACAACCAGCTGCTGCGTATTGAGCAATCGCTTGGTGATAAGGGCGGTTACCCGGGGCCAAAAGCACTCTATAATCTCTCATAGGTAAAGTTTGTTGGCGTCACACCAACCGGGCGAACATCTAACTCGATGCGCATCATTGCAATAGTCCTGGCAGTCCTTCTGATTGCGTTGCAGTACGACCTGTGGCTGGGCAAGGGCGGGTTCACCACGGTGTGGCGACTACAGGAATCGCTGAATTTGCAGGAAGAGGCCAACACGCAGTCGCGCGAGCGCAACGCAGCCCTGCAGGCAGAAGTGCGGGATCTGAAAAAGGGCCGGGCAGCGATCGAGGAGCGAGCGCGCACCGAGATGGGCATGATCCGCGATCAGGAAACCTTTTATCAGATTGTCGAGCAGTGATCGCGATTCGCGGCTGGTCGCCACACAGCGCTGACCGCGATCCCACGATATCCGACAGTTGCACTCCATGACCACCACTGCAGAGACCTCCGACTCACCGCTGCGCTGCTGGGCGGTGGTTCCTGCCGCCGGGGTGGGCCGGCGCATGGGCAACGACCTGCCCAAGCAATACCTTTTTATCGGCGACAAGCCAGTTATCGTGCATACCCTCGAGCGTCTCGCTAGCGAACCTTCGATTGCAGGAATCGTGGTGGCGGTCGCTGACAGCGACGAACACTGGTCACAGCTCGAAATCGACGTAGCGGTGCCACTACTCCGGGCGCCGGGCGGGCAGGAACGCTGCCATTCGGTGCTGAGCGCGCTGAATGTGCTGCATGGGACAGCCGACGATGCCGACCCGGTGTTGGTGCATGACGCCGCGCGCCCCTGCGTGCGCCCGGCAGACCTTGCGGCGTTGATCGGGGCAATCGGTAACCGGAAGGACGGCGGATTGCTGGCGACGCCGGTGCGCGACACGATGAAGCGCTCGGATACTGACGGTCGGGTTGCGCGCACCGTCGATCGAGAGGGCCTGTGGCACGCTCTGACGCCACAAATGTTTCGCCTCGACCTTCTGCGCGCGGCACTCCAACAGGCGATCACAGATGGCTATCTAGTCACTGACGAGGCCTCGGCTATGGAGCATGCCGGTTACCACCCGCGGCTGGTGGAAAGTCACGGAGACAACATCAAGATCACGCATCCGCAGGATCTGGCAACTGCGGAGTTTTTTCTCGAGCAGCAGCGTCGGCAGGGCATCGGACTCACAGTGAATGGCCTGGAAGACGGAGGCTAGCGCTAGGCGCGGTGCCATGGAGTTTGAACGCAGATGAGTTTTCGTATCGGACAGGGTTTTGATGCGCACCGTTACGGTGAGGGTTCCGAAGTCGTGGTGGGCGGTGTCAACATCCCCTTCGACAAGGGGGTAGTGGCTCATTCCGACGGCGATGTCGCCATTCACGCCCTGTGCGATGCGGCGCTGGGGGCGCTCGGCCTCGGCGACATCGGCGGTCACTTCCCTGATTCCAGTGCCGAGTTTGCCGGTATCGACAGCCGCATCCTGCTGCGTCGTGTTGCTGCGCTTATGCAGGAGCGCGGCCTTGTGGTCGGTAACGTGGACGTTACGGTGATTGCGCAGGCGCCAAAAATGGCACCCCACATCGATGCTATGCGCGAAAACCTCGCACAGGATCTAAACACTCCCGTCGCCAACCTCAATATCAAGGCGACCACCACCGAGCGTATGGGTTTCACCGGGCGCGGCGAAGGCATCGCGGCACTGGCGGTGATCCTGCTGGTCGATGCCTGAGCTCCCCGCGTCCCCGGTCGTCGCCGGGACCGCACCCACCGACTTGCGGCAATTGCTCGATGATCTTGCGCGCGCCCACGGTGCGCCGCCGGCGGATGCCCGTGTGCGCAGCACCCCGGAGGATTTTCAGGTCGATGAACTGATGGAGGTTCGCCCCTGCGGGGAGGGTGAACACGTTTGGCTGCGGCTGCGCAAACGTGGTATCAACACCGGCGCCGTGGCGCAGCAACTCGCGGCACTGGCCGGTGTCAAGCACGTGGATGTCGGTTTCGCGGGACTCAAGGATCGCCACGCCGTGACCACGCAATGGTTCAGTGTGCGGTTGCCGGGACTTGCTGATCCGGACTGGTCGGCGCTCAACGACGAGGCGTTGCATGTGCTGGAGGCGCGGCGCCACGACCGCAAGCTGCGCCGCGGTGCGCACAGCGGCAATCGTTTCCGCCTGCATCTACGCGAGCTGCGCGGTGAGCGAACGCTGATCGAGGAGCGTCTCGCGCGCATTGCTGCGCAGGGTGTGCCGAACTATTTTGGCGAACAACGTTTTGGCGCCAGTGCGTCGAACCTGGTCGCAGCGCGTGCACTGTTCGAAGGCACGCGGCGCGCGCGCAGTAGTCAGCGCGGTTTGTGGCTCTCGGCTGCGCGTTCCCTGCTGTTTAATGTCGTGTTGTCGCAGCGAGTTTCGGCGCAAACCTGGAACCGGCCTGTCGCGGGCGACGCCATGATGCTGAGCGGAAGCCACAGTTATTTTATTGCTGAGGTCATCGATGAGGAGCTCACCCGCCGTATCGCGGCGCGCGATGTGGTACCCAGCGGGCCGTTGTGGGGCCGCGGCGAATTGCCGACACGCCATGAGGCACACGCGCTGGAAAGCGACGCCCTGGTCGCGTACGAGACATGGCTACGCGGCTTGGAGCGATTTGGCCTTAAACAGCAGCGCCGCGCACTGGTACTATTCCCAGGTGAGTTCAAGTGGGAGTTTTGCGGCGAGGACAGTTTGTTGTTGTCGTTTACACTGGAGCCAGGTGCTTTCGCCACAGCAGTACTGCGCGAACTGGTCGTTTCTCAGTAGCGAGGGGCAAGGTTACCCTTAGGCTATTCAAACACCACGGTGCGGTTGCGGCACACCAATATCTTGCGTTGCAGGTATTTCCAGATAGCCCGCCCCAGCACCAGCTTCTCGAGGTCACGGCCCTTACGCACCAGGTCGTCGACCGCGTCGTTGTGGCTGACGCGCACCACATCCTGCTCGATGATCGGGCCGGCATCAAGATCCTCGGTCACATAGTGGCTGGTGGCACCAATAATCTTCACGCCACGTTCGTGCGCGGAGTGATAAGGCCGGGCCCCGGGGAACGCGGGCAGGAACGAGTGATGAATATTGATGATCCGGTGCGGGTAACGGGCAATGAAATCGCTCGACAGGATTTGCATGTAGCGGGCCAGCACCACGAACTCGATATTGCTGGCCCCCAGCAGCGCCAGCACTTCGCGTTCCTGCGCGGCCTTGCTGTTGGGTGTGACGGGAATGTAGTGGTAGTCGATACTCAGGCGCTCGGCAACGGGCTTCAGGTCCGAATGGTTGCTAACAATCAACGGTAACTTGACGCGCCACTCGCCGGCCTGCACGCGCGCCAGCACATCGAGCAGACAATGGGAATGCTTCGAGACCAACACCGCCATCCGCGGGGTCTCGTCGGAGAAGTGCAATGCCCACTGCATATCGAACTGTGCGGCCAGTTCCGCGATTCTTTCCCCGAGCCGTTCCTCGGGGATTGCGAAATCCCGCAGGTCCCACTCAAGGCGCATAAAGAAAAGTTTTTCGGCGACATCGACGTGTTGCTCGAGATCGATGATGTTGCCTTTGTTGTGAAAAACAAAATTGGTCAGCGTTGCCACCAGGCCCTGCTGATCGGGGCAGGACATCAGCAGTATGGCGGAGCGGGATGGCGGTAGCATGGTGGTTGCAATGGATGTGCAAGAGCCCGATGCGTTCGCCGCTCAGGTACGCTGGCGGCGCAGTAGCACGTAAATCGCCCCGGTACCGCCGTCTACTGGACGCGCCGAGCAAAATGCCAGCACCTCGTCGCGGCGTTGCAGCCAGTGACTTACTTTGCCCTTTAGCACCGGTTGCTTGTTGAATGAGCCGTGACCCTTGCCGTGGACGATTCGCACCATGCGCTTGCCGGCGTCGATGGCGTCGCCGAGAAATCCAGCCACGGCCTGGTGTGCCTCGGGAGTGGTCTTGCCGTGCAGATCGAGTTCAGCCTCTATGCTGAATTGACCGCGGCGCAGCTTGCGCAGCAGAGCCTGCTGCACGCCGGGGCGCGCATAGAGCAGTTCATCGCCGGTCTCCATTTCTGCAGGGGTGAGCGAATTACCCAGCATGTCTTGCAGGACCTGCTGTTGGTCGCGGCGCGTTTGCGCAGGTTCGGGGGGAGGGCGACGGTGAAACGGCGCTGCGCCATCGTGACGCAGGGGCCGGACTCCGGTCATTGCATCGCGGAACAGGCTATCGTCATCGGGGTGTTTGTCAGACTCGTCTGCCATCGTGATCTCCGCCACAAACGGGCAGTGGTGTTGTTACTGATATATACCACAACTCGAGACGGGACGCGGCCGTGCGCTTGGGCGGGGCGGGGGAATCGCGTATAGTAAGGCGCGTTCGTCGCCCGATGGCGCGGCTGGACCGGTGAGAAGACTGGGCTGATGAGAAACCGCTATTGATGTACATGGCCCGATGCGCATCCTGTTGAGCAACGACGACGGTTACCAGGCGCCCGGAATCGTCTTTCTCGCTGACGCCCTGGCCAGCGTCGCGGACATCTTCGTAGTGGCGCCCGAGCGCGACCGCAGTGGCGCCAGCAATTCACTGACCCTCGAGAACCCCATTCGCGCCCGTCACATGGACAACGGTTTCATCCGTGTGGATGGCACTCCCACCGACTGCGTGCACCTGGCGATCACCGGCCTGCTGGCCGAGGAGCCCGACATGGTGATATCCGGCATCAACGCCGGCGCCAACATGGGTGACGACGTGATCTATTCCGGCACGGTGGCCGCAGCAATGGAAGGGCGCTTCCTTGGCCTGCCCGCCATTGCTATCTCGCTGGTGGGCGCCGAGTTCCTGCACTATGCCACCGCGTCGCGCGTCGCGCGCCTGCTGGTCGAGCGCCTGCATCACGAACCGCTGCCGGCTGATACCATTCTCAACGTCAATGTGCCGGACCTGCCGTGGGAGAAACTCGCAGGCTTTGAGGCCACGCGCCTGGGGCACCGTCACAAGGCAGAGCCGGTGATCCGCAGCACCGACCCGCGTGGCCGCGATATTTACTGGGTTGGTCCCCCGGGCGCAGAGCAGGATGCCGGACCCGGCACGGACTTTCACGCGTTGCGCCACAACCGGGTCTCGGTGTCGCCCATCCAGGTCGATCTCACGCAGCACCAGAGTGTCGAGTCGCTCAACGCATGGCTGGGCGGGGTGGCCGAACCGTGACGGCGATGCTGCGCGGTATCGGCATGACCTCCCAGCGCACGCGGGATCGCCTGGTGCGCCGGTTGCGTGACGAGGGAATCGAGAACGTGCAGGTGCTGGAGGTGATTCGCAACACCCCGCGCCACATCTTCGTTGACGAGGCGCTGGCGAGCCGAGCCTACGAGGACACGGCATTGCCCATTGGTTTCGGCCAGACCATTTCTCAACCCTACATGGTTGCCCTGATGAGCGCGGAGTTGCTGGCCGCCGGGCCGATTGGCAAGGTGCTGGAGATCGGTACCGGCTCGGGCTACCAGACTGCGGTGTTGGCGCAACTGGCCACGCAGGTATTCACGGTGGAACGCGTCGCGGCGCTCTCGACGTCGGCCCGCGCGCGGCTGCGTACTCTCGGGCTTGGCAATGTGCGCTTCCGGCACAGTGACGGCACACTCGGGTGGGCGCAGCACGCGCCGTACGATGCCATCCTGGCCGCCGCGGCATCGGTCGAGATTCCGCACGAATTGCTGGCGCAGCTGGCCGACGGCGGCCGGCTGGTCGCGCCGGTTGGCGAGCGCCACGCCCAGCGCTTGGTGCGCATCACGCGCAGCGGCGATAGCTTCGTCCAAGAGACGGTCGAGCGGGCAAGGTTC
>CP070733.1:2272628-2279165 GCA_020347585.1 Pseudomonadota bacterium | reverse complement strand
CGGTGCATGGCGCGGGAGCACGCTCGTGGCGCTCAATGTTGGTGGCGGCCTGCTCCCCGTGTTGTTCTCCATATACCTAATCAGTATCAGCGGCCTGGCCATCGCGACGGTGCTGCTAGCGGTCAGCCTGGTAGCGCTGGTTTGTTACCTCACCAGCCGACCTGTTCCCGGCCTCGGCATCGGCATGCCGATGCTGATCGCACCGCTGAGTGCGGCACTGGTCGCGCTGCTGCTGGCACCTGCGCAGAGCGCCCCGCTGGCTTACATATGCGGAACTCTCGGCGTCTTGATCGGTGCCGACCTGCTGCGGCTGCGGGACATCCGCAGGCTGGGTGCTCCGGTCGCGGCGATCGGTGGCGCCGGCACCTTCGACGGCATCTTCATGACCGGGATCATTGCCGTGCTGCTAGCGTGAAACGGCGCAATCACACCGTGCTGGGGCAGCTGTGTTAATATCGCAGCGTGCACCGACCCCACTGAATCTGTCGAAACCACGCCGTGCTGTTCCGCAACGATCCGCTGGACAAACTTAACCGCAGGCTCCCGCTGGCCGAGAAGCTGCGCCACATACATGACGCGCTGAGCCGCCGGCACAGCTTTGTCGATCGCATCGCCGTTGCCCTCTATGACGCCAAAATCAACAGCGTCAAGACGTTCGCCCACAGCAGTGGAACGGCACAGCCACTGGCGCACTACGAAACCGGCATCGAGAACGCCGCCTCTCTGAAGGAAATCATCGACAAGGGACAGCCGCGCGTAGTGAACGACCTCGGGGAGTTCGCCGATGGGCAACAGACCCACACGCTGCGTATCGCCGAGCAAGGCTATGCCTCGAGCTACACCACCCCTATGTACGTCGACGGTACGTTCTTCGGCTTCATCTTCTTCAACTCCTATGAGAAAGCACCGTTCGACGACATCAGTCTCGATGATCTGGACCTGTTCGCACACCTCGTCAGCCTGCTAATCATTAACGAGCTGCGCGCCATGCAGGTGTTGCTAGCAACGGTCAAGACCGCGCGCGACATGAGTCATCAGCGCGACTTCGAAACCGGCTCCCACCTTGATCGCATGTCGCACTTTGCGCGGCTCATCGCCCGCGAACTAGCGGCGCACGGCGAGCACCGGCTTAGCGACGAATACATCGAGCGGGTATTTGCGTTTTCACCGCTGCATGACGTGGGCAAGATTGCGATCCCGGATCGGGTGCTGCTGAAACCGGGGCGACTCGACGATGAGGAATTGCGCATTATGCGCACTCACGCGCTCAAGGGGCGGGAGATGATCGACCAGATGCTCGCCAACTTTCAGCTTGGCGACGTCCAGAGCGTGGACATCCTGCGCAATATTGCCGAATACCATCACGAGGCCTACAACGGCTCGGGCTATCCGCACGGACTGGCCGGCGAGGAGATTCCGCTCGAGGCACGCATCGTCGCGGTGGCGGACATGTTCGACGCCCTGACCAGCCGACGCCCCTACAAGCACGCCTGGAGCAACGACGAGGCCTTCGAAACCTTGCATGAACTGGCCAGCGTAAGACTCGATCCAGCTTGTGTGGCAGCGCTCAGCGCGCGCCGCAGCGAAGCCGAGGCAATACAGGCGCGCTTCGGTGACAGTTGCGGCTGAGCAGGACGCACCCAGGGCGGTCCTGATTTCCGGCTGCTCGAGCGGCATCGGACTGGCCGCCGCGCACAGGCTGCGCGCACTGGGTTACCGCGTATTCGCCACCGCGCGTAAACAACCGGACGTGGATGCGCTTTTGGCGCAGGGATTTGAAAGCCTGCAACTTGATCTCGACGACAGTCGTTCTATCGAAGAGGCGGTTAACGAGGTACTGGCGCGCACCGGTGGACGACTCTACGGCCTGTTTAACAACGGCGCATACGGGCAGCAGGGTGCGGTGGAGGATTTACGCCGCGAGGTATTGCGTGCGCAGTTTGAGACCAACCTTTTCGGCTGGCTGGAACTCACCAACCGCATCGTTCCGGTGATGCGCCGCCAGGGCGAGGGCCGCATCATTCAGAACAGTTCGGTACTCGGCCTTGTCACACTGCGTTTCCGAGGCGCCTACAACGCCAGCAAGTTTGCCTTAGAGGGACTCACCGACACGCTGCGCCAGGAGCTGCGGGGCAGCGGTGTCTTTGTGTCACTGATCGAACCGGGGCCGATCGAAAGCCGCTTTCGCGCCAATGCCTATGCGGCCTACAGGCGCAACATTGATCGTGAGCACAGCGTACACCGCGAGGCTTACCTGCGCATGGAGAAGCGTCTAACCAAGGAAGGCGAGGCAGTGCCCTTTACGCTGCCCGCCGAGGCGGTGGTGAAAAAACTCATACACGCCCTCGAGAGCCCCCGCCCACGCGTGCGCTACTACGTGACGGTACCGACCTACGTCTTTGCGTTCCTCAAGCGCCTGCTCCCTCACGGTGCGCTGGACGGGGTACTGCAACTGGCCTCACGCGGCGAGAACCGCTAGCCGTCAATTCCCGCAGGGATCATGCTCGGACGGCAGTGAGGGTACGGCTGTCGAGCCATTGTTGCAAGTCCGCAACCGACTGCGGCATGCCTAGGTAATAGCCCTGCGCGCTGTCACACCCCAGATCCTTCAGCAACTCGCAGGTATCTTGGTGCTCGGCGCCCTCGGCGATAACGTGCAGGCCGAGGTTGTGTGCCAGGTCGATGGTCGAGCGTACGATCAACTGGTCGTTCTCATTGTGCGCCATATCGCGCACGAACGACTTGTCAATCTTCAATACGTCTACGGGCAATTGCTTGAGATAGGCCAGCGAGGAGAACCCTGCACCGTAGTCGTCAATGGATAGCCCGATCCCCATGCGATCGAGCCGCAACAGCAGCTCGCGGGTGCGTTCGGGTTCAGCCATCATGGCGCTTTCTGTGATCTCCAGTTCCAGCAGCCGGCCGGGAACGCCCCGCTTCTCCAACACTTCGCCGATCGTGCGATCGAGCTCGGCATCCTGGAAGTCCCACACCGACAGGTTCACGGAAACAGGCAGTTCGATCCCCTGTGCCAGCCACTCGCTGCACTGGAGTATAGCGGCATCGAGCACCCATTTTGTAATGCGGCGAATCAGGCCGGATTGCTCGGCAACAGGAATAAACTGCCCGGGTGGCACCTGGCCGAGCTCAGGGTGTTCCCAACGCAACAAGGCTTCAACACCAATGACCTCTCCACTCGCAAGCGACACCTTGGGCTGGTAGTGCAGCCGCAACTGATTGTCGTCGACGGCCTCGCGCAGATCCGACAGCAACGAAAGCTGTGCGACGCTGTGCATGTCCTTGTCCATGTCATAGATGGTAACGCTGGTATTGCTGCGCTTTGACAGATACATAGCGACGTCCGCACGCTGCACCAGCACATCGGGTGTGTCGCCGTGTTGCGGATACAGCGCCACGCCGATACTTGCGCCGATAAATAGGGTATGGTCATCGACCTTGTAGACCGGCTCGACCACCTCTACGATCTTCGCCGCAACGCTGCCCACGCCCGCCTGCGTGATACCGGGCAGCAGGATCGCAAACTCGTCACCCCCGAGTCGCGCCACGGTGTCCGATCCGCGCAGTGCACGGTGCAGACGCACGGCGACCTGCTTAAGCAGCAGGTCACCGGCCTGATGCCCCAAGGTGTCATTAACCTCCTTAAAACGATCGAGGTCGAGCAGTATCAACGCCACGGAGCCTGAGTCGCGGCGCGCGGCAGTGATTGCCTGGCCCAGGCGGTCCACCAGCAGGGCGCGATTCGGCAAGCTGGTCAGCGCATCGTGCATTGCCATGTGTTCCAGCGCCATCTGCCGCGAGTGCACCTGCTTGCGCATTTCCAGAAAGGCATCGACTAGGTGGCGCACCTCCCGTGACTCGGCTGAGGGGACCATCTCTCCCGTCTGACCGCTCGCCTCATCGCGCAGTTGCCGAGCCACCTGCGCCACAGGACGCAGCAGCTTGCGACTGAAGACCAGATAGCCCATGACAACAAACAACAGCACCGCGAACGCGGTGGCCCACAACAACAGGGTCGTAAAACGCACCGCGCGGGCCTGCGCGGCGATGTCATCGGCCGCGGTGTCTGCAAGACGGGCATCCAGGTTTTCAAGACGCGCACGCACCGCCAGCATCAATGGTTGCATCACGTCACGGATTAGTGGAAGGTCGCCCCGCCACTCGTCAGTACTGTTGATTTGCAGAACCTCGGAGTAACCGGCGTACCACTGCGGTGCATAGGCGGCCATATCCTCAACGCCGACCTCAATCTCGATCATTACCTCGCCGCGCCGCGTGTAGTCGGCCAGTGTGGCAACCGCCTGGTCCACGTGCCCGTAGAGAACGCCCACATCATCGGCCTGGGTAAGGAGTGCGTCCTCGAACAGCGTGCCGAGGCGATTGATCAAATACAACCGGTAGGCGGAGATCAGCCGGTTCCAGTGGCTGCGGGTTTCCACCAGTAGTTCATAGATGGCATCGACACGGCACCCGTGCTGGTCGCGGCAGGCCAGCAACGACAGGTCCACCGCAGTCTGGAAGCCTCGATTGGCATCCAGCATCGAGCCGCGCGCCAGGCTCATGGCGGGGTACATCATGTCTGCATCGAGGCGGATCTCGGTCAGCTCGATGGCCTTTTGCTGCAACTGCGCCAAAACCGGGTCAACTGCGCCAGCCGCGTCCGCCAGTCCGTTGCTCTGCACCCACTCGTCGTCGGCCAGGATATGGATACGACGACGCGCCTGTTCGATATTGTGGTGAAAGGTGGTGCGCTGGGCGGCGCTGGGGGAAAGCATGTATAGGTCTAGGGCATCCTCGGCGTTCCAGAGCAGGCCCTTGATGTGCTGGATCTGCTGCACGACCTCGACCCGCCCAGCCAGATTGCCGGCCGCGGTACGCCCCGAATAGCCGACAAGATATTGGGCGGCCGAGATACAGACGGTAATGACCAAGGCGAGCGCAACCGCCAGCACCAAATAGCGCTGTCGCAGGCTGTCCAGTTTCATGGTCGTAGCAAGAGGCATGCTCGCTGCCAGAAATCCCTCTGTCAGGCATGCGGCATGCCGTGTTTGTTACGTGCTTGTTATGGCGCGCCGCAGCCAGTCCCCAATTTACGGCTATCGGCACACGGCGCTAACGTCTTGAATGGCGCGGCAGGGCAAATCAGGCCGCGCCAACTTGCCAGCGCCCTCAGGTGCGAATGCCCACCCCCTTGCGGAGCAGTTGCAGGGCCACCAAGAACAGTGCCACCACGAACAGGATGATAATACCGAAGGCCAGCAACAGGCTGGTGTCGGTCTCGCCGAGCATGCCATAGCGAAAAGCGTTGACCATGTACAGAATGGGATTGGCAAGCGACACGGCACGCCAGAAATCCGGCAGCATATCGATCGAGTAGAAGACACCACCGAGGTAGGTCAGTGGCGTCAAAACGAAGGTCGGGATGATGGATATATCATCAAAGCTGTTGGCGAATACCGCGTTAATCAGGCCGGCGAGCGAGAACAGCATGCTCGTCAAGATCACCACCGCAATACTGACCGGCACGCTGTGCACCGACAGGTCGGTGAAGAACATAGCTACACCCACCACCACAACTCCCACGGCGAAACCGCGCGCCATGCCACCAGCCATGAAGCCGAGCACGATGAGGTAGTTGGGCATCGGTGACACCAGCATCTCCTCCACATGCTTCTGGAACTTCGCACTGTAGAATGACGATACGACATTGGCATAGGCGTTATTTATTACCGCCATCAGAATGATGCCCGGCACAATGTAGTCGATGTAGCTAATACCGCTGATTGTGCCGATACGTGAGCCGATGAGATTACCGAAGATCACAAAGTAAAGCGCCATTGTGATGCCGGCCGGGAGTATGGTCTGCACCCAGATCCGCGCAAAACGCAGAACTTCTTTGGTCAGAATCGCGTTGAACGCAACGGCCTGCTGCTCCATGTTCACCGCGCATCCTCCTCGACCATGCGCACAAACAGCTCCTCGAGCCGGCTGGTCTTGTTGCGCATGCTAAGAACGTGCACCCCCTGCTGCGAGAGAGGGCCGAACAGTTCGTTGATTCCCTGTGACTTGTGAACATCCACCTCCAGTGTGGACTCGTCGACGCGCCGCAATTCATAACCCGGAACCTCGGGCGCAGCGTCAAGCGGGTCGCGAAGATTGAGGACAAACGTTTCGACGTGCAGCTTGAGTAGCAAGTCCTTCATCGCCGAACTCTCCACGGTCAGGCCGCGATTGATGATGGCGATGTGCTTGCAGAGGTTCTCGGCCTCTTCAAGGTAATGAGTGGTTAATATAATAGTGGTGCCGCTTTCGTTGATTTCGCGCAGGAACTGCCACATGGAGCGGCGAATCTCGATATCCACCCCCGCCGTGGGTTCGTCGAGGATCAACAACCGCGGCCTGTGCACGAGCGCGCGAGCGATCATCAGCCGCCGTTTCATACCGCCTGACAACTCGCGCGCCATGCTACGGCGCTTGTCCCACAATCCGAGCTGTTTCAGGTGTTCGCATGCACGCTCG
>CP070733.1:2269138-2272528 GCA_020347585.1 Pseudomonadota bacterium | reverse complement strand
GTTCGACAAATTTGTCGGGAACAACAGAACGCCGCGCAACGACGGCCCGAAGGGCGGAGGAGAGGATGTCCGGAGTAATCCCCCCCTCTCCGCCAAATAAATTAAGAAAATCTTTTCTACGGTCAATGGTGACTTGTATTGGTCCCCTCGCAACGATAAGCTGTGAACCCCGTCAGGCCCGGAAGGGAGCAGCGGTAACAGTGGACTCGGGCGCCGGGGTGTGGCTGGCGTGGGTCGCCGCCTTTTCAACACTATATATAATGCGCTGTCATTCTGTGTCGTGGTGGCTTTTGACGGTGTGTCTGGCATAACTTATTGATACAAAATGGGTTTCAAATTTCGGGGATGCACCCCGGGCTGTCGGCAGGTAGAATCTGCGTTTTCGCCGTTTGTTTTTTCCGGCTGGTATTCTTGAGATGAGCTATCAGGTCCTCGCGCGTAAGTGGCGGCCCCGAACCTTCGCGGAACTGGTGGGGCAAGAGCACGTCCGGCGGGCCTTGGTTAACGCGCTGGACCGCGAACAACTACATCACGCCTTCCTGTTTACCGGCACCCGTGGCGTGGGCAAGACAACTATTGCCCGCATACTCGCCAAGTCCATGAACTGCGAAGCGGGCGTTACCTCTACACCCTGCGGTGAGTGTGGGGCCTGCCGCGAGATCGACGACGGCCGCTTCGTAGATTTGATTGAGGTCGATGCTGCCTCGCGCACCAAGGTGGAGGACACGCGCGAACTGCTGGAGAACGTGCAGTACGCGCCGACTCGCGGACGCTTTAAGGTCTACCTTATCGACGAGGTCCACATGCTGTCCGGGCACAGCTTCAACGCCTTGCTCAAGACACTCGAGGAGCCGCCACCGCACGTAAAGTTTCTGCTCGCCACCACCGATCCGCAGAAGCTGCCGGTCACGATCCTGTCGCGCTGTCTGCAGTTTAATTTGCGCCGATTGCCGGCAGATTCGATTCGCGATCACCTCTCCCACATCCTTGGCGAGGAGGGCATTGAATTCGAGCCGTCAGCGCTGGCCCACCTGGCGCGCGCCGCCGATGGCAGCATGCGCGACGCCCTGAGCATACTCGATCAGGCGATTGCCTATGGTGGCGGCAAGGTGCTCGATGACGATGTGCGTGCGATGCTCGGAACCATCGAGGATGATCATGTGTACCAGCTTCTCGATGCGCTGGGTGCAGGCGCTGCCGCTGCGGTACTTGAGGTTGTGGAAAATTTGGCGCAGCGAGCACCGGACTTTGAAACGGTGCTCAATGACATGATAAGCGTACTGCATCGCATTGCGTTGTTGCAGCAGTTGCCCGAGGCATGGGATGAGTCGTGGGGCGATGAGGGGCAGCTGCGGGCGCTGGCGCAGACCCTGAGCCCGGAGGATGTGCAGCTGTTCTACCAGATCGGTATCACCGGCGGGCGCGACCTGCCACTGGCACCTGACCCGCGTGCAGGCCTCGAAATGGTGTTGCTGCGCATGCTGGCGTTCCGGCCCGTCTCCGGGGTGAGTGCCGGTAGCACAACAGCCGGCCAGTCGCGCGAGCCTCAACCGGCTGCGGCGCCAGCGGCGCACAAGAGCGTACCGCCCCGGACTAACTCCGCGCCTGCCGCGCCGGCGAAAAGGGCAAAACCGGTACCCAAAGGGGCGCCGCAACAGGCACCAAACCAGGTGGCAGAGGAACACCCGGCAGTTAGTGTGGCTGGTGAGGCCAACAGTGAACTCGCCGAGCAATGGCATGGGCTGGTCGGACAGGTCAAGCTCGCTGGTGTGGTATACCAGCTTGCGATGCATTGCACACTAACCGCACGCGAGGGCGACAACTGGCGCCTGACATTGGATCCTCCACAGCAGCATTTGCAGACCAAGGACCGGGTAATTCGTCTCGAGCAGGCGATGTGCGAGCACTTTGGCAAGCCGGTTCGTCTGGAGTTGGTGGTCGAGGCGCCGGCGGCAGAGACTCCGGCCGCAAGGGCAGAGCGCCTGCAGGCGGAACGGCAGGCGTCGGCGGTCGCATCCATTGAGGCCGACGGTAACGTCAAGGCGCTGGTCGATACTTTCGGCGGTCAGGTGCGCCCGGACAGTATTCAACCGACAGACTAGCGAAGCGGCAGCGTAGTGGAACCAACAGACTACTACGTCGCCGCGTGGCGTTAAGGAGCAGCGTATGAAAGGCGGAATTGGAAATCTGATGAAGCAGGCCCAGCAGATGCAGGCTAACATGCAAAAAGCCCAGGAAGAACTGGCCAACGTCGAGGTAACGGGACAGTCGGGCGGTGGTCTGGTCAGCGTGGTTATGAATTGCCGGCACGACGTAAAACGCGTATCCATTGACGACAGCGTAATGGATGACAAGGAGATGCTCGAGGACCTGGTTGCGGCGGCGGTTAACGATGCCGTCCGTCAGGTCGAGAAGACCTCGCAGGAGAAAATGTCCGGGCTCACCTCGGGTCTGAACCTGCCCGGCGGTTTCAAGCTGCCGTTTTGACATCCGGCCGTGGCGGTTAGTCCCCTCATCGGTCAATTGATCGAGGCACTGCGTTGTCTGCCTGGCGTTGGCCCCAAGTCGGCGCAGCGCATGGCCTATCATTTGCTCGAGCGCGACCGCGAAGGCGCACGGCACCTGGCGGAGGCACTTCGCGCGGCGGCCGACGAGATTGGACACTGTGAACAGTGTCGCACGCTAACCGAGGCGGCGCTATGTAGTTACTGCGCCAGTACCAGCCGCGATCGCACACAGTTGTGCGTAGTGGAGACACCGGCCGATGTTGAGGCGGTCGAGCAGGCAACCGGGTTTCGTGGCGTATATTTTGTGTTGATGGGGCATCTATCGCCGCTGGACGGCATCGGCCCCGACGATATTGGCCTCGACATTCTCGAAACGCGCCTGGCCAACGGAGAGGTCAGGGAAGTGATCCTGGCGACCAACCCCACCGTTGAAGGCGAGGCCACCGCGCACTACATAGCCGAAATGATTGATGGGCGCGATATCAGCGTGACACGTATTGCGCATGGTGTGCCGATTGGCGGCGAACTCGAATACATTGACAGCAGCACGCTATCTCACGCCTTCAGTGGCCGTCGTCAAGTTAAGTGACCGTCGAGGATCGATACGTTAGGACGCAGAAATATCGATAGCGATCATGGACGCGCGCATTTGCCCCCGTGCACGCCTTGAATATAGGCAAAACTCAGCGATGCAGATTGTAGACCCCTGGAATCCGTCAAACGACGAGATTGAAGCGTGGGCATTTGATAGCAGCGAACTGGAGCCGATTGAGGACTGGGATTTTGCCCTGGTCTGGAAAAGGGAGGAAAACCTTTATCTGGCGCTGGCATCCAACGTGCTTTGTCCCAAGCGGCAATACTTTCTGCACGTGCTTTATCTCAC
>CP070733.1:2257314-2269038 GCA_020347585.1 Pseudomonadota bacterium | reverse complement strand
CTGATGAGTGAAGGGATGAAGCCGCTGCGCAGTTACGAGCCTTTTATGGAAATACTCGCCCGTATGGAAAACCCCCTGTTCGGCATTCTAGCGGGGGCCATTTTCACTGGGCTCGTACAGTCATCTGCCGCCACGGTAGGGCTAGCAATCGCGATGGCCAGCGAGGGACTACTGACCTTACCGGCCGGCATTGCGCTGGCACTCGGCGCCAACATCGGTACCTGTGTCACGGCGCTGCTGGCAGCGCTAGGCAAACCAACCGAGGCTGTACGCGCGGCGGTGGTGCACGTGAGTTTCAATATTGTTGGCGTGTTGGTCTGGTTGCCGATACTCGATGTGTTGGCGGACCTGGCCGTTCACGTCTCACCCGTGGCCACTGGCCTTGAGGGCACGGCAAAGCTAGCCACCGAGGTGCCCCGTCAGATCGCCAATGCCAATACCATGTTCAATGTCATTAATACGCTGCTGTTTATCGGTTTTTCGACCTGGTTTGCGCGCTTGGCGGAAAGGCTGGTTCCCGAACGTGAGTTGCCCAAGGATGTGATCATCGAGCCCGAGTTTCTGGACGCAGCGGCACTCAAAGCACCCTCGGTAGCCCTAGAGAACACTCGCCGCGAAATCGCGCGGGCTGGCCAGATTACGCTTAGTATGCTTGCAGATCTTAGTGATGCGCTTGAAAAGCGCGACCGAGTCAAGCTCGATGCGGTTGCGCGCCGCGATGACGAGGTCGACATCCTTGAGGTTGAGATTCTCACCTACCTCGGCCGAATACGAGAGGGCACACTGACCGAGAGTGAGAGCCTTGAACACCAGGCACTCATGACAGCAATGGTGAACCTGGAGAGTCTCGCCGACATCATCGAAACCGACATGGTGAACCTGGCCAAAAGCTACATCCAGCACGAATTCGCGCCAGGCAGCGCGCAAACCAGGGAAATGCTTAGTGGTCTGTGGGACGCAGTGTACCGTTCCGTGGAGCTCGCGGTCGCCGCCGTGGGAGAGAACGATTCGCGGGCGGCACAAGATGTGTTGTTAATGAAGGATCAGGTCAAGGAGCTGGCGGACCGATTATTTGAGCGCCATGCCCAGCGTCTGCGCGCTGATGACCCCAAGTACCTGGAACGGGTACGATTGCTGATGTCGTTTATCGAGCAGCTACGGCATATTTATACGCTGGCCAAACGAATTGCCAAAACCCACCTCCCGGCAGAGGTGGCCAGGGAAGCGGCATGACAGCGAGATTGCGCAGCAAACGATGGATGCATGCGCATGTCACGCCGGCCAACATGGCTATGCGACCCCAACTGGATAGGTTGTACACTCCCTGGTCGAATTGTTTGATTTTTCCCTAACCTTTTGGTGAATACCAGATCGGCGACGTGTAGGCGCGTTCCGTCGTAGTCATCGGTACTTCCTTCGGCATATTTTCCTTGAAATACTTGGCATCGTAAGCTGTCCAGCGTGGTGTTGGAATTTCAATCACTCGCGCATAGTAGAAGGCATTATCCCGGGCATTAAAATCCGGATCCTTCCACACGGTGATCAGCTCGGTCGCGCCGATGGTATTGGTCCAGGTCGCGTTGGCAACATCCACCGTGTTTCCAACCAGCGGCAACTTGCCGGTTTTTGCATCCGGTTTGCGATCACCAGACCACACAACATCGTAAACCTTTTCATGCAGCTTACCTTTGGCATCCACCCAACCCTTGATGATCTGAATACGATCCAAGTTGGCGCCGATGGGATCCTTCAGTGCGGCCACGAGGAAGGTGGGCGCGGTTTTTCCTTTGGGCGGCTGCGACAAATTCCCTCCCATGGGCACACCCTTGGCGTAACCTACCCGAGCGGGTAGTCGGTTGTTGGCATCACTGTTGCCAAAGTCCCAGCCACCGAAGAAACGTACAATCATACGACTACCTGTGGTGGCATAGGTTTCCTTGCGTTTCATCGCGTCAAAAATGGATGCGCGGGTATTTTCTTCCGCCCAAACCGCCGCCCAACCCGATGCTAGTGGTTCATAACCTTTATATTCCTTATCACCGATCTTGGCCATGGGGTGTTTGTAGCGGTCTTTGTTTGGCTCTGTTCCGGCATGTTTGCCAAAATAGTTGTCTTCTTCTGCCGTTGCCAGCGCGGTATGGCTGTCGGTGGAGCCGATCATGCCAAATTGATAAGGGTTGGTTCCCAGTTTGTCTTCCAGACGCAACCCGGTTTGCAAAGCCGAGCGAGCATACTCAAAGCGCAGCATCTCGTTCTTCTTCGCCTCACTAAGATCCAGATTACCCTGATCCCAAGTGCCATAGTCGGCAAACTCGTCGTTCTTGGACAGGAACGGATGCGCTTCACCATCGCCCTTGATTTGAGTCACTTCGTACAGCGGTTCCCAACGCGCACGGGTCTCGACATACTCCTTACCAATCTTTTTGCCAAACGCCTGTGTCTCCGGGAACATAATTCCATTGCTCAGATTCCCGTTGTGCGCAATCGCCAGCACCTGTCCGGCCGTTTTCTTTTCATAGGCATCCATCCATTTCCACAGATCCACAGGGTTCGTGCTTCCCAGGGGTTTTTCTGTGGTATAGGGTTCCATCAGCTTGGCGCGGCCAGCACCGTCTCGATAGATCACTACGCGATGCAAGTTTTTCCCCTTGACTAGTGACGTCCACTCGTAGCCAACGAAGGCAGTAAAGTTACCGGGGTCATTCGCCTCTTCGGCGGCATTAACAATGTCATCCCAGGTGGAACGATAGACACTCGAACCCGGCAGGGATTGCAAATCTGCGGGGAACTTTCCTTGGGAAAACTCACCTATGATTTCGACGGCCGCTTTCACAGCTTCCTGACCACCGGCATTCACCATTTCGTGCCAGCGGCGCCCCTTGTCATTTGCCATTACATAAGGTGCACCTGCCTGTAATTTCGGAAAGAAGCCCATGTTGTCCGAGTGATCGGCGACCACCAGAAAATCAAGCGGGCGGGATAATCTAGCCGGTTGGCCCGTCGATGAAATGACTTCTTCCCCTTTGGCAAAACGGTAAGCATCGGGTGGCAGCAGGCGGGCACCAAAAGAGCCAGCATCAAAAGAAATGGCCGTATGCAAATGGGTATCACCCCACAATGGCCTGGTAGGGAAGCTGCGCTCTGCATAAGGGGAATAGGGCTGGGTCTTAGCCACGCCAGTCAATGACTCCGGGTCGTCGGTCACCAAACCGCCTCCCGCTGCAACTACCGTCTGACTAAGACCCAGGGCCAAGCACAGTGCGCCTGCAGCACCTGTTCGTTGCGGTATTCCGTTAAGCAATCGATTCGCTTCACTAAATAGAATTTTCATTGCACCAGTCCCTTTTTGATTGTTCTCTCTACCCTCTGTGTTCACTGCGGATAACAGCCATCTCGCGCAGCTAACCGCTGACCTGTTGGCGTCGATACTCCCACGGTGAAACACCCGCCATGCGGCGAAAGGCGCGCGTAAAATGCGCCGGATCAGAATACCCCAAATCAAAGGCAATGTCGGTCAGCCTCACACCAGGATCGCCAAGTAGCGGCAATGCGGCTTCAAACCGGGCCTGATCGAGGACGTTCTTGTAGGAGATGTCTAGCTCCGCGAGGCGCCGCTGCAGCGTGCGCACGCTGATGCCAATCACGTCCGCCGCCAGCGCGATGTCGAGCGCCCCGTCGCGCAGGTAGGGTGCAAGCGACTGGCGCAGAGAACCCACGAAATCGTCGGGCGGTTGCGGCAGGTCGACCAGTTCAGACCCATCGTTTGCAGTAGCGCACGCGGTGCGCCGCGTCTGAGGCGCCAGCCCCAGCTCAGACGGCTCGATTCGAATAGCCGTAATCTCACCCGCTGTCTGCCACTGACTGTCGGGCAGAAACGACCGCACCTTGTGCATCGGCAAGCCGTTGGCGGCGAGCCTAGCGGTATGCGGCTGCCAACCCGAACCCGTAAACCAGCGCACCACCGCGGTCATCAGGGTGAGCACGTATAAATGCACCTGGTCAAAGCCCTCCACGCGGTCGTCAAAACTGCCGCGATGGCAGAACCACAACGCACCCCTATCTTGCGCCAGTGAAAACGACACGTGCGAGCTTTCGTGGTTGCACTGACGGCAGAAGGTCTCGAGTGCATGAAGCAGCGTTGGTGAGGATTCAAGCAGGGTGCCGAGGCGGCCCAGGCCACCCGCTTGCGTTTGCCTGCCGACGTGCAATGCGAGGTCATCCAGTCCTTCCCGATGGGCCGCACGAGCGACAAACTGCCAGACCCGGCTGGTCGGGATGTAAGTGTCCGGTTCGTCCAGTGCCGCCGTTGGCAGCCGAACCTCCCCCAGTAGCCGCTCAACGGGGCTGCCTGCCTGATGCAGAAATTCGGCAAACGGGATGAGATGCCCTGCACGGACCAACGGTATGGGGTTCACACGTTTCCTTTCATCGACCAGTTCGTCTTGGCGCTCGGTGCAAGCGGTCCCGCCTGGCGCTTAGGCACAAAAATTAGCATAGCACGCCACCTGGTATTTGCCATTTTGCGTCAACCCGCGCGTTGTGTGACCTGCCGCAACTACCCTGCTGTGGATTACTCCGATTTCGTTGGCGCGTAATGGCAAGAATTTATGCGGAAAACCCGATAGAACTAGCAGAAATAACACCGCCACCGCCGCGGCCAAGACTGGGAGACCGCATATGCCAAAACATGTTTCCGTTGATTCACTACGCCATGCCGTCCGGCGCCTGCTCGCCTTTGGCGCCCCCACCCTACAGCGGGCCGCCTACGCGCTGGACGTCAGCCCGCGCACACTGCAGCGACGTCTGGCGGAGGCGAACTTGAGCTATTCAGAGATCGTCGAGCAGGTGCGGTTGGAGCAGGCCCGTCAGTTGCTGGGAGATTCTGAACAGCCCGTTGGCGCGATCGCCAGGGCCCTGGGCTACACGGACGCCGGCAGTTTCACCCGTGCCTTCGAGCGCTGGACCGGCATGGCACCCCGCGACTTTCGCAGACAGCATTAGCATGCAAAACGATCCAGCTCGTTTGGCACGAAATGGCAAGAGTATGCGGTGCTAGGTGACCGGCACGCGGGTCCGAACGCAAACCCGGCGCCACTTCATCGTCGACCCCGAATGAGAGACAGAAAAAATGAGAAAGAAAGTTACTGAGCGGGACAATTTCGCCTTTCTTGCGGTAGCGCTAGTGCTATTGCTATCTAGCGCCGCCGTGGTGGATCAATTCGCAAGTGGCAACTGGCAACGACTGGTGCAGGCCGCGACTATCGTCACGCTGGCCATCGCCGTATGGAGTCTAAAAAACGAGCGCGCGTGGTACCGAACCGGTATCGGCTTTCTGGTTGCGATCGTTGTGGTTGCGGTGCTGGGCCAAGCGCTGGACCGGGTGGGGCTAGAGTTCGCCCATCTTGGCATCTTGCTGGGGTTCTTCACGCTGACCGCCTGGATCGCCGCCCGCCAAGTACTGTTCACTGGCCCCATCGACCGCAACAAGATACTCGGTGCGATCTGTATTTACCTGCTGCTGGGCCTGATCTGGGCGGTGCTGTACGCAATGATCGCCCTATTTACGCCAACCGCCTTCAACGGGCCGGCCGCCTTACCCTTGTATGAGATCTTTCCCGATTATGTCTATTTCAGTTTCGTATCGCTTACCACACTAGGCTTCGGCGACATTACCCCGGTCGCACCGGTCACTCGATTTCTGGTCTATGCAGAAGCACTCGTCGGACAATTCTATCTGGCGATCCTGGTTGCAAGCCTGGTTGGCGTTCGAATTTCGGGGCAGCATCCCAATAGTCCATGACACGGGACGGCCCTGCCGTTCAGTTTCAATCCCTTCACCATCAATAATAAGCAACCAAGGAGAAAAGCATGACCACTTCTGACCAGACACTGGGCGAACAGCTCTTCGTCAGGAACGCGCTCGAGGCAACCATCCGCATCGGCGTCGTGTTGCTGCTAGCCACATGGTGCTTGCAGATCGTATTCCCGTTCATCGTGCCCGTGCTCTGGGGCATCATCATTGCCACGGCGGTTTACCCAATTTACCTGCGGATGCAGCATGCCCTGGGTGAGCGCCGCGGTCTCGCGGCCGCCTTGTTCACGCTGTTGACGCTGGCGCTGCTCATCGTTCCCTCTGTGATGCTGGTCGGATCCATGGTGGAAAGTGCGCAAGCAATCGCCGATGGCCTGCGCGAAGGCTCCCTAGCCATCCCGCCGCCACCCGATGGCGTCGCCACCTGGCCGTTCATCGGCGAAAAATTGCACAGTGCGTGGGCCCTGGCCTCCACCAATCTCGAGGCAGCGCTCGCCGAGATGAGGCCACAGGTCAAGGCGGTGGGCAACTGGCTGCTGAGCACCGCCGCAAATGCCGGCTCGGGCATGGTGCAATCCATATTCGCGTTGATCATTGCCGGGGTTTTTCTGGCCAAAGCGGAGGTAAGTCACCAGTTGGCGCGGACCATTGCCGTGCGACTCTCGGGACAAGCCGGCGAAGAGTTCGCCGACCTTGCCCGTGCAACGGTGCGCAGCGTGGCACAGGGCGTGGTGGGGATCGCCGTGATACAGTCGCTGCTCGCCGGAATTGGCTTGCTTGCGATTGGCATGCCGGCGGCGGGGCTTTGGGCCTTGCTGGTACTAATCCTTGCCGTGGTGCAGTTGCCGCCCTTTCTTGTGCTGGGGCCGATTATTGTCTACGTGTTCTCCTACGCGGACACCTTGCCAGCGATCATCTTTACCGTCTGGAGCCTGTTTGTCAGCGTCAGCGATGGCATCCTTAAACCGATGCTGCTCGGCCGCGGCGTTTCCGTTCCCATGCTAGTTATACTCATCGGTGCCATTGGGGGGATGCTGTTGTACGGAATAATTGGCCTGTTCGTGGGCGCGGTGGTTCTGGCGCTCGGCTACAAGTTGTTTATGGCCTGGTTGCACCAGGATGTCGAAACCGCTTTGCAACAAGGGTCGGCCGACGCATCACCCGCGAGCTGAGTGAGTTGCTCCAAACACGATCTCATGAACACAAACACGGAAACCGAGTATGTCCGCCGACACAAACAAACCTGAACAGCAACAGACCGCATCAAAACCGGCCAAGGAGTCACAGTCCGCTGACACCGCAACGGACAGCGAGGGAGAAACTAGCGAGAAATCGCATGATCCAGTACGCCGCTATACCCGAATCGTGCTCGCCGTCGTGGCCTTCCTGTTCGTCTGGTACGTGTCGGCGGACCGGTACGCGCCCTGGACCGACCAGGCAAGGGTGCAGGCTTACATTGTGCCGATATCACCCAAGGTCGCGGGCAAGGTCACGCTAGTAAACGTGGCGCAGGACCAGGTGGTCAAGGAAGGCGATGTGCTGGTCCAGATCGACCCACGCGACTACGAGCTCGCCGTGCAGCGGGCCGAGGCCGCACTCGAGCGGGCCGGGCAAGACATCGGTGCAAGCACCGATGAGGTTGCCGTTGCCGAGGCGCAACTCTCCGAGGCGCGCGCCCAGCTCGCCTACGCACGCCAGCAGGCCAAGCGCTACCTCGAGTTGGCAAAGCAGGGCATCATTTCCAAGGCCGATGCCGACAGGACCCGTACTGAGGTCGACAAGGCGCAGGCGCAGTTCGCCAGCGCAAGGGCGGCGCTGGACAAGGCGAAAGAACAGCTCGGCAGGGAAGGCGCAGAGAACCCAAAGATCCGCGACGCCATTGCCGCCCTGGAGCAGGCACGCATTGATCTCAGGGAAACCAACCTAATTGCGCCGACCTTGGGCGGCATTACCAACCTCAAGATAGACGTTGGACACTACGCCAATGCAGGCCAACCACTGATGACCTTCGTGTCCTTCACCGATGTGTGGGTCCAGGCCAATCTGCGCGAGAACAGCATCGCCAATATCAAGGCGGGTGACGCGGTGGAGATCGCGCTGGACGTGGCCCCAGGCCGAGTCTTTTCCGGCAAGGTGTCCAGCGTTGGCTATGCGGTCAAGCAACCGACCGGTGGAGCCACCGGTGAAGCCGTAACGGTGCAGGGCACCAGCGGCTGGCTGCGGGACGCGCAACGCTTTCCGGTAATTATTCACTTCACCGATGACCATGCTACGGGTTTTCGCCGTGCCGGCGGCCAGGCCGACGTGCAAATCTACACCGAGAGCAGCAACTTTATGCTAGACGCGCTTGGCTGGATCTGGATACGTCTGATGAGCCTGCTGTCCTTCGTCTACTAAGATGTCTACCGACAACACCGCTGCTATCACGGCCCGCCGCAAAGGCTTGTGGTCCGCGGCATGGACGCGTGACCTGCGCACCGCACGCATCGTGCGCTTTGCTACGGGCGTCACCTTTGCCGCTGCCGTCGCATTCGCCATCGAATGGCCGCTGTCATTCCTGGTGCCGGTGCTCACGGCGGTGTTTCTCGCCATGCCTCTCCCGGGACCCACGCCGCAGCAGGTGCTAAGCAACATTTTCTACGTGCTAGGTGCATTCGCGCTGGGACTCGTGTTCACGCTCCTGCTGCTGCCCTTCCCGCTGATTTACGTACCCCTGCTCGGGCTTTCACTATTCCACATCTACTATCTGCTCAACCGGGGCGGCCCCTTCATGCTGGTACTGATGTGCATCCTGGCCGTGTTGATTCTGCCCATGATGAGTCAGGCGCACGACGTACTGGCCTCAGGATTCACTACGGGCTTTGTCTGGTCCGGTTCGCTGGCCATCGCCCTAGTCTGGCTTGCGCATGCGGTATTTCCTGACCCATCGGCGCAGCGCCAGGCACCTGCACCGCACCGGTTTCCGACGGGGTATTCAGCCCCGGCCGCCGAAGCCGCTCTGAAGAGCACGATTGTGGTACTGCCAGTAGCAACCCTGTTCATTGCGTCCGAGTGGAGCGGGCAGATCCTGGTCATGGTGTTCATCGCCATCTTCAGCCTGTCACCGGAGCTCGCCAAGGGGCAGGCGGCAGGCATCAAGTCGCTTAAGTCAACCATTGCCGGCGGACTCGCCGCGCTGGTGTTCTATCACATCCTCATCGTGGTTCCCGAGTATCATTTCTTCATTGCCCTGATGCTGTTGACCGCATTGCTGTTTGCCGTGAATATTTTCTCGAACAAGCCGACCGCGGCCTACTACCCCTCGGCATTTACCGCCCTGCTTATTCTGGTCAGCACCAGCATGGGCGAAGGCGCCGATTTTGGCGAAAAGTTCGTAATGCGTGTTATCTACATCGCCGCAGCGACGATCTATGTCGTGCTCGCGCTCATCGTGCTGGAACGCTACTGGCCCGCAAGATACCCGGTACTTGAGACAGGTCGATGCAGCAAGCAACGATGAACAATAAACAGACTGCACGCAAACTACTGGTGCTGGTGGCGCTCGCGTTGCTTGCCCCCATTGCCGGTTGGGCCGATGACGCTGAAGTGGACAGGATAATGAAAGGTGGACTCGGCCTCGGCGTCGCCTACGTACGTTTTGATACCAACGCGAGATTCACGAATAAGGAATCTGGCCGTCGTCCGATCTTTATCGATGCCGAGGGCACGCTGGGCCTGCCCGAGACAGATACGGTCCCCACCATTGCAGGGCTGTATCGCTTTTCCTCGAAGCATGCCCTGGGTTTTTCGTACTTTCAGGTCCGGCGCGAAGTTACTGTGTTTGATTTTGATGAGACGGTTGGCGAAATCACTGTCCAGGGCACCGCAAAGCTCACGGATAAAACGAGATTTTATGATCTAGCCTATATGTACACGTTTTTCGAAGATGACAGAAGCTACGTTCTTGGCAGCATCGGGCTCAATGGCCTGGACCTGCGCTACGGCTTTGAGGCCAACGGTCAGCTCACAATCGGGGGCGTCTCCAGAGTCGGGGAGATCAAGGAGGAGGCGAATGTCTTTGCTCCGCTGCCCCTGTTCGGGCTGGACTTTCTCTATAGTTTTACGCCCAAGTGGCTCATCGCCACCAGGGTTGCACTGGTTGGCGGCCGGTATCAGGATGTAACCGCCGGTGTGCTCCGAACCGATGTGCGCGCGCGTTATCGGTTCAACCGGCGTCTCGGCGCCGTCCTTGGCATTACCTATTTCGACGCAGACGTCAAGATCGAGGACGACCAGGAACGTATCGACGTTAACTACGGGTACAACGGCGGGTTCTTTGGGCTGTACATTAATTTCTAACGCGAGCCTCACGCCGAATCACATGGTGCGTTGCGGCAAGCACCGAACTGCATGTGATTGCACTCTTCGCTTCAAACTAGGATTTCTTTTGCAACCTCTGCCATCTGTGTGCCCCTACAAATGTCGGGGATAACAACTGGAGGCATGTGCCCTCTCCCCGCTCTTGTTGTGACATGTTGTCACCTAACAGCGAGGCGATAGTACTGTTGATGGCTATAATACGTAGCGGTGCGCCATTGAGGTCACCGAACCGACGGTGAATGCACACATATCGATGCCATAATCGTTCTTGAACGGAAAATATAGGGAAATACCACCATGCAGACCCCTCGATTACATGGATTGCTCGTCGTCACCACGCTGTCATTCGCCCTCGGCTGGATTCCCTTCACGGCCATGGCGGTGGAGGAGAAAGCCGCATCGCCCACAATGACCGAGCCAGCCAAAGAAGCTGCAGATCAAAGTACCGAGCCGCTTAATGAGGCGCTCGCCAATATTGAGAAACAGCGCGAAACCATAAAGGAACTGGAGCAGCGCGCAACGCGAAGCACGGGCCTTATACAAAAAGCGTACGAACGCCGTATCGATCGAGCCTGGCTCAGCTTGTTAGAGCAAGGCGTGAGTTTCGCTGAACTGGTCTCTGCGCAGGGTGAGGCCGGCGTTGACGTGAGCGAGTATAAGCCGAGGGTCATTGACATACTCAGCTCGCAAGCAGAGATCGCCAAGACAGTCGCCAAGCGATACCGCGAGCGCATCGAGATTCCCGATGCGGGCTTATCTGCCGCAGAAAAGGCGGCAGCCTATACCAAGGTTTTTGCCATGCTCGAGTCCGTGAACCATACCTATGCGGTGTTCGCCAAGAGCCTGAAGCTATCTCAAGATTTCGGCGTCGACACCAACGCGCAGGAAGCATTGCTCAAAGAGAACCTTCGCGACCGCGCGGCCAACGGCTCCATTCTGTTGGAGATGGCGACTACGGATGTTGAGGCATTGCGTGCCGGTGTATCTGCGATGCCTGATGATGCAGAGCTAAAAGCAAAACTGACCGTAGCAACCAGCTACGTGCGCAACCTCGCCCAGGCGCTAGGTGAGCTGTTAGATGTAATGGACGGTCTTGGCATGGACACCGCTGCCTATCATGAGCAAGTACTAAGTGCGACAGGAGAGATCACAACCGACGTATTTGAAGTCGGGGTCATCACCAACCTGCTGCTCGGGTGGGGTCAAACGCTCTGGGATGTAATTATTCAGGATGGGCCAGATCTCATTTTCAAGGTAATACTGTTCCTCATCATCGTCTATGCATTTAGCAAGCTGGCACGCATCGTTGAGCGCGTGGTCCAGGGTGCATTGGCACGGTCACACCTGCAATTCTCAGAACTGCTGCGGCGTATGGTGGTGTCGATCGTTCGGAACATTATCATAATATTCGGCGTCCTGATTGCCTTGTCGCAAATGGGAATAAGCCTTGGGCCGTTACTCGCTGGCTTGGGCGTTGTGGGCTTCGTCGTTGGTTTCGCGCTACAGGATCTGCTGTCCAACTTTGCCTCGGGCGTGATGATCTTGCTCTATCG
>CP070733.1:2253876-2257214 GCA_020347585.1 Pseudomonadota bacterium | reverse complement strand
CGGCGGGTTCCTGCATCTGTATACCGGCCAGGAGGCCGTGGCCACCGGAGTGCTGGAAGCAGCGCGGCCGGGTCACGACTATGTGATTACCGGCTACCGCGATCACGTCCACGCCATCAAGTCCGGCGCGCCGGCCCGCGAGGTCATGGCGGAGCTGTACGGCAAGGAGACCGGATCGTCGCGGGGCCGCGGCGGTTCCATGCACATCTTCGATCCTGACGCCCATTTCATGGGCGGCTACGCACTGGTGGGCCAGCCCTTTCCTCTGGCGGCCGGCCTTGCGCTGGGTTGCAAGCGCAAGCGAACCGATCAGATCGCCATCTGTTTTCTCGGTGACGGTGCCAACAACCAGGGGACGTTTCACGAGACCATGAACATGGCATCGGTGTGGGAGCTGCCGGTGCTGTTTGTCTGTGAAAACAACCTCTATGCCATCGGTACCCACATCGACCGTTCCACCGCGGTGCGCGACCAGTACAAACGCGTGTGTGGATACGAGATCGAGGCCAGCCAGCACGACGGTATGGATATCGATGTCGTCATGGAAGCGGCCGGCAAGGCGGTCGACTACGTGCGCAGCAACAGCAAGCCTTACTTTATCGAGTTCATGACCTACCGTTTTCGCGGCCATTCCATGTCGGATGCCAAGGGCTACCGCACCAAGGATGAAGAGGCCGAGTGGCAACAGCGCGACCCGATTTACATCTACAGCGAGCGCCTCAAGGAGCAGGGTGTGGTCACGGCCGAGGACATAAAGGCCATGGAAAAAGAGATTGATGATGAGATCGAGAACGACATCATCAAGTTCGCGGAGGAAAGTCCTGAACCGCGGGTCGAGGATCTCAAGAAATACGTGCTGGATGACAACCCGGATCCACGCTGGATTGGGCCCCTCCAACAGTAATATAGAAAAAAGGTCAGGCAATGGCAGAGATGGCGTACTGGGAGGCGATTCGCCGCGCCCACGACGAGGAGTTGGCCAATGATCCCCTGGTGATCGCGATGGGGGAAGACATCGGTGTGGCCGGCGGTACCTACAAGGCAACCATGGGGTTGTTCGACAAGTACGGCGCGGAGCGGATTATCGATACGCCGATTTCGGAGAACTCCTATACCGGCATTGGAATAGGTGCGTCGATGGTTGGTGTGCGGCCGATCATCGAAATCATGTCCATCAACTTTGCACTGCTGGCGCTGGACACGCTGATCAATGCCGCGGCGAAGATCCGCTACATGTCGGGCGGGCGTGTGCACTGTCCGATTGTCATGCGCACCCCGGGCGGCACGGCCCACCAGTTGGCGGCACAGCACTCGGCACGCCTGGCGCGCATGTTCATGAGTACCTCGGGCCTGCGCGTGGTTACCCCGCGCGGACCGCTCGATGCCTGCGGCATGCTCAAGTCCGCGGTGCGCTGCAACGACCCGGTGATCGTCATCGAGCACGAGCGCATGTACAACCTGAAAGAAGAGATCCCCGATGAGGAGTTCTTCCGTCCGCTCGAGGGCGCTGAAGTGGTGCGCCAGGGCGAGGACATTACGCTTATCGGATACAACTACAGCGTGCACCTGTGCCTGGAAGCGGCGAAACGCCTCGAGGGTGACGGCATCAGTGCCGAGGTACTCGATTTGCGGGCACTCAAGCCGCTTGACCGTGAGACCATCCGCCGTTCGGTGGAGAAGACCCACCGCTTCCTGGTTGCCGAGGAGGACGAGGCCCCGGTGGGCGTCGGTGCCGAGATTATGGCCACGGTGATTGAGGATTGCTTCTACGCCCTTGATGCGCAACCGGTGCGCATACACGCCGCGGATGTACCCGTGCCCTACAATGCAGCTCTGGAGAAGGCCGCAATACCGGACGCGCACGACGTCTACGAGGGCGCGCTCAAGGTGATGGGAAAAATCTAAACTCGAGAGGTGCCGGGTAACGGAACATGCCTCGGTACGGCGCCGATGTGGGCCCGGCGGGTAAGGTGCTCGCTAGTATAAGGCGCTTTCCTCGATAAGGGGCTTTCCTCGCGACCCGAACCTCGTAAGTTGGAACTCGATTCATGGCAGATCCCTATGTAATCAAAATGCCACAGCTGTCCGACACCATGACTGAAGGTGTGCTGGTCAGCTGGGAGAAAAACGTCGGCGACAAGGTAGAGCGTGGCGATGTGGTGGCGACGGTGGAAACCGACAAGGCCATCATGGATGTGGAGGTGTTTCGCGAGGGGTATCTTTCCGGTCCGTTGACGCCTGCTGACAGTACGGTTCCGGTTGGCGAGGCTATCGCGTTCCTGGTCGCGAACGCCGACGCGGTGGAACAGGGGGGCGAGATTGCTGCGCCGCAACCGGCTACCAACGCGACACCGCAGGAAGAGCCGGCACCGGTCGTGCAGGAAGCACCGCCGGGCGCACATGCCGTGAAGATGCCGCAGCTTTCGGACACCATGACCGAGGGCACGCTGGTTACCTGGGAGAAAAACGTCGGCGACAAGGTCGAGCGCGGCGACGTGGTGGCCACGGTGGAAACCGACAAGGCCATCATGGACGTCGAAGTGTTTCGCGAGGGCTATCTTTCCGGTCCCATCGCGGAGATCGACAGTGTTGTTCCGGTGGGCGAGCCTATTGCCTACCTGGTGGCCGAGGTCGGCCAGGTGGCGGATACGAAGCAGACCGGCGTGGCGGCGGTGGTGCCGGCGGCCACCCCGGCGCTGAAGACTGAGCCGTTTGGCACGCCCAAGGCCAAGACCCGGATTCCTGCCATGCCGCATGGGGCTACGCCGGCGCCGCGCCCGCGCTCAGGCAAGGCTACCCCCTATGCCCGCCAACTTGCTGGCGCGCACGGTATTGATCTCAACAGTATCGTCGGCACCGGACCGACTGGGTCGATTGTTGCCGCTGACGTGCTTAACGTCGATGTGCAGAAGACCGCCACCAAGCGCATCTTTCAGGTACCCGGCATGGGTCGGCCCATGGATTCCATGGAGAAGGCCGTCACCCACAACATGGAGTATTCGCTCTCCATGCCGCTGTTCCGCGTAACAGTCGATGTGAACCCGGCTGCGCTCGCAGCCGCTGCCAAGGCTAGTGGATACTCACTTACGGTGGCGATGGCCAAGGCGTCGGCGCTGGCGATCCAGCAGTATCCTAAGGTGAACTGGGTTTATCAGCACGAAGTCCGCATTGTAGAGCGTGAACAGATCGACGTGGGTATTGCGGTCGAGACCGAGGGTATGGGCCTGGTCGTGCCGGTACTGCGCGATGTGCTGAACCGCAGTCTGGCCGAACTCAACGAATCGTGGAAGGACCTGGTCAGCCGGGCCCGCGCGCGGCGGCTCAAGCCCGACGAGTAT
>CP070733.1:2240949-2253776 GCA_020347585.1 Pseudomonadota bacterium | reverse complement strand
GAGCTTAAGGGTGGAATATATGGAAATAGTCAGTTTTATAAAGGGGTAGGTAATTTTTATTTCATGAACACATGCAATAAGTGGACGGCGAAAGGACTAAAAAGTGCAGGAATGGACATATCTCCTACCTTTAAACTAACTGCTGATAGTATTATGGATTATGTGAAGGAATATAGGCAAGCCCTAACAACGGGTTCCACTGGACATTCAAAAGCTACGCCGCTTCGCTCTGCGCCTTTTGAATGCCAGTAAACGCAAGCGTTGGATTTCGAAGTTACCTCGTAAAAGGAAATGTATAGACAATGAGTTTAGGAATTTTGGAAGAAGCGACTGAAATAAAAATTTCAGTCAGAAAAAAATCGAAGATAGTACCATTCTTAGTTGAGAAGGGTATATATAGTGGAGATAGCAAAGATATAGAAGAATTGTTTAGCGAGATGGGTTTCGCGTATAACAAGGATAAATGGTTCTACAACTTAGTATCTATAAACAGAAATACTGAAGATAAAGATGCATTTAGAATTATTATAGGACTGGCACCATTTATCGAAAATTGCAGCTACTGCCGAGTCCTATGGGATTACGGGGAGTACGGGATGATCGTTTTTGAGAATGGGAAGCCGTATATATTTGGTGGAATTCCTGCAGTTGATATATTAGATGAATTCAAACCAAAAAAAGATTTTTGGTTCGAAAATTTACCAAGCAGGGTAAATGAAGATGAACTTGATAAGGCGGAGCTTTGGAAAGCTAACGCTTTTTTAATAGCAAGGCGATGTTCGGCTACTATAGAAAACTTTGCAGTAAAAAAAGTGTTTCAAATAGTATGAAACAAGACATTGTAAACGAACTAAATATGCTTCAAACAAAATTAAGTGAGAAGTGGCCAGTATCTGCGCGTGATATTGTAACTGAAGAAAAAAAAGCGGAATATTTTCAAGAGATAAGAGAGCGCGCTGATAGGATTGCAGAATCGAAAAAATAAATGTGTTTAGATAAATAGTGATTAATCTAACAATCAAATCAACTAGACGCCTACGGCGCTAGTTATTAACACGTTAGCCTGAAAACATCCACCTGTCAGGCTGACAAGAAGTTATTTAGGTGGATAGATAATATGTAAAGGAAAATAATCCATGAAAATGCAATCTTTAGTTATAGCTATAACCTTATCTTTGACGTCTTTCTCATCTATTGCCGGTGAAAAATTGACTGGTGACCAGATAAAATCTCTTTTTTCTGACAAAACATATGATATTGAAAAAGTTGATGTCGATAAAAACAAGCATTTAAGCGCATTTACTTCATCTGATGGAAAGCGCATTGTGTATGTCCCATGGAAGGATAAACATTCAAAAAGGAAATGGTGGGTTGAGGGAAATAAGATCTGCTCTAGTCATCCAAAACGAGACGACTATTGTCGAGAAATCGTGGATGCAGGTAATGGGGTCTACCATTCTTTAGAAAATGGTAAGCATCGTAGTACTGTAAGTAATTTTAGAGATGGAAATCAGTTATAAGGGCTAACAATGCCTTCCAACGGACGCAGGCGCTATCGCGCCTGCTCCCTTGGATAAAAGGGGTCAGAGCCCTTTAACATAAACAATGTTATCGAGGTTCCGACCCCGTCTTCTTCAGGCGAGCGTCCGCTCAGGGCGGTCCCATGGGAAACGCTACCGCCGGCGGTTGAGCTCAGTCCTCCTTTACCTTGAATTCGACGCCTGACACGCCGCTCTGGACAATCACGAGGTTGAAGTCGCCGACGCCTTTGCCAGCCTCGATCTTTACTTTTTCCCCGCCCGAAACCCTCAGTTCGTAGGCGTCCTTGGGCAACTCGGCCTGGAGCACGTCGTGGATGCGGGCGGCAATGTCGTTCTCTTTAGTACCCGCCGTAATGTGGACGGTGATATCGAAGGGATAGGCGCCGCGCGGGTGGAAGCGGAAGACGACGGACCCGTCGGACGTCGCGTTTTTCTTGACCGCGATCTCCCAACGGTCAGAGTCGGCGGCCATCGCAGCCGTTGCCAGCATCGCGCCTACCAGCGTGATAGCGGTCAGGGCTAGTCTCAGTCTCCCGTTCATACTCCTCTCCCCTCGTCCATGCGTAAACGTTTACCAAGCATAGACGCACCTTTCCGCAAAATCCACGTAAAGCCGCAAAAAGGGGGCGGAGAGCCATATTCGGATCTCAACGCGTCGTCTTCTTTATCATTGTCTATTGTGCGAGGTATAACACCTATCGATGCGGAAAGGTTATTTTAGGTTTCTACGCTTTCCATCAAGGTCGTTGCGAAAAATTCCTCGCTGCACCTATGCAACCTAACGCAAAAAGGAGAGTGTAGGCTTAGGGTCGACTCTTTCGTCAGGTCGTACTTTTGTGGTACTCGTCGACAGACCAAGACCTCTGAGGCATTAGGCAGGATAGGCGCCAGTGGGTTTCTTAAGCCTGCTAACAGCTTCGTCCGTGACGCCTCCTGAAGAAAACTCGTATCGAGCGCGGGATGACTAACCGCATTACGTTGCCGCGTGATTTCGGCCAATATCGATACAGCGATTTCCGGTGGCGTATGACTCCCAATCGGCAAACCCACCGGGGCATGTAAGCGCTGCAGTTGAGCGGCTGTTGTTCCCAACTCACGGAGTCGTTGCCGGCGCGCATCGCAATTTCGCCGCAAGCCGATCGCGCCTACATAGAAGGCGGGTGAAGTCAACGCATCAAGCAATGCCATGTCATCATCAATCTCAAGGAAATGCGTTTTGCCGTTATGATAAAAGGGGTCAGAGCCCTTTAACATACTGGACTATCCAGACATCAGAACGATCCAATGCCGAAATTGGGGTAGTCAATTCGGAAGACATGTATCGACACAGGCGATGGAAAATACCATGGAAGGTGTGTTTCGCCTGGAACGCTGACGTAGTTTGACTCGAAACGCCAAAAGAGATGCGTATTGCAGTCTAGCAATGAGCGTGCCACCTCTGTTGGTCAAGCGGGCGCGTAGATAGCCAATAGCGGATAGCTATGAAACCAACACATCTGCTGTTGATATTCTCCGCCTTAAGTCTCGCACTGATGATTGTCATTGACTACATCATTGGTCCAAATGCAGAGTTCATAAATGCATTTAGTGTTGTGAAGCGCCTTTTTGGTTACCAGCCAACCGTTGGTGATTCGATGGTCACTCAACAAGTAGGGCCAGCTGGTGAGCTTGGCGCAGTACTCGTAGCTAACCTTGCAGTAGGTGGAGTCATAGCGGCGATAGTGACTTTTTACAAGAAGGCACAACAAAATGACATGCGATCACAAGCGCTCGACTGACATGCTGCACAGTTCGGATCGCCAAACCGCTGCACGGTACAGGGCCGCTCTCGGACAAACCAATAGCCGGTTACTAGGAGGTAACATGAAAGTAATGAGACAAAGTCTGATTCTTTTAACCATAGCGGTCGGACTCGCCGGTTTCTCGACTTCTGTATTGACGGCGAATCTTCCGGCCGCGAAACCTGATAAGGGGCTGGTAGTCTTCTACCGAATGAGCCGAGCGAAAGGCGCGGCAATACGCTTTGAAATCAACGATGCGGCTAGAGGATCAATCGGTTTGTTGTCGAACGGCACGATCCTTCATCAAGACCTGGAACCTGGAAATCACACTTTCACAGTTCGCTCGCCGTCCGTCGATGGCCAGGATTCGATCACGCTTAATGCAGAGGCGGGACAAACGTACTATGTAAAAGGTGAGATCCTGTGGGGCTGGCCGGCAGGGCGACCGAAGTTTAGTCGGATGCCAGAATCTGATGCATTGGCCGATTTAAAAAGGCTGCAATAAGATAAAGAGAATGCAGCACACAAAAACAGGATATGCATAGCCCAGGTAAACAGGCGACAATGCCAGCTTTACCACGTACCGATACGGTCCATAGAGCATTAGCCTGAAACCTTACTCGTACGATTCAGCAAGAGATGAGTATCACCCTGTTTGAGTTCCCTCATTCACATTTCTGTGAAAAGGCGCGTTGGGCGCTCGACTACAAGGGAATACCGTATCAGGCCAAGGCGCTAATGCCCGGCTTGCATATCAAGACTGTGCGCAAATATGCGCCGGACACTACCGTACCACTATTGCTGCGCCATGATGAAGTGGTACAAGGATCCAGCGAGATTATAGATTACCTCGATATAAACTACCCCTCACCCCTCTTGACGCCCACAGATAAACAAGAGCGCCAAGCTTGCCTGGAAATTGAACAGGCTATGGACGAGCGCCTTGGCGTTCCTATTCGTCAGATATTTTATTCTGGGTTGCTGGGTTATCCTGAATTCGTGCGCCACTGTTTCACATATCCCATGTCAATATTTGGCAAGTTGTTCTTTAGCCTGATATATCCCTCCCTGCGCGCACGGATCTATCAGGGATATGTGATATCTGAGGAGAAGGTCCGGCAAGGCAGGCGTGAATTTGACAATGCAATGGATGCGCTTGAGAAGCAGCTCGATCAGCGCCAGTATCTGGTTGGGGAGCAATTCTCCCGTGCCGATCTGACAGTCGCCTCGATGCTCTCGGCGCTTGTGATGCCGACCGAGCATCCATTTCCTTGGCGGGAAATCCCCGATCCCGACACGAAGGCCTTTGTCGCAGGGTATCAGGGCCATCCGGTTTGTGACTGGGTGAGAAGAATGTATCGCGACCACCGGCATTCTCCCACGTAGGCACCGAATTACGGCAGCTACCCGTCATATCATTCAGAACTCCTAGGACCTATTTTTTAGCTTCCCCTTGCGCATCTTGCGTCGCTGCGCCTTTGCGGTCATAGGCGCCGAACAGGGATGGGTCTAAACCCTTGCGGTCGAAGACACCCTTCAATGCGATGTTGGCCATCTGAGGGCCATCCTCGGTCATGGTAACCCACATGATGTGATCGACATTCCCCGGGCCGTCGTGGTGCCATGATGCGCCAGCGGGGCCGATGGTGATGTACTCGCGGCCTTTGATTTTGTCATAGTCATAGTAGTGCAAGTGTCCGGCGAAGAATGTGTAGGGCCGGTCTTTGAGCATCGACTCAATTGCTTTGAAGCTTTGCGAAGGGTTTTCCCAGCACGGCTCATGCATGAACAAGAACGTCCAACGCACATCGGTATGCTCGGCGAGCGTCTTCTTGATCCAGTCCAATTGCTCATTAGGGAATTCAACAGGCTGACCAAGTGCAGCGACGATAGCGTCGCTTTTCATAAATTCGGCCAGCATCTTCCTGGCGGCTTCAGGGTCTTCAACCTGCAGCTTTTTGTAGACTTTGGTGGCCTCCATGATTTCCGGCGGCGGCTCGGGCCGAGAGCTATCTTCGCTATCGAGCACCAGAAATTGAACGTCCTTGTAGATGAAGTGATAATAGTTGGGGCCGTGCCGCCTGGCCCACTCCTCCTTGCCGCCCGGAAAGCTCACGTCGTGGTTGCCACGGGTATAAAAGAAGGGCATTTCCAGTTTGCCCGTCAGCGCCTCTACCTCTTCCCACATCGCAGTCAGCTCCTTCGTGTCCTCGGCGTAGCCTTCGATAATGTCGCCCACGTTGATCACGAATTCCGGCTGCAGCATATTGAGCTGGTTCATGGCGATTTCAAACGTGCCCTGCACGTTGGCGCCGCCAGTGCGGTCACCGATAATGGCAAATTGGAACTCCCTGGGATTGTTCGCAAAATTCTCAGACGTCCAGGGTTTTGCCTCGGCCACGGCTGCTTTATCGAACGAGAAAACAGGAGCCTTCTGTGAAGCGGATTGCGTGGTCGTGTCTCTTTGACTACAACCGGCCAATAGCAAGAGCCCCACGGCTATCGCCAGTAGCCGCATCATTCGCTTGAACGGGATCATGTTTTTCTCCATTCATCAAGAACGCTTGTTGGCAGTCCCCATGCCTGGTGCGTGATCAGATGTCCGATGGTATGTACATTACGAGCCGTGTTCCTCGCCTGCAATGCTCAAAGTTCCGTGCCTGCCAACAGTAGGAAGCGGCAACGAAGAACCAATAGTTGTTTACTTGCTGGTGCACTGGGGTCGAGGCAAAGAGACACGCTATCTCATGCGATGCTCGTTGTTTACCTCTTTACGTAGGAAGGGTTACCGTGTGGACCATATATAATTAGGTAAGAGGAACGCATTGACCTGGGTCAAGCAACCGGGGCGCGTGGCAAAATCAATTGCGTTTTACGAGCTGTTCTGCTGAGCTACTGGTCCCGGCAGGCGGCGAATCAGACTTTGCGAGTTATGGCAATGAAACTAGAATCAGAGTGGATATTCGATTGTATGCCCGAGCATGTATGGCCGCATTTCTTTACTGCAGAAATGGACCTCGCGCGCCCACTGGGCTTCCGCCTGGGTGTGCCGAAGCCTATCAGCTGCCGCGTCCTGGAAGGCGAAGCAGCCGTCGGCAACACACGCCAATGCAAGACTGACCAGGGCTATATCGATCAGGAGATTCTGGCCTGTGACGACAATCGGAAGCTTACCTATTCCATGAAGAGTAGTACGCTATGGTCGAATGATTGGGTGGGTGAATTGATTGATACCTTTGAACTCGTTCCCCTCGACAGTAACCGCACCCGGGTGGTGCGGACCACCGTTTTTGATTCACAGAGACCATTTAAGGTCCTCAAGCGGTATGCTCTATGGTTTGCGCTACGGCAGGCCCACCGCTACGCATCAAAGAATTGGCGTAGACTTGCTTACAAAACGCGTGATGAAAGAAACCGCCACGCTTAAAGCAATGTATGCGTAAGTCGCCATTGTCATGGGGTTGTTTGTCATCCTTGGTGTTATTATTCTCAAGAACAGGAAATTGCACTATCGATAGAAAGGGCTAGTGCGTGCTTGAGTGCGGTTTGAAGCTCAGCAAGAAGTCACACTATAACCGCAATTTTGTCATGAGGATCACCAGGAATAGCAAATCATGAACAGCATTGGCAGCATTGGGCACAAAGCGCTTACGTGGGTTCAGGATATCGGTCTTGTGGTGATTGCGATCTCCACGGTGATCGCAATGGGGGTTGAGGTTCTGGCGATGTATGACGCCAGAACGGTCACGTTGGCGGATTTGCTGCTTCTCTTTATCTATCTCGAAGTCCTTGCGATGGTGGCGATCTATCTTGACTCCGGCAAGCTACCCGTACGTATGCCACTCTACATTGCGATAGTGGCATTAGCGCGTTATATGATTCTCGATATGAAGGCCCTCGATACCTGGCGAATGGTAGGTGTCGCAGGGGCAGCGTTGCTGATCGCACTGGCGATTCTTGTGATTCGATTTGGCCACACGCGCTTTCCTTACGGCAAAGCAGACGGTGGCTAATTGCTCGCTCGGTAGCACGTGTCAACGCCGGAGCACTGTTAGTCGCCTGTAAGCTATCGCATTAGTTGCGATCAATTCCGGCCTATAGATCGGTGCCCCCTCAAGATGAAAAAGATTCTCGTCCTGCTGTTCTCACATCTGGTGGCTGCCGCTGCCGGTTTTGCGATAGGTATTTATGCCTTGCCGATACTGACTGCACCGCCCGCTCCCACGGCCTCAGAGGTTAGGCAAGCTGCCGACACGGCAAGTTTTACGGGTGAGTTCCGGCGCGATCTCGAAGATAGCGATGCCCTGCACTGGGGCGAAGGGACTGTCTACGTCGGGCCCAGGTCCATTTCGCTACAAGGCAGTATCGCACCGGGCCCGAACTACAAGCTTTACTTGTCGCCCGAGTTCGTCGAGACCGAAAAGGACTTTGCTCGCCTGCGCAGCCGGATGGCACAGGTTGGCGATGTGAATACCTTTGAAAACTTTATTGTCACCGTACCGGATTCGATTGATACCAGCGCATTCAATACTGTCATTGTCTGGTGCGAGGCGTTTGAGCAGTTTATTACCTCAGCGCAATACCAATAACCACATGGGTTTGTGACTTCGCACGCACCGTGGAAGTCCCTGCACCCTGACCAAGGCGCTATAATTGCGCGAAGATACACCGTATCGCGAAGAGTTAGTCGGTACGGAGCGCAGCAGGGACCATCGATGCCAACCAACAGGCGCAAGCCAGGCCAAAAGATAAATCAGAACAAGCTCGATGAGGTTGTTGCCAAGGCACGGCGTGAGGCCGAGTCCCGGATGCGCGGCTACCGCGAGCAGTCGCTGCGTCTGTATCCGTGGGTGTGTGCCCGTTGCGGCCGTGAGTTCACGCGCGCCAACCTCCATGAGCTGACGGTGCATCACAAGGACCACAACCACGACAATAATCCATCCGATGGCAGCAACTGGGAGAACCTATGCCTGTACTGCCATGACTGGGAGCACCAGAAGTACTCACACCTGGTGCGGGGCGTGGATCCGGACTTTGGCCGAACGCCGACCAAGGCGAAACCCGCGACCCACAACCCGTTTGCCGATCTCAAAGAGCGCATGAAAAAGGACACCTAGTTGCACGGTGTTTGCCGCCGGGTGTGTCAATTGACGCCTCGACGGCTATTGCAACCGGAAGCGCCGGAATTTGCGATGATTCCCATCAACCACCAGATTTCCATCCCCGAGGACGAGGTGCATCTAAAGTTTGTGCGCGCCTCGGGACCTGGCGGACAGAACGTGAACAAGGTTGCCACGGCGGTACAACTGCGTTTTGACGTCAGGCACACGACCTCACTCCCCCAGGAGGTGCGCCAGCGCCTGGTTAGCCTGGCGGGCAAGCGCATCAACACCCGCGGTGTATTGGTGATCGAGGCGCAGCGCTTTCGCACCCAGGAGCGCAACCGGGAGGATGCGTTCGAACGCTTGGTGCGTCTGATTCGCAAGGCGGCGGAACGGCCAAAGCGCCGCATCAAGACAAAGCCAAGCCGCGCCGTTAAGCGGCGCACGCTGGAAGAGAAACGCCGTCGCGGTGCAACCAAACGAATGCGTGGCAAGCCGGCGATCGAATAGTGAGTGACGAGCATGCCGGTGCGCGTGTGTCACACCACAATCCACCTTGACTTCGCGAATATTCCGACTATTTTGTAATGGAATAGTCATATCCACGTGGAGGGTCCATGTGACCGACACGCGGTACGCGACATGCGCGGGTGTCCGTTACACCAGGACGTCCCGGCGTCGATGAATGCATCGGCGCATTCAGTCAACTTGGTTCCTGCGCTCTCTTGCCGCAGGCGCCGCACTCCCCCTTCCCCCAATGATCGCCGCATGGCACAGCTACCGGTATGTCGCTGTCTGCCGCCATCGATCGCGCGCTTTTGCAACGGGCATCGCTATCGTTCCCCCCCAAGACGGACCATTGCACCAAGGAGGTGCCGATATGAAGACCATCGCTATCGCGAATACCAAGGGTGGATGCGGTAAAACCACCACGGCCATCAACCTCGCCGCCAGCCTCGGTTGTCAGGGCGCAAGGGTGTTGCTGGTGGATCTCGATACCCAGGGGCACGCAACGCTTGGTACGGGTCTGACGTGCGACGATCAGGTCGGCTTGTATGAGGTGTTTGCCAAGCGCGCACTGCTACGCGATGTCATCGTCCGTGATGTGGTAGCGGGTATCGATTTATTGCCGGCGACCCGCAGCCTTGGCCGCGCTGAAACGCTGTTATCCGACTGGCCACGCGAGATGGAATTGTCGATGCACCTTGCGCAGGTCGATGCTGATTATGACTTTGTGGTGATCGATTGCCCCGCCGCGCTTGGCTTGTTGACGACCAATGCGCTGCTGGCCGCCGATGAGTTGCTGGTGCCCATCGAGATGGGGCTGTTTGCCATGGACAGTGTGGCGAAACTACACCATGCCATCGAGGTACTGCAGCAAAAGCATCAGCGCAACTTCACAGTGCGAATTCTGCCGACCATGGTGGACAACCGCACGCGCCTAGCGCGTTCCTTCCTGCGCAACATTTGGGAGCGTTATGCCGACGAGGTGCTGCCGCTGATGGTGCATCACACCGTACGGGTTAAGGAAGCGGTGTGCAAAGGGTTGCCGATCCTCCAGTACGATGCGGATTCGCCGGCCACGGCCGACTACCAACGCCTCGCCGAGTTGCTAAGGTCAGAGCCACACCTGAGCAACGAGCCAGGTGACAACCTGGATGCGCAACAGGTCGAACGCCGCGACGCCGTGGAAGCTGCCATCGCCTGAGCACCGCTGCCGGCGGCTCCGGCGGGCCCGCTTGACAGTGCGACCGCAGGGGCTATGGTTCCTGTATCAGGTTTCTTTTCGGCCAGGGAAACCCAGGGAGCATGTGTGGGCGGGACGCCAACCTCCTGGCGCCGGGTTCTCCAGCCAGCCCTCAAGCCGCAAGCTTGAGGCTTTGACTGAGGCTGTTATTCCCCGGAAATGCCGTTAATGCCCCGCACTTAGCGTCGGGGCGCCAGCGCTTGCTGTTCTGCACACCAACGTGTTTCACGCGTCCCTGACCACCGACCGACGGAGGAATGCGTCATGCGAAAGACACTACTAACGATGTTGTTGGTGTTTGGTGTTTCAGCCATCTCGGTTATGGCGGGCGAAGCGGGCAAGGCCTTTTCGGATCTGGACCAGGACGGGGACGGCTACATCAGCCGCAGCGAGGCTACCGCGCGGAGTGACCTGCGGGAGCACTGGGCAACGGTGGATGCCAATAAGGACGGCCAGCTGACCGAGTCCGAGTTCTCGGCGTTCGAGCAAGTCCCTACCGATACGTTCCCCGAGAAATAGCCACGGCGGCGTGCGCGGTGTACTGGCCCGCGCGCGCGTCGGGTGAGTGGCTAAACCGCTACGTCGTAGATCACGTCGAACACGACGCGGGTGCGTTCGTCCATTAAGACGATGTCGGCGCCCACGCGGACCCGCACGTAACCGCCGGGCAGCGGGCTCAGATCGCGCTCCAGGTCACCGGGCAGGCGCTTTGCCTCCAGCCCGGGCGGCAGCGTGCCGTTGCGCTGCACCTGTTTTTCCAGGCCCGGCGGTAAGCGGTCCTTTTTGGCCAAGCCCGGCGGCATCCCTTTGCTTTTGCCTTTCTTCTTGTGCTGCGAATAGTAGCCATGGATACGCTGGCGGTCGCGTTCGTTGAAGCTGACCTCAACGCGGGCGTGGTCGCTCTCTACGACCACCCGGCCGGAGGTCTGGGTGGAGGGTGTGATCTCGCAGCCGGTCAGGAAAATGCTGACGAAGAACGTGGACAAAACGACGAAACGGGCTCGCGCCGGTGACATGGATGGATCCTGCGTGTTGGTATTGGGTGGGTTGGTACTTCGTATATCGTCGCGCGGGAAGTGATCTTTACCAGGGCGGTGAGATCATTGGCGCCGGCGGCACGGGCCATGGGCGAGGGGGAAAGCCGAAGGACGCCCGCCTAGCGATCGGTGGCGTGCGTCCTCCGGCTGGAGAGGGGCGGCCAGTGCTACTGCGCCTGTGCCTCCACGGTGCGCCCGGGCAGGGCCGGGTCTTCCCGCTTCGGGCGGGACACGTCGCGCCCGGTCAGCATAGCGACGATGCGGCTCGAGGCGCCCTTGTAGAAGCCGGCCTCCAGGCCTTCCACGCTGCGCGGGTTGCGGAAGGTGCCGAACACCATGTCCCACAGCGGCAGGTCGGAGTAGTTGTAGCGGTGAATGCCGCGGCCGTGATGCACGGCATGGCTCTCGGGGCGCTGGATGAGGTAGCCCAGCCAGTGGGGCGTGGGGATATTGGCGTGCTGGAACATGGCGTTAAAGGTCAGAAACAGCGCGGCGATCACGCCGGCCTCGACGCTGACGCCCAGCAGCGGGAAGAACACCAGCGAACCCAGGGTGGTGAACATGAAGGCGTCGAAGGGGTGCAGGTAGTAGGCGCCGAAGGCGTCCACGCTCTCGGCGCTATGGTGCATCTGGTGGCCGGCGCGCCACAGCCAGTTCCACTGGTGGGCGGCGCGGTGGTACCAGTAATGGGCCAGCTCATAGACCAGTATGCCCACCACGGCGCCGCCCGCGGTGCCCAGCGCGCTGCCGTCGAGCAGGCTCACGCCCTCCAGCGCGATGCCCCAGAAGATCGCCACTTCGGTGGTGAAAAAGAAGATCCCCACGGTGACCGCCAGCGCTCTCAGGCGCCAGAAGCGGGGGGCGTCGTAGCGGCGCTTGCGCCACACCAGATCCAGCAGGATAAAGCCGGGGATCAGTGCAAGGGTCAACAGCTCGAGTGTCTCAGTCATGGCAAGGTTCCTCCCTGTGGTGTTGTTGATTTAATTTATACCAACTGGTTGGTATAGGTGAGAGTTTAGCAGGGATCGGGGGCCTGTCAATACCGAATGGTATGTTTAAGATATAACTAATATATTCATATTAACAATTAGTTATCGCCATTTCGGCAGAAGGTCGAAAAATTTGTGAATATTAACATTCCATTTGGTCTGCTATACTCTGTCCATCGACACCGGGAGCCAGCCAGAATGCCACGTGACGGGAGCGCGACCCGCGAGAAAATCATGAATGCCGCCGAGGCGCTGATCCTCGAGCGCGGCTATGGCGGCACCTCGCTGGACGCAGTGATCGAGCGCGTCGGTATGACCAAGGGCGCGTTCTTCTACCATTTCAAAAGCAAGAACGATCTGGCCGTGGCGCTCATCAACCGCTTCGCCGCCGCCGACGAGCGCATCATGCGCGACAGCCTGGCGCGCGCCGAAAAGCTCAGCAGCGACCCCCTGCAGCAGTTAATGATCTTCTTCGGGCTGTTCGTGGAAATGTTCGAGGGGCTGAGCGAGCCTTATCCCGGTTGCCTGTTCGCCGCCTACATTTACGAGTTACAGCAGTTCGACGAGGGTACCCGCGAAACGGTGTCGCACTCCTTCGCGGCCTGGCGCGAGGCACTGGGGGAAAAGATT
>CP070733.1:2237277-2240849 GCA_020347585.1 Pseudomonadota bacterium | reverse complement strand
GGCCCATCATGAGACTTAGGGAACGGGTACGAATGTGGTGCCGGGCGCCGGGCTGCAGGTACCAGCGCGGCGGCGCCAAGGCTTCGAGGTGCCAGTCACTGTCGGCGAAGTGCGCGTTAATGCCGGCCACAAGCTGCGCGGCCTCTTGCGCCGACAAATCCAGTTCCTCGTAGCCCAGCAGCACCACCCGATCGCGATCGGCTTGTGCATACACCGGATCGGCACGCAGCCAGCAAGCCGTATCTTGTGCCGGATCACGGGTGCCACCATCGGCGATGCGGCTGACAGCCGCCACCGGCAAGTCGTCTCCGCCATCGACCGCGACCCCAAACAGCTGGAAAAGCCCTGCCTCCGGCGCCAAACCGGGGCCGGGCGCGCGTTCGGCTCGAGACAGCAACGAGGCCAGTGCAGCACACGCCGGGCGCTCGGCGCGGGGCAGCGCGTCGATGGCGTGCAGCGGCACCAGCAGGCCGGGCGCATAGAGGGTCAGTTGCCGATGCTGGCTGTTCATGGCGGCATGCCCCGCAATCACGCCGCGGCAGGATACCTGCCACACTTGCTCACGCGAGGTTGTCGAGGATTACGGACTTGACCGACTCCAGCGTGGCCTCTACGGTCATCACCGGCGTCGTGCTCTGTTTGATAGCGGTATCGGGATCCTTGAGCCCGTGTCCAGTGAGCGTGCATACCACGCTGCTGCCCTCCGGGATCTTGCCGTTACCTATGTCGCGCAGCGCGCCTGCCAGCGACGTGGCTGACGCCGGCTCGCAGAACACCCCCTCCCGCTCGGCCAGCAGTTTTTGCGCAGCGAGGATTTCCTCGTCACTGCATTCGTCAAACCAGCCGCCCGACTCCTCGCTCACCTTCCAGGCTTGATCCCAGCTCTGCGGGTGACCGATGCGAATGGCGGTCGCCACCGTCTCGGGGTTGTCCACCATTTCGCCGCGCATGAATGGTGCGCTGCCGGCAGCCTGGTAGCCCACCATCTTTGGCCGGTTACCGACCACCGCGCCACCGGCAAAGCGGCAGTGACCCTGGCAAAAGGCGCAGGCCTCGGTTACGTGGTCGCCCGATGCTGAAGAATACTCACAGTAGCCAATCCAGTGCGCAGTGATGTTGCCGGCGTTTCCCACTGGCAGGCAGTGAAAGTCGGGGGCGCGCCCGAGTTCCTCGATGATCTCGAAGGCGGCGGTCTTCTGCCCCTGCAGCCGGTAGGGGTTGATCGAATTGACGATGGTCACCGGAGCGTCCTTGCCCACCTCTTTTACCAACTGCATGCCGGCGTCGAAGTTGCCCTTGATTTGGATAACCACCGCGCCGTGCATCATGGCCTGGGCGAGTTTGCCCATGGCGATCTTGCCGTCGGGAATCAGGACGAAGGCGGAAATGCCCGCGCGCGCCGCGTAGGCGGCGGCCGCCGCCGAAGTGTTGCCCGTCGAGGCGCAGATGATCGCGCGGCTGCCCTCCTCGACGGCCTTGGTCACGGCCATGGTCATGCCCCGGTCCTTGAACGACCCGGTGGGGTTGAGGCCTTCATACTTGACGTAAATATCAACATCCTTGCCGGTCTGCGCCGGCACATTGTTCAAGCGAATCAGCGGCGTGTTTCCTTCGCCGAGGCTGATGATGCGGGTGTCATCGTGCACCGGCAGTCGGTCCCGGTACTTGTCTATCAGACCGGTATAACGTGGTCTAAACGGCATCGATTCTCTTCCTGGTTGCGGTTAATGGTTAACGCGGACGTCTCGTTGTGCCTCAACTTGCATCAAGCGTTTCCATGCGTATGCGGGTTACTGTGCCCTCGATTGAGGATAATGCCTCGATCGCGGCAATAGCATGGTTCATGTTTCTCTCTGGAACCCGGTAGGTGAGCATGATGACACTGGCGTGCGCGCTGCCCGGTTGCGGCTCCTGTTGGATCACTGCCTCGATGCTGATGCCGTGTTCCCCGAGGATGCTGGCGACATCGGCAAGCACACCGGGCTCATCGCGGGCCTGCATGCGCAAATAGTAGGCGGTCTGCACCTCCTCCATGGGCAAAATGGGCACATCCGAAAGCGCGTCCGGCTGAAACGCAAGGTGCGGAACACGGTTCTCCGGGTCTGAGGTGAGCGCGCGCACCACGTCGACCAGGTCGGCAACCACCGCCGAGGCGGTCGGTTCAGCCCCGGCCCCGGCACCATAGTAAAGCGTGGGTCCGACCGCATCGCCCATCACCAACACGGCATTCATCACGCCGTCCACGTTAGCGATCAGGCGCCGCTCGGGAATCAGGGTCGGATGCACGCGCAACTCGATGCCCTGCTCGGTGCGCCGAGTCAGGCCCAGGTGCTTGATGCGATAGCCGAGTTCCTCCGCGTATTCAACATCCTCTCGGGTAATGCGAGTGATGCCTTCCGTATAGGTCGACTCGAACTGCAGCGGAATGCCGAACGCGATCGCCGCCAGGATCGTGAGCTTGTGCGCCGCGTCAATACCCTCGACGTCGAACGTCGGATCGGCCTCAGCGTAGCCCAGTTGCTGCGCCTCGGCGAGCACATCGGCGAAATCGCGCCCCTTGTCGCGCATTTCGGTAAGAATGAAGTTGCCGGTGCCATTGATAATCCCGGCCACCCATTGAATATGGTTGCCCGCCAGCCCCTCGCGAATGGCCTTGATGATCGGAATACCGCCGGCCACTGCCGCCTCGAAGGCAACCATGACTCCGCGCCCGCGCGCAGCGGCAAAGATCTCGTTGCCGTGCTTGGCGATCAGCGCCTTGTTGGCGGTAACCACGTGCTTGCCGTTGGCGATAGCGCGCATAACCAGTTCGTGGGCAAGCGTATCGCCACCAATGAGTTCGATGATTACCTGCGTATCGGGATGATCAACCACGCTCTGCGGGTCACTAGTCAACTCGATGCCCGCGGTATCAAAGCTGCGCGGTTTGTCGAGATTGCGCGCCGCGGCATGGGTAATCACTATGCCGCGTCCCGCTCGCCGCGCAATCTCCTGCGCATTGCGACGCAGCACGCTCACGGTCCCCCCGCCGACGGTGCCAAGCCCAAGCAAGCCTGCCTTTACTGGGTCCACTTTGTTGCTCTCCCCTGCATCAGGTGTACTGCGAATGCGGTTACGACGCCCGGCGAATCATGTCCCGAATCCCGCGCACTGCCTGGCGGGTGCGGTGTTCATTCTCGATGAGGCTGAAGCGCACGTGATCGTCGCCATAGGAACCGAACCCGAGCCCGGGCGAAACCGCAACTTTGGCATCACGCAGGAGCATTTTTGAGAACTCCAGTGAGCCCAGTTCCCGGAACGGCTCCGGGATCGGCGCCCAGACGAACATCGTACCCCTGGGTTTTTCTATGTCCCATCCGGCCGACTCCAGGCCGCTGCACAGCACGTCGCGCCGTGAGCAATAGCGTTCGCGGATCGACGCAACGCAGTCCTGAGGTCCCTCCAGTGCGCTGATAGCCGCCACCTGGATCGGTGTAAACATGCCGTAATCGAGATACGACTTCATGCGCGCCAGCGCTGCCACCAGCGACGCATTGCCACACATGAACCCAACCCGCCAGCCCGGCATGTTG
>CP070733.1:2231600-2237177 GCA_020347585.1 Pseudomonadota bacterium | reverse complement strand
GCCCGCGCTCCACGGTGGGCACCATTACCGAGATCTACGACTACCTGCGCCTGCTGTTCGCGCGCGCCGGCGAGCCGCGCTGCCCGGTGCACGACGTGGTGCTCGACGCGCAGACCGTCAGCCAGATGGTCGACCACGTGCTGGCGCTGCCCGAGGGCACGCGCCTGATGCTGCTGGCGCCGGTGGTGGAGGGCCGCAAGGGTGAGCACGACCAGGTGCTGGGGATGCTGCGCAGCGAGGGTTACATACGCGCGCGCATCGACGGTGAGGTGGTGGAGCTCGAGGAGATCCCGCAGCTTGACCTGCGCCGCAAGCACACCATCGAGGCGGTAATCGACCGCTTCCGGGTGCGTCCCGAACTGAAGACGCGCCTAGCCGATTCGCTGGAGACCACGCTGGCGCTCACCGACGGTATCGCGCGCCTCGCCTTCATGGACAGTCGGCAACCGGACATCGTGTTCTCTGCGCGTTACGCCTGCCCGCGCTGTGGCTACTCGCTGGCCGAACTCGAGCCGCGCCTGTTCTCGTTCAACAACCCGGTGGGCGCCTGTCCAGGCTGCGACGGGCTGGGCGAGCGGCAGTTCTTCGACCCGGCCAAGGTCGTCACGCACCCGGAGCTCAGTCTGGCCAGCGGCGCGATCCGCGGCTGGGACCGGCGCAACGCCTACTACTTTCAGATGCTCACCTCGCTAGCGCGCCACTACGACTTCGAGGTAGACACGCCCTGGGGGGAACTGCCGCAGGATCTGCGCGATGTGATCATGCACGGCAGCGGCGATGAGGTCATCGAGTTCACTTACCACAGCGGGCGTGGCGGGCAGATGCAAAAGCTGCAGCCCTTTGAAGGTGTGCTGCCCAACATGCAGCGCCGCTACCGCGAGACCGAGTCCAGCGTAGTACGCGAGGAACTGAGCAAGTTCCAGAGCCACCAGCCCTGCCCCGACTGCCATGGTACGCGCCTGAACACCGCGGCGCGCCATGTGTATGTCGCCGACAAATCACTACCTCTGGTCGCCGGTTTGCCCATTGGCAAGGCGCGTGCGTTTTTTGCCGAACTCCGGCTCGCCGGGCGCCGTGGCAAGATCGCCGAAAAGATAGTTAACGAGATCAGCCAACGCTTGGACTTCCTGGTCAACGTCGGGCTCGACTACCTGACGTTGGAGCGCAGCGCCGATACGCTGTCGGGGGGCGAGACGCAGCGCATCAGACTGGCCAGCCAGATCGGCGCCGGGCTCGTGGGCGTCATGTACATCCTGGATGAACCGTCGATCGGCCTGCACCAGCGCGACAACAAACGCCTGCTCGATACCCTTAACTACCTGCGCGACCTAGGCAACACGGTGATTGTCGTGGAACACGACGACGAGGCCATCCTCAGCGCCGACCACGTGGTGGACATTGGACCGGGGGCCGGCGTGCACGGCGGGCGCATCGTGGCACAGGGCACGCCGCAAGCGATTATGGCCGATACCGCCTCGTTGACCGGACAGTATCTCGCAGGGCGCAAGCAGATCGCCTTGCCGCAGAAGCGCACCGCGCCGGATCGCAAGCGTGAGATCGTATTGCGCAACGCCTCGGGCAACAATCTCAAGGGCATCGACGTCAGCATCCCGGTCGGGATCATGACCGCGGTGACCGGCGTGTCGGGCTCGGGCAAATCGACGCTCATTAACGACACGCTGTATCTCGAGTCAGCGCGGGTGCTCAACGACGCCAGCACCGAACCGGCTCCCGTCGGCGAAATCGTCGGCCTGGAACACTGCGACAAGGTGGTTGACATCGACCAAAGCCCGATCGGACGCACACCGCGATCCAACCCCGCAACCTACACCGGGCTGTTTACGCCGATCCGCGAACTGTTCGCCGGTACCCAGGAAGCGCGGGCGCGCGGCTACGGCCCAGGGCGTTTCTCGTTCAACGTCAAGGGCGGACGCTGCGAGGCCTGCCAGGGTGACGGCGTCATCAAGGTTGAGATGCACTTTCTGCCAGACATCTACGTGCCTTGCGACGTGTGCAAGGGGAAACGCTACAACCGCGAAACCCTGGAGATAAAGTACAAGGGCAGGAACATCCACGAGGTGCTGGAGATGACCGTCGAGGACGCGCTGGGTTTCTTCCATGCCATCCCGGCGGTTAAGCGTAAGCTGCAAACTCTTACCGATGTCGGTTTGTCCTATGTCAGACTGGGACAAAACGCCACCACGCTGTCGGGCGGCGAGGCGCAGCGGGTGAAACTGGCGCGCGAGCTTTCCAAGCGCGACACCGGCAACACGCTATATATACTGGATGAGCCGACCACGGGGCTGCACTTTCACGACATCGAACAACTACTGACAGTGTTGCACCGGCTGCGCGACCATGGCAACACCATCGTGGTAATCGAACACAACCTCGATGTGATCAAAACCGCCGACTGGGTCATTGACCTGGGGCCCGAAGGCGGCGACAAGGGCGGCACTGTGGTCACCAGTGGCACACCCGAGCAGGTGGCCGCGCACGAGGACTCGTACACCGGTCAGTTTCTGCGGCCGCTGCTCGAAGGCGGCGGCGCAAAAAAGCGCGCCTGAGGCAGGCGCAGGAAGTCAGGGCAAGGACGGCAGCGTGATCACATTGGATGAGTTGGGCACCCTCGGATGTCGCAGACCTGTATCCGCCAGCTGGCGCGCAACAGCGTTATTGCTCTGCCTATGCCTGGTGTCTGGTGTGCCGGCACAGGCCGCGGATTCCGCCACTGCCGACCCTAATCTCACCGACGACCGCCGGCTCAGCGAACCGCTCACATTACCGAATTGGTTCAAGAACAGCTTTCTGGAAATGGAAGACGATCTGGACGCGGCGGTGAAGGCCGGCAAGCGCGGGCTCATCATCTATTTCCACCGCGACGATTGCCCCTACTGCAAGGCACACCTTGAACACAACTGGGGGCGCAAGGACATCGCCGCCTACACCCGCAAGCATTTCGACGTCATCACCATCAACGTGCGCGGCGACCGCGATGTGCTGGACTTTGACCAGACCGTCAGCACCGAAAAGGAATTCGCCTTGCGCCACCATGCCAACTTCACCCCCTCGCTGATTTTTTATGACGCCAATGGTCGCGTCGCGCTACGGCTTGTCGGCTACCGCCCGCCCTACCAGTTTCGCGCCGCACTCGAATACGTGGCCGACGGGCACTATCGCAAGGAGAACTTCCGTGCCTATCTGGCGCGCGGGGAACGTGCTACCAGCTTCGGCCAAGACACGCTCAACGAGCACGACGCGTTCGGCAGACCACCGTATATACTCGATCGCAGCCGCATCACGGGGCAACGCCCGCTGGTGGTGTTCTTCGAGGAGCGCCGCTGCCACCCCTGCGACGTGCTGCACGGCGGACCGCTCAGTGACGACGGCACCACCGGCAAGCTGCTGGCGCTCGATGCCGTGCAACTCGACATGTGGTCGAACACTCCGGTGGTGACGCCGGATGGCCGGCGCATGAATGCCAAACAGTGGGCCGATCGCATGGGGTTGAGCTATGCGCCGACGCTGATTTTCTATGACGAGCGCGGCGCGGAGATCATCCGCGTCGATTCGGTGGTGGGCTTTTTCCGGCTCAACCGGGTGCTGGACTATGTGGTGAGCGGCGGCTACCGCCAAGAACCGAGCTTTATCAAGTGGCGCGAACAGCAGCGCGCCGAGCGTGAACGCAAGAACAAGCCACCGCACATCCCCGCTTTCACCGAGGACTAGTTACCTGTTTCATTTGGTTCTGATGCTTCCACCAGGTTTCCCACCGCAATACCCAGCGCCCGGTGCGCGTCACTACCATTGACGGCGATCTCCACCAGTCCACTCGAGTTAGCGTACCAGAACGCCTCACCGCGCGGCACCGCCGAAAAGGTATTTGCGTAGTTGAGCGTGCGGCCACCCACTTTGACACGGGCATTTTGATCCACCGCCTCCGCGCGAATGCCGGTCACCGCGTTGCCGAAGCGGTCGATATAGATGATCTCGTACAGGTCCGCCGGCCAGTCGCTGACGGCCCCGGCCTCTATTGGCGTGACTCGTGGCTCCGGGGTACCACAGGCGGCAATGTGGGCGGCCATCGGTACGAACAGATCACGGCCGTGAAATGTGTTGGACAGCCGCAACGGTTGCCAGGTGATTTCCCACCAGGTGGCGCTGCGGGCGCGCGTTGCAAGCACAGCAAACAGGCCATTGTCGGGCCCCACATACCAGCGCCCGTCGGCGCGCAACACCACCGCGCGGCGCGCCGGGTCGCCCACGCCGGGGTCGACCACGCCAACGAATACTGTATCGAGCGGGAACTCGTCCACCAGCTGGGCAAACAGGTAAGCGGCGGCCCTGGGGTTGTACGTCGGTACATCGTGCATGAGATCCACGATGGACACGCCAGGCGCCTGTTGCGCCAGCACTGCTTTCATCTGTCCGACGTAAGGGCCCTCGTAGCCAAAATCTGTAAACAGGACTATCACAGGATTCGCTTCCCTCAGGGGCACCGTTACGTGACATCCCCCAACTGGCAATCGCGCGTTCATGGGATGCGGTTACAAGATGAAAGATACAGCAAACAAAGGCCGGTTCGCCATGATTGTCCTGCTATCAATTCCTATGCTGCATCCTGGCGATAAATGGCCGACAAGAAAAAACCGGGCCGAGGCCCGGTTTGTAAAGATGCTCTCCCGAAGGCGCCACTCAGTCGGCGGCGGTCAACGGCCCCATCGCCGCGGTAGGGTCTTCCTCGTACATGGCCGGCAGCGAATGCGCGATGCCCTTGTGACAGTCGATACACGTCAGGCCTTCATCGCCGCCCTTGACGTGCATGTCCATGGAGCGCACTTGCTGTTTCATGAAGTCCATGGACTCGAAATCGTGGCAATTACGGCACTCGCGCGAATCGGTCTTCCTCATGGAGTCCCAGACATGGCGCGCCAATTCCAGACGCTTGGCCTCGAACTTCTCGGGCGTGCTCACAGTCCCCAAAATCTTGTGAAACAGCTCGTTGGTCGCCCTTATTTTGCGCAACACCTTGTGATGCCACTCTTTCGGAACGTGGCAATCCGGGCAGGTGGCGCGCACGCCGCTGCGATTGTTGTAGTGGATAGTGTCACGGTATTCCTTGTACACGTTCTCTTCCATCTCGTGACACGAAATGCAGAAGGTTTCCGTATTGGTCACCTCCAACGCGGTGTTGAATCCGCCCCACAGAATTACCCCTGCGACGATGCCCACGACCAGCAAGGTCCCCAGGGAGTATTTCGAGGTGGGCCGCTTCAGGATCTCCCACCAGCGGGCAAGGATTCCGCTCTGTTTCTCTGCATCTGCCATTTTGTCTCTCTCGTTAGCTGGTTGTTCTGTGTCTCGCAATCCCCGATTCGCCGTCGCGTCCCGTGAACGGCATCACTTTCCGCTGATGGCACCCACCGGCTGGAACGTGTTTTCGACCAGCGGCGCGGAATCCACCTGTGGCACGTGGCACTGGGTACAGAAATAGCGCCGCGCCGAGATATTGGCCAGATCATTGCCATCGCGATCGGAAAAATGGGTCTGGCTGATCTTCACGGAACCGGCCTTCTT
>CP070733.1:2228687-2231500 GCA_020347585.1 Pseudomonadota bacterium | reverse complement strand
GCATGTGCTCTACCACTCCACTGAAGGTCTGGCGCAGTTCGCGCAGCACATTCAATTTGCTGATGTATTTATCAGCGGCTCCACCGGCCCATTGCATATCGCTGGCGCCCTAGACCGCCCCACTGCCGGGTTTTACCCGCGACGTCGCTCCGCCACTGCACTGCGCTGGCAAACACTGAACAGCGAGGCCAGGCGCCTAGCCTTCTCGCCCGAACCAAACGCCGTGGAAGAGGATATGCAGGGCGTTGACTTGGAAGCCGCTGCACATCGGATCAGTGAGCGCTTTTTGTTACACCAATCGGCCGCGGTCGACGCGCTATCAGGAGAAAAAGACGCATAACCTATCACGGCATTGACGGTCCGTCGCTCACGCGCCACTTTAGAGATGTGCATTGGATACCTCCGCGATGCGATCCAGTACCTGCGCGGCGCTTATCTCGTTGAGGCAGCGCGTGTGTCCGTACGGGCAGATACGCTTAAAACAGGGACTACACTCCACATCCAGATAGACGACATGGGCCTTGTCCGACAGCGGCGGTGTATAACGCGGCGTAGACGAGCCATAAATCGCGATGACATGGCGGCCGGTTGCGGCAGCAACGTGCATCAGTCCCGAGTCGTTGGTGAGCGCCAGCTGGACCAGCGACAGCAGGTCCACCACATCTTCCAGGCGCGTCTTGCCGCACAGATTAAACACCTGCCCGCCGCTGCCCGTGACAATCTCCTCTGCCACTGGCCGATCCCGCTCCGAGCCCAGTAGCCAGATCTGGCGCCCCTCCTCGCTAAGCCGACGCGCTACCTCGGCGAAGCGTGCGGCGGGCCAGCATTTGGCCGGACCGTATTCGGCGCCGGGCATCATTGCCACCACCGGCCTCCCGGTTTGCAGGCCGAGCCGCTCGCACACCGCCGCGCGGTTGGATTCGTCCACCGTAAGATGAGGATACGGAACGGGCGGCGGCAGGCTGACACCACGCTCCAGGCTCAGCGCCACATAGCGCTGTACGGTTTGCGACAGGACCTGCCTGTCGAGCGGGCGCATGTCATTGATCAGGCCGTAACGCGACTCGCCGCGGTATCCGGTGCGCTGCGGCACGCGCGCAAAAAACGGGATCAGCGCCGCCTTGAACGAGCGGGGAATGACGATAGCGCGCGCATACTTCCTACCCCGTAGCTGCCTGCCAAGCCGGTAGCGCGCGGCCAACCGTAGCTCACCGTGGGCGATGGGTACGCTGATGGCTTGGTTGACTTCGGGCATGCGCGCCAGCAGCGGCTGCGACCAGGCGGGCGCCAGCACGTCGATGCGCACCCCAGGATGTTCGCGCGCCAGAGTCATGAACAGGCTCTGCGCCATGACCATGTCACCGACCCATGCAGGGCCGACCACCAGGATGCCGGAAGATTGCTCGGGGGCCGCCGAAATGTCCGCTTCTCCTGCGCGGGCAACGCCGCCTAGTCGCGGTGCAGCCACTCCATGTAGGCACCGACGCCTTCTTCGACCGATTTGAATGGCGCGTCATAACCGGCGGCACGCAACGCATTGATGTCCGCCTCGGTAAAGCTCTGGTAGCGGCCCTTGAGGTGATCAGGAAAAGGGATATAACGAATCTCGCCGCGACCGTGGAACGCGATCACGGCGCGCGCCACATCATTGAAGGGCTGGCTGCGGCCCGTGCCTAGGTTGAAGATACCCGACTTGTCCGAATGCTCAAGAAACCACAGGTTAACGTCCACGGCGTCGCCTACGTAAACGAAGTCGCGGCGCTGCTCGCCATCGCCGTAACCGTCGCAACCTTCGAACAGACGCGCCTCGCCGTCCTCGAGGATCTGGTTATTGACGTGGAACGCAACGCTGGCCATGGACTCCTTGTGCTGTTCGCGTGGACCGTAGACGTTAAAGTAGCGAAAGCCGACCACTTGGCTGTTCGCCTTTGGCATCAGGCGCCGCACGTATTGGTCGAACAGAAACTTGGAGTAACCGTAAACGTTCAACGGCTCTTCGTGGGCGCGCGCTTCCTTAAACACCGGCCCTGCGCCGTATACCGAGGCCGATGAGGCGTACAGGTACTGGATCCGGTTTTCCAGACAGTAGTGCAGCAGGACCTTGGAGTATTCGTAGTTGTTCTGCATCATGAAGCGCCCGTCCCACTCGGTGGTGGCGGAACACGCGCCTTCGTGAAAAATGGCCTCAACCGGTTCAGCGAATGTACCGCCCGCATTTACTGCGGTAAGGAAATCCTCCTTGTCCATGAAGTCCATGATCTCGCAGTCAGCGATGTTCTTGAACTTGGTGCCGTTCTTGAGGTTATCTACCACCAGCACATCGCCGCGGCCCCGCTCATTGAGGGCCTTGACCAGGTTGCTGCCGATGAATCCCGCACCGCCCGTTACGATAATCATGCTGCGTTCCGTTCCCTGCCGGTTTATTGCTCGAGTATGTTGTTAATGATGTCGCTGGTGGAGTGGCCCTCGACGTAGTCGAGCACACGCACCTCGCCGCCGTTTTGCATCACGCATGGTCCACCAGCGATTTCCTCGGGCCGGTAATCACCACCCTTGACCAGTACGTCGGGCAACACGCTGCAGATCAGGCGCTCCGGGGTGTCCTCGCTAAACGGCACCACCCAGTCGACCGCCTCGAGCCCCGCCAGCACCGCCATGCGTCGCGCCACCGAGTTAATCGGCCGACCCTCGCCCTTGAGCCGCTTTACGGAGGCATCGTCGTTGACCGCCACCACCAGGCGGTCGCCCAGCCGCGTGGCCTGTTGCAGATAGGTGATATGACCGGGATGCAGTATGTCAAAACAGCCGTTGGT
>CP070733.1:2224818-2228587 GCA_020347585.1 Pseudomonadota bacterium | reverse complement strand
CGGTTTCGTGGGTGAGTTCATGGTGATTCTGGCCGCGATCATGTTGAAGATCGGCGGTTACGGCTTCCTGCGTTTCAGCCTGCCGATCGCGCCCGATGCTTCGGCCGCGCTGGACTGGCTGGTTATCGGGCTGTCCCTGATCGCCGTCGTGTATATCGGCTTCGTGGCGCTCGCGCAGCAGGACATGAAGAAGCTGATCGCTTACTCCTCGATCTCGCACATGGGATTCGTGACGCTGGGCCTGTTTATTGCCTTCGCGATCTTCCGTGATACGGGCTCCACCCGCGGCGCGGCGCTGGGGGTGGAGGGCGCCATGGTGCAGATGATCTCGCATGGCTTCATCTCGGGCGCACTCTTCCTCTGCGTCGGGGTGCTGTACGACCGCGTGCACAGTCGCCTGATCAAGGATTACTGCGGTGTGGTCAATACCATGCCGTGGTTCGCGTTCTTCGCGGTCCTGTTCCTGCTGGCCAATTCCGGCATGCCCGGAACCAGCGGTTTCGTGGGTGAGTTCATGGTGATTCTGGCCTCCTTCAAGGCAAATTTCTGGTATGCATTCCTTGGCGGTACAACGCTGGTCTTGGGTGCGGCGTATACGTTGTGGATGATCAAACGTGTCGTGTTCGGCAAGGTGGAAAACGAAGGGGTTGCTGCGCTACAGGACATCAACCCGCGTGAATTCCTGTTTCTTGCAGTCTTGGCCGTGATGGTGCTTGGCTTTGGCGTGTGGCCGGCGCCGCTTGTCGAGGTAACCGATGCGAGCGTCTCACACCTAATTGAACAGATGATGCGAAGCAAACTATAGTCGGAGAGCGAACGCGCGAATGGGTTTCCAGATGAATGAGTTTCTGCCGGCGCTGCCGGAAATCTTCATGCTGTGCATGGCATGCTCCATTCTGGTGGTTGATTTGTTCGTTACGGATCGCACACGCGGCGCCACCTATATCCTGGCGCAGGTGACGTTGGTAGCAGTATTTCTGATTACTGTAACCTCGTGGTCCGGTGAGCCGGTACTGGCGTTTAGCGATACGTTTGTGCGCGACCGCATGAGTGATGTACTGAAGGTCTTTGTGTATATCGCTACCTTCCTCGTGTTTCTCTACTCCAAGGAATATCTCAGGGCCCGGGATATCTTCAAGGGCGAGTTCTACGTGCTCGGCCTGTGCGGCGCACTGGGCATGATGATTCTGATATCGGCGCACAGTTTCCTGACTGTCTACCTTGGCCTGGAACTGTTGGCCCTGTCCCTGTATGCCATGGTTGCGCTGCAACGCGACTCGGGGATCGCATCGGAGGCGGCGATGAAGTACTTCGTGCTAGGCGCGATCGCCTCGGGAATGCTGCTCTATGGTATGTCGATCCTATACGGTGTTACAGGCAGTCTTGACCTGGCCGAAATCAACCAGCGGCTGCAATCGGTAGACAACCCTCTGGTGGTGTCATTCGGGCTGGTATTCGTGATTGTCGGTATTGCCTTCAAGCTGGGGGCGGTGCCGTTTCACATGTGGGTACCGGATGTTTACCACGGCGCTCCGACCGCGGTAACGGTATACATAGGAACCGCGCCCAAGATCGCGGCATTCGGCATGCTTATGCGCCTGCTGGTGGATGGTCTGGGCGGTCTGCATCCACAGTGGCAGGACATACTGATTATTCTCGCAGTGCTCTCGATGGGAATCGGCAACCTGATTGCCATTGCGCAGTCTAATATCAAGCGCATGCTCGCCTATTCGACTATCGCCCATGTGGGGTTCCTGATGCTCGGTGTTCTGACCGGCAAGGAATCGGGATACGCGGCATCGATGTTTTACACTCTGGTTTATGTGTTGATGTCGGCCGGGGCCTTTGGCGTGATTATTTTGATGAGCCGCGCGGGCTTCGAGGCGGACAAGCTTGAGGATTTCAAGGGCCTCAACGAGCGCAGCGCGTGGTTCGCCGGTATTATGGCCATCCTGATGTTTTCCATGGCTGGTGTTCCCCCGTTTCTTGGCTTCTGGGCCAAGTGGTCGGTTCTACGCGAAGTGGTTGCCGCCGACCTAGTCTGGCTTGCGGTGGTAGCAGTAACGTTCTCGATCATCGGCGTGTTTTACTACCTGCGCGTGGTCAAGCTGATGTATTTTGACAAACCGGTGCAGAGCGTCGCACTTGAAACCAGCACCGACATGCGGGTCGCGCTGAGCGTCAACGGCCTGGCAGTATTGGCACTGGGTATCTACCCCGGCGCGCTGATGGCGTTGTGCATCTCGGCGTTCTGAGTCCCTGGCTGGACGTTGCGCCGTTTACTGAACTTCTTCCTCTCGACGATGAACTCGAGCCCTCGACGGTATTGACCGAGAGTTGGGTGCACGGGTTGTCATTTGCGCCTTTCTTGATTTCTCTAAGTATCGGTCCGGCGGACACCTGGTTATGCAGGTATTCGCCAATTGCGCTGCAAACTGCAAATAAGAGGATGCAAAATGCATTATAAAGCGGCTTATGTACATTAGAAACCAGTAATATACTGAATCAAAAGATAAGTTTACGGCTACGGCACCTCGATCGACCTGCCACTATGTTGCATGCTGCACCTAATTTGGTAAACTGCAGCAATGCAGCTTCGTCATAAGTTCTTTCTGGCATTGTCCCTGCTGACTGCGGTCCCGCTGCTGGTGCTGCTGTTTGGGGTTGTGGAGCGCGTCGAGCGGGAAATCACCGTGCGCACCGAGCAGGAACTGCATGCCACGCTAGATAAGATGGCCGACGAACTCGAACTACTGCTCAACAGCCAGATGTCGATCGCCAAGGGATTGTCGCGCGTCCCGGCGTTGCGGCAGGTTTCCGCAGCGGCTTCGGACAATGACAAGACTGCCTACCCCAAGCTTGCCGAGCATCTCGAGGAGTTCTTCCTGAACTATCAGCATGCAGTGCCCAGCATCCAGGCGCTGCGCTTTATCGAGCCGGGAGGCAAGACCCTGGTCAAGGTCAAAGAAGGAAAATCGGTCCCCGCGCAGATGCGCGATCCCGCTTCTGGCCGTCTGTACGTCGCGGATCAGTCCCGCAAGAGCTTCTTCCAACGCGCGCTGGCTGAAAAAGGCGACGTGTCGATGTCCGATTTCGAGCTTGGCCAGGTGACGCTGGACGCCGACTTTTGCCCCGCCATGGTGCGCTATTCGGTCAAGCTCAAGGACGAACTGGAAGGGTTGGAAGGACTGCTGGTGGTGAACATGTGGGGCAAACGGGTGGATACGACCGTTGAAGCCTCGCTGGGCGGATACCCGGGCAAGCCGTACATCGTGGAACTAAACTCGCGCATGGAGGCTCGTGATGGCATCTACCTCTACCACCCGGAAAACGCTCAGCGTTTTGCCGACCAACTCGGTACTGACTTTCGACTCAAGAACCAGTTGACTGCGGCGGAGTGGGAGGCGATCAATACCAATGAGTTGGGTTCGCTCTATCGCAGTGACGGGCGCATGTTGTTCTACCGCCGTTTCGCGCCGTACAAGGATGCGGCTGCCGAGTGGGCCCTGGTAATCGAAACGGCGAGCGATCAGATTCTAGCGCCGGTGAACAACCTGCGCCGTGGCATCTGGGCGCTGCTCGCTGCGGTACTGCTTGGAAGTCTGCTGGTGGCGATTTGGGCCGCGATGCGCCTGACGCGGCCAGTTAACGAATTGGCCGACATCATCACACGCTATGCTGACGGAGATCATTCAGTGCGCTTCAAGGGAACCGGCAGCGACGAGATCGGTTCAGCGGGCAGGGCGTTTAACTACCTGACCAGCAGCCT
>CP070733.1:2218051-2224718 GCA_020347585.1 Pseudomonadota bacterium | reverse complement strand
TTTATCTATTACTTGACCTATAGTTGACTGTGGTACTTAATGTAGAAATACACGACTTTCCGATAACTTACAGGATTCAATAAGAAAAATGGGTCTCGCCGAGCTGTTTAAGCCCAAGAATCCCCCTGTGGTCGGTCTCGACATCAGTTCGACGGCAGTCAAGCTGCTGGAACTGGGTCGCAGCGGCGACCGCTACCGGGTGGAGAGCTATGCGGTGGAGCCGCTGCCCCCCAATTCGGTGATCGAGAAGAATATCTCGGACGTCGAAGCCGTGGGTGAGGCCATTCGGCGTGCCGTCAAGCGCTCGGGCACACGTTGCAAGCATGCCGCGGCGGCCGTGGCAGGCTCGGCCGTCATCACCAAGGTCATTTCCATGCCCGCCTCCCTGTCGGAGGATGACATGGAGCAGCAAATCCAGCTCGAGGCCGACCAGTACATCCCCTATCCGCTCGAGGAAGTGAACCTCGATTTCGAGGTGATCGGACCCTCGGAGAATGATCCCGAACGCATGGACGTGCTGCTGGCAGCATCACGCAGCGAAAACGTCGATGTGCGCGTGGCGGCGATCGAAATTGCGGGCCTCAAGGCTCGCATCATGGACGTCGAGGCCTACGCCATCGAAAACGCCTTCCAGCTCCAGGCAGCGCAGATGCCCGAGCACGGTCTGGATCAGACAATCGCGGTCATCGATGTGGGCGCCACCATGACGACCCTCAACGTGTTGCACGACGCCAAGACCATCTACACCCGCGAGCAGGTGTTCGGCGGTAAGCAGCTCACCGAGGAGATCCAGCGCCGCTACGGCCTCTCCTACGAGGAGGCCGGCATGGCCAAGCGCCAGGGCGGCCTACCCGACAACTACGTGCCCGAGGTGCTCGAGCCATTCAAGGAGGCCATGGTCCAGCAGGTCAGCCGCTCGCTGCAGTTCTTTTTCTCGTCCAGCCAGTACAACACCGTCGATCACATCGTGCTGGCCGGCGGTACCGCCATGTTGCCCGGCATCGACGAGTTGGTCGCAGACAAGCTGGGCGTCAACACCACGGTCTCCAACCCGTTCGCCGACATGACCATCGCCTCACGCGTCAAGGCGCAGAGCCTGAGCAACGACGCGCCCGCGCTGATGATTGCCTGCGGTCTGGCCATGAGGAGCTTCGACTGATGGCTCACATCAACCTGTTACCGTGGCGCCAGGAACTGCGCAAGGAGAAGCAGAAACAGTTCTTCGTGGTCGCCGGCCTTTCTGTTGTGCTCGCCGCAGTGATCGTACTGGCCGCCTACATGCAGATGTCCCGCATGATCAGTGGCCAGGAAGCGCGCAACAATTTCATCAAGCGGCAAATCACTGAGGTCGAGCAGCAGCTTAAGGAAATTGAGAACCTTGAGAGGGAAAAGGATCGCCTGCTGGCGCGCATGAAGATCGTCCAGGAACTGCAGAGCAATCGCCCCGAGATAGTGCGCCTGTTCGACGAGGTGGCACGCATCGTGCCGGATGGCGTGTACCTCAAGAGCCTGGCGCAGAAGGGCCGTACCATCACGGTCGACGGCCAGGCGCAGTCCAACGCTCGCGTCTCCTCGTTTATGCGCAACATCGAGGACGCCAGCACGCTGCAAAGTCCGTTGCTTGAAGTTATCGAGACCGATGAGAAGTCCGAGGAGCGTGCGCGCAACTTCAAGCTCAAGGCGAGCCAGGAATCGAAAACGGTCGAGTCGGAGGGGTCTAAGAAGTGAAAGAGATCAACCTCAGCGACATTGACCTTGATCTGAACAACATCGGCGGCTGGCCGATGCCGTTCAAGATTATCGTAATCTCGGTGCTTTGCATCATCGTGTTTGTGGGCGGGTACTTTCTTTTCATCCAGAGCCAGCAGGAGCGACTGGAACGGGTGCGCGCCGAGGAAACAAGTCTCAAGCAGGACTTCGAGACCAAGCAGGCCAAGGCCGCCAACCTCGACGCCTACAAGGAACAGATGAAGGAAATGGAGGAAACCTTCGGCACCATGCTGCGCCAGCTGCCGAGCAAGACTGAAGTGGAAAACCTGGTGGATGAAATCAGCCAGACGGGGCTGACCAGCGGCGTTGAGTTCCAGCTGTTCAAACCGCGCCCCGAACAGGCCATCGATTTCTACGCGGAGAAACCCATCAACATCAAGGTTACCGGCGGCTATCACCAGTTCGGCGACTTTATCAGCGGCGTGGCAGCGTTGCCGCGCATCGTAACGCTGCACAATATCAAGATAGAACGGGACGACAAAAGCGGGCAGCTAGCCATGGAGGTGGTAGCAAAGACCTATCGCTACCTCGACGAGGATGAGATCGCTGAGCAGCGCGCCGCGAAAAAGAAGCAAAAGAAGGGAAGGCGCAAGTAGAGAGCGCCAACCCGCATTATCATGCACAGCTTAATCGAGCAGACACGATTTGGGGATAGGGCCTTGAGAGGCATACGCAGAACTTCACGAATCATCACCGCAGGCGGCACGTGTTCCGCCGTGACGCCGTTACTCGTGCTGTTCATGCTGCTGATCGGCGGCTGCACCGGCGGCGAATATGGCGATCTGGAAGCCTACGTGCAGGACGTCAAGTCGCGCCAGAAAGGCCACGTGGCCCCGTTGCCAGAGGTCAAACCGTATGAGACGTTTGCCTACCAGGCCCATGCGCAGCGCGATCCCTTCCTGCCGCTGGTGACCGCGGTGGAAGGTTTGGAAGCGCCGGACGTCGGACGCAAGCGCGAGGCGTTAGAGCAGTTTGACAGGGACGCGCTGAAGTATGTCGGGCAGATGCAGAAACAGGACGACAACTGGGCGCTGGTCAAGGCGCCTGACGATACAGTGTACAAGGTCCAGGTGGGCAGCCATCTGGGCAGAAATCACGGCGAAATTCTGGCGATATCCGAGTCGGACATTCTCGTCGAAGAGACGGTTTCCGATGGTGCCGGGGGCTGGACCAAACGCAAGGCGGCCCTCAAGCTCGTCGAGTAACACCCGGTTGGAGAATCACAATGAGACAGACGATGGCTGAAATCGAAGTATTGCGACCAGCAGGAGGACTGCGCCGCGTGCTGTCCGGCGCACTGCTGCTGGCGTTGCTACTTTTCATGGCGACCGGCGCGCGCGCACAGAACGTCGCCTTAGAGGACATCAGCTTCTCAACCCTCCCGGGGGACCGCGTCGAAATTCGACTGAGCATGTCGGGCCCGGCCCCTGAACCCGGTGCCTTTACCATCGATACGCCGGCACGCATCGCGCTTGATTTTCCGGCTACCGAGAACCGCCTCAAGGCCAAGAGCCGCGACATCGGCGTCGGCGTCGCCCGCAGCATCAGCGCTGTCGAGGCGGGCGGTCGCACCCGCGTGGTCATCAACCTCGCCCGGCTGGTGGGATATTCCACGCGGGTATCGGGCAACGACGTGTACGTCACCCTGCAGGGTGAAGGCGGTTACGCCGCTGGCGCGCCTGCTGCCGCGCCCGCCACCATGCCCGCAGCGGTCAGCGGCGACGTGGTGATCGGTGTCGATTTTCGACGCGGCGAGAAGGGTGAGGGCCGCGTCATAGTGACCCTAGCCGATCCGAATACACCCATTGACCTTCAACGCCGCGGCAATCGCGTGGTCGCCAACGTCCCACGCGGCAAACTGTCAGGTAACCTCGAGCGACGCATGGACGTGATTGACTTCGCTACGCCCGTGAAGACCGTGGACGCGTTCAACTTCGGCGATGGCAGCCAGATCGTGGTCGGTGCGGCCGGCGAGTTTGACTATCTCGGCTACCAGACCGACAACCGATTCACCATCGAGGTCAAACCCATCATTAAGGAAGAGGAAGAGGAGCGCCGCGCCAAGAAGCGCGAGTACACGGGTGAACGTCTGTCGCTCAACTTCCAAGACATCGAGGTACGCGCCGTGCTGCAGCTGGTGGCGGATTTCACCGGGCTGAACCTGGTAACCAGCGACACCGTGGGCGGCAACATTACGCTGCGACTCAAGAACGTTCCCTGGGACCAGGCGCTGGATATCATCCTCAAGACCAAAGGACTGGCCAAGCGCGAGAACGGCAATGTCATCATGGTAGCCCCGGCGGACGAGATCGCGGCGCGCGAGAAGCTCGAACTGGAGGCTAGCAAGCAGCTCGTACAACTGGCGCCGCTGGAGAACGAAACCATCCAGGTAAACTACGCCAAGGCCACGACGTTATTCGCTCTGTTCAACTCTGAAGAAGGCAAGCAAGCCTGGCTATCGCCACGCGGCAGCGTCACGATGGACGAGCGCACCAACCGTCTACTGGTACGCGACACGCGCCAGTACATCGATGCTATCGTCGCAATGGTAGAGGAACTGGACATTGCCGTGCGCCAGGTCCTGATTGAATCACGCGTCGTGCTCGCGTCCAATGACTTCAGTAAGGAACTCGGCGTGCGCTTCGGGCTGTCGCGCAAGACCGATAACGGCCAGCGAACAACTACTACCTCCGGTGACCTAACTGCCACCAACGATATCCTCAACGGTGATCCCATTCCGGCACCCGAGCGCTGGAACGTCAACCTGCCGGTCAGCCAACTAGCGTCCACAGCGGGCAGTATCGGCTTGGCAGTAGCCACCCTGCCGTTTGGCACCCTGCTGGAACTGGAACTGTCAGCGGCCCAAGCGGAAGGACGATCGGAAACTGTCTCCAGCCCACGGGTTATCACCGCCAATCAACGCGAGGCGGTTATCGAGACCGGTCAGGAAATCCCCTATCTGGAGGCCACCTCCAGCGGTGCGGCGACGGTAGCGTTCAAGAAGGCCGTGCTGAGCCTGCGCGTTACGCCGCAGATAACGCCGGACGACCGCGTCATCATGGACCTCAAGGTCAACAAGGACGAGGCAGACTTCTCGCGCTCGGTACTGGGTGTGCCGCCGATCAACACACAGAACGTCCAGACCCAGGTGCTGGTGGACAACGGCGAGACCATCGTACTCGGCGGCGTCTACGAGCAGACCAAGCAGCAGAACATCAACCGCGTACCCTTCTTTGGCGACTTGCCGGTAATCGGCGCGCTGTTCCGTCAGAAATTTGAGTCTGACGAAAAATCAGAACTGCTGATCTTTGTCACACCGAAGATCGTCAAGGAAGCCCTGGCGCTCTGATGCCGGCCGCGGCATGCAGGTTTGCTTGCATGCCGCGGCTCTCCCCTGCTCTTCCCCCTTTGCATGACCGACACGCCTGCGTCTGACGTACACCAGGTATTCCTGGTAGGACCGATGGGCTCGGGCAAGACCACCATTGGCAAGCGCCTCGCCGAGGTCATGGGACTGACATTTGTCGATAGCGACCACGAGATTGAGGCACGCACCGGTGCCAGCATACCGCTGAGATTTGACGGAGAGGGTGAGGAAGGGTTTCGCAAGCGCGAAGCGGCCATCATCGACGAACTGACACAGCGCCCCGATATCGTGCTGGCGACCGGCGGCGGCGCGGTCCTGCGCGAGGAAAATCGGCGCGCGCTGCATGAACGTGGCCTAGTGGTTTACATACAGGCCAGCATCGACACGCTGCTTGAACGCACCGCGCGTGACCGCAACCGACCGCTGCTGCAAACCGACGACCCACGGGCCACGTTCGAGGCGCTGATGGCGGAGCGCGAACCGCTGTACCGTGAGGCGGCGCACCTGGTAATCGAAACCGGCGACCGCCGCCTGGCGGAGGTGGTCACAGATCTGCATCGCATGATCCGGCGCGCCGGCGCTCCATCGGCCTGACCCGCCACGGCGGCTTGGCATATAATCCCTGCCAACCGCGGGCGGTGCTCGCACTTCTCATCACGGAACGGTGCTGATGCGCACACTGCAACTTGACCTCGGCGACCGCAGCTATCCGATCCACATCGGATCGGGCCTGCTGACGCGCGCCGAAATGTTCGCGCCACACCTCGCGGGGCGCCAGGTGATGGTGGTCAGCAACGAGACTGTCGCGCCGCTGTACCTGGACGCGGTGATGGAAGCGCTTCAGGGCTTCGAGCGCGCCTCCGTGATCCTGCCTGACGGTGAGCAGTACAAGAATCTCGAGGTGCTCAACTGCATCTTCGACGCCCTGCTGGAGAAGCGCTTCGATCGCCAGTGCACCCTGGTTGCACTGGGCGGCGGCGTGGTCGGTGATATGGCCGGTTTTGCCGCGGCCTGCTATCAACGCGGCGTCGCCTTTATCCAGGTCCCCACCACTCTACTGGCACAGGTTGACTCCTCGGTGGGCGGCAAGACCGGCGTCAACCATGCGCTGGGCAAGAACATGATCGGCGCTTTCCACCAGCCGCGCTGCGTCATTGCGGATACCGATACGTTGGATACCCTGGACGATCGCCAGTTGAGCGCCGGCGTTGCCGAGGTAATCAAGTACGGGCTAATTCGAGACGCGGAGTTCTTCAACTGGCTGGAAGACAACTTAGATGATCTGTTGGCGCGCAAGCCCGAGGCGCTTGCTCATGCCATCGAGCGCTCATGCCGCGACAAGGCAGATATCGTGGCGCAAGACGAACTGGAGGGCGGAGTGCGCGCGTTGCTCAACCTCGGGCATACCTTTGGCCACGCCATCGAGGCGGGCACGGGCTACGGCAGCTGGCTGCACGGTGAGGCAGTGGCCGCTGGCATGCGCGTTGCTGCGGAACTCTCGGCGCGCAAGGGCTGGATTGACCCCGCTGA
>CP070733.1:2213374-2217951 GCA_020347585.1 Pseudomonadota bacterium | reverse complement strand
TCAGTCGGCGCATGAGAAAGACGATGATTGCCAGCGAGCCCAGAAAGACGATCTCCTGGGCGAAGGGCACCTGGCCGAGGCCGACGGCAAGCGTCAGGGCGACGAAGGCGAGACTGCCGCCGAAAATCCACCAGTTCGGCTTGGTCTCCTCGGCCGGTGCGAACAGCAATCGCTCGATCTGCGCTGGCGCGAGCCCTTGTTGGCGCAGATGCCGCGCCCTCACGCGCAGCATCACCGTGCCGAGCGTCACGCCGATGACGGAGATCACCGGGATGGCCAGCGCCAGAAGATAGATGTCGGCATAGACCCCGGCTTTCTCCGCCTGGGAGAGGCCCTCGATGCCGGTGAACATGAAGATGTTCAGCAGCGAGACGGCGATCAGCCCGCTGATGACGGCGAAGCGGCCCAAGGTCTGCATGGTCGTGTGCATGACCTTGACCTCTCGGTCCGGGTAGGGATTGCCGTGGGCATCGACGCTCGGCACCGCCTCGACGGTCATGGCGTCGGCCACCACGTCCTGCACGACATAGCCGACCGGGGCCAGCAACGTACTCAGCACGTACCATGCCTCAGCAGGCATGATCGCGCGCATTTCATCGGGGTGTGACAAAAGCCCGATCATGATGCCGAGACTCGCGGCGATGAGTCCCGCCCCGATAAACACCAGGAGGGATTTAAAGCGCCAGATGAGATCCACCAGATGACCCAGCGGCATCTTGAGCGCCCACGGCACATTGACCCAGAACGCAAGGCCAGCGAGAAACACCGCGGACAAGCCCAGGTAATCCTTAACGAAGAACGCGCCGACCACATTGGTTATGGCGGAGATACCCGCCGCCAGATAGACCATCAGCGGCGGCAGATAGGACAGCCGCATCTCGCGGCCAAGCTCAAAAAATAAGCGGTCTACCCAGCAGTATATTCGCCCTACCATGGCGCCCCTTTCGACAAAGTTGGGCAGTGCGGTGGAAACTGTAGAACGTGAAAAAGACGCGTGCGCCGCGAAGTCATTCGGTGGTTGCAGGATCGCCGGGTGTATCAGAGGTAGGCTGCGCACTGGCCGGTGCATCTTCCGGCAGTGCCGGGCCAGCAATTTGCTCGGCCTGAACTACCCAACCGCCACCCACCGCCTTGTAAATGTCCACCAAAGCCCCATAAACCGCACCCTGGTTCTGCGCATAGGCTAGTTCGGCGCTAAACAGGCTGCGCTCGGACTCCAGCACCTCAAGATAGCTGGTATAGCCGTTGTCGTAACGCAGCTTTGCCAGCCGTGCATAGTTTTCCAACGCCTCGACCCGTTCGCGTTGCGCCTCGAGTTGCTCACGCGATTTCTCGTGATCGATCAATGCGTCTTCAACTTCGCGGAAGGCGCTTTGAATTGCCTGCTGATAGGCGAGTAGTGCCTGCTTCTGGCGGGCCTCGGCCTGTTGCACCTCACCTGCGATTGCACCGCCAGTAAATATCGGCCCGGCAATGCTGCCGCCATAGTTCCAGACCTGCGCGGGGCTGGTGAACAAATCCGAGAGCGCCGCGCTTACCGAACCAAAAAAGCCCGTCAGCGAAATGGTTGGGAAGTAGCGCGCACGCGCCACACCGATGCGGGCATTAGCGGCGATGAGATTCTGCTCTGCCTGGCGAATATCCGGCCGTTGCTCGAGCACCTGCGAGGGCAACGCCTCCGGGACCGGCGGCAACGTGAGTTCGTCGATGGTTTTGCCGCGCGTTATGGCGCCGGGGTTGCGCCCCAGCAGCACGGCGATGGCGTTCTCGAGTAGGGCTATATCGCGTTCCCGGGCGGGGACCTCCGCAAGCGCCTGCGCATACTCCGAGTGCACCTGGCTAAGTTCGAGTTCCGATACCACGCCTCCCTGATAACGCTTTTCAAACAATCGCAGCATCTGCTCCCGGGAGTCCAGCGTGCGCTGCGCGATCTCCAATCGCTTGTCCAGATCCCGCAGGGTGACATAGGAATTGGCCACCGCCGATACCAGGCTCAGTATCACCGCGCGGCGGGCCTCCTCGGTCGCCAGCAGATCGGCGCGCGAGGCCTCGGTTGCACGACGCAGCTTGCCCCAAAGATCAATTTCCCAACTCATGTTAATAACTGCTGAGTAGGAATTGCTCACGGGATCAAGGCCCGGCGGCAGCGGCACGGCGCCTGCCTCGGTTGTCCGCTCCCGCGAACCCCGCGCGTCGTAGCCGAATTGCGGAAAGAATCCGGAGCGAGTCGAGCGCAGCCTGCCGACGAACTCCTCAATGCGCGCCGCGGCAATGCGCACGTCCAGGTTCTCCTGCAATGCCGAGTTGATCAGATCATCGAGCACCGGATCGTCGAACTGCTCCCACCACCTGATGTTGGCGGTATCCCTTGCATCAGCATCGACAAAACGCCAGGCGTTAGGGGACTCAACTTCGGGGCGCTCGTAGTCAGGACCCACCGCACACGACACGAGCCCGAACATAACTATCAATAATGGCAGCGGGCGGTACACTCAGTCGCCCTCCCTTTTCGCACTCGGTGCCGGGCTGACCCCAGCCGCTGCACCTGCGGGCTGCGCGGCACCGCCCGCAAAGTGCGCCTTAATCTTTTGTACCAGGTAGTAAAAGAGCGGCACGAAGAACAGCGCGAGGGTGGTAGCGCCAACCATGCCACCGATGATACCGGTGCCGATTGAATGGCGGGCGCTGGCTCCCGCGCCCGAGGCAAGCACTAACGGCATAGCCCCGAGGATGAACGACAGCGAGGTCATCAGGATGGGCCGCAGGCGCAGGCGGGCCGCCTCCAGCGCCGCATCAAACGCCGATGCGCCCTCGCTGTGCTTCAACTCCGCGAACTCGACGATCAATATGGCGTTCTTGGTCGACAGGCCGATTAACGTCACCAGGCCGATCTGGAAGTAAACATCGTTCTCCATGCCGCGCAGCCACACGGCCACCAATGCGCCGAAAATACCGAAGGGCACTGCGGTAATGACCGCCACCGGCAGAGACCACTGCTCATATTGCGCCGCGAGGATCAGAAACACCATGACCAGCGCGAATGCGAATATGACTGCCGAGGTTCCGCCCGCCTGTTTTTCCTCAAAGGCCTGCCCCGACCACGCATAGGTGAAGCCGTCCGGTAACTCCTGGCCCGCGACCTCCTCCATGGTCGAGATCGACTGGCCCGAACTGTAGCCCGTGTCGGCATCACCCGTTACCTTGGCGGCCATAAATCCATTGAAGCGCGGCACAAGATCCGGACCGGTAAGGTAGCGGGCTTCGACCAACGCCGACAACGGCACCATCTTGTTGTTACGTTGACGCACAAAGATGTTCTGAATGTCTTCCGGTTTTTCGCGAAATTCCGGCTCGGCCTGCATGATGACCTGCCACACGCGCCCGTACTTGTTGTACTGGCTGACATATAGCGAGCCGAACAACGTCTGCAGGGAGTTGTAGACATCCTGCACCGGCACCCCGAGGGTTTCGGCCTTGGAGCGATCGACGTCGGCACGCAACTGGCGCGATGCGGCATTGATGGTGCTGTTCAGCCGCGTGGTTTCTGCGCGGGCATCGGCGCTGGCCATCACCTTGCGTGTCACCTCGGCAAGCCGGGTGACCCCGCCCTGGCCGCGATTCTGTATCCAGAACTCAAACCCGCCCTGCGTACCAAGACCCGGGATCGACGGCGGATTAATAGGTATGACAATTCCTTCCTTCAGCGCCTGAAGGCGCGGCACCACATACTCGAACAGCGCGCGCACCGACAAATCTGGATCACCGCGTTCCGAAAAATCCTTTAATGCAACGAACACCGTGCCGGTGTTGGTCCTGAACTGGCTGTCGATCAGGCTGTAGCCCGACAGCGCGGAATAATCCTGCACCGAGGGGTGCTCGGAAAAGATCTCGGCAACGCGTTCGGTCAGTGCCTGCGCGCGATCCAGGCTGGCACCATCAGGCAGGATCACTGCGGCGAATACATAGCCCTGGTCCTCGGGCGGCACAAAGCTGCCGGGGACGATCTTGAACAGAGCGTAGGTGGCACCCAGCATGACCGCCAGTACCCCAAGCGCGACCCCCACCCGCTTCATGGTAAGGCTGACACCCTCGGCGTGGTTTCCGGTTACGCCCTCAAGCCAGTCGTTGAACCACTTGAACACCCGCGCCGGCTCGCCCTGGGCGGGCTTAAGCAGCAACGCGGCCAGCGCGGGCGTCAGCGTCAGCGCCACGAAGCTCGATATTGCCACCGAGATGGCGATGGTGATGGCAAACTGCTGGTAGAGCACGCCAGTGGTTCCACCGAGGAAGGCAACGGGTACAAACACCGCAATCAGCACCAGGGTAGTGGCGATGACGGGGCCGGTAACCTCTTCCATTGCGCGGAAGGTCGCATCCTGCGGCGATAACCCGAGTTCCTCCATGTTGCGTTCCACGTTCTCTACCACCACGATCGCATCGTCACAGACGATGCCGATGGCCAGCACCAGGCCAAACAACGTGAGCAGGTTGATGGAAAACCCCAGTGCCAGCATGCCCGAGAAGGTACCGATCACCGATACGAAGATAGCGATGGTCGGTATCAGGGTCGCATTGAC
>CP070733.1:2207521-2213274 GCA_020347585.1 Pseudomonadota bacterium | reverse complement strand
GCCAGGCTGGCCAGGTAGGGCCCGTCGAACTCCAGGATGGCCGGCAGATCACCCGCCAGCGCCGCGGCCTGCACCTGGCCGTTGTAAGTACCTTCGGGCAGGAATGTCAGCACAGCACGGTGATCGCCTTTGCCGGCGTTGAAACGGGCGACCTGCGCCTCAAGTACCTCACGCTCGGCTGCCCGACCGGCGTGCGCCCAGACCTGCAAGGTGGCGCGATGATCCTCGGCGCGCTCCGCACTGCAGGCGGCCAGCAGCACCGCCATGATCGAAATGCTGCGGCTAAGATGGCGCAGCACACGGATGTGGCTGGCGCTCATAAGCTTGAATTTGGGATTTTGTTCACAGAAATTGCAGCTAGCATCCCCTATAACGGATTCGGCAAGCGGCTCTACCGGCCGCTTGTGGCGCACTGCGCACAGCGGTCGGGGGAGTATAACACTTTGAATCACAAGTAAAAGTGTGTGCTGACCCGCTGGTCTTGCAGTGCAGATCGGACAACAAACAAATCACAGGGAGGCTCGCCATGTCTTGTACGCGCATGCTCCGGCTGCCACGTCTTACCGCCATGATCGCCGCAGCGGCGCTGCTGGCGACCACCACCTCATCCTTTGCCTCGTCGGGCGGTATTACGGGGCGCTCCGGCAACCCGGCCACCGGGGGCAGCACCTGCACCGCCTGCCACACCCAGGTCGGCGGAGCCAGCGCGGTTATCAGTGGACCCACCACCGTCGCCCCGGGATCGGTCAACAGCTACACCCTGACCCTCAGTGGCGGGCCGCTGCAGACCGCCGGGCTGAACGTGTCGGCCAGCGCCGGCACCATTACCGATACCAATCCCAGCGGTACGCGAATGCAGGGCGGTGAACTGACCCAGTCGAGCCCCTTGAACAACGGCGCGAACGCGCCCAGCGTCAGTTGGACCTTCGACTGGCAGGCCCCCGCGGCGGCAGGCGGCGAGACGCTTTATGCGGCGGGCCTGTCGGCGAACGGCGGCGGCACGGCGGGTGACGCCACCGCGGCGACCAGCCTGGCAATCACGATAGCAGTGGCCAATCAGTCACCCACCGCGGTCATCGACGCGCCGACACAGGGAACCGAGGGCGTACCTGTAGCGTTTAACGGCGCGAATTCCAGCGATCCGGACGGCACCGTGGTCGGCTACGACTGGGACTTCGGCGATGGCAACATGGGTGCAGGCCCCACCGTTGAACACACCTTCGCGGTCGGCACCTGGACCGTGACACTGACCGTGACCGACGATGCCGGCGACACCGGTACAACCACCCACACCATCCAGATCAACCCCGTGGGCAACCAGCCACCCACAGCGGCGATCAGCGCCCCGGCCACGGCCGTTGAGGGCACGCCGGTCACCCTCGATGGTTCGGGTTCCTCGGATCCCGACGGCAGCATCGTCAGCCACGACTGGGATCTTGGTGACGGCAACAACGCCTCGGGCGCCACGGTGACTCACACCTATGCGGTCGGCACCTGGACCGCCACGCTGACGGTGACTGACGATGCCGGCGACACCGACACTGCGACGCACACCATCACGGTAACCGGCATCAACCAGCCGCAGCCGCCGGTAGCTGACGCCGGTGGTCCGTACAGCGGCGAAATCGGCCAGCCGATTCAGTTTGACGGCTCCGGCTCCATGGATCCCGATGGCACCATAACCGCGTTCCTGTGGAACTTCGGCGACGGCAACACCTCGACGGACATGTCACCCATGCATGCCTATGCCTCGGAAGGCACCTTCGACGTTACTTTGCAGGTAACTGACAACGACACGCAGTCCAATACAGCAAGCACCACGGCGACCATTTCACCGCCCCGCGTGCCGGGACAGCCCTCCGATGGTGAAGCGCTATACGATCAATACTGCGCCAGTTGCCACGGTAAGGGCGGCACCGGCGGCACCGAAGAGGAGGTGATCGGTGAAGACGCCGAGGATATCGTGGAGGCCATCGAGGAAGAGCCGGACATGACGTTCCTGGCGACTGAGCTGAGCGCCGAGGACATCGCCGCGATCGGTGAGTACCTCGAGGGACTCGAGCCAGATGATGGAAAGGACGACGGCAACTCATCCGCCGGTGAGGCACTGTACGATGAGTACTGCGGCAGCTGCCACGGCAAGGGCGGAACCGGTGGCCCCGACGAAGAGGTGGTCGGTGAGGACGCCGACGACATCCGGGAGGCGATTGAGGAAGAGTCCGACATGGCGTACTTGGCCGGCGTGCTGAGCGACGAGGATATCGCGGCCATCGGCGCATACCTCGAGGGGCTCGAGTCGGACGATGATGGTGACGGGAAAGGCAAAGGCGGGCCACGTCGTGCTGGCGCGCCGGACTCGGATGGCGACAGCACCGGTGCCGCCGCGGCGTCGGCCGGTACTGAAGGCGGCGGTGGTGGTGGCTGCACCGTTGCTGCAGGCACCGCTACTGATCCATTGTGGCCAGCCATTCTTGCGGCACTGGCCCTGGTTCATGGCCTGCGACGCAGACGGGCACTGTGCAAGTAGTACGTTCCACCAGGGAAGGTTGAAAAGGGGGCCTTGGGCCCCCTTTTCTTTTGCGCGACGTTTACCCGAGCACACTCTGAATGCGGTTGCGGCTCAGCGACCCTTGCCACCACCGTAACCTTGGCCACTGCCGGCGCCCTGCCCCGGCCCATACCCACCGCCCTGCCCGCGCGGCGGCGGTTCATCGGGGAGCGTCATACCCTGCTGCTGCGCCCGTTGCTGCATTTTCTGATGATGCTCGTAGCGGTACTGCTCGCATTCCTTTTCGGTCTTGCACTCCTGCATGCGAATACGGTGCTGTTCACGCTCCTGCTCGGTCATGAGCTGCGAGCCGTAGGTTTGCTCCTGTTGCGCGCCGACCCACGCAGCCGGCGCCAGCAACAAACTCGCTACCATTGACACTGCAATTATGCCTCTCATGTTGTACCTCCTTGTGGGTCCTGCCCACACGATTTCTACGACCCTGTGGCCATCGCACTCGGGCGCAGCAACCCACATCGCACTGGCCTGGAATCGTGGCAGATAAACTGACGCCCGTCAGTTCGTAGAATTACTTACGCAACAACCGGGTTCCCCTAGCGCCGCATGCAGTATGCGAACACTAGGCGGCACCTAGCGCATCACGCCTGCAGCGGAGGTGTAGTTGTCCAGTACCCACAGGTAGTTGGCGCGCTCAAACGCGGCAGGGTCGTCAGTATGCCGCTGACTGAGACGGCCCTGGATCTCCGCAACCGAGGCGTACTCGTGGTGCTCCAGCCATGCCTGCAGATCGAGCTTAATTGCACCAAGATGGTGGGGCCCGTGTAACAACAACGTGCTGCACAGGTGCGCGACGTCGGCGCCGGCCATCAGCACCTTGATGGCGTCTGCGGCGTTGTGGATACCACCGGTCGCCGCCAGCGACAGCTTGACGCGCTCATAGAGTATCGCGATCCAGCGCATCGCCAGCAGCGAGTCCTCCGAGCGGGACAGGCGTAACTGCGGAACAATGCGCATGCTATCCAGATCGATATCGGGCTGGTAAAAACGGTTGAACATGGATATGCCGTTGGCACCCGCTGCCTGCAGTTGCTGCACGAAGTGCGGCAGCGAACTGAACTGTGGTGAAAGTTTTACGGTGATCGGCAGGTTGACGTAGTTGCGCAGCTCACGCAGTAGCTCCAGATAGCGCGCCTCGACACGGCTGCCGGCATCCTCGACTCGAGCGGCGACATAGTACACGTTAAGTTCCAGCGCATCAGCGCCCGCCTGCTGAAGTTCCACCCCATGCTTCACCCAACCGTCGAGCGAAACGCCGTTGAGACTGGCGATAACGGGAATGCCAAGGCTGTTCTTTAGTGCCGCCAGCTGCTCGAGATACTGATCGAGACTGCGCGTGTACTTGCTATCAAACGGCAAAAAGCTGCTCGCCTCACCGTAACCAATATCCTGCTCGACGAGAAAACGTGCCGCAGACTCCTCTTCGTGACGCAGCTCCTCTTCGAACAGAGAATACATCACGATCGCGGCTGCGCCGGCGTCCTCAAGTTCCCGAGCCGTATCAAGGCTGCGTGACAGCGGTGATGCCGACGGTACCAGCGGGTTGGAAAGTTCAAGTCCGAGATAACGTGTACTAAGGTCAGTCATGGCGATATCTCGCGGTTGGTAGTGGGTATGGCGTAACTAGTCGTCCTCTGACTGGTACGAGAGCTCCGCCAGTTGACTGTAGTGATAATAGCGCTCCATTGCATCCGACTGCGCGCGTTGCAGATATTTCTCCGCGGCATCCGGGTGGGTACGCCACAACACAGCAAAGCGCGCCTCGGTCGCCGCGAAATCGCGAAACGGGAGGGTCGGCTTTGCATAGTCCAGATGCAGCGGGTTCTTGCCGTGGGCGACGCGGCGCGGATCGTAGCGCAATAGCGGCCAGTGGCCGCTACGCACCGCCAGATCCTGCTGACGCAAGTTGTAGCTCAGATCGACACCGTGGGCGATGCACGGTGAATAGGCGATGATAAGCGAGGTACCGGGATAGGACTCGGCCTCTAGAAAAGCGCGCAGCGTCTGCGTATCCTTGGCGCCGAACGCTACCTGAGCGACGTAAACATTTTCGTAGTCCATTGCCAGGCGCGCCAGGTCTTTCTTGCGAACCGGCTTGCCACCCGCTGCAAACTTGGCCACCGCACCCAATGGCGTGGCCTTGGAGCGCTGACCGCCGGTGTTGGAGTACACCTCCGTATCCAGCACCAGGATGTTCACATCGCGCCCGGCGGCGAGCACGTGGTCCAGGCCGCCGTAGCCAATGTCATAGGCCCAGCCATCGCCGCCAACGATCCACACGCTGCGCTTGACGAAATAGTCGGCGACCGTGTCGAGGGCCCGGGCCGCCGGGCTATCGAGTTGCGCAAGCCGTGCACGCAACGCCGCGACACGCTCGCGCTGCTCGTGTATCCCGGGCTCATCACTCTGGTCGGCGCCTAGGATCGAATCCACCAGTTCGCCCTGCAATTCGCGGCGCAGCGCGAGCAATTGGTGCGCAGCGAACTCGCTCAGCTTGTCGATGGCTACACGCATGCCCATGCCGAACTCCGCATTGTCCTCGAACAACGAATTGTTCCAGGCGGGGCCACGACCCGCGGCGTTGGTGGTATACGGCGTAGTCGGCAGGTTTCCACCGTAGATCGAGGAACAGCCGGTAGCGTTGCCGATAATCATACGGTCGCCAAATAGTTGTGTCGCGAGCCGCAGGTAGGGCGTCTCGCCACAGCCTACGCAGGCACTGGAAAACTCGAACAGCGGCTCCATCAGCATGGCGGATGGTATTGCCGAGGCCTTGAGCTTGCGGTGATCGTATTCAGGCAAGGCATCGAAGAAGTCCCAGTTGGCGCATTCCTGCGCGCGCAACGGCGGCTGCGGCGCCATATTGAGCGCCTTGCGCTGTGGATCCTCCTTGTCGCGGATTGGGCACACCTCCACGCACAGGCTGCAGCCGGTACAGTCCTCGGGCGCCACCTGGTAACTCATGTGCAGGTTCGGCTCGAAACCCTTGCTGCGTACCGGCACATGCTTGAACAATACCGGCGCGCCGTCGGCCAGCCCTGCGTCGAACACCTTGCTGCGGATGCAACTGTGCGGACAGACGAACACACACTTGCCGCACTGCGTGCAAATGTCCTCCTCCCAGACCGGGATCTCCAGCGCCAGGTTGCGCTTCTCCCAGGCCGTGGTGCCGAGGGGAAAGGTACCG
>CP070733.1:2204836-2207421 GCA_020347585.1 Pseudomonadota bacterium | reverse complement strand
GGCACCTTTCTCGCGATGTCGCTGATGAGTATGCAGCTATGGACGCTGGTTGAGCTTGCCGGGCCCATCTTTACCATACTCGGCGCGCAGTTTGTCATTGCCGTTGCGCTAAACATCTTTGTGGTTTTCCGCCTCATGGGGCGAGACTATGACGCTGCGGTGGTGTGTTCCGGATTCGGCGGTATATCACTCGGCTCGACACCTACCGCGATGGCCAACATGTCGGCCGTCGCTCAACGTTATGGCGCCTCCCACAAAGCGTTCATAATCGTGCCACTGGTGTGTGCGTTTTTTATCGACCTGGTCAACGCGCTGCTGATCCCATTCTTCCTCGCAAACTTCTGATTGCTGCTTGACAGGTCTCGGTAAGTGACGTGACTGTTGTCCGCGTTGTTCGTCAAGTCGCTACGTTGCAGGCATTCAAGCCTAAACGATAAGCCTCCGCTTTGGGTCGTTAGCAGGCCTTGCGGTCGGTCGCTAACTGAGAATTAAGTCGGCGAAGTTTTAATCACGGGCGGTCTTATGGCGCGGCAAGCGCATGCGCGAGAGGACGCCTTGGCGCGTCTCGCTTGTGCATGGCAAAATAGGTATTCAGCGGCGCCAACGCCGGCGAGGAAGCGTAAACGGAAAATTATTGGTTAGCGACTTTCGTATTTGACGCTGCCGTACCCGTAGCCGCTGCGGCTGGTACGTTCCGTATGGCCACGTCCTTCATGCCGTGCCTCGCTCTCGCGGGTAGTACGCGTGCCCGATTCGCGAGTGGCGCGCTCGCCGCCACTAGAAGTGCTATTTCGTTCACCGGCCTGGCTTGATCGGCGTTGCTCCGCCTGTCCGTGGCTGCGTTCATCGCTATGGCGGATCGATCCCAGGCCGCCATAGTGTTCAATCTCTTCGATCTCACGCTCGATGCGCTGCTCGCGGGTTTCGGCGTTGCTCAGGCCGCTACTCACCACCAGTATCCACAGGCAGACCATTGCCGCGATGATCGGCAACAGGACATCAGGAATCCGGGTCACTTGCAAACTGAGTGGCATGGCGGCTTACTTGCCTTTCGGCGCTTCCATGAGCGGCGCCATGTCTGTCTTAAGTGCGCCCGCTGGTGGCGTGAACGTGAACAGATTCTTCGACAGGTTGGGCGAGAAGTCCCACTGTTCCAGGTAGGCGGTGAATTGGGGTGCGCTCTTGACGTTTTTGTAAGTGATGACGATCTTTCTCGGCGCCGGTGTGCCACTATCCTCAACCCAGATCTGCCAGTCGATGGTGTCTTGGGTAAATGCCAAGTGATGGCAGCGGGTGCCGCGCACCGAGTGCAACCCGAGGTATTCGCCCCGGTTTACGTTACTCACTAGAATGGGGTAGGGGTTGCTTTGTACAACGTCGGCGATCGGGCTGACGACGCCGTATTTTTCCACCATGAAATCGAGCGCCTTATCGATGGTGGAGGGCACCTCTACCGTCGAGTACACGTTTTGCCTGAGATCCAGCATCGTGAAACGTTCGCCGTCGTACCAGATCCGGTCCATTTGCAGGTCGCCCGCGGTTTCGGCGTGCAGCCGGTTGGGCCGGCGAATCGCCACGCTGGCGATGCGGCCGTAGGTGATTTTTTGCCCTGATTTGCGCACCTGGTCATAGGTGACCTGGGAGCGAAAAGTGAACTGTTTTGCGTTCTTAAGGTAGTCGCTCATGGCCTTCAGGACGCTGTCAGCCTGCGGTTCAATAGTGCCGCCCTTGTCTGCGGCGTGTGCGGGGAGCAACACACAGAGCGTGGCCAGGACGTATGCGAGCGAGCGACGGATTCTTTGGGTCATGGTAATCACGGTCCTCTGCAGATAGCGCTGGCGTTTCCAACCACATGAACGCGAAATGTGGTCCCCAAGATAGCCAGCAGGTGCGCCGGCGTCAAGCTCGGGTACCGGCAGAGTGTGGCGCAAGCCACTGAAATACAAGGATGTGGATGGTCACAATTGCGTCCGAGCCGGTGTGTATCGCTACGTACACTGGAGGGCGTGGCAGGGAACTTCCGGCGCGGCCGGTGTCTCATTTGGCACCGGGGTTTCGTGTACAATACGCCGCTTTTCCGTTGTCCGGTTTCCACTATGTCGTTTGCTCAAGAGACCGCGCGTCGCCGCACTTTCGCGATTATTTCCCATCCCGACGCCGGCAAGACCACGCTCACCGAGAAATTGCTGTTATTTGGCAAGGCGATCCAGCTTGCCGGGACGGTAAAGGGTCGTAAGGCTGCGCGCCATGCAACATCCGACTGGATGGAGTTGGAGAAACAGCGCGGCATCTCGGTGACCTCGTCGGTGATGCAGTTCCCCTATCAGGGACGCATCGTCAACCTGCTGGATACCCCGGGCCATGAAGCTTTCTCGGAAGACACCTACCGTACCCTGACGGCGGTGGATTCCTCGCTGATGGTGATTGATAGCGCCAAGGGTGTCGAGGCACGCACCATCAAGTTGATGGATGTTTGCCGACTGCGGGACACACCGATCTGTACCTTCATCAACAAGCTCGACCGGGAAGGGCGGGACCCAATCGAACTACTAGACGAAATCGAGAGGATCCTGGAGATTTCATGT
>CP070733.1:2199327-2204736 GCA_020347585.1 Pseudomonadota bacterium | reverse complement strand
CAGGGCAACGTCGAGCAGGATCTTGACACCCAGGTTGGCGATTTCGTCATTCGACGTGCCGACGGCCTGTTCGCCTACCAGCTCGCAGTAGTGGTGGACGATGCAGCACAGGGCATCACCGAGGTGGTGCGCGGCAGCGACCTGTTAGACTCTACCGCCCGCCAATTGCACTTGCAGACCCTGCTCGGGCTGCCGCGCCCCGGCTATGTCCACCTGCCGGTTGCCACCGACCCAGGCGGCCACAAGCTAAGCAAGCAAACTCACGCCGCGCCGCTGGATCTTGACCACCCCGTGCCGGCCCTGTGGCAGGCGCTGGCGTTTCTGGGACAGCAGCCGCCGCCATTACTGCAGCGCGCCAACCTTGACACGCTACTGGAATGGGCGCTGGCAAACTGGCGGATCGCCACGGTGCCGCGCATTGCCACAGCGATTTCCGGGCCATGACCGACCGTGCTAGAGTGCTCGCCTAGCCCTCTGGCATCGAGCACCTGATAAGTCGGCCCAATGCGTGCGCAACCCGCTCAGCAACCATCACAATTTGTTAGCGCCTTCAGCGGCAGCTTCGTCAGTCTGCTGCGCTGGCACCAGCTTGATGCGTTTTGGGACGTAATGCGCAGCGTCGCGGACCAGCAGTGGTATATCTATGCGGTCGGCGAGCCACCGCCGATCGCGCCCGCGAGCAGCGCCGAAGTGCAACAGTTCATCGGGGAAATCGACACGCTGCTGCGTGCCGAACACCGCGAGGACTATTGCGGCATCGTCTATGTCGACGATCGCGAGCAACCCACTTTCATCAAGATCTACGATCCCAACAATCTCGGCTCTTCCTGCGGCTCCAGCGGTGGGCCACCCCCCCTGCCCGGCTGGATATTGTCGCTGGTGCCACCCGAGCCCCTCGAGACCGCGCTGCCGATGCCCGGCGGGCGCCGTCGCTGGTGGCGACGGCTGTTAGGCAATTGAGCAAGCAGCACACGGCGTCATAACCCGAAGCGATGGAAGAACCCGGCCCACAGCTGGCAATGATCGAGCCCACCGCGCTGGCCGATGCAGACAAATATTTTGTCGAGTCCGCCGCCAAGCGCATTGAAATCCTGTGCGACCTGAAGAAGTTACCAGCCATCGTCACAGCCTGGTTCAACGACGGCAGGGAGTTTCTGCTCACGGCAGTGTTGCACGTCGATGCGGATGCAAGCACGTTGCTGATGGACACAGGCTCTGATGCCGAGCGCAATCGCAAGGCCCTGGCCGCAGGACGGCTGATCTGTGTTGCCAGCCACAGCAAGGTCCAAGTTCAATTCAACTGCACTGATATCGCACAGGAAATCTGGCAAGGCGAGAACGTGTTTCGCTGCGCTCTGCCCGATAAACTGCTGCGCCTGCAGCGCCGTGAATACGAACGACTTACAACCCCGGCGGAAGCGCCGCTGATGTGCACGCTGCAACTCGCCGATGGCATGCGGGCACGCATCAACATCATCGACATTAGTCCCGGCGGCGTGGCCATCATTGACTACAGCGGCTCACTGCAACTTAAGCCCCACGACGTGTTCACGCGGTGCAGCATCGAGTTTCCGGACGCGGGTACGTTGACGGCTGATATTGAGATCCGCAATACCTACAATGTGACAACGCGCGACGGGGATACTGCGCACCGCGCCGGTTGCGCTTTTCTTGAACTGCCGGCCCCGGTGGCCGCTGCCATCGAGCGTTATACAGCGCGAGTTATGCGTGAACGCGAAACAGAGCGGAGCTGAATTCGCATTGCTTGTCTCACGCTGTCACCGTCGGCGTGGTCGTGATTTTCCATGACCTGAATCAATCTATTCGTGCGCGTACCTGCCTCATAGTCGCGGAGCGTGTGTTTGGTTCGGTATCGTTGTTCACAATATTAACGATTACTTAAGTACCGAAGCCAATCACGACAAATATTTGTCAAAAGTTGTGACGTGTGTCAGATTAGCGTGCTATTGACGAAGTCGGTGTAACCCGTCGTTACATCCGACCCGCAAGGACGCGTCAACGGCAAACGTTAATAACAATACAGGGGAGACCGTTTATGGATGCGAAAATTATCTGGTTGTTCGTATTCGTTGCGCTCTACTGGGGCTATTGCATCTTCTGGGGTATCAAGGGTGCACTGTCTGCCAGGACCGCCAGCGACTACTTCATTGCCGGACGCAAGATATCCTTGTGGGTATTCGTCCTTGCCGCAACAGCGACATCCTTCTCGGGATGGACGTTTATGGGCCATCCCGGCCTCCTCTACCGTGACGGATTCCAATACGCCTACGCGTCGTTCTACGCTGTCACCATCCCCTTTACCGGCGTCATATTCCTGAAACGCCAGTGGATCCTCGGCAAGCGTTTCGGTTTTGTAACGCCGGGCGAGATGCTTTCAAGCTACTTTAAGTCCGATGCGATTCGCCTGCTGGTGGTGCTGGTCGCCCTGATCTTTTCCATCCCCTACCTCGGGCTGCAACTACGCGCATCGGGTTTCCTGTTCAACGTGCTGACCGACGGTATGCTCGATGTTGAAACCGGCATGTGGCTGCTCTCGGCCGTGGTGCTGATATACGTGGCGTCCGGCGGCCTGCGCGCGGTGGCCTACGTGGACACCCTGCAGGCGATCCTGCTGGCGCTGGGCATCGTCGCCATCGGCATCATCGCAGTGAACTATGTCGGCGGCTGGACGAAGCTCAACGAGGGCATCGCCGCCCTGACCTCGATCGGTCCTGACGGCCAGGCGATGTTCGGCAAGACCACGCCGGACGGCTACAGCGGTTACATCGCCATCCCGGGCGTCATCCAGTTCGTCAGCGACGGCACCAAAGCCGTCGGCGGCGCCTGGACCGGCATCATGGTGCTGACCTACATGTTCGCGCTGATGGGCATTCAGTCAGCGCCGGCATTCTCCATGTGGGCATTCTCCAACCACAGTCCCAAGCCGTTCGCCCCGCAGCAGGTGTGGGCCTCCAGCTTCGGCATCGGCTTGATCCTGATGACCTTCACGGCCATGCAGGGCCTCGGCGGCCACTTCCTGGGCGCCGACCTCAAGTTCCTCGCCGCGCATCCGGACCTGGTCAACAACGTCATGGCCGATGGCCTGGCCGGCAAGGATCTCATGGCGTCGGCCGGCAAGCAGGGTATGCTGGTACCGCAGCTGATCCACCTGATGGCGGACGCCTCACCCTGGCTTGTGGGCCTGCTGTCGGTGTGCGCCCTGGCCGCCATGCAATCCACGGGTGCGGCCTACATGTCCACCGCCGGCGGCATGCTGACTCGCGACGTACTCAAGCGTTTTATCATGCCCAATGCCAACCACACCCAGCAGAAACTCTGGGGGCGTGTCGGCGTCGCGTTCATTGTGCTGGCTGCCCTGGTGGTCGCCACCACCGCGACCGACGCCCTGGTGCTATTGGGCGGTCTCGCGGTGGCCTACGGCTTTCAAATGTGGCCGGCACTTATCGCCGTGTGCTGGTGGCCCTGGCTGACCCGCCAGGGTGTGGTGCTCGGTCTCATCGCGGGCCTCATTGCGGTGACGGTCACCGAGAAAATCGGTGCCCAATTTATGCCGTGGGGACGCTGGCCGCTCACCATCCACTCCGCGGGCTGGGGCATCATCTTCAACCTCGGCATTGCCATCGTGGTCTCCAACATGACCCAGAACAAGCAGGAGCTGGAGCACCGCATGACCTTCCACAACTTCCTGCGCGAGCATGCTAGTCTGCCTGCCGACAAGAAGGGTCTGGTACCTGTGGCCTGGATCATTACCCTGGTGTGGTTCTTCTTCGGCATCGGCCCGGGCGCGGTGATCGGCAACTGGATCTTCGGCAACCCGACCGACGCTGCCACCTGGATGTTCGGCATGCCCTCAATCTGGGCCTGGCAGCTATTGTGGTGGGCACTGGGCGTATTCATGATGTGGTTCCTCGCGTATAAGATGGGAATGTCAACCGTGCCGGACACGGAAATCGAGGCGCTGCACGAGGACATCGGCGATATTCACATGGACGTCGACAAACCGTAACCGCAGCCATGCGGTTCCAGAGGGGAGGGCTTCGGCCCTCCCCTTTTCTTTGCGCAACCGTAGCATCGGGAGAAATCGTAAGTGGTTTGGTTTACCGTCTCTGTGGTGGTACTCGCTGTGCTGTTGTTCTTTCCCGTCAGCAAGCTGGTCTGGGTAATGAGCGTTCGCCGTCTACAGCGCAAGCTGCAGCGTGAACTGAGCGACGCGGAGGTCGAGGGGCAGCAGGCAAGGGCACGATTTATCGCAGTGTTCGTGAGCCTTGCATTCTCGTTCGTCTTCAACGTCAACCTGCTCGGGTGGCCCGCCCATGGATAAGAAACTTTACCGCGCACTCGTCGTCACGGCGGTGGCCCTGACTGTGCTCTGGATCGGCTGGTCACTGTACGATGCCTACCTGCGCGAGAGCCTGCCCGGGGAACAGGCTTGGCACGCCGCCAACAAATACTTTGAGGACGGCAACTATGAGCAGGCGCTCAGGGAATACGAGACCGCCCTGCGGTCCAACCCCGAGTTCCTCCCTGCCCTGCGCGGGCGGGCACGTAGCCTAATGCAGCTGGGTCGCAGCACTGAGGCCCTGGCCACTTTCGACGAGGCTATTGGCCGCGCACCCGAGTTCGGCCCCACCTATGCCAATCGCGGTATCTTGCATGACCGGCTGGGCCACTACGAGGCGGCAATTGCCGACTACGACAGGGCACTGGCGCTGGACAGCGAACTGGCAGAAGGTCCGCACTGGCTGACCCGCTTCCTGCGCCTGCAACCGGACAAACCGCCCTCCATCGCCGATCGCGCCGCCTACCTGCGCGACCAGCTTGCCAAACCCGAATCCGAACGCCTGCTGCGGGTCCCGGAGGTGGACGAGCAACAGCGCCCGTACAAGAAGTGACGATGTCATGCGCCGTGGGGGTAACAGGCAAGCGAAACGCCCGCGCCGTTGCTAGACTAACTCAAGGATATCGACGAACAGGACGCGCAGGCAGAATAGCAGGGCGATGGCACCGAACAACAGGTGGCCCACCTCGCTTTCGCCCTTCTCGTCCCTGTAGGCAAGCCCGTGCCAGGCGATAGCACCGGTGACAAGTACGAACAACCAGTCAAACACGTGAGAAACTGCCCTGTTGCATGCGGGTGTGCGCTGCGCGCTCTGGCCGGTCACGCAGAGCGGCACAGGACGCAGGCTAGTAGCAGGGTGGAAAATAGCACTCCCGCGTAACGCTTAACAAGTCTGCGGCCTGATCCGCGAGCAGCACCACCGCAACCAGCCAGGCGACGAGAAACAGCAGATGAAATCCGCCCTTGAGCAGTCCATGCGCAACCACCGGCCCTGGCACGGGTCGGACTTCCGGTGCATCGGGCGCCAGCCGAGCCCGCTCGAGCACATT
>CP070733.1:2180106-2199227 GCA_020347585.1 Pseudomonadota bacterium | reverse complement strand
CTCGATGCGCGTGGCGGTGTTGACGATGTCACCCACCGCGCGGTACTCGTAGTGATCGATGGCGCCGACGTGGCCAAGCACCACTTCGCCGCAGTGCAGGCCAAGGCGCGTGGGCAGCGGATACTGCGGCCGCTCGCGATTGAAGGTGGTCACCGCGTCGACGACCTTTAGCGCCGCACCGCAGGCGCGCCGGCGCAGTTCACGCTGCGGCGTGCGCGCGGCCCAAACGGCCAGCATAGCATCGCCGACCACGTCCGACACAACGCCACCCGCGCTGCGCACAGGTGCGAATATCACCTCGTAATAAGCGTTCATCAGGTCGCGCAATTCGGCGGGCGCAAGCTGCTCGGAAAGCGTGGTGTATTGCCCGGCATCAGTGGCAAGACAGATGCCGTACATCTGCTGGCTGGAGGCGGCCATGTCGTGCATGCCGCCGGCCAGTTGATCAACCACCTCGGGCGGCAAATGGTAACCAAAGGCCTGGCGAATGTTCTCGCGTTCGCGGTGTGCCTCGCGGTATCGCCACACCAACGCTACCACCACCGCTAGCGGCGCCTGCCAGAGCAGCGGCACCAGCAGTGGCAGCCAAATCAGTTGTTGCACAAACAGGGCGTAGGCCAGCAGGAAGTAACCAACGCTGACGGCGGCGGCAAGCGGCACCAGCAACCGGCCGGTGATCAGACGCAGCAGCGCGCCCAGCAGCAAACCCCATAGCAGCAACACGGCCAGTTCAGCGCCTGGGCCGGGTACGCGCAACGCGCTGCGCCCCAGGATATTGGCATAGGTGGTGGCCATGATCTCCACGCCGCTGACATCGAGCCCGGTTTCCTGGGTGTAGACAGTGTAGAAGCCATCTTTCTGTTCGGGTTGGAGTTGCTCGGAGAAACCAACGAACACCGCCTTGCCGGTGAAGTCCGGCAACTTGGCACGCGCGTCGTTGGCATCGGCGTCGTACATCTCGAGCACACGCACATAGGGCACCGTGGTCACGGTGCGCGGCGGGCCGTAGAAGTTGAGGTAGCGGCTGTGCGGTCCGGAATATACCGCGATCAACGCGTGCAGTAGCGACAAATCCTGCGCCGCCATGTCCGGTTCGTCTGCCTCGAGCCGGCGTGCAATGCGCGCGGCAAGCGCGGGTTCAGCAGCAAACATGCGGCTGATAGCGCGCACCGTTTCGTTCACTGGGCGCGCGGCGAGAAACGCCTGTGCGTCGGCGGGCAGACGCTGTGCCGCTTTGCCGGCCGTTTCGCGCAACAACGCCACCAGCCGTTCATAAACACCGAGCGCACTGATCTGAAGTGCCACCACCGGCAGGGTGGGTGCATCCGTGGCCTGCGGGTCGAACAGCCATGCCTGGCTGACGCGCGCCGGCACCTTGGGCAGCGCGAATGGCGCCAGCCCCAGCGCTGCCCCGGCGAATTCGGGGATGGGCGGCACCAGTTTTTCGATCAGCACTTCGCCGAGGGCGTTCCCTGCCGCACCGTTCACTTGGAGCGACTCCTTTTTAAGATATTGGAACAGCAGCACGTTGCCCGCCTCGCCCAATGCGCGGGCGAACGGCCCGTCCTGCTCCGGTCCACGGGGCTCCTCGAAGATGATGTCGAACGCCACCACCGCGGCGCCGGCCCGTGCCAGATTGCCCACCAGTTTCGCGTGCAGGTCGCGTGGCCACTTGCGCGGAACGTTGGGTAAACCAAGGCGGTCGGAAGATTCGCGGTCGATGGTGACGACCACCACGCCGTCGGGCGCTGGCAGCGGTCCGCGCAGGTTGAACAACCAGTGCTGGCCCAGGTTCTCCTCCACCCAGCGCCCGGGCGGAGTGAAGCCCACGGCAATACCCGCGAACGCGACCAACAGCCCAAGGACCGCCGCCCTGCCGATTTTTGTACTGTGCCACGTGTACGCCATATGAAATAGACGATATACCCCGCGTCAGACACCGAAAAACGCCCCGGCACCGTTCGGCTTGTTGTTTGGGCCCAGTGTAACGCGTAGGAAATCATCAGGATACGTGGTATTCTTTATTTAAATAATTACAAATACAGCTGATTTCCCCATCAGGGGGGTGAGGAGAGACATGCTCGACCGAGTCCACCTGTTCGCCGATCTTGCGGCCAACGAGACCGACGTGCTCACAGAGCACTGCAGTACACGTTCATATCCTGCCAACGCCATCCTCATCAACGAGGGCGACACCACTGACTCGCTGTATGTGATTCTCGAGGGGCAGGTAAAGGTGTACGCCAGCGATGAAAACGGCAAGGAGATCATTCTTAACATCCTCGGCGCCGGCGAGTATTTCGGGGAACTGGCGCTCATCGACGATGCGCCGCGTTCGGCTTCGATCATGACCCTGGCTCCCTCCAAGTTGATGATCATCTCCAAGAGCGATTTCCGACGCTGCCTGGCAGAGCACCCGCAGATTGCCTACAACCTGATTCGCGCGCTAACGCGCCAGGTGCGCACGCTGACCGAAAGCGTCAAGAGCCTCGCGCTGATGGACGTCTATGGCCGCGTGGCGCGCACGCTGCTGGATCTTGCTGTCGAAAAGGACGGCACGCTGATCATCGAGCAGAAGCTCACGCACCAGGACATTGCCAACATGGTGGGTGCCTCGCGCGAGATGATCAGTCGCATTTTCAAGGACCTGACCGCAGGCGGCTACATCAGCGTGGACAAGAAGCACATCACTATCAACGAAAAGCTCCCGCCCGGTTGGTAAGCGCACCTGCGCACGCGGCCTAGACCGCGATCATCTGATAGATCGACTCGCTATAAAATCCGCCCGCAACTCGCGGTAGATCGTCTTCCTCGGCAACGGCGGCTGTACGCGTCGCACCGCCGTCCACGTGACGCACCGCGTCGTTACCGCGCTGCTGCTTGGCGCGGTACATGCTCTTATCCGCCACGCGCAGCAGTTCGGCCATATTGAAACTTTCCTCGGGGCCGTGGCGACCGATACCGATGCTGATGGAAAGCTGGTAGGGGCGAGCGGGGTAAGCGTTTCTGTCATCCACCTCGTGGCGAATGCGCTCCAGCAGATTATCGACTACATTGGCGCCATCTTCGTTCACCAGCACCACGAACTCGTCACCACCGATACGTGCCTTGATGTCCGCGTCGCGGAACACAGAACACACAACCTCGGACAGTTCCGCAATCGCCTGGTCGCCGGCGTTGTGGCCGCGACTGTCGTTGATCTGCTTCAGCCCGTCGAGGTCGATAAAAAACGCCACTACGTGCTGTTCATCACGCGCCGCCACTGCCCAGTGATGCTCGGCGACCAACTCCAGCCCGCGGCGGTTGTACAGGCCGGTCAGATGATCGTTGTATACCAACTGCTCCAGCGATGCATAATCGCTGGTGTGGCGGGTCACATCGTTAATGTAGAGCAGGCGCGCGGCGTGGCCGCCCCATTCGACGGCGCGTGAGGCCACCTCGAGCACCATATCGCAGCCCGCGGCGTCGGCAAGCGTGACTGTGGCGCTGTTGCCCGCCGGCACGTTCAGTTCCTCGGGCACATCGCCCTCGATGCCGGCCATGCGGCACAACAGGCGCACACCGGCAGTGTTGGCATAAAGAATTTGCCCGGCACCGTCCAGGACCAGAACGCCATCGGGATGCATGCGCACGATGTCTTCGAATCCGCTGGGTTGCGCGTTTCCGCTCGGTCCGTTGTTCGGATCCTTTGTCATTGTTCCGTCCCCCCCCCTTCTTCTTGATGTCTGTGCGCCGCGCTGGTGGCGCACCCCGCCGTTCAAACCCTTCCCTGGGTAAGCGGTCACTCCCTCGTAAGTTCAAGACTACGGACCTGTTCCCCGACGGTATGTGGTGGAATTCCCGTCAGAATGTGAAAAATTCACATCTCTTAGACCCAGGGAGGGGAGGAATGAGGAGCCAGGAACTAGGAAGATCTTAATGGACCTAGATAGAGCTATTAGAATACGAGTTTGGTATTTATAGTTTTTTTTCGGTACTTTACGGTATACATTGATATCGGGTAATGTGGATATATAATTAGTATTATTAAGGCTGTTAAATGCATAATATGTATTTATTAGGCGGAATCATGGCTGTTATGGACTTTTACTCAATGACCGACAAGGCGATTGCCGAGGAGCTTGGCCAGCGTGTCCGCGCGCTGCGGCTACGGCGCAACCTGACGCAACAGCAGTTGTCGGAGGCCACCGCCCTGTCACTCAACACCATTAAGTCGCTGGAGGCCGGTAAGGGCAAGTTGTGGACCCTGATCGCAGTGCTACGCGAACTGGACGCACTGCAGGAACTGGACAGCATGGTGCCGGCACCAACCGTCAGCCCACTGCAACTGGCACGGCGCCGCGGCAAGCCGCGCCAGCGCGCCAGCGGTACCCGCGCCAAAGCCGCGCCGACGGACGAGGCGCAATGACCGCCAGGGTCGACACCGCGCTGGTCCGGCTTTGGGGCGAAGAGGTCGGGGCTGTTTCGTGGCTGGAGGATCGCGCCGTGGGGGTTTTCGAGTATGCACCCACCTTTTTAGAAAAGGGACTGGATATTTCTCCGCTGCACATGGCGCTGGCCGAAGCCCGCAGTGGCGACGGCATCTTTTCGTTTCCCGCGCTCAACCGTGACACCTTTCTCGGCCTGCCCGGGCTACTCGCTGACGCACTGCCGGACAAGTTTGGCAATAGCATCATCGACGCGTGGCTCGCGCGCAATGGCCGCGATGCTGCGAGCTTCAGCCCGGTAGAGCGTCTTTGTTATACCGGCAAGCGCGGCATGGGTGCGTTAGAGTTTGCGCCGCCCATCAACCCGCGTTTCGATCGGCCAGTTACGATCGAGGTTGCCGAACTGGTGGAACTCGCGCAACACATTGCGGCGCAGCGCCTGGCGCTGGACGTGGAACTTGGCGGCAGCGAGCGTGAAAACGCCGAGGCGATCACCGATATCTTGCGCGTCGGCACCTCGGCGGGCGGCGCGCGACCCAAGGCCGTTATCGCCATCGATGCGAGCGGCAACGTGATGTCGGGGCAGACCGAGGTGCCAGCGGGTTTTGACTACTGGCTGCTGAAGTTCGACGGCGTAACCGATCTCGAACTGGGCAAACCTGCCAGTTACGGGCGCATCGAGTACGCCTATCACCTGATGGCGAAGGCCGCCGGCATCGAGATGACCGAGTGCCGGCTGTTGGAAGAACACGGTCGAGCACACTTTCTAACCCGGCGCTTCGATCGAGAAAACGCCAACAAGCTCCACCTGCAGTCACTGTGCGGTCTCGCGCACTACGACTTTAACATGCCCGGCGCGTATGGCTACGAACAGGCCTTCGCCGTAATGCGTAAATTACGCATGAGCAAAGCCGACGCGCTGCAACTTTACCGGCGTATGTTGTTCAACGTGCTGGCGCGCAACCAGGATGATCACACCAAGAACATTGCGTTTCTGATGGGGCCAGACGGACGCTGGCGGCTGTCACCGGCGTTCGACGTGATCTACTCACACAATCCCCACGGGCGCTGGACCAACCAGCATCAGATGAGCATCAGCGGTAAGCGCGATCACTTCACGGTCCACGACTTGCTCGCCGTGGGCGACGCGATCAGCATCCCGCGTCCTACCGCGCTTGTCGACGAAGTGGCAGCGGCGGTAGGCAGCTGGCCAGCGTTTGCTCGTGAGGCAGGGGTGAACAAGAAAGCCATTGCGGAAATTGGGCGCCATCAGCGGCTAGAGATGGTTTCGACAACAAAAATGGATGCAAGGTGAGAGCGAAAAGAGACCAGCGACAAGGGAATGTCACGAACGGCGAGTAACGAGAATCGAGAAACCAGGATAAAGCGCAGGATGCGTTCGCGCAGCTGCGCGCCGCCCTACCCCACCACGTCGAGTACGCGACGCCGAAAACTCACACCCAGTTCGTCGGCGGTGCGCTGGCAGGCGTCGATATCCACGCCCGGCAGACCATCAATGGCGGTGAGGGTAACTTCGGGCACGTGCACTTTCACCTTGCGCACGAAATCCAGTATGGCATCGAAGGCGCCCTCGAGCTTGGGCCGGCAATGGCGCTCATAGGTCGGGGCGTCCTGGGCGTTCATCGAGACGGATACGCTGTCGATCAAACCAGCAAATTCGGTCGTGACATCGCGTCCATGCACGAGGTTGGCGAGCCCGTCGGTGTTGATACGAACGTGCGCACCACGCTCCTTGAGACGCCTAGCCACTTCCAGTAGCACGTCGAGGCGCAGCGTGGGTTCCCCCAGCCCGCAGAACACGACCTCCCTGTAGCGCGCTAGATCCCCGACCGCCGCGACCAGTTGGTCGGCATCCGGCTCCGCGCCCAGGCTCAGGTCATAGTCCTGCACCACCCAGGTGCCGTTGAACTTGGGGCAGAACTCACAGCGCAGGGTGCAGCGCCGGGTAATGTTGAGGTAACAGTTGCCGTGCAGTTCGTAGGCGAGCGTGTCGGCGTCGATGCCGGGCGGCCTGCCCGTTGACTGTGATCCTGTTGCGATGCTCATAACAGTTTCGGGACTCGCTAACGCAGCGTCACATCGATGCTGAGTTCCTGATCGGTACGCAGAACCCGTTCGCGGCGCATCTTGACCGTGACGGTGTCGCCCGGGCGCTTGTCCCACATCGCGATGCGCACATCGGCATTGCCTGCGATGGCAACATCGTTCAACGCAAGAATCACATCACCCGCCCTGATACCGGCCTCCTGCGCGGCGCTGTTCTTGCCCAGTTCGCCGACGCTCACGCCGCTGTCGTCGCTCTTCAGCAATATACCGAGCCGGCCCGCGGCCGGTAGCTCGCGCTGCACAGGGAACAGCAGGTAATCGGCGATGCCGGCTTCGATGCGCCCGTTGACACCGTTGAGCACGATGGCACTATCCACGTCGATGCGCCGCTGCACACGTGCCGGTATGCCAGAGCCATATGCAAAGTGCCCGCCGCCGGCCAACACCACCATACGGTGAGCGGGATTACTGGTCAGGTACTCGGCAGTGCGCTGCGCCATGGTTTCATCCCACACCAGTTGCACGTCGACAAAGTGCTCGAAGGCGGAATCCTTGCCCTTGGGATGCTTGGCAAAGATCGCTTTGAGTCGCCGGCGGTAGTCATCATCAGAGCGATCGATCTCGGCAGGGATTTGCGCGCGCTCCTTCTCGCTCAGGCTGTCGAGGCCACCGCGGCCGATCTGTTTGGTGATCTCGCTGGGGGCGTTGAGCGCGATCACGGGGATGCGGTGTTCACGCGCAAACTCAATGATTGGCGCGTAGTGGCGAAAGTCGAGCCGCCAGCGCTCATAGTACTCAGTGCGCACCAGCAGTTCGCGCAGATCGATGGTGCCTTCCACGTAGTCGTCGAGGTGTTGCTGAAAGGGCTGCTGAAAGAACTCCATGCCGATGGCGAGCTTCGGGTCGCGGGCATGCAACTCGCGGATTATCTCCAACTGGTTGAGGTGGTGGTCGTAACGGTTGTGAGTCTCGCCGACGAACACCACGCGTTTCGCGGCCAGTTGCGGGATGATCCCCGCCAGGTCCGGCAGGCTGGCCAGGGCGACGACCGGGGTGGCGCCCGGCGGCGGTGGTTCCGCATCGGCGACCTTACCTGCCTCGGATGCGTGTTCCCCCGACTCCGGGAAGGGCTCATCGGGCGGCACAGCGCCCCCTCCCGCGTGGCAGACGGCAAACAGCAGCGACAGGCAAAAGACGGTAATGGGTCTGACAAACAAGATATTGCGCATGCCGGGGTTCAACCTCTGGCGACCGCCCCGCCCGCGACACGGGCAAATTCGTGCGGCGCTTTAGCGCCAGACATTACACGATCGGGCCCCGCTTTCCCACACGCCGGCCGTTCTTTAACCCCGCACTGAATGCCATTTTGACTACCGGCGCCGCGCGCCGCCTTGCTGCTATGATGGACGACGATGACTGACCTTGCCGCCAGTTCACCCCCGGGCACCGCCCCCGTCGGCCGCGAACCGCCGCACAGTGGCTATGCCTGGCCCTACGTGGTGGGCATCGCGCTTGAACACAGGCGCGACCTGGTGTTGACCAACCTGCTCGCCATCCTGGCGGTGACGGCAGCCGTCCCCATCCCGCTGCTGATGCCGCTGCTGGTGGACGAAGTGTTGCTGGGCCGACCCGGCGCACTGGTCGCCTTTATGGACAGCCTGTTTCCCGCGAGCTGGCACGGTCCGGTGCTCTATATCGGATTCATGCTGTTCGCCACCGTGACCCTGCGGCTGCTCTCGCTGCTACTGGGTGTAATACAGACGCGCCAGTTCAGCAATATTGCCAAAGATGTGGTGTACCGCATTCGCCGCCAGTTGCTGCAACGGCTGCAACGCATCTCCATGGCCGAGTACGAAACCTTGGGCAGCGGCGCAGTGGCCTCGCACTTTGTCACCGATCTCAACTCCGTCGACGAATTCGTCGGCGCCACAGTGAGCAAAACCCTGGTCGCCCTGCTCAGCCTGGTGGGTATCACGGCGATCCTGCTGTGGATGCACTGGCAACTGGCGCTATTCATCCTGTTCATGAATCCCCTGGTGATCTACTTCACCGTGGTGCTGGGCAAGCGGGTCAAGTTGCTGAAGAAGCGCGAGAACCGTGCCTTCGAGATCTTTCAGCAGGCGTTGGTGGATACGCTCGATGCTATTCAGCAAATCCGCGCCAGCAACCGGCAGCGCCACTTTATTGCAGACGTCATCGACAAGGCGCGTGGCATTCGCACCCACTCAGCGGCGTTCTCCTGGAAGAGCGACGCGGCCAACCGGCTTTCTTTCGGCGTGTTCCTGATCGGTTTCGACGTATTTCGCGCCATCAGCATGCTGATGGTGGTGTTTTCGGACCTTAGCGTAGGCGAGATGATGGCGGTGTTCGGCTACCTGTGGTTCATGATGAGTCCCGTGCAAGAGGTGCTCAACGTGCAGTATGCGTACTACGGCGCACGCGCAGCGCTCGGGCGCATCAACCAGCTACTGGAACTCGAGCAGGAGCCGCATTATCCACACAACATCGATCCGTTCGCCGGCAAGCGCACCGTGGGGGTGCGTATCGAGAACGTGAGCTTCACCTACGGAGAAGGCGAACCCGTGCTGCGCAATGTAACGCTGGATATTCAACCCGGCGAGAAGGTGGCGTTGGTCGGTGCGAGCGGCGGCGGCAAGTCAACGCTGGTACAAGTGATCCTCGGCCTGTATCCGCCGCGGCAGGGCATGCTGTATTTCGACAGCGTGCCGGTCAGCGAGATCGGTCTAGACGTGGTGCGCGACAACGTCGCCACGGTGCTGCAGCATCCGGCGATGTTCAACGACACGGTGCGCAACAACCTGACGCTAGGCCGGGTCGTGGAAGACGATACCTTGTGGCACGCGCTTGAAGTCGCGCAATTGCGCGACACGGTCGAGGAGATGCCCGACGAACTCGACACCGTAATCGGACGCCAGGGCGTGCGCCTCTCGGGGGGCCAACAACAACGCCTGGCCATTGCGCGCATGATTCTCGCTGACCCGAAGGTAGTCGTGCTCGACGAGGCGACCTCGGCACTCGACACCGACACCGAGGCGCGCCTGCACGGCGCGCTGCGCGCAACGCTGGCGGGACGCACCACGCTCATCATCGCCCACCGGCTCAGCGCGGTGAAACAGGCGGACCGTGTCTACGTGTTCGAGGACGGGCATATCATCGAGGAAGGCGCACACGAGGAACTCATTCAAAGCGACGGGCTGTACCGCAAGCTCTACGGCAAGCTGCAACATTGAGCCGGAATGTCCCTGCACCGGGCTGGGTGAATTTCGACTCATAAGCGTTACTTATTACGCTTCAGCGATTTGGGATGGGACTTAAGGGATTTCCCTAGGGTGCTTACGTAGTACCCTGCGGTTGCGGAACCGACACATCCGGCTATCCTGTTCTTAATGACATACCGCAATGGGAGGTCGTCACCATGCATCTGTTAGATCCCATTGAGAACCACGAACCGCGTGCGGGCAAGCAATACCGCACAAATCAGGACCGCTACTTTCACGTTATGGGTGAAGGTTGGTATGTGAACACCCGTGACTGTGTGGTCGGCCCTTTCCTGGACAAGGCAGAGGCAGCCGAGCAGCTTGACGGACTAATGAAGCCCGTCGCCGTCCAACCGGAGGACCCGAGTGACTCTTGGCGCCACGCCGTGTGAACCGATACGTAACGCTTTAAACTCCCTCCATACGCCCCTTCCAACCATTTCAGGGGCGTTTTTTATGTCTGTCGATCCCGTGTGCGCCTGCCGACCGGAAACAAGTGGCATATACTGTGTTGTAGCGAACCGGTGAATGCACCGCGCACAAAACCCGGGCGTAGACTTTTGGGTCCTTGACAGGGTACGCGGCGCTCGCGCGCAGGCGAAGGGGGTGGGCAATGTATCACTCCAAACTCACAGTTGCCGTCTTGCTGCTGACGGCGGGGCTGCTGGCGGGCAGCGAGCAGACCGCGGCCGACACTGCTTACAAATGCGTTGATGCGCAGGGCGTCACCCACTACAGCCAGTTCCCGCCGGAGCAGTCGTGTGTCGAAGAGGTTGCGGTGCTGGCGCTGGACTCAACCACGCCCACCGACTGGGACAGCGCGACGGACCCCCACTCGATACAAAACCAGGTCCAGCGCCTGGCGTCGGAACGCGAGGCCCGTGAGGCCGAGTGGGCAGCACGTCGCGCGGAACTGGCAAAGGAACGCGAGGCGCGCGAGCAAAAGGCATACCCGCCGGACGGTTCTCACTATCCGTACCTCTACCGTCCCGTGGTCGGCTGCCGATACTGGTACCCGCATCTACGCCACCGGTGCTACCCGCCTGTCGCAGTGCCCTTCGGACACCACCGCGGCAAGCATCCGGGCAAGCACCCTGGCCAGAAACCGCGCGGCACCACACGCATGGCCTATGATCCCGGCCGCGGGGCAGGCATCACGCCCCGGCCGGCACGCTAGCGCGGGAACCCTGGCGAAGAGATGTAATATATAAGGTATAAATTTTTTCTATAATTCGCTCGAACCGACGCGCCGGCCCCGTTAGCCTTCCGGTTTAGGCGAACTTGAGCTCAATCGTGGCGAGCCCAAGCCGGATTGGTTCATCCCATTGCACGTTTTTGCTAACGTGCATGGAACTACACAGTGGATATTGCGGAGGCGCAACATGACAGACGGGCACCGGGCCCTAGCGGACAAAGTCGTGGAAGCGTTCAGGTCGTCGTTGAGTGAAACGGCGCGCGCTGCCCTCGGCGAGTCGGACTACGACAAGCTCGCGCAGATCATCAGCGAGGCGCTGTCCGAGGAACTCAATAGCGCGGCAGAGATTGTCGACGACGCGGCACGGAGGCTGCGCGCCGCGGTGGAACGGCCCGAACTGGAGTTATAGTCACAACGTACGCATCAGCGCGCGCTGAGCGCAAGACGCACGATATCGGAGAGCGAGCGGGCGCCGAGTTTTTCCATCACCCGGGCGCGGTGCGCCTCGACTGTGCGCACGCTGATACCCAGTTCCGCGGCGATCACCTTGTTGAGTTTACCCTCCACCAGCAGATCCATGACTTCGCGCTCGCGCGCGGTAAGCCGGGCGAGGTGTTCACCAGCATCAGACTGTCGATGCTCCTTCTGTTGCGTATCGGCGTCTTTCTCGAGGTTCTCCAGGATCCGTTCCAGCAGCAGGCTGTTGTCCAGCGGTTTCTCCAGAAAGTCCGAGGCACCCTCCTTCATGGCGTCAACTGCCATGACGATATCGCCATGGCCGGTGATAAAAATGATCGGCATGGAACTACCGCGTTCACGCAACAGCTTCTGCAGTTCAAGGCCGCTCATTCCCGGCATGCGCACATCCGCCACCAGGCAGGACGGGCGCGCTGGCTCGGGAACCGCCAAAAACTCCTCTGCCGAGGCATAGGTACGCGCATTCAGCCCCATCGATTTGAGATAGAGCGTCATCGAATCACGGATGGCCTCATCGTCATCCACGACGTGCACAGTCGGTTCAGCCATTGGTCGTTATTTTTTTGCGTTTGATGGTGCCAGTGTAAACCTGAAACAGGTCCCGGTGGGAGAATTGGGGGTCGCCCACAGTCGCCCACCGTGCGCCTCGACGATAGAGCGGCTGATGGTGAGGCCCATGCCCATACCGTTCGCCTTGGTGCTCACAAACGCCTCGAACACCCGCTCGCCTTGATCGGGCGGCAAGCCCGGGCCCGAATCCGTCACGCTCACCTCGATCATGTTGTCTGCTGCGTGCGCCGTGGCAATGTTCAGCACGCGTCGATCGGGTTCAACCTGCTCCATCGCCTCGACCGCGTTGTGAACCAGATTGAAGATTACCTGCTCTACCAGGATCTTCTCTATGGTTAACTGCGGCAATCCGTCGGCCAGGTACATCTCGATGCGCACGCTGCGCGAGCGCACCGCGACCCCGGCAAGGTTCACCACGTCACGCACCAGGGCATTGATGTCGGTCGGCGTCGGGCGCCCCTCGTCCTTGCCAACAAAATCCCGCAGGCCGCGCACGATGTCGCCGGCCCGCCGTGCCTGCCGGGCAATCGCCTGCAGGGTAGTCGACACGGTGTTGTAGTCCGGCGGCTGCGAACTCAACAGCTGTGCGCCAGCATCGCTGTAGGTGGCAATCGCACCGAGTGGCTGGTTCAGTTCATGGGCAATCTCGGTCGCCATCTCGCCCATGGTACTGAGCCGCGAGACGTGCGCCAGTTCGAGCATGCGCTGGCGCTCCTTTTCCTCAGCGCGCCGCTGGTCGGTGACATCGATGCCCGTGGCAATGATGTGCTCTACCTCGCCGTTCTCATCGACAAGGACAGTGTTGGCCCAGGAAATCAACCGTCGCTCGCCGCTGCGGGTGACCCAGTAGTTCTCGTGACTGTTGGGATAGTGTCCGGCGGTTAACGTGCGAAACACCTTCTTGACCGGCTCGGCCTCCTCCGGGAGGATTAGCCGGTCCCACACTGTGCTGCCCTGCATTTCGTCGAAGCGATAGCCGGTGGTCTGCTCGCAGGCCTGGTTAAAACCGATGATGCGCCCGTCGCGATCCAGCACCACAACAAGCGAGCCCACCGTATCCAGTATGGCAGTACTGAAATCTCGCTCCCTGCGCAGCGTGTGCTCGGCCTGTTGGCGTTGGTGGATCTCCTGCTGGAGCTGGCGATTGAGTTGCTCCAGATGCGCGGTGCGCTCGACGACCCGTTGTTCGAGTTCGTCGCGCGCCTGGCGAAGCGCATCCTCGGCAGCCTTGCGCTCGGTGATATCCGAAAATGCCACCACAGCCCCGGTGACCACACCACTAACGAGTATCGGCGAAGAGCGATACTCCACAGGAAAACTGGTGCCGTCCGCGTGCCACATGATCTCGTTGTCTACGTGGCATCCGCGGCCTTCCCTGAAGGTGCGATAGATCCGGCATTCTTCCTCGGGACAGGGGGTCCCGTCGGCCCTAGTGTGATGGGTGAGGGCGTGCATGAATTTGCCAAGCAAGTCGATACTAGAGGCGTAGCCGAGCATGCGCAGGCAGGCGGGGTTGACGAAGGTACATTTGCCGTCCAGGTCGACACCGAACATACCCTCGCCGACCGAATCCAGCAGCAGGCCAACGCGCGCCTCACTGGCACGCAGGGCGGCGTCGGTGCGCTTGCGCTCGATGGCATAGCGCAACACGCGCGCCAGGGCGCGGCTGTCCATGTGCTTGTGGGCGAAATAGTCCTGCGCGCCATGCTGGACCACCTTGAGCGCCAGATCGCTGTCATCCGCGTCGCCGGTCACCACCACCGGCAGCGCTGGATGTGCCGCCGTGAATTCCATCAGGGCGTCCAGCTCCGATGCGTCGATGCGCGGGAACTGGATGAGCACCACCTGAAAGACCTCTGAACGCAGCAAGGCACTCGCCTCGTCCAGATCTCCTACCTGTGTCGTGCGAAAACTATCGCCATCAATGCATGGAAGTGCGCTACGCAGCCTGCCCGGCTTGGCGCGTCGGGAGATGACCAACAAAACATTGATGAAGACAGGAGACATGGCGCAAACTGGCAAATCGCCCGCAGGTTGTCGTCCGTGCCTTTCAGTATACCCGGTTGCGCCCTCGGAAAAAGACCAGCCGCCGACGTGGCCGAAAATTCCGCGGAAATCTGCCAGGTGTGCCAATGCCGCGCCGAAAACAGGCGCCTTTGTATAGGTATAAATACCAATTTACACCATTGCCGATTTATATATTATCGATATACCTCCCATCAGAGGCGTTTGCGTTAAACCCTGCTACCGGCGCACATGGTCGTTCCTCACCCGCCCAACTTACCTTAGCCGGTGACAGGTTAATTTGGCGACCCACCCCCTGGGTCGCCTCTTTATTTGCGTCAACCATTCTTCTCGAGCGCGGGCGTCACGCCTCCTCGCGAACACTGTGTCCGCCACACGGGTACCAGTACGAATTTACTTTTCGCGCCTCTAGATCCAAGCCTTAGGTATAAGTAGCGGCGCGTCGCGCCGTGAAATGATTTTGCATGGACGCCGGGATGCGGCGACCTACATTGAATGCTGCAACGGTGTATCGCCGCACCAACGGAGCATGGCAGCGATGCGACACACGCATGCGGTGTTGCCACTTGCTGTTGTTCACCGGAATCGTAGACTGCAAATCTGGCCAAGGATAGCCACCCCTGTTCCATGCGTCCTGTTCGGAGGAGCAATCATGAGCATGACGCGATTCCTATTCCGCTCGCCGGCGTGCGCGGGAGTGCTGGGTGCGCTGGCGGTACTGTATGCCTGCAGCAGCGACACTGATGAGGTCGCTGTCACAACGGCACCCGTGCTGTACCAGGCAGTACGCCCGTCCTTCGTGCAAGGCATGCACACCGATGCGGGGCGTGTAAACCGCTTCAAGGTGATGTACCAGAAGACGCCACCCGTCGTGGAAACCCTGCCCGAGGTACAGCAAAGTTACTCGCCCGCGCCGCCCCCACAGTGAGCCGGGTTACTGTCCGGTGGCGGCGAGTTTCTCTATCGCCATCTCGCGCATGCGGAATTTCTGCAGCTTGCCGGTGACAGTCATGGGAAACTCGTCGACGAACCAGATGTACTTCGGGATCTTGAAGTGGGCGATTTTTCCCTCGCAGAACTGCCGGATATCCTCCTCGCTCGCCTGCGCACCATCGTGTAACTGAATCCATGACATCACCTGCTCGCCGTAGTAGTCATCTGGCACGCCAAACACCGCCACGCCAGCAACCGCGGGATGGGTGAATATGTAGTCCTCGATCTCGCGCGGGTAGATGTTCTCGCCGCCGCGAATAATCAATTCCTTGAGCCGACCGGTGATCTGCAGGTAGCCATCGGCATCTATGGCACCAAGGTCACCCGAGTGCAACCAGCCGCTTTCGTCGATCGCCCGGCGCGTGGCCTCCGCGTCGCCATAGTAGCCGCGCATGATGTGGTAGCCCCGGAAGCACACCTCGCCGGTCGCACCAAGCGGTAGCGTCGCCCCGCTTTCAACACTGACCACTTTCACTTCCTGGTGCGGCAGGTTCCTGCCTACAGTTTGTACGCGGCGCTTCAGGGTATCGTCGCGCGTGGTCAGGTGTGTTAGCGGCGATGCCTCGGTTTCACCGTAGCCGATGAGGATCTCGCGGCAGTGCATATCCTCCATGACGCGTTGCATCAGCAGTGGCGGACACGGTGCACCGGCCATGATGCCGGTGCGTAGTGATGATAGGTCGAACTCGCTGAACTGCGGATGCTCGAGCATTGCGATGAACATGGTGGGCACCCCGTGCACCGCCGTACAGCGTTCATGGTCTATCGCCTCGAGTACGGCCAGCGCATCGAAATGCTCCGAGGGGATAACAATGCACGCGCCGCTGGACAGGCACAACAGGTTTGCCAGCACCATGCCGAAGCAGTGATAGAATGGCACCGGCACGCATAGCCTGTCTTGCCCACCAAAGTGCATGGCACGCACGGTAAACCACGCATTGTTAAGAATATTGTGATGGGTAAGTACCACGGCCTTCGGAAACCCCGTGGTGCCCGAGGTGTACTGGATATTGATGGGCTCGTCGCAGTCCAGGGCCTCGGTCAGATCGTCAAGGTGCGAGGCACTGACACCCTGCCCCGCCGCCAGCACCTCCGGCCAGGTCATGAACCCTGTATGGGGACGCGAAGTGCGCTCGGGCTGTGCGGGGTCGTACACCACGACGCGGCGCAGATGCGGAAACTGCTCGCTTTGGATCTCGCTGGCGGCGTGCTGCGCGAGTTCCGGAAATAGCTCTAGCAGCATCGCCACGTAATCACTGCTGCGACACGCGGGGATAGTGAACAAACCCTGCACCTCTGAGCGCTGCAAGGCGAAGGCGAGTTCCTGTGTCCGGTAGGCGGGGTTGATGTTGACAAGTATGGCGCCGATACGTGCGGTAGCCATTTGCAGAAGCAGCCACTCAACATTGTTGGTCGACCACACGCCGATGCGATCGCCCTTGCCAAAGCCGATGCCGACCAGGCCGCGCGCGAGTTCATCGATCCGCTGCGCCAGCTCGCGATAGCTGAGGCAACGCGCCTGTGGGCGGCAAACGACCGCATCAGCCGCGGCAACACGCGCCACCACCTGCGCAAAATGGGCGGGAATGGTCAGCCCCGAAAGGGGTTCGTCGCCGCCGCGGTGAAAGTAGCTGAGGGTGTTGCGGGTCATCGCGCCATGCCTCGCTGCGCCGCCGCCCTACTCAATGCCGGACCAATAGGCATCGACACGCTGCTGTATCTCCCCCAGCAGTTGCTGGTCGCGCTGCGGCTCGAACAAGTGACGGAAGCGCCCCTGGCGCATCAGGTACTCCTCGACAGGAATACGCGGGTGCGGCATTTTGGTGTGCACCACCTTGCCGTCGATGTACTCCCGGAGCGGCCAGACGCCGGTTTTCACCGCCAGCTTGCCGATCTCGACCGACTCCTTCGGGTCATAGTCCCAGCCGGTGGGGCACGGCGCCAGCGCGATGATCATGCGCGGACCGTGCAGCGTGCGCGCCTTTTCAATCTTGCGCGCAAGATCCAGCGGCTCGGCACCGATCACCGTGGCCACGTAGGCGGGCCTGTGTGCCGCCCAGATAGAGAACAGGTCTTTCTTGTAACCACCAAAGCCATGGGAGCCAAGGCTGGTTGCAGTGCGCGCTCCGTGGGGGGTTGCGCCCGAGTACTGCTGTCCAGTGTTGCCGTAACCTTCGTTGTCGTAGCAGATGTAAACAAAGTCAAGGTTGCGCTCCATGGCACCCGAGGTCGCCGACAGCCCCATGCCATAGGCGGCGCCGTCGCCAGTAAGAACCACTACCTCGAGATCTTCTTCCGCCGTGATGGCTTTTCTTTCCAGAAGTATGTCGAGGGCATCGCGAATACCCTGCGCGCCAGCCGGCGCCGAGGCCATGGCGGTATACAGCCAGGAACCGCGAACCGGCGTGAACGGATATACCGACAACAGCGTCATGCAACCGGCCGCATTTACAAACACGGTCTTCTCGCCAAGGATATCGTAGATCTCGTGCAAGGCCTCGAGACCGCCGCATCCGGCGCACATGGGAGTGCCCGTACCCAAAAGATGGGTCGATGGCAGATCCTTCATACGACGGAATCTGATTTGTGATTCGGTCATTCGATCACCTTGCTAACCACAGAGCACACAGACCGAAAAGATTTTGGTCTCGTCTACGTTCTTTGTGCCTCTATGGCTCACATCTTAAACTCCCTGTATCCCGTGCTCCCGGTAGTTAAACACAGCTCATCCTTTTGGTTCATTTTTCGCCAGCTCCTCGCGCTCCACCTGCGCCACGGCCTGCAACTTTCGCACTTCGCGCAGTTCGTCCTCGGTATAAAGCAGGCGCGGCGGCGGGCTCTCACCGCGCTGCGCTGCATCGCGTATCACCCCGGCCATCTCAAAGAATTCCTGGGGCGAAATGTCGCGCCCACCGAGGCCACCGACGAAACTCGCGAGCACCGGTTGTACCGCGTTCATGCCATACAGCGCCGAGGCAATCTCGGTATGCAATACCCCACCCATGCCGAACGATAGGTTCTGATCAATGATCGCCGCACCACGCTTGCCAGCGAGCAGTTCGCTCCAGCGTGCCGCGGGAAACGGCCGCACCAGGCGCGGGCGCAGCAAACCGATGCGCCATCCCGCGTTGCGCAACTGATCGACTGCCTCCTTTGCCTTGGTGGCAAACGAACCCATCATGACAAATACATACTCGGCATCCTCACTGCGGTACGCCTCAACGGCGCCATGTAGGCGCCCGAACACCTGCGCAAATCCGTCAGCAACCTCATCGTAGACGGCAAGGCCGTTCATCGCGGCCAATTGCGTCTCGTAGCGGAAATACGAATAGGGGCCCCCACCCAATACCGCCACCGCCTGGCTTTCGGGCGCACTGGCGCGAAAGCGAACGTTTTCCGCGTCGTAGCTGCCAACGTAGTTCGCGCAGGCCTGTACATCCGGAAGTTCCACCGGCTCGCGCGTGAAGGAGAGGTAAAATCCATCAAGATTGACGATCACGGGCAGGCGGACCTGCGGATCTTCAGCCAGACGATACGCGATCAGAATACTATCGAGCACCTCCTGGCAGGTCGCGCAGTGGATCTGCAGAAAACCGCAATCGCGCGCGGCAAGGACATCGTTGTGATCGGGCTCCAAGGTAATCGGCGATGCCAGTCCGCGCGACACGTTGACCAGCACAAACGGCGCGCGCCAGCCGGCAACCGTGTAAAGCATTTCCATGCCATACAGCAGGCCCTGACTCGAGGTGGCGCTGAATACCCGCACGCCGGTCGCCGCGGCACTGCCCGCCGCGGTGATCATTGAATGTTCCGATTCGAACGTCACCATGCGTCCGGGCATGGCACCGGTGTCAATCCATTGCCCCAGCGATTCAATAATCTCGGTTTGCGGTGTAATGGGAAACGCAGGGATATAATCAGCCCGCGCCAGCCGCGCACCCCACGCGGCCGCACCGTTGCCGGTCAGCAGCCGCCTCGTCATATGGTGACCTCCTCGCCCGGCACACTCTGCGCTGCGATGTGTTCGGGCACCGCTTCTATGGCGTGAGGCGGACACTGCGCCACGCACACCATGCAACCCTTGCAGTG
>CP070733.1:2170616-2180006 GCA_020347585.1 Pseudomonadota bacterium | reverse complement strand
GGCATCGACACCCAGACATATCGTGCACTCAGCCAATCGCCCGTGCGCCCGCTGTTTAACCGCGCGTTTCAGGGCCAGTATCCACCGGGCTCCACGCTCAAACCGTTTATCGGCCTGGCGGGCCTGGAACTCGGTACAGTCGGCGCAGCGGAGTCCCTCACCTGTCACGGCTGGTATACGCTCAAGAACGACGAACGCCGCTACCGCGACTGGAAGAAGGAAGGCCACGGTCTGACCGATCTGGATCGCGCGATCGTCGAATCATGTGATGTATATTTCTACGATCTGTCGCTAGCGCTGGGCATCGATAAGCTGCACGATTACCTTTCCGGCTTCGGCGTTGGCATAAAAACCGGCATTGACCTGCCTGGTGAACTTGCAGGCCTGATGCCCTCACGCGAATGGAAACGCCGCACCCGCAACCTGCCATGGTTCCCGGGCGAGACCCTCATCACTGGCATCGGCCAGGGCTTCATGCTCAGCACTCCGCTGCAACTCGCGGCGGTTACCGCGACGCTGGCCATGCGCGGCGAGCGCTTTGAACCCCAACTCGTCTACGGCGTCAAGGATCCCAACACACGCCAGGTCAGCGCCAGCGAGCCGCAGGCGCTCACCCGGGTCAACCTGAACGAGCCGCGACACTGGGACACAGTGATAAATTCCATGGAACGCGTGGTACACAGCCTGCGCGGCACCGCGCGCAGTATCAGCCAAAACCTGAACTATCGTATCGCCGGCAAGACCGGCACCGCTCAAGTTTTCGGCATAAAGCAGGACGAGGAATACATCAAGGAGGACATCGCCAAGAAGCTGCGTGACCATGCGCTGTTCATCGCGTTTGCGCCCGTTGACACACCGCGTATCGCAGTCGCCGTGATCGTGGAGAACGGCGGCAGCGGTGGCGCGGTGGCCGCGCCTATCGCACGCAAGGTGATGGACGCCTGGCTGTTGGGAAAAGCCCATGGCGCTGGTTAGTTCCACGCAGTTCCGCGACGACACGCGCATCAGTAGCGGGCGCAAGCTGTTGCTGCGCCTGCACATAGACCTGCCGCTGGTGCTGGGGTTGTTGGCACTGGCCGGTCTGGGACTGGTGGCGCTTTACAGCGCCGGCAACCAGGACATCGACCTCATCTATCGGCAACTGGTGCGCCTCGGCGTCGGGTTCGCCGTAATGTTTACCCTGGCGCAGGTTGCGCCACGCACCCTGGCCAGTTGGTCGCTGTGGCTGTACGCCGCCGGCCTTGTCCTGCTGGTGGCGGTGTTGCTGCTGGGCGACGTGGGAAAGGGCGCACAGCGCTGGCTCAACCTGGGTCTGTTCACCTTTCAGCCCTCTGAGATTATGAAGATCGCCGTACCATTGATGATCGCCTGGTATTTGTCCGAAACGGCGCTGCCGCCGCCAGGACGCCGACTGTTGATCGCAAGCGTGATTCTCGTAGTGCCCACGCTGCTGATTGCAAGGCAGCCTGATCTCGGCACCGCGCTGCTAATCGCGAGTTCGGGGTTTTTGGTGCTGTTTCTTGCCGGATTGCGCTGGCGCCTGCTGTTCAGCCTGCTGGTGCTGATCGCCGTCACTGCGCCACTGGCCTGGCATTTCTTACTACATGAGTACCAGCGCCGCCGCGTGCTGACGTTTATCAATCCGGAGAACGATCCGCTCGGCGCGGGTTATCATATAATTCAATCGATGATCGCCATCGGATCTGGCGGCCTGTATGGGAAAGGCTGGCTGAACGGCACGCAATCCCACCTCGACTTTCTGCCCGAGCGCTCGACGGACTTCATCTTCGCCGTTTATGCCGAGGAGTTTGGTTTTATCGGTGTACTGCTGCTGCTCGTCGTGTATGCCGCCATCATAGGGCGCGGCATGGTGATTGCGCTCGATGCACAGGATACCTTTACCCGCCTGCTCGCCGGCAGCCTTACCCTGACGTTTTTCGTCTACGTGTTCGTCAACATCGGTATGGTATCGGGCATACTTCCGGTGGTCGGCCTACCCCTGCCGCTGGTGAGCTACGGCGGCACTTCGATGGTGACCCTCATGGCGGCGTTCGGTATCCTGATGTCGGTACACACGCACCGCAAGCTGATTGCAACCTGAGGTTTGGACATGGCACGCAACAAAGTCGCTCTCAAATCCGCACTCGCTATTGCCCTGGCGGGAGGCGCGCTGCTGCTCGGCGGTTCGTTCGCCGCGCCGCGAGGCTTTGACGATCAGCAGGCCATTCGCAGTTTCGTGGCAGAGATGAATCAGCGCCATGGCTTCGACGCCTCGGAACTCGAACGACTCTTTGCCCGCGCGCGCCTGCATCAGGACATACTCGATGCCATCGCGCGTCCCGCGGAAGCCAAGCCCTGGTTCGAGTACCGACCGATCTTCGTCAACGGCAAACGTATCAAGGGCGGCGTTACGTTCTGGAACGAGAACGCACAAAACCTTGGCGCAGCGGCCGAGCGTTTCGGTGTGCCTGCCGAGGTCATGGTCGCCATCATCGGTGTAGAAACGCGTTACGGTCGTCACCAGGGCCGCTACCCCGTGCTCGACTCGCTGTCGACGCTGGCGTTCGCTTATCCGCCGCGCAGCAAATTCTTCCGCGGCGAACTCGAGCAGTACCTGCTAATGGCGCGCGAGGAAAAAATGGATCCCCTGGCACAACTCGGTTCCTATGCCGGAGCCATGGGCATGCCGCAGTTCATATCGAGCAGTTTCCGCCGCTACGCAGTGGACTTCGACGGCGACGGCAGGCGCGATCTGTGGAACAGCACCGCTGATGCCATCGGTAGCGTCGGCAACTATTTCAGTGAACACCGCTGGCAACCGGGCCAACCCATCGCACTTCAGGTAAAGGTGTCCGGCGAGCGCTGGCGCCAACTACTGAAGGACAACAAAAAGCCGCGATGGTCACCGCAGCAACTCGCGGCCCACGGCGTTGCGCTTCCCGGCGACTTATCGGCGAATCTCAAGGGCATGCTGATTGAACTGGAGACTGATGGCGAACCCGAGTACTGGGTGGGATGGGACAACTTCTATGTCATCACGCGCTATAATCACAGCAATCTGTATGCAATGGCGGTGTATCAGCTTAGCGAGGCAATCCGTCAGGCACGTTGATATCATTATTGGAATATGGCGCAGGTGCAACCAGCTACAACTCGCTTCATCCCGATCGCCATCGGCCTGCTGGTAATTATGGCGCTACTGGCGGGCTGCGCATCGAAGAACTCACGCTACAGCCGCAAGCACGACGGTCCGCCCACCCGCGAAGTTGAAGTCGCGCACATTCCCGACGCCACACCGCGCGCCGAGCCACGCAGCCGCTATGGCAACAACCCCACGTACAAGGTCAACGGCAAACGTTACCATGTCATGAAATCCAGCCGCGGTTACCGCGAGCGCGGCGTGGCATCCTGGTACGGCGCAAAGTTTCACGGCCACCGCACCTCGAGCGGCGATCCCTACAACATGTACGCAATGACCGCCGCGCACAAGTCGTTGCCGTTGCCGACTTACGTACAAGTAACCAACCTTGCCAATGGCAGCACCGTGATCGTGCGCGTCAACGACCGCGGTCCCTTCCACAAGGATCGCATCATCGACCTGTCCTACGCCGCCGCCAAAAAGCTCGGCATCACGGCCGGGGGTACAGGTGTCGTGGAGGTGCGCGCCATCGACCCGGACGCCCACCCGCACGACTCCGCGCCGGTCCGACAAGCGGAGCAAGGCACGCCCCTCACACCGCAAGATGCGCCCGCATCCCGATTCAGCCTCTATTTGCAGGTCGGCGCGTTCGCCAGCCGACAAAACGCCGAGAAACTCCACGACACGCTGGTATTTCTGCATGAATCGGTGCTTATCGACGCCGCTCCCCACAACGACGACACCATCTACCGGGTGCGTATCGGACCGCTATCCAGCGTCGAAGAGGCCGACCGCCTGGCGGCCCGCATCGCCGAACTCGGCATGGCGGCACCGCACATCGTAGTCAACTGAACCCGGCACCGCCCCCCGGGGAACGCGGGGTGGGTTTCCATTGTCGCAGACAGTAGAATACCGCCTTCGCAACCGCCACGAGGCCCCTATGAGTTCAAGGATGTATCTGCGTTCGGCTTGTTTTCTGCTGCTGCTGCTCGCCGCGCCCTCGCTCGTTGCACTTGATATTGTGCCGGCGCCACCGCAGATCGCGGCGCGCTCGCACCTGCTGATGGACGTCCACAGCGGCCGAATACTGGCCGAGCACCAGGCCGACCAGCGTGTCGAACCCGCCAGCCTCACCAAGTTGATGACGGCCTACGCGGTGTTTCAGGAACTCAAGAGCGGGGGGATGAAACTCGAGGATGAGGTGCGCGTCAGCAAAAAGGCGTGGCGCATGAAGGGCTCGCTGATGTTCATCGAGGTCGGCACCACGGTGAGCGTCAAGGATTTGCTGATGGGCATGATCGTGCAATCGGGCAACGACGCCAGCGTCGCGCTTGCCGAGCACACCGCCGGTAGCGAGGACGCGTTTGCCGCGCTGATGAACCAACACGCCGAGCGCCTTGAGATGCACGACTCGCACTTCGTTAACAGTACCGGCTGGCCCGACAAGAAGCACCACACAACGGCGCGTGACCTGTCGAAACTGACGCGTGCGCTGATCGCCGAGTTTCCCGACTATTACCCGTGGTACAGCGTTAAAGAATACACCTATAACAACATTCGTCAGTCCAACCGCAATCGCCTGCTATGGCTCGACGATCGCGTCGATGGCGTCAAGACGGGTCACACCGAGTCGGCTGGCTATTGCCTCATTACGTCGGCGAAGAAAAACGACATGCGCTTGTTATCGGTGGTGATCGGTACCAAGAGCGAGGACGGCCGCATCAAGGCTAGCCGCGCCCTGCTCAACTATGGTTTTCGCTTCTTCGAAACACACCGCCTGTACGAAGCCGGCCAGTCGCTGACACAGATGCGTATCTGGAAGGGCGAGCGGGAGCAATTGGACCTGGGTCTTGCACAGCCGCTGTATGTCACTGTGCAACGCGGCCAACGCGACAAGATCAACGCACAAATGCGCGTCAACGCGACAATAATGGCCCCGGCGTTCAAGGGTCAAAACTACGGGAACGTGGAAGTCAGCGTTAGCGATGAAATGCTCAACACCCGCCCATTGGTCGCGCTACAGGATGTGCCCGAGGGCAGTATCTGGCGCCGCCTGGTTGACACCGTACTTCTCTGGTTTGAATAAACACGGTGACCAAGAACGAGGAAAAGATGGAACGACTGCTCATTCGTTAGCGATTGTGTCATCTAGACATTCGCTGCGTGGTTGAACACACGCCAGCAAACCGCACAGTTTCTCAACACCGTTGTGCCCGCATTTAAAACACCTCACCCCTCCCTGGTGGTTATATGTCGATTGTTTACCTGAACGGTGAGTTCCTGCCCCTCGACGAGGCTCGCGTATCGGTACTCGACCGCGGCTTCATCTTTGGCGACGGCGTGTACGAAGTGATTCCCGTCTACGGCGGCCGACTGTTTCGCCTGGCGCAGCACCTCAAACGGCTCCACAACAGCCTCACTGCCGTGCGTATTGCCAATCCTCTCGACACAGAACAGTGGCGAACTGTTCTCGAGGGAATAGTGGCACGCCACGGCACAGCAGATCAGTCGTTGTATCTGCAGGTCACGCGCGGCGTGGCAAAGCGCGACCACAGTTTTCCCGCCGACACGGTGCCAACGGTGTTCGTCATGAGCAGCCCGCTCGCACCGCCGGCACCCGACGTTCTGGCGCAAGGTGTAAAGGCGATAACCCTCGATGACATCCGTTGGCAGTACTGCCAGGTTAAGGCCATCACGTTGCTCGCCAACGTACTGCTGCGCCAGCAGGCCATCGATGGCGATGCCGCCGAGGCCATACTGCTACGCGACGGCCAGGTTACCGAAGGGGCAGCAAGCAACGTTTTCGTGGTAGATGACGGTGTCATCCTGACGCCGCCCAAGGACGAGCGGCTGCTGCCCGGCATCACGCGCGATCTCGTTGTCGAGCTGGCCGCGGCCAACGGCCTGCCCTGCCTGGAAAAACCGGTGAGCCAGGCCGTTCTCGCGCAGGCCACAGAAATCTGGCTGACCAGTTCAACACGCGAGGTAGTGCCCGTAACCCGGCTCGACAACGCCGCAGTGGGCGGCGGCACCCCGGGGCCAGCGTGGAAGCGCATGTACGATATCTTCCAGGACTACAAGGACGCGCTGCGCGAGGGTCGCGAGCATTGAAAGCGGCGCACCGCACCCGCATAGTTGTGGTGTGATGCCACCGTTTTGTACTGCCGCCATGAATTCCGAATCACCCCTGACCTTCCCCTGCAGCTTTCCCGTCAAGGTGATGGGAAGAAACGAGTCCGATTTCGAGGACATCGCGTTCGCCATTGTCACGACCCACGTCCCGGAAGATGCACTCGATACGGTAAAGCGCCAGCTCAGTCGCGACGGCAACTACCTGTCGCTGACCTTCCGTTTCGAGGCCACCAGCCGCGCCCAGCTGGACGCGCTATACATGGAGCTGTCCGAGAATGAATACGTCCTCGTGGCCCTCTAAAGTGGTCGGCGCGCCGACCCCGGCCACCGGCAGCCCTGTGGTGCGCCGCCTCGGCGTGCAACCCTATGTGCGCACCTGGCGTGCCATGCAGGAGTTCACCGCGCAGCGCCGCCCCGACACCCCCGACGAACTCTGGGTACTGGAGCACCCGCCGATCTATACGCTGGGTCTCAACGGGCGCGACGAGCACGTGCTAAACGCCGCTGACGTCCCTCTCATCAAGGTGGACCGAGGGGGACAGGTCACCTATCACGGTCCCGGCCAGGTGGTAGTCTACGTTTTGTGCGACCTGGGTCGCAGCGGGCTGGGCGTGCGTCACCTGGTGACGCGCCTGGAAACGGCAGTCATCGACACCCTAGCGCAGTTTGGCATCGCCGCCCACAGCCGTACCGATGCTCCCGGGGTGTACGTGGATGAGGCCAAGATCGCGGCCCTCGGCCTGCGCGTGCGCCGCGGCTGCAGTTACCACGGCCTGGCCCTGAACGTCGCCATGGATCTGGAACCTTTTGCGCGCATCAATCCTTGCGGCCACGCCGGCATGCCCGTCACCCAAGTCAGCGACCTTGGCGGACCGGCGGAGACCGCCATCGTCAGTGATACCCTGTTGGCATTCCTGGTGCCCGCCATCGACTAGAATAAAGCCGATTGACAGCGCCACAGTGTTGTCGAAATAATCATAAAAACAATAGCTTGGGTGCGTTTTCGCATCAGGGGGGAAATTTGTGGGCATCAACGGGCCGCGCGGCGGCGCGCTGGCAGGCTGAGACCGGCCGGGGGACGCCGCCATGGACATCTACCTCACCCGGATTATCGAAGCCGCGCTGCTGCCACCGGGGATCCTCATCCTGCTGTTTCTGCTCGGCACTCTCCTGCTGGGCCACTTCCACCGCACCGGAACGCTGCTATTGATCAGCGGCTTTGCGCTGTTGGTGGTCTTCAGCATGCCTGTAGTCGGGCATCATTTGCTGCACCTGCTGGAAACCGATCCACCGGTCTCGAACCTGGACCTGTCCGCGCCCGCAGCACAGGCGATTGTCATTCTCGGCAATGGGCGTTACCGGGACGCGCCGGAATACCGCCAGGACACGGTTTCACGTGGCAGCCTTGAGCGGCTGCGCTATGGAGCACGCCTGCACCGCCAGACCGCCCTGCCGGTTATGGTGTGCGGCGGCGCGGTATTTGGCGAAGACGTCCCCGAAGCCACGCTGATGCGCGCGGCGCTGAACGAGAGCTTCGGCGTGGCGACGCAATGGGAAGAGGGCGCCAGCCGGACCACCTGGGAGAATGCGAAGTTCGCCAGCGTGATACTGCGCGAAGCAGGGGTCGAGCGCATCCTGCTGGTCACGCATGCCTGGCACATGCCGCGCGCGCGGGGCGCCTTCGAGGCGCTGGGTATGCAGGTTGTTGCAGCGCCGCTGGGATACCGCGGCATGCCCGGCCAGCAACCCATCGTGATCGGCATGCTGCCCAGCGCCAGCGGCCTGCATGCCACGCGGCTGGCCATGCGGGAACTGCTGGGTCGCTGGTGGTACCAACTCGTCTACTACGACCAGGTGCAACAGGACACGGAGGTGGCGCAGCTGAGGGAGCCTGCGGCGCAATAGCGGCCGGGGCACGCCCTCAAGGTGCGGCAGGAGCGTCGAGCCGCTCCATCAGGTAGCACAGGCAGTCCTCGCGGATAATCTGCGCGTCCAGCGTCAGCATCGAGGGCATCAGGGGCGTGCGCGTGCGGATCTCGCCCTCGCGACAGGCAAAGTAGCGCGTTCCCAGATCAACGCCGTCCTCCGACCAGGCCTGCAGGGCGTCGCAGTCGGGACGACTGGTCCAGCCAAGGCGGGTCCCCGCCGGCAGCTCGCGAAAATTCAGCTCGTCGATATCCCCGGCCAGCACCACGTCACTCTCAGCCGCGCCAAACCCCACCGACAAGTGCACCGGCACCTTGACCACCGCCACGGTATGAAACAGGTCGATGTCGTGGGCAGCCACCGAGTGCTGCGGCAGTTCGGCCAGGTTCAGGGCTGCCTTGAGAAATTCCAGCGCATGGGCAGCGCCGTAGGGCTCGCCCGGCTTGCCGCACTCCACCGTCACTGACGGGCACAGCCCGGCAAAGGCCATGGAAAGCACCGAGTCGGGCTTGAGAAAGTAAACCACGGTGCGACTGAACAGGGTCGCCAGGTGCTGAAAGCGCGCATCCAGCCGGTTGATGCAGGCGTAGTGCGGGTTGCGCCCGGTATTGTTGTGTATGTCGATGCTGGCAAATGGCGCACGCGCGCGCATCACCTCCAGCACCTCGCGCACCATGGCGTGCTCCGCGCGCGCCCCGTTCACCTTCCAGATGCGGTTGTAATCCGGCTGCCCGTCGAGATGTCGACGGCCCTCGCGCGCCGCCGCGACGTTGCCGATGAACAGACTGAGGGCACGCGGCAGCGTGCCCCCAGCATGGCTGCTCAGCAGCGCGCGCACCGCCTCCCAGCCGGTGGGTTCGTTGCCGTGCAACAGCACCGAGATAAACAGCGGCGCCGCGCGTCGGCCGGAAAGGTGAATCAAGGCCGGCCCGGGCAGTACCTCGTGCAGGCGCTGCGCCGGACAATCGAGTAGCCCTTCCGGTAACTGATCGTCGTAAATGCTCAGCATGGGTCGCGTGAGAACCTCGCTATACCGTCCAACGGTGAACCGGTTCGCCACTGTCCTGGCGCTTGAGGTAGGCCGCGGTCAGCGCCCCCATATCACGCCCGTGCGCCGTCACGAAGGCTCGCTGCCAGGCGCTGCCGTTGCGACCGCTCTCCACCCGCGCTGCGATAATCTCCAGAAACTCGCT
>CP070733.1:2164798-2170516 GCA_020347585.1 Pseudomonadota bacterium | reverse complement strand
GAGCCCGGACGAGCGTGGGTGAAATGGTCGTCGATCGCGCAGCGGTCTGCAGCGACTGGAACGCGCGCGGGTTCAGCTGTGATCTGTGGGTGGATTCGCCCGGCCAGGTGTGGGCCGACTTCGTGCATGACAGCGACGAACTGGTGATGCTGGTCGAGGGAGAGATCGAATTGTCTTTCAGCGGCAGGACGCTGCAGCCGGTCGCAGGCGAAGAAGTACTGATTCCCGCCCGCAACGCGCATACCGTCATCAACACCGGGCGCACGACCAATCGCTGGTTGTACGGTTACCGCACGCGGTAGATTTTTCGATCGCTGGCCGCGGCGCGTGGCCGTTCAGTCTCCTTCGTCGGCGTCGATTTCCTCCGCCGGCTCCTTCGCACGCTGTTTCTTTTTACCGTCGCGCTTTTGCTCCTCAAGCGCCTCGATCGCCTGCTTGCACAGGTCTCGCTCGGCTGACACCCGATCCCAGATTCCCTGGGCAAGAATCGAAAGACCGGCGGTCGCGACCGCGGCGCCGGCTGCGGCAGTGGCATGCACCGGCTTGATTCCCAGTGCAGGGCTTGCCAGGGTGCCACTAAGCTTTATATACGGGTTGGTGAGGGCGGTGGCGCTCAGTCCGATCCCTTCGCGTGGCTTGGTTGTCCAGTTGAGGTCCAGTTTCTCCGTTGCGAACGTTACGCTGCCCGTGCCGATCATCAGCATCTTGTCCGTCTCCATCGCGAATGGGTCAAGCTTGGCAACACCATCGGTGATTTTGATGACATAAACGCCGCATTGCAGCATCGTGTAGGGTTCCTTCTTGGCGAAGGGATTGAGGGCCTTGAAAACTTCCACCAGCACGTCAGCTGCCAGCAGTCCCAGCTTTGAGTTGGCGATGCGCCCTTTGCTCTGAATGGCTTGCAAGCGCCCGTTGCTGCTGCTCATGATGTCGTGCAGCGACTTGCCGTGTCCCTTGAACACCACGGTGATGTCGGACGCTGGTTGGTTCTCGAGCGTTACATCAGCGGCAGAGAGTAAGCCCAATCGCGCCTGGCGGGTGTTGAGGTCGGCCGAGATCCCGTAGCCCTCACCAGCTGGGTCCAACCGTACCCGGCCGGTGATGCGGCCGCCGCCCCGCCCGGTTGCGTCGATGGGCTCCAGCCGTAGTGCCCCATCGCGAAGATTTACACCAAGTTCGATGTCATTCACGCGCGTTGTCACAGTGGTTAACTCCTTGATTGTCACGCGCAGATCAATATTCATCTCGTTTAGCGCCGAGAGGTCGAGCGGCTGATCTGAAAACACAAATCCCTGTGCGTCGCCCGGTGTATCGGCGTCGCTGGCTTCTGACACAGGTTTCTGCTTGGCGGGTTGCTCCTCCTCTGCGTCATCTGAAAACGATACGAGGTCAAGATGCCTTGCGGTGAGTTCGCCCTTGAGATCAGGTTTGCCGCGTATGTCCAACACCAACTCGCCAGTTAGGTCGCTTTTGCCTGTGCGGGCGGTGAGTTTCTTCAGCGACAAGTACTGCGGCGTGCCGTCAAAGTGCCCGGATACCTCGAAGTCCTCCTCGGGGAGCGGGCGGGTCAGTCCGGTTAGTTTCGAAACTGCAGCCAGGTTCTCACCACTGGCTTTGAAGTCGATGTTGGTACCATCAAAGGTGGGTGGCTGGCCTACCAGGCCGTTGACTTGTATATCCACACTGCCCAGCCGTGCCTGCATCTTGTCGAGCCGGTAGCCCCGTTTCGCCACCTGGAGCCTGCCGTTCACTTCGAAGGGCTCGGCGCCAACATCCACCAAGGCCGAAACGGCAGGCAGGGCCGACAAGTCCGGCCCTTTGGTGTCCAGCTTTAAATCGGTACCGACCAGTCCCGATGCGACGCCAATTGTCCCCTGGGCAGCCAAGCGATTTTCGCCAATGGCTGCCGTGAAATCCTTTACCTCAAGCCCCTGTGGCGCTGTCACGAGCCGGCCTTTGGCCTGAAACGGTTTGGCCGCGAAGGAGATACCGGCAAGCGTGGAATACTCGGACAGATTGGCGCCGGACAGTGAAAAATTAATGTCTGTCCCCGTAAGGTCGGGTGGGTCACCCAGCGTGCCTTGCAGCGTGAGCACGGTGTCAGCAACCTCCGCTTTGACCTCGCTGAACTCGAACTGTTGTCCTATGTGCTGCAGTCGTCCGGAGGCGCGAAAGGCACTGTTTGGCAGTCCTTTGACACCCCACAATTGCCCAAGTCGCCCGAGATCAGGACCGACGGCCGTTACATTGAAATCCATGGTCTTTGGGGCCAGTAGGTCGTCAACATAGCCTTCGACCTGGGCGTCGAATTTGCTGATGTCGGCCTCGAGTGCAAGGTCGACTCCCCGTTCCGATTCGGCTGCGCGCGCCTTGAGATACCAGGCGCCCGAGCCAAGTCGCGGTAACCCCCACGTATCGGTTGTTGCCTGCAAGTCAGTACCGGTGAGTTCCAGCGCGAGATCCACGCCGCCAAGTGTCGCCACATCGGCGATGTTGCCCTTCGCCGTGATGTTTGATTTGCCCAGCGTTCCTGCGAGATCCAGCCGGACGTTCTCACCGCGTACCAGGTTTTCGAATGGGCCGATCTGCCCGCTGATTGCGATGGGGCGATCATTCAGCGCCGCAAGCAGTTTGATGTCGAGCAGGCCGGAGTCGGCCGGGTGAACGCTGAACTCGTCCACAGCCGCCACCAGCTGTTGATCGGTCGCCATCACCAGCACCGCGTCGCGCAGTTCCAGATTTTCGACCACCACCGGAACCACCGCGGAAACCTCGGTTGCCTTCTCAGGTGCCTGGTCGGCCGCCAGTTCCCAGTTGGTGCCTTGCTCTGCGTCGGTCTCCAGCCGAATTCGCGCACCGTCGATCTCGAGGTCGTGAATCACGATCGGCCCGCGGATCAGGGACCACAGATCAAGTTCTATCGCGAAGCGGTCTATGTGAACCATGCGCGGCTCTTTGCTCCATGCCGCGTTGGCGAACGTGATGTCCTTCGCTACCAGGCTTGGCCGCAGTGAAAGTTTAGGTTCGAATTTGCCGGCGATGGTGAATTCGCGGCCGGTGGCCTCACTGACCGCCGCTTCCACATCGGTCTTGTAGCGGCTCAGATCCACCGAAAAAAGGAATGCCAGGGCGCCGGCGCACAGCACGACGACAACAAGAGTGACGATCCCTGTAATGGTGTACCAGCGCATGAGCGAATCTCGCGGGGTGTGCTACGCAGGCCGAATTCCGTGTTGAGGTTAGGTCAATATTAGCGGGAATCGTCTGCTTAGCCCAGCGGTGCGATACTTTCGCTTTGGGCATGAGCGAGTAGTCAGGGGTGGGCGAACATTTCTTAGGCGGCAGGGTCAATCTGTCGCCGTGGATACAGGCGGCGCATCCTCATCGCTGCAGCGTAACCCGCGTGATCTAGCTGGTAAACGCCGGCGCGATGCCGAAGCCCCACAGGATTACGGTAACCGCCAGCAGGCCGACCAAGGTGACCATGCCTACGGTCAGCACCGCGGTCGAGAACATGAAGCCCTGTTCCTTGGGGATCTCCATCACGATGGGTACGCCTGTGTACAGCAGATAAATGGTGTAGCCCAGGCCCGCCAGGCCGACCAGCATGTTGAGCCAGAGCACGGGATAGAGCGCGATTGCGCCGGAAAGAAACAGCGGGGTGCCCGCGTAGGCGGCCAGTACCACGCACTTGCTGAGCTCCGGTGTGGCGCCGTAGGTGGTTGCCATCCAGTGAATGGCCCTGCCCATGATGTACACCGCGGCAAGAATTGCCAGATAAAAAGCGATCGCAATTTGCAATGCGCTGCCGACGGTCAACTTGATGGCGTTGCCTGCACCAATCTGCCAACCAAACTGTGTGGTGCCAATCAAGGCGCACACCGGGGGGATCGCGGCGAGGATCATCACCAGGCCGATATAGCATTTACCAATGGAACAGGGCTCGTCCCTGATGGCCTCCCATTCCCTGTTGGGGTTGGACAGCAGACCGGCTACATGAGTAATCATCATTTTTGGTGTACTCCTTGCATTTCTCGCCCTGTCCGAATGGATATAGCACAAATATCTTCGCAGCCTCAAGTAATCGCGCAGGGGCCGCGTGCGGCACGGCTGCCAGGGGCGCACGCAATTGGGTACACTGCACCGCAGGACAAGTGGCAAATTGACATGGAAAACCCGCAAAAACTGAAAACCTTTGACGCCACCATGCTTGAGGAGTTGAGCCGCGATGCGCAATCACGCGAGCGGCAGCGGCTCAATTTCAATCTGCATCCTGCGCTCGATGACGCAGTGCAGCGGTTGTGCAACGCGATGGAGCCGGCGACCTACGTACGTCCGCATCGCCATCCCGAGGCAGGCAAGTGGGAGTTGTTTACCGTGCTGCGTGGCTCGCTGGTTGCGTTGACCTTCGACGATGAAGGGCGCGTGACCTCGCGCACCGAACTGTCGTGTGAGGGTCCCGACTACATCATCGAGATCCCAGGCAATACCTGGCACACGCTGCTATCCAACAGCCCGGGTACGGTGGCTTTCGAGGTCAAGCCTGGCCCCTACTTGCAGTTATCGGACAAGGATTTCGCCGCTTGGGCGCCCACCGAGGGCGCGCCGGAGGTGGTAGGATTTCTCGAGTGGCTGCGTGCGGCAAAGGTCGGAAGCCAGGCGCCGCTGTCTGGGACTTAGCGCGGCGCGTGAGGGACCGGCAGGCATTCATGATGTTGCCTCGGTCAGCTTGGTGTCGTGGTTCTCTGCCCCGGTCGATCGTGCGCTGGCTAACAATCAACCCTATGTCAGAATGGAGGTCGGCCAGACACCTGGCATGAATCGAAGTGAAGCGCAAGCTCCCGGTAAGCCTTGAGGATATCGAACGCGCAGCGACGCTCATTCGCGGGCAGGTCGAAGAGACGCCGTGCGTGCATACGCGCACGCTATCGCAGATCACGGGGGCAGACATTTACCTCAAGCTCGAGAACCTGCAATTCACCGCCTCGTTCAAGGATCGTGGTGCGCTGGTCAAACTACTGTCTCTTAGCGATCGCGATCGCGCCGGTGGCATTATTGCGATGTCGGCCGGCAACCATGCGCAGGCGGTTGCGTATCATGCCCAGCGGCTCGGTATTGATGCCGTCATAGTAATGCCGCGATTCACTCCCGCCATAAAGACCGAACGCACACGCGCATTCGGTGCCGAGGTGGTCCTGCACGGCGATAGCTTTGATGAGGCGGGCGCGCACGCGAAGCGGCTCGCGAGCGAACGCGGGCTGCTAATGGTGCACCCGTATGACGATGAGAAAATCATCGCCGGGCAGGGTACGGCAGCACTGGAAATGCTTCGGGCGCAACCGCAGCTTGACACCTTGCTGGTGCCCATCGGTGGCGGCGGATTGATCGCGGGCAGCGCCATTGCCGCCAAAGCGATCAAGCCGGAGATTCGCGTGGTGAGCGTGGAAACCGAGAATTTTCCGTCGATGCGGCGGGCAGTGGACGGCGCTGAGCCGCAGTTCGGTGCTTTTACCATCGCTGATGGAATCGCGGTCAAGCAACCGGGTAGCCTGACGCTGCCAGTGGTCAGGGAGCTGGTAGACGAGATCGTGCTCGTCGATGATGAGACCATCGAGCGAGCGGTGCTGTTGTTGTTAGAAGTCGAAAAAACGGTGGTGGAGGGAGCGGGCGCAGTGGGGCTTGCAGCGCTGCTAAAGTGGCCGGCACAGTTTACCGGCG
>CP070733.1:2160840-2164698 GCA_020347585.1 Pseudomonadota bacterium | reverse complement strand
CCTCGCCGCAACAGCCGGGAACCGGCGCAGATCATGTAACACAAACGAAAACCGCCCGCGCCAACAAAGGAAACCGGACGCGACGTTACCCGACACCGCAGGATGAAGACAATGCCGTACGCCGGCCAATAACAGGGAGGCACTGCGCATGCTAAAGGCACTGAAACTCGAGCCGCAGCACTGTACAGGTTGCATGCAATGCGAGATGGCCTGCTCGTATGAAAACGAGGGCGTGTTTAACCCCGCAAAATCCCGCATCAAGGTATTCACGTTTCACGAGGCCGGACGCTTTGCACCTTACACCTGCACGCAGTGCGAGGAGGCCTGGTGCATGCACGCCTGCCCGGTGGAAGCCATTACGCTCAACGCGCAGACCGGTGCCAAGGAAGTGGCCGATGCAGTATGCGTAGGCTGCAAGGTATGCACCATCGCCTGCCCCTTTGGCACCGTCAACTACAACCAGGCCACCGGCAAGGTCATCAAGTGCGACCTGTGCGGCGGCGACCCGTGGTGTGCGAAGGCCTGCCCCACCGGTGCCATCACCTGGACCGACGCCGATCAGACCGGTTTCCAACGCATGTACGCCTGGGCGCAGCAAAGCCCCGCCGGCGAGGCCAGCTACATCCTGCCGCAAAAAAAAGACCCGGCCGCCTACGGCCCGAGCGCCTGAGGAGGAACACATCATGTCCTGGACGAAAAACGTATTGCGCGTGGACCTCACCAGCCGCAATGTGAACCGCGAGCCGCTCAACATGGAATGGGCACAGGAGTACCTCGGCCAGCGCGGCCTTGCCACACGCTACCTGGTCGAAGAAGTCGACCCCATGGTCGATGCGCTCTCCCCCGACAACAAACTCATTCTCACCACCGGCCCACTCACCGGCACCATGGCCTCCACCGGCGGGCGCTACTCGGTGGTGACCAAGAGCCCGCTCACCGGAGCGGTGGCCTGCTCAAACTCCGGCGGTTATATCGGCGCCGAGTTGAAGGCCGCCGGCTGGGACATGATCATCGTCGAGGGCAGCGCCCCCAGCCCGGTCTACCTGTATCTCGAGAACGATCACGCCGAACTGGTAGACGCCGGCGAGATCTGGGGCACCTCAGTGTGGGCCACCGACCAGTGGCTGCACACCCGCTACCAGGACCCGCTACTGCGCATCGCCTGCGTAGGACGCGCAGCCGAGCAAGGCTGCCTGTACGCCGGAGTTATCAACGACCTGTACCGCGCCGCAGGGCGCTCGGGCGTGGGTACAGTAATGGCTTCCAAGAACCTCAAGGCAGTGGCCTGTCGCGGCACACTGGGCGTGGGCAACATCAAGGATCCGGCGCGCTTTCTGACCGCCACCGCGCAGGGCAAGCAGGTGCTGGCCGAAAACGCCGTTACCGGCCAAGGCCTACCCACCTACGGCACCCAGGTGTTGATGAATGTGATCAACGAAATGGGCGCGTTGCCCACGCGCAACATGCGCGAGGTTCAGTTTGAGGGCGCGCACAAAATCTCCGGCGAAGCCATGCACGAACCACGCGCCACCGACGGCAAGCCCAACCTCACCACCAACGCGGCATGCTTTGGTTGCACCATCGCCTGCGGGCGGATCTCCACCATGGACCAGGGCCACTTTACTATCGAGCACAAGCCTCAGTATTGGGGCGCCTCGGGTGGGCTGGAATACGAGGCGGCATGGGCGCTGGGCACTGACACCGGTGTGGATGACCTCGAGGCGCTCACCTACGCCAACTACCTGTGCAACGAGGATGGGTTTGATCCCATCTCGTTCGGCTCCACGGTCGCTGCCGCTATGGAGTTATATGGGATGGGCGTCATCACGACCGAAGACACAGGCGGCGTGGACTTCAGCTTCGGCTCGGCCAAGGCCTTGGCCCGGGCCGCCGAGATGACGGCCACCGGCGAGGGCTTCGGCAAGGTGCTGGGCATGGGATCGCGGCGCCTGTGCGAGAAGTACGGCCACCCGGATCTTTCCATGACGGTAAAGAGCCAGGAGTTTCCCGCCTACGACCCGCGCGGCATCCAGGGCATGGGCCTGGCTTATGCCACCTCCAACCGCGGCGCCTGCCACCTGCGCGGCTACACTGTGGCCTCTGAGGTGCTCGGCATTCCGGAAAAGACCGACCCGCTGGTTACCGAGGGCAAAGCCGAACTGGTCAAGGCCTTTCAGGACGCCACCGCAGCGGTGGACTCGAGCGGGCTGTGCATCTTCACCACATTTGCCTGGACGCTGGATGACATCGCGCCGCAGATCGATGCGGCCTGTGAGGGCGACTGGAACATGGACAAGCTGCTGGAGGTGGGCGAGCGCATCTGGAACCTGGAGCGTGACTTCAACCTGCGCGCGGGGCTCACCGGCAAGGACGACACGCTGCCCAAACGCCTGCGCAAGGAGGCGGCTAACGTCGGCCCGGCCAAGGGCATGGTCAACGAACTGGAACAGATGCTGCCGCGCTACTACGAGATTCGCGGCTGGACGCCGGATGGCACCATCACCGAGGAAACCCGCACACGGCTGGGCCTGTAACGGCACACGCGACCAAAGGAGGCCACCATGGACCATGTCATCGTCGGTGCGGGACCGGCTGGCATCATCGCCGCCGAAACCCTGCGCAAGCACGACACCGATTGCGGCATAACAATCATCGGCGACGAACCCGAGCCGCCCTACTCGCGCATGGCCATCCCCTACCTGCTGGCCAAACAGATCGACGAGGCCGGCACCTATCTGCGCAAGCACGACCGCCACTTTGACGAACTGGGTATCGAAATCGTTCGCGATCGCGTCACCGGCGTAGATGCTACGGCCAACTCACTGGCGCTGGAGAGCGGTGCCTCGCGCGGCTTCGACAAGCTACTCATCGCCACCGGCTCGCGCCCGGCGACACCGCCCATCGACGGGGTCGCCAGCCCCGGCGTGCTGCCATGCTGGACGCTATGCGACGCCCGCCGAATCATTGAGTGGGCACGTCCCGGCGCCGAGGTAGTGCTGATCGGCGCCGGCTTCATCGGCTGCATCATTCTCGAGGCGCTGGCCACCCGCGGCGCAACGCTCACCGTGGTAGAGAGCGCCGATCGCATGGTGGCGCGCATGATGAACGCGACCTCTGCAAATCTGATCCGCAAGTGGTGCGAACACAAGGGCGTGACCGTGCACACCGGCGCCACCGTCACGGCCATTGAACAAGGGCGCGCAGGCGGCACGCTGGCCGTCGCCCTCGACAACGGAACCACGCTCAACGCCAACCTGGTAATTACCGCCACAGGCGTCAATCCCAACATCGAATTTCTCGATGGCAGCGGCATCGATACCGCCCAGGGCATGCGCGTCAACAATCAGCTGCAAAGCAGTGTCGCTGACATCTATGCCGCGGGCGATGTTGCCGAGGGCATCGACTTCTCCACCGGCGGCCACGCCGTGCACGCCATTCAGCCCACCGCCGCCGAGCACGGGCGCATCGCCGCGAGTAACATGGCAGGCCACACCAGCCGTTACCACGGCAGCGTGATTATGAACGTGCTCGACACCATGGGCCTCATCTCAAGCTCGTTCGGGTTGTGGGACGGGGCCGACGGCGGCGACGCCACCGAACTGGTCGACCCGGCGCGCTACCGCTACCTCAACCTGCAGTTCGAGGATGACCGGCTGGTGGGTGCCAACAGCCTGGGCGTGACCGAGCACATCGGGGTGATACGTGGCCTGATACAGACCCGCGTGAAGCTCGGCAAGTGGAAGGACAAACTGATGCAGGACCCGACGCGGGTAATGGAGGCCTATGTTGCGCGAACCCAGGCCATTGGATATAACGCGCATGTGTTATGAAGGTTACCGTCAAGCTGTTTGCCAGCCT
>CP070733.1:2152526-2160740 GCA_020347585.1 Pseudomonadota bacterium | reverse complement strand
GCTTACCATCCTGCGCCTTGCCAAAGAGCGCGAGGAACTGCGGGTGGTCGATGACCAGATCGGCGCTCCGACCTGGTGTCGCACTATCGCCGAGGCCACCGCAAAGATCCTCGCAAGGTTGATTCCGCCAGATGAAAGGGGCAAAGCCCGCGTTCCCCCGGCACAGTCCTGGGATGAGGGTATTTCAGGTACCTACCACCTTTCCGCCGGCGGCCGAACTGCCTGGTACGGATTCGCCAGCGCCATTGTCGACGCCGAGCGCGAAACTAACCCTAAGCTTGCTAGGGTTACTCCCATCGCCACCGAGGAGTATCCGCTTCCAGCCCCGCGGCCAAAAAATTCCCTACTCGACAATGCCAGGCTGGCTCAAACCTTTGGGTTGAAGCAGATGGAATGGAAAGAGCTGCTTGTGCGTTGTTTGCAGTCCGGATAGATGGTTCGAGAGGCGCCACTTTGCACTTTTTTCTTGTGTCTTTTCCATTTCCCAGCCGAAAACTGCGTGGCTCTGTCACCCATCCCCCGTTTTTCTGTCTCCTAAGGGGCTCTGTGGCAGGCAGTGGCGGCTGATGATAGACTTCGCTCATTCACAAGGAGAATCGCTGGATTCGGCCGCACCCTCGGGGTATGAGTCCGTGATTGAATATAATTACTCGGGTATGGAGGTTCCCCGGCGCTGCGGGCATGGACTGCAGTAGGGCGCCGGTGGCAATTGAGGCCGCAGCATGGCGGCAATCCGTTGAAATTCATGGAAAATTGCATCCCGTCTACCGGACGAATGGGATCCGCTGGTCTAAATGTGGAACTCGAATGGAGTCGAGCCTCAGGCGCCTTCGCAGTCGACTGCGACAAACTCACGTTCGCTAGCAATCTGAGGTACCGCGAAGGGCCCTATGGTAATGCCTCCCGCGCCTGGGCGTGTTGGAGGCGTCACGATTTAGACGCGCTTCCACAGCCAGGTTGGCGTGATGGTGGCGTACATATTCAGGAACAGCGTGCGCGACGCTGCACATCGGTATCAGATTTGCATCCGTCCAGAAAATTGTGGCACCCGGAAGGTTGCTACCACCGACCCGGCGTAAGCTATGCCCGCGGAAAGGCGGTGCACTGAATTGAGGCCCTGTGCCGGGTTTGGCGGGCCCTGCAGGACTGACCGCCTTGGCGCAAGCCAGCCGGGTGCGGTATCAGTTTCGGCCGACCGCTCCCGCCGCATGTGGTGGCAACCGGCATGGCCATGCTGTGCGTTGCGGGCACGGCAGGGCGGTAGCGTGCCAGCGCGTGAATCCGAGGCATACAGGGATTGGTGTGCTCAGGGAAAACGCAGCGGTGGCTGCATCGTAGCGAACGGATGCTCGCCGACAAACGAAGTCGCCGCAAAGTTGGGCGCGGTTCGGGGCGATAAACAAAACAGCAAGGTGGAGCGTATGATTAAATTGGGATTAGTGGGGTGCGGTCGCATTTCGGGAAAGCATTTCGATGCCATAGAACGTGTTAACGGCCGCGCAAACCTTGCGGCGGTTTGCGATATCGATGCGGGAAAGTTCGAATCACTGAAAATTTCAGACGATGTGCGCCGTTATCGCGCACTCGACCTGATGCTTGCTGAGGAAGAACTCGACCTCGTATCCGTGTGCACACCGTCCGGCATGCACCCAAAGCATGCCATCCAGGTCGCCAATGCCGGCGTCCATGTGTTGACCGAAAAGCCCATGGCCACCCATCTGCCTGACGCCGACGCCATGATACGCGCCTGTGACGAGTCCGGCGTGAACCTGTTTGTTGTAAAGCAAAACCGCCTCAACAGCACGCTGAGACTGCTAAAGCGCGCCATCGACAAGAATCGCTTTGGCCGTATTTATTACGTCACAGTCAACGTGTTCTGGACCCGGCCTCAAAGCTACTACGACGAGGCTCCGTGGCGCGGCACCTGGGAGTTCGACGGCGGGGCGTTTTCCAACCAGGCATCGCACTACGTCGATATGGTCGACTGGCTCATAGGGCCGGTGGATTCGGTGATGGCGTACACAGGCACCATGGCCCGCAAGATCGAGGCCGAGGACACAGGCGTGGCCGCCCTGCACTTTCGCAACGGGGCTATCGGTTCAATCAACGTAACCATGCTGACCTATCCGCGCAACATGGAAGGGTCCATAACGATCATTGGCGAGAACGGCACCGCGCGGATCGGCGGTGTTGCAGTCAACAAGATAGAGCACTGGGAATTCGCCGAATACGACGACGATGACAAGATGGTCGAAACCGCCTCCTACCAGACTGACAGCGTCTATGGCTACGGCCACACTGGTTTTTATAGCAAAGTGCTCGACGTGCTCGAAGGCAACGGCAATGACTGCGTAAGCGGACGCTCGGGGCGGCGCGCCGTCGAACTCGTTGAAGCCATCTACCTTTCGGCACGCGACAAGCGGCCCGTGGCGCTGCCGTTGAAACGGGGCGCCTGATGGGCGAGGTGTTCGTACACGAATCCGCGTACGTGGACGAGGGCTGCGAGATCGGCGCTGGAACCCGGATCTGGCATTTCAGCCACGTGATGCCCGGTGCGCGCATCGGCAAGAAATGCTCCCTGGGGCAAAACGTGAACGTAGGCTCCAGGGCAGTCATCGGCGACAACGTCAAGATTCAGAACAATGTGTCCGTCTACGACGATGTGATTATCGAAGACGGCGTGTTTTGCGGCCCGAGTATGGTATTCACCAACGTCATTAACCCAAGGGCATTCATCGAGCGCAAGACTGAATACAAGCCCACGGTGGTGCGCCGTGGCGTGACCATCGGTGCCAACGCCACTGTGGTTTGCGGCAACGCCATTGGCGAATACGCCATGGTCGGGGCCGGCGCGGTGGTAACGCGGGACATCCCGGCCCATGCGCTGGTGGTTGGCATGCCCGCAAAGCGCGTTGGCTGGGTGTGTCGCTGCGGCGTGACGTTGCCCGAAGCACAGGGCGAAACCACGTGCGGCGCATGCGGGGACCGCTACCGTGTGAATGACAACGCCTGCGAGCCACTTGCTTGATGAGCGGGCGAGACAATAACGCACGGGCGTTCAAGGGTGCCCGGATTTATTTCAAATATCGCAGCGAGGGCAGGGATGAGTTGGCGCGTTAACTTTATCGACCTCAAGACACAGTACGCACAGCACAAGGACGACATCCAGCGTCAGCTAAACGAGGTTCTGGACAACACCCAGTTCATCATGGGGCCCAAGGTCACCGAACTGGAAGCCCAACTAGCCGACTACGTCGGCGTCAGCCACAGCATAGCCTGTTCCTCGGGCACCGACGCGCTGCTGCTGGCGCTGCTTGCCAAGGGCGTCAAGCCGGGCGACGAGGTGATTACCACGCCTTTTACGTTCATCGCAACGGTTGAGGTCATCTCGCTGCTCGGTGCTCGGCCGGTGTTTGCCGACATCAACGAGCAGACCTACAACAGTGAGCCGGCCGCCATTGAGACCGCCATCACTGAACGTACCAGGGGCATCATCCCCGTGTCCCTCTACGGCCAGGCGGCCGACATGGACGAAATCAACGCCATTGCGGCCAGCCACGGGTTATGGGTGCTGGAAGACGGCGCCCAGTCGCTGGGTGCGACCTACAAGGGCCGCCACTCCTGCGGCCTGAGCGAAATCGGCGCAACCTCGTTTTTCCCATCCAAGCCCCTGGGCTGCTATGGCGACGGTGGCGCGGTGTTCACTGATGACGATTCGCTGGCCGAAGCTTTGCGTGCGCTGCGGGTGCACGGCCAGAAACAGCGCTATCGCCACCACCTGGTTGGCGTGGATGCGCGCATGGATGCCATGCAGGCGGCAGTCCTGCTGGCCAAGCTCCCGCATTTTCAGAGCGAAGTGGAATTGCGCCGCGAAAAGGGCGCCTACTACAGTGAACGGTTGGCCGGGCATGTCATCACTCCGGTCATCCTGCCGCACAACACCTCGGTATTCGCGCAGTACACCATCCGGGTACCGGAGCGCGACAGTTTCTGCGCCAGCCTCAAAGACGATGGCATTCCGACCGCGGTGCACTATCCGGTCCCCGTCCACATGCAGGAAGCCTATTCCGACCTCGGCTACGGTGCTGGTAGCTTCCCGGTCGCCGAGCGCATGGCGCACGAAGTGGTAAGCCTGCCCATGTTCCCGCACATCACCAAGGCGCAGCAGGACCTGGTGATTGAAGCCGTGGTCAAGGCAACATCGCGCACCACGCAGCACGCGGATGCGCTGGCCGCGCCATGAGTATCGAGCGTTGTTGCCAGCGGCGTGACTTGTTAAACCTTTAGCCTTGCGCCGGTACTGCTGGCGCGGGGAATACCTGAATTGTCTTGCGAGAAGAAGCAATTCGTGGCGATAGAAAATCGAGGAGATAGGAATGGAATTAAAGGGCAAGCGACTATTGCTTATCGGTGGGGCCGGACTGATCGGTTCGCACACGGTCGATGAGTTGCTTAAGAAGGACGTCGAAGAAATTCGAATCTATGACAACTTCACCCGCGGCAGCGAGGAAAATCTCGAGCTTGCCCTGAAGGATCCGCGCGTGAACGTGTTCCACCTCGGCGGCGAACTCATGCATCGCGACATACTAAACGAGGCGATGAAGGACATAGACGGCGTGTTTCACTTTGCCGCCCTGTGGCTGCTTCACTGCTGGGATTTTCCACGTTCCGCGTTCGAGGTAAACATCGGTGGGACCTTCAATGTTCTCGAGGCCATGCTGAATAATGGCGTCAAGCGGTTGGTGTGCTCGTCCTCGGCGTCGGTCTACGGCGACGCACTGGAAGAACCTATGCCCGAAGACCACCCATACAACAACACGAATTTCTATGGCGCGACCAAGATCGCCGGCGAGCACATGTGCCGTTCTCTGTACCATCGTTACAAGGACACAGAGCAGCGCTTCGATTACGTTGGCCTTCGCTACATGAATGTTTACGGTGCCCGCCAGGACTATCACGGCGCCTACATAGCGGTGATTATGAAGATTCTCGATAACCTCGATAGGGGCAAGCCCCCGGTTGTCTACGGGGACGGCTCCCAGGCCTACGACTTCATCAGTGTCGTTGATTGCGCCCGCGCAAACGTTTGCGCGATGAAGGCGGAAGCGACAGACGAATTCTACAACGTCGGAACAGGGATCAAGACCACGATCAAGGAGTTGGCCGAACTGATCCTTGAGATTACTGGCTCTGATCTCGAGATACAGTATGAACCCGGCGGGATGACTTTCGTAAAGAATCGAATTGGAAGTCCAGTGAAAGCAAGCGAACAGATTGGTTTTACTGCTGGCACGCCACTACGCCGGGGTCTCGAAGAATTGATCGAATGGCGCCGCACGCACAAGGAAGGTGTTGCGCGTCGCCGCCGTGAGGCAGGCCTGGCTGACGATTAGGGTTTGCGCTGAGTTTATTTGCGAGAAATTAAGGCACCGCTATGCGGTTCCATCCCAGACACTTTAGTCCTAGCTCACGATGTGCGGAATAGCCGGATATCTAAATCTTGATGGCCAGCCGGCTTCTACCGTAGTTATCAGGCAGATGACCGATGCGATCAAGCACCGGGGTCCCGATGGAGAAGGTTGCTTCCTCGACGGGGCATTCGGTGTCGGCCACCGGCGCCTCGCGATTATCGATCTATCGCCCGCCGGCCAGCAACCCATGATGTCGCGTGACAAGCGTTACGTATTGAGCTACAACGGCGAGATCTACAATTTCCAGGAGCTGCGCGCAGAACTGACGGCACTCGGGCATCGCTTCAACTCACGTACCGATTCCGAGGTTGTATTGAATGCGTATGCCGAGTGGGGAGAGAAGGCACTCAACCGCTTCAATGGTATGTTCGCCTTCGCAATCTGGGACCTGGAAGAAAAGGAGCTGTTTATCGCGAGGGACCGTTATGGCATCAAGCCTGTCTACTATATGCTTGCCGGGCAGTGCGTAGTATTCGGCTCGGAAGTAAAAGCGATTGTTGAGCATCCCGGGTGCCGGGCTGAAATGGACCTTGAAGGGCTGCTTGAATATTTCACTTTTCAGAATTTTTTTACTGACAAAACACTGTATCGGGGCGTGAAACTACTACCCGCGGGTTGCTATATCCGCATCGGGTCTGGTTCTCCGTCAGTCCCGGAGCCCCAGCGCTACTGGGACTACCAATTTGCGGAACCACCAGAATCTGCAAGCGATGAGGAATACCTCGAAGAACTCGATCGGCTGTTTACCCAGGCCGTTAATCGGCAGCTGGTCAGCGACGTCGATGTCGGTGGATACCTGTCCGGCGGCATGGATTCCGGCTCAATCGTCGCGGTCGCAGCGCAGCAGCTCGATCACATGCGAACATTTACCTGTGGCTTCGATCTCAGCTCAGCATCGGGCATCGAGCTGAATTTCGATGAACGTGCGACCGCGGAGCATATGTCGTATCTCTTCCGTACTGAACATTATGAAATGGTTCTCAAGGCAGGTGACATGGAGCGGGTGTTGCCTGGCCTGGCCTGGCACCTAGAGGAACCCCGTGTTGGCCAAAGCTACCCCAACTACTACATTGCACACCTGGCAAGCAAATTTAATAAGGTAGTGCTGGCAGGCACCGGCGGTGATGAGTTGTTTGGTGGTTACCCCTGGCGATACTACCGGGCGGTGGTCAATGACGACTTCGAGCACTATATCGACAAGTACTATGCGTATTGGCAACGCTTGATCCCAAACCGTATAGTGCACGAAGTATTTCGGCCGGTCTGGGCCGAGGTCGAGCATGTCTGGACCAGAGACATTTTCCGAGATGTATTTGCAACGCATGCGGATCAACTCACTCGCCCCGAGGACTATGTAAATCATTCCCTTTACCTCGAGGCAAAGACGTTTCTCCACGGCCTGTTAGTTGTGGAAGACAAGCTTTCTATGGCGCACTCGCTCGAAACCCGGGTTCCCTTCCTGGACAATGATCTCGTGGACTTCGCGATGCGACTGCCTACGCGGTTAAAGCTCGGCAAGCTCAGTGAGGTAGTCAAGATCAACGAGAACGAGCCTGGTGAAAAGACAGCGCGCTACTTCCAGAAGACACGCGACGGCAAGCTTCTATTACGAAAGGTTATGGAACGTCATGTCCCGGCTGACGTGATTGACCGGGAGAAACAGGGATTTTCCGCGCCTGATGCAAGCTGGTTCAAAGGTGAAAGCATCGAATACGTGAGAAATCTGCTGTTGGATTCGGACGCCGTAATATATCAGTACATGGATCGCGATACGATTCACTCATTGGTCAATGAGCACTTGGATGGTCGGCAGAACCGCCGGCTTCTAATTTGGTCATTGTTGAACGTGGAACACTGGTGCAGGCGTTACCTGCATTGAGTATGTGCGTAATACATATCGAGGCCTGCTGGGCAGGCGGTAATTGCACGTGTTAAATCGGGGGCTGTCGGCGATGGTAGGTGTTTTGCGGCCGTTTTCGCTTTATGGAGATTTCCTGCGGCTATTGTCACGGGAGCGAATGCTCATCAAGGAAATGACGCGCCGCGCCCTGATGGATCAGTACGCGGGCGAGGTGCTCGGTAAGGTCTGGGCGGTTGCACATCCACTCGTGTATGCGGCGATCTACATATTTATCTTTGCGTTTGTATTCAAGGCACGATTCTCGGGTGTAGTTGACACGAATCTTGACTACCCGGCCTATATACTTGCCGGCCTAGTGCCTTGGTTGGGCCTGATTCGTTCAATGAATATGACTAGCAGCTCGCTGATTGGCAATGCCAATCTCGTGAAGCAGGTGGTACTTCCGATCGAGGTACTACCTATTAAGGATGTCCTGGCGAGCTTTTTTACCCTGGTCGTGTCGCTGGTTGCCTTGATATTGTATGTCGTCGCGACTACGGGTGGATTGCCAACGAGCTACGTTTTGCTTCCTGTTCTGTTCATAATCCAGTTTGTGGCAATGTGCGGGCTGGGATTCTTGTTGGCAGCCATTACCCCCTTCTTGAAGGATATTCGCGAACTTCTTGTAATCTTCTCCCAGATCGGAATATTCATTCTCCCGATCGTATACCAACCGCAATGGATTCCAGCGGGGTTGAAGCCACTTCTTTATGCGAACCCATTTAGCTACATGATCTGGTGCTGGCAGGACGTGCTTTTCTACGGTGAAATCGCGCACCCGGAGGCATGGGTTATATTCCCGGTTTTCAGCCTGGGTCTTCTGCTAATTGGATACTATGTGTT
>CP070733.1:2149485-2152426 GCA_020347585.1 Pseudomonadota bacterium | reverse complement strand
CCGGTCGCGTCGGCGGCATGTACGATGCGACGGTGGCTATGCCCACCCTCGCGACCAAGATGAAAGCGTCCTGGCTTATCACCGCTCGCCGGCGTGAACGGCACCCCGCGCTCGACCAGCCACTCGATGCACTCCTTGCCTTGCGCGGCAACGGCCCGCACCACTTCGGGATCGCCCAGGCCGGCACCGACGCCGAGGGTGTCCTTGACGTGGGCTTCGACCGAGTCCTCCGGGTCGAGTACGGCGGCGATGCCGCCCTGCGCCCAAAGGGTGCAGCCGTCGGCGAGCGGACCTTTGGAGACCAAGGCAACGCTGAACTCGTCGGCGAGGCGCAGTGCAAGCGCCAGGCCGGCCGCCCCGCTGCCGAGCACGAGAACGTCAGCCTGCTGCTGCACGGCGGCGGCTCGCGAGGTCGAGATATGCTGCAGGGCCTACGTACCGCGCAACGGGGCGGCGTGTGGCGGGGGTATCATTTCGTTGGAATAGCATTCCGGCTACAATGCGCCGCAGTCTCCGCGACGGACTGCCGGCTGCGCCCCATGGCGAGCCGCGCGGATACTATAACCAAATTTGCCGCACCCGGGCGAACTTATCCCACCGCGAACTGTCGTAGGGGTAGTGCTGGCCCGGGGATCGTGACTAAGGACTGGGGCCCGCATGGCCGAAAACAGTGTTGATCGAGCTCTGGTCGAACGGGTTCAACGAGGAGACAAGACCGCCTTCGATACGTTGGTGCTCAAATACCAGCACAAGATCGCAAAATTGATCTCGCGCTATGTACACGACCCAACCGAGGCATTGGATGTCGCACAGGAGACGTTCATCAAGGCCTACCGGGCGCTTCCTTCCTTCCGTGGCGAGAGTGCGTTCTACACCTGGCTCTACCGAATAGCGATCAACACTGCCAAGAACCATCTTGTGGCCCAGCGGCGACGCCCGCCCGCGGATGACATAGACGCGGTCGATGCCGTGAACCTGGAAGCTGGTGGGGCGTTAAAGGACATTGATTCGCCTGAGCGGGTGCTGCTGCGCGATGAGATTGAGCAAGTTATTACTCAGGCTATAGAGGACTTGCCCGAAGATCTGCGCACAGCGATAACGCTGCGCGAGTTTGAAGGAATGAGTTACGAGGAAATTGCCCAGGCCATGGGTTGTCCGATTGGTACGGTTCGGTCGCGCATTTTCCGTGCGCGCGAGGCGATAGACAGCAAGTTGAAGCCGCTGATTGGCGATATGGGGTCGTGAGGTTGATGTTGGTATGAGCAACAAACTCAGTGAACAGTTGTCGGCATTGGTGGACGGCGAATTGGCGGAACAGGAGTACGAGTTACTGCTGGCACGCCTTGAAAATGATCCGGAGTTACGGGCTCGGTGGGCACGATACAATATGATTAGCGATGCCTTGCGCAACCACCTGCCGGATCGACTTGCGCCGAGCTTGGCCACGCGCGTCGGCGCGAGCCTAGGTGGCGAGCCGGCGCCGGCGTCCGCAGCCGCAATCGGGGCCTCATCGGGTCGCTTCGGCAAGCAATTGGCAGGCGGTGCGTTGGCGGCGGCGGTTGCGGTAGTGGCGATCATCGGCGTCCAGCAGCAGGTCGGCGACAGTGACAGCGGTGCGCAGACGGCAGAGCTCGCGGCGCCCAGCCCAAAACTGGAGCAGGTTGAATCCGCCGTGGCCGAGGTGCCCGCTGACAGAGAGCTGGTTCGCCGCGCTCGTTTCAACCGCTACCTGGTCAATCACAACGAGTATTCAGCAGCCGGCGGCATGCAGGGACTGCTACCCTATACGCGCATCGTGAGTTCGCCAGCGCAAGAGTAGGTTCCATGTTGTTGGCCACAGCCTCCCGCAGTGTTGCCCTGATCCTCGCCGGGGCGTCGGTCGCCGCGTCGGTCGTTGCGAGCGAAGACGACGTCGGGGCGTGGTTGGAGCGGATGACCCGTTCAGCCCATACGCTCAACTACGATGGCGTCTTTGTGTACAGCCATGGCAAGGATTTGAGTGCGATGCGCATCATTCATGGTGTGCTGCCCGAGGGTGTGGAACGAGAGCGACTGGTTGCGCTGAGTGGTCCGCAGGGCGAAGTTTTGCGCGACAATGAGGGTGTCACCTGCATTCTCTCCGACGATCGTTCTGTGTTTGTGGGCAAGTCTCGTGGCGGGGCGCCGTTTCCGCCAACCTTTCCGCGCGGCGCGGATGAGTTGCGCGAGTTGTACCACATCGACTTCGGCGAGCGGGGGCGCGTCGCTGGGCGCGCAGTAACCCAAGTGGTGATCGCTCCGCGCGATGGTTATCGCTACGGTCACCGAATTTGGATTGACAGCGACACGGGCTTGTTGCTGATGAGTGAGATGCTCGACGAGGAAGAGGCAGTGGTCGAACAGTTCATGTTCACCGAGATTCGCTATCTCGACGAGGTGCCGGATCATCTGTTTGAACCAGCCATTTCTGGTCAGGAGTTCACGGTGCATCAGTCGAGCCCGCAGGAACCCGAGCCCGAAGCGGTGCCAGCGACAAGCTGGAGCGCTGAGCGACTGCCAGCGGGATTCACCCTTGACGTCCGGCGCACACACCGCATGACTGACGGCGACATGCCCATGGAACAGCTCGTCTTTTCCGACGGACTGGCGTCGGTTTCGGTCTTCGTTGAGCAGGCCGGAGCGCAAAAAGAGTACATGCTTGGTGCTGCGCGTATGGGCGCGGTGAACACCTATGGCCGCCTCCAGGAGGAACATCACATTACCGTGGTGGGCGAGGTACCGGCGGCAACGGTCAAGTTGATTGGGGAAGCGATTCGCCAGGGCGCGGTACAATGATCGAAGAGCTGGGCGTCGTCGGTGCTTGCGAGGGCGAATATGCCTGGGTACAGATGGAACGCCGCTCGACTTGTGGCCGTTGTGCTGCCCGCCAGGGCTGCGGAACCGCGGTATTGGCCAAAGTCCT
>CP070733.1:2146576-2149385 GCA_020347585.1 Pseudomonadota bacterium | reverse complement strand
GAAATTTTGTGAGGATTAGTGAGCGTTTCAGGCCGTTGATGATCGCCCGTACCTCGCGTGGCAATTTGCTGTAGTGCTTACGACCGCCCAGCACGTCGTACAGGATGCGTACGAGATCGCAGACATCGTCATGGATATTAGCCGCCTTTGGCGCACCCCAGTGAAACATGTCGAGCAGCTTGACATCGAAACCCAGACCGCGACGATTGACGATTACGTTATCGGTATGAAGATCGCCGTGATACTCCCCGATATGGTGGATACTCTCGATACCAACCGCCAGCGCATGCAACAAATGCAGGGCCTGGAACACATCCAGGCGCTTGCCGGGCTGGTGGCACAGAAAGTCACTGAGCAACTCCCCTTCGACGTAATCGGACACCAGAAATGAGATCGGCTGGTGGTGGAAGGTTATGGTTTCCTGGGTGTGATACTGAATTACGATCGAGCAGTTTCTCAGCTTGTGCAGCTTGCGAGCGTAGAACAGCAGCGAGCGGTTTTTCGGGTTGCGCTGCGGATAGAAAAATTTCGCCGCGCGCTCGATACCGGTGGCGATCTCGTTGACGAGGTAAACCTCTCCCTCCCAGCCCGCACCGAGGCGCGCAATGACCTCGTACTTGCGGGCCAGCACCCGCCCCGGTGCAAATCCGAAGTCATCGACGGGTCTGACGCGCGCGCTAGTCCTGTTCGCCATAGTCGTTAATATCCACGGTCGGTCCGTCGCGCGCCCCATGCTTTCCCGGCATAGCCTGCTGCGCACTTGCGCCGGTGTACCACCGTTCCTTAAAGTAAGGGTCAACCCTGGGGCGACGCAAACCACGGAGAGCCTGATGCGCATTCTACACACCATGTTACGGGTGGGTAATCTGGAACGCTCTGTCGAGTTCTACACCGAGGTACTTGGCATGCGGCTACTGCGCCGCAATGACTATCCGGAGGGAAGATTCACCCTCGCCTTTGTTGGCTACGGCGAGGAAAGCGACAACGCGGTACTCGAACTGACCCATAACTGGGACACCGACGCCTACGACGCAGGAACCGGCTATGGCCATGTTGCCATTGAGGTGGACGATGTGTATGGCGCAGCCGAGCAGATCCGGGCGCGTGGCGGCAGGATCATTCGCGAACCCGGCCCGATGAACGCCGGCACCACCATCCTGGCTTTTGTCGAGGATCCCGACGGCTACCCCATTGAACTGCTTGGCGCAAAGCGCTGAGACTCTCTGGCATCCGGAAATACCGGCAGTGACAATTTGCAGCCTGTGCTGGCGCGGCTCGCCTGCGCTGCAAGAGCGCCCAAAACTTCAGGAGTGCGTGGCAGGGGCCGAAATATAGAAGCAGGTTCTGGCCATTGGCCTATAAACCACTGTAAAAATCGGGACCAACTACTTGTTTTATAGTCAAAACTTGTCTATTGTTTGCCGAGATACCCGAACAACAACAGTACAGTGAGCCCAGTTTGCATCCGCTGCCGCGCTATCTGCGCCTGCAACGTGCCCGGGGTCCGAAACGGAGTTGCGACATGATGTTAACAAGAACAATGCTGTTCCTCGCGCTGCTGGCGACCGCCGCCACGACCCAGGCCGAAAGCGTGTTCTCCGACGATGCCTTCAAACCGTATGCGGGACCCAAGCGCCACTATACCGGCTTCAACGTTAGCTTCTGGAAGGAATACGATTTCGAGGGACTCACCGGGTTCTACGGCTACGATTTCAACAATTGGTTCAGTGTTGAAGGTCATCTCGGCACCACCAACACTCAGGAAGACCCCAATCTCGGGGCACCCAACCGCTTCCGGGTCAACGTCCTCGCCAGCGCCTTGGCACGCGTCAATCTGCGCTTCGGCCGTGCGGTGCTGTATGCTGCCGGTGGCGGCTCCTGCATTGACTGGAAAGGCGAACTGGGAACCTTCCAGGGTCTGAGTGAGACCGAATGCGGACCCGCCTATGGCGCCGGTATTGAACTCTACGGTACCGAGCACGCATCGTTCTCCGCCTCCTGGCTGCGCTACGTAGACAACAGCGATTTTAAGGCCACCAGCTATAACCTTGGGTTTACCTGGCACTTCAACTGGCCAAAGATGGGCCGCCAGGACTAACCACGTGGTGCCGGCCGACAACAATATGAATGACGACGGGCCGCCATCAAATCCGTCGCCGATGGTGTAAACGGAGTGAAGTTATGACGCTCAGAACAAGACTAATTATCGCGCTGCTACTTATGCTGCCGTTCGCGGCGCAGGCGGCTGACGCCTCGAGCGAGCGCAAACGCAAGAACAAGGCTTACGCCGGCGGCACCATCGCTATGTGGGACCGCTATGACCTACTTAGCGTTGCCGGTGTCGGTGGCTACGACATTACGCGCTGGTTCGCAATGGAGGGGCATCTCGGCACCAGCCGCAGTGAAGACGTCAACGTTGGCGGTGTGCAGGCAAAAGCACAGGTAGACGTCTTCTTCAGCGTTTTCACCCGCTTCAACCTCGTCTACCAAAGGGCAACCTGGTTTGCACTGCTAGGTGGCTCGTATCTGAACTTCGGCGGTGACGGCCGAGCCGTCTGGCAAGACGCGACCACGACGTCGGACTCGTCCAACTACGTATTTAGTCCGTCCTACGGCCTGGGCGTGGAATTGTTTGCTGGCAAGAAAAAGCGCGCCTCAATGACATTTTCCTGGGTACGCTACCTCGACACCGACAAAGAAGGTGAGGCCGATACGTTTAACATCGGCTTCTCTTACCACTTCGGCGGAATCCCATACACACCCCGCTACTAGCTGAGACATGCGCCAACGGTCACTGCGGACGGCGTTG
>CP070733.1:2143936-2146476 GCA_020347585.1 Pseudomonadota bacterium | reverse complement strand
GGCGGATTACATCGGCGCCCACCAGCACAACCACCCCCCACATCGCCGCGCCGATGACAACCAGGGAATGTCGCGCCCCCAAAACAAGCCTCGCCATGTGAGGCGCGATCAAGCCCACGAATCCGATGGGGCCCACCACTACGACCGCAACCGCCGCAAGAACCCCTGCAACGAGAAACAGAACCAAGCGAGTGGGACCAACAGCAACTCCCACGCTGCGCGCCTCATCCTCGCTCAGGGTCACAGCGTCCAGGGTACGTCCCATTGCAACCGCAACTAGAAGCCCAGCGGCGGTCAGCAGCCCAGTGGGCAGCAACACACCGACTGTCGCCGTTTCGGGGATGTGCCCCATCAACCAGGCCGTGAACTCACCGCGCAGCCCGGTGGGCACCAGGTGTTGGAAAAACATCATGCCGGCACTGCAAATGGCCGACACGATCACACCGGTCAAGATCAGAGCGAGGGGATCGATCCACCCCCGGCGCAGGGAGAGCGCGTAAACCAACGCCAGAGCACCCATCGCCCCGGCTATCGCCGGTCCCGCCGTACCCAGCCAGTATGGCAATGAACCACCGGTGGCGTACGCCAGATACAGCGCAACCGTGACACCGAGTCCTGCACCGCTAGAAACACCTAGGATAAACGGCGAAGCCAACGGGTTTCTCAACAGCGCCTGAAGCAACACGCCGGAAACAGACAAAGCCACCCCCGCGATCACTGCGTTAGCCAACGCAGCCCAGCGGAACTCTGCATAAGAGGGATCCGGCCAAGCCAAACCCAGTGCACCCGTAGGGTCTCGGTCGATCGCAATGCGCAGGACGCACACCACTAGCGCAAGGCAACCGAGCCCTGCGATCCCGAGAGCACGGCGGGATCTAGGCAACCTCATCGATCAACGCCAGAAGCCTGTCCGAATAACCATATTGCTACTGCGGCGGCCGGAAATCGCCCCAATTTCTCGGTCCTTTTCGTCAAATAGCACCTACTATTCTCCTCAAACGCTCGAAAAATTGTCTCCGACTTCCCGCGCGCCTCGCTACTCATAGATTACTCGGACAGGCCCCTCGCCATGACAGTAAGTAGCTCACGCATTGCCGTAGCTAAGCCCACAACCCCGCTTGATGGCAGCATTGCATCAGGGTGATCGAGAACCGTGATGCGGCCCCGGCGTGCGGCATCGATCTTGAGCCTCGACAGAGTCTCGAGAGCCGCGCCCGGGCTGCGCCCAATGCCACTCTCACTGCCGGCGACCAAGATCACCACCTGGGGGTTGATACGCACAACATCTTCTAGAGACAGCACGACCCAGCCAGTGGCATCGATGGCATTCACGGCACCCAATCTGGTCGCAATGTCGTGCAAATATGTCTCGCGTCCGAAAGCCATCACCGGTTCGAATCCACTCAACAGAAGGACACGCGGGTTGAAAATCGGTGCACTTTGGCTTTCCAGCACCATGCGGATTTCGGTAAGCAGTTCGCGGGCACGCGAAGTGGCCTTCAGACGTTGAGCCGAGTCTTCTGGAAAGAGCACAGAGGGCAGCTGATCGATGAGCTGTTCAATATCTTGTACCGTGTTCAGACCTGGCCACTGTGCAAGATGCCAACCATGGGTTGCGGCGAGCTCAGCTAACTTGGCATCCGTGCCGGAAGTCGGAGGCTGGACGAGAACATGGGTCGGTCTCACACGCACCAACCGCTCGTAGGCAACTCCGTTTAAATCGCCGACGATCGGTGTTACCGGATCGAGTGCCCGACAAAAGGGCGTGCGCCCAACAATCTGCTTGTGCAGTCCAAAATCGACCAGCGTGCGGGATATCGCGGGACTCAGCGATACGATACGAAGCTGCGCGGCTGCACTGGCCTTTTTGTCAGAGGCCGAGACCGGTGACTCGCCAAGAGCCGATGTGGTGAGTAGCAACGTCGCAGAGATAATCGCACACACGCTAATCAAGCACTGTTTTCGATTCACGGGCCGGAGCACTGTTTTTGAGTTCAACTACTGAGGCGCGCACGCCTGGGCACAGACGCGGGGGTTACTGCAAGTCCGCCAAACTGAGTTCAGGAATTGCGGTCCAATGTGAGCCACTGCGCGCCGCGAATTCGATTGATCGCTGCGGCCACTTCTTGAATACGCGGCAATGCCAAGTCTCCCACCTTGTAAGGGACTAACACATCCAAACCGGTACTGACCACCTCCTCGTAGGCGGTACACAGGTTCTTGATCATGCTTTCGGGGTCACCGGCGAAACGCCTCGCGTAATAGTAAATCATCCAGCCGATCGCACGTGTTTGGGCCCTATCCAGGAGCTGTTCCACTTTCGACAGATCAATGCTGTACTCTCCGTACATGAGGTCTGCAACGCGCTTCGCATCGATCTTGACGGCGCGTTTCCCCCGTGAGGGGTTCAGCGCATTATCAGCCGGGCGGCGGATGGATTGAATCTTCAGCGGCGGTGCGTGGCTCAGTTCCACGTGGCTAACCCCGTGTCCGGCGAGACTACGGGCCGCTTGGGTCACATCCCGTGGCCGATATGCATC
>CP070733.1:2134927-2143836 GCA_020347585.1 Pseudomonadota bacterium | reverse complement strand
GTGCGATCGCCGCCAAGGTCATCAATGTGGTCGAGCAGATTCACAAGGTGGAGCATCACAACCTCTATATAAGCGCCAGCATCGGTATTGCGGTGTACCCCCACCACGGTGAAACCCCGGAGTTGCTGTTACAGCACGCCGACGTCGCTATGTACATGGCCAAGCGCTCCAACCAGCCATTCGCTTTTTACGATACCACCCAGGATTCCTACAGCGTCCAACAACTGGCGCTGTTGGGCGAGCTGCGGGAGGCGTTTGAAAACGACACGCTGGATCTTTACTACCAGCCTAAGTTCTCGACGCACGAAGAACGCGTTACCGGTGTTGAGGGCCTGTTGCGCTGGAATCACCCGAAGCACGGACTGATACTTCCTGGCGAGATCATACCGCTCGCCGAGCGCACCGGTGTTATCAAGTACCTTACGCACTGGGTACTGAACGCCGCATTGCGCCAATGCAGCCTGTGGCGCGAACAGGGGCATACGCTCAGTGTGTCAGTAAACCTGTCGGTACACGACCTGCAGGAACCTGGGCTGCCGGCGAAGATCGGACAGTTCCTTGAACTTTGGGAAGTACCCCCCCATCAACTTGAGCTGGAAATTACCGAGTCGGTGATGATGTCACACCCGGAGCGGGCAAAGACCGTGCTTGATGAACTCGGTAACCTTGGCGTATTGCTGTCCATCGACGACTACGGCTCAGGCTACTCGTCACTGGCGTATATAAAGAGCCTTCCAGTCGATACGCTCAAGATCGATAAATCGTTCATTCTCGATATGGTTCGCGATGAGAACGATGCCACCATCGTTCATTCCACCATCGAGCTTGCGCACAATCTGGGCTTTCGCGTCTGTGCCGAAGGCGTCGAGAACGAAGCGACTTGGAATCGCCTGGTGAGTCAGGGCTGTGACTGCTTGCAGGGCTTCTATCTCAGCGGACCCATGGCGCCCGAGGAACTCGGCGCCTGGCTAAACACGAATCCTCAGCGCGCGCAGAACGCGTAAACGGCGTCGACGCATCGCGCAAAAAAAGGGGGATGTTTCCATCCCCCCGGGCCTCAGGCCCGAATCTTTCGCAATGGCTGTCAAACCACCGCGAACGGTGCTCAGTTCACCGTAATGCGTGTTCGGGCGGTTCCCAACACTTCGCCAGTGATCCAATGCTTGATGTCGATCTCCACCGTGTGCACTCCAGAACGGGTTGGCCGGATGATGCAATCGTAGCGCTCGGCCGACACCGCATCGAGCTGCGTGGCCCTGAATGACCGAGGCAGCGGGCGTCCGTCCGAGGCGACCACCTCGGCTTCCAGTCCGCCAAAACGAATCTGCTGCGGAAGGTAACCGGCACAGATATAGCGCACCAGGAGGCGCTGCCCGACATTCATCGACACCGCAACGCCTGGATGGCTAAGCGCCGACTGTGCACCGTCCACGCCGGTAATGATGAAGTAGTCGGGGTTGAGTTCGTTTAACCCCACATCCCCCCCGCAGGTACCGGCCTCCCAGGACAGGCCGTGCCACGACGAGTCGATCTCGTCCACCGCCCAAATCGCCTCCAGGTCATAGGACGGGCCACCTTCGAACGCCCGCCCCGGACCGTCCGGCGGGTCGACGATGAGTGCACCGTACATACCCATCTCCGCATGCAACACGGTATTGGTGTGACAGTGGTAAAAATAGGTGCCGGCGCTCATCGGACGCCACTGGTAGGTATACATGCCATTGACGTCCCACGAGATGTGACCGACGCCGTCGCTGCGATACTCGGGTTCGATGCCGTGGTGATGAATGGTGTGGAACATCATCATGTCGACCTGTAACTGTGTCTGCACCACCTGGCCTTGTCGCACGCGCATCGCCGGCGAGGGAAACGTCCCGCTCCCGCCCATGCCGCCCATGCCGCCCATGCCGCCACCACCTGCTCCCAGGTCGGTAAAACCCCACATGTTGACCGTTCGGCCATCATCCATGGTCATCGGAATCGTCATGTCGATGCCACGGCGGTAAACCACGTCGGGGTCCGGATCCAGGGCCGGAACTTCTGCTTGGCGAATCGGGTAGACGTAGCAAGCGCCCATACCCATGCCACCACCACCGCCACCATCTCCACCCATATCACCGCCGCCACCACCCATGCTGGTGTCGGTGCTGGTGCTGTCGCCGCTGCTGGATCGCCTTCTTCTACCCATCGTCCCGTCCCCCTAATCAGCGTGATAGTAGATATCTGTCAGCGCACCGAACATGTACAGCCCACCGCCGGCAGTCTGGGTCATCTCGTTATGCAGGTGCATTGGAAAGGCGAAATGACGCCCTTCGCTCTCGGCCTGTGCCAATGTCTGGTTGGTGACCACTGGCCAGGCATCGGGGGGTGGATTAAACGGGAAGATGACATCAACGCCGCCACCATCGCCGTCCAGTGGCACGATATCCTTTTCCCAGACCTCGGAGCGGGGCTGACTGTTGGAGGTCAACCACTCCATGTGGTTGCTGTGGGTATGCACGGCGTGCTGCCCCAGGCCCGGGTTGAGACAGCGGATCAGAGTACGATCGCCAAGGTGGCCGTCGAGCTTGGTGCGTGGATCGGCCATCGCATCCAGTGCGGGGTCCATCGCGCCCGGCGCACCCGGCGGCCGGCCAACAAGACCGTTGAGCGTAAAATAGCGCGGCCGGTACTCGGTGTTGGGCGTATAACCGTAGCGCACCCGGTTGTTCCAGGCGGGATCGATATCGTTGAAAATCCAGAATTGCTGCTGCCGAAAGGTGCGGCTGCCCGCGTACAACTGGTTTGAGCGGCCCTGCGGCATGACGGCAAAGCCACCGTGCAACCCGGTAAGGCGGTTGTAGGGGGCGTTGCGGCTGTCGTAGTAAAGATGGGAGCCGGGGTTGCGCGCGGTAAACACGAGCGTGCGTGTTTCACCGCCGCGAATGGTGCCACTGTCGACCATGCCGTCGATCACAAACGAGTGACTGGTGCCGAGCGTATTGACCACGGTGATGCGCACCGTGTCGCCCTCCTGCACAATCATAGACTCGCCCGGTATGTTAAGACTCGAGGTAGAACTACTGAAGCCGCGGAAGTACACGTCCTCGCCGGTTACCTGAGTGATGAAGCCCTCGGTGATGTAGAACGTTTTGTAGATCGTGCTGGCGTGTGCGCGCGGCTGCCAGCCGAGCACACCGGCCGTACTCCCCGCTGCCGCGGCGAGACTCGCCATACTAAACTTCAGGAACGTACGTCTCCTCATCTGGCACCCCCGTTTGATGTTTTCTGTTCACCAGGTGCGTGGATCGGCGCATATAGCCGGGACAACAAGAATTCAAAACAACCCCTCTGCGCGTCGATCGACACACGAGCATCGTACTTTGGGAAAAGTCAGGCTTGGGTGGGGCCTTGACGGCTGAGGTGCAACCACTGCGAAACCAGGGCAGTAGCGCTCAACCCGCGCGATCCCGATCCGGCGGAATCGCGGTACGACTGCTGAGGCGGGAAGTCATTGCGCGGTGAGGTGTGGCGCAAGAAGGAACTTCGACTCAGGACATCTGCGAACGATTCTTATACGCGTTCCAAAAAATTTCAACCCAGCAAAACAATCGGAAATATAACGAGCTAGGAATTCGATCAGCTGTGGTTGTGGTTACGGCGCTGCGCCGCAGCGTTTTCGATGGCCTGATACAGGCTGCTAAGCGTTTCGGTTGCCGAAATGAGCTCCGACGCTATGTCCGCCATGCGCTGGCGCTGCGAGCGAGCATAGGCACGCAGGGCATCCTCGGCCTGCTGTGCGGTCAGCCCAGTGTTGCTTGCGACCAGCCCGACCGCGATGCTGACCTCGCGTCCGGAGGCCAATGCGGCGCTGAGATTGACCTCCTTATCGCGCAGTGCGCTGATTTCCGCGGCGCGCGTCAGCGCGGCCTCGATGGGTGGAACCATCTGGCGAGTGTCGATCGGCTTGACCAGATAGCCCAATGCCCCTTCGCTGACAGCGCTTTTAACCGTCTCGGTATCGTCGAACGCCGACAGGAACATGAAGGGAACCTGTGCCGACTTGAAGATCTCATGAGCGGCATCAATGCCCGAAACGCCCGGCATGCGAATATCGAGGATCGCCAGGTCGGGTCGCTCACGTTCACAAATCTCGATTGCTTCCTCCCCCGAGGCAGCTTCGAGGACTTCATAACCCTCGTCGCGCAAGCCGGCACAGAGCGTGGCCAGCACTAAGCCGTCGTCATCAGCAACGAGGATGCGCGGCTTCGGCGAGTTGTTCGGCGCCTGACTCATCGGCATTTGCGTTAGTTGATAGGCCAGTGGCGATACGCGTCACCGGCGGGCTCAGTTGCAACTGCGCCACGACGTCGGCGCCGTCTGCGGCGAACGTGAGCGTCGCGCCCTGCTTCGGCAACAATGACCGAATCAATGCTAGTCCGGTTCCCAGGCCCCGATTCTGATCGAAATCAAAATCCAGTGGAAATGAGGCGCGCGCGTTGCGCACGGACACTATGGCGCAGTCGTGCTCGTACTGTAGTTCGATCGACACCGCACCGCGTACCGAATGCTTGACTGCGTTAAACACCAGCTCGTTCATTATCAGCGCCAGCGGCACCGCCCGATCCGGAATAATCACGATAGTGTCGAGCGACGCGTCGAGCATGTTGAGCGCAATTTGCCTGCCGGTCATATCACTGGTAGATCGACAGATCGCGCGCAACAATGCCGGCAGTGCAATTTCGCCCACGGCGCCGTCACACTGGATACCGTACACCAGCGATACCGAGTGCAACTGGCTGATGGCGCGGTCGAATACTTCCTCGCTTTGCGGGTAGCGGCCCACGTACTGATTGAGTAAACCGATCACGCCCTGGAGATTGTTCTTGAGGCGGTGGTGCACCTCCCTGACCAGCGCGGCGTTCTGGCGCTTCTCCGCCTCGAGCCTATCCTGTTCTGCCCGCTTACGCTCAGTGATGTCCCGAACCAGCCCCACGAGCAAACCGGCATCACCCTCAATATTGCCGCTGACCTCGACCCAGCGCCGGCCTCCGTCGCGCAGCACGAGGCGATGCTCCAACTGACAGGGATTGCCGGTGCGCATGCATTTGTCGACCGCCGCCTGCATACGCTCGCGATCCCCGGGGTCAACCAGTTCGAGATATGCCTCCCAGGAAACCGGTGCCGACGCGCCAAATATCAAGCCCGCGCGGGGCGACCACCGAATTCGCCGCGTTACTAGATCCAGCTCCCACATTCCCACGTCGCTGAAATCCAGCGAGTGCTGCAAGTGCTCCTTGGCGCTTTGCAGTGCGCGCTCCGAAGCGGCGCGCCGTGCCTCCTCGCGCCTGATGTACCACAGGAATACCCCCCCGACAGCGAAGAACAACAGCATGATCAGCAGCGACTGCTGGACGATCCTGGCAAGATAGTCGGGGTAAAAACCGGCCTTGGGAATATCGACCAACTCCCAGCGTGTTCCGCCCACCGCGGCGCGATGCTCCAACCGACCCAACTCGGCATCGCTGAGAAAAAATTCCCCGTCGCGTTCTTTGAGCTCGATACGCGCCCCCCCGGATGCCACCTCGATGAGACCAGGGCGATCCTTGCGCAGCAGAAACAAATCGTGGCCGTGAATCTCGCCGTTGGTAATCAGGCGGCTGAGCACATCAGTGCGAAAACTCACGAAAAACACACCGCCCAGCGTTCCCCCCTGCGCGCGCAGCGGGCTCATGATATCGAAGTGATAAACCTGAGGGTGAGGATGGATGTAGACATCGTAGTCCAGACCGTGTGCGACGAAATCCTGAATGTCGGTCTCGCAACGCTCGTTAACCAGCAGATCGTAATTGCCCAGCAGCGGGACCCCGGACGCGTCCGCGATGGTAAAGGCAAAGTGGTTAGGGAAATGGGTATTGAGTTCCTCACGTAGACTGGCGATGGCTTCCTGGTCTTCCGGAAAGGCGATCAGATGTTTGATGAGCGGGTATTCGTCCTCAATGAAAAGTACCACCGCCTGTTCCAGGTCGCGGACAAACTCGCCAATCTCATCCGCCACACCATCGACCGAGTTTTTCGCCAACACCTGCTGGTAGACGCGAAAGTCCTCGTACTGCAAACGCCCGTACCAGAGCACGAGCAGCGACACCATCACCAGCATAATGGTGGCGGATAGCGTGTAGTAGAACCGAAATCGCGGTTTTGCCTGCTCGGCCATTGAGGTCAGCGCGGGTCACGGGAACGGCGGGCATCTCACCCCGCAGGTTCGACCCATTATGGCGCGCGCGGGCCGCAACAACCACCCGCAGCGCACTATTCGAGGCCCAACCGGGTACAACTGGCGCGCGGGCGGCAAACTCAAATCGACTTGTGGGTACCGTCGCAGAACGGCGCGTTGCCGGTCTTCTTGCAGCCGCACAGGTAAACCGTGCCGCTTTCTTCCGCGCTGAACGCCTTGGGCTCCAGACCCGTCCCCTGGTGCGAGCCATCACAGAACGGCTGGTTCTTGCTGCGCCCGCATACACACCAGTAGTAGGTCTTGCCGGACTCGACATCCACAGCATAGGGTGCCGCCTGGGCGACCACGGGTTCATCGGCCATGTTGCTCTCCTTTCGTTAGTTGGTATATTCCGTCGATAATTGTGGAAATGGCCTGCGCGCAGACAGGCACGAGGCTAGCAGTCGGCGTTTTTCCTTAGAAATTCAGTATAGTAGCGATTGTCCCTATCTGAACACCCAGGTGAGCGCCGCCTAGCACGGTTTCGTTGGACCCGTGCCTGGAGATCGGCCAGCCCAGCTCCCCGGGATAGAATATGTGACGTCCGTCACACTTTTTGGCCTTGTCGGCCGAACCGCGCCCCTCACTGACCCCTAAATTGGAACCTTCGGGCCGGCTGGTGCGTGTTCCCTAAGTATTGGCGAAAAATAGCCAGGCGGCACAGGCATCTGTATCGCCCACGATAACGCCAGGGATAGCACCCCGAAACGGTGTTGGAGTACCCAAAACATGCATACGCCCTCATTAGCATTTGAGAGCCACCCCTCGGCGCGTCCAGACCCCGCTACGCCCCGAGTGCTGGTGGTCAGCTACCAGTCTGTGCAGCGTCGCACCCTCATTCGCGTGGCGGAGCGCGCCGCCGCCGAGGTTGCAGCATTTGCCGAACCCCGCGAAGCGCTGGTCTGGGCCGCGCGGAACCGGCCTGACCTGGTGGTGGCCGACCTCGAACTGCCCGATATTCCGGGCGACACGTTTATGCGCCGTTGTCGCCGCCTGCCCGGCTGCGAAAACAGCACCCTGCTAGCCCTCGTCGACCAAGGTGACGCGGCCAGTGCCCGTCGCGCCGCGCTGGCCGGTGCAGCAGATGTCGCCGGCAAGCCGCTCGACAGTAACGAACTCGAGAACCGCATCGGGCTGCTGCTGCGCCTCAACCGCCAGGAGCGCATTATCGAGCGTCAGGCACGCTGGCTCGAACACGGCTTCGCCAACGCAGTAACCGAAAACATGGCGCGCGAAAAGGAGACCCTGATGCGCCTGGCGCGTGCCGGTGAGTACCGCGACGAGTTCACCGGCGCCCACATCATGCGCATCGGACGCTACAGCCGGCTGGTGGCCGAATCCCTCGGGCAACCCGCCGCCTGGTGCGACGTAATCGAGTCCGCCGCGCCCATGCACGATATTGGCAAGATCGGCGTGCCCGATGCGCTGCTACTCAAGAACGGGCCTTTCAGCACACGCGAGCGGGAGCTGATGCAAGAGCACGCTATTATCGGCTTTAACATACTCAAGGACAGTCCCTCACAATATCTGCAGATGGGCGCAGAGATCGCGCTGGCGCACCACGAGAAGTTCGATGGCAGCGGCTATCCCCATAAGCTACGTGGCAAGGACATTCCACTGAGCGCGCGCATTGTCGCCGTCGCCGACGTATTTGACGCGCTGGTCAGCGTGCGGCCCTACAAGCAGGCCTGGCCGCTTGAGCGTGCTTTGGAGTGGCTCATCGACCACAGTGGAAGCCATTTCGATCCCGATTGCGTCGACGCCTTCCTGGGTCATGTGGCAAACGGCGCGATTCCCGCCGACCCCGCTTCGGCGGCGCAGCCCAGCCGTGTTGCCATCGCGCACGTGTCGGCCGCCATTGCGCCGGGCAGCAGCGCGAGATGAGCCCGTTGACGCCCGTGACAGCCCTCGAATCAGCAACGCTTCCATCGCCCCGCGTCCCGGGTGTCGTTACAGGATTCGGCCGGGATCGCCGATATGATAGATTGACGCGCTTTCTCACCGATGCCGAATTTCACCTGATGACCCGACGCGATTCCGCAGACAAGGCGGCACAGTTTGAACGCCTGTTGCGCCCGCATCTGGACTCCATGTACCGGCTGGCGTTTCGGCTCACCCGCGAGGCCCACCACGCCGAAGACCTAGTGCAAGACGTGCTGGTCAAGCTGTACGCACGCGAGGAACCGCTTGATGCGATTGAACAATTGCGCCCGTGGCTGGCGCTGGTCATTCAGCGTCAGTTCATCGACCATGTGCGCAAGTATGCACGTGCGCCGGTCAGCCTGCTTGACGATTGCGAGTTGCCCGCGGCCAACGGTGATCCCTACGAGCACTTTGCGATCGACGCACCGGGCCCCGAGGAGGAAGCGCAGCGCAGCCTAGATCAAAAGGCCCTGCTGAACGCCTGGGAGCGGCTTGGCCCCGAGCAGCGGGTGCTGGTCGCGCTTCATGACTTGGAAGGCTATACCCTTAGCGAGCTGGCGTTCATACTCGAAACGCCCATCGGCACGCTGAAATCCCGGCTGCACCGCGCCCGCGCGCGGTTGCGCGCACTGCTGGGCAGGGAACCTTTTTAGCCCCACACACGTGTAGGATGAGCAGAGGATAAACATGATGGACTGCACGCAGACAGGACGCAATATCGACGACTATC
>CP070733.1:2122327-2134827 GCA_020347585.1 Pseudomonadota bacterium | reverse complement strand
TCCTCCAGCAGGCGCAAGAGCTTCACCTGCGCGGACAGCGGCATATCCCCAATCTCATCAAGGAACAGCGTTCCCCCCTCTGCTAGCTCTATCTTTCCCAACTTGCGGAACACCGCGCCGGTGAATGCGCCCTTCTCATGGCCAAACAATTCGCTTTCGAGCAAGGTATCGGTGAGGGCGCCGCAGTCGATGACGACGAAGGGCTTATCGGCGTGCTGGCTATGGTTGTGTATGGCACGCGCCACCAGTTCCTTGCCGGTGCCTGATTCGCCCTCGATGATGACGTTGCAGCGGATGTCGGCAATCTTGTCGATTACGGTGAATATTTCCTTCATCGCCGGCGAGCGACCGATGATGTCGCGAAACTTGAGATCATCGCGTAGCTGGCGCTTGAGCAGACGGTTCTCCCGTAGTAGTGCGGCGCGCTCCAATGTGCGCTCCACCAGCACGCGCATCTCATCCATATCGAATGGCTTTTTGATGAAGTCGCTCGCCCCCAAACGAATTGCCTCGATGGCGCTGTCTACGTCGGCAAAACCGGTAACGATCACGAACGGCACCTCGGCATCGTACTCGCGTACCTGCTTCAACAGTTCGATGCCTGTCATGTTCGGCATGCGCAGGTCGCTGATGATCATCGCCGCGCCCTGATCAACGAAGCGCTGCAGTGCCTGCTGCGGATCACGAAACACCTGACAGGTATATTCTGCGCCCTCGCTGAAGCGCTGCATAAGTTCGCCGGCCTTGGGATCATCGTCAACGAACAGAATGGTTGCGGGAGCAGTCATGACGGTGAGTGTGGCACGGGCGGTGGCGCGTGCGATGGCAGAATCATGGTTGCCGTGACGCCGCGATCGGGGTTGTTGGCGATCTCAAGGCGGCCACTGTGGTGCTCTACGATCCCCAGGCTAATGGACAGGCCAAGACCGGTGCCTTCGCCTTCAGGGCGCGTGCTGAAAAATGGGTCGAAGACCCGGTTGAGCGCTTCCTCGTCGATACCCTCACCCTCGTCACGAACTGAAATTACACAGTCATTGTCCTGCGTACGCATGCCCACCACGATCTGACCGTCGCGGGCACTCGCGTGTATCGCGTTTAACAACAGGTTGATCAGCGCCTGCTGCAACTGACCACGGTCTCCCTCGATGATCTGATCGGACTCACCGAGTACGCGCACTGAAAGGTTCTTGTCCTTCGCGGCCTGCCTAACCAACGCCAGCGTATCGTCAATCCACTCGCTGACGCGGAACGGCGCATAGTGTGGCGGTACCTGTCGCGCAAAGTTGAGTATCCCCTTGACGATATCCGATGCGCGCACTGCCTCGTCGCGCAGCGACTGTACGTCGCGGTCCACTGCCCCTGCGTCGCTGCCGGGGCCGGTATTGCGTTGAATCAGCTTGGCGTATGACAGGATATTGTTAAGCGGATTATTCAATTCGTGACCAATGCCGGCCGCCATCTGTCCGATGCTCGCCAGTTTGGCCTGCTGCACCAGCATGTTCTGCGCGCTGTCGCGCTCCTGCTCGGTTTTGACCACGGTGTCGGCGAGGTAGTTGAAGGCGCCGGCGAGTGCGGCGATTTCGTCGACTGACTGCTGCGGCTCGGCGCGCAGCGCACGGTCGCCGTCGGCGAAACCCTTTAGGTTGTGTGCCAGGCGCGAGACCGGCTGCGCAATGGTGCGCACGCCGATGCCAGCAAGCACCAGGCTGATCAACAGTGCGCAACCAGCCAGCGCCCAGATTACGGCACGGATGCGGTTGAAAGGCGCGCTAATCACACGGTCCTCCACCCGCGAGGCGAGAACCCAGCTTGCAAGCCGGTCGGCGTGCGGAAAGAATTCGGAGTAGTAAACGGTTTGCATGCGCTGGGGATCGCGGTACTGACCCTCGGGCTGGCTTGCCATCGCATCGAGCAGGTGCTGGGAGTAGACATCGGTGACCAGCTCGGGAGCCTTGCGGATTTGCGACAGCCGCAGCTCCTGGGTTTCATCATAAAGAATCAATCCGTGGCGCTGCGGCTCGTCGGGATTGATCTCTACAAGAAACAGCCTGCCCTTGTACAGGCGTGGCGCGTGATCGACCAGGCGATCAATCTGCTCGCCGAGCAGCGACATGGCTAGCCCACCCACCAGGCGCTTGCGGTAGCGCAGGGGGATCACGTAGTCCAGGATCGGAATGGTATCAAGTTCGCCGGGTTGGCGTGCCGTGTGTGGCAGGCGTAGCACGCTGACTTCGTCGTAGGGGAGGTCCGCAAGCACGCGCTTGAATGCCTTGTTGTTGAGTTCCTGCTCCACGTAGGCAATACCGCTTAGGCTCTCATACACGGGTGCACTGCGCGCGTCATTGCTGACCTTGATCAACGTGCTGCCATTGGCATCCACGATGCGGATAAAGAACAGGCCCGGCAGAATCGTTTGGAAGCCTTCGAAAAAGCGATTGATGCGTGAGCGGCGCACGTTGATTTCTGAGTGACTGCGCCCGCGGCTGGCGTCGTAAAGCACGGGCAAAAACTCACTCACCGCCGGTGAGCGCGCCAGGCCGAGCGCCAGATCGCGTTCCGATTGATACAGGCGCTTGATCGATGCTGCGAGCGTATCGAGGCTGGTACGAATGTCCTGCGCCACATCACGCCGGTAGCTGGTTTCGCTGTAGTAGGTGGCGCCCAGCGCCAGCGCCGTCAACGGCACAATGGTGGCGAGAAAAACCGATATGAATATATTGGTGCGGATCTTCATGTTGTTCGAGCCGACTGCGCTGCCGCTGGCATTCTGTTGCGCATCACGAACCGCATTAGCGCCAGCGCTCGATCGCCTGGCGCGCGGATTCGTTGAGCGGCCGCGCCACCAACCCCGAGGTACTGGCACTTACCGCGAAGCGCGCATCGTGGGCCATGGGTAGGTAGGTGGCGCTGCCGTAGACTGCGTCCACCCACGGCAGGCGCTGGCCGTGTTCATTGGCCAGCTTCCATACGTCCAGCCCGCGCTTCGTGCCCAGCTCATATATCGTACGCAGCGCGTTGCGCTCCTGGCGTACCGAGCGATAACGCCCGGCGAGCCGATCCAGGCGGTACACGGTATCCATACCCAGCAGGGTTGCCACACCGTGCCACTTGAGAATGCGCGCATCGAGCTGCCACTCGTCGCCGCGCAACACGAACACCTGCGCCTCGTTGTCGGGCTCAATGACATAGGTCTGGTACTTCTGCGGCGTCACCTCCTCGAAGCGCACTTCGGCCACTGCTTGTTCGCCGGTGAGGCGCTGATAGGTGTGGAGGTTCAGCGCCATCGATGCTACCAACGCCCCCAGCGCCAGCAGCAGCCCGCCGGACAATCCCTGCAGGCTGGCGCGCAGCGGTCGGCGGCGCAGCAGTTGGCGTGCGCCCAGAACCACCAGGATTGCGCCTGCGATCAGGGCGGTTGCTGTGACGATCTCCAATATCATGCGGCTGCGGTACCGGCGGTTGCTTGAGCAAAAGAGCAGTCAGTGTACCGCTCGGCGGGGTCCGGTTGAACTGTTGCGCTTGGGTAAGCGGGCGGCCAGTGCGTATAATCCGGGGCATGTTACGGGCGCACGCCGACCTCTGGGAACGGATCGAATCATGAGACCTTGTTGGGCCAACTGGCTGTTGCTTGCAGTAGTGTTGGTGCTGGGCACTAGCACCATGTTGGGCGCGTGCGGCAAGAAAGGGCCTTTATACCTTCCCGACAAGACCAGCGAACCCGCACGCTGAGCCGGGGCAAGTCTTCTCATGGACCATTTTGACTACCGCGACGGCCGGTTGTTTGCCGAGAACGTGGCGCTCGAGGACGTGGCGGCCCGCTTCGGTACGCCCTGCTATGTCTACTCGCGCGCCACGCTGGAGCGGCACTGGCGCGCCTTCGACGCCGCGCTCGCCGGCCACGCGCACCTGGTTTGCTATGCCGTCAAGGCCAATTCCAGTCTCGCCGTGCTCAACGTGCTGGCGCGCCTTGGCTCCGGCTTCGACATCGTTTCTGCAGGCGAGCTTGAGCGCGTGCTCGCTGCCGGCGGCGATCCCGCCCGCGTCGTATTCTCCGGGGTGGGCAAGCGCGCCGACGAGATGCGTCGTGCGCTCGAGGCGGGTATCCACTGTTTCAACGTCGAGTCGGAACAGGAACTGGAACGGCTGAACACGGTCGCGGCTGAACTGGGCGTGCAGGCCCCGGTCTCCGTGCGGGTCAACCCCGACGTAGATGCCAAGACCCACCCCTACATCTCGACCGGTTTGCGCGACAACAAATTCGGGGTGGATATCACAGCAGCCCCGTTGTTGTATGCTCGGGCGGCGCAGTTGGCCAATATCACGGTGCGTGGCGTGGACTGCCACATCGGTTCGCAGCTTACCGACACGGCACCGTTCATTGATGCGTTGCGGCGCGTGCTGGCGCTGGTGGATAAGCTGGCGGATCAGGGCATCGTAGTCGAGCACCTGGACCTCGGCGGCGGGCTTGGTATCTGCTATCGCGACGAGATGCCGCCTGAGCCGGCGGACTATGCTCGGGTGCTGGGCGAGGAACTCAATGGACGCGCCCTACGCCTGATCATCGAGCCAGGGCGCGCCATTGCCGGCAACGCTGGCGTGTTGCTCACCCAGGTGGAATACCTAAAGTGCAGCGAGCACAAGAACTTCGCCATCGTCGATGCGGCAATGAATGATCTGATGCGCCCCGCGTTATACGATGCGTGGCAGGCCATTGTGCCGGTCACACAGCACAGCATGGAGCCGGTACGGCAGTACGATGTGGTCGGCCCGGTGTGCGAAACGGGCGATTTTCTCGGTAAGGACCGCGCATTGTCGGTCGCGCCCGGGGACCTCTTGGCGGTGCGTTCGGCCGGCGCCTACGGCTTTTCGATGAGCTCCAATTACAATACCCGACCGCGCGCCGCCGAGGTCATGGTGGATGGCGCCAGTATGCACCTGGTGCGCGAGCGCGAAACCGTGCAAGCGCTATTTGCCGGTGAGACCCTCTTGCCTGAGTAAATTTTTCTTTCCTCGATCCTCGTCCCTTCCACCTCGTATCATGGAGCGTATCCCCGAACCCGAACTCATGGACGAGGATGCCCAGGCCCGGGCCTATGCGCAAGCCGACTTCGAAGAGCCGCACGCGCAGTTCATTGCATGGTTTCGTGAGCGTTTCGCTGGCGCGTCGGTAACTGGCGCAGTGATCGATCTGGGCTGTGGGCCCGCTGATATCAGCATCCGTTTTGCACAGGCATTTCCCGAATGCCACGTGCACGGGGTCGACGGTGCAGCGGCCATGCTGCGCTATGGGCGCGAGGCGGTACGCGCCGCGGATCTCGCTGAGCGCGTTCGCCTACTGGAGGGTTATCTGCCCGGTGCAGCGTTGCCCCAAGTGCACTACGACATCATCATCAGCAACAGCTTGCTGCACCACTTGGCCGATCCCACGGTGCTGTGGCGAGAGATCAGGGCGCGCGCGGCACCCGGCACCCTCACCTTTATAATGGATCTCATGCGCCCGGGCGACCAGCGCGCAGCTCAGGTCTTGGTGGATACTTATGCCGAGGGCGAACCCGAGGTGCTGCGCCATGACTTTTTCAATTCGTTGCTGGCGGCGTACCAGCCCGAGGAGGTCGAAGCGCAACTTGCGGCGGCCGGGCTAGGGTGGCTCGAGGTGCGCGTTGCCAGTGATCGCCACCTTGTCGTCAGCGGGGTGTGCGGTTGAGTAGGAGAGCAGACAATGTGCGCAGAATTTGTCAATCCGGGACTCGATGAGATCAAGGCGCTGCTGGAGCGGTCGGCCACCATCGCGGTGGTTGGCCTGTCGCCAAAGCCGGCGCGACCCAGCCACCATGTCGCGGAGGAAATGCAGAACTTTGGTTATCGCATTATTCCAGTGCGCCCCGCTGTTAATGAGGTGCTTGGCGAAAAGGCCTACGCCGATCTTCGCGCAGTGCCGCAGCGATTTGACATCGTCGACGTGTTCCGCGCACCGCAGTATGTCGATCCTATCGTCGACGCTTGTATCGAATTGCAGGTCCCCGCACTATGGCTGCAGGATGGTGTGGTCAACGAGGCCGCCGCCCTGCGCGCGCAACAGGCGGGGATCTTCGTCGTCATGGATCGCTGCATCTATCGCGACTACCGCGACCTGATTGATCAGGGCAAAGGGTAGTGAGTAACGGGACAAGGGCTAGGGGCTGCATGCCGGGCCCCTTGTACCTTGTGTCTCGTATCTTGTACCTTGTTTGAAGCGCCCATTGTGGGTTTTCGCCAGCGCCCAAATTGTCCGGGCTACAGTCGCCATGAAGCTCAACTTTACAAAAATGCACGGTATTGGAAATGACTTCGTCGTCTTTGATGCGGTCAACCAGTCGGTGCAGCTATCCCCGGACCAGGTGCGTGCGCTGGCGGACCGTCACTTCGGCGTGGGCTGCGACTAGGTGCTGCTGGTGGAGCCACCGCGCAGCGACAGCGAAGATTTTGTTTACCGCATCTACAACGCAGATGGTGGCGAGGTCGACCAATGTGGAAACGGTGCGCGCTGCTTTGCCCGTTTCGTACGCGAGCGGGGCCTTGTCGACAGGGACGAAATTCACGTGGCCACCGCCACTGGCAAGATGACTCTGCGCATCGAGGCCGACGGGCGGGTCACGGTGGATATGGGCGCGCCGCGCTTTGCCCCGGCGGACATTCCGTTCGACACGTCGGGCCAGGCTGACAGATACACACTCGAGGTCGACCATCAGCGTGTCGAGTTTGGTGCGGTGTCCCTCGGTAATCCACACGCGGTACTGCACGTCGATAACGTCGACAGTGCACCAGTGGCGCGTATCGGACCGCTGCTCGAGTCACATCCGCGCTTCCCCCAACGCGTTAACGTGGGATTCATGCAGATTGTGGGTAATACTCACATCCGGTTGCGGGTCTACGAGCGCGGTGCCGGCGAGACCCTGGCCTGTGGCAGTGGCGCCTGCGCGGCAGTCGCGGTGGGTCGCCAACAGGGCCTGCTGGGTGATAAGGTGGAGGTGGACTTGCGCGGTGGCCGCTTGACGATTCGGTGGCCGGGCGGCGATGCGCCGCTGCTGATGACAGGTCCCGCCGTAACGGTTTACGAGGGTCAAATCGAGTTATGAGTACACCATACAAAAACAAGCCCGACGCAGATCGCAACCTCGAGAAAGACATCGTCCGGTACCTGCGCGATCACCCCGGATTTTTCGACAACCACCGGGACCTACTCGCCGATATGGTGCTGCCCCACGAAGCCGGCGGCGCGGTGTCGCTTATCGAACGCCAGGTATCTGTGCTTCGTGACCAGAAAGAAGAGCTGCGCGCGAAACTTAACAAGTTGTTATCCGTGGCACGCACCAACGAGCAGCTAAGCGAACAGATCAACGTGCTGATCCTCGCCTTGTTGGACGCCTCCAGCCTTGACGAGATTCTCGACCTTTTGCGCGATCGCCTTGCAAAAGACTTTAATGCCGACGCCGTGGTAGTGCGGCTATTCAAGCCCCGAAACCGTGACGTGCAGCCGCGCCCGGAGTTCGTGGACTGGAGCGAGCCGGTACTGGGCGCCTTCGAAAAGGTTGTTGCCGGGCGCAAGCCGGTGTGCGGTAAGCTCAAGCCCGGCCAACTCGACTCGCTGTTTGCCGACAGCGACGTGACGGTGGCCTCTGCCGCACTGGTGCCGCTGGTCACCGATGAGCATGACAAGATCTGCCACGGGCTGCTGGCCATTGGCAGCCGCGATCGCAGCCGTTTTCATGCCGAAATGGGCACCCTTTTCCTTGGCTACCTCGGCAAGGTGCTCACCCGCGTGTTGCGACCTCACCTGCAGACCTGACCGCCATGGAACCGGGTGAACTGTCGTATATCGCAAGTTTTCTCGCCCGGCTGCGCAACGAGCGGCGCGTTTCCGCCCATACCTTAGACGCCTACCAGCGCGATCTTGAGGCGTTGGTGGCGTGCTGCGATGCGAGCCACGTTGCGACCTGGCGAGCGCTCGACGAGCAGGCGGTACGCGACTGTATCGCCGCAAGGCACCGCGGGGGGCTGAGCGGCAAGAGCCTGCAACGCGCTTTATCCGCCACGCGAACCTTTCTCGACTACCTGGTGACAGAAGGCGTGCTGGGCGTCAACGTGGCGCGCGACGTGCGCGCGCCCAAGGTACCGCGCAAGTTGCCGCGCACGCTGGACGTCGATCAGGTGGGGAGGCTCATGGATATCCCGCCAGGCGACAAGCTGGCACTGCGTGACCGGGCGATACTGGAACTGTTCTACTCATCGGGCCTGCGGTTGTCGGAACTGGTGACGCTCGATATGCAGGATTTGGATTTTCCCGAGGCCATGGTCGAGGTGACCGGCAAGGGCAACAAGACACGTCGCGTGCCGCTGGGACGTTACGCGATCGGCGCGCTGCAGGCGTGGTTCACGGCGCGCGCTGAACTGGCGGGGCCGGAGCAAACAGCGGTATTCGTGGGCCGAACGGGGGATCGGCTTACACAGCGCAGTGTGCAAAAGCGCTTGCGCGAGTGGGCCATCAAACAGGGTATCGATGTCCGTGTGCATCCCCACATGTTGCGCCATTCCTTCGCCAGCCACCTGCTCGAGTCCAGCGGTGACCTGCGGGCAGTGCAGGAATTGCTCGGCCATGCGGACATTGCCACCACACAGATTTATACTCATCTCGACTACCAGCATCTGGCCAAGGTCTATGATCAGGCCCATCCACGGGCCAGGCGGCAAAAACGCTAGGCGCACGAAAGCGCAATCCCCAAGGAGCACCGGCCTGCAGCCGCAACGTCCGCCGGTGAGCCCGACATCATGAAGCGAGCGACCCGATATTCGCGAGCGTTCTATCTGATCATCAGTGCCATGGTGGCGCTGTTGTTGACGCTGAGCGCCAATACGCGCATGAAGGACTTCGTTGCGTACCAGCGCGACATTGCCGCGCACACCGTCGAGGCCACCTCCAGTGAAATCGCCCGGCATATCAAGGAACGCCGCCGCCAGGTAGAGTTGTTCGTCGACGACCAGGACGTGTTGATCGAGTTGATGGTCCAGCACCCGGAGAACGACCATGTGATCCGGCAGGTCAGCAGAAAGCTCGAGGCCTACTTTCCCGATCGTCACAGCTTTACCGTGACCGACGACACGGTCAGGCCCATCGTTGCGGGCATAGATTTCACGCCGGTCGATGTCTGCCTTGACGATGCGCGCGCGGCGCTTGAGGGCAAGCCGCAGCCCGTGCGCCTGCACCCCAATCTCGACGCCTACCACTACGACATTATCGTGCCGTGGCGCGCAAACACGCGGGGCGGCGTCTTTTTCATCAGCTTCCTGCCCGATGGCATCACCAACCTGCTGCGACTGGCCTCGCCCCACGGCCATCACCTGATGCTGCTCAACCGCGACATCGAGGGCCTGATCGAGATCACCGACCAGGGCGCGCGCAATAAACTCAAGCGCGGCGATTTCCACATCAGCGCCGCAGAACGAGGGCGTATCCTGGCCGTGGCACCCATTGCCGAAACCGCATGGCAGCTGGTGATCGTGCATGATGCCGCCCTGTTCACCCGACAGCGCGACAAGATTATCTATCAGACGCTGCTGGCGTTCGCCTTGTATCTGGGGCTTGGTTACATGATGTTGCGCCGGCTGCAGGCCGAGGAGCGCCGTCGCAGCGCGGTCGAATCCCAGCTACGTGCCTCGACGGCGCAGTTGGAGCAGGCCAACATCGAGCTGCAGCGCATCGCCAGGACCGACAAGCTCACTGGAATCGCCAACCGCCGTCGCTTCGACGAGGAGATCGAGCTGGAGTTAAAGCGTACGCGACGCAGCAATCACCCCCTGTCGCTGCTCATGATCGATGTGGATCAATTCAAGAACTACAACGACACCTACGGTCACAAGCAGGGTGACGCCACCCTGCGCGAGGTCGCGCAGTGCATAGAATCATGCCTTAGGCGGCCGTCGGATTTCGTCGCGCGCTACGGCGGCGAAGAATTTGTCGTAGTGCTGCCCGACACGCCGCTAGAAGGCGCGCTAAAGATTGCTGAAAATATCCGCAGCGCGGTCGCGGCACTTCGCATTCCACACGATAGTTCGACGATCGTTCCTTACGTCACCATCAGCCTGGGTGTCGCGCCATTGCCACCGGGCGCGCAGGTGTCAACGGCACAGCTGGTCGACATGGCCGATACGGCAATGTATTCGGCGAAGGAGGGTGGCAGAAATCGCGTCGCTACGCGCGAGGCGCTAAATACGGCCCGCCAGCACGATTAAGACAGTGTGCCGAGGTAAGGATATGATGCCTTGCGCTGCGTAAGGTTGCCTGAATCACAGGAGTCTCTATGTATGGGAATCGTCCAAACGTTCGAGAGCTTCGCGGCGGATTTCGAGGTCACTGTGCAAGACGATAATTGGTCGAGGCTTGAGAAGTATCTTGCGGAAGATGCCACGTACGAAAACGTTGGCGGCCCCGACCCTAAATGCAACGGTCGCACCGCGGTTGTCGCCTATTGGAAGAACGACGTTGCCAACAATGACCGGCGGTTCGACACGCGGACACTTGTTGCACTTACATCGCCGACCATTACCGAAAATCGGTTAAGTCGGCGTTGGCGGTGCACCTATACACTTGCCGGCACCCCAGACTTGGTGGTGGAGGGCGAGGCAAGATATCTGTTCGACGGGGATCTCATAAAGGCGATAGAAGAAGAGGTAACTCCCGCATCATTGCAAAACTACAGCGAGTGGATGCAGCAACATGGAGATAAATTGTATTCCTAGGTCGTTCATTGCAAGTAAGGGAAAATCGCAGGGCTGACTGTTGCGCGCCTTGCACTGCCATACCTGTCGCCCAGCCACTGGCGCGCAGGGAACACTTCCTGCTTGGCTGGATGTGACGGGCGTTTTCCCCTAGGATTGCGCCGTTGGCCCACCCCCGGCCGTGGTCTCTCCGTCTGAATGGTTAACTGCGAACCCACTTGTTGATGCGCAAGAAGCTCACTTACCTCGCCTGGTTTGGCGGCATTGGCCTGTTCCTGGCTCTGATTTTTCAGCAGGGCATAGGCGAGGTGCTTGTTGCCTTTGCCTCGGTGGGTTGGGGCCTGCTGGGCGTGGCGCTGTATCGCTTCGTACCACTGTCGGTGCACACGCTGGGCTGGTATATGCTGCTGCCACAGCCGCACCGACAAACGCCGTCCGGCCTGTTTCGCATGCGCTGGATTTGCGAGGCGGTCAACACCTTGCTGCCGGTGGCGCAGGTCGGAGGTGAGCTGGTGCGTGCCCGCCTACTGGCGCGTTCCGATATGCGCCGTTCGGTGGCGGCGGCGAGCGTCGCTGCGGATTTCACCCTCGGTCTTCTTTCACAGCTTGTCTTTACCTTTATAGGTATTGCGCTGCTGCTGGATCGCACCGGGTCTGCCGACCTGGTAACCCAGTTTGCGTTAGTCGCCATGGTTGCCGCGCTGCTGGTACTTGCGTTTTTTTACCTGCAACATCGCGGCTTGTTCAGCGGCGGCATGAAGCTAATGGGCGTGGTGGTGCGCTCCGAGCAGTGGTCGGCACTGGTGGGCAGCGCCGCATCGTTGGATAACGCGCTACGCGATCTGTACCGCAACCGTGGGGCGGTGGCGCGCAGCGCCTTCATTCGCCTTGGCGCCTGGTTGCTCGGCACCGGGGAAACGTGGATCGCGCTGCACCTGCTGGGTGCGCCGGTGTCCTTCACCGATGCGCTGATAATCGAAAGTCTGGGGTATGCGGCGCGCAGCCTGGGCTTTCTGGTGCCCGGGGCGCTTGGCATCATGGAAGGCGCCATCATGTTGGTTGGCACCCTGCTCGGGGTGACTCCTGCGACGGCGCTGGCATTGTCACTGGTCAAGCGTGTACGCGAACTGGCGATCGGCGCACCGGCGCTTCTGCTGTGGGCGCGCCAGGAAGCGCGTGGTACCAAACCGGTTACCGAAGCGTAGCTTTGCGGTAACGTTCAGGTTTGGCCGGTCGTCGCGTCGGCGTGCGCACGCCCCCGCAGCACCAGTGCGGCAGCTACGCTTGTAAGCGCGATCATCCACACCACCAGTGCGCCGGCGGGAAGGTCGGAGAACAGGGACAGGACAAGGCCGCCCGCGTAGCCGAGCACACCGACGAGGTAGCCCACGGCGAGTCCTTGCGTGCGCGACAGGCGGCGCACCGCCAGCGCCGGGATGATGAGGCTGGCAAACACCAGGTACACCCCGACCATCTGCACTGAGGCGGTCACCGCAATGGCAAACAGGAAGTAAAAGCGCAGGTTGTTCGAACGCCACCACGGCATGAACCACAGCGCCAGTACCGCAGCATAGACGATAGCCACCTGCACAAGCTGTGACCAGCTTACCCACAGGATTTGTCCACCCAGCAGTTCCTTGATCTGCTCGGCACCGTGCGGGTCGCCGGCCAGCAGCAATACGCTGGCAGTCGCGGCGAGCACGAATGCGCTGCCGATGATCGCTTCCTGCACCTCCGGCCACCAGTGC
>CP070733.1:2118935-2122227 GCA_020347585.1 Pseudomonadota bacterium | reverse complement strand
CGCTCGAAACCGCGAATCATGCCGTAGATTACCATCGGCGTGGTGCCATTGGCGCGTGCGATGCTGTCAAGCGAGTCCTCGGGCGAGAACTCCATGCCATTAGCGCGCAGGGCATCAATGGATTTTTTAACATCGAGGTTCATGCGACGTCCAAAGCCGGCTAGTGAGAGTTCTTCGGCGTGACCGAAGGGCGGCTCCAGCTCCGGACCGGTGACCCACGACTCCTTGAGCGTGTGATTGAGATCGAGCACCCAGCTTACGGGCGGCACCGCCAGAATCGCACTGGTAATCACCAGTATCGCGACAAGGCCGGCAGCCACAGACTCGCGACTCATCTGCAGCCGTCCTGCGACGCGGCTTGCGAGAAAGTGCTTAAACGGCTTCCAGTTGTAGTAAAGGTGCAAAATGCCGGCAGCGATGAACAAACCGCCAAAGATGAGGTGTATGTGCCCCCAGTCCTCCTTGGGCAGACCCAGTAAACTCCAATGCACCCAGTAAGCGATGCGCCCCTGCGGAACGATATAGAGTACGAGGCCGGTAATTGTCAGGATGACGAATGACCAGGCGACAAGAAATGCTACGAAAGAACGTGCCGATTGCTTAGTCTGGAACACGTTGTTGGGCCCGACAGGTCCGTATAGTATTAGCCGCTCGCCGAAACTCACCCGCAAGTATTACTTAAAAGTTCGACAGACGCACGTGGCGCCGCCGGCATCGCTCAGGACAGCGACTGGTCATGACCCGTGAAGTCCCCTGCCCCGGTCGCATCCGGCCCCGCGCCGGTACGTGAACCATACACGCCGCCCTGTGCATCGTGGTCCCTTTCGAAAAAGCCGGCGTCCATCAGCTCGACAAACGAACGCGCCTGCGGCGAAAGCCGCTTGCCTGTGCGCATGACCACACCATAGGTGCGCTGCGGGAAATACTGTGTCAACGGAATCGCGGCCAGGTTTTCATCTTCCTTCAGGCAGATGCTGGTCACGATCGAAACCCCCAGCCCAAGTTCCACAAATTTTTTTATCACTTCCCAGCCACCCGCTTCGAGGACGACTTCATAATCCAGGCCGTGCTGATGAAACACCAAGTCCACGATGTGCCAGGTGCTCAGATGGCGTGGCGGCAAAATGAGTCCGCACCCACTGACCTCCTCCAGGGTAACCTCCTGCCGTTGCGCAAGCGGATGGTCTTGCGCAGTGATCAACATCGGGTCGTAGGAGAATATCGGCACGTACGCAATGTCCTCGGGAATGTTGATCATTGAACCGACGGCGAGATCCACCTCGCCGGCGCGCAGCAACTGCAAACCATCGCGCCCGGTTACGTTGTGCACATGCAGATTGACCTGCGGGTAGGCGTCGTTGAAGCGTTTTACGTAGTCTGAGAGCAGGTAAAGGATGGTCGACTCGCCCGCCGCAATATCCAGCGTACCGCGGCTCACTTCGCCCAGCCCGGCAGAGAACAGATCGGGCAGATTGTCCATGCCCTCCACCAGCGGCAGGGCCGTCTCCAGAAGTACCTGCCCTTCGTCGGTTAGCTGAATCCGCGGGCCGCGACGTTCGAACAGCAACGTGTTCAAATCCCTCTCTAGGCTCTTGATTAACAGCGAAACCGAGGGCTGACTTAGGTGCAGGCGCTCGGCCGCCCGCGAGATACTGCCGGTTTGCGCCGCCTGGCAAAACGCCCGCAGTTGCCGCAGACGATTCGGAGAGGATGCACTGTCAGTGGTCTTCTTGAGCACGTGCGCGTCCCTCAGTATTGGTAAAAATGATAGTGATTATTGTTTACATAACATAGTCAAATACTCAGCGTTCTTCTAGGTTTGGTTCTAACAATCATTGTTGGCCCGCTTTATTGCATGACTTAATACATAACGGCCGCGTGGGTATTACCAGACCTGGAGAACCGAATGACTGTTGTAAGCCTTGCCCGTCCCCAGGGTGATATCGAGGTCCAAGGGGCCAGCGCCGAGTCCAGTCAGGTGCTCACACCCGCAGCGAGTGCGTTTCTGACCGCTCTGCATCATCAATTCGCCCATCGTGTTGATGCACTGCTGGAGCGTCGGCGCGAGCGACAGGCGGCCTTTGACGCTGGCGAGCTGCCCGATTTTCGCGACGACACGCGCGAGATTCGCGAGAGTGACTGGGGTATTGGCGACATTCCCGAGGATCTACGCGATCGTCGCGTGGAAATCACCGGACCGGTCGACCGCAAGATGATCATCAACGCACTCAACAGCGGCGCGAAGGTGTTCATGGCGGATTTTGAAGACTCCCACTCCCCTACCTGGCGGGGAACCCTCGAAGGCCAGGCAAACCTGCAGGACGCCGCGCGCGGCATCATCACCTACGTCTCACCCCAAGGCAAGGCGTACACCCTCGGCGACGATGTGGCAACGCTGGTGGTGCGCCCGCGCGGCTGGCACCTGCGGGAAAAACATTTTGTCGTCGATGGCGAGGTAATCCCTGCCGCGCTGTTCGACTTTGGCCTGTACCTTTTCCACAACGCACAAGTTCTGCGCAAGCGCGGTACCGCACCGTACTTCTACCTGCCGAAGCTAGAGTCCAGTGAAGAGGCGCGGCTTTGGAACGATGTGTTCAATATGGCGCAGGATGAACTCGGCATTGCGCGCGGGACTATCAAGGCCACGGTGCTGATCGAAACGCTCCCGGCCGTGTTTGAGATGGACGAGATTCTGTACGAACTGCGTGAGCACGTCACCGGCCTGAACTGCGGACGCTGGGACTACATCTTCAGTTTCATCAAAACGTTTCGCAATCACGCCGGCTTTGTACTCCCCGATCGCAGCCAAGTGGCGATGACAACGCATTTCTTGCGCAGCTACTCACAGTTGCTGATCCGAACCTGTCACCGCCGCGGCGCCTTCGCCATGGGTGGCATGGCGGCACAGATCCCTATCAAGGATGATCCAGACGCCAATGCTGATGCCTTCGCCAAGGTACGTGCGGACAAACAACGCGAGGCTGGTGACGGACACGATGGCACCTGGGTGGCACACCCCGGGCTGGTGCCGGTCGCCATGGCAGTATTCGATGCAGCGTTGTCGGGGCCCAACCAGGTTGCGCGCCTACGCGAGGATGTGCATGTCACCACCAGCGATCTCCTGAGCCCGCCCGAGGGCACTATCACTGCACAAGGAGTCCGCAACAATATCTACGTCGCGATCCGCTACCTGGCCGCATGGCTCGATGGGAACGGCTGCGTACCCATTAATCATCTCATGGAAGATGCCGCGACGGCCGAGATCGCGCGTGCTCAACTCTGGCAGTGGATT
>CP070733.1:2112476-2118835 GCA_020347585.1 Pseudomonadota bacterium | reverse complement strand
GTAGAAAGAGCGTGCCACGATCATGCACGTCAGCACCGGGTCGCTGCGCAGCTGATGCCAGGCGCCGGCCAGCGTCATGATGCCGTGGATCATGCCGCCCCAGGAAGGCGCCAGCAGGATAAGGGAAAAAATCATGCCGAGCGACTGCGCCCAGTCCGGTAATGCGGTGTAGTGCAGGTGGTGGGGACCGGCCCACATATAGACGGAGATCAGCGCCCAGAAGTGCACTACCGACAACCGGTAGGAATAGATCGGGCGCCCGGCTTGCTTGGGTATGAAGTAATACATCATGCCGAGGAAACCGGCAGTGAGGAAAAAGCCCACCGCATTGTGCCCGTACCACCATTGCACCATGGCGTCGATGGTGCCCGCATAAGCGGAATACGACTTGGCGGCCGAAATCGGTAACGCCGCGCTGTTGACGATGTGCAACACCGCGACGGTGATAATGAACGCGCCGTAGAACCAGTTGGCAACGTAGATGTGCTGCACCTTGCGTTTGACGATGGTGCCAAAGAAGACCAAGGCGTAGGAAACCCAGACCGCGGCGATCAGCAGATCAATGGGCCATTCCAGCTCGGCATACTCCTTGCCACTGGTGATACCGAGCGGCAGAGTGATCGCCGCCAGCAGAATAATCAGCTGCCAGCCCCAGAAGGTGAAGGCCGCGAGGCCATCGGAAAACAGGCGTACCTGGCTGGTGCGCTGCACCACGTAGTAGGAGGTGGCGAACAGCGCGCAGCCGCCGAAGGCAAAGATCACGGCATTGGTGTGCAGGGGACGAAGCCGGCTGTAGGTCAGCCACGGCAGGTCGAAATTGAGGGCAGGCCACACCAGCTGCGCGGCAATCAGTACTCCAACTGCCACGCCGACGACGCCCCAAACGACGGTCATGATGGCGAACTGCCGCACTACCTTATAGTTATACGTGCCTTGAGTTTCCATCTGCTCCCCTCTGTCGATACGGGCAGCCCCAAGGTCCAGCGGCGGGTCAGGGCTGCAGTGCAGGCACCAGGTGTTCGCCCGAATCGTCCGGTAAATACCGCCGGGTGCTGCAATTCCGGGCGCGCTCTATTCAATCCGCCGGCACAAGACGTTATTCTATGCAGTCTTTAGTAACCGCCTGTCGGCGGGTTGATCGTAAGAGCCTGTAAACTTATGGCAGAACGCAGCGCATCAGTCAAACGCGAGACTCTTGAGACTACCATTGAGGCTACTGTCAATCTTGACGGTAGTGGTCAGGTGGTGTTCGATACCGGCGTGCCATTTCTTGAGCATATGCTCGATCAGGTGGCGCGCCATGGTCTGATTGATCTTGAGATTAGCGCCAGCGGGGATCTGCACATCGATGCCCACCACACCGTCGAGGACATCGGTATAACGCTCGGTCAGGCCGTAGCGCAGGCTGTCGGCGACAAGAAAGGCATCCGGCGCTACGGCCATGCCTACGTGCCACTGGACGAGGCGCTGTCGCGCGTGGTGATCGACTTCTCCGGCCGACCGGGACTGGAGTCACGGGTTGAATATCCGCGAGCGCGCATCGGTGAATTTGATGTCGATTTGTTGCACGAATTCTTGCAGGGCTTCGTCAACCACGCCATGGTGACGCTGCACATTGACAATCTGCAGGGGCGCAATGCGCATCACATCGCTGAGACGGTGTTCAAGGCGCTCGGGCGCGCCATACGCATGGCGCTCGAGCCGGACCCGCGCATGAGTGATGCGGTTCCCTCCACCAAGGGCAGTCTGTAGGCACCGTTACGAGCTGATCGCTTTTCCCGGGATGGCACGCGTATGAGTTCGGTCGCGTTAATCGACTACGGAATGGGCAACCTTCACTCGGTGGCCAAGGCCATCGAGCACGCCGCTTCGGCGGGTACACGCGTGACAGTGACCGCAGACCCCGCCGAGGTGGCGCGCGCCGATCGTGTTGTGTTTCCCGGGGTCGGTGCGATCCGCGACTGCATCGGCGGGATGCAGACGCTGGGACTGGACGAGGCGGTGCGCCGCGCGGCCGAGTCGCGCCCGCTGCTGGCAGTATGCGTCGGCATGCAGGCGTTGATGGATTTCAGCGAGGAGAACGACGGCACCTCGTGCCTCGGAATAATACCCGGCAGGGTACTGGCATTCGAGTCGCACATGCCGGCGCCAGTGCCGGGGGCGTCACTAAAGATACCGCACATGGGTTGGAACCAGGTGCACCATGTCAGCGACCATTACATGTGGCGCGACATCGCGCAGGATTCGAGATTTTACTTCGTGCACAGCTACTACGTGGAGCCGGCCGGCGCGGATGTCATCGCGGCATCGACGGCTTATCCTGTTCCCTTTACTTCGGCAATCGCCCGTGACAATGTATTTGCGGTGCAATTCCACCCGGAAAAAAGCCAGCACGACGGACTGCAGTTGTATGCCAATTTTCTTGCCTGGAACATATAGCCGCAACAGCAACTGATCGCCTGACACCGAGGGACCACTCATGTTGATCATCCCCGCCATCGACCTGAAGGACGGGAAATGCGTACGCCTGCGCCAGGGTCGCATGGAAGACGAAACGGTATTCTCCGACGATCCCGTGGCCATGGCTGGGCAGTGGGTCGAGGCCGGCGCGCGCCGCCTGCATATCGTCGACTTGAACGGCGCCTTTGCAGGCGAGCCGATCAACGCCGATGTCATACATGACATTGCGGCGGCCTACCCGGACGTCCCCATCCAGGTGGGCGGCGGGATTCGCCACGAGGATACAGTGCAGACCTACCTCGATGCCGGGGTGCAGTACGTGATTATCGGCACCAAGGCGATCAACGCGCCGCATTTTGTCAACGATCTATGCCTGGAGTTTCCGGGGCACGTTATCGTTGGATTGGATGCCAAGGAGGGCAAGGTCGCCATCGATGGCTGGTCGAAATTGTCGCGCCACGATGTTATCGATATCGCGCAGAAGTTCGAGCAGAATGGTGTCGAGGCCATTGTCTATACTGACATCGGGCGCGACGGCATGATGAGCGGCGTCAATGTTGACTCGACCGTAAAGCTCGCGCAATCAATCAAGATACCGGTCATCGCCTCGGGCGGCATTACCAATCTCGATGATATCCGCGCCCTGTGCGCGGTGCAGGATGAAGGCATCATGGGAGCAATTACCGGCCGCGCTATCTACGAAGGCACACTGGACTTCGTCGAAGCGCAACAACTGGCAGATGAGTCGATTGAACAGTAACCCACAGCTACCAGAGAGGAACTGACGATATAGGGAACCGCGAACAGAGGTACGGCCATGGCCGAGGGTATCGAAAATCCAATAGCGGTTTTCCTCGCGCCTCGCCCCGCGTTCCTCGTATCTGATTTGTTATGGGCCTGGCAAAACGTATAATTCCCTGTCTCGATGTCGACGGCGGCCGTGTCGTCAAGGGCGTGCAGTTCGTGGATATTAGAGACGCGGGCGATCCGGTGGAGGTGGCGCGTCGTTACGACGAGCAGGGCGCCGACGAGATCACCTTTCTCGACATCACCGCCAGCCACGAGGACCGCGACACCATGGTGCACGTGGTCGAGGAAGTGGCCAGCGAGGTTTTTATCCCGCTCACCGTCGGTGGCGGCATCCGCGTGCTCGAGGATATCCGCACCATGCTAAACGCGGGTGCCGACAAGGTGGCGATCAACACCGCCGCCGTGCACAACCCCGAGTTTGTCAGGCAGGCCGCCCAGCGTTTCGGCTCGCAATGTATCGTGGTAGCGATCGATGCCAAGCAGGTCAGTGTCGAGGGCGAGCCGTTGCGCTGGGAGATCTTCACCCATGGCGGGCGCAAGCCCACCGGCCTCGATGCTGTTGAGTGGGCGCGCAAGATGGTCGACTGCGGCGCCGGCGAGATTCTGCTGACCAGCATGGATCGTGATGGCACCAAGGCCGGTTTTGATTTGGCGCTGACCCGCGCCATCTGCGATGCGGTCAGCGTGCCGGTGATTGCCTCCGGCGGTGTCGGCAACCTCGACCACCTGGCCGATGGCGTTACTGAAGGCCATGCCGACGCGGTGCTTGCCGCCAGCATCTTCCACTTCGGCGAGTTCACCATCGAGGAGGCCAAGCGCCATATGGCCGCGCGCGGGATCGAGATGCGGCTCTGAGCGGCACACGGTGAGCCCGTGCTGCGTCCCCGAAAATGGTATTCTTGCTCCCCCCCGCACAGCCCCTGCGGCGGCGAAGGATGTTTTCAACATGAGCGAAGACTGGCTGGATCAGATCAAATGGACCGATGACGGGCTGGTCCCGGTGATCGCCCAGGAGCAGAGCACCGGCAAGGTGCTGATGTTCGCCTGGATGAACCGCGAGTCGTTGGCGCTGACTGCCAGCGAGGGCAACGCCGTGTACTGGTCGCGCTCACGGCAGAAACTCTGGCGCAAGGGCGAGGAGTCGGGGCACGTGCAGCGGGTCAGCGAAATCCGCACCGACTGCGACAGCGATGTGGTCCTGATCACGGTCGAGCAGGTGGGCGGCATTGCCTGCCATACCGGGCGCCAGCGATGCTTCTACCAGCGTCTCACAGACGACGCGTGGGTGAGCGACGAACCGATCATCAAGGATCCGGACAAGATCTACGGGCGGTGATATTTGCGCCTTGATTTTCAAGGGAAATTCCCCCATGACTGATATACTGTTACGTCTGGCCGAGGTGCTCGAGAGTCGCAAGGGCGCCGAGCCGGACAGTTCCTACGTGGCGGGGCTTTATGCCTTGGGGCTGGATGCCATCCTCAAAAAGGTCGGAGAGGAAGCCACCGAAACCGTCATGGCCGCGAAGGATGGCGAGTCCGAGCGCCTGGTTTATGAGGTGGCGGATCTGTGGTTTCATACCCTGGTGCTTCTGGCGCAGCAGGGTCTTGGCCCCGAGGCAGTGCTGGAGGAACTCGCGCGGCGCTTCGGGCTATCAGGGCTGGACGAGAAGGCGGGCAGGCCGCTCAAATGACCGATTGCATCTTCTGCGAGATTGCCGCGGGCAGGATCCCCACCGACAAGGTCTACGAAGACGATCGGGTGCTGGCGTTTCGGGACATCAACCCGAAGGCAGCCGTGCATCTGCTGGTAATTCCGCGACAGCATGTCGCCAGCCTTGACGAACTGGATGGCAGCCACGATGAGCTGATCGCGCACCTGGTTCGGGTGCTGCCGCGCCTGGCCCGGGATCAGGGTCTGGAGACAGGATACCGGACGATCATCAATACGGGTGCCGGCGGCGGACAGGAGGTGTTTCACCTGCACGCGCACCTGATGGGCGGGAGTGACCTGCCCGGTTTCTGAACTGTGACGGAGTGATTCATGATGGGTATAAGCATTTGGCAATTGTTGATCATCCTGGTGATCGTGCTGCTGCTGTTCGGTGCCAAGCGCCTGCGTAACATCGGCACCGATCTCGGTGAGGCGGTCAAGGGCTTCCGCAAGTCGGTCAAGGACCCCGGGGCCGAAGGCGAAGCAGGTGAGTCGACCGAAAAACTCGAGCAGGATGAGGGAACGGTAATCGAGGGCGAGGCCACCAAGGAAAAGGACAAGGCCTAGGCGCAGCATCGAGTAACGAGGAAATAGGAACGAGGGACACCGATACCGCGTGTTGCCCGCTCCTCGATCTTTCGCTACTGGATACTGAACTATGTTCGACATCGGTTTCTGGGAAATACTTGTCATCGGCGTGATCGCATTGCTGGTCATCGGCCCCGATCGCCTGCCCGGCGTGGCGCGCACGGTGGGCACCTGGGTGGGGCGCACGCGGCGCTTCGTCGGCCAGGTCAAGAACGATATCGACAAGGAAATTCGCGCTGAAGAACTCAAAAAGGCGTTGCAAAACAATGCCAGCCTGCACGAGATCCAGGAGATCGTCAAAGACGCGCGCCAAGGTTTGCAGCAGGACATTGCGCCGGACTATCTGGTAAAGGCGCAGGACGACAGCGCCGGCAGTTCCACGGCGCAGGATACCCCACGGGTCACCTCGCCGACCGCCGACGCGGAGACCGACCAGCCAAATGACGGACCCAAGTGAGCAGGGCGGCGCCCGCCGCGACCAGCAACAGACCGAAACTGCCGCCAAAGAAAAGGAACTGCCGTTTCTGAGTCACTTGGTGGAGTTGCGCGACAGGTTGTTGCGCGTCGTGTTGGTGGTGGCGCTGATCTTTCTTTGCCTGTTCTATTTTGCCAACGATCTTTATAGTCTGCTGGCGCAGCCGTTGCTGGCGCACATGCCAGAAGGCACCAGCATGATTGCTACCGAGGTGGCATCGCCCTTTCTGACCCCCTTCAAGCTTACCCTGGTGGCGTCGGTGTTCGCCGCCATGCCTTTCATTCTGTACCAGGCCTGGGCCTTTATCGCGCCGGG
>CP070733.1:2103915-2112376 GCA_020347585.1 Pseudomonadota bacterium | reverse complement strand
CGGTCTGCCGATCGGTGGAGGAGATGGTGAGTGGATGACTGAGAGCACCATTGATCTCAAAGAGCTGGCCTATTACGAGCGGCTGGCTGATACGTGGTGGGATCGCGAAGGCCCGTTCTGGCCTTTACACAAGCTGAACGAGGTACGCACCGGGTACCTGCGCGAGCACCTCTGCCGGCATTTCGGGCGCGATCCTCGGGCTGCCAGGCCGCTTGACGGACTGCGCATCCTGGATGTGGGGTGCGGCGGCGGCATACTCAGCGAGTCAGTGGCGTGCCTTGGCGCTCACGTCACGGGGATCGATGTGGTCGAGCGCAACGTCCAGGTTGCGTTGTTGCATGCGAGGGACTCGGGTCTCGACATTGACTACCGGTTGCATAGCGTCGAAACCCTGCCGGATGCAGGCGAGGCGCGTTACGACGTGGTGCTAAACATGGAGGTCGTGGAACACGTCGCCAATCTGCCATTATTTCTCGATGCCGGCACGGCCCTGATCGCGCCGGGAGGTGCGATGGCGGTAGCCACCATTAACCGCAATGTACTTTCGTGGTTGGTCGCGATTGTGGGTGCGGAGTATGTGTTTCGCCTGTTGCCGCGCGGTACGCACCGGTGGCGCAAATTTTGTAAGCCACGGGAAATAGAGTCGCTGCTCGAAGGCGCTGGGCTACAGGTTTTTGCGAGCTCCGGTGTGAGGGTAAATCCGCTGGCGCGCTCGATTGGTCTGACCCCGTTTATGGGCGTCAACTACATGTTGCTCGCAGCAAGAAACCGCGCGAAGTAGCCTGCATGGCTGATTTCGTCGAAGGGCGCAAGGAATCCGTCTGGGACTACCCGCGGCCGCCGCGCCTGGAGCGAAGTTCCCGACGCGTGCGGGTAGAGTTTGCCGGGCGGGTCATCGCCGACACCCGCGCGGCATTACGTGTGCTAGAAACCAGCCACCCGCCGGTCTGGTATCTACCGCCCGGCGATATCGACAGCGCGGTTTTGCGGCCCAGTGATTTGCAGACGTTTTGTGAGTTCAAGGGGGCGGCGCACTACTGGTCGCTGCAATATGACGAGCGCTTTAGCGAGAATGCCGCATGGTTTTACCCCGAGCCAGTCGCCGCATTTGCGCCGCTCAGGGATCACGTTGCGTTTTATCCCGGGCGGGTCGATGCCTGTTTTGTTGATGACGAGCGGGTGGTTGCGCAAGCGGGTGACTTCTACGGCGGCTGGATTACATCGGATATTGAGGGCCCGCTCAAGGGTGGCCCGGGCACGGTAGCATGGTAGGAGATACGCCGCACACACGGCGAATTTCAGTCGCGCGATACCGATACCTGTGTCAACAAATACATCGGACCGACTCGATGCACGCCTTGCATCTGATCCGAATTGCGCACGAACAGCGATCCCGCATAGCCGAGGGCGTTAATGGATATGCCCTCACAGAACTCTGTACTGCGCGGTACCAGTAACATCCACTGGCGCGCAATTAGCAGATTGTAGGGCGTACTCTGGCGGCTTTCTCCACTGGTCTGCGTTGTGCCAACACCCACGGTATCCAGCATGCCCATATATAGGTCGTGGCATCGCGCGGCCATTTCGCGCGGTTGAGCGAGTAATGCGGGGTCCAGCCGGGCGAATGCGTTAACGAAAGGCAGGGCAGGGACCGTCGCGATTTCGCCCGCGTGCGTCTGCGCCGGCAACAGTGGCTCGAGGGGGAGGCCGCCAGGCGCGCCGTCGAGCGGCAGCGGTACCATCTGCAGATGCTTGTGCGGCTGGCTGGCGCCGGCCACAACACCGCCGTTGTAGAAGCCCAGGGCGTCGAATTCCGCCATGCAGGCCCACAGTGCCTCGAAGTCCGCGAGGGTGAGCAAGGTCTCCTGGTGTTCGAAATCACGCGTAATAATCAATAGATGGTGGTCGATGACATTGAACTTGTTGAGCAACACGAGATGGGTGCGGGTGATATCGGCGACAAACAACTCCGGCTCGTATGGCAAAAACGGGTTGACCGGCTTGCCGGTGCGGTTGGGTGCCTGCGCCTGCTGGCGCCGCGCTTGATCCTTGAGCGCCAGGCTGGAGATCATGCGCACCACGAAGCGCATGCCGCGTTCCTCGGCGAACTGTGTATCGGTTTCGATAGGCCGCAGCGCCCCACAGGCGAGCGCGCTACGGCTGCGCGCCTTGAGCGCAGGCCATAGTGAGCCAGGTGTGAGCAGCAGGTTCTCTGGGTTCATTTCCGGTAGCCCGTTCCGATGTGTGTTTCACAGCATGGCACGCACCGTTGTGATTATAATCAGGCGCTTCGCGCACGCATACGCTCTGCAACGGCGTGCGCAATCCAGTAGCGCTATGCACCAACAATAACAGGGAGTGCGACAGGCGTGAACGCCGTCGACTGGCTGATAACAATATACGTACTCGGGTTTTGCGCCTGGTGGTGCGTGTACTACGTGGCTGCGTTGCGCGCTGTGCTAGCCGTACCGCTTTTCGAGGATCAAGATGCCACCGACCCGAGTCTCTGGCCGAAGCTCAGCGTTATTGTCCCAGCCTGCAACGAAGCGCAGACCATCGAAGTGGCGTCGCGCACATTATTGGCGCAGGACTACCCGCAACTTGAAGTGATCTTTGTTAACGACCGCTCCAGCGACGGCACGGGTGAGATCATCGATGCTCTTGCTACCACCCACACCGGGGTTCATGCGCTGCACGTGTCCGAACTGCCCGAGGGTTGGCTGGGAAAGGTGCATGCCTTGGACCAAGGCATGCGCATAGCCCGGGGTGACTGGATCCTGTTCACGGACGCAGACGTGCATTTCGAAGCCGGCACCTTGCGGCGCGCGGTTGGCGCGGCGCTGGCCCGCAATTGCGATCATCTCACGTTGTTTCCGCGTGTCGATACCTGCTCGTACTGGCTGGACGTGGTGATGGCAGCGTTTCGCACCATGTTCCTGCTGGGGATGCGCGTGCACAGATTGGACGAGACAGGTTCCGACGCAGTGGTCGGTGTGGGTGCGTTCAGCCTTTTCAAGCGCAGTGCCCTCGAGCGTTCACCCGGGCTACGCTGGCTGCGCATGGAGGTGGTCGACGATCTGGGCCTTGGCCTGCTGCTTAAGCGAGCAGGTGCAGCAAGCTGCTTTGCGCTGGCAAGATTTCACCTCAACGTGCGTTGGTACGAGAGTCTTGGACAAATGTTTGCCGGTCTCGAGAAAAACGCCTTTGGCACCGCCGCGCACTATCGCTACGGCCGCATGCTTATGATCGTCGCGTACCTCTGGGCCTTTTCGCTTGCGCCGCTGGTGGCGATAGGCGCGGTGCATATTCCCGGGCTGTGGATTGCCGGCGCGGCTGCATACGGCACGTTGGTCAGTACTCAGCTTGTGGCAAAACACCGCGTTGGTGTCAGGGTCCTGCCCGGCTTGCTGATACCTGTGGGGCAACTGATATTCTCGGTCATGCTCTTCAATGCCGGCTTGCGCTGCCTGCGACAGGGTGGAATACGCTGGCGCGGGACGATCTATCCGCTTGCGCAGCTACGCGCGGGGCAGCGAGTGCGCTTGTAGGCGGGGAGTTCAAGTTTTGATGGTTATGCGTAGCCAAAAAGCTATTTGTCGGTTGATCGCACGTTTGGTCGGTGTCGTATCGTTGTGTGCAATCGCGACCACCAGTATTGCGCAAACCCGACACGACATCAGTATCTCGCTGGCCCCGAGCGAGCACCGCATCGAAGGTACCGATACCATCACCTTTGACGGGCTGGAAGGCAAACCCGTGCCGTTCATGCTGCATGCCGGACTGGCTCCTAAGGTGACGGCGGGCAATGCGAAACTACGCAAGGTGAGCGGTGCCGAGCTGCGGCGTACCTTCAATATGGATCCGGCGCTGGAGGCTCGGGGCATTCCGGTTGAATACTATGTGCTAGAAACGCCGGCGAACCCGCGCACTGTGACGTTAGCGTGGAGCGGTGAGATCTATCATCCGGTTGAGCAACTCGGCGAGGAGTATGCGCGCAGCTTCGGCGTGTCGCCGGGTATCATCTCCGCGCAGGGCGTGTTTCTGGCTGGTTCGAGTTATTGGCATCCTGTAGTCGGCGCGTCCCTCTTTTCATTCCGGTTGAAGGTCGATCTACCGGCAAACTGGCATTCGGTCAGCCAGGGGAGGCGCGCACAACGCGAAACGCAGGACAGCCGCGCCATTGAGATATGGGAGACCGACAAGCCACAGGAGGAGATCTACCTGATTGCCGCGCCGTTTACCGAGTATCGCCAGGCGGCGGGCGCCGTCGATGCCATGGTGTTCCTGCGCGAGGCGGATCCCAAACTGGCGCAGAAGTATCTCGATGTAACAGGTCAGTACATCGAGATGTATCGCAAGCTGATTGGACCGTACCCCTACGCAAAGTTCGCCCTGGTCGAAAATTTTTGGGAGACCGGCTATGGCATGCCATCGTTCACGCTACTTGGCCCCAAGGTTATTCGCCTGCCGTTTATTTTGCACTCGTCCTATCCGCACGAGATTTTGCACAACTGGTGGGGCAACGGCGTGTATGTCGACTATAACAGTGGCAACTGGTCAGAAGGTCTGACCAGTTATCTCGCCGATCATTTGATTAAGGAACAACGTGGACAGGGTGTCACGTACCGGCGCAATTCGTTGCAGAAGTACACTGACTACGTGCGCGATCAGAAGGACTTTCCGCTGACCGGGTTTCGCGGTCGCCACAGTTCTGTCACCGAGGCGGTGGGGTACGGCAAGACCCTAATGCTGTTCCACATGTTGCGCCTGCAACTGGGTGACAAGAGTTTCACGCGAGCGCTACAGAGTTTTTACCGCCGTCACCAGTTTACGGTGGCCGGGTTCGACGATCTGGCCGGCGTGTTCGCAGATGTCAGCGGTCAGTCGCTCGAGGGGTTTTTCACGCAATGGGTTGAGCGTTCGGGCGCACCGTCGCTGCGGGTAAGCCACGCGCGGGCTGAAAGCAACAGTGAGGGGTACCGCCTAACCGCGATCATTGAGCAGACGCAGAACCAACCGCCTTATCGTCTGCAAGTGCCCATCGCCGTGCATCTGGCTGATCAGAAACGCGCACATCAGGAATCAGTGGCTGTAGATACGCGCAATTTCAAACTTGATGTCCAACTGCCTGCTCGGCCTGTGCTGCTCGAAGTGGATCCCGAATTTGATGTCTTTCGTCGCCTGCACCGCAATGAGATTCCGCCAGCCATCAGCCAGGCTCTGGGCGCAGACCGCGTCTTGATGGTGTTGCCATCGACTGCGTCCGCCAATGTGCGGGCGGGCTATCGTAAGCTCGCCGAGTCGTGGCAACGCGGCCGTGACGCGCAAGTCGAAATTAGAACGGACAAGGAACTTCGGACGCTGCCTGGCGATCGGGCCGTGTGGTTGTTCGGGTGGGACAACCGGTTCCGACCACAGGTGAACACCGCGCTGGGTGACTACGCGTTTAAGCCGCTGGATGACGCCGTATCCATCGAAGGTAAGATATTGTCCCGCGCCGACCATGGCGTGGTGGTGCTGGCGCGTAATCCGGCCAATGCTGATCAGGCGCTGGCCTGGGTTGCGAGCGATGACGTGGCGGCCATGCCCGGGCTCGGCCGCAAGCTGCCCCACTATGGCAAGTACAGTTATCTTGGATTTACCGGTGACGAGCCCACCAACATGCTGAAGGGGCAGTGGCCCGTGGTGAACTCACCGATGACTGTGTCTGTTGCGCAGTCCGATGGTGCAAAGGTCAGTGTCGTCCGCGGCGAGCTTGCGACGCGAGCCGCGCTAGCGCAGTTGGCGCCGGTGTTTTCCGGATCACGCATGATGCGGGACGTGACATTTCTGGCGTCGGAAAAAATGGCGGGGCGCGGGCTCGGCAGCATGGAACTCGACAAGGCCGCCGACTACATTGCCGGGCAATTCCGCACTGCGGGGTTACAGCCCGGTGGTGATGGGGGCAGTTACTTTCAGGGTTGGCAAGCGGACCTGGGTAAGCCGCTCGGCAAGGCAAAGCTTAGGAACATCATTGGTGTTTTACCTGGCAGCAATCCGAAGTGGGCAAAGCAAAGCGTGGTGGTGGCCGCTCACTACGATCACCTTGGCAAGGGCTGGCCCGACGTGCACAAGGGCGATGAGGGAAAGGTGCATCACGGAGCAGATGACAACGCCAGCGGGGTTGCTGTGCTGTTGGAACTGGCGCGCGTCATGGCACAAAAGGCACCGCCCGAACGCACCGTGGTGTTCGTCGCCTTTACCGGCGAGGAGGCCGACCGCCTCGGATCCCGCCATTACGTCAGGCATGCGCCGCAGTATCCTGCCGACAAGGTCATGGCGATGCTGAACCTTGATACGGTGGGTCGTCTCGGCAAGCGTAACCTGCTGGTGCTGGGCACGGCTTCGGCACGCGAGTGGGTGCATATTTTTCGCGGCGCGGGCTTTGTCACCGGTGTACCCGTTCGGGCGGTTGCCGATGACTTCGGCTCCAGCGACCAGAAAAGCTTTCACGATGTGGGTGTGCCGGCGGTACAGTTCTTCAGCGGGCCGCAACCGGACTATCATCGCCCCGGTGACACCGCGGACAAGGTCGACGAAGCGGGACTGGTCAAGGTTGCCGCGGTACTCAAAGAGGCGGTGGAATACCTGGCGGCGCGGCCCGAGCCGTTGCACGTGCAACTCAAGGGTAAGGGTGGCGGTGGTGAACCGGTCGCCGGCAAGAAAAGCCGCGGCGTGAGTCTCGGCACCGTGCCCGACTTTGCCTACAGTGGCATGGGCGTGCGCCTTTCGGGCGTGAGCCAAGGTTTGCCGGCAGAAAAGGTTGGGCTGCGTGAGGGTGACGTCATTACCCATATCAACGGCAAGGCAGTTGTGGACCTGCGCGGGTTTAGCGGCGCGCTACGCGCGTTAAAACCGGGCGATGCGGTCACGGTGAGGTATATGCGCGACGGCAACCAACATTCGGTAACAACCAACGTGGTGGCAAGATGAATATGATGCAGCAAGGGCTCTGCGAAATGACCAAGATTTTGGTGCTGGTAATTTGTGCAGGGCTTGCTGCCTGCAACCGGCCAGCCGACTCGCCGGTGCCAGCGCCGCCGGAGCAGACGGTCGGCCAGGAGACCGGTCAGACAGCTGGCGAAGCCGCTAACGCGGCGCCAGCCGAACTGAGTTTTGAGGGCGAAACGCATCTTGCCAATATCAAGCAGTTAACCTTTGGTGGACAGAACGCCGAGGCCTATTTCTCGCACGACGGCACCGAGCTGATCTTTCAGTCCACGCGCGGCGAGATGCAGTGCGACGCAATCTTTCGCATGAACGCCGATGGCAGCAACGTGCGCCAGGTATCTTCAGGGCAGGGCGCCACGACCTGCTCGTTTATCGCCCCGGACGGCAAGTCGATCATCTACGCCTCGACTCATCTCGGCGGCAAGGCGTGTCCGCCCAAGCCGGATCACTCGCGCGGTTATGTCTGGGCGCTGTACGATTCCTATGACATCTTCCGCGCGGACCCCGAAGGCGGCAATGCGGTGCGGCTGACCGATACGCCGGGTTATGACGCCGAGGCGGTGTATTCGCCGCGTGGTGACAAGATTGTGTTTACCTCGGTGCGTACCGGCGATCTTGAATTGTTTTTGATGGACCCCGACGGCAGCGGTGTCGAGCAGTTGACCGACCAGCCCGGCTACGACGGTGGGGCGTTCTTTTCGCTGGACGGGGAGTGGCTCGTATGGCGCGCATCCCGCCCCGAAGGCGATGACTTGAAGGACTACCGGACGCTGCTCGCCGAGGGGCTCATCCGCCCCGGCAAGCTCGAGATCTACATCATGAACCTTGCGGAGCGCAAACCGATCCAAATCACCGACAACGGCGCCGCGAACTTCGGCCCCTACTGGCACCCCGACGGCAAGCACATCACTTTCGTCTCCAATGTGGGCGACCCCAAGGGACGTAACTTTGATCTCTACCTGGTAAATATCGATACCCGCAAGACCGAGCGCATCACGCACTTTCCTGGTTTCGACGGCTTCCCGATGTTCTCCCACGACGGCAGCCAACTCGTGTTTGCTTCCAACCGCAACAACGCGGTGCGCGGCGAGACCAACGTCTTCATTGCCGACTGGCAGTAGCGCTCAAGCCTGGCTCGGCGATCCGCGGACATAAAGAGGAGGGCGATATGCCCTCCTCAAGTGGTTATGCAGTGGTGTGTAGCTTATTTGACGTTGCCACTTGCGCCTTGCGCGCCGGCATTGCCACCGGTCCCGCCGCTGCCGCCGGCCGCGACGTTGAACCTGTTAATGCCTAGTGTCGGGGTCGAGCCTTCGGCGCGATAGATGCCGTAGGATACGCCACCGCCACCGCCGCCGCCGACGCCGCCGGAACCGCCCCTGCCGCGGGCACGACCGTCGCGGCCGTAGCGGTCTTGTCTGGGTCCGGGGCCGGGAGGGCGTGTGGCGCCGGGGGGGGCGCCGGCGCGGGG
>CP070733.1:2092282-2103815 GCA_020347585.1 Pseudomonadota bacterium | reverse complement strand
TGGGGCACCAACTGGATTGCGACGAGAAACACCAGCCGGTCGATAATCTCCTAGACCCTGATGCGCTGTCGGGGCAGGCCAAAGAAGCGCTGCGCATGGCGATGCGCGCCATCAAGCGCCTGCAGGACATCTTGCAGGGCCGCTTTGGGCTGACGTCATTCTAAAGGGGGTAACCATGAAGCAGTCCGGCATAGTACAGCGCTTACTAGGTCTGGTGAATTCCCCCCTCGTCAACCCGGCGTTTATGAACCTGCGCAACACCTGCCGCCCGATAGACATTGGCAACCTGTTACACACGCCGATCGCCGACAGCCGCTTCGTCGTTATCGACACCGAGACTACGGGATTTCATGCCTATGGCGGCGACGAGATTGTCTCCATAGCCATGCTCGAGACGCGCGGCCTGGAGTGCACCGGCACGGTATATTCCCAGTTGATCAACCCACAACGTGCCATTCCGGCCGAGAGCAGCGCCATCCACGGGTTGCACGACGCCGACGTGCGAGACGCGCCGACCATCGAGGAAGTGCTGACGGAGGTCCTGGACTTCATAGGCACCGCGGTGATAGTGGGACACCATATTGACTTCGATCTTCGCTTCATCAACCGCACACTAAAAAAGCGCATGGGCTGCCGCTTGCACAATCCTGCTATCGACACCATGCTATTGTTTCACGGTTACTCCGGGCGCCTGGGCCATTACACACTTGACGACGTGGCAGGCGCCTGCAAGGTCGAGATTACCGACCGTCATTCGGCGCTGGGCGATGCCCGCGCCACCTGCGAAGTGTTCTGTAAACTCGCCGGTGTCGGTCTGCGGGACAACGCTAGCGTCGGCGAGTTATTGAAGCTGCAAAGTGCAAACGAATTCTGAGCAAGAACCAAGCCGCAAGTTTATGAAAGGATTGCCACATTCCCTGCGCTGGCTGACCTCGCCGCTTTTCATGCGCGTGCTGTGGGTACTCTTTGCGGTGCTGTTTTATCTGTCGGGCCAGGCATTCACCACCCTGCTGCTCGAGCCCGAGCAGTTCGCGGGCGGCTCCGACTGGTTGCTGGCCGCGCTGTTCCCACTGTTGATACCCCTATTTTTTGTTGTAAATTACTACCTTGGTTGTGTCGGCGGCATGTGTCGGGTGCACCGCAACGCTGATGGGCAACCCACTGCCATGCGCAACGCAGACGGAACGGTGCACAAACAAAAAAAGAATTCGCGAGGGCATTACACGCGACCGCCGGGGATCTGAACGGCCATCCCGGTGTGTGCGGTAAAAACCGGTGAACGCATAATGCGGCGTTGACCACAGCGGGCGGCTCGGCCGTGCCCGCGTTTGCGACGACATAGCGCCGCGATGGAATTGCTTGCAGGTTTCCACAAGAAGACCGCCGGACACGCGACCGGCAAAGAACCGTGAGGAGAGAACCATGTCAGATCAAAAGGTCTACGAGGTCCCGGCCGAATTCGCAAAACAGGCGCACATCGACGAGGCCACGTACGAGAAGATGTACCAGCGTTCGGTCGATGATCCCGATGGCTTCTGGTCAGAACAGGCCGAAAAATTCCTGACTTGGTTCAGCCCCTGGAACAAGGTGCAGGAATGGGACTACACCACCGCTGACATCCGCTGGTTCGACGGCGGCAAGCTCAACGTGGCCTACAACTGTCTCGATCGGCATCTGGAGACCCGCGGTGATCAGACCGCCATCATCTGGGAAGGCGACGACCCCAATGATGACAAGCACATCACCTACCGCGAGGCCTGGGAGCAAGTCTGCAAACTAGGCAATGTGCTCAAGAGCCGTGGGGTCAAAAAAGGCGATCGCGTCTGCATCTATATGCCCATGGTACCCGAGGCGGCCTACGCCATGCTGGCCTGCGCCCGGGTTGGCGCCATTCATTCGGTGGTATTCGGTGGTTTCTCGCCCGAATCGCTCAAGGACCGCATTCTCGATTCAGACTGCCAGGTGGTCATCACTGCCGACGAGGGCGTGCGCGGCGCCAAGCAGGTGCCCCTGAAGGGCAACACCGACAAGGCGTTGGAAGCGTGCCCCAACGTGCATACGGTATTGGTGGTGCGACGTACCGGCGGTGAGGTTGCGTGGCACGGTGAGCGTGATGTCTGGTATCACGAGGCCATGGCCAACGCCTCCGCCGACTGCCCTGCCGAGGAAATGGATGCCGAGGACCCGTTGTTTATTCTCTATACGTCGGGTTCAACCGGCAAACCGAAGGGCGTGCTGCACACCACAGGCGGATACCTCCTCTTTGCCGCCATGACCCACAAGTACACCTTTGACTATCGCGACGGCGAGACCTTCTGGTGCACGGCGGATGTTGGCTGGGTAACCGGTCACACTTACATTGTCTACGGACCACTGGCCAACGGCGCTATCACGTTGATGTTCGAAGGCGTACCGACCTATCCCGATGCCTCACGCTTCTGGCAAGTCTGCGACAAGCACAACGTCAGCACCTTTTACACAGCGCCCACCGCGATCCGCGCACTAATGCGCGAGGGCAACGACCCGGTTAAGAAAACGAGTCGCGCAAGCCTGCGCCTGCTGGGTACCGTGGGCGAACCCATCAACCCCGAGGCCTGGGAGTGGTATTACAACGTGGTAGGTGATGCACGCTGCCCGATCGATGATACCTGGTGGCAAACCGAAACCGGCGGCCATCTGATCACTCCCCTGCCCGGCGCCACCCGCCTCAAGCCTGGATCGGCGACCCGGCCGTTCTTTGGCGTAGTGCCCGCCATCGTGGACAACGAAGGCAACGTTCTCGAAGGCGAGTGTGAAGGCAATCTCATCATCACGCGCCCCTGGCCGGCGCAAATGCGCACGGTATACGGTGATCATCAGCGGTTTGTCGATACCTACTTCAAGACCTATCCCGGCAGCTATTTCACCGGTGATGGCGCGCGACGCGACGCCGACGGCTACTATTGGATCACCGGGCGCGTCGATGACGTGCTCAACGTTTCGGGCCACCGCATGGGGACCGCCGAGGTTGAAAGTGCGCTGGTACTGCACGCATCGGTGGCCGAGGCCGCGGTCGTAGGCTACCCGCACGACATCAAGGGTCAGGGCATCTACGCCTATGTTACTTTGGTCAAGGGCGTCGAACCCAGCGACGCGCTGCGCAAGGAACTGGTTGCCCTGGTGCGAAGCGAGATCGGGCCCATTGCCTCACCAGATATCATCCAGTGGGCGCCGGGATTGCCCAAGACCCGCTCGGGCAAGATCATGCGCCGCATCCTGCGCAAGATCGCGGCCAACGAAACCGACGCGCTGGGCGACACATCGACGCTCGCCGATCCCGGCGTAGTCGATGACTTGGTCGGAAATCGGGCAAATAAATAATCTGTAACGAGGTGCGAGGCGATACCGCGGCGCAACAGGTTTTCTCGCACCTCGTTCCTGCGATCGACGCTTGATTACCGGGAGTTCATTTCAGCCTGCCTGGTGGCTGCGCGCCCCCCACCTGCAAACCCTGTGGGCGTCGCTGCTTAGGCGGCGTGCAGGGATCGCGACACGCCCGGAACGCCTGGAACTACCGGATTCGGATTTCCTCGATCTGGCGTGGATGCCCGATGCAGCCGGACCGCTGGTACTGGTGCTGCACGGGCTCGAGGGTTCGATACGCTCGCCTTACGCAAGCGGGATCCTCCGCGCGCTGCACGCTGGCGGCTTCGTAGCCGTACTCATGCACCACCGCGGCTGCAGCGGCGAACCAAATCGCCTGGCGCGCGGTTACCATTCCGGGGAAACAGGGGATCTCGCCTATGTGGTACAAGTATTGCGCCGGCGTTACCCGGGGCGCCAGCTGTTCGTCATCGGCTACTCCATCGGCGGCAACATGCTGCTCAAGTGGCTGGGCGAAACCGGCAATGACAGCGGAATTGAGGGTGCTATAGCAGTCTCGGTGCCGTTCATACTCGCCGATGCTGCCGATCGGCTGTGCCGCGGCATGTCGCGCCTTTACCAGTGGCACCTGTTACGCCACATGAAACGCGCGGTGCGGCGCAAAGTGCAACTGCTTGATACACAAATCGACGTGGGCGCGGCGCTGGCGAGCACGACATTCTGGCAGTTCGATGACATTGTCACTGCCCCGTTGCATGGGTTCCGGGACGTGAATGACTATTATGCACGGGCCAGCAGCCGTCCCTGGCTGAAACACATCGCGACGCCCACCCTGTTACTGCACGCGCGGGATGACCCCTTCATGTTTCCCTCCTCCCTGCCCGCGTCGAACGAGCTCCCACCCAGCGTCACGCTGGAGATTACACAACACGGTGGTCACGTCGGATTCATCAACGGTCCCTGGCCCGGCCTAGCGCATTACTGGCTAGAGCATCGTATCGTGCAACACCTGCACGCTCTCGTCGGCACAATGCGCCCTTAGCACCAAACGCTAACGCCCCGCGACACGTTGCATGCCCACGAGCCGTGCATCATTTTGCACTATACTGGTAGGGAATACGCACTCAACAGGTGAATAGCCGTGCCAAAGGAGGCAGAGTATGATTTTCCGAATTGCCGCAATGGTGCTGGCGCTCGCGACCTACCCGGCGCACGCAGAGGATCTTGCGAAGATCGAAAGCACACCGTACACGGCGCAGAAGGTCGTGTTCGACTTCTACTTCGACGATCCCGCCAAGATAAACTCGGCGCTGTACTGGATTCGCTCCCTGATGAATCCGCTCACCGAAGAGCCCTATGGTTACGCGCCGGAATTTCTCGATATCAAGGTGGTCATTCACGGCACCGAAATCGTAACCCTGGCGAAGAAGAACTACGCGAAGTACAAGGACGCGGTCGAGCGCATGCGCTACTACGCCAGCCTTGGCGTCGAGTTCAGGGTTTGCGGACTTGCCGCGGCTGACTTCGGGTATGCCAGGAAAGACTTCCAGGACTTCGTGCAGATTGTGCCGTCCGCCATCCCGGAACTTGCCCACTGGCAGTTGCAGGGACACGCGCTGATTGCGCCGAATATCATGGACAAGAAGTTTTCCGTCGACGAAATACGCTGATCCGGCCAGACACCGGCCGGCTTATGAGCCGGCCGGCCGCCCGACGACGCACGCCTCAGTCGATCACCTCGTTCACCATGCCCCTTGCCGCTATAATTGGCGGCTGTTTCGCCCGCCTCCGGATCCGTTATTGATGGCCACCGACATTTACACCGACCCTTTTCGACCGCCACTGCCGAGCGCGCCGGGACAGCGCGCCCGCTGGGGCCGCCTCTACGGCAGCGGCCTGGAACTGGTCGTAACCAGCACCGCCGAACAACATGATGGCCCGGTGGTGATCATCACCGCTGACGCGGCCGGTGCGCAGCGTCTGGCCAGCGGTATCGAATTCTTCTGCGATGATGAGCGCACGCCCCTGCTGCATTTCCCGGACTGGGAAACCCTTCCCTACGATGTGTTCTCACCCCACCAGGACATCATCTCAGATCGGCTGACCGCACTGTCGCGGCTACCCGGGCTGCAGAAAGGAATACTGGTGGTACCGGTACAAACCCTGATGCACCGGTTGGCCCCGCGCGAATTCATCGAACGGCGCAGCTTGCTGCTGGACCTGGGTCAGCCGCTGGACCTGGAGGCCATGCGCGTGCGTCTCGACGCCAGCGGCTACGCCTGTGTTTCCTCGGTGATGGAGCACGGCGAGTTTGCGGTCCGCGGCAACATCATCGATCTGTATCCAATGGGCAGCCGCCTGCCCTATCGTATTGAATTGTTTGATAATGAGATTGAGAGTATTCGTACCTTCGATCCGGAGACACAGCGGTCGGCGCAGCAGGTCGAGCGGGTGCGGCTACTGCCGGCCCGCGAATTCCCCCTCGACGAAGACGCCATTACCCGGTTCCGCCAGGCCTATCGCGCTCGCTTCGAGGGCGATCCGAAAAAATCCGCCGTCTACCGCGATGTCAGCAACGCCATTGCGCCATCCGGAATCGAATACTATCTGCCGCTGTTTCACGAACGCATGGAAACGCTGTTCGACTACCTGCCCGCCAACAGCGTGCTGCTCACACTGCACGGTGTCGAGGCCGCCGCCGAGGCATTCTGGACCGAAGTCACTGAGCGCCATGAACAGGGCCGCCACGACCTCGAGCGCCCCCTTCTGGCACCAACTGATCTGTTCCTGCAGACCAACGAGGTTTTCGCGCGCTGCAAAGCGTATCTGCAGTGTGAGGCGCAGCAATTCGAGCACGAGGGTGCAAACGCCATCAATTTCGCCACCAACGCACCACCGCAACTGGTACTCAATGCACGCGCACCTGAACCGGCTCGCGCGTTGCTGAACTTTGTACACGGATTCGAAGGCAGGGTACTGTTTGCCGCCGAGACCAGTGGCCGCCGCGAAAGCCTGCTGCAACTGCTGCGCGGTTGCGGGCTGCACCCGGATCCCTGCGACAACTGGAAGACATTTGTCGCAGGGAACTTACCACTCGCGATTACTGTCGCCCCGCTGGAACACGGACTCCTGCTCGAGCACCCCAGACTTGCGGTCATCGCCGAGTCACAACTTTTCGGCGCGCAGGTGATGCAGCGCCGCCGGCGCAAGCGCAGTGCACGCGACCCCGACGCCATTGTGCGCAATCTCGCCGAATTGTCGGTGGGTTCACCGGTCGTGCATGAGGATCACGGCGTCGGCCGCTACCTGGGGCTTCAGACCATCACTATCGGCGGAATCGAGGCCGAGTTCCTGATGCTTGAGTATGCCGGCGGCGACAAGCTCTACGTACCGGTGTCGTCGCTGCATCTCATCAGCCGCTACACCGGCGCAGCGCCGGAATCTGCCCCTCTGCACAAACTCGGTTCCGGCCAGTGGGAGCGCGCCCGGCGGCGGGCAAACCAGCGTGTGCGCGATGTGGCCGCCGAGTTGCTGGACATTTACGCGCGGCGTGAGGCACGCAGCGGCTACGCCTACCCCATTGACGAGGCGCAGTACCGTGCCTTTGTTGCAGGCTTTCCTTTCGAAGAGACGCCCGACCAGCAGGGTGCGATCGATACCGTGCTCGAGAGCATGCGCTCGCAAAAGCCGATGGACCACCTAGTGTGCGGCGATGTCGGTTTCGGCAAAACCGAGGTAGCCATGCGCGCCGCGTTCCTGGCCGTGCAGGCCGGCCGCCAGGTCACGGTGCTGGTTCCAACTACCTTGCTGGCACAGCAGCACCTGGCGAATTTTCGCGATCGTTTCGCCGACTGGCCGGTGCGGGTGGAATCGCTGTCGCGCTTTCACTCCAAAAAAGAAAACGACCGCATTCTGGCCGGGTTGCATGATGGCAACGTCGATATCGTAATCGGCACCCACAAGCTGCTGCAGGAAAACGTGCGCTATAAGCGGCTGGGCCTGGTAATTATCGACGAGGAGCATCGCTTTGGTGTGCGGCAGAAGGAGCGCTTCAAGGCGCTGCGCGCCGAAGTAGACGTGCTCACCCTGACAGCGACTCCTATCCCGCGCACCCTAAACATGGCCCTCGCGGGGCTGCGTGACCTCTCGATCATAGCCACGCCGCCGGCGCGTCGCCTGGCCATCAAGACCTTTGTGTCGGAGTGGAACCTGGCGCTGGTGCACGAGGCGTGCCTGCGCGAGATACGCCGTGGCGGACAGGTTTATTTCCTGCACAATGACATCGATACCATCGAGCGCCAGTGTAATCTGCTCGCGGAGATGTTGCCTGAGGCCACGGTGCGCTACGCACACGGTCAAATGCGTGAACGCGATCTCGAGCAAGTCATGTCGGATTTTTATCACCAGCGCTTCAATGTACTGGTCTGCACCACAATCATCGAAACAGGTATCGACATCCCCACAGCCAACACCATAGTCATCAACCGCGCCGACAGGTTCGGCCTCGCGCAGCTGTACCAGTTGCGTGGGCGCGTCGGTCGCTCACACCATCGCGCCTATGCCTACCTGATCGTGCCGAGCCGCAAGGTGATCACACCCGATGCGGTAAAGCGCCTCGAGGCTATCGAGTCCATCGAGTCACTGGGGACGGGATTCACGCTGGCAACCCACGACCTCGAAATCCGCGGTGCCGGCGAGTTACTCGGTGAAGACCAGAGCGGGCAGATGCAGGAGATTGGTTATTCACTGTACAGCGAACTGCTGGAACGCGCCGTGCGGGCGCTGCGCGAGGGACGTGAACCGGAACTTGCAAAACCAATCTTCCACGGCACCGAGGTCGACCTCAAGGTACCGGCGCTCATCCCCGAGGACTACCTGCCGGACATTCACGAGCGGTTACTCCTGTACAAACGCATCGCCAGTGCCGCGGACGAAGACGCGTTGCGCGAATTGCAGGTTGAGATGATTGACCGATTTGGGCTGCTGCCCGAACCGACCCGCACGCTGTTTCGCCTTACCGAACTCAAGCTGCGGGCCACCGTGCTTGGCATCAAACAGATTGAGCTGGGTGAACAGGGGGGGCGTATACATTTTGTTGACCAACCCAATGTGGATCCGGCATGCATCATTCGCATGATACAATCGCAACCGGCAGTCTACCGGCTGGACGGCAGCAACAAGCTGCGCATCAGTCAACCGCTGCCGGATCGCGATACGCGCATTCACGCCGTGGACAAACTACTCGATGAGCTCAGCGACAAGGACGCGGCATGACACGCTTCGCATGCGTGCAACTACTCACGCCGAGCCCCCCATTGTTAATCGTCCCCAATGGGAACAGCGGCATCGCCAAATACCTCCGGGAAGAGTTCGCGTTCAAAGCCAAAGGTGCGCATGTCGCGTATGCGCTCCGGATATAATATGCCGTCGAGATGATCGACCTCGTGCTGCACGACGCGCGCATGAAAACCGGATACCTCGCACTCAAGCGGCTTGCCCTTGATATCAGCCCCATCGTAACGAATGCGGTTCCAGCGCGGCACCATCCCGCGCAAGCCCGGAACGCTAAGGCAGCCCTCCCAGTCCTCCTGTGTTTCCTCACCCAGCACAGTGATCTGCGGATGGATCAAAACGGTCGTAGGCACCGGTTCGACGTCGGGGTAACGCGGATTGGCCTCAACACCAAAGATCACAACGCGCAGGCTGACGCCGATTTGCGGTGCAGCCAGCCCGGCACCTTTCATCGCATCCATGGTATCGAACATGTCCTTGATGAGCATATCCAGCTCGAGCGTGTTAAACTGCTCTACCGGCTGCGCAACCTGATGCAGCAAGGGGTGACCCATACGCAATACTTCTCTTACGGCCATTGTGTCGCTCCACGGAATCGCTCGCACCAAACTATAGCAGCTGCGCAAGAAAGGGAACAATTTTGAAATCGCTACTGCTCGCCGCGTTGCTCCTGACACCTGCCGTTGCCGTAAGTGCGGAGGACGTGCGCTACTATGACGTCGAACTTATCGTTTTCGAGAACCTGAGCGAACGTGACCGCAGCGCCGAACGTTGGCCCACCGACGTTAGCCTCGAACCACCCGAGGAATATGTGGAGCTCGACCGGCCCTTTGCCGGGCCACTGCCCGCCGAATACGATCGCCGCTATACCTTCAAGCCACTGAGCACCGGGGCGCAGCGCCTAAACAGCGAAGCCCGGATGTTGGAAAAATCGAAGCGCTATCGCGTACTGGCTCATCTGGCGTGGCGTCAACCCGGTATGGCGCGCGAGCAGGCCCTGCCGGTACACATCGATATCCCCGTACCCGCGCCAGTCGCCACGCCATCGCGATCGGGTAGCGGCGAAACAGCCGACACCGGACAACCAATCTCCGCCGACCCGGGTGACGCACCACGCGACTACCGGTTACAGGGCTACGTCAGGCTCGTTCTGGCACGTTACCTGCATTTTGAAGCTGACCTCGCGTACCGTGCCGAGCCGCGACCCGATGTGGACAGTTTGCTCGAGACCAACATGCTGTTTGATGCGACCGCAGCGCTGGACCCCATATACCACCTGCAGCAGAGTCGCCGCATGCGCAGCCAGCAGCTTCACTACCTGGACAACCCGGTACTGGGAGTAGCGGTGCTGGTGACGCCGTTTGAGCCCGATAGCGAGGGCAGCAAGACTCCGGCGCGCCGCTGAACATATGGCCCTCGCATGGCCTATAGTGCCGGAATTACCTGCTCCAACAGCCCCCGAACCGACACCATGCCGCGGGTCAGGTGCTGCTCAATGTCCTTCATCGTGATGAGTTCCTCGCCGCGCCCCGCGGCACGGTTGGCAACGACGGCGATACAGGCATAACAAAGTTCCAGCTCGCGAGCCAGCGCAGCTTCGGGCATCCCCGTCATGCCGACGATATTGCAGCCATCCCGTTCCAGTCGATCCACCTCGGCGGCCGTTTCCAGGCGTGGTCCCTGGGTGGTCCCGTAGGTCGCCGCAACAATCACATCCCGTCCGCCGGCACGCGCCCCCCCGATAAGCGCCTCGCGCAGTTGCGCGCAATAGGGATGCGTGAAATCAACGTGCACCACCTGGTTGAGGCCTTCCTCGAAATAGGTATTGAAGCGCGACCAGGTGTAGTCAATTATTTGGTCCGGGATCACCAATCGTTCCGGATCCATGTCGTCGCTGATCCCACCGACGGCATTTACCGCGATAACGTTCTCTGCCCCCACTTCGCGCAAGGCCCAAATGTTGGCGCGATAATTTACCTTATGGGGAGGAATGGTGTGACCGTAGCCGTGGCGTGCCAGAAATACCACCTCGACCCCGGACAGGACGCCGTGCGTCAGGGGTCCGGAGGGTTCACCATAGGGCGTCTGTACCACCTCGCGCCCGGTAATCTCGAGGCTCTTCAGCGAGGTAAGTCCAGTGCCACCAATGATTGCCGTGCGCGCCATCCGCAATCCCGCCTAGGTGCCCTTTATCGCAAAGATCCCCGGCGCGTTGCGCAGGTAACCCTTGTAGTCCATACCGTAACCGAACACGTAACGATCCTCGACTTCTAGTCCCACAAAATCCACCTCGACATCGACCTTACGATCATGCCGTTTCTCCACCAGCACGCAGCTTGCAACCTCATCGGCTCCCTGCTCACGGCAATACGCCAGGATCCTTGCGAGTGTGACCCCTTCGTCAAGGATGTCATCAATCACTAGCACCACCCTCCCGGCGAGTTGGGTGACAGGCTTTGCACGCCAGTGAAGCTCGCCACCCTGCAAGTCGCCGCGATAGCGCGTAGCATGGATATACTCGAACTGCAGCGGAAAACTCAGCCGCGTCAGCAGATGTCCAGCTGGCACAAGACCACCGTTCATCACGCACAAAACCAGCGGATTAGTTCCTTCCAGCTTGGCGTTGATCTGGGCCGCCAACCGATCAAAGGCCTCATGCACCTCATCTGCCGAGTAAAGACATTCGGCCTCTTCTAGTACTGCATGCGCCTGTTCCGCAGTGATAGACATTTGCCTTCTGGTGCGTCAGCACAGAGAAAATATCAGTAGGTAAAGGTGACAGTGTCACCATCCATCGCCTGGCTAATGACATATGCCGCACCGACTGTTTCCGCGATCTCCGGTATCAGATCGTCGCCCCACAGTTCCAGCGTGGGTG
>CP070733.1:2087834-2092182 GCA_020347585.1 Pseudomonadota bacterium | reverse complement strand
TTTTCCGTGCTGGTGGTGGTGGAAAGGCGAAGGACGCGGGGTTGCGCGTAAACGGTTGCCGTGACGAACAACGCTGCCACGGTTAGAACTAATACTCGCAGCAGGGTTTTTTGCGAAACAAAAATACGCATTGAGGAGAGCTCCCTAGTTCGTGGCGTGAGGTCCTGTTATGCGGGTGCAATAGACTGCCGCGTTACGTGAAAACGCGAGCAATTTCAGTGCCACGCGGCAGTACGGAAAAAAATGCGTCAAACCGGAGGGTTTTATGCAAGTTGTTGGATCGGCATCCCACTGCTATGGTTCATTTTGACGCAGGCTGAATACAGACCATGGACAGAATGCGCCAGCCGCCGTTGTGTCGTTCACCTTGCTACTACCTGTTGCGGGGCCAGTTCCCGTGATATCAACGCATTGGGAGAATTGCCAATGGGTACTCCTGCACATGTTGTTACCGATGTCGTTTACGCGGGCGCGATCGCGGGTGATGCGGACGAGCGTTCTGCGCAACTGCTCGCCAGTGCGGCAATCTTGGTGGTTGACGATGAACCCGGCATGCGCAATTTCCTACAGCGCGCTTTGGGTACGCGCTGCGCGTTGCTTGAGCTGGCCGATAGTGCCGAAGCCGGCGAGGCGCTTCGCAAACGCTATCACTTTGATCTGATGATTGTGGATATCCGCCTACCTGGGCGAACTGGCGTGGATTGGATGCGGGAACTGCGCGAACAAGGTACACATGCCGACGTTATCTTCATGACCGCCTACGCCGATCTGGATGTTGCCATTGCCGCGCTGCGCGTTGGCGCATGCGATTTTGTCCTTAAGCCGTTTCGTGTCGAGCAGATGTTGACATCCGTTCGCCGCTGCCTGATGCACAGGCAGATGCAGCGCGAGAATTTTTTGCTGCGGCGTCAGGTCGATACTGATGTGCCCATGCGTGGCATCATTGGTGAGAACGAAAAGATTCGCGAAATCGAAAGGCTGATAGCTCGCGTGGCGCCGGCCGGTTCCACGGTGCTCATCGAAGGTGAGACCGGCAGCGGCAAGGAGTTGGTGGCGCGGGCCATTCACGAGGCGAGCGGCCGGCGCGGGCCGTTCGTGGCGGTCAACTGCGGATCTATCTCACCCGATCTGCTCGAAAGTGAGTTGTTTGGCCACACCCGCGGTGCCTTTACCGGTGCGCAGAGTGCGCGCGATGGCCTTTTCAGTTATGCACACAACGGCACGGTGTTCCTTGACGAGATTGGCGAGATGCCGCTGGTGATGCAGGCCAAGCTGCTGCGGGTGCTCGAACAGCGCACCGTGCGGCCGGTGGGCTCGGATCGCGAGGCGCCGGTGGACTGCCGAGTGATCGCCGCCACCAACCGGGACCTTGAAGCAACAGTGCGCGAGGGTGGCTTTCGCGAGGACCTTTACTACCGGCTCAACGTGTTGTCGCTGACGATGCCGCCGCTACGCGAGCGAATCGATGACATCCCGATGTTGGCCGAATATTTCTCCAGCAGTATCGCCGCCGAAATGGGTGTGGAGCCCATACCCTTTGATCACAACGATCTTATCGCTCTGCAACGCTATGAGTGGCCGGGCAACGTGCGTGAGTTAAAGAATGTGATTGAGCGCTCCCTGTTGTTGGGCAAGTTCCCCGCCGATTGTTTTCGCAATAGCACCGCGGAGGGTGACAATCCGCTGGAGAATATGGGGCGTAGTGGTGTCCAGGCGGGTTGGACACTTGCCGAGATGGAAAAGCGTTACATGCTTTCTATGCTCGAGTCGGCTGGTGGCAACAAGTCAGAGACCGCGCGCCGGCTCGGCGTGTCGCGCAAGACGCTGGAGCGCAAGTTGCACGCCTGGCACAAACAGGACACCGCCGAGGTTTAGGCAGGAACGGTCGGGCGCACAATGAGGCCCCTGCTGTACAAAGTTAGCCGGCGCTTCACCGGTAGTGTGCGCTACAAGTTGCTGGCGCTGGTGCTATTTCCGCTATTGATCGTCATTCCTGCTGTGCTCGCCGTAGCAGTTTGGTGGGCCGAACGTGTGCACTACCAGGAGTTGCTGCGTACGGTGCACACTGATCTCGCCGTGGCCCGCGAGGCATTTGAACGCAGCCAACGCGATTTCCTAAGTTCGCTCCGCCGACTCGGCGACTCCTGGATGTTTCGCACTGCGTTGCGTCGAAAGGATGTGGCGAAGATGGAAGGTCAACTGGCAGCGCAGCGCCTCGCCGACGGTTTTGATTTTCTGCATGTCACCGATCTGCAAGGTCGCTGGATTTGTTCCTCGTTTGGCAACGCGAGCGGCATTAGCCGTGGTTCACCGTTGCTTCACAAGGCCGCGCGCCGAGGCGTGCCTGGTGTAGGGCTTGAGATCTACTCCCGCGAAGAACTGGCGCGCGAAGACGATACGCTGTCGCGGCGGGTGGCACTACCGCCTGCTGATCCTCAGCATGCGGCGACGAACGATGGCGACGCGGAACAACGCGCGATGGTGATACGCGCCGTGTATCCGGTCAGGGATGCGAGGGGGCGGCTAGTGGCACTGCTCGATGGCGGCGTGATCCTGAACCGCAACTTCAGCTTTGTCGATAGCATTCGTGATTTGGTTTACGGACCAGGTAGCCTGCCGTAGGGGGGATGGGGTGCTGTCAGCGTGCTACTCGGCGATGTGCGTATCAGCACTAACGTGCCAAATCGCGCGGCCAATGGCGAGCGAGCGTTGGGCACGCGTGTTTCCGCCAGCGTGCGCACCCAGGTGCTCGATGCCGGTAAGAAGTGGATCGACCGCTCCTATGTGGAAAGCGACTGGTACATATCAGGTTACGAACCGGTGGTGGATGTTAACGGCGAGCGCATCGGTATGCTACACGCCGGTTTCGCCGAGGCGCCTTACTCGGCCACGCTGCATCAAGCATTGCTGGCGCTGACGGTGTTGTTAATGCTGGGCGCACTGATTGGTGTGGTACTGGCTATTCGCGGTGCCCGCTCCATATTTCAGCCAGTGGAGGCGATGAGTGCCGTGGTGCACGCCGAGCAGGCAGGGCAGCGCCGGCGCGTTGGACCGGTGGCATCGCGCGACGAACTTGGCGAACTGGCGATGCAGTTCGATACCATGCTGGACCTGCTAGAAAGCCGTAATGCGGAGATCCGCAAGGCGGCAGACGAACTCGAGGACAAGGTCGAGCAGCGAACCCGCGAGCTGCGTGACAAGAACGCGCGGTTGGAGAAGACCATTGAGCTGCTACAGGAGACACGCAAACAATTGGTCGTAGCCGAAAAACTCGCCGCGGTGGGTGAACTGACCGCGGGCGTGGCGCATGAGGTGAACAATCCAACTGCGGTTATTCTCGGCAATATGGATATCCTCATTGATCAGTTGAAGGGTCAACTTGCGCCCGTGCAAACCGAGGTGGATCTTATCATCGAGCAGGTCTATCGCATCCGAACAATTGTCGACAAGCTGCTGCAGTTCTCGAGGTCGGGCCAGCAAGGCGGTGGTGTCGGGCGCCTGAACGTCAACGATGTTATTGAGGACACGCTCGCGCTGGTGCGCCACGAACTCGATATACACAACATACGCATCAATCCGCGCTATGGCGCGATCGAAGAAATTGGTATCAACCGTCAGGAGCTGCAGCAGGTGCTGGTCAACCTGATCATCAACGCGCTGCACGCCTCGCCCGAGAGCGGCAGGGTGGACTTGGTGACAAGAATCTGGCCGGGCAAAGGCGTGGTAATTTGCGTTAAAGACCACGGCGAGGGGATTCCCCCCGACGTGCTTGATCGGGTATTCGATCCCTTTTTTACTACCCGCCGCGGCGGCACTGGGTTGGGTCTGTCCGTCAGTTACGGGCTGGTCAGGCGCTATGGCGGTTACATCACCGTTGATTCAAAGCTGGGTAAGGGCACCCGCTTTGAGGTCTTTCTGCGCAGTGAGCCACTGCCAATGGAACACGAGGATGCGCTGCTAGCCATATAACGCCGCGCACAACGAAGAGCAGAGCAAAGGAGGTGGGACCAGTGGACGAAGATGTCTTGAATCTGGAAATACGCAAGTTTCTAAAACGGGTCGGCATCACCTCACAGCGTGAAATCGAAAAAGCGGTGCAGCACGGCCTGAGTTCCGGTGCCTTGCAAGGGGCTGAGCGTGTGCAGGCGACAGTGCTGCTCAGGCTGCCGGCGCTTGGTATCGAATTTCCGATTGACGGAGAAATTGCGTTGCAATAGTACCGCGTCAGTCGGGCGACCAGATTACTGCGCCCAACTCGCCGAAGTCGTAGCCCGCCAGGTCCTCTGCTATGCGCTGGATCTCGGTGCCCGTGAACTTCTCTAGAAAGTGTTGGAACAGCGTGCGAAAG
>CP070733.1:2083957-2087734 GCA_020347585.1 Pseudomonadota bacterium | reverse complement strand
TTTGGAGGGAAGGGTAAAGTTTACGCGCTCAGATTCGATGTAGTATATATCGTGTTTCTGACCAGCAAAGGATCAATATGGCGAAGAACCTACTGATAGTTGAGTCTCCAGCAAAGACCCGAACACTGGCTCGATTCCTGGGCAAGGATTTCGATATACTGGCCACTATCGGCCATATCCGCGACCTGCCCAAATCCAAACTCGGCATTGACCCCGACAATGACTTTGCTCCGGAATATATTGTTATCAAGGGCAAGGAGAAGGTTATCTCTGAGCTGAAGAAGGCTGCGAAGAAGGCCAGCACCAAGTCTGCGCCGGAGCAGGGCGAGGCGCCTGCTGAAGAGGCTGCCGGGGCGGCGGCTGCTGAGGCAGCGGATGCACCGGCCGCCGAGACAGCGCCGGAGAAAGCGTCCGACGCGGACTAAAGCGGGGTGCGCTGGCCCTGCCGGCGCCGCTTCGCACAACATGGGGCCGGCCCCAGAGTTCTAAACAAGTTTGTCCCGCAGCCCCGCCACGGGGTGTGCCGGAACTGCAATTTACGAGGGCAACCACATGGCAATTTCCGCAGCACAGGTCAAGGAACTGCGTGAGCGTACTGGCGCGGGCATGATGGAGTGTAAAAAGGCGCTGGTCGAGACCGGCGGCGATATGGACGCGGCGATCGAGCACCTGCGTAAAAGTGGCCAGGCCAAGGCCGACAAAAAAGCCGGGCGCACCGCGGCGGAGGGCACCATCATTATCCGCCCTAGCGAGAGCGGCAAGATTGCCGTGATGGTCGAAGTGAACTGTGAGACCGATTTTGTAGCCAAGGACGAAAGCTTCCTGTCCTTCGCCAACGCCGTGGCCGACCGCGCGCTCTCGGAACGCCCCGCAGACGTAGCGGCGCTGTCCGCTCTGCCGCTGGCTGATGGTGATGCAACTACCATCGAGGAAGTGCGCCAGACGCTGGTTGCCAAGATTGGCGAAAACATTGGCGTGAGGCGCTTTGAACTCGTGGAGACCGCCGGCACCCTGGGGCACTACTTACACGGCGGTCGTATTGGCGTGGTGGTTGCGCTGCAGGACGGTGATGGCGCGCTGGCCCGCGACATCGCAATGCACGTCGCCGCCAGCCGGCCGCAGTATGTGTCCGGTGACCAGATCCCCGCCGAGATCCTCGACAAGGAGAAAGAGATCCTCGCCGCCCAGGAAGCCGAGAGCGGCAAGCCGCCCGAGATTGTCGAGAAGATCATCGGCGGGCGCATCAACAAGTTCATGAAGGAGATCACGCTGCTTGGCCAGCCGTATGTCAAGGATCCGGACCAGAGCGTAGAGAAGCTGCTCAAGGGAGCTGGCGCCACGGTGGAACGCTTCGTGAGACTGGAAGTGGGCGAAGGTATCGAGAAAAAGACCGAGAACTTCGCCGACGAGGTTATGGCGCAAGTTCAGGGCAACTGAGGCCTGGCGCCCGGGCGTATTCGTATCATGGGCCAGTCAGCGACACCGCGTTATAAAAGGATATTGCTCAAGCTCAGCGGTGAGGCGCTGATGGGCAGCGGTGAGTTCGGCATTGACCCTGCCGTTGTGGACAAGGTTGCAGGGGATATCCGCGAGGTTATCGATGCCGGGGTGCAGGTGGCGCTGGTAATCGGGGGCGGCAACATCTTTCGTGGTGTCAGTCTGGCCGCGCGCGGTATGGACCGCGCGACAGCCGATCAGATGGGCATGCTTGCCACGGTGATCAACGCCCTGTCTATCCAGGATGCCATGGAACAGGCCGGGCTCACCGTGCGGGTAATGTCGGCGCTGCCCATTCACAACGTGTGCGAGGATTACATTCGCCGCCGGGCGATTCGCCATCTCGAAAAGCAACGCGTTGTCATCTTTGCCGCCGGTACTGGCAATCCCTTTTTTACCACCGATACGGCCGCCAGTCTGCGGGGCGTCGAGGTGCATGCCGACCTGGTGCTCAAGGGTACCAAGGTGGATGGCGTGTATTCGGCGGATCCCGTCACTGATCCCAAAGCGGTACGCTATGAGCGTCTTGATTACGACGAGGTTATCGAAAAGAAACTCGCTGTGATGGATACCACGGCGATCGTTTTGTGCCGCGACAATAAGCTACCGATTCGCGTTTTTGACATGAATCAGCCAGGTGTCCTGATGAACATCGTTAGGGGTGGAAATCATGTCACGCTGGTGGAAGGGGAGCAGCGCCAGTGATCGAAGACCTGAAAAAAGATGCGCAGCGGCGCATGGGCAAGAGTGTTGAAGCCTTGCGCCACGAGTTGACCAAGCTTCGCACCGGCCGGGCACACACCAGTTTGCTCGACCATATTTCGGTTGATTATTACGGTTCGCAGGTGCCGCTCAACCAGGTGTCGAACGTCAGTGTGGCCGATCCGCGTACGCTGACCGTAACGCCCTGGGAGAAGCAAATGGTACAGCCGATTGAAAAGGCAATCGCCAGCGCTGACCTTGGCCTGAATCCGGCGACCGCCGGCGAGGTAATTCGCGTGCCGTTGCCGCCGCTTACCGAGGAGCGGCGCAAGGACATGATTCGCCTCGTGCGCCAGGAGGGGGAGGGCGCGCGTGTCGCCATTCGCAATATCCGCCGGGACGTGATTCACGATATCAAGGAACTGCAAAAGGACAAGGAGATCACCGAGGACGACGAACGCCGCGCCGAGGACGACATACAGAAGATCACCGACAAATATGTTGCTGAGGTCGATAAATTGCTCGAGGCCAAGGAAAAGGATCTCATGGAGTTCTAGCCGGGAGAGGGTTGCACCAGTTACCCGGTCGGGTTGCGCCCGCCGAGGTTCATGGACCGCCCGTTAGCCCGCATCGGCAAAGATACTATGGCCAGTAATCCGTCAATAACACCGGAACCAGAAATGAGGGCAGCTAGCGGACTGCGGCATATTGCGATCATCATGGACGGCAACGGTCGCTGGGCCATGCAGCGGCACCTGCCGCGCCATGCCGGTCACCGCGCCGGGGTCAAGGCGGTGCGCCGCACTGTGGAGACCTGCGCCGAAATTGGTGTCGAGGTCCTCACCCTGTTCGCCTTCTCCAGCGAAAACTGGCGGCGCCCGAGCCAGGAAGTGGGCACCCTGATGGAATTGTTCATGACCGCGCTGGGCAGCGAGGCGGCGCGGCTGCATAAGAACAATGTGCGCCTCGCTATCATCGGTGATCGCTCTGCCTTTGACGCGAAACTTCAAGCACGCATGCGCAAGGTCGAGGAACTCACGGCGGACAACAATGGGCTGCAACTGATCGTTTCGGCGAACTACGGCGGGCGCTGGGATATCAGCCAGGCGGCACGCCGGCTTGCGCAGCGCGTCGAAGAGGGTGAGCTTAGGGCGGCGGAGATTTCCCCCGATCACCTGCACGGCGAAATGTCCCTTGCGGGCTTGCCGGAGCCAGACCTTTTCATACGGACCGGCGGCGAACAGCGGATCAGCAATTTTCTGCTTTGGCAACTGGCCTATACCGAGTTGTATTTTGCCGACGTGCTGTGGCCGGACTTTGACCGCGAGCATCTGGAAGCGGCGCTCACGGCCTATGCAAATCGCCAGCGACGTTTCGGCCACACCTCAGAGCAAGTCGAGCGGCTGCGCAATGCTTAAACAGCGCCTGGTGACTGCGCTGGCGCTAACTGGGCTGGTGCTCTGTGCCATCTTTCTGTTTCCTGATGTCGCATATGCTACGTTTACTGCCTCGATGATGCTGATCGGGTCGTGGGAATGGTCTGCGCTGGCCGGAATCACCACGCCGCTTGGTCGCATG
>CP070733.1:2079619-2083857 GCA_020347585.1 Pseudomonadota bacterium | reverse complement strand
TACCTTCAACCACGTCCAGTTCATTCTCGAGTGCTGAGCCTTCCTCGACCGTGATAACGCCTTCCTTGCCGACCTTGTCCATCGCCTCAGCGATGATGTTGCCGATAGCGTCGTCGGAGTTGGCCGAGATGGTGCCTACCTGGGCGATGGCCTTGTTGTCTGCGCAGGGCTTGGAAAGCTTTTTAAGTTCTTCCACCGCTGCCAACACGGCCTTGTCGACACCGCGCTTGAGGTCCATCGGGTTCATGCCAGCGGCCACCGCCTTCATGCCCTCGGCCAGGATTGACTGCGCCAGCACGGTTGCCGTGGTGGTGCCGTCACCGGCCACATCGGAGGTGTGTGAGGAGACCTCCTTGACCATCTGCGCACCCATGTTATCGAACTTGTCTTCCAGTTCAATTTCCTTGGCGACGGACACGCCGTCCTTGGTGATGGTCGGTGCGCCGAAGCTCTTCTCGAGCACCACGTTGCGGCCCTTCGGGCCCAGGGTAACCTTCACCGCGTTCGCCAGAATGTTTACGCCCGCAACCATGCGGTGGCGCGCGTTTTCGCTGAACTTAACTTCTTTAGCCGTCATCTTGCTTTTCCTCTCGATTCGTATTCCAGGTCCAGGCGTAGCTGTGCGCTTACGCCTCGATCACACCCATGATGTCTTCTTCACGCATCACCAGCAGGTCTTCGCCCTCGACCTTGACCTCAGTGCCGGAATACTTGCCGAACAGCACCTTGTCGCCGACCTTCACGTCGAGCGGGCGCACCTCGCCGTTGTCAAGGATCTTGCCATTGCCCGCCGCCAGGACTTCGCCCTGCACAGGCTTCTCGGTGGCGGTGTCGGGGATGACGATCCCGCCCGCGGAAGTGCGCTCCTCTTCCACGCGACGTACGATTACACGATCATGCAAAGGACGGATTTTCATTCTTTCCTCTCCTAGAGAAATCCCAATATTTCAACAAAATACGGCGGCAAGCCGACCGCAAACCGCCGTGAGAGCCCGCCGTGACTGTTAGCACTCGGGCAAAGCGAGTGCTAATGATAGTCATCAAACAGATGGTGTCAAGAGTGGAGGCAAATCCGGGGCAAATCCGGCCAGGTGCGTTGGGCGCTTAGTCGTCCTCACGCCGGAACTCACCCTCCAGGGTGCGCCCGCCATCGGCCGGACGCCGCGGGTGACCTGTGGTCTGCACGTGCATCACGCTGCTGCGCAACAGGGCCAGGGCCAACCGAGCACGCAGGGCAGGAACCAGCAGCACGAAGCCCACCGCGTCGGTGAAAAACCCCGGTGTCAGCAGCAGCGCACCGGCAATTAGCAACAGCAGCCCCTCGAGCATGGGTAAGGCCGGAAGTTCGCCACGGTCGAGGCTGGCCCGCACGCGCATAAAGGTGGATAGTCCCTGCAGACGCAGCAACCAGGCGCCCAGCACCGCGGTAAAGACCACCGCGAAAATCGTCCAGGGAGCGCCAATCACGCTGCCGACCTTGATGAGCAGGTAGATTTCGCCCAGCGGCACCAGCAGAAAAACCAGAAACAAGAGTTGAAAAGCACGCATGTGCGCACAGTACCGGACTTGCCCAACAATATAAACTGTCGTGCTTTGCGCACTAATCGCGCTTCCGGTATGGTTGACGGCCATGAACGGCGGAGCACCACAACAACACTGCGTCGTCTATTGCACATGCCCCGACAACGATAGCGCGGCCCGCATTGCCCATGCGCTGGTTGACGAGCAACTGGCGGCCTGCGTGAACCTGCTGCCGGGGGTCACGTCCATATATAAATGGAAAGGCGAGATCGCGCATGAGAAAGAGGTCTTGCTGCTAATCAAGACGCGCCGCGTGCTAATACCCAGGTTGATCGGGGCAATTCGCCCGCTGCACCCTTACGAACTTCCCGAGGTAATCTCAGTCCCAATCACGGACGGACTGCCGGACTACCTGCAGTGGATTGATAACGAGTTGGAATCCTCCGTATGAAAAACACGCTGTATCCCCTGCTTGTCGCACTGCTGGCCCTGTGCCTACCGCCGGCAGGCCACGCCCAGGATGAAGAACTACTGCTGCCCGACCAAGCGTTCGCGTTCAGCGCCCGTATGCTGGACGCCAACACAGTACGCGCCCAGTGGAACATCGCTGACGGCTACTATCTGTACCGCGGCAAGATCAGCTTTCGCACCGATACCGACGGCGTCACGCTCGGCACACCGAAGATGCCGGCGGGCAAGGTGAAAGAGGACGAGTTCTTCGGCAAGGTGGAGACCTACCGCCACGAGGTGATCGTGGACATCCCGATCACACGCGCTAATGCAGCGGTCACCACCCTCAACCTGATCGCCAAATCCCAGGGCTGTGCCGACCTTGGCGTGTGTTATCCCCCGCACAAGCAGATGGCCGCGCTGGGCCTGCCGCCTGCCGCCGCGCAGGCGCCGGCCCCCGCAAGTGATAGCGCTGCGCCGGGCAGCGAGGCCGGCGCCACGGGCGTCGCGGCCCTCGGCGGTCTGAGCGAGAGCCTCGGCCTGGGCGGACAACAGGACGAGGTGCTTGAACCGGACCAGGCGTTCGCCTTCAGCGCTGACGTGGACGATGCCAAGACCGCCACCGCGCGCTGGGTCATCGCGCCGGGACATTACCTGTATCGCGACAAGACCCGCGTCACGGTAGTCACGCCGGATGATGTCACGCTGGCCGGCGTGGAGTTGCCCCCGGGGGAAACCAAGCAAGACGAGTTTTTCGGCGCGGTGCAGGTTTTCCATGACCACATGGAGGCGACCATCCGCCTCGCACGCACCGGCACTGAGGCCGTTGAGACCGCACTGAAGATTTCCTATCAGGGCTGTTCCGAGATCACTGGCATTTGTTACCCACCGATCAACAAGCAGGTCGCACTGACGTTCCCTGCGATGAGCGCGGCGCCGGCGCCCGCCGAGCCTGCAGCGGCCGTGCAGGCCGAGCCCGAGGCCGCTCCCGCTGGCGCGGAGCAGGCCCCGCTGTCCGAGCAGGACAGCATCGCGCGCTCCCTCGCCTCGGGCAGTGCATTGCTCACCATGCTCACGTTCTTCGGCTTCGGGCTGCTGCTCGCGTTCACGCCCTGCGTGTTTCCGATGATTCCCATCCTCTCCAGCATCATCATCGGCCAAGGCGAGGGGCTCACCACGCGCAAGGCCTTCGTCATGTCCCTGACTTACGTGCTGGCCATGGCGATCACCTACACCGTCGCGGGCGTTATAGCCGGGCTGGCCGGAGAAAACCTCCAGGCGGCATTCCAGAACCCGTGGGTGCTAGGCACTTTCTCTGGCGTATTCGTGCTGCTGTCGCTGTCCATGTTCGGCTTTTACGAACTGCAGATGCCGACCGCGGTTCAAAGCCGTCTCACCGAGATCAGCAATCGCCAGCAGGGTGGCACGCTGTTCGGCGTAGCGATTATGGGCTTCCTGTCCGCACTCATCGTCGGCCCGTGCGTGGCCGCCCCGCTGGCCGGTGCACTCATATATATCGGGCAGACGGGCGATGCCTACCTTGGCGGCGCCGCATTGTTCGCGCTCAGCATGGGCATGGGCGCGCCACTGCTGGCCATCGGCACCTCGGCCGGCAAACTGCTGCCGCGCGCCGGCGGCTGGATGGACACCGTCAAGGCGGTGTTTGGTGCGTTGCTGCTGGCCGTGGCCATCTGGATGCTCGAGCGCATCCTGCCGGTCACCATCACCATGCTACTTTGGGGCTTGCTGTTCATCGTCTCGGCGATCTACTTAGGCGCGCTCGAGCCGATCAAGGAAGGCGCCTCCGGCTGGTTCAGGCTATGGAAGGGCCTGGGCGTGGTGCTGCTGGTGTACGGCGCACTGATGCTAGTCGGGGTTGCGGCCGGCGGCAAAGACTACATGCAGCCGCTGCACGGCCTGTGGTCCGGCGGTGGCGGCGGTACCAGCGAACAGCACCTCACGTTCAAGCGCATCAAGTCCGTGGAGGATCTGGAGCGCGAGGTCGCGGCGGCCAGCGCGCAGGGCAAGACCGTGATGCTGGACTTCTATGCCGACTGGTGCGTGACGTGCAAGCAGATGGAGCGCGAGACCTTCAGCAAGCCCGAGGTGCACGCGGCGCTCGGCGACGCGGTGCTGCTACAGGCCGACGTCACCCTCTACGACGACGACGACAAGGCTCTGCTCACGCGCTTCGGGTTGTTCGGTCCACCGGCGATCCTGTTCTTCGGTCGCGACGGTCGCGAGCGGCGCGATTACCGCGTGATCGG
>CP070733.1:2076864-2079519 GCA_020347585.1 Pseudomonadota bacterium | reverse complement strand
CGTAGACCCGCGAGGGCGCGTCGAGGATCAGTGCGTCGGCGTTGCGCGGGATGTGGGGCGTTCCCTCCCATGCCTCGACGCCGCGGATCTCCGGCCACTCTTCGCCGCGTGCCTTGAGCCACTCGATGCTGGAGGCCTGGGGATCAAAATCCGCCAGCACCACCGATTTTTCTTCTTCCCAAGCGTAATAGCTGGCAAGGTTGGTGGCGATAGTGCTCTTGCCAGACCCGCCCTTGGCGTTCAAAACCAGGATGGTGCGCATGCGTCCCCCTGTTGATTGCCTCGTGCCACTGTTGCGCGCGGCGCCAACAACGCACTACACCCTACCGTACCTGAGCAATGATGTATAGATTTCGCGGCCGCAAAACACAACCGAAGCACATACAACCAATGCTCTGTAGTTACTCGTTATAAGTCCTTTTTGTTGTTGTTTGACTCATTTTTCGAGTCGAAACTTTAGGGGCGGACCCTGTGCACTGCAATGGTAGCTATACCGTGTCGCGCCATGCGCTATTGCCAGGAGTAACCAAGCCGAAGCGTGGCATAGGTCGATAGCTCCCCGAACTCGGGTGCGACACGACCTGCTTCGCCCGAGACAAAGAATTCGCGATGCCCAAACCAGCCGACCGTGAACGTGGCGACGCTGGTGTCGGTGAAATCGATCGCCGAACGGGTGCGGATGCCCTTGAGCGACAACCGCGTGCTGCCAATGCGGTACGCGGCTTCGACCGAGCCCCAGCGGTCGAGGAAACTGTAGGCGAGGGTCAGGGCCTGCGCCGAAAACGCGCGCGAGACGATCGGGCGGCTGAGCGGTGTGAGGTCACGCGAGTAACGATAACGGGCCCCACCGACGATAAACTCCCAGTTGCGCAGACCGTGAAAACCCACCCAGGCCTCCAGCGCCCGGCTGGATACATTGAGTTCGCGCTGGCTGCCATCATCGCGCGGCCGCGTGAACAGATCGATGGCGCGGAACTGCGGGCCACCGCGCACCGACCAGTTCTTGCCCCACCAGTCGGCCGCCACTGAGAGAGTTTGTGTGACTAGTTGGCGCGATTCGCCCCAGTACAGGTAGCTGAAGTCGAGCCGTGTGGCACCGAAGCGTCGCGTCGAGCCGCCGACAAAATAGCGGTCCGGCTCGAAGCTGCCCTCATCAAGGGGGATACGGCTTTTTCCGGCGCCGATCATGAACCAGTAGCCGCTGGCCAGCGCCAGATCAAACTCGGCGTAATAGTCCTGGCCGTCAGTGGATTCGTGCGAGCCTTCCACCCACAACGTCTTCGTAGAACGCTGCTTCGCGGAGTAGTCGAGAAATTCCCAGAAGGCCTCATCGCCCTCGGGTAGCGGCTGTTCCTGTGCGCGTACCGAGGCCGTCGCGCCAGCAAATACCAGCGCTGCACATGTCACGAACCGCAGCATGCGACTACGAAGAGAGGTGTTAGTCGATTCCGAGCTGTTCCCAGAGTTCATCGACCCGTTGTTTGGTTTCATTATCCATGGCAATAGGCTCACCCCAGCGGCGCTGCGTTTCCCCCTGCCACTTATTGGTGGCATCAAAACCGATCTTTGAGCCCAGCCCCGACACTGGCGAGGCAAAATCAAGATAGTCGATGGGCGTGTTTTCGATGATAGTGGTGTCGCGTGCCGGATCCATGCGCGTGGTCATGGCCCAGATTACGTCCTGCCAGTCGCGCACGTTGACGTCGTCGTCGGTGACGATAACGAACTTGGTGTACATGAACTGGCGCAAGAACGACCAGACACCCAGCATGATGCGTTTGGCGTGACCCGGGTACTGCTTTTTCATGCTCACTATTGCTACACGGTAGGAACAACCCTCGGGCGGCAAATAGAAATCAACAATCTCCGGAAACTGCTTTTGCAGGATAGGCACGAACACTTCGTTGAGCGCCACACCCAGCACCGCTGGTTCATCGGGCGGGCGGCCGGTGTAGGTGCTGTGATAGATGGGCTTGTCGCGGTGCGTAATGCGCTCGATGGTAAACACCGGGAAACGCTCTACCTCGTTGTAGTAACCGGTGTGATCGCCAAACGGTCCCTCGTCGGCTTCCTCGCCGGGATGAATTACCCCTTCGAGCACGAACTCGGCTGACGCCGGTACCTGTAAATCACTGCCGATGCACTTGACCACGTCGGTCTTCGCACCACGCAACAGCCCGGCAAAGGCGTATTCGGAAAGCGTGTCGGGCACCGGCGTTACCGCACCGAGAATCGTTGCCGGGTCGGCGCCCAGCGCCACCGCGACCGGAAACGGTTCACCGGGATGCGCCGCACACCAGTCGCGATAGTCGAGCGCGCCGCCGCGGTGTGCAAGCCAGCGCATGATTACCTTATTGGCGCCGATGACCTGCTGGCGATAGATACCGAGATTCTGGCGCTCCTTGTGCGGGCCACGCGTAACCACCAGCGCCCAGGTAATGAGCGGGCCGGCATCGCCCGGCCAGCAAGTCTGGATGGGCAGCGTGCCGAGGTCAACTGCCTCGCCCTCAACGACATTAGCCTGGCACAGCGCCTTCTTCACCACGTTAGGTGACATGTTCAGCACCTGCTTGTACACGGGAAGTTTCTCCCACGCATCCTTCATGCCTTTGGGTGGGTCGGGTTCCTTGAGCGCGGCAAGCAGTTGTCCGACGT
>CP070733.1:2073581-2076764 GCA_020347585.1 Pseudomonadota bacterium | reverse complement strand
CGCTTCGGTATAGAAAACAGCCGGGTCGACATCCTTTTGCAGGACCATGTTGGTCAGCGATGTTACGTCGAGGTTAAGAACGTCACGGCGGTCGACGCACGGGGCGTTGCAGTGTTTCCCGATGCGGTCAGCAGGCGTGGAGCGAAACACTTGCGCGAGCTGGTACGGGTGCTCGAGCAGGGCGATCGCGCTGCCATCGTGTACTGCGTGGCGCGGTCCGATGTCCACGCGTTGCGCGTGGCGCACGAGATTGATCCGGACTATGCGAAGGCCCTGAACGCGGCGCTAGCGGCGGGCGTCGAGGCGCTTGCCTACCAGGCGCAGCTTGCAACACAAGGCGTCGCGTTAAATCGGCGCCTTCCAGTGGTGCGTTTGGCATGAACTGTACCGAGCCGGTAAACACGTTGCTCCGCAGCGAGGGTGCGATTAGAATTGCCGCTCACCTGCGACTTAATGCGAACTGATGTTCAAGCCCGTCGAATTGTTTATAGGCCTGCGCTACACCCGCGCCAAGCGTCGCAATCACTTTATCTCCTTTATATCGCTCACTTCCATGTTGGGTATAGCGCTCGGCGTTACGGCGCTGATCACTGTATTGTCGGTAATGAACGGTTTCGAGAAGGAAGTGCGAGAGCGCATCCTGGATATGGTGGCGCACCTGACGGTGACCAATTTCGAGGGCCGCGTAAAGGAATGGCAAGATATTGCAGAACAGCTGAAGTCGCATGAGCATGTGCTGGCGGCAGCCCCCTATATTAAAGGCGAGGGCATGCTGATCCACCGCAAGCAGGTCAACGGTGTAATCACCCAGGGCGTGGACCCCGCGTACGAACCAGGGGTATCCAGGGTCGCCGAGCGCATGGAAGTGGGCGAACTTACCGACCTCAAACCTGGCAAGTTCCATATCATTCTCGGCTTCGACCTGGCACGCTCGCTCGGGCTAGATATCGGCGACAAGGTAACGCTGGTTACACCCACCGCCAACGTGACGCCGGCGGGGATTTCGCCGCGGCTAAAGCGCTTCACTGTGGTCGGTATCTTTCGCGTCGGGCACAACATTTACGATACCAGCATGGCGCTGATGCACGTGGAGGATGCGGCGCGCCTGTATCGCATGAAGGGCTACGTGTCCGGCGTGCGTGCGCGACTCGACGATCCGTTTTTGTCGCCATGGCTGCGCACGGAACTGTCGAAAGACCAGTTTTCCGATTACTGGGTACGAGACTGGAGCCGCACACAGGCCAACTGGTTTCGTGCCGTCAAGGTCGAAAAGCGCATGATCTTTCTTCTGTTACTTCTCATTGTCGCGGTGGCTGCTTTTAATATCGTCTCAACGCTGGTCATGGTGGTGACCGACAAGCAGAGTGATATCGCCATTTTGCGCACACTTGGTGCCTCGCCGCGCAGCGTGATGGGGACCTTCATGGTGCAGGGAACCCTGATCGGCATCGTCGGCACCGTGCTGGGTCTGGCTGGCGGTGTAAGCCTGGCGCTGAACCTGGATACGGCAGTTCCGTTTATCGAGCGGCTGTTCGGCTTCCGGGTACTCGATCCGGGCATTTACTACATCAGTGAACTGCCGTCTGACCTGCACTGGAACGATGTTTGGACTATCTGCTCGGTGTCATTCCTGCTCGGCTTGCTCTCCACCCTCTACCCGGCATGGCGTGCGGCACGTACCCAGCCGGCCGAAGCGCTGCGCTATGAGTAGCAATGACACCGCAATGAACGCCGCCGAACCCGTGCTCGAGTGCCGCGCGCTGGCCAAGCATTTTCGCCAGGGGCCGGTCACGCTCGAGGTGCTGCGCCATGTCGATTTGCGTCTGCCGCGTGGCGAGCAGATCGCCGTGGTGGGCGCTTCCGGGTCAGGCAAGAGCACCCTGTTGCATTTGCTCGGTGGATTGGACATTCCAACCGCCGGTGAGGTTAGCGTTGGTGGTCAGAACATGGCACGCCTCAGTGATGTGGCGCGCGGCAGGTTACGTAACCACGCACTTGGTTTCGTCTACCAGTTTCATCACCTGTTGCCGGAATTTACGGCGCTGGAAAACGTGAGCATGCCACTGTTGATACGCGGTATGAAAGTGGGGGAAGCGCGGCACACTGCGTTGGATATGCTGGCGCGCGTGGGTCTTGGTAAACGACTGAAACACAAGCCCGGCCAGTTGTCCGGTGGTGAGCGGCAGCGCGCGGCCGTGGCGCGCGCGCTGGTGACGCGACCTCAGTGCGTGCTGGCGGACGAGCCAACGGGCAACCTCGACACCCGGACTGCGCAGCAGGTCTATGAACTGATGCTGGAATTGAACCGCGAGTACCAGACCAGTTTCGTCGTGGTAACGCACGACATGCACCTAGCGAAGCGTATGGACCGCGTGCTGGAACTGGAAGAGGGTGAACTCAGGGCGGGGTAGTCGCCCGACTATCGGTCACATATGCCAAACGTGCTATGCAGGCACGGGGTGCGCGAGGACAAGGCACTCCCGTTGACCGCACGGCGTTGCCCGGGTACCGTTTTGTTCGTAATTCGTAATTCGTAATTCGTAATTCGTAATTCGTAATTCCTAACTCCTAACTCCTAACTCCTAATTCCTAATTCCTAATTCCTAGTTCCGCATCCCTTTACCGCTCGTTTTTGCTCGCGCGTTTCACCGCCTTTTGCAACTGACGTTCGCGTTTTTTGCGTTGCCAATGGCTTATGATGTGAAGACGCCACAGCATACGCACGATGCCGTAGCCGAAGGCAGCGGCCACTACCCCAACGATTACGCTGCCCAGGTACAGTGGTTCCCAGATCATTCCCACTTCACGCATAAACCACGCCAGCGTGAACTCAAACTCAATGCTGTGCAGCGGCCGGTCGAGTAGCCACGCACCGAGCTTGTAGCAGAAGTAAAATAGCGGCGGCATGGTGAGCGGGTTGGTAAGCCATACCAGTCCTACCGCGATAGGCAGGTTGGTGCGAAATGCAATTGCGCAGGCAGCCGAGGGCAGCATTTGTAACGGAATCGGGATGCACGCCCAGAACAGCCCAACGGCAAACGCACCGGAAACCGAGCGCCGGTTCAGGTGCAACAGGTTGGGGTCATGCAGCAAGGCGCCGAAGATCCTGTTGAGATGGGGATGTTCACGGACCTTGTGATGCTCCGGCATGTAACGTCTGATAAACTTTTTCACCATCTGTGG
>CP070733.1:2068886-2073481 GCA_020347585.1 Pseudomonadota bacterium | reverse complement strand
GCTATGCGATGAGTTGAGCCAGAGATATTCGCGCACCAGCGCGTAGCCCGGGATAGTTGCAACCCGGGCTAAAGCGCATCAATCAATCTTGTTCTTGATTTCGTGTATTTCCTTGAACACACCACCAAGCATCAAGCCAAGCCCGATACTTAGCACGACGGTTTGCAAACCGAGGGTTGTTGTCAAAGCGCCAACTACCAAACCCAATCCCACGATACTAATAATTATCCCGGATGGTTTTTTCATCGTTCGTACTCGTTGCTTTAGCGGTGGATAAACTCAATCGCTTCCCAAGAATAGATATGACGTTGCGCAATACCGGCCGCCGAAATGCGCATAACCCGGCGCCGCATTTCTAAACAGCCCGGGTTTGCGGAATTGTCACGCAGGTCATGGCCAAAGATTGGAGCAATCTCTGGGTACAAAAAATCAATGACCCAGATACTTATGCTCTTCGCCACCCAGACGACCCACAGCGCGATGACCGGAAGAAAGCCCCCACCTTAGAACAAAAAGCAGGAAAAATGCAGCCACTACGTGTTTGTACTGTGCCTGGGGCAGGTTGAATAGTTCCGATATCGTATTCCATGACCATAAACCAGCGACTGAAGCCAGTATTAATAGAACAATTGCATACAAGAAACGTTTGTGAAAAAACTTGCGCATGAGAGTATTCCTCAAGTTAGTTCATCCAATAAGGACTGAAGTGTTCGCTGAGTTATTTGCACGTCGTTCTTTGAAATATGAGAAAACAATGATCTAATTGCTTCCTTGTCATTCTTGAGAACTGCGCCAAACAACTTGCGACCTCTCGCGTTGAGCATCATGAGGGGGGAACGTTTGTGGCTAGGGTTTTCTTTGGTAACAAGCAGGCCATTCTCCAGTAGCGAGTTGACCGTTACCTGAACATGCTGTCTTGACACCTGGTATTTTTCAGCGATTTCGGGAACCGAAAGCATTTTCTCAGGGTAAAGAAACTCCATCACCGCCCTGTCAGCAACCGAAATTCCGAGCCCCTCAAGGTTTTCATTGGATTTTTGGCTTAATGCCCGAAAAAGCCTGCGAATCAACCAGATAACTTGATAGGACTCACTTTGAACAGCCTTCGACATGACGTACCCACATACTTGACAACCCACTTGTCATTCTAGCATTGACAAGTGGGTTGTCAAGTATGTGCACTAGCTTTTTTTGCCAATCGGTTGATTTAGCCAGGGGACACTTTTTGCGCAGGCGCAAAGTGCGGTTCGATCGAGCAGTAGCACTGGGGACCATTCATCAACGCTGGGGCAACGCGGCGCCGTAGCCGAACCGAGATCTCTCGGCGACTCGGCTGTTATTCCTGACATAACTCTTCCTCCGACGACCATGTAGTCCTCTTGCCTGCGTGGCGTTAACGCGACAGCCAGTTCCAGACACTGTTTACCTCGCTCGACCTTGCTGCCGGGCTGTCGCGCGGAATCACAGGCGAGGATCGTTCGCACTTTTTTCAAAATACCTGAGGGGATTTGTCTCCGGTTGTCGCTTCTAGGGGTGAAGGCGAAAGAAATACGCCAATTACAACAATCACCCATAGGAGACAGGACAATGAATACACAGAATCACACCCGCTTTCATCGCATCGGCACCGTGAGTGCCCTGGTTCTCGTGCTTAGCGCCGCTGGCACCTTCCCTGCCTCTGCAGGCTGGTTCGATGGGGCTGCGGACAAGGTTCGTAGTAAGACCAGCTCTACCGCCCAGCGCGTTGTCGCTGCACCCAAAAAGGCTGCCACCAGTGCGCAGGGGCGCATCGAGGACATCAAGGACAAAGTCACAGACATGTCTCGAAAGCTCAATGAGATGTATGGCGAAGTGCGTGCGTTCCAACCCATGATGGACCGGATGCGTAACGGCCCGTTGATGGAGGGAGTGGGTGCCACCATCGACTTCCTCGAGGAGCGGCAACACGACTATCAGCAATTCGCGGGTCCATATGCCGAGACCTTCCGGCAAGACATCCAGGGCTTGTTCGGCGACTTGCAGGGCGTCATGCGGGACTTTCCCGCCTTTGCAAATGACGATGCTGGGCAGCGCCTGAGTAAGGTGATCGCGCTCGTTGACCGTATGCCGGTGCAATTCCTGTATCTGCTGGAACAGGCCATTGGGCCCCAGCTTCCCACCTTGCGTGAGAACGTGGACAACATTCGCGCGAAACTTGCGGAGCTGCCCGACCTGCCCCGCCCGCGAGACCTGCTGGCCAACCCACTTCCCTATGAGGCAGAGCTGTGCGAGTTGGTTACCAACAAGCGCACCGCGACCCACGTTGCGACGGTGCAGGCATTACTCAAGACTCTGTCCTGGGGCTTGAAATCAATTAAAGACCTGACGCCTACTGACCTTGAAATAACGGTAAACGCGGTTGCCGGCGCTGGCACTAGCATTGCGACCCATCCGGCGCGTGTCCCGTTTCATGTGCTGCAGGCATTCATCGTCGACGGCATCGATTTAGCTATCACCAACTACGTGTCTATCGCGACGAGCATGTGCCAAGTGCGAGGGCAGTACGACCCGAACCAGTCGTAGCACTCGGTTAGTAACTACCAAGGGGATGTGCGGGGGGCCTACTGGCTCCCCGCCTTGTCTATGGCGGGGAAAAAAGCGACATCCAGCTGCCCCTAAATGCGACTTTCACTTTTTTCATAGAAAACCACATGACTGTCATGGAAACCAGCGCCCCCGTTGCCGGGCACATGCCGTGTGCCGTGGCGGTGAGTCTGCTAGAGTTCCAAAAACACTATGTCGTCTGCAACTTGGCGCGGCACCCGCCCGCCTCGTGCGCCCCGCATTTTTGGTTCCGCTATGCAACAAGACCGTTGGAATCGGATACAGGCCCTATTTGATTCCGCCCTCGAGCTCGGCGCTGAGGAACGCGAGGATTACCTATTAAATGAATGCGGCAGCGACACGGCGCTGCTCGACGAGCTGCGCGCCCTGCTCGCCGCCGATGAGCGTCGCGACGATCTGTGGAACCAGTTGGCGCCGGGCACAACGGCGACGGCGTCTACGGGTGGCGGGGCGGCGCAACAAATTGGTCCGTATCAAATCCTGGGCAAGATTGGCGCCGGCGGCATGGGTGTGATTTATCGCGCGCTGGATACGCGTCTGGAACGCGAGGTCGCGCTGAAGTTTCTGCCACCGCATCTCAACGCGGACCCCAAGGCTCGCGAGCGCTTTGTCGCCGAGGCGCGTGCTGCCTCGCGTCTGGATCATCCGAATATCTGTGTCATCCATGACATCGGTGAGACACCGGATGCGCATCTGTATCTGACCATGCCGTTTTACCAAGGCGAAACGCTGGAGACCCGCATCGCGCACGGTGCATTGCCCGAGGACGAGGCCGTGGAAATCGCCGCCCAAGTGGCCGTGGGCCTGGCCACGGCTCACGCGCACCAAATCGTCCACCGCGACATTAAGCCGGCCAACATCATGCTGACCCACGACGGCGGTGTGAAGATCCTGGATTTTGGCGTTGCCAAGATGGCCGGCGTGAACATGACCAGCACCGGTGTAAGCATTGGCACGGTCGCCTATATGGCGCCCGAGCAACTGCGCGGTGAGCATGTCGATGCCCGCGCCGATGTTTGGGCCTTGGGGGCAACGTTCTATGAAATGCTGGCGGGACACCGTGCGTTCGGCGGCCAGCGCTTACACGAGGTGATCGAAGCCGTGCTCCATGCCGGCTCCAATCCCATCGCGACCCTGCCCGGTGACATCCCGATCGCGCTGCGTGCAATTATCCACCGCGCCCTGGAAGCCGACCTCGAGGCACGCTACCCGTCGGCCGAGGCGATGCTCGCCGATCTCACGCAGCTCAGCCTCTCCGACATGCGCTCCACCGCACGGCCCGAGGGTGCCACCGGCGCTGCCACTCCCCGCGACGATGCGCCCCAGTGGAGCGATGCGGTGCTTGACGAATTGATCGCTACCGTGATGCCGCAAATCGGTCCTATTGCGCCGGTGTTGGTTAAGCGACTAGCCAAAAACGCACGCTCACTGGCTGAATTGCACGAGCGCCTAGCGGACCACCTGCCCGACGCGCACGCGCGCACAGCCTTTTTTCAGCGCATGCACAGCAGCGCGACGGCGCCGGATACGCAAACACGCGTTGCGGGCCAACAGGCCGCACCCGCTGCGGGTGTGAGTAGCGCCCCGCAGCTCGAGGGGATCGAGGCCGTGCTCAAGCCAATGATGGGCCCGATTGCGGGAACGTTGATCCGACGCCAAAGCGCCAATTGCGCTGATCTGGTGCAATTGTGCCAGATGCTGGCTGACTATCTGCCAGACGAAAATGACAAGTCTGCGTTTCTTGAGATGACAGCACCGCTGTGTAAATGATGTAATTTGCGGACCGCGATCCTGTGCCGTGTTGCATGCCGGCCGTTTGCGAGCCGGCCAGGGAGAAAGCCCCCGAAGGTGCGCCCGCCGAAGCCCCGAAGGAAGCGCCGGCTGAGGAGCCCGCTGAGGAACCCTCCAAAAAACCCGCCATCGAGCCGCCTGTGGAACCATCGGAAACCCCGTCGGAGAAGCCAGCCGAAGAGCCGGCCGTCGAGCCACCT
>CP070733.1:2061608-2068786 GCA_020347585.1 Pseudomonadota bacterium | reverse complement strand
TAGCGAGCCATTGCGACCGGAGGAACTGGCGAAGATGCTGGCGAGCCAGCAGGAGGTGCGCGAAGCCGCTGAGGCACCTTGAAACTGCGCCGGCACGATCCCATTCTGTTGGTATCGAGGGACCGTCGTGTTTGTGAACTGAAGTCAACAGCACGACGCCAACAACCAAACTGTTAGCCAAACAGGAGGGACTTATGGCCAAAGAACGTAATAAGGAATCCCAGGGGCGTGATATCGAACGCGTCGTGCCGGGGCACGTACTAAGCCCATTCGAGGAAATGGACCGCCTCTTCGAGAGTTTTGCACCGCGTGGCTGGATGCGCCCGTTTCGTTGGGACTGGCCGGCCTGGGGTGATGTCGCTGCCCCGTTCGAGGGCAAGACCCCGCGTGTTGATGTGGTCGACCGCGAGGCCGAGATCTTAGTGCGCGCCGAACTGCCAGGCGTAGACAAAAAGGATCTCGATATCTCATTGACTGACAACACCGTCACGATAAAGGCCAGCAGCGCCCGCGAGGAGAAAGAGGAAAAAGGCAACTACTACCGCTGCGAAATTTCGCGCGGTGCCTTCGCACGCACCGTGGCCCTGCCGAGCGACGTTGATACCGATAGCGCCAAGGCGTCGTTCAAGGACGGTGTCCTGGAACTAACATTGCCCAAGGTTGAACGCTCGCGGCGCCGCAAGATCAAGGTGGAGTAGCAGGACCGCGCTCTTGTGTGCAGTCCCGGCAGCCGCCGGGATTGTCACACGCGTCGAAATTCAGTGCCGTGACAGTTGGGGCAGGGTGGCACGCGGCCAGTGCGATGGAAATGGATGTCCTTATTACAGTGTACACACCGCAGCGTGCCCAACCCGGTGATTTCGCCGGTGTGCCACTCTGAATACCTGGCCGCGGTCTTACGCAAGTGGCGAAGCTCCGCTCGGGCGCGCTCGGTAAGCGCCGAGTAGCGACTCAGCGCTTCCTTCTCGACCAGCAGCAAATCCAGGCGCAGCCAATCCGCCAGGTCGCGTTCTTGCTCCCCCAGATGGGTCGCAGCCGCGTGAAGATCGCGCACGACAAAGTCGTGAACCCGCTCCGCCTCATCACGCCCCAACTCGCCGAGTTCCACTGCCTTGTCGCGGGCAGAGCCCAGTGCACGGTGCAGCGCGTCGTCGGTGTTTTCCCTGAGACTGGCCAGCGCCTCGCGGGATCGCTCCAGAATCGTGTCGTACGCGGCGGAGAGTTTTTCTCCCAGATCGAGCTTTGTGTTTCCCATGTGACTTCGTGCAGCAGGGTTTCGATGTAAGAATCATAACCCATCTCACGTCGGGCGGCATGAGAGGTTTGACGGGTTATTGGGACAGTACCGATCGACTGGAGTCCCGTCAGGGCGCTCATGTATGCTAGCCCTCAACGACGCTGCGCCTCGCCATCGGAGGGTGGGGCGGGTGCATCCGCACGAAAATGGAATACAAGGACTACTACAGTATTCTCGGCCTCGACCGTTCTGCCTCGCAGGACGAGATTAAACGCGCCTACCGAAAATTTGCGCGCAAGTATCACCCCGATGTCAGCAAGGCGTCGGATGCCAAGCAACGTTTTCAGGACGTTGCCGAAGCGTATCATGCCCTCAAGGATCCCGAGCGCCGGGCAGCCTATGATCAGCTCGGCACGCAATGGCACCATGGACAGGAGTTTCATGCGCCACCGGGCTGGGAGGTGCATTTCGCGTCGGGCCCCGAGGCGTTCGGTGACGTCGATGCTTCCGACTTCAGTGACTTTTTTCGCGAGATCTTTGGGGGAGGCTGGCCATTCGCGCACGGTGCACCCGGCGACGGCAGGACCTTCACGGACATGCGCGGGCGTGATATCCACGCCACGGTGCGCATCTCGCTGCACGATTCCTACCAGGGCAACACACTGCAACTAACCGTGCCCGCTACCCGGCGCGATGCGCGCGGCATTGCGCGCAGAGGCTCGCAAACCCTCAAGGTCAAGATTCCCCGCGGTGTCAGGGCCGGACAACAAATACGCCTGGCGGGCCACGGCGAACCCGGAACTGGCAAGCAGCCCGCGGGGGATTTGTATTTGACCGTCGAATTCGTGTCCGATGCACTGTTCCACGCCGAGGGCCGCGACATCTACATCACCGTGCCGGTTGCACCGTGGGAGGCCGCCCTCGGCGCGGAGATTACGGTGCCTACGCTTGGCGCCAAGGTGGAACTTAAGGTTCCGTCCGGTTCGCAATCCGGCCGCAAGCTGCGCATGCGCGGACGCGGCCTCCCAGGCAAGCCCGCCGGGGATCAGTATGTGGTGCTCCGGGTCGTTGTCCCGGCCGCCACCACGGAAAAGGAGAAGGAGTTGTACCGCAAGTGGGCAAAGGAGATGCCCTTCAACCCGCGTGGGCGCATGGGAGGCTGACGTGGCGAGCGACCGGTTACCGGAGATCACGGCCGTTTTGGTTAGCGATGAAGTGCGCTACCGATTGGACGAGCTTTGCCAACTGTGCAATGTACGCACCGAACTGGTTGTCGAACTGGTTGAACATGGTCTATTGGAACCCTCGGGTGAGTCGCGTGAGTCCTGGACGTTTGCCGCGGACGCGGTGCCGCTGATCCGGATGGCCGGGCGCCTGCAACGCGACCTCGAGATCAATCTCGCCGGCGTGACGATTGTCATGGACCTATTGCAGGAACTGGAAGAGCTACGCGGCCGGGTGCGAGCCCTGGAGCACCAGTTGTCAGAACTCGAGTAGCCGTGCTGGCGCCCCGGGGTCGGTGTATCAGTCAGGCAGCAAGTATGCGTTGGACGTGGGAATAGGTCGCGCAGCCGTCTGCTCACAGCACGCCGGCGCAGTATGGCTCTGCCGGCAGCCAGAGAAAATCTCGCAGTCAATCAATCGGATAGCATCCTATCGCGACTGACGGCAGGCGGTGGGCGTTGTTTCGAGCGCAAACCAACTGGACTTCGTAGACCGACCGGCGCAGTGCAATACGTGACTGTATTAACGCAGATCAAACAATTGCAATGTACCGTCTGCTAGATTTCAAAGCAGTGACAAAACAACTCAGACGAGGAGGAAGCCGACATGGCTGATGAGACACATTCCGGGGTCCTCGATGCGCTGGCCGCGGCACTGGAGCAGGACGAACGTATCGGCGTTCACCAGTACCCGATCAATGCCCGCATCGAGGATGAGGCGCTCGTGCTGGAAGGGACACTGGGCGACATCGCCGCCAAGCGTATCGCGGGACGCATTGCGCACCACGTGGCCGGCGCAGTACCCATTATCGATCGACTACGCATTTCGGCCACCGATGCCGGTGACGACGGCGCCCTGCGAGACGAAGTCATCAACATGTTTACCAAGGAACCCGCATTCAGCGAATATACCGTGCGCATCGCGCGCAACAGCGGCTTCGAGACAGTGCACCAGGCTGACGATGATGAAAACCGTGTCATCGAGGCATGCATCGAGGACAGCAGTGTGACGCTGGAAGGGCGCGTCGGCAGTCTGACGCACCGGCGCCTGGCCGAGGTGCTGATCTGGTGGACCGCCGGCTGCGAAATCGTGCGAAACCACCTGAAGGTTGTTCCCGCCGAGGAAGAAAACGACGGCGAACTGAGCGATGCCATACGCATCGTGCTGGAGAAGGACCCGTTCGTGCATGCTGACCAGCTATCAATCGACACGCGTGACAGCAGGGTAACCCTGAACGGCTATGTCGCGAGCAGCGAGGAGAAGCATCTTGCGTTGATGGATATCTGGTACATACCCGGTGTGCACGAGGTGGTGGATCGGGTCGAAGCGCGCAGCTAGCAACGCGCCCTGCGATGCAAAGCGTCCTCCGAACCCGTCGAGTCTAAGAGAAAAAAGCCGCCCGCGAGGCGGGCGGCGAATATCGTCCCAGGGGGGGACTTCCGTTTACGGAACCGCTTGCTGTACGGTGCTCAGGTGCGTTCGTCCAGCCACTGACCAATAGCGGGCGGGACTTCTTTCTGCGCGCGCCCACTGACGTAAATTCCGATGTGTCCGCCACGGAACGACAACTCCGTGTAATCCTTTGTACCAATGTGATCCTTGAGCGGTGTGGAGGCACTCGGTGGCACCAGGTGGTCTTCGGTGGCGAATATGTTCAGCACAGGCATGCTGACATCGCCGAGTTTCACCTCGCGACCACCAATGCTCAAACCGCCCTTAATCAGCTTGTTCTGCTGATAAAAGTCCTTGATGAACTGCCGGTAGGCCTCGCCCGCCTGGTCCGGGCTGTCAAAGATCCACTTTTCCATGCGCAGGAAGTTGTTCACCTGTTTCTCGTCATCGAGAATGTCGATCATATCCATGTATTTCTGACCGATAAGGCGATAGGGCTTCAGGGTCAGGAATGTCCAGTTCAACAGGTCGCCCGGCACGTTGCCCATGGTGTCAACCAGCAAATCGATATCGATGTGCCGTACCCAGTGGCTGAGCATGTTGTCCGATGTTTGAAAGTCGACCGGCGTCACCATGGTGACCAGATTCTGCACCTTGTCCTGATGCAGTGCGCTGTAACACAGGCTGAACGTTCCTCCCTGACAAATGCCGAGGATGTTGATCTTGTCCAGTTTGTGGCGGCGTCGAATCACGTCCACACAACGATCGATATAGCCGTTGATGTAGTCGTCCAGACCCAGGTAGCGATCGGCACGGTCGGGATAGCCCCAGTCGATGAGGTAGACGTCCAGCCCGGCATCGAGCAGCCCCTTGACGGTCGATCGGTTCTCCTGCAGGTCCGTCATGTAGGGTCGGTTGACCAGCGCGTAGACAATCAGCACCGGAACCCTGTTCTGGACCTTGTCGGCCGGTGGCTGGAAGCGATACAGGACCAGCTTGTCCTCCTGATAGACTGGTTCCTTCGCAGTTACGCCGGTTGGAATCTCGCCCACCTCCAGCAGGTTCTGCAGGCCATGGGTCATTTTCTGGGTGAGCGTGTTGAGCTCGTCGGCTACCTGGTCAGGGCGAATGTCGACATTGATCATCGGCGGTTCTCCCTTATTGTTTGGCTGTGGGTTTGCGGGCGGTGGATTTGCGCGTTGCGGACTTCTTGGCGCCAGTACCAGTTGCGGGGGCGCTAGCCGTCTGCGCAGCTTTCGATGTGGCCTTCGACGCCGTCGCGGATGCATTTCGCAGATCGTCGATGAGATGTTCAATTTCCGAGCGCATCTGACGCATCTCGCGGCGCGTTTCCTGCAGACGCTCATGCAGCGTGGTGATTTCGCGCTGCGTGGGCATGTGCCAGGCTTCGAGGACTTCGTCGACCAAAAGTGCTCCCTGACGCTTGACGGCCATTAGTGCGTTGACCATCTCGCCATAACAACGCGTGTACTCGTCGGACATTACGTATGCGGCGTATACCTCTTCGCAGGCGTCTACCCAGATGTCATAAAGCGCGCGTAACGAACCGACGGGGCCATCTGCCTCGGGACGTTCACCGAGTTTTTTCTGAAACAACTCGACGGACTGTGCCCCCACCTTGACAAACGCCAGGTTGAACTCGCGCATCGCCCGTTGATACTCGAACACCAGCTTGTAGAGATTTTGGTACTGCTCTTGCGATTCGCGGGTGTACCCGACCGCCGGCACCGATAGAAAGCGATCAAGGTGCTCGTGCATGCCGCGCGCCAGGGGCGACAGCCCTTCGGGGTGCAGGGCCTGAAGGAAATCACCAGGAAACGGCGACATTGACGAAAGTGTGCGCTGCCACGTGTCTGCCGGCAGATCCCAGAACGCCATCATCTGATCCATGCCTGGAACAGCGCTGGGCGACAGCGGCATAGTCATGTTACTGAAGGTGTTATTGAGCTGCTCGAGCCAGTCGGTGAGCGCCTGTGAGGAGGGAACTTGACCGTCCCCAAGCACACCCTGGCCCATAGCAAAGTAGGCCTTACCGAGGTTAACGAGCTTATCGTAGATGTCCTGAACCTGCGGTGGGGCAGCGCTCGACACACTCTGCCACCACTGCTCAAGTCCTTGGTCCCAGGGATTTTCGGCCTTGCCGGGAGCCGCGTCCGGCGACGCGGTGGTGGCAGTCTGGCGGGCAAGGTCGAGCCAGGCATCCCAGTACTTGCGCTGCGCTTCGAACCACTTGTCGGCGCCCGGAGGAACAGAGTCACTCATAGCAGCCCCTTTGCGTGTTCACGCGGGTGATGGAAAGGGTGGCGGCGTTGCCACGCCGCTCCATAGAGGCTATGCTAGCACATTATTTGTGCAGTGCAACATTCAGTGAAATTCGCAGTGTTGCACTGGGAAACGCGGGGCTCAGGGTGGCGAGGCGAACGCTGCCGACGGGGTCGCCAGTGTCGGTGCATGGTAGTAAAGTCAGCGGCAGTGGTGCCGGTATCCGGCAGCACGCTGCCAGGGGTCCAGGAAAATCCACGGATAACGGAGGAGCCCGTGCCATGAGTGAACATCCCGTGATCGTGGGGGCCGCACGTACTGCAATCGGTACGTTCAACGGCAGCTTGTCTGGCATACCCGCCAGTACGCTTGGCGCAAAGATTATCGTAGCGCTGTTGGAACGTACGGGCCTTGCGCCCGACCAGATCAACGAAGTCATCCTGGGGCAGGTGTTAGCGGCCGGGGTCGGCCAGAATCCCGCGCGCCAGGCTGCCCTGGCAGCAGGCCTGCCGGTTGAAACGCCGGCCCTGACTATCAACAAGGTGTGCGGCAGCGGCCTTAAGGCCATACACCTGGCAAGCCAGGCAGTGCGCTGCGGTGACGCCGACATCGTGATTGCCGGCGGGCAGGAAAACATGAGTCTGGCGCCGCATGTGCTACCTTCATCACGCACCGGCAAGAAGATGGGCGAATGGGCCCTGCAGGACACGATGATCACCGATGGCCTGTGGTGCGCGTTCAATCAGTGCCACATGGGCAACACCGCCGAGAATATTGCGCAACAGTTTGAAATCGATCGTAACGAACAGGATGCGTTTGCCGCGGCGTCCCAGCAAAAGACCGAGGCGGCGCAAAAGGCCGGCGCCTTCCGCGACGAAATTGTTCCGGTAGAAATCCCGCAGCGCAAGGGCGACCCGCTGGTCTTCGATACCGACGAGTTTCCCCGCCATGGCACCACGACCGAATCATTGGGCAAGTTGCGCCCGGCTTTTAACAAGGAAGGCAGTGTGACCGCAGGAAACGCCTCGGGCATCAACGACGG
>CP070733.1:2049467-2061508 GCA_020347585.1 Pseudomonadota bacterium | reverse complement strand
GCTCGCAGAAAATACGATCTAGCGCAGGACTGGAGATGGGAAAAACCGGCTAAAGCAGTACTGGACTACTTTAATCTTGATGATGTCACCTGGCTGGGGATATCCACGTTAGCACTGTAGGTATGAGTCGGCGTTGGCCCGGAGCCGCTGGCGCCGTCACCAAAGTCCCACGCATAGCTCACGATGGTCCCGTCCGCATCGCTGGATCCTGTGCCATCGAAGGTCACCGGCACACCGGCTGTTCCGCTATACGGGCCGTTGGGATCCGCAACGGGTGGTTGATTCACTGCCCCGATACTGGCGGTTGAGGTGTCTGTGCCGGTGTCGCCGGCATCATCCGTCACCGTCAGGGTTACGGGGTAGTTCCCATTGGCGCTGTAGACATGGGTCGGCGTTGGTCCCGTGCCGGTATTCCCATCGCCAAACTCCCACGCATAGCTCACGATGGTTCCGTCCGGATCGCTTGACGCCGTGCCATCGAAGGTCACAGCGACGCCAACCTCTCCGCTATATGGGCCATTGGCGTCGGCCACCGGTGGCTGGTTGACAGGCTGTGCAGCGATGTCGGCGGTGGTCCCGGCTGAGTCGGTCGCACCTGCGTCATCCGTCACCATCAGGGTCACGTTATACGTGTTCGCTGCCGCATAGGTGTGGGTCGGCGTCGGTCCATTTCCGACGTTTCCGTCACCGAAGTCCCAACTGTAGCTGGCGATAGTCCCGTCCGGGTCATTGGACGCCGTGCCATCGAACGTCACAGCGACGCCGACCGTTCCGGTATATGGGCCATTGGGGTCGGCGACTGGCGGCTGGTTGCCCAACGCTATGGCGGCCGTCGTCGCATCCATCCCCGTGTCGCCCGCGTCATCCGTCACGGTCAGGGTGACATCAAACGTGCCGTCTACGAGGTAAGTGTGGGTCGGCGTTGCGCCGGTGCCGATAGTGCCGTCACCGAAGTCCCAGGCATAGCTCACGATAGTGCCGTCCGGGTCGTTGGACGCCGTGCCATCGAAGGTCACAGCGACACCGACCGTTCCCGTATACGGACCGTTGGCGTCGGCGACTGGAGGCTGGTTGCCCGCGGCCGGGTCCAGGTCACCGGCAATGAAGGCAGGCGGCGCCTCGGTGGTTCCGATCGCGCTGCAGTTGCCTCGGTTGAACAACGCATTAACATTCCCGGGTGTCCAGCCCGGCTGGGTACTGGCATTGATCTCCGTGATATTATTAGAACCGGTGGGATCCGCGTCCGAATTCGCAGCCTCTACGGCCTGCAGGCGCGCAGTGATACCACCGCCTTGGACGCAAATCGCCGCGCCGTATGGATTTAGGTTCTGGGTAGACGAGCCATGGCAGAGCTGGCAGCTCGCGTTGTTAGCCGACGTGGAGCCGGGATACAGGCTGTTAAAATCGGCCAGGTAGCCAGAAACCGCATAGACAGGTGATGCTGATATGAACGCCGTAAGTAATACGATTATTGACAAAATGGGTGATAGCGCTGTGCGCAGTTTTGGAACTGATGCTTTCATTTCTTCGCCTCCTTGAAGATCGTGATTCAGGTTTGTCATTAACCCTTCAACACGATTCGCAACTCCAACACGATGTGTCGTGCTCACAGTCACATACATATGTGCAAGACCTGAGCGCAACAGTCGGCTCATGTATCCGTGTCGACATCAGATTCATGAGCAAATCGGTTAACTCTTAAGATGCACCCAATGATCACTGGGACGAATTGCCCCTTGTCTTCCCTTACCAAGGTCGCATCATTCAAACAAATCTCTTGCAGAAATAACGATGTACGCATCACACTTTCTCCCGGCACAAGGGTGCCAAGAATTTGACCTTGCCTACATCGTTGAAATGGAGCAGAAACGGGGCGGGGTTGTTGCCAGACGCCAATAACTCGCGTTATGGCCCCGTTGGCTGTTGAGGTGATGTGCCAGTTGAGTCCTAGGCGGATTGTTCGCTGGTCTTGTCAGAAACGCGGAGTTCCTTCCAAATCAGCCAGGTAATCCATGCACCCATGGTGCCGGTGAGGAAAGCGCCAACAATCCAAAGAATTACTGCGATCAGCTCAATCCACGGGAATTGCAGAAACGGCAAGCTCACCGACAAGCCGACCGAGTTCAGACCTGTCCTGATTTCGTCAGCAACCTGCACGAGCATGACATCGAAGTGGACCTCCTGACCGACATAGAACACACAGGCCGTGACGACGATAAAGGTATACGCCAGCGCCAATACGACCATGAGTCGTAACCCTGTGCTCGCGGCGCGTTCTTCGCGTTTCAGATTTGTGCCGCCAAACAGTTCGATGTTAGCGAAAATCGTCGGTGCATCCAGCAGCATAACGTCGTGCTGGATTTGACTCGACAGCAGCGTTTGCAGCAATGCCTTTCTCCGCCGGATCTGAAGATAGAGCATGAGCACGAGAGTGAATGCTACGAAAGGAAAGGCTAATACAATTTGCAGGTTTCCCACGCTCTTGCCAAGATAGGGCACTTCGAGGTTTCTTAACACGCTTTCATCTGTCTTCTCACCGAACTCGCGGCGGACAAAGTTGAGCGAGCAAGGATCGATATCATAGTTGTCACAGAAGGCGGCGAGTACGGCAATACTTCGCGCGACGCGCTCCAGGCTGGGCAGCTGGTACAGGCGATCCTCCCATTCGACCCCCAGCTTTGCGTTTCGAATGACGGCCCAGGGCCCCAGATCCCAGCGGTTCAGATCCGACTGCCAGGAATGGCCCAGGGTGGCGCTTACCACGCCTTGCGCGGCGTAATTGGGGTCCAGCCCCACCGAGTACTCGTCGAGTTGGGCCAGTAGTGCGAGGGTGCCCTTGAGTAGGTCTTGCCACAAATCAGGGTAGAAATATCCGGCAAACAGGGCTAAGTACTCGATACTTAACTGTTCGGCGTCTTTGGTACGAATGTGGGAGAATACCGAAGACACCTCTTCCCAGGCATCGTCATCGAGTAGGGCTTCAAGATAGTCCGGCTGTTCTTCCTTCAGGGAGGCCTTCAGTTTGTCGACCAGCGCAGCGGCTTCTTGCGGGCGCTCCTCATTCAGTCGTTCGAGTGCGACTGCCAGAGATAACGCCTTGCCTTTCAGTAGTTCAAATTTTTCAAGAGCAGCAGACTGCAAGGCGGGTTCATTGCGGAAATCACGGTGTAGCTTCTCGATACGCTCGAAGGTATCGATACCCCACCCGACTCTTTCGATAATCCACCAAGGTTGCTGAAATATCGAATAACCCACGAGAAAAGATAGAGCCAGGATAAGCAGGAACAGGAACCGTAGGCTCCGCGTAGACGCGCGCAGCGACTCGACAAGGAATTGCGAGGGTTCGCCCTTGGATGGCTGTTCAGGCACGGACGACATGGGGTTGTACTCTGCGCGTTCGATTCGGACCCGCGGGTCGCATTGGTTAATCTTACTACAGAATCTAAAGATATGCGGTGCAGGGACAATTCTCAGGCTACCCGACAAATTGGAAGGGACTGTCGGCGAGGGATTGCATTGACCTGAGTCAATGGGTGCGTTTTTCTAGCCGTTGATATGCAGGCAGAATGCGACTACTTATTTCATATCGAACTCTGTCTCAAATCAGATGGTCAGGCCCCGTCATCTGTCGTGACACGGGAGGGGGTGTGGCGTTCAACAAAGGAGTGAAGAAATGGCACAAACGGTACATTTAAGACTCGAGATTGATGGCAACGCGATTGAGGGGGAAAGCACCATCTCAAGCATGGATCGGGAAGGTACCATCGAATGCTCGTCCTATGAGGGCGCTGTACTTACGCCCCGCGACGATGCGTCGGGACGAGTGACAGGGCGAAGGCAGCACCACCCAGTCAAGTTCGTCAAACGTATCGACAAGAGTACACCTCTTCTGCTCAAGGCACTGTGTCAGAACGAGCCGGTTACCAAGGCCGAGTTTCACTTCTTCCGACCCTCTCCGGGTGGCAGCGGCGCAGAGGAACATTTCTACACGGTGCTGCTGGAGAATGGCTATGTCAGCAGCGTCAGTCAGCTAAGTGAAGATGTCATCATTGCCGGCGAGGATGTCCCGCCCATGATGGAGGAGGTTGAATTAGTCTTTGGCGACATCACATGGACTTATGAAATTGGCGGTGCAACTCACAAGGACTCATGGCGGGGGGAGTGACAACAACGACTGGAGTAATACCTATTCCATTGTTTCTTAGTGGGGCTAGCGATTGCTAGCCGTAATGGCTTCAAGCTCGCCTTATGCGGGCTTTTCTTTTGATGCACGTACTATGATCGGTTGTTACCCGGATTCGTCCTGCGTTTTCTTAGTACGCCAGTGGCAGACGGCAAGCGTCTTCGAACAACAAAGCTACCAGGTTCGGGTGGTGTTAATTTCTCACAACCGGGTGGGTAGTAGCTCGGCTGACCAGCTGAACATCAGGTGCTAGATTTAATTTATTCCAGTTGATCGGTAATGCGCTTCGACGAGGTGCGCCCGCTATTCTGCATGAACTCGGATTATGTTCATTTGATGTGGGGTAGATAGGCGTAGTGGGCTGAGAGGAAGATGCCACAAGATCTGAACGGGTATTGCCAAGGAGGACATCATGACAGCTATGGGTAAATACGGGCTGCTCTGTGTGGCCCTCGTGCTTGTTGCGGGATGCACAGGGGCAAAAATCTCGCTGGAACATCACTCGGAAGATATTGGTCAAGCCCCACCCACGCCCCAGGCGGGGGGATCGGGCCCGCCTGAACTCGGCCGGGTATTTGTGGTGCCGACCAATGATTTCACCATTCCAAATCGCCTGCCGGATTTGTTCGCGCTCTATCATGAGCGTCTCGTCGCGATGGCACACGTCCTGCCTGCAGAGCATGCGCAGCAGTACGCGGACCAAGAGGTTGCGATCCTGAAACGGCGTTACGCCGGAGATGAATCCGCGCTACGGGAGGTGTTGATCCGCCGACTTCAACCCAGGAGCGCCCATCCTGGCTCGTCAAAGCAAATCAAGCAAAAAGGACCGGTTTATCCGACAGACTATGAGGCAGAGCAAGGAAACCCAAGGAGGGTGCAATGATGGCAGGGAGAATCCTTCTGACGGTGCTTGCGCTTGGCGCGATGGCCGTGTCAACGGCACAGGCACACTCTTGGCTAGCCGAATGCAATATCGGTTTTGACAATGAATTTGCTTTGCGTTGGAACTACGCACAGGCCCGCGGCACCTTCGCGCAGCATACCGGCCTGAGCGAATCTGGCGATGCGGAGGTTTGCGACCCGGACACGCACATCGCGTGTTGGACGTACCGCCAACGCTGCGGGTCACGCGGCTACGTCAATGTGCAGGAGGCGCCGCTTGGAAAATATAACCATTTCCATCTGATGTTCGAAGACCCCAGCTTGACGTGTTTTGCCGATAACGGCGACGGGTTAGGCGCCGGATACGGCCGTGATACCGGCGGTGGCTGTGTCGCCGCGGATTGGAAGAACGAACCGCGTTTTGCCGCTGGCCATGAACCAAAACATTTCATGCGTCTTTGGGTTGAGGATCGTGTCACCCATCAGCCACGGATGTTCGATGTCGCGTCAATCCGCATCCGTGGGCCGGCCGATGGCGAGGTCTGGTTCCGCAAGTTGGACGGCAGCTGGTGGTATTGGCCGCGTCTTGGTCCGGGCAGGTGGAATCTTTCTGCGTGGACCTGGGAAATCACCGACCTTTATGTGCGTGCGTCCAATGGCGAGGGCACTTCGGTATCCTTCGACGATGTCGTGGTACGGAACTAGCAAAGACGTCTCCAGCCGCTGGGCTGGTGCCGTGATAGGCATCGCCTGATGACTACGAAGAAGGGGTGCAGAGGGGTTTTTCTAACCACTCGATAAATCGGTCGGATTTTGACCGCCCATCTCCTTTAAATCAAGCTAGACTGTGTTTGGCGCGCGCAGTTGGGAAGGTGTCTGCCGCCGTAGCACGTATATTTGGAGTACCTAAATGGATATAACAACCAGGGGGAATAACATGAGGAGCAGTATCATCAAGACCGGCCTGCTAGGCCTTTTACTCTCACTTGCCTTTGTCGGCGCGCAAGCGCTTGCCGATAACAAACACAAGCAGAAACGCCAGGTCGAACCCGTCGAGCTGCTGGTGGATTTCAAAATCGCTGGTAACTTCACCGGGATGACCCCCGTGGGTGAAGCGATCTACACTATCGGTGGCCCAGGCTATGCGCCGAAAAAGATATTCAAGAGTGGCGAGATCCCCGACAAGATACAATTGGAACGTCAGGTCACTGTACTGCAAGGTGCGCAAATCACCTTTAGCGGCGCACCCACTGACCCCGTTGTGCGCTTCAGCTGCCTGCCGGGCAGTTGCCGAATGACGTTTAACGATGGCTCGGTCCTGGTGTCCGATGCGGGGGTAGCGCTCGAGGGCCGCGCGGTTAACTTCTGGGGTCCGGTCGTCAATAGCCCCAACTTTGATCCCGTCAACGGCATTATCCCCATTCGTATCCTGGGCTGTGGCGGCTTAAAAGAAGTGGCCGGCAAAGGGCGCTTGGCCGGCATGGTGGGGTCCATCTGCTTCAATGGCCTATTGAATTTCAACCAGTTCGATCAAGCCGTCCTGACCGGATCATCCAAGTGCACTTTAACGTTGCATACCCCAGCGAACCCCGGCGACATTCCCTAACAGAAAGCCAAAATTACTATCCGAGATGCAAAGGGAGCGGAGGGCGTGTTTTTTATCCCTCCGCCCTCTTTTATGCTGGAAACTCCTGCACGAAGCCGTTTTCGCTAGAAGTTGGGTGCAAGGTCTGAATTTGTGGCGCCCTGAGGCCAATCGTGTGAGACAGCTATGACGCCCTGGATCTTGCTCGATAGCGCACAAGTGCCTGGCAATGGCGGCGAGTTGCGCCTTTACCAGCGGGGCGATGAATTCTCGATCAAGCTCGTGGGCCGCGGCGAACTCATGAGCAGCCGTGTCCATGGCTCCGAAGACGCGCTGGCTGAGCAAAGCTGTGCCAGGCTGGTGAATGCCAGCAAGGCGCGATTGCTCATTGGCGGGTTGGGCATGGGCTTTACCCTGGCGGCGGCGCTCCGACACCTCGGCGACAAAGCGCAGGTGGTGGTGGCCGAGTTAGTGCCCGCCGTGGTGGCGTGGAATCGGGGGCCGCTGGGGAAACCGGCTGGTCATCCGCTCCAGGATTCGCGAGTGACCGTGCACGAAGGGGATGTCGCCTGCGTTCTCAAGGCTGAGCAGCAAGTGTTCGATGCGATTTTGCTGGATGTGGATAACGGCCCGGAAGGGCTCACGCGCAAGGAAAACGATTGGCTCTATGGCATGAGCGGGTTGAGCGCGGCCTACGCGGCGCTGCGCCCCCAGGGCGTGTTGGCCGTGTGGTCAGCCGGTCCGGATCAGGCGTTTTTGCAGCGCCTACGCAAGGTAGGGTTCGAGGTGGATGAGGTGCGTGTGCGCGCGCATGGAAAAAAGGGCGCGCGGCACATCATTTGGTTCGCTACGTGTGGGGATTAGTGAGCAGAAAAGGGGACGGAGGGCCTACAATTAAACCTTCTGCCCTTTTTCCGAGGGCCCCTCGCCATGCTTTGCCTGGCCAACTGCGCCACTTCTGTGCTCTGACCTCAGTCGCCGATCAGTTAATATCGTGTCATGGATATCGTCACCCAGGGTTTGTTTGGCGGCGCCTTGGCGCAAGCGGTCGCCAGAAAGGAAGAAAAGAAACTTGCGACATTCGTGGGTATTGCCGCCGGTATGCTGGCCGATGCGGATTTTTTCATCCGCTCGTCCCAGGATCCGCTGCTCAACATTGAATACCACCGCCACTTTACCCATTCGTTGATGTTTATTCCTGTTGGTGCGGCCATCGCGTGTGTGTTGCTTTGGCCATTCTTGCATCGGCGCATAAAAATTGGACGGATATATCTGTTCTGCCTAGCCGGCTATAGCATGAGTGGAATTCTAGATGCCTGCACGAGCTATGGTACGCAGTTGCTTTGGCCGTTTTCCAGCGAGCGGGTGGCGTTCAATATTATTTCGATCATCGATCCCGTATTTTCCTTGATTCTTCTCGGGACACTGCTGCTGGGGCTGCGCCTCAGGACCCGGCCAGTGGCCTACGGCGGCTTGGCGCTTTGTGTCGCTTACCTGGCTTTTGGCACACTGCAATTACATCGGGCACAGGCGGTTGCAGAGACATTGGCCACGACGCGAGGCCATCAGCCCACCAAATTTGTGGTGAAACCGACACTGGCAAATCTGGTGTTATGGCGATCTGTGTATGAGCATGACGGCCGCTTCTATATTGATGCCATTCGCGTAGGCTTGAGTGCAGACGCGCAGATTTTCGAAGGCGAAGTTGTGGCTAAGTTCGCCACCCATAGCGTTTTTGCCGGGCTAGATCCCGCATCCACCCTGTATACAGATATTGGTCGCTTTGCTCAGTTTTCAGACGACTTCGTGGCCTTCGATCCAACGCAGGAGAACGTGCTAGGTGACATACGCTACAGCATGCTACCGAACAGCGCCAAGCCCTTGTGGGGGATTGTCATCAGTCCAGCGAAACCACAACAGCATGCGGACTTTCGGTTCTTTCGCGACCGTAGCCAAGCGGTGCGGCAGACGTTCTTTAATATGGTTCTTGGCCGCTGTGCGGATGCGGTCTGTTAGGTAACGGATCGGCGGGAGAGGGAAGAGATGAAACTGACCGAGAAGCGTCGAATTTGCGTGGCCATTGTTGCGGCTGCTCTTTCGGTTTCAATTGCGCAGTGCGCGTTAGCGAAGAACGTCAAATTGACACCACTTGGGAGTCACGACGGGGAGTTCTGCCGCTTCGACCGCGCACTTATTCTGGAAGACCCGGACGGTACCCGGCTGCTTTATGATGCCGGCCGCACGGTTGCCGGTGCTAACGACTCTCGCCTTGGCAAGATCGATGTGGTGTTGGTTAGCCATATGCACGGTGATCATGTGGGTGACCGTCACGTGAAGCATGTCAATGCCGGACAGTGTGCCAAACCTGGCGTCACAGAAACTGCGACGCCGAATACTAATAGCGTCAATATAGCCCTAGCCAAGAAAGCAACGATCGTTACTGGCAGCGAAATGCCGAAGTTCTTTGCGAGCAAGCTTAAAGCGCTGGGGGGTGATCCGGGTGCCGCGCAGTTGGTGCGCTTTGGCGGGTCACGCAAGGTCGGAGGCGTAACCATTACGACGGTGCCTGCTGTGCACTCTAACGGTGTCGCAGGGGCGATGATTGGCGGTGAACTTGGCGATATGCTTAGCGCCGCTGGGCTTACTGCCTATGCTGGACCGCCAACGGGCTATATGCTGACATTCTCGAATGGTCTGGTGGCATACTTGTCAGGGGATACCGGTATTACCGCCGAGCAGGACACGGTGGTTCGTGGTCACTACGGCGCAGAGCTTGTGGTAATTAATATTGGCGATACCTTCACCACGGGGCCAACTGAAGCCGCCTACGTGGTAAACACGTTAGTCAAGCCTAACGCGGTCATCGCATCCCATGCCAATGAGGCGGCGACAAAGGGGGGTAAGGTGATCGCCGGTACCCGGACGGATACATTTATAAAGGCGACCCAGGTGCCTGTATATCTCCCGCTTAGCGGCCGCACCATGGAGTTTGATGGCAGCGCAAAGTGCGTAGCGGGATGCTAGGCTCCACGAAACAATAGGTTACGTCGAGGCAGGCGTAACCGATCCAGAAGGACGTTGGCACATTGCTGCGTGGTGGTCCGCGGATACGCGTTACTTCTTAGCAGCCCCGTTGGGCTGCACCTGAAACGATCTCCCTCGCGATTATTCGTATCGAAATTTGCGGCCTGCGTCACACTTTTCGAGGCAACCTTTGCCGATTCCAGTGCGTGTTTTAGATAAAGCGTGAGTGCAATTGCACTCGGGGTACGCCGATCCACCGCGACGTGGATATTTACGGACCAGCGTGTACCTGCCAGGGATTTCCCGATATCTCACGGCTAGGCGCGCTGGAAGCAGAAACAAAAGAATCGCAGGGAGGGGACCGTGAAAAACCTATCCATTTTGTTGTTGCGCTTGTGTGCGCTGGCCATGCTCGTGGCCGGGGCATCGAATACTTACGCCTATGAGACGTATTCAGTGGCGCGCACTAGCGGAAACTGCGCGAACTGCCACGGCGACTTTCGTGCCAGCCCCTACGTTTCGCCGCGCGATGGCGTGAGCTGGGGGGATGATCTGCATGATGTCCATCGCAATGCCATGCTGGGTGGCGACTGCAACGCCTGCCATTCGGCGAGTGGGCGGTTTCCCGTAATCCTCAACTCATCGGTAGGCGGGACAGGTTTGGACCCCCTGGCCTGTGTGGGCTGTCACGGCCGTGCGGAACCCGAGGCGAGCGGGCAAGTGCGCGGTTCCGGCCTGCGTCAGCATCACTACAATTCCGGCGTTACGCTCTGTGTTGACTGCCACGGAGATGCGAATCCCACGGCGTTCAACACAGTAGCGGAGAACATAGCACCACCTTACTACTTCACCCCGGATGCGGCGCATCCCAACAAGCCGACCGACCCGTGTAACCCCAGCGGCCAAGAGAACTTCGCCGGGAGTGCGCTTGGGCTCGACAATGACGGCGATGCGCTTTACGACCAAACCGATCCAGACTGTCAGGTGGCAGTCCCGAATATTGTGGTCGATCCTGCTACCTTAGCGTTTGGCGATGTAACGCTCGGAATGAGTGCGACGCTCGCCACCACGATCTCCAACGCCGGCACGGCCGATCTCACCGTGACCAATATCGTGCTTGGCGCGGGCACCAGCAGCGAGTACAGCATCGGCGCCTTGACCTTGCCGTTGACCATCGCGCCGGGTGCCAGCCAGGACGTGCAAGTGACCTATATGCCGATGGATATCGGCGGGGATAGCGGCTCGCTTGTGATCCAGAGTGATGACCCGGACCAGTCCACGGTGTCGGTGGTGCTCTCGGGCGCTGGTATCGCGGTGCCCGTGCCGGATATCAATCTCAATCCCGCGGCCATCGACTTTAGTGTCGTGGCGATTGGCGCGAGTTCATCGCTGATGACGCAGATTGAGAACCTGGGCAATGCCGCCCTCTCGGTGACCTTGATCGACCGCTGCTTGGGCACCAGTGCGGAGTTCAACTGGATGCCGTTGGCTTCGATGACGATTGCCCCCGGGGCAAGCGAGACATTAACCGTGAACTACATGCCCGTTGATGTGGGCACGGATACCGGGTGTCTTGCGATCAGCAGCAATGACCCGGACGAGGCCTTGGTCGAGCTCGGTGTTGCGGGTAGTGGCACGGAGTTGGCTGTGCCGGACATCAACCTGTTGCCGCCCGCGTTGGATTTCGGGGTGGTCACGATAGGTGGCGATGCGACCCTCAGTGCGCAAATCCAGAACACCGGCTCGGCCGCACTGACGATAGTCAGTATCGCTCTCGCGGCTGGCACCAGCGCTGAGTTCACGCTTGTCATGCCTCCGGCGACACCATTGGTAATCCAGCCGGGCGGCAGCGAAACCGTCTCAGTGCGCTATGCGCCGGTGGATGCCGGCATGGATTCCGGTGCGGTGGAGATCGCCAGCGACGATCCGGACGAAGCGACTGTGCAGCTGGCCTTGAGCGGTAGTGGGGCCGTCGAGGCGTTGCCGGATATCAACCTCAACCCGGACGCGCTTAACTTCGGCACCGTGACCATTGGCAGTATCGAGCCGCGGACCACGATGATCGAAAATCTCGGCAACGCGGCCCTAACAGTGAGCCTAATCGATCGCTGCATGGGTACCAGCAGCGAGTTCACCTGGGCGCCGAGCGGACCGTTTACGATCGCGGCCGGTGCAGCACAAGCCCTAGCGGTGAGCTACACGCCAGTGGATGTGGGCACCGACATGGGCTGCCTGGCCATTGCCAGCGATGATCCGGATGAGTCCAGCGTCGAACTCGGGGTCGAGGGCACAGGTCAGATGGTCCGACCCATCAAGCAGGTCAATATACAGGCCCCGGGTGCCATCAATCCCGACAACAACGGGGTG
>CP070733.1:2040722-2049367 GCA_020347585.1 Pseudomonadota bacterium | reverse complement strand
TGCGCCTACGGCGGAACAGGACGGAAAACCGCTGGTTATTCTCGCAGCGAGAATGATTTGGCCAAAAGGGATCCTGGCGTTTGTTGAAGCTGCGCGCGAACTTAGGAAACAGGGTGTGGCTGCACGATTCGCGCTCGTGGGAGAGCCGGATCCGGGAAATCCCGAGTCAATTTCACTCCATCAACTTAAAGAATGGGACCGCGAAGGCGCGGTAGAATGCTGGGGTGCTCGAACGGATATGCCAGCGGTGTATCAGGGGGCGCACGTTGTTTGCTTGCCGTCCTACTATGGAGAGGGTGTGCCCAGGGCCCTAATCGAGGCGGCCGCATCGGCGCGTGCCATAGTTGCCACGGATATTCCTGGTTGCCGAGAAATTGTACAGGATACGGTGAATGGCTTTTTGGTGTCGCCAAATGATTCCCAGGGCCTCACGGAGGCCCTGGGAATGCTGCTGAATGATCCATTACTGCGCAAGCGTATGGGTAGTGCGTCAAGAGCCATTTTTGAGGCCGGCTTTGAGGAGGAGCAGGTGATAGGTGATACCGTAGCGGTATACGACAGGTTACTGACTAAGACATTCGATGAATTGTCCTAGACGAACTGCGAAGGGTTGCGCATCACCACCATCTATTCGTTCCAGCGTATCGAATATGCATTTTTGGTATATGTTGTTCTCTGTTCGGGTGTGCCGTTGTGGTTGCGTCGATTCTGCCCGTCCCAACCGCCTTATTCGAAATACATGAGAATCCAACTGGGCGACTGTTGTATAAAACCCATATCCCCCACCGATGTTCCGATTGTTGAAACATGACTATCAGGTGCAACCGGTTAGATAGTTGGTCCGGCCAGCGTGGCTTTTAGATCGATTTTGCCATGGTGGGGACGGCTTTTCGCAAAGGTGTGTCTCTCACGGCTGCCTTTCGACTATAGAGTGTGGCGTGGAGTTGGGATCTTCAAGCACGGAGATATGGAGCAGCCGGAGTACGCGTATAGGGTTTTCACTAAGCATTTTGAAAGATCGGGAGTTGGCGCTGAACGCAATGAATTCACAGTGCTGGAGCTGGGACCGGGGGATTCACTGTTTGCAGCTTTGATCGCGTATGCACGTGGCGCCAGGGAGTGCTATTTGGTCGATACGGGTAGCTATGCGCGCGATAGTGTCAAATCTTACCATCAGATGGTCCAATACCTCGAAGCTATGGGGCTGAAAACCCCAGCAAAAACTTCGCTTAAGACAGTTGGTTCGATACTTTCTGCGTGCAACGCACATTATCTGACTGCGGGACTGGCGTCATTGCGGAGGATTCCAGATGGATCTGTGGATTTTGTCTGGTCGCATGCGGTTTTGGAGCATGTTCGATTGTCCGAGTTCGACGTGGTAATGCAAGAGCTGAAACGCATACTGAAGGAAACCGGGATATGCTCCCATCGAGTTGATTTAACAGATCATCTCGGCGGGGCCTTGAATAATCTGCGTTTCAGCCAGGCCGTGTGGGAATCGGATTTCATGGCCAAATCGGGGTTTTACACTAACAGAATCCGATTTGGTGAAATCTTGGAACGGTTCCGCGCAGCGGGATATGCGGTAGAAGTAACGGATGTCGATCGTTGGGAGCAAGTGCCGATCGCTCGGAAAAATCTGGCATCTGATTTTGCCCGTTTTGCAGACGATGATTTACGGATATTGGGTTTTGATGTTTTGCTGCGGCCGCTAAAACACAATGACCTCGTGACGGCGGATTCTTCGCTTGCAGTTAAGAACGCGGAGACACAATGCCGGTAATTTTCGCATGATGGCCAGATTTTGGAGGTTGGTGGCGTTGCTCCTGAGCACTTTATCGAAGGGTTGGCAAATTGAACTAACGCTTAAGCTATCAGCGGCACGGTGCTTGTCGTTATCGCCTGGCGTCATGTTAGAAATGTACGATCATTTGTAGGCGTATGATGACAATCGTGGCGTTTGCCGTGTCTCTAGTGATTTCGGCGTGTCTAACTTTCGCGCTTGCGCATGGTAGCCGTTTTACGATCCTCGATACACCGAATGAACGTTCCTTGCACACGAAACCAACCCCGCGCACCGGGGGCGTTGCGATTGTTCTGGCAATTGGCATGGGCTCTATCGTTGCTGCGTTTGGACTTGAGGTGACGGATCCGTCGCTAGCGTGGGTGGTCCTTGGTGCGCTTTTGGTGGCGACTGTCTCATTTATGGACGACTGGTACTCGCTTCGGGTTAAGCATAGGCTAGTCGTACATATCCTTGCTGCTGGCAGCGTGATCTATGGGGGGTTTGTTCCAAACCATCTGGCCCTGACTGACTCGGCGTGGATATGGCCAGAGGTAATTGGGGTCGCGTTTACTCTGATTTTCGTTGTCTGGGCGATAAACTTGTACAATTTCATGGATGGCATGGATGGTTTGGCGGCGGGCATGGCAATTGTTGCGTTTGGGACGTATGGTCTGATCGGGTTTCTGGAGGGAGGGGAGCTGTTCGGCACGCTGGCATTGGTTGTAGCAGGTTCGGCATTTGGGTTTCTACTGTTTAATTTTCCACCGGCGAGAATCTTTATGGGCGATACGGGCTCCTCGACGCTCGGTTTCCTTGCCGCGGTATTTGCGTTGTGGGGTGTTCGTGATCAGCTCATTCCATTTTGGATTAGCGTGGTATTATTATCACCTTTTATTGTGGATGCTACAGTTACGCTTGTAAAACGAACTCTTGCCGGCGAAAAGTTCTGGAAAGCGCATAAGACGCACTATTATCAGCGACTGGTTCAGGCTGGCTGGGGGCATCGGCGTACGGCAATCGCTGAGTACGGAATAATGTGCTCCATGAGCGGGTTGGCACTCATTGCATTGTATGGCGATGCCGTAACACAATGGGTGGTAATGGCTCTAGTAGTGTTGGCGTATCTTGTACTGATTGTCGCAGTGAGGCGAATTGAAGAGGTTTGGCAACAGCGCAACCATGACGAAAATTAGTCTCAGAAGTTCAGGTGCGGCGTTTGCGCATGATTTGCTGATGATACCATTGGCTTGGTTGGCCGCCTATTGGCTACGATTTAACCTTCAAGCGATTCCTCCCGCGTTCCTGGCAGACTCGCTCAGTACTTTATTGGTCGTGATGCCGGTTCAGGGCATCGTGTTCTGGTATTTTGGCCTGTATCGCGGGGTATGGCGATTCGCGTCAATCCCCGACCTGATGCGCATTGTAAAGGCGGTCGTGGTTGGGACTCTTTGCTCGGTAGTTATCCTTTTCGTCTGGACGCGGCTTGAGGGTTTGCCTCGTTCTGTCCCAGTTCTGTACAGCGTGATTCTGGTCGGGATGCTCGGTGGTCCGCGACTGCTGTACCGCTGGATCAAGGATCATCATGTCTATGCACACCGCGGTATGCGGGTTTTGATCGTTGGTGCCGGGCGGGCCGGTGAAATGCTTGTGCGGGATTTGCGGCGCGACCCCGAGCAGGCGTGGCAACCTGTATTGCTCGTTGACGACAAGGCGCGGAGACAGGGTCAAGAGCTTCACGGTGTGCGTGTGGCAGGAAGCGTGGATCAGATACCTGCGCTCGCCGAAGAGTATGAAATCGATACTATTTTCATAGCCATACCCTCGGCGAATTCGCGTGAGATGCAGCGCATAGTGGGGTATTGCGGGCAAAGTGGCTTGCCGGTGCGTACGCTGCCCAGTTATCACGATATCAGCAACCAAACACCGATCTCTCAAGAACTGCGCGAGGTATCTATCGAAGATCTACTGGGACGCGAACCAGTATCGCTGGATTGGGTCGCGATCAACAGGGAACTTTCCGGCAAGCGTATCTTGGTGAGCGGTGGGGGAGGATCAATCGGATCAGAGCTGTGCCGGCAGGTGGCGCGGCTCGGCCCGGAACGGTTGGTAATCTTTGAGCATAGTGAGTACAACTTATTCGAGATAGAACGTGAACTGCGCGCGGTGTTTCCGCAATTGCGACTCGAAGCGGTGCTGGGTGATGTATGCGACGAAAGGGCTGTCGAGCGTGTTCTGGCACAGTTCAGTCCCCAGGCCGTATTTCACGCCGCTGCGTACAAACACGTGCCGTTGTTGCAGAATCAAGTTAGGGCCGCGGTACGCAACAATGTACTTGGCACCAAGGTCATTGCCGAAGCGGCCGACCGACATGCGTGCGAAACTTTTGTCATGATTTCCACAGACAAGGCTGTGAATCCTACCAATTATATGGGTGCAAGTAAGCGGGTCGCGGAAATTATTTGCCAGACCACCAATTGCAACTCATCTACGCGCTACATCACGGTTCGTTTTGGCAACGTTTTGGGGTCCGCTGGTAGTGTCGTGCCGCTGTTTCGCGAACAGATCCAGGAGGGTGGTCCAGTGACAGTGACGCATCCCGAGATGAAACGCTATTTTATGACGATACCGGAGGCATGTGAGTTAATTCTGCAGGCGGGAGTGATGGGGCAGGGTGGCGAGATCTTTGTGCTTGATATGGGTGCGCCCATCAGCATCAGGTACCTGGCTGAGCAAATGATTCGCCTGTCGGGCAAAGAACCTGGGAAAGACATTGAGATTGCGTTTACAGGCGTGCGGCCCGGCGAGAAACTATTTGAAGAGCTTTTTCACGAAGCGGAGGGCTTGCGTCCCACCGGAAATCAGAACATTCTTCTGGCTACTTCACGAGAGGTAGACCCGGCGCAACTCAACGAAGTGATAGGGCAAATATGCGAAGCATCCGCGGAGTTTGATGAGGATAAACTGAGGGCGCTGGTGGGTAAGCTGGTACCGGAGTTAGGTGCAAAAGGTGAGTCGCTACCGGACTCCAACGTAGTGCCCCTAACTCGAAACCCCTGAAATCCAATATGCGACGATGAGTTATGGCCGCGGAAATTGAAGTCGGCGAGAGGGTACCCGTGCTGTGTGTAGACATGGACGGCACGTTGTTGCGCACAGACACGCTTTACGAGTCGGTGCTGGTGCTGCTGAAACGCTATCCGTTGCAGTGCTTGCGTGCGCCGTTTTGGCTCCTCGGTGGCAAGGCGCACTTCAAGGCGCAGGTTGCACGACACGTTCATCTGTCACCACGCTGTCTGCCTTTCAACGAGGAATTGCTTGCCTACCTGAAAGAGCAGAAAGAGGAGGGACGTACGCTGGTGTTGGCAACCGCAGCGAACCGACGCGTGGCGGAGGCGGTTGCCGGGAGTGTTGGAATATTCGACGAGGTGATCGCAAGCGACGCCGAGCGCAATCTGTCAGGTCCCAACAAGGCGGCGGCGCTCAGGGAGCGTTTCGGCGAGAAGGGTTTTGCCTACGCAGCCAACGGTGAGATCGACCTCTCGGTTTGGCGTGACGCCGCTGCCGCAGTAATCGTCAATGCGGGAACCCGCCTGCGCACGGCGGCAGAAAAGCTTACCCTGGTCGAGGCAGAGTTTCCGCGCAAGGCGGAGGTGACTCTGCCAACGCTGGTACGCGCGATCCGTGTTCACCAATGGATTAAGAACCTGTTGATATTTGTGCCGTTGGTGCTCGCGCACGAGATCACCGATATCTCGCGTGTTTTGGCGGCGCTGCAGGCATTCTTTGCCTTTGGCCTGTGTGCATCGTCAATGTATGTCTTCAACGATCTCATGGATCTCCATGCCGATCGTCGCCACCCAGACAAGCGTCACCGGCCGTTTGCGTCCGGTGCACTGTCGATTCAGCTCGGGCTCGCACTGGTGCCGGTCCTGCTGATTGCGGCGTTTGCCGTTGCGGCACCGCTGCCAGCGGCGGTTTCCCTGTTGCTGCTGGTATACATGGCATTGACCTTGCTTTACTCCATCAGCCTGAAACGCATGGTATTGCTGGACGTTTTGATCCTTGCCGGGCTCTATACGCTGCGCATTGTTGTCGGCACGCTGGCTATCGAGGTGCCGATTTCCTACTGGCTACTCGCATTTTCGACGTTTATATTTTTCAGCCTCGCGATGGTTAAGCGTTATTCAGAACTGTTGGCCCTGATGGACCGCAACGAGGAGAAGAGCCACGGCCGTGGGTATGTCACGCAAGATATTGAATTGCTGGGAAATCTCGGTGCTGCAAGTGCCTACATCTCAGTGCTGGTCATGGCCCTGTACATCAACGACCCGGCTATTACCGTGGCCTACACGCACTCCGAATGGCTGTGGCTGGTTTGCCCCGCGCTGCTCTATTGGATCAGCCGCATATGGCTCATGGCACACCGCGGCCTGATTCACGAAGACCCAGTCATCTACGCGGTGCGTGACAAGGCCAGCTTCGTCGTAGCCGGTATCGCGTTGTTTGCTATATATATGGCGCTTTAGGTATGGCCCGGCGCTACGAGTCCTGGGGCCGCTATCCCGACGTCGTTCAGCGCTCCGTCGTCGCTTCCTCCCGATTCGACCCGTTTCCCTCTCCCGTCGACGACAAGTCCGCCCTGCCTTTTGGTAACGGAAGGAGTTACGGTGATTGCTGCCTCAATGATCGCGGTGCTGTCATCGACACGCAACGGCTCGATCAATTCATTGCCTTCGACAGCAATCGAGGCATCCTGCGCTGCGAGTCGGGCGTTCTGCTGCGGGACATTCTGGCCTTGTCGGTGTCGCGGGGCTGGTTTCTCCCGGTAACACCGGGCACACAATTGGTGACTGTCGGTGGCGCTGTCGCAAACGACGTGCACGGCAAGAATCATCACCGAGCCGGAACATTCGGCTGCCACGTTCGGTGTTTCGAACTGCTGCGTTCCGATGGCGAGCGCAGGGAATGCAGCCGGGACGAGAATTCGGAGCTGTTCAACGCGACCGTAGCCGGGCTGGGTCTTACCGGCTTGATCACCTGGGTCGAACTGCAACTCAAGCCGATCGCAACAGCAATGGTTGATGTTGAATCGCTAAAATTTTCAAGCTTGGCGGAGTTCTTCCATGTCTCGGATGCCTCGGATGTCAGATGGGAATACACCGTGGCCTGGGTAGATGCGCTGGCGCCATCGACTGCCATTGGTCGCGGTCTTTTCCTGCGTGGCAACCATGCCAGCGAGGCTGAACCGGCTGCACACGCCGCGCGAAAGACTAGACAACGCATGCGCATAGCGTTAGATGTGCCCGGCTTCGTGCTGAATCATTACGCCATGCGGGTATTTAATAGCACCTATTACCATCGACAGCGCCGCAAGGTGGCGCGTTCGCAAAGCGACTACGTGCCGTTCTTTTACCCGCTGGATGTTGTAGGCGATTGGAACCGACTGTACGGCAAGCGCGGGTTCTTTCAGTTTCAATGCGTGGTGCCGCGCGCGGACGGCGAGCGAGTTATTGGCGAGATATTGCGCCGCGTGCGGGCCGCGCACGATGGCTCGTTTCTTTCCGTGCTCAAAGTGTTTGGCGAGCAGGCCTCGCCGGGGATGCTGTCCTTTCCGAGGCCGGGAGTCACCCTTGCGTTGGATGTTCCCAATCACGGCGAGGACACGCTGCGGCTATTGCGCGAACTGGATGCGCTGGTGTGCGAGGCGAAGGGCGCGATTTATCCAGCGAAGGATGCAACCATGTCGCCGGAGAGCTTTCGGACCTATTATCCAGCATGGGAAGAGTTCACGAAACATATGGATCCGGCCTGTTCCTCAACCTTTTGGCGGCGCGTGATGGGACGCGGGAGCACCACAGCCGATGCGTAAGGTCGTGATCATCGGTGCCACCTCGGCCATCGCGCGCGAGACCGCACGCTTGTTCGCAGCGGCCGGGGATCAGCTGCTGCTGGTTGCGCGCGATCCGCAGCGCCTCGGAGCATTGTGTGATGATCTGATCGTGCGCGGTGCCAAAGCAGCACATTCGTGCGTACTCGACGTCAACGCTCTGGAACGGCATACAGCATTGGTACAAAGCACCACGGAGAGCCTTGGCGAGATCGATGTGCTGCTGGTGGCGCACGGTACGCTTCCGGATCAACGCGGCTGCGAGGCGAGCGTGGACGAGACGCTAGGAGAGTTGACGACCAACTTCACTTCGGTGGTTTCACTGTTGACGGTATTCGCCAAGCAGTTTGAGGCCCAGGGTAGCGGGGTGATCGCGGTACTTTCCTCGGTGGCCGGCGATCGCGGACGCCAGAGCAACTACGTATATGGCGCTGCCAAGGGTGGAGTCAGCGTATTTATGCAGGGTCTGCGCAATCGCCTGGCGCCGCTCGGTGTGACAGTTACCACCATCAAGCCCGGTTTCGTTGACACGCCCATGACTCGCGATTTCGACAAGGGACCGCTATGGGTAGGCCCCGACGTCGTGGCCCGGGGGATAGTCAAGGCGTTAGAGAGCAACAAGGATGTGGTCTACCTGCCGTGGTTCTGGCGCTGGATTATGCTGGTGATACGGTTAATCCCCGAGCGCGTGTTCAAGCGCATGAAACTCTGATTATTCAGCAGGTAACCGAGAATACAACAAGCACAGCATGTCTGATATCAAAATTATCATCCCGGGGGCCGCCGGCCTGGTCGGGCAGAACCTTATCATCGCCCTGAAACAGGCCGGCTACCGCAACCTGGTGGCCATCGACAAGCACCGCGCCAATCTCGCGGTGCTGCGCTCACTGCACCCTGATATTGCGATTATCGAGGCAGATGTCTCCGCGCCCGGACCCTGGCAGGAGCAGTGCCGTGGAGCTGAAGTGGTCG
>CP070733.1:2032965-2040622 GCA_020347585.1 Pseudomonadota bacterium | reverse complement strand
GCGATGGTCGCGGTCAACAGCTCCGTGTCCACGGGCTTGGGAAAGCAGTCGTCGCTGATGGCAGCTGCGCGCTGGCGCGTCTCGGCGTCTACCTTATCGGCGAGAAAGATGATTGGCATTCCGACAAAATCATCGTCCTGACGCAGCACCCGCGCGAGTTCCATCCCATCGCACTCGCGCATGTTGAGGTCCATAAGCACCGCATCGGGTGAAAACTCTGTGACCTCATGAATCGCGTTCATCGGATAGTTCACGATATGTGTTGCGAAGCCCTTCTTTTGCAGTTCAAGGGCAAGTGGGTTTGCTGCATCCAGATCGTCATCAATGATAAGTATCCGGTACAGGTCGGCGGACTTGTTGCGCAGCAGTGCGTCAAGTTGCTCCTGCAGGGCAGTGATGTCCAGCGGCTTGGTTAGGTAGGCGTCGCCACCGGCGCGCACGGCGCGCAGCCGCGCCGTGATGTCGTTGCGCACCGAGATGAACAGCACGGGTGTGCGCGTACCGCTCAATACGCGAATGTTGGCCACGGCCTCAACACCGGCCAGTCCGCCTTCGGGAAACACGACGTCGAGCAGCACGGCATCAGGTGTTTCCTCCGACAACCCCTTGTAGGCAGCATTGATGCGATCGAAGGTGCGCACGCTGTAACCCAGCCCAGCAAGCTGCTCGGCCACGTAGCGTGCCACGTGCCGGTCGTTGTCAACCACGAACACGCGCTTGCCCATTTTGGCGGCCGCACCAGGTGCGACGCGTTTTGTGTCCTCCTGCGTATCGACGGCATCAGGCTGAAGAGCCGCGGCCTGGAGCGCCATGACGAACGTGGTGATGCGCGCCTGTTCCCCCTCGTCGGGTACACGCTGTGCTTCGATGATGTCGTTCAGACACGCGTCGAGCCGCGCGGCAACCTCGCTGAGGCTTGAGAATCCGAAGGTCCTACCGCTGCCGGCAAAGTTGTGCACGAGGTGGCGCAGCAACAGGAATGCCTCGTCGCTCCAGTTCAGGTAGTGCAGCTTTTCCCATAGTTTTTGCACCTGGTCGAGCTTGTCCGGCAGACGGTCTGCATAGCTGTCGCGGATGGCCTGCAGGCGCTGTTCGGCGCTGCCGCTTTTCTGGTCTGAATTGTCGGTCATCGAATGTGTCGCATGTGCCGGTTGTCGGGAAATGCCGAGTGGTTGGCGACTAGGCCGACCGCGGCCGGCAGCCGCTGTACTGAGCGGGGCGCGGCCTGCGGGCCCGCGCAGGTCCAACACAATATATCGACATTCGCACCGCGGGCTTGACCCTACCGCCCCCCGCTGGCAGCGGGCGGGCCGGGCCCGGGCAAGGGTTAGTTGCTATGATGGCCGGGTTTTCATGCAGTGGCGGGGCACCACCCGGCCGGAGTCGACGACCGTGAACGGCAGTGATCAGCGTAAATCGCTATATCGGGGGCGCATCATCGAGCTTGGCCTCGAGACCGTCGAGTTGCCCAATGGTACGGTGATGGAGATGGAGATCGTACGCCATCCCGGCGGCGCGGCGGTGGTCGCGCTGGACGAGGGTGGACGCGTCTGCCTGCTTCGCCAGTACCGCCATGCGGTGGGCGGCTGGTTGTGGGAGCTACCGGCCGGCAAGATCGATGATAACGAGCCGCCGTTGCAGACCGCGCAGCGCGAACTGCAGGAGGAGGCCGGTTGTCGCGCGAGCAAGTGGTGCCCGTTGGGCGCGATCATCTCATCACCCGGTGTGTTTACCGAGCAGGTGCACCTGTTCCTCGCTACCGGCCTGTCTGCAGTTGCTCAGGATCACGCGCATGACGAGGTGATCGAAGTGCACTGGCTGTCTTTTGAACAGGCCCTGTCTTGGGCGCACAGCGGCGAGTTGCGCGATGCCAAGAGCGTGGTCGGCTTGCTGCGCGCCGCACGGCAAGTCTGAGGTACGGCGCCTGGTTCGGTCACTCGGGAAGGAAAGCGCGATGTTTCTGACGGTTTTGCAGATGGGTGTTGTGATCGCGTGCGGTGCGCTATGGCGCCGTTTTGCACCCGGCACAATCGCCACCGATGAGGTGCGCAAGGCGCTAAGCGATCTCGTGTACTACCTGCTGCTGCCGGCGCTGGTGCTCGACGTCCTGTGGCAGGCGCCGCTCGGCGCCGATAGCGCGCGCATAGCGGTGGTTGCTGCCGCCTGCGTAACGGCCGGCCTGGGACTGAGCTGGCTGGCCTGCCGCCTGTGCAACGCCAGCGGCCCGCGCACCGGAGCGATGATGCTCGCCGCCGGGTTTCCCAATGCCACCTACCTTGGATTACCGGTGTTGGAGAAGGCCCTTGGTCCTTGGGCGCGGAGTGTGGCCATCCAGTTTGACCTGTTCGCCTGCACGCCGCTACTGCTCTCGCTCGGCATGGCCATTGCGGCGCGTTATGGAGTGCGCGGCACATCGCACAATGCGCTGGCCACCTTGCTGCGGGTGCCCGCGCTGTGGGCCGTGCTACTGGCAGTGACGCTGCAGATCGCGGGGGTGGAACGGCCGGTCTTCGCGGACGCGGTGCTGGATCTGCTGGGTGCCGCGGTAATACCGCTGATGCTGCTAGTGCTGGGCATGAGCCTGCGCCTGCAGGCGCTGCAGCCCAGTCAACTGCGCCTGGTGGTGCCGGTACTGCTCATACAGTTGCTGTTGATGCCGCTGCTTGCGGTCGCGCTGGCGGGTATCATCGGGCTGGGTGGAAGGGTGGCGATGGCGACGGTACTCGAGGCGGCCATGCCGAGCATGGTACTGGGCATCGTTATCTCGGATCGCTTCGGTCTCGATACGGGCCTGTATGCGGCCGCGGTGACGCTTACCACCGTATGCTGCCTGGCGACCCTGCCGCTCTGGCATTATGTGCTGCAGGCCGGTATCGGCTGAGCGCTAGCAGGGAGAAACTCAGGCGTCGGACGAGCGGCGCATCATGGCCTCCACGCGCGCGCTCTCGATGAGTTCCGGGTTGAGTATGCGCGGGTAAAGGCGGTGGCATTGCTCCACCGCAAGGGCGCGGCGGCGTGCGGCGTGCTCGAGCCGGTCGCGTACGGCGTCGTCCATCTCTGAGAGCATCAGCAGGTACGGCGCAAGCCACTCCAGGTAATCCTGTACCAGCGTGCGGTCGTCCTCCTCCGGCCACTGTTCGCGCAGGGTCAAGCCGGGGAATACCTCTGCCGGCAGCCGGCGCGCACGCAGCGGGCCGGCTAGTCCCACGCCGTGAAGACCGGAGCCGCCGCCGGCGTCGCGCTGTACCCATTGCGCGCATGGCGGATGCCCGGCCCGCGCGCTGACCAGCCGTATGAGTCGCTCACGACTCTCTGCGGTGGCGAATCCGTTCTCATCGCGGCGGCTCGCATGCCAGTGCAACGGCCAGTCCGGCGAAGGCGGGGGCTCCTCGGTCGCACTCAGGAGCAACGCCAGCGGCAGGGCATCCTCTTTATCGAGCAACCACAGTTCGTAGTTGTCCGCGCGGGAGAACGGTACCTTATCGTGACAGCTTGCGAGCGCCGCCAGCAGCGAGTCGGCCCGCTCACTGGCCTGATCGTGATCGATGGCCGGGTTAAGGGGTACCCGCACCAGACCGTCGTGGGCTGACCAGGCACCAAACAACACCTCGCGCTCTGCACTGCGCGGGCGGTCGAGCACGCTCCAGCGCAATTGCGGCACCGCTACGCGCACGCGCAGCTGCCAGCCGGTGCCGTCGACACTGCTGGCGCGACCGACCGGCGTGCGCACGATCTGGGTAACGCCCAGAAAAGGATGCAAGCGCCTGACGGCATAGCTTGTCGAGTTGTGCGTGGTAATGGGCGACTACGCCAGTTGTTAGAGCCGTTCCGACAACTTTGCGATCAGCTCGCTGGCCAGTTCCTGAAACTCGGGGTCAAGCGCCTCGTAGATGAACTCCAGCTCATCAAGCGTTGCGTTGAGCGTCTCGCGATTTTCGAGGGTTTCTATCGCGGCGGCGACCTCGTTCAGGTAGACGTACGGCTGCATTGGATCGGCCTGTCCGTTTCGTTGGATACAACGAAGAGTATAGCAGTGAGGTGCGACTATTCGTCGCCTTGCACGGCGGCCTGATTGCCAATGCGGGTAGTGGTATCCATTTCAACGCGGTCACGGCCACGCTGTTTGGCAAGGTACAACATGGCATCGGCGCGTTCGATGAGCGAGCCGGCCGATTCGCCCGGATCGTAGAGCGCGACGCCCGCTGAGAAAGTCGGCATGGAAATTTTAACGGTGCCGACGACATGGCTGGTGTCCAGCGCCTTGTTGCGCACTTTCTGCAGCGCGCGCATGGTGCCGTCCTTGTCGGTGTTGGGTAGCAGTACCGCAAATTCCTCGCCGCCATAGCGCGCGACCATGTCGTAGCGCCGGAACACCGAGAGAATGTCCTGTGCGTACATGCGCAAGATCTCATCACCGACGCTATGGCCGTAGTTGTCGTTGATCTGCTTGAAGCGGTCAAGGTCGATGATGGCGATGGTCAGCGGTGCGTTGTAGCGCTGTGCGCGATTGATCTCATCCTCAATGCGACGCAGGAACGCCCGCCGGTTGGGCAACTGCGTTAGTTCGTCAGTCAGACTCAGCACACGCACCTGGTCAAGTTCGCTGCTGAGTTTGTCGCTGTTTTTCTTTACCAGGTGCAAAAAGGCCTGGGTGTCGTTCAACATGTTGGTCAACACGCCTTGTCCGGAAAGCAGTTTTTCGATCTCGCCAATGGTATTGCTGCGCAGGCGGTCGAGGTCCTCTTGCGCTTCGGCCTTGCTGAGCTCCTTGTGCACGAGTTCGAGCAGCGTGCCGAATTTTTCCTGTTGGCGGGCGGTTTCGTAAACGCGATTGGCAAGGTTGCTTTGCAGTTGCTGAAACTCGTGCTGGTGCTGGTCGAGGCGATGACGGTAGATGGATGAGACCTGCAGCTCCACCGAGGGTGGCAGGGGTGCGTCGAACACATCGTGTTGCTCGCTGCGCTCGGGCACCTGCGGCGGCTGCCGGTCAGCGCCGTGCATCTGCTCGATCTGCGGTGGTGCCTCGCTGTCGCCAAGCAGCGGCGCCAGTGCCTCGCGCACTAGTTCGACGTCAGGATCCACCACCTGACTCATCAGACGGCCAACGTTGACAATGTATCCCTGCAGGACGCCCAGTTCCACGAGTGTGATCGGCGGGGCCAGACGCTGCTGCACCAGCTTCAGTTCAAGATTGAGCAGTGAGCTCTTGGGCAGTTGCTTGCGGTAGATCGCGAGCAGGGTGTGAACCAGCGCCGCGTACCCGCGCGTGATTTTTGACTGCGCGTAAGCGCTTTCGCGCAGCGTGCTGCGAACCTGCTTGTACAGCACGCTGCCGGAGGCGGTGGTGTTGAGCGGTTCTAGCAACCGCATCACGTGTTCGGTTGCCTGGAGATCCAGGGTCGGTTGTTGGTGCTTCTCGTCCGACATCAGTTTTGTTTTTAGTTGTGGTGAAGTCCTGCAGGACTTTCGCTCAGGGCATGTGCGGTCTCCTTACCACATTCTTATTGTCGGGGTAACTTTTGTTGCGGTGAGAGGATGCGTCGCCCTTTTGACAGCATCGGGCACCGATGTCCGTATTTTGACGCAGTTCACAAGATTTTGGAACGGATAAGGAAGAATAAGTCTAAGATCGCTCTGTCGGTGCAGCGATCCGAGCGAACGAAGCGAATTTTGTTATCGAATTTGTGCGTTGGTGAGGTGCGATTCCATATATATGAGCACGATATATGGGCTAGCAGGGGTGGGGTGTGGACTGCGCCTCACCGGCCGCGGCCTATGCCGCGACCGGTCGTCACATTTCAGCGTGCTATCCCTCGTCGATCATGATGTCCGTCGGATTATCCAGGCTCATGCCCAGATCCTCCTCGGGATGCTCGACGGGGATTGCAAGGTATGCCTGGCGGTTCTCCTCGGATTCGAAATAGATGGTGATATCGTTGTAACGATCGCCTTCGACCACGTAGGGCTTACCTGTCGGATCGTCGATATCGTGCAGGCTGATGGGGTCGGTGGTGCAGAGTCGGTGTGTCATTGCAGCGTCCTCCTGTGGGCGTGCGTGGCAAGACCGCCTCTGTGAGGTATAGGAAGCCTGAGCAAATTAGTCAAGAATATACACAGAATTTGGGCAACATCGTCCTGGCAATCAGATTCGCTGATGACCTGCGTCGCTGGGGCCTCAACCGGACTCGCGCTTCAAAACCTCCAGCGCGGCGTCGCACTCCTCCGAAACCTCAAATTCGTTTTTCTTCAGGCACTGCTGCAGCGTTTCCTGGCGTGAGGGGTGAATATTCGGGCATAACCGCTCCACATCACCGGCGCAGGCCTGCCGAAAGGCGCGCTGGCGCGAATGCGCCGACTGGCGGGCGAGGGTGCAGGCGTCGCTTAACTTGTCCTGGTGGCGTTTAAGGCAGCGATCAACGCGACCGATTCCTGGGCGGACGTCAGCACAGTAACGCTCAATGTCCACGTCGCACGGATTTGTCGGTTCCGGTTGTTGCGCCTGACGGGCGAGTTTGCAGGCGTCGGTCAGCTTCGCCTGGAACTGATCGAGGCAGCGGTTGACGCGCCCGATACCGGGCTGTACGGCGGCACAGAAGCGTTCGATATCGATGGCGCAGGGTTCTGTATCAACCGCTTGCTGCGCCGCTGTACTGCCGGCTGCCAGAGTCAGCGCTAGCCCCAGTAGCAGCATCCGGGCACGGCTTGCGCCGCGGAGCAAACGGGTCGCCCGACGGCGGGTATGACGGTTGGCTACCTGCAAAGTGTTGATCGCGTGAGATTTTGGCTGATAGGTCGATACCGTGCCGATTCTGACAGATCGCAGGCGGGGGGTCCAAGCCGGCGTTGCCGGGACGTCGCTGTGGGCCCTGTACGGGCACCACGACAGACACTAGTAAGGGCGCTTGCGGATATGCAGCCTGAACAGCACGCGCGAAAGCAATACGTCGGTGGCGACGAACGCGGCAACTACCACGGCGATGTCCCACACCGTCAACGCCAGCGGCATACGCAGTACCAGCAGGGGCAACAGCGCTTCGGGGATCTGGTCCAGCCCCGTCGCCCTGGTGCTTGGTGCGAGTCCCATTCGGCGCTTGATAAAACTCGACATCAGATCGCCGCACATTGCCAATGCACCGGTCAGTAGACCGAGCTGCCAGGAAAGGCCCATCACGACGGCGGTAATCGTCGTAGCGGTAAGCGCGGCCAGCAGTCCCCGTACTGTCTTGCTCGCGCCGAACACGGGATGACCATCAACGAAGGTTTTGCCCGCATCAAGTGGAAGGGCTGCGCGCTTGCCCGGCAACAGTTGGCGCGCCGCTATCGGTGCCCCGTTTGCCACCAACAGCAATAGCAAGGATTGGAGTAGGGGAATAGCACTACCGGTTTCCATCGCATTCACTACTTCCTGCCGGTTTGTACTGCAGACCCCCGATGCGCTACCAACGGTAGCGCTTGGTTGCACCGGGTATCAGTCGCCGCGGAACTGCAACATGCGCTCGGTGGCCCGCAGTGCCTTCACGCGCACCGCCTCGTCGACATGGATCTCGTTGCTGCCGGTATCGCGCAAGTGCACCAGCTTGCGTAGATCGTTCATCGCCCTCCACGGGCAATGCGCGCAACTCACAAAGGTCGCGCCGGCGCCGGCGGGGGGCGCGTC
>CP070733.1:2028758-2032865 GCA_020347585.1 Pseudomonadota bacterium | reverse complement strand
CTCCATGATGTTCAGCGACCGCATCTACAGCGGTCGCAGCGATGTGCTGCTGCTGCCGCTCGCCCTGAGCGCGGTATGCCTGCCACTGGCAAGCATTGTCCTGCTCGCCATGCGCCCCGGCGCCGTGCAGGACCCCGGCCGACGTGCACGCCAATCCCTGGAAAACGGCCTGTTTGCCGCGTTGTCGCTTAATGCCCTTGCGGCCTGGGTGCTAAGCCACTGGCTGCTGGCGGATCTGGCCTCGCCCGGCCCGGGCGCTGCGTTTGCCAGTTTCATGATCGGCACCGGGCTGGCACTACTGCTGTTTGGACTGGCGCGCCCTGGCGCTGCGTCCCGGGACTCAGAATCCCGTGCAGCGCTCAAGACACTGACAGTTCTCGGCGCTACCGTGCTGGCGGCCGGCAGCGCCTCGTCACTGGCAGGCCCCTACGGGCTGGTGATGCTCACATGTAGCTTGGCAACGGGCCTGTACTACGTCACGGTCATGGACGCACTCGACACGCTGGGTTCGCCCGAGACGTTGGCGACAGCGCCACTGCAGCTACCCGCCCTGCTCGGCCGGCGCCAGCTTCAACTTCACCATGCCACGCTGACGGCACTGGCCGTCACCATGCTGCTGCTGGGGACCGTACCGGTCGACACGCCGGGATCGGTGGCAGCAGCCGCGCATGATCTGGGACACCCGGTTTTTCTGACCGGGCTGTTTGCCGGAGTCGCACTGTGCACGCTGGGCGGCTATGCCGTGCTCGCGGGACTGCGCCACGTGCTCCGCAAGATGTACACGGCAACCTGCACGCTGGCGCTGGCGCTCTGGCCGGCGGTGCGCACGCCGGATTTTCCCCCGCCGTTGATGAAACTTGGCAAGCGTATGCGTCGCATGTTGACCGCTCTAGCGGTGCTGGCCATCGCCGTGCCGGCGGCCAGCGCGATCGCCATGGGCCGCCCGTTCGTTGTCGGTCTGTTGCTCGGGGTGCTCATCAGCGCGCTGCCAGTGGTCATCTACCGCGCTTTGCGGCCCTGCTTCGCCCTACCCGATCTGCTGTCGGCAACAGGCTTTCCCCTGCTGCGCCTGGCGGCGATCGCAGCCGTGCTAGCGCTGGCGCTTCCCCCGCAGGTCTGATTCGTCCTAACCGGGAACGCGGGCCTTTCTATGGGCCCCAAAAAAAACGGGCGTGCAATTGCACGCCCGCATCACGCTTGAAACGTTACCCGTACACCTGGCCCAGCAACGGTGCAATAACCAAGCTGACGATGGCGAGCACGTTGATCAGGATGTTCATCGAGGGACCTGAGGTGTCCTTGAACGGGTCACCCACAGTGTCGCCGACTACGGCGGCCTTGTGGACATCCGAGCCCTTGCCGCCCAGGTTGCCTTTCTCGATGTACTTCTTGGCGTTGTCCCAGGCGCCGCCGGCATTGGCCATGGTGACTGCCAGCAACACACCGCCAACCAGCGCACCGCCCAGCATACCGCCCAACGCCTCGGGCCCGAGCGTAAAGCCTATCGCCGGGGGCGCAACCACCGCCAACACGCCCGGTAGCACCATGCGCTTTAGGGCAGCGGTTGTGGCGATGTCCACGCAACGCGCATTGTCGGGCTTGCCGGTGCCCTCGAGCAGGCCCGGGATCTCCTTAAACTGGCGCCGGATCTCGCGGATCATTTCAAAGGCCGCATCGCCCACCGCGGTCATGGTCAGGGAGCTGACCAGGAAGGGGAAAATGCCGCCGATGAAGATCCCGGCCAGTACCCTCGGATCACCCAGTTACAGGGTGAATCCATCGATCGCCGCCGAGACGGTCTCAACATAGGCCGTGATAATCGCCAGCGCCGCCAGTGCTGCCGCGCCGATGGCAAAGCCCTTGCCGATGGCCGCGGTGGTGTTGCCGAGTTCGTCCAGCGAGTCGGTGATGTCGCGCACCTCCTTGCCCATCTCCGCCATTTCGGCGATGCCACCAGCGTTGTCGGCCACCGGGCCGTAGGCGTCAATGGCCATGGTAATGCCCACCGTCGCCAGCATACCGACAGCCGCGATACCGACCCCGTACAGACCCACCAGCCCGGTTGACACCAGAATGATGACGGCAATGGTGCCCACCGGCACCACCACCGACTGCATGCCAATCGCCAGGCCGGTGATCATGACCGTAGCGGGACCCGTCTCACCCGCGTTGGCGATGTGGCGCACCGGCGGCCCGCCGGTGTAGTACTCGGTCACCAGACCGATCACGATACCGCCGACGGCACCCACCACCACGGCCCACCACACGCCGCTGGCAATGCCGGCCGCCTGGATGACGAACCAGGCCGCGGCGATGAACAGCACCGCCGCGCCGATGGTGCCGACCCGCAACGCCACATCCGCCGCCTTGCTGGAATACATGCGCACGATGGCAATGCCGATCAGCGAACAAATCATGCCCGTGGAGGCCAGCGCCAAGGGCAGGAACATCAGGCTCTCGCGGGCACCGAGCGGATCGATAACTTCCGCGGCCATGACCGAGGCCATGGCGATAGTCGCGATCATGGAACCGCAGTAGGACTCGAAGATGTCCGAGCCCATACCTGCCACATCGCCCACGTTGTCGCCCACATTGTCGGCGATAACGCCGGGGTTGCGCGGGTCGTCTTCGGGGATACCGGCCTCGACCTTGCCCACCAGGTCAGCGCCCACGTCGGCGCTCTTGGTGTAGATGCCGCCGCCGACACGCGAGAACAGCGCAACGCTCGAGGCGCCTATGCCGAAACCGTGAATGACGTGCGCGGTGTGCGGGTCGCCGCCGTACATGAGATAGAGGATACCGAGCCCGAGCAGACCCAGCGCGGCGACCGACAGACCCATGACCGAACCGCCGAAAAACGCGACCGTCAGCGCGCTGGAGGCTCCCGAATCGCGCGCTGCCACGGTAGTGCGCACGTTGGCACGGGTAGCCGCACTCATGCCGATAAAGCCGGCGCCCGCTGATGCCAACGCGCCGACAAGGGCGGCGAAGGCCGTTGGCCAACCGAGGAAGATACCCAGCAGAACCGCCAGCACGGCAACGAAGATGGCCAACAACGTGTACTCACGGCGCAGAAACACCATTGCCCCGAGGTGGATGGCCTCGGCAATCTCGACCACCTTGCCTTCACCCTGGGGATAGCGGCGTATCATGCCGAAAATTACGAAGGCCACGATCAGGCCAAGGACGCCGAAGACCGGCGGTATCCAGTTTATTTCCATTGTGATCTCCTCGATTATTTATTGCGCACTCGGATCCCGAAGCCCCGGCCCCGGTGCGGCCCATACCCCACCCAAAGACACACGCCGGGACATTATGCAGGTTCTCTAATATACGTTCCCATGATTTACATCAATGACAGGGAACATCCCGGTGCAGCAGGAGGTAGTTTCAGGCGCCCGACGCCCGCAGGCGCCGGTCACTGGCGATAGCGCTGATCGGCCGCGGCCGGCCAATGGCATATCCCTGCGCATAGTCCACGCCGATGGCCTTCACCGCCGCGAGGATGGCCTGGTCCTCAACAAACTCGGCGACGGTGAGAATACCCATCACATGACCGATCTGGTGGATCGATCTGACCATAGTGTAGTCATTTTCATCTTGCAGCATGCCGCCCACGAAGCTGCCATCGATCTTGAGGTAATCAACCGGAAGGGTCTTCAAATACGAGAAAGAACTCAGGCCGCTGCCAAAATCGTCGAGCGCGAACCGGCAACCATGCGTGCGCAATACGTCGATAAACTGCCGTGCATGGGACAGGTTGCCGATGACCGCCGTCTCGGTAATCTCGAAACACACGCGCGCGGGATCCGCGCCGGTGGCGTCGAACATGGCCAGCACGTCGCCGAGAAACTTCTCGTCGCCCAGTGACTGGCCGGAGAGGTTGATGGCACAGCCGCCGAGGTGCTCGGGAATCTGGCGCTCACCCTGGCTCATGGCCTCGAAGGCGTTGAGCAACACCCAGCGATCAATGGCGGGCATCAGGTGATACCGCTCCGCCGCGGTGAGAAAATCCCTTGGCGGGACGATGCGCCCGTCCCCGCTATACATGCGCACCAGCAGTTCGGCATGCCAGGCAGCCCCGGCCCGCGGGCTGGCGGGGCAGAT
>CP070733.1:2023062-2028658 GCA_020347585.1 Pseudomonadota bacterium | reverse complement strand
GTGTACCACGTGGGCCCAGCGCGAGGCGTATTGCTCGATCTCGGTTTCCTCAAGTTGAGTCATGTGTACGCCGACCGGGCGCGGACTAAGCAGGCCCAGTTAAGCGAGTCGCTGCAGTGGGCGTTTGCCGAATTGTGCGACCGACTCCTCGACTTCGGCCGAGCTCTCGTGCACGTGCATATGCACCGGTACATCCAGTTCCTCGGCCAGTGTCGCGATGCGCTGCAGTGGGCCGTCGCTCACAGTATAGGGCGCGTGCGGCGCGAAGGCGGTAAAGACGTGGCTGCTGTTGCGGAACTGGTCGTGCAGGTCTAACCCCTTGGTAATGTATTCGTCGGCGTCCTGTGCCCAGGCCGAAGGGAAGTCGACCACTATCATGCCGATCACGGCACGCATGCCGGCCTGCGTCGCGGCCTGCGCCGTTTCTTCGGCGAAGAAATACATGTCGTTGAAGCAGGTGGTGCCGCTGCGCAACATCTCCGCGCAGGCTAGGCGGCTGCCATCGTGAACGAATTCGGCGCCGACCCAGCGACTTTCCGCGGGCCAGATGTGGTGCTTGAGCCAGTCCATGAGGTGAAGGTCATCGGCCAGCCCGCGCATCAAAGTCATGGCGGCGTGGCCGTGCGCGTTGACCAGTCCCGGGATCAGCGCGTGATGTGTCAGCCTGACTTCGACGTCCGCGGTATATTGCCGCGCCACGTCGCTGCCAGGGCACAGGCCGTGAATGCGGCCGTCCTTCACCGCAACCACGTGGTCGGCGAGCACGGTGTCGTGCGGTTCCACGGGGATGACCCAGGCCGCATGAATCAGCGTATCGACATGCATAGCAAGCGAAAGATACAGGCTTCTGGCGCGCAGGCACAAGGGAGGCGCCGGTACGGCAGCAGCCCATCACGCACACTTTGCGCTTTGGCACGGCCCCGGCTATCTTGCTTCTCATGTCGCAGATCCATGACACGATTCGCGCTATCCGCTGGGCGGACGATCATCTGTTGCTGCTGGACCAACGCCGCTTGCCGCACACGCAAGTCGATGTCGTCTGCCGCAGCGCGAGCGAGGTGGCCGCGGCCATTCGCGATATGGTGGTGCGCGGTGCACCGGCCATCGGTATCACTGCCGCTTACGGCGTGGTGCTCGCGGCACAGGCACAGGCCGTGCGGGTATCCGTTGCCGATCTGCCCGCCGCGATCGAACCGGACCTCGCGCAGTTGGCGCAGGCGCGTCCCACGGCAGTGAACCTCGCGTGGGCGCTGGAGCGCATGCGTCGCTGTCTGCAGGGCGAAAGTGGCGATGCCGTCGCCGCGCTGTGCGCCGAGGCGGCGGCTATCCACGAAGAGGATATTGCAGCCAACCGCCGCATGGGTGAACTGGGCAGCGCGCTGATGGAGGCGCCGGTAGGCGTGCTTACCCACTGCAATACCGGTTCGCTCGCCACCGGTGGCTACGGGACCGCGCTGGGGGTAATCCGCAGCGCCTGCGCGGCGGGGAAGGTGCGTCAGGTCTACGCCGACGAGACTCGCCCCTGGCTACAGGGCGCGCGCCTGACCGCGTGGGAACTGGTGCAGGACGGCATTCCTGTGCAGCTGATCGCTGAGGGTGCCGCCGCCTACCTGATGCAACGCGGCGCCGTGGACTGGGTGGTGGTGGGATCCGACCGCATCGCTGCCAACGGCGACGTGGCCAACAAGATCGGCACCTACGGTCTGGCCGTGCTGGCCCGCCACCACGGGGTGCGCTTCATGGTGGTGGCCCCCACCTCGACGGTGGACCTTTCGGTGCCGGATGGTCAGGGCATACCTATTGAAATACGCTCCGGTGAAGAACTGCTCAGGCTCGACGGGCAGCCGCTGGCAGCGGCCGGTGCCGGGGCCTGGAACCCGGTCTTCGATGTGACCCCGGCGTCCCTGGTGGATGCCATCGTCACGGAGCGGGGCGTGCTCCGAGAGCCGAACCGCGAAAAGATCCTGGCCATGATGAAATCCGACTGAATTTCTCGGCTCAAATCTGGCGAGCCGCCCTCAGTTGCCCTCTGGCAGCCGTTTCCGATTAGGCTGTGGTAGGGGGGTATGCTACAATTCCCGCTTTTACGCCGCCCCACACGCGCCTGCCGCGGCGGGCCATCTGAGCGCTGCCAGCTTCTATGACGGAATTTGCCAAGGAAATCCTCCCCATCAACATCGAGGAGGAGATGCGCAAGTCCTACCTCGATTACGCCATGAGCGTGATTGTCGGCCGGGCGCTGCCCGATGTACGCGACGGCCTCAAACCGGTCCACCGCCGTGTTCTGTACGCCATGCAGGAACTGGGCAACGACTGGAACAAACCCTACAAGAAATCCGCCCGCGTGGTCGGCGATGTTATTGGTAAGTACCATCCGCACGGCGACACCGCGGTCTACGACACCATCGTGCGCATGGCGCAGCCATTCTCGCTGCGTTACATGCTGGTCGACGGGCAGGGCAATTTTGGCTCCGTCGACGGTGATGCGCCGGCTGCCATGCGTTACACCGAGGTGCGCATGTCGCGCATCGCGCACGAGATGCTGGCCGACATCGACAAGGAAACGGTCGACTTCGTTCCCAACTACGACGAGTCGGAGACCGAACCGACGATCCTGCCGGCGCGCTTGCCGAACCTGCTGATCAACGGCTCGGCCGGTATCGCGGTCGGCATGGCCACCAACATCCCGCCGCACAACCTCACCGAGATAGTTGATGCCACGCTGGCGCTAATCGAGAACCCGGAACTCGACGTCCAGGGCCTGATGCAGCACGTACCAGGACCGGATTTTCCCACCGCTGGCATCATTAACGGCGCGCGCGGCATCGTCGAGGCCTATCACAGCGGGCGCGGCCGCATTTATGTACGCGGGCGAACCGACGTCGAGGTAGATGGCAAGAGCGGCAAGCAGTCGGTCATCGTCACCGAATTGCCCTACCAGGTGAACAAGGCGCGATTGCTGGAACGCATCGCAGAACTTGCCAAGGACAAGAAGATTGAAGGCATTACCGATCTGCGTGACGAGTCCGACAAGGATGGAATGCGCGTGGTGATTGAACTGCGTCGTGGCGAGGTGGCCGAGGTGGTGCTGAACAACTTGTATCAGCATACCCAGTTACAGAGCGTGTTCGGCATCAACATGGTTGCGCTGGTTGACGGCCAGCCGCGCCTGCTCAATCTCAAGGCCATCATCGAGGCCTTTATTCGCCATCGCCGCGAGATCGTTACGCGGCGCACCGTTTATGAACTGCGCAAGGCACGTGAGAAGGCGCATGTGCGAGAGGGTTGGGCCATTGCGCTGGCCAATATCGATCCCATCATCGCGCTGATCAAGGCCGCACGCAGTCCAGCGGAAGCCAAGGACAAACTGATGGCAACGCCGTGGGCGCCGGGCGTGGTAGTGGAGATGCTCGAGCGTGCTGGCGCGCAAAGCTCGCGGCCGGAGGGGTTGGCGCCGGCGTTTGGGCTCATCGATGGTAGCTATCACCTGTCCGACGTGCAGGCACAGGCCATTCTCGATCTTCGCCTGCACCGGCTGACGGGACTGGAGCAGGACAAGATCATCGGTGAGTACGAGGAGTTACTCGGCATCATTCAGGATCTGCTCGACATCCTGGCTAGCGACGAGCGGCTGATGCAGGTAATTCGCGAGGAACTGATCGAAATCCGCGATCAGTACGGCGATGCGCGGCGGACCGAAATTGTCTCGAGCCAGGAAGACCTTACCATCGAGGACCTCATTACCGAGGAAGACGTGGTGGTAACCCTGTCGCATGAAGGCTATGCCAAGGCACAGCCCGTGACCACCTATTCCGCGCAGCGGCGCGGCGGCAAGGGCAAGGCGGCCACCGCAGTCAAGGAAGAAGACTTCGTCGACAAGCTGTTTATCGCCAACACCCACGATACCATTTTGTGTTTTTCCAGTCGCGGCAAGGTGTACTGGCTCAAGGTCTACGAACTGCCTCAGGCCGGGCGCACGGCGCGCGGCCGGCCCATCGTCAACCTGCTGCCGCTGGAAGAGGGTGAACGCATCAATGCCATTCTACCGGTGCGCGAGTATGCGGAGGACCAATACGTGTTCTTCGCTACGGCATCGGGCACGGTAAAAAAGACGCCGCTCAGGGATTTTTCCCGGCCGCGCGCCTCGGGCATCATCGCCGTCGAACTACGTGCCGACGATCAACTCGTGGGCGTGGAGCTTACCGACAGCACGCGCGATGTCATGTTGTTCACCAGTTCCGGCAAGGCAATACGCTTCGACGAGAACGACGTGCGGCCTATGGGCCGCAACTCCGTCGGCGTGCGCGGCATCAAGTTGCAGGACGGGCAGCGGGTGATCTCACTGATCATTGCCGACGATGGTTACGTGCTGACTGCCACGGAGAAGGGCTACGGTAAGCGTACGCCGGTGGCGGATTATCCATCACACGGGCGCGGTGGCATGGGCGTCATCTCGGTACAGACCACCGCGCGCAACGGCGATGTGACCGGCGCCGAACTAGTGCGCGAAGAAGATGAGATTATGCTGATTACCAGTGGCGGTACATTGGTGCGCACGCGGGTTGACGAAATCTCCCAGATGGGCCGCAACACGCAGGGCGTCAAGCTGATCACGCTCGGAGAGGAGGAGAAGCTCACCGGTATCGAGCGCATCGTCAGCATGCAGGAAGCAGCAGCAGCAGACAGCTAGCTCCGCTCGCGCACGCTTTTGCGCCGCGATCGCGGGCATCACATCATTAACACTGAACAGGGGTCCCTGAGTATGGCTCGAGTATTCAATTTCAGCGCCGGTCCGGCAATGTTGCCACAGGAGGTACTGGAACGCGCCCGCGAGGAAATGCTTGACTGGCAGGGTAGCGGCATGTCGGTGATGGAGATGAGTCATCGCGGCAAGGAGTTCATGTCGATTGCCGAAAAAGCCGAGGCGGATCTTCGCGAACTGATGCAGGTGCCCGACAACTACAAGGTTCTATTCCTGCAGGGCGGCGCGAGCAGTCAGTTTGCCATGGTGCCCATGAACCTGTTGCGTGGAAAGAGCAAGGCGGATTACATCAACACCGGCGCATGGTCGAAAAAGGCAATTGCGGAGGCAAAGCGCTTCTGCCAAGTCAACGTCGCAGCGAGCAGCGAGGACAGCAAGTTCACCGAGGCGCCGGCATTCTCCGACTGGCAGCTCAGCGATCACCCGGCCTATGTGCACTACACGCCGAACGAGACCATTGGCGGGGTGGAGTTTCACTGGATCCCCGACACCGGTGCGGTACCGCTGGCGGCGGACATGTCGTCCACCATTTTGTCGCGGCCGGTGGATGTATCACGTTATGGCGTTATCTATGCCGGCGCGCAGAAGAACATCGGGCCGGCCGGGCTTACCGTGGTGATCGTGCGCGAGGACCTTATGGGCCAGCCGCTGGATCATACGCCCGCCATGTTCAACTACCAGACCCAGGCCGACAACGGCTCCATGTACAACACGCCGCCCACCTTTGGCTGGTATCTGGCAGGCCTGGTGTTCAAGTGGCTGCTGCAGCAGGGTGGGCTCGCGGCCATGGCAGAGGTCAACCAGCGCAAGTCGCAGCAGCTGTATGCCGCGATC
>CP070733.1:2018898-2022962 GCA_020347585.1 Pseudomonadota bacterium | reverse complement strand
CGCGTCTACAAAAACTTCGATCCGCGCGCCACGATCCTGAAGCAGACCTGCCACGAGGTACTACAGGAACTCAATGCCGAACATCAACCGTTGTTCGAGGTTGCGCTGGAACTGGAACGCATTGCGCTGGAGGATGATTACTTCAAGGAGCGTCACCTGTATCCCAATATCGACTTCTACTCGGGCATCATTCTCAAGGCCATGGGCATGCCGCTGAATATGTTCACGGTAATCTTTGCCATGGCACGCACGGTGGGTTGGATCGCACAGTGGATGGAAATGCTCGAGGACCCTGAATATCGCATCGGCCGCCCGCGCCAACTCTATACCGGCCACGCTCAGCGCGACTACGTACCCATTTCCGAACGACGCTGACACCCAGGTCCACCGCCGTGGCGCGGCCTAGCCCCGGAGGTGATGATTCACTACCATCCAATTCCATGAGCATGCCGCCGCGCATTCGCTATGTGCTGGACCATCCGCTGCGCTTCACCTTGCAGGTGTTCCGTGGATTCCATGCCAGCCGCGGATTTCTCCTCGCGAGTGCCGTCGCCTATAACACCCTGCTGTCCATCGTTCCTATTCTCGCGCTGAGTCTGATTGCGCTGTCACAGTTCATGGACCGTGAACTGCTGCTGGAAACCACCGGTCGATACCTAGCCCTGGTGGCACCAGGTCAGGCCGGCATACTAAAACAACAACTGGTGACATTTCTCGATAATTGGAAGGTGGTCGGCGTGGTGGGAGTGGTAATGCTGCTGTTTTTCAGCTCATTCGCCTTTGCCATGCTGGAGAACGCCATGGCGGTGATATTCAAACACCGCACCGAGAACAAGACACGGCAACTGTGGGTGTCAGTAATTATTCCCTACGCCTACTTGCTGGTGCTTGGAGCTGCGCTGTTTGTGCTCAGCGCAGTGATTGCGGGACTTGCTGCGCTGGGTGACACCAATGCAGGCCGCGGCTGGTCGCTGGCCGAACACCAAACCACAGTAATCTATATGCTCGGCATTGCCGGTGAGACGCTGTTGTTCACTTCACTGTACGTGGTCATGCCACGGGGACGCATTCCGCTGGGCCATGCCTTTATCGGCGGGATTACGGCGGCACTGCTGTGGGAGGGAATGCGGCGCGTACTGGTGTGGTATTTCGCGAGCCTATCCATAGTAAACGTCGTTTACGGCACGTTCGCCACGGTAATCATCATTCTGCTGAGTCTCGAGGCCGCCGCCGTGATCTTTCTACTGGGCGCGCAGGTAATCGCCGAGTACGAGCATATCGAACCGCCGCCCTGAGCTACGCCGATCACACTAGGCCGCCTGTATCAGCAGGGGCAGCGTTCAGGACGCCGCGTACTCCTTTGCAGATTCTTCAACCTTTTTTCGCAGGGCAAGCAGCAACACGTCGTAGTCCGCAGCAAATTTGGCTACACCTTCGTCTTCAAGACGCTGCGTGACAGAACCCAGATCGATGCCAAGTTTGGCCAGCGCCTTGAGCTGTTGCGCTGCCGCATGCGGGTCCTGGTCGATGGTGCGGCGCACCGTGCCGTGCTGTTGAAAGGCATCGAGCGTGTTTGGCGGCAGGGTGTTAACGGTATCCGGACCAATCAGTTCATCCACATACAGTGTATCGGCGTATGCCGGGTTCTTGGTCGAGGTGCTGCCCCACAGCAGACGCTGCACGCGGGCACCGCGCTCGCGTTGTGCGATGAACTCCCGCGACTGTGCCAGTTCCGCGAAGCGGAGCCAGGCGATGGCCGCGTTGGCGATGGCGGTCTTGCCCCGGAGCACCAACGCGGTGTCACTGCCTATGGCCTCCAGCGCCGGGTCGACCATGTTGTCGACACGGCTGACAAAGAACGAGGCTACCGAGGCGATGTGGCCAGGTTCCGGGTTGGCAGCCAGTCCGCGCAACCAGGCGTGAAACACTTCCTCGTAGCGTGCGACCGAGAACAACAACGTCACGTTGACATTGATGCCCTCGCCAATGAGTTGCTCGATCGCCGGCAGGCCCTCCGGTGTCGCAGGCACCTTGATCATGAGATTGGGCCGGTGCACCTCGCGCCACAGGTGCCGCGCAGCATCGATGGTGCCCTGAGTGTCATGGGCAAGGTGCGGGGAAACCTCGTGGCTGACGTAGCCGTCATTTCCCTTGCTGCTGTCGTACACCCCGCGCAGGATATCCGCCGCGGATTGCACATCCTGGAGGGTCAGCAACTCATAGAGCGTTTCGGCGCTGGCTTGGGGATCCGCCTGCAGGACGTTGCGTACGGTGTCGTCGTATGCGTTGCTGCCGGTGATGGCTTTCTGAAAGATACTCGGATTGCTGGTGACGCCGCGCACACCCAAACCCACCAATTCCCCGAGGCCACCCTGCTCGACCAGATCGCGGTCGATGTAGTCCAGCCAGACCGACTGACCCTGCTTTAGCAATTCCACAAGCTTCGACATGCTGACACTCCCTTGTTGACCTGCATTACACGCAAACTTGTGCGCTTGCTGGATTTGCCTCCCCTCGAGCGCGGGCCCCGCAACAGCGCTAAACGAGTATAGGCCGACGAGCGCGCCCTGCCCTCCTTGGCCTCAGATCGGCGACGCCCAAGCACCGGGCGCCGGTCACAGAATTCGCTGGAATCGCAAATTTTCTCTTGACCGTAGCAATGAATGGGACTATATTCCCAACTACTGATTTGGGACGTTTTTCCCATTTTTTATTGGCGGGCCACTAAGCACCTCGCCGCAATACGATAATCAATGCCAGGGGGCAATGAAAATGACACCAGTAACACTCGCGAAGACAGCCTTGATTTCCATTGCGGCGGCAGGCGTTGTGGCCTGTGGCGGCGGTGGCGGTGAAGACGCCACCGGGGGCGGCACCACCACCGTAGCGGCCGGGCCCATCACCGGCTTCGGTAGCGTGTACGTCAACGGCGAGCGCTTCGACACGTCGAACGCCACCGTCTACATCGACGATGACGAGGCCTTTGAGTCGGACCTGCGCATCGGCATGGTGGTGCGCATCGAGGGCCGCATGAATGCCGACGGCAACGGCGGCACCGCAGACAGCGTCCATTACGATGCCGAGATCAAAGGCCCGATCAGCAACATGGCGAGCCCCAGTGCCACCACCCGCACCTTTGATATCTACGGCCAGATGGTCAGCGTTGACAGCGCCGACACCCGCTGTGAGTACTGCAGCTTCGATTCGCTGATGGACGGCGATGTAGTAGAAGTTAGCGGCTACTACGATCAGTCGGGAACGCTGTACGCGCTGCACGTCGAGAAAGAAGGCGACTACCTGCCCGGCCAGTCCGAGGTCGAGGTCAAGGGCAATGTAAAGAACTATGACGGCGGCAACAGCTTTGACCTGGAAATGCACGGCGGCGCAAGCGTGAAGATCATGACCGACAACATGACTGACATGCACGACCTGCCCGGCGGCCTCGCAAATGACATGTACGTGGAAGTTGAAGGCATCGGCCAGGCAGACGGCTCGGTGCTGGCGCGTGAGATAGAGATCGAGGACTATCACGACATGGACGACATGGATGGTCACGCCGAGGTCTACGGCATGGTGACCAACTACAACGGCATCGGCAGCTTCATGGTCAACGGCATGATGGTGGATGCCTCCAACGCGAAGTTCGAACCGGCCACGCTGCGCGACACGCTTGGTAATAACATGTTTGTCGAGGTCGAGGGCAATATGGTGAACGGCACCATGGTGGCCACCGAGGTAGAGGACGAGAGCTACGAAGACGAGGGGGAGTACGACGGTTCGAGTTCGGACAGCACCCCTTCATAAAGCGCTGCCGATAGATCGTCGCTCTGACAGGGCCCGTCCCGCACCCGCGGGGCGGGCCTTTTTTGTCCGCCGCGCAGCGACTACCTGAACTGCGCTGGATCAACACACGCCGCGACTGCCCATTGCTAAACTGCTCTCTGTACGGGCAACGGACGCGCGCCATGGCAAAATCCCCTTCAGCCTCCGGCCACACCTCGCTGGACGAAAACGTCGTGTTTCATGTGCACGGCGTCACTAAGATCTACCAGATGGGCGAGGTG
>CP070733.1:2008197-2018798 GCA_020347585.1 Pseudomonadota bacterium | reverse complement strand
TGGCCATCAGGGGTGTATGATGGATGAAACCAAACCCAGGATAGCCGTGCACAAGTTCACCTCCTGTGACGGCTGCCAGTTGGCGTTTCTCAACGCCGGTGAAGACCTGCTGGCGCTCGCCGAACGCGTAAACATTGTGCATTTTGCCGAAGCGGGCCCGATCGATCCCGATGCCCAGGTGGATATCGCTTTCATCGAAGGTAGCGTTTCCACCCCTGACGAGATCGAACGCATCAACCGCATCCGCGAGCGCAGTCGATACCTTATTATAATAGGCGCCTGTGCCACCTCCGGCGGTTTGCAGGCGCTGCGCAATCTCGCCAGCGCACCGCAATGGCTCAGCGCTGTGTATCCCGACCCGCAACACGTCGCATCGCTGGATACCTCCACCCCAATCTCGCGGCACGTCAAGGTCGATCTTGAGCTGTGGGGATGCCCGGTTAGCACCCGGCAGATCATCGCCGCGCTGTCCGCGCTACTGAACGGGGTAGACCCCACTGTGACCAACCAGAAACTGTGCATGGAGTGCAAGCGCGATCAGGCGGTATGTGTCATGGTCGCGCGGGGCACGGCGTGCCTCGGCCCAGTTACACGCAGCGGTTGCGGCGCGCTGTGTCCACAGTTTGAACGCGGTTGCTACGGCTGCTATGGCCCCTCTGAGAATCCCAACGCCGGCGCACTAACGACCCGCTTTGCGGGACTGGGCCTGGTTGGCGATGATATCGCGCGTCTGCTGCTTTCCTATCACAGTGCCGCGCCGGAGTTCTTCAATACCGGTGTACGATGGCTGGGTAGCGGTGATGAGTGAGCAACGCAACGTTCGCATCGAAGTACCGGTGCTCGCGCGCGTCGAGGGAGAGGGTGCGTTGAGCGTGAACGTTGTCGATGGCCGCATCGACGAACTGGAATTGCGCATTTTCGAACCGCCGCGTCTGTTCGAAAAGTTTCTGGAGCAGCGTAGTTACCAGGAACTACCGGATATCGTCGCGCGCATCTGTGGAATTTGTCCCGTCGCCTACCAGATGAGCGCGGTACAGGCCATCGAACAGGCGTTCGGCATACAAGTGTCGCCTTGGATGGCAGCGATGCGACGCGTAATGTATTGCGGCGAATGGATTCAGAGCCACAGCCTGCATATCCACCTGCTGGCCGCCCCGGATTTCTTTGGCTATGAAAACGCCATTGCGATGGCCGGCGATGATCCCGAACCACTGCGGCGCGGCCTGCGCCTGCAGGCGCTCGGCAACGAATTGATGTCACTGTTTGGCGGACGTTCGGTCCACCCCGTGGGTGTGTGCGCCGGGGGCTTCCATCACGCACCGGAACCGACCGCTGTGCAGGCCATGCAGGAAAAACTAGCCGCGGCACTCGATGACACCGAGGCGCTGGTACACTGGAGCGCCGCCCTCGATCTGCCGCGAGACGACCAGCAGTTTACCTGCGTCGCACTGCGCCACCCGGACGAATACCCGATGTACGAGGGACGCCTCACGTCGAGCGCAGGGCTGGACGCGCCGATTGATGCCTTTCCGGAGCACTTCACCGAGAGCCAGGTGCCGCACTCGACTGCATTGCACGCGCACCACACGGGACGACCTTACCTCGTGGGCCCGCTGGCACGTCTCAACCTGAATCTCGACAAACTACCGCCGGCGATACATCAGCTACTGGCCGAACTTCCCGTCCGGTTTCCCAGCACCAATATGTATCACAGTATTGTGGCACGCGCTGTCGAAATCCATTTCGCGGTCAGCCGCGCGGTTGAATTGCTGGAGGACTACGCGCCACCGGAATATGCGCGCATGGAAGAGAAGCCCGTACCAGCAATGGGCACGGGGTGCAGCGAGGCGCCACGCGGCCTGTTGTGGCATCGCTACGGGTTTGACCAAAACGGGCTCGTGAAAAGTGCGCGCATCGTACCGCCCACCAGCCAGAACCAGGCCCGCATAGAGCAGGATCTACATGCCTCGCTAACGGCGTTCGGGTTGGGGCACGACGATGCTGCGCTGCGCTTGCGTGCAGAGTCGGTGATACGCAACTACGACCCGTGCATCTCCTGTTCGACGCACTTTCTTGATCTGCAGGTGACCCGTTCATGAGCGCCGTTCACATCATCGGCATCGGCTCACCCTACGGTGAAGATCAAATTGCATGGCAGGCGATCGACTATTTACAACAAACTCTGTTTGCACGCAGTTGCTCTAACGAGTTTCTTCGGTTGAGCCGTTTTGACCGGCCCAGTACGCGTTTGCTATCAGCAATGCAGGGAAGCCAGTTAAGCATACTTATCGACGCGGCACGTGGCGCTGGTACACGGAGTCACATCAGGCGATTTGAAGTTGACGCGATCGACGAGGCGGCGCGTCTGGTAAGCCCCCATGCACTGACGCGACAACAAAGCCAGGAGCTAGGCGAAGAAGTCGATGTGCTCCCAGCATACGTGGTAATCCTGGCTATCGAGATGCCTGGCGAGTTTGGCACACCGGACCCTGCAGGTGCAGACCACGCACCGTCGTTTACCGCGCTTGAACAACTCGTAGCGCAGGTCGTCAGCGATTTCAGGCCGGCGACCTGATCCAAGCAATATCCGACAACAACTAGCAGATGCGGGGCAGGGGGTCGTCTTCCAGTTCTTCGAGCAGCCGCTCACCGCCGAGTTCGGTTTCCAGTACCACGGCATGCTTTCCGCCGTCGAGGCTGCCGACCATGGCGGCCAGCGCGCCTTGCGGCAACGCTCGCAATGCTTTCAGCGCCGCGTCCGAACGTGCCGCATCGACCACTGCGACAACGCGCCCCTCACACGCCAGATACAACGGGTCGTAGCCCAGCATCTCGCACACCGAGCGCACCGGATCGCGCACAGGAATTTCAGCCTCGCGCAACCGCACCGTAAGCCCCGTTGCGCGCGCCACCTCGTGACAAACCGATGCAAGCCCGCCGCGTGTGGGATCTCGCATGAAGCGTAATCCGGGCACCTTGAGCAGCGCGGACGTCAGTGGCAGCACGCTCTCGGCATCCGATTCAAGTTCACCGCTCAGGCCAAACTGCTCGCGCGCCAGCATGACTGCGATACCATGATCACCAACCGGACCGCTTACCAGTACATGATCACCAGCGCGGATTTCTCCCATCCCCAGTTTCACGCCCGGATCACGCACACCAATTCCCGTGGTCGCAAAATAGATCCCGCCGCCTTCGCCTCGCCGCACTACCTTGGTGTCACCGGCAACGATCTTGACGCCGGCTTCATCAGCCGCTTCAGCCATGCGCCCAATCAAACGCTTTAGCAGTGCGACCTCGAGTCCTTCCTCAATGAAGGCGTTGAGCGTCAGGTAGAGGGGGGTTGCACCGGCCACCGCCAGGTCGTTAACGGTTCCGTGCACCGCGAGCGAGCCGATGTTGCCGCCGGGAAACTCCAGCGGCTGCACCGTAAAGCCGTCGGTGGTCATCATGAGTTGACCTTCGGCGGGCGGCAACAGCGCAGCATCGACGTTCACGTCCAGCAGCGGGTTGGAGAGGTGGTTAGCGAACACCTCCTCGATGAGTTCGCGCATAAAGCGCCCGCCGTTACCGTGGGCAAGGGAAATGTGCGTGTCTTCCATAGGTCACCGTTACCGTCATTACCGGGTTACTAGACAGGGCCCGCTCAGCTGCTACCCTGCTGCTGCGCACCGGCCTCGATGATCTGGCCATAGCTGATGCCGGCGTCATTGGCCGGCACCTGCGAACCAAGGCGCACCGTGAAACCGTCCGCTTCCAGTAACTCTATCGCCTGTTCGGCAAGCCGCCGATTCTGGAATACGCCACCGGTAAGGCCAACGAGATCGAGCCCGTGAATGCGACGCAGGGTGCGCGCCTGCTCCAGCAGCGCGTAGGCAAGGCTGGCGTGAAACGATGCGGCACGCTGTGCTGCACTGCGGCTTTCGTCGAGCAACATAGTGAGTAGCGGCGCCCAGTCACACTCAAGCACACCCTCATGGTTATGCACAAACGACAGCGCCACTGCACGGCCCTCGCCGTCGGCGGCAGCCTCCAGCAGCATCGGGCCTTGACCTTCGAAGCTGGCATTGTGTATCAACCCGACCAGGGCTGCCGCCGCATCGAACAGGCGGCCGACTGCAGTGCTCTGCGGCGAATTCATTCCGCGTTGCCATGCTTCGAACAGCAAGGTGGTGTCGCCAGGCGCACCCGGCCACTGCTGACCGGCTTCCCAGCACAGCGCCTGGGCACTGCGCCAAGGTTCGCGCCCCGCCTTTTCGCCGCCCGGCAGGCGAAACGGCCGCATACTCGCGGCGCGCTGCCAGTTGCCGCAATGCCCGACGAACGCCTCGCCGCCCCACAGTGTGCCGTCTGCACCGAACCCTACACCGTCCCAGGTGAACACGATCCATCCGCTGTCGGGGGCGTACTCGCCAGCGATCGCCGCAGCGTGCGCATGGTGATGCAGCACCGCGCTCACCGGCAGTCCGGCGCCGCGTGCCCAGCGCGTACTCGCATAGCCCGGGTGCGCATCGCAGACGATGCGTTCGCCCGTACACCGTATAGTTCCTGCAGGTCCGCAACCACCTGGCGGAATACCTCCAGGCTGCGCGGCGAATCCAGGTCACCGATGTGTGGTGACACCACCACGCGCTCCTGCCACCCCAGTGCCACGGTGTTCTTCATGTGTCCACCTACCGCCAGCAACGGCGTATCGAGCGCAAACGGCAACGCCAGTTCCAGAGGCGCATTGCCGCGGCCCAACCGTATTGGCCGCGTCGTACCGGCGATGATACGAACAACCGGATCATCCGCCGGCCGCTGGATAGGCCGGTTGTGGTGCAGATAGGCATCGGCGACATGCGACAGCCGCTTTTCGACATCCTCATTGTCGGTAAGTACCGGCTCGCCACTGATATTGGCGGACGTTGCAACCAGTGGCCCGCCGAACTCCTCAAGAAGCAGGGAATGCAGCGGACTGTAGGGAAGCATGACGCCGATCTCCTGCAATCCCGGAGCAATCTGCGCGGCGAGCGAACAGCTGTCGGCAGGGGGTGCCAGCACCACCGGGCGCACGGGATCTTCAAGCATCGCACACACCGCGGCGCTCAAGCGGATCTCACGGGCGAGCGCATCCTGCCATTGCGGCTTTCCCCAGGGAAACATGACCGCAAGCGGCTTGTCAGGGCGCGGTTTGCGTACGCGAAGTTGCTGCACTGCCGTTTCATTGCGCGCATCGCACAGCAGGTGGTAACCGCCAACGCCCTTGGCCGCCACCGTTAGCCCTTCGCGCAGTGCGGCGAGCGCAGCACCGAGCGCGGCTTCGGTCACGTCGACGTGCTGCGCGCCACGGCGAAACTCAAGATGCGGGCCGCAGTGTGCACAGGCGAGCGGCTGTGCATGGAAGCGGCGATTAGATACGTCGTGGTATTCGGCCGCGCACTCTGGACACAGCGCAAACTCTGCCATGGTGGTATTGGATCGATCGTAGGGCAAGGCGCGTATCAGCGTGTAACGCGGCCCACATTGCGTGCAGTTGATGAACGGGTAACGGTACCGACGATCGGCGCGATCATGGAGTTCGCGCCGGCAGTCGTCGCACATAAAAAAATCCGGCGGCACATGTATATCCGGCTGTGCATCTGCATCGCTGGGATGTATTCGAAATTCACCGAGCGGCGCGGCATCGATTTGCCGGCGCGAGTCAATGTGCGGGCGCGATAGCGGCGGTGCCTCCTGCGCCAATGCTCGCTCGAACGCATCCAGGTGCTTGATTGGACCCTGGGCGAGAACAATGACCCGCCCGAGCTGGTTGCGCACCCAGCCGGTCAGCGCGTTGCGGCAGGCGAGCCGGTAGACGAACGGGCGAAATCCCACACCCTGCACCCGCCCAGCAATTACGTACTGCCGGCTGATGACGGTGCTGCTCGTGCCGGATTCCTTCAATTGATTCGCATCCGTATCACCGGCTTCACTGTATGATAGTGGCTCGTGATCGCCCATGATATCGCACGCGGTTTCGGGCGCCAGCCCATTGCGCCGCGATCTCCCGCGACAATCGATACAGCGCAGAGATGCCACGCATACAACGCATCCAACATCCCTGGGAGGTTACCACGCAGCAGGCCCGGGAGATTCAGGAACAATTGCGTGCACAGGTGGTGTGCGAGGATCAACTCGGCACGGTGAAATTTGTCGCTGGCGTCGATGTAGGATTTGAAAACGCCAATACCATCACGCGCGCCGCGGTGTGCGTGCTTCGCTTGCCAGACCTCGAGTTGTGCGCGCAGGCGGTGGCGCGCCGACCTACGACTTTTCCCTATGTGCCTGGTTTGTTGTCGTTTCGCGAAGCGCCTGCGGTGCTCGAGGCGCTGGAAAAGCTCGAACGGCTCCCCGACCTGCTGCTGTGCGACGGGCAGGGCATCGCGCACCCGCGCCGCCTCGGTATTGCCAGCCATCTTGGGGTGGTGACGGGTCTGGCCAGTATCGGCGTCGCCAAGTCGCGGCTGGTCGGCACGCACGAGGAGGTCCCTGACGACAAGGGTGCCTGGACACCGCTGCGTGACGGGGACGAGGTGATCGGCGCGGTACTGCGCACCCGCGCCCGGGTCAGCCCCGTGTACATATCCATCGGGCATCGCGTGAGTCTTGCCACTGCCATCGACTACGTTATGCAATGCGTAACGCGCTACCGCTTGCCCGAAACCACACGCTACGCGCATCACCTGGCGTCGTGCGAGCGCGGTGAGTGACAGGAACGATTGGAGGACCGGCAGGAACGGCCGGCTCACGAGGCCTTCCTTGCTGCCCGTGCCCCGTTTTTGTTTGACGTGCTGTCAGGTCGTGCGCCACTTGACCACCAGATGCGGCATGCTCCCTCATCGGACACCATGCAGGGCCCGACGGGCTTGCGTGGCGTGCAGGCAGTGCCGTACAAGCGGCACTCGGTGGGATAAATTTTGCCCAGCACCACTTGCGCACAATCACAACCGGGCGGCATCTGACCGGCGCGCTTGCGCGCCTCGTCGCGATAGTTTGGCAACTGGCGGCGCGCATCATGCGCTGCGTGCGCATCGCACAATTCAAAGCCCGACTGCGGAATGGTACCGATGCCGCGCCATGCTGCGTCGCTCACCTGCATCACGTCGGATAACATGCGCTTTGCCGCCGGGTTGCCACCGGTACGCACCACCTCAGGATAACAGTTATCGAGAAACGGGCGCTGATCGAGCAATTGGCGCAGTACGGAGTAAAACGCGGCAAGTAGTGATTCGGTAGTAAAACCGGCGACGGCGGCCGGCAGGCCGTGCTTCTGCGGAACGAACTCCCACTCCTCTGGGCCCATCACCGTCGAAACATGTCCCGGCGCCACCAGCGTATCAAAGCCCGGCTCACCGGAGTCGAGCAGCATCGCCACGGCTGGCCAGGTCAGGCGCCCGGACATCAACAGCGTGAGATTGTCGGGCACACCCTCGGCTATCATTGCCGCGGCAGGCGCGGTGGTGGTTTCAAAACCCGCCATGAAGAACACCACGGGGGTATCCGGCGTCGCATTGGCAATATGCACTGCTTCGGTGGGGGAGGCGATGGGGCGGATATCGGCTCCGAGCGCCCGTGCCTGTTCGAGCGAACGTGGTTCGGATTTTGGAACGTTGACCGGCACACGCAGCATGTCGCCGTAGGCGACCAGGATGATGTCTTCGTTAAGCGCAAGCTGGATCGCTTCGTAGATGTCTTCCTCGGGGCAGATGCAAACCGGGCAGCCGGGTCCGGGGATAAGTTCAACCTGCGGCGGCAGCACGCCGCGCAGCCCTGCCATGGTGATGGAGCGCTCGTGCCCGCCACACACATTCATGATGCGCACCCTATCCGGCAACGGCAGGGCGCGGATCCGTTCAAGCCAGATCTTGGCGGATGTGGGCATTGGCCGCTCAGCCCGTGTGGCGATGCCTCGCACGAGCGGCGTGCGCGTGTTCCGTGGCCGCGTGTGAGTGGATGTGCCCGTGGTCATGGGTGTGCAACGTCTTGCCCTCGGATTGCACTGCGGGCACCCGCGTTTCGCGACGTGCCACGCGCTCGCGTTGTTCGCCAATCTGGTGCCGCAGCCAGCCGAACCACGCGTCCATACCGGCACCGGTCTTCGCGGAAAGCTCCAGCGCCGGGGCATTGTTGGCCAGCTCCCGCAGATGGCGCTCGGCCTTTCCCGTATCAAAATCATCAAGCACCGCGAGCAGGTCGGCCTTGCTCAGCAACATAAGATCTGCGGCACGGAACATTACCGGGTACTTGGCGGGCTTGTCGTCGCCCTCCGTAACCGAGAGCAGGGTAACGTTGTGGTGGTGGCCGAGGTCGAAACTGGCAGGGCACACGAGGTTACCAACATTCTCGATAAACACCAGGTCGAGTTCGTCGAGGTTCATGTGGTGCAGCGCACTATGCACCATGTGCGCGTCGAGGTGACAGGCGCTGCCCGTGGAAATCTGTATGGCAGTGACGCCCCTGGCGCGGATGCGCTCGGCATCGTTCTCGGTTTCAAGGTCACCTTCGACTACGCCGATCTTCAGTTCGTGGCCCAGTGCATCGATGGTCGCCTCGAGCAAGGCAGTCTTGCCCGAACCCGGGGACGACATCAGGTTGACAGACAGTACCCCGTGGCGATCGAAATGGTCGCGGTTGTGTGCGGCCTGATGATCGTTTTCCGAAACCAGACTCTGCAGAACGGTGATTGCGGCCTTGCCGTCGTCGGTACGGGACAGCTTGCCGTCGGCACGCACCAGGTGTTCGTTGCCGGGCGTGACGTTGCAACCGCAGGTATCACACATGGGTTAACCTCCTGTTCGGGTGGCGCTGCAAATGAAATCCGCCTGTCGCTAGACGGCGAGTCGGTCGGGTTCGGTTTCGTTTTTTTCCAGTTCGAGGCTAGCAAGCAACATTTCGTCACCGCGGATGACCTGTGTCTGCCAAGCACCGCATTTCTTGCACAACAAGCGATTGGGTGCGACCTCGCTTTCGGTGTCGCACGCAGTGCAACGCACCACGACGGCCGAATACTCAATCTGCAACTCGGCGCCGTCGGCCACCGACGCTGCGCTGGCCAGTGGAAAGGCTTGCGCCAGCAGCGCGGGCTCTACGCCGGAAAGCGGCCCGATCAACACCTTGATACCGGTGACACGGCGCGCGTTATGCTCGACAGCAAGGGCCTCTGCCTGGTTGATAATGCCCCGGCAGATCGAGAGTTCATGCACGGCCCGGGACCTCGACCGCGAGTAGTTCGTCGTAGACCTCCCATGCGGAGCGGGCTTCCTGCTCGGTCATTTTTTGCAGCGCATAGCCAACGTGGACCATGACGAAGTCACCCACCTGGATGTCCTGATCCTGAATCATGAACAAGCTGACATCGCGCTCGACTCCCTTGGCATGGCAGCGGGCCAGGAAACCGTCGATAGCGGTGACCTGCATCGGGATTCCAAGGCACATGTTAGGTCACCTTCCTCCGTGGTCCCGGTTCACCCGGCCGGGCGGGGAATTCCCGCCTCAATGCGTCAGATTCTCAGTTAAGTGTGTAGCTTGGATATTGATCCACATCAAGGCGAACCGGGGCAGGGCGGGGCGCAATACAAGAACGATTGCGCAAGTGTTTGATTGCAGGTACGATTTCCTTATGGACCGTCCGCGTATACCTGTCCCTGGCGGCCACCGGGCAGACCCGGCGCAAACCCTGCGCGGCGGCTTCATCGAGCCCGACAGGCATCTGTCATGACTATGCTAAAACGAGTCGTTCTCGACGTGCTCAAACCGCATCACCCCAATGCGCTGGAATTTGCACGCACGCTGGCCGAGCAGGGCCCCGGCTACCGCGTCAACCTGACCGTGGCCGAGATGGACGAGAAAACCGAGACCCTGGTAATCGTCGACGAGGGTGACGATATCAACTTCGACGTCATTGAAGAGGCCATCGCTGCCATGGGTGGCTCGCTGCACAGCATCGACGAGGTGGAGGTGACCGGTACACTCGGCGCCGACACTGCGCCTTGAGCCAGCGTAGCGCGGACGGGGAGGCTACCCGCGGATGTTGACACGCCTTCGCATACTGCTTCGAATTACCCGTTCCTATGCCATTGCGCGACGCTATTTCGTGGTCAATGGCTTCGATGGTGCGCTGACCATGCTCGGCATGACGATGGGGTTTTACGTCAGCGGCGACGTTGCGCTATCGGTGGCACTGAGCGCCTGCCTCGGCGGGGCCATCGCGCTTGGGATGAGCGGCCTGAGCAGCGCCTACATCAGTGAGGCGGCTGAACGGCAGAAAGAGCTGCACGACCTCGAACAGGCGATGGTCACCCCCATGGATCAATCCGCCCACGCGGCAGCCGCGCGCCTGGTGCCATTTGTCATCGCCGCGGTAAATGGCGCAGCCCCTTTTGTGATCGCCGTGCTCATCATTGCACCAATTTGGTTGGTGCACTTCGGTGTCGATTTCCCCTTCGCGCCGCTGCCGGCTTCCATCGCCACGGCCTATATCGTCATTTTTCTGCTTGGAATCTTCCTCGGGCGTATCAGCGGTACATTCTGGTTATGGGCAGGGCTAAAGACTCTGGCGATCGCGGTGGTCACAAGTGCAC
>CP070733.1:1998236-2008097 GCA_020347585.1 Pseudomonadota bacterium | reverse complement strand
GGCATCACCAATTAGGTAGATGCGCTTCTTCCCGGCGTGGTATTCCATCTGCGAGGCTTCTGCCTGTACCGGCTGGTCTTCGCCGTCGCGGCGCTGGGAAAACGTGGCGGGTTTGCCGTTGATCATGATGGTCTGCAACTCGCCGCCGCTCTGGTGGACCGTCATATTATCGGCAGTGATTACCATGCTGCCCTGTTTGAGTTTGACGTTACCCTGATACTCGCTAAGTCCCGTCTTGTCGTTGACCCGCACCCAGTCGGCGTCAATATAGATCGGTTGGTCACGATCGGTGCTCAGCGCGTGCGCCACGCCTGCTGCCAGCAGTACAAGCACGTACAGCAGTACATAACTAGGGGCGCGGCATCGCATAGCGGCCCCTTGCGCTGGACAACAACTCGACGATTCCCTGATCAATAAATACGCGTGCGCCGATCGCGTCGATAGTGTCGGGTCCGCGCACGATATTTACCGGCGCATCGGTCTCGGCGTACTGTTCCTGCGGGCGAAGGCGCACGTCGCGCGTGGTAACGACCACCGGTAGTTCAGGCGCGGTTGCCACCTGGCGCATGGTCACAGCGCCAAACAGGTGAATTCGTTCCCCGTCATCGTAGACCGTTGCGGTTTCGGCCTGCGCATGCCAGGGTCGCTCGGCGTCACGGTAGAAGGTCATCTGCGGGCTGGTCAGCGCCACGGTATCGTCATCGGGGAAATGTTCCATGAGATCTGCAACTAGCCGGTATTCGGGCGCGCCCGCGGTGCTCATAGCGGTGAACGTGAAATTCTCCAGATAGTAGTCGGGCGTATGCTGTACCGCGCGCGCTTCCGCGGACATGCGTGTTTCAACCGACTGAATCAGCCAGCGGCTCAGCAGCACGACGGAGCTGACTACCAGCAACAGCATGAGGAGCTGCAGCCGGCTCATCTAGAGATATTTCTGCATCTGCTGCTCGAGCGTGCCCTGGGCCTCCATAATCAACTCGCACACGTCGCGCCCGGCGCCGCGTCCGCCCGCGTGCGGCGTTTGCCAGTGCGCATGCTGTTTGACCAGGGGGTGAGCGTCCTGAACTGCGATGGCGAGTCCGACCCGGCGCATCACCGGAAGATCCACCACGTCGTCGCCCACGAAGGCGGTTTGTTCCACGCTCAGTCCGAGCGCGGCGATGAGTTCCTCGTAGGCGGGCAGTTTCTCGAGGCGTCCCTGAAACACATGCTGGATGCCGAGGCTTGCCATGCGGTGCTCGACCACCTGCGAGGTGCGCCCGGTGATAATGCCGATCTCGACGCCGCTGGCCTGCAGCATCTTCATGCCGTGACCGTCACGGGAGTGGAACGCTTTGTACTCCTGGCCATCATCACCGATAAACAGGCTGCCGTCGGTGAGCACGCCATCGACGTCGAACAGTACGAGTTTGATTTGTGCTGCTTTGGCGAGTACGTCTTTCATATCTTGCTACGCTATCAAGTAACTGCACGCCGCGGCCGGTGGCGTGCGCGGGTTAAATCCTACACGACACCCGCGCGCAGCAGGTCATGCATGTTCAGCGCGCCGACCACGCGCTGCTCCTTGTCCACCACCGGCAGCGCATTGATGCGCCGGCTCTCCATATTTTCTAGCGCCTCGGCGGCGAGCACGTCGGGGCTGATGGTGAAACAACCGGGTGTCATGCACTCGGCGATGGGTGTGGCACGCACGTCCACCGCGCCGCCTTCCAGGGTTCGGCGCAGGTCGCCGTCGGTGAAGATGCCCTTGATGCGGCCCTGCGAATCTACCACAGTGGTCACGCCCAGTCCCTTGCGGGTCATTTCTTCCAGGGCCTCGCCGAGGCTGGCGTTTTCCGGCACGCGCGGCACCTCGTCGCCCTGGTGCATGATGTCACGCACATGCAGCAGCAAGCGTTTGCCGAGGCGCCCACCCGGGTGGGAGAGCGCGAAGTCGTCGGCAGTGAAGCCGCGCGACTCGAGCAGCGCTACTGCCAGCGCATCGCCCATGGCGAGCGCTGCGGTGGTACTCGAGGTGGGTGCGAGGCCCAGTGGGCACGCTTCCTTTTCCACGCTCACATCGATGTTGACAGTTGCCTCGCGCGCCATACGCGACTCGGGATTGCCGGTCAGCGTGATCAGCGGTACGTCCAGACGCTTTATAAGGGGAATGATGGTAAGTATCTCGTCGGTTTCGCCGGAGTTGGACAGGGCCAACACGACGTCCTTGGCGGTTACCATGCCGAGATCGCCGTGACTGGCTTCCCCAGGGTGCACGAAGAAGGCCGGTGATCCGGTGCTTGCCAGTGTCGCGGCGATTTTGCTTCCCACGTGGCCCGACTTACCCATCCCGGTGACGATGATGCGTCCCTCGCAGTCGAGCAGAAATTGGCAGGCGCGCGCGAAGTGCTCATCGAGCCGCGCCCCCAACGCGCGGATGGCATCGGCCTCGTTGTCGAGCACCGCACGCGCCAGATCGATCACCTTGTCGGCGTGTAGTTGCCTGCGCGCGGTATCGCGGGGGCGGGTCAGTCCTGGCATTTCATTCGGCGCCTTATTCTGGGTATCCGAGTTCGGCTAGTTTCCTCACAATCGCCCTGTGCGAAGGCTGTTCACCCGCAACCGTGATCCGCCCGGTGGCGACATCGACCTCGACCGTACTGATTCCGTCGATGCCTGCCAGCGCGTCCGTGATTGTTCGGGCACAGCCCTGACACTTTGTATTTTGTACCTTGATTTCGAGTGTTCCCATGCCCCAGAGTTCCTGTCGTGCCCGCACGCGGTGCTGCGGGCTCAGACGGCGGTCGCAAGGTACAAAGCCGTGGCATAGCCGGCGTATGCTAGCAACAGCAGTACGCCCTCGATGCGGGTGATGCGTCCGTCGCCACGAAAACCAAAGGCCATCACGAACAGCGCGACCGTCAATGCGATCATTACCGGATAGTCCCGCTGCAGAACCTCCGGCGCCAGCGACAACGGGGCGATTACCCCGGGCAGCCCCAGCACTGCCAGCAGATTGAATATATTGGAACCTATCACGTTGCCGATCGCAATGTCAGGCTCCTTGCGCAGCGCGCTCACCAACGAGGCGGCGAGTTCGGGCAGGCTGGTGCCGATCGCCACCACCGACAGGCCGATAATCAAATCGCTGACGCCTATAGCCTGGGCAAGATTAACGGCGCCCCACACCAGCAACCGGGAACTGGCCAGCAGCAACACCAGCCCTGCCGCCAGCCACAGCAGTGCGCGCGTCATCGAAGTGTGCGGGATTTCGTGGTCAAACTCCTCGGTCAGCGGATCCTCGCGTGACTTGCGCTTGCCAATGCGCACCACCCAGTAGCCCATCAACGCCAACCCCGCCAGCAATACCACGCCATCGATGCGGCTGAGCTGGCCGTCCAGCAGCAGTACCAGCGCCAACAGCATGACCAGGAACATGAGCGGGTATTCGCGCCGCAAGGTCTCTGAGCGGACCACCAGTGGGCACACCACGGCGGTGGTACCCAGCACAAGTGCAATATTGGCAATGTTGGAGCCGATGGCATTGCCGACGGCGATGCCGCTGTTGCCCTGCCAGGCCGCAACCGCGGAGACGATCATTTCGGGCGCCGAGGTGCCGAAGCCGACGATGGTCAGCCCGATGATGAGCGGCGAGACGCCCAGCCGGTCGGCCGTGGCCGAGGCGCCGAAGACGAAGCGGTCCGCGCCCCACAGCAGCAAGGCGAACCCGGTCACTACTGCTGCGCCGGCCAGTAGCAGTTCAGTGTTCATCAGCCGGCGATTTGTGCGCGGCGGTCGCGCACGCCGCGGCGGGCATGGCGCCGGTATCGAGAGATGCGGGGTAACGGGGGACGGCGGGTCACTGCACCGACTCGCTCTGCAGGTCCAGTTCAAGTTCCAGTTCGCGCTCAAGCTCCAGGTCTTCCTGCGAGGGTTGCTGCGAGAACTTCTCGCGCGGCGGGTTGCCGTCGTACACCTGGTTGAGCCGCAATTGCAGGTAGGCATCGCGCATGAACGCATACTGGTCAAGGGCGGCTTCATCGAGTATGCGTGTCACGCCCAGCGCCTGCGCGCGTATGTCCACCAGGCGCAACCCGACCACCGCATAGCGCAGCGCGTCTTCCTCGATTTGCAGAATCGGCGCGACCTGAAAGTCCACGTACAGGCCGGCGGCGTCGCGTACCGTACTCGGACCGAGGAACGGCAATACCATGTAGGGTCCATTGCCAACACCCCAGGTTGCCATCGTCTGACCGAAGTCCTCGTTGTTCTTGGGTAGGCCCATCGGTGTCGCAACGTCTATCAGGCCCAGCGCACCAAAAACGGTGTTTGCCGTGAAGCGCATGGTGTCCTTCATGGCCTGCTCGAACTTCAGTTGCAGGATATCGTTGAGGATGACCACGACGTCGCCCAGATTGCTGAAGAAGTTCGAAACCCCTGTGCGCATTACGCGCGGGACGCCTTTCTGGTACGCCTCGGCGATCGGCTTGCCAATGGCGTCATCGAAATCCTTGTTGAACTCGAAGAGTTCACGGTTGACTGGCTCGAGGGGATCGCGCGGATCCTGAATCGTCGCGCAGCCGGTAAGGAGCGCCATGCTCACCGACACTGAAACAAATACGACACATCGGAACCTAGAGAAGGACATCAGTATGCGAAGCAGTTTCGGGATCGTGATATTTTCGCCGGCGTCTCAGTGCCTGCAGGCCCGGTTGCTATGCTGCGCACTAACAAACACTGAGAACAATGCTCAGCTCCGGCGCTGACGGTCAGCGCGCCTCGGTCCGGGTGGCGCCGCAGCGAGTGCAGCGGTAGAGGGTTACCAGCTTGCCACGCCGTACATCGAACGGGCGCTCTTTGACTGGTTCCCATTTGTGAAATCCACTTTTGCACAAGGTCTTGCCACGGTGTTGTTCCGCTGGCTTGCGGCGCTTGAACCTGATGATCTCACCCATCGACGTTGCGCTCGTGTCCGGGGTGTTCCTCGTCCCCGGCATTCGTTGTGTTGTCCGCCGTCCCGGCCCCCGGGGTGTGCTCATACTGCAACGCAGATCGGTTGTGCCCGCGCACGGCGCAGCATAGCATTTGCGGCGCTCGGTTCCCAGCGCATACCACTGGTGGTTAGTCGGCGGGACGGGATCCCATGCGTGATAAACTGGCAATTGATTTGCGGCGCCGCGGCGGGCCGCGCCCGGTTGTGTATCGCGTGGTTTATTCACGCCTCACTGCTTGCGTTTCGTGCCGGAGTGAAACCATGACAAGCCCCCAACACGAACTGCTGATTGGAACCTGCGGTTGGCAACACGCCGCCTGGAAGGGCGGATTTTATCCTGACGACCTGCCGGCCGACTGGCAACTGACTTACTACAGCAACGAGTTTCGGGTTGTGCTGGTGCCGCGCGTGTACCGCGAGGCATGCGATGACTGCGCGACGCAGTGGCTTGAAGACAGCGGCGAGAGCCTGCAGTTTGTGTGCGAGGTCGATGTTGGCGTGCACGGTGCGCCTGACATGCGCGCCGTGCTTGCATCACTGACGGAAGATTTTGCGTGGGCAGATGGTTTGGGGAGGCGCAATGCCGGCGTACTTTGCAACGTAAGTCGGAAGTTCGCTCAGCATGAAGATGACCTCGAGTCAATATTGAAGGCGTGCACCCACAATGCGCCGGTGTGTATCGATTGCGGCGGTGAGGCGCCTTTGCCATGGCAACGTGAACTGCTCGAACGCTACCAGGCGGGATGGTGTTGGCACGGCGACAGCGACCAGGCCGCACCCTTTACCGGCCGTCTTGCGCTGACCCGCATCGCCGGTGAAACGCAGCCGCGCGAGCTGCGCGCCATCGTGGAAACCTGCCTGGTGCAGGGTCGACGCATGCGTGAGGCAGACGCCGCATCCGTTAGCGCATTGCTGATTGACGGTGACCCACCGAGTATAGAAACGGCGCGCAACGCCCGCGTGATCATGGAGCTACTGTGAGTGCGGGTCCGCCATTGCCATGCGCAGGACCTTGCGCGACAATGCGGCGGCAACCTTGATGCAGGCATATGGCGAATCAGGATCAACAACAACCCCTCGTCGAAATCCGTAACCTGAGCTTCAGCCACGGCAGCCGCAAGATATTCGACGGCGTCGACATCGATATTCACGCCGGCGGCGTGACTGCCATCATGGGGCCAAGCGGAACGGGCAAGACCACCCTGTTGCGGCTGATCGGCGGTCAACTGCGTCCGCAGACCGGTACTATCCTGGTGGATGGCGAGGACGTCACCCGCATCCGCCGTGGGCGTCTCTACCAGTTACGCAAGCGCATGGGCATGCTGTTTCAAAACGGCGCGCTGCTGACGGACATGAGTGTTTTCGACAACGTGGCCTACCCACTACGCGAACACACCCGTCTGCCCGAGAGCATGGTGCGCGATCTGGTGCTGATGAAGCTAGAGGCCGTGGGATTGCGCGGTGCGCGCGACCTGTTGCCAAGCCAGTTGTCCGGCGGCATGGCGCGTCGCGTCGCGCTGGCCCGGGCGATCGCCCTGGACCCCATGATGATTTTGTACGACGAACCCTTTACCGGGCAGGACCCCATTTCAATGGGCGTGCTGGTGCGTTTGATTCGCCTGCTCAACGACAGCATCGGGCTGACAAGTATCGTGGTTTCCCATGACATAGCCGAGACCGCCGCGATCGCGGATTACATCTACCTGCTGTCAGGCGGCAAGGTGGTGGCGCAGGGAACGTCCGCAGAACTTGAGCGCTCTGACTCGGCCTGGGCGCAGCAGTTTCTCCAGGGACTGGCCGACGGTCCGGTGCCGTTTCACTATCCTGCGCGTGACTACGCAGAGGATCTGCTGACCCCGTCGTCGGTGGCCGCGGCGGCGCGCGGATGAGCAGCATGATGGACTGGTTGCAGGCCCTCGGGCGAAGGGGGCTGGGGGTATTTGAACGCCTGGGGCGTGCGAGTGTGTTGCTGTTTAATATCATTGGCGGATTACACACCTTGGTTCCTCGCCCGGCGCTGGTTACCTATCAGGTCTTTTCGGTTGGTGTCTTGTCGCTGGTAATTATCGTGGTGTCTGGTCTATTCGTCGGCATGGTGCTGGGCTTGCAAGGCTACAATACGCTGGTGGATTTCGGCGCCGAGGAATCATTGGGTGTAGTCGTGGCGCTGTCGCTGGTACGCGAGCTTGGTCCGGTGGTTACAGCCCTGCTGTTCGCGGGCCGCGCCGGCTCGGCGCTGACTGCCGAGATTGGATTGATGAAGGCGACCGAGCAACTCTCGGCGATGGAGATGATGGCGGTCGACCCGGTGCGGCGTGTGCTGGCCCCGCGGTTTCTTGCCGGGTTTGTCTCCATGCCACTGCTGGCGGCTATCTTCAGCGCGGTGGGGGTGACCGGCGGATACTTTGTTGGGGTTGGACTGCTAGGCGTCGACGAGGGGGCCTACTGGTCGCAGATGCAAGATCGCGTCGACCTGTATGACGACATCATGAACGGCGTGGTCAAGAGCCTGGTGTTCGGCGCGGTGGCTACCTGGATTGCCGTGTTCGAGGGCTATGACGCGGTACCCACCTCGGAGGGGGTAAGCAGGGCGACCACACGCACTGTGGTGCAGACCGCGCTCGCGGTGCTTGCACTGGATTTCATACTCACTGCACTCATGTTTGGAGAGTACTGACAATGACTTCGAGACTCGTGGAGATATGGGTGGGCGTTTTTGTCGCCGCGGGGCTGGCGGCGCTGTTCATGCTGGCGATGAAGGTCAGCAACCTAAGCGCTCTCGATGACGACACCGGTTACGAAATTCAGGCGCGTTTTGAGGACATCAGTGGCCTGAAGGTGCGTTCGCCGGTAACCATGGCGGGGGTGCGCATCGGGCGCGTCAAGGACATCCGCTTTGATAAGCAAACCTTCGAGGCGATCGTGACCATGAGGATTGCCGAGAGCTACGATACCTTGCCAAAAGACACCTCGGCGAGAATTTAGACTGCAGTATTGCTGGGCGAAAAGTACGTTGGCCTTGAACCTGGCGGTGACGAGGCGAGCCTCAGGCAGGGTGACGGTCTAAAAATCACGCAGGACTCGATGGTACTAGAAAAACTCATCGGTCAGCTGGTCGCTAAATTCATGGAAGGCGGCGACTCGAAGTGATCGAGGCAATGCGTGTCGCCGCACGGCCGGCAGCGGGGTACGCCGCACTTTCGCTGGCCTTGTCGTGCGCGTCTGTACATGCGGCGGTTCCCGCTATGTCGGACCCGCAGCAACTGGTGATGGATACCACCGCGCAGGTCATGCGCCGGTTGCAGGCTGAGCGCGAGGCGCTGCGTGCCAACCCCGAGGGCATCTATGAGTTGGTGGACGATATCGTCCTGCCGCATTTTGATTTCGTGAGTATCTCGCGCTGGGTGCTGGGCAAGCACTGGCGCACTGCCAGTCGCGAACAGAAGAAGCGCTTCGTCAAGGCATTCCGTACCTTGCTGGTGCGCACCTATGCGGTCGCATTGCTCGATTACACCGATCTTGAGTTCAGTTACCTGCCGCTGCGCGATGATCCTGCCGGTAGCGAGGTGACGGTTCGCACGCAGGTTAAACAGGCGAGCGGCGCTGCGGTCGCCATACACTATGACCTGCATCGGCGGAGCGAAGCGTGGAAGGTTTATGACATCACGGTGGAGGGGGTGAGCCTGGTGGCCAATTTTCGCACCTCGTTCGCATCGGAGATCCGCGAAACAGGCCTCGAACAACTCATCGTACGAGTCGAGGAGCGCGCCCGCAGGGAGTCGGCGCAGTGAACGGCGCGAGTATTGAGCGTGACGGCGATTTGTTCCGGCTGTCGGGCGAGTTGAACATGCAAACCGTGCCCGCACTGTGGCAGCAGGCCGGCAGTCAGCTGCCGCAGGCCGGGGCCGCCATCGTCGTGGATCTTGGCGCAGTAGACCGCTGTGACAGCGCCGCGCTGGCGCTGCTTGTCGAGTGGATGCGTGCGGCCCGCGGTCGCGGCGTCGAAATTGGCTTTCGCAACCTGCCGCCACAGCTGGTCGACATTGCCGGCCTTACAGGCCTCGGGGACATGTTGCCGGTGGTCAAGTCGTGAGCGGCCGCGATCCCGCGGGCGGGGTGGGAAATACGCTCACCGTGGCCTGGTCGGCACTAATGTTAGTACCACGCTTGGAATTCACGCACCGATCCGGGCTAAAATAGCCAGCTCACGCAATTCTGCATCGATTTGGCTGCACAACATGGATCCCAAAGAAGTAGAACGTCTGATTGGCGCAGGGCTGTCCGACTGCGAGGTAACTGTTACTGGCGACGGCAGCCATTTCGAGGCGGTCGTGGTTGGTGAGTTGTTCGCCGGCATGACCCCGGTGAAGAAGCAGCAACTGGTATACGGTACCTGTGCCGACCGGATCACCAGCGGCGAGATTCATGCCTTGTCGATCAAAACCTACACACCCGACGAGTGGGAGAAGGCCCGCAAGCTGCAGATCTCCTAAGGATCCGGCCATGCGCAGCAGCCTCAGCGCAAATGCAAGCAGTCGTGTTGCGGCCTGCCTGGCGGTGTTCTCGAAAAGCTGACCCTTCTATTACCCGATGGACAAGCTAATCATCAGCGGTGGCGTTCCGCTTAGCGGCGACATTCGCGTCTCCGGCGCCAAGAACGCGGCGCTGCCGATCCTCGCGGCGACGTTGCTCGCCGATGAGCCAGTGACGGTCTGCAACGTTCCGCACCTTCATGACATTACCACTACCATGGAATTGCTGGGGCGCATGGGCGTGCAGCTGGTGATCGATGAGAAACTGAACATCGAAGTCGACTCCTCGACCATCAAGGAGTTTTTTGCGCCTTACGAACTGGTCAAGACCATGCGCGCTTCCATCCTGGTGCTGGG
>CP070733.1:1994779-1998136 GCA_020347585.1 Pseudomonadota bacterium | reverse complement strand
GCCGTGCACGCGCTCGGGTACCGCGGTACCCGGCGGCAAATACAACATGTCACCGTGACCAAGCAGTTGCTCGGCGCCCATTTGGTCAAGAATGGTGCGCGAATCCACACGCGAAGACACCTGAAACGCGATTCGACATGGGATGTTTGCCTTGATCAAGCCGGTGAGTACGTCCACGGAAGGCCGCTGCGTCGCGAGCACCAGGTGAATCCCCGAGGCGCGCGCCTTTTGCGCCAGGCGGGCGATCAGTTGCTCGACCTTTTTGCCCACCAGCATCATCATGTCGGCCAGCTCGTCCACCACCACCACGATCAGCGGCAGCGGCGTCAGCTCTTCGGCCTGCGCTGCGGCATCGGCCGGGTGCAGTGGGTCGAGGATTGGCTTGCCCTGGTCAGCTGCCTCTTTGACTTTGCGGTTAAAACCCGCGAGGTTGCGTACCTTGACTGCGGACATCAGTCGGTAGCGCCGGTCCATTTCGTTGACACACCAGCGCAGCGCGTTGGCTGCTTCCTTCATGTCCGTGACGACCGGCGCCAGCAGGTGCGGAATGCCGTCGTACACGGACAGTTCCAGCATCTTGGGGTCGACCAGGATCATCCGTACCTGTTGTGGCGAGGCGTTGTACAACATGCTCAACAACATGGCGTTGAGGGCGACCGATTTGCCGGCGCCGGTGGTGCCGGCCACCAGCAGATGCGGCATGCGTGTCAGGTCGACAACCACCGGCTCGCCGCTGATGTCCTTGCCCAGCGCGAGCGCCGCCGGCGAGCTCGCCTGCTCGTAGGCCCTGGACCTGAGACAATCGCTGAGGCGCACGGTCTCGCGTACCTCGTTCGGGATCTCGAGCCCGACGGTGGACTTGCCCGGAATGACCTCCACCACCCGCACACTGATTGCCGACAGCGCGCGCGCCACGTCCTTCGCCAGGTTGGTGATCTGGCTGACCTTGACGCCGGGTGCAGGCTGTAGCTCAAAGCGCGTGATCACCGGGCCTGGGTGCACTGCTACCACCTCGACAGCGATACCGAAATCGGCCAGCTTGAGCTCCACCTGGCGCGACATGACCTCCAGCGCCGCACTCGACAGGCGGTTAGGATTAACATCGGCAGGGTCCAGCAGCGACAGCGGCGGCAATTCGCCATCGGCATCGGCGGCAAACAGCGGCACCTGCCGCTCACGTTCGACCCGTTCACCCATCTTGACGGCCTTGACCGTGGGCTCAATGCGCGGCGGTGGGCGGGTCGCCTTGTACGCCCGCTCCTGTTGCACGTTGGCCTGGGCGCGTTCGTCATGCGCTTGGCGCGCGCGCCGCTCGGCAAACCACTCCCGCACGTGCAGCAGCCGCGCGCTGAACCACTCCCACAGCCGCAGTGTCAGCGCCCCCGTGAGGTCCATCAGGCGCAGCCAGGACAGGTGGGTAAACAGGGTGACGCCGCTGAGGAATACCGCCAGCAGTAGCAGGGTAGCCCCCAGGAAGCTGAACGCGGACACCATCGAGCGGCTCACCACATCGCCCAGGATGCCGCCGGCGTCGACCGGCATCGGTGAGATGGGCGCGGTGTAGTGCAGGCTGGCCAGGCCACAGCCCGCCGCGAGCGTCAGCACGAATCCGGCGGCGCGTAGCAGCACACCGCGCATGTCCGCCGGTCCCTCGCGCTCACGGTCGCGGTACAACCGCCAGCCACTGTAGGCAACCATGATCGGGAACAGGTAGGCCATGTAACCGAACAAGCTGAGGAAAATGTCAGAGAACCACGCCCCGGCCGGACCGCCTAGGTTGCGCACGGTGTCGGCGGCGCCGCTGTGGGACCAGCCGGGATCGCGGGGGCTGTAGCTATAGAGGGCGAGGAGCAGGTAGAGCGCCGAAAATCCGAACAGGAACAGCGCGCCTTCCTTAAGTCCGCGCCGAAAGTGGCTTGCGAGTGGGACGCTGTCGCCCGTTTTTTGCGTGGCCTGCGGCAAAACCTAATCCAGAATCTGAGAAATTCGTCGTAACTTACTAAAGATAGTATATATTTTCAATCGATTCAGGCCGATTCCCTGAGTGCAGGATATACGATCTTGCCGCCACGGACATTGACGCCGGCCGCAAGGTCCTGGTCCCGCTCCCAATTCGGCGCCAGCAGCCGCAGCAGGTAAGGCACCACAGCCGCCGAAAGGGCCTGTGAAGCGCTGCGTGGGACGGCTCCCGGCATGTTGGTGACGCCGAAGTGGAGCACATCCTCCCAGACGAAGGTCGGTTCCTCATAGCTCGTGGGCCGCGTGGTTTCAACGCAGCCGCCCTGGTCCACTGAAATATCGACGATTACGCTCCCCGGACGCATGGAGCGCACCATGTCCGCGTCAACCAGGTGCGGGGCGCGTGCGCCGGTAATCAGCACCGCGCCGACCAGCAGGTCTGCCTCGCGTACCTCCTGGTGGATGGCATCGGCGAACGGATATAGCCCGGTGACGTTGTCCCCGAGCGCCCGCATGGCCTTGAGTTTCTCGCGGTTGCGGTCAAATATGGTGACCTGTGTGCCCAGCGCCGCGGCCACCAGCGCCGACGAACTGCCGGCGTTGCCCGCACCCAGGATCACCACCCGCCCACGCTCCGCGGCCGGCAGGCCGCCCAGCAGCACGCCACGGCCGCCCTGATAGTGGTGCAACAGGTTGGAACCAATTTGCACGGCCAGGCGCCCGGCAATGTCGCTCATGGGCGCCAGCAGGGGCAGATGCGCCCGGCCGGTCACTGTCTCGAAGGCTACCGCGGTCAGGCCGATGTCCTGCAGGGCGCGCAGCAACTCCGGCGCTGCCGCGAGGTGCAAATAGGAAAACAGGATGTGATCGGCGCGCAAGCGCGTCAGTTCTTCTGGCTGGGGCTCCTTGACCTTGACGATGACCTCGGCGGTCTCATACAGCGCATCGGCGTCGTCCATAATCGACACGCCCACGGCACGAAAATCGTCGTCACTGTAACCACTGAGGCGACCGGCATCTTTCTCCACCAAAACTTCGTGGCCGTGTGCGACCAGTTCAGCGGCCGCTGCCGGAATCAAACCGACCCGCCCTTCACGGGTCTTCACTTCACGCGGGATGCCAACACGCATGGCGGTTCCTTTACGATGAGGATTGCATTCCGTACCATTGACGCCGCCGGTTGACCGGCAGACGGCCGCGCCGGTAAGGTCCCCGCGCCAACGATCGCAAGTTTTTCGGAGTCTAACACATGAGTGAAGCCAAACATTGTCGCCTGCTTATCCTCGGTTCGGGTCCTGCGGGCTATTCCGCGGCGGTTTATGCGGCGCGCGCCAATCTTGATCCCGTGCTGGTGACCGGGCTCGAACAGGGCGGCCAGCTCACTACCACCACCGATGT
>CP070733.1:1989021-1994679 GCA_020347585.1 Pseudomonadota bacterium | reverse complement strand
GCATCAGAGGTTGACTGAAACATGCTGCACAACGTTATTCTGGTATTGCACGTACTGATCGCGGCCTCGCTGGTGGGGCTGGTGCTGCTGCAGCAAGGCAAGGGCGCCGATGTCGGCGCGGCCTTCGGCAGTGGCGCATCCAGCACGGTCTTTGGCAGCCAGGGCTCGGCGTCATTTCTGACCCGGACCACCGGTATACTCGCGGCGCTGTTTTTCGTTACCAGCCTGAGCCTGGCGTATCTGGCCACGCGCGCTGCTCAACCGACCAGCGTGTTGGATACCGGCGCGCCCCCGGCGGTCGAGCAGGTCGTGGAGGAAACTGCGCCAGTACCTTCTGAACTGGAGCAACCTGTTCCGGTCGAATCGCAAGCCGCTGGTGAGCCTGCCACGCAGGACGTGCCGGTCACCGACTAGCGCGGTTGAGCAAGCTGTTAACTATGCCCAGGTGGTGGAACTGGTAGACACGCCGTCTTGAGGGGGCGGTGGCGCAAGCCGTGCCGGTTCGAGTCCGGCCCTGGGCACCACATCATCAGCAAGATCTGGGCTGGTACTGGCGACAGTACCGGCCTTTTGCGTTCTGACGCCGCTGCAATTTCCCACGTCTTTACTTTGCGTGAGCATGCGTGCGAACCCCGATCACATCAGGTTGAGCAGGGCCGGCGCAACTGGCTACCAGCGAAATATTTTATGCCCCCACAAGTTGAATAACCTACTGAAATGTCACGCAATACGCTCCGAAGGCAAACTTGACAGCGTGTAAACGTTCAGCCTAGACTGACCCGGCTTTGTAATCCGGCTGATGTTCACAACGCGTCGCCGCGCATAACCAAAATAAGCATCCTGCCAGGGTCAGAGGAAGAGTACAGATGCTCGACAACTATCTGCCGGTGCTGGTCTTCCTCGTGGTAGGCCTGTTGATTGGCGGGGTAATGATCAGTCTGGGATTTATCCTCGGCCCGCACCGGCCCGACAGTGAAAAGACTTCTCCCTACGAATGCGGCTTCGAAGCCTTCGAAGACTCGCGCATGAAGTTCGACGTACGTTACTACCTCGTCGCCATTCTTTTTATCATCTTCGATCTTGAAATCGCCTTCCTGTTTCCGTGGGCGGTCGTGCTTGATGAGATCGGCCTGTTCGGTTTCGTTGCAATGGCGATCTTCATCGGTATCCTGGTTATCGGTTTCATCTACGAGTGGAAAAAGGGAGCGCTGGAGTGGGAGTAGAAGGCGTACTGGAGAAAGGCTTCGTCACAACCTCGGCGGATAAGCTAATCAACTGGGCGCGCACCGGCTCACTCTGGCCCATGACGTTCGGCCTGGCATGTTGTGCTGTTGAAATGATGCATGCGGCGGCCGCCCGTTACGACATGGATCGATTTGGCATGCTGTTTCGCCCCAGCCCGAGGCAATCAGACGTAATGATCGTCGCGGGCACCCTGGTGAACAAGATGGCCCCGGCGCTGCGCAAGGTGTATGACCAGATGCCGGAGCCGCGCTGGGTGATCTCCATGGGATCGTGTGCCAATGGCGGCGGGTACTATCACTACTCGTACTCTGTTGTGCGCGGTTGCGATCGCATTGTTCCTGTAGATATCTATGTGCCGGGATGCCCACCGACTGCCGAAGCACTTCTGTACGGCGTCATTCAGTTGCGTAATAAAATCCACCGCACCAACACCATTGCCCGTTAACCGAGAGTTTATAGTAGATGTCTGAGTACTATAAGCAGTTGGCCCTGCGCATACGCGAGCGTCTCGGGGATAAAATCGACGGCTGCGAGGTTGCTGTTGGCGAACTCAATGTCGCGGTGCCGAAAGAAAAACTGATTGAGGTTTGCACGGTGCTGCGCGATGAGGCTGACTTTGCGTTTGAACAACTCATCGATGCTACCGGCCTGGATTATTCCGCCTATGGTGAAGGCGAGTGGCTGGGCCCGCGCTACGCGGTTGCCTATCATCTGATTTCCGTTACTCACAACCATCGCGTACGCGTCAAGGCATTTGTCGACGGCGAGCCGCCAATCATCGATTCAGTAACGGGTATCTGGAACTGCGCCAACTGGTATGAGCGCGAAGCCTTCGATTTGTTCGGCATTGTTTTTGAAGGACACCCGGATTTGCGGCGCATACTCAGCGACTATGGTTTCGTTGGTCATCCGTTCCGCAAGGACTTCCCGCTCACCGGCAATGTGGAAATGCGCTACGACCCCGAAAAGCAGCGCGTTGTGTATCAACCGGTGAGCATTGATCCGCGGGTTAACCAACCGCGGATTATCCGCGACGACCACCGTTACGCGGAACGGCTGGGGGAGCGGGAGAAGTTCGATGCCTGAGATTCGCAACTTCACCCTGAACTTCGGGCCGCAGCATCCGGCGGCGCACGGCGTGCTGCGCCTGGTGCTCGAGATGGACGGTGAAGTGATTCAGCGCGCCGACCCACACATTGGCCTGCTGCACCGTGCCACCGAGAAGCTGGCCGAAAGCAAGCCCTATAACCATAGTATTCCCTACATGGACCGGCTCGACTACGTGTCCATGATGTGCAACGAGCACAGTTACGTGCTGGCCATTGAAAAGCTACTGGGTGTCACGCCGCCGCTGCGCGCACAGTACATCCGCGTTATGTTCGACGAGATTACGCGCATTCTCAACCACATGATGTGGCTGGGCACGCATGCGCTGGATATCGGCGCGATGACTGTGTTTCTGTACTGCTTCCGCGAGCGCGAGGACCTGATGGACATGTACGAGGCAGTCTCGGGTGCCCGCATGCATGCGGCCTATTACCGGCCCGGCGGAGTGTATCGCGACTTGCCGCAGCAGATGGCGCAGTTCAACCAGACCAAATGGAAGGACGCGAAGGAAACCGCGCGCATGAACGACGCCCGTTCGGGTTCGTTGCTGGATTTCATCGAGGATTTCACCGACCGCTTCCCGACCTATATCGACGAATACGAGACGCTGCTCACCGAAAACCGCATTTGGAAACAGCGCACTGTCGGTATCGGCGTGGTATCACCCGAGCGCGCTCTGCAGCTCGGTTTCACCGGGCCCATGCTCAGGGGTTCGGGCTTCGAGTGGGATCTGCGCAAGAAGCAGCCCTACGAAGTCTACAATCAGCTGGATTTCGATATTCCGGTGGGAGTCAATGGCGACTGCTACGATCGGTACCTGGTGCGCATTGAGGAACTGCGTCAGTGTAACCGCATTATCAAGCAATGCATTGAGTGGCTGCGGAGCAACCCTGGCCCCGTGATGCTCGAGGATCACAAGGTCACACCGCCCAGTCGCGAGGACATGAAAGGCGACATGGAGTCGCTGATTCATCACTTCAAACTTTTCACCGAAGGCTACACCCTGCCTGAGGGTGACGCCTACGCCGCGGTGGAGCACCCGAAGGGCGAATTCGGCATTTACCTGGTATCGGACGGTGCCAACAAGCCGTACCGCATGAAGATTCGCGCGCCCGGTTTTGTGCACCTCGCCGCCATGGACGAGATGGCAAAAGGGCACATGCTGGCCGACGTGGTGGCTGTTATCGGGACGATGGATATCGTGTTTGGGGATGTCGACCGATGATGATGCAGCCCAGACCGCAGAGCAAACTGCACCTTATTAATGATGCCTCGCGCGAAGAGATTGACGGCTGGGTGGCAAAATACCCTGCGGATCAGAAACGCGGGGCCGTTATGTCGGCGTTGCGCATCGTGCAGGATCAAAACGATGGCTCCCTGACAGCCGATCTGATGGACGCGGTGGCGGAATATCTAGGCATGCAGCCTATAGAAGTCTACGAGGTGGCCACCTTCTATTCGATGTATGAACTCAAGCCGGTAGGCCGCCACAAGATCTGCGTGTGCACTAATATCTCCTGTCTGCTGTGCGGTTCGGAAGACGTAGTTGCCCATTTACAGACGCGATTGGGGATTGGGCTTGGTGAAACTACCGCGGACGGCAAATTCATGCTCAAGGAGGTCGAATGCCTTGGTGCGTGCGTCGATGCGCCCATGTTTCAGATTGGCAACAAGTACTATGAGAAGCTGACGCCGGAGAAGATCGATGCAATTCTCGATGCTCTGGACTAGCGCCGCGCTGCGGTGGCAAGCCTGTGCGGGCCGTGTGGCTGTGCGGCGCGTTTTCGGACGCGAGCGCCCGGAAAATGGGTCCGGAGTGTCAAATGGCTAACGAAGTCTGCTTTCGCACCATGCACCTCAAACAGCCCTGGTCGCTGGAAAGTTACACCAGCGTCGGCGGTTATGAGGTCTGGAAGGAAATCCTCAGCGAGAAGACCCCGCCGGAAAAGATTATCGAGGAACTCAAGACCTCGGTGTTGCGCGGGCGCGGCGGGGCAGGTTTTCCGACCGGCCTAAAGTGGAGCTTTATGCCGCGCGGTGCAGAGGGCCAGAAATACATCGTCTGCAACTCCGACGAAGGCGAACCCGGCACCTGCAAGGACCGCGACATCATGCGCTTTAACCCGCACCAGCTGGTAGAGGGCATGGCTATCGCGGGCTACACCATTGGCGCGACTGCAGGCTATAACTACATCCGCGGCGAATTCTGGGAACCCTTCGAACGCTTCGAGGCGGCGCTGCAAGAGGCGTACGCGGCCGGCCTGCTGGGCAAGAACATCATGGGCTCGGGTATCGACATGGATATCTACAGCCACCTTGGTGCCGGCGCCTATATTTGTGGCGAGGAGACTGCGCTGCTCGAGTCGATCGAGGGCAAGAAAGGGCAACCGCGTTTCAAACCGCCGTTCCCCGCCAACTACGGACTGTTCGGCAAGCCCACTACCATTAACAACACCGAAACGCTCGCCTCGGTACCGGCTATCCTGCAGCATGGTGGTCAATGGTTTCTCGAACTGGGCAGGCCCAACAATGGTGGAGTCAAGCTGTTCAGCGTTAGCGGGCACGTCAACAAGCCGGGCAACTTTGAGGTGCCGCTCGGCACACCGTTTGCCGAGTTGCTGGAGATGGCGGGCGGCGTTCGCAACGGCAACCGGCTCAAGGCTGTGATTCCCGGCGGTTCTTCCACCCCGGTAGTGCCAGGCGATATCATGATGGATGTCGATATGGACTACGACGCGTTGGCGAAGGCCGGCTCCATGCTCGGCGCCGGCTCCGTGGTGGTGATGGACGAGACGACCTGCATGGTCAAACTGCTTGCCCGCATTTCTCACTTTTATTACGAAGAGTCCTGCGGCCAATGCACGCCGTGCCGCGAAGGCACCGGCTGGCTGGCGCGCATGGTACACCGCATCGAACACGGCCAGGGACGCCAGGATGACCTTGACCGTTTGGTGGACGTTGCCAACCGTATCGAGGGGCGCACCATTTGCGGCCTGGGCGACGCATCGGCATGGCCGGTGCAGAGTTTCGTCAAACATTTTCGCGATGAATTTCAGTACCACATCGAACATAAGCGGTGCATGGTGGGCGCGGGCAGCTGATGCGGGCACGCAACCGCAGCGAGCGCATTGCCGACTAACGAAAAAACAAAATGGTCAGTATCGAGATAAACGGCAAACAGATTCAGGCGCGCGAAGGTGCGATGTTGATTGAGGTTGCCGATGAAGCCGGAATTACCATTCCGCGCTTCTGTTATCACAAGAAGCTGTCCGTGGCGGCGAATTGCCGCATGTGCCTGGTGGAGGT
>CP070733.1:1983290-1988921 GCA_020347585.1 Pseudomonadota bacterium | reverse complement strand
GCGCGGGCGACTGCTGGTAGACGGCTCGCGACTCGGGGTGGTCTCTGTCTGGCCACCCGGCGCTGTGGTATCAAACGGGGGTAGCGGCGGTATGACGCGATCCAGCGGCAGGTACATCAGGTTGTTGCTGCCTTCGACATCGACCATGACCTTACTCGAATTGGCCAGCACGGACTCCATGGCCTCGAGATACAAACGCTTGCGGGTAACCTGCGGGGCCCGCTCATACTCACGCAGGATCTTTGTGAAACGTGCGGTCTGACCTTCGGCGCGGGCAATGACCTCTTCGCGATAGGCCTCGGCTTCCTGTGTGATGCGCGCGGCCTGGCCGCGGGCCTTAGGCAAGATATCGTTAGCGTAAGCCTCGGCCTCGTTTTCCTGGCGTTCTTTATCCTCGCGGGCCTTGATGGCATCGTCGAATGCGGCCTGCACCTGCTCGGGCGCCTTGGCATCCTGCATGTTGAGGTTGGTGACCACGATTCCCGCCTTGTAACCGTCGAGGATATCCTGGGTCAGTTTCTGGGCACGCACGGCCACCTCGGAGCGGCCCTCGGTGATCACGAAGTCCATGCCGCTCTTGCCAACCACCTCGCGCATCGCGCTCTCGGTGGCCTGGCGCAGCGTTGCATCGGGGTTACGCACGTTAAAGATGAAGTCTTTGGGGTCCTTCACCGCGTACTGTACGGTGAACTTGACGTCGACGATGTTCTCGTCCTGGGTGAGCATCAGGCCTTCGTCTACCGTGAGCCCGAGGTTGACACTGCGCACCCGCTGCACATCGACGATCTCGACACTCTGGATGAAGCGCGGATACCAGTGCGGGCCAGGGTCGGTAATCTTATTGAAAGCACCGAATTGCAGGACCACGCCTCTGCGACCTTCATCGACGATGTAAATGCCCGACAGGGCCCACACCGCGACCAAGATGATCAGCACCAGGCTGATGCCGAAGGAACCGCCCGCGCCGGCCATGCGCCCGCCACGACCACCGCCGCCCCTGCCGCCGAACAGGCCGGTGACCTTTTCCTGAAACTTCTTTACGACTTCATCGAGGTCTGGGGGACCCTGTTCGCCCTTGCGGCCGCCCCACGGGTCTTTGTCGCCCCCGTTGCCTCCTGGTTCATTCCAGGCCATACCTGTTCTCACTCATGGTGTTAACAACAAGAAATTGCAAGAAATCTTGCGCAGGTGCCGATTCTAGGGACCTTCCCCACCCGCCGCAAGACGTAGCGGGCGTTCTTCGCGTATAACATGTGTCTCGAGCCCCTCGCGCTTGCACAGCGCATCCCAGTCGTGACGTGCCATCACCACGTCCAACGTCCAGCCACCGCCATCGGCGATCTGCTCATCGAGCACCTGGCCATCGCGATAGATCAACGCCCGCAAGCGACCGGCTTCCGGTGGCAAGAACAGGCGCTGGTGCACACTGGTCGGACGCAGCAGTTCGGCCAGCGCCTCGAGCAGCAGATCAAGTCCCTCGCCCGTCGCCGCTGACATCCACACGCGGCGCGGTCGCCCGTCGCTGTCGCGATCGAGGCGCGGGCGCGCCCCGGGAATCATATCGATCTTGTTGTAGACCTCGAGTTGCCGCAGATCGCGCGCGCCGATCTCGTCGAGCACGACGTTAACCTGCTCGATGTTGCCCTCGCGGCGCTCGCTGGCCGCGTCGATGACGTGCAGCAGCAGGTTTGCCTCGCGCGTCTCCTGCAAGGTGGAGCGAAACGCGGCCACCAGGTCATGGGGTAGATGCCGGATAAAGCCGACCGTGTCGGCCAGCACCATCGGGTTGCCGGCCGGCAACTCGACCCGCCGCAAGGTAGGGTCGAGCGTGGCGAACAGCTGGTCCGCCGCCATCACGCCGGCGTCGGTAAGGCGGTTAAACAAGGTGGACTTGCCGGCATTGGTGTAACCCACCAGCGACACGGTGGGCACCTCGGCGCGGTTGCGCGCGCGGCGTCCCTGGTCGCGCTGGCGACGCACGCGCCCCAGCCGTTTTTGCAACTGTTTGATGCGGATGCCAAGCAGGCGGCGGTCGGTTTCGAGCTGGGTTTCACCCGGTCCGCGCAGACCGATGCCGCCCTTTTGCCGTTCGAGGTGGGTCCAGCCCCGCACCAGGCGGGTGGACAGGTGTTTGAGCTGCGCCAGTTCGACCTGCAGCTTGCCTTCGTGGGAGCGGGCGCGCTGGGCGAAGATATCGAGAATCAGGCCAGTGCGATCCAGCGCCCGGCACTGGAACAGGCGCTCAAGGTTACGCTCCTGGCCAGGACTCAGGGAATGGTTGAACAGCACCAGCTCTGCTTCGAGCGCCGCGACGGAATCGCGGATCTCGTCGGCCTTGCCGGTGCCGATAAGATAACGGGGCTCGGCTGAGGCGCGCCTGACCGTCAGCGCGTGCACGACCTCGGCACCCGCCGAGGCCGCCAGTTCACGAAATTCCTGAAGGTCTTCGTGCTCTGTGTCAGAACCGAAATCGACGTGGACCAAAATGGCCCGTTCGCCGCCACGAGGCCTCTCAAACAAACAGTTGGCCCCCTTTATAAGGTTGCGCTGCGCTACTGGTTACCACCGGACGGTTCTTCGGCTATCGGCATCTTGATGTTGCGCGCGGGCACCACGGTGGAAATGGCGTGCTTGTATACCATCTGGCTGACGCTGTTTTTCAGTAACACGACAAACTGGTCGAAGGACTCGATCTGCCCCTGCAGCTTAATACCATTGACCAGGAAGATGGAAACTGGCACACGCTCCTTACGCAGCGTGTTCAGAAAAGGATCCTGAAGGGCCTGCCCTTTGCTCATAGTTATTATCTCCTTGTGGTTATGTTCTGCTGGAGTCTCACGACCGAGCGGGCTCCGAAACCGCTGCCAGATGCAAAAACCGGTAGTAATCGGTTGATTTTTTGGGAATTTTCCAACAATCTCCAAGCGTTGCCTAAGTTTAGCACATCGTCTTGATTCATTTAATGCGATGCCGATCAACAGATTTCAAGATCGCGTCGAAGATTTTTTGGTCCAGGCAGTCCAGGCGCTGCGCATCCTGCTCGCCGCGCAGCCAGGTCATCTGCCGCTTGGCGAGTTGGCGGGTGGCGATGATGGCCCGGTCGATCATCGCCGCCTTGTCCATGTCACCCGCAAGGAATTCCCATACCTGCCGGTACCCCACGGCCCGCATGGCAGGCTTGTCCAGATCCAGATCGCCACGGCGGTACAGCGCTTCCACCTCGGCGATCAGACCGCGCTCAAGCATAGTGTGAAACCGCATCTCGATTCGGCGGTGCAGCACCTCGCGCGCCGAGGGCGCCAGCGCCAGCTTTATGAAGCGGTACGGCGGCGGCGGGCGCTCGGCACGATCGAACAGCCGGCTCAGGGGCACACCGCTGACCTCGTAGACCTCAAGTGCACGCTGGATACGCTGCGGATCGTTGGGGTGAATGCGCGCCGCGGCGTCGGGATCGATGCTCGCCAGGCGCCCGTGCATGGCGGCCCAACCCAGTTGCGCGGCCTGCGCCTCGAGCCGGGCACGCACTTCGGGGTTGGCCGAGGGCAGATCCGAGAGCCCCTGCTGCAGGGCGCGAAAATACAGCATGGTGCCCCCGACCAGCAGCGGGACACGGCCGGCGCCGATCACGTCTTCGATTTCGCGCAGCGCATCGTCGCGGACGTCCGCCGCCGAATACGCCTCGGCAGGATCGCGGATGTCGATCAGGCGGTGCGGCACACGCGCCAGTTCCTCTGGCGAAGGCTTGGCGGTGCCGATGTCCAGGCCCCGATACACCATCGCCGAATCCACGCTGACAACATCGACCGGCAGCGCCTCGGCCAGCCGGAACGCCAGGTCGGTCTTGCCGCTGGCGGTGGGCCCCATCAGCAGGATGACGGGGGACGCTGCAGGTTCCGGGCTCATCGCTCAGCGCCCGCCGGGCTTATGGTCCATCAGGTCGTGCAGTTGATCGAGCGTTAACTCGCGCCACGCGGGACGCATCAGTGGCGAGGTCGCATCGGCATCACTGCGCTCCAGGGCGCGCAGCAAGGCATCCATCTGCTCGCGCGCCAATGGCTCGCCGCCGGGCCCCAGCGCGTGCGACAGCAGCGCGGCGGCTACCTGCGCCGCATCATGCGCGCGCTCGGCGTCGGCCGCGGCATCGCGCAGCGCCGCGATGAGGCCAGTGACAAGGGCGTCAGCGCCCAATTCCGCCAGCGGTGCCGGCACCTGCCGCACCCGCACCTCATCCGGCGCGTTGCACTCGAGGTCGAAGCCCAACGTGCGGCACAGCACCGAGGCCTGTTCCAACAAAGCCGTGGCAGCGGCATCCACTCGCAGCACCTCGGGGATCAACAGTGGGCGCGCGGGAATCCCCGCCCCGTCCAACAACTCACGCAGGCGGCCCCACAGCACCAACGCCCGCGCCGCAGGCACATCCACCAGCACCAGCCCCCGGGTGTTGCGCGCAAGGAGAAAACGACCGTTGAGCTGTGCCAGTGCCGTGCCGAGCGGGCCGTGCACGTCGGCAGCCTCGCCGGTCGCTTCCGTGTCGTGACTGACCGAACCTGCGCCGGTACCGGACGCACCATAACCCGGCGCCGCGTCGGCGAGCGCCGTCCAGCCCGGTTGCAAATCCGATGATGCCGGCAGTCGATCGGGCGCGCCGCTTAACGCCTCGTGTACACAGCGCAGCAGAAAATCGTGCACCCGGCGCGCCTCGCGAAAGCGCACCTCGTGCTTGGTGGGATGTACGTTGACGTCCACCAGCTCCGGCGCCAGCGCCAGGTGCAGCACGTAACCAGGATGGCGGCCAGGCGGCAGCAGATCACGGTAGGCCTGGCGAACCGCGTGCGCCACCACGCGGTCACGAATCATGCGCCCGTTCACAAAGAAATACTGCATGTCGGTCTGGCTGCGCGAGAAGGCCGGCAGCCCGACCCAGCCGAAAAGCTGCAGGCCGGTGGCGTCGAATTCGATGCGCGCGGCCTGTGCCGCAAACGCCTTGCCGCAAACCTGCTCGATGCGCCGCTGGCGCTCCGCGTCCGAATGGGCAGGGGCGAGTGTCAGCGCGGTGCGCCGGTTGTGCTGCAGGTGCAGGCCGACATCGAAGCGGCTCAGGGCTACGCGACGCACCACCTGCTCGCTGTGCAAATACTCGGTGCGCTCGGCGCGCATGAACTTGCGCCGCGCGGGCGTGTTGAAAAACAGCTCCGCAACTTCCACGGTGGTCCCCATGGGATGGGCCGCGGGGTGTGCGCGCGCCCCGGCGCTGTAATCCGCGTAACTGAGGGTCCAGCCGGTCTCCTCAGCGGCGACACGTGAGGTCAACTGCAGGCGCGACACCGAACCGATGCTGGCCAGTGCCTCGCCGCGAAACCCCAGACTGGTGATACCCGCCAGTTGTTCGGCCGTTTCGAGCTTGCTGGTAGCGTGACGGCTTAGCGCCAGTTCAAGATCGTCAGGGCGAATGCCAGCACCGTTGTCCACCACCCGAATGCGCGACAGACCGCCGCGCGCGATGTCCACATCGATTTGGGTTGCACCGGCATCGAGGCTGTTCTCGAGCAGTTCCTTGAGAACCGAGGCGGGACGTTCAACCACTTCACCGGCGGCGATCTGGTTTGCCACATGGCGCGGAAGGACGTGAAT
>CP070733.1:1974901-1983190 GCA_020347585.1 Pseudomonadota bacterium | reverse complement strand
GTTTAGCCGGGATTTGCCCTAACTGGCTGTCCCCAAAAGAAATCCCGACGTTCCGAGTTAAGTTGGGCGGGATTTTACGGTCCGATGGGGTGGAAGCGATGCCGTCAGCAGGTTTACTCGACCGTGGGGTTTCACGCCAATCGGCTGGTGGAAAATAATAATTGTTATTAATCAGAACCATATCCGGTCGATTTGCTTGCCAGGCTGGACTGGAGGGGTTGGGGTGGTCTGGTTGGATTCGGTCCGGGCGGTGTCCGTATGCTGCGCCGCACCAATCAGCCGGTGGCATCGTCGGGTGCGACGGATGCATCGGCACGGCAAGCTCGAGAGGAACGGGCGCGCATGCCAGTCCTTGAAAACATAGAAGCCTGCGTATTCGATGCCTATGGCACCCTGTTTGACGTGCACTCCTCGGTGGCGCGCCATAGGGACCGGGCCGGTTCGCGCGCCGAGCAGATGTCCCGTCTGTGGCGCCAGAAGCAGCTCGAATACAGCTGGCTGCGGAGCCTGATGGGGCTGCATGCCGATTTCTGGCAGGTCACCGGCGAGGCGCTGGACTATGCGCTCGACGCATTCGACCTGCGCGAGCCGCAGTTGCGTGCCGATCTGATGGAGGCTTACCGTACCCTCGATTGTTATCCTGAGGTCCCGGACATCCTGCAGCGTATCAAGGCACGTGGCCTGCAGACGGCGGTGTTGTCCAATGGCTCGCCGACAATGCTCAGCGCCGCCATCGAGGCGGGTGGTATTGGCGAGTGGATCGATGCGGTGTACTCGGTGGAAACCTCCGGTGTGTATAAGCCTGCACCGATGGTGTATCAACTGGCCGTGGACGGCCTTGAGGTGCCGGCCGCGCATATTGCTTTTCAGTCAGCCAATGGCTGGGATATCGCCGGCGCCGCCGCATTTGGTTACCAGGCTGTGTGGATCAACCGCTACGCGCAAAACCGCGAGCGCCTGCCATACGGCCCGGTCAGGGAACTGAATGATCTTGGTGGACTGCCGGCGCTGCTGTTCGACTAGGTGCGGCATGCACTTCGCGTATTGCCCTATCGTAACGTTCAGTGCGGTCAACATTCATCTCGCGGCGCACCCTCGTTATTGCGTATGTTTTTGGTATACCCTCGCACGTGGTTTCCCTGCTAAATCGGTGGAGAAGGTAAGCGAGGTTTGAAGCCGTTGAACTGGGTCGAACGCTGACCAAGGACGAATTCAAGGCGAAGGAATCCGATCTGCGGGCGCAGTTGCTCGCTGTGCAACGCGCCCTTGCGGAGGCCACGGTGCCCGTGGTGCTGGTGGTTTACGGTGTTAGCGGCGCCGGCAAGGAGCAGGTGGTGGATCGCCTCAACAAGTGGTTCGACACCCGCGGGGTGGAGACTCACGCCTTCTGGGATGAGACCGACGAGGACCTCGCGCGGCCACGGTATTGGCGTTACTGGCGGGCGCTACCGCCGCGCGGCGCCATCGCGATAGTGTTTGGTGGTTGGTACATGGAACCCGTCGAGCAGCATGCCCTCGGTGAACTGAGCGATGCGCAACTTGACGATGAGATGAACCGTGCGGCCGGCCTCGAACACACGCTGTCGCAGGATGGAGCCCTCATCATCAAGCTGTGGTTTCATTTAACCGGCGAAACACAGTCAAAACGGCTGAAGAAACGGCGCGATGATGCGACTCATGCGGAGAGCGCCGCGCGCGAGCGCAAACTCGCAAAGCGGCGCGACGAATTCCTCGCCGCGGCGGAGCGCGCCATTCGCCTGACCGATACAGGCAAATGCCCCTGGTATTTGATCGAATCGGATAACAAGTACTACCGCGACCTGGCCGTGGGCGAGACGCTGGTGCGTGCCATGCAGCAACGGCTGCAGGAGCATCGCGGGGTCGATCGCCGCGCGCAGATTCATTCGCCGGTGCCAGAAACTGCCGAAACCCCATCAATCACTATCCTCGATCATGTCGATCTGTCGGAGCATCTGGACAACGATGACTACCGCGACCAGCTCAAGATGCTGCAGACGCGCCTGCGCAAACAGGCCTGGGCGGCGTATGAGAAGAAACACTCCACGGTCGTGGTTCTGGAAGGCTGGGATGCGGCTGGCAAGGGCGGCGCGATTCGCCGCCTTGCCGCGGGTATTGACGCGCGACTTTACCGTTCCATATCTGTGGCAGCGCCGACCGATGAAGAGCTGGCGCACCATTACCTGTGGCGATTCTGGCGACGGGTACCACGCGCCGGCTATGTGACGATTTACGATCGCTCGTGGTATGGGCGCGTGCTGGTGGAACGTGTCGAAGGTTTTGCGTCGCCTCACGAATGGATGCGCGCCTACCAGGAGATCAACGATTTTGAGGAGCAACTGACGCAGCACGGCATCGTCTTGTCAAAGTTCTGGTTGCAGATCGATCAGGGCGAGCAGCTGCAGCGCTTCGAGGAGCGCGGACGCGTGCCGTGGAAGCAGCACAAGATCACCGACGAAGACTGGCGCAACCGCGAAAAGTGGGACCAGTACAAGCAGGCCGTCAACGACATGGTCGAACACACCAGCACCGGCGGCGCGCCGTGGACACTGGTTGCTGCCAACGACAAGAAGCACGCGCGCATCCAGGTGCTGAAAACTGTGTGCGAGCGCCTGGCACAGGTGCTCGATTCCGGCGCGGACAGACAATGAGCTTAGGCAGCAAGGCTGACCGGCCGCGGCTGGTCTGGGATGCCAGGCGCTGCGAGAGGCGGCCCGGTGGGCTACGTGTGGTTGCCGCGCCGCAGGCGCAACCGCCGTTTCGCTGTGCTGCCATCGCCGAGGAACAGGATACCTGCCTGATCCTTGGCGCGCAGCGCGAGCTGCAGGCGCCGGATACGCCCGCCTGGGCATTGGCAAACCGGTTGGCAGCACAGCACACCCATGCCACCGGCACGGTGGTCGTCAGGTGCAGTACGCCTTTGCGACTGTTGGCTATTGTGCACGACGTGGAGCAAACGCCGACCTGGCGCGAGGAGTGGATTGCCGGCGCGTTGCGCGCAATCCTGCTTGAAGTCGAGCGCCGCGAATTGGCATCCCTGGCGTTACCGATGCTGGGAACACGGTTCGGCAAGCTGTCATCGAGACGTTTTGTACGACTGCTGAGTCGGGCGCTCGCGGTTCATCGGCCGGCGTGCATGAGGCGGCTGTGGCTAAGCGTGCCAAATGGCACATCATGCAGTATCCTCGATGCTCTGGGTTAGGCACGCGGCAGGGGTGCAGGAGCCTTGGCGCGCCTTGTATGCCATTGCCCGCGGGTCGTCAGTAGTCCGCTAGGAGGTTGTTGAGTTATGCGTATTGTAGGACTGGTTTTGCTTGTCGTTGGCGGCGCGTTTGTGTTCGGCTCCGGCACCACCTGGGTGCAACTGGTGGCGGGCATGGCGCTGATTTTGGGTTTTATGCTCTTCTCGCTCGATCTTATGCGCCGGAGCATCGAAAAACGCGGTTAATTGCCAGTGTTCGCAGCGTTGCAACCCGCAGTAGCCCACCGGCCGGCGCCGGGTTCGTTCGGTTGCATTGCATTGCGTGACATGGGTGCGGATGACGTTGCGCCCGTCGTTGCAATCGAACGACGGGTCAAGTTCGATGCCTGGCGCGGCAGTGACTTTCAGCGCTGTCTTGACGCAGGGTACGTGTGTCCGGTGGCCGAAACGGCGCACGGTGTGATTGGCTACGGTGTCATGTCGCTAGCTGACGATTATGCGCGCATTGCCAACCTTTGCATTGCACCCGATCGCCATGGCCGCGGCCTCGGTCGCATGTTGCTTGCTTCTATGCTGCATGAAGCGCGGGTGCGGGGCGCGCGCCTTGCGTTCCTTGAAGTTCGCGCCGGTCACCAGCGTGCGCGGAAGCTGTATCGCGCGGCCGGATTCCGCGATGTGGGCCGCCGCTATGGCTACTACCTGACACGCTCCGGCTGGGAAGATGCCGTGATCATGGCCAGACCTGTCGCACTCCGTGGACCCGCTGCCTCGCAACCTGCCGGCACGCAAGCGCGGAGCACGGAGTAGCCAGCCGTGTACCACCAAATGCTTTGGTCGTTGGTCTTTGTCCTGACCGCTGCGGCGGCCTTCAACGCACCCGCCGCCGAAATCTCCATGCTAGAGCAACTAGGCAAGGCGCTGTTTTTTGATACCGGTCTGTCGGATCCCCCTGGGCAGTCATGTGCCTCATGTCATGCACCACAGGCGGGTTGGAGCGGGCCGGACAGCAAGGTAAACGCGACGCTTGCCGTGTACGCGGGCGTGGTGCACGGCCGGTTTGGTAACCGCAAGCCGCCCAGTGCCGCCTATGCCACGCCGGGCCCGGTCCTGCAGTTCGACGAGGAAGAACGGATCTTTACCGGCGGGCTGTTCTGGGACGGGCGGGCCACTGGCTGGCTGTTGGGGTTGCCGGCCGCGGACCAGGCCCAGGATCCGTTCGTCAATCCGCTTGAGCAGAACAACAAGCGCGCCTCGAACGTGGTGCGCAAGGTCTGTGCGGGTGCATACGCTGAACTGTTTCGCGGCGTGTTCGGCTCCGCTATCTGCAACAAGCCCATTGCGGCTTACAACGCCATTGCACAGGCGATTGCCGCGTTTGAGGCCTCACCCGAGGTCAATGCATTCAGTTCCAGGTACGACTACTATCTCCGGGAGCCCGACAAGTATCCGCTGTCGGATCAGGAACGCCTCGGGCTGAAACTGTTCGAGGACGCCGACAAGGGCAACTGCGCGGCTTGCCACCCGAGCCAGGTGGGACCCAACGGCGAACCACCGTTGTTCACCGATTTCACCTTCGACAACCTGGGTGTACCCCGCAATCCGCAAAACCCGTGGTACGCGATGGGCAAGGCGTTTAATCCCGCGGGCGTTGCCTGGGTGGATGAAGGCCTGGGCGGTTTCCTGCGTACCGTGCCGCGTTATGCCGAACATACGCGCAATACACTTGGCAAGCAGCGAGTGCCGACCCTGCGCAACGTCGACAAGCGGCCCGACCCTACGTTCGTGAAGGCCTACGGTCACAATGGCTACTTCAAGAGTCTCAAGGCCATCACCCATTTCTACAACACGCGTGATGTGCTGCCCGCCTGCGAAGGACTCGCCGATGCAAGGCCAAACGAGAACTGCTGGCCCGCAGCCGAAGTTGCCGCCAATGTCAACGAGGACGAACTCGGGGATCTTGGTCTGACCGATGCGGAAGAAGACGCTATTGTGGCGTTTATGAAAACACTGTCAGACGGCTGGCAGCCGCCGCGACCGTTATCGTCAGCGCCCTGATATCCGCGTCACCTGCTGTTACGGCGTGCCGCTGACGAACTGCACAATGCGCGCCAGCGCCTCGTTGCGAATCCTATCGCGTTCCATCAGCAATTCATGTTTTGCGTCGAGAAACAAATGACGCCGGCAGTTGCGCGCCGCGGCGCAAAAAGTCTTCTGCCGTGGCAGCTTCACAAAGTCATCGTCATCGGCCTGTAACAGCAGCACCGGTACCGTAACGCGTGATGCCGCGGCGGTCACCTGGCGCGACGCCTCAATCGTCGTTTGCAGCCAGCGGTTGCTGGCACCGCTCACGATTAGTTCGGGGTCTGCGCGCCACAGCGAAATGGCTCGCGCGAAGCGTACGCGGCTGTGTGTGACGCGGTTGTTCTCAAATAACCAGCGCGACTCGCGCCAGTCACTGTGGCCTGGCACGTACGAGGTGCCAAAGCCCAGCGAGTCGAGTAGCCAGGAAATACTCCAGGCGAGCCACTCCGGTGCCCAGCCACCGTTGACCTCGAACAGGGGTGCGCTCAACGCCAGGCCGTTGATGCGCGGTGTCTCGTTTGCCGCATAGAGCGTGGTGACCAGGCCGCCCATAGAGTGCGCGAGGAAAAACACGCGACGATGCGGCTTGCTGCGCACCACACGCCGATCGAACAGTTCGAGGTCCCGTACGTACTGCGCAAACTCATCGATGTAGCCGACCTGCGTGTTGGCAATGGCGCGTGTCGATAGGCCCTGCCCACGATGATCCAGCACATAGATGCACCACCGATGGTGGCGCAGGTCATAGATTACTTCATCGTACTTGAGATACGACTCCGTCCAGCCCGGCACGATCACCAGCGCGGTGTCGCTGCAGCGCGAGTCGATGCGCTGATACGCGAGCGTCGCACCGTCCGCCGTGGCAAGTGTGCCAGTGCGTGCGTGCGCCGCCATATAGTCGGCGACCTTCGTCCCGGCACCTTCCCCCAGTTCCGTCTCGGGTACGGCACAAAGCGCCGCGGATACGGCAAGCAGCAAGCAGGCAATTGCAATTCGGGCGGCAGCGGACATAGTCGAGTACAAGCAGTGGGTCGCTGCATTTTACCCCGTGCGCGCAGGAAGGTCCTGCTTGTTGGGACTATGGCGCAGTGTAATAATGAGCAACCGACACACAGGCGGCGGTTACCAGAAGCGGCAGGGCAATGTCACGTATCAAACTGGACTCGGAAAGCGAAGTCGTCGAAGAGTGCTTTGCGGTCATCTACGCGCCGCGGCGACAGCGCGACAGGTTTCCCGAAAACTGCGTCGAGATAATGGATTCAGAACAGGCAGCGATGGATGCCGCGTGCCCCGGTGACAAGCGTTATGCTGCCCGCGTGCTCGGGCCGTCACGCTCGTCCGAAGGACTCAGACTTTACTACCTCGTTTGCTGGCTCGACTGAGATCGCCGTTACATACGAATTTCGGGGACCGCCAAACGGAGCAAGCGAGCCGTTCAGCCCAGGTTACCCATGGTGAGTGAGGCCATCAGGCCGTTGTATTGACGGGTGTCCTCAAAGCTGTGTAGCTGCAGTTCGGGGCGGGCCATATCCATTTCGTGCTCTGCGGGCCGGCCAGGCTGTTGCTCGTAGTAGTCTTCCCAAAGTTCCAGGTAATCGACATAGTCCATCGAATTGCTCCTTGAGTTGTGGGTCAGCGTTTGGCGCTACGGCCTGCCGTGAGGCGTGGCGTTGCGCGTTGACTTCCCATGTAACAAGATGCGTGCCAGCGCGCCGCGAAGGCATCGACATCACTTAACCGTCTGATAATGAGATGGTTTCCGGATGGCGCAATTGTGACTGCGGAGCGGTTATGAGGTGCGCGCACCAGAATGGTGCGCTCTTTGCGACCCTCGCCTCAACGTGGACATTCGGCCCGCCGGGTCGCATGCTGTGCCACAACACGGGCGCACGGACAGGGTATGCGTGAGACGGTGGTTTTTCTGCACGGGATCTGGATGACCGGCATCGAGATGGCGGTGTTGCGCCGGCGCGTGCAAGGCTGCGGTTACGATTGCCACCAGTTTTGTTATCACAGCGTGTTGAGAACGCCGGCGCAGAATGCGGCGCGCCTGGATGCGTACCTGGCAACCCTGCAGGCAGACGTGGTACACCTCGTTGCGCACAGCCTGGGCGGGATTGTGCTGCTGCACCTGTTCGATGAGTTTCCAATGCAAAAACCGGGGCGGGTGCTGATGCTCGGCAGTCCGATCAGCGGCAGCTCGCTGGCCCGCCAGCTGGATCGCTACGCCATTACCCGGCCGTTGCTGGGCCGTGCCGGCGAGCGTGGCCTGCTGGGTGATGCGCCACGCTGGAAAGGTACCCGCGAACTCGGGGTGATCGCCGGCAACCGTGGTATCGGTATTGGCATGCTGGTACTCGGCAATATCAAACCGCCGCACGACGGCACCGTCGCCGTCACCGAGACCCATACCTCGGATGTCACGGTGCACCTGCAAGTGCCATACAGTCACTTCGGCATGTTGTTTCGCCCGGCGGTTGCGCACGCGGTGTGTGCATTTCTGCAAACGGGCGATTTCGCCTTCGAACCCGGTGACGGGTCAAAGGGCTGAAGGCATCGAGAAATCATTGGAAGCCAGCTCGTGCGCATAGGCATGAAGGACAACTCGCCATGCCGTGGAACAGCGCGCGCAACCTACAGCGGCGGCTGCGCGCGGTCATTGTTGCCAATCGGGGTTACTAACGCCGCGCGCTCATCATCTGTTCGGCGTCGCCGCAGTATTCGGGGTCGCCTTCATAGACCGCGTAGCCTGCGGTCAGCACCTCGGGGATGTCGTGTTCATTGTGCGAGAGGACGGGGTCACCGCCGTAGTAGCATTCGCTAGTTTCAAACTCGACCAGCTCAACGGTGCCATCGTCGTTCACGACGGGGTCGCCAGTGTAATAACACCCGGCATTGGTGGCAGTGGCTGGTCCTGCCAGCGTCAGGGCTACAATAACTGCAAATGATGTCTTGATGTTGATGTGCATGTCTGTTCCTCCCCCGGC
>CP070733.1:1968472-1974801 GCA_020347585.1 Pseudomonadota bacterium | reverse complement strand
CTCGCGGGCGCCGCGGTGACGGCTTCCGGTTCGGCGGCCGTGGGGTCCGCGGCGGCCACGGCCGTAGTGGCCATGCCCGCCAGACTGGTGCAGAGCAGCGACGCCAAATAAAAGCTTCGCGTGTATCTAAACATGACTGTCTCCGCTACTCGGTTTGTGACATTTCGGCGGGGTTCCGGTGGGCACCGCTGGCGGTGCCGAGCGTGGGATACCCACGGCGAAACAAATTAAGAATCTTCTAATATACTTATAGGCCTGCCTTATCTCTGAATCAAGGATAGACCACAGGGCAAACCCCGCTCCGGCGGGCCTATCGCACCGAGTGTTGATCCAGATCAGTTGCACAACCTAGGGCCCTGGCTGTCGGCCGGCGGAAATGCGTCAGTTGTTCGCGGGTTGTCGCCGTGGCACACTGAGCCAATTGATGACCGGCCATGGCCAATGCTGCAATGCGGCATCACAGGACATCGTGGGTAAAACTACAACCAGAATAAAGGCATAGCGCCCCCGTGTATCGCGAGTTCTTCAAACTCGACGACTATCCCTTTCGCCTCACCGCTGATCCGCGCGGCCTGTTTCTCAGCGATGGCCATGCCCGCGCCAAGGCCTACCTCGACTACCTGCTGCATGTGCGCGACAGCATTGCCGTGCTCACCGGCGAGACCGGCACTGGCAAGACCACCGTGGCGGAAAACGTGCTCGCTGGGCTTGGCGGGGATGTGGCGGTGGCACGCATCCACCAAACGCAACTCGATGCGCTTGAGTTTCTCGAGATCGTGGCGCTGCAGTTTGGTTTGGCTCCCAAAGGGTCTCGCAAATCAGCGTTGCTGTATGCGATCAACGAGTTTCTGGTGGCGCGGCATCTGCAGCAGCAGCAAACCTTACTGGTGGTCGACGAGGCACAGAACCTGTCCGCGCGTGTGGTCGAGGAAATTCGCATGCTCTCCAATGCGCAGGTGGCAGGCCGCCAGGCGCTCAACGTTGTGCTGCTCGGCCAGCCAGATCTCGACCGCCACATTGATTTGCTTTCGCGCGATATGCTGGGTCAGCGCATCCGCTTGCGTTGTCACCTGGAGCCGCTGTCGTCGCACGATACGTGCCGCTATATCGAGCATCGCATGTGGGCAGCAGGGGACAATGGCCGTACTCAGTTTCCTGCCGCGGCGTTGGACATTATCTACCAGTTCACCGGCGGTGTTCCGCGCCTGATAAACATCCTGTGTGACATGACGTTGCTGGCGGCCTGCCAGCGCCAGACACGCTTAGTCGGCGTGGACTCGGTGCTCAAGGCACTCGCCACGCTCCAATGGCAGCCCTACACGGTGCGGCGCCAACTTGACGATGCAACCGCGCATAGCGCCGATCTGCGATTGCCCAATCACCGCGCCCGGCTCGAACTGACTTGCGAGGATACACCGGTGGGCGAGGTCTGGCTGACGCGCGAGCGCATGCTAATCGGTCGGCGTGCCGATCAGGACCTGTGTATCGATGACCCGCGGGCTAGCCGTGCGCACGCGCAGATCGTAAACCTCGGTGGTGAGCATTATCTTTATGACCTCGACAGTACCAACGGCACCCGAGTCAACGCACGGCGGGTGCGGGTCCAGGCATTGAGCGACGGCGATGTTATCCGCATCGGCGCCCATGAGCTGAAGTATGTGAACCCATCGCAGCACAGGCGGGAGATAGGCAACCCGCTCGCCTCGCTGCCCGCACCGAGGGTTGTCGGTATCAAGGCCTGATTGCGCCGCGTTGCGCTACCCGCCTGACCAGGTCGTTTGTAGTGGCTACATTGTCTCTACCTTTCATCTGTCGCTTTGAGGAAGATGCACATCAGCGCGAGCGTCGCGTCAATGAGCGCCTTGCCGAGCGTGCCGGCGAGGAGCGTGCGCTGTACTGTGCCGCATGTGGCGGCCGCATTACGCACCGCGACGACGCGATGCGTATGTCGGGCGCACACCGTCACCGCTTTTCGAATCCGCACGGCATCAGTTTCGCTATAGGCTGCTTCTCCGCCGCCCCCGGCTGTGCGTGTGCCGGCGAGGAAACCGCAGAGCACACTTGGTTTGCGGGATATATGTGGCGTTTTGCACTTTGCGCTCGTTGCGGAACTCATCTTGGCTGGCAATATCGCGGTGCCGGGCACGGTTTCTACGGCCTCATCCTCGACAAGCTTGCGACCCAGAGCCGCTAGAGCGGTAGACAGATTTGGCAACACCAACAACAAGACGCAAGCGCGCGCCCCAAACCGTTTTTCTGATCGATGCGCCGGTGTACATATTCCGCGCCTATTTTTCGCTGCCTGCCAGCATGGTCGACACAAAGGGCCGCCCGTTTAACGCCGTCTACGGTTTCGGCCAGTTTCTTTGCTCGCTGCTCGAACGCGAGTGCCCGACCCATGTCGCTGCGGCATTTGACGAGTCGTTGACCACTTCGTTGCGCAATCAGTGGTACGCCGACTACAAGGCAAACCGGGAACTGCCGCCGCGGGAACTTGAAGAGCAGTTTGCACAGTGCAAACGCCTGACCCGCGCCATGGGCGTGCGCACCTATGCCAGTGGGCACTATGAGGCCGACGACCTCATCGCGACCGTCGCGCGCCGCGCCCGCGACGCGGGCATGCGCACCATGATTGTCTCGCGGGACAAGGATCTGGCGCAGTTGGTCGGCCCGGGGGATCGGTGGTGGGACGGCCTGGACGGGCCACGACTGAGTGCGCGTGGCGTCAAGGTGCGTTTTGGTGTGGCGCCGGCGCAGATCGCTGACTATCTCGCCCTGACCGGCGATGCGGTGGATAACATTCCCGGGGTGCCGGGCATTGGTCCAGCGGCGGCCCGGGTCCTGCTCGGCCGCTACCGAACGCTGGAGAAAATCTACGACAACCTGGGGCGCGTGGCGGATCTCGAGGTACGCGGCGCGCGGCGTATTGCGGAACTTTTAAAGCGGAATCGTGATGCGGCGTTTTTGAGCCAGCGCCTGGCACGGCTGCACACCAATTCGCGTCTGCGCTGCGAACCGTCCGACCTTGTCTGGCGCGGACCCAATCGACGCAGCCTACTTGCGCTGTTTCGCGAACTGGGAATCGGCGCGCGCCTGACGCAGCGTTGCTTGGCGTTACGCGGGTCCGTCGCCTGAGAGGCCTTCCCCGAACTGGTCGGACAGACACCCGGGTGGCAACATCCACGCCACCGCCCATGCCCCGTTTTCGTCGCGCTCTAGGCACGCCACGGTGCCGGGGCGGAAGGTCACCACGGGTTGCGTGCCCTGGGCGGCGACCAGCCGTGCGACCAGCTTCGTCATGTAGGGCAGATGGCCTACGATCATGGTGTCATCGTTCCAGCGTGCGCTATCCTGTAGCAAAGGCTCCTGCGGATCGTTGGGTGACAGGCCGCTTGCCGCTTCCGGCGTGCCGCCGCGCAGCACGCTGTGCGCCAGGATTTCGGCGGTCTGCTGCGCGCGGGTCTTGCCACTATGGAGCAGCCGCACAACATGTACGTCGGCCTGCGTAAGAAACGCGGCCATGCGGGCTACATCGGCCTCGCCGGTGGGACTCAATGGCCGCGCCGGGTCGATATCCTTGCCGAGGGCGTCGCCGTGCTGTACCAGATACAGTTTCATGGTGTTATCCCATTTATGGTCGCATGAATTGTAAACCACGGGCCGCCGCAGCCTGACCCGTACAGTGCGGTACGTAGGACCGATCAGAAAATTGCAGCCGTGATCCGGGTGGCGCGTGCGCCAGCGGTGTTATATTGTCGTCAGGTGTTGTGGTAACCGGCAATGCCAATGTGCGCCGGACATGTAGTAGTGCGAGCCAATGGACCGGATTCTGTTCACAATCCTCTTGCCCCTGATGCTGGCTGCATCCCTGCCGGTGCGAGCTGCCTGGTGGAACCCGTTTGCCGGTGAGGGTTGCTTGAAGACCATCGAGCAAAACGCAATGGAATACCAGAAGTGCCGCGTGAATCAGTCGGTGCCGCGCCAGTGCGGCACGCTGAAGCAGAAGCTGGCGCAAGCCAAGATACAGTGCGCTAACGACAAGGTGGCGGTCGACAAGATCACCGGCGCGGAAAAGAGTGGTCGTGACAGTGTAAGCGGGTCACCGTCGAAAAGTCCCTATGCCCGCGTCACCCGCAGCCTGACGCGTGCGCCGTACTTCGTGCGCCCCGAACTCGATAATTTTCTGCCGTTCACGCCCGACTGCAAAAAGAGTAGCGCGAGATATTTCAAAATAGGTGCCTACGATATTAAAAAGCGCACTGCGTCCCTGGTAGTGTACCCGCTCGAGTTCAAGTGTGCGTCACCCAGCTCCATCAGCGAGAAGTATCCAGTGGTCACGACCGCGCAACTGCGCGATATCGAAAGCGGTGTCTACATCGCTGCCCGCGCAAAGGCCAAGCGGCCCTATGACACAGTTAAGATCGTGCGCACCACGGCAGACAAGCTGCAATCCACATACAAGGCGCTGAGCGCCGCACCGGCGAGTGCCGCAAAGCCGCCACCGGCGAAGGCCGGCGCCCGCAATCAGTACCGGTTGTCGGTGGTGACCGAACCACGCAATGCGCAGGTCCGCCTGCTCAACGTCAACCGCGCCTATATGGACAAGGTCAAACTGCCACCGGGTCGCTACCAGGTGCAGGTGAGCGCGTCTGGATACCGTACCGGGACCTACTGGGTGACCATCGGCAAGTCCGACAAGACCGTTAAGATCACATTGGTACCGACGCGCCAAGCCAACTTGATGAAATGCGAGGAGCACGCCGAGGACATCGTCGTGGATACCCTCAAGGTCGCGCGCTTTGGTGCCTGCCACTTTCTTACCTACCCGGGCAAGGCATCACGTGACCTGCGCATTGTAAATAACCGTGCGCAAGGGCATGTGCATGACGTCAAGGTACGCATCAGCTACTTCGACGCCGACAAGCAGGTGTTGGAGGAAGAGGAGTACGTCCTGTTCAGGGCCGATCGCAAGGAAAGCATCGCTCCCGGCCAGACCGGGTTTCCATTTACGTCGATTTATCTCCACCGCGAGGGCGTCAAGGCCATCGGTATTAAGACCGAGCACTTCCAAGTCAGCAACAGGCAGCCATAGCGTTGAAAAACGCCTTCCCCCCAGCGTCACGTCAGGGGTGGCCCGGACCAATCCCGAATCCCTGCGTGTCGCGATGCCTCGTCCGCGCATAGGCCTGCTCGGCTGCGGCAACATCGGGCGCATCATTGCCCGGCGCGGTGCTGGCCTGAACGTTGTGGCGGTTTACGATCGCCACCCCGAACGTGCGCGGCAGGTCGGCGATGCGCTTGGCGCGCGGGTTCATAGTGGAATCGACGCCTTTGTTGCTGATGATTTCGAGGTGCTGGTCGAGGCGGCGTCCGTCGCTGCGGTGTCCGAGGTTGCGGCACGCGCCCTGGGGCACGGCAAGGACCTGGTGGTGCTCAGCGCCGGCGCGCTGGGTGAGGTGGCGTTTAGGCAGGAACTCGAGGCGCTGGCCCGCGAACGCGGGCGCAGGATCCGCATCCCCAGTGGTGCCTTATTCGGTCTGGATAACCTGAAGGTGGCGCAGATCTCGCGACTCGAGCGCATCACACTGCACACCACCAAGCACCCGCGGGCGCTGGGAGTCGAGGCCCATGAACGTACCCGCTTGTTTTGCGGCAGCGCCCCGCAGTGCATCGCACAGTTTCCGCGCAACGCCAATGTTGCCGTTGCGCTGGGTATCGCCACCGGCACCGAGATAGAGGTGGAGATCTGGGCCGATCCCGAGGCGCGGGAGAACGTGCATATGGTGTACGCCACGGGGGAGTTCGGCGAAGTGCAAATACAGGTCAGCAACCTGCCGAGCCCGGAGAACCCCGCCACCAGCTATCTGGCCGCGTTGTCGGCTATCACACTGTTGAAAGCGCTGGATGCGCCGTTGGTGGTGGGGACCTAAGGGGGGTCCTAGAGTTTTTGCAGCGTAGTGCGCCAGTTCGGGTTGAGGCGTTCTTCCTTAAGCCGGATACGCAGGCCGCTTTTGTCGTCGACCCAACCACGTCCGCCCTCGTGTGGCTCGTGCTCAAAGCCCCACCAGATGCCGTCCTCGTCCTGGGCGATCCAGTTCAACGCCCTTCCCGCCGATTTCAGCCCGCTTTCGGCGCGGCGTGCATCCGCCGCGACCAGCAGTTTCTCGATCTCGCGGCGGTCCAGTTGCTGGGTCGGCTCCGGCCCCCCGCTGGTGGTTTCATCCTCCCCGGGTTGATACCTGAGCTTGTGCGTGCCGATGACAATCACATCGCCATCGGACAACGCGCGCTCGGCCACCGGCGCCCCGTTGACGTAGGTGCCATTGGTG
>CP070733.1:1952176-1968372 GCA_020347585.1 Pseudomonadota bacterium | reverse complement strand
GAGCATCGCAGGACATCGAGCGCACGGAACTTTTCCTCGTGGAGGGCGACTCAGCGGGCGGCTCGGCCAAGCAGGCCCGTGACCGTGACTATCAGGCCATCATGCCGTTGCGCGGCAAGATCCTCAATTCATGGGAAGTGGACTCTGGCGAGGTGCTCGGTTCACAGGAGGTGCACGATATTTCGGTGGCGGTGGGCGTCGATCCGGGCTCGAGCAATCTGTCCGGATTGCGTTACGGCAAAGTAATCGTGCTCGCAGATGCCGATTCCGACGGCGCCCACATTGCAACGTTGCTTTCCGCGTTGTTCCTGCGACATTTTCGCCCCTTGGTGGACGACGGACGGGTCTACGTTGCTATGCCGCCGCTGTTCCGACTTGACGTTGGAAAAGAAACCTACTACGCGCTGGATGAAGCGGAGCGCCAGGGAATCATGGACCGCATTGCCGCAGAGAAAAAACGCGGCAAGGTTATCGTGACGCGTTTCAAGGGCCTTGGCGAGATGAACCCGATGCAGTTGCGCGAATCCACCATGGCTCCGGACACCCGGCGTCTTGTGCGCCTCACTGTCAAGCCGGGTGACGGTACCGGAAAATTGCTGGATATGTTGCTGGCGAAAAAGCGCGCCGCGGATCGGCGCGCGTGGCTGGAGAAAAAGGGCGACCTTGCGGAAACCTGACGATGACTGATACGACGAGTCCGAGCGACGATCATATCGAAGGAATGCCGCTCAAGGCATTCACGGAAAAGGCGTACCTGGACTATTCCATGTACGTTATTCTCGATCGCGCGTTGCCGCATATCGGTGACGGGCTCAAGCCGGTGCAGCGGCGTATCGTCTATGCTATGTCCGAACTCGGCCTGCGGGCCGGCGCCAAGTTCAAAAAGGCTGCGCGCACCGTCGGTGACGTGCTCGGCAAGTTTCATCCACACGGTGACAGCGCATGTTACGAGGCCATGGTACTTATGGCCCAGCCGTTTTCGTATCGCTATCCGCTGCTCGAAGGGCAGGGCAACTGGGGTTCGCCTGACGATCCCAAGTCATTCGCCGCCATGCGCTACACCGAGGCGCGTCTCGCGGCGTTCACCAATCTGTTGCTCGAGGAATTGGGACAGGGCACCGTTGACTGGGTTCCGAATTTCGACGGTACGCTGGAGGAGCCAAAGCTGCTGCCGGCGCAGGTGCCGCACGTCCTGCTCAATGGTACCACCGGTATCGCGGTGGGTATGGCCACCGACATCCCGCCGCACAACCTGAGCGAAGTGGTGAACGCGACGATCCATCTGCTGGAGAATCCCAGGGCCACAGTTAAGGAATTGCACAAGCATGTGCGTGGGCCAGACTTTCCAACCGACGCGGAGATCATTACACCGGCTAACGAAATCCTCGCCATGTATGAGACAGGCAATGGCGCGGTACGCATGCGCGCTCGTTACGAGCGCGAGGATAGCGACATCATTATTACCGCGTTGCCGCATCAGACCTCGCCGGCCAAGGTACTGCAGCAAATCGACGCCCAGGTCACCGCCAAGAAGCTACCCATGGTGATGGACTACCGTGATGAGTCCGATCACGAAAACCCCACGCGCCTGGTCATCGTGCCACGCTCGAACCGCATCGACGTGGAGGAACTGATGGCGCACCTGTTCGCTACCACCGACCTTGAGCGTACCTACCGGGTCAACATGAACGTGATCGGGCTCAACGGCCGGCCGGGGGTATGTAACCTGCGCGACATGCTTACCGACTGGCTCAAGTTTCGCACCGACACGGTACGGCGGCGGCTGGAGTACCGCCTCGAGAAGGTCAGGCAACGCCTGCACCTGCTCGACGGTTTGTTGATTGCATTTCTCAACCTCGATGAGGTGATTCGTATCATCCGCACCGAGGATGAACCAAAAGCCGTGTTGATGAAGCGCTTCAAGCTCAGCGAGCAACAGGCAGATTACATCCTTGATACGCGGTTGCGGCAACTGGCGCGCCTGGAGGAGATGAAGATCAAGGGTGAGCAAAAGGAACTCACCGAAGAGCGCCAAGCGTTGGAAAAGACACTTGGTTCAAAGCAGCGTCTGAAGACGCTCATCAAGAAGGAACTGCGTGAGATCGTCAAGGAGTATGGCGACCCGCGCCGTTCACCAATAGTCGAACGCGAGGCGGCACAGGCGTTGGATGAGACAGCGCTGATCAGCGCCGAACCGGTGACCATCGTGCTGTCGCAAAAGGGGCTGGTGCGTGCCGCCAAGGGACACGAGATCGATCCGCGCACGATTAACTACAAGTCGGGCGACGGGTACCTCGATAGTACCCGCTGCCGCAGCAACGAGTCGGTAATGTTCATCGACTCCACCGGGCGTACTTATATGGTGCCGGCCCATGTGCTGCCATCGGCGCGCGGTCTCGGCGAGCTCCTCACCGGCCGGCTCAGCCCGCCGGAGGGCGCGAGCTTCTGTGGTGTTATGAGCGGTAGCGCGGACCAGTTGTACTTGCTGGCCAGCAGCGCGGGGTATGGTTTCGTGGCGCGGCTCGAGGATCTGCAGACCAAGAACAAGAAGGGCAAGGCGGTGTTACGGGTCGGGGCTGACTCGAAGGTATTGCCTCCAGCCCGGGTCGATGACATGGACAATCAGTGGCTTGCCGTGGCTTCCAACGAAGGACGATTGCTGATCCACCACATCAGCGAACTGCCGGAGTTGCCCAAGGGCAAGGGCGTCAAGATCATTAGCATTGTGCCGGCGAAGCATGCGAGTGGTGAGGAGTACGTTGCGGGTCTTGCGGTGCTTAACGAGGACAGCAGTCTTGCCGTGTATGCCGGCAAGCGCCACGTTACGTTGAAACCCGAAGACATGGAACCCTATGAGGGCGAACGTGCGCGCCGCGGACTCAAGCTGCCGCGCGGTTTTCGCGCCGTGGACGCGTTGCAGCGTATTGACTGAGCAGGCGCTGCCGGTCGGTGTCTCAGCCGCCGTCGCTGGCCGGTGTCCTGGGCGGGGCCTTGTGGCGTTCGCTCAGCTTTTCGATCTTCTCCAGAACACGCTCGGCGCGCGCGATGTGGTCCTGCAGTTCTTTGTTGTCAGGATCAAGTTGCAGCAGTCGCGACCACTCGTCCAGCGCCGGCTGAATCTGGCCGTCGCTGTAGAGTTCCCGTCCGTGGCTAATGCCTTCTTGAACCAACACCTGTATTGACTCGTTGAGTTCGGCTTCCAGTTTTTTGAGTTTCGGGCTGTCCTTGTCCTTGGCGCGCAGACGCTGCATATAACGGCGCGCGGCCTCCAGATCGTTCGCTTCATAGGCCCGCAGGTACAATTGCATGAGGTCGCTCTGCGACGCCTTGCTCGCTGTGGGGGGCGTGGGTTTGGCCGGTTTCGGCGACTCCTTGCGGGCCTTGGCTTGTTTCGGCTTCGGCTCGGGCTTGGGATTGCGCATAGCATAGACGCGGTTGAGACGCCGCGTGGCCAGCGCCAGCAGCGCTTCGGATTCTTCAGAGGGTCGTAACTCATTGGCAAGCCTTGCGCAGCGCTTTGCCAGGGTGTAGTCGGCAGCGCGGATGGCTGTTTCGGCGCAGCGTGTCAGGGCTTCAGCCGTTTCCTCTGCCTCCCTTTGAAGCTGGCGGTGGCGGTGGCGGGCATCGTAGTCATCCGGGTTGACACGCAGAATTTCCTCCTGTGCCGGTACCTCGATGCGCAGGCGGTTGCCCTTGCTTAGCAGGATCCTGCGGTTCAGCTCGGCAAGATAGCTGCTGCGCTGTTCACGGAATGTCGTGTACGCTTTGTTGAGTGGCTTGCTTTCCGGAATTTTTTCGAGCGCCGCTTCGTACAAGCGGGACGCTTCGTGCCAGTTGTTGGCCCGGGTGAGTGCCTGCGCGTGTGATACTACCGAGCGCTCGTACTCTTGCGACCGCCTTACTGCCTCATCACGCTTGGCCGCCAGCTCCTTGTAGTCACTGCGCGAGGGGCTGACATGGTTCACGGTTTCGATGATCTTGCCGTACTCGTGCTCCTGCATCCAGCTATCGATCTGGCCGGATAGATCACCGCGAATCGATTGTACGTAGGCGCAGCCGGACAAAACAGTGGCGCAAAGCAAGGCCAGCGTGCCGGACCGCATTGTCATGCAACGACGTCTTGCGCGAGCAGCTTGTCGATATGCGCGTTCATTGTTCTGGTATAGGACGACGCTACGCCTTCGACAATATAGGTTGTTACAGGCTCAGATTTGCCGCGCAACTTAATTAGCTCGTGGCGGCGGGCGTTGACGCGCTCATGGACATCGGCGTCCCTGTAGAGAAATTCTGTGATGGCGATTTGGTCGCCGACAGCGACGTTGTGCAGGCGCGCTGCCAGGTTTACGGCATCGCCCACCACCGTGTACTGCATGCGATCGTGCGAACCCATGTTGCCGGCGAGCATCTCGCCGCTGTTTACGCCAATGCGGAAATGCACCGGGAACTTGCCGTCGCGCTGGCGCGTCGTGTTGAGGCGCTCAATCAGGCGCTGAATCATCACCGCGCAGGCAATGGCGTTGAACTTGTGGTCCTCGTCCTGCTCGGGAATGCCAAACACGATCATGGCGCAGTCACCCATAAATTTGTCGATTGTGCCGCGGTACAGGCGGCTCGCCATGGCAATGTGGGTGAAGTACTCGTTGAGCAGGTCGGCAATCTCCTGCGGCGGGAGTTTTTCGGACATGCTGGTAAAGCCAACAATGTCGGCAAACAGCACCGATCCGTTGACGTGCTCACCGCCGAGCCGCACGTGGTCGAGGTTTTCCATGATCTGGCGCGCCACGTTGGGCGAAACGAACCGGGAGAACACATTCTCCACCTGGGTTTTCTCCAGCAGACCATCGGCCATGGTATTAAATGCTTCGATGAGGTAGCCGATTTCGTCGTTGCGCCGCTCGCTGATACGGAACGCGTAGTCGCCCTGATCGATCGCCTTGCTGGCGCGCATCAGGCGGTGAATGGGGCGTGTCAGGCGCTTGCCGATGAAATAGGCTGTGACGATTCCGAGCAGGATCATCAACACGGTCGCGGCTACGACCGCGCGAATAGTGTCCGTTACCGCCTGCGCGAGTGATGCCTTGCTGAAGGTAACCAGGGCGTAGCCGGCAGTCAGTCCCTGGAACTCGATAGGACGTACGAAGGACACCACATTCTGCGCTTCCAGTGGATACCGGTTTACCAGCCACTCCTGTGTATAGGCGCCATCTGCGGACCCCTGCTGATCCTGTCGCGGGGTTTCCACGCCGTACGCGGGAATCAGACCGGTGGACGCGAGCACTACGCCGGTTTCGGAGTACACCGCGGCACCGAGCAGTTCATCGGTCTTGCCCAGGTTGTTAATCAGCACCATGAGACCGAGTAGATCGTCGGATAGCACCAGTTCCTCGGAAGACTCGGCAAGCTGATGGGTAACCGCCGCACCAAAGCTGTCCATCTGGGCGGTAAGAAGCGTGGTTTGGTTTTTTACGATGACAAGGCCCAGCAGCACCATGCTGGTACTGATGAGCAGGGTGATCACGATGGCGAGCTTGTAGGCGATGGGGACATGCCGCGGCATCAGTCGCGCCGACCCGCGACGCAGCCATTTGCGCAAGCTCCATGCGCCCCGGCGCGCGGGGACCTTTGACTGCCCGGAGTGTTCCATTGCCACCCAGTTTAGAGAATCAGGACGGATAAATTTGGTTAGGCATCCGATGCTTATCCTGCACCGGGTCGCAAAAGTGTGACGCACGCATAATATCACGTCTCTTCCCGGCGCACGACCGGGGGGTATTGCGCGCGTCCCAACCCCCAATTGGACGCCATGTCCCGCGAATCGTTCCACCCACGGGGCATCTGCCGCAACGAACTGCCATCCGGAGTGCATCGGAAAAAGCGGTTTTCATCGCCGACCGTCGCCACCGGCAGGGCCGCGCCACGCAGCGGTGTTACCTCCCGCCGTGGTCGTATACAATGCGTGCGGTTTTCGCAGTGGAACTCCCGAAATGACCCTGATTCGACCGTTTACCGGCCTGCGGCCTATCGCGGGCCGCGCTGCCGATGTGGTGGCACCGCCCTATGATGTGCTGAGCAGCGCCGAGGCCCTCGAGCGCGCCGCCGGCAAGCCGTGGAGCTTCCTCCACATCTCGAAACCCGAGATCGACCTGGAACCGGGTGTCGACCCCTATGACGAACGCGTATACGCCCGCGGCGCCGCAAATCTGCGCGCGATGATTGAGGCCGGCGTGCTCATGCGCGACCCGGTCCCTTGTTACTACGTGTACCGCCTCATCATGGGCGACCATACCCAAACGGGGCTGGTGGCGGAGGCCTCGGTGGCGGAGTACGACGCCGGACGTATCCGCCGGCACGAGTTCACGCGACCCGACAAGGAAGAAGACCGGGTGCGCCAGATCGACGCGCTCAATGCGCAGACCGGCCCGGTGTTTGTGACCTACCGGCACGATGACGTGGTGGATGCCATGATCACCGAAATCTGCAACGCCGAACCCGCGTACGACGTCACTGCGGACGACGGAGTGCGGCACATCCTGTGGGTGGAGAGCGACCCGACGCGCACTGCGGCGCTGACCGCGGTGTTCGAGCGCATGGACCGCCTGTACATTGCTGACGGACACCATCGCTCGGCGGCCGCAAGCCGCGTGGCCACCATGCGCCGCGCCGCTAACCCTGGACACACCGGCGAGGAAAGCTACAACTACTTCCAGACCGTGATCTTTCCGGACAACCAGATGAAGATCCTTGACTACAATCGTGTGGTTGCGGATCTCGGCGGCCACACGCCGGCGCAGTTTCTAGACGCGGTGGCGCAGCGTTTCACGGTCGAATCGGAGAACCATGCGGTGCGCCCGGACCAGCACGGTGAATTCGGCATGTATGTGGCGCAGCAGTGGTACCGACTGCACCTCAAATCCGACCTGATGCCCGAGGATCCCGTTGGCAGGCTCGACGTGAGCCTGTTGCAGGACAACCTTATTGCGCCGGTGCTCGGCATCGAGGATCCGCGCCGCGACAAGCGTATCGATTTTGTGGGTGGTATCCGCGGACTCGACGAGTTGGAGCGCCGCGTGGATTCCGGTGATATGAGCGTGGCGTTCGCGTTGCGCCCAACCGGCCTGGACGCCTTGATGGCGGTGGCCGATGCCGGCGAGGTGATGCCGCCGAAGTCGACCTGGTTTGAACCCAAGCTGGCCGATGGCCTGGTGTCACACGTGCTCGACTAACTGGGGGTGGGTTGCCGGTCATGCGGCCGGCGTCGGCTTCGGGAACCTTGCCTAGAAGCCTTCCTGGAAATCGTAGTTCAGTTCGGTGCTGGGTTCCTTGAGGAAGTGGCCCTGGATAAAATCGACACTACATTGCCATAGTACGGCCAGACTGTTGGCGTCCTCCACAAAAGCCGCAATGGTTTGCTTGTCCTTGCCGCCGGCGTGTTCGGCAATTGCCTTGACCTTTTCCTGATTCTCCACGCTCTTGGCTAGGTTCGCGATGAGGTCACGGTGGATCTTGATATAGTCGACATCGAGATGTTTGAGCGACTGAAAGGTATTCTGTTCTTTGCCGAAATTCTCCACCGCGCAGCGGCAGCGCAGTTGGCGCAGGCCATCGAATATGACCTTGGCCTGCTTCATGTAGTTCAGCGCGGTATTCTCGCTCACCTGGAACACGAGGGTGTTTGCATCGAGACGCAATGACTTAATGCGCTCGTTGAGCCAGGTTAGAAAGCCCTCGTCGGTAAGCGAACCGCTTGAAAGCTTGATAAAGAAGCGCAGCCCCTGGTTCTGTTTGTGGCGCTCGCTCAGTATTATCAGCGAGTTGGCGATAACCCAGCGGTCCACAAACCCCATCAGTCCTGCCTGCTCCGCGCTGGGGACGAACTCATTGGGTGGGATTTCCTCGCCGTCTTCGCCGATCATGCGTACCAATACCTCGTAGTGCTCCCCGGGTTCACCATGCAGGCTGATCACCGGCTGGAACATCAGTCGGAACTGATTTTTCTGCAGCGCCGTCTTGATGCGGCTTGCCCACAGACGCAACTGCTCATTTTCTGCAAGGTCCTCGATGGCGGGGTTGTACACGCTGAAGCGGTTGCCGCCCTCCTGCTCGGCGCTCTGGCAGCCTTTGGCAGCGCGCGAGATCGCGTCCTCGGCGTCCTTCGAGGTTTCGTTGATCAGGCTGATACCGATGCTCGCGGTGGTGGTGACGGACTGGTTGCCGACGTCCGAAATGTGATCGTTGACGAGCCTGCAGATTCCATCGGCGAGTTTTTCGACATTCTTGATGTCAACGTTCTGCAGCATCAGGGTAAACACCGGACCGTCGAAGCGGGCAAGCAGGCCCATCTCGTCAAGCTTGCTCTTGAGTAACTGGCCAACATCCGACAACAGTAGGTCGCTGCCAGAGATGCCGTGCTCATCCTTGATCCTTTCGTAGCCGTCGAGGTTGATGTACAACAGCGCGCCGCGGCTGCTTCCCTGCACTGCGCGCGACACCAGTGCCTCGAGCTGCTCGGTGAAGTAACTGCGGTTGTACAGCCCGGTGAGGATGTCCTGCTGGCTCAGTACGTGGAGCTTTTGCTCCAGGTCCTTGCTCAGCGTCTGATCGCGAATAATGATCTGCGTGCACGATTCGCCGTCCATGCTGGCGGGGGAAAACTCCATGTTGATGCTGAAGGTCTTTCCGCTACCCGTGGTTCCCTGTACCTCGAGACTGTTGTCCTTGATTTGGCCCTTGGCATAGCCGCGCAGGAAATCCTTGAATTTGGCGGAATCGTCCGAACTCACCATGTCCATGATGGGCATGCCTTCGATGTCCTCGAAGTCCTCGAGTTCAAACATCTTGAGGTAGGCCCCGTTGGCGTAGATATGCATGCCGTCATGGACAAAGGCAATCGCGTCGCGGGAGCCGTCGATGAGTGTACGCGCGCGTTTTTCCGTTTCGTGCAACATGCGCTCGCAGCGGCGCAGTGCGCGCAGGTTTTGCATGTGTTCGACCTCGCGCCTGACGATATGCGACAGGTGCGCGCTCTGGTCCATGCTCACCGCGTCGTTGACTCCGGTCTTGAGAAGATCGAGCGGCGGCGTCTTGGTGCCGGCGGGCAGGATTGCGACCACCGGAATTGGCTGATTTACATGGCCGAGGACTGCGGCAACCTGCGCGGGGCGGAAATCGGGCATTTCGGCCTTTGCGAGAACGATGTCGAACGACTCTTCGTCGAGCGCGGTACGCATGTCCTCTTCGTCTTCGACCCGCAGATCGCGCACAATATACCCGGTGTTGCGCAGGACATTGCATAGCGCCTCGGCCTCTTCCGAAGCGTCAAAAACCGAAAGCAGTCTGATCAGGTTTTGTTCGTCGTTCACACCGTTTTCCCAGTCGGCGGGGTGCCCCGCGCGGATCTTGCCAGCAGGTATACTCTTGCCATCTGGCGCCGGGGGCACACCTTAGCATGGATCGCCACTACGGTGAATTATCGACACGCTGATGAAATTGTTGATTTTTCTCGTGCAGGGCAGTAATTAGATAAGCGTCCAGATCTTGCCGAAGTCCTTGTCCTGGAGCCATTCGTCGGCCGCGGGTTGGGTTTCCGCCGGTTGCTGCTTGCGGGCGTTGGCGTCCAGCACTTCGAACTGGAACTGGGCAAACAATCCGGTGTTCTCCAGCTGCCGGGTCAGTTCTACGAGCAGCTCCTTGCCCAGGATGTTGACAATCACCTTGCTGCCCTCGCGGTAGGGCACGGGCGGGGTCACCAGCGTGGCTGGTTTGTTGATGGCCGTGAGCTGCGGCAACATGAGGGTGCGCTGGAAGTGGTTGCCGTTGCCGGCGCTGGCGGCGGCAATGCGCAGGCCCACCGCGGCTGCATCCGGGGTGAGCATCTCGACCCCCAGTAACAGCGCATGCTGCTGGCTGAACTTCATCCACCGCACCACGCCGATGCCCCACTTCCAAGTGTGTCCGTCACCGCTGCGGCGAATGCCGACCAGCTCGCCGACCTGGACCTTGGCGCCGGAGCCCCCGGTGGTGCGCAGGCAGTAGCCGCCGGCGCTCTCGTTGACGATACTCCAGGCGATGGAGGCTTGCAGCGCACTGTCGCGCCTTGCGTCGCTTTTCGGTGCTGTATCTTCCGGTTCTGCGTCGGCGTCCTCATGCGGGGTGTATACCATCTCCCACACATCGGGTTCGGGTTCGTTGACGTCGCGAATGGTGATGCTCTCGAAGCGGGCCGGCTGGTCGAACTTGTCCTTGCGGACAGTGTCCCCGCCCGTCCCGCTCGGGCGGCGAGTACGCACCACGTTGGCGATGGTCTGGTGGGTTGCACTCAGGCCCAGCGCGACCTCGACTGGCTCCTGTTTGTCGCTGCGCGAGAAAGTGCGCTTGGGAACGACCCCCCAGGCGATCAGCAGCCGCCGCAGCAGGCTGTGGGAGAGGTCGGGACGCTGCATGTCGATGCCAGTGAGGGTGGTATTGCCGACATCCTTGCTGAGTTGCAGTTCGGTACGTACGCCTTCGGCCAGCTCTGCGGTGTCAACGATACGACAGGCCTCGGGGTCGCAGCCCTCGACGCTGAACGCCAGAAAGCGCGGCGGGTGATCGGATTCCAGGTCGACGGCGAAATGGCCGGGCAGGGTCTGAATGTCGGCCACTCCCTCCAGCGCACAGCGTCCGGCCCAGCGCTCGATGTTTTCGTAGATCTTGTTGATCTCGCCGTGGCGCAGGCAGTACGGCGAACTGAGGGCCAATAGCAGGAGGCGCGTGTACTCGTCGGTGATAGTCGACTTGGCGACGTAGCGGTGCTGTGTGTCGGCAACGGGTGTGTTGTGCAGCCGGCGCGACTCCGCGAAGCGGTATAGGGTGTGAAGCTCTGACCAGATCGCACTGCGGTGCGGCGCGTAAATCTGGTAGGAGGTCAGGAGTTCGCGCCCGATGCAGCTTACCGCGCGGTGCAGCAGCGTCGTCAGCAGGCGGTTGTCGGGCAGCAGATGGTGGCCGGTGAGAAAATCCTCGATGGCGATCTTATAACCGGTCGCCAGTTCGGCGTAGATCTCGCGGGTGATGGCCGCGACCTTCTGGCTTTTTTCCGGGAGCGGAAAGGAAACACCGACGAAGTGTTTTTTCATGCCGGTGGTGACGTAGAAGACCGACTCGCGCATCGCTTCGAGAAAGCGAAATCGCTCCTGATAGGACACTGTCTGGCGGTTGCATTCGACCAGTGCGCCAAAGACCAGGCGCGCGGTTTCGCCAAGGTTGGCCTTGGGCAGGGCATCGATCCACTGTTCGACGCGTCGCGGGCGTAGATCAAACGCGCCCGGTGCGGGTTTGGATCGTTCGGGGATACCCAGCCCCAGCCCTTTTTTCTCGCTCACTAGAAATACTCTCGGTTTCAATTTTGCGCGACCGTACAACCCCAAGCGGTCTAACAGCGACAGGTAACTCCTTTTCCCGTTCATGTGTCTAAATTATGACACCTTTACTTGACATCCGCTAGCAAAATGTATCCAAAACCAAGTGCCTAGTCACTCGAATATGCCGATTATGGCGGCGAGGCAAATGGTCGAATAGTCGTAAGGCCATTGTTTTGTAAGTAAAAAAAATTATTAGCAGGATGAATATCAGCTCACGGTCGCAGTGTCAGTAATCCGTCACTTTCCCTCGTCCCCGCTCGGTAAATGCTGCACCCTGCAACCCGTTTTGGCGGGTAGCGCGGGGTAGGCGCCCAGATTGTGAGGATTGAAGCGCCCTATACGAGGGGCGTTTTCGACGGTGCACCGCGCCGTTCTCGCACCAGTTGCGGTACCAGGTAGCCGGGCAACCTCGCACGCAACGCGCCGAGCAGCGCCCGTGCCTCGGCCTCGGCCACGGCGAAGTGCCCCGCGCCGGCCACCGGGTCCAGAAGGTGCAGGTAGTAGGGCAGCACGCCGGCCCGGAACAGGGTCTCGCTGAGCCCTGCGAGCGTGCTGCTGTCATCGTTCACACGGCGTAGCAGCACGGATTGATTGAGCAGTGACGCGATACAGCCGCGCAGCTCGCCGAGCGCCGTGCACACTGCGGCGTCGATTTCGTTAGGGTGGTTACAGTGCACCACGACTACCACCGGCAATCGGTAATTACGCAGGCAGCGCAGCAGTTCCGCGTCAACGCGCTCCGGCAGCACGATGGGCTGGCGGGTGTGGATGCGCAGGCGGCGCACATGGTCGATCGCGCCGATGCGTGTCATCAGTTCATGTAGCCGCCCGTTACCCAAGCTCAGCGGGTCGCCGCCGCTGAGGATGACCTCGTGGATAGAAGTGTCCGCGCGCAGGTAGTCCAATGCAGCGGTCCAGTGCTCAGTGCCGGCATGCGCCTCGCTATAGGGAAAATGCCGCCGAAAGCAGTAGCGGCAATGCACGGCGCACGCGCCGGTGGTGACTAGCAGGGCGCGGCCGTGGTACTTGTGCAGCACGCCGGTGGCCGCCATCGCGTCAAGGTCACCCACCGGGTCTGTGACGAAGCCACGTTGCGGGCGCAGTTCCTCGGAGAGCGGCAGGATTTGGCGCAGCAGGGGGTCGTGCGGGTTGCCCTTTTCCATGCGGGCCAGGTAGCCGCGCGGCACGCGCAACGGAAATTGTGCGGCCGCAGCGCTGGCCGCCGGTGCCAGTTCGCGTGGCAGTTCCAGCAAGGTCAGGAGTTCCAGGGGATCGCGTACTGCTGCGGCAAGGGCAGCCTGCCAGGCGCTGGCATGCATCACGCGCGGGGTTCGCGGTATCATAGCGGGCTTTATTTCGACGGGCTTCACAGGCAGCGGCGGCTTTACTCAAGAGGTAATCATGGCGACGTACAGCACCAACGAATTCAGGAGCGGGCTCAAGATCATGCTGGATGGCAGCCCATGTGTCATCATTGAAAACGAGTTCGTCAAGCCCGGCAAGGGACAGGCCTTCAACCGGGTCAAGTTTCGCAACCTGCTGACCGGGCGTGTCAATGAGCGCACCTTCAAATCCGGCGAGTCCGTCGAAGGCGCGGATGTCATGGACACGGAAATGCAGTACCTCTACAACGACGGCGCGGTCTGGCATTTCATGCATCCCGAGACCTTCGAGCAGGTTGGCGCCGATGAGGCGGCGGTGGGCGAGGCCGTGAAGTGGCTCAAGGAGCAGGATATGTGCACCGTGACCCTCTACAACGGCAGCCCCATCGTGGTGGTGCCCCCCAACCACGTGGTTCTGCAGGTGGTGGAGACCGACCCGGGCGTGCGTGGTGACACCAGTGGTGGTGGCGGCAAACCTGCTACTACCGACACCGGCGCCGTGGTGCGCGTGCCCCTATTCATCGAAGAGGGCGAGATGATCAAGGTCGACACACGCACCGGCGAATACGTCGGCCGGGCCAAGGACTAGGTCTACAAGCCGCGGCATGTCGGTTTGACGCCATGCGCCCGCCGTTCCCCGCCGCAGCCAGCGCCGATCATGTCCTCCGGTGATTGGCGTCCCTCGGCGGTGCTCGAGACGCTGCGGTTGCGCGCCGTCCTGTTCGCGCGCCTGCGTGCCTTTTTCGCGGCCCGCGGCGTGCTCGAGATCGAAACCCCGCTGTTGTCCCGTGCCGCGGTAACCGAGCCGCACCTTGCCAGTTTCGTCGTGTCGGAACCTGTGGGGACCCAAGGTCCACTGCGTTACCTGCAGACCTCGCCTGAGTACGCCATGAAGCGCCTGCTGGCCGCCGGAAGCGGGCCGATTTACCAGATCTGCAAGGCGTTTCGTGCCGGCGAGGTCGGGCGCCGCCACAACCCGGAATTCACCATGGTCGAGTGGTATCGTCCGGGGCTGGATCACCAGCAGCTCATGGAGGAGGTCGCGGCACTACTAGGCGCGCTGCTGGCGGGTTACGTGGAGTGCGCTGCGCCGCAGTGTGTAAGTTATCAGGAGATCTTCCGCCGCCACGCCGGGGTCGATCCGCTTGCGGCGGGTGTTAGCGAACTGCGCGCTGCCGCGCAGCATCATGGTGTGGACGCGGTGGCCGGCCTCACGGCGGAGGATCGCGACGGTTGGCTGGATTTGTTGCTGACGCAGGTTATTGAGCCTTGCCTGCCAGCCGGGCCGCTGTTCGTCTACGACTATCCAGCATCACAGGCGGCGCTGGCGCGCCTGAATTCGCAGGATGAACGCGTTGCCGAGCGCTTCGAGTTGTATTTCAACGGGCTGGAACTGGCCAACGGCTTCAACGAGTTGTGCGATCCCGCGCAACAACGCTCGCGCTTTGCGCGGGATCAGCAGCGGCGCCGCGCCGCCGGGCTGGCAGCGGTACCCATCGATGAGCACCTGCTCGATGCCCTCGAGCATGGTCTGCCGGCCGGCGCGGGCGTTGCGGTGGGTTTTGATCGCGTGGTGATGCTGGCCGCCGGGGCGTCGCACATCAACCAGGTGCTGGCCTTCCCTGACGAGCGCGCCTGAGCGGCGCGGTATTCAGGCCGCGTTGACCGTCCGGCCCAATGCCTGTCCCATTCGCACCTGTGCGCCGGATGTCAGCGCCGCGTCCAGATCGGCGCTGCCGGCAGGAAACAGCAGGATTACGGTAGAGCCCATGCTGAAGCGGCCCAGTTCGGCGCCGCGTGCCAGGGTGAGGGCTCCGGCGCTGCTGTCAGGGTATTGCCAGCTGCGCACCTCGCCCGCGGTGGGCGGTGTGATCACGCCTTGCCAGACGGTTTCGATGCTGGCCACAAACATTGCGCCTACCAGGATCACCGCCAGCGGCCCGTGTGCGGTGTCGAATAGTGTGACTACCCGCTCGTTGCGCGCGAACAAACCCGGTACGCGCGCGACAGTTGCCGGGTTGACGCTGAACAGCCGTCCAGGCACGTGCACCATCTCGCGCAGCGTACCCTCGAGCGGCATGTGGATGCGATGGTAATCGCGCGGCGAGAGATAGAGCGTGGCGAAACTTCCATCGACGAAATTTGCGGTGTGCTGCTCGCCGCCGAGCAGTGCAGCCAGCGAATAGCTGTGGCCCTTGGCCTGCAACACGGCATCGCGCTGCAACATGCCTGCCGCGCTCACTGTGCCATCGACGGGGCACGTCACTACGCCGCCGCCGTCGGCGAGCGGGCGCGCCCCCGGCTTCAGGGCACGCGTAAAGAAACTGTTGAAGTTCGCATAGCGGGATGGGTCGCTTTGCACCGCCTCACTCATGTCGACGCCGTAGCGCCGCACGAACCAGTGTATCAGCGGGTTCTTTACCCACGGCAGATTAGAGCGCGCGACATAGCCCATCAGGCGTGACAGCGCGTGGTGCGGCAGTAGGTACTGCATCAGGACGAACAGAATATCTCGCATGGCTGTCACTCGCCCGGCTGGCAAGCTCCGCGCAATTGCAGAGTTCCGCGGGTTTGAATGGACTCAGTGATTATGGTGATGGTGTTCGTGTCCCGCGGCTTCGCGGCGCACCGGCGCATTCACCGTTACCTCTCGGCCGCCGTCGAGCACTAGGGTCAGTACAACCACGTCCCCTTCGCGCAGTGCCTGTTGCGGTTCGATTAGCATCAGGTGCAGTCCGCCTGGCGCCAGATCGACCGTCTTGCCGGCGGCGATTTTCAGCGCGTCCTGTTTCACCATGCGTGCTATGCCATCGCGCGTTTCGGAAAGGTGGATCTCGACGTGTTTAAACTGCGAACTGCGTACTTCGACGATCTTCACCGCATCACTGCTGCGGTTGATGATTTTCATATAGCCGGCTAGCACGGTAGAGACCGGCGGTGCCTCAGGCACTCGCGCGTCGCTGACCTCCAGTGGGGCACCGGCGTTGGCAATGCTCGCAACTGCTATCAATAGCGCCGCCGCAAGGCCGCGCTCGTTAATCAAATAAGACATGGGGTCAGCTCCCGTAGAAATCAAGAATTGCGAGAAAGTCACTGCGCACGCGTTGCACCTCATGCGGCGGTGAGAATACGGCGCGCAGGCGTGCCTGCGGATCGACCAGCAATACCTGGGAACTGTGGTTTACCGCGTAGTTTTCATTTTCGTCCGGATCTTCAAAACCGTACAGGATGCCCAACTGGCCGGTGAGTCGGTCAATTTGCTCGGGTTTTCCGGTCACGCCGATAAACTCCGGATTGAAGTAGGTGGCATAAGCCTTGAGCTTGTCGGGTGAGTCGCGGTCGGGGTCCACTGACACAAATACCATTTGTGCGCCGGCGGCCGCGCGTCGCTCCGCGGGCAGCGTCTTCCAAACCT
>CP070733.1:1944465-1952076 GCA_020347585.1 Pseudomonadota bacterium | reverse complement strand
CGATACCGGAGCTTATGGGTGCCGATGACGATTACATCACCATTGGACAAGGCACGCTCGGCCACCGGCGCTCCGTTGACGTAGGTGCCATTGGTACTGTCCAGGTCTTCGATGTAGACGATACCGTCCTCTGTCACGAACCGCGCGTGGTGACCGCTGACCGTGGTGTCATCGATGCGGATATCGTTGTCCGAGGTCCGTCCGATTGTCACGGGATCGTGCGTGACGACGATCTCGTCGACCTTCGCGTCTTCGCAGGTGATGACAATTCTATACATGCAGAAAGGCAAATCTCGGCTTGTGTGTAATGGAGAACTTCCATCGTCAGCGCCGCCCTGTGTCGGGTGGCGTTCATTGAAAAGCGTGTCCAAGTCTACACCGGAGATATTTATTGGTACAAGGGCACGGTTCCGGTACCCGCGTGGGGTCGACTAGCCACCAGCCGCAAAGCCGGCCGTGACGTGGACGCGCAACTGCAGTTCGCCGCTAGCTACCGGAACTGCGCTCTCGGCGTGCATCATTGCAGCTCGCGGACGCAGCGGCATCGGTGGTGGCGCGCTGCGTTCGCGCACGAACACCACCCTGCCAAGCTTGAGGCCCGCGGCGCGGGCAAAGACTCCGGCGCGGCGCCGCGCATCCTCGACCGCTACCGCCCGGGCCTTGTCCAGCAGAGCTGTCGGGTCAGCGACTGCGAAGCGAATGCCGCCCACGCGGTTGGCGCCTTGCCCCACCAGTGCATCGATCAACTTGCCGAGGCCTTCGATCTTGCGCATGGTCACCGTCACCTGGTTGGTGACCCGGTAGCCGCTGATTTTCGGTTCTTCGCCCTGCGCGGTGGGTTGGTAGCGGGGGTGGACGTTGAAGCTGCGTGTCTGCAGGTCTCGCCGGTCGATTTCGAAAGCGGCGAGCGTATCAAACAGCCGTTCCATGGCGCGGTTGTTGTCCGTCAGTGCGGCGGAGGCCTTTGCCGCTTCGGAAATGACACCGACATCCACATGTGCGGTGTCGGGGGCCACGGTTATGGTTCCCTCACCGCCTACCGTGATAGCCGGTTCCGACTCCTTCGGTGGATCCGCCGCGGCAACGGGTGCTGAGGCAAGCAGGGCGAGCAATACGGCCAGTAGATAGCGACAGTTCATGCGTTTGGCTCCGGTTGCATTACGGTTGCATACTGCGCCATCAATGGTGGGCGCGTTCGCGAACAGTTTAGCCTACCCGCAAGCCCGAGCCACTCGCCACAAAAAAGGCCGCCCGGCCGACAAGGGCCAGGCGGGCGGAGCAAGGTGGAGGGACGGGTCAGTCGCCGCGAGCCAGCGCGCCATCGCGGTACTGAAGTTCGACCCGGCGGTTCTCGCGCCAGTTGCTGCCAAGATCGCGCGGCTGGCCGGCACCGTGGGCGCTGACCACCAGTTGCGATTGCGACGCGCCGAGTGTATGCAGCAGATCTGCTACCGCTTGCGCGCGTCGCTGGCTCAGTGCCTTGTTGTACGTCGCCGAACCGCGGCTGTCGGTATGACCGTCGAGGTGTAGCGTCAGTTCGGGGTGGGCAGCGAGGTACTCGGCGTGGCGGCGCAGTTCATCGTGCAACGCCGGGTCGATGTCGCTCGCGTCGAAGCCGAAGTACACTGCTTGCAGATCTGGCTGAACGCCGGCGTCGGAGGCCGCGAGCGTATTGCCGGGTTCACCGCCAGACACCGTTTGGTTGAATTGCACAGTGTCGCTGCCGTCCTCCGGTTCAGTCTGTTTTGCGAAGTCGATGATTGCGGCAACGTCGCTGTCTTGCTCCGCGGCAATTGGCGCTGCGGGTGCTTCGTTTTCGGTGCTGGATGCGCCGGCCAGCGACCCCGCAGCGGCCGTGGCAGGACGTTTGGGCGCGGAATCCGCGCAGCCTGAAAGCATCGCGACCGGGATGGCGGTGGCGATGGCAAGTGCAGCAAGGCCTTTGGTAACAATTCGCGCATTCATGTCTGTCTCCTTTATAGTTGTCTGATACTCGGCACCTGCGGGAGCACTGCAGGTGCAAGCTGTGTCACGGCTATTCAAGCGCGCGAACATGGCAACGGGAGGGAAGGAATGCTGATGATCGCTGGCGGATCGTGGCGAATTGAGGCGGCGCCTAGGTGCCGGCGAGCGGCAGCGTAACGTGAAACACAACGCCCCGCGTGTCGGCGCGGTTCTCTGCCTTGACGTTGCCGCCATGGAAGTCGGCAATCAACCGCACAATGTACAGGCCGAGGCCAAGGTGTGGCTGGCCAGACTCTGAACTGCGCACCGAGACCATCGAATCAAACAGCTCCTGCCGCATCGTCTCGGGTAGCGGTGGGCCCTGGTTGACTACACTAAGACAAACACTGCCGTTGCTGCGCTGCAGCCGCACGATCACCGGGGTGCCTGGATCGGCGAAGTCCACTGCGTTGGCAATCAGCTTGTCGAGCATTTGTGCGATAAGTTCCGGGCTGCCGAGCACATCGAGGCTTGTTGCATCCGGCGCAGCGGTGTGCAACTCGAACTGCTGTTTATCATGCGCCAGCCGGTAACCCGACAGGCAACCGGCGACCACCTCGCCAACATCGAAGCGCAGCGGCGTCTCGTGTTGCAGCGTCTGCTCAAGGCGCGTGGCCTCGCTCATGCGCGTGAGGATATCGTTGAGGCGCTCTATCCCTTCCTGCGCACGCGTAATGAAGACCCTGCCATCGCCCTGAGCGCCGTTGGTTTCGAGGTTATCGAGCGAAGAGCGCACCACGGCAATCGGGGTGCGCAGTTCATGGGCCAATTTGCCGGCCATGGTCTCGAGGTAGCTGTTGTACTGGGCGAGCCGCGCCAGCATCTGCGCAAAGCTACGGCGCAGATCACTCAGTTCGTCGTTTGCCCGATCGGGTGCGATCGCTGCACGCACGCGGCCATCTGCGGCGATGGCGTTTTCGGCATCGTCGCGCAAGCGCCGCACGCGCAGCGACAGGCGGGTCGCGAAAACCAGCAGGGCGGCCGCGGCGAGAAAAAACGCTGGCAGGCTGATGTTGATTAGCGTTTCAATGGCACGGTTTTGCAGGATGAGTATGCTGCTGTTGGTTTCTTCGATGGCTACCGCGCCGAGCACCGTATCGCCGCTGCGTACCGGGTAGGTGGCGGTTAACACGTTGAGTTCTGGGTCGCTGGTCTTGCGCCAGCGTGTTGCTGCTTCGCCTCGCAGCGCGAGCGCGAACTCCTCGCCTTCGAGCCGTGAGGCGGACGATAGCGAATCGTGGAACGCGCCGTTGGGGCGCGGCAGTACGGCCTCGTAGAACAGTCGCAGCAGTCCGGCCGGAACATTGCGCCCCTGTGTATCACCGGTGTCAGTGTCCGTGGCGCGCAAGTCACCGGCCTGAGCAATGACTCGGTAGCTGCTGTCGATCACCCATACCCGGGTATGCGGGCGCTCTAGCTGTTGCAGCAGATGCTCCGCCTGCGGTGAGGGCACCACAATGGTGGCCAGATTCTCCGTGTTGTCGACAGCGGCGGTACCGACCACGTGGCGCAGAGAGCGGGCTCCGGGATCGTCCACGTCGCCGACGGCGAACGCCAGTTTGTCGCCGAGCAATGACAGCGGTATGCGAATCTCGACGTTGTAACCTGCAGCAGTTTCCTGCCACTCGCCCTTGATACGCACCTCCGCGGCGAGCGGCACTGCACCGCCGTCGGTCGGCATGCGGTGGGCGTTGACCCAGCCGGGCGCAATGGTGGCAAGCTGGTAGCGCACCAGTTGACCCTGCGCATCGGTCATCGAAATCTTCAGATGGTCGCTCTTATCGAGTCGCAGTCCGCGCGGGGCGCGGTACACCACCGATTCATCGCGCACCATGAAGATCGCATATAAATAGTTGCCGCGTGTGCCGAGCTGGTGACGAAACGACAGCGACGCTGGTCGATAGTCATCTGCCGCGAACAGTACATGGTCGCGGCTGTAGTCCTCGAAGCGCTGCCGGAATGGCTCCCAGTCCTCGGCATAACCGTCAAGCTGAATGGCCGTGTCCAGCGGCCGCACGTAAAGGTGGCGCCGCGTACGCGCTCTACCCGAGGCGCCCAGCGCGAAGATATCAGTCTTCTCGCGCAGCAGCGCTGCCACCACCTGTGCGCGCGACAGCAGCTGGGCCTCCTGGTTGCTGCGCAGATAGGACTCCATAGCCTGGATATACTGGTAGCCGATCCAGGGTACGACTAGCAGTGCGGCGGATACCAGCACCAGGCGGGTGCGAATGCTGAGGCCAAATCGTTTGGTGGCGGCACGCCGCCTCAGCGTTCGATCCATCGATAGCCCATGCCGTACACGGTATCGATGCAGTCGAAACCGACATCGACGGTCTCGAACTTGCGACGAATACGCTTGATGTGTGAGGTGATGGTGGCATCGTCCACCACGATCTTGGCATCGCGCATCAGCTGCTCGCGGTTTCTTACATGTCCCGGATGCACGGCGAGACTGTGCACCAGCCAGAACTCGGTTAAGGTGAGTTCTAGCGGCCGGCCCTGCCAACTGACCACAAGGCGATCGAGGTCAATGCACAGATCGCCGCGCTCCAGAGGTTGGGTCAGCTCGCCGGCGTTTTGTTGTGCATCGATGCGGCGAAAGAACGCGGCAATGCGCGCGCACAGGTGCGCCAGGCTGATATCTTTGGTGAGATAGTCATCGGCGCCCAGTCGCAGGCCCGAGATGGCGTCCAGGTCACTGTCCCGTGCAGTAAGAAACAGGATCGGAAGCGTGGAGGATATGGCACGCAGGGTCCTGCACAGCTCAAACCCGCCCTCCACGTCGTCCGCCAGCCCAATGTCCAGCAGCACCAGGTCTGGAAGACGGCGGGCGAACGCAGCCGCCGCCTCGGCGCGGCCGGAATAGCCTTCGACCTGATAGCCCTGGGTGCGAAGCGCATCGGTGTAGTTGGCGCGAATCGCCGGTTCGTCCTCGACGATCGCAATTCGTCTGGCCATCGTTACCTCGTGATCGCCTGTTCCCCGATACCCTAGCACACAAGCTGCGCGCGGAACCGCGACGCGGGTCAATTGCCATATTTCGTCATTTTTTAAACGCAAAGGCGCCACGATTTGAACCTGCCGTTGCAGATTGGCGCGCTTTACTAAGGCCCGTGACACGACGAATTCCGGCGCGTGCACGGAAGCGGCCGCTGCCAGGGACGGCACGCTGGAACATACGCGGCAATACAGGAGGGCTCAGGGTGCGATTGATGTATGCAGACATTTATGGGGACCAGTGTGACAGACACCGGCGTAACGATGCACGCGAACTGGTCTGGGAAATATGCGCTGCACTGTTGCTGTTCGCGATGCTGCTGGCAATGAGCGCCGAGGCTTTGGCGGGGGAGGACGATCACGAGGATGCGACGGTGCGCCTTGCGGACGTACGCCAGGGCAGCCTGTTGTGGAAGACACGCACGCCGGGCGTTTATCACCAGGCGCTGCGGCTCGAGACCGATGTCGACATGCGCGTCAGCGGCATGATCGCGCGTGCTACGGTCAGCCAGCGGTTCCGCAACGACAGCGGCGAGTGGGCAGAGGGCGTATACGTGTTTCCGTTGCCGGAGAATGCGGCCGTCGATCATATGCGCATGCGTATCGGAGAGCGTGTCATTGAGGGTGTTATCCAGGAACGAGCGACGGCGAAACGCAACTATGAACAGGCGCGGCGTGCCGGCAAAAAGGCGGCGCTGATCGAACAGGAACGGCCAAACCTGTTTACCAACTCAGTTGCCAATATTGCGCCGGGCGATGCTGTTGTCGTCGAGATTGAATACCAGCAGACGCTGCGCTATGACGCAGGTGTTTTCCGGTTACGTTTCCCCATGGCGATCACGCCGCGTTACATTCCCGGCGACACTCTGCAGACGCCCGATGGTATGGCTCAGGCGACGGGTAGCGGTTGGGCATTCGACACCGCGCAAGTTCCCGACGCCTCGCGCATTACACCGCCGGTGCTTATCGGCGAAGGGCCCGCCAATTCGGTCACATTACGCGTTGAACTGGACGTCGGTTTTCCGTTGGCGGATCTGCAAAGCGCCCATCATCATATCACCACGCGCATGCACGGTGCGGGCCGCGTCACCGTGGCCCTGGAACATGAGCGCGTTGCCGCGGATCGTGATTTTGAGCTGATGTGGGCGCCGCAGCAGGGGCATGCGCCACGTGCCGCGCTGTTCAGCGAACCGCTCGGCGATGCCACGTATCACCTCGTAATGGTGCTGCCACCGGCGCAGGGCGTGGCCGGCGGCCAACCGCTGGCCCGTGAAGTGATCTACATCATCGACACCTCGGGCTCCATGCACGGCCCGTCGCTTGCGCAGGCGAGGCGCGCGCTGGTGCTGGCGCTGCAGCGCCTGCGTCCGCGCGACAGCTTCAATGTGATCGCCTTTAACTCCGCCACTGACCTGTTGTTCGAAAGTGCACGTCCCGCCACTGCAAAAAACCTGCAGCTGGCAAGGCGCTATGTTGAGGGACTTAGCGCCGGCGGTGGCACCAACATGGAGCCAGCGCTCGAGGCAGCGCTTGACGGGGGCAGCGGGCTTGAACGGATACGCCAGGTACTGTTTCTCACCGATGGTGCAGTGGGCAACGAGGCGCAGTTGTTCGGCATGATCGAAAAACGCCTTGGCGACAGTCGCCTGTTCACGGTCGGTATCGGTGCTGCACCCAACAGCCACTTCATGCGCCGCGCGGCACAGTTCGGCCGCGGTACATTCACCTATATCGGTGACGTCAACGAGGTACAGGATAAGATGCGCGCGCTGTTCGCCAAACTCGAGTCCCCCGTGTTGGCCAATGTTCAGGTGTACGCGCCCGATGGTATCACTCTGGATTACTGGCCACGGCGTATCCCGGATCTCTATCTGGGCGAACCGCTGCTAATCGCTGCGCGCGCCCGCGGTGGCAGCGGTGTGTTGCAGATCAGCGGGGCACGCGGCGGTCAGCCCTGGTCGGCGCGCCTGTCACTTGATGGCGGGCACGGCGGTGCTGGCATCGGTGCGCTATGGGCACGTGCCAAAATTGCCGCGCTCATGGACAGCAAGTATGAAGGTGCCGATGAAGCGGTGGTGCGGGCAGGGGTGGTTGCCGTGGCGCTGCGTCATCACCTGGTGAGCAAGTACACCAGCCTGGTAGCCATCGACAAAACGCTGGCGCGTCCGCAGCACGCCAAACTCAAGCGCCACGCGGTACCCGGGGATCTGCCGCGCGGTGCCAGTTACCAGAAGATTTTCGGTGCACTGCCGCAGACCGCGACGGTAGCAGAACAACATCTGCTGCGCGGTGCGCTGCTGTTGCTGCTGGCACTGGTAGCGCTGCTGGTGGCGCGCACAAGGGCGCAGACATGATACGGCCGCGGCGCGATCTGGTGTGGTGGCTGCTCGCAGGTGCACTGGCGTTGCCCGGCGCGTGGCAACTGGGACACGGCGCATGGATCTACGCCAAGGCTGTGCTTGCTCAGCACCTGTTGCACTCTGCCTGGCAACACACGCTTGCGCAGCGCGCCGTGTCCTCGCAACCGCGCATTTTGCCGTGGCCGTGGGCCGACACTTGGCCGGTGGCGCGACTGCAAGTACCGCGCCTCGATGTCGACCTCGTCGTTCT
>CP070733.1:1936961-1944365 GCA_020347585.1 Pseudomonadota bacterium | reverse complement strand
GAGGTCGACAAAGGCGCCGTAGTCGGTCAGGTTCTTAACGATACCTTTGATAATCGCGCCTTCCTGCATATTCTCGAGCAGCGCCTCGCGCTCCTCGCTAGTCTCGCTTTCGACCACCGCACGGCGCGAAACCACTACGTTGTTGCGGCGGCGATCCAGCTTGATGACCTTGAATTCAAGATCCTTGCCTTCCAGATAGCTGGTGTCGCGCACCGGGCGCACATCCACCAGGGAACCCGGCAGGAACGCCCGCACGTCCTGCAGCTCGACGGTAAACCCGCCCTTGACCTTGTCCACGATGGCGCCAGTAACCGTTTCGCCGGCCTCGAAGGCGGACTCCAGCCGTGTCCAGGACTCGGCACGCTTGGCCTTCTCACGTGATAGGCGCGTCTCGCCGAATCCGTCTTCAACCGTATCGAGAGCGACTTCAACCTCGTCGCCCACCTTGACCTCGAGTTCACCCTTGTCGTTGGTGAACTGCTGAATCGGGATCACGCCTTCGGATTTCAGACCGGCGTTGACCACGACAAAATCGTCTCCCACATCGACGATGGTGCCCGTAATGATTGCGCCGGGGCGCATCTTTGTCTGGGTGAGACTCTGTTCGAATAATTCAGCGAAACTTTCGGACATGCTATGAATACCCTTGATGCCACGCGGGTGGCGGTGAGTGGTGCTGCAGTTTCCTGCCAGTTGGTGAATATACGGCCGGGCGCCCTGCTGGCCTACCCGACCCCCTCAACAAACTCCTGTCCGAGGCGCTCCCGGCAAAGCTGCCCGACCCGCGCCACCACCTCTCCAATACCCAAGTCCGAGGTGTCGATAACCACCGCGTCGTCTGCCGGCACCAACGGCGCCACGGCGCGCTGACTGTCACGTCTGTCCCGCTCGGCGATCTCGTTCAGAAGGCCGGCCAGACTACCATCAATCCCCTTTTCTTTCAACTGTTTATAGCGTCTTCTGGCGCGTTCTTCCACACTCGCGGTGAGAAAAATCTTGAGTTCCGCGTCCGGGAACACCACGGTACCCATGTCCCGGCCGTCGGCGACCAGTCCCGGCGCGTCGCGCCAGGCCCGCTGCCGATCCAGCAACGCGGCGCGTACCGCCGGTAGGGCCGCCACCCGTGAGGCATCGTTACCACAGGTTTCGGTGCGCAGTTCGAGGGAGACATCCTCTCCCTCCAGCAAAGTTGCCGGCTCTGCGTCCGCCGACGTGCCCGGCCGGAAATCCGCGTCCAGTTGCCTTGCGTAGTCGGCCAGCTCCGCCTCGTCCTTGAGATCGAGACCGTGGCGCAGCGCGCCCAGCGCCACCAGGCGGTATAGAGCCCCGCTATCCAGCATGTGCCAGCCCAGCCGCTGCGCCACCATCCGGCTTATAGTGCCCTTGCCTGAGCCACCCGGCCCGTCCACCGTGATTACCGGCACCGTCATCTCACGGGACCTCGCTGACGGCAAGACCGGCCTGTCGCGCCAGTGCGCAAAAGTCCGGGAACGAAGTATCCACGTTGGCACAGTCCTCTGCGGTGATCTCTGCCGAGGCTCGCAGGCCGGCCATGGCGAAGGCCATGGCAATGCGGTGGTCGCCGTGGCTGTCGATGCGACCGCCAACCATTTGGCCGCCCTGGATAACCGCCCCGTCCTCGGTTGCCCTTGCCTCGATGCCGAGCGCTGTGAGACCGTCCACCATCACCTGGATGCGGTCGCTCTCCTTGACCCGTAGCTCGCGTGCCCCGGTTAGCACGGTCTCGCCGGCGGCGCAGGCCGCCGCCACGAACAGAGCGGGAAACTCGTCGATCGCCAGCGGAACCTGGTCTTCGGGTACACGGATGCCATGCAACTCCCGCCCGCGCACGTGCAGGTCAGCGACCGGCTCGCCGCCGACTACCCGTTCGTTGGCAACCTCGATCTCCGCCCCCATGCGCCGCAGGATTTCTATGACGCCGGTGCGTGTCGGATTGACGCCGACATGCTCCAGGGTGAGTTCTGCCCCCGGAGCAATGCTGGCACCAACCAGGAAGAACGCTGCCGAGGAGATATCCGCAGGGACGTCGATGCGGGTACCGCGCAGCCGGCCCCCACCCGCCACGCACACGCGGCTGGCGCTGCGCTCCACCGGGTAACCAAATCCCTCGAGCATGCGCTCGGTATGATCGCGCGTTGGGGCCGGCTCGGTGACGCAGGTCTTGCCCCGGGCGTACAGGCCGGCGAGCAACAGGCACGACTTTACCTGAGCGCTGGGCACAGGCAGTTCATAGTCGATACCCTGCAACACGGTTCCCCCTCGCACGCGCAGCGGCGGTGTGCCTGCCGCCGTGGTTTCAACGTGCGCACCCATCTGCGCCAGCGGCTCGGTCACGCGACGCATTGGTCGGCGGCTGAGCGAGGCGTCGCCGATGAGCTCGCAGTCGAAAGCCTGTGCCGCGAGCAGGCCGCTGAGCAGGCGCATCGAGGTACCCGAGTTCCCCAAATCCAACGGGCCTGCAGGTGCCTGCAGCCCTTGCATCCCCACGCCATGAATCACCACCCGCCCGTCGTGGGGTCCTTCAATAGCGATGCCCATGGCGCGAAACGCGTTCAGGGTCGCAAGGCTGTCCTCTCCTTCGAGAAAACCGCTGACCTCGGTCACCCCTTCGGCCAACGAACCCAGCATAATACTGCGGTGCGAAATGGACTTGTCGCCGGGTACCCGCAGCGTGCCGCGCAGCGTACCGCCCGGCTGGATGCGAAAGTTTTTTTCTTCACTCATTCTTAATGCTTCCCGTCGCGACCGCCGCTACACATCGCCGGTGTCGCAGAACTGGTCCCGCTCCTGTTTGGCCCGGGTAAAGGTCTCTCGCAGGTAATCGCTGTCGCCGCAGCGGATCGCCTCGGTGAGTTGCCCGAGATCATCCGTAAAGCGTTCCAGCACTTCCAGCAGCGCCGTACGGTTGGCAACACAGATGTCATGCCACATCTGCGGATCACTGGAAGCGATGCGGGTGAAATCACGAAATCCGCCGGCAGCGTAGTCGAAAATTTCGCGGCTGTCGTCCATGCGCGCCAGCGTGTCCACCAGGGCATAGGCAAGCATGTGCGGCAAATGGCTGGTGGCGGCAAGTACCTGGTCATGGTGTTCGACGCTGGTCTCAACCACTTGGGCGCCCGCCGCTGCCCACATGGCGCGCACCTTCTCGAGTGCGGCCGACGACACGCTGGCGTGCGGTGTGAGAATCACGCGGCGGTGTTGGAACAGTTCCGCGAATGATGCCTCCTCGCCGCTTTTTTCCGTACCCGCGATAGGGTGTCCTGGCACCAGGGTACCAGGCAGTTCGCCAAACGCTGTCACCGCAGCCGCCACCACGCTGCCCTTGGCGCTGCCGACGTCGGTCAGCACCGTATCCGGCGCAAGACGTGGGGCGATTGTTTCGAACACAGCCTGCATCGCGCCCAGCGGTACGGCAATCACGACCAAGTCGACACCCTGCACCGCCGCGCCGAGATCAGTCTCAAAACGATCGATAACACCCAGCGCGCGCGCCGTTTCCAGATGGGTCCGGCTGCGCCCGGCACCGACGATCTCACCGACCTGCCCCGCATTGCGCAGCGCGCGCGCCAGCGAGCCGCCAATCAGGCCCACCCCGATGACGCAGAGTCGATTGACCAGCGGCTTGCTCATGGGACAACCAGCGTTGTCTTAAGCGCGTCCAGCACACGGGCGTTTTCCGCTGCCGTGCCGACGGTAATGCGCAGATGTTCGGGCATGCCATAGTTCGCCACGGGGCGCACGATCACACCCTGGCGCAACAACGCCTCGTACACGTCAAGGCCGCTCATGCCATCGCGTACCGCCACGCGTACGCTGACAAAGTTACCTGCAGAGTGTATGAACTCCAGTCCCAGCGATTCGAACCCGCCTGTAAGCTGCGCCATCCCGTGTGCGTTCGCCTGCAGACTATGCGCGAGGTGATCCGTATCCTCGAGCGCGGCGGATGCGGCAGCCAGCGCCAGGCTGTTGACATTAAAGGGCTGCCGCACGCGATTAAGCAGATCGGCAATCTGCGGATGCGACACGCCATACCCGATACGCAGGCCAGCCAGCCCGTAGGCCTTAGAAAAGGTGCGAGTGACGATCAGGTTCGGGTACCTCGACAGCCAGGCTATACCACTTGGATAACCCGTGGCGCCGGTCGCGCCGTCAGCGGCGTACTCGAAATACGCCTCATCGAGCACCACCAGCACCTGCGACGGCACCGCGTCGAGGAAATTCTGCAGCGCCGCGCCGGTCAGCCACGTCCCGGTCGGGTTGTTGGGATTAGCAACGAACACCAGGCGGGTGCGATCGCCGATTGCAGCGCGCATCGCATCCAGATCCTGCCCCCAATCGGCTGCCGGCGTCACTACCGCGCGGGCGCCGACGGCCTGCGTCACGATCGGATACACCGCGAATGCATGCTGGGAAAAAATCACTTCGTCGCCGCAGTCAACGAAGGCACGGGCAACCAGTTCAAGCACATCGTTGGAGCCGTTGCCCAGGGTAAGCTGCGCCGTGCCAACGCCGAGTTTCGCGGACAACGCCTGCTTGAGCGCAAAACCGTTGCCATCCGGGTAGCGTGCCAGCTCACCAAGCTCCCCGCGGATGCGTTCAAGCACGAGCGGCCCGGGACCGAGCGGGTTTTCATTGGACGCCAGCTTCACCGCATTGCGAATGCCGTACTCGCGCTCCAGCTCGTCGAGCGGCTTGCCAGGCTGGTAGGGCTGCAAAGCGCGCACGCCGGATTTCGACAACGCCGCAAAATCGAAGGCGGGATCGCAACTGTTGTGGGTCGTTGTCGTCATAGCAGCCTGGTTTTGTAAAAGCAGAAGCAACACCGGGAACAGCTGATACCGCTAGTGGTGCTTGTTCACGATCGTGATGCACCCGGCGCACGGCACGCCTGCCTGCGAACTCGCGCCCCTCAAAGAACCGCCTTGGGATAGGAACCCAGCACCTTCACAAAGCTGGCGACCTCTTCGAGTTCGGCGATGGCCCCGGCGACATCCTCCTGCTTTGCATGTCCCTCGATATCGACGAAGAACACGTAGTCCCACATGCCACGCCGCGACGGCCGCGACTCTATGCGGGACATGGAAATGTTGTGGTGCTGAAATGGCGCCAGCAAACGATATAAGGCGCCGGGCTTGTTGTGCGCCGACATCAGCAACGAAGTCTTATCCGCACCACTGGGTGGCGTCTGGCGCCTGCCGATGACCAGAAAACGTGTGGTATTGTCGGGTTCATCCTCGATGTTGCTGGCGATGGCCTCCAGGCCGTAAATCTCCGCCGCCATCTCGCCGGCGATGGCCGCTGCGTTGGGCTCTACCGCCGCACGCCGCGCCGCCTCAGCATTGCTCGCGACTTCGACAAGGTCAACGCCCGACATGTGAACGTCAAGCCATTCGCGGCATTGCGCCAGTGATTGGCGGTGTGAATATAACCGCTCGATCCGATCGCGCTCGGATGACGCGGCCAGCAGGTGATGATGGATGCGCAGCTCGACTTCGCCACAGATATGCAGCGGTGAATTAATGAACTGATCCAGCGTATGGTTGACCACGCCCTCGGTGGAATTTTCCACCGGCACGACACCGTAGTGTGCTGCGCCCGATTCCACTTCCCGAAACACATCCTGGATCGTGGCCATGGGCACTGCATTGACCGAATGGCCAAAGTGTTTGAGAGCCGCGGACTGGGTAAACGTACCTTCGGGCCCCAGGTACGCGATGTTCATCGGCAGTTCTAGCGCCAGGCACGCCGACATGATCTCGCGAAACAGCCGCGCCATCTCCTCGTCGCTCAGCGGCCCCTGGTTACGCTCCATGACCCGGCGCAACACCTGCGCCTCGCGCTCGGCCCGATAGAAGGTTGCATCCTCGCCGTTCTGCTTGGTTCTGGCGACTTCCTCAGCAAGTGACGCGCGCTGCGTAATGAGCTGCTGGATCTCTTCGTCCAGAGCGTCGATACGCTCACGCAATGATTTGAGGGAATCGGTCATATGCTAAATGTTGGGGCTCTGAACTAGATTGCACGTACTGCCAATACCCCATCGATGGCATGCATGGACGCGATCAGTGCCTCGCCCACCGGCTTATCAACATCGATCAGCGTGTACGCCAGATCGCCACGTGACTTGTTCAGCATGTCGATGATGTTGAGTCCGGCATTCGCAGCCGCTGTCGATATCTGCCCGAGCATGTTGGGTACATTGCTGTTGACCACTGCCAGGCGATATCCCTCGCTGCGCGGCATCACCACTTCCGGAAAATTCACGGAGTTGCGCACATTACCGTTTTCCAGGTAGTCGCGTACCTGTTCGGCCACCATGATGGCACAGTTATCCTCCGCCTCGCGGGTCGAGGCCCCAAGGTGCGGCAGCGCAATGACGCGCGGATTGCCGTTCAGCAGGTTACCGGGAAAATCGCACACGTATGCGTACACCTTACCCTGCTCCATGGCATCACACACTGCCACATCATCAACGATGCCCTGCCGCGAAAAATTGAGGATCACCACATCCTGCTTCATGTTCTTCAGGCGATCAGCGTTGATCATGTGGCGCGTCGCATCGACCAGCGGAACATGGAAGGTAACGTAGTCGACGCGGGACAGTAATGCATCCACCGATGGTGCCTTCTCGACTGTCGACGACAATTGCCAGGCGCCTTCGACGGTCAGCCCGGGATCGAAACCCACCACCTTCATTCCCAGTTCGACCGCAATGTTGGCGACCGACCGCCCGATGGCGCCCAGGCCAATCACACCCAGCGTGCGTCCTGGCAGCTCAAAACCGGCGAACTGCTTCTTTCCCGCCTCCACCTGCTTGCCGATATCGGCGTCCTCGCCCTGCAGGTGCCGCGCATAGTCCCATGCCTGGCAAATGTTACGACTGGCCAGCAGCAGACCGGCAACCACCAGTTCCTTAACCGCGTTGGCGTTGGCGCCCGGTGCATTAAATACAGGAATGCCGCGTTGCGACATTCCAGCGACTGGGATGTTATTCACGCCGGCGCCCGCGCGGCCAACCGCCTGCAAGGTCTCCGGTATTTCCATCTGGTGCATGTTATAGGAGCGCAGCAGGATGGCATCCGGGTGCTGAATCTCCGAGGCGATCTCGTAGTGCTCCCGTGGCAAGCGTTCGAGTCCGGCTACAGATATATTGTTTAAAGTAAGGATCTTGTACATAAGCGTCGGTGACCCGCCTCAAGCATTGCGTGATTCGAAATCCGCCATGAAGTCGATTAGCGCATCGACCCCCGCTTCGGGCATGGCGTTGTAGATGCTGGCGCGCATGCCACCTACCGAACGGTGCCCCTTGAGGGTAACCAGTCCCTGCTCCTTTGCCTCGGCGAGGAAGGTTGCGTCAAGCTCGGCGTCGGCCAAGGTGAAGGG
>CP070733.1:1930395-1936861 GCA_020347585.1 Pseudomonadota bacterium | reverse complement strand
TGATCACATCGGTATTCTTCTTTATCTTCGTGTTCGCTCTGCTGATTACGGGCTGGATATTCTTCCGCGATGCCTTCGAGCAGGGTGAAGTATCCTTCACCGAATGGGGCATCCAGTATTACCCGATCAAGTTCGCCCTGCCGGCGGGGGCCTTGTTGCTGATTCTGCAAGGCCTCGCCCAGTTGCTGAACGATATCGACCGCGTTATCAATCCGGACCAGGCGGTGCCTGAACCCGGGCCAGAGGTTCATCATGGGGCTTGAAATCGATATTTTCTGGCTGACCGTACTCATGTTCGGCTCGCTCGCGGTGCTGCTGCTGGCGGGCCTGCCGCTCGCCTTCGTCACCGGTGGCCTGGCCTGCGTATTCCTGTTCCTGTTCGGCGATGCGCAAATGCTCAACATCATCCCGAGCCGCATCTTCCCGCTGATGACCGACTACCAGCTTTCGGCGATACCGTTGTTCATATTCATGGCATCGATGCTCGAGCGCGCCGGCATCATCGAGGAGCTGTTCGACGTTATCTACAAGATCCTTGGAGGACTGCGCGGTGGCCTGGCGACCTCGACCATCATCGCCTCGACGATCCTTGCCGCCATGGCCGGCGTGATCGGCGCCACCGAGGTGACCATGGGCATCATCGCGCTGCCCGCGATGCTCAAGCGCCACTATGACGCACGCCTGGCCTGCGGCTCGATCCTGGCCGGCGGCACACTGGGCATACTGATTCCGCCGTCGATCCTGGCGATCCTGTTCGCGGTTATCGCGCAGCAGTCCGTCGGTGAATTGTTCGTCGGCGCGGTGATCCCCGGCCTGATGCTGTCGGGCATCTACATCATTTACGTCACGCTGCGCAGCTACATTACTCCGACCATGGGGCCGGCGCTGCCCCCCGAAGAACGCGTCGACGTGCGCGCGAAGATCAAACTGCTCAAAGGCATGATCGCGCCGATCCTTCTGATCTTCCTGGTGCTGGGCGTAATCTTCTCCGGTATTGCCACGCCGGTAGAGGCCGCGGGTATCGGCACGGTGGGTTCGATCGTGGTCGCGGCGCTGCACCGGCGCCTGAGCTGGCCCGCGGTTCACCAGGCCGCCACCACCACGCTCAAGGCCACCGCGATGGTGCTGTGGATCGTGTTCGGCGCTACCATGTTCGTCGGTTTCTACATCGTCAACGCCGGCCAGGCGTTTGTCAGCGAGTCGCTGCTGGCCACCGGCCTGGGTCCCTACGGCATCCTGCTGGTGATGATGGTCATGCTGATCATCCTCGGCATGTTCCTGGACTGGGTGGGCATCTTGTTGCTGGCGGTGCCGATTTTCGTACCGCTGGTTAAGACATTGAGTTTCGATGGCTTGCTAGGCCTGCCGGGCGTGCCCGCCGAAGACGTCGCGCTGTGGTTTGGCGTGGTGTACATGGTCAACATGCAGATGTCGTTCCTCAGCCCGCCGTTTGGTTACGCACTGTTTTACCTCAAGAGCGTGGCGCCGCCCGAGATCGACATGATCACTATCTTCAAGTCGTCGGTGCCGTTCCTCGGACTGCAGGCACTGGGGCTGGCCGCCTGCGTACTTTTCCCGGACGTAGTGCTGTGGCTGCCGAAACTGGTATACGGCAACTAGTGAGTCCCGCACACCGCTTTTCTACACGCAACAATATTTTTCGTACACAGAGCAAAGACCATGACCGAACAGATCGGCTTCATCGGGCTAGGCATCATGGGGAAACCCATGGCGCTCAACCTGCTCAAGGCCGGCTACCCGCTGCACGTATACGCGCGCCGCGCAGAACAGACGCAGCCGCTGCTGGCGGAAGGCGCTACCGCGCACGACAGCGCGCAAGCGGTCGCCACGCACAGCGATGTCGTGATCCTCATGGTGTCGGACACGCCGGATGTGGAGGAAGTCATCCTCGGCGCGCAGGGCGTACTGGCCGGCGCGCGCGCCGGCTCGGTGGTGGTTGACATGAGCACCATCGCGCCCGCCAACACGCGCGCGCTGGCAAAGCGCCTGGCCGAACAAGATGTCGCCATGCTCGATGCACCGGTGTCGGGCGGAGAGGCGGGCGCCATCGCCGGCACGCTGTCGATCATGGTTGGCGGTGAGGCCGCCGTATTCGCGCGGCTCAAACCGGTGTTCGAGGTGCTGGGCAAGAATATCGTGCACGTCGGCGGCAACGGCGCCGGTCAGGTCACCAAGATGTGCAACCAGATGGTGGTGGCGCAGACCATCGCCGCGGTGGGCGAGGCGCTGCTGTTGGCCGAGCGTTGCGGCGTGGGCCCAGCCAAAGTGCGCGCGGCGCTGCTGGGCGGGTTCGCGTCCAGCCGCGTGCTCGAAGCACACGGCCAGCGCATGCTCGAGGATAACTTTACACCGGGCTTCCGGGCGCGCCTGCATCAAAAGGATTTGCGTATCGCGCTGGAGAGCGCGCGGGATGTCGGCGTGACCGTACCTGGTACCGCCGCCGCCGCACAGCTGCTCGGCACGCTGGTGGAACGCGGCGACGGCGACCTGGACCACGCCGCGATGATTACGGTGTTGCGGGAAATGGCAGACAAGCCCGGAGATCAGTAGGATGCGTTCGCGAAGCAACGTATCATCGCGATCCCGGTGCCTCGCCTGCAGCTGGACGCACGCTGCACCATTTGCACCTTTTCTGGTTTTCTTTCCCTCGTTCCTCGTTCCTAGGGTTTGTTCCATTGCATCTCCTGCGCTTCGATATTCATCAACGCTTCGTAGGCCGGCAACGTGAGGAACAGCGCGAATTCATCGTCGGTCACCAGTGACTCGAAGATATCACGCGCTTCTTCGAAGCGACCTTCGGACATGCGTTCGGGACCCAGCTCATTGCCAAGCGCAATGAGTTCGTCATAAAGCGCGGCGGCAAACCCATCTTCGGTCAGGATCGCGCCACCATCAAGTTGCGTATCGTGGTGCAACCACTGCCAGATCTGTGCGCGGGCGATTTCGGCGGTTGCGGCATCTTCCATCAACTGGTAGAGCGGTACTGCACCCTGCCCGCGCAGCCATGCCTCGAGGTACTGCAAGCCAATGCGAATATTGTGCCGCAGGCCGGACTCGCTGCGCATACCCTGCGGCACCTGCAGCAGGTCGTCGGCGCTGATCTGTAGGTCGTCGCGCTGGCGCGCGATCTGGTTAGCCTGCGGCATGTGTTCGTCGAACACCTCGCGCGCCACGCCGACCAGACCCGGGTGCGCGACCCACGTGCCGTCATGACCGTCGGTCACCTCGCGCAGCTTGTCGGCGCGCACCTTGTCGATTGCCGCGGTGTTCGCCGCCGCATCATCGCGGATGGGAATCTGCGCGGCCATGCCACCCATGGCGTGTATGCCGCGGCGATGGCAAGTCTTGACCACCAGTTGCGTGTACGCACGCAGGAACGGCTGCTGCATGGTGACCTGGTCACGATCGGGCAGCACGTACTGCGCATGCGCATGGAAGGTCTTGATGAAACTGAAGATATAGTCCCAACGTCCGCAGTTGAGACCGCCGGCGTGATCGCGCAATGCATACAGGATCTCGTGCATTTCGAAGGCGGCCGGCAGGGTCTCGATTAGCACGGTGGCGCGAATCGATCCCTGCGGTATACCCAGAGCGCGTTGCGCATGCACAAATACATCATTCCACAACTCGGCCTCGAGATGGCTTTCGAGCTTGGGCAGATAGAAATACGGACCACTACCCTGCGCCAACAAATTGTGGGCGTTGTGGTAAAAGTACAGCCCGAAATCGAACAGCGCACCGGGCACAGCGCGACCGTCCACCTGCAGATGGTGTTCGGGCAGGTGCAGGCCGCGCGGGCGCACCAGCAGCACCGCGGGTTTCTCACTGAGCTGATATTCCTTGCCGCTGTCGGGGTGGGCGAAGCTGATAGTTCGGTTCACGGCATCCTGCAGGTTGGCCTGACCACGCACCAGGTTGTCCCAGGTAGGTGAGGTGGCGTCCTCGAAATCGGCCATAAAGGTGCTGGCGCCGCTATTGAGCGCGTTGATAATCATCTTGCGATCAGTGGGGCCGGTGATCTCTACGCGCCGGTCCTGCAGATCGTCGGGGATGGGCGCCACCCGCCAATCGTCCTCGCGCAGCGTGCGGGTTCCAGGCAGAAAGTCCGGCTGCGCGCCGGTATCGAAGGCCACCTGGCGCTCGCGCCGCCGCGAAAGCAACTGGTCGATGCGCCCGGAAAAGTGGCGCGACAACTCGGCAAGGAACTTTAGCGCGTCTGTGGTAAGTACCCTACTGTACTCGGGTCGGCCTGGCGCCGAGAGGTGAACCGATCGCACTGGCGTGTCCATAGGCGCACCTCCCTAAATTGTTGGCCGGTGCGTAACAGGAAGGATTGCGCCGCCGCCGCGGCGCGATTGTCGCCAATCCTGGCGGAAAGGAACCCTATCAGTATAGACCACGACCGCCGGCGGCCGGTTCGCATTTGCCCGCAGTGCTATGGGCGGACAGCTCATTTCGGTTAAGCTGGGTGTATTAACTCGATATACCGGGAGGCACTATGTCGCGCACATTCCCTCGCACCACGCTGCTGTTTCTGGCCATTACCCTCACATTCGCCGTGCTGCTCCCTGCCGCCGCCCAGCAAGGCGAAAAACCGGAGGCGCCCAACGCCGCCGCACCCGGTTCCGCCGAGCGCGCCAAACAGATGGCGGATGAGCTGGAACGCGAGCGGCTAAAGCAAGAGCAAGCCGGCAAGACGCAACCGGAAAAGCCCGCCGAGGCGGTACAACCCGCCCCCCCCGGTGTCGGCGGAAACTAGCGTGAGCCGAAATCGACCTGATTGGCAAACCGATCAGCCGCTGATAAGAGCCTCCAAGTCCTCGTCTTCGGTGTCGGTATTGATCTGAATCCACAGCGGCAGGTGATCCGAGAGCTGGTAAGTGAACTGGTGTTTGCTAAGTGAGGCATTGCGGTATAAACGCGCGATGCCGCCAGTGTAGAAGTCCAGAACCCCGGCGTGGTTGGTGAAACACTTCTCGCTCACCGGGTAGTGCAGGATCTGATCATAGCGCTTGTCGCGCGCCAGGTTGCTGCCGTGCTCCAGACCGCGGATCGCGGTGGGCACGCGCAGGCCGTGGCTGGTGATGGCCTTGTACAATCGGGTGTTGTAGTTGGGGATGTTGAAATCCCCCATCACGATGATGTCGCGCGACAGGCCATATTTTTCACGGCGACGCTTTTCGATCCACTCCGCCAGCAGTTCCAGCGGGGCAATGCGGTCCTCGTCCTTCTTGCCCCAACGAATGTGCGCCGTCAGCAGCACGAACTCGTAACTGCCTGCCTTGAACGAGGCGATGTACGGGCTGCGCCACCAGGTAATGAGCGGTTTGTATTCGCCGCTCTTGCGATCCTTCTTGCGCGGCTCGTCGGCCTCGGCGGCAAAACCAGTGAAGTACACCGCACGCCTGTCATAGACGTAGGCCACGCGCTCCCGGTTGCCGGCAGCGTCGGTGATGTAATCCGAGTACACCGCGCGCCAATACGGTCCGAGAATACCGAGCACCTCCTTAAAATCGGCGAGGTTGTCGCGCACTTCGGTGACAGCGATAAGATCGAATTGGTTGAGGATTTCGGCGATGAAGTGCAGCGAGGCCTTGCGGCGGCGCTTCCTGCCGAACTCGCGCACGTTCCAGGTAGCAATGTTGATGCTCTCGTCGAGCTTTGAAGCGGGGATGCCGGCGCGCGCGATGCGCCGGCGTAGTTCGCGCAGACCCAAAGCGGTGTTGCGGTCGATCTGGCCGTGAAACATGTCGGTGGCTCCACACTGCATGCTGACGGTTCCCGCCGACTGCGCCACCTGGGCGGCGGAGTACCACCAGATAAGTCATGGTTATTTATCAAGAATAGCCTATCGTGTAGGCCCTGCCGGGTAACCGCGTCGATGCATCAGTACGCCGAACCTTGCTATTATTTCCACCCTACAGCAGGCCGGCCTGATGCCCATGTCCAACCGCAAATTCGTCTTCATCAACCCGCCCTACGAACGCGTGGCGCCGGGCTACGGGTTTTTGAAGCACATCACCAACCGCTCACCCTCGCTGGGGTTGTTGCACCTGGCCGCGGAGGTGCGGTTGCATGGCTACGAGCCGTCGATTATCGAGAGCGATATATTCGACCTTGACGTCGAGGCGGTGGCGCGCGAGGTGATCGCCAAGCGCCCCGGTTTCGTGGGCATTACCCTGTTCACGGTAGGGGTCCATGGTGCCGCGGCCATCGCGCGGGAACCCGGCCGCCGTCATCTTCGATCTCATTCCTGTTTGTCCTCTATTCTTGTATCCCTGCGATCGCCGGCCTGCTCCGAGTTCGGCCGTCCCGGGCGAAGACTCCGTCCTCGATTGTACAGGAAGGACTTCTTCGTCGGAGCTACTTGTACTTGCTCTTCAGCTCGTCACACCTCTTTCTCATTCGCGCGACAATGTCCTGATGCTCGGCGTGTGAAGCAAGA
>CP070733.1:1926532-1930295 GCA_020347585.1 Pseudomonadota bacterium | reverse complement strand
CCTGCACAAGACCTTCTCCACGCCGCACGGCGGCGGCGGGCCGGGCGCCGGGCCCGTCGGCGTCAACGAACGCCTGTTGCCGTTCTTGCCGGTGCCCATGGTCGCGCAGAGCGACCACGGCGATTACTACTGGCTAACCGAGAAGGAGCGCCCGCAGACCATGGGTCGCCTGTCGGCGTTCGGCGGCAATGCCGGCGTGCTGTTGCGCGCCTACGTCTATGCGCGCCTGCTGGGCCGCGAGGGCATGCAGCGCGTCGCCGAGTATGCCACGCTCAACGCTAACTACATGGCTGCCAAAATGGCGAAGGCTGGCTTTGATCTCGCCTACCCGACGCGGCGTGCCACCCACGAGTTCATCGTCACGCTCAAGCGCCAGGCCAAGGATCTCGGCGTCAATGCCATGGACTTCGCCAAGCGCTTGCTGGATCTCGGTTACCATGCGCCGACCACCTACTTTCCCTTGCTGGTACCCGAGTGCCTGCTGATTGAGCCGACCGAGTCGGAATCTAAAGAGGAACTCGACGGCTTCATCAACGCGATGCAGCAGATCGCCACCGAAGCGCAGCACTCGCCGGACACACTAAAGAATGCCCCACACACCATGCCGGTGCGCCGCCTCGATGATGTGCGTGCCGCGAGGGAACTCGATCTGCGCTGGACGCCGGACGCGCAATAGCATGCAGTGGATGGTCGTTCAGGCACAGGAGCGATGACGCCGCTAAGCCGTGGTAGCACGGCTCTGTACGAGAACAACAACACGCAAGGCAGCTCCACATGAAACCCGGCGCTACCGGCCTTACCCGCATCCTTCACGCCTTTGGCTATTCGATGCGCGGCATTCGTGCCAGCTATGTCAACGAGGCGGCGTTTCGCCAGGAGATCTTGCTGTGCGCGGTGCTGACGCCACTGGGTGTGTGGCTAGGCAACAATGCCGTTGAGTGGGCACTGCTGTTCGGTAGCCTGTTCATTGTGCTCATCACCGAGCTACTCAACAGCGCCGTCGAGGCCGCCATTGACCGCATCGGCAGCGAGGTGCACGAGCTGTCGGGGCGCGCCAAGGACATCGGATCGGCGGCAGTACTGTTCTCGTTGGTAAACCTGGCGGTAATTTGGGGCCTCATCGCTTGGGAGCGGTTTGCCGCCGCAGCGGCCTGAGCGCAGATAGCGTCGCGCGCCGGGCGCGCGCGCGTTTACGAATATATAATAGCGGCGGGGCGCAACAGCGGTGCCCTTGCCATCGCACGACAGGAGAGAGATTCAATGTCCGCTTTGATCTGTGGTTCGTTCGCCTACGACACCATCATGGTGTTTCACGACAAGTTCAAAAACCACATCCTCCCGGACAAGGTGCATATCCTCAACGTCTCGTTCCTGGTGCCTGACATGCGCCGCGAATACGGCGGCTGCGCCGGCAACATCGCCTACAACCTCAAGCTGCTGGGCGGCGAGCCGCTGCCCATGGGCACGGTGGGCAACGACTTTGCGCCCTATGCCGCCTGGATGGACCGCTGCGGTATCAACAGCACCTACGTCAAGACCATAGACAACGCCTACACCGCCCAGGCGTTTATCACCACCGACATGGACGACAACCAGATCACCGCCTTTCATCCGGGTGCCATGAGTTACGCCCACGAGAACGAAATCACCGAAGACTTCGAGGCCACCATCGGCATGGTCTCGCCCGACGGGCGCGACGGTATGATCGAACACGCCCATCAGTTCGTCGAGGCCGGTATCCCGTTCATTTTCGATCCGGGCCAGGGCCTGCCGATGTTCGACGGCGAAGAACTGAACCGCTTCCTCGAGCTTGCCACCTACGTCACCCTCAACGACTACGAGGCCGAACTGATGCAGGAGCGCACCGGCAAGTCAACGCACGAAATGGCCGAGCTGGTCGATGCGGTGATCGTCACGCGCGGCGGCGCCGGCTCGGCGGTCTACCTGTCGAACCATCGCATCGAGATCCCGGCAGTCAAGACCGAGCGGCTCAACGACCCCACCGGCTGCGGTGACGCGTTTCGCGCCGGCTTGCTCTACGGTTTGCTCAATGACATGGACTGGGACACCACCGGACGCATCGCCTCACTGATGGGTGCCATCAAGATCGAGCACCACGGTACCCAGAACCACCGCTTTACCCGCGAGGAGTTCGACGAACGCTTTCAGCAGGCGTTCGGTTACAAGCTCTGAGCTACACCACGATGCACTGCGCTTGAGCGCGGCAGGGTAAGTATCGCTACAACTCAGGTGGTCGGAAGTCTGTCCAGCGGGCTGACCACAGCGACCCCCGGCCTGTTGAGGACGTGGGTGTAGATCATCGTGGTCGACACGTCGGCGTGACCGAGCAACTCCTGCACCGTGCGGATATCGGAGCCGTCCTCCAGCAAGTGTGTCGCAAAGGAGTGGCGCAAGGAGTGGCAGTTGACTTTCTTGTTGAGCCGCGCCTCGGTGGCCGCGCGTTTGATTTGTTTCTGTAGACCGTTCTCATGGATATGATGACGACGCACCACGCCGCTCCTTGGGTCCGCGGAGATGCGTGAGGCCGGAAACACGTATTGCCACTTCAGTTCCTTGTCCGCCGCCGGATATTTGCGGGCAAGCGCGCCGGGGAGAAAAACCCTGCCAAAGCCGGCGGCAAGATCGGTCGCGTGCAGTTCCTCCACGTGGCGGATCTGCTCACGAAGATTATCGTGCAGGCGCTTCGGCAGCGGAACGACGCGATCCTTGCCGCCTTTCGCGTTGCGGATAAGAATGTGTTGATACCCAAAATCCACGTCCAGCACCCGTAGCCGGACGCACTCCATCAATCGCAAGCCGCAGCCATAGAGCAGATTCGCCATCACGCGCTGTGTCGGCCCTTTCAGGTGGTGAAACAGCGACGCCACCTCGTCCCGCGTCAGTACCACGGGCAGACGGCGTGGCTTCTTGGCGCGCGCAAAGCCCTCAATTGACAGGGACTCACGCCCGAGCACCTGCTTGTAGAAAAACACCAACGCACACAGCGCCTGGGTTTGGGTGCTTTGCGACACACCGCCCTTGACCGCGAGATGTTCGAGGTATTGCGCAATGGCCGCCTCATCAAGCTCGGTGGGGTCGCGCATCTGGTGATGATGCGCAAAACGCGCCACCCATGCCAGATAGGACTGTTCGGTGCGGATGGAGTAGTGACGCACGCGAATCGCCGTTAGCAGGTTCTCGACATGGGCAGGAAACTGCCGCGTGAAGCGTGCCAACAGCCCCGTGCCGGTTTGTTGCTGCTCTTCTAGACTTCGCGAGAGCGCTGGCCGATCATAATCGCGTGCGACCGAGGCGTGGTTAACCGGCAATTCCCGAGCCGCCGCCATGCGTTCGGCCCAGGGGAATGCGCGCGCCCACGGCGCGTTCAATTGCTGGACGAACAAGATCTGTAGCGCCTCGATCAGTTGCCGGTATAGCCAGTCGGTCAACTCGCCGCTTCTGCCTTTTTCCTCCAGATAGCGCTCCACATCCTGGGCGGTATGCGTCGACAGAGGTCGCTCGGGATGCGCCTTGATGTATTGCTCAGCCCGCAACACATACCAACGCCGGGCGGACGCTGCAACGCCGCAAGCTTTTGTATTGTCGATGAATTTGTCCCAGAAGCGGGCGAACGGATCAGGTGGCATAGTGCTATCCTTAGCAGTATGGGTAGGAAAGAAGTCCGTATTCTTGCGTGCCGAATTATGGTGCAGGGTGGGGAGATGATCAACCAATTAGATAGATTCTGCCTAATACCGTAAAT
>CP070733.1:1922923-1926432 GCA_020347585.1 Pseudomonadota bacterium | reverse complement strand
CCGCGCTGACCTGCTCGTTGCTGCTCGCGCTGGCGGGACAGCTGGGCCTCGGGGTGGACCGCTGGGCCGAGGCGATGCTGGAGCGGGTGGACTTCGGCGACGTGTTGATGGACGGGATGCTCAGCTACCTGCTTTTCGCCGGCGCGCTGCACGTCAACATTAACGACCTGTCGCGACAGAAATGGGTGATTGGTACGCTGGCAACGGTGGGCGTGGTGACCTCCACGGCGCTGGTGGGCACCGCGACCTGGTGGCTGCTGGATGCGCTGGGCCAGCCACTGCCGTTGATCTACTGCCTGTTGTTCGGCGCGCTGATCTCGCCCACCGATCCTATTGCGGTGCTCGGTATTCTCAAGCGCGCGGGCGCACCAAAAACCCTTGAAACCAAGATTACCGGCGAGTCGCTGTTCAACGATGGAGTGGGGGTGGTGGTGTTTCTGGCCCTGCTCGGGTTGGCAAGCAGCGGCGAAGAGCTCGACGCGGGCGCAGTGAGCTGGCTGTTCCTGCAGGAGGCGGTAGGCGGCGCACTGTTTGGCCTGGCCATTGGCGCGGTGGCCTATGTCATGTTGCGCAGTGTCAACAACTATCAGCTCGAGGTGATGATCACCCTGGCGCTGGTGATGGGCGGTTATGCGGCGGCCACGGCGCTGCACCTGTCCGGCCCCATCGCCATGGTGGTGGCGGGCCTGCTCATTGGTAACCACGGCCGCGCGCTGGCCATGTCCGAGACCACCCGCGAGCACCTCGACAGTTTCTGGGAGCTGGTTGATGAAATGCTCAACGCGGTGTTGTTCGTATTGATCGGGCTGGAGGTGCTGGTGCTCAGTTTTTCGGCGCAGCACCTGCTCGCCGCGCTGCTGCTGATTCCGCTGGTGCTGTTGGCGCGGCTGGTGAGTGTCAGTGTGCCGGTTATGCTGATGCGCCGGTTTCGCGAGTTTACCCCCGGCGTGGTGTGGGTCATGACGTGGGGCGGGCTGCGCGGCGGGATCTCCGTGGCGTTGGCGCTGTCGCTGCCGATCGGGCCAGCGCGCGATGCCATTCTCGCTATTACCTACGTGATCGTGGTGTTTTCCATTATCGGGCAGGGGCTGACTATCGGGCCGCTGGTGCGGGCCGTAACCCGTGGCGAAGCGGGTGGCGCGTGACCGGGTGAGGGATCTTGCATATTTAAATGAGAATGATTATCATTTGCATCCCCTAACGCAATTGCGGGGGAGATCATACTTATATATATGGGCGAGCCCCATCCGGAGGCATAACGAAGAATCATGAAAATCTCGACGCAAATTCTGCTCAGCGCGGCGCTGCTGCTGAGCTCGACGGCCAGCGCGCTGGCCGAAAGCCTGGTGGTGTACTCGGGGCGCAGCGACAAGTTCGTCAAGCCAGTCATCGCCGACTTTACGAAGCAAACCGGAATCGAGGTGGTGGTCCACACCGGCAGTTCCACTGCCTTACTCAACAAGCTCAAACTTGAGGGCAGCCGCACCGCGGCCGACCTGTACATCAGCAACGATGCCGGCAACCTGCAAAAGGGCAGTGAACTTGGCCTGTTTCAGCCAGTGCCCAACGACACTGCGAGTGTCATCCCTGCCAACATGCGCGCCGCGGACAGCACATGGGTGGGGCTGTCGGCCCGCGCCCGCGTGCTGGTGGTCAACGCCGACAGCAAGGTCGCCGGGTTCGCCACGTCGGTGTTTGACCTCGCCGACCCGCGCCTCAAGGGCAAGCTTGCCATTACCCACAGCAGCAACGAAAGTTACATTGCCGGCGTGACCGTGTACATGCAGGCCGTGGGCAAGGACAAGACGCGCACGTGGCTCGAAGGCATGAAGGCCAACGTTGGAACGAGCGTCTATAACAAGCACGGCAAAATCGTCAAAGACATAGCTGCCGGCACCAAGGCGATCGGCCTGGTCAATCATTACTACATTTTCCGTCACCTCGAGAAATACCCCAATGCGCCGTTGCGCATGGTGCTGCCCGATCAGGGCGACAATGGCATGGGTGTGGCGTGGAACGTTGCCGGCGTGGCCATCAGCAAGCACACGCGCTTGCGCGAACAGGCCAACAAGCTGGTTGCCTACCTGGTGTCCGAGGCCGGGCAGCAGACCTTTGCCAAGGTCAACCGCGAATACCCGACGCGCCCCGGCGTGCCTGCTGCACCCGAGGTGCCCGCGGCGGGCAGCTACAAGGTTGCTGACGTGCCCATGGTCGAACTTGGCAGGCAGCGCAACGCGACGCTGGACCTGATCGAAAGCGTCGGCATGCCCTGACGTCGAACGACGCCGCAGCATGGTTCCACGGCACACATGAGCGTATCCCCCCGTGGCGCGGCCGCGTCGGCAACCGACGGCCCGCGACCCGTTCCCGCTTGGTGGTACACCGCGCGTCCCAGCGCGCGCGGTGTGTGGTCCAGCCTGGTGGTGTTGCTGGCGGCGATTCCGCTGCTGTTCGTGGTATACAGCAGCGTGCAGCTCGGCTGGGACCAGTGGATGGGGCTTTGGAGCCAGCGCCTGCCGACCTTGTTGTGGAACACCCTGTCGCTGGCAGTGCTGGTAGCGCTCGGGTGCGTGGGGCTCGGCGTATCCGCCGCGTGGCTGGTGGTGCGCCGCGCATTTGTCGGCCAGCGCCTTGCGGTGTGGTTGATGATCATGCCGCTAACGATTCCCACCTACGTGTTTGCGCACATCTACACCGAACTATTCGAGTCCGACGGTTGGCTGGGCGCGCTGTGGCAGGGGGTGTTCGGTGCCGATATTGCGCCGCCCGAGCTGTTTAACATCTTCGGCGTTACCTTCGTTCTGACACTGGCGGGTTTCTCCTACGTATTCCTGCTGGTGAGCGATGCCCTATCACGCGGTCAGCCGGCCATCGAAGAAGCGGCACGTATCCAGGGCGCGACGCCCATGGAAGTGTTCATGAAGGTGAGCCTGCCGATGCTGCGCCCGGCAATCGCGGCGGGCACCGCGCTGGTGGTGCTGCACGTGCTGTCGGATTTCGGCGCGGTCAGCATGCTGCGCTACCAGACCTTCACCCTCAGCATCTACCTGCAGATGAGCGGGCGTTTCGACTACAACGCCGCCGCCGGCCTGAGCATGATCCTGGTGACGCTGAGCTTGACCTTCCTGATCCTCGAGCGCTTCTTTCGCAACCGCCAACGTTACTACTCGCTGGCGCAATCGCGTAAGGTCGTGCCGCGCCCGGCCAGCGCGCTCGAGCAGGTGTTCATCTGGGGTTGGCTCGCACTGATCACCCTGTTTGCCTTTGCGCTGCCACTGGCCTGGATGGTGGCGTGGAGTTGGGAGGCCTGGTCGGCGCAGCTTATCGGCGCCGAGTTCTGGGGCTATGCGCGCAACTCCCTGACCGTTAGCGTGCTTGCCGCCAGCGTCGCGGTGGTCGCCGCGCTTCCGGTGGCGCTGTACCACGCGCGTACCCGCAACCTCACCAGCCAGGCGCACCTGCAGCTTTCGAGCGTCGGTTTCGTGCTGCCCGGTCCGGTCATCGCGCTG
>CP070733.1:1919528-1922823 GCA_020347585.1 Pseudomonadota bacterium | reverse complement strand
TTACCACCGAACAGCACGTCCTGAAATCCCCACGTGGGTGCGCTCAACGCCGAGGGGTAACCCATCTCACCGGCCACAGCCATCAGCGCCAGGCGCACCGCGCGCGCAGTGGCATCGCCCGCCGCCCAACTCTTGCGTGACCCGGTGTTGGGCGCGTGACGGTAAGTACGCAGCGCGCCGCCGTCGACAAACGCGTTGGACAGCGCGTTGATGATTTGCTCGCGCGTGCCGCCGAGCAGGGCACAGGCCACCGCCGTAGACGCGACGCGGACCAGCAGCACATGATCGAGCCCGACGCGGTTGAAACTGTTCTCCAGCGCGAGCACACCCTGCACCTCGTGCGCCTTGATCATCGCGGCCAGCACATCGCGCATGTTGGGTACCGTGCTGCCGTCACGTTCCGCCTTGCGTGCACGGTAGTCGGCCACGGCGAGAATGGCGCCGAGGTTGTCGGACGGGTGACCCCACTCGGCGGCAAGCCAGGTATCGTTGTAATCCAGCCAGCGGACCATGGCGCCGATGTTGAACGCGGCCTGCACGGGGTCGAGTTCATGTGCGGTCCCTGGTACGCGTGCACCGCCTGGCAGGTTCGCGCCCGGCACCACGGGCCCGAGTAGTTTGGTGCAGGCGGGGTAGGCGAGCGCGAGCATGGCGCAGCCCAGCGAGTCCATCAGGCAGTAACGCGCGGTTTGCATCGCCTCAGCGCTATGTGTGACGTCGTAGCCCAACACGTAGTCGGCAATGTTCACTAGCGCCTGGTCGGGTGGCGGGCGTTTGGCAGAGCGTCGATCAGTTTCATGCATGGTTGGTGCTAACAAGGTTTGATGCGCTCCGCGCGCTGTATTTCGATCCCCGCACCCCTTAAGAGGCGATCGGGCGCAACGATTGGCTGCGTTCCACCAGCGGTATCCATTCGCGCTCTGGTGGCCCGATGTATTCGGCGCTCGGGCGGATGAGCTTATTGGCGGCGCGCTGTTCCATCACATGCGCCGCCCAACCGGCAATGCGCGAGCAGACGAACACCGGGGTGAATAGCGCGGTGGGCAGGCCCATGAAGTGATAAGTCGAGGCGCTGTAAAAGTCGAGATTGGGAAACAGGTGCTTTTCGTCCCACATCAGCATCTCGATGGCCTCGGAGATCGGAAACAACTGGCGCGGGTCGCCGCTCTGACGTGCAAGCTGGCGTGACCATTCCTTAATGACAGGGCTGCGCGGATCGGACTCGCGGTACACCGCGTGGCCAAAGCCCATGATCTTTTCCTTGCGCGCCAGCATGTCGCGCACGCCGGCGATGGCGGTGGCGGGGCGCTCAAAACGCTCAATGAACGCCATGGCCGCCTCGTTGGCGCCGCCGTGCAGGGGGCCGCGCAGGCTACCGATTGCCGCGGTGACACACGAGTAGAAATCCGACAACGTGCCGGCACACACGCGCGCGGCGAAAGTCGAGGCGTTGAATTCATGCTCGGCATAGAGGATCAGCGACACGTCCATGGCGCGGCGCTGCAGTTCACCTGGCGGTGTGCCGTGCAGCAGGTGCAACAGGTGGGCGGCAATGGAACGGTCGTCGGTGAAGGTGTCGATACGGCGGCCGTGCGTGGCGTAGTGGTACCAGTACATCAGCATGGAAGGGAATGCCGCCAGCAGCCGGTCGGCCACTACGTGCTGGTGTGAAAAGTCCGGCTCAGGTTCCAGGGTGCCAAGCATTGAGCAGCCGGTGCGCAGCACGTCCATCGGGTGTGCATTGGCGGGGATGCGCTCGAGCACTTCGCGCAGTGGCGCCGGCAATTCGCGCAGCCGGGCAAGGCGCGTGACGTATTGGTCGAACTGCGTGGTGTCCGGTGCCTCGCCGTATATCAATAGGTAGGCCACTTCCTCGAACGAAGCGTGCGCGGCGAGCGCGACAATGTCGTAGCCACGATAGGTCAGCCCGGTGCCTTCCATGCCCACCGTGCAGATCGCGGTCTGCCCTGCGGCCACACCGCGTAGACCATTGCCGGTCTTTGTTTCGCTCATTGGGGTTCCCCCTTCTTGAACAATGCGTCAAGTATCTCCTCGTAGGCGCGATAGTCGAGCACTTCGTAAAGTTCGTCGCGGGTCTGCATGGCATCGAGCACTTCGCGCTGTGTGCCGTCGCTGCGTATGGTCTCGTACACCGCCAGCGCCGCTGCGCTCATGGCGCGAAATGCCGAGAGTGGATAGAGCACCAAGCGCACGCCCGCCTCGCCGAGTTCCTGCACTGTGAAAAGGGGCGTCTTGCCAAACTCCGTGATGTTGGCCAGCACCGGCGCGTCTACCGCCTTGGTAAACGAACGGTACTCGTCCAGAGTGTGCAGCGCCTCGGCAAAGATCATATCGGCGCCGGCCTCCACGTAGGCGCCGGCGCGTGCCACCGCCGCATCGATGCCCTCGGCCTCGCGTGCATCGGTACGCGCCATGACCACAAAGCTGTCGTCGGCGCGCGAATCCACCGCGGCCATGATGCGATCGCACATTTCGTCGGGCACCACCAGCGCCTTGCCGGGCCGGTGGCCGCAGCGCTTGGCCTGTACTTGGTCTTCAATGTGCATGCCCGCCGCGCCGGCACGGCACAGTTCGCATACGGTGCGCGCGATCATGAAGGCCGGCCCCCAGCCAGTGTCGGCATCCACCAGCAGCGGCAAGCGCGTGGCACCGGTGATGCGCCGCACGTCCTCGGCCACGTCGTTGAGCGTGGTAATGCCAAGGTCGGGTAGGCCGAACGAGGCGTTGGCCACTCCGGCGCCTGAAAGATACAGGGCGCGAAACCCGGCGCGCTCGGCAAGCAGCGCGCTGTAGGCGTTGATGGCGCCAGCCACCTGCAGGGGCTGTTCTTCCGCGAGTGCCTCGCGCAGGCGTTCGCCTGCGGTGCGGTCGTCACTCATGGCTGAGGTTCCCGGTGCAAGGCCACAGGCTCAGTGGTGCGCGTGCGGATAACCGAGCGTGTCCAGCGAGGAGGTGATCTCCTGCAGGATCGCCGGGTCGTCGATGGTGGGTGGCACCTTGTACTCCTCGCCGTCGGCGATCTGGCGCATGGTGCGGCGCAGGATCTTGCCCGAGCGGGTCTTCGGCAGGCGCTTAGCCACCGTCACCAGCTTGAAGGCCGCCACCGCCCCGATCTGCGAGCGAACGAGTTGCACCAGCTCCTGGCGCAGCTGTTCCTCTTCGATGTCGGCGCCGGCCTTCAGCACCACCAGGCCCAGCGGCAGCTCGCCCTTGAGCGAGTCGTTGACCCCGAAGGTGGCGCACTCCGCAACGGCCGGGTGCGAGGCCAGCACCT
>CP070733.1:1916179-1919428 GCA_020347585.1 Pseudomonadota bacterium | reverse complement strand
TCATGGCGGCGTCCCTCCCAGGCGCCGAAGCCCATCTCCCGAAAGCGCGTGTCCACCACCAGCGGCAGGTGGTAACGCTCCGCCACGGCCTCGGCGAAACTGCGACAGCGTTGCAAAGGCGAGCTGATCACATGGGTCCAGTCGGAGAACTCCCCTACCGCAGCCCACATCTGTGCCCAGCCGCGCTCGCTCAAACGGTCGTCTACGCCGTCGCCTCGGTAACGTACTCCTCCCTCTGGTTCACCGTGGCGCAGAAGATCTATGGTGCTCATGGTTCGGTGTGTATGTAGATGCTAAGGGGCGTATCGGAATCGACCGATTGTTCCGACTCCAAGGATAAGGGTAGCGCCCAGGGCGCGAACCAAAACAATCGGAGTATTACTAATTCCGGCAACATTTTCGGAACTAAAGCCTTTACATCATGCAAGGCACGCCGTCGCGGTGTGGTCAGTCAACGATTTTATATTTCTGTCGAATCTCCTCGACGCGATCGGGCAGATTTTCGGGTTTGTATTTGTTTGCCGCGTTTTCGATACGGTCAATAACAGACTTGTGAATGTTCGCACCATCCGGAAGCTTGCGGCGGCGACTGCCACGGAAGCGCCAGAAGCCTGCATAGGATTCATGGAACTTGCCGGGTGGTGTGCCCGCCTCATGCGGGTTGCCCAGGTATTGTGGTTGCGATGCCCGTGCTTCATCAATGAGCGCACCGTGCGATTTGGCCTTGCCCAGCATCCACTGCAGGGAAATATTTGAAAGACCGCGCTCATCGTACCAACCACCAACATTCGAATGCACGCCCGCGAACCAGACCTGCTCGATAGTCTGCCCCGGAACGACAGTCACCTCATCCCACAGGCAGACCGGAAAGTCCTTGCGGCGTTCATCGATCGAGACCGCGTGATAGGCGAATTTGACCTCAGGGTTCAGGGTGGCATCGTAAAAGCGTTTGCCTGCATTCATGACGAGCGATGAGACCGTATCCCAGACGCCGACAAAGTGGACCGGGCAGGAACGAGAAAACGTGGCCTTGAAACCGGTGGCGATGGCATCGATATCTTTGCCTTCTTTGGCCGCTTTCTTTTTGTCGGTGTTATAGAGTTTGGCGACATACTCAAGTAGGTTGTCATTATCCGGGCGTAACAGGCCGCATTTATGTAGCATGCCGGCCAGGGCGCGCACTGTGAAAGCACCACGACTGAAACCAAATAGATAGATTTTGTCGCCGTCTTCGTAAGACTCCATCAGAAATTCGTAGGCATCATTGACGTTTTTCTGCAGCCCCGCCCCCGTGGCCTGGTCATGTTTCGCGGTAAGCTCGCCAAGTTCCTCGTCATACTCCCAGCCACCTGTGCCGACGCCGGGATCGTAGAAGGTCACTTGCTGGTCATCTTTCAGGCACAACGAGTAGAGATCGACGACATTGGTATTGTTTTTTCCATATTCATTACCGGTGCCATCACAGCAAATTACAATATTTTTCATTGCACATGCTCCTTGTACAAGCAACTACATGATCAGAAATACGAACAGCCGTCTGTTCGTGGCATTGTTTTTCTATCAATAGTAGACGATTCGAAATAGCAACTGCAATGTATGTATATTTAAGGATTAATGCATTCGAAGTGTGCTTGAAATATCAGTTCAGAGTGCTTATGGATTCAATCATCATCAATGATGTTGACAATTGCTGAGGTATTTTTGCCAAGCGCAGCCAGCGTGGCATTGCTTAACGCCACAGTAAACGACTCTGAAGGTTCCTCCGTATTATCATCAGTGATCGCGATACTGATTGTTAGGTTGCCGGAGAGACCATCAGGCCAATCTAACGTGCCATTCATTGCAGCATAATCCGAGCCTGCTACAGCGTTGTCGTCCGCGGTGGTATAGTCCACACTCGCGGCACCATCCCTACCACCACTACGGGTGACTATGATGTTCACGTAGCCGTCTGTACCTTCCGTGACGTCATAGGAGGTGCTGTCAAACTGCAACGTGCCGGGCTGATTGGCATTGTCGCTACTATCATCACCGCCACAGCCGGCTACCAGCAACATGAATAAATAGACGATATGTTTGCGCATGTTATTTATCGCCTCCATACATTAGTGTCAGCAAGCATCCATAGAATCCCATGATATTCCGTCTTTCACTATCCGCGAGAAATTTCTCGATATCAATTTCATTCTCAACAAGTGGAACCACTTCCTGAATCAGATGTGGTGCTTTTTCGCTCAACGCACCGCGCTCCTATGCATATACATCTACAACGTGAGCCGCTGGCCAATTTATCGCGGAAGATGCCTTACCCTGCCCTGCTCCGGTCTACCAACTATATCGGACGGCGTTACACAAGATCCACCAGGCTGAAACGCCGGGAGCGGTCAAATCCGCACTCATGGATATCGCCAGTGCGGAGGCCTGGCCAACAAACCTCACATTAGCTGTCTGGCTGCACTACTGGGTAACGCGTTACCCACGTATGGCATCCGTATCAGATGGCATACTTCGGCTACAAGCATGGCTCTACGGCCAAACTGAGGCAACACTCGAGGAGATTCGGCCTTGCCTGGCCGATATCTGCTATCGGCGCATGCCGTTACTCAGGGTTCTGAAATAGGCGGTCGATCTGCCCTCAGTGGGTCGCCCGTGGATTCCGCGGTATAGGGTGTGACGGAAAGCGCGAACAGCAGACCGCAGTACGTGTGGTTGGGTTTCGAGTAGGTCGCAGGGGCAGTCTGCGCGTGACGCCGGGTCGGTTGGTCGTACCCTCCGTCTTGAGACGCCTATCCAGCCTGGCGGGGCCTTGAAGCATGGGCCATCCTTGGCCCCATATTAGTGGACCCAGGCTTCGCTTTATGCCGAAGCGCGCCGGCGCCGCACTTTCTTTCTCGGCTTGTTGAGTACTTTATCGGCCTTCGAAATCACCTTTATATAGGCCGATGCGCGTTTGAGGCTGGCCTTTAGCGCCGCGAGTTCCTGCGCGTTGGCTGCCTTTTGCTCGCGGGCCTTGGGCAGCACTTTGGATACCGCGTTCAGTTCCGTGGTAACCGTACGCAGGGCTTTACGAGTCTCCGCACTCGGTGCTTTCTTGACCCGATTGGTGGCGGTGCGCTTGCGTTTCACCAACGCGGCACGCTTTTTGCTGAGGCGTCGGGTCTCGCCGGTGAGTTTCTTTGCCGCCGCGGACCGTGTCGCGACTGCCTTGGCCGCATCACCATATACCGCTTGCAGGCTCTCAATGGCCGT
>CP070733.1:1903366-1916079 GCA_020347585.1 Pseudomonadota bacterium | reverse complement strand
GCTGGTAATAGAGTACAAAGCGATCGTCCTCAAGGGCACGCTGGATACGCTGCATCCAGCGCCTATGGCCATGATGCTGCGCCAGCGCCGTATCGTCGGGCTGGAACCGGTGCACACGGTTACGACCGTGTTCCTTGGCCACGTAGCAGGCGGAGTCCGCCTCGCTTAATATATCGGTGAGCGTGCCGCTGTTGGCATCGATGGGCACCAGCCCGATGCTAACTCCCACGTCGAATACGTTCTGCACCCAAACAAAGCGAAAGCGCTGCACCGCATCGCGAAGCTTTTCGGCAACCTGCTCCGCCTGCGCCAGCGAACACCCCTGCAACAATACCCCGAACTCATCACCGCCGAGGCGCGCCAGCGTATCGCTGTCGCGCACACTGCGCTGCAGTTCATGCGCGATCTGTCGCAACAACTCGTCGCCGGCGGTGTGGCCGCAGGTATCGTTGACCACCTTGAACTGATCCAGATCCAGGTAACACACCGCGTGGGTGGCCTCCGCGCGCAGCGCCAATTCTAGCGCGCTCTCGAGGCGCACTTCGAACTCGCGCCGATTGATCAGACCTGTCAGCGCATCATGGGTGGCTTGGTAGGTTAACTGCCGGGCCAGCCCACGCAGCTCGGTGATGTCATGCAGCACGAGCACGGTGCCGACCACTGTATCGCGCCGGTCATCGTGGATGGGCGAAACGGAGACCTCCACCGAGTGGCTCTCTGCCTCCCTGGCACTCAGCAACAGCGTCTGACCGGACAAGCGTATGCTGCGCTGCTCACTCAGGCATTGCAGCACCGGGGCATCAACTGGCTCCCCGCTGGTTTCGTCCTCTAGGCTCACTACCTCCGAGAGCTCAACACCACTCACCGCCTGCTCGTCCAGACCGGTGAGGTGCTCGGCCACAGGGTTCATATAATGGATACGGCCAGCCACGTCAGTGGTGATCACACCGTCACCGATGGATTCCAGGGTCACCAGGGCGCGTTCCTTTTCGCCAAGGAACGCCGCTTCGGCCTGTTTGCGCGCGCTGATGTCACGGTAGAACGTGTAGATGAACCGTTCGTTACCCATCTCCACGTACTTGGCCGTCACGTCCATTTCAATCGCGTGCCCGTCGCTATGGCGGTGGTGGGTTTCGAACCAGCTCTGGCCATGGGCCAGCACGGCGCGGTAGTTTTGCTGCATCTGTTCTGTATCGCTGCCAACATCAAGGTCGTACACGTTCATCGATAGTAATTCTTCCGGCGTGTGACCGAGCATCTCGCAGTAGGCCTTGTTGACCTCGCGCAGGTTTCCCTCCAGATCGGTGATGCAAAAGCCGTCCGGCGAGGAGTCGAGAATCACCTGGTTACGCCGCGTCTGCTCCGCCAGCGCCTGTTCGGAACTGCGTATCGCTTCGAAAATTGGTCGTATGGAGACGACCGCCAGTACCATCAACACCGAGATCAAAAGCGCCACCAGTTCGGTGTCGAGTAAGGGCAGACGGTCTGGGTAGTGGGCCACGGCGCTGTAGAGGCTGATGCTGCGGCGCACCGCCATCAGGAACAGCGCCAACGCCAGGGTCAGCCAAGCGACGCGCCCGCCCACGGTGCGCGTCAGACGCAGCGCCAGCATCGCCGCCGCGTACTGGAGCGCGACCGAAATCGACAAGACGATGATCACCGCCACCAGGCGCAACCCCTGTGAGCCCGCTCGCGCACCTGTCCTGCCAGTTTGGCTATATCAGAAGTGATGGGTCCACCCAAAACGTCCGAATGTCTTTATTGTTGTTATTGCGTTGCAGGTGCCTGATTAACAGGCAGAATCAGATAAAACCTAGTCGATTCCTGCATAAATCTCAAGTCTATGCAGGCGAGTTCAGGATGCGGTGTTCTTCTCCACCCAGCGCGCGCCGCTGGCGAGTTGCTCCTTTTTCCAGAATGGCGCGCGTGCCTTGAGTTCTTCAATAAGGTATCGGCAGGCATCGAACGCCGCGGCACGGTGCGCGGCCCACACCGCCACCACCACGATAGGATCGGCGGGCCGCAATCGGCCCACACGGTGAATGATCAGAGTGTCTTCAATGTCCCAGCGCCGCGCAGCCTCCTCGCTGATTGCGTGCAGGTGCTGCTCCGTCATGCCGGGATAGTGCTCGAGCGTCATGGCCTGCACGCTGTTGCCTTCGTTGAAATCGCGCATGGTGCCGATAAACAGCGCGCTGGCGCCGCAGGCGCTGGGCGGGGTGGCCATACTTGCCTGGTAGTGAGCCACCTCGGCCAGCGGATCAAAGCCTTCGCTGCGAACCTCTACTTTCATATCAGCCGCCGGTTACCGGGGGAAAGAATGCCACCTCATCGCCGTCGCGCACGTCATGCCCGGGGGCCACGTATTCGAGATTTACTGCCGTCAGCACGTTGGGCGGCAGCGGTTCGTCACCCGCCACCGCATTCCACACGTCAGCCACGGTCGCCACCCCGCCCGCCTCCACCGAGGCCTCGGCGCGCTGCATCTGCTCGCGCAGACTGGCAAAAAACTTCACGTGAATGCTCATCGCGGTACTCATCCCGACGCGCTCCGCGGAACGGACCATCGCGCGCCGATGCTATACTGGATTTGGTGACCAGCGCCGCGGCCACCCGTTGTTTTCACCTGTAACTCGTGCACCTTAAAGATGTTGGGTACACATTTTTCAGTATACATGCGTTTCACGGCCGCTTCCCGAACCAGCCCATGAGCAAACTGACACATTTCAACCAGCACGGAGAAGCCCACATGGTTGACGTGGGCAACAAGGAAGTGACGCGCCGTCTGGCGATCGCGGCCGGACGCATCGTGATGCAGGCCGAGACGCTGCGTATGGTGGTGGAGGGCACACATAGCAAGGGCGACGTGCTGGGGGTGGCGCGCATTGCCGGGATCATGGCAGCCAAGAAGACCGCCGAGCTGGTGCCGCTGTGTCACCCGCTGGCGCTGACCCGTGTTGAGGTTACCTTTGAGCCGCGCCCCGAGGCCGGCGCGATTGACTGCCGCGCCAGCGTCGAAACCGACGGAAAGACCGGGGTGGAAATGGAAGCGCTAGCTGCGGTGCAGATCGCGTTGCTGACCATCTACGACATGTGCAAGGCTGTTGACCGTGGCATGCGCATGGAAAATATCGGGCTTGAAGAGAAATCCGGGGGTCGTTCCGGTCACTGGCGTCGCGATGTGACTCCCTGACGCGCCCCCTCGCCGCGCGCAATCGCCAGACGCTCGCGGGCCCCCTTGCGGCGCTCGGTCCCGCTGCGCCGTTCGCTGATCACCAGGGTACGCTGACCGTCGTAAAATGGCATTTGTGGCTGTGGCCCAGCACGCCGATCCTCACGGTGGGTGCGGCGCAGTCCCGCAGTGCGTGCCGACAGCAGGCGCAACACCACCAGCGCGCCTAGCACTGCAGCGACCACCATCAAGGCCGGGAATCCCTCGAACAACTCTTGCAGCAAATTCATCGTAAGCTCGCGGCCGCCCCTCATAAGCTACACTAGCAGCCGGATGCCACATGTCAATCGGGCGACGCGACCCGCGGCCCGTATCCTTGACAGCGATCAAATAGCGCAAACCCTATGGACCTCACGCCACCACAGACGACCGCCGAACTCGAGGTACGCGCCCGCGCGCTTGCGGGCCTGAGCATCGGCGAGCTCGCGCAACACGCCGGCGTCAAACTGCCAAGGGAACCGCGCCACGCCAAGGGCTGGCTCGGCCAACTGATCGAAACCCGCCTCGGCGCCACCGCTGGTTCCCGCGCCGAGCCGGACTTCCAGACCATTGGCGTTGAACTGAAGACCCTTCCACTGAACCGCCACGGCCGTCCGCGCGAATCCACCTACGTGTGTACCGTGCCACTGACCAGCGCCGGCGATCTGGCGTGGGAGACCTCCTGGGTGCGGCGCAAACTGTCAAGGGTGCTGTGGGTACCGGTGGAGGCCGACCCGGCCATCGCGCTGGCGCGTCGCCGACTCGGGTTTCCGTTGCTGTGGTCACCAACCCCCGAACAGGCCGAGATGCTGCGCCGGGACTGGGAAGAACTGATGGACATGGTATGCCTGGGGCGCCTCGAGGAGATTTCCGCCCGACACGGTATGTGCCTGCAGATCCGCCCCAAAGCCGCCAACAGCCGGGCGCTGCGCGCCGCCACCGGCGCCAGTGGCGAGCAGACCCTGAGCCTGCCGCGCGGCTTCTATCTGCGCACCTCGTTTACGGCACGGATTCTGGAGGATGCCTACGTACTGCCGGGCGCGCACTGACATGCACTGGTGAGGCCGTTGACGCTTGCCTATAATCGCTGCCCCGCGCAGCCGTGATATCCCAGTCGTACCTGCCAATGCCCGATCCGCAATTTGCCGTTGACCGCGACCACCTGGTAGCCACCTATGACCAGGTGGCGGACGTTTACGATACGCCGGCTCGGCGCTACTCGCCGTTTTGCGCGGACCGAATGGTGATGCAACTCAAGCCGCGGCGTGGCGCCAAGCTACTCGACGTGGCCACCGGCACCGGCAGCACGCTGACCGCCGCGGCGCAGCTAGTCGGCCGCGACGGGCGGGTCACGGGCATCGATCTCGCCGAGCGCATGCTCGATGCCGCCCAGCACAATATCGACAAAATGGCGCAGGCCAACGTTGATCTGCACGTGATGGACGCCCAGGCGCTGGAATTTCGCAGCCGCTACTTCGACCACGTCACCTGCGCCTACGGGCTCTACCTGTTGCCCGACATGCCGGCCGCGCTCAAGCAGTGGTACCGCGTACTCAAGCCCGGCGGCACGGTGATTTTATCCAGCTTTGCGCGCGGTGCCTTCCAACCCATGGCACACCTGCTGCGTGAACAACTTGCCGAATTCGGCATGCACGTCGCGCCGCCGCCCTGGCTGCGCCTAACCGAGCTGGAACATTGCCGCGCGCTGCTGCACGATGCCGGCTTCACCGACATCGAGACCCACACCGAGCAACTGGGCTACCACCTCAAGGGCGCGACGGACTGGTGGGAACTGGTGTGGAGCGGCGAATTGCGCGCCAACATCGAACAACTTGACCCGGAGCAGCAGACCCAGCTGCATAGGGACCACTGCGCGCGCGTCGAGGCACTGGTCACCGACAAGGGTCTGTGGCTGGACGTGGAAACCATTTTCGCCTCGGGGCGCCGCCCGCAAGACAGCGGCTAGCGCAGGGCGCGGCTGCTATAATGCGCGCCCGGTAAACCGCTAACACACGAAACGGTGCAGTGAACGATAAAACCGACGACAAATCACCGTTGCTGGTCACCGGTGCCCATGAAACCGGCGCTGCCGACCGCGCGGCTCTCGGACAGCAACTGGCGCACTTCGAGCAACAGCTCGCCATGCTGACAGCAGACACGCCGCCGGTGGAGCGCGCCGCGCTCTGGCTCAACATCGCGGATGCGCAAGTGGGGCTGGAACAAATGGAGGCGGCCTGGAACAATGCACGCCAGGCGCTCGATGCCTTTGTCGCGCTGGAGATGTGGCAGGAGGCGGTGGAGGCCTGCAACCTGCTTTATCAGTGCGGTCAGCCCGCTTCGGTCGCCGCCCTCGGCCAGGGCGTGTGGCTGGCCGTGACCTTCCCGGTGCAGCCCGAGCTCACCATGACCATGCTGGCGCACATCGTGGATGAAACCCCGCCCCAATCCGATGGCGCGGCGGTCGCCGCGATGGTATCCCACTACGTAGTTGACCTGCGCACTGAGGGCGAAAAGCACGACAGCCTGAGCTTTTTGACCACCAACCTCATCGCGCGCGTTGCCGAGCGCCACAGCAACATCAAGGACCAGGCCGCGCTGGACGCGTGGATGGCACGCCTTGAGCTCACTGATCCGCAGGTGTTTCTGCCGCGGCTCTCGCAGGTGATCAACGTGATGGTGCAGGACCAGTGGTGGTTTGACCGCGACGTACTGCGCGCCAAGTTGCCCGATCAATAACTGCCACACCCTAGCGGCGCGCGGTCTTCAGCCACGCCGCCGTCCTCCCCCAGGCCGTGCCCAACACCAGCCCGGCAGTGTGCGCCATGTTGGCGATGGGCCCGAGCAGCCCTGTCCAGCACAACACGAACCAAATCAGCATCATCGCCACCACCTGGCGGTGCAGCACCAGCCCGGCGCGCGGGTGATACCGTCCCAGCATCCACACGTAACCCAGCAGGCCGTAGACCACGCCTGACATGCCGCCGAACCCGGGACCTGAGAACCAATATTGGGCTAGGTTGGACAACACGCCGATCACCACCACCAGCGGCGCCAGCACCCGCACCCCCAGCCGGTACTCAATGCCACCGCCCAGATCCCACAGCCACAGCATGTTGAACAGCAGGTGAATGATGCCGAAATGGATGAAGATTGGGGTAATGAGACGCCAAATCTCGCCGCCGCGCACCTCGGGTAGGCCCGCCGCGACATACTCGGAGATCAGCAGTGGGCGCAGCGGTTCAATATTTGAGCCCAGTTGCGAGGCCAGCGCCACGACCGCGCACAATCCCATCAGCAGGATGGTGAATCGGGGCAGGCGGGGATAGCTAAAGTCGGCGAGTCTCACATCGGGCCTTTTGCCGCACAGCGGCGGTCGGTACATGCGGCATGAAGGCATCGCATATTAACCGCGCGCCAAACATCTGTACAATACGCTCCTTCGCGGCCCGCCCGGCCCCGGCACGCAAAGCCTTCGATGAGCGAAACCGAACAATCCCAGCCTACCGTCGATGTCCAACTCGGTGAGTCACAGCTCACCCTGCTAGGCACGGCGCACGTCTCACGCGTAAGCGCCGAGGCGGTGCGCGGACTGCTGGCCAGCGGAGAATACGACGCCGTGGCGGTGGAACTGTGCCCGAGCCGCTACAACGCCATTCTCAACCCCGACCTGCTGGCGCGTATGGATCTATTCCAGGTATTGCGCGAAGGCAAAGCTTACACTGTAATCGCTAGCCTGGCGCTGGGCGCCTATCAGCAGCGCATGGCCGAGCAATTCGGCATTGAGCCCGGCGCCGATATGCGCGCTGCGGTGCAAACCGCGCAGGACATGGGCCTGCCGGTGCTACTCATCGACCGCGAGGTCGGCGTCACGCTCAAACGTATCTACCGCAACGTGCCGTGGTGGAAACGCTTCTCGCTGTTCGGCGGCCTGCTGGCTAGCGTGGTGTCACGCGAGACCGTCAGCGAGGAAGAAATCGAACGCCTCAAAGAAGGCGATATTCTCGAAACTACATTCTCGCAGTTCGCGGACCAGGCGAAAGACCTTTATGAGCCGCTCATTAGCGAGCGCGATCGCTACATGGCGGCGCGACTGCGCGACGAACTGGCTACCACCGCTCATGGCCGAGTGCTTGCCGTGGTAGGCGCCGGGCATCTGCAGGGACTAACGCAACACGTGCAGGATAAGGAAGTCTCTCCGGCCGACACCATCGCCGAACTGGATCGACTGCCGCCGCCAAGCCGCTGGCCTAAAACCATTCCGTGGATCATCGTCGCGCTGATCGTGACCGGTTTCGCCATCGGTTTTTCGCGCAACCCCGACCTTGGCTGGCAACTGGTGCTGGACTGGGTGCTGATCAACGGCGTACTTGCCTCACTGGGTGCGCTCATCGCCATGGGCCATCCGATCACAGTGATTAGCGCGTTCATCGCCGCGCCCATCACCTCTCTGAACCCCACCATTGGCGCCGGCATGGTGACCGCCGCGGTGGAGGCCTTTGTGCGCAAACCGCGGGTCAGCGATTTCAGCGCGCTACGCTCCGCCACCACGCATCTGAAGGGGTGGTGGCAAAACCGCGTCACACGGATTCTGCTGGTGTTTTTGTTCAGTACCCTAGGCTCGGCGGCGGGCACTTATATCGCGGGGTTCCGGATCTTCGAACGGCTGGCAGGATAGGCCTCGACGCTCACAAAGCGCGCCACGGATCAGCGGGGACGGTCGATGGCCTCGATGACTTGTTCGCCCGGCGGTCGTTTTGACGAATCGAAGCGCGCATCCGCTTCAAAAGTCTCACCGGTCTGCTGCAGGTCGGTTATCAGGCCTACCTCCAGCTTGCGCATGCCAGGTTTCTTGAGCAGGTTGGCCTCGTCGCGTATACGGCGTCCGCCGATCATTACGCGGCCTAACGCGTCCTGATACAGCATGTAGGGCTCAAACACGCGGTACTGGAGATCCTTGTCGTAGCGCAGCCGTACCACGCGGCGCTGATGGATAGCGATAGTCAGTTCTTTCTCGTAGTAGTGATCGCGGGGCGCGACCTTTGGCGGCGCGCCGGGCGGTTTTTGACCTGTGTTCACGGGAGCACCCATGTAAGTCCTCCGTTGCACCGCCTGGTAGTCGGTTAAGCGCATGAATAGGGTTACTTTTATACCCAACCGGCCGATAATTCAACCGCGCTTCGTCGGCGCAATGCATCCGGCAGTCCGGAACGGGTCGCGAATTCGCTGAAATCGGCGCCCCGCGCCAAGCAGCCCTGGCCTAGCGCAGGTACTTGCCGAGCGCCTCGAAGTCGATCGCCCCGAAATACTCCTTTAAAGTGCTCTGATCAACACCGGAACTGCCATCGACGACGACCAGCGCGCGGTCAGCCACCACCGCCTGCAACGCATTGTCATCGGCGTTGTAGTAGACCTTTTGCCCCGCAACGATCATCACCTTGCTCTGCGGATCCGCAAACACCGGGTTGGCCAGCAATATGCTCACTGACTGCAGCAACGGCGAGTCCGTCATGAGCGTGATCTTGACCGAGGTGTCCTGCCCGTTCTCGCCGCGCCGGGTGTAGGTGCGACTTGCGGTGATTCCGCCGGCCATAAGCGGCGTTGCGGCAATGCTGTGTTGCGCATCGCCCGCGTTCCAGCCGCTCAGGGGTTCTGGTAGCAGGTCCGCAACTACTTCGGCCTTTTTCTGACGTAGCAGCGCGATGGCAACATCCAGTCGGCGCATCGCCCCACCATAGTCCTTGTCACGATAAGCATCGAGCGCACGTTCGATCTGATCGCTTAACTCGTCAGCCTGGGTAACATCAACCGCCAGCCCAGCAGACAGCACACAAACAAGTACCGCCGCCGAAAAGCGGCTACTGTATCTGATAAACGTCATCTTGTTGTCGCCACTATTCGTTGTTGTTACGCACGCCGCTCCGTATGGCGGCCTGACACAATTAAAGCACAAAACCACAACCGCAATGCGGGAGATGGTGATATCTCTACATCACGTTAACAGATGCAACGCAGCAGTGATGGTCCACCAGAAGACTCCGCGGATTCGACTGCTATACTCGGGCGAGAGAATCCTGCGCATCTGTTAGGCCAGTCGATTCTCATCATGGGTTGGTGCTCATTTCTTCGGAGACAAACGAATGAAAATTGGCAAGAACACGGTAGTCGGGTTTGTGGCGGGCGTCGTCGTCACCGTTGCTTTGCTCACATCGCTGCCGGATTCACCGCTTCCGGTTTCCGAGGCTACGGCACAGAAAAAGGCCGAAGCCACCGAATGGTCACCCACCAAGCCGTATCCCGCGCATGAGGTCTACTATCCCGGCACCGAGGAACTGAAGACGGACGAGATGCGTGTCATTGCCTGCGGCACCGGTATGCCGCAGCCGCGTTTGAAGCAGGCGGCCGCGTGCTTCGTGGTGGAACTGGGTAACGGCGACAAGTTTGTTTTCGACATGGGTGAGGGTTCCTATGAGCGCATCATGGCGCTGGGGATTCCCCTCGACCAGTTGAACAAGGTGTTCCTTGGCCACCTGCACCTAGACCATGCAGGCGATTTCCCGGCGTTTTATTTCACTGGACCCGTCAACAATCGACTGACCCCGGTACGCGTTTGGGGTCCAAGCGGTGTCAAACCTGAATGGGGAACCACTGCATGGGTTGAACACATGGGAAAGATGTGGGCCTGGGAAGAGGCCAGCCGCGGTTCTGCTGTTGACCCGCGCGGCCTGAAGCTCGAGGTCAATGAGTTCGACTGGACTGCCGTAAACAAAGTGATCTACGACGAGAATGGCGTAAAGATCAGAACGATTCCGGCCATTCATGGCGATCAATCAGTCAGTTTCGTCCTCGAGTGGAACGGGCTTAAGTTTGCATTTTCCAGTGATACCTTGCCGAACAAATGGTGGCGGGAGCACACGCAGGGTGTGGATCTCTCTGTTCATGAATGCTTTATTCCACCGCAGTTTATGATGGAGAAATACGGCATGACACCTTCGGAGGCCGTCTTTGTTGGTACTCAGGGCCATACGGCTGCACAGGCATTCGGCAAGATCATGTCACTGACCAAACCACGGCGGGCCGTTTGTTATCACTTTCAGAACGATTTTGATACGGCCCCTGTGGTGCAAAGCGAGATCCGCAAGACCTACGACGGGCCGCTCGATCTCGCGACGGATTTCATGGTGTGGAATGTTACCAAGGATGAAATCCGCACGCGCATGGCGTTGTCCAACGAAGAGTCGTTCCCGGCCCCGCCACAGCGGACCAAACAACCACCGGACTCCATGAAAGCCTACAAATGGACGGAACTCAGCCTGTCGGGAGTTGACCCGGAATCGGCAGCAGTGACTAACGCGCTAATCGAGGAATTCAACAAGCGCAATGGCACAGATGTCAAACCTTCGCTGACCGGAATTCCTTTCCAGAACAAGCAGAAGAAGTAACAGATCGGACAACGGCGCGGGCCCTGTGCGGCCCGCGTCGTCTCCCTGCATATTTCGACCACGGAACGCGGCACCGTAGACCTTGTTTGGGTACTTTTATCACGGCCGACAAATGGTGAAAGGATGATGGCTTACCCCCGTCCTGGCCCAGGGAGAAATGTCTACTGCACCCGAGATGTTGAGTTCTCTGCTTCGCGTTGACATTTGTGTTCCGCAGCATTCATGCTATGTCAATTGCTGCTTCAACCCTCGCCGGTTTTCCGAGCTCCGTGAGGCCCCCTCGAATTCACAACACTGCGCGGAAAAGCCGGTGATTAGTCGGACGCACACATGGCCCAGTTGATACCTGTCGCACGTGCTGCACGCCTGGTCGGCATCAAGCGTGGAACACTGCAGCGAAAAATCCGCAACGGCGAGTTATCAACCTTCGAGGGCATGGTCGATCTTAATGAGTTGCTGCGTGAGTATCCCCACACCCAAATTGAGGATACCTCCTTGCTGGAGCGCATGGAGAAATTCATTGACCGTGCTTCGCGTAAGGCACGCCAGACGCCTTCCTCACTGCTAGACGCCCAGACGCTCGCGGCGCGCCTCGCCGAGGTCAGCCGCCAGCTCGCGACGGCGCATTCAAAGGTGGATAAATACTCAACCATCATCAAGAATATAAAGGAGAAACTGATTGACTGGGAACGCGAGGCAGGCAGCAGCGCCGACCCGCACTTCCTAGAGTTCAAGTCCTGGCTGTTCAACACACTGGAGAAGCAGCTCGAGACGCCCGGTGCCGCAGAGTACCTGACTGTAAAGGACACCTTCCTTCGGATTATGGCCGCGCACGTTACCATTCAGCCCAGCGGGCACGCTTATTTTGTCGAGGGCAACGACACCCTGCTAGAGGCCGGACTACGTGCAGGACTCGCGCTCGACTATGGCTGCAGCAACGGCAACTGCGGCATGTGTAAGGCCAAGCTGCTGTCAGGCCAGGTGGAGAAGGTACGCCACCATGACTATGTGTTGTCGGAAGCGGAAAAGACCGATGGCTACATCCTGATGTGCTCAAACACGGCAGTAACCGACGTGGTACTCGAGTCGAGCGAGGCGCACAGCCCGGCAGATATCGCCGCGCAGTCGATCGCCACGGTTGCGCGCCGGATCGAATGCCCCAACGACAACGTCACCGTTCTCAACCTGCGTACGCCACGCACCAACCGACTGCGCTTTCTGGCCGGCCAGTATGTCACTGCAAAGATCAACGAAGGCTGCACGGGCGATTACGCTATTGCCAGCTGCCCGTGTGATGACATGAACCTGCAATTGCACGTACCGCGCAGCCCCGGCGATCCATTTGCCGACTACGTGTTCAACATGTTGCGCCCGTCGACCACCGTTACGGTTGAAGGCCCCAAGGGCGGCTTCGTGCTTGACGAAGACTCACCACGTTCGCTGGTGTTCATCGCGTGGGGCATCGGCTTTGCGCCGATAAAAAGTCTCATCGAACACGCCATGGCACTCGATACGGCAGAGGATATCTACCTGTATTGGGTGACCGGCCCCGAAACCGGCCACTACATGGACAATTTGTGCCGCTCGTGGATGGACGCCTTGGACAACTTCCACTACCTGCCGCTCGAGGCAAAACAAATCGAGGGCGTCGCCGGCAAGCGAATGATGCAGCAGCACCTGGAGACAATCGCCGGGCAGATCCAGGAACCCGACGAGTTCGATTTCTATATCGCCGGCCCCGAGGCGCTAACTGCGCAGGCGCACGACTCCTTGCTCGAGTACGGATTCCCCGCCAAACAGATCTTTGTTGCAGAAAGCTGAGCCGTACCCGGTCTGCGCACGGAATCAGGAATCCCGCACCATGCGTTGCAGCAGGCGGCGATGCAGCCCCTCGCGCGCGCCGTCAGGATCGCTCACAGCAGGTTGTTCCCGGATAGCACTGACATAGGTGTCAGGCAGCCCATGGTAGCGGGCGCCGCTGGCCACCAGGTCACGATACCAGCCATATGGCATGAGTGATCCATCAATGTGGCTGGGACGTGCCTGGTAGGTATAGGCGGCGG
>CP070733.1:1891160-1903266 GCA_020347585.1 Pseudomonadota bacterium | reverse complement strand
CGCCTCGACCATGCACTGCAGCGCCGGCGCACACAGGAGCGCAGCGTAGCGGTGCTGTTCCTCGATCTTGATCGCTTCAAGATCATCAACGATACCCTGGGGCATGATGTAGGCGATCGCACGCTACAGGCGCTCTCCGAGCGCTTGCTTGGTTGTGTGCGGGAGGGCGATACCGTGGCTCGTCTCGGTGGTGACGAGTTTGCCATCATTCTGGAGGATATTTCGACGGTGGAGGAAGTTGTACCCGTGGCACGCAAAGTACTCGAGGTGCTGGGGCCGGCGTTCATGGTGGACAACCAGGAACTGTTTGTGACAACCAGTATCGGTATCAGTATTGGTCCCGATGATGGTGAGGATTCCAAGACGCTGCTCAGGCATGCCGACATTGCCATGTACCGCGCTAAGGAGCAGGGCCGTAACACCTACCAGTTCTACTCGGCCGACATGGGGGCGCGCGCCTTCCAGCGCCTCAACCTGGAAACCAATCTACGCCATGCGCTGGAGCGCGATGAGTTCGTGTTGCATTACCAGCCCCAGGTGGATATCCGTACTGGGCGGGTTCTGGGCGTCGAGGCGCTACTGCGCTGGATGCACCCCGCACTGGGCATGGTGGCGCCGGCCGATTTTATCCCGTTGCTTGAGGAAACCGGCATCATCTTCCCGGTCGGTGAGTGGGTGCTGCATAGGGCCTGCGAGCAAGTGCGTCGGTGGGAAGAGGAAGGTTACGGTCCGCTGCGTGTGGCAGTGAATCTCTCGAGCCGCCAGTTCTCCAAGCCGGGAATTGTCGCTACGGTTAGCGATGCGCTGGAGCGCAACGGCCTCAAGCCCGGCCGATTGGAAATCGAGATCACCGAGGGGGTCATCATTCGCCACACGCCGTCCATCATGCAAACCTTCCGCGGCCTTGCCGATCGTGGGGTGCGCCTCGCCATTGACGATTTTGGTACTGAGTATTCATCACTAAGCTACCTCAAGCGTTTCCCGATCGACACCCTGAAGATCGACAGGACGTTCATACGCGATATCAACACCGACCCGGACGATGCCGCCATCGTGGAGGCGATCCTGGCGATGGCTAAGAGCCTAAACCTCGAGGTGATTGCAGAGGGTGTCGAGAATGAACAACAACTGGAGTTTCTGCGCGCCCAGGGTTGCGACGTGATGCAGGGATACGTCTTCGACGGTCCGCGCCCCGCTAATCAAATCAGGTATCAGCAGCACTGGTAGCTGCAGCGTGTCGTTGCGGTTCCCTCAGGCAACCTCGATGAGGGTGCCCCGATCCAGCAGCGTACGGAATTCGGATGCGGCTACCGGCTGGCTGGCCAAATAGCCCTGCACGGTCTGGCAGTTGCGCTGCCGCAGCCAGGCGAGTTGCTTGAAGCTCTCTACACCCTCGGCCACGACATCCATGTGCAGGCTTTCACCTATTGCGATGATTGCCTCGATAAGCGCGCAGTCGTCGGCGTTCTCAGGGATATCGCTGACAAAGGTGCGATCGATCTTCAGGGTGTCGATCGGGAAACGCTTGAGGTAGCTCAGCGAGGAATAACGCGTGCCAAAATCATCAAGCGCCAGCTTGATGCCGAGCGACTTGATGCCCGCGAATACCTTGTTAACATGCTCCCGCTCCTCGACCAGCACACCCTCGGTTATCTCAAGCCCCAGGTGCCTGGGATCCATTCGGGTTACGTCGAGAATCTTGCTCAGCATTTCGACGTAACCTTCCTCCATGAGCTGCAGTCCCGAGACGTTGACCGTTGTCCTGATGTTCGCTAACCCGCTTTCCTTCCATGATGCACTTTCCCGGCACGCCGCTTCGAGAAGCCACTTGTCTATCGACAGTATCAGCCCGCTTTCTTCGGCAGCACCGATGAAATGTATCGGCTCGAGCAGGCCACGCCTCGGGTGCAGCCAGCGCACCAGCGCTTCAGCGCCGTTGACGCGTCCGGTGGCGACGTCGATCTGCGGCTGAAAATAGAGTTGGAACTGCCGGTTCTGGATTGCGCGACGCAGTTCAACCTGCAGGGTGAGTTGCTCCGCAACGCTCTCGGACATACCGGTGTCGTAGAACCGGCAGCAGTTGCCGCCGTCGCTCTTGGCGTGATTCATCGCCGTATCGGCATTCTTGATCAGCGTTTCAACACTCTCACCGTCGTTGGGGAACAGCGCGATCCCGATGCTTATGGTGACAAAGACATCGTGCCCATCGTGGTGGTAGTGCCCAGCCACATACTCACCCATGCGGTCGGCCACGGTCGCTGCGTGGGTGGCAAGATGGTTGCCCTCGAGAATAACCACAAACTCATCGCCGCCCAGGCGCGCCAGCGTATCGAATGATCGCAGGCAATCGTTAAGCCGGCTGGCGATCTGCGTCAGCAGTCTGTCGCCGAACAGGTGACCGTGGGTATCATTGATGGTCTTGAATGAGTCGACATCAATGAGGAATACCGCGATCTCGGGGCCGAATCGTTCGATGTTGGCGATTGCATAATTGAGGCGATCTTCCATCAGGGCGCGGTTCGGAAGATCGGTAAGCGCGTCGTGGGTCGCCATGTGCTCGGCTTCCTTGATCTTCTGCTCTAGCTCGGATTTTGCCTTGCTCAGTTGTTGCAGCACGCCCACGAAACCGAGCGGCAGTGCCAACAGGCCGATGGCAAGGCCAACGATAAGCGCAGGCGTGGCCATCCACGACTCGCTCGAGAGCGTTGCGGCAAGAAAACCGGCAAGTGCAACGGTGGTGGCAAAGCGCAGGAAGTGGTTACCGTAGCGCAGCCCGTTGGCGATGGTGATCCATAGGTACAGCGGGTAGAACAGCGCACCGGTGGTACCAAACGCATACATGCCAAACGAGATCAACGCGCCATCCGCGGCGATAAACAGATAAATGCGCCAGGGGTAAATGCCTCGCGAGCGCGAGACGATTACGGCATGGCCGACGCTTAGTAACAGGTAGGCGTAAGTCAGGCGTGCGGTCAGGGTTTCGAGCCAGGAGTTGGTGCCGACGGTTGTTTCATAGGCGAGCAGGCACAGGCTCGCTACCGACAACACCACGACACGCACGATGGCCTGGGCGTGCTCGGGCTGGATCGCCTTGGGCGAGCGCAGGTAAACGTAGTCAAAGACCGATCGGCGCATTAACTGAAGTGGGTTCATGGTGTCGTCGCCCGATCGATTTTCACCGCAAGCATTGTTGCTTTCGTTTGGATCTTGGATCCGGGCTACCCAGGAGCCTTGTCTTCGCCGCCCAACAGTGCGCCGCAATTCCAGCAGATCCCGAAATTTTCCGGGACCGCTTCGGAGCATTCCCCGCAGTAGATTGTAGCAATTTTCTCACCCGGCGCAGCGCGCCACTCATGTGCCTCAATCACCGCTAGGGCGCGTTCCCGGTCTGCCTCATCTTCAAGCCAGATGGCCGGCAGGCCCTCGGACGGCGGGATTTCCCCGATGGCGCCGGCAGCGAAGTTGTTGAAAACATGGGCGCGAATACCGGCCGAATCCAGTTGGTGCAGGAGAAAATGCGCTTCGTGCACGCTGCCGGCTGAATGAACCCGGACCATGATGCCTCCCGGTAGGCGGGGTTGAGGGGCGCATGAACTATATCAAACGTGGCAGCGGTAGGGGATTCTCGTCGCGTCGCTACGGTATTTGGGACGATAGACCCAAGTCCACACCTACCGTAGTTGAATACCATGTTGATAACGTGCTTGCCGGCGTAAGCACCGGGAATCGATGTTTTCGTTAAAACTCCTCAGCGCTTTAAGTCCACCGGCATGGCCCGCAGGTTGCGAGCGGCAGCGCCGACCTGTCCTCAACAAACGTTGTGGGCAAGAAAAAGCCCGGCGCAGCACTTCGGTGCCGGGCCGGGCCTGTATGTGAAACTGGCCGGTCAGTCTTCGCTCTCGATCCTCGCGGCTAGGAGTTCACCACCCTCGAGCGAGCCTTCAACCTCTACCTTGGTGCCCATTGCGATCACCACGCCGGCTTCGAGCACGGTCGTGTTGTCATAACGCACGGTCTGGGTGCCCATGCGGAACTCGTTGGCCGACACGACCTCGGTGATAAAACCTTCCAGCTCCGCGAACTCTGCATCGCTTTGGCCCAGGCCCTCATCCTCCAATTCAACCTCGTCGGCGTTGAGTGTGGCGCCGTCTGCACTGGTGCCTTCTGCTTCCACGAACATGCCGTTATCAAACGGAACGGGCAAAGTGGTGCCGGCATTGTAGTTGACGGTAGTCACGCCGTTGAGCAGGAAGCTGTCGCCGTCCAGGTCCGAAACAAAGCCCTTAATCTCGATCTCGCTGACATTGGCAGCAAAGGTACGGCCCGTATCCCTGATGTAGGTCGCGCGGATGCGATTCTGATCGTCCACCTGCCCGCTGATTTCCACCATGTCGTCTGCGGCAATGTCGGCAATACTGGTGGCAAAATCGTCGAACCTGGTGTCGGCATCGGCGCGGATGGTCTGTCCCATCACCGTGAACTCGTAGTCACCGCCGACCTGCACCGGTGCAGCCTCGACCGGTCCCTCGAGGTTGTCATCGAAGTAGATGCGGTCGGCCACGCCGGTGCCGTCATCGTTGATGGTGCCCTCGATCAGGACGACCTGGCCGATTTCCAGCAGGTTGCGCACATCGTCGTCGCCATTGCCGGTGTCGACATCCTCCACGACAACCACGGCGTTGGTGGTATCGAAGCGCACGTCGTTGACCCAGACGCTGCCAAAGTCCTGTACCGCACCCGAACTGACGCCGGTACCACTGTCAATTCCCGAGCCACCGATGCCGCCGTCAGATCCACCACCGCAGGCGGCTGCCGTGGCTGCAATCGCCAGGGCCATCAGCCCCGCGCGTAATTCAAACCTCTTCATGACTCTTTGTCCTCTTCGTCATACGGTGCTTCGAAGTAGAAAATTCCGATACCGGCCTGGTTGCGCCCGGTGCCCTGTACCGCCGGGTTGGTGTCACGGTCCCGTTCGGCCAGCCACTTGTTGAAGCGCTCGAGAATCGCCTGGCATTCTTCGTCGGTCAGATCGCGAAACGCGCCGAGTACCTCGTCAGGCAGGTTGTCGTACATCACCTTGCGTTGATAGAACGGCCGTTCGCCGCTGTCGATATTGTGGTCGATGGTGCTGATGAGTTGCTGGACGTCGGTGCCCAGGATGTGGATTTTGTCCGCTGCGGTGTTGGCCGGGACGTAGGCGTGCGCGATAAGGCGCGCGGCGTCGTCTCCGGACAATTCGACCGAGCCGGAGCGGATCAGTTCATCGAGAATGGCGCGTGCCGGCACGTCGCCGCTGAAGCGCTTGACCAGTTCCGCGAAGCTCTCCCCCTCGCCCTCCAGCGGCAGCACGGCGGGCTGCCCGTCGGGGCCCGCGAAATCGGGTTCGCGCAGCCAGGCGCCGATAACCCGCGCGGCGCGGTTGTAGCGTTCGTCGCAGCCGGCATCGTCGGGGCGCGGCAGCTGGCTGACCCGGCTGACCTCCTTGCGCGACAGGCCGGTGAGAATGGAGACCCGTGAGGTGGACTGCTTGCGCCCCTCAAGCGGGAACTCCCGCTCGGCCACGTCCACGTAGACCCACTTGGCGAGGTCCGCGAAGGTCCCATAGGACACGCCATGACGCAGCAGTATCCGCACCAGCGGGCGCAAAATCCGCAGTACGGCTGCTGACAGAACCTGCGTTTGTGACGAGCGATTCATATTTTGGGAATTTTATCCCATCTGTTGTCGTTGTCAATGAGCGGCGCGGCGGGTGGGGGCGGGACCGGCCCTTTTGTGCGAAATTTAGCATTTCACGCCAATTTCGCTCTATGAATTGTAACAGAGCGGCTCGCATTCACTGCACCGGCGCAGTGACAACCGGCCGGGCGCGCCAAAAGGTCAGACGAGCGGTCACCTTGGCATGCGCGAAATCCCGAGGGACCAACCGCCCGTGGGACGGGCCGGGCTCCGGTACGCGTGAACGGCTCAAAGGCTCGCGAAATACTCGACCATGCGGCCACGCTGCTGGGCGTTGGGCTGGCGACCGGCGCCGGCCTGCATGTTGTCGATTAGATGTTTGCGCTTGCGGGTCGCCGGGATGGGGCAGGTAACGGCAGGGTGCGCGAGGATGAATTTAAGAAAGAACTGTGCCCAACTGCCGCAGTCGAATTCACTCGCCCATGTCGGCAGTGGCTTGCCTCGCACTGCGCTGAACAGCGAGCCGCCGTCGAACGGCACGTTGACCAGCACCGCGATGCCGCGTTCGGCGGCCAGCGGCAGCAGGCGCCGCTCGGCCTCGCGATTGGCAATGTTGTATGGCAGTTGCACGAAGTCCAGCGGTTCGGTGGCCATGATATCAGCCAGGTCGTCGAAGGCGCTGTTGAGGTAATGGGTAATGCCGACGTAACGCACTCGGCCCTGTTCTTGCCACTCGCGCAGGGTCTTGAGGTGGACCCGCCAGTCCACCAGGTTGTGCACCTGCATCAAGTCGATGGTCTCGGTGCGCATGCGGCGCATGGACTGCTCCATCTGTGCGATGCCGGCCCGCTGCCCGGAGGTCCAGACCTTGGTGGCGTAGAACAGCCTGCCACCGATGTTGAGGTCGGCCGCGAGGTCGCCTACCACCTGCTCGGCGTTGCCGTACATTGGGGAGGAGTCAATGACGCGTCCGCCGAGGGCATGATACTCGCGCAACACCTCGCGCAGCGGCTCGCGCGCCATTGATTCGTCGCCTACATCGAAGGTGCGTGCCGTGCCCAGCCCAATCGCGGGTATCGTCTCACCACTTTTGGGGATGCGGCGCATCAGCATATCGGCGTCCTGCGTGCCAGCCACAAGCTGCGGATTGAGCCCCAGCGCGGCGGCACCGCCAATCACCCGCGCCAGCCACTGGCGGCGCGTGAGCTTGCCCGTTGCGGGCCGGGTATTGTTGCCGTAATTCACGTCGCTATCCATTAAGTTCCGTGAAGTTGTTTTGAGCATAGTCCCCCGTTTCTGTCGGGGCCAGTGCGCGCAGGCGCTCTTGCCAGCGGCCCAGCCACAACCCGGTGACCATCCACATTGCGGCAACGGGAAGAGCGAGCAGCGCGATGCCCGCAAGGCCCAGCCCCAATCCGCTGAGTCCAGCGAACAGCCAGCCGCTTAGCGCATCGCCGCCACGATAGACCACCGTATCAATGAGGTTCTTGGCCTTGTAGCGTTCAGCGCGGCTCACCACTGTGAACAGAATTTCGCGCGCGGGCTTTGCGACAGCGTAGTTGCCGGCGCGGCGCAGCACCTGGAAAGGCACCAGCACCGCCAGCACCGGTGCGGCGCCGAGGCAGGCGAAGCCCAGTGCCATCAGCGCCGGTAGCAGGGCAAGCGTCTTGCCCAGGCCAAGGCGCGCAATCAGCCGGTGTGTGACAAACAACTGCACGAGGATGGTCAGCGCGTTGACCGCAAGATCGATTCCAGCGAACACAGCGGTGCGTTGTGCCGGGTCGTCGAACGCGCCACGCACGATATGCGCCTGCTGGAAATACAGGAAGGTCGAGAGCGTGGTGAACAGCCAGATATAGAGGCAGATGGCGAGCAGATAACGCGAGCGAAACACCAGCCTTATGCCGTCCAGCATGCCGCCGCCGATGGCGCGGTCTGTGTTGTCCGCGTGCGGTCTCGATTCTACGCCGCCGTGTCTCCCGGACCAGGCCAGCAGCCGCGTAATGCAAAGCAGCGCAACCCCCAGCAGCAAGGCCGAGATCGGCAGCAGGTTGAATGGCCCCAGCACGCCGGCAAGCGCGGCGGTCAGGCCCGGGCCGAGCAGCGCGCCGAGGCTGCCACCCGCGGCGATGAAGCCGAACAGGCGGCGTGCCTGGGCGTTGCTGAACAGGTCGGCCATGAAACTCCAGAACACCGAGACCACGAACAGGTTGAATACGCTGACCCAGATGAAAAAGGCGCGCGCGACGTAGACCGTCGCAATTCCCGATTGCAACAGGGCATGGAATACCAGCAGGTTGACGATGAAAAACGCGTATACCGCCGGCAGCAGCACGTGGCGCGGCAGTGTGCGCGCTGCGGCGCCGAACAGTGGTACGGCGAGCAACATGGCAAGGAAAGTGCCGGTGAACATCCAGTGCAGTTGCTCGACGCCGCCGGTGATGCCCATTTCGTCACGCAGCGGGCGCAGGATGTAGTAGCTGGACAGCAGGGCGAAGAAGTACAGGAATGACCACAGCACGCCCGCTCGTTCATCGGGCCGGAGGTCAACCATGCGTCGCAGGTTCATCGTGGCGGAAGGCTCGGTGCGCGGTCGCGCGGTTTGCCGTTGTGTCGGATTCGTGCTGTGATAAGCATAATTGCCGCTCCCGGCATTGTCGACGCGCCACATCAGTCATGGACCGTCTGCGCACGCTGCTCGAATCCATCGACGGCAAGGGTTACAAGGCCTACAAGCAGCTTGAGGGCGCGTGGGGTTTTCGTCGCTACCGGCTGTTAGTGGATCATGTTCAGGGCGATCCCTTTGCCAAGCCCTCGCGGCTGCGGGTGCAGCTCGCCATGGATACTTGCGGCCTGCCGGAAGACCTCCGGCGCAGCACGGTGCGGCGTATCGCCTGCGAGGACTACCTGGGTCGGGCGTTTTCGACCGCCGTTGCGGAACTTGCGCGCGGACAACGCGGCAGTGGCAACAGCGGTATCATTGAGGTCTCCACCAGTGGCCAGCAGGTCCTACACCGTAACGCGGTAGTGGTGTCCCCCGAGCAGGTTGAGGTGCGCTTGCGGCTCGGTCTGCCTGCCGCCGGGCGCCGCGTCGCGGCGCGCGAGGCTATGGCTATGCTGTTCGAAGAACTCCCTGCTATCGTCGAGCAAACGCTTGTCCACGCGAACCTTCCCGCGGCCGAGGTTGCCGCCCATGTCGAGAGCATCGAGGATCAGCAGTTCCTGCGAGAATGGCTTAGTGAAGCGGGGCTTGTGGCGTTTGTCGCCGATGGCGCACTCTTGCCGCGACGCAGCGGTGTCGACGACCGTCCCCTTGCCCGTGATGTCGTTGCCTTCACCTCGCCTGAAACCCTGGCGCGCTCGGTCGATCTGCCCAACGCCGGGGCGATTCGCGGCATGGGTGTGCCGGCCGGTGTGACCCTCATCGTGGGCGGCGGATTCCATGGCAAGTCGACGCTGCTGCGTGCCCTGGAACGCGGCGTCTACGATCACCTGCCCGGAGACGGCCGCGAGCGTGTGGTGAGCGACCCATCATGCATGAAGGTGCGCGCCGAGGACGGGCGTGCCGTTGCGCAGGTGGATATCAGTCCGTTTATCGACAATCTGCCGTTCGGACGCACCACCGAGCGTTTCTCCACGGAGAATGCTAGCGGCAGTACTTCGCAGGCGGCCAACATCATCGAGACGCTACACACCGGTTGCCGGACCCTGCTGATCGACGAGGACACCTCGGCCACCAATTTCATGATCCGCGATGCGCGCATGCAGCAACTGGTGGTTGACGACAAGGAACCGATCACCCCGTTCTTGCACCGCGCGCGTGAGCTATACGAACACCACGGGGTGTCGAGCGTGATCGTCATGGGCGGATCCGGCGACTACTTTGGCATCGCTGACACGGTGATCATGATGGATAACTACCGGGCGCACGAGGTGACAGCGGCGGCGCACGGGCTGGCCGGTGAAGCGCTAGGCGCGCATCGCGATGCCCGGGCCCGCCCGTTCCAATTGCAGTCCGTTCGGCGCCCCGGCGCGGGCACTCTCGATGCATCGCGTGGCGGACGCGCGACCAAGATCGACGTGCGCGGCACTCGGCGACTGCTTTACGGTCGCCACGAGATAGATCTGTCCGCCGTCGAGCAACTGGTAGACCCGGGGCAAACCCTCGCTATCGGCTGGATGCTGCATTACTACGCTTCGCACCTCGATGGCAGCGAGGGCATGGTGGACAGCCTGCAAGAGATCGTTGCCATCGCGCAACAGGACGGGCTCGACGGCTTTTCTCCTTGGTTGGAAGGCGAGCTCGCGCTGCCGCGCCTTCAGGAGCTGGCGGCAGCTGTGAACCGGATCCGCAGCTACGATTGGCGCGGCGACTGAACAAATCCGCGTGGAGGCGGTGACGGCAGGGGCTCGTTGACCCAGATCAATACCGCTGTCGGTATGCCGGAGTAGAAATAACAAAAACCTAACGCATTGCTCCGTAATCTAATCGTTGCGGGACATTCACGCTAGCTGTGTACGTGCAGGCAGGAGCACCATGTCCGACTCTGCCATGATCAACATCGAAGGTAACGAGGCGGCAGCGCGCATGGCGTTTCTGACCAACGAGGTCATCGCCATCTACCCGATTACGCCGGCCTCGCCCATGGGCGAATTCGCCGATCAGTGGGCGTCCGATGAGCGCGAAAATCTGTGGGGCACGACGCCGCGCGTCATCGAGATGCAAAGTGAAGGCGGCGCAGCCGGCGCGATTCATGGCAGCCTGCAGTGCGGCGCCCTGACTACCACCTTTACCGCTTCGCAGGGCCTGCTGCTGATGATCCCCAACATGTACAAGATCGCCGGGGAACTGACGCCGACCGTGTTCCACATTGCCGCACGCTCGCTGGCCGCGCAAGCGCTGTCCATCTTCGGCGATCATTCCGACGTCATGGCGGCGCGCGCCACCGGTTTTGCCATGCTGGCATCGAACTCGGTGCAAGAGGTGCTTGACCTCGCACTCATTGCACAGGCTGCAACGCTCGAGGCGCGGGTGCCGGTGCTGCACTTCTTCGACGGCTTTCGCACCTCGCACGAGATCAACAAGGTGCACGACGTGGACGATGCTACGGTGCGCGCCATGATTGACGACGAACTGGTGCGCGTGCATCGGATACGGGCCATGTCACCGGAGCGTCCCGTGTTGCGCGGCAGTTCGCAGAATCCTGACGTGTACTTTCAGGCACGCGAGGCGGTGACACCTTTTTATATGGCGATGCCGGGGATCGTGCAGCAGGCGATGAACCGGTTCGCGGCGCTGACCGGGCGTCAGTACCGCCTGTTTGACTACGCGGGAGCGCCGGATGCCGAACGCGTAATCATACTGATGGGTTCGGGAGCCGAGGCGGCCCACGAAACGGTCGAACACCTAGTCGCGCACGGCGAGAATGTTGGTCTGCTCAAGGTGCGCCTGTTCCGGCCATTCGATGCGCGGGCACTGCTAGAAGCACTGCCGGATACCACCCGGCGTATCGCGGTGCTGGATCGCACCAAGGAACCGGGTGCCGACGGCGAGCCGCTATACAAAGATGTGGTTGCCGCGTTGGCGCGCGACCAGATGGGTGCGGTACCGGTGTTCGCAACCTTGCCCTTCGTGACCGGTGGTCGCTATGGCCTGTCCTCGAAGGAATTCAATCCGGCCATGGTCAAGGCCGTGTTCGATGAGCTGGCTGGCGATCAACCGCGAAACCCGCTGACAGTGGGCATCAACGACGACGTGGCGCACACCAGCGTGGCATGGGACCCTGCGTTTGTCACCGATGCGGCACGGCGAATGCGCTGTGCAGTGTTTTACGGACTTGGCTCGGACGGCACGGTGAGTGCAAACAAGAACTCCATCAAGATCATCGGTGAACACACCAATCTGTATACCCAGGGCTACTTCGTCTACGACTCAAAAAAGGCCGGCGCGGTCACCGTGTCGCACCTGCGCTTCGGACCGGCGCCGATTCGCTCCACCTACCTGATCGATGACGAACAGGCACAGTTCGTTGCTTGCCACCAGCAGGTGTTTCTCGAACGCTATGACATGCTCGACAAGGCCGCGCCCGGCGCGGTGTTCCTGCTAAACTCCACCGCTGCGCCGCAGGAGGTCTGGGACACCCTACCGCGGCGTATGCAGCAGCAGATGATCGACAAACAACTGACCCTCTACGTCATAGATGCCTACCGTGTCGCGGAGGAGGTCGGTCTGGGACGGCGAATCAACACCATCATGCAGGCGTGTTTCTTCGCTATTTCCGAGGTGCTCGAACGTGCGCAGGCCATTGCCGAGATCAAGGCGGCGGCGCAAAAGACCTATGCCCGGGCCGGTCCGCGCATCCTCGAGGCGAATATCAAGGCCATCGATGCGGCGCTCGAAAACCTGCATGCCGTTGCCTTACAAGAAGGT
>CP070733.1:1885455-1891060 GCA_020347585.1 Pseudomonadota bacterium | reverse complement strand
GCGGAGGACAGCATCTTGTCGAAGCGTGCATTCTCGACGATGAGGATCTTGCCCTTAAGCGGTAGCACCGACTGAAAATGGCGGTCTCGGCCCTGTTTGGCCGACCCGCCGGCGGAATCACCCTCCACCAGGAATAGCTCCGACTTGGCAGGATCCTTCTCCTGGCAGTCGGCCAGCTTGCCCGGCAGGCCGGCCACGTCCATGGCACCCTTGCGGCGGGTCATCTCGCGGGCCTTGCGGGCCGCCTCGCGAGCCCGCGCCGCATCAACCACCTTGGATGCAATGGATTTGGCGTCCGTAGGGCTTTCCATTAGGTACTCGAGGAGTTTCTCGCCCATCAAGGACTCCACCACGCCCTTGACCTCCGAAGACACCAGTTTGTCCTTGGTCTGGGAGGAAAACTTGGGGTCGGGCACCTTTACTGACAACACGGCGGTCAGGCCCTCGCGAGCGTCATCGCCACTCGGCGTGATCTTGGCCTTTTTCGCGATCCCCTCTTTTTCAATGTAATTGTTCAGGGTACGGGTCAGCGCACTGCGAAATCCGGCCAGGTGCGTGCCGCCGTCGCGCTGGGGGATATTGTTGGTAAAGCAGAAAATGTTCTCCTGGTAAGAGTCATTCCACTGCATCGCTACCTCGACGGTCACATCGTCCTTGGCAGTATTGAAATAGAACACCGCGTCGTGCAGGGGCGTCTTGTTCCGATTGAGATGCTCGACAAAGGCGCGAATACCGCCCTGATACTCGAACACGTCTTTCTTTTCGCTGCGCTCGTCGAGCAACGTGATACGCACCCCGGAATTGAGGAACGACAGCTCGCGCAGGCGCTTGGAGAGGATGTCGTAATGGAACTCGGTATCGCTAAAGACCTCACGGCTGGGTCGGAAGCGCACCTCGGTGCCGGTATTGTGGGTCTCGCGGATGCTAGTGAGTTCGGTCTGGGGTACGCCCATAGCGTACTCTTGTTGGTACACCGTGCCACCACGTCGGATCGTCAGCTTGAGGTGCTCGGACAGGGCATTTACGACCGAAACACCCACGCCATGCAGGCCACCGGACACCTTGTAGGAATTGTCATCGAACTTACCGCCCGCGTGCAGCACCGTCATGATGACCTCGGCGGCGGAGCGTCCTTCTTCGTGCATATCGACCGGGATACCGCGGCCATTGTCCTTGACCGTGACCGCTCCGTCGCTGTGGATGATGGCCTCAATGCTGGAGCAGTGCCCAGCCAAGGCCTCGTCGATGGAGTTATCCACAACCTCGAACACCATATGGTGCAGTCCGGTGCCATCATCCGTGTCGCCGATATACATGCCCGGCCGCTTGCGCACGGCGTCCAGGCCTTTAAGCACCTTGATGTTCGATGAATCGTACTTGTCGCTCATGAAAACTCCTGGCGTTTCACAACACGTTATTGTATCACTTCCGCTACTTTGCCGTGTTCCACGTGGAACACCCTCGCCGACTCCCAGCCATCGGTTTCTAGCTGCGCCCGCTCCGTAGCGGAAACGAATACCTGGTCTCCACTTGCGGCAAGCAGCCCCATCAATCTACCTCTGTGGGTCGCATCCAGCTCCGCGGCCAGATCATCTACCAACCAGACAACTCCTTGGCCGGTTTTCTCCCGCAGCAGGGCGACCTGGGCCAGACGCAACGCGGCAACCACTAGTTTTAACTGGCCGCGCGATAGCACGGTACGCGCCTCCATGTCGTGCCATGTCACCTTCAAATCCGCTCGGTGCGGGCCCGATCCCGTGTGCCCACGCTCCCGGTCCCTCATGCGTTGAGTCCGGAGCACCTCTTCGAGCGCCTCCCCGCGTTGCCATCCTGGGCTGTAATCGAGTCCGGGCGAGACGCCAAGCAACTGCTCGGAGACGACATCCACATGCGGCTGGAGAATCTTCAGATAACGGTCGCGCATACCGTCAAGGCGCTCACCCTCAGTGACGAGCACCCGCTCCCATTGATCCAAACTGCGTTCCCCCTCGCCCCGGCGCAGGGCCGCGTTTCGCTGCTGCAGTGCCCGGTGGTAATCCTGCCATGCCGAGAGAAAGTTCTGTTCCACGTGGAACACACCCCAGTCGAGAAACTGGCGGCGAAATCGCGGGCCTTCCGCTATCAACTTGTGCGACTCAGGAGTCAATATCTGCACTGGGAGATACTCGGCCAGCGCTGCGGCGTTACGCGCCGGGGAGCCCGCAACCCGGGCACGAAGCGCCCCACGATCCCGCTCCACGCCAACCACTGTCGTCCCTCCCGCTGCCTGTGCGATCCGCCCGACCACCCTAAGGGCGTCCCCGCCCCACTGAATAACCTCCCGCGCACTGCGGGTGCGAAATGATCGCCCCAGCCCGAGAAAATGGATAGCCTCGAGCAGGCTGGTTTTTCCACTGGCGTTGGCGCCAACAACAAGATTGAGCCCAGCCGCTGGCGAGATGGAGACTTGGGTGAGATTGCGTAGGTGCGTGATCTCGAGGGAGACCAGCCTCATAGCGGGGTTAGCCACTATACCCAGCGCTCCCCCTTAGAGGCGCATCGGCATAATGACGTACTTGCATTCGGTATCGTTTTCGCCCTGCACCAGGCAACTGCTATTCGCGTCGGTCAACCGGACACTAACACGTTCCGCGTCGATTGCGCCCAGGGCATCCAAGAAGTAAGCCACGTTGAATCCAATCTCAAATTCCTCGCCATCGTAGCTGACCTCAATCTCTTCCTCGGCCTCTTCCTGCTCCGGATTATGCACCGTCGCCCGCAGTAGGCCCGGGGCCAGTTGCAGACGCATGCCACGATATTTCTCGTTGGACAGCACGGAGGCTCTACTGAAAGCCTGCCGAAGCTCATCCCGCCCACACAACACCTCGAGCCGGCCGCCACTGGGGATAACCCGGTCGTAATCGGGGAATTTGCCGTCGATGAGTTTCGAGGTAAAGATTGCCTCCGCCAGCTCCACCCGCAGATGATTGCGCCCCACCTGCAACCGCAGCTCCTCGTCACTGCCCTGGAGCAACCGCAATAATTCGCTGACTGCCTTACGCGGCACAATCACTTCGCGTGTTTCCGTCATCTCCAGCTCAGCCTTGGCCTCGCACAAAGCCAGACGGTGACCGTCCGTTGCCACCGCGCGTATATATCCGTTGCCCAGCTCCAGCATCAGGCCATTGAGGTAGTAGCGTACGTCCTGCTGTGCCATAGCGAACTGGGTCTGCTCCAATAGACGGCGCAGGGCTTTCTGGGTCAGTCCAACCTCAAACGGCGCCTCAATGGGATCGATACTTGGAAACTCCGTAGCTCCCAACGTGCCGAGGGTGAAACGGCTGCGCCCGGAGCGAATAACCGCACGCTCTCGATCCACGCTAATTTCAACCTGAGCACCCTCCGGGAGAGCACGGCAAATGTCCATCAGCTTGCGTGCTGGCAGTGTTATATCTCCCTCTTCGGCCCCTTCCAGGGCAACGCGCGCCACCATCTCGACCTCCAGGTCGGTTCCAGTCATGGACAGCACTCCCCCGTGCACCGAGATCAGAGTGTTGGACAAGATAGGGAGGGTCTGCCGGCGCTCAATGACCCCACTGACATATTGCAGCGGTTTGAGGAGCGATTCACGTTGTGCCGATAGCTTCATTGGTAGTTCCATTTCAGATCGCTGACATCTGACTAGTTAACTATATAAATTGTTAATAAGAACTTACAGCAGTAGTTATTAGGGGACGCCCTATTCTGTGGATAACCTATTTTTCTTGTTATTTTTCATATAGTTATAAGTCAAGCAACGCTGTAGACAACTGCCCCCGGGTAGTTCTGACAGCCGGTGGACCAAATGTGGATAACTTTGAATCCGTGATTTGTCCCATTACCGCTGACAGTTTATCCACAGCCCTTGCGGTCAGGTACTCAGGGTACGTAACAAGTTCGCATAGTCCTCGCTAATGCGCGTATCGCTTTCTTTGAGTTCGGCGATCTTGCGACAGGCGTGCAAAACTGTCGTGTGATCACGGCCGCCGAAGGCATCACCAATTTCCGGCAAACTGTGATTGGTAAGTTCCTTGCACAAGGCCATCGCCACCTGACGCGGCCGGGCCACCGACCGACTGCGCCGCTTGGACAGCAGGTCCGCGACACGGATCTTGTAGTACTCGGCCACCGTCTTCTGGATGTTCTCGATGGTAACCAGCTTGTCCTGTGCCGCCAGCAGGTCCCGCAGCGCCTCCCTGGCGAAGTCCAGTGTAATTGCCCGACCGGTAAAATGGGCGTTGGCGATAACACGGCGTAGTGCACCCTCAAGCTCGCGGATATTGGAGCGCATGCGCTTGCCGACGAAAAACGCTACCTCGTTGGGTAACTCCACGCCAGATTGCTCGGCCTTGCTCATCAGGATAGCCACGCGGGTTTCCAACTCGGGCGGTTCGATGGCCACGGTCAGTCCCCAGCCGAAGCGAGATTTGAGCCGTTCCTCGATTCCGTCCACTTCCTTAGGGTAACGATCGCAAGTCATGATGACCTGCTGTTGGCCCTCGAGCAGCGCATTAAAGGTGTGAAAGAATTCTTCCTGCGAGCGCTCCTTGCCGGCGAAAAATTGGATGTCGTCGATCAGCAGGGCGTCCACCGAGCGGTAGTGACGTTTAAATTCCTCCATGGTGCCCTTCTGTAGTGCCTTGACCATGTCTGTCACGAAGCGCTCGGAATGCAGATAGACCACGTTTGCATCCGGACGCTCGGCGACAATGGTGTTGCCGATCGCGTGCATCAGGTGGGTCTTGCCCAAGCCGACGCCGCCGTATATCAGCAGCGGGTTGTAGGTAGAGCCGGGATTTTCGGAGACCTGCATCGAGGCCGCGCGGGCAAGCTGATTGGACTTACCCTCAACGAAGGCGCCGAAGGTGAAATTCGGGTTAAGGCTGGAGTTGCGCCGCGCAGCCTTCGGTGCACCGTTGCGGGCGCCTGTTACCGCGGGCGGTACCGACTCGTCCGGTTCACGGCCGCCTACCTGCAAGGTGATCTGCTGCGCCGGGATGTCGAACTGGGCGAGCACCTCGTTGATGCGTGGCAGGTACTGGTGGGCAACGCGATCCATGACGAAGCGATTAGGCGCCAGCAGGCGCAGCAGATTGCCGTCGTGCACTGCGTGCAAAGGACGAATCCAGGTGTTGAACTGTTGTGGAGGAAGCTCCCCTTCGAGGCGATCAAGACACCTATCCCAGATAGTCTGAGACACTAAAGAACTCCCCCCAGGCGAAATGTTGTGCGTGTAAATCGAAGACGACGAGCATTGAAGTCTATACCCTGTAGCGACGCTTATCCACATCGCGATTCACACTGTCCACCCGCATATCGGTTGACACGCGCCCGCGGTTGGCATAACCTTTGCCGCCTTTTCGGGCACATGCCCGAGGCCGTATCGCGCAGCAAATGGACGATGCTGCCGAACCACTCGCAACCGGTTTCCTGAAGACATGAAACGTACATTTCAGCCCAGCAACACCAAGCGCAAAAGGACGCACGGTTTTCGCGTTCGCATGAAGACCCGCGCCGGCCGCAAGGTGCTCAACGCGCGCCGCGCCAAGGGCCGTAAGCGTCTCAGCGTCTGATGGGCGCAACGCCT
>CP070733.1:1881228-1885355 GCA_020347585.1 Pseudomonadota bacterium | reverse complement strand
GATGCGGGCGATGACGTCGCCGACTCCCACCGCAGCACTATCGCTCGAGGAGATAATGGCATTGGCCGGTAGGATATAGTGGGCCGGGATTTCGGTGCCGGGAAGCATCAGGTCCTCACCCTTGGCATCCAGGAGCCGCACCATCGGGCGCAGTTCCTTGGCCGCGCTGGGGCGCTGTTTCGGGTCCGTCACCACCAGACTGGTCAAGCCGGTGATCTCGTCGATCTGCGACTGCACGGTGACCCCGTCCACGATGTCTTCGAACTTCAGCTGACCGGTGAGCTCGGTCACAACCGGGTGGGTATGCGGGTCCCAGTTGGCGACCACCTGCCCGGCCTCCACGGTGTCGTCATCACCGACGCTGAGCACCGCTCCGTATGGCACCTTGTAGCGCTCGCGCTCGCGCCCGTGATCGTCAAGCACGGTGATCTCGCCGGAACGCGACACGGCAACAATGTTGCCGCTGGCGTGCTGCACGCTCTTGAGATTGTGCAGGCGCACCGTACCTGTCGTCTTGACGGTAATGTTGTTGACTGCGGCCGCCCGGCTCGCGGCGCCGCCGATATGGAAGGTGCGCATGGTGAGCTGGGTGCCCGGCTCGCCGATGGACTGTGCGGCGATAACACCCACAGCCTCGCCCGCGTTCACCTTGTGCCCGCGCGCCAGATCGCGCCCGTAACAGGTAGCGCACACACCATGACGGGTCTCGCAAGTAATCGCGGAGCGCACATACATATGGTCAATGCCCATCTCCTCGATACGCTCCACCCAGCTCTCGTCGATCAGGGTACCGGCCTCGATCAGCACCGCGCTTGCGTCGGCGCTGAGCACGTCCCTGGCAACCACGCGTCCGAGCACACGCTCGCTCAGGGGCTCAACCACGTCGCCACCCTCGATGATGCCCTTCATGGACAGTCCCTTGTCGGTGCCACAATCGTCGTCGGTGACAACCAGGTCCTGTGACACGTCCACCAGGCGACGCGTCAGGTACCCGGAGTTCGCTGTCTTGAGCGCGGTGTCCGCCAGGCCCTTGCGTGCGCCGTGGGTCGAGATGAAGTACTGCAGCACCGACAGACCCTCGCGGAAGTTCGCTGTAATCGGCGTCTCGATGATAGAGCCGTCCGGCTTGGCCATCAGGCCGCGCATTCCGGCCAGCTGGCGAATCTGCGCCGCCGAGCCTCGCGCACCGGAATCGGCCATCATGAAGATGGAGTTGAATGAGCGCTGGCGAACCTCGTTGCCGCCGGCATCGACCACCGCGTCGGTACCAAGCTTGTCCATCATGGCCTTGGCCACCTGGTCATTGGTATGCGACCAGATGTCCACCACCTTATTGTAGCGTTCGCCGTGGGTCACGAGACCCGAGGTGTACTGGTTCTCGATCTCCTTGACCTCGTCTTCGGCGCGCGCAAGGATGTTGGTTTTCTCGTCCGGTATAACCATATCATCGACGCCGAACGATACGGCAGCGCGGGTGGAGTAGTGAAACCCCGTGTACATCAGCTGGTCGGCGAACACCACCGTGGCCTTGAGCCCGAGGTTGCGATAGCAGACATTGATCAGGCGCGAGATCGCCTTCTTGTTCAGCTCCTGGTCGACCAATGAGAAAGGCATGCCCTTGGGCAAGATGTCCATCAGCAGTGCACGACCCACCGTGGTGTCCTTGACACTGGTGCGCGGCTGAAACTCACCCTCATCGTCCTGCTCGTATTCGGTGATGCGGACCTTGACGCTGGCGTGCAAGTCCACCGCGCCGTTAAGGTAGGCGCGGTGCGCTTCGCGTGTGTCGGCAAACATCATGCCCTCGCCGGTGGCGTTGACGCGCTCGCGAGTCATGTAATACAGGCCCAGCACCACGTCCTGCGACGGTACTATGATCGGTTCGCCATTGGCCGGCGACAGGATGTTGTTGCTGGACATCATCAGGGCGCGTGCCTCGAGCTGCGCCTCCAGCGACAGGGGCACATGCACCGCCATCTGGTCGCCGTCAAAATCGGCATTAAACGCAGTACAAACCAGCGGGTGCAGCTGACTCGCCTTGCCCTCGATGAGCACCGGCTCGAACGCCTGGATGCCCAGACGGTGCAGGGTCGGTGCTCGGTTGAGCATCACGGGATGCTCGCGAATTACCTCTTCGAGGATGTCCCAGACTTCCGGACCCTCGCGCTCAACCATCTTCTTCGCTGCCTTGATGGTTGTCGCCAGACCGCGGCGTTCGAGCTTACTGAAGATGAACGGTTTGAAAAGTTCCAGCGCCATCTTCTTGGGCAGTCCGCATTGGTGCAGCTTGAGCGTGGGGCCAACCACGATCACCGAGCGCCCCGAGTAGTCGACGCGCTTGCCCAACAGGTTTTGGCGGAAACGTCCCTGTTTGCCCTTGATCATGTCGGCCAGCGACTTGAGCGGGCGACGGTTGGAACCTGTGATCGCCCGACCGCGGCGACCATTGTCCAGCAACGCGTCCACCGACTCCTGCAGCATGCGCTTTTCGTTGCGCACAATGATGTCGGGCGCGTTCAGATCCAGCAGGCGCTTGAGGCGGTTGTTGCGGTTGATGACACGACGGTACAGGTCGTTGAGATCGGAGGTCGCGAAGCGCCCACCCTCAAGCGGCACCAGTGGGCGCAGCTCGGGCGGCAACACCGGCAGCACGGTCATTACCATCCACTCGGGTTTATTACCTGACTCAACGAACGCTTCCACCAGCTTGAGGCGCTTGGCGAACTTCTTGAGCTTGGTCTCAGAGCTGGTCCCCTCAATGTCCTCGCGCAAGGTCGCCGCCTCTTTTTCCAGATCCAGCGTGCGCAGAAGTTCGAAAACCGCCTCGGCGCCCATACGCGCATCGAACTCGTCGCCGTACTCCTCGATGGCCTCGAGGTAAGACTCGTCAGTGAGCAACTGGCCGCGCTCGAGCTGCGTCATGCCCGGATCTATGACCACGAAGGCCTCGAAGTAAAGCACGCGTTCTATATCGCGCAGAGTCATGTCCAGCAGCAGACCCATGCGCGAGGGCAACGACTTGAGGAACCAGATGTGTGCCACTGGGCTGGCCAGCTCAATGTGGCCCATGCGCTCGCGACGCACCTTGGCCAGCGTGACCTCGACACCACACTTCTCGCAGATTACGCCGCGGTGCTTCAGACGCTTGTACTTGCCGCACAGGCACTCGTAGTCCTTGATAGGGCCAAAGATCTTGGCACAGAACAGGCCGTCGCGCTCCGGCTTGAACGTGCGGTAGTTGATGGTCTCGGGCTTTTTCACTTCACCGAATGACCAGGAACGGATCTTCTCGGGCGACGCCAGACCGATGCGAATAGCATCGAAGTCCTCAATCTGTCCCTGCTGCTTGAGCATTCTGAGTAGATCTTTCATTCACTTCTCCTGCGAGAAAACTCTCGAATTTCGAGGTACCAGTAACCGGGCGTGTGCGCTCAGTCCTGCTGCTCCAGTTCAATGTCGATGCCCAGCGATCGAATTTCCTTCAACAATACGTTGAAAGACTCCGGCATGCCGGCCTCCATATGGTGATCGCCGTCGACGATGTTCTTGTACATCTTGGTACGACCGTTAACGTCGTCTGACTTGACGGTGAGCATCTCCTGCAGCGTGTAGGACGCACCATAGGCTTCCAGCGCCCATACCTCCATTTCGCCGAAACGCTGGCCGCCGAACTGTGCCTTGCCGCCCAGCGGCTGCTGGGTAACCAGGCTGTAGGGTCCGGTGGAGCGGGCATGCATCTTGTCATCCACCAAGTGGTTAAGCTTGAGCATGTACATGTATCCCACCGTGACCGGGCGATCGAAGGATTCACCGGTGCGCCCGTCGAAGAGCGTCGCCTGGCCACTGACCGGCAGGTCCGCCAGCTCGAGCAGCTTCTTGATCTCCGCTTCCTCGACACCATCGAACACCGGCGTACCCATTGGCACTCCGTCACGAAGGTTGCGCGCCAGTTCGAGGATCTCCTCGTCGGTGAGCGAGGCCAGGTCTTCCTTGCGCCCCTCGCTCTTGTTGTAGATGCGATCGAGGAGCTTGGCGATATCAGTGGCGCTGCGCTGTGCATCGAGCATGTCGCCGATTTTCCTGCCCAGTCCCTTGGCAGCCCAGCCAAGGTGCGTCTCCAGCACCTG
>CP070733.1:1873345-1881128 GCA_020347585.1 Pseudomonadota bacterium | reverse complement strand
GGCATCGCACAGGCGCCGCCCGGTGGGCCCGGCCCCCCAGATCACCGCCTCGCGGCCTCGCAAGCCGGTACGCGCCAGGAAGTGCGCCTTGGCGCGCAGAAAGTTATGTTGCGAGTACCGTGCGGAGGTGCGCGACAGGCGTGCGGGGGCATCACGCCAACGCAGCACGACCTCACGCGGCTTGGCCATGGGCACGCCCGCCTGGAACGCGCGTAGCCAGAGATCGTAATCCTCGGCCCACGGTGTGTCGCGGTAACCGCCCAGCGCGTCAAACACGTCACGGCGCAGCATGGCGGTGGGATGCGGGATGGGGCTCTCGATGAAGATTTCGCGTGCAATATCGTGCGGCGTAACGAGCGCATTGATCCAACGCTGGTAGGCGCGGTAGCCTGCCGCCAACTGTGGTGCGCCGCCAAATATCTCTACCCGGCCCCCAGCAATGCCGATGTCGGGTGCATCACCCAACAGTGCAAGTTGTGCCTCCAGACGCCACGGCAGCGCGATATCATCGCCATCCATGCGCGCCAGAAACTCACCGGACGCCGCGGCCGCCCCGGCGTTGAGCGCCGCGACGATACCCCGTCCCGGGTTGCGCACGACACGAATGCGCGGATCCAGGCCGCACAACCGCTCAGGGGAACCATCCGAGGAGTGATCGTCGACAACGATCAACTCCCAGCGCGGCCAGGTCTGCGCGATGATGCTGTCTGCTGCACTGCGCAGCAGCGCACCGCAGTTTCGTACCGGCATGATCACTGATACCAACGGCGCGCCGCGCGGCACTGCCCTCACCCTGGACGCACCGGCCAAGATACTCAACGCGGCTCCTTGCGAAAGCGCAGCAAAAAATTGTCGCGCAACATCGGATTGTCCTCGATGAGACGGAATCCCTCGGCCTGTATCTCGCGAATTACGGTGTCCTTGCCGGCACGCACATGCCCCATGACCCACTGCGAGCTAGTACCGGCGACCTTGCGATAGTCGATCACCACCAGCGTTCCGTCGGGTCGCAGGGCGTCGTGAATGGAGCGCAGCATGTCCTGCGGATACTCAAAATGATGGTAGGTGTCACAAACGAATACAAGATCAAGCGCGCTCGAGGGCAACCCGGCATCGCGCGGCTCGCTTACCACGCCTGCCACGTTGCCCGCACCCTGTGTGCGTGCCCGCGCCTCCACCTCGCGCACAAAGGTCTCGGAGATATCGACGGCATACACCCGCCCGGCATTGCCCACCCGGGAGGCGAACAGCAGCGTAAACAACCCGGTGCCTGCACCCACATCGGCGACGCTCATGCCGGGCCCCACGCCGCTGGCATGGACTATCGCCTCGCGCAGGTCATAGACCTCGCGACCCGCGCTCTCGAAACGCCGCACCCAGGTCGAAAACTCGGGATCCTGGTAATACGCGTTGACGCCGGGGCGTACGCTTTGCTCCTGCGCGCAGGCGCCGGCGCTAAACAAAAGCGACAGGGACAGTAGCAGCAACAAGCCGGATCTTGAGGCGTTCATTCTCCCTCCACCGCGCGGCATCATCATACACGGCGCAAGCACCCTGTTCTTACGCCAAGTCAGTTTTCTCGCATTCCAAGTTTGCCGGCTAACCGCCGTACAGATACAGGACGTACGAATTGAGCAGATAGATACTGAACAGAAAAATGCTGGCCCAGCCCACGGTCTTGAGCACCCGGGTTCCCGGCCGGTAGAGCAGCCCGACAATCGCCACCCCGGTCATCATCAGCGCCGACAACGCCGAAACCGCATGGGCAGGCGCCACCGCCGAGAAGATCGGCCCCGGCAGGTACAACAGGTCGTCAATGGCCAGTATCAATATATTAAAAAGATTGCTGCCGAACAGGTTGCCGATTGCCATGTCAACCGCGCCGAGACGCAGCGCGGCTACCGTCACCACCACCTCCGGCAACGAGGTCACGAACGCCACAAACAGGGTACCCACGAAGCTCTCGTGCCATTGCATCTGCAACGCCATTTCCCTGGCGACGAAGGGCAGCCATGCGCCCGCGGCCAGCACCACCAGCGCCGCCGCCGCGTATCTGAACGCCGCCTGGCGCAGCGACAGCTGCGGATAACGATCCGCCTCCGCTTCGGCGAACTCCCCGACCTGGGCGGTTTCGTAGCGGTACACGGTGCGCACCGAGACTGCATACAGAAACACGATAAACGGGGTATACAAGCCGATATGGCCGAACGAGATCACAAAACCCTGTGAGGCGAGCAGGATGTTGAAGCCGGCGAGCCCGATCAGCATCACGCCGAATCCGCCGGACAGGATATGGCCACGACTGGCCCTGCGATACACCGACTCGCCGCGGTGCAGAAAATCGAGAATAACGATGATCAGCAGGTTGAATACACAGCTGCCGAGCACATCGCCCACGGCGATTTCCGGCGTATTGGCGATGGTTACCGAACTCACGCCGGTGACCAGTTCAGGCAACGAGGTCACGCTGGCGAGCAAAATCAGGCCAACCCACGTCCCGCCGAGACCGGTCTTGTCGGCGATGGCGTCGCCGTAGCGCGATAGCTTGACGCCCGCAATGCCGATCAACAGAACGCAAACCAGAAACTGGAGCCAGACCGTCATGGCGGGATTAAATTAGGAATCATGAAATCGTGGTGGTGCCGTGCATCATAACGCGAATCCGCCGGCAACCCGTGCAGGGAGTTAACATTGCTTTTCATGCCGTTGCGGTTCATTGGGTTTTCGATGCATACACTGAAAGTCGCATACATCCGAAATTAAAACAGTATCGCTTTATTCGCAACTTCTGAAATACCAGGCAGGGCGCCGACACTGTGCGTATCGAGGGCATCCCCGTCGGCCCCAAGCATTGTCCTTAACCCCTGCGTTTGCCGATGGCACGTCTTGCGTGCAAGAATGTCGCAACGCGCCAGCCAAGGCGGTTGGCCCCGAGTGAGGCAGTAAACGATGTCCCAACCCGACCCGACAGCGAAACTGATACGAATTGCCGCCGGCGTTCTGGCGCTGATGTCATTCGGGCTGGTCGGACTACGCCTGTATGCGTTGTCGGGATATGATGCAGCGGTCGCTGGTGGCGAAAGCGAATTTATCAGTGTTATGAAACTGCTGTTTCCGGCGACCTTGGGGCTGTTCTTCGCCTATCTCGCCTGGAAAGGGAAACTCCCGTTCAGCGACGAAAAACAAAAGAGGTAGCGCGCCGCAGCGTCAGTAGTGCGAACGGCGACGCGAGAAACAACAGAGTCCTGCCGTTGTTATGGATGAATCCACCCTGTCGATCACTGGTCTGCTTTTTCTGGGCATCGGCCTGCTGCTAGTCGGTCTGCGCCGTGCGGCAAGCCGCAAGGCTGCGGCACTCTATCGCAAGCTCGGCATCGACATTGCCGAGGAGCAATATGCCAAGCAATTTGCGTTTGTCGGCGTGCTGTTTATCATCCTCGGCTTCATTGCCGTGACGGATATGTCCGGTTCTATCTTCTGACCCATCTCGCACCGCTCCACCTGCCGCCGTAGCCCGCGCGCAGATTCAATCCGCCTAGCACACTACACCGCCGGTTGGGAAGACAAGCCCATTCCGCGCATCGCATCACCCGCAGCATTAATAAGTAGTTGCTGAATTTCTTTCATTAGCAAATTAATATCTGCTGTTTGACAATGTTATTGATTTGGTTAATCGTCGCACAAGTTGCGAAGCGCAGTATGCATGTCACAGAAGGTGTGGCCGACTGTCACCTGGACGGATAAAAATACAACTACTGTTCAGGCCAGTAAGGGCAATTAAGTAAACACCCGAGCAATGCTTCAATACGCTTGTGTTCGTTACCTAACTACTAACAAGCAATACTGCCTGGGAGGAGAGTAATGTCTACAACTACAACAGATGTCTCACGAAATACAGCTGAAGCACAATCTGCCGAAGCACTGTTGGGCGAGCCGGAACCCTGGGAATCCTGGGAATCCCAGTTGGTCGGATGGAGCATAGGGATCGCACTGGCGGGACTGGTGATTCTCGGCTGGCTCGTCAACACGTTCATCCTGCATGCCTGAACGGCTCGGGTAGCGGAACATGAAAGCGGACCTCGAGATGAACCTCATCCACGACGGCCGGGACTGGATCGTTCGCAGCGAAAAGCTGGAAGCGCGAGGCGAAAACTTCGCGGATCTGGACGAGGATCTCAAACGTACCCTGCGTGACTCGGGAGACTACCCACAGGGCAGTCATCTGACGGTGTTCATGGGATTTGACTTTGACACCATTCCCACGTGGCTGCGCCAGTATCACACGCACTACTTCAACCGCTTCGTCGCCGTCGACCTGTAATCTGGCAACACAGAACAATCCCGGAAACACAATAAACCGGGAGGAGGAGAAACAAATGGCTTCAGTGAACCGCAAGTGGTACGACGGTATGGCCCACACCGAGGACTGGTGGGCGGTATGGCTCGGCATGATTCTTTTCGGCGCCGGGCTGTTGTCTATCTGGGGAGTCGACGCCGTCGGCTGGATGGCCAAGACCAAGACCTGGGAGTGGACCAAGTTCTGGGACTCGCCGTCCTTTGACTCGCTGCTGAAGGTCTCGCACGGCAAGGAGGGCAAGGCCTACGAGGGGATGTCCGGCATTGCGTCGCTGCTCGTGACCTACGCGATTTTTGCGGGCCTCACCACTATGGGCGCGTATTTCCAGCGACTCGACGTGAAGAAATTCTTCATGGGCTTCACGATCCTGTTCTTTATCACGTGGGGCGCCTGGATCGCCGGCCACGAGGCGCACTTCAAGGCACTCAAGACCACGCAGTCCGTGACCCAGTCCGAGATTTATGGCAAGGACGTGTACTGCACCACCAAGGTCCACAAGTGCACCGGCCAGATCAACAAGGCCCTGAAGAAGATGGGCGTGGACGCCAAAGGCGGGCAGGCACCCACTCCAGAGCAGGCGGCACAGGCCGTTAGCGAATCCAAGAACGCCATCAACATGTCATGGGGCCTGCAACTGGGTGGCGGCTTTTCCTATATGCTGGCGCTGGCAGTCGGCCTGCTGATCGGCAACTTCATGAAAGGATTCGCCGGGTTCCTCAAGGAGGCGGCCAAGCCGGAGTGGTACATCAAGACGGCCATCGTGTTCCTGGGCGTGAAGCTCGGCCACATGACCATCAAGTCCACGACCTACGCGCTGGATCTCGCGTTAACCGGTGCGGCGGCCACCTTCGTGGCGTATCTCATCTTCTGGCCGGTGGTCTACGTGCTGGGCCGCAAGGCGTTCAAGCTGCGTCGTGACGCCTCGGCGGTGCTCTCTTCGGGTATCTCCATCTGCGGTGTGTCGGCCGCGATCGCCACGGCCGGCGCCATCCGCGCCAAGCCGATCCTGCCGGTGGCGGTGTCGATGTTGATCGTCATCTTCGCCATGATCGAGCTGGTGATTCTGCCGACCTTCTATACCGCGGTGGCGCCGAACCAGCCCATCGTCAATGGCGCGGCCATGGGTATGACCGTCAAGACCGATGGCGCGGATGCCGCGGCGGGCCAGATCCTCGATGAGATGATGGTATCGCAGCACTACCGCAACACTGGTGAGATGTGGGAGGCCGACTGGATCCTCTCGGCGGCAATCCTCACCAAGATATGGATTGACGTCTTCATCGGTGTGTGGGCCTTCGTCCTGTCGTTGATATGGGTCTACAAGGTGGAACGAAAACCGGGGCAGGATCACGTCAGGGCATCGGAGATCTGGTTCCGCTTCCCGAAATTCGTGCTCGGTTACTTCATTGCCTGGCTGACCTACGTTGCATTGGTGATCTGGGCGCCGGAAGCAGCCAAGGCCGCCGACAGCGGGGCCAAGGTGGTACAGAGCCCGATGCGCAAGATGATGTTCATGATCACCTTCGTGGCGATCGGTGTTATCACCGACTTCAGCAAGCTGAAGGGCATGGGCAGGCTGGCAACGCTGTATGCCATTGCGTTGTTCGCCATCATCGCGCCGATCGCATACGTGGTGGCGTGGATCTTCCACAACGGCATGGTGCCGCCGATGGCGGTAGAACCGACCGCCGTACTTGGCGTCGTTGGTTTGGGATAAACCAACAATCAAAACAGGGAGACGATGGGGGCCGCATTTTTTGCGGCCCCTTTTTTATTGAGTGTTTGAACCGTAAAGGCGCGGAGAAAATTGCTATTGAACCACGGGGGGCACGGGAAAACTCGTTTACTAACCACAGAGGACACAGAGCACACCGAGAAAATCAAATATTTTTTGTTGCTTTGTTCCTAATTCCTCGTACCTCGTTACTCCGATCTAGAGTTACGCTTCCAAGTAGCCTGTCTGCGTCTCCAGATGCTTCTTGATCGACTGCAGCCAGGCCTCGAGGCGTGGCTGCAGTTTGGTCGCCATCTCCTCCTCTTCGGCCGCAAGGTCTTCCGCGTCCTGCTCAATTTTTTCAGCACCGCCGAACAGCAGCCGCATAAACCCGCCGAAGATGCCCTGCGCGGTTGGTATAGGCATGGCCATCGCTGTCAGGGTGAAGCGCTCTTCCTGAGTGACCCGTGCACCGCCCTCGATAGGTTCGACAACAATACTGATCTCGAAATGTGGGTTGGAGTCGGAACGGGTAACCATCAGCCGCCCCGGTTCGAACGCAATGACGGTATTGCGGTAGTCAGCCATCTTGTCTTCGATAACCAGGCGATAATGGAACACCGTGCCTTCCCTGATGGGTCCCGGCGTTTCGCGCGCAATACCGATCACATGCACACTGCGATCGAGTTTCGCCTTGCGCGGCACATCAGTCATCAGGTCGAACACCGCCGCCGGGTCCGCCTGTATATCAACAGACGCCTTGACCGATACCATGAACCTTTTTTACCAGAACGGTGGTGATGAGCCAACGCCCGAGGGTAGGTGCCAGCGCCAGGTATCTGGGCAGGAAAATAAACAGAAATGACACGGCCCCCTCGCACGACTGACGAGGGGGCGTGGCACGGCATGTAAGGCTAGTTAAGGCCGCACATGCCTGATCCGCATCCCCCGGCACCGCACGGTGGCATCGCGCTGTCGCCGAGGCTGGAACTGCTCACCACCTGACCGCCGGAGATCAGGCGCTCGACCGGGCTGTCCCCCGGGGTGCCACCGGGCTCCAGACCGGCCCGCTCGCAGACCTCACCCCAGGTGGCGAGCTTTTCGTTCATGCTGTGCTTGACTTCCACTACTTGCCCGTTGGCTTCACAACGATAATCGTACGTCGGCATTGTCTGACTCCGTGTATTAGCTATCCCTTATATTATAGGGGCACGCGCCTGCAACTCAACCGCTGTGGGTCGAACTCGGCTACCGGGCCTACGACCAACGCGCTCGTGGTAGCATGCGGGGCATTTACGATTGCCGCAGACGAATCTCAAACTCTGCAAGTTCAGCGCGTTTGCCAGAACCCGTATGACCGATTGGAACATCATCCCTGCCAACTTTCTCCATTGGTGTGCTTCCGCGCTGACCGCGGCGGCGCTGGGTGCCTGTGACTTCGCACCTGCCCCACTGGCTACGCCCGGCCGGGAACCCGGTACACCCAACACCACGACCCTGGTGTACGAATGTACGGGCGGTTACCGCTTCACGGCAAGGATCCGCGCCGACGGCGCGCAGCTCTTGCTTCCAAACACAACGCTCGCGCTGCCTCAGGTGCGTTCTGGCTCTGGCGCGCGGTACAGCAAGAACGGTGTGACCTTCTGGAGCAAGGGCGAAGAAGCCCTCTTGGAAACAGCGGCAACCACCTACCGGGATTGCCGGATCAATCG
>CP070733.1:1870681-1873245 GCA_020347585.1 Pseudomonadota bacterium | reverse complement strand
GGCCCGGCTATCCGGTGCTTGGCGAGGAAATGGACGAGGGCGCGCAGCGCGCGGCGCTTCGCCAGTTTGCGTCGGGGATGTGGTGCATTGACCCCATCGATGGGACCACGAACTTCGCCACCGGCTTTCCCGCCTGGGCCATCTCCGTGGCGTTGATCAAGGACGGCAGGGCATTGCTGGGCATCGTCTATGACCCAGGCCGCGATGAGTGTTTTACGGCACAGGCAGACGCAGGCGCGTGGTTGAACGGGACATTGCTGAGATTAGGACAAGAAGCGCGTGAGCTCGATACCAGCGTGGCGGCGATCGATTTTAAACGCCTGGCACCCACCTTGGCTTGCCGGTTGGCCAGCGAACCGCCATACCGATCGCAGCGCAATCTGGGTTCGGTTGCCCTGGACTGGTGCTGGTTGGCGGCTGGCCGGTGCCAGCTGTATCTGCATGGAGGCCAACGGCTGTGGGATTACGCTGCGGGAGCGCTGGTATTGCGGGAGGCCCGAGGCGCCGCATGCGCGCTAGATGGCGAGGAACTGTATGCGCCCATGCTGGCGCCCAGGTCGGTATGCGCGGCTGCCAATAACGCAACGCTAGCGGCGTGGCGTGGCTGGCTGGAGATGTGATTGGAAATCTTGCTGGCGCTAGTCAGGTGGGGCGTCGACACATTCAGCTTTTGTCGCTTTCCGGATGGTCTTTCTTGAGTTCGTCGACGTCGAATTTGACCACCGTGGTGTCGCGGGGCTCGTCTGCAAAGCGTGGGCGCATCTGACTAGTCCGCCCAGATTCGGCGGCTAGCTCCGCCTGGCGTGCCGCAATCATGGCCAGGCAATCACGAATGCCGTGAATGGTATTGTCCGAAAGCGGGTGTTTCAGGCCCGGGCGCACGTGGGTATCGCGGGCCACGTCGGTAAGCACGCGTTTCACCATGCTCAGGATCTGTTCTTCTTGCGAGAGTTCGGGTTTCTCAGCCATGGCTCTGTCGTCCGAAACGGGCTGCGACGCGCGCCCAAGCGGCATGTTAGCCGGAATTGCCCGGCAAGGGAAATCCGCGCTATAGGCCCTGCTGGGGCGGCCGCCTTTTTCTGGGCGCCGGCTATACTTAACAGAGCGGGGATAGCCCCAAGTATGGCACTACCGTCGCGCCGTTCAGGATAACCGGGAACCGGTGTTGTCCGCCGCCGGCCATCGCGCGGCAGCCGGTGCCCAGGGAGTTGCACTGATGACCGAGATTATTCGTTACGTTACCGATCACGAGGCGTACGAGGACGATCCTCACGGGCATCTCAACGAACTTGAACAGTGGAGCGAGGAAATCGCCGAAAGACTTGCGCGGGGTGAGGGACTTGAGTGGACTGCGGAGCACTGGGACGTGCTTTTTTTCCTGCGCAGCTATTTCAAACTCAATGGGCCAGTTTCGAACGCGCGTGAGCAGTTGCAGATTCTGGAGCGTCAATTTTATCTTGAAGGCGGCAAGCGCTACTTATTCCAGCTGTTTCCTGGCGGGCCGGTGCGCCAGGCAAGCCACATTGCAGGGTTACCGTTGCCCGCAGGCAGTGCGGATCTTTCGTTTGGCACCGTCGAATAATGGTTTGATGCCGCAGTGCCGGCGGACGCCTCGTTTCCGGCGCTAATGTCGGTCGCACGTGACTGACCCCAACTACAAATGCGCATTCGCTGCAACGTTGATAGGCCACGACCATGGCTGCGAACACGCCGCGGCGGTCGTTCGTCGCAGTGGGCCTGACATCGCCTGCCGCGATGGGCAGGCACACCACCTGTGCGGTCTCATCTATGACACCTTAAAGACCGCGGCGTTGCCAGCTTTTGGAGTTGAAGATGACCTGTTGAGTATGCCACACAGCGTCATGGCCAAGGTGCAGTTCGGCGGTTTGTTGGGGTTGCAGCAAGTACTGGACGGGAGCGCAACCAGCACAGGCCGGGTGGAGAACATCGCGCAGTTGATATCGCATGTGTCCGCGCGTTACCCCGACCCACAGTTGCTGCCGTTGCATGAGATCGTGCCGACAATTACCGCAGTCAAACTTCGGCGACGTCGCTGACGCGTGCGCCTTCGGCAGGAAAAGTCGCGGCAAAACCGCTAACATAGCGGGTGTGTATGTGGTTGGTCCCGACTGGTGATGTTTCTGGTATCAGTCCTGCGAAATTTCATAGTTGTGCACGTGCGGCGGTTGCCCGGCGGGTTTCTGGTTGCCGCATTCCCCGCGTACTTGCTGTTGGTGTGGTTGGCATTGCCACTCGGCGGATGCGGTAAGGATCCTGACATCAGCAACGGCAGTGGACCGACCGGTTTGCGTCTACCGCGCCCGGATACTTCGATCACGCGCGTCAAGTCGCGCGGCGAAATTGTCTACCTCACCCGAAACTCCCCCACCACCTATTATGAGGGTCGCGACGGGCTTGCCGGCCTGGAGCATGACATGGCGCAGGCCTTCGCCGCGCATCTTGGGGTGCGAGCCCGGTTCGAGATCCGCGATAGTCTCTCCGATATCCTTGACGCTCTGAAGGACAACACGGGCGATGTTGTTGCCGCGGGCTTGAGCGTAACG
>CP070733.1:1865444-1870581 GCA_020347585.1 Pseudomonadota bacterium | reverse complement strand
CGGCGCGCAGCGCCTCGGCGCCGGCAAACGAATAGAGATTGTATCCGGCTTCGGCCAACCCCGGCACCGCCTCGGGCGCAAGCTCGGCACCGATGGCGATGATCAGGTAATCACCTTTGATCTCCTGGTCGTTCACCCGAACGGAGAGTGTGCCAGGATCGATGTTCGTGATGTCGCCCTGGACTAACTCAATACCCTTGCGCTTGAGGCGTGCAAGTGGCCGTGAGATCCTCGCCCGGGTACGCAACCCGGTCATAAGCCACAAGAAGGATGGCGCAAACACATAGTCCCGCTCGCGTTCGATGAGTACGACGCGGTGTTCGCGTGGCAGTTGCTTACGCAGGCGCGTCGCGGCCACGATGCCGCCGATGCCCCCGCCAAGGACTATGACTGTTTTTCCCGCCACGGCACCCTCCGTGTCTAGAAGATCATTACCTTATCAGCCCATTTGGTCCACTCCGCAAGTTCAATCATGTTGCTGCGGTGGGCTCCCGTGACCAGCTCCGAATCCGCAAGTCCGCGTGCATCCATACATGTGCCGCATACGCCCACCTTGGCATCGCGCGTAACGAGCATTTTCAGGAATGACTCGATATGGTAGTAGCCCTGCGCAACCTTTTGACCTCCCTTGGCGCACGCGGCGGCATCGCCCATTAGGAACACGTGAACCTGATTGCCACTGTCCTTTTCCTTGATCATCTCGCGCGCGAGCCGCAAGCCATTGTACGAGCGCTCCGTGCCGTAAGGCGGATCATTGAGCAGGAAGAGATATTTCATCGCAGGCTCCTCGTCCATTCGATTGGGGTTGATGCTCGTATCATCTTGGCGTAGAAAGACGCACCATGCAGGTTGTGAGAATCCCGTTACAGACCAGCCATGGTCGCCGCCTCGTCCCATTGCCTGGTGATCTCAAGTATGCGCTGCGACGAAACGGTCTGGGGATCGTAGGCGACAGTAAGCTCGTGTGAATGGTCTGGACTGAAGTGTACGGACACCACGCCATTGCACTTGCTGATCTCTTGCTCCATCTGGGTACATTGTTCTGCAGGGAGTTCCGGATGCACGTCGATAAGGATATCCACGATATTCATTTGATCCTCCTTTGCCGTCGGATACCAGCCAGGAGCACAATTGATACGGTCTCTTGTGTAGTACGCCTTCTTGCACCACGATCAGACTTAGCGTTCTACCGCATAGCCTGCGTCGTTCCACGATGTCATTCCACCCCGTACCACGTGCACATCGCCGTAGCCGTGTCTCGCCAGAATCCTTGCCGCCTTGTCAGAACGGCGGTCTGTGCGGCAAACGATGGCAATGGGTCGTTCAATGCGGTTTGACAACTCTTCGAGCCGCCCGGGGAGATCTTCTACGGGGATGTTGGCAGCACGAGCGATGTGGCCCTGCTCCCCGATGAAGTCGGCCGCGGTACGCACATCCAGCACCAACACGTCTTGCCGATCGTCCAGGCGCTGCTTCAACTCGTCGACGCTCAGCATCGGCCGGCGCCGCAGTCGACCAATCACACGAGGCAGGAAGGCCACCAGCGCCAGCAGTGCCAGCGCCAACAGTCCCTTCTGGATCATGCCCTCGCTGCCGGCCACTGCCTCGCGCCCGGTATATCCCAGAGAGGTGTATGCGAGCGCGCCCGGCAACATACAGATGTACGAGGCGATGATGTAGTGGGACAGCTTGATGCGGGTAAGCCCAAGCGCGTAGTTCAACAGATTAAAGGGAAACAGCGGTACCAGGCGCACGAAGGCCACAAAGCGCCAGCCCTCCCCTTCTACGCCTTCCTTGAGTTGCTTGAGGCGCCCACCGGCTTTTTGTTCGACCCAATGAGAGGCCAGATAACGCGCCACGAGAAACGCCAGGGTCGCACCCAGTGTCGCACCAGTCAGGTTGAGAAAGGTCCCCAATACCGGGCCGAACAGGGCGCCACCTGCGAGGGTCAGCACGGAGCCCGGCAGGAAGAACACCGTACCCACCGCGTAGACTACCATGAACACAATTGGCCCAGCCGCACCGGCGCCCTGCACCCACTGTTCAAGGGCTGCGGCATCGAACCATTCGCGATAGATCACGGCCAACGCGATACCGACCGCGATCAGCGCGAAAAGGATAATCCTTGCAAACTTATTCTTCACTCGGCTGACTCCACTCGCGACGGTTTATCGCATAGCCGGTGATTTTGCCGATGAAGGGTAAGGCCAGCATACCGGGCAACCAGGCCACCTGCCTGGGCTCGCGAAACTTGTGAATACCGATACTCATGGCTTCATGCCCGGCACGCGGTTGGTCGCGATAGGTCCCGAACAAGCGATCCCACCACGGTAGGCTGAAGCCGAAATTGCTGTTCGCCTCGTCGTCCTCAACCGAGTGATGCACACGGTGCATGTCCGGGGTTACGACAATCAGCCGCAACACGCGGTCAATTTCTCGGGGGATACGAACGTTGCCATGATTGAACATGGCGGTCGCATTCAGGATGACCTCGAAGATCACCACCGCCAGTACCGGCGGTCCCAATACCACGATGGTCGCGAATTTGATCAGCATGGACAGGATGATCTCGAGGGGGTGGAAACGCGCACCGGTGGTGACATCGAAGTCCAGATCGGCGTGATGCATGCGATGCAAGCGCCACAGCGCTGGCACGGCGTGCACCATGACGTGCTGCAGATAGATAACAAAGTCCATGGCGACAACGGAAACAGGCACAGCGAGCCAGAACGGCACATCGAAGTAGTTAAGGATTCCCCAGCCCTGCCCCGCAGCAAACGTAGCCATGCCAACCGCTGCGGCGGGAAATATCAGCCGCAGCAAAAAGCTGTTAAGAAACACGATGCCAAGGTTGTTCACCCAGCGCACCGTCTTGGATATGGTCAGTGCGCGGCGCGGGGTGGCAATCTCCCACACGGCCATCACGCCCAGGATTCCCAGGAAAAAGCCCATGCGGATCGCAGGCTCATTGGCCATGACAAACTCGGAAATGCTCATTCGCTCTACAACTCCCCCTTGCGGTGCACGCGCGTTGCAGCGTGGCGGCGCCGTGCTATACTCAATCGAACATCTAGTAATCAAGTGATTAGTTGATTAAGAGAATAGACGACCTGAAACTGATGTCAAGCGGAAACTTCAAGCATGAGCTGTTCGCCCAATTCGCCCGCGTGGGCAAGGCGCTGGCGAACGGTAACCGATTGGAATTATTGGAATATCTTGCTCAAGGAGAGCGAAGCGTTGAAGACCTCGCCAGGGTGTCAGGTCTCACAGTCGCCAATACCTCACAGCACCTCCAACAGTTGCGCCAGGCGGGTCTGGTCACCAGTCGCAAGGAAGGACTCAAGGTTTACTATCGCCTGAGTGGGGATGACGTGATCAGTTTGCTGGACGGCCTGCGTTCCGTTGCCGAGCGGCGCCTGGCCGATGTTGATCGCCTGGTGAACACTTATCTCACCGTCAAGGACAGCCTCGAGCCCATCCCCCGCACGGAGTTGTTGTCCCGGGTGCGCGAGGGTCTGGTTACCGTGATCGACGTGCGTCCGCCAGAGGAATACTCTGCCGGTCACCTGCCCGGGGCGTTAAACATCCCGTTGGCGGAACTGGAGCGCGAGCTGGGTCAGCTCGATTCGGATCAGGAGATTGTCGCCTACTGCCGGGGTCCCCACTGCGTGCTGGCTTTCGATGCAGTCGCACGGCTGCGCGCGCAGGGATTGAATGCCAGGCGGCTCGAAGACGGCTATCCCGAGTGGCGGACAGCGGGCCTACCAGTCGAAACGGACACTGACCCTTCACAATAGCGCGCCGTACCGCACTCAGCGAAACGCATTGCCGCGCTGAACATACAGCGCCGCTTGCCTGGGTGCCGCCTCGATGGCCCAAAACGTCAAATACCAAGCGCCGCCAACTTTTTTCGCCAGGGAGAAAGGGCGGCGCGGCGACGACCAAACTGCACCAACGACAGAGCTATGAACCCGAGTAGCGACACGTCGAATTCGGCGTCGTTGTTCAGGGTGCAACCACCACTGCCTCCCCCATCACCGGGTGGTGGCGGGGTTGCCGGGATGCTGCTGGACACTGAAACCGTATCGCTATCATTGGCAGCATCGTTGTCGGTCGCACTGGTGCTTACTGCGACCGAGATGTCGCTGGTCTGTACAGTTTGTGCCTCGACCGTGATCGTTGCCGCTGTATTCGCGCCGCGCGTAAGGTCGCCAAAGTCACACATTACTGTGCCGCTTGCGTTGGTGCATGTGCCTTGCCCTGCCCTCATGCTGCGTACGACGAGTTCGGAAGGAAGTGTGCTGGTGAGCGTGGTCCCGCTTGCTATGCTGGGACCATTGTTCAGCACAGTTGCAATATAGTCGAACTGCTGTCCTACCTCGACGGTGGAAGGGGCAAATAGAGAGACGCTCAGGTCTGCTACCGCAATGACGGCGACTGACGCCATACCGGTGTTGTTAGTAGTGTTGTTGTCCGCGACGCCCGACGTGGCTGCGGCGGAAACGTTAACTGTCTGCACGACATCTGCGCCGACGGTGATCGCCGCCGTCGTGCTTGTGCCGCTGGCGAGATCGCCGAGGTTACACGTCACGGTTCCTGCGGCCTGTGCACAGCCCGCATCGGCGCTACCGAAACTTAATCCGGCGGGGAGCGTGCTGGAAACCACGGTGCCTGTTGCCGTGCTGGGTCCATTGTTAAGCAAAGTCACTGTATAAGTGAAACTTTCCCCTTGTACCGCACTGGCTGGTGCGGACAGCGCCACATTTAGATCTGCATTCGCGCCTGGCGCAGGTGGTGGCGTGCCGATCGTGACTGCGCTGGCCGCGATGTTGTCGGCGGTATTGTTGTCCAGTGTCGCGGAACTAATGGTGGCGGAAAAGCTGCTGACTTGTGCAGTGCTCGCGGTCACGGTGATCGTGGTCGTTGTGCTGGCGCCGTTCGCAAGGTCACCGAGGTTGCAGTTCACGGTACCGCTTGCAATCGTGCAGCTCCCTTGCTCGGCACTGGCGTTGACAAAGCTTACGCCCGCGGGCAGTGTACTGCTTAGTACAACGCCGTTTGCCGTGCTCGGACCGTTATTCAGTGCCGTGGCCATGTAGCTAAACGCTTGTCCGACCATGGCGGTTGCGGGTGCAGT
>CP070733.1:1860477-1865344 GCA_020347585.1 Pseudomonadota bacterium | reverse complement strand
ACCAAGCCGAACATTGCATTCGGCCAGCACGTCCGGCGGTGCGTTCCACGGTTCGTGCAGCCAGCGATTGGGCAGTGCGGCCAGTTCCGGGACCCAGCGGCGTACATAGATGCCATCGGCATCGAATCTGTTGCCCTGTGTCACCGGGTTGAAAATGCGAAAATATGGCGCCGCGTCTGCGCCGCAGCCCGCGGCCCATTGCCAGTTCAGTGTATTGTTGGCGAGGTCGGCATCTACCAGTGTGTCCCAGAACCAGCGTGCGCCATCACGCCAATGCAGGCGGCAGTTTTTTGTCAGAAACGAGGCCACGATCATGCGCACGCGGTTGTGCATCCAGCCGCTGTGCCAGAGTTCGCGCATGCCGGCGTCTACAATCGGAACGCCGGTAAGGCCTTGTTGCCATGCGCGCAGCAGGCGCTTGCCGCCGCGACGCCAGGGAAAATCACAATAGCGCTCGTTGAGCGGCTGGTCGCTGGTGTGCGGAAAGTGGTAAAGCACGTGATGCGCGAATTCACGCCAGCCCAGTTCCGAGAGCAAGACTTCCGCGCCACGGCTGAGTCCGGGCGTGGTATCAGTCGCAACGGTTTGCAGGATGCGCTGCACACACCGGCGCGGACTGATCTCGCCGTAGTGCAGGTGTGCCGACAGGCGCGTGGTGCCCTGCTGTCCGGGAATATCGCGCAGCGCTGGGTAGTCGGCGATCGATTGCCCGCAGAACTCATCGAGTCGCGCATGCGCGGCATCTTCGCCGGCCTGCCAGGCTTCACGCAGGCCGCGATCCCAACGTATGCGTGGCAGCAAGTCCAGCTCGCTGATGGATGCGGCCCCGGCAGGGCGCGCTAGCCGGGGCGCTGGAGGCAGCGCCGCGGGCGCAGCTGTCGGGTCATCTGGCAGTCCAAGGCGCCGGCAGGTTTTCCAGTACGGCGTGAACACCCGGTAGGGACCGCCGCTCCCGGTGGCGATTGTCCAGGGTTCAAAGAGCAGCGCACCGCCAAAGGAGTGACACTCAATTCCCCGTTGGGCAAGTTCGCGTTTGACACGCTTGTCATAGCGGATATGTGCGGACTCGTAACGGCGATTCCAAACTACGCTTGTCGCGCCGCATTGCCCGGCCAGCTCCAACAGCGTATCGACGCCGGGACCGCTGCGCACCACCAGACGGCTGCCTAGCGTGCGTAGCGACTTGTCCAGGGCACCAAGACTGTGATGCAACCACCAGCGGCTAGCAGCGCCGGCGGGCCACTTGCCCGATTCCTGGGATGCATGCAGATACAAGGGCACGATACGTTCGGCGTGCTGCGCTGCCCAGGCCAGCGCGGGATTGTCGTCGAGCCGCAGATCGTTGCGGTACCAGACGATTACGGTGCTATGCGCCATGCCGCAACGTGCGCATTGCGTCGCGAAGCGGTCGGTGGATCAACCCTGCGCCAGCAGGTTGCGCAGGTCGATGATCGCGGAATTTGCCGGCGAGATGTAGCTGACCAAACCCTTGGAATAGTTGGCCATCCAGCCGAGCGGTCGTCCGTTGAGAACCACCGGGCTGCTGGTAGGGCGCTGGGTTTGCTCAAGCAGGCGGATCACTTGCTGCAGGCTGGCGACGGCATTTTTCTTCTGCAGCACCTTTTCGAAATCGATCTCGATGGCGCGCAGTATGTGCAGCAGGGCCCAGACGTAACCTCGTGCCTCGTAGAAGTTGTCGTCGATATCGAGCCAGGGCGTTTTGGCAAACACCAGTCCAACGCCGGGCGTGGCCTGCTCGGCTGCCGTGTCGCCGGCAAGATCCGTATTAACGCGCAGCTCCTCTACACTGGCATTGAGCCGCTGGGTCAGGCTGCCGAGGCGCTTTTCCACCACCGCGAGCAATTCGTTGAGATTGTCGGCGCGCGTGTAGAACTGCGTATTGGGGTCGGTACGTGCCGCCAGGCGCTCAAGGTAGGTCTTGAGGCGGCCGATACCCTTGCGGTACTCGCGCTCAGTGGGTGGAAACAGCCACGAGTTATTGTCGAAGTTGAACAGCGGCTCGGCCTCTGCCAGATCTGGATCCTCTATGGATTGCGACTGCGAGCGGCTGAAATCGTTGCGCAGGACGCGCGCCGTATCGCGCATCATTACGACCACGCCGAATTCCCACGAGGGCATGTTGTCGAGCATCTGGTATAGGCCGAACAGTGATACCGGAGGCACTTTGTCGTTCGACAGGTAGCCGCCCGGTTTGTCGAGCAGCGTCTCGCCAATGGTGATCAGGGCGGCGGTGGTGATGTAGCCAGGCACCATTTGTGCCTCGTCGCCCTGCGCGATTGCCAGCGCTGCCTCACGCGCTGTGAACTCCTCGGGCTCGCTGCTCCAGTAGACCCCAACGAAAAACAGGATCACCGACAGGGTCAAAATCGCCAGCCCGGTAGTCCACACCAGCCCCTTCTGCTTGATGTTTTCAGGGTGATAGAGGGATCCCAGTTTGGCTAGGAAACCTCCGGCGGCCTTCGCGACACGGGCGAACAAGGCAGGCAGGTCATCGGTGAACAAGGACTTCAGATCCATGACGGTTCCTCATAAATCCCACAATGCGGGTTTTACCTATCGCCGCGGCAGGGCATGCATTCAGCGCATTATCGGCTAGGGGCTTGCAGGGACGCAAGGAAATCGCCATGGCCCGGTAACAGAAGTTTCACTACAGCGTCACCGTTTCGTCACCTCCGCTGACAACACTATGGTTTACGTAGTGCAACCGAGTCCATAGCGATGGTTCACGAGAACTGGATCGCTTATGTATCCCATTAGCGAATACGAGCTTGGCATCTGCCGCAGTGCGAACCAAATCCGCAGCGGTTTACGGCGACTGATGGTGCGGGTTGTGGCGGGAGATGCGCCTACTTGACCAGCGCGCCGCCAAAGTCGAACTCGAGCGACTCGTGGGGTTTTTTGATGTAGTAGCCCTGGAAGTGACCGACTTCCCACTCCCACAGCATGGCGATCGCGCGGGGATCCTCGACGTGGCCGACGATGACCTCCTTACCAGCCTCATGTGCGCTGCGCACCAGTTTCTCGAGACGCTCGCGTGCGGCTTCGTCCTCGAGAATGCGGTTTACGATCGGCCCGTGTATCTTGACGTATTCAGCCGGAACTTCATCGAGTATTTGTGCGCTCTGTGCAGTACTGCCGAAATGGTTGATCGCGCAGGCGCAGCGCGGGCGCTCAAGGCCCGCGGCAAATGCGATGGCCTGTGCGTGGTGCTCTGCGACGTCGGTCTCGGAAAGCTCGAACACCAGGCGGTGGTCCCCCTTGAGGCCGGCGCTGGCGAGGCAGTTGCTAAGCCAGGGTAGAAAGCTGCTTTTGGAAAACGCGTCGGCGCTCACCTTAACAAAAAAATTGGCGCGGGTTCGCGCACGCGAGTCGCTCGACAACACCGAGAGTGAATTTTCAATGACCCAGCGATCAATGTCCGCCATGCGATTCGCCGCGCGCACCACCGGCAGGAACTGCATGGGTAGAAGCGGCCGTTTGTCGCGATCCAGCAGACGTACCATCACCTCGTAGTATTCGTCGCTGTTGTCGCTGATGCTAACGATGGGCTGAAAAACCAGTTGGAACGCATGATGGTCCAGCGCGTTACGTACCTCTTCCTGCAGGTCCACGGGCGAGCGCTCCGGTTCGCCAGCAGGTTCGACCGACGGCGCGCTTTCGCCCGCAGCCGTAGGCAGCGCGGTTTCCGTGGCCGCCTCGGCCTGGTTAAGCAAGTCATCGACATCGCGGACCTCCTGGTCGATTAGCACCCGGCCGATACCAGGCTTGATGCGGGCCAGTGCGTCACCGATTTCGATCGGGCGCCGCGACAATGAATCGCGCAATTGCCCTGCCGCGGCGGAGCTGGCGGTGCGCCCGCCGCCGGTGGTCAACACTGCGAACACGCTCTCCGCAAAGTGGCAGACGAGGTCGTCCGGTGCCACCTGTGACTTGATGCGCGTGCCAATGTGGGCGAGCAGCTCGTCGAGCCGGGCGAATCCCACCGCGCGCCGCAGTTCATCCAGATTCTCGATGGCGATGTAAAGCAATGCGCGGTGCGCGTTGTCACTGCGCGATGCGGTCGCCACGGCCAGCTCCAGGTCAGACAGAAACGAGCGCCGGTTTGCCAGGCCGGTTGCCGGATCGCGGCGGCTGATGTCGCGGATCTTCACAGCGATGCGCCGCGAATGACGTACCCGTCGAGCGATGGTCGCGGTCAACAGCTCCGTGTCCACGGGCTTGGGAAAGCAGTCGTCGCTGATGGCAGCCGCGCGCTGGCGCGTCTCGGCGTCTACCTCGTCAGCGAGAAAGACAATCGGCATACCGACAAGATCATCGTCCTGACGCAGCACCCGCGCAAGCTCCAGTCCGTCGCACTCGCGCATGTTGAGGTCCATCAGCACCGCATCGGGTGAGAACTCAGTGACCTCGTGAATCGCGTTCATCGGGTAGTTCACGATATGTGTCGCGAAGCCCTTCTTTTGCAGTTCCAGGGCAAGTCGATTTGCTGCGTCCAGATCGTCATCGATAATAAGTACACGGTAGAGGTCGGTGGACTTGTTGCGCAGCAGTGCTTCGAGTTGCTCCTGCAGGGCAGTAATGTCTAGCGGCTTGGTCAGGTAAGCGTCACCACCGGCGCGCACGGCGCGCAATCGTGCCGTGATGTCGTTGCGCACCGAGATGAACAGCACCGGTGTGCGTGTACCGCATAGCACGCGAATATTCGCCACGGCTTCCACACCGGCCAATCCGCCTTCAGGGAACACGACGTCGAGCAGTACGGCATCGGGCGTTTCCTCCGACAGCCCTTTGTATGCGGCATTGATGCGATCGAAGGTGCGTACGCTGTAACCCAGTCCCGTAAGTT
>CP070733.1:1853976-1860377 GCA_020347585.1 Pseudomonadota bacterium | reverse complement strand
GTAAATGAAAAATCCAAGCGGGATTGCAACCAACACATGGGCGCGTGGATAAAGCATCAGGTATGCCCCTAGCACACCTGAGATCGCGCCGCTGGCGCCAATCATCGGCACCACCGATTCCGGATTCGGAAGCGCCTGCGCCATTGCGGCGCCAATGCCGCACAGCAGGTAAAACACAATAAAACGCCCGTGCCCCATGCAATCCTCGACGTTATTGCCGAAGATCCACAGATAAAGCATGTTGCCGATGAGATGCATCCAACCGCCATGCAGGAACATCGAGGTAAACACCGTAACGGTCGGAGCAACTACGGCAACTTCGGCGGGTAGTTGCTCGCTACCGAAAAACACCGCCGGAATCAGCCCGAAAGCATAGACGGCCACCACGCCGCCTTGTTCTCCCAGGGACAACTGCCACAGGAATGCCAGTACGCACAGGCCGATCAGCGCGACCGTCACGATGGGCGCGAGCTCGGTGGGATTGTCGTCGTGCAGGGGTATCAATAACTGCTACCTAAATAGATTGTTGGTTGGTGCCATCGCATGCTAGACGGTGATCCGCCGGTAGATGTCCGAGACCTTGTACGGCAGCTTGTGCACGTCGCTGACTACGGTGAAATGAACGCCGCCATACATGTGAGGCAGATACTCCAACGCCTCATCATCGATGGTGATGCAAAACGGGTGAATCCCCTGGTGGCGCGCCTCGATCAGCGCCTGGCGCGTGTCCTCGATGCCGTAAGCGCCGCGGTATCCGTCCTGATCGTCGGGCCTCCCGTCCGACAGCGTGATTAGCAACTTGGTGCGTGCCTCCACTTCACTGAACAGACGCGTGGCGTGGCGAATAAACACACCGAGGCGGGTATAGTCCTGCGGCAGGATCCCGCTGATGCGTGCCTGTACCTGCGCGTCATAGTCCTGATCCATCCCCTTGACCCTGAACAGTTCGCAACGTCGGTGGGTGAAGCCGCTGAAACCGTAGATCGCGTAGCGATCGCCGAGCATCTCCAGTGCCTCGCACAGCAGTACCAACGACTCGCGCTCAATCTCGTTGATCCACCCCTTGGTTGAACCACTCATGTCGACCAGGAATACCACCGCAATATCGCGCTCGACATTCTGCCGTCGGGTGAACAGACATTCACTCGCCTCCCGCCCGGTATGCTGGTCTGCAAAACTTTCGACCACCGCGTCGATATCCACGCCGTCGCCCTGCGGCTGGCGCTTGAGGTTGCGATCTTCTCCGCGCAGGGCCTCGAAGGTACGATAGATATGCTTTAGTAGGCCGTGGTACTTGTGGCGAGTTTGCTCGACGAAGTCGTCAAACACCGGATGTACATCACGCTCGAATAACCGACAGAATCCCTTGCGGTATTGCTGTCGCAGGTGATCCCACTCATCATACTCCAGGCCGTCGCGATGTGAAGCACCGTCCTGTGCATCCTGCGGATGAGCCGCCGATGGTCGATAGTTGCCGTGACCGGCTGGCACCAGGTAGTCGTCGGGCACATCGCCAAAGTCTTGCACGATCGAATCTAGCGCGGCCTGCACCTCCTCATGCGGTGGCACCGGCTCGCCGTTGATCTCCAGGCGCACCTGGAAGCCCGCGGGCAGTTCTGGCGCGGCACGTCGCACCACCCGCACCTCGGGTGCCTCACCCGGCGGCGGCTCGCCTGCACCAGCGCGTTCCTGTGCCGACTCGTCGCCGGCCATGAAGTACGCCAGTGCCTCCTGCAGCAGCTGTCTGTCGCGGCGCTTGCGCTGCTCTATTAACGGCTGCACAAGGTCCGGCAGCAACCGGCCCTGGTAACAGGCCCCCGGCAGCTCGCAGGGATCCTGAATCAATTGATCCAGTAGCAGGCAACTTTCCTCCACGTCCGCACCGTCCTGCGTCAACGATGCAGTACGCCGACACAGTGCCTCATCGAGTTGCGTGCCCTCCGCAGCGCGCAACGCCTCCATCTCGCGGTGGATCCCCGGCAGGTCGCGCGCGATCTGCGCGTCGAGACGAATCACCTCCAGCGCATGGAACGTGCGCAGGGCACGAGCCGGATCGGAAAAACTGCGCACCCGTTCGGCCACATCGATGTGCCAGGTGCCGTACCAAGTCTGCGCCCACTGGTGTACCACCATCGCCTTTATCAGGCTGCGGTTCTGTGCGCGGTCGGCAAACGCACATACCAGTTCGGGGACATAGAGCTTTTCGGTGTCGGTGTAGACCTGTTCACCGGCCTGCAGGGTAAGCGGTCGCCCACTCAGGCCATGCACGAAGTGTTCGAGCATGACGCGCACCTCGTCGAGCGCCACGCCGGTTTGCGAATCGCGAACCTCGCGGCGGTAGTCGCCAACGTGCTGCATGAGCCGTATCGCGGCGATCACGCCGCCCTGATCATAGGTATCGAGAATACGTTTGACCCAGCCGGACCAGTCCGCCGCGTCAAGCCGCGCCAGGGTATGCGCGCCGAACGCAGTGAAATTGTAGGCTAGTTCGGCGGTTTGGCTGGCGATGTATTCGACCGAATCGAGAAAGCGCTCCTGTGCCTCGCGCGGCTGGGCCGCCAGTTCCAGCGCGGCCGGCTCCACGCTGCGGTGCACGGTCAGCACCATGTACACCAGCGCCTCGAGCCGCTGTTCGAGTTCCGCCTGCGTAAGCTGTGTGCTCGACATAACTGTATTCACACGGACGATGCGGAAAGCTCTGGAAGGTCAAAGTAGAAAGTGGTCGTGTTTCCGGGTTCGGAGACAAATCCCACTTGGCCGTTGTGCTCCTCGATGATCGCCTTGACGATACTAAGGCCCAGTCCCGTACCCTTGATGTTGCGCGTCGAGGACGTATCAGCCTGCGAGAACTTGCGAAACACGCGGTTACGAAAACTTTCCGGGATACCAGCCCCATGGTCGGTCACGCTGACCCGCAGGTAATCCTGCGGCACGCGTTGCACCGCCACCTCGATGTGATCGCCCTGGCTGCCGTACTTGGCCGCGTTGGAGAGCAGATTCGCCATCACCTGCTCGATGCGATGCGCATCGGCATTGACCCGCGCTCCGGGCAACGCCTCGACCAGTTCGTAGGTCACGCCCATGCTTTCGGCATAGCTGCTGTTGGTCGCCAACGCGTTCTCGACCAGCGCCATCAGCGGCACCGACTGCATATCGAACTGCATATGTCCCGTTTCTATCTTGCGAAGGTCGAGTATGTCGTTGATGATTGAGTTCAGCCGCCGCGTATTGCTGAGTGCAATTTCAATGAGTTCACGGGTCTTCACATCGATCTTGCCGCTCGCACCTCCCGCCACCAACCCTAACGAACCCATGATGGATGTCAGCGGTGTGCGCAGTTCGTGGCTGACCACCGACACCAGTTCGTCCTTGTAGCCCTCGGCCAGCGCGCGGCGGCGCTCGGTGCGACGTATCAGGTACAGCATGCCAACGCTTACCAGCAGAAACACGCTGAACACCAGCACACCCTGCAGCCAGATGCGCTCACGCTGTGCCGCGAACAGTCCCGGTGCATACAGATCCATGAGCTCCCAACGAGTGCCCGTAACGGGCGCAGTGTGAAGCACCCGGCGCAGTTCATGGGGTTGGAGGCGGTAGTCCTCGCGGTCCCAGTTGACGCGCGCACCGTCTGCGGTGACCTCGATAAGGTTCGATGCGCTGGGATCGACCAGCAGCAACATGTGTCCCGGCGCCTGTGCGCGACGCACCACTGTACCCAGCATATCGGCTTGGAAGCTGACAAACAGCAGACCGTTGTGTTGCCCGCTTTCCCACGGCGCCATTACATCGAAATGGTAGACGAAGGGGTTGGGATGAATGCGCGTAGCGGCATACCCCTCACGATGGAAGCTCTGGATGTCCGAACGGCACAGTTCGCCGATCAGGCCTTCAAAATCATCGATCACCGGTTCGCCGCGGCTATCGATCACGGTAACGGCAAAGTAGTCCGGGAAAAACTCCGCAACAAGTCGCGACAGGGTGCGAAACTCATCGTCTCGTGTTTCTGGCAGCGTGGCGATTCGTTGCAGCAACGGTTTGTGAAGATCGGCGAACACATTAACCATGCGTGCCTTCTCGGCGACCAAGGCGGCAACATCAACGGCAACGCCGTGCACCGCTTCACCCGCGACGGCATCTTGAAAAGTTCGGAAGTCGCTGTAACGCGTGTAGCCGTGCCACGACAACACCAGCACCACCAGCGCCAGCATCAACACCACGAAAACGGTCGCATAACCTACCGTGGTTAGTTTGGAGATGCGTGCGGCAGCCATGGCGCAACGGGGCCGGATGCGGCAGGTATGCCGCTGCTAAAAATGGCCGCTATTCATCGGTGACACATCCCTGTGATGCGTCCTTGACGACCTTGATGTACTTGTACAGCGTGCCACGCGTGACCTTGTAGGGCGGCATCTTCCAGCCAGCGCGGCGCTTTGCCATCTCATCGCCACTTACATCAACGCTGAGTTCCCTGGACTTTGCATCAATGGTGATCACATCGCCGTCGCGGATCAACGCGATGGGTCCACCCTCCTGCGCTTCGGGAACAACGTGACCAATGATGAATCCGTGCGAGCCTCCTGAGAAGCGCCCGTCGGTGATCAGCGCCACGTCGTTACCTAAACCGGCGCCCATGATGGCCGAGGTGGGGGTCAGCATCTCGGGCATGCCGGGTCCACCCTTAGGGCCTTCGTAGCGAATCACCACCACATCACCCTTGTGGATAGCGCCTTGCTCCAGCGCGGCGAGCATCTCCTCTTCGGCATCGAACACGCGCGCCGGGCCAGAGAACCTCAGCCCTTCCTTACCAGTGATCTTGGCCACTGAGCCGCCCGGGGCGAGGTTCCCGGCAAGTATCTGGATGTGTCCGGTGGGCTTGATAGGTTTGTCCAGCGGCATGATGACCTGCTGACCCTTGCTGAGGCCGGGTACTGCGTCGAGATTCTCGGCGATGGTCTTGCCGGTCACGGTCAGACACCCGCCGTTGATCAGTCCCTGCTCGTGCAGGTACTTCATAACGGCCGGCGTACCGCCCACAGCGTGCAGATCCTCCATGACGTACTTGCCGCTCGGCTTGAGGTCGGCAATAAACGGCACGCGGTCGCTCACTGCCTGAAAGTCTTCGATGCCCAGCGACACGTCCACTGCGCGCGCCATCGCCAGTAGGTGCAACACGGCATTGGTCGAGCCGCCAAGAGCCATGATGATCACCATGGCGTTTTCGAACGCCTCGCGTGTCATGATGTCGCGCGGCTTGATGTCCTGTTCGAGCAGGTCACGAATGGCTTGTCCGGCGCGCCGGCACTCATCGTGTTTGCTGGGATCGGTTGCGGGGGTCGAGGAACTGTAGGGAAGGCTCATGCCCATAGCCTCAATGGCCGACGCCATGGTATTGGCGGTGTACATCCCGCCGCATGCACCCGGCCCCGGACAGGAGTTGCGCACGATAGCCTCGCGCTCCCCATCGTCGATCTTACCGGCAATGAACTGGCCGTAACTCTGAAATGCCGAAACAATGTCGAGCGGCTCGTCGTTGACGTGCCCAGCGCGAATTGTGCCGCCGTACACCATCAGCGACGGGCGGTTCAAACGCCCCATGGCAATCATTACGCCGGGCATGTTCTTGTCACAACCGGGGATGGAGATGTTGGCGTCATACCACTGCGCGTTCATCACGGTTTCGACCGAGTCGGCGATCAGGTCGCGCGACTGCAGCGAATAGCTCATGCCCTCGGTGCCCATGGAAATTCCGTCGCTGACGCCAACGGTATTGAAGCGCATACCCACCAGGCCCGCCTCAACCACCCCTTCCTTGACCTGCTCCGCGAGATCATTGAGATGCATGTTGCAGGTATTACCCTCGTACCAGACGCTGGAGATGCCCACCTCGGCCTTACCCATGTCCTCCGGGCGCATGCCGGTCCCATACAGCATGGCCTGCGATGCGCCCTGGGACTTGCGCTGTGTGATCCGGGCGCTGTACTTGTTGAGTTTGTCTGTCATGCATGCACTCCGTTCCGATTGCCGCGCTACCGCGGGGCCGAGCGCGCCATTTTAACCAATTCGGATAGACCGCACCCGCGGCAACCGGTCACAGCGCGCCGAGGCGTTGACTTGCGGCGCCGTTCACGTTTCAGCGCTAAAACTGTGGCGAAATCGGCCGATTTAAAGTAATCGGGTAAATATTGATCTCGAGGACTCAAATTTACGTGAGAACAACAGGTTACCATACAAATTTGAGCCGGACGGCAGCCGCGGGCAGCCCGTGGCGCGTGCGCTTGTTGTTTCTTGGCCTGCTGGCCCTGCTGGGCACTCCGGCGATTGGCGCCACCACCGCCGCATCGGACAAGCTCACCCAGCAGCGCGAGGACTATCTGGCCGCGCGTGAGGCGCTGGCAGACGGG
>CP070733.1:1847977-1853876 GCA_020347585.1 Pseudomonadota bacterium | reverse complement strand
CGGCCATCGCCTCCGGCATTGCCCCATCGCGCGCGCGCCACACGCGCCAGCAAGCCACGCCGGCCGCCAGCATCGCGGGCTGCGTGACCTCGGTACTGTTGAGCCGCTCGCCCGGACCCTGGCTCACCACGGACCACAGGTCGTAGCCAAGCGCCGCGGAGGCCTCGGCAAAGGTTTGCCCTACCTCAGCATAGTGCTCGGCAAGCGCATCGAGCATACCCGTCGATTGCGACCCCTGGCCGGGAAACACGAAGGCTACTGACATTAAAACTACTCCGCTTGACGTCTGGGCGGCATGGTCTGGCAGGCTACATTTTGAGCAATGCCGAACCCCAGGTGAAACCGCCACCAAAGGCCTCGAGAAACACCGTATCGCCGCGCACGATGCGCCCGTCGCGAACGGCAATGTCCAACGCCAGAGGAATCGAGGCGGCGGAGGTATTGCCGTGTTCGTCGACAGTCACCACAACATGATCCATGGACATGTCGAGCTTTTTGGCGGTCGCCTGGATAATGCGGATGTTGGCCTGGTGTGGCACCAGCCAGTCGACGTCGGATTTCTGCATTCCGTTGGCTTCGAGGGTCTCGTCAACGATGCGTGCCAGCGTGTTGACCGCCATCTTAAACACCTCGTTACCTTTCATCTGCACGAAAATTTTGCCTTCGAGGAACTGTGCATAGTTCTCGGACAGCCCCACCGGCACCGTCAGCAATTCCTTGAACTGGCCGTCGGCGTGCAGGTGAGTCGACAAAATACCCGGCTCTTCGGAAGCCTCAAGCACCACCGCACCGGCACCGTCGCCAAACAGCACGCAAGTACCGCGATCGGTCCAGTCGACGATACGCGACAGCGTCTCGGCGCCGACCACTAGGGCGCGCTTGTGGGTGCCACTGCGCACAAACTTGTCGGCCACGCCCAGCGCATAAACAAAACCCGTGCAAACCGCCTGCACGTCAAACGCCGTGCAACCATGATTGCCGAGCCGTTCCTGCAACAGGCACGCCGTGCTCGGAAACACGCGGTCCGGGGTGGTTGTAGCAACGACTATAAGGTCCAATTCTTCGCCGCCAACGCCCGCCGCCTCGAGCGCAAATCGTGCCGCGGCCTCGGCGAGGTCACAGGTGGTTTCGTCGTCTTCAACGATGTGGCGTTTCTTGATACCGGTACGATCCGTGATCCACTGATCGGTGGTATCCACCATCTTTTCCAGATCGGCGTTGCTGAGTACCTTCTCGGGCAGAAAACTGCCGGTACCGGTGATGCGTGCATAAGTCAATTCGTTCGGCCCTCGACCAACATATCCTCGAGTTGCGCACTGATGCGCTCGGGGACGTTTTGTTTGACTTCCACCACAGCTTCCCGGATGGCGTTGGCGAAGGAAAAGCTATCCGCGCTACCGTGGCTCTTGATGACGATGCCCTGCAGTCCGAGCAGGCTCGCCCCGTTGTAGGAGCGCGGGTCGACGCGACGCCGAAAGGCACGCAGTACCGGCAGAGCGAATGCACCGGCCAGCAACGTGATCGGATTGCGCCTGAACTCCTGACGCATGTAGTGCACGATCATCTTGGCCACGCCTTCGGAGGTTTTGAGCATCACGTTGCCAACAAAGCCGTCACAGATTACGACATCTGCCGCACCGGTATAGATACCGTCACCTTCGACGAATCCAATGTAATTCAATCCACTCTCGGCAAGCAAACGCGCCGCTTCCTTGACCCGCTCGTTGCCCTTGATCTCCTCTTCGCCGATGTTGAGCAGGCCCACCGTCGGGCGGGCAATGTCGTCTACTGCGCTGGTGAGTACCGAGCCCATCACCGCGAACTCGAACATGTGTTCGGCGGAGGAGTCAACGTTTGCACCAAGATCGAGCACATGGGTATGCCCAGTGGTGGTGGGCAGCGAAGTACAGATAGCCGGACGGTCGATCCCCGGCAGGGTCTTCAGCACGAAGCGCGCGGTCGCCATCAGGGCACCGGTATTTCCCGCGCTGACGCAGGCCTGCGCGGTGCCTTCCTTGACCAGGTTGATAGCAACACGCATGGAGGAGTCTTTCTTGTTGCGCAGCGCATGGGAAGGCAGTTCGGTCATTTCAACCACCTGCGAGGCATGGTGCACCTCCAGGCGATTTCCCGGCGTATGGCCGTGTGACTTAAGCGTCGCGCGCAACGTGGATTCCTCACCCACCAGAATCAGGCGCACGCCTGCGTGTTTCTCAATGACACTGATCGCCGCCGGCACCACCACTTCGGGACCCACGTCCCCGCCCATGGCGTCCAGCGCGATCGTTGTCAGGTCGGCTTCCATCTACGCATCCAGCATCCGTTTAGCGCGCCACCATACAAACTCGGGACATAGCGAACTATGTCCCGAGCCGATGTTGCGTGTACGATCCGGCCGATGTATCAGCCACGGTGGACCCGGAGCAGGCCCTTGCGTTTGCCGGCCGGGCGTGACTACTCCCCGCCCTTGGTATCCAGCACCTTGCGTCCACGATAGTAGCCATCCGGGCTGATGTGGTGACGCAGGTGCGTCTCGCCAGTCGTCGGTTCGATCGACAGCGCCTTCCCTTTCAGCGCGTCGTGTGCACGGCGCATGCCGCGCTTGGAAGGTGTCGTATGTTTGCGTTGTACTGCCATTTGGGGTGCCTCTGACTCCTAGTCGTGATCTTTGGTCTTGAGTTCTGCTTTCAATTCGCCCAGTACGGCGAACGGATTCTCTTTTTCGGCCGCAGCCGGTGTGTTCTTCAGCGCCTTCGCAAGTGATTTTGCGGGACACTGCTCAATCTCATGCATGGGGACCTGTGGCAATTCGAGCAGTAACTCGTCCTCGATGATGTCTGACAGGTCCATGGGCACCACGTCGACCACATAGGGCTCGTACGGCAGCACCTTGCGCTCGGCCTCTGCCTCGGAACGCACTAGGCTCAATGCCAAGTCCAGTTCCACTGGACACAGCATCGGCTCAAGGCAGCGCTGACATGCCAGTGGCAGTTCCGCCCTAACCCGCCCGCGCAGCGTGTGCACGCCGCTGGCCTCCATGTCGAATTCCAGCTTCACCTCGGCCTCGCCGCCGGCGCGCGCCAGAAGCGGCTGGATCCGTTTCATGGCAGATAGTGGAAGCCTTCCCTGGAACTGCAGCCCCGCCTCCGCCAGCCGGAACGGGTCCACCTGGCGTGGCAACCGGTCTTGGGGCGGGCTGGCCATAACCCGCGAATTTTAAAAGCAGTTTGGTACGCTGTCAAAGAAACCCGGCACCCGGGCTCGGCAACAGGGCATGTTCTCGCGGCGCGGCGCGCGGCGCCTCACTTGACAGGGGCAGCGCCTTTCCGGTCAGATCCGGTCTCTGCGAGCCGCCGTTCATGCCCGTCACAGCAGCGTTCAGCGCCTCCCTATTTAGACGCGAACCCGATGATCAAGAAAGTCCTTATCGCCAACCGTGGGGAAATCGCGGTCCGCATCGCACGCGCTTGCACCGAGATGGGCATTCGCTCCGCGGCGGTATATGCCGACGCAGACCGCTACTCGCTTCACGTAAAGAAGGCCGACGAATCCTACAGCCTGGGCCCCGACACCGTGGCCGGCTATCTCAACGCGCACCGCCTGGTAAATTTAGCGGTGGCTACCGGTTGCGATGCGCTGCATCCTGGCTACGGATTCCTGGCCGAGAACGCCGAACTGGCGGAAATCTGCGCGCGGCGCGGTGTGCGCTTTATCGGCCCGGATGCCGGCGTAATCCGCAAGATGGGCGACAAGACCGAGGCCCGCGCAACCATGCGTGCCGCCAACGTTCCGGTCACGCCCGGCAGCGATGGCAACGTCGAAGGACTGGACGAGGCACTCGTGGTCGCGGAGCGGCTTGGCTACCCAGTGATGCTCAAGGCGACCTCGGGCGGCGGCGGACGCGGTATCCGGCGCTGCGACTCTGCGGAGGACCTGAGGCGCAGCTACGACCGTGTCATCTCCGAGGCCAGCAAGGCCTTTGGCAGCGCCGAGGTGTTTTTAGAAAAATACGTTACCAACCCGCGCCACATCGAGGTACAGGTGCTCGCCGATCACCACGGCAATGTAATTCACCTGTTCGAGCGCGACTGCTCGATACAGCGTCGCCACCAGAAGCTCATCGAAATCGCACCCTCGCCACAACTCAACGACGCACAGCGCAGCCACATCGGCGAGCTGGCGGTGCGGGCGGCCCAGGCTGTGGGTTACAGGAACGCCGGCACCGTCGAATTCCTGATGGACGCCGACGACAATTTCTATTTCATGGAAATGAACACCCGATTGCAGGTTGAGCACCCGGTCACCGAGGCCATCACCGGCGTGGACATCGTGCAGGAGCAGATCCGCATCGCCTCGGGTGTCAAGCTGCGCTACCGCCAGGAGCAAATCGAGCGGCGCGGCTATGCGATTGAGTTTCGCATTAACGCCGAGGATCCCAAGAACGATTTCTTACCGAGCTTTGGGCGTATTACCCGCTACTTCGCCCCGGGCGGGCCCGGAGTGCGCACCGACGGTGCGATCTATACCGGCTACGAAATACCGCCCTACTACGACTCCATGTGCGCCAAGCTGATAATCTGGGCGCTGGACTGGGACGCGGTACTGGATCGCTCGGCACGCGCCCTGCGCGATATCGGTGTGTTCGGCGTCAAGACCACCATTCCCTACCAGCTCGAGATCATCAAATCCGCCGAGTTCCAGAGTGGCAAGTTCGACACCGGTTTCGTCGAGGCACATCCCGAGCTGACGGAATACTCGGTGCGCCGCTCCGATCACCACGCGGCGGCAGCCATCGCCGCGGCAATCGCGGCAAACATGGGGCTATGATTACATAATATGAAAAGATCGAGGCACAGCCTGCCGGGCGGGGTCAAATCCAAGGAGTCGCCATGACTGCGGTCAAGATTACAGACACAGTGTTGCGCGATGCTCACCAGTCGTTGCTCGCGACGCGCATGCGTACCGAGGACATGCTGCCCATTTGCGATCGCCTGGACAAGGCCGGCTACTGGTCGCTCGAGGTCTGGGGCGGCGCCACCTTCGACGCCTGCATCCGCTTCCTCAAGGAAGATCCCTGGGAACGGCTGATACAACTGCGCAATGCGCTGCCCAACACGCGGCTGCAGATGTTGCTGCGCGGCCAGAACCTGCTGGGCTACCGGCATTACTCCGACGATGTAGTGCGCGCCTTCGTGCACCGCGCCGCTGTCAACGGCATCGACGTGTTCCGCATCTTCGATGCGATGAACGACCTGCGCAACCTGCGCGTATCCATCGAGGCGGTCAAGAACGAAGACAAGCACGCCCAGGGCGCCATTTGCTTCACTACCAGTCCGGTGCACACCGTCGAGCAGTTTGTGCATCAGGGCAAGGAATTGCAGACCATGGGCTGCGATAGCATAGCCATCAAGGATATGGCCGGGCTGCTCACGCCGGACGTTACCGCCAATCTCGTGGCCGCGCTGGTCGATGCGCTCGACGTGCCGGTACACATTCACTCACACGCCACCGCGGGACTGTCCGCCATCTGCCTGTACACGGCGGTCGAGGCCGGCGCTGCCGGCGTCGACACCGCGATCTCCTCGCTCTCGGATGGTACCTCGCACCCGCCGACCGAAAGCATTGTGGCAGCGTTTCGCGACACCCCCTACGACACCGGGCTGGACCTGCGCCTGTTGCAAGAGATCGGTTTTTACTTCCGAGAGATCCGCAAGAAGTACCATCAGTTTGAAAGTGAGTTTACCGGCCTCGATACCCGCGTGCAGATAAACCAGGTGCCAGGCGGCATGATGTCGAACCTCTCCAACCAACTCAAGGAGCAGGATGCGCTCGGTCGCATGAACGAAGTCCTTAACGAGATTCCGCAGGTGCGCAAGGAACTGGGCTATCCGCCGCTGGT
>CP070733.1:1842143-1847877 GCA_020347585.1 Pseudomonadota bacterium | reverse complement strand
TTCGTCAGTATTTTTTCGCCATGGACCGGGAGGAACTGCCGTTTAACCGCGCCGATCGGTCCTGGGTGTACCGCGCTGCTAAGAATATCGACACCACCTCGGCCTTTGGCTCCACGCGCGACCTGCGCCCAACCGGCACGGTGTTATTCGTCAATTGCCCGTTCCCGGTGCTGGGCAGCGACGCCACGCCGGTGGGCGCCATGACTATCGGCACCGGCTGCCGCCAGCCCTACACGACAGACTCTCTGTTCAACATCTCCGCGATGAGCTATGGCGCTATCTCGAAGCCGGCAGTACGGGCGCTGAGCAAAGGCGCGGCCAAGGCAGGCTGCTGGGTCAACACCGGCGAGGGTGGCCTGTCGCCTTGGCATCTGGAGTCGGATGCCGACCTGGTGTTCCAGATCGGCACCGCCAAGTACGGCGTGCGCGACGCACAGGGAACGCTGAGCGACGACAAGCTGCGCGAGGTTGCGGCGCACCCGCAGGTCAGGATGTTCGAGCTCAAACTCAGTCAGGGCGCCAAACCCGGCAAAGGCGGGCTGCTGCCAGGAAAGAAGGTCACCGACGAGATCGCGAGCATTCGCGGCATCCCGGTACACGTCGACTCGGTGAGCCCCAACCGCCATCCCGAGATCAACTCGGTCGACGACCTGCTTGACAGCGTTAGCCGCATCCGCGAGGTCACGGGCAAGCCGGTCGGGTTCAAGACCGTGATCGGAGCCTGGGGCTGGCTGGATGAACTGTGCGATACGATCAGGCGACGCGGCATCGACAGCGCGCCGGATTTCATCACCATCGACAGCGCCGATGGTGGCACCGGCGCCGCGCCAACCAGCCTGATGGACTATGTGGGGCTACCCCTAGGCGAGAGCCTGCCGTTGGTAATCGACAAGCTCGACGCCCACGGCCTCAAGGAGCGCATCAAGGTAATTGCCTCGGGCAAGCTCATCACGCCGTCCGGCGTCGCCTGGGCGCTGTGCGTCGGCGCCGACTTCGTGGTCTCCGCGCGCGGGTTCATGTTGGCGCTGGGCTGCATCCAGGCCATGCAGTGCAATCGCGATACCTGCCCGACCGGCATTACCACTCACAACCCGCGTCTGCAGAAGGGGCTGAACCCAGAGCACAAGTCGGAGCGCGTTGCCAACTACTTGCGCAACATGGTGCACGAGGTCGGCCTCATCGCACATTCGTGCGGTGTACGCGAACCGCGCGAATTGCGGCGCTTCCACGCGCGCCTGGTGCTAGAAAACGGCCAGTCCAGGCCATTGAGCGACATCTATGGCCCCGACGCCGCACAGCGACCTGCCGTGCGCGTCGCGGTGCACTGACACCACAACATTAGGATAAAGCCAGGAGCTTCGCATGACACAGCCACGCGAAAATCACGCCCCGCTTGATATCGGACGGCCTTACTCTAAGAAGCGCCAGCAGGCGTTCAATGAGCTGGTGCGCACTCACTCCGATTTTCTGTACCGCAGCGCGTATTGGCTGTGCCGCGACCGCAGTGAGGCCGAGGACCTGGTGCAGGAGGCCTTTCTGCGCGCCTGGAAGGGCTTCGACTCGTTGCAGGAGGCAAAGGCGGCCAAAAGCTGGCTATACACCATTATGCGCCGTCAGTTCCTCAACCAGATCGCCAAACAGGTACCCGACCATGTCTCCATCGAAGAGTGGCACTACCCGGCTACCCCGGCTATCGACGAGACCCTCGAGCAGCGCGACGTTGCAATGCTGCGCCAGTTGATGGCCGAACTGCCCCTGAACCTGCGCGAACCGCTGTCGCTGCAGCTGCTCGGCGGCCTGGCAGGGGAGGATATCGCGAGGCTGCTGCAGGTGCCCCTGGGCACGGTCAAGACGCGTCTGTTCCGGGCACGCCAGCAACTGACAAAGGCACTCGGGCCGGAGGCACTCGAGAAATCCTCGCACCGCAGCGTTCTCGGTTCGGCGTCGGGCGAGCGTGACTGCGCCTGATACGCCGTTCCGGCAACCCCTTGGCCACTGGAAACTAACCTTCTGTTTTGTATATTAAAACCACGCGAAAAAAATCCGCTCTACCGGCTTGTGCGCATTCACTCTGGCCCACCTTCCAGTGCATAATGGGCATCCGCGCCCCACGGAATACTGGCAATGCCGCAACTCACTGACGCATTTGGAAGGGCCATTGAATACCTGCGCCTGTCGGTCACCGATCGTTGTGACCTGCGCTGCAGCTATTGTCTGCCTAGGGGCTTCACTGGCTTTGAGGAACCGGCGCACTGGCTGAGCTTTGAGGAGATCGAACGGGTGGTGCGGGCCTTCGCCGAACTGGGCACGCGGCGCATCCGCGTTACCGGCGGCGAACCTCTGGTGCGCAAGGATGTTCACCAGCTGGTAAGCAGGTTGAATGCCCTGCCGGGTGTGGAAGACCTGTCGATGTCCACCAACGCCACCCGCCTGCGCAAGCACGCCGCTTCGCTGCGGCAGGCAGGCATTTCGCGTATCAACGTCAGCCTCGATTCTTTGCAAGCCACACGGTTTCGTGAAATCACCGGCGGCAAACTTGGCAAGGTACTCGACGGGCTGATGGCCGCGAAACAAGCGGGCTTTGCGCCCGTCAAAATCAACATGGTGGTGATGCGCGGCGTCAACGACGATGAAGTCGAAGACATGGTGGAATTCTGCATCGCGCATGACTTTACGTTGCGCTTCATCGAGACCATGCCGGTCGGCGATGCCGGACGCGTTACCAGCGCCGATGCCTACATGAACCTAAACGAGGTAAAAGCGCGGCTCGCACAACGCTACGAATTGCTGCCGGGCGTGTCGCCCGGTGGCGGCCCTGCCCGCTACGTGCAAGTGGCCGGAACGGAGTTGCGCATCGGCTTTATCACACCCATCTCGCAGCATTTTTGCGAAACCTGCAACCGCGTGCGTCTGGCGGTGGACGGCACGCTATACATGTGCCTCGGTCAGGACGACAAGTACGAACTGCGTCCCCTGCTACGCGACGGCATTGACGACGTTGAACTCAAGCAACACATTCGCGATGCCATTGCACGCAAACCCGAGCGCCACGAGTTCCGCGACCAGCCGGACAAGATCGTGCGTTTCATGTCGCAAACCGGCGGCTAGCGCGCAACGCGCGCCGGCCCAGCACATTCTCGGGTTGTTACCGTTACCCCTTGTTTCTTCCTTCGAAGGATAGTCGTATGAAGTCGCCATCCCTGTTGTTCTTCTGTTTTGCCTGCCTGCTCCTTCCCCTCGCCCATGCATCGACTAGCCCAATCGCGCATCTGCTTGAGCGCAGCGAGGCACCACCGGGCGTGGTGTTCGAAATCGTGAGCGGCGACGACGACGCACTGCACTGGGCGATCCCCGCGGTGCAGGACTATATCCGCCAGTTGCGCGCGCGCTTCCCCGGGCTCTCGATGGCGGTAGTGACCCACGGCCGTGAACAGTTCGGGCTGGAAAAGAACCACCAGCAGGACAACGCGAAGGTACACAAGGCGACCCGTTCCCTGGTGCAGGACCAGGACGTACCCGTGCACGTATGCGGCACGCATGCCAGCTGGCGCGGCGTCAGCGAGGAGGATTTCCCCGACTACGTCGACGTCGTGCCGCAAGGGCCAACGCAGATCCAGCTCTACGAGGAGTTGGGCTACGAACTGGTGGTACTGAGCGACCCAACCGACTGACGGCGCACCGCCCCTGGCGCGGCAAACCGAGGCCAGTTGCCCGCCCGGGGATCGCGCCGCAATACTCGTTACGCCGCAGTTCGCCTGTGTTCCACTACCCTAGATGTGTATCGTCATGCCGAGGAACAGGGTGTTCGCACTGGTATCGATGTCGGTGCGCAAGCCATCTATATCCTCATCAATATCAAAGTCCAGATACTTGTATTCGACCTGCAACCCGAAACGTTGCGACAGGCGAATCAGGACCCCGGCATTGAACTGCGCAGACACGCCGACCGAGGCCTTGCCATCCAGCGTCCCTCCGTCGAAGGCAATCGCCGCGAAACCCAGGCCACCGCCGACAAATGGGTTGACGGTTCCTTGCCGATTAAAATAGTACTGCGCAAGAAAGTGCGAATGGACAACGCTTGTGTCATCGGCCCGAAAACTCGGGGTAATGTCCCTGGAATACGCGAAGATATCGGTACCAATAGCCAAACCCAAGTCAAACAAATAGGAATAACGAAACCCCAAGGACCCATTGGCGCCGTCGTCGAAGCTGGCGGGGGTGCCCCGCACCGTGTGACCACTATTGTCCTTCCAGTCCACAACCCCCAGCATCGGCATGAGAATGTGCTCGCCCGCACTGACGGGCAAGGTGGCAATCAGCAGTGTCAACGATAGTATGAGCCGCTTGGTAAGCATAAGTCCTCCTTAACTACAGTCTTGGCAATCCCCTGGTCAGGTCCCTTTGGCACAAAAACATACGAACGCATGATCGCCATTTGGCGTTGCCGAAGTCAACAGAAACCGGGAATTGTCCGGGTCTGACTGAGATCTGTAAACGACTGCCTCCTCCACCCGACTGTGTGGATTTATCTATCGCGGGTTTGACGAATCCCCATCGCGTTTCCCGCCAACCGGCAGGTATCTGCGATGCACACCAAAGAAATGTAACGAAAAGTCGCGCTCACTGCAGGTCTCAGGGATTCGCGCATGCCCGGTCAGCCCCTGTAGTCCGTGCCAGACTGACCCGGCAACGGTAACCGTATGAGAAGCGGTGCAAATCTGGAAATTATTCAGAAAGCAAAACCCAGGGTAGACTGCGAGATGGATCCGAATAATGCCTGTTGGGCCCCGGAGGAATATAATGAAACTAGTCGGGGCGATTCAGCCGTCGAATGGTGAGGCGCCATGCTCGAACTCAGACCAGCCTGTGAGCACTGCAACAAACCCTTGCCGCCTGAGTCACTTGAGGCGCGCATCTGTACCTATGAATGTACGTTTTGTGCCACATTCGTTGATACCATCCTGGGCAACGTCTGCCCGAATTGCGGTGGTGGCTTTGCGCCAAGGCCAGTCAAACCATCCCGGAACTGGAAAGACCAAAACTATCTTGGCACAGACCCGGCCAGCACCAGGATCAGGCATCGGCCCGTTGACCCTGAGGCCCACGCACGGTTCGCGGCCGAGATCAGGCCAATACCGCCCGAGAAGCGGTAAACCCATGGAACCTGGATAATTCCAGATTCGTTCGGATTCCAGAGCAACATGCTGACCTGGCAAAGATACACGAGGGAATTGCACCAATGAGAAAAACGTCAAGAGTCCTGCCCGTTTTGTTGCCAACAGCAATGTTGCTGGCCTGTGACGGAGGTGATTTGTCGGAACCCGACAAGACAAAGAACGATCCCGCACAGATCTCCGTGCAGCCGGTAGCGTCTCAGGACAACGCGCCCGCCCTTGCCGGTGAAGCCCTGTATACCAGCGACAAGGCGCCGGATTCGGCGCTCTATGATAAACCACAAAAGGTTATTGACGGGGTCTGGTCGGCGATCGGTGCAACTGCACCGGCCAGATATGAAAACTCGGGGCACAACAACAACCTGTCATTCGTTATCACCCCTGAAGGTGTCCTGGTCGTTAACGCTGGCGACAACTATTTGCTGGCAAAGGCTTTGCATGCAGAGATCAAAAAGGTCACCGATCAACCCGTCAAATATGTGGTGCTGGAAAACGGTCAGGGCCATGCCATGCTGGGTTCAGGTTACTGGCAAGAGCAGGGCGCCACGGTGATCGCGCAT
>CP070733.1:1839081-1842043 GCA_020347585.1 Pseudomonadota bacterium | reverse complement strand
GCCGCCTCGCCTTCGGGTTTCTCTTCGCCGAGCGCGGTCAGCCACGCCAGCACATCGGTGGCGGTGGTCAATTCCTCCTTGGCTAACCGGCTGTCAATGGAAACCATGGTTTGCTTTCAGCTGTGTGCTATAGGATAGATAGTGGTGCCGGAGACGCGGCCAGGCAAGCCCGATAAACCGATTGAATCGGACGGACCCTCAAGATCTCCGCGCGCGGCGCCGATAACCTCAATAATATGCATTAAATTTTGCCTGTAACCCATTGATGAAGTATAGTTTATGCTATCCGTGGGTCGAATACCGCCGAAGGAGTAATCGCATGCGCAGGCTGCCCCGTGTTTTTCCGATCGTCCTGGCAGGATTGTTGGCCCCCATGGCCAGCGCTGACGTGCTCACCATGCCCGAGTCCGCGCCGGCAAGTACTGGCGCCGTCGGCACCGAGGTTCCCTCCCGTGGCATGAGCATGGACAAGGTGGAACAGATGTTCGGCACCCCGCGGGAAAAGGTACCCGCTGTGGGCGAACCACCGATTAGCCGTTGGGTGTACAGCGGCTTTACCGTCTACTTCGAACACCAGTACGTGCTGCATTCCGTCATAGGCGACGCACCCGCCGCGCCGTAACCCAGCGTAGCTCGGCAGCAAAGCACGCACAGCCGTAACATCCAGGCCATGAGCGCGCCCCGGCGCCGGCTGCTACCCGAATGGCACCCCCAGGACGGCGTGCTGCTGACCTGGCCGCATTCCGAAAGCGACTGGCGACCCGCGCTCACCGCGATCGAAGCCGTCTACCTGTCGCTGGTCAAAGCCATTACCCGTTTTGAAACGGCGCTGGTGGTGTGCCGCAACGCGACGCACCTCGCGCATGTACGCCGCCAGCTCGAACCCGCCGCCATTCCCCCGCAGCGCCTCATCCTGACTGTCACTCCAAGCAACGACACCTGGACCCGCGATTACGGTCCAATCACGGTACTGGAAAACGGCGTGCCATGCTTGCTCGATTTTGTGTTCAATGGCTGGGGCGGCAAGTTTCCCGCCGATCTCGACAACGACGTTACACACAAGCTACACGCCGCCGGGATGTTTGGCGATGTGCCGCTGCAACACCTGGATTTCGTCCTCGAGGGTGGCAGCATCGACAGCGACGGCGGCGGACGTATACTGACCACGCGCGCCTGCCTGCTGACGCCTACCCGCAACGCCGGGCTCGATGCCGCCGCCGTAGAGCATCAACTACGGGAGTCGCTCGGTATTGACGAGGTACTGTGGCTGGAACACGGCTACCTGGCGGGCGACGATACCGACAGCCACATCGACATGCTGGCCCGGTTTTGCACCCCCCGCACGGTTGCCTACACAAGTTGCACCGACCCGGGTGACGAGCACTTTGCGGAACTCCAGGCGATGGAACATCAACTGCAGGCCATGTTTAGTGCCGCCGATCCGGCGGTGGAACTGATTCCGCTGCCGTTGCCGGCGCCACAGTTCGACGCGGACGGCGGCCGGCGACCGGCCAGTTATGTGAACTTTCTCATACTGAATGGCGCAGTGCTGGTACCTGCCTACGGCGACCCCGCCGACCTTACGGCACAGGAGCGGCTACAGAAGTGCTTTCCCGGACGCACCCTGGTCAACATCGATTGCCGGGCGCTGATCGCCCAGGGCGGCAGCCTGCATTGCGCTACCATGCAGTTGCCCGGGGGGGTGCTCGGCGGGGACTGAATCGCCTGGCCCGGCGCCTTCGCACGAGCCGCAAGCCGCGAAGCGATCAGGAAGACCTACTTGAATTCGGGGGGGTAGGATTCAAGGTACCATTTCTGGGTCTCCTCGTCGAAAGCCCAGTCTTGCCGGTCGCTAATAGTCTTTTCAACCATGGTGTCCTGAAAGTAATAGCGGATCTTGACCAGTTGCTGAGCATGCAGCTTGTCCTTACTCACGCTGCTGTCGACCACGTCATAGCTGGTCACCCGAATCCCCGCCATACGCTTTTTGTCCTGGTCGGTGAGAACCACGTCACGCTCCTTGCGAAACTGGCCGGTCATTTCAAGATCCCCCCAGCGAATGACCCGCTCGTAGGCGCGCACCGTGTAGTCGAGTTCATTGAGCTTGTCAGTCGTTGAGCAACCCACCAGCTGAGCGAACAGCGCAAACAGCATGGCGCCGGTAAACGTGCAAAAACTGTATCGAACCATGGCTGACCCGCTCCTTCTTCTCCGTCCTACATGCAGATGCGCAATATACCCCAAAGCGCCTGCCGCGGTTAACCCACCGCAACGCGCAATACGCCACTACGCCACTACGCCGCACGGTCCCTGGATTCGTCCCTCATACGCGCAAAACCGCGGTGTATAATCCGCCGGTAGCGAGCGGGCATAGACCGCCGGGAGAGAATCTGACGTGAGCCACCCTGAACTGCGCATCGCATTGATCCAGCAGCAGTGCGGCGCCGAACGCGAGGCCAACCTGCGCGCGACCGATGCCGCAGTGCGAGAAGCCGCCGCGGCGGGCGCACGGCTTGTGTTACTGCAGGAACTACATACTAGTCGCTATTTCTGCCAGTCGGAAGACACCGCGGCGTTTGACCTCGCCGAACCGGTACCGGGCCCCACCACCGAGGCTCTAGCAGCGCTTGCCGCAGAATTGCAGCTCGTCATCGTCGGTTCCGTTTTTGAACGGCGTGCTGCCGGTGTCTACCACAACACCGCTGTAGTGCTGGACAACGACGGCACACTGGCCGGTCGTTATCGTAAGATGCATATTCCCGATGATCCGGGCTACTACGAGAAATTCTACTTCACGCCCGGCGACACCGGATTTGTCCCTGTCGATACCGCGGTTGGCAGGTTGGGCGTGCTGGTGTGCTGGGACCAGTGGTTTCCCGAAGCTGCGCGCATGATGGCGCTGGCCGGCGCCGAACTGCTGCTGTATCCCACCGCCATTGGCACCGACCCCGATGACACGTTC
>CP070733.1:1835432-1838981 GCA_020347585.1 Pseudomonadota bacterium | reverse complement strand
GTACTTCGCACAGGGCGAGTTTGTGCGCGGCTTCCTGTTGGATCGTCTGTGGCATCTTGCGCTACCGGTGTTGTGCCTTTCCTACGGCGGATTTGCGTTTCTGTCGAAGCTGGCGCGCACCTCGGTGCTGGAAAACCTGCTCGCGGACTACGCACGCACCGCGCGCGCCAAGGGCGTAAGCGAGCGCGACGTGCTATGGCGGCACGTGTTTCGCAACAGCCTGCTACCGCTGATTACGGTGGCGGCGTCGCTGTTACCGGGGTTGCTCGGCGGTTCGGTGATTGTCGAATCGATCTTCAGCATCGAAGGCATGGGCAAACTGGCGGTCGAGGCGGTGAAGGGGCGTGATCGGGAATTGGTGTTGTCAATTACGCTCATCAGTGGCCTGTTGACCCTGGCGGGTTACCTGCTGGCGGACCTGTGTTACGCAATCGCCGATCCGCGGGTGAGCTATGACTGAGACGATTAAGCAGAGGGCGCCCGCGCAACCGAGTCGCAGCTACGCGGCGCAGGTATTGCGCGAGGCCTTCGTGCGGTGGGGGGCGCGGCTGGGTTTGTCATGGATACTGCTGCTGGTAGTGGTCGCGGTATTCGCCCCGTTTCTTGCCAACAGTCACCCGCTGTTGGTGAGTGCCAACGGCAGCATCAGCAGTCCTCTGATCCGCCATCTCACGCCGGGCGATGTGACGCTGTTGGCGGTGTTTGGTGCGGCGGTCGCGCTGTGGTTTGTCAAGTGGCGGTTTCGTTATCGGGTGCTGGCGCTGGTTGCGGTGACGGTGATCGCCGCGTCGTTGACGCACCTCACGATCCAGCCGCCAAAGCTAACAGTGTACGAGCAGTACCGCGAAAACATCACGGCCGGCGCCTACGACTGGGTGATCAACACACCGGTTCCCTACTCACCCAAAGACTATCTGCGTGACTATGGCGATACGGGGCTCGAAGCGCCGCTGCTCGATACTGGCCGCACGCACTTGTTCGGCACTGACGACAATGGCGCGGACGTACTGAGCCGCATGATCCACGCTTCGCGCATCGCCCTGGGCATCGGTTTTGTCGCCACGGGCATCGCGATGGTGATCGGTGTCATCATCGGTGGCCTAATGGGCTACTTCTCGGGGGTGATGGACATTATCGGCATGCGCCTGGTGGAGATCTTCGAGGCAGTCCCGACGTTGTTTCTGCTATTGACCTTCGTCGCTTTCTTCGGCCGCAGCCTCTACATCATGATGGTGATCATCGGCATTACCGGCTGGTCGGGCTTCGCGCGCTACATACGCGCCGAGTTTCTCAAGCTTCGCCAACAGGAGTTCGTGCAGGCGGGCATCGCCTGCGGCTTGCCACTGCATTCCATCCTGTTTCGTCACATGCTGCCTAACGGCATTGCACCGGTGCTAGTCGCCGCGAGTTTCGGCGTGGCCTCGGCGATCTTGGCCGAGGCCGTGCTGAGCTTTCTCGGACTCGGTTTGGTCGACGATCCTTCCTGGGGCCAGATGCTGAACCAGGCGGTGAAGTCCTCGAGCTTCAACTGGTGGATGGCCGCCTATCCGGGTGGTGCAATCTTCCTCACGGTGTTCGCCTACAACCTAATCGGTGAGTCGCTGCGCGACGCTATCGACCCCTACCTGAAGAAATCGGCGGGCTAGGCGCATGCTGTTGCAGGTGGAAAATCTCAAGACCTGGTTGCGGGCCGGCAAGGACACCGTCAAAGCGGTCGATGATGTCAGCTTTCACATCAAGCAGGGCGAGACCTTCTGCCTGGTGGGCGAGTCCGGCAGCGGAAAATCCGTTACTGCCCTGTCGGTAATCCAGTTGCTTCCCACCGATATTAGCTCGCACCCGAGTGGGCACATCCTGTTCAACTACCGCCACGACGACGGGGGCGTCGAGTCGGTGGACATGCTGGCACTGGAAGATGCGCGGCGGCGCGAGATCCGTGGTTCGCGCATCGCCATGATTTTCCAGGAGCCCATGACCTCGCTCAATCCCGTGTTCCGCGTCGGTGACCAGATCACCGAGGCGCTGCGCCTGCACCGCCCCGGCATCAGCGAGGCGGAGGCGCGCGCGCGGGCCATCGATGCGCTAGCCCAGGTGCAGATCCCCGACCCCGAGCTGCGGGTCGACGAGTACCCCCATCGGCTGTCCGGCGGCCAGCGCCAGCGGGTGATGATTGCCATGGCCATGGCCTGCGAGCCGGACCTGCTGATTGCCGACGAGCCGACCACTGCGCTCGACGTCACGGTGCAGGCGGAAATCCTGCGCCTGATGCGCGAGCTGCAGGAGCGTCGGGGCACCAGCATCCTGTTTATCACCCACGATTTCGGGGTGGTCGCCAACATGGCCGACCGCGTGGCAGTGATGCGCCTCGGCAAGATCGTCGAGACCGGCAGCGTGACGCAGATCATCCAGGATCCGCAGCATCCCTATACCCGCGAGTTGATTGCGGCGCTGCCGGAGAACCTCAAGCGCCGGCGGGCGGCGCCCTTGGCGGCGTCCGGCGCACCGCCCGGGACGGCGCCACAGAGGCCCGCCGGAATGCATCTGGACCTGCAGGGACTTGAGGTGTATTTCCCGGTCAGGAAGGGGCTGCTGCGCCGTACGGTGGACTACGTCAGGGCGGTGGACGGGGTCGACCTGCAGATTCCCCACGGACAGATCCTGGCCCTGGTCGGCGAGTCAGGCTGCGGCAAGACCACGCTGGGGCGGGCCATCCTGCGCCTTGTCGAACCCACCGGCGGGCGGGTGCAGGTCGGCGACCGGGACATCACCACCCTAGCGCGCCGTGAGCTACGGCCTATTCGACGCGAACTGCAAATCATCTTCCAGGACCCGGTGTCGTCGCTGAATCCGCGGCTCACCATTGCACAGACCCTGCTTGAGCCGATGGCCGTGCATGGCATCGGGGATTCGCGTGAGGAGCGCCTGGCCATCGCGAGCCGCACGCTGGAGAACGTGCAGCTCGAAGCGGCGCACCTATGGCGCTATCCGCATGAGTTTTCAGGCGGCCAGCGCCAGCGCATCGGCATTGCGCGCGCGCTGGTGCTCTCGCCGAAGTTCATCGTCTGTGACGAGGTGACCAGCGCCCTGGACGTGTCGGTGCAGGCGGAGATTCTGCAAATCCTGCTGGAGCTGCGGCGCGAGCGCAATCTGACCCTGCTGTTTATTACCCACGATATCGGCGTGGTGGAGTATGTCAGCGATGAAATGGCGGTGATGCACGGCGGCCGGATCGTCGAACGCGGGCCCACCGCGGAGGTGTGTCGCCGGCCGCGCCACGAGTATACGCAGAAGCTGCTGGCGGCCGTGCCGCGGATTGAGCTGCAGGGGTAGGGGGACGCGTGTCCGGCGACCGCGGGATCAACCGGACTGGCGCGTGACGTCGACGTACACCACCAGGCGTTGGCCGGGTTGCAGATATCTGCCCTTGGGCAGGCTGTTCCAGCGGCGCAACTGCGCAACGGTTACGTTGAAGCGGCTAGAGATGCGCGACAGCGAGTCGCCGGGGCGCACCCGGTAGCCGATGCGCTGAGTGATCGTGCGAGACGGCGG
>CP070733.1:1829528-1835332 GCA_020347585.1 Pseudomonadota bacterium | reverse complement strand
GCCGTTGCTGGCACTAATCGGTGGGCTGATTACTAAGGTGGGTATATACGTAATGCTGCGGCTGATGGGGGAAGTATTTATCGGCCAGCCGATTGTATTTTACGAGGCGTTGGGTTGGATCGCGTTTGCGACCAAGGTCAGCGGTGTGCTCGGTGCGGCCTATCACTGGGACCTGCGTCGCATCCTAGCATTTCATATTGTCAGCCAAATCGGCTACTTGCTGCTGGCGGTCGCACTGGCCAGCCCTGCCGGTGGAGCTGCCGGGTTGTTCTTTATGATCCTCAATATCCTGGCAAAGGCGAGCTTGTTCCTCATCGCGGTCATTATGTGGCGCACTGCGGGTCACTTCGATTTGCGTCGTATTGGAGGTCTTTATCCCGCGAGGCCCTTGTTGGCAATATTGTTTCTGGTCGCCGGCTTGTCGCTGGTGGGTATTCCACCTTCCTCCGGGTTCTGGGGCAAGTTTCTTTTGGTGCAAGAATCTTTCTCACAGGGGCGGTACGCCTGGGGCGGCCTTGCACTTGCCGTGGGCTTGCTGACGCTGTATTCCATGGTGAAGATCTGGCTTGAGGGATTCTGGAAGCCCCATCCGCGCGGCGCTGTGTTACTTGCACCGGTCAGGCACGCGGGTCCGGCCTACGCCACCGTGGTTGTGCTGGCACTTTTGCTGCTGGTAATGGGCTTGTTCCCGGAATCGCTGATCCAATATACGAATTCTGCGACTTCGATGTTGTGGGCGAGGGGCGTGCCATGAACAGGCTGCAGGCAATAGTGATTTTGCTTTGGCGTTTCGCCAGCGCAATGTTGCTTTCGGCTTGGACAACCAGCGTGACTATTCTGATCGCGAGCAATGCACCACGACGAGGCTTCGCCCGCCTGGGCTACGCTGATTTGAGCCAACCCGGGGTAATATTGCTGGCGGCAATGGTCACGCTCACGCCCGGAACCAGCACAGTGGATATCGATATCGAGCGGCGCGAGCTATTGTTGCATGTGCTGGATTCCGAAGATATAGAGACTACGCTGTCCGAAATCGCACAGAAATTTCTGTTCCCCATCCGCGTTCTAATTGGAGGACAGTCGTGAGCTCTGTGTATGTATTCGTAGTCCTGGTCGTGTTGGCCTCCCGGGTTGGATTTTATCGATTGCTGGCGGGCCCCACCCGGGCAGACCGGGTGATAGCATTGGATTTGTTGTTCGCGAATGGCGTCGTGTTATGCATCTGTGCTGCCATGGTGAGCGGAAGTTCAGCGTTTCTCGATGTCGCTATCGGCCTGGCTCTAGTGGGTTTCGTGGCCACCATTGCCTGGGCGCGATTGATCGATCGCTTGGTAGGGGACGGGGAGGAGGATGTATGATTAGCTGGCTGGGATGGGCGCTCTGTGTCATCGGGACATTGGTTATCCTCGTTGCAGCCGCTGGCCTGGTGCGATTACCAGATGCATTGTCGCGGCAACATGCAGCCACCAAGGCTGGCACCGTGGCGGTCATCATGTTCGCGACTGGCGCAGCCCTGATTATTCAGGAAACAGCCTGGACCTGGCGTTTGCTGGTTATTGTAATGTTACTCATGCTAACACTGCCCTTGGCATCTCACGCCCTAAGTCGTGCCGCCACGCGCGAGATGTCGAACTCGAATTCAAATCTTCGGTAAGCCGCTCGCGATACTCGCAATCGTGCGGTTGGTGGTGAAACGCGGTTTTGCGCCACTATCGCAGGGCGTGCGTTGGCTGCATCCCAAACGGGCGTTGACGCTATTCGGTTACCTCGTAGTGCGCTTTAGCCTACGTGAACCAAGTTACTGGATGGGACACAGCTTATGAGCGTCATGCCTGCTGCCTGATGGGGTACTCATGCACAAGTTCCGCTTTTCCGTTGCTGGCCACCGATTCTAGGCGTACCGTGAAACCCCACAGGCGCCCAAGATGCTTGACGACCTCGTCCGCCGAGTCAGCCAGCGGGCGGCGTTCGTACTGCGTATGGCGCAATGTCAGCGAGCGGTCGCCGTTGCGGTCGACCTTGTAGACCTGGATGTTGGGTTCGCGGCTGCCGAGGTTGTACTGGTCGGCCAGTGCCTGGCGTACCTCCCGGTAGCCTTGCTCGTTGTGTATCGCGGAAATCTCCAGGTGCTTGTTGGCATCGTCGTCCAGCACCGAGAACAGCTTGAACTCGCGGATCAATCGCGGTGAGAGGTATTGTGCGATGAAGCTTTCGTCCTTGAAATTGCGCATGGCAAAATCCAGCGTCCTGATCCAGTCGCTACCGGAAATTTCGGGAAACCAGTAGCGATCCTCGTCGGTGGGGTCCTCGCAAATTCGCCGTATGTCCGACATCATGGCGAAGCCTAGCGCATAGGGATTGATGCCGCTGTAGAATGGGCTATCAAAGGACGGTTGTGCCACGACATTGGTGTGCGACTGTAAAAATTCCATCATGAAACCGTCGCTGACCAGACCCTCATCATAAAGGCGGTTGAGGATCGTATAGTGCCAGAACGTCGCCCAGCCTTCGTTCATCACCTGGGTCTGGCGCTGCGGATAGAAGTACTGGGCAACCTTGCGCACGATGCGAACGATCTCGCGCTGCCAGGGTTCGAGCAGCGGGGCATTTTTCTCGATGAAGTAAAGAAGATTTTCCTGTGGTTCGGCAGGGAAACGCGCCTCGGTCCCGGCGGAGTCGGCCGGGTTTCGCACGGGCACCGTGCGCCATAGGTCATTAACCTGTGATTGCAGGTACTCCTCGCGCTCTTTCTGACGTTGGCGTTCCTGCTCCGCGGACAACTGTGACGGGCGCTTGTAGCGATCGACTCCGTAGTTCATCAGGGCGTGGCAGGAGTCGATCAGAAGTTCGACCTCTTCCTCGCCATAGCGTTGCTCGCACTCGCTGATATAGTTGCGTGCGAACAACAGGTAATCGATGATGGCATCGGCGTTGGTCCAGGCACGAAACAGATAGTTGTTCTTGAAGAACGAATTGTGCCCGTATGCCGCGTGGGCAATCACCAGCGCCTGCATCGTCATGGTGTTCTCTTCCATGAGGTAGGCAATACAGGGGTTCGAGTTGATCACGATCTCGTAGGCGAGACCCATGTGGCCGCGTTTATAGCGCTGTTCCACGCCTATGAACTGTTTGCCGAACGACCAATGATGATAGTTGACCGGCATGCCCACTGACGAGTAGGCATCCATCATTTGCTCGGCCGCTATGACCTCGATCTGGTTGGGGTAGGTATCGAGACCGAAATCGGCAGCGACGCGGGCGATCTCGCGGTCGTAGCGATCAATCAGATCGAACGACCACTCCGATCCCTCGGACAGAAGTTTGCGGCTCATGTATCTTGTTTCCTGAACAGATCGCGAAACACCGGGTAGATGTCCGTTGCACTGTCGATTTGCTGCATGGCGAAGTTGCGGTAGTTCGCGGCAATGTTTTCGTACTCCTGCCAAAGACTCTGGTGATGATCGGGCGTGATTTCCACATAGGCGAAGTACTGCAGCGCCGGCATGATGCTTGCCGCCAGAAGGTCGTGACATTTGGGACTGTCGTTGTCCCAGTTGTCGCCGTCCGACGCCTGTGCTGCGTAGATGTTCCAGTCTGCCGTGGGGTAGCGCTCACGCATGATGTCCCGCATCACCTCCAGGGCGCTTGAGACCACGGTGCCGCCGGTTTCGCGCGAGTGGAAGAACTCCTCTTCGCTGACCTCCTTGGCGACGGTGTGGTGGCGAATGAATACCACGTCGATGCGCTCGTAGTTACGCTTGAGAAACAAGTACAACAGTATGAAAAAACGCTTGGCGATATCCTTGCGCTGTTGGTCCATGGAGCCTGATACGTCCATCAGGCAGAACATCACCGCCTGGGTGGTAGGCTTGGGTTGTTTGATGCGGTGGTTGTAGCGCAGGTCAAACGTATCGATGAAGGGTATCGACTCGATACGCCGCCGCAGCTGTTGTATCTCCTCCTCGAGCGTCGCGCGGCGTGCTGCGCTATCCTCGTCTTCGGACGGTGCCGCCTGGAGCGTCTCCAGTTCGGCCTCGGCTTCATGAACGCGCCGGATATGCGGGCCGCGCAGCGCCATGCGCCGTGCCAGTGCACCGCGCAGGGAACGCACTACGTTGATATTGGCCGGCACCCCGTCGCTGGAATAACCGGCCCGCACGGTGTTGAAGTCGGTCAGCATGGCAAGCTGCGTCTTGACCAGATCGGGCAGGGCTAGGTCCTCGAAGAAAAGTTCGAGAAACTCTTCACGCGAGAGCTGGAAGGCGAATTCGTCCTCGCCCTCACCGCTGTTGCTGGCTTTGCCGCCGGGGCCCTCCCCACCGTTCGGTGGGCGTTTGACCTTATCGCCGGGGACGAACTCGCGATTGCCAGGATGTACCGCTTCGCGGCGTCCACCGCCCGCATGCTGAAAGGTCGGCTCCGACATGTCACGGGTGGGAATGTTGATCTTCTCGCCGCTGTCGATGTCGATGATGCTGCGCCCCGAGATCGCCTCGCCCACCGCACGCTTTATCTGGCTCCTGAAGCGCCGGAGAAAGCGCTGTCGGTTGACCGCGCTCTTATTGCGCCCGTTGAGTCGCCTGTCGATGACCTGCGTCACGCGCTACCCCGTCAGGATGCCTTGCGTACCCGCAGATACCACTCGGACAGCAAGCGGACCTGTTTCTCCGTGTAACCCTTTTCGACCATGCGGTGGACGAAGTCCTCGTGCTTCTTTTGATCCTCGGCTGAGGCCTTGGCGTTGAATGAGATAACCGGCAACAGATCCTCCGTGTTGGAGAACATCTTCTTCTCTATCACGCCCCGCAGCTTCTCGTAGCTGGTCCACGCGGGGTTGTTGCCATCGTTGTTGGCGCGGGCGCGCAGCACAAAGTTGACGATCTCGTTGCGGAAATCCTTCGGATTGCTGATGTTGGCCGGCTTTTCAATCTTCTCCAGTTCCTCGTTCAGAGAGGCCCGATCAAAACTTTCGCCGGTGTCCGGGTCGCGATACTCCTCATCCTGGATCCAATAGTCGGCATAGGTGACGTAGCGATCAAAGATGTTCTGGCCGTACTCCGAATACGACTCGAGATACGCAGTCTGGATCTCCTTACCGATGAACTCGGCATAGCGCGGCGCCATGTAGCCCTTGATATATGAGATGTACTTCTCCTCGAGTTCGGGCGCGAACTGCTCCTGTGCTATTTGTTGCTCAAGCACGTACAGCAGGTGAACCGGGTTGGCCGCCACCTCTGAGTGGTCATAGTTAAACACCTTGGAGAGGATCTTGAATGCAAAGCGCGTCGACAAGCCCTCCATGCCCTCGTCAACGCCAGCGTAGTCGCGGTACTCCTGGTAGGACTTGGACTTGGGATCGACATCCTTGAGGCTTTCGCCATCGTAGATGCGCATTTTGGAGTAAACGCTCGAGTTCTCGGGTTCTTTGACGCGCGATAGGACCGCAAATTGGGCCATCATCTCCAGGGTGTCAGGCGCGCACGGCGCTTCGGAGAGCGAACTGTTGCGTAACAACTTATCGTAGATCTTCACTTCCTCGGAAGTGCGCAGGCAGTAGGGCACCTTGACGATGTAGATACGATCCAGAAACGCTTCATTGTTGCGGTTGTGCTTGAAGGCCTGCCATTCGGACTCATTGGAGTGGGCGAGGATGATACCGTCGAATGGAATTGCCGACAGTCCTTCGGTGCCCATGTAGTTGCCTTCCTGGGTCGCAGTGAGAAGCGGGTGCAGGACCTTGATGGGTGCTTTGAACATCTCGACGAATTCGAGTAGTCCCTGGTTGGCGAGGCAGAGTCCCCCAG
>CP070733.1:1824920-1829428 GCA_020347585.1 Pseudomonadota bacterium | reverse complement strand
GTTTGGTGATATCCTTCTGCGCATGAAGCGGTTTGTCATTCTTCTCTTGCTGTTGCCTACATCCATTTGTTTCGCAGGGGTTTCGTTCACACTGGGTGCCACGCAGTGGGCGGTGCCGAAGAGCGGCGAGACGGTGCGCACCATGCCGGTGCTGGTGTCGGTGATGCGCGAATTGCGGGTCAATCCTGGCAGTCACCTGCTGGTGCGCTACCCTGGCGGTGATGAGGGCACATTATGGGCCCATGAACTGCGTGGATGGCTGGTGTCCCTGGGTCTGGCCTCGCGACGCATTGAACTGCAGCAGGGTAGTGCCAGCGGTGCGGCCATCGAGCTGACAGTGCTGCCGCCGCGCGAGCGTGACGTGAGGGCAACGCAGTGAAGCGTGTCGCCGCTATCCAGATGGCTTCAGGCCCGAATGTTTCGGCCAATCTCACCGAGGCTGAGCGTCTGATCAGCCGTGCCGCCGCCGCGGGCGCCGAACTGATGGTGCTGCCCGAGAACTTTCCCATGATGGGAATGAACGAGCAGGACAAGGTCGGTATCCGCGAGGCGGATGGACAGGGATCCATCCAGCAGTTTCTTGCCGAAACTGCGTTGCGCCACCAGGTGTGGATCGTCGCCGGTACCGTGCCGCTGATGGCCGGTGATGCGCAACACGTGCGAGCCGCATGCCTGGTCTACAACGAGCGCGGCGAGCAGGTCGCGCGCTACGACAAGATTCACCTGTTCGATGTGGTACTCGAGGAAACCGGTGAAACCTATACCGAATCCGCGACCATCGAGCCGGGTGACAGCATCAAGGTCATCGATTCACCGTTCGGGCGTATGGGGCTCGCTGTTTGCTACGACCTGCGTTTTCCGGAGATGTTTCGCCGCATGGTCGATGATGGCGTGGAACTCATTGTGTTGCCGGCAGCGTTTACGGCGTTGACGGGTAAGGCGCACTGGGAGGCGCTATTGCGGGCGCGCGCCATTGAAAACCTGTGTTACGTTGTCGCCGCGGCTCAGGGCGGCTTCCATGTCAACGGTCGCGAGACCCACGGTGACAGTATGATCGTCGACCCGTGGGGCGTAGTGCTGGATCGGCTGCCGCGCGGTTCGGGCTTCGTGATCGCCGAACTCGATCTTGACAAGGTGGCCAGCACGCGCCGCAGTTTCCCGGCGCTGGATCACCGCCGTATACCCTGTTACCTGCCCAAATGAATCCGCCTGACACGCTCGCCCTGGCGAGGGGTTCCCTGCTCGAACCCGCCGGGATCGCTGAATCTGATCTGCATGGCGTGCTGGATCGCGTCATGGGCCACAGCATTGACAGCGCGGACCTGTATTTCCAGGTCACACGGCACGAGTCCTGGTCACTGGAGGATGGCAAGGTCAAGGAAGGTGGCTACAACATCGATCAGGGAGTCGGGGTGCGCGCCATCAGCGGCGAGAAAACTGGCTTCGCTTATTCCGACGAGATTGTGTTACCGGCGCTTGCCCAAGCCGCCGATTCAGCGCGTGCCATCGCCCGTCACGGGCGCGCGGGTCAGGTGCAGGCATGGCGTGGTGGTACGGGTCACGCGCTCTACCTACCGACAGATCCGCTGCAATCGCTCGATGCGCGCGACAAGGTCGAACTGCTGCAGCGCCTCGATGCCGAAGCACGCAGACAGGATCCCTGCGTCAGTCAGGTGTTTGTGAGCCTGGCCGGCGTGCATGAGATAATACTGGTAGCCGCCAGCGACGGGACTCTGAGCGCAGATGTGCGACCGCTGGTGCGTCTCAACGTCAGCGTGATTGCCGAACGCGACGGTCGCCGTGAACAGGGCAGTGCTGGCGGCGGGGCGCGGCAGGCCTACGACTATTTTCTTGAGGAAGATCGCGCGCTTGATTTTGCGCGCGAGGCGGTGCGACAGGCACTAGTGAATCTTGATGCGGTAGATGCTCCTGCCGGTGCCATGAGCGTAGTGCTTGGTCCGGGTTGGCCGGGCGTGCTGCTGCACGAAGCGATCGGTCACGGTCTGGAAGGTGACTTCAACCGCAAGGGCAGTTCTGCGTTTGCCGGGCGGCTTGGTGAAAAGGTCGCCGCATCGCAGTGCACGGTGGTTGACGATGGCACGCTGCCAGGCCGGCGCGGTTCGCTCAATGTCGATGACGAGGGCACGCCCACCCGGCAGACGGTATTAATCGAAAACGGCGTGTTGCGCGGCTACCTGCAGGACAAGCTCAACGCCGGACTAATGGGTGTTGAGTCCACCGGTAACGGCCGGCGTGAGTCCTACGCGCATCTGCCCATGCCGCGCATGACTAACACCTACATGATGCCAGGTGCGCACGACCCGCAGGAGATAATCGCCAGTGTCGATCGCGGCCTTTACGCCGTGAACTTCGGCGGCGGCCAGGTGGACATTACTTCGGGCAAGTTTGTGTTTTCCGCTTCCGAGGCGTATCTCATTGAAAACGGCAAGGTAACCCGACCAGTGAAGGGTGCGACCCTGATCGGCAATGGTCCGGACGTACTGACGCGTGTATCCATGGTGGGCAACGACCTGCAACTCGACGCCGGCGTGGGCACCTGCGGCAAAGAGGGACAGAGCGTGCCGGTTGGCGTGGGGCAGCCGACGCTGCGCATCGATGAACTCACGGTGGGTGGCACTGCGACCTGAAGCGTACGCCCGCACTACGGCAAGACAGACTGCAGCGTGCGCAAGTAGCGAAACAGTTCGCGGGCGGCGCGCGGTGCACGGTTTTCGGCCGTCTCGCGCTGCGCGGTGCGGACTAGCGTTCGGATCCGCTGCAGGTCGATATCCGGACATGCCGCGCGCAGCGTACCCAGCGCGCTGTCGCCCTCTTGTAGCAAACGGTCGCGCCACTGTTCCACCCGATGGAACGCGGTAGTATCGGCACGGTGCGACTCATTCAGCGCATCGAGGGATGCCTGGATCGAAGTGGTGTCGATGCGGCGCATCAGCTTGCCGATGTATTGCAACTGGCGGCGCCGTGCACCGTGTTGTGCGATGGCCTGCGCGGCGGTAATGGCCTCGAAAAGTTCGCCGGGAAGCTCGAGCGCCGTGAGTTGCGCGCGGGACAGCCCGACCAGTTGTTTTCCCAGCGCCTGCAACTGATGCGCATCGCGCTTGCGTTGGGACTTGCTTGGCCGTTCGTTGCTAGAATGTTCGTCCATTGCACGCTCGAATAACCGAATTCAGATAAGGGCGACGCCAGGGCACGCCCGGATACAGGATCACATGACCGACCATATAATGCCAGCCGGCCGCAGCGAAGAACTTATCGTCGACGAAGCACGTCTTAGTCAACTGGTTGAGGACTGCCTGCGTGAGGCACGCGCCAGCGGGGCCAGTGCCGCCGAGGCAGCGCTCAGCATGGAAGCCGGGTTATCGGTTACCGTACGCATGGGCGAGGTCGAGACCGTCGAGTACAACCGCGACAAGGGGCTGGCCGTTACGGTGTATTTCGGCCACCGCAAGGGCTCGGCAAGCACCACGGACTTTAGTGCCGGGGCGTTGCGCGATACCGTGCGCGCGGCCTGTGATATTGCGCGCTACACGGCCGAGGACGAGTGTGCCGGGCTGGCGGAGGCCGAGCGCATGGCCGATATCGTTCCCGATCTCGATCTGTTCTACCCGTGGCGGCCTTCGGCCGAGCAAGGCATTGAAATTGCTCGCGAGTGCGAGGCAGCGGCGCTGGCGTATGATCCGCGCATTGTCAATTCCGAAGGTGCAACCGTTACTAGCCACGACGGCGCGCGTGTCTACGGCAACAGCCACGGTTTCATTGGTGCCTACCGCAGTTCACGCCATAGCCTAAGCTGCTCGGTGATCGGCAAGGCAAGCGACAGCATGCAACGCGACTACTGGTACACGGTGGCGCGCGATGCAACGGATCTTGATGTGCCGACGCGCGTTGGGGAGCGTGCGGCACAGCGCACCGCAAGGCGACTGAATGGGCGCAAACTGGCGACCTGCCAGGCGCCGGTGTTGTATGAGGCCGATGTGGCGCGCGGCTTGCTCAGCCATTTTCTGCGCGCCGTTAACGGCCACAGCCTGTACCGCAAGTCCTCGTTCTTGCTGGACCACCTTGGAAAACCAGTGTTTCCGAATCACGTGCGCATTGATGAGCGGCCTCTGGAGAAAAAGGCGCTGGGTAGTGCATCGTTCGACAACGAGGGCGTGGCGACCCGGCCCCGCGACCTGGTGCGCGATGGTGAGCTGCAGGGTTACGTACTGGACAGCTACGCCGCGCGGCGCCTGGGCATGGAAACCACCGCCAATGCCGGCGGCGTGCATAACCTTTACCTCAGCCACAATGACGTAGGTCAGAACGAACTATTGGCCCGCATGGACAAAGGGGTGCTGGTGACCGAGGTTATGGGGCAGGGCGTGAACACCGTTACCGGCGATTACTCGCGGGGTGCCAGCGGTTTCTGGGTCGAAGGCGGCGAGATTTGCTACCCGGTGGAAGAGATCACCGTGGCAGGCAACCTGAAGCAGATGTTTGCCGACATC
>CP070733.1:1819448-1824820 GCA_020347585.1 Pseudomonadota bacterium | reverse complement strand
GACATGCCGGACATGATGACGTCGATGCGCCCCTGCTCCAACGCCGGGATCAACGCCTCCCAGGCTAGCCGCTGCAAACGGACCCGTTCGCCGGAGTCTTTTTCGAGCATGGCCACGAAGTCTGGCTCGATACCGACAATGCGTCCGTTCTTTTCAAATACCAGCGGCGGGTAGTCGGGCGCCATGCCGACTGTAATGGTGCCACGCGTAAACTCCTTCATTTCCGAAGTCGCACACGCAGTAACCGAACAGAGCGCCAGCACCGCGGCCAGCCAGAACACGTCGCGCACCGCCGGGTGCATTGCTTGCATCGCCATGCTGAGAGCCGATCCCCGGCGAACAGTTATGTTAAAGAGTATGGCTGGTTCCATCAGGCGGTCCGCTATACAGGTGCGTAGCAGCGTGCCCCTTGGGCCACTGGATCGCGCATCAACCTAGCAGATCACCGCGTGTTTGGAAACCGCGCGGTCGTGCGCGTTATGCTCGAAACCATTTTGAAAGACCGAAATGCAACAGCCCACCAATGAGGTGGGCTGTTCGTATCGTCAGGACCTGCCGCTGGCCCAGTGCTGAGGTGTGTGGTGCTAGGCCATGGGTGCAAAAGCGATAAAGTCCTGCCAGTTGCTGCCGAGCAGATGGTTGGGGAACAACTGCTCGAACTCAGCGCTACGCCCGTTGAGCGCTAGATAGTTCAGAACGATCGCCTCGGCGAGGGCGTCCACATTGGATGAGATCGCGGTCGCCCGGGTGTCAAGGCTGCCATTTTCCTTGTAGTGCCCGATCTGGTGTTTAAGCACATTGGGGCGGCCACTGGGGTTGTAGGCCAGCATGACAGTCGCCGCGGTCGTAGAACGGTCGCCGCGCCAGGCGTACTTGCCATTCGCACCGCCGTCAGCCTGCCCGTCGGAGAACACCGAGCCATCGCTGAACAGATAAATCACCATCGGCTTGTTTCGCAGCGCGGCATATTCCAGACATGCGCCGATGCGCTGACCGGCTCTGAGATCCCGTGCCTCGCCAGTGGTGCGTGTGCCATTGTGGTAGTCATAGCCGCCCTGCTCTACGGTGCCCGCGCCGGCGAAGCCATCCACCACCAGCTTCATGGTGGCCGCCGTTTTCTGGAAGTCACCATCAGTCACATCAAGGTTTTGATTGGCGAAGATGTTCACCAGTTGCGCATCAGCAAGCGGCGAGACACCGTCGGGCGTAAAACTCGTGAGCGTCTGGGCGCCCTGTTGGTAACCACAGGTCACCAGTTGGTCGATAAGCGCACCCTCGTTGAGCATCTGCAGCTTTTGCGTACTCAGGTTCTCTATGCTCTGCAATACCATCATCTGGGCATTAGAGTTGTTGTCGAGTATCTCCAGCAGCCGGCCACCATCTGCCAGGCCGCGCGCGTCGCGATCACGCGACACCTTGGTGGGGCGCAGTGCAGGGTCCATCATCGAGTCCGGCGCACGGGAGCGCCCCCCTGAGTCCGAATCGCGCGTACCGACCAAGGTCGCCAGTGATCCCATCGCGCCCGCCATGGCAATGCCGTAAATCGGGTTATGCGGATTGTTTCCGGTGTCGTTGTCCGAACGTGCGCAGAAGATCGTGCCGTCAACACTGGCGAGCGTGCCTGCACTCGCGGTGGTGCGGATACCCTGTAGGAGGGGGCTGTCAAGGTGAAACGCCAGTGTAGTGGAGGCTCCGGCGCCACCAATGAAATCAACGTTGGCCCCCGCTTCCGTCGGTATGAAAGCCGGCGGCAGCCCCAAACGCCGCCAACCGTCACGGCTGATGACGTCCACACTCATATTGCTGAATTGACCGTCCAGCGCGCCTACCAGCACGTTGGAGCCTGCAATGCTGGCGCCACCCGCCAGATCATGTCCGATGTACGGAAGGCTGTTGCCGCCGGCCCCGGCGGCCATGCCGCAATCCACTGCCTGCGCGAAGGCCTCGCTGGAACGCCCCAGAAACCCGCCAAGAATACTCGGGCCCATGATCATCGCGTTGCCCGCGATAAAACCCTGCGCCAGGAATTCACGCCGCGTCGTCGGCTTCTTGTGGTTCTCGTGGAAGAACGGCGCGTTGTCGGGATGCACCTTGTTGCTTTTTCTGGCCATTGTCACTGCCTCTGGCTGTCTCTCGACGTGTATGTGTTACCGGATTACTGAATCTGCACCACAGCGCTGGAAAGCATCGCCGTGCAGGCTGCCTTCGCGCGCTGCGAGGTATTCATTCCCAGGCCCTGCAGATTGGTCACCATGGTTGTGAGTTCGTCAATCATTAGTTGGCGTGCCGGTTGGCTGACCAGGTTGACACCCGCCATCTTGTCCACCGTGGCATCGACAATCTGCTGATTAGTCGGGTTGGTGGTGCCGTAGAAATTCTGGCGCCGCGTATTGTTGTTATACATGGCATCGCAGTATTCAATCGCCAGCTTCGAATAGGATACCGCATGCGCGGACACAAACGATTCGATGTTGGTGGTATTGGGCAACTGCTGTTGCACATCGCTATAAACAGTGTTCTGTCGGAAGTTTTGCGCCGGCACGCCGGTCAAGCTCGCCATGGCATCGTTCACCTGCGCGAAGTTGCGCACACCCACGTCCGGCGCGGGTGCTACCGCATCGGGGACCGGTGCAAACGCCGCCTCCAGCCTGATGTCGTCCACGCCGGCCAGTCGGGCAAACTCGAGATGAAATTCATCGGTGACCGGTCCGCTCACGCGGCCAATGATGGCGCCCTGGCGATGAAGTTGCTCGCCGGACATGGCCACGGTGGCATCGATGCCGCCCCGGCAGGTGATCTGGTTTACCCAGGTACAGCCATAGCTCTGGCCCGCGGAATTCGCGCGGCCGTTCACCGCCACGCGCACACCAGCGACGTTCACGCCACCCACATCCACCCCGTCGACTACCTGGAAGTCGGTTGCCACGGTAACGCCTCCCAGGAACACGGCGAGTTCCCGGATCTGCTCATTCGTAAGCGTTGCGAACTGGGCCATGTTGCCACCCGAGTTATTGGCGATGGCGGTGCTGATCTGGTTTTCTGTCGCGCCCTGCTTGCTGTTGCTGTTGGTCGGATCAGCAGTTTCACCATGGCAAACCGCACAGGAACCATAGTAGGTACGGGCGCCACGCAGGTATTCCGCAATGGCCGTCTCGGCTTCCGGCGATAGTGTCGCCAGGACATTCATGCCGCCGCGGTTGGCGTCAATGGCGGCACGAATCGCGGTCGGATCCTGCGCCGGATCGAGGTTCGGGTCGTCCACCGTGGTGGTTGCGGCCGGGCCGTGGCAACCCTCGCAGCTGCTCGTATACAGCGCCGCGCCGTCGAGCCCCGTACCACCACCCATGGGCGTGCCGACCACGTAGCGCGGGTTGGAGAACAGATAACCGAAGTCGTCCCACTCCATGGCATCGATCTGAATCAGACTCTGGGCGCCGGCGGGTGCAGTGGCGGGAACGCCGACGTGCTGCGTGATATTGAAGCTCAGCGTGTAATTCTCACCGCGCTGGGCATTGGCCGGGAAGTTTGCCGGTGCGCTTTGTATAGCGGCCGCCGCGACAACCCCGGTAGTGGCCACTCGGGCTGCCCACTCGGTGATGGCGGTCTGCATGGCCGATGCATTCTGGCCACAATTGCCCCAGCAATTGTGCAGTTCCGGGTTGAGTTTTTCTACCAGGCGCGAACCGGCCGGGTCACACAGGTCGACCTTCTGACTAATGGCCAACTGGTTGTAGGCATTGGTGGCATCGCTGTGTGCGAACTTGGGGCTGCCGGTACCCGTGTCGTGACAATCGACGCAATACTGGCGAACCAAGGGGTAGACGGTCTGGGAATACGCTGCGATGTGGTCGACGTTGCCCGGCGCCACATCGGGAATGTTGTCGCAGGAGACCGGACCGGCGCTCGCGGAACCACCGTCACCAAGCCCTGTGCCACCGCCGCCGGCACCACCCGAACTAGTGTTTGCCCCACCGCCGCAAGCGCCCAACGCCAGCGAAACCAACAGCACCAGTGTGCCCGCAAGCAACCTTGAACCATCGGTGAACCGAGAGCTGAAGAGTATGTTTTGTTGTTTCATTTTGAATCTCCCAGAACCATCATCACTGCGCAATGGCCAGAGTTCGGTGTCCCGTTATCCCAAATCTGCTGATCTGCCAAGCCACACCTACGGGCCCTTGCAGTAGTTGGCGACTTCCGCAAAGACACGCTTCATGTTGTAAGAACCCGCGAAGGTCGGGTCGTTAAACGGCGCCTGAGGCTGATTGACCTCTAGCGCGTCCGAAATGCGCTGAATTTCGGTCAGGTCCGCCGCCGAGGTCGGGCCATGCAGGCAGACTGCCTGAAAGACCTTCTTGACCTGGCATTCCGAAAACGCGCGGCTGGACGCGAGTTCAGTCCCGAGGCTTTTGGCCCCATTGCCACTACCAGGCCCAAACCAACCCAGCGCCGAATTAGGACCCTCGCGCCAGTAGTTATCCCAACGATCAGCATTCGGATTTTGAATCTCGTAGCCAAGGTCGAACGCATTAGCATTGATGTTGTTCTTTTCCTGCACTGTGCCATTGGGATTGCCTGGCCCCGATGCCGAGTAAATTATCTGTCCGTCGAAATCATAAAACGCGTAGGCCTGCGCCAGCGGGTCCATGCCGGCATGGCAACCCACACAGTTGTTCAGGAAGATAGAGCTGTCACCGCCCGGGTTGCGCGACACATCGCGTCGGATCCGGTCGGGCGTACGGCTGGTATCGTGCACGTCCTCAAGGTCGTGGCACAGATAGTTCATCAAGCTGAAGCGCAGCATGCGACGATTGGTGCCGGCCGAGAAGAATGCCTCGGCACCTGCGCGTGTGGTCTGGACACCCGCGGTCGCCGCCGGTGGCAGATCGTTCGCCCCAGTTACGTTGGACTGGCTGCTTGATATCACCTCGAGAGGATCCGATATGTCGATGGCGAGCCGGTCTATATCACGATAGTGTTCGTTGTCGGTATGCGAGTAGGGATCCACTCCCGCATTCCCGCCCCCATATACATAGACGAGGTCGGCACTGAGCACGGAGCTGAAATCCACACCGTCGCGGATCATGCCGATCACAGTCAACACGTAGTCGTTCATGTCGCCGAACGATGATTGCGCCTCGTTGCTCCAGGGCATGACAAAGTTGCGCAGGGTGGTGTTGTAAAACGGATTTCTCGGCAGGCCGTTGTTCTCCATTGCCATCTCGGCAGCGAGCAGCGGACCGTTGACCGGGTCGGCGGTTATCAGGCCTGCCATCTGGTCGAGCACCGCCGCCGCTGGCGGTACACCTACCAGGCGATCGTGAATGCGCTTGGCCTGCTCGCGAGGCCCGGCATGGGTCACTGCCAGACTACTT
>CP070733.1:1815432-1819348 GCA_020347585.1 Pseudomonadota bacterium | reverse complement strand
TCACCATGAGGCTTTCGACGAAGGGCCGCTACGCTGTTACCGCGATGATGGAGATCGCGCTCAACGATGGCAAAGGGCCGGTCACATTAGCGGAGATTTCGGCGACACAGGGAATCTCCAACTCGTATCTTGAGCAGTTGTTTGCCCAGTTACGCAAGAATGGGCTGGTCAAGGGATTGCGCGGGCCTCGCGGGGGATACCGTCTGGCGCGCCAGCCAAGTGAGATTACGGTCGCCAGCATCCTCAGTGCAGTGGATGAGAAGATCGATACCATGCGCTGCAACGGCCAAGGCAACTGCCGCAATGGCGAGCCATGCCTGACCCATGAACTGTGGTCAGAGCTCAGCGAGGCCCTTTACAAGTTCCTCGACGGAATCACGTTGGCGGAATATGTGGACAGGCCCCTGGTGCGGCAAATCTCTCACCAGCAGCATCCCGAGGCTGACGCCGAAGCGTCCTAGACGCGAGTCCGTTCAGGCTCGCCGACCCAGCTTCTTGAACGCGCCCAACAGACGCGGGCGCCTTTCTTGCTTCGCGGCCCGTTCTGCGCGTTCCCGTTCCTCAGCAAGCGTGAGTTCGCGCTCGCGCTGCGTTTGCTCTGTTTTGATCCTAGCCTGCAACTCCTCGCGTGCCTTCGACGAGATGTCGTGGGTGAAAAACGCACTGTCCTCGCGCAGCAGGTAGAGCCCCACCCCATCGAAGAAGCGGTCGCTGATCTGGTCGGGCAACAACTGCACGCGGCGCGTGCCGAAGTGCTCGAAATTGCGCAGCGCCAGTTCAATGGCTGACTTTTCGATATCGGCGCGAAAGGTGAACGATGCGGGCACTGTGGTCTGTACGATAAACCGGCAGTCCGTCAGGTCGTGGCTGTCATCGCGGGTCTGGCGCTGCGTGTAGGCAAGTCCGGTCGAGCGCAGATAGTCTACCTGGCGCTCAATATTCTCCTTGCCACGTACGTCAAACTCGACCGGTCCCTGTCCCTCGCACACAAACTCCAGCATAACTTCCCGCATGTTCTGCCGGCTATCGGCCCTCACCGCATAGTCGCGCTGACGCAAGTCGCCAAGCCGGCCAAAGCCCGTCAGATCATAGGCCGCGCGGACGTCGGGCTGCACGACGTTCAGGTGCTGGACCAGTTCCGATAAATAGGTATACGCCGCCTCGAGTTGCGGCAAGATACGCTCGCGGTAGAAGGCTTCCAGCGCCTCGCGTTGCTCCTGCTCGACAAGTTGTTGTTCCTTAAGGCCATCGGCCTGCTGGCGAAGATCGTCAAGAACCCCCATCCGTCTTCCTCATACTCCTGCTAAACCATCCTCATCAAGGCCGCGTGGCATCGCACCCAACGACCTGCCCCAAGATAATGTCGACCACGTCACAAAGTTTTTTAGGCCGATGTTGGATCCGGCAGGCAAAATTCCTCGCGCAAGGTCCGGCCCCACCATCTGGCGCGGTTTGGCTCGCTATCCAAGTGCGACAGGTCTAGGCTTGACCCTGAAGTAAGCTTTAGGGTTTATCCTTCAACACAGAGGTCGAAACAGTGAAACCGCTCAGCATTGGTCAACTGGCGAAAGCAGCCGGCGTCAGCGTCGAAACGGTGCGCTTCTACGAACGTAAGGGTCTGCTGCCCAAACCACGGCGCAGTGCGTCCGGCTACCGGCAATACAGTGAAGAATCGGTGCGGCGCCTGCGCTTCGTGCAGCGCGCTAAGGACGTAGGGTTTACGCTCGGCGAGATCGGGGAATTGCTTGCGTTGCGCACCGAACCCAACGCCTCGTGCGCCGATGTGCGCGCCCGAGCAGCAACCAAGATCGCGCTGATCGATGAGAAACTGACCGCCCTCTCACGCATGAAACGGGCGCTGGGCCAGCTTGCCGAACGCTGTACCGGCGAAGGCCCGGTGAGCGGCTGTCCGATTCTCGATGCCCTTGAGACAGATGAAGGTAAACACGATGCCAACAGTTGAACTGGTTTACGACCGGGATTGCCCCAACATTAGCGCCGCGCGCGAGCAATTGCTGCGCGCCTTTAGCGCGCTGAACCTGACACCGCAGTGGCGGGAATGGGAGGTCAACGACCCCCGCACCCCGGCCCACGCCCACGGCTTCGGTTCACCGACCGTGCTGGTCGATGGCGCCGATGTAGTGCCCGACGCGCCCACCGGTACCGATGTGTGCTGCCGCATCTATGCCAATGCCGACAACGGCAATCGCGGCGTACCCTCGCTGGACGATATCACCGCGGCGTTGCGCCATGCTGCGCCAAACACCCCTGCCGGTGGCAACACTGGCGGGCACAATACCGCGTGGCGTAGCAACCTGGCCCTGTTACCGGCGGTGGGCACGGCGCTGCTGCCCAAGCTGGCCTGCCCCGCCTGTTGGCCCGCCTACGCCGGGTTGTTAAGCAGCCTGGGACTGGGCTTTGTCGACTATACACCCTACCTGCTCCCACTCACGCTGGTGTTCCTTGTCATCGCGCTGGGTGCGCTGGGGCTGCGGGCGCACACACGCCGCGGTTACGGTCCACTGCTACTCGGCCTTACAGCCAGTCTGCCTATCGTGGTTGGCAAGTTCGTCTACGACAGTGACGCTGCGATGTACACCGGTCTCGTGCTACTGGTGGGCGCATCGCTGTGGAACACCTGGCCACGACGCACTGCCGCGCCATCGGGTTGCCCGTCCTGTGCTCTAAACGATGCGTCGCCAGCCGGACAGTAACGGGCGCCATACATTAAATTCCGGGAGAAACCAAACCATGACAGACACACGCAAGATAGAAATATTCAGCGCCGGATGCCCCCTGTGCCAGGAGACCATTGATCTAGTCAACCGAATCGCCTGCCCATCCTGCGAGATCACAATACTCGACATGAACGAGGCAAGCGTCGCCGAACGCGCCGGTGCATTGGGGATTCGTTCAGTACCCGCCGTAGCAATTGATGGCAAGCTTGCCTCAGGCGGTACAGGAGAGGGCCTAGACGAAAACGCGCTACGCGCCGCAGGGGTCGGCCAGCCACTGTAAGGGAAGTTAGCCCCGTGGCGCCTCGCCGCTCGCGATATAGGTCGCGCCGCCGTACAACTCAGTGAACGTGTAGTTCTCAAAGTAGCGCGCGATCGATTCCCACGGGCGCCGATCCGCAAGTTCAAGGCTCACGCCGAACGGTCCTGCGGTCCACGCGCCAAAGCGCACCAGCCAGGCGGGTGCCGCATCAGGCTTCTTCAAATCAAGCACCACAAATCGGCCCTTCGGGCGCAGTGCCTGCGCAGCGTTGCGAATCACCGTGTCGTACTCCGGCACCATGGTCAGGGCGTAGGTGGAAATCACTGCATCAACCGGTGTTGGAAATTCAAACGCAGCGGCATCGCTTTGCACCAACTCAATATTTGACCTGTTACGCTTGGCAACGCGGCGCGCAGCCTGCTCGAGCATTGCATCGGTAAGATCGACACCAATGATCCTGCCAGCGGCTCCCACACCTTGCTGCAACAAAGCGAAGTTCAGGCCAGTACCACAGCCAATTTCCACCACAGTGTCGCCCGGGCGCAAACCCAGCGCCGCGACCGCGCGCTTGCGGTAAGCGTGCTCGCGATACCCTAATAGGTAGTAGAGGTTGGCCGACCAGTCGTAGAGACCGGCGCGCCGGCGATACAGCGCCGCAATCTGCGCCTTGCTCAACACGGTCCTGTGCCGACCTGTTTAGGGCTGAGTGATGTTTTGCGCACGTATGCGAATGGCAATTGCCGTTTAGCAGCTACAACCACTTTGGATGGCGCGGCGTTTGGTCGTCACCGGACAGATCAGGATCTCTCAATTAACGAAATCGCCTTGACTAGGCTGCGCCGCATGCGATTAAACGAGGCCGCCAGCACGGAGATCTCGTCCTTACGGTGTTCATCAAACTCCTCGGCGCTCATGTTAC
>CP070733.1:1808516-1815332 GCA_020347585.1 Pseudomonadota bacterium | reverse complement strand
CCTGGAAGGCAAGAGTGTATTCGACATGGGACGCCGTGGCGCCGATGCCGCGGCGGAACTCGAGGAACTGGTTCAGGAGGTTATAGCGACATGAGCGAGACTGACAAGACCCGGCAAAAGCTCGTGGAATCGATGCGCAAGTCCCGCAAGACGGCGGAGGAAGGCAGCGCGCCGGGAGCAGGGACGAGTGCGCCGGCCGCGAAGCCGCGCTCACGCGCAGCCGCAAAGAAACCCGCCGCGGCCGGTGCAAGAAAATCCGGTGGCGGGCGCGGCGCAGCCCCCGCGGCGCAGACCACCGCCGATCCCTATCAGGCCAGGCCCCGGGTATGGCCCGATTGACGGGATAACAAATAGAAAAAACTCTATATATAGAGCCGAAAATATCGGGTATAGTAAATACCCAGGTCAGGACGTACCTAACCCGCCCAACCCGCAGTCGCCTGTGAAATGCGCGTTGTCCTGGACCTTCTGCCAACAGCACTCACGTTCTTAGGCATCGCGCAATCATCCGGCGCCGGAACCGGCGGCGAGCCGACTTGACGCGTACTCCTCAGGTCCTCGCCCGGCCCGTGGCAGCATGGATTCAATAATAGGAGGTAACAGCGATGCACCGGCTGTTTCCGCAAAAACTCCTCACCATCATTACCCTGGATGTCCTTGAGCAGCGCCTGATAGAAATGGTCCGTCGCCGTGGCGCCAGTGGTTATACCGTGGTTAAGGCGTATGGTGCCGGGTCCAGTGGTGAGGTATCAGGTGAACTGGACGTAGATACCAACATCAAGTTCCATGTAGTCGTCCCCCAGGGACGGATGCCAGGCATGTTGGATGATGTCGAGGAGATGGTCCGCGAAGGACATCACTTGACGGTATATGTGTCTGATGTTGCGGTTCTTGGGCCGGAGAAATTTGAAACGCCCCTGGTCGAATCCGTCAGCCGGTAGGGGCGGTATCATTGCCCGATGACTACTCTCCGGTCGCGAGGACACGCCTGCTCGTAGCAGAGGCATAAGGCAAGCGCATGGGTTTATCCGACGATACCAGCTATACGTCCGCCGTGGCCGTGCCCGATTATCTGATTCGGCATGCGACCTTGCGCCAACTGCAAGTGTTCGAGGCGATCGTCAGGCTCGGGAGTTTCACGCGCGCCGCTGAAGAATTGTTTCTGACACAGCCTACCGTTTCCATGCAGATCAGGAAGCTGAACGACGCCATGGGTTTGCCATTGTTCGAACACGTAGGACGCAATGTCAAACCAACCGAGGCCGGTTTGGAGCTGTATGAGGCCTGTCGACGAATGTTCGAGATCATGGCCAACCTCGAGACCAAGATTGCCGATCTCAAGGGAATGAAATGCGGCCGTTTGCGGATGGCGGTGATATCAACCGCCAAGTATCTTGCGCCCGAAATACTGGGCGAATTCAGCCGGCTTTACCCGGGAATAGAATTTTCGCTCAAGGTTTCCAACCGGGAACGAATCATCGAGCGTATGCATGCAAACGAGGACGATCTTTACATTATGGGGCAGGCCCCGGAAGACGAAATCGAGGTTGACGCGTTTCCGATTGCGCCTAACCCGCTGGTAGTCCTGGCGCCAAAATCTCATCCCCTTGTGGCAAAAAAGAAAATCCCCCTGTCAAAACTCGCCAAAGAGCCTTTTATCATCCGTGAACCCGGATCCGGTATGCGTGATGCTACTTTGCGGGTTTTTAATGCCGCGGGCCTTCGTCCTAACGTGCGTATGGAGCTCGGGAGTAACGAGGCCATCAAACATGCCGTGGTAGGCGGTCTCGGTCTGTCGGTATTGTCGTTACACACCCTTACGCTGGAGGGCGCCGAGGGGCCGGTCGCGATACTGGATGTTGAACATTTTCCCATCATGCGTCAGTGGTATATTGTCTACCCGAAGGGTAAGGAACTGTCGCTGGTAGCACGCACCTTCCTTGAATTCGCGATCAGTAACGAACCGCAGATACGCGAGCGGATGGGAAAGATCTGGCCGCGGTTGAAAACTCTGTTTCAGGAGCCGAAAAAGAGCACCGCGCGCAAGAAAAAACGAAAGACCGCAAAAAAGTAACGCCACCTTACACGCGCCAACCCGAGTCTGGCGCTCTTGCCACGCCAATGAATAGGTATTTGAACCCGGCTGCAGGCTCGACCGCCTTACCGGGGAGACCGGACGCAGAACGAACGGGGAAGCCTGCTCGTCCCCGTGCAGCATACCCCCCGCACCCGATACGAGCCATCGGTTCACATCGCTCACGCGCACGCCGAGGGCAACCGCTACGTACCAACGCAGGCGCTATTATGCTGCTTGGCGTGTTGGTACCGTCACTGCTGCCAATGCTGGCGGCGCTCGTGCTTTGCGTTCCAGGGACCGAAATGCAGATCAGGCCTGGATCCTGACCTCATCAGCCTGGGCCATCATCTCAATGGCGATCTCAAGGTCAATCTGATCCGGGTTGTCGGCGCTTTGCTGTGTCAGGGTCTGTACGAGCTCATCCTGCTCGAGCGTGTAGTAAAATCCGTCACGGTCCTGCACATAGGCAGCCCACGGAATGTACTTGGTGAGTGGAAACAGCTGCCCGGCCTGGGGTGATATATCGATATGCAGCCCCGCGATGAACAATACCTTTTTACCTTTATAGGTGCGTTCCTTGACAATGGTGCGGAAGGTGCGATCGAACTCTACCTGGGTGTTGATCTGTGCCGCGGTCAGGGTGGGTGCCGCCGAGGTGACGATCTGCGGCATGAAGCGGATCAGGTTTTGCTCCAGTTGATCCACACCTTCTTCCACCTTTGGTATGTTGCGCTGAAAATAGAACATATCTTCGGTCAGATTGGCGCCTATGGTCATCGGGGTGACACCATTGAAAACGGCCTCACCCGTTTGTTCAACGAAACTTGCGGCCGGCGCGAATACCCTCGCGGTGCTAAGCATCTTTAACGGGATGCGTTGCCCTGCCGGGTCGACGGCCAGAATCTTGTCCAGGCGCAAGAGCAACCCTTCGTCACGGTCTTCGCGCAAGAGCTGGTTATCGACAATTACGACTTTCTGACCGTCTATGTGGTGCAGCAGGATATTGTGCTGCGCGAAATCATATTCCCTTTTGTACCACGCAAATACCTGTTGCACCCGGCCACAGTTGGAACTGTATTCCCCGTGCGTCGTCTGGGCGCGCCGGTACTTGCCGAAGGTGGCGGTTTCAGGGTCGTAACCCACGTGACTTGCCTGAACCAGCACCAGGTCCTGTCCGTGTGCGGCATGCGGGACGTGCCGGTCAGTTGCGACGATTCCACCGACGATGCCGTGGCTGAATGGAAAGGTGCCAAAATGCTTGGCGAGCATGATGATTGGGAAGCCCTGACTCTCGTCGGCACAAAATGCGCGCGACGGCATGATCTTTCCCCGCTCAAATCCCAGCGATTTGCACCAGTTGTACAGCCGCGGCACAAACAGGTTGTAACGCATCATCTTGTTGTTTAACGGGAATCCGCCGGTGGGCTCTACCATGTTGGCTGCAAGGTCAGGCATGTTTCGGGTTCCGGGAAGTCGCGGATCTGCTGTACAGTTTGAATCCGATTCTACGCTAAAGTTGGTGCTTGCGAACTGCAGCAATGTTGCTCTAAGTCAAGGATCATGAGGTTCGCAGTACCTTAGTAGACGCATATCAGGACTTAACCGCAGCATTTGCGCGCGCGTTACGAGCGCGAAAGATCGGCACTGCCTGGCGGCATCGCCGTGTCTTCATTTGCCTGCAAGCTAAGTCGCCTAGCGACCTTGTTACAGTCTCTCTGAGATCGTTTTAGCTGCTTGTTGCAGCAGACCTGTCCACTCATCCTTACGATGCTTAATCGGCGCAGAGAGTGACAAGCCCGCAACAACCTCCCCTTTGTTGCCTCGGATTAACACGCCAATACACGCTACGCCGATTTCAGCTTCTTCATCGTCAAGGGCGAAACCCTGCCCGCTGACTTCGCGCTCAACGCCCGGCATCCTGGGCGAAGCGTGCGATCAGGTGCCACTCGCGACAGGGCTTGGGGCCGGCGTGAAGCTGAGGGTGGGCTCACCTTCGATGTATAGACGCAGGACTGGCGCCTTGGAGCTTCCCTCGACCCGCAGCGCGACGGGAACGCGCGTTGGGAAACGGGCCGCAACCTCTGCACGTGCATAGTAAAACCCCACATTGCTGCGTTCACCACCAGTCGGCTGCGCCGCTTGCCGCCTACCGCTCAGGTGACCACGCGCGACGTAATACCGCACTCGGTTCGCCTGGGTGCACGCCGCATCGCGATAGCCAAGCTGATCGATCGCGATGCGATCCCCCGCAACGCGCAATCGCAAGCGGGTCGCACCCTGCCCATCGCAGCCCGATTGCCACTCGCCTTGCAGCGCTTGATTACCCGCGGCGGCGCCCGGTCGCGCCTTGAACGCCGCGGCGGGCGCCTCGCGGCCCGGGTCGGATGCGGTGGCGTTGGTAGAGGACTGGGCTCCCATGGCTAGCACTGCAGTTGCACCGCTCAGGGCGCCGAACAGGGCGCCGAACAGGGCGAGGGTCGATAGGTTGCGGTTCATGGTCTTCCTCCTGACCTGCCCCACCAGGGGCAGGTGTTGCGTTCTAGGTTGGTGGCGGCCCATCCCATGCGGTATTGGCCGCCCTTATAGGGGAAAGCGACACCGAGCGGTAAATCCCCTCATCGTCGCGCTACAATGGGCAAAGTTTTTCGCAGCTCCCCATGCGGTGATCCCATGCCAGACCCCAGGTCCGATCCCAGCAATGTGACCCAACTCTTGCACGACTGGCGTGCCGGCAAGCAGGATGCGCTCGCACAGCTTATGCCCCTGGTCGAGCAGACCTTGCACGACATCGCACAACGCCAAATGCGCGGGGAGAACGCGGGGCACACCTTGCAGGCGACCGCCCTAGTCAACGAGGCCTACATGCGCCTCATCGATGCCTCGGTGTCGTGGGAGAATCGCGCGCATTTTCTGGCCGTGGCCGCCCGCATCATGCGCCGCGTGTTAGTTGACCACGCCAAGGCCAAGCGGCGCGCCAAGCGCGGTGGGGACGATGTGAAGGTCACGCTGCACGAGGCGCAACTGGCCGGTGGCGGACCAGAGCCCGATGTGCTCGATCTGGAAGATGCGCTCAGCCGGCTCGCATCCTTTGACGAACGCAAGGCCAACGTCGTCGAGCTAAGCTTTTATGGTGGGATGACCTATGACGAGATCGCCGAAGCGCTCGACATCTCGCCGGCCACGGTCGATCGCGAACTACGCTTGGCAAAGGCGTGGCTCTATCGCGACATCTCCGGCGACACTACCTAAAGGGCTCGGTTTTTATTCATCGAGCATCTTCATCGCGTTGTCCAGACTGCGGCGCATGCGATTGAAGGATCCCGCCAACGAAGCGATTTCATCCTTGCCACGTGGTGTGCACTCTTCGACATCGAGCTTACCCATGCTGACCTCATGCGCGATCGCCGACATGCGCTTTACCGGGGCAACCACGATAAAGTGCAACAAAATGTTTAGCACCACGATAATGCCGACCATCACCGCACCCAGCGCGAAGACAAAGGTCCAAAATGTCTTTTCGGCACGCTCGAGCGGCACCGACATTGGAACGCTGACCAATTGGGCACCGACGATTTCGTCGAGTCGCCAACCAAAGCCGTTGGCGTTACCGTAGCGGTCCAGCATGGTCTGCGGGGCGTCATCGATCTTGCCATGGCAAGCCAAGCAGCTTGGATCTTTGATCTGGATCGGGCGCGCCATATACAAGCTCGGGCCGGTGGCTGTCACGCGCTCGCCGACCAACTCGGTCGTCTCCGAATTGTTGCGAAAATGATCGATGATCGTGGTTTCCCAGTCGGTGGCACGATCCGCCGGGTTGGTGGGGTTGAGGGTGGCCTCCTTGTAGGTGTACTCCGGGTACTTTTCACGCAAGCCGCGGATGTTCGTCGTCGCCGCATAGGCCGGTACGGTTTGCGGTAGAAACTGACGTTTGATCTGCACGGCCAACAACGGGCGAATTTCACGTACGGTATACCCGCGGATCGCCACGGCACTCTCCATCATTATTCCGGCGATATGCAAAATCTCCTCGCGAGCGTTCTCCTCGAGCATCGCTCGTGAGACAAGGGCAATACCCCCCATGCCCAGCGCAAACGCGATGAGCAAAACAACGTTGAACTTTAATCTCAGCCCCATCGGCTCGCCCTCCAAACGACTGCGGTGTTACCAGCCCGTGGCAATGTTGTGATAGTTATGACCTTAGTCCCACGTGCCGGCTTTGGCGTTCTCGCCAAGGCGTCCCGTCCGCTGACATTGCAGAAATTTCTCATGCGCCTTGGTAAAGCCGATCAGGCTAAACTCAGCGACGACCGTTTCGCCTTGCGGCCACGTCGGCCAGAAGCCCAGCGACAGTTTCGCTCTTAAGCCGCGAATGAACTGTGCACGTATCTGCTCAGCATCCTTAGCAAATATGACATGGGTTTCCTTGTGCACACGATCGATGGCAAAGGGTGCATGCGTGTCGACTTGCAAACCCACGTTCGGGTAACTCTGGTCGATGTTCGATTTGGTGGTCACTAAAAACGCCGTGCCGTTATAAAGGAAACGCACTGGCGTGGTGGTTTGACCATCGTTCACGGCCACTTGCGCGGATTCCATGAGGCACGCGGTTTTGCCTTGCAGTGGGTCGTTGCCCACAACGGCACGCCATGCGGGCTCGGCCGCGGCCAATGCGTTACAACACACAATTGCGACAAACGCGGCAAACCAACGCAGCCTCACAGCACCTTCCTTATTGTTAT
>CP070733.1:1805471-1808416 GCA_020347585.1 Pseudomonadota bacterium | reverse complement strand
GGGCATCGCAACCCGGCGCGGCTGCCGCGCAGTACGCTGCAGCGGGTTGCCTACGAGGTGGAAGACGAGGTGTTGTATCGCGTGCAGTGGCTGACGCTCGATCGCGCACAGGATTCTGAGCCAGCGCGGGTCGCGCTGCTCGAGCAGGTGATCAAACTGGAGTTGCGCTTTCTTGATACCGCCAACGAGTGGCGCACAGTCTGGCCGCCGTTGACCGCTACGGAGGATGCCGGACTGCCACGCGCCGTGGAGTTCAGTGTCGAACTGGAAGACTGGGGGCGGGTCACCCGCTTGGTGGCATTGACCGGGGCATGATGCGTTAATGACCATAGCGTTGAACAGTTTGGGGCGGCGACAGCGCGGTGCAGCGCTGATCACCGCGGTGCTGGTGGTGACGCTGGCGAGCGTGGCCGCGGTGGCGATGGTTACGCGCCAGCGCATGGACCTGCGCCTGTCGGAAAACGTACTCTACCTCGAGCAGGCGGCGCTGTACCTGGGCGGCGCCGAGGCCTATGTCATGCCGCTGCTCACCCAGGATCTGCTTAATAACAATAAATTCGACAACCTCGAGGAGTATGGCGAAAACAGCGTGGTGTTCCCCGTAGAAGGTGGTGTGCTCACCGGGCGCGTCGAGGATTTGCAGGGCCGGTTCAACATTAACAACTTGCTGGACGACAAGGGCAAGCGCAGCGACCCGGACTATCAGTTGTTCAAACGCATGCTCGAGCACCTGGAACTGCCACCCGACCTGGCCGACGCCGTCGTGGACTGGCTGGATGCCGATGAGGAAGCCCGCGGCATCGGCGGCGCCGAAGACAATTACTACCTGGGCATGCCGGTGGCCTACCGTACCGCGAACCAGCCGTTGCGCAGCACCAGCGAACTGTTGCTGGTGCGCGGCTTTGGCGATCGCCTGCCCGATTCCGAGTTGCGTGTGTACGACATGGTCGAACCGTTTGTCGTAGCGCTGCCCGGGCGGACCCGGGTTAACGTCAATACCGCAGATAGTAACAACGAACTGCCACCGGGGGTGCTGGCCTCGGTGCTCAAGGACATCAGCCTGCAGGATGCGCAGGATCTACGCCAGGGCCGCACCAATGAGGGCTGGGAGACGCGCGATCAGTTTCTCCAGGAGTCGGTGCTGGCCGGTAAGGTGGGCAAGGACGCCGACCGGGTGCTGGATGTGGCGTCGAATTACTTTCTGCTCACCGCCGAGGCGCAGGTGGGCCGGGCGCGTTCCACGCTGTATACCCTGTTGAATCGCAGCGACGATGGTAAGGTGAGCGTTGTGCTTCGCTCCTACGGAGGGCTCTAGTGGCGCGTTACTTGTTTGTTCGTCTGGATCCGCTCGTCGTTGGCGCCGATACGGCCACCGCCAGTTGGGTGCTGGTCGACGGCGGGCGGCCACAGGGCGACACCGCGTCCGGCACGCTGGACGAGGCGGCGGCCTATGCCGCCGGCGAGCGCACCGTGGTGTGTGTACCGGGCGTTGAGGTATTGCTCACCGATGTCGTGTTACCGGGCGGCAATCGCCAACGCATGCTTCGGGCGGTGCCCTGGGCACTGGAAGAGCGCCTCATCGACGACCCGGAAGAAATGCACTTTGCGCTAGGCGCGCGCGGCAAGGATGGCCGGGTGCAGGTCGCGGTGGTAGAACGTGCCCGCATGCAGCACTGGCTTACGCTCCTGGCGGCGGCGCAGCTTCGGCCCTGGGCGTTGCTGGTTGATGCGCATTGCCTGCCGCGCGAGGACGACACCTGGTCGGTGCTGATCGAGGCGCAGGACAGTGTGGTGCGCACGGCGGCGCAGGGCGGGTTCGCCGTGGACTCAGACAGCCTGGTGGCGGTGCTGGCACAATCGCTCAAGCAAACCGAGACCTTGCCGGCCAGTATTGGTGTGTATGACTGTCGCGCGCAGCAGGCCGGGCAACTCGGCGCACTGGCGGCCGGGCCCGAGTTGCGTATGGAGCCATGCCCGGCCGGCGCCACGGCGTTGCTGGCCCAGCATGCCGACCCGGTCTCCGGCATTAACCTGTTGCAGGGCGAGTTCAGCCAGCGCGAGGGCGTCAGCAAGCACCTGCGCCCGTGGTATACGGCGGCCGCGGTGTTCGCGGCCTGGGTGGTATTGCAACTGGGTTTCAGCGTGTATCGCTACATCGACCTCTCGGCGCAGGCCGGCGCACTGGACTCACAGATGCAAACCCTGTTTCGCAAGACCTTTCCCGATGCGCGCAACACCAAGGGCGCCTACGCCCAGATGCAGAGCCGCCTCAAGGCGCTCGAGCGCGGCAGCGGCCGCGGCGACAGCAGCGTGCAGGAATTACTCGCCAATGCCGGACCGGTGCTCAGTCGCACCGCGGGCTTACAAGTGCAGAGTATTCGTTATCGCGACGGCGGCCTGGATCTCGAACTGGAGACCAAGGATCTGCAAAGCCTCGACAAGCTCAAGCAGGAGCTGGTGTCGAAGCACGGCTGGGACGTAGACAGCCAGTCGACCTCGCGTGGTGATAAGGTGGAAAGTCGCCTCAAGATTCGCGGTGCGGGCGCATGAACGCGGCAATTGAAAAATTCCGGCACTGGTATGGCGGGCTCAACACCCGTGAGCGGCGCCTGGTGTTGGCCGCGGCGGTGGCATTGGCGGCGGCGGGGGATTCGGCGGACCGATGCCCGGCGGCGGTTTCCCCGCACAAGGGCAAGGGGCCGCCGACTATGGCCAGGAGTTGGTCGAGCTGATCTATCGAACCATCGCCCCGACCACCTGGGACGTAAACGGCGGCCCCGGCTCGATCTATTACTGGCAGCCCGGCCGTGCACTGATCGTCCGCCAGATGGGCACGGTTCACCAGCAGCTCGGAGACGCGCTGGAGCAGCTTCGCCGCGCGCAGCGATAACCATCTGCCGGTTACCGTTGGCTAAAGCACTACCCACTCCTGCTGGCGATTGCTC
>CP070733.1:1800105-1805371 GCA_020347585.1 Pseudomonadota bacterium | reverse complement strand
TGCGCAGTACAAATTTGCCCAGTTCCTCGAGAAACGCCTCGTTGATCTGGTCGGGTTTGAGACGATACTCAGAGTGCCCTGGCCCCATGTAGTTGGCGATAGCGAGATCAACGGACGCATCGTCAAAGTTTTCCCGGAACAAAAGGCTGATCGGAATCTCGCCCTTGAGCGTCAGCACGTTGTGCTCGCGTTCACCTTCCGCTGACCAATCAACCCTGGGGATCAAACCACAGGTTTTGAGATCTTCCTCAAGGCCCTTCACCATCTCGGCGTCGTCAAACTCGAAGCGGTACTCCTTGTCGCTGGCAAGCGAATAGCACAGACCGACCTCCATCTCGCCGCGGGTCTTGGAGTACAGTTCATAGCCGCCCTGGGTCAGCCCGGACAGCTCGCCGACGCCGAGCAACAGGTAGTCCACAGTTATGTCGCGCTCGAGCAGGTACAGTTGCTCAACCATGTCGTGCAGAAAATCGTGCACCCGCCTGAGACTGGCAACGACCGCGGCGCGGTTGTAGGCTTCGAGATCCAGCGGCCTGTCACTGGCTTGCTCGTGATTGTCGCGCAGTTCCTGCGCACGTTTTTTCAATGTTTCGAGAATACCCATACACTGCCCCCCGAACCGGGCGCTTCTACATTGCGATCTATGCCAGCGATGCACCGTTGCGGTGCAAACCGCACGAGGCTGCACTCTCCACTATCATACCCTAGCACAGCCGCTGCACACGCCACCGTGCGCAACCGCACTAAATGCGTTCTTCCTCGTCGCGTGGCACAGTTTCAGTAGACAGATCACCGCGCGTCGAGTGAAACCACACTGGGCTTTCGTTGCGCAGTATGTCACCAATCGCGGCGAGTTCCTGCCGCGACAGGCGCCTGATGTTTCCCTCGCCTCCTCCGTCGAGTTGCAGATAGACGGTGCCGGTTTTCTCGGCGGCGGCCCAATACAGGGAATAGCCTTCGACTCGTTTCCACATAGCCTGCTCCTTGTGCGTGCGGCACACGCGTTGCTGTGCTGTTTGCCTGGCACACCTGCACCACCCAGGTCGCCCCGTTCCTACGATCCCATTTTGCTGCGCTCGCGCCCGTCAGGCAATGCCCGGTTTTGGTACCGCAACTGTCAGTCCGGTTCGATGAAATCGCTATAGCGATGCGAGATACTGCAGCATCAAGCCCGCCGCAACAACCAGCAGCACCACGCGCAGTGCACGGTTATATGCCACGGTATCAAAGCGCCCCCGCAGCGCCATACCCGTCGCCAGCCCGGCCAGTGCCACCAGCGCAAGCGGCGCGGCAGCAAGCGCATCCGGGAATGTCAGCATGCCTACTCGCGCAAACTCCAGAGTCTGGACCATCTTGCCCGCCAGGAAGCACCAGTTAAATATCTGCACGGTGGATGTCGGGGCGAGGTGCAGTTCAAGCAACAATATGATCAGCACCGGGACCATCACATTGACCGTGCCCGCCATGAGCCCGGCAAGTAGCCCGAATGCAAGCAAGGCCAACGGTGTGTGTGCCCGAATCCAACTGCCCGCGCTCAAGCGCAGGTATGAACCGGCCAGGTATGCCAGCACCGCGGCAGCCAATACCAGTTTGAACGGCGCCGGGTCGTGAGTAATCAGGATGCGGGTGCCAACCCAGCTGCCGAGTGAAACGTACAGCGCCAGTATCCCGTAGCGGCCGATACTCTGGCGCCAACCGCCGCCCTTGAGGATGCTGATGACGTTGACACTGATGGTCGGGATCAGTGTCACCAGCACGGCGCTACGCACATCCATGGCTAGCGCCAACAGCGGCGTTGCCACCAACGGAAAACCCAACCCGAGTGCACCATGCACAAGGCCGGCAAAAAACACGATCAGCCAGACAAATGGTGCCGCAGAATCAATGAAGCCTGCCATGACAGCAGCTCAGTCCACTTCGGCCGCGTCGCGCAGCAGCCGGCTCACCACGTCATGAGTGTAACCATGGGCACGCGGCTCAAGGCTGGCGCGTGGCCCCGCGACATTGAGACGCCTAACGTGATGTTCGGCGACAAACGCCAGCAACAACTGCACGGCGCGCGTGGCATCAACTTGATGCGCATCGACCAGCAGGTGTGGTCTGCCCTCGCTGACGCAACATTCCAGCGTGCGTGCGGTGCCCCCTTCGGGCGGGCCGAAGCTGACGATGAAGGTGGCGTCGCTGTCACGCACGTTACGCAATGTGCGATCGATATAGTGCCCACTGTCCAGTTCGCGCAACGGGTAACGCGCCGAAATGCGCCCGTCTTCGGCGCGGCGTCCTGCCGGGCACCAGCCGCCACAGGGTACGCCGGCTTCGAGCGCCGCATCCAGTGCGCCACGATCGGCACCGCTTTGCCCGCCGGAAACGATCTCGATCACCGCAGCGCCACGCTGCTGTGCGTATCGCCGCAACAAACCCGGCCCGTGCTACAGATATTCGCTGCCAAAGACCGCCTCTACCCTGAATACCAGCGATGTGGTCGCGTCAAAATCGTCCGCGCGTGCGAACACCACATTGGGCACCGCCTCCACGAACAGCCATTTCTTATACACGCGCTGTCGGTATCGAATGCTCAGTCCGTAGCTCTCCGCCCGTACCGTGGGATCGCTGGTGCCGTAAACACCGGCCTCCCAGGCAATTGCGCGCCGCGCGCTTAGGGTCTGGAACACGCTGAAAACCTGGCCGAGTTCCCACTTGTCTGTTTCGTCACGCCAGCGTGCGCGGCTGGTTGAGCGAAACACGAAACGTTCTCTGAACGGCCGGTTGAATTCCAGTAACGTGTCGGCCACAGTCCCGGCCAGATCGAACCAGATAACTGCCTGCTCGAAACGAAAGGTCCACTTGGGAAGCGTCAGGCTGCGTCGCACCCGCACCCCGGCGAAGGGATCGATGGGTGCGGAAATCTTCACGCCGAAGGTCGGGCGTATGTCCCACAGTTCGACCTCCCGGATGACCGCCTCGACGCCTGTGAAATACTCGTTCGCCTCACTGCTCGTCACCGGCGCGATTTCCTCGCGCTCTTCGCGCTCGGTCAGTGCTGTCTCGCGGGGATCGCTCTGAAAAATCAGATTCCAGCGTTTTCTCGCTTGCGGCAACCTGACCTTGACCCGGAAGTCACCGTCGAAATCGGTTTCGCCCCCTTCCCTGAACGTCACCTGGCCGCTGACCGTGGCGTAGCTGCGGGTGGTATCGCGGTATACCTTGCTGTCGGCGAAAAAACTGTCGAACCAGCTGACGGCGGTTTCCAGACTGCGTGAAACAACTCGGTGCGGCGTGTCCAGGGGGGAGAACAGGTAGTCGGCCCAGGGGGATTCGCGATCAGCCGCGTCGGGCGCCGCCTGCGAATCAGCTGGTGCATCGGCACTGGCATCGGCGGGTTGTTGTGTGCCTGCTGCGTCGCCAGCAACTGGTTCGCTGGCGGGCGTTTCAGCCGCGCCGGCGAGCCCCGATAGCGCGAGCATTAGCGTGGCCAACACGGCGAGGGATAACGGGGACTGGCCGGTATTCATGCCCTGAGTATGCAACAGCACCGCCTTGATAGTACGGTTCGACCCCGGGCTTTGCAATGCAATGCGCCACAACGAAAAAAGGCGGCCGGCGGCCGCCTTGTTCCGTATTTCCCCGCAGGTTAGTTGGTCTGCGCATCGGCGCGTTGCAACAAATCGTTGATGCGCGCCACGAAGGCGGCCGGATCCTCCAGCTGACCGCCTTCGGCGAGCATCGCCTGGTCGAACAGCACGTGGGTCCAGTCCGCGAAGCGCGCCTCGTCGCTCTCGGCGTTGAGGCCCGTCACCAGCGGGTGCTCCGGATTGATCTCGAGTACCGGTTGCACGTCGGGCACGCTATGTCCGGCCTGGCGCAGCAGCTTTTGCATACTCATGGCCATATCATGCTGCTCGACGACCAGGCACGAGGGCGAGTCCGTAAGGCGATGCGTGACCCGCACCTCCTTGACCTTGTCTGCCAGCAAGTCTTTCATCTTCGCCACCAGGTCCGCGTAATCCTTGGCTGCCTGCTCGGTTTTCTCCTTGGCCTCTGCGTCCTCGAGCTCGCCGAGATCCAGGTCGCCCTTGGCAACCGACTCCATTTGCTTGCCGTCGTACTCGTTGAGGAACGACATCATCCACTCGTCGACCCGGTCCCATAGCAGCAACACCTCAATGCCCTGCTTGCGAAATACCTGAAGGTGCGGGCTGTTGGCAACGGCCTTGCGTGATTCGCCGGTCAGGTAATAGATCTTGTCCTGCCCTTCCTTCATGCGCGCCACGTAGTCATCCAGCGCCACGTCTTGCCCTTGGGATTCCTCATGCGTCGAGCCAAAGCGCAGCAGTTTGGCGATGCGCTCCTTGTTGGCAAAATCTTCCCCGGGCCCCTCCTTGAGTACATTGCCGAAGCTGTTCCAGAACTCCGCGTACTTCTCCTTGTCGTCTGTCGCCATGTGCTCAAGCATGGTGAGCACACGTTTGACCGAGGCCGCACGGATGGTATCGATCTGCCGGTTCTGCTGCAGGATCTCGCGTGAAATATTGAGTGGCAGGTCGTCCGAGTCAACCACCCCACGTACGAAGCGCAGGTAGTTGGGCATCAGCTGCTCGGCATCATCCATGATGTAAACGCGCTTGACGTACAACTTGACACCATGGCGCTGCTCGCGGTCCCACAGGTCAAACGGCGCGCGCTTCGGCACATACAACAGCGTGGTGTAGGACTGGGTTCCTTCGACCTGGTTATGCGCCCAGGCCAGCGTTTCATCAAAGTCATGGGCAACGTGCTTGTAAAACTCGCGGTAATCCTCGTCGCTGATTTCGTTTTTGGACCGCGCCCATAGTGCCGAGGCCTTATTGACCGCTTCGAGTTCATCCGATGCCGCCGCATCTTCCTCGCCCTCGCCTTCCTTGCGCATCATGACGGGAAGCGAAATATGATCGGAGTACTTGCTGATGATCGAGCGCACGCGGAACGATTCGAGCAGATCGTCCTCGCCCTCGCGCAGGTGCAGCGTGACGGTGGTGCCGCGCGCCGGCCGCTCGATGTTCTCGAGGGTGTACTCACCCTCGCCCGCCGACTCCCAGCGCACCCCGTGTTCGGGCCCAAGCCCGGCGCGGCGCGTGTCCACGCTCACCTTGTCGGCAACGATAAACGCCGAGTAGAACCCCACGCCGAACTGGCCAATAAGCTTCGCGTCGCTGGCCTGATCGCCCGTGAGTCCCTCCAGGAAACGACGCGTGCCCGAACTGGCGATGGTACCGATATTGTCCATCAC
>CP070733.1:1791390-1800005 GCA_020347585.1 Pseudomonadota bacterium | reverse complement strand
CATCTTGTCGTGAATTTTTATCATGGCCACCTTGATCATGTCGGCGGCGGTCCCCTGGATAGGGGTGTTGATCGCGATTCGCTCGGCAAACTGGCGCACGTTGAAGTTCTTGGCGTGAATTTCCGGAAGGTAGCGGCGACGGTTAAACAGGGTAGTCACATATCCCTTGTCGCGGGCGGTCTGCTTCATGTCGTCCATGTATTTCTTGATACCGGGATAACGGTCGAAGTAGGTTTCGATAAACTCCTTCGACTCCTCCACCGTTAGCTCCGACTGCTGAGACAAACCGAAAGCGGAGACACCGTAGATCACGGCGAAGTTGGCCGTCTTGGCGGCGCGACGCATCTCCGGTGTGACTTTCTTAATATTAACTCCGTAAACCTCCGCTGCCGTTCGGGCGTGGATATCCTCGCGCTCCTTGAAAGCCTTTATCAACCCCTTGTCACCGGAATAGTGGGCCAGGATGCGTAGCTCAATCTGGGAATAATCGGCCACGAGAAGAGTGTGCTCATCATCGGCGGGGATGAACGCTTTTCGAATCTGCCTGCCTTCTTCGGTTCGCACGGGAATATTCTGCAGGTTCGGGTCGGTTGATGACAACCGCCCGGTGGCCGCCACCGCCTGCTGGTAGGAGGTGTGCACCCTGCCGCTGGCCGGGTTGACCTGCTGCGGCAGCTTATCGGCATAGGTAGACTTGAGCTTGCTCAACCCGCGGTGTTCGAGAATGAGACGCGGTAATTCGTAGTCCAGCGCCAGTTCCTGTAACACTGACTCGGCAGTGGACGGCGCGCCCTTGGGCGTTTTCGACAACACCGGCAGACCCAGTTTGTCGAACAGGATCGCCTGGATCTGTTTCGGCGAGGCCAGGTTGAACGGCTCACCGGCCACGCTGTGCGCCTGCTGCTCTATCTCGGCCATGCGCGCGGCCAGTTCGCCGCTCTGGCGTGCGAGCATGTCACTGTCGATGCGCACTCCGCGGCGTTCCATGCGCGACAGTACCGGCACCAGCGGTATTTCGATCTCATGAAACACGCGCGCCAGAGATTCCTGCTCCTGGAGGCGCGGCCACAGCGTGTCATGCAGGCGGAAGGTGACCTCGGCATCCTCGGCGGCATAGGGCGCCGCCTCCTCGATCGTCACCTCGTTGAAACCGATCTGCTTGGCGCCCTTGCCCGCCACGTCCTCGTAGTGGATGGTACGGTGTGCAAGGTACTTCAATGCCAGCGAATCCATGTCGTGGCGGCTGGCGGTGCTGTCGAGCACATAGGACTCGAGCATGGTGTCGAAACGAATACCACGCAGTTCGATGTCGTAGTTGGCCAACACACTCATGTCATACTTTAGGTTCTGGCCCAGCTTGGCACGCTCCGCATCCTCGAGCAGCGGACGCAGTTGCGCCAGCACCACCTCGCGCGACAACTGCGCCGGTGCACCCGGATAGTCGTGCGCCACCGGTACGTATGCCGCCGCGCCGCTCGCCACCGCGAACGAAACGCCGACGATCTCGGCCTGCATATAGTCGAGGCTGGTGGTCTCGAGATCAAAGGCAAACAGCGGCGCATCCTGCAGGCGTGCCAACCACGCAGCAAATGCCGCCTGCGTGAGTACCGTGTCATACTTCGGTTCGAGTGTTGCACCCTCACTCGCACCGCGTGCCCGCGCATCACCGCTACCGTCCTCGCCGGCGTCGATCACCTCCGCCAGCCAGGTCCTGAATTCCAGTTGCGCATACAGTTCGCGCAGCGCGGCGTGGTTCGGCGTGCCGCGCGCGAGCTGTTCCGGCGTGTGCTCCAGCTCGACGTCGCACTTGATGGTCACCAACTCGCGCGACAGTGGTAACTGGTCGAGCGTCGCGCGCAGGTTCTCACCCACCTTGCCCTTGATCTCGTCGGCATGTTCGATAACGGCATCGAGACTCCCGTACTGCTCGAGCCATTTGAGCGCGGTCTTGGGCCCTACCTTAGGCACACCGGGCACGTTGTCCACCGTGTCGCCGATCAGCGCGAGGTAGTCGGTGACCTGCTCGGGCGGTATGTCGAACTTTTTGATCACACCGTCGCGATCCATGCGCGTGTCGTTCATCGTGTTGACCAGTGTGACGTGTGCATCCACCAGCTGGGCCAGGTCCTTGTCGCCAGTCGAGATAACGGTGTCGATGCCCTGCGCGCTAGCCTGGCGAGCCAGGGTGCCAATCACATCATCGGCCTCCACACCCGGCACGCACAGCAGCGGTAACCCCATGGCGCGCACAACTTCGTGCACCGCCTCGATTTGACCCGCCAGCTCGGCGGGCATGGGCGGGCGGTTGGCCTTGTAGTCCTTGTACATGTCGTTGCGAAAGGTCTTGCCCTTTGCGTCGAATACGACCGCGACGTGCTCGGGATCGTAGTCGGCGAGCAGCCGCCGCAGCATGTTGGTGACACCGTAGACCGCACCGGTGGCGTCGCCCTTCGAGTTGGTCAACGCCGGCATGGCGTGAAAGGCCCGGAACAGATAGGAGGAACCGTCGACTAGAACCAGTGTCTTGGACATCGCGCGTGCAAGTTCGCCTGAGAATGAATACGATGCGGCTATCGCGCCCGGCCGTGGCGGGCGTGGGTATGGTACTGCAAATCCGCGCGGCGTGTTCGCCGCTGCCGCGCTGGCAACACTAGGGACACAACGCAGAGGATCCGCAACAGGGCTATGGACCACAAATCGAAAGCGCGGCATTCGCGCCTCGCACCCATTGACGACTCGATGTTGACGCGCGAGTCCTGGAAAATCTTCCAGATCATGGCCGAGTTCGTCGAGGGCTTTGAGCGCCTCGCCACTATCAAGCCATCAGTCAGCGTGTTCGGTTCTGCGCGCCTCGCGCCCGATCATCCCCACTACCGGCTGGCGGTGGATATTTCTCGCACCCTCTCCAATGCCGGGTTCTCGGTGGTGAGCGGCGGCGGCCCGGGCATTATGGAGGCCGCCAACAGGGGCGCGTTCGATGGCAAGTCACCGAGCATTGGCCTCAACATCCAGCTGCCCCACGAACAGTCGGGTAACCCCTACCAGGACGTGTCGCTGAGCTTCAGGCATTTTTTCTCGCGCAAGGTAATGTTTGTGAAGTATGCTGCCGCCTACGTGGTGATGCCCGGCGGCTTTGGCACGCTGGATGAGCTGGCGGAGATTCTAACGCTGGTACAAACGAAAAAGACGCGGCGCATTCCCATCATTCTGGTGCATGAGCCGTTCTGGAGGGGCCTGGTGGAATGGTTCCGGGACGGCCTGGTCGCAGCAGGGATGATCGATGCGGATGACCTCGAGCTGTTCAGGATCCTGGATACGCCGGAGGAGATCCTGGCGGCGATCTTTGACCACTATGAGCAGCGCGGATTCGAACCCTCGGCAGAAGAAGCGGAGATCCTCCTTGACTTGTAAGCTCGACCGGCGCCCGGTGGCGCGCTACTCCCATGCCGCGCTGTGCGCCGCATTCGCCCTAGTGTTCGCTGGCGGCCCGGCCGCGGCACAAGACGAGCCGCCCCCGCCGCCGCCCATGCCCTCGCCGGAAGAGATCGAGCAGCGCCAGGAGATCGAGGAACCCGAGGTCACCATCCGGCACGAGGAGGGCAAGACCATCGAGGAATACCGTGTCGGCGGCCAGTTACAGTACATCAAGGTCACCCCCCAGCAGGGCGCACCGTACTATTTTATTGATACCGATGGCGACGGCATCCTCGACACCCGCGATGACACCCTGGCCAACCCGAACGTCAACCAGTGGATCCTGTTCCGCTGGTAGGCGCAACCCCCGCCCAGACTGTGGATAACTTTGTGGATGAATTTGAAACCACGTACCGTTGCGGGGCGCGGCACAGGAAAGTGGAGGCCGGCAGTCTCAAAAACCGGGATAAAAGCTCATTAAATTCCGTATGTTATGTTGTTTTTGTCGCACCAAACAGATGTGTTAATAAAACTGACATACTAAATCGTTGATTTTTAAGCCTGTGCATAACAATGGGGCGTAGGCTTGCCCCAACCAGCATTCTTAACGCGCCGCTAGTGCGGCACCTGCTCGCTAAGCGGCCGCAGTTGCAACCCGTAGAACATCTCCAGATAGCGTTGCGTCTCAGTTCGTTCCAGGTTGGTGACATACTTCCAGAAGCCATATATGCGCGACAGCGTCATCATGCGCTCGGCGTATAAGTCCCAGGTATAACGGGCCTTGACGCGCTCGACGGCCCCGAGTGACATACGGCCCCAGTACTCCGGCTCCCGCCGGCAGCGCTCGAAGAAATCCGCCATGATGCCGGCGGCCGCCTCGCCGTGGTTCGGATCGATGTGAAACCCGGATTCACCGTGCTCGATAATCTCCAGCGGACCGCCATACTTGGTGGCGAAGGTGGGTAATCCGGAGGCCATGGCCTCGATGACTGTCAGGCCGAACGCCTCGAACAGCGCCGGCTGCACGAACGCACCCATGCGGTCCGCCACATACCGATACAACTCGCCCGCCATGTTCTTGTCGAGCTGTACGCCCAGCCAACGGCACTGGCCGTCGAGCCCATGTTCGTTCATCAGGTAATGCACGCGGTCGATCTGTTCGCGCTCTTCATGGTCGGACGAGTTAGCAGGATCCACATGGCCAGCCACTACCAGCAGGTTGGCGGCGTTGCGTAGCGCTTGACTTTGGCCATACCAATCCACCAGGCCGGCGATGTTCTTGATCTTGTCGAGGCGGGCCATGGTAAACAGCAGCGGCCGGCCGGGCTCGGCCAGTTGACCGCGTGCGATCTCGCCGGACGGGCCGTAGATAAGGTCGTGAATCTCATCATGCAGCCCGCTTAGTCGGCGCTCGGTCTGGCTGTAGGGAAAATAGACCTCACTGTCGGCGCCGGGCGAGACGATATTGAATTTGGGATCGAACACGTCGATGCCGTTCACCACGCGGTACAGCCCCGGCATGGTAAACGCCTCATAGCTTTCATACTGGCCGACATTGTCTTCGCGGCCAGCGATCTCCTGGTAGGTGCTGGCAATAATGAAGTCGGCAGCATTCATGGCGATGAGATCGGCTGTGAACTGCGCGGAAAAATGGTACTGATCCTCGTTGTCGCGCCAGTACAGGTCCGAATACAGATACTTGGGCTTTTCCAGCGCGTGGGCGACATTGCATTGTGTGACGCCCAGGTTGTGCGCCAGCATGGTGGCCACCAGGTTGCCGTCTGAGTAGTTCCCGATCAACAGGTCGGGGCGGCCGCCGAGCTCGGCCAACAGTTCGCGGCCGACATCAACGCTGAACCGCTCCAGGTAGGGCCACACCTCAAAACGCGAGATCCAGTGCGGAACTACCTCGCCGCTTTCCGAGCGAAACGGCACGCGCAGGATGCGCGCGTGCTCGGTGCCGATGATGTGCTCGAGGCGCTCGTTGCAGGTAGTGTTGCCGGCCTCGGGAATGAGGCGCGTGACCACCACAATCTGTGGATCGATATCCAGGCCCTGCTCGTGCAGGGCGCGGCGCATCTCCTTTTCAAGGGCGCGCACTTGGTCGAGGATGTAAACCACCTGACCGCCGGTATCCGGCAACCCCAGCACGTTGGCCTGTCCAAAGTAGCCATGCGGCGAGAGGATGGCCAGCCTGAAGATCATGGGAACACGGCTGAGGAACTGCTCGAGGACACGCGGTGCCGGAGCCTCCAGGATATCCGACAGCAGGTGCAGGGTGTCGCGCATGCGCGCCACTGTGCGTCCCCAGCCCGGCTCGAAACCTAGCTCGCGCAGCCGCGTACCAATAGTGTCCCAGTCGGCCTCGGGCGGCTGCACGGCCAGATACTCGTCGGCGCGGCGCAGGGCGTGCTGTAGACCCTCGACGCTTTCAATACGCTGATTGAGCATCAGCTGCTGACCCTGGCACTGGTGCACACGCAGAAAATTCAGCAGGCGCTGATCACCCTTGCCCAGTTCGTGAAACAGCTGGCTGGACAGGCGACGATTGAGAAACTCCACGCCCCGTCCGATAGAGCGCGACTCCTTGAGCTTGGGGAACTCGCGGTTGAACGGACCCAGGTCCACTTCCAACATCCAGGCAGCGTTCGGATCCTGGCCGGTGACTTGGCGCTCCTTAAAAGCGAGGAACTCCGATACCGAGATTTCCTCGAGCTGCATCGCCTCGACGTGAAAGCGTAGATAATGCCAGCGCGCCACGCGCGGGCGGACCGACATGTAGATCCACGGCGCCTCGAGCACCGCTTCCTGGGCAACTGCCAGTGTATGGCCCAGCGGTGTATCAGCAAGGTGCGGCAGTTCCTGTTCGCCAGCCACATCCTGCAGCGCGTCACGCAAGTCTGACTGCAGCAAGAACGGCCGGCCGAGTCCAAGACAGTAGCGCAACAGCGTATGCGCCTCCTCGCGGTGTTCGTGCAGGTATTCCGGCAAGCCCTCGATCAGCACTGCGACGACTCCTGTTCTTGTTGCTCTTCGGGAGCCCTCGGTTCACCCAGGAAATTGTAATACTCGATGCCCTCCAGGATCCCCCAAGCGTGGGTTGCCTCGGCAAAATACACCCAGTGTTGTCCCCGCAGCCTCTCCAGCTCGGGAGTGTGGTTGCCTACCACCACGCTCAGAGTATTGCCGCTCAGCATGTCCTCGTCGTTGCCCGAGTCGCCGAACACCAGGATCGCCTCGGGCGGAATGCCCCAGCGCATGGCGAGATAGCGGATCGCCAGTCCCTTGGAGGCACGCATCGGTAGCAGGTCCAGATAGGCCTCGTGAGAGTAGATGAGCTTGGCGTGCAAATCACGCTGGCGCAGCTCGCGCTGGATCGCGCGTACCGCCGGCGCCTTGTCGGGGTCGATGAAGTAACTCACCTTGAACCGGCGCTGTTCGCTTTTCGGCTGGAGCTTAAGGCCGGGGGTACCTCGCAGTGCCTGGCGCAACGCGTCGGGTCGCCAGCGATGCGCGATATGCTGCGCCCAACCCTGGTCTTCGACCATGCCGTGGCCATAATGAATCTCGCTGCCGACCGCCGTGATGAGCAGATCCGGCATCGGTACGGTCCATTGCTTGAGCACCTTGAGCGTGCTCTCCAGGCTGCGGCCCGTGGCCACGCCAAACCCCAGCTTGCCGCGCCCGTCACCAAGTCGCGCAAGCAGGGCTTCGAGCGCCTCGCTATCCCCGAGCAGCGTGCTGTCGACGTCACAGACCAACAGCCGGTCGATGCTCGGCAACCGGCTGCGCGCCACCCTGGGAAAGCGGCGTCCGCGGCGCCGCCCGGTGATCTTGTTCACGGCACGCAGATACTTCTTGACGTGCCCCTCCCAGGAATAATGTTGCCGTGCGCCGCGCGTCCCGCTGCGCGACCAGCGCAGCCAACGCGACCGGTCGGCGATGGCGTCAAGCAGTGCCTCGCTCATGGCGTCGGCATCCAATGGGTCAATCAGCACACCATTTTTACAGTTCCCAATGATGTCGATAGGGCCGCCGTCGCGAGTGGCGACGATGGGCAGGCCACTGGCGGCCGCTTCGATCAGCGTCAGGCCAAAGGGTTCGGTGAGCGCCGGGTTGATGAACACACCGCGGCTGCGCGCCGCCATGCGGTATAAATCCGGCACATCGTGAGCCTCGTGGTGCTTGGGATAGGCGACGCAGCCATACAGATCGTAGCGGTCAATCAGCAGCAGAAGGTCGGTAAGCACCTCGCGCGCTCCCCTGTCCATTACCCCGATGTCATCGCGATTGCCCGGCACGATCACCAGGTTGGCGGCCTCGCGCAGCGCGCTGTTCTCGCCATAGGCGCGCACCAGTGTGGTTATGTTCTTGCGGTGGTCGGGGCGCGATAGCGCCAGAATCATCGGTTTTCGGGGCGCAGCGAGGAAGCGGTTTACCAGCTCCGCCACTGGCGGTGCACGCCAGCCGCGCCGCGGCGGGTGAAACCGCTCCAGATCCACACCCGGTGGGATCGTCACCATGCGCTGCGTATGGTAGTTCTCGTATTGCGCGTACTGCTCCTCGACCTCCTGGCGGGTGCTTGCCACCACCATCGCCGCATTGCCTAGCGCGATCTCCTCGGCCTCGATGCGCTGGGTAATGTTGTACTGGCGCTCGATGCTCTGCGGCGCCAGCCCGCTTTCGTTCAGGCGCTGGCGCTTGACGCGCCCCAGCGAATGACCGGTGTGCACCAGCGGCACGCCCAGTAGCTGTGCAAGGCGTGCGCCCACGTAACCGGCATCGGCATAGTGGCTGTGCAAGAGATCGGGCGTGCGCCCCACGCGGCGGAAATGCTGCAGGGCATCGTCGATAAAGCTGAACAGGTGCGGCCAGAGCACTTCCTTTCGCAGGTAGCGGCGCGGCCCGCAGGCAAGGCGCACGATCTGCGCACTCGGCGCGATCACCTCCACCGGTTGCGCGTAGTCAGTGTCGACCTTGCTGTCGATCACTCGGCGTGTAAGCAGGTCCACGCGTTGTACGTCGGGGCGTGCGGCCAGTGCGCGCGCCAGTTCAACCACGTACTTAGTCTGTCCGCCGGTGTCGGCGTCACGTCCCAGTTCCAGGTTGTGGCCGCGGATCAGCCCGTGAATGCTGATCAGTACGATATAAAGCCCCTCATCAGGCGCCTTGTTCATCGCTCCACTGTTCCCTGAAAGATT
>CP070733.1:1783500-1791290 GCA_020347585.1 Pseudomonadota bacterium | reverse complement strand
GTACGCATCGCACGCAAACACATCAGCTGGTACAGCAAGGGCCATCCCCACGGCGCGGCCTACCGCCAGGCCGTCAATCGCGTCGAGACCGCCGACGAGCAACTGCGCATGACCAACGAATTTTTCGACCGCCTGGCAATGCGTGGAGAACTGGCTGCATGAGCCGCTCACAGTCCCGCAGCAACGTAGTGTCACTGGGCGTGGCACGCGAGAAACAGGAACGGCCGCTGCGCGAATGCGTCAGCGTGGCGCTCAGCAACTACTTCGCGCAACTCGAGGGACATCCGCCGGGCGAGCTCTACGAGATGGTGCTACAGGAGGTGGAGCAACCTCTTTTGCAGGCGGTGCTGCAGTTCACTGGCGGCAACCAGACGCAGGCGGCGCAGATCCTGGGCCTCAATCGGGGCACCCTGCGCAAGAAACTCAGGCAGTACGATTTGCAGGACTAGTTTGTACTGCGCTGTGCGCCACTGCGCGCGCCGGGTACGGTTTGCAGGGCAACCTCACCACGGGCACCCGCCCGTAGTCCGAATACCAGGCTTCACGCGGCCACGAACACGATTGCCACGCTGCGATACGCCGTGCGCCTGCGCTCCTTTTACACAGACCTAGGGAATCTTTCATGGCGAAGATAACGCGTGCGCTCATCAGCGTTTCCGATAAAACCGGCATCGTCGAGTTTGCCCGCGAGTTGCGGCAACTTGACATAGAGATCCTCTCCACCGGCGGCACTGCCCGACTGCTGAGTGAAAGCGGCGTGGACGTCGTCGAGGTCTCCAACTACACAGGCTTTCCCGAGATGATGGACGGGCGGGTCAAGACACTGCACCCACGCATCCATGGCGGGCTGCTGGGCCGGCGAGGTGTTGACGACGCCGTAATGAGTGAACACGATATCCCGCCCATCGACTTGGTGGTCGTGAACCTCTACCCCTTCGAGCAGACCGTGGCGCGCCCCGACTGTACCCTCGCCGAGGCCATCGAGAACATCGACATCGGCGGCCCCACCATGTTGCGCGCGGCGGCCAAGAACCATACCGGTGTTGCAGTGATCGTCGATAGCGCCGATTACAACCCAGTACTCGAACAGCTCCGGAGCAATAGCAACCAACTTGACGACTCCACACGTTTTGCCCTGGCGGTCAAATCCTTCGAACATACCGCACGCTACGACGGCGCCATCGCCAACTACCTGGGCCGTGTCGGAAAGGACGGCGAAACCGCAGCGTTCCCCCACACTTACAACACACAGTTTGTGAAGGCGCAGGAGATGCGCTACGGCGAGAACCCACACCAGGGCGCGGCGTTCTATGTCGAGCACGTACCGATGGAGGCCGGCGTGGCCAGTGCCGAACAGCTCCAGGGCAAGGAACTGTCGTTCAACAACATCGCCGATACCGACGCGGCGCTCGAATGCGTCAAGCAGTTTGAGGCGCCCGCCTGCGTAATCGTCAAGCACGCCAACCCCTGCGGTGTTGCGGTCGACGCGGACATCCTCGCCGCCTACGACCGCGCCTTTACCACCGACCCGACCTCGGCGTTTGGCGGCATCATCGCATTCAACCGTCCACTCGACGCTAAGACCGCCAGCGCTATCATCGAGCGCCAGTTCGTCGAGGTAATCATCGCGCCCGGCGTCGATGACGACGCACTGCCGGTACTGGCCACTAAGAAAAACGTGCGCGTGCTGCGCTGCGCACAATGGGATGCCGAGCGACGGGCCGGACTAGACTACAAACGTGTCAACGGCGGACTGCTAGTACAGGACCGCGACCTAGGGATGATTACCGCCGCCGATCTCAAGGTGGTCACCAAGGTAGCACCCACGAAGCAACAGCTCGAGGATTTACTGTTCGCGTGGAAGGTCGGCAAGTTCGTGAAGTCCAACGCCATCGTCTACTGCAAGGACCGCATGACCATCGGCGTGGGCGCGGGACAAATGAGCCGTGTCTACAGCGCGAAGATCGCCGCCATCAAGGCGGCCGATGCAGATCTCGAGGTCAAGGGCTCGGTGATGGCCTCCGATGCCTTCTTCCCGTTTCGCGACGGTCTGGACCAGGCCGCCGAGGTGGGCGTCGCCGCAGTGATCCAGCCCGGCGGCTCAATGCGCGACGAGGAAGTGATCGCCGCCGCTGACGAACACGGCATCGCCATGGTGTTCACCGGCATGCGGCATTTCCGCCACTAAATACGCCGCTCCGCACTGCGCCGCTCAACGGGCCCCGAACGGTCGCCGCGCTCAGGTGCCGGTGTCCTTGTGCTCCGGTTCCGTGGCCGGCAGCGCCTGGTACGCAACGTCGATGATCTGGAACTCCATCGCCTCCAGGTTGCCGAGAACATAGGTCGGGCTGGAACCAATACCAGCCACCGTTCCCGGATCCACCCGTAGTGTGGTACCGCCCTTGACGTTGGGTATTTCCTCGATGCGGGCGCGGTGCTCGTGGCCGTTGCATACCAGGTCGTACTCGCCGGCGGCCGCCATGGCCCTGGCGTAGTGCGGATAATGCACCATGAAGATCCTGCGACCGGCAAGTGTGAGCGATGCGTCCTGGCCATGGTAGGTAATGAGACCTTTTGACTCGTGCGCGATACGCCCAAGGTGGTAGAGGTCGCCGGCGTTGTTGCCGTGTATAACATGAATCGGCAGGCCAAACGATGTGATGGCATGCAGCGTCGAGGGCGCCACCAGATCGCCGCAGTGCAGGATCATTTGCGCACCGCGAGCGAGCGCGTCACTTACCGCCGAGGCAAGCAGCCGACGGTGGTCGTGAGAATCCGAGAGAAGGCAAACAATCATCAGTTATCTGTCCTGTAATTCGGTTTGACTCAAATTCCAACCCATACTTCACGCGCCGAAATTTACTGCGCACAGGCCTCGAGCGGCGCAACACCCGCCACGTCACCCTTGATGATCGTGAACTGATCGCTGATCGCACCGCGGTCGTTGATGAAACGAGCAGTCAGCGCATTGCCGGCGATATCGATCACCACGGACCCCATTTCGCGCAGCGAGTTGAGCATGACGGGGTGATCCAGCGGCCCGTCGTCGAGCTTAGAGGAGGCGCCGAGCACCAGGTACACGGTGCCCGACAGCGGAGAAAGCGCTGCCTGCTGCTTGCGATAGATGCCGGCCTTGGCATCCAGCTCGCTCCGATTGAGCGCCGGTACCATGGTGAAAGGATCCAGCGTCGCGGACTCGCCATAGTGACAACGTAGCAGGTGCGAGCGCTCGTACATGTGGCTATGCCCGCTCAACACCAGGTCCGCGCCAGCCTGTTCAAGCACTGGAACAAATACCTCACGCATCTCTTGCATGCGCCCTCCGCTGTCGCCGGCGTCGTCTGAGTCGTGCGAGCCGCGCGTATAGGGCGGGTGATGTAACACCGCTATCAGCCAGCGCTGCGTGGTGGCCGCGAGGTCCTTTTTCAGCCACTGCATCATGGCGCCGTTGGCGCCTCGATCGCTGGCCTGCGAGTCGAGGAACACCACATGGGCATTGCCATAGTCGAAGGCGTAGTAGTGCGTGCTGCCCGAGGGCACGCCGCCCGACTCGCCCTGCGCGGGAAAGCTGAAGATGTCGAAAAAGGCCCAGCGCCGCGCATCGTGATTGCCGTAGGTCGGCCACACTGGGATGTTGTGCAGGATCTCGCGGTACGGCAGGAAAAAGTTATCCTGGAACTGCTGGTTGGTACCGGAGCGGTAGGCGTTGTCGCCGGTGGTGAGCAACAGATCGAGATACGCCATGCCGGCGCGCGGGTGGTTTGTGAGCCAGCCGAGCAGCGCATTGCGCACCGCGCTCTGCCCGGGGCCTGCATAGCCGGGGTCGCCCAGCACCGCGAAGCGCAGCGGCACTTCGCTGCCGGTCGCCGGCGCGGTAACAAACCAGTGCGGCGCCGCCGCATCGGTACCGGTCGCGTAATAGTAACGGGTCGCTGGCTGCAGCCCGCTGAGGCGCACCGCGTGCACCTCGCGCGCGCCCTCTACCACTGTCGATTTGTCGAGTGCGTCCGCCGCGGTGCCATAGCGCAACACGCTGGCCGCTTCGTCCGGCGTTTGCCAGCGCACGGTAACCCCGCGCGGGCTCACCATCTGCAGGTAGGGGCCACGCTCGCCGCTGTAAAGGCTGCCCAGGGCGACATGCACCAGGCGGCCGACGCCGTACAGCGCCGCCAGCGCCAGTACCACGCCAAGCGCCCACGCGATTCCGCGCTGCCAGCGTTTGATTGCCACCTCACTCCCCCGGATCGGATAGCCGTTTTAATACAGGGCGCAGCCTAGCAGGAATGAGCGGGGTATGGCAGCCGCAGGCCTGCGCGAGGCGCTGTGTTATACTATCAGTCGCTTTTCGTTGTGTGCCGCTGGCACCAAACACCGCACTTCCCTTAAGCCCCAATCCATGAGTCGACTACCAAGGCTGTTGCGCTTCGGCCTGTACACCCTCCTGCTGCAGCTTGCGCTGTTTAGCGTGCTGCGTGTGGTGTTCTGGCTTTGGTTTGAAAACCCGGCCGATCCGCTACCCGGCGCCACCGCCGCCAGGGCGCTGTACCTGGGCCTGAAGTTCGACCTGCGGCTGTTGTTGCTCGTGATGCTGCCGGTACTCTTACTGGGATGGATGCGCCCGCTGAGCCCGTTCGGGCCGGCCGCAGCGCGCTGGCTATGGATCGGCTACCTGACGCTGGCCGTCAGCGGCATCATGCTGGTGTACGCCGTGGACTTCGGTCACTACGCTTACCTGCACCGCTCGTTGGACGCCACCGCACTGCGCTTTTTGGAGAACCCGTTGATCTCGGCGCAGATGGTATGGGAGACGTACCCGGTGCTGTGGGGAGTGCTCGCCCTGGTGCTATTCGCCGCGCTACATGGCTGGCTGCTGCAGCGGCTGGTACAACATCTCGCCGCCGCACCCGCACCAACGCTACGCCGCTGGCAAAAGGCCATGGTTGCTCCGCTCAGTCTCGTGGTGGTGCTGTTTGGCATGTACGGCCAGGTTTCATGGTATCCGCTACGCTGGAGCAACGCTTTTTTCAGCACCCACGCCTTTGCCCCGGCGGTAACTGTCAACCCCGTATTGTATTTCGTCAGCACGCTCAAGAACCGCGATGTAAGCTTCGATCGCGCCGCCGCGACCGAGTACTACGCCGACATGGTCGAGTACCTGGGCATCGACCGACCCAACGCCGCGCAGCTCGACTACTCCCGCGAGATAGTGACCGATCGGCCCGCGCGACAGCCCAACGTGGTGATAGTGCTTCTCGAATCGTTCGCCTCGTTCAAGACCGGTCTGTACGGCAACCCGCTAAACCCCACGCCGAACCTGGATGCCATTGCGCGTGCCGGCGTGTACTTCGAGAATTTCTTCACCCCCAGCACCGGCACGGCGCGCTCGGTGTTCACCGCCATCACCGGCATCCCCGACATTGAGCCGGTCAAGACCTCGACCCGCAACCCCCTGATCGTCGATCAGCACACCATCGTCAACGCCTTCGAGGGCTATGACAAGCTTTACTTCCTGGGCGGCAGCGCCAATTGGGGCAACATTCGTGGCCTGCTGGCACGCAACATTCCGGGCTTGAGTCTCTATGAGGAAGGCAGCTACGACGCGCCGCGGGTGGACGTATGGGGCATCGCCGATCACCACCTGTTCGAGGAGGCGCACAAGGTCCTCAGCGCACCGCGCGAACGGCCGTTTTTCGCCATCATCCAGACCTCCGGCAATCACCGCCCCTATACCATCCCCGAAGACCGCCACGGCTTCGAACTCGACAACCGCGCGGACGCCGAACTGCAGCGCCTGGGCTTCATAAACAACGGCGAGTACAACTCGTTTCGCTTCATGGACCACAGCATCGGCCTGTTTATGGACAGTGCGCGCGCCGCTAGCTATGCCAGTAACACCGTTTTCGTGTTCTTCGGCGATCACGGCGTACCCGGCACCGGCGATCACATCAGCGCTGCCGACCAGCAACTCGCGCTGCTGCAACTGCGGGTGCCACTGGTGTTCTACGCCCCGGGACTGATTACTGAGCCACGGACCGTGTCGACTCTCGCCAGCGAGGTGGATGTGCTACCCAGCATTGCAGCACTGGTGCTGCCGCGCTATAAGAACACCACCCTGGGCCGTGACCTGTTCGACCCGCGCTTCGACGACAAGCGCTACGCATTTACCGTCACGCACGGCAGCCAATTGGAGATTGGATTGGTCGACGAGCAGTTCTACTACGTGACCAATGCGGACGGCTCCGGCGCACGCCTGCACGATCTGCACGCGACGACGCCGCGCGACGACGTGGCGGCCCAACACCCGGAAGCGATGGCGCGCATGCAGCGCCTTAACCGCGCAATCTACGAGACGGCGCGCTACATGCGTTACCACAATAAGCCCGAGAACATCGCGGCGAGCGAACAGGACTAGGCAATGATAGATGTATTGATAGTTGGTGGCGGCGGCCGGGAACACGCCCTGGCATGGAAAGCGGCGCAATCGACGCTAGTGGACGCAGTGTATGTCGCGCCAGGCAACGCCGGCACGGCGCGCGAGCCGGGCATCAAAAACATCGCGGTCGATGCCGAGGACGTCGACGCGCTGCTGCGCCTGGCGCAGCAGCATCGCATCGGGCTGACTATCGTGGGGCCTGAGGCACCGCTGGTGGAGGGCATCATCGATCGTTTCGAGGCGGCCGGGCTGCGCTGCTTCGGCCCGAGCGCCGCGGCCGCCCAGCTCGAGGGCTCAAAGACCTTTACCAAGGACTTTCTGGCCCGTCACAACATTCCCACCGCCGCCTACGGCGCCTTCACTGACGTAGCCTCCGCGGTTGACTACGTGCGCGAACAGGGCGCACCCATCGTCATCAAGGCCGACGGCCTTGCAGCAGGCAAGGGCGTGGTGCTCGCGCGTACCGAGGACGAGGCCATCGAGGCGATCGAGTCGATGCTGCAGGGCGACGCCTTCGGTGAGGCTGGCCGGCGCGTGGTGGTAGAGGAGTTTCTCACTGGCGAAGAGGCAAGTTTCATTTGCATGGTCGACGGCGAGCACATCCTGCCACTTGCAACCTCGCAGGATCACAAGGCACGCGACGAGGGTGACACCGGCCCCAACACCGGCGGCATGGGCGCATACTCGCCCGCCCCGGTGGTTACTCCGGCTATCCACCAACGCATCATGGACGAGGTAATCGTACCGACGGTGCGCGGCATGGCCGAGGAAGGCCACCCCTACACCGGCTTCCTCTACGCCGGGCTGATGATCGACGAACGCGGCACACCGCGAGTACTGGAGTATAACTGCCGCTTCGGCGACCCGGAGACCCAGCCGATCATGATGCGGCTACGCTCCGACCTGGTGGCACTATGCGAGGGGGCGCTGGACGGCCGCCTCGACGAACTCGACGTGCAGTGGGATGCGCGAGCGGCGCTGGGCGTAGTGATGGCCGCCGGTGGGTACCCGGCGGATTACCGCAAGGGCGATGTGATCACCGGCCTGCCGGCGCGTGAGGCGGCCGACAGCAAGGTGTTTCACGCCGGCACGGCGCTGCGGGAAGACACGGTGGTCACCAACGGCGGGCGCGTGCTTTGCGTGGTGGGGCTCGGCGAGACCGTTACTGCGGCGCAACAAACAGCCTACACGCAGGTCGAACGGATCCGCTGGGACGGCGTATATTTCCGGCGCGATATTGGCCACCGCGCCATCGCCCGCGAACAGGGCTGACGGCCCGGAATGGGAGCAGGGCCAGCCCAATACCACTTATATTATGGGGTATTTGCGCGAGACAATGCCACGATCTTTGCAGTAG
>CP070733.1:1771341-1783400 GCA_020347585.1 Pseudomonadota bacterium | reverse complement strand
TGAAAGCCCGCCTCCTGAAGTTCCACGCGCAACGATTCTTCGTCGGCGTCGAACTCGATCTCGTCGTTCATATAGTTCTCGAACAGGTACATCAAAACGTCGAGCACATTTTCCTTCATTTCTGACCCTCTAGGTGGCGCGGCAGTACTGCCCGCCGGTCCCGCTAACAACCAGCCCTTGCAATTCCAGTACCAACAGAATGGAGCAAACTGTCTCTGCCGTCAATCCACTGCGTTCGACTACAACGTCGATTGCGGTAGGTTCGAATCCGATGCAATCGAGCACCTTGCGCTGCTCGGCATCAAGTTCCACGGCCCCCCGCGGTGCGCCTGGTGCAACTGGCGCCGCGCCCACAGACTCCCAGCCGCCCAGTTCCTCGAGTACATGCGCCACCGACTCCACTAGCTTGGCGCCGTCGCGTATCAGGGCGTGGCAACCCTTGGCCTGCGGGTTATACACCGAACCGGGCAATGCGAACACCTCACGTCCCTGCTCCAGCGCAAAGCGCGCGGTAATCAGCGAGCCGCTTTCCAACGCGGCCTCCACCACCAGTACACCCCGGCTCAGGCCGCTAATCACCCGGTTACGACGCGGGAAATTACCTGGCGTCGGTCGGGTACCCGGCGCAAACTCGGAGACCAGTGCACCGCCGCCAGCGATTTCGCGGGCAAGCTCGCGGTTGCGCGCCGGGTACACCCTGTCCAACCCGGTGCCGGCCACCGCTACCGTCGGCCCGCCGGCCTCAAGCGCGCCGCGATGCGCGGCAGCGTCGATGCCCAACGCCAGACCGCTGGTGACGGCCAGCCCCGCGCGGACCAGCTCGGCACCGAAGCCGTGCGCCAGTTCCTCACCGGTGCGGGTTGGGCGGCGGCTTCCCACCACCGCGAGTTGCGGCACATCAAGGCTTGCCGTGTCACCGAGCACATATAACAGCGGCGGCGGGTCGGCCATCTCGCGCAGCAGCGCCGGGTAATCGGCATCGGAAAGGGTCAGCACGGTGGCGCCCGGTTCGGCAAGCCACGCCAGGTCCGCCTCCACTGCCCGCCAGTCCGGGCGTGCCAGGAATTCAGTGGCCGCGGCGGGCAAGCCGCATTCGCGCAGCGTTGCGCTACCGGCCTCGAAGACCTGACGCGGCGAGTCAAAGGCGCGCAACAGTGCACCGAATGCCACCGGACCAATGCGCGGCGCACGGTTCAGTGCAAGCCAGTACGGCAGTTCCTGGGAGGTCGCGTCCATGACCCTGTGTTCTCCGTCGATCCGCCGGAATCAGGCGGCGAGTATAGGTGCCTGGCCGCCGCGTGTACATCACGCGGGGCCAGGGACAAGAGACCTATCTAGGGGTTTCCCACCATATCGTAGACTTCGAGCGAGCGGTAGGCTTCCAGGACGAGCGCGAAGCTCACTTTGTTGAAGGTGCGAAACACCATTAACAGACCGGCGCGTTCGTTGGGCGTGGTATAGAAATCACGCTTGAAGGGGTCGCGCTGGCGACGCCCACCCTTCGAAATCGCCATTACGTGGCCAACCTCGACACCGTCGCGCTCGCCGCGGTTCAGCACTACCACCTGGAACTGACCGATCTGCGACAGGGCATTGAAGGCGGAAATGATGTGCCCCTGGATGGGGGCCTTGGGAGCATGCGGCTGGAAATTGAACTGCACCTGCTCCTCCTCAAAGGGCAGCAGGTTGTCGCCAATCATCACCTCCTGCTTGGCATCGGTGATGCGCAGACTGGCTGGGTCCCCGGTACTTAGCAGCGCCGCATCGGCGACGTGTAATGCCGCCACGCCCAGCAACTCGTCGGTTACCGGATCGCGGTATTCGTCGCCCTTGCGCACTACCTGGTAGGCACCGGACGCCTTGTCGCTCATTTGCCGTACGTAGATCTTGCCGCCGGTGCCAACGACCAAGTGATCCTCGTAGCTCGATACCACGTAGGGCGCGGCATCGAGCTCATCCTCGCTGGATACCAGCGGGCGGGTCAGAAACGCAGCGATCGCCTCACGCGGGATGGTGGGGATCGCTTTTTGAATTTCCTCGTAACGCACCTCGGGGCTGATCTTGTCGGTGCGGATCCCCGCCGGCGCCGCTTCCGCGCCTTCCAGGGTCAGGTAGGGACGCCCGTCCTTGAAGTACAGCACAACCACGTCGCCCGGGTAAATAAGGTGTGGATTGCGAATCTCGGGGTTGATATGCCAGACCTCAGGCCACAACCACGGATCATTGAGAAAGCGAGTGGAGATGTCCCACAAAGTATCGCCGCGCTGTACCGTGTAGCGTTCGGGATGGCCTGGCTTGAGCGCACTGGCGGTCACCGGCTCCGGCTCGGGCAGGGGCGTGGAAACCGGCACGTCCCTCACCGCGGGCTGCGGCTCGGGTGCGGGCTGTTGCTTGGGCTTGGACGCGCAACCAACAAACGCGACGCTGGCGGCGATCAGCAGAACACGGGCAACCTCGAATCCGGAGAGCTTATTGTTTATCATTCTGCATTCCTAAATTTACAGGCCGGCGGCGTGGAACCTGACCCTGCGCCGAGGGTCTTACCAGGACATCCCGCCGCTCGCGGGTATCCGGGTTATCCTGTACGATCATAATGTTAGCAGCTTTTTCTAGAGTTGTACTATAAATCTGGCGGAACCTCATGGCAAAACTGGAAATTCTTCATTATCCCGACGAACGCCTGCGCATCAAGGCGCGCTCGGTCGAACAGGTCGATGATGGCATCCGCCAGCTCATCTCGGACATGTTCGAGACCATGTATGAGGCGCCCGGCATCGGTCTGGCCGCTACCCAGGTCGACCGGCATCAGCGAATCATCGTTATTGATGTATCGGAAAACAAGTCCAAACCATTAGCGTTGATCAACCCCGAGATCATCGCCAGCGACGGGGCCCAGGAGCTAGAGGAAGGCTGCCTGTCCGTGCCCGGCGTCTACGAGCCGGTCACCCGCGCCGGGCATATCAAGCTGCGCACCCTCGATCAGGAAGGCAACAGTGTCGAGATGGAGGCCGAAGGCCTGCTCGCGGTATGCATTCAGCATGAGATGGACCACCTCGAGGGCAAGCTGTTCGTGGACTATCTCTCGGGGCTCAAGCGCCAGCGCATTCGCAAGAAGCTGGAAAAACAACAGCGGCGCGTGGCGCTCTAGCGCCGCCACGTAACAGAGGCAGCTGCAGTCCGGGGGCCATACACCACTACCGGGCATGTGCATTGACCTCTGCCCCTTATCAAACTAGCCCCTGACTGATGGCTTCGCTCCCCGAATCTACCCCTTCGCCCCTGCGGGTCGTGTTTGCCGGCACGCCGGAATTCGCAGCGGTCGCGCTACAGGCGCTGATCGACTCGCCGCACGTGGTATGCGCGGTCTACACCCAGCCGGACCGTCCTTCCGGGCGGGGCCGCAAGCTGAACGCCGGCCCGGTCAAGCAACTCGCACAGCAGCACGGCCTGCCGGTCTACCAGCCTGTGAGCCTGCGCGAGCCCGACGTGCAGCGCGAGCTGGCTGCACTGGCGTCGGACGTGATGGTGGTGGCCGCTTACGGCCTGCTGCTGCCGCCCGAGGTACTCGCCATCCCGCCTGCGGGCTGCCTCAATATACATGCCTCGCTGCTGCCCCGCTGGCGAGGTGCCGCGCCCATCCAGCGCGCAGTGCTGGCCGGAGATGCCGAAACCGGCGTCACCATCATGCAGATGGACGCCGGGCTGGATACCGGCGACATGCTGCTCGAGCTGCGCTGCCCGATCGGGCCGCGCAGCAATGGGCAACATCTTCACGATGAACTCGCTGCGCTGGGTGCGGTGGCCTTGCTCCAAACACTCGACGCCCTGCGATCAGGCCGCCTGGCGCCGCGCCCTCAGGACGCTACGGCCGCCACTTACGCCAACAAGGTACAAAAGGAAGAAGCGCGACTGGACTGGGGCCTGCCTGCGCTGCAACTCGACCGCGTGGTGCGGGCCTTTAATCCGCGGCCAATCGCGCATACAACTGTTGGTGAACACTTACTTCGAATATGGGAAGCGGAACCGCTGGATGACGATGCGGATCGGGCGGGCGGAACGGTGACCTCGCTCGGCAAAGAGGGCATCGTCGTCGCCTGCGGTAGCGGCCAGCTGCGGCTGCTGCGCGTCCAGGCCGCCGGCGGCAAGCCGCAGGCCATCGTCGACTTCCTCAACGGCCACCCCAACCTGCTGCACGCGGGAAGCAGACTGGGATAGGGTAGGCGAGCCCCTTCTATGTTTTTCCACTACCCTTTTGCCTGAATCTCGATGAATCCTCGCCTGACAGCCGTGCGCGCCCTGACCGCTGTGATCGACAAGGGCGCCTCGCTTGGCGACGCACTGCCTCGGGCTGGACTCGAGGCGCTGTCCGGCGCCGACCGCGCGCTGGCGCAGGCCATTGCTTACGGAGTGCTGCGGCAATACCACTGGCTCGACTTCTGCCTGACCCAACTGCTGGCGAAGCCCCTCAAGGAACGCGACGCCGACATCCGGTGCCTGCTGCTGTGCGGAATTTACCAGCTCGCCCACATGCGTGTACCCGACCATGCTGCCGTCGCCGCTACGGTCGAAACGGTGCGGGCCCTGAAAAAGCCGTGGGCGAGCGGACTGGTAAACGGTGTGCTGCGCAACTACCAGCGCCGTGTCCCAGAGCTGGCGCGCGAGGCGCAGGCACAGGCCGAGGCATGCCATGCCCACCCCGGCTGGTTACTCGAAGCGCTGCAAGCGAGCTGGCCGAATAGCTGGCAGGACATCGTCGCCGCCAATAACCGCCAGCCGCCCATGACACTGCGGGTCAACATCCAACGCACCAACCGCGACCGATACCTGGCACAGCTCGCCGAGGCCGGCATCGAGGGCAAACCCGCGGCGCACGGCGAATGCGCGCTTGCGCTTGTAGCGCCGGTCGGGGTCGATGCACTGCCGGGATTCACCGATGGCTTGGTCAGCGTACAGGACGCCGCAGCTCAGCTGGCCGCTCCGCTGCTCGATGCGCACCCAGGCGAGCGAGTGCTGGACGCCTGCGCCGCACCGGGCGGCAAGACTGGCCACATCCTCGAGTCCTACGCCGAACTCGCCGAGCTGGTCGCCCTCGATGTGGATCCAGCGCGCCTCATGCAGGTACAGGCCAACTTGCAGCGCCTTGGGCTTGGTGCGACGCTACGCGAAGGTGATGCGTGCACACCGGCCGACTGGTGGGATGGCACACCGTTCGATCGCATCCTGCTCGACGCGCCGTGCACGGCTACCGGCGTTATCCGACGCCATCCGGACATCAAGTTGCTGCGCCGGGCGGGCGATGTCGAAGCGCTGGCAGTACAGCAGGGTGCCATGCTCGAAGACCTATGGCCCTTACTCAGGCCAGGCGGTATCCTTTTATATTCAACCTGTTCCGTACTGCCTGTAGAGAACAGCCGGCAGATACAGGAATTCCTGTCCCGGCAGCCAGACGCATGCCCCGATACGTTGGCGGTGAGCTGGGGCCGGGCGCTTGCGGCGGGGCGCCAGATCCTGCCGGGTGAGGACGATATGGATGGCTTTTATTACGCTCACCTTGCCAAGAACTGACCGGCCGCGCCGCGCGCGTGTGCCGTGCCTGCGGGCCACGTTGCTGGCCGCCCTATTAGTGGGCGCGGGCCAGGGGACAGCACTGGCACAGGGCTTCAGCGTGCAAAGCGCCGCAACCGAACTCAAGGACAAGGTCTTCGTACTGTCGGCGCGTATCGAGTACCAGTTCTCCGAAGACACACTGGAGGCACTCGAGAATGGCGTGCCGCTGTTCATTGGCGTGGACATCGAGGTACTGCGCGAGCGCCGCTGGTGGTGGGATGACTCCATCGCAAAGCTGGGCCAACGCTACCTGCTGCTCTACCATGCCCTCAGCGAGAAGTACGTGGTACATAACCTCAACAGTGGCGCGCAGTCCAATTTTTCGTACCTGTCGGCGGCGCTCGACGCGCTGGGCAAGATCGATGAGCTACCGCTCATCGACGAGAGCTTCCTCGGGAGCAAGGGTAAATTCATTGGGCGCATACGCGCCTATCTTGATATCGAATCCCTACCGGCGCCGGTGCGCCCGCTGGCCTACCTCTCCCCCAACTGGCGGCTCGAAAGCGACTGGTTCAGATGGTCCCTAAACCCTTAAGAAAGCTATTCTCTGGCGCCACTCCCTGGATCATCCTGGTGGTGCTGCTGCTGGCATCGTTGTACCTGATGAGCCAGGCAACCCACAACGCGGCAATGTTCGAGGAGTTGTACTCGGTGCTACTGGGTGCCAACGTCCTGGCGCTGTTTTTCCTGGTGGTCCTGATCGTGCAAAACCTGCATCGCCTGCGCGCGCAGTACCGCGATCAGGCACCCGGCGCACGCTTGACCGCGCGGCTGGTGGTAATGTTCATCGTGATGTCGGTGACCCCGGTCACGGTGGTTTACTACTTTTCGCTAGACTTCCTGCGCCGCGGCATCGACAGTTGGTTTGACGTGCGCGTCGAGCAAGCGCTGGGAGATGCACTCGAACTGAGCCGCACCTCGCTCGACATGCGTATGCGCGAGTTGTTGTCCGACACCCACGGAATGTCGATCGAACTTATCGCTACACCGAACGAGCTTGCCGTGCTCGCGCTTCACGACCTGCGCAGCAACACCGAAGCCACCGAACTGACTCTGTTTACCATGGCCGGACGCATTGTTGCGTCGAGCACCGCCGAGGCGGGCCGGCTGATCCCGGCGCGTCTTGATGACGCCACGCAGATGCGCGTGCGCCAGGGTATCGAAGACGTAGGCCTGGTGCCGCTAGGCGATGCCGGCCTGCATATTCGTGTGGCGGTCAACGTGCCAAGCCCTGACCCCGTTACTGAGGCGCGCATCCTGCAGGCGCTCTACCCGGTCACCGAGCGCATGAACACGCTGGCCGACAGCGTGCAGGGGGCCTTCGGCCAGTACCGCGAACTGGCTTACCTGCGCAAGCCTCTCAAATACAGTTTCGTGCTCACATTGTCGATGGTGCTGTTACTCAGCATTCTCACCGCAGTGTACGCGGCCTTCTTCTCGTCGCGCCGGCTGGTTGCGCCGATCCGCGACTTGGCGGAAGGCACCCGCGCTGTGGCGGCGGGTGACTATGAAAAACGTCTGCCGATGCCCGGCAAGGATGAACTGGGCTTCCTGGTACGTTCCTTCAACGACATGATTCGCGAGATCGCGCAAGCGCAGGCTGAGGCGAGGCGCAGCCAGCAGGAAGTCGAACACCAGCGTAGCTACCTCGAGGGGGTGCTCGGCAACCTCTCGTCGGGGGTCATGACCTTTGACACCGAGCACTGCCTGCACACCAGCAACACCGTGGCCAGCCAGATGCTGGGCATTGCGCTGGAAGACTACCGCGGCCAACACCTGGTCAACGTTGTCGACGAAAACACCCACACCCAGTATCTGGTGGACAACATCGGCCCGCACATCGAGGGCGACGACCACGACTGGAGTGAAGAGATCGAACTGTTTGGCGGGGGCGGACGCAAGGTTATGATGTGGCGCGGCACCTCGCTGCCAAGCACCGAGGGCCAACCGGGCGGACACGTAATCGTGTTCGACGACATTACCGACATGATGCAGGCGCAGCGCGATGCCGCCTGGGGCGAAGTCGCACGGCGCCTCGCCCATGAGATCAAGAATCCGCTCACCCCGATCCAGCTTTCGGCCGAGCGTCTACGCCACAAGTACCTGGGCAAGATGGAGCCCCAGGATGCCATCGTGCTGGACCGATCGACGCGCACCATTGTCGCACAGGTGGAAACGCTCAAAGAGATGGTCAAGGCGTTTTCCGATTATGCACGCATGCCCAAACTGCAGCTCCATGCGATCGATCTCAACAAGCTCATTTATGAGGTGTCGGATCTGTATCAAGACGAACAGGCCGGCATTCGCATCCGCGCTGACCTCGACCAGGCCATGCCGAATATCGAAGCCGACGACGGTCGGCTACGGCAGCTTCTGCACAACCTGCTAAAGAATGCGCTGGAAGCAACCGGCTTTGAACCGGGCGCACACGTGGCGATCACCTCGCGCTGCATGCAGGAGTACAAGTGCCACTTCGTCGAAGTGAGGGTGCAGGACGACGGCCCCGGGATTCCCGAGGACATCATGGGCCAGCTGTTCGAACCTTATGTGACCACCAAGCCCAAAGGCTCGGGCCTGGGCCTTGCGATCGTGAAGAAGATTGTCGAGGAACACGGTGGTATGCTTTGGGCCGAGAACATCGGCTCGGGAGGCGCCTGCATGGTAATCCGCCTACCAGTATTGGGCGCCAGCAAGGAAGACTCTGCACTACCGAGCGTGGAATCAGCACAAGCAACACAGGGCAAAGATGATGCAGCCGCATGAGGCTCAGGTGACTGGTGATACAGCCATAGAGGCCGGCTTCCGAGCGCCATTCATTCTGGTCGTCGATGACGAGCCGGACATCCGCGAACTGGTACGCGAGATCCTCGAGGATGAGGGCTACGAGGTTGCCACTGCGGAAAACGGTGCCGCTGCGCAGCAGGCACACCGCGCCCGACGCGCCGACCTGGTGCTGCTGGACATCTGGATGCCGGACATTGACGGCATCACGCTGCTAAAGCAGTGGTCAGTGGACGGTCAGTTGCCGATGCCGGTTATCATGATATCTGGCCACGGCACCGTGGAGACCGCGGTCGAGGCAACGCGCTTGGGCGCCTATGACTTCATCGAAAAGCCCTTGTCGCTCGCCAAGCTGTTGCTGACCGTTGAGCATGCGCTTGAAGCCGACAAGTTGCAGCGCGAGAACCTGGGGTTGCGCCACAGCGCACACCTGGTCAACGAGCCGGGCGGCAAGAGCGCGCTCATGCAGCGTCTCAAGGAGCAGATCAAGCGAATAGCCGCACACGACACTCCGGTGTTGATCAACGGCGAGGCGGGCAGTGGACTGCACGTCGCGGCGCGCTATTTGCACGCCTGCAGCCCGCAGCACGACATGCCGTTTATTGACGCCAACGCCACCGCGCTTTCTGGGGATACCACGGGAAGCGAACTGTTCGGATCGGAGGACGCCGGCGCCAAGGTTCACTACGGACTGCTGGAGCAAGCCGCGGGCGGCACGCTGTTTCTGTGCGATATTGCCGACCTTGAGCCCGCCATTCAGGCGCGACTGCTCTCGACGCTCGAAAGCAAACAGTTCCAACGCGCTGGCGGCAGCGAGTCCGTACCGCTGAACACCCGTATTGTTGCCGCCACCTACCAGGATCTGGAACAGCGCGTGCGGGACGCCCGCTTTCGCAAGGATTTGTTCTACCGCCTCAACGTGGTGCCCATCGAAGTCCCGGCATTGCGCGAACACCGAGAGGATGTGCCCGAGCTGCTGGCCTTCTATGCGGACTACTACGTGGACCAGGAAAAACTCCCCTACCGGCGTTTCACCGTAGCGGCGCAAAACCGCCTGCGCAATTACCACTGGCCGGGCAACATTCGTGAATTAAAAAATCTCGTACAGCGCTTGCTGATCGTCGGGGTCGGCGACGAGATCACGCTGGAAGAGATTGAAACGGCGCTGGGCGCGGCCGGCCCCGAGCCAAGCGCGGCGGTCATACCGAGCGCCGGATTCGAACTGCCGCTGCGTGAGGCCCGCGAACGCTTTGAGCGCGCCTATTTCGAATACCATCTGGAAAAAACAGGTGGCAGTGTGGGTAAGGTGGCCTCACTTTCCGGACTGGAGCGCACGCATCTATACCGGAAACTCAAGTCGCTGGGTATCGACGCCAAACAAAAAGCGCGGGAAAGATAGCGCGAGATCGCACAACAACAATGAAAATCATCATTCTTGGCGCCGGGCAGGTCGGCTCCTCGCTGGCGGGCAACCTGACTACCGAAGCCAACGATATCACCGTAGTTGACATCAACGAGGCGACCCTGCAGGCGCTGCAGGACCGCCTTGATCTTCGCACTGTGCTCGGTGTGGGTTCCCACCCCGACGTACTGCGCCGCGCCGGCGCCGACGATGCGGATATGATCATCGCGGTCACCAACAACGATGAAACCAACATGGTGGCCTGCCAGGTCGCTTACACTATCTTCCACACGCCGACCAAGATCGCGCGCGTGCGCACCCTGGAATACCTGGCACATCCGCAACTATTCAGCCAGGAGGCGTTGCCGGTTGACGTTCTGATCAGCCCCGAGCAGTTGATCACCGATTATATCCAGCGCCTTATCGAACACCCCGGTGCACTGCAGGTGCTCGACTTTGCCGAGGGCCAGGTGCAACTGGTGGCGGTACGCGCCTACTATGGCGGACCGCTGGTGGGGCACGAGCTGCGCGCCCTGCGCGAACACATGCCGAACGTGGAAACGCGTGTCGCGGCAATCTACCGCCGCGGCCAAGCCATCATTCCCGAGGGAACCACCCGCATCGAGGCCGACGATGAGGTGTTCTTCATCGCCACGAGCCGCAATATCCGCGCGGTGATGGGTGAATTGCGCCGGCTCGACAAGCCGTACAAGCGCATACTCATCGCAGGCGGCGGTAACATCGGCAAGCGTGTCGCCAAGGCGCTGGAAGGCCGCTTCCAGGTCAAGATCATCGAGCATGGCGCAGCACGCGCACGGCGCATCGCGCAGGAACTTGCCAAGAGCATCGTGCTGCTTGGTGATGCCGCCGACGAAGATCTGCTGCTGGAGGAAAACATCGAAAACGCCGACGTGTTCTGCGCACTGACCAACGAGGATGAGGTAAACATCCTATCCTCGATGCTCGCCAAGCGGCTGGGTGCGCGCAAGGTCATGGCGCTGATCAACCGCGCGGCATATGTGGACCTGGTGGAAAGCGGCGATATCGATATCGCCATCTCGCCGCAACAGGCCACCATCGGCAGCCTGCTTACTCATATTCGGCGCGGCGACGTGGTCAAGGTGCACTCCTTGCGTCGCGGTGCCGCCGAGGCCATCGAGGCCATCGCCCACGGCGACGAGAACACCTCAAAAGTCGTAGGACGCACCGTGGAGCAGCTCAAGCTTCCACCAGGCACCACCATCGGTGCCATCGTGCGCGGCCAGCAGGTAATCATTGCGCACCATGATACGCGCATTGAATCTGAGGATCACGTCATCATGTTCCTGGTGGACAAAAACCGCATCAGCGAAGTCGAGCAGCTGTTCCAGGTAGGGATAACTTTTATCTAGGTACAAGGGAGAAGGTTCAAGGGGAAAGGGAATAAGTTATCCGACGTTTCGGGAATTGACGCGTTCCAGCAGCAACTACCCTTGGCCCTTTCCCCGTTACCCTCGTAACTGACATTTATGCAACTCGCCGTTATCCAACGCATTCTCGGCCTGCTTCTCATGGTGTTTAGTTCCACCATGGTGCCGCCAATGCTGGTGTCAGTACTCTACCGCGATGGTACGTTCCACCCGTTTTTCGGCGCTTTCGCCCTCACCATCGCCACCGGTTTGCTGCTGTGGCTGCCGGTGAAGAACAAGCGCAAGGAATTGCGCCTGCGAGACGGCTTCGTCATCGTGGTGCTGTTCTGGTCGGTGCTGGGGCTGTTCGGCGCCCTGCCATTCCTGCTCTCTGAGCAACCCCAGATGGGCATCGCTGACGCGGCGTTCGAATCGCTGTCGGGACTGACCACCACCGGCGCCACCGTGCTCACAGGGATCGATGAGTTGCCCCGTTCGATCCAGTACTACCGCCAACAACTGCAGTGGCTAGGCGGCATGGGCATTATCGTGTTGGCAGTAGCTATCATGCCCATGCTCGGTATCGGCGGAATGCAACTTTACCGCGCCGAAACGCCAGGCCCGATGAAAGACACAAAGCTCACGCCGCGCATCACCGAAACGGCCAAGGCGCTTTGGTATATTTACCTGACGCTAACTGTCGTATGCGCCATTGCATACTGGCTGGCCGGCATGGACATATTCGATGCTGTCGCGCACAGTTTCTCCACTGTCGCTATCGGCGGATTTTCCACACATGACGCGAGCATGGGCTACTTCATCGATACGCCGCAGGTCGAACTGGTAGCCATCGTGTTCATGTTCCTGTCGGGCATCAACTT
>CP070733.1:1761693-1771241 GCA_020347585.1 Pseudomonadota bacterium | reverse complement strand
GGCCCAGCCAGGCGCCCAGCGCGCGCCGCGCCGCGCGCACGTCTGTGCTGCGCACGCACAATTCGCCAGCGTGTCGGCACGCCGTGACGCGACAGCGTGCTCCGCCCGCGTAGCTGACCTGCCAATTCTCAGCAACGGCCGGCAGTGAAATTTGCCGTTGCAGGCGCGCATTCAACTGCGGCTCGCGCTGGCGCTTTTCATCGTAGTAGCGTAACGCCTCGACAAGCCACTGCGCGTTATCACTGACAAAGCGTTGTACCTCCAGGCTGCTCGCACCGCTCGGCACCACCACTTCGACCTCACCCAGCGGCGTCACCTTCAACTGCATGCGCCGCGCCCTGCGGCTGTGGCGCTGCCGATAGGCCGGGTACAGCGGCAGGGACAGTTGTCGGTCAGATTCAGGATTCACGCTTGTGCCGGGCTATCGGGTTAGCGCCGATTGTAGCGCGCCCGGCGCGCGGGGAAAAACCCGCCCAAGCAACCCCCAAACTCGCGCCGGAAAAGCGCATGCGCTACGCTTGGCGCAACCGTTACGGGCTGTGGGCAAACACATCGCGTTCCATGTACACGACTAACCAACACCGCGGGCAACTTGCGCTGTCAGTGCTTTTTCTCTCGACGACGTTTGTGCTGGCGCCAACAGAGGCAATCCGTGCGGCATTGCCCGAAGTGAAGGACCAACCGCCCACCGTGCGACTGCAGCGGATCTTCGACGGGCGCCGTTTCAAGAAACCCCTCGCGCTTTACCAGGCACCGGGCAACAACTCACGCTGGTATGTGCTGGAACAGGCCGGACGCATTGTAATGCTTGAGCGCGAGGGAAGCCGTAAAGGCCGGATATTCGCCGACCTTACTGATCGGGTTGAGGACGGTCCCAACGAGGCGGGCCTTCTGGGCATGGCATTTCATCCGAAGTTCGCCGACAACCGGCGCGTGTATATTTCCTACACACGCCGGGGTTCGCCCCTGGTATCGTACGTTTCACAGTTCGTGGCAAGCGCCGATGCGCGGAGCCTCGAAACTGCCTCAGAGCAGCCCGTGCTTACCGTCGAGCAACCCTGGGGCAACCATAACGGGGGACAGATCGCCTTCGGGCCCGATGGCTATCTCTACATTGGTCTCGGTGACGGCGGTGCCGGTGGCGATCCCCGTGAACACGGCCAAAATCCCGGTACGCTGCTGGGCGCCATGCTGCGCATCGACATCGATGGGCCTCCGCCCTATGCCATCCCCGCGGACAATCCCTTTGCTGCAGGCGGCGCCGGGCGGCCGGAAATCTATGCCTGGGGCCTGCGAAACCCGTGGCGCTGGAGCTTCGATCGCAACACTGGCCGGCTGTGGGTCGCCGACGTGGGCCAGGACCGCTGGGAGGAGATCAACCAGGTGCGGGCCGGGGCAAACTACGGTTGGAACATCCGTGAGGGAGCGCACTGCTTCCACAACCGGCGTTGCAGGGGTGATGGCCTCGTAGACCCGGTTGCCGAATACGGGCACAACATGGGCTGCTCGGTGACCGGCGGCTACGTCTATCGTGGGACGGCGCTGCCTGCGCTGCGCGGCTACTATGTGTACGCAGACTACTGCAGTGGCCGTATCTGGGGCTTGCGCGTCGATGCCACTCCACCCGGCAACCCGGTGCAACTGCTGGCCTCCGACCTGCGAGTCTCCTCCTTCGCCGAGGGCCACGACGGGGAGCTGTACGTGGTCGACCATGGCGGAGAAATCTTCCGCGCGGCACCGCCATGACAGCAGGTTGCCTCTCAGTGCGCCGTGCGGCGGGCTTAAACCAGACGGTTTCTGTGGCGCAAGCGAAATCTTTTGCCGATAGCCCCTGTCTTTGTGTAATGAATCGCCACGGACCGGGTTCCTTATCGATATGACGCCGCGCCAGATACAGTTCGAAGCCCTGGTAAACGCATACTCAAAGGACCTGTACCGCTATGCTGTGTGGCTGTGCCGCAGCCCTGAAGTGGCTGAAGACCTGGTGCAGGAAACGTTCATGCGAGCCTGGAAGGCGCTGGACTCACTTCAGGATCCCGGGTCGGCAAAGCAGTGGCTGATCACAATCCTGCGGCGCGAGAACTTGCGGCGCTTTTCGCGGGTGCAACCGGAAGTGCAATCCCTGGACGAAATGGACGTCGAGCGTATCACCGGGCTAGATGATGAGTTCGTGCAACATGACGACCACTCGCAGAACCTTGGCATGGAGCAGGCGCTGGCAAGCCTGTCGCTGGAATACCGCGAGCCGCTGCTGCTGCAGGTGCTGGGCGGTTACAGCTGCGAGGAGATCGCCCAGCAACTGGACATCAAGCCGGGTGCAGTAATGACAAGGCTGTTCCGAGCGCGGCAGAAACTGCGCAAGTGCTTCGAAGACGAAGACATCGTGACTGACAGCAAGGTGAAGTAGAACCATGAATTGCCTGGAATATCGCCGGCTAATGACCATCGAGCCCGGCTCGCGCGACCCCGAATTGCTGGAACACGCCGGCAAGTGCGCCGCGTGCGCCACGTTTAATGCGCGTCTGCAGCGCTTTGAGCACAATCTCGGACAGACGCTTGCCGTCGAGGCGCCCGAGGGCCTCGAATCGCGCATCCTGCTGCGCCAGAGTGTTAAGGCCTCACGCGCCCGGCGCGCCTGGAACCAACGCATCTACGCCGTGGCGGCCACTATGCTGCTCACCGTCGGTGTCGTTAGCGGCTGGATGCTTACCAAGTACACGCAGCGCGTTCAGGCTCCGCTGGACCAGCTGGTGCTCAATCACATCCATGATGAAGAGGGCCACCTGCACGAACGCAACGACGTGCAGCTCGCCGAACTGAACCAGGTTGTCAATCGCTTCGGCGTGCGCGCCGATGCGCTGCCCGCGCAGGTCAACTTCGCTCATCCCTGCCCGATGCGCAAGGACAAGGGCGCCCACCTGGTGTTGGCTGGCAAGCAGGGACCGGTCACCGTACTCATCATACCGGGCGAACAGGTTCGCGAGCGAACTGCGGTCCGCGACGAGCGCTTTGAGGGTTACATTCTGCCGACCCGCTATGGCGCCTTGGCGATCATCGGCGAGCACGGCGAACAGCTCGAAGAGATACAGCGCGCGCTGGTCACCACAATGCGCAACGTCACCTGAGCGCATTACACCCGCACCGACTCTGTTCAACCTGACCTCCTGACTGTCCGCCTGCCCCGGTGCGCCGGTGCGCTGCTGCGGCGCCCGGTGTACTATTGAGCCTTACAATCCTGGCGCTGCCTTGCGCCTAACAACATTGGGCCAACACCCCGTTGCCGTGAACGATGCCGCGAACAACAAGGTGCCCGACGCGGTACTCCTGATAGCGCCCGGCTGCCCGCATTGCCCGAAGATGCTCGATGCACTCGGGCAGATGGTCAAGGAGGGCGAGATCGGAGCGCTGCAAGTCATCAATCTCGCCGTGCACCGCGAGCGCGCCGCCGAGTTCGGCACGCGCTCTGTCCCGTGGGCACGCATCGGTAAGCTGGAGTTCGAAGGTGTGCATTCGCCGGCCGAGCTTAGTGCCTGGGCGAAAACTGCGGGCACACCCGAGGGAATTGCCACCTGGTGCGACGCGCAACTGACCGCCGGCCAGCTCGGTCGTGTCGAAGCACGGGCGCACAGCGACCCGCTGTGGCTCGCGGCACTGCTTGACCTGCTTGGCAACGAACAAACCAGCCTGCAAGTACGGCTCGGCGCAAGCGCGATACTCGAGGGCGCCGACGCAGCGCTACTCGCGGGCTATGGTCCGCGTCTCGCCGAACTGACACGCCACTCAGACCACCGCGTGCGCGCCGACGCCTGTCACCTGCTGTCGCTGATCGACAACGATCTGTCGCGCAAAGCGCTCACCGCCTGCCTGAATGATCCGGACCAGGGTGTGCGCGAGATTGCCGCCGAGAGCCTCGCGGTTCTGGCAGCGCGGCACTGACCTGGCGTCGGGTGTCGGGCAAGTTCACTGCGTCACTCAAGCCTACGCAGAAAACTGGCGAGGCCGTCCAGGTACACATTGCCGCTGACTATGAAGCCCTCGTTGTGGCCGCCACGGATCACCAGCATCTGCTTTGGCTCACGCGCCGCCTCGAACAAACTGCGCCCGTGTGAAAAAGGGATGATCTCGTCGTCGGCGCTGTGCACGATCAGTACCGGGCAACTCACGCCAGCCAAGCGCGCCCGTGTGTCATAGCGAAACCGCGACAACGGGCGCACCGGAAACATCGGGTACAGTTCCGCCGCCAGGTCGGGTACCGAGGTGAACGCAGTTTCGACGATCAGTGCACGCGGTTTCTCCGCGCCAGCCAGGTATGCCGCAACCGCCGCACCCAGCGAACGACCGAACACCACAATACCGTGTGGCGCCTCACCGCGTTGTTCCACCAGGTAACGCCAGGCTGCGTCGGCGTCGCGGTAGGTACCCTGCTCAGTGGGCCTGCCTTCGCTGAGACCGTAGCCGCGGTAGTCGATGATAAAGCTGCTGTAGCCGAGCTGATGAAATATCCGTAACGAGTCCAGGCGGTGCGAAATGTTGCCGGCATTGCCGTGAAAAAACAGCACCACGCCGCGCGCATCGCGCCCCGGAACGAACCAGCCGTGCAGGCGTACCCCGTCCTCGGTGAGCAGTTCGACATCTTCATGGCGCAGTCCAATAGCAGCGGGCGTCGCCGTGATCTCGCGTCCCGGAATACCAGGTAGGTAAAGCAGCCTTGCCTGGAGAAGATATAGCACCAGCAGCACCAGCACATAGCCGCCAATCGCCACCAACACGATGAACCAGAGACTGTTCATTGTCCCGCTCGCCCGCATTCGCCCGGCTCCAAAACTCGCACGCCGGCGCACAGAACGTAACCCGGCGCCGACACTTGCTGTCCTGTCTGGCATATCGTGGCTCTGTTGCACCCGCTTGACCGGCGCAGCCCACCCCGATATTCTGCGCGCCGCGCTGATAGGTACATCAAACCGACCCGCCAACCCACGTACCATAAGCATGCCACATCACGCCGATCATACACTCGCCACGTCGCTGCAGCGCTTCACGCGCGACGTCATCGAGGCCTCTTCACAACGCCCGCTGCTGGTCGACTTCTGGGCGGAGTGGTGCCCGCCCTGCCTGCAAATCGTGCCGGCACTGGGCAAAGTCATTACGCACTACGAGGGCCGGATCGGGCTGGTGAAGGTCGAGGTGGACGACGGCGAGAACATGAAGCTGGCGGGACGTTACAAGGTGCGGGGTTTTCCTACCATCATCCTGTTCCACCGCGGCGAGGAACTGGGGCGTTTCAGCGGCGCGCGGCCCGGGCGGTTCATCGAGCAGTTTATCGACGAACATCTGCCGGTATTGCCGTGAGCCGAACCGCCTCACTAGGTGGTGGCAAGAAAAAAGGGCAGCCAGGACACCAGCAGCAACATACCCACGACCAGGTTGAACCGGATAATGTTCCGGTAGCGCCGTCGATCGCCCTCACCGCGCTCGCCCATCATCACGCGGCTCATCAGCGCATCGAGCATCAATAGCATGAATACGATTGGTGTCAACGCCGGTATCAGTACGGTGCGCACCATACCGAATCCCTCGTAAACTTCGACATCGCCTGATCCGGGCGCGAACAACACCAGCAGCGCGGCTACTAGCGCCATAAACACCCTCAACGGGCCCAGTTGTCTAAGACTATCAGCAATCTTGCCCGTCATGATTTCCTCTTGCCACGACACACCCATACCGGCGCCCGGTTATTATAAGGCAGAAAAGACAAGCCCGGCACGGGGCCGGGCTGGTGCGCATCGCGTTGGCGCAGCACTCAATCGTGATGCTTCAGGTTATAGACATTCAGATCTTCGGCTGCGCTGAGCTTGCGGCGATAGCCCTGTGCCCGCACCCGTTTTTTCACTTCCTTGAGGCGTGGCTCGGTGATTGGCGTTATGTGCGACAGCACCAGATGCTTGACGCCGGCGGCAGTTGCCACCTCGCCAATCCGCGACGGCGTCGTGTGCAATCCGAAAAACACCGCATCGTTGGGGCCGTTGGGCAAATCATCAGTAATCGCGGTATCGTAGATCAGCAGGTCGGCACCACGTGAAATCGACACCATGTTGCCGCCGTTGGGCAGCGGCGCACCGTCCAGGGTCGTCGAACGTGAACTGGTATCACCTGAGTAAACGATGGTATGGCCTTTATACTCGATGCGAAACGCCAGTGCTGGCACCGGGCCATGGTTAACACCCACCGCCGTGATTACCAGGCCATCTTCGTCAATCAGGGTTTCCGGATTGTAGGCGGTCCAATCGGGCGAAACGTCCATGGGCTTATAGTCGAAGATGCCGCCGCTGATAGCACGGCTGAAGATGTTCAGGTAACGCTCGAGCCCCGTGTTCAGGTCGTAGTGGCCGTGGACGTACTCCGAGGATGACGGATACTGCGCTACCCCCGGATCGGCCTCCAGCACCGGTGGAAACTCCGCGCCGTTGGCCGCAGGCCCGAAGATTCGAATCGGCGCGGTGCGCCCGGGAGGAAAGGCTTTGTTCGCAAGGTTAAAACCGCGCGCATGAAAGTAAATGGTCTTGATAATCGAGGACAGGTCGCCTGTGTGATCGATGTGCAGATGGCTGAGCAGCACGATGTCCAAGTTCCTCACGTTAGCGCCGCTGGCCGCGAGGCGCTGATAGGCACCGCCGCCGGCATCCATCAGCACGCATGGCTCACCATCGCAGAAAATCAGGTAAGCGGCACTGGCCCGCCCGCTGGCCGCGGCGACCGGGCCGCCCGAACCGAGCACCAGTACCGACAGCGGCCCCTTGACCTTGTCAACAGCAAGCTTTTCCTTCTCCTTGTGCTTGTTGTCGGCGAGCGCTGCGCCCGTCGCAAGGCAAAGCCCCAGCGCAGCAACCGCTGCGACACAAACTCCCACCCTGTTGTCCATATACGCCTCCTTGGTTCAGTTATGTCTTGAAGTTCCATCACTTTCCATTCGCCCCGGAGCGACAGTACGCCGCGAAGTCACAGCACACAGTTGCGCCGGAACACGTTCACAAAGTGTCACCTGACATGGCAGTCAGTTCCACGAATGGGGTCTCAATTTCTGGCAGCGCTGCAATGCGGTGCCGGTTCGCACGCCGAACTTGCGGAAATATGCGCACCACGCTTGACGGGCATGCAAGGTACTAAGTCGGCAATGCATCGCACGTCACCGCGGGACGAGCAAAAAGAGCACAGGTTCGAAGCTTCGTCTGTGCCAACAACACATGTACACGCAAGCGCCCAGATGTTACGGCGTGTTGGGAACCCCAGCACCGACAACTCGCACGTTATATGGCACTCCATACATATATAATGGCGGTGGCGACCCTGTCTTCGCGCAAGCGCTAGTGATGCGGCTTGACAAACTCAATGGTGGATTCCGGCTTGTGTGGCTCATCGAACACCAGGTCAATGAGCATCTCACCATCATGAGATGTAACCTTTACTTGCTTCAGGTCAGGTAAACGGTTTGCAAGGTAAGCGCAGCTTGCCGCAATTAACGCATCATTGTCATCGAAGAGCGCATTGACAAGGTGATTGGCTACGTACAGTGCACGCTGAAGCTGGTCCGGTGCGGTCACCGCCTTGTCGCCAAGGGCGATGCCCTCATCCATATCCTGATCCATCTTGTCCAGGAAGCGCCGCTGCAAACCGGGCAGCGGCTTGTTGCGATCATAGTTCACCTTCACGGCACCATCTATAACTACTGCCATGATATCTTCCATCTTCGAATCCTGTCGTTGTGTTGCAGATGTCACCCTCAGTGCAGGTGGCATACATAGTCGAGCAGATCGGTCACCTCGATCTCATAGTGCGAGTTGGCCGGTACATCAAATGTCTGCCCGGACTCATACTCGGACCATGCCTGTTCACTCTCCAGTTTTACGCGGCAGTGGCCCTGCGTAATTTCTATTGTCTCCGCGCGCTCGGAACTGAAACGGAAGGTGCCGGGCAACATCAGGCCAAGCGACTTCATTTCGCCGTCGGCAGTTACGATTGAACGGCAGGCGACGCGACCGCCATGGCTAATCTCTGCCTTTTTCTGAATATCGACATTCTTGAGTACCATATTGACCTACCCACGCCTGCTGCACCGACACAAGCTAGCATAGTGTACATCGCCTCCCATGCCAACGCAGTGCAGCGAGCACCGTGGGTATCGTGAAAAAACAATCAGCGGACTTCTAACAATTCCCAGTTGGCCACACCATGATCGACGCTGCTTGCGCCAATATACTTGCCGTTCAGCTTATAGATCCGCGCCTCGAACGAGTGCCCGTCAAACGTCGTGACGATTTGCCCATCCTGGATGCGGTAGGGTGCGCTCGTACTGCGAACCGCACCGCCATGGTATGCCTGCCAGGCCAGTTCCCGGGCCCGAACCGGTGTAACGTTGCGAACTTCCCTTTTGCCGTCGGCGCTGTACATCGCCTCGTATTTCTCTCCCGTGATCCGGTTGCGGACCACAACTGTCTTCCCCACGATCAACTCGCGCAGCGCCGTTTCGTCAAGGGGTGAAACACCGCGCTTCTTCAGAGATGCCTCGGTGATCACCTTTGGGGCGGCCAGTTCACGGGGGCCTTCAGCAAGCTCCCAGTTAACCCCACCGCCATCGGCACCCGCAGCTCCCAGGTACTTACCGTTCACCTTATACACGGCGACTGCGAATGCCTCTCCATCAAGGGTTGTCACCAACCGACCGTTCTCAATCCGGTAGGGCGCGATTCCTTCAGGCGTCATGCCACCATGATATCCATAGGCAACGGAACTGGCGATCTGTTGCTGCTGCAGTCCCCTAAGCAGGCGCTGGCCGCCCTCATAGTAGGTCGCCTCGTAAAGTCGGCCCGTCAGCCGGTTTCTCACCACGAGGGTTTTTCCCACTACCAGCGCCTTGAGCGCCGCATCATCGAGCGGGCTGACACCCTGTTGCTCTAGGGATGCCACGTTCACTTGCTGCTCCGGCACCTGTTTCTGCGCATGAAGCGCCGGCGTCAGGCTCCAGATGCATACCGCCAAGGAAACGCCCGCTAGCGCAATACGTGTCTTCATTTCATATCCCTCCCCGGCCCTGTAATCGTGCCTACGGCGTGTACCAGATGGGTGAACTGTAGGCGCGTTCCTGGATGGTGGCCGGGTGGCCGGTATCCTTGGGATCCATTCCTAGTGCTATGGCATCATACAGCGAATGCCGCGGTGTTGGGATCTGCAGCACACGCACGTAGTAAAAGGCACGCAGCGCCGGATCAAATTCGGGGTCGGTCCACACCGCAATCAACTCACTGTCACCGATGGTGTTGGTATATGTGGCGGTCTTAATATCCACGGTATTGCCAACCGGGGGCACCTTACCGTCGGCACCTACGCTGCGACCATCGGACAAGGCAACGTCGTAAGTGGTCTCCCGCACGTTACCCTGCGCATCCAGCCAACCCTTGACGATCTGCACGCGATCCAGATTCGCCTCGTTGGGATCCTTCAGCGCTGAAACCATGAACACCGGCGCTTTGCCTTGTGGGGCGCTGGCAAGGTCT
>CP070733.1:1759089-1761593 GCA_020347585.1 Pseudomonadota bacterium | reverse complement strand
GCTTGCCGATGGACTTCGGCCGGCGGTCGTCGAGGCCGAAGCGGCCGTCCTCGTCGCGCGTGATGACCGGGCGCGGCAGGAACGGCTCGATACGGTCTGAGACGGCGATCGGCCCCGAGCCGGGCCCGCCGCCGCCGTGCGGCGTGGAGAAGGTCTTGTGCAGGTTCATGTGGATGACATCAAACCCCATGTCGCCGGGCTTGGCCTTGCCGAGGATGGCGTTGAGGTTGGCGCCGTCGTAGTAGAGCAGGCCACCGGCCTCGTGCACAATGCGGGCGATCTCCTTGATGCGCCGCTCGAACACACCCAGCGTTGAGGGGTTGGTCAGCATGATGCCGGCCGTGTGTGGCCCGACTGCCGCCTTGAGCGCCTCGAGGTCGACGTCACCTTCCTTGTCGGTGGGGATCTCCTTGACCTTGTAGCCACACATGGTGGCGGTAGCGGGATTGGTACCGTGCGCGGCATCCGGCACCAGCACTTCGCTGCGCGCGTTGTCCTGGCGGGCGTCGTGATAGGCGCGGATCATCGCCATGCCGGCGAACTCGCCCTGCGCACCCGCCATGGGCGCGAGCGACACCGCGTGCATGCCGGTGACGTCCTTGAGCATCTCCTGCAACTCATACATGCAGGCCATAAACCCCTGGCTGAGGTTATCGGGGCTGAGCGGGTGGCGGCCGAGGAAACCGGGCAGCATGGCCAGTGTGTTACAGCCGCGCGGGTTGTACTTCATGGTGCACGAGCCGAGCGGATAGAAGTGGGTGTCGATGGAAAAGTTCTTCTGCGACAGGCGCGTGTAGTGACGCACGCTCTGCAGTTCCGACACCTCGGGCAGCGCCGGCGCCTCGCTGCGACGCAGGTGAGCGGGGATGTCGCTGACCTGCGCCATCTCGCGCGGCGACTGCGCCCCGCTGCGGCGCCCCGGTTGTGAATGCTCGAATATCAACATAACTGCCTCGTGCTCCGCGGCTGTGCGCAGCGGGTGTATTTAAAGTGCGCCCAACGCACCTTCGTAGTCGGGTTCCTCGGTGATTTCGGGGACCAGCTGCGCGTAGACCACCTTGTCGTTTTCGTCGATCACAATGACCGCGCGCGCGGTAATACCCGCCAGCGGGCTGTCCTGGATCAGCACGCCGTAGTCCTTGGCGAAGTTGCGGCTACGCATCATCGACAGCGGGATGACGTTGTCGAGCTTCTCGCCGGTACAAAAGCGGCCCTGCGCAAACGGCAGGTCGGCCGAGATAATCAGCACCGCCACATCGTCACGGCCCTTGGCCTCCTCGTTGAATTTCTGGGTCGAGGTGGCGCACACCGGGGTGTCGAGGCTCGGCACGATGTTGAGCAGTTTTTTCTTGCCGGCGAACTCCGCCAGCGACACGTCCTTGAGGTCCACGTTGGTGAGGTGAAAGTCCGGCGCCTGGCTGCCGATGGCAGGTAAATCGCCATTGGTGTTGACGGGATCGCCGTTCAGTGCGGTAGTTGCCATGTTGTTCTCCTTCTCCAGTGGTTGCCGTTTGATGGTTACCCGCCGGGGCGGGACCACATGCTTCCTACTGCATCTTTGGTTCGACCGGGCACGCCGCGGCCTGCAGGCGCGTGGAAATACGCCGCAGGTTCTCGACGTATAACTCAATGTCCGCGGCCTGCTTGGTTTCAGTGGCGCACACCAACAGACAGTTGCCCAGCTCTGGATAGTCATCAGCCAGGTCATAGCCGCCGACAATGCCCTGCACCGACAATGCCTTGAGCACGTCGGCCATCGGCAACGATAGTTGCAGCACGGCCTCGTGGAACATCGGGCGGTCAAACACGGTGCTCACGCCCGGGACGCCAGTCATCTTGTTCACCAGCGTCGTGGTGTTGGTGTGCGAGGCCGCCGCGACGCGCGCCAGACCCTCGGGGCCCACCAGCGACATGTAGATGGTGGCGGCGGTAACCAGCAGGCCCTGGTTGGTACAAATGTTGGAGGTCGCCTTGGAGCGTCGGATGTGCTGCTCGCGCGCCTGCAGCGTCAGCGCAAAACCGGTCTTGCCCTCGGCATCGACGGTGCGCCCAATAATGCGCCCGGGCATCTGGCGCACATGTTCCTGGCGACAGCACATAAAGCCGAAGTACGGCCCGCCGGAGGACAGCGGTGCGCCCAGCGGCTGGCCGTCGCCGCAGGCGATGTCGACGCCCTTCTCACCCCATTCACCCGGCGGCTTGAGCAGCGCCAGCGCAGTGGGGTTCACAACAGCGATCACCAACGCGCCGTGTTGGTGCGCCCAATCGGTAAGCGCGTCGACCTCTTCGAGCACACCGAAGAAATTTGGCTGCGGGATCACCAGCGCAGCGATGTCGCCCGGATCGGCGGGCAGCGAGTCCGGGTCGATGTGCCCACCCTTGCGATCGTAGTCCAGTTCCTCGAGCGTGATGCCCTGGCTGCGCACGATGGTGTCGGCAACCTTGCGGTAGACCGGATGCACGGTGCGCGGCACCAGGATGCGCCCGGACTTTGACTTGCGGTT
>CP070733.1:1754650-1758989 GCA_020347585.1 Pseudomonadota bacterium | reverse complement strand
GGATAAAGCTGGCGGCCGAGGCCTTCGATGTTGAGCAGGGTTTTCTGTAACAGGACCAGCTGCGGTTGCACTTCCATGTTGAAACGCCGCGCGGTCTGGAACAGGCGCAACAGGAAATGGCCAAACGAGATCTCGCTGATCGGCTTGTCGAACACCGGCTCGCATACCGTGCGTATCGCCGCCTCGAACTCATCGACGCGCGTATCCTTGCTGACCCAGCCCGACTCGATGTGCAGTTGCGCAACGCGGTGATAGTCGCGATTGAAGAACGCTAAGAAGTTTTCAGCGAGGTAGCGCTGGTCCGACGGATTCAGTGTGCCCATGATGCCGAAGTCCACCGCGATGTAGCGGCCCTCGGGAGAGACAAAGATGTTGCCGGGGTGCATGTCGGCGTGAAAGAAGCTGTCGCGAAATACCTGGGTGAAAAAGATCTCGACGCCATGTTCAGCCAGTTGCTGCATGTCGATACCAGCCTCACGTAGCGCTGGTACATTGCTGATGGGAATGCCGTGAATGCGTTCCATGACCATCACGTTGGAACGCGTGTAGTCCCAGAAGATTTCAGGGATATACAGCAGATTGAAGTCGGAAAAGTTACGGCGCAGCTGGCTGGCGTTGGCCGCCTCACGTAGCAGGTCCAATTCGTCGATGATAGTTTTCTCAAACTCCGCGACAACCTCGCTAGGGCGCAGGCGCCTGCCTTCTGCCCAGTAACGCTCGATGTTGCCGGCGATCGTGTACAAGAGCGCAAGGTCGCGCCTGATTACCGGCAGGATATTGGGCCGCAGCACCTTCACCACGACGTCGGTGCCGTCGTGAAGGGTTGCGCCGTGCACCTGGGCTATGGACGCCGAGGCAAAGGGGGTTTCCTCGAAGTCCGCAAACACCTCACTCAACGGCTTGCCATAGGCGGCCTCGACGATACGACGCGAGACATCGTCGGGAAATGGCGGCACCTGGTCCTGCAGCTTCGCCAGCTCCACGGCGATGTCGTCCGGTAGAAGGTCGCGCCGGGTCGATAGGATCTGGCCGAATTTGACGTAGATCGGGCCCAGGTCCTCCAGCGTCCGGCGGATACGCTCGCCGCGGCTACGCCGGGGCTTGGGGAGCCAGTTCCACGGCAGTAGCAGGCGCAAGAACCGAAGTGGCCGGAACAGGTGCGTGGCCAGGATGATGTCATCAAGGCCATGGCGCATCAGCACTTGGCTGATGCGCATAAGACGGAACAGGTCGCCGATACGCCGCATGAAGAGGACCGGGAGCGTGGTCAGGAATCAGGAAAGCGTAATTGTACGGGATCGGACCAAGAAATAAATGCTTGAGCGCCGGCGCATGCGGTCAGGAGAAGCGCTGCCGCAGGAAGCGCACGATATCTGCGGATTCGTACAACCAGACCGTGCCGCCGTCGGGTTCCTCTATACGTAGGCAGGGCACCTGCTCCTTGCCGCCCCCACGCAGCAGCTCATCGTGTGCCACCGGGTCATGGTGAATATCGCGCAGCGCAACGTTCAGGTTGAGCCGGCGAATTGCGCGTTGCACCCGGTAGCAATAGGGGCATTCCGCAAAGCAAAATAGCACCAGCATGTCGGTCTGCCGGTCGATCTCCGCTTGGTGTTCGGGGGTGCGGGTGATGGGCTCAGGCAAGAGCCCAGTACGCGTGAGAAGGTTCCGCAACAAACCCATTAGGTGGGGTTAGAACGGGCTGGTCGGGGGCTGCGGCCTATCGATCCCCAGTCCCTGACGCACTACCTTGTCCTGGGCATCCTCTGCAGGCTGGTTGCCGCGTTGACGTTCGCGCTCATCGAGCAGAGGTTGGTAGTCAGCTTTTGCCTTTGCGCGTTCGGCATCCGACATGCGCATCCACTCGGCCTCGCTGTGGCCGTAGTAGTTCGCGGCACAGGCCGAAAGGCACATCAAACAAAATACGGTGAAAATCCAACGGCGCATAAGCTGGCAATCCGTAACTACCTTGCCCCAATGGCTAGGCCTATCGCAGACCGTTATATTTTAGGCCAAGCTGCAGGTCTTTGGCCATGGGGTGCTGCGTGCACGGCCGATTTGCATGGGATCAATCCGCCTGCTATTAATAGCCGCTGCGCCATCCGATCGCTCGTCCCATGACCGCTAGCCCACCCGTCCAGTTCCGTAGCGCGCCCTTACTCTTGACAGGAGTACTGATTGTGCTTCTGGTTGGCATGCCGGTCGCAGCTGCGACGAGTGCGCTTGACCTCACTGTGCAGGAACGCGCGTGGCTGGATTCGCACCCCGAAATACGCGTGGCGCCCGACCCGGCCTTTCCACCGTTTGAATACTTTGATGCCGTAGGCGTATACCGCGGCATCGCCGCCGATTACCTGGCACGGTTTGAAAAGCGCCTCGGCGTGAAGTTCACTATCGTGCACAAGCCGAACTGGGATGCGGTATTGACTGATGCGCAGGCACGTCAGATTGATATGCTGGCTGCTATCGCGCGCTCACCCCAACGTGAGCAGTATCTGCTATTCACCGAATCCCATATTCGTGCGCCGGGCGTCATCATTTCGGCGAATGACTATCAAAACCTCGACGAACTCATCGGCAAGAAGGTGGCGGTTGTATCCGGTTACGTTTGGGATGACTTGATCGCCGTGCGCAAACCCGACATCCGGGCTATCCGCGTGCCCGACATCCAGACTGGCCTGGAGATGACCTCGCTGCGCGCGGTCGACGCCATGATAGGCGACCTTGCTACCACGACGCACTACATCAGGGAGAATAGCATCACCAACCTGAGTATCGTTGGGCGCCTCGACCAGCAACTTGAGTTGTCACTAGCCACACGCAACGACTGGCCGGAGCTGCGTGCGATACTTGAAAAGGCACTGGCTAGCATTTCGCCCGCAGAGAAGGAAGCGATCACTGAACGCTGGATTCGCATTCGCGAACCGTCCCTGTTACAGAACGAGACCTTTCGCAAGGTGGCGCTCGCGGTCTTAGGTGGCGTCGCGCTGGTACTAACTCTTGTGCTGGTGTGGAACCGTACCCTGAAGCTACAGGTCGAGCAGCGCACCCAGCAGTTGCGCGATGCTCAGATGCAGTTGATCCAGGCTGCCAAGCTCGAATCGGTGGGGCGCCTAGCCGCCGGCGTCGCGCACGAGGTCAAGAACCCCCTTGCGGTAGTTCAGCTAGGTGTCGAATACTTGCAGGGTGATGCCAATGCCGACGAGGTAAGCCGTGAGGTGATGCACGACATGGCGGATGCCGTGCGTCGCGCCGACACCGTAATCAAGGGCTTGCTCGATTTCTCGCGCGAGAGCAAACTCAATATCCATGCGGCCAGTATCAACGATGTCGTCACCAGCGCGCTGCGCCTGGTGAACCACGAACTTACCCAGCGTAACGTTCGGCTCGATCAAAAGTTGGCCGGCGACCTGCCGACACTGGAACTCGATCCTGACAAGTTGCAGCAGGTGTTCATTAACCTGTTTATGAACGCTGCACAGGCCATGGAGCGTGACGGTGCGCTGCTGGTGGAGACCGCATCAAAGACGCTGGATGCCAGCGACATATCGCGTGATCATCCCGAGGGTCTTGTACCCGGTACGACGGTGGTAACCGTGGAGGTTGCCGATACCGGCCCGGGTATCGCCGAAACGGAACTCGACAAGATTTTCGACCCGTTTTTCACCACCAAGCCAGTGGGCGAAGGTACCGGACTGGGATTGTCAGTGACCCAGAAAATTGTTCAATTGCACAAGGGCGCCATCGCCATCCGCAACCGTGCGCAGGGTGGCCTGTCGGTTATGATGATGTTTCCAATAAACCAGGGAGCAAGCACCTCATGAAGAAAAAGATTCTGGTCGTGGACGACGAGGCGGGTATTACCCGCATGATCAAGCTCAACCTGGAGCGTACCGGCAAGTACGACGTGCTGACAGAGAACGAAGGATCAAAGGCAGTTGCGGCGGCGCGTCAGTTCAAACCCGACATGATCTTTCTCGACGTGATGATGCCCGACAAGTCCGGTGACGAGATCGCCGCCGATCTCAAGGAAGACGCGGAACTGGGTGACACGCCGTTTGTGTTCCTGACCGCCATCGTCACCAAGGACGAGGCCGAGCAGAGCGGTGGGGAAATTGCCGGCAATACTTTCCTTGCCAAACCGGTCAAGACCGAGGAACTGCTGCAAACCATCGAACGCTTTCTCGGCACATAACGCACGACCGGGGCACCCGCCACAAGTGCAGCGCACCCTGGCTCAGCCGGTTCGACCCTTCGCGACCAGGCAGAACGGGATCGCCAGCGGCCCGAACACGAGCCCCATCACGCCCCAGAAGGCCGGCGGTAGGCCACGCCGTCT
>CP070733.1:1751818-1754550 GCA_020347585.1 Pseudomonadota bacterium | reverse complement strand
GACTATCGCTACTTCCCCGATCCGGATTTGCTGCCGGTCGAGATCGATGCGGAGCACATCGCTTACACACGCGAACAGCTGCCCGAGTTGCCGGATGCCAAGCGCGCGCGTTTCATGTCGGAGTATGGCCTGTCAGCCTACGATGCCGGTGTGCTGACCTCGGCACGCGAACTGGCCGATTACTACGAGACCGTGGCGCGCGACACCGGCGAGCCCAAGTTGGCAGCGAACTGGGTGATGGGTGAACTGGCTGGCTTTCTGAACCGCGATAGCCTGGAGATTAAGGCCAGCCCGGTCAGTGCGGAAATGCTGGCGGGCATGGTCAAACGCGTCAGCGACAATACCATCTCCGGCAAGATCGCCAAGGAGGTGTTCGAAGCCATGTGGGCCGGCGAGGGCAGCGCTGATGAGATTATCGACAGTCGGGGTTTGCGGCAGATTACCGACACCGGCGCGATCGAGGCCGAGATCGACAAGGTGATTGCGGCCAACCCGCAGCAGGTCGAACAGTACCGTGCCGGCAAGGACAAGGTGCTGGGCTTTTTCGTCGGCCAGGTGATGAAAGCGACGCGCGGCAAGGCCAACCCGGCCCAGGTGAATCAGCTTTTGAAGGACAAGCTGAAGTAAAGGAGCGAGGTACGAGGTGCGAGGAACGAGGGACAAAATTTTTCGCAGGGATAACCCATCGCCGCAGCATTTACCCAAAAAAGGCGAATACCCGCTTTTGGTTTTAAACTTTGCGTAGTACCTAGTACCTCACACCTGTAATTTAATGAAAGACACCCTACAACGCTTCCTGTTCGAAAACGCCGCGGTGCGCGGCGAGATCGTGCACCTGGATGCGACCTGGCAGGCGGTGCTTGAGCGCCATGACTATCCGGCGCCGCTGCGCGCACTCCTCGGCGAGATGATGGCGGCGGTGGCGTTGCTCGCGGCGACGCTCAAGCTCAAGGGACGCATGATAGTGCAGTTGCAGGGCAGCGGGCCGGTGAGTCTGCTGGTGGTCGAAGGCACCAGCGAGCGTACGCTGCGCGCCATTGCGCACTACAGCGAGCAGGATTTGCAGGGCGACCTTCGCACGCTACTGGGCGACGGTCGTCTGGCAATTACGCTCGAGCCGCGCGAGGGCGGCGAGCGCTACCAGGGCATCGTCGATCTGAGCGGCGATACGTTGGCCGACGCACTGACCGACTACCTGATGCGCTCGGAACAGCTTGATACCAGTTTGTGGCTGGCCGCCGATGCGCAGCAGGCGGCTGGCCTGTTGATCCAGAAGCTGCCCGGCGAGAAGTCAGGCGCCGATGTCGATCTGTGGAACCGGGTGCAACATCTGAGCGCAACCATTCGCAGCGAGGAATTGCTCGCGGTGCCGCCCGGCGAGATCATTCGCCGCCTGTACCACGAGGAGGATGTACGCGTGTTTGAAGCGGAGCCGGTGTGCTTCCGCTGTTCATGTTCGCGCGAGCGCGTCGCCAACATGCTGCGTACCCTGGGCGCAGTAGAAGTGCACGAGATCCTGGCGGAGCAGGGCGCAATCGACGTGGCGTGCGAGTTCTGCAACCAGAAGTACAACTTTGACGTCGTAGATGCGGAACAGTTGTTCGCGGCCGGGGTGTCTCCGGAAACCCCGCGGACCCACCACTAGTTCGTTACCGCGATCTCATCCGGGCGTACCGCACACCGGACATCCTGGATCCTTGCGCAGCATCACCGCGCGCCACTCCGCGCCGAGCGCATCATAGATTAGCAGCCGCCCGTCAAGCGGTGCACCGATGCCAAGCAGCACCTTGATCGCCTCCACAGCCTGCACACTGCCGATGACGCCGACGACCGGTGCAAGCACGCCAGTCTCACTGCATGTCAATTGCACGTCCTCGCCCTCGCGGTACAGACAGCGATAGCACGGACTGTCGGCACGATTGGCGAATACCCCGACCTGACCTTCCATACGAATTGCCGCACCAGACACCAGCGGTGTCTGTGTCGCCACACAGGCCGCGTTGACGGCGAAGCGGGTGGCAAAGTTATCGCTGCAGTCGAGTACCACGTCGGCCTCGTGCACCTGCGTGGCGAGTCGAGCATTGTCGAGCCTGCTGTCAATGGCGGTGAGGCGTACCTCGGGATTGAGCGAGGCCAGCGTATCGCGCGCCGAGACCACCTTGGGGCGGCCGATATCCTGCGTGCGGTGCACGATCTGGCGCTGCAGGTTGGATAGGTCCACGGTATCGAAATCCGCCAGCACCAGATGACCGATGCCGGCGGCGGCCAGGTACATGGCGGTCGGTGCGCCCAGCCCGCCCATGCCCACGATCAGCGCAGTGGAGTCCAGCAGCCGTTGCTGCCCCTGTACGTCGACCTGCGGCAGCATGATCTGCCGGCTGTAGCGCAGCAGTTGTTCGTCGTTCATAAGTTTCAGTGGCAAGGAGCGAGGAACGAAACCCTAGGATAGAATATTTCACACCGGAATGGTGCCCCGTGATTTGCGGCATTGAACCCGCTGACTCATTTTTTTGTTGGCCATCACATCGGCAGTTGGTATTGTCACCGTGTATGAATCCTCGCCTGTTACTTTGAATTGCGCTCTGATGGAACATGCACCATGACACTTGAGAATCGATTGCTTCGCCGAATCATGCGCGATCTGCCGCGCGACGCCGCAATTCTGGAGGTAGGGTCCGGCTATGGACAGAAAACCGAGTTTCTGCGCAGTATCGGTTTTACGAACATCACCG
>CP070733.1:1740119-1751718 GCA_020347585.1 Pseudomonadota bacterium | reverse complement strand
CGGTACGGCGACGTTCTTCAGGCGCACATACTGCGGCATGCCGTTCTTGTAGGGCGGATAGTCCTCGCCCTTCATCAGTGGACCGAGGTAATCGCGGCAGCGCTTGGTGATGCCGAAACCGTCCTTGGTGATGAAGTTGTCGGGCATCATCTTCTCGACGTTGGCAACCTTTTCCAGCGGCGCCATACCGACTTTCCATTTGTAGGGCTGGTTGGAGATGCGCTCGATGGCGGGCATGACCGAGTTGTGACCCTTGAGCGCAAACTGCACCGCGGCCTTGCCGGTGGCATAGGCTTGGTCAACGTCGGTCTTGGACGCGATGTGGCGCGCGGCGCGCTGCAGGTAGTCCGCGACCGCCCAGTGATACTTGAGGCCGAGCCCGTCCTTGATGATGCTGGCGATAACCGGTGCCACCCCGCCAAGCTGCGCGTGGCCGAAGGCATCACGCAGACCCTGGTCTGAGAGGAACTTGCCATCCGGCCCCTTGACGCCTTCAGACACCACTACCGAACAGTAGCCGTATTTCTTGACCTTTTTCTCAACGAGGGCAAGGAATTTCGCTTTATCGAAGGTGACCTCGGGAAACAGGATCACCACCGGTAGGTCGGTGGTTTCATCCGAGGCCATACCGCCGGCCGCGGCGATCCACCCCGCATGGCGGCCCATGACTTCCAGCACGAAGACCTTGGTTGAGGTTTTCGCCATGCTGGCAACGTCGAAGCTCGCCTCGCGTGTCGAGATGGCGATGTACTTGGCTACCGAACCGAAGCCCGGGCAATTGTCGGTAATGGGCAGGTCATTATCCACGGTCTTGGGGACATGGATAGCCTGGATGGGATACCCCATGGTTTCGGCAAGCTGTGAAACATTGAGGCACGTGTCGGCCGAGTCGCCGCCGCCGTTGTAGAAAAAGTAACCGATGTTGTGCGCCTCGAAGACCTCTATCAGGCGCTCGTACTCGCGCCGGTTCTTCTCCAGACTCTTGAGCTTGTAGCGGCACGAGCCAAATGCGCCTGAGGGAGTGTGGCGCAGCGCCGCGATGGCGCGCGCGGTTTCCTTGCTGGTGTCGATGAGGTCTTCGGTCAGCGCGCCAATGATGCCGTTGCGCCCAGCGTAGACCTTGCCAATCTTGTTTGGGTACTTGCGCGCCGTTTCGATCACGCCGCAAGCGCTGGCGTTAATGACGGCAGTGACTCCTCCTGACTGTGCGTAAAACGCGTTCTTTGGGTCGGGTTTCTTTGCCATTGCTGAAGATCTCCCTCTATCTTATTGTCTGGCTTAATTGAAATTGGTTGCAGGCCGCGCGGTGCACGCGCTCACTTGTCGTCGAACGCCCCCTTGCGCTCCAGTTCGTGGTCGGCCTGCACGCGCAGAAGCGTCAATGCACACTCCACGATGTCGGTGTATTCCTCGATGCCGGTGCCATACTGGTCATATCCACGGTAGTAAAATTGCGAGCGGTAGCGTTCCTCACCGGTCTTGCAGATGACGAAGTGACATTCGTCGTGCTCCCAGTAGATCGCAGGGCACTCGGTGAGTTCGCGGTCGTCCGCATAGATACGGACCTCCACGTCGGCGAGATGGGTTTCCAGATCGTGGCCGAAACGCTCTTTGATGGCATCGCGCACGGCGGCAATTTCCTCGGAAGTGAACTCGGGTATTTCGCTCATGGTAATCGGATGTAGCTTGCAGAGATGGTTGCGCCAACGGGCTGAAAATCAGGGCACCAAAGGATACCCGATCGCGAACGCGATTGCATGGGCGTGTTGTTGCGATGGCCGGCCTAACTGGCGGGTGGTACGTCCCTAAGACGCTGGATGCGCGCTTCGAGGCGCTCGACATCATCGCGCAGGGTATCGACCGCGGCCAAAAACGGCTCCAGCGCCGGGCGTGTCACGACGAAGCGTCCTTCGTGCTCGAGGTATTCGGAGATGTCGCGCCCAAGGGTCTTGCCGGACTCCAGGCCCCATTCGGCTAGGCCGCGTACCAGGTTTCCCAGTTTGTGCGCGAGTACGTCGCCGGTGAGCCGTGACAGCCATTCCTCCCAGTCGATGTCCATGTCATCGAGTATCTGCTTGAAGGCCTGACCAAGCTCAACGTCACCGCTGATGGAGACATCGCCCTTGAATAGAGTGTTGGCGCCTTGACCGCCGAGGGTCATGTCTACCAGTCCCAGCGGCGTGCCGCTGATGGTGGTGTCTGCCTCACCGTCGTGACGGCTCTGGATCTGCACGCCCTGCGAGTCCGGCAACAAGTAGAGGGTCAACTCCAGGCCGCGCAGGTGCATGGCGATGACCTTGCCGGAGAACTGTGCCAGGCGCGTCGGCGTTGCGGGGTCGAGGCGCAGCCAGGTGTTGAGTGCGCTCTCAAGCGCACCGACTATTGCCATCGACGCCTCGGCAGAAGGAACTGCTTTCGCCTGTCGTGTCTCGTTCATTGGAACGGCCGCATCAGCGCTGCGAGTGACTGGTGCTCGTAGTCATCAATGCGGTGCATTACCGCGGTGCGGGCGATCTTGTCGTGCCAACCCTGTTTGCGTTTGTCCCAGGCAATCCAGAAAAACCCTAGACCGAGCGGCAGCGCCGAAATTATGTAGGCCAGCGCACGCACGGTGGCCTGCAGCAGTCCCGGGCGTTCGCCCGTGCGCAGGCCGACCACCTTGCAGTCCATCAGCAACTTGCCCGGCGTGGCGCCCATGGTGTGCCAGAATGCTACCACCAGCGCCAGCGGCAGCAGCGCGGACAGGGCAAGGTCCGCGGCGTAATAGGGCCATTGCATGTCCGGCATGGCGCTCGCGTCGGACTGGCCGAACCACGCACGCCCAAACAGGGTGTAGCCGAGCGGTGCCGTCAGTATCAGGTACAGGAAATCGTCGATGATCAGTGCGCCCAGCCGGCGCCAGAAGCCGGCGTACTCCACGGCATCGGCTCTTGCCTTCACAGCTTGTAGCCGCGGTGCAGCGCGACGACACCACCGGTGAGATTGAAGTATTCGCAGCGCTCAAAACCGGCATCTTCCATCATTTGCCTGAGCGTGTCCTGATCTGGATGCATACGGATCGACTCGGCAAGGTAGCGATAGCTTTCGGCGTCATCGGTGATCAGTTTGCCCAGCCGCGGCAGCACCTGGAAGGAATACAGATCATAGGCTTTGTTGAGCTCGCGGCTGGTCGGTTTGGAGAACTCTAGCACCAGCAGCGCCCCACCCGGCTTGAGCACGCGCAGCATCGAGCGCAGCGCACGGTTCTTGTCGGTGACGTTACGCAGGCCGAAGGCGATGGTGATACGGTCGAAATAGTTGTCGGGAAACGGCAGCGCCTCGGCATCGGCCTGCACGTATTTGACATTACCCACCATGCCCTTGTCGATCAGGCGCTCCCGCCCCACCTTCAGCATCGATTCGTTGATGTCGGCCAGTACCACCAGCCCCTGCGGCCCGACTAGGCGCGCGAAACGCGTCGCCAGATCACCGGTGCCGCCGGCCAGATCCAGCACCCGATTGCCGGCATGCACACCACACATCTCAATGGTATAGCGCTTCCACAGGCGGTGGATGCCCATCGACATCAGGTCGTTCATCAGGTCGTAGCGCTCGGCCACCGAGTGTAATACACCCGCGACCTTGCGTGCTTTTTCGCCGAGCGGTACCTGTTGGTAGCCGAAGTGGGTGGTCTTGTCGTTCATGATTCGTACCGAATGTCAGTTAGCTGCGGGCTCCCTGCGCGTGTGGCCGGCTTCCTTGAGGCGCTCCAGATAATGCTGCCACATCTCATCGTAGCGCGTTCCATAAGTATAGAGCGTATCCCAGGAGTAGATGCCGGTATTGTGGTTGTCGTCAAAGAACAGCTGGATGGCATAGTTGCCGACCTGCTCGATCTTTTCGATGTTGACCTCTTCCTTGCCCAGCTGCAGAACTTCCTGGCCGGGGCCGTGGCCCTGTACCTCGGCCGATGGTGAATACACGCGCAGAAATTCGCACGGAAGGTTGAAGCGGCTGCCGTCATCGAAGGCGATCTCCAGCGTGCGCGATTTTTGGTGTAGGTTAATCTCGGTAGGTCTGGGCTTGTTGGACATTGCGTTCCTCTTCTGAGTACTCAAGGGAAAAGGTACAAGATACAAGGCCCAAGGGGGTTGGTCTGGCAGTTCCCTTTACCCTTTTCCCTTGTACCTTTGCCTTATAGCTAAAGGATATAGCGGCTTAAATCCTCGTCCTGGACCAGGTTGTCCAGTTGCGTATCGACGTAGGGCGCATCGATGGTAACGGTGGTGCCACCCTCGTCGGTGGCGCGAAACGAAATCTCGTCGAGCAGGCGCTCCATTACCGTGTGCAGGCGCCGTGCGCCGATGTTCTCGGTCTGCTCGTTGACCTGCCACGCAACTTCAGCAATGCGTCGTATGCCATCGCTGGTGAACGTCAGCTTGACATTCTCGGTCGCCAGCAGTGCGGCGTACTGCTCCGTCAGCGACGCATCGGTATCGGTGAGGATACGCACGAAGTCGCCGGTGCTGAGTGCGCCGAGTTCGACGCGGATAGGAAAACGGCCCTGCAATTCCGGGATCAGATCCGAGGGCTTGGCCAGGTGAAATGCTCCCGAGGCAATAAACAGGATGTGGTCAGTCTTGACCATGCCGTAGCGTGTCGAGACGGTGGAGCCCTCGACCAGCGGTAGCAAGTCGCGCTGCACGCCCTCGCGCGAAACATCCGGGCCGGAGCTCTCGCCGCGCTTGGTGATCTTGTCCATCTCGTCGAGGAACACAATGCCGTTTTGCTCCACGACATTTAGCGCAGTGGCCTTGATGTCCTCTTCGTTGACGAGCCGCGCTGCTTCCTCGTCGGCCAGCAGCTTTATGGCCTGGCGAATGGGCAGCGTACGTGTGTGCTTGCGATTGCCGCCTAGGTTCTGGAAAAGCCCCTGCAACTGGCTGCTCATCTCTTCCATGCCGGGTGGCGCCATGATCTCCACGCCCACCGAGGGCGCCGACAGTTCGACTTCGATCTCCTTGTCATCGAGATCGCCCTCGCGCAGTTTCTTGCGGAATTTCTGCCGTGTACCGCTATCGGGTGCCTCCTCCGCGGTGTCATCCCCGGTGAAGCCGAACTTGCGCGCCGGCGGTAGCAGGATATCGAGGATACGCTCCTCGGCGGCATCCTCGGCGCGGTGGCGAACCTTCTCCATCTCGTGCTCACGCGTCATCTTGATGGAAATGTCCACCAGGTCACGCACTATGGATTCAACGTCGCGCCCCACGTACCCTACCTCGGTGAACTTGGTCGCCTCCACCTTGATAAACGGTGCGTTGGCAAGCTTGGCCAGGCGCCGCGCAATCTCGGTCTTGCCGACCCCGGTGGGGCCGATCATCAGTATGTTCTTGGGGGTAATCTCGATTCGAAGGGCCTCGCCAACGTGGCTGCGGCGCCAGCGATTGCGCAGTGCGATCGCCACGGCACGCTTGGCCGCATCCTGGCCAATGATGTGCTTGTCCAGCTCCTGGACGATTTCACGGGGTGTCATTTGCGACATGGTTCAGGATTCCTGCGCCTGGCTCAGTTCCTCGAACACCAGGTTTCGGGTGGTGTAAATGCAGATATCGGCGGCCAGATTGAGCGCGCGCTCTGTGATGGCGTGCGCATCCAGTTCTGTGTTTTCCAGCAACGCGCGCGCGGCGGCCTGTGCAAAGGGCCCGCCCGAGCCGATGGCAATAAGACCCTGTTCGGGCTCGATAACATCGCCGTTGCCCGAGATGATCAGCGAGCTGTCGTGGTCGGCGACCGCCAGCAACGCCTCGAGCCGGCGCAGAACGCGGTCGGTGCGCCAGTCCTTGGCCAGTTCCACGGCGGCGCGCACCAGGTTGCCTGAGTGCTTCTCTAGCTTACCCTCGAAGCGCTCGAACAGGGTGAAGGCGTCGGCGGTACCGCCCGCGAATCCGGCAATGACCTTGTCATGGTAGAGGCGGCGCACCTTGCGTGCGTTGCCCTTCATGATGGTGTTGCCAAGCGTGACCTGCCCGTCGCCGCCAATCACGACCTGGTTGCCGCGGCGCACGGACAATACGGTGGTGCCTCGATACTGTTCCAAGGGGCGTCTCCGCGCTGAAGAAGGGCACCGATCTTACACTATGCCCCGGAAAGACAAGAAATGGGGCACTGCCGCGCCCGAATCAAGGCCTCGAGGCAGCTTGTGAGTCGCACCGCGGAGGGCACGGCGGGAGAGTCAGGCCGGGGCGGCGCCGGGTCTTGGGGTCAGTTCGACCCCGCTGCGGTCGATCTGCGGCGAATGTGACAGCGGGGCGTCCATGGGACGTGAAACGTAGTATCCCTGAACGTAGTCGACCCCGCATCGCAGCAGGAATTCGACGGCCTCGGGGGTTTCCACGCACTCGGCAACGGTCTTTTTACCGAGCGAATGGGCGATCTCGTTGATGGAGGTGACAATTGCCTGATCCATCGGGTCGTTAAGGATGTTGCGCACAAACATGCCGTCGATCTTGATGTACTCAACTGGCAGGTTTTTTAGGTGCGAGAACGAGCAGTAGCCGCTACCGAAGTCATCCAGCGCAAAGCGGCAGCCCAGCGCGCTCAGCTCGCCGATCAGGTGCCTTGCGGCATCGATGTTGTAGATTGCCGAGGACTCGGTGATCTCGAAAATCAGTGCGCGTGGATCCACGCGGCCCTGCTCGACGCTCTCGCGTACGTGGTCGACGATCAGATCGCTGTTGAGGCTCTGTCCCGACAGGTTCACGGTGAGTTGGGTTTCCACGCCGGCCGCGCGCATTTCGTCGAGGGCCTTCAGCGCATTGATGACCACCCAGCGATCCAGATCGGGCATGAGGTTGAAGCGCTCCGCGGTGGGCAGAAATGCGCCCGGCGGGATGCTGCGCTCCTTGTTGTCGGTCAGACGCAGCAGCACCTCGAAGATGGTGCCTTCGGGTAGTGCAGCGGCGTTGAGATGCTCCCATACCTTACCTTGTTCTCCTGGCAGCTCCATGCCGTGCAGATGCTGCATGGGCAGGATAGGCTGGAATACCAGCCTAAAGCCGTCGTTGTCTAGTGCGCGGTGCAGGCGATTGGACCAGCCGAGTTCGAGATCCATTGCCGCCTTCTGTTCGGTTTCCTGTTCGAACAGGTGCGTGCGGTTGCGCCCGCCGCTCTTGGCTACGTGGCAAGCGATATCGGCATTGGCCAGGACCTCGCCTGGCGAATCGGTGGTGTTGTCGATAACCGCTACGCCGATACTCGCCGTGACGGTATAGGAGCGCCCGCCGTAACTGAACGTATAGTCGTTGAGCAGTTCGCGAAATTCGTCGGCGCAGCGCAAAAGGCTCTCATTGTCGATGTTGCGCAGGATCACCGCGAACTCGTCGCCGCCGATACGCGCCAGGAGATCCGCGTGGCGCAGTCGACCACGCAATTGATGACCGATCTCAATCAACAACTGGTCACCGATGGCGTGGCCGGCAGTGTCGTTGATGTATTTGAAGCGGTCGAGGTCGATGTACAGCAGTGCGCTCTGTTCATCACTTCGCTCCAGGCGGCGCACTTCCTGGTCCAGCGCTTCCTCGAAGTAGTTGCGGTTAAGTAGCTTGGTGAGCGAGTCGTGGTTGACCTGCCACTTGAGTTCTTCCTCGAGCAGCTTACGCTCAGAAATGTCGCGAAACGCGACTACCGCACCCTGCTTCTGCCCCTCGATACGCAGCGGAAACACCGTCAGTTCCACCTGAATCTCACGTCCGTCGGCGCAGACGAACACCGATTCTACCGCGTGCATTTCCTCGCCCTGCCCGATGAGTTGGTACAGCTGAGCGGCGGCGAGGTGTTCACCGGGCGGATTGGAGAAGCTCTTGTGAAACAGGGTATCGGGTGGTTCGCCAATCAGCTGCTGGCTGCGCTGGTAGCCAAGAATGCGGATTGCAGCCGGGTTGGCGAAGGTGATCTCGTTGTCACTGTTCACGCCGTAAACCCCGTCGCCCACTGAAGTGAGGATACCGTCGAGGCGCTGGCGTTCGCGCTCGATGCGTCGCCCGGTCTGCACGATGCGGCTGATGGAGGCGACACGGGTCTTGAACAGCTCGTCGGCCTCGCTCTTAAACATGCACTCGATAGCGCCTGCCGCGAGCGAATCGGAAATTACCTTGTCGAGGTAGGTGCTGGTCAGAATAGCGATCATCATACCGGCCGTGCGCGGGTTTTCGAGGAACTCCCGGCACAGTTTGTCACCGGTTAGATTGGGCATGAAATAGTCGATGATCGCGATGTCGAACGATTCAGTTTCGGTAATCTTGAGCGCCTCTTCCGGCGACGACGCGGTGGTGGTGTGCAGGCCCTGGGCGTCCAGCAGGCGTCGAAACTTCACTCGCGCCGTCGGTGAGTCGTCTACCAGCAGCACGCGGATGGGTTCGACATCAAATGCCTCCACGCCGGGGAAATAGGCGGCCTCTTCCGAGAGCAGCGTGTCGAGGATCTGCGTGGCCTCCTCGTAGCTGCTCCAAAGCAAGAACCCGGTGCGCTTGCGTCCGGATACCCAGGCGAGCTTGGCTGGATCGGGGTCGTGCGACAACACCAGCACCGCCATGTCGCGGTAGGGAGGTTCACTCAGGGTGGCGAGCATCTCGTCGCTGCTGGCCATCGTCTTGCTGGGCCAACCGATAATGATGCCACTGTAGGTGTCGAGCGGTTCGCTGGTCAGGCGGGCCAGACCGTCCTCGAAGCCCATCTCGACGTCAACGTCGTAGTTGCCCCGCTTGAGCTTGCGTGACAGCGCATGGCGCGACGTGGCGGAAGTCTCTATAAAAAGAATGCGCTGCACTGCGAGTCCCTGTTCTAAAAGCGAGGCGGCGCTCGCTGGTTGACCTCCGGACAGGCCTCGTATGCCGCCCTTGTTTCATCGGATGCTTGGGCGATTCCTTAAGGGTGCGCGCGCTCGCGCGGGGTGTCAGCGAATTAATCGATTTTGGTCGGCGAGCGTTTGCTCAAGTGGTCAGGTTGGATGGCGCCGCTTGCAGGTGTACGCGCCGGCGCAGGTACGCGGTGGCCCCGGCGGCGGTCAGGATGCACCACACCGCAAACAACGCGCCCGGCAGGGCGGCCTCAGGTGTGGCGCGGAAATGCTCAAGTGCGAGTATCACGCCCATGCCGGCGTTCTGCATACCGCTCTCGATGGCCAGGGTGATGCGGTGGCGGTGGTCGAAGCGGTAAGTGCGCGCCAGCAGCCAGCCGGCGGCATAGCCCGCGGCGTTGAGCGCTACCACTAGCGCGAATACCCGCATCCCCATCGTGGCAATGCGCTCGTGGTTCGCTGCCACCGCGTAGCTGCAGATGATGATTATGGCGATCGCAGCGATCGCTGGCGCGATCTCGCGTGCCGTCTCGAGCGCTGGACCCAGGTAGCGGCGCAGCCACATGCCGAGCGCCAGCGGCGCGACCACGGTGAGCAGTATGGTCTGGAACAGGCCCCAGAACGGAATCGGCAACAAGGCGGCGCCGAGCCACTCGACCAGGGTCGGTGTGACAATAGGAGCAACAAAGGTGGCGAGCGTGGTCATGGCAATGGAGAACGCCAGTGCGCCGCCGGCCAGGTAAACGATGACGTTGCTCGCCATGGCGCCAGGCGCGCAGCCGACGATGATAAAGCCCAATGCTAGCGGCGCCGGCAGCCCGCCGAAGGTGGCAACCGTGAATGCCAGTACCGGCATTACCGCATATTGCGTCACCACCCCGAGAAAGATGCGCTGCGGGTGCCGCAAGGTGCCACGCAATTCCGCCGGTTCGAGCACGATACCCAGCGCGAACATCGTAGCGGCGAACAACCATTTGAAAACGGCGCCGAATACCACGAAAAGTTCGGGAAAGAAAAACGCGAGGACCGCGCCTGCCAGCGTCAACGGCGCGAGGCCGTTGGCAATCGCACGAAACAACCACATGGCCGCCATTGTACGGGCGGCACGCCCGCGGGAAAACGTGTCGTGTACGGAGAGGCGGCTAGTTTGACGCGCTTTGAGCGGTCTTCGCCGCGCGCGCGTCGGCAAGCAGTTTGTCGTTGCGATCCTTGAGTGACTGGATCAGGCCATCGATGCCGTTGGTGCGGATTTCGGTGGCGAAGCTGGTCTTGTAGGTCGTCACCATGCTCACGCCCTGTACGGTAACGTCGTAGACCTTCCAGCCCTTGCTGGTGCGGTGCATGTGGTAGTGCACCGGCACCACCTTGCCGCTCGGCGGGTGGACCTCGGAGCGTACTGTCACCTCGGTTGCCTCGGGGCCCTGGCGCGCCGGATGGAATGTGAGCAGGTTATCTGGAATCACGGCATGGTCGCCGGAGAGATACTCAGACAGTGCCGAGGAATAGAAACGCACCAGCAAGGTACGGAACTCGCGGATGAACTCGATCTTTTGTGCCCTGCTGGCCTGGCGCCAGTACTTGCCCAGCACCCATTTAGAACCGCTGATGAAATCCACGTTCGGCACCAGGATGCGTTCCATGAGACCATGCAGGTGGGTAGGGTCCTGCTTGATCTTCGTCTGGTCAGATTTGAGGGCACTGAGCATCGCATCCGCCATGTTCTGCAGTACCTCGTGCGGTGCCGGGGCCGCGGTGTTGGCCTGCGCGGCGCTTGCTGCGATACTGGTCCAGCACAGCAGCGTGACCGTGAAGGCGGCCAGCAGGGTACGGAGCCTGGTCGGCATGGCGAGGGCCAGTTGGTAACTCATATGTCGTTTTCCTTGTCGGGTTGCCTGTGGCGCGGACATCCGGCCGAGAGCATTGAATTATTATCGACCAATCTGGGAATATTCAATACACGTAGCATATAAAAACGACGCTTCGGGCGCCAATTTGTGAGCAATAACGCTCAATCCGTTGCGGCGCCTCGGGTGCCGGGCAGGGCAACCACAGGAGGGGGCGGTGGCCACCTTTGATACCGGCCGCGGACGTTTTCCGCGGGTACGCATGCGGCGAATGCGCCGCGATGACTTCTCACGCCGGTTGATGCGCGAGTCGCGGCTTGCTGTCGACGACCTGATCTACCCGGTTTTCATCCTCGAAGGCAACGGCCAGCGCGAGCCGGTCGCCTCCATGCCCGGTGTCGAGCGCCTCAGCATCGATGAACTGCTGCGCGAGGCTGGTGAGTTGGTGGCGCTCGGTGTGCCGGCCGTGGCGCTGTTTCCCGTGACCCCGACCAATAAGAAAAGCGAAGATGCACGCGAGGCCTTCAACCCAGAGGGCCTGGCGCAGCGCGCGGTGCGTGCTCTGAAGGATGCTTATCCCGACCTGGGTGTAATCACCGACGTCGCGCTCGATCCGTTCACTACCCACGGCCAGGACGGGCTGATCGATGCCAGCGGCTACGTCATGAACGACGAGACCGTCGAGGTGCTGGTGCGTCAGGCACTGTCGCATGCGGAGGCAGGCGCTGACGTGGTGGCGCCCTCCGATATGATGGACAGCCGTATCGGCCGGGTGCGCGACGCACTCGAGGCGGCGGGTCACATCCATACTCGCATACTTGCCTATTCCGCCAAGTACGCCTCGAGCTACTACGGCCCGTTTCGCGATGCGGTTGGCTCGGCCGCCAATCTGGGTGGGGGCAATAAGTACACCTACCAGATG
>CP070733.1:1736450-1740019 GCA_020347585.1 Pseudomonadota bacterium | reverse complement strand
TCGACAAGCAGGGCCGTATCCGCCTGAGCATGAAGGCGGTCAACGCCGGCTGATTTCGCCGACAGTACGCAAGTCGACTAAAGGGCCCGCCCGGGCCCTTTTTTCGTTAGTCAGAAAGTGTATGACAAGCCAACAGAAGCCAAATAGACATCATTGAGCTTGCCTATGTCGAAGTATTCGAACTCCGCGCGAATGGCGAAAGAGCGTATTTGAAATTTGGCACCGACACCATAGGCGGGATCAGAACCGGATTCGCTCTCGCCTGAACCGCCGACGTTGATATCCGAATCCCATGCGGCGACACCGGCTTTGCCAAAGACGCTGAAGGGTCCAAAGGTAAGTGCTACCAAACCAAATGCGTCCCATACGGCCAACTCGTATTCAGCCTTCGTGCCGTCTGCCAGGGTGCCGTTGGGATTGCCGAGATCTACATAAGACCCTTCTACGGCCAAATCGAGAAGAGGAATTATTCCGAAATTGTATCCGCCAAAGACCTTATAACCCGTATCGTCTTCGCTAAAATCAAAATCATCGCCCGCCGGGGTCTGGCCCTTTGCCTTAATTGTGGACTGCCCCACACTTGCGCCCACATAAAAGCCGGATTCACTACCCGCCTGTGCCGACATCGAGAACAGAAAACATGATGCGGCCAGAATGCTTGTAATTGTGAGTTTCGCAAACATGGCGATCTCCACAGTTGAGTTGAGAGGTGGATTGACGACCGCTTGTTTCAAAGTGAAATGCCTGCATTTCTTCGGTTTCCTAAACGTAGTAGCCGGTCAATACCCTGTCAAGCTGGTGGGGCATTAGTGAACTGTATCGGAGAGTCGGCCGAAATCGACCGTTAGCGAATGAACGGGTTCCGCTTAGCCGGCTTGCTTTCGCCGGTGGTGGCGGATCGCCTAATATGCAACGGTACGGCTGGAAAATTCATGACGCCTGGACAAATCTACAGCCGGTTATATCGCGCCTACGGGCCGCAGCACTGGTGGCCCGGTGATACACCGTTCGAAATCATGGTCGGTGCGATCCTGACCCAGAATACCGCGTGGCCCAACGTCGAGCGTGCCATATCAAACCTCAGGGCCAACAATGCACTCGCACCGCAGAGAATCGCTGCAGTCCATGTACGACGGTTGGCCACCTGGCTCAAGCCCTCCGGCTACTTCAATATCAAGGCGAAGCGCCTCAAGTCCTTTTGCCGGTGGTTGATGGCGGCCGGATGCGTGCACGCGCTCGGCAAACTCGATACCCCGTTGCTTCGCCATCAACTGCTGGCGGTCCATGGTATCGGTCCGGAAACCGCGGACGACATCCTGCTCTATGCCTTTTCTCGCCCGGTGTTTGTGATCGATGCATACACCCGGCGGGTGTTCGAAAGACTCGGGATGATTGCCGGTAACGAGGGCTACGAGACCCTGCGCCATTGGTTTGAATCGGGCCTTGCAAAAGAGCGGGACAAAGTGCGCGTGTTCAATGAATACCACGCGCTGATCGTCAGGCACGGCAAGGACTATTGCAAAGTGCGGCCGCGTTGCGCGCAATGTTGCCTGCGCACAGTGTGTCTGAGTGCGCAGGTCTAGCCGACGCCGGGGTCTCAGCCAGCCTTGCGCATCTGGTGCTTCGAACGCAGGGTGTAGGGCTTGAGTGCGGCCGGTAGGTCGATGAACTCACCGAGTAGCACGATGACCTTGGGCTCCTTGTCCACCGCGATGCGTTTGAGTTCTTGTACCACGTACTCGTCCTCAAGCTCACCCTTGAGGTTGGTCAGGATATAAATGCCATAGTGCTTGCTGTTCTTGATATGGGTCAGTAGATCCTTGGCCGTCTGGGTGCGGGGAATCGTGATGTGGGACGCGCCGATGCGGTGTACGCCGAGCCCGGCGTTCCAGCAGTAATAGGCCTTGTTTGTGAAGCGGGATAGTTCGGTGAACAGGTCTATGACCCGAGACACGTCATAGCTTTCGATAGAAACAAGCCGGTATCCCTGGTCCAGAATTTTTTCCAGTTGGTCGAGGTAATTCATTCGACGAGCTGTCCTCTCAGAATCGTGCCATATCCTAACTATAGAGTGTGACGGCCGTCAAAGGCGGTTTTTTAGCCCAAACAGTGTGAACTGGCTCGAAAAACCGAAAAATAGCACCAAATCAGCGCATTGCAGGGCGGTACCTGTGTGTGCCGCGGCAACCTCGCGGGGCTCCGGGGACCTCGCGCATGGAACGTGCCGCCCGCCTGCTAACCTTATATTCGTCGGGGGATTGACAGCCAAAACGCCCGGCCCGTCGATTGTGCTATGCCGGTTGTGCTATATAAAGTGCACTGAACAGCGGTTGCCGGCGGCGGTTTTTCGCACCGGCTTGCGAAAACAAGGAGAGAACTGGTGATCCGTCCGTACTGCTTGATACTGACCGGCGGGATAGTCGCGATGCTCGTTTGGTGTCAGGCTGTGTTGGCCGCACAGGAAGCCGCCCTCGATTCCGGGTTGGTGAATCCCGGCTACCACGAGAAACCCGCGTGGTTTAAGGAGTCGTTTCTCGACATTCGCGAGGATATTGGTGAGGCTCAGGCGGCTGGCAAGCGTGTGATGTTGTACTTCTACCAGGACGGTTGCCCATATTGTGCCAAGCTGCTGCGCGATAACTTCGGACAGCGTCGCATCGCTGACAAGACCCGCAAGTATTTCGATATTATCGCGATCAACCTGTGGGGAGATCGCGAGGTCACCGATCTTGATGGCACGGCCACCACCGAGAAGCAGTTTGCCGCGGCACGCAAGGTAATGTTCACGCCGACCCTGCTGTTCCTCGATGAAAAGGGCGGCGTTGTGTTGCGCGCTAACGGCTATTATCACCCCCCGAAATTTGAGGCAGCGCTCGACTATGTCGGCCAGCATATGGAAGGCCGCCTTGCTTTTCGTGACTATCTCAAAACGCAGGTACCGCGGGCGGCCGCTGGCAAGTTTCACGATCAGCCCTTCCTCATCAAACCACCGCTGGATCTGCAGGCCGCAATGAAGAAGTCCGACAAGCCCTTGCTGGTGATGTTCGAACAAAAGCAGTGCCGCGAGTGTGATGAACTGCACACGGATATTCTCACCCGTGACGCCACGCTCCGTGAGGTCGAGAAGCTTAATGTCGTGCAGCTCGACATCTGGGGAACGACACCGGTCACCACGCCCGTGGGAAACAAGACCACGGCGTCAGCGTGGGCGCGCGAACTCGATGTACACCACGCGCCTTCGCTGGTGTTTTTCGACGTACAGGGCAAGCAGGTGTTTCGTACCGAGGCCTATCTAAAGGCATTTCATTTGCAGTCGGTGATGGACTATGTATCGTCGGGTGCCTACCGGGAGCAACCGAGTTTCCAACGCTACATCGCCACACGCGCGGACCGGCTAGAGGCGCAGGGCGTGCATGTGGAACTGATGGAGTGAGGCGCGCCGCCGGCACCGGGAACTAGTCGGGCTGCGCGGAGAACTTCATCCCCGTCTTGCCACGGCTATCCGGGCCCATCAGGTACAGATAGGCGTTAAGGATTTGGTCCGGACCTTTGAGTTGCTCCGGATCCTC
>CP070733.1:1729230-1736350 GCA_020347585.1 Pseudomonadota bacterium | reverse complement strand
GACCCCACCCCTACCCGGCGATGGTGCGCGACTTTCAGCGCGTAATTGGTGACGAGGCGCGTGCGCAGGCGATGGAGAAGCTCGGCAAATTGCCCGACGCGGTTATCGCCTGCATCGGCGGCGGTTCCAACGCTATAGGCCTGTTCTATCCGTTCATCGATGATGCTGAGGTGGAAATGTACGGTGTCGAAGCGGCGGGCGACGGGCTGGACACCGGGCATCATGCGGCACCGCTGTGCGCCGGCGCCCCAGGCGTGCTGCACGGCAACCGTACCTACCTGATGGAAGACATGCACGGGCAGATCATTCCGACCCACTCAATCTCGGCGGGGCTCGATTACCCCGGCGTGGGGCCAGAGCACGCCTGGCTGAAGGATACCGGCCGCGCGCGATACGTGGCCGTGGATGACCGCGGGGCGATGGCCGCGTTCCACGCTCTGACACGCACCGAGGGCATACTGCCGGCGCTGGAAACCAGTCATGCGCTGGCTTACACCACCCGGCTGGCGCCGACCCTAGATGATGAGCAGATCATCATCGTTAACCTTTCCGGCCGCGGCGACAAGGATATCCATACCGTGGCGCAGCACGAAGGAATGACGCTGTGAGCCGTATCGAGACGGCGTTCGCTCGCCTGCGCGAGGCGGGGCGCAAGGCGCTGGTGCCCTACGTAACGGCCGGCGATCCCAATCCGGGTGTCACAGTGCCCGTTATGCACGCCATGGTGGAGGCTGGCGCGAGCATCATCGAGCTTGGTGTGCCATTTTCCGATCCCATGGCTGACGGGCCGGTCATCCAGCGCGCCACGGAGCGGGCGCTGATGCACGATGTGACACTCGACAATGTGCTGGACATGGTGCGCGAGTTTCGTGAGCAGGATGACACGACCCCCGTGGTGTTGATGGGCTATTTGAACCCCGTCGAGGTAATGGGCTATGCGCGTTTCGCGCAAAAGGCGTCCGACGCCGGGGTCGATGGCGTGCTCACGGTCGATCTGCCGCCCGAGGAGGCGGGGCCGCTGCGCGAGGCCCTGCGCGCCCATGGACTGGATCCGATCTTTTTGTTGGCGCCGACCACCGACGATACCCGTATCAACGCCGTTACCAATGCGGCCGGCGGTTTTGTGTACTATGTCTCGCTCAAGGGCGTGACCGGCGCCGCGAACCTCGACGTGGACGGGGTCGCAAGGCGAGTGGCGCACATCCGCGCCCTGACACTGCTGCCCGTAGGGGTGGGCTTCGGTATCAAGGATGCGGCAACCGCCGCTGCCGTCGCCGAATTTGCCGATGCGGTGGTGGTGGGCAGCGCACTGGTGAGGATATTTGAGCAGCATGTCGACGCGCCCGCGGAGATCAGTGTTGATGTAGCGGCGCTGATCCGTGAATTGCGCGCGGCGATGGATGCTTGATTGACGCCGTCAGCGCGATATGATGCCAGACATAACACGCAGCTCCGGACTGAACAGCGCATGAACTGGTTTACGAAGTTGCTGCCCTCGCGCATACGCACCGAGGCCAGCGTCAAGAAGAGCATTCCGGAAGGATTGTGGGCCAAGTGCGGCACCTGCAGTGCGGTGCTGTACCGCGCCGAGCTTGAGCGCAACCTTGATGTTTGCCCCAAGTGCGACAATCACATGCGCATCGGTGCACGCATGCGCCTGGAAACTTTTCTCGACCCTGATAGCCGTGAGGAGATCGGTGCGGAGTTGGTACCGCTCGATTCTCTCAAGTTCCGCGATCAAAAAAAATACCGCGATCGCATCGTGCAGGCACAAAAGGTGACCGGTGAAAACGATGCGCTGGTGGCCATGCGCGGCAAGGTCAAGGGCGTGCCGCTGGTGGCCGCGGCATTCGAGTTTAAATTCATGGGCGGCTCGATGGGCGCAGTCGTCGGCGAGCGCTTCGTGCGCGCCGTCGATATCTGTCTCGGCGCCAACATTCCGCTGGTATGTTTCTCGGCGAGCGGCGGGGCGCGCATGCAGGAGGCATTGTTCTCGCTGATGCAGATGGCCAAGACCAGTGCTGCCCTGGCCCGCATGAACAAGCGTGGTGTCCCGTTCATATCGGTACTCACCGATCCCACCATGGGCGGTGTATCGGCGAGCCTGGCGATGCTCGGCGACATCAACATCGCCGAACCGAATGCGCTAATTGGTTTCGCCGGTCCGCGCGTCATCGAGCAGACAGTGCGCGAGACGTTGCCCGAGGGTTTCCAGCGCAGCGAATTCCTGCTGGAAAAAGGTGCCGTCGACATGATCGTTGACCGGCGCGACATGCGTGACAAGATCGCCGGCCTGCTGGCGATGATGACCCATCGCCCGACACCCTGACCGGGATACCGGACACATATAGCAGGGCGGCGCGGGAGCGCCGCGTTTTTCTTTTTATCTCATATCTCTTTCCTATGTCTTGTTGCGATGCGCTTTGATTCCCTCCAGGCGTGGCTCGATTGGCAGGAGACGCTGCACGCGAGCAAGATCGAACTGGGTCTGGGGCGCGTCGCGGAGGTGTACCATCGACTGCATGAAGCCGCGCCACCGTTTTGTGCCATCACGGTCGCCGGGACCAACGGCAAGGGATCCAGTGCGGCGATGCTGGCAGAAATCCTCCGTGCGGCCGGTTACTGCACCGGCTTGTACAGTTCTCCACACCTGTTTCGCTACAACGAGCGTATCCGTATCGACGGCGAGGCGGCCACGGACGAGAGCATCTGCGACGCCTTTGAACGCGTCGACCAGGCACGCGGTGATGTCACACTGACCTATTTCGAGTTCGGCACCCTGGCGGCGCTGGATCTCTTTATGCGTGAAGGCCTAGACGTGGCGGTGCTTGAGGTGGGTATGGGCGGACGCCTTGATGCGGTCAATATCGTGGATCCGGACGTGGCTCTGATCACCGCCATTGGCGTGGATCACACAGACTGGCTGGGCAGTGATCGCGAGTCTATCGCGCGGGAGAAGGGTGGCATCATGCGTCCCGGCTGTCCGGCCGTGTGCAGCGATCCACACGTGCCGCGCGCACTTGAAGTTCTCGCGGCGAGTAGCGGGACCGAGCTGTATCAGCTGGGTAAGGAGTACGGGTTTAGCGATGCGGGCCGTGAGTGGTCCTGGTGGTGCGAAGACCTGCGTTACGAGTCCTTGCCGCATCCAGCGCTGCGCGGAGCCCACCAGCTGCAGAACGCTGCCGGGGTGCTGATGGCGCTCAAGCTGGTCGCCGGGCGTTTGCCGGTACCCCGCGCAGCAGTGCGTGCGGGGTTGCTGGCGGTGCAACTCCCGGGACGCTTTGAGGTCGTATCGGGTGAAGTCACCCGGGTGCTAGATGTAGCCCACAACCCCGACGGCGCCCGCGCGCTGGCGGCAGCGCTGGCAGGTTGGTCCGTTGCGGGCAAGACCCGCGCCGTGGTCGGCGTGCTGGCCGACAAGGATATTTCAGGCTTGCTTGCACCGATGCTGGCGCAGGTCGATGCTTGGTACCTGGCGGATCTGAACGTGGCGCGCGGCGCGTCAGCCGATGATTTGGCGCACGCGCTGGCTGCGCTCGACGTGGAAACGCTAGATACACCGGTGCAATGTTTTCCGGGCCCGCACAGCGCGCTACGTGCGGCCGCGGCGGACAGCGATTCGGGCGATCGCATCGTGGTGTTCGGCTCTTTTCACACCGTGGAGGCGTGTGCGGGTAGCGAGGCTGGTATACTCCCGCCTTGATTTTTGCCCTGAGATGATGAGTTCGAGAGGTTAAGTGGAGAAAAGCCCGCTGAAGCAGCGCCTAGTCGGCGCGATCGTTTTGGTTGCACTGGCAGTGATCCTGGTTCCGATGCTCCTGACCGGGGAGCGGCGCGATGCGGGGCCGCTGTTCGGCACCAATATTCCGCCTGAGCCGCGCGCCGTCAAGGAAATCAAGGTACTTGAGTTCGAGGAACAATCGCCCCCGGAACAGTCTGCTCCGGCGACGCGCACCCTCGTCGACAAGGCCAGCCCTGCTGCGGTAACCGAATCGCCACCGGCAAAAGACACCGACAGGGCGCCCTTGCCGCCGCCGCCCAAAGATGATGCAACGGCCGCTACGCAGGCCGGGTCCGGCCCGCACGCATGGGCGGTGCAGGTGGGTAGCTTCTCGCAAAGCGACAAGGCAACCTGATTGCGCGACCAGCTGCGCAAGAAGGGGTACCGCGCGTTTGTCGAGGCCGTCACCACAGCGGATGGCAAGTTCTTCCGCGTGCGCGTTGGCCCCGAGGTGCGCCGTGAGGCGGCCGAGGCGCTGAAGAAAGATATTGGCAAGAAAATGAAAATGGAGACCATGGTGGTGCGCCATCCGTGAGTGGCGCGCGCGATGTGGCAACATTCAGTGTGCGCAGCGCGCTGTAGTGAAGGGCGATGACCTGGGTCGACTACACCATCCTCGGTATTCTGCTGGTGTCGGGATTTGTCAGCCTGATGCGCGGGTTCGTGCGCGAGGCGCTTTCACTGGCCGGCTGGACGCTGGCCTTCTGGGTGGCGCTAATGTTCTCTGGACCACTGGCAGATATGCTCAAGGGCGCGATCCCCGAGCCGACCCTGCGCCTAGTAGTAGCGTTTCTGGTGCTGTTGGTTTTGACGCTGGTAGCTACGGCGGCGGCCAATTTCTTCGCGGCCAAGCTAGTGCAGCGCTCAGGACTGACCAGCGCCGATCGATTTATCGGCGTACTGTTCGGCCTGCTGCGCGGTGTGGTGATCGTAGCGGTGCTGGTGCTATTGGCGGGGTTGACGGCGCTCCCGGCACAGCCCTGGTGGCAGCAGTCGCTGCTGCTGGAGAACTTCGTCGCGATAGCGGTGTGGCTGCGGGAGTTCTTGCCGTCCGATGTTGCAGCAAGTTTCAAGTTTTGATCCGCTGCGACCGCAAAATGAGCTAAAGTACCTACCCGGCCCGGAGTACCTGTTATGTGCGGCATCGTCGGTATCGTCTCGAAAAGCCCAGTCAACCAGTCAATCTACGACGGTCTGATCGTGCTCCAGCACCGCGGCCAGGATGCGGCCGGTATCCTGACCTGTGACGACTCACGCATGTACATGCGCAAGGACAACGGCCTGGTGCGCGACGTGTTCCACACCCGGCACATGATACGCCTGCGTGGCAACATGGGGATTGGCCATACCCGCTACCCGACCGCAGGGTGCTCGTCGTCCGCCGAAGCGCAGCCTTTCTATGTCAATTCGCCGTTTGGCATCGGGCTTGCGCACAACGGCAATCTCATCAACGCCGCAGATCTCAAGCGAGATTTGTTCCGTGAGGACCGCCGGCATATCAACACCGATTCCGATTCGGAAATTCTGCTCAACGTTTTCGCGCACGAGCTGCAGGCGTCAGACAAGCTACAGGTCGAGGCCGACGATATCTTCATGGCCGTCGCCGGTGTCCACCAGCGTTGCCGCGGGGCCTACTCAGCGGTCGCCGTGATCACCGGGCGGGGCATACTGGGCTTTCGGGATCCGCACGGTATACGCCCGCTGGTGTTTGGTAAACGCGAGACCTCAGAAGGTACCGACTACATGATCGCCTCGGAGAGCGTGGCGCTCGACGTGCTCGGTTATGAAGTGATTCGCGATGTGGCGCCGGGTGAAGCGGTTTTCATTGACGTGGAGGGTAACCTGCACACCCGACAGTGTGCGGAGGCACCACAATTGACGCCCTGCATTTTCGAGTATGTGTACTTTGCACGTCCTGATTCCTTCATGGACAAGATTTCAGTCTACAAGGCACGCATCAGCATGGGCGAGTTTCTTGCCCGCAAGATTAAGCGCGAGTTTCCGGATCATGACATTGACGTGGTGGTGCCTATCCCGGAGTCCAGTTTGACCTCGGCGCTGGAACTCGCGTACCACCTCGGTGTGAAGTACCGGGCAGGCTTCGTCAAGAACCGCTATATCGGCCGCACCTTTATTATGCCGGGTCAAAAGATGCGCCGTAAATCTGTGCGTCAGAAGCTCAATGCCATCGATCTGGAGTTTAACGACAAGAACGTGTTGCTGGTAGACGATTCCATCGTACGCGGCACCACTTCGCAGCAGATCATTCAGATGGCGCGAGATGCCGGTGCGAGAAAAGTATATTTTGCTTCGGCGGCGCCGCCGATTCGCTACCCCAATGTGTATGGCATCGACATGCCTACCGCCAGCGAACTCATCGCGCACGGGCGTGACGAGCAGGAGGTGGCACAGGCCATCGGTGCCGATTGGTTGGTGTTTCAGGATCTCAGCGACTTGGTGGAAGCGGCGCGGCGCGGCAATCCCGGGATCGAGCAATTCGACTGTTCGGTGTTCGACGGCAATTATGTTACCGGCGGTGTCAACGCCGACTACCTGCATCACCTCGAGGCGCTGCGTAGCGATACGGCAAAGGAGCAGCGTAATCAGGACAACGAGGTGCTTGAGATTCACAACACCGCGTAGGGCAGCGGATACCGGTGCCGCGAAGGACCGGGAAAACATTTGACAGGGATTGGCAGTTGACCTAATCTGCCTTTCAGCGCCGATTTGATCTCAGCTTGCGGGCGCGTAACAAGTGCAGCTAAAGCGAAGCGAACCTGCTTGGCTTTGGCTGATGCAGGTTTTTTTGTGCCTGCGTCTTTACGGGCGGCGCAGGGCCGGGAGGAGGAGGCCAATGCACAGCGATGATCAGGATCCAAACTTTGATACGCTTGCGGTGCGTGCCGGACAGCGGCGCACTGGCGAGGCAGAGCATTCCGAACCGATATTTACGACGTCCAGTTACGTCTTTGAGTCGGCCGCCCAGGCAGCGGCGCGTTTCAAGGGTGACGAGCCGGGCAATATCTACTCGCGTTTCACCAATCCCACGGTACGTACCTTCGAGCAACGCCTCGCAGCGCTGGAGGGCGGCGCAAGCTGCGTGGCAACCTCATCGGGCATGGCTGCGATCCTCAGCACCTGCATGGCGCTGCTAAAGACCGGCGATCATGTCGTATCCTCCCATGCCATCTTCGGTACCACCACGGTGTTGTTCAACAAGTATCTCGGCAAGTTCGGTGTCGGCGTGACGTTTGTTGCGCCCACCGATCTTGACGGTTGGGTGCGGGCGATACGCCCCGAGACACGCATGTTGTTCCTCGAGACTCCGTCGAACCCGCT
>CP070733.1:1721478-1729130 GCA_020347585.1 Pseudomonadota bacterium | reverse complement strand
CTGGCCATGGTCATGGCGCATGAGATCGCGCACGTCAAGCACCGGCATCCGATTCGCAGCCTGGGTCGTGGCGTGGTGGTGGGCCTATCCGTGGCGCTGGTGAGTGAGTCACTCGGCAGCGCACTGCTGGACCAGGTGATCGGTGAGGCCGGTTACCTGACGGCATTGAAATACAGCCGTGATCACGAAAACGAGGCTGACGCGACTGCGCTTGCCGCGCTGGAGAGTCTTTACGGGCATGTGGATGGCGCCGACGATTTGTTCGAAGTGCTGCAGCGGGAAGCCAGCGCAGATCAGCCACCGGAATTTTTTAGCACCCACCCCCAGACCGAAGTGCGCATCGCGCGGATTCACGCACGACTGCCGCGCAGGGGCGGCACCGGCGACTATGGCTTGCAGCCGCTTCCGACGAAATTCGACAACTGGATCGTCGCGGCGAAGGAGAACGGGGCGGAGTAGCGGTGGCGCGTAGACTCGAACCGATGCGCGCCGCACAGATGACAATGGACGTCGCGCAGAACTAGCGGCATTTTGCAGCCAGACCGATAACCTATGAAGATTGCAGTCCTATCCGATATTCACGGCAATGTGCCGGCCCTGGACGCTGTTCTCGGTGACTTAGAGCGCTGGGCGCCTGATGAGGTTATCATCAACGGCGATCTCGTCAGTCGCGGTCCCCTCAGTCTGGCCTGTATGGAATTGCTGCGCCGGCGTTGTCCGCAGGCGCGCTATATCAAGGGCAACCATGAAGAGTTCGTGGTCGCCAGCGCACGCCAGCCGTGCGATCCCGACGATCCGTTATTCGACCTGTACCGCTTCGCGCAGTGGACCGCGCGGCAAATCGACGGCGAGGTCGAGGTTCTGGATGCGTGGCCGGATCACTTCGAACTGACAGACATCGAGGGAGGCTCGTTTCACATTACCCACGGCTCGCGGCTCGGCAACCGCGACGGTATTCGCCCTGACACCGCCGATGCGGATCTGTCGGAAAAGCTTGGCGATCCGCGCGACCTTTTCGTCGGCTCCCATACCCACCGTCCGCTGCTGCGGCGCTACAACGGAACGCTGGTGGTCAATACCGGCTCTGTGGGCCAGCCCTTCGACGGGGATCACCGCGCCGCCTACGGCCAGTTCACCTTTCACAACGGCTGCTGGCAGGCGGAGATCGCGCGCGTTGCCTTCGACAAGGCACGGGCCAGCCGCGATTTTTTCGAGAGTGGTTTCGTCGAGGAGTGTGGACCCGTGGCGCACCTCATTCACGTCGAGTTTGAGCAGGCGCGTATACACGTTGGTCCCTGGCGCCGTCAGTACATGCCGGCGATCAAGGCCCGCCAGACCACAGTGGCCGAATCGGTGCGGGCCTACCTTGCAGCCCTGAATGCTTGAAACGCGTCCGCGCCCGGGCGGTGCTGACACTGCCGCAGGGCGCGTTGCGTGGTTTTCAAGGTGCTTCAGCCGTGGGCATGCCCGCCCGGGCCGTGGACATGACCGTGGGCAATTTCTTCCTCGCTGGCATCACGCACGTCGGTGACGGTGACATCAAAGTGCAGGCTCTGGCCTGCCAACGGGTGGTTGCCGTCGACCACGATGTCCTCGTCGCGTACTTCCATCACGGTTATTGCAATCTGCTCGCCGTCGGGGCTCTGGGCGTAGAACCGTGCGCCAACCTTCACCTCGCCGGCATTTTCGAACATGTCATGCGGCACCGTCACGACCTTTGAGTCGTCGCGCACCCCGTAGCCCTCTTCCGGCAATACCGTGACCTTGAGGGAGTCGCCGGCGACCTTGCCTTCCAGCGCGTTTTCGAGCCCGGGAATGATGTTCTGCTCGCCGTGAAGGTAGGCCAAACCCGGGGAGCCGGCCGAGGAATCAAGCACCTCGCCGCTATCGTCGGTTAGCGTGTAGTCGATGGTAGCGATCTTGTGCCGTGAAATCTGCATGGGGAAACTCCAAAAGTAGGTAAGCAATACGCCTGGGTCATGCACGCAACGGGGAAGCGGCGAGAACCGGATCCGGCGCTGTGGGCGAGGGCAGGCAATCGGGCGGGCAGTGTAACATGGGCGGCCGGCACGGTTCACCGCGCGCCCCGCAGGCCATCTCTGCTAGAGTTCGCCTAGGGTGGCTGGCATGGATATTGGGCGTACTCGCAATATCGGCATTATCGCTCACGTGGACGCGGGCAAGACCACGACCACGGAGCGAATCCTGTACTACTCCGGAAAGAGCCACAAGATCGGTGAGGTGGATGACGGCGCGGCGGTCACCGACTACCTGCCCGAGGAGCGCCAGCGCGGCATCACCATCACCAGTGCGGCGACCAGTATTTACTGGCGCGAGCACCGTATCAACATCATCGATACGCCAGGACATATCGACTTTAACATCGAGGTCAATCGCGCGCTGCGTGTGCTCGACGGTGCGGTGGTGGTGTTCGACGCGGTGGCCGGTGTTGAGCCGCAGTCTGAGACCAACTGGCATCTGGCGGACCAATATGACGTGCCGCGCGTGGGCTTCGTGAACAAGCTCGACCGCATCGGCGCGGATTTTCTGCGCGTGGTGGAGGCGATCGAAACTCGCCTTGGCGCAACTGCGCTGGTGATGCAATTGCCGATTGGCTCCGAGCACGATTTCACCGGGGTGGTGGATCTGCTCACGCTGCAGGCGCTTGGCTGGGACGCGGAACCTGACGGCACACAGGTAACGTACGAGCCCGTGCCACAGCATATGGCAGAGGCGGTGCGCTACTGGCGAGAGCGACTGGTAGAAGCCGCGGCCGAACAGGACGATGCAGCGCTGACGGCCTGGGTGGAAGGCCGCGAGCCGGACATCGATACGCTGCGTAGCTGCATCCGCAAGGGCACGCTGGGCGGCGCGTTCGTGCCTGTTTTGTGTGGCTCAGCGCTCCACAACATGGGTGTGCAGCCCTTGCTCGATGCAGTGGTGGACTATCTGCCGGCGCCCGACGATTGCCCGCCGGTCTCTGCCGCAGGCGCCGCTGGAGGTAAGTCCACAGAACGACGCGCCGACGCCGGCGAACCGTTTGCGGCACTGGCGTTCAAAATAATCCACGACAGTTTCGGCCCGCTCACCTTCGTGCGTGTCTACAGCGGCAGTCTTTCCCGAGGCGACATGGTGTTGAATGTACGCGCCGACCGCAAGGAGCGTGTCGCGCACATCTATGAGATGCATGCCGACAAGCGCGAGGAACGCGAGGAGATGTGCGCGGGTGACATCGTGGCCTTGCCGGGTATGAAGCACACGCAAACCGGCGATACCCTGGCAGATCCAAAACATCCGTTGATGTTGGAACAGATCGATTTTCCCGATCCGGTTATCGACATTGCCATTGAACCGCGCACCCTGGCCGAGCAGGACAAGGTTATGCACGGGCTGGAGCTTTTCGTCAGCGATGATCCCAGTTTGAAGCTCAAGGTCGATCCCGAGTCGGGGCAGACCATCCTGTCCGGCATGGGCGAGCTGCATCTGGAAATCACGCTGGCGCGCCTCGAGCGCGAACACGGTGTCGCAGTGCGGACCGGCTCACCACAGGTGGCGTACCGTGAGTCCATTGCCTCGCGCGCGGAGGTGAGCCATACGCATGTGCGTCCGGTTGCCGGCGCCATGCAATTCGCTGAGGTAACCATGCGTTTTGAGCCGCTGGCGCGCGGTGCGGGAATCGAATTTGACAATCGCAGCGCCAAAGGCAACTTGCCCGGCGAGTGTATCGCACGGGTCGAGAAAGGGGTCCGTGCCGCCGCACAGGGAGGCGTGCTGGCCGGTTTCCCCGCCCGGGATTTTAGGGCCACGCTGGTTGACGGTGTGTATCATGAGACCGACTCGACCCCGATGGCCTTTGAAATAGCAGCGCGTGCCGCATTTCGTGAGGGCATGAGCCAAGCCGGCCCGGTGTTGCTCGAGCCGGTGATGGCGGTCGAAGTCGACACGCCTGCCGAGTTCGTTGGCGACTGCATCGGTGATATCAACCGCCGGCGCGGGTTGATTGTAGACCAGGCCATACGTGGTTTGCAGACCGTGATAGTCGCGCGCGTGCCGCTCGCCGAGATGTTCGGCTACATTGGCGATTTGCGCGCCTTGACCTCGGGGCGCGCCGGTTTCAACATGACATTCGACCGCTACGAGGCTGTGCCCGCGCGTGTCGCAGAGCGCATCCTGCATCCCCGGGGCTAAGCGCCCGCGGCGCCAACACAAGCTGTGAAGGAGCCGGGAATTGACGAGCCCGAACCGCGCACTTGCAGGGTACCCAGGCTGAATGTACTGTCGACGGTGTTGCTGACCCTGTTGTTTGGCGCGCCGGTGATACTCACCGGTTGGTGATTGCCTGGGTGCGCTCGGGGTGCCTGCAGAACCCAGCTATCGCGAGTGTGGTCTATGGTTGTGTGGAGACAACCGAAAAGGTGTGCACATGGAAAGGCAGGCGCGAGATTCCCATCAGAAGGCCCTGACAATAAACCTGGACCGCGGGCGCTATGGCACCATCGCCGAGATCGGCGCTGGTCAGGAAACCGCGCGCTGGTTCTTTCGCGCCGGCGGTGCGGCGGGCACCATCGCCAAGACCATGTCGGCCTACGACATGCAGTTCTCCGACGCGATTTACGGGCAGAGCCCACGCTACGTGAGCCGGGCGCGGCTGGGCGCGATGCTGGAACACGAGTATGCGCTGCTGGTCGAGCGCCTCTTTGAATCGCGTGGCACCGAGACTTCCTTTTTTGCCTTCGCCAATACGGTGGCGGCGCGCAGCTATACCCGCAAGACCGACGGCCACGGCTGGCTGGGTATTCGCTTTCAGCGTCGGCCGCGCGAACTACCCTCGCAAATCGACGTGCACGTCAACCTGCACGGCAAGAATAACGTGCAGGACCAGGAGACCCTAGGAATTCTCGGGGTAAATCTGATATACGGCGCGATGATGCTGCACCAGGAGCCCGAAAGCCTGCTGCTATCGCTCATGGATAAGCTCTACCCCGAACTGGTGGAAATCGACATGATCGAACTTTCGGGGCCTGCATTTCCGGATGTGGACAACCGCCTGATGGCGCTGCGCCTGGTGCAGAAGGGTCTTAGTAATGCCGCCTTGTTCAGTCCCGACGGGCACATCGTCCAGGTCGCCGATGCACTGTGGAAGAAGGCCGTGCTCATCGGGCGCAGCCGGTTTCGTCCGCCGACCCGCTTCACTCTAGATCTGCTGGAAAATGCGCGTACGACGTTTCTCGCGGAGACCCATCTGGCGGGTGACGACCTGTTGGTGCTCGCCGAGATGACGCTAAACAATCTGACAGAAGGGGACGAGATCGACGCGCAGGACTTTCTCTACCGCGCCGATATCCTGTGTGCAATGGGCCAGCATGTGCTGATCTCCAACTACGGCGAATACTATCGCCTTGCCCAGTACCTGGTCCCCTATACCAATCAGCCGATCGCGCTTGCCATGGGGCTGCCGTCGCTGCGCGAGATCTTCGATGAGCGCTACTACGAGCACTTGCCCGGTGGCATTCTTGAGTCCTTTGGCCGCCTGTTCAAGCACGACCTGCGCCTATACGTCTGCCCGGCGATCGACCCGCAGAGCGGTGCGTTGCAAGGCATGGACGAGCTTGAGCTGTCGCCGCAGTTGCAGCACCTGTATGCGTACCTGCGGGAGCGTGGTTGCATCAAGGCGCTTGATACGGTCAACCATGACTACCTGTCGATCTGGTCGCACGAGGTGCTGGAAAAGATACGCCATGGCGACCACGAATGGGAGACCATGGTACCGGAACAGGTCGCGCAGATGATTAAGACGCAGGCGCTGTTTAACTGCAAGGTATCGTGAGATGTTGGCCTGCCGCACGTTGCCAGGGCTTGAATGCACCACGATTGGCGAGGGATACAGTCGTAGAGCGCTGTGCAGGCAACACGACGGCGTACACAAAGCCGGTAATACCTCGAGCAGTTCGCTAAAGAATTGCCGGTGCTGGCCGCTCAAAAATGGAAGCGATCGCAGTATGGCGAGGTCTTGTCACGGACTCTGGGTTCAGCCATAGAGGGGGCAACCGTGAAGATTATTCTGTTTCTGATGTTTTTGGTGCTGTTCGCAATCAGCGTCGGGCAGGCCAACGACCATTCAGCATGCGCTGATCCGTATTTTCGGCATTCCGAGCAGTCCTCTGAGCAACTGCGGATAATTGCGGCATCGTGCAGCGACCCGGCGGTATCGGAGTTGTTTTTCAACCGCGCTTTTCACGCCGATTTGGTTGCCAAGGCGCAGTCGCTGGCGCGGCGGCGAGCGCATGACTTAAACAGCAGCCGCACGGATTTCAGGAGCTACCAGACCTACATAACGTTTGTCGAGGCGCTGGCGCCGATCTGGTTCCCAGAGACGAGCGAGCGCGCCCGGTTTCTCAACCACGAGTACCGACGCCACGGCGAGATCGCAGAGTTGCGGCTAAACGGTCATCATCGCCTGGCGGATCGCCTGGAGTAGAGTGCCGCTGCGGACTAGTTCGTGCGCCACCCCTGCGGCGCTTTTCTCTAATAGACACCGTTGAGGTGGTCGAGCACCCGTCGCATTCCGTCGACACCGTCGGCACGCATAATGTCCAGCGGTGCCTGGCCGCCAAATGCGGGACTGCGGGTAGTTACCCAGTAGTTGGCTGCGGTCGGATTGCCGGGGAAAAAGGTGCCAACGGCGTTGTGGATGGACAGCAGGTAGTGGGCGCGCTGCAAAAAGCCTGACTCGTCGGGCAGCGCGTTGCCCATGCGATATTTTGCGAGCGCCCGCGCCCGCGTGCCCTGTGGCAAACCCAGCAGTATCGCCTGGTCGTTCGGCTCGATGTCCCAGTGGCCAAGCACGAGAAATACCGTCTGGACCAGCTCGCGCTGCTCCGTCTCTTCGAACTCAATGCTCATGGTAGGTGCCCTTGCGAAGTTGCGGTGCCCGCTGACACCTGCTCGGCGCAACGCCCGGCGCTCGGCGTGCGCGCAGATTGATGGGTTTCGCGCCTGGAGCGCGTGTCACCGGGTTCGGGGCCGGCGACTGCGCTGTTCGGAATGTCTGAATTGTACCCGATGCGCAAAGCCCGGCGTGCCGGTTAAGCGACGGTTGGTGGGCAGCCGTCCCCCGGCGGCGCAATCACGGGGGCGACAGGGAAGGACAGCGCGGCAGCTCAGGCTGCGCCGCGCCCTAGCTCAGCGGGTCAGGATGCGAGCCGATCTCGTTGTAGCGCACGTACAGTGCGGCAACCCCTGCGACGACCAGCACCAAGCCGGCGAGCAGCGCAATGGGGGAGGCCAGCATGGCCAGCGCGAGCATGATACCGGCCGCGATGGCGGCGATGGCGAGGTTCTCGACCAAGGATCTTGCCAACATAGGCGACTCCTTAAATCTGTTGTAACCGGCACCACCCCGTCGGCCCGCCTGGCACCTCCTGTGCGCCCGCTCGGGGAACGAAAAATGTGAATTGCATCACAGTTTCGACAGTGTATAGACGCCGCCAGCGGGCCTGTCAAACCGTAGCAGGGCCTTAGGGCACAGGGCGTCGTCGCGGACTGGCGCGCCAGGACAAGAAATAGAGGAGAAAACGGCCACTGCAGCGCCGATTTCCTCAATCATTTCTGGAAAACTAGGTAGTCACGTGGCGCTGTGCTGGCACACCGCG
>CP070733.1:1713349-1721378 GCA_020347585.1 Pseudomonadota bacterium | reverse complement strand
TATGGCGAGCGAATCGTGCACGCTAAAACCCGTACCGGCAACAGCGGCCACTACTACATCGATCGCGACGGTGCGATTTACCAGTATGTGGACGATGATCGTATCGCGCATCATGTGCGCGAGCACAATCCACACACGATAGGGATCGAGTTGGTTAACACCGGCCGATATCCCGAGTGGTATCGCTCTGACAATCAGATCATGACCGAACCGTATCCGCCGGCACAGGTAGACAGCCTGGTGCAACTTGTGGGGGAGTTGCGTGTGCGCTACCCGACCATTAGCGCGATCGCGGGCCACGAGGACCTCGACCGCGAAACGCTGGCCGCAGAAGACAATCCCGCAGTTACGATACGGCGCAAGGTCGATCCGGGCCCGTTGTTTCCCTGGGACGCGGTGCTTGGGCTTACCGGCCTGGCGCGTCTTGGCCTGGCGCCGTAGATGGCGTGTTACGCAAGGTCGTGAGCAGGTGAAGGACGTAGACGAACATGCGTTATCGTGAAGGGGAGGTGCCCGGCGAAGTCGGTGCGGCAGTGGGCAACGAGATGTTGCTCGGCGCCGCGATGATGGGGTTGGTCATCGGCATCGTGCTGTTTGTGCTCGCGGTGCGTGGCAAGCAACTTTGGCTTGCCATCTGGGCTGCGGGGTTAATTGTGGCAAGCGTCGTCTATGTGGCGGTCATCGCTCTGGGTTACGGCTAGCTAGCGGCGCCGCCGGCCCATCGGCGGCGCCAGCCGAGTTATAGATCGCCGTTGGCGCCTGCCTGCATGATATCCATCAGCGAGTCGCGCACCTTGGCTGCCTGCGCCTTGAGTTCAGCGCTCAGTGTTGCACCCTGCAGCATCATGTCCGGGTTCATCATCACCAGCCACCCGTGGCCGTTCTTGTCTTCCACCACCGCAATGCGGCAGGGCAAGTAGGCGGCGAAGTGGATATTGGCCTCCACCATCTGCTGCGCGATCAACGGGTCGCAGAACTGGTATATCGTCATGTGCCGTGCTTCTTTCCCCATGGATTTGACCTGCTTGGACAGCGGCAACTCGGCCACCAGCTTCATGTTGTGCATGTTGGCGCGCAGCTTCATGGACTGAACCGCATCATCAATGCTGACGCCATCCGCGAGCTTGGACTTAACCACCGTTTGTTCAATGGGTATGTCGGGTGCGGCCGCCTGTGCGTTGCCGAGTGACAGCAGGGCGAATAGGCCCAGGGTGATGGCGTGACGTTTCATTTCTCTCTCCGTTTCATACTGTGAAAGATGTTGCTCGTGGTGCTTGAATCAAGGCAGGGCGGTTCCCAAAACAGGGTGCCGGCCATGTGCCGAAATCAGGGCGCATAGTGTAGCGATCGGCATGGCGTGCTGCAGCAAGAATTAAGTGACCTGATCGACATTCTTTGGCTCAGGTGCCATCCGGCCGATACCCCTGCCTGGGACAGAGGCATAACCTGAGTGCGTTAGGGGGAAACCGGCCCGTAAGCTGAAAAACGGCCCCGGCGGTTCAGGCACATTTTCGCCGGGGGTAAAGAATCCGCCATATCCTTTCCTGCGTACTCGGGATACATTTCGTTTCTATCCACATTGCTGAGGCAAAACCATCCGGCCAAAAGCGGACATTAAATAAAGAAGCGGCTCCACCATACAGACTAGCCACAGTAGATACATCGCAACAGTAATATGGGACAGGACACGGTTTCTGATCCATCACTCCATGATTGAAGTCTTTCCGTTATGACTAACCATTGTCGATGACGAGCATTAGACGAGGATATAGCAGGTATTCATCTCAACTTGTTGACTTGGGTACGTTAACGGTAAAATATTAATGGCGACGTAGGGTTATATTTTGATCAACTCATTATGTGTAATTAACAATGGGTATTGACTCTATAAGAAAAAGTAACAAAGTCATTAAGCTGGCGATATGGGTCAAGGAAAATGCTCACTCGCTACGGGAAACTGCGCTTCTATTTTTTGCTCTCGCATTATTTGCCGGTGTAATTTGGATTTCTGGTAAAGACGTAGAGCCAATAGCCTATGTTTTGGGGTTGGTTAGCACACTTTTGTTTGTAAGTCCTTCTATCGCTCGATACGTATTGCCAGATAGAAAGCCAGTGAGGGACATGAGTTATGATGAAATTTTGGATTTTATCACATCATCAAATCCGAAACTCGACTGGAAACGGATTGAGACAAATTGGGCGGAAGAGGCCTTCCTGAAAGAAGATCTTCGCTTGCGCATCAGAGTTCGCCATGATGAAGACGTGATGCATGTTAAAGACTTCAATGAATCATTGGCAACTACGCATCTGGATCCAACAGCAAATTGCTATTGGTATGATCTTTCTTATGCTGGCGGCATAATTGACAGATTTATACTCGTATCTGTTGATGGGGGGCAGGCAAAACTACCCCTGCCCGTTCCCGCTACACTCGAAGTAGCTCCACTTGCTTACAAAGTTGCCCAGATTTTTGACGAACACAATACTCTGGAAGAATATATGGGTAGGGCTGGATTTAGCGTCAAAAAAGCTTAACGAGAGAAAAAGGGACAGGAGGTTAATCTTGTGGCAAAGCTATTAGAAGGTCTGAAGTTTAAAAAATTCACACCAGCGGATCTGCCGGAACTCGAGGACAAACTCTTCTTCGAGGGTGATAGTGCACAGCGACATGTGGGTCAATTCTCCCTTCTCCTGTGCCTTTCCGCTGTGATTGCAACCCCAGGAATCATTGCAGATTCGACCGCAACTGTGGTTGGAGCCATGATCATCGCGCCGCTGATGATTCCGATCGTCGCGACTACGGCCGCATTAATGATGGGTCATGCGCAGCGCGCATGGCGTTCCATTCTACTGGTGGTTGCCGGTACACTCGGTGTGATCATCGTATCTGCGGGGCTCGGCAGCCTGGGACTTCATGTAATCGACTTTGATACCAATTCCCAGATAACCACCCGCGTTGTTCCCCGAGTACTGGATCTCGTCATCGCTCTGGCAGCAGGCACCGCGGGCGCCTATGCCATAAGTCGCAAGGAAATCGCAGACTCAATACCAGGCGTCGCCATATCCATCGCCCTGGTACCGCCTTTATGTGTCGTAGGTATCTCTTTAGCAGCGGGCCAGTGGGCAGATGCATGGGGCGCCCTCCTGTTGTTTCTGACCAACTTGCTGTCGATCCTATTGGCTGGGGGTGCTGTTTTTGCACTCTTGGGGTTAGGTGCGGCCGTAACTTCTGGTATGAGCCATCTAAAAAAACGCACGGCTTACCAAATTATCGTTCTTGGTGTCCTTCTCGTTGCGATTCCCCTAACGATTGCAACCACTCGAGTAGCGCGTGATAGCATCGCTCAGGCAAGAATCACGACCATCGTGGATCAATGGATGAGTCAATATCCTACTGGCTTTGTAATAAAATCCGTTTTGGTCTCTGGAAATACGGCAAAGATTATTGTTAGCGGAACAGAGAGACCATCCACTATTGAGGACCTGGGTGCGGAGATACAGTCTCAGATTAAGCAGATCGCAAAGGTAGATCTTCTGTATGTACCTTCTAGTTCCTATCTGTATCCTTGATACCACCTTCTGAGACATACCAACATACCTCATACAGTACTATCAAAAGCCCATACTTCAGTCAGTTTGCCTATGTATTCTTGCGCACCTATTCGTAAACGTAGCGAATGTCTGTTTTGGGTCGTTAGCGGAATCCAACTCCCCAGGCGATTCCAGCATAGCCTCGTCAAAGTGAAAATCACGCTCAACCTCGCTAGGCGGCAAGGTTGTGTGCCAGAACGCGTCATGTGCGAGCCACTTCCGTGATGACGTTGGCAATCTGTTGCTGCTGGTCCTCAATGCTGGCAGTCAGTCGGAACTGAACCATGGCCCGGCGCAGGTTGTCGCCCCGGCGCACCACCCGAAAGTAGTGATCGCCTTCCAAGTGGTCGGTCACAAAACGCAAGCCGAGTTCGAAGGGTATCAAGCGTATGGCATCGTACAGGTGGCCGAGGTCCGCACTGGACGTAAACCCGCTAGTCTGCTCGAACCAGGCACCAAGCACGGCGCGGCATGTTCCGAGGTCAAAACGCACCGCGCCGGCATCGCCGGGTGACTCACCCGCTGTATTGCAGCACGAGCGCAGGCAATCGCCGATGTCATGGTGAACCAGTCCGGGTTTGACCGTGTCGAGATCGATTAGGCTGAGCACGTGCTCGCGGCGCGAATCGAACAGGAAGTTGTTGAGCTTGGGATCGCCGTGCACCACCCGCAGACTTAGTCGCCCGGCGTGTCGGGCATCTTCGAGCACCGCGGCCAGCGATCGCCGTGCTTCGATGAACGCCATGCAGTCGTCAAGGTCCACGCTGTGCGGAGCGTGTGTGGCTTCTTTCGCCACCGCGTCGTAGCGGGTGAGGTATCGCGGCGTAATGTGAAACCCCGGCAGGGTGTCGTGCAGTGAAGCCGGGTCCAGGTCGTGTACCAGCGCATGAAAACGTCCGAGCGCATGGCCGAGCGCCTGCGCCTGTCGCGCACTACCAACACGTTCGAGCGTGCGCGTATCCTGGATGAATTCGATAGCGCGCCACAGCGCACCGTGCTCATCGACAACGTAGTCCTCATTGGCGTGTGTGGTGCGGATCGCAGGGAATTGAAGATCAAGCGCCGCCGCCCCGGCTTGCGCCTGGCGCGCCTGCACATGTGCCAGCAGCGTGCGCAGGTTGTGCATGATGAGCGCCGGTTGCGGGAATACCGCCGGGTTGATGCGCTGCAGGATGGTGTCGCCCGCCGGGCGCGCCGCAGTGCAGACAAGAAAGGTGTCGTTGATCAGGCCGGCGCCCCAGGGCCGCACGTCGGCGAGCGGTGTACGCAGATCGAATTGTTGCGCGATATCTCGTGGCGTGGACATGGCTTGCCGTGCTGCCGTAACGCCCGCGCGCTATGCCTTCGGCGCGCGCTGTCTGACGCTCTCGCGTGGCCCCAGCGTGAACCAGTCCTCGGCGGTGATTTTGTAGTAGTGGTCGGCCTCTTCGACCAGCAGGTGAGAGGTTGATGAGGGTACCGAGGCGATTTCCACTCGCACGCCTTCGGATTTTAGGTGGCGCACCAGTTCGATGAAGTCCGAATCGCCGGACAGGATAATTATCGTATCGACCTTGCTGGCTAGTTGCGTGGCTTTGATGGTCAGCGGTATGTCCGCGCTCTTGTGACAGGGACGCACCGAGCCGTGGTAGTTGTCGTGCAGCCGTTCCTGCAGTTTGGTCGAGATCTGCTTGCCCTCGCGAAAATACACTAGGCGGTTCAGGCCGCGATTGTCCAGCAGCTTCGGGATCAAGGTGTCGAAGTTGAGCATGGTATTGGTATCGCCCGTTTCGTCATGAATGCTGCGCTCCATGTTGTTGCCGTCGACCAGAATGGCGACAGACTGGCTGATGGTGACACTGGCGGGGCGTTCATCGTTCATGGTCAGGATTCCCGGAGGCTGTGCCACGAGGAGACCCGGTGCATGGTGCTGGTGCGTGGCGTGGGTCAGGGTGCGATTCTCTGCTACGCTAGTATACAGCGCAGCAAAACGCCGTGCCCCTGCGGCGTGAACAAAGGTTGAATAGTATCCGATGAGCACGCCCGCAATCGAGACGTCACAAAACGTTCCACTTTACCTGCCGCAGTCTAACGAGCGCGAGGTGTTTAGCTCGGCTTACCGGCGTCGCCTGCCGTTGTTGATCAAGGGGCCGACCGGCTGTGGCAAGACGCGCTTTGTGCGGCACATGGCGGCCACGCTGGGTCGCCCGCTGTACACGGTGGCTTGCCATGACGAACTTTCGGCGGCAGACCTGGTGGGGCGTTTTCTCATCCGCGGCGAGGAGACGGTCTGGCAGGATGGCCCGCTCACTCACGCGGTGCGCGACGGCGGCATTTGTTATCTCGACGAAGTGGTGGAAGCGCGCAAGGACACTACCGTCATCCTGCATCCGTTGACTGACGACCGGCGCGAATTGCCGCTGGAGAAAACCGGCGAACTAATCCGGGCACCCGCCGAGTTCATGCTGGTGGTGTCCTACAATCCCGGCTATCAGCACATCTTCAAGAATCTCAAGCCTAGCACCCGTCAGCGCTTCGTGGCGCTGACGTTCGATTTCCCGCAGGCGCAGCTCGAGACTGAGATCATCACGCGTGAGACCGGCCTTGATGAAGCGCGCGCCGCACATCTCGTGTCGCTTGCACATCGCCTGCGTGCGCTCGAAGGACACGATCTCGAGGAAGTGGCTTCGACGCGTCTGCTGGTGCACGCGGCCAGCCTGATGATGGATGCGCTGTCACCGCGTGAAGCATGCCGCGTGGCACTGGTAGAAGCACTGTCCGATGATCCAGTAGTCCAGGAAGGCCTGTGGGAGACGGTGCAGGCGAGCTTTGAGGCATAGGCAGCGATGTGATTTGGTGCCAGCGTTCGTTACGGGGTCGCGCTGGGTCTGCGCCGTGCGCCGGCCTGGCCCCAAGCGGCGGTGAATCTCGATGAGGTGCACAGTGGCCTCAACGTCTACTTGCACGCATTGTCTGGTTCCTGCGCCACGCAGGTTGCCAGCGGCAAGGCAAAATCGCGCCAGTCGGCGCTAAAGCGTACCGTCGCCGGCCAGCGCCACTGGCAGGATCTGGTCTGGCAGGATAACCAGGAGGCGCATCTGCCACGGCGCATCGCACGCTTTGCCAGCCGTGAACTCAATCGCGATCTCTACTACTGGTTGGCGGCCTACCTGGCGCTCGAGCCTGACGCGCCGTCCGACTCATCGCTACCTGCCGGCTTGTTGCATCTGCTGCAGGGCATGGCGGTCAGTGCACGGGTGCTGCAGCGTTTCCCCGGCCTGCGTGACCGCTATGCGCGGCTGTGCACCGCGTGTCTAGACGAGCGCTGCCAGGTTGCGCCCGAACCTGCAGGGCCCGACGGCGGGCGCGCTGCACTGCTCGAGTCGGCCTTCCGCTACGCACTCGATGAGCGTACACCGCCCGCGCATGCATGGCTGGCGCAAGCGGTGGACGCCGCTCGCCGGGGTGAGTCGCCCGGCAAGCCGCCCGCGGAATGGCGCCTCGGGCCGATACCGTTCTGGCCGGTGGTGTTATGGGGACATCCAGTACCGCCCGGCATCAAGGTACCCGAACCGATCCCGGAGATCGTTGAACCCGAAGGCGACGAAGACAAGGAACAACTGTGGAAGGCGGACGAGGCACCGCAGTATCGTGAGGATGCACCCGAGCAGGTCGGTGGCGCGCTGGAGTCAGGCGTGTTGTATCCGGAGTGGAACTGCCGCCGCGGTGAGTATCGCGATGACTGGTGCCGCGTGCACGAGCAGGTGCCGGACGCCGCCAGGGGCAAGCGCATTCCACCGGAGTTGCGGGCCCTTGCCAACCGTGTGCGGCGCCGCTTCGAGGCGTTGCGCATGCAGGAACGCTGGCGTCGCCACTTGTCAGACGGTGAGGAGGTCGATATCGAGGCGTTCATCGATGCTTTGTGCGAGCGGCGCGGTTGCGGGCAATCCACCGACCGCTTGTACCGTCACCGCCTGCGTCTGGATCGGGACCTGTCGGTTGCGGTGCTACTCGACGTTTCGAATTCCACACACGGCTGGGTTGGTGCAAGCCGCATCATCGACATCGCACAGCACGCCATGGTGGTGCTGGCCGAGGCGCTCGATGAACTGCAGGACGACTTTGCGCTGTATGCCTTCTCGAGTCTTGGCCGCGCCTTCGTCGATTGCTGGCGCATCAAGGGGTTCCACGAAAACTACAATGCCGCGGTGGGCGAGCGCGTGCTGGGGCTGACGCCGCACGGCTCGACCCGCATGGGGGCGGCGGTGCGCCACGTCGGCGCTGCGCTGGAGCGGCGTCGCTCACGTCACCGTCTGCTGCTGGTGCTGACCGACGGTCGCCCGTACGACCCGGCGGATCGCTACCTGGGGCGTTACGCACTGGAGGACACGCGTCGCGCGTTGATGGACTTGCATGCGCGCGGTGTGGCTGCGTTCGGTCTTACGATCGATCGTGAGGG
>CP070733.1:1708144-1713249 GCA_020347585.1 Pseudomonadota bacterium | reverse complement strand
TTGTATCTCTCTTTTGTTTCTCTCTTCCCTTGTATCTTGTATCTTTACCCTTGTATCTGTATTTGTATCTGACCGTTCGCAAGGGACCCTCCACTGCATCAACTGACCATCCAGAACCTGTTCGTCAGGCACATCGGCCCTGTCGATCTCGCCGTTGAGGGTGGTGAGTGCGTCTGCATTTCGGGTCCATCGGGCTCCGGCAAGTCGCTGCTGTTACGCGCGGTCGCGGACCTCGAGGCGCATCGTGGGCAGGTCGCGCTGGGCGATGTGCGCTGCGACAGCATCAAGGCGCATCTGTGGCGCCGCCAAGTCGGCATGTTGCCCGCCGAATCCCAGTGGTGGTACGCAGGGGTCGGCGAACACTTTCAGGCCACCGATGGCGAATGGTTCAAGCAACTTGGATTCGATAACAGCGTGGCGAGCTGGGACGTGGCGCGCTGCTCTACTGGTGAAAAGCAGCGCCTGGCATTGTTGCGTCTACTCTGTATCCGACCCAAGGCATTGCTACTGGACGAGCCGACCGCGAGCCTCGACCGCAATGGTGTGCAGCGCGCCGAGGCGTTAATCCGCAGCTACCGTAAAGAGCAGCAGGCGCCGGTGATCTGGGTCAGCCATGACCCCGAGCAGATCCGTCGCGTCGCCAATCGCCATTATGTTCTTGAAGGCAAGACCTTGGTGAAAACGCAGTCATGAACATTATTCATCTCAGCGCCCTGGATCTCGCGCTGGCCGCCATACTCATACTGGCAGTCGCCGGGCTTTCGGTGCTGCTCCGGCTAGAACTCGGCAAGCAGTTTGTAATCGCCGCGCTGCGCACCACGGTGCAACTGCTGCTGATTGGCCTGGTGCTCAAGGTGCTGTTCGAGAACGTGCACCTGGGCTGGATTACCTTGCTCGCAACGTTGATGTTGCTGGTGGCCGGGCGCGAGGTCATGGCCCGCCAGCACCGGCGTTTCTCCGGGTGGTGGGGCTACGGCCTCGGCACCATGTCGATGTTCATCTCCTCGTTTTCCGTTACGGTTCTTGCCCTGCTGGTAGTCATCGGTAATGACCCGTGGTACGAGCCGCAGTACGCCATTCCCATGCTGGGCATGATGCTCGGCAACACGATGACCGGGGTTGCGCTGGGACTGGACCGCCTTACCCAGTCGGCCTGGCAGCAGCGTGCGGTCATCGAGTCGCGGCTCACGCTCGGCGAGGCATGGCACGAGGCGGTGCGCGAAATACGCCAGGAGAGCATGCGTGTGGGCATGTTGCCAATCATCAACGCCATGGCGGCGGCCGGCATCATCAGTCTGCCCGGCATGATGACCGGCCAGATCCTCGCTGGTGCGCCACCCATGGAAGCGGTGAAATACCAGATCCTAATCATGTTCATGATCGCCAGCGGCACGGGTTTCGCCACCATGGCAGCGGTGTCCATCGGCGCACGTCATTTATTCGACGAGCGCGAGCGCCTGCGTCTCGACCGCCTGCACGGGGCCGCCGGTGGCTAAGCGTCGAGGTGCGGTGACGATGCGTAACGTGCTGCCGATGACGATCCTCATCGTTTATGCCTGTAGCGGGGCCGCCGCGCTTGTCGCCGGCGAGATCTACAAGTGGACCGATGAGCACGGCAACGTACATTTTGGCGACCGGCCACCGGTGGATAACGCCGAGGAGATCCGTATCCGATCAAACGCCCCGGCGACGGCGCCGCCGGACAACAGTGACTGGCGCGCGCGCCAGGAAAAGCTGCTAAACGCCTTCGAGGAAGAACGCGATCTCGACGCGCAAGCGCGGGAAAAAAAGCGCAAGCAGCGTGAGCAGCTGGCACGTGACTGCGCCGCTGCGCGCAAGCGCCTGCAGGAGTACACGACGGCGCGCTACCTATACGAGCAGGATAGTGCGGGTAAAGAGATGATACTCAGCAAGGAACAACGCACGCGTGCCGAACAGGAGCTACGAGATCAGATCACAGAACACTGCAAATAAAGGTACGAGGATCTAGTATGAGTAGGGACAATTTCTGATTTTCCTTTCCCCTTGTATCTGCTATGTCCCCAGAGCCTCAGCCATGAAGGTCGGCATGGCGAATGCCCCCTGGTGCGTCGCGTGGTTATAGTAGCGGGTGGCGAAGCTTTTCTCCTTCACCGCATCCTCGCGAAAGCCGCTAACTGACTCTTCATTGCGAGCCAGCGTAGCCGACCACCAGCCAGACGGATACACCGGCTGTGGAAAATGCAGGGTACGCACATCAGCATATCCCGCGCTGCGCATGGCCTTGTGGATGCCCTTGAGGATGCCCATGTGGTACAGCGGTGATTCGCTCTGCTGCACCACGATGCCCCCGGTACCAAGGGCATTGAGGCAGTCCCGGTAGAACGGCTCGCGGAACAGGCCCTCGGCCGGCCCGATGGGGTCGGTGCTGTCGACGATGATCACATCATAGCTGCCAGGCGCGGCGTCCTTGACCCACTGGATGCCATCGCCAAAGTGCAGCGTTGCGCGCGGGTCATCGTTGGACATGCACAGCTCTGGGAAAAACTGCTCCGATAACCGCGTCACCCGCTCGTCGATCTCTACTTGATGCGCGGATTCGATGCCGGGGTGCTTGAGCACCTCGCGCAGTGTGCCGCAGTCTCCGCCGCCGATGATCAGCGCTCTGCGCGGATCGCGGTGGGTGAACAGCGCTGGGTGGCTGAGCATCTCATGGTAAAGGAAGTTATCCCTGTCGGTGAGCATCACGTAGCCGTCGATTACCATGAGGTTGCCGAAGGCCTCGGTTTCATAGATGGCGATGCTTTGGTATGGCGTCTGTTCCTCGTGAAGCTTGCGCTTGATCTTGAACGAAAACGCACTGCCGCCTTCCTTACACACCTCGGTGAAATATGTGTCATCGATTGCCATGGCGGCGCTCCGTGAGCTGTGCGAAATGGGGCAGGCCAACGATAAAAGAGAACCCAACTCGGCGCAAATGCCAGTGGCCGTGAAAACGGCATATAATCCGGTACCGCCTTTCGGTGAACAAACCTGACGCATCACCAAGCATGAACGACTGGAAAATCGAAAAGGCCCGCGAGACCTACAGCGTTGCCCACTGGGGCGGCGGCTATGTCGACATCAATTCGCGCGGCCGACTGGTGGTGCGTCCCGACCGAAAACCCGAGCACGACGGCGTGGATCTGCTCGAGCTGGTTGACGAGATGCAGCGAATAGGCCTGGCCTTGCCAGTGTTGGTGCGATTCCCGGGCATTCTGCGTGACCGCGTCGCAACGCTGGCCGGTGCCTTTGACCTGGCAATGCAGGCCAACAGCTACCGTGGTCGGTTTACCGCCGTTTATCCCATCAAGGTCAACCAACAACGCCGCGTGGTCGAAGAGATCCTCCACGCCGGCAACGGCGGCGTGGGGCTGGAAGCCGGCAGCAAGCCCGAGTTCATGGCGGTGTTGGCGCTGTCGCGCGCCGACGGCGGTGTCATCGTCTGTAACGGCTACAAGGATCGCGAATACATCCGCCTGGCGTTGATCGGCCAGGCGCTTGGTCACCAGGTCTATATCGTCATAGAGAAGCTCTCCGAACTGGAACTGGTAATCGAGGAATCCCGCGCTCTTGGTATCAGGCCCATGCTTGGTATGCGGGTGCGGCTGGCCTCGATCGCCGCGGGCAAGTGGCAGAATACGGGTGGCGAGAAGTCCAAGTTCGGGCTGTCGGCCAGGCAAGTGCTGCAGGTGGTTGAGCGCCTCATCAAGGCGGAGATGCTCGGCGCGTTGCGCCTGTTGCACTGTCACATGGGATCACAGATCGCGAACATAAGCGACATCCAGCGCGGTATGCGCGAGTGCGCCCGTTACTACGCCGAACTCAATCGCCTCGGCGTTGACATCGAGGTAGTGGACGTCGGCGGCGGGTTGAGCGTGGACTACGAGGGCAGCCGCTCGCGCAGTGAATTTTCCATGAACTACTCGGTGCAGGAGTATGCCAACAACGTAGTGCAGGCGTTACGCGAGGTCTGCGCTGAGCACGGTCTCACCCACCCCGATGTGATTACCGAGTCGGGCCGTGCCCTGACGGCACACCACGCCATGCTTGTCGCCGATATCGTCGGGGTGGAGTCGGCGCCGGACGCCCCCCTTCCGGTGCCGGGCGACGAGGAACACCAGCTCGTTGTCAATTTGCACGAGGGACTGACGACGCTCGATGAGGAGCGCTTGCCTTCGCGCTCGCTGCTCGAGGTCTATCACGATGCGCTGCACTGGATGGACGAAGTGCAGACCATGTACACTCATGGGCTGCTGTCGCTTGAACAGCGTGCGCACGCCGAACTGCTCTACGCAGCTATCTGCCGTCGTGTCAGGTCACTGCTCAATCCCGGCGCACGGGCGCATCGCGAGGTGATCGACGATCTCAACGAGCGGCTCGCCGACAAGTATTTCTGCAACCTGTCGATCTTCCAGTCGCTACCCGACATCTGGGCCATCGATCAGATCTTTCCCATCGTGCCGCTGCATCGCCTCGACGAGCCGCCGCAGCGCCGCGGTATTCTCGAGGACATCACCTGCGATTCCGACGGGCGCATCGACAACTACGTTGATGTGTCGGGCGTCGACAGCACCCTGCCGCTGCACGCGGTGAAGTCAGGCGAGCGCTATCTCATCGGCATCTTCCTCGCCGGCGCCTATCAGGAAATTCTCGGTGATATGCATAACCTGTTTGGTGATACTGACTCGGTGCATGTCGAGGTCGGCAGTGATGGCAGCTATCGTCTGCTGGAACCGCAAAAGGGCGCGACCGTGGATGAGCTACTGCGCTATGTCAATTTTGAACCGGAGCAACTCGTCGCAAGCTACCGCGACAAGACCGCCGCGGCCAACCTCGATGCGGACCGCAAGAAGGGTTTTCTCGAGGAACTCGAGGCAGGCATCACCGGCTACACCTATCTCGAAGAATGAGGTGTGTTGGATCCTTTGGTGTGCGATTCAGATTGACTAGAAAGGCAATAGGGGATGAATGAGATAATTATCGAACCCAATCCGTCGCAAGAGCGACTTGACGAATTGGGCGTGCCAAGCTGGCCGATCTGGACCAAGGAGGCATCGACCTTTCCCTGGACCTACGGTGAATCG
>CP070733.1:1705290-1708044 GCA_020347585.1 Pseudomonadota bacterium | reverse complement strand
GGCGCTGCGCCGTAACCCCCGAGAGGATTGCTACGGCAATCTCGGCCGGCGTGCGGCTGCCTATGGGCAGGCCAACCGGACCATGCATGCGTGCGAGTGCGGCGGCGCTCACTCCAAGGCTGGCCAGGCGCTCGCGACGTTTGGCGTTGCTGCGTGTCGAACCAAGCGCACCTACATAAAAGGTGTCGTCAACTAGCGCCTGCATCAGCGCCATATCGTCAAGTTTGGGATCATGGGTGAGCGCCAACACGATGCTGCGTGCATCCCCGGGGTGAGCGGCGACCACATCATCTGGCATACCGGTTTCAAGCCGCGTTCCGGGTACCTCCCAGGCGTCAGCGTATTCCCTTCGCGGATCGCACACGATCACCTCATACTCCAATGCGAGCGCCATTTGTGCCACGTAACGCGACAGGTGTCCGGCGCCGATGAGCAGCATGCGCCACTGCGGACCAAACACCTTGTCCAGGTTCTCACCGTCATAAGCGAACTCCTCGTCACGCGTTGCGCGGTGCAGGCTAACCTCGCCGGTACTAAGGCATAGCCGCCGCCTGACGAGTTGCCGGGCGTGAATTTTTTCCAGTACCTTCCTCAGCGGTGCGGCTGTGGCGGGCATCTCCAGCGCCAACTCCAAGCGCCCGCCGCAGGGCAGGCCAACGCGTTGTGCCTCGGCATTGTTGACTCCGTAATCGACGAGTGTCGCTGTGCCCTGCGCAAACTCGCCGGCGGTGCAGCGCGCCAGGAGGTCATCTTCAATACAGCCGCCGGAGACCGAGCCTTCAAGTCGCCCGTCATCACGCACAACCATCAGGGAACCGGCCGGGCGTGGAGCCGAGCCCCAGGTCTTGGCGACCGTAACCAGTGTTACCCGGTGCCCGGCATCGAGCCATTCGACCGCTGTGCTCAGCACCTGCTGATCAGCGCCCTGCACAATCAGGCCTCGAGGCGAATCGGCAGGCGGCGTACCGGGTTGCCGGTTAGGGCAAACACGGCGTTTGCGACTGCCGGCGCAATTGGCGGGGTGCCTGGCTCGCCGACGCCGCCGGGTTGCGCGGTGCTTGGCATGATGTGGACTTCCACTGTAGGCATCTCATCAATGCGTAACATGGGATAGCTGTCGAAATTACCCTGCTGTACACGCCCACCGGCGATGGTGATCTCGCCGCTCAACGCGGCGCTCAGTCCGTAGACGATGCCGCTTTCCATCTGCGCCGCAATGGTGTCTGGGTTGACAATCATCCCGCAGTCGATGGCACAGACCACACGATGTACACGCACCTTTTTGTTTTCTATGGAAACCTCGGCAACCTGTGCAACATAGCTGCCAAACGATTCCGCCACCGCGATCCCCCGGGCGCGCCCTTCGGGTAGCGGTGAACCCCAGCCTGCTTTTTCGGCGGCCAGTTCCAGGACTGCTTTGTGACGCGGATGTTCGGTGAGCAGCAGCCGGCGCAATTCAACGGGATCCTTACCTAGCGTCGCGGCAAGCTCGTCGAAAAAGCACTCGGTGATAAAAGCATTCTGCGAACTGCCGACGGACCGCCAGAACCCGACCGGCACACCTGGGTTGACCATGGCGTAGCTAACAAACTGGTTGGCAATGGCATAGGGCAGGTTTGCAGCACCCTCGGTGGCGGTACGGTCCAGGCCACTTTTCACCGCGTTAGGCGCAACGCGTGCCAGAATCGAGGGCCCGGCGATTTGGTGATGCCAGGCAACTGGCACGCCATCGGCATCGACACCGCCGATCAGTTTGTTAAACGTCGCGGGACGGTAGTAATCGTGTTGGATGTCATCCTCCCGGGTCCACATGACCTTGACCGGTACGCCAGTGGCCTGCGACAACTCAACTGCATCGGTCACGAAGTCCTGCTCGGAACGACGCCCGAATCCGCCACCCAGGTAAGTGGTGTGGACCTTTACAGTGGTGGCGGGCAGCCCGGTAATGCGCATCGCGGTTTGCTGGGTACTGCTCTGGGCCTGGGTGGGCACCCATAGGTCACAGCCGTCGGCCCGAACATGTGCGGTGCAGTTCATCGGTTCCATACAGGCGTGCGCAAGGTAAGGTACCTCGTATATCGCCTCCACGGTCTTGCGTGCCTTGCGCAGCGCTTGTGGCACATTGCCCTGGCGGTGTACTTCGACACCCTTGTCAAGTGCGGCTCGAAATTGTGTGGTGATGGCAGCACTGTCCAACGCCGCGTTTTCACCTTCGTTCCATTCCACCTCGAGCGCATCGCGTCCCTTGCTGGCCGCCCAAAAACCGTCGGCGACCACAGCAATCCCGGCGCTGATCTCCAGCACGTGACGTACGCCTTTGATCGCCTTGGTCGCTTCGGCGTTGAAACGCTTGGCCTTGCCACCAAAAACCGGGCATCGCTGTACGGTTGCAACGAGCATCCCGGGTAGTCGTACGTCCTGACCGAATATCGCGCTGCCGTCGACCTTGGGCGGAGTGTCCACGCGGGGTGTTGGTTTGCCGACGATGCGAAACTCGTGTGGTTCCTTGACAAAAGCACTCTCGGGAACCGGCAGCTGCGCGGCACGCGCCGTCAGCTCGCCATAACGTAGAGCGTTGCCGCTCTTCTCGTGTATGACCTTGCTGTCGCGCGTCGTGCATTCGCCAGGGCTGATCCCCCAGCTTTGTGCTGCCGCATTGATCATCATTTCGCGCCCCACGGCGCCTGCGTCGCGCACGATGTTCCAGAAGCCACGCACGGCGGTACTGCCGCCGGTGTGCTGACGTCCAATAAT
>CP070733.1:1701403-1705190 GCA_020347585.1 Pseudomonadota bacterium | reverse complement strand
TTGTTGTTGCACATCACCCAGTAGGCATTGAGTTTGCCGTCCTTGAGCATGCGGTTTTGCAGCACGGCATGATAGCCGGGTTTTGCCGGGATGGTGCCCTCGGGCAACTTCCAGACCTTTTCAGCGAAGTCGCGGTGCTTCTTGTTTTTTACCACCAGATCCGCGGGCAGGCGGTGGGCAAAGGTGCCGACCTCGCGTGCGGTGCCGCAGGCCGAGGGCTGGCCGGTGAGCGAGAACGGGCTGTTGCCGGGCTCGGAGATCTTGCCCATCAACAGGTGTACGTTGTAGAGCAGGCCGTTCACCCACACGCCACGCACGTGCTGGTTGAAGCCCATGGTCCAGTACGAGGCCACTTTCTTCTTCGGGTCGGCATAGACCTTGGCCAAGCGCAGCAGTTGTTCCTTTGGCACGCCGCTGAGCTTTGCGGTGTATTCCAGGTTGTAGGGCGCTACCGACTTGGCGTATTCCTCGAAGCTGATCTTGGTGAGCTTGCCCTTGCCGGGGTTCTTGGCCTTTTTCTCGAGCGGGTGCTCGGGGCGCAGACCGTAGCCGATATCGGTGGCGGTCCTGGTGAAATTGACGTGCTTGTCGACAAACGCCTTGTTGTAGGCCTTGTTCTGGATAATGTAGTTGGCGATGTAATTGAGGATCGCGAGATCGGATTGCGGCGTAAACACGATTTCATTGTCCGCCAGGTCGAAGCAGCGGTTCTTGAAGGTCGACAGCACGTGAACCTCGCAACCCTCTCTGGTCAGACGCGTGTCACTCAGGCGTGACCAGAGTATGGGATGCATCTCGGCCATGTTGGCGCCCCACAATACGAACACGTCGGCATGCTCGACATCGTCGTAGCATCCCATGGGCTCGTCGGAGCCGAAGCCGCGCATGAACGCCCCAACCGCCGAGGCCATGCAGTGCCGCGCATTGGGATCGATATTGTTGGAGCGGAAACCGGCCTTGAACAGTTTCGACGCCGCGTAGCCCTCCCACACGGTCCACTGCCCCGAACCGAACATGCCCACCGAGGTCGGGCCCTTTTTCTTCAGCGCCGCTTTCCACTTCTCGGCCATGATGTCAAAGGCCTGATCCCAGGTAATCTCGGCAAACTGGCCGTTCTTGTCGTACTTGCCATCGGTCATGCGCAGCAAAGGCTTTTGCAGACGGTCCTTGCCGTACATGATCTTGGGCAGGAAGTAACCTTTTATACAGTTCAGACCGCGATTGACGGGCGCGTCGGGATCACCCTGACTGGCAACGACGCGACCATTCTGCGTGCCCACCAGCACACTGCAACCGGTACCGCAGAAACGGCATGGCGCCTTGTCCCAGCGAATGATATCGCGCGAGCCGGCCAGCGCTTCCTTTACGCCCGGGATGGTCACACCGGCCGCTGCGGCGGTGGCGGCGATCGCATTGGTCTTGATAAATTCGCGCCTTGTCAGTGTCATGGTCAGTTCTCCTGTGCCGTTTGTTCGTCACTGTCGCTGTACTGGTAAACCATCGCGGCGGACAACACGCCGTCGAGGTTGCTGATTAGTTGCAGGGTATCTGCCGTAACGTTCGGATCGCCGCTTTCCACGCTTACAACCATGCGCCCCTCGTCGGTCTGCGCATGCACCTCGACGCCGGGCTCGGCAAGCAGCCGCTCGCGCACCTCCCCGGCGGAACCGGGGCGGGCATGCACCAGCACGCCACAGACACTGTATTGTTCGGAATCAAGCACCGTATCACTCCCTTAGACGTTCATTGTGACCGCGCTCACCGGGCACACCCGAAAACACGCACCACATCCGGTACAGGCGTCGCGCCGCACTGCGGGTACCGCCAGACCCCCGGTAACGAGTCTCATCACAATAGCCGCCGTTTCGCACTGCTCCGCACAACTGCGGCACACCACGCCGCGCAGCGCCAGGCAGGTATCCCCGATGCACGCATACAACGTCCATGGCACTGCGGCGGGGGCCAGCGCGCCAGGTTCACAGACTTCCACGCAGGCAGCGCACAAAGTGCACTCGCCGCGGCGAAAATCTATCTGCGGGTAGCCGTCCCGGCCGACCGTGATGATGTGTTCCGGACATGCCCCGGAGCACGCCCCACAGCGGGTACACTGCTCGGCAAACCGGGTTTCGGGCGCCGCCCAGGGCGGGCGTGTCAGGATGCGCGTGCCGCCCACGTCGCCAAGCAGGAACTGCCTGCGGCTGACTGGACTTCCGTCGGAGGCTGCTTCCATTGCAATTCACCGTAAAATGGCCGACCCGGCCATGCATTGATCCACATCAAGGCAATATCATGAAAAAGTGCACGGATATTGCCCTGCCGACAAAACGCAAGGCTCGCGATGCGGGACGCCCGAAACTGACGGGTGCCGGCGGTGCGTGGCGTGACTTGCGCTAATGCATCGGCTACCAAATACTAGGATAGTTCAGTCAGCAGCATATTGGAGCCCAGAGCATGACTCGAGACAAAGCTGTGATCTTCACTCTGACCCTGGCCGTATGTCTGGCCGGGTCAGGCCTTGGGGCCGAGCAGGAGCATGAGACCCACCACGTGACGCACCCGGCGGCCGGCGCAATGCAACTGCAACTGGCGCCAGCCCTGCGCGATGCGCTGCGCGCGGAGATGCACGAGGTCCAGGGTGCGATGATGCAGCTGGTGCCCGCCATCGCCTCCGGCAACTGGCAGGAAGTGGCAAACCTCGCACGCAAGATCGAGGGAAGCTACCTCCTCAAAGAGAAACTCAGCGACAAGCAGCTCAACGCGCTACACGAGGCGCTGCCTGCCGATTTTCAGCGCCTCGATCACGAGTTTCATGCGCTAGCGGGCATGCTTGCGCATGTGACCCACGCGCCGCACGTGGAACTGGTGAGCTTCTATTACTACAAGCTCACCGACGGCTGCGTCACCTGTCACAGCCGCTATGCGCGCGAGCGGTTTCCCGCCTTTACCCTCGAGTCGGGCCACCATGAGCAAAATCACTAAATGACAGGGGTGCGGTTCGGGGATCGAAGGGCCAGAAAAACCCAGTGGCGCGTTGGTGGGGTTTTTCCCGGTTCGCCGGGCATAAAAAAACCGGGAACTGCCCGGTTTTTTGTAGTTTCCTGAGGCTTCGGGAGCCTATGCCTCGGCGACCTCTGCCGCTGCATCCTCACCACTCTCAACCACCGGTCTGTCTACGAGTTCGACCATGGCCATGGGGGCCTTGTCGCCGGAGCGAAAACCACACTTGAGAATTCGCAGGTAACCACCCGGGCGCTCCGCGTAGCGCGGGCCAAGCTCGTTGAACAGTTTGGTGACCACCTCACGATCGCGCAGGCGCGCAAAGGCAATGCGTCGATTGGCAACGCTATCGTGGCGCGCAAGGGTAATCAGCGGCTCGGCGACACGACGCAGCTCCTTGGCCTTCGGCAAGGTGGTACGAATCAGTTCATGGCGAAACAGCGATGCCGCCATGTTGCGAAACATGGCCTTGCGGTGCGCGCTGTTGCGGTTCAGTTGTCGTCCACTTTTACGGTGACGCATGACGGCAATCCCTAAAACTCAAAACGTTGCAATAATGACTAGCCCAGTACCGGAGTACGTTCTTCTTCCTGGCGGTCCTTGAGGCTCGCCGGCGGCCAGTTCTCCAAGCGCATGCCAAGCGACAGACCGCGCGAGGCCAGCACATCCTTGATTTCTGTGAGCGATTTCTTGCCCAGGTTGGGTGTCTTGAGCAGCTCGACCTCGGTGCGTTGAATCAGGTCACCAATGTAGTAAATCTGCTCGGCCTTCAGACAGTTGGCGGAACGCA
>CP070733.1:1697378-1701303 GCA_020347585.1 Pseudomonadota bacterium | reverse complement strand
TTTGTTGATGAAATACGGGAAGTTCATCTCGATGTGGCCCGACTCGGCCTCGAGGCGCTGGGCCATCTCCGAGAGCATCTCCTTGAACGACTTAACCGAGATCTCGCGCTCGTGGTTATTCAGGATCTCGACGAAGCGCGACATGTGCGTGCCCTTGAAGTCGTGAGGCAGGTTGACGTACATGTTGAAGTTCGCAATGACGTGTTGCTCGCCGTCCACGCGGTCACTGACGCGCACGGGATGGCGGATATCCTTAATGCCGACCTTGTTGATCGGAATCCGACGCGTGTCGGCGCTGCTTTGTACGTCTTCGATCATATCGGCGGTCACTCTGCCGGGCTTTGCGGCACTTGATGGCCTCATGCTGGCTGCTCCTCCGCGTAGGTAACGCAGGCACGCTCGGTTTCCCAGAGTGTGACCGCATTAACTCTCACGGTTGGCGTGTTAAGCGCATTGGAAAGTCCCTGGTACAAATGCGCGGCAATGTTTTCAGCTGTCGGGTTCACCTCATCGAAGGGGGCGATGTCATTGAGGTTACGGTGGTCCATCCGGCCGATCAGATCCTTCGTTGCGGCCTTTATCTCTTTGAAATCCATCCCCATTCCGATGCGGTCCAGTTCGCTGGCGACGACTTCCACTTCGACCTTCCAGTTATGCCCGTGCAGCAGGCTGCACTCGCCCGGGTAATCCCGCAGGAGGTGGGCGGCAGCAAAATCGGTGACGATCTTCATCGTATAGCGCGCGGACATCGATACAGCAATAGTTGAGCAAAGAGGTGGGAATTTAAGCTAGCGTAGCGCTCTTGGCAAGCGTCACGTTGCCTAACAAATCCTTGACGGCCGCAATTATACCACCGCGGTCGATGCCCGCCTCGGCAAGCAGCTCGTCGCGGCTACCCTGGTCAAGGAATCGGTCAGGTAACCCTAAATTATGAATGGAAATGTGATGGTCATGCTGCGCCAGGCACTCGTTGACGGCGCTGCCGGCGCCGCCCAGCGCAGCGTTGTCCTCAATCGTCATAAGCAATTCGTGGGTGCCGGCCAACTCGAGCACCAGCGCCTCGTCCAGCGGCTTGACGAAGCGCATATTGACCACGGTGGCATCGAGCGTGTCCCCGGCCTGCCGTGCTGCCTCCAGCGTGCTGCCAAAGGCGAGCAGGGCAATGCGCTTGCCGCGACGCACCACCTGCGCCTTGCCAATAGGCAGCGCTGTCATGTCCTGTTGCACCTCGACGCCCGGCCCGGTGCCGCGTGGGTAGCGGACCGCCGCCGGTCCGTCATGCAGAAAACCGGTGTAGAGCATTTGGCGGCACTCATTCTCATCGGCGGGCGCCATGACGACGATGTTCGGAATGCAACGTAGGTAACTGAGGTCAAAGCTGCCCGCGTGGGTGGGTCCATCCGGCCCCACCAAGCCGCCACGGTCAATGGCGAACAGCACAGGCAGGTTCTGGATGGCCACGTCGTGAATCAACTGGTCGTAGGCGCGTTGCAGGAAGGTGGAGTAAATCGCCACCACGGGCTTGACGCCCTCGCAGGCCATGCCTGCGGCCAGCGTGACGGCGTGCTGCTCGGCGATGCCCACATCATGGTAGCGCTGCGGGAACTGTTCCGAGAATTTCACTAGCCCCGAGCCCTCGCGCATGGCCGGGGTGATGCCCACCAGACGCTCGTCGGCCGCTGCCATGTCGCACAGCCATTGGCCGAACACCTGGGTGTAGGTCGGTCCGCTGGCGGCAGCTTTGTCCTGCTTGCCAGACTCGGCGTTGAACTTGCCGACCCCGTGATAGCCGCAGGGGTTCTCCTCGGCGGGTTTGAAACCCTTGCCCTTACGCGTGACGATGTGCAGGAACTGCGGCCCCTTGAGCTTGCGCAGGTTACTCAGCGTGGCCACCAGCGCGTCCATATCGTGGCCGTCGACAGGCCCGATGTAGTTAAAACCCAGTTCCTCGAACAAGGTGCCCGGGACTACCATGCCCTTGACGTGCTCCTCGGCGCGGCGTGCCAGTTCCCATACCTCGGGGATGACGCCCAGCACCTTCTTCGAGCCCTCGCGCACCGAGGCGTAAACCTGCCCTGACAAAATGCGGGCAAAGTAATTGGACATGCCACCCACGTTGGGCGAGATGGACATGTCATTGTCGTTGAGCACCACCAGCAGGTTGGCATCGAGGTCGCCGGCGTGATTGAGGGCCTCAAAGGCCATGCCGGCCGTCATCGCACCGTCGCCGATGCATGCCACCACCCGCCGTTCCTCGTGCGCGAGCTTGGCTGCCACGGCCATGCCCAGCGCGGCGCTGATGGAGGTGCTGGAATGGCCCACGCCAAAGGCGTCATACGGGCTCTCGCCGCGCTTGGGGAATCCCGCCAGGCCGTTTTTTTGCCGCAACGAGGGCATGCGCTTGCGGCGCCCGGTGAGGATCTTGTGCGGATAGCTCTGGTGTCCCACGTCCCAGACGATGCGATCCTCCGGGGTGTTGAACACATAGTGCAGGGCAATGGTGAGCTCAATGGTGCCGAGTCCAGCCGCCAGGTGGCCGCCGGTCTCGCTAACTGCCTGAATAAGATAGGCACGCAACTCGTCTGCCAGCGCAGGCAACTGCTCGCTGGAAAGTGCTCTCAGCTGCGACGGGTCGTCGATTTGCGAGAGCAGGGGATAGGTTTCCGAATTTGACATGTTGGTTCGGGCCCGCCGCGGGGTTTAGAGCCGAGCGATCAATTGTACACGCATCCCCGGGTCAGCACTAAACCCGAATTCGCTAAAATCTGCGCCGGATCGTGCCTCCCGCGAAGGTAAATGACCACTCTTCGCCGGGACTAGTTCTTGCGGTCGATAATGTAGTGGGAAATCCAGCGCAGGGGTTCGGCGCGCTCGTCCATATCCGCCAGGCTGGCGATGGCGTCCTCATGGAGTTCGCGGGCCATTTGCCGGGCGCCGTCCAGCCCCAACAGCGCGGGGTAGGTCGGCTTGTTGAGGGCGATATCGGCGCCCTGGGTCTTGCCGAGCGTCTCGGTGTCGCTCTCCACGTCCAGGATGTCGTCGCGGATCTGGAAGGCCAGGCCGATGCACTTGGCGTAGTGATCGAACTGCTTGAGTTGCGCAGCGTCGATGTCTGGTGCGCAAAGCGCGCCAAGCGTGACGCTGGCGCGAATCAGGGCGCCGGTCTTGTGGATATGCATGTTCTCCAGCTCGGCGATGGTCAGTTGCTTGCCGACTGCGGCGAGATCGATGGCCTGGCCGCCGGCCATGCCGCGCGAGCCGCTCGCCAGCGCCAGGGTATCGAGCATTTCCAGGCGCCGTGCGGCGTCCTGGCTGTCGGCGCCGTGGGCGAGCAGGCGAAACGCCAGCGCCTGCAATGCATCGCCAACCAGGATTGCCATGGCATCGCCAAACACCTTGTGGCAGGTCGGCTTGCCGCGACGCAGGTCGTCGTTATCCATGGCCGGCAGATCATCGTGCACCAGCGAATAGGCATGGATCAGCTCCACCGCGCAGGCCGGGGCATCGAGCAGGTCGGAGTCGGCGCCCGCCGCTTCACCGGCGGCATAAACCAGGATGGGGCGCACGCGCTTGCCGCCGTTGAGCACTGCATAGCGCATCCCCCGGTGCAGTTCCAGGGGCAGGGTTTCCTCCGACGGCAGGTAATCTTCTAGGGCCCGTTCGGCGCGCGCGCGCCAGGCCTTAAGGCGTTCTTCAATTGACACTTGGGTTTCGGCTTACTCTTCGTTGAATTCGGTGAGTTCCGACTCGCCGCTTTTCTCGACCAGCATGCGCACCTTTTGCTCCGCGCTGTCCAGTGCCTCGCGGCAGATGCGGTACAACTCTACACCGCGTTCAAAATCCCCGAGCGACTGTTCGAGTGAAAGTTCGCCCTGTTCCATGCGCTCGACCAAGGCTTCGAGTTCCTTCAGAGAGCTCTCGAAGT
>CP070733.1:1686955-1697278 GCA_020347585.1 Pseudomonadota bacterium | reverse complement strand
GTGCAGCGCCTGGCAGAGCGTTCCGGTGACGCGACCCGCCAAATCGAGGCGCTGGTTAAGACCATCCAGACCGACACCAACGAAGCGGTTTCCTCTATGGAGCAAAGTACCTCCAACGTGGTATCCGGTGCGCAACTGGCGCAGGACGCCGGTGAGGCACTTGAGGCTATCGAAACCGGTTCGACGCACCTCGCGGAACTGATTCGGAACATCTCCGAGTCCGCATCGCAGCAGGCCAATGCAGCGACCAACATCTCCGATACCATGAACGTGATTCAGGAGATCACCACCCAGACCTCGGCGGGTACCAACGAGACGGCGGCGTCCATCGGTAATCTCGCTGAACTGGCGAACGAACTGCGTAGGTCAGTCGCAGGCTTCAAGCTGCCGGCGTGACCGGCACTAGTCTGATGTGGCAGGTTGGGACGTAACTTGTTGGCGAGCACAGGAAAAATCGAGGAACCCGTCACCCACTGGCGTTTTCGCGATGTGCTGCCAATGGAGGCCCCGACTTTCCTCCGTTGGCAGGCGATGCTCGAAGAGCGCATCGGCATCGTGTTGCCGGCGGAGCGCAAGTCGTTCCTGTTGACCACGCTTGCAGTGCGCATGCGCGAGCTTGGTGTCGATGACTACGACGAGTACTTCAACCTGCTCGCCGTTCGCGGCCAGGGAACCATCGAGTGGGAGACCCTGGTCGACCGGTTGACGGTGCACGAGACCCGGTTCTATCGCGATTGTGCCGGGCTCGACCTGGTGCGCAATGCATACCTAGCAAACATGCAGGCGCCGGCGGGCCGCGCGGTTCGCGTCAATGCATGGAGCGTCGGTTGTGCGACGGGTGAAGAACCGTACTCGCTGGCGATGATGCTGCATCAATACCTTGGCGCACGCGAGGGCGAGTATTACGTTGGTATCACTGCGACCGACATCAGCATGGCATCACTCGCCACTGCGCGCCGGGGTGTTTATCACCGCAACCGGCTCAAGAATCTGCCCGCGGAACTACTGCGCGAGTACTTCGATCCGGTGGACATAGATCACTACAAGGTCAGTGAGGCAATCCGTGAACGCGTTTGTTTCACTCGGCTCAACCTGCTCGAGCTTGCAACTGCGCCGGTGGGCAAAATGGACATCATCTTCTGCCAGAACGTGCTGATTTATTTCAAACGGGAGCTGCGGATCGAGATTCTCGACCACCTGGCCGCGCACCTGCTGCCCGGCGGGCTGCTGGTTCTCGGTGCCGGCGAGGTTGTGGGTTGGCGGCATGCGGGACTGGAACCCGTCTCGCGGGGAGATGTGCTTGCCTTTCGACGTCTAAGAGGTACGTCATGAACAACGTTAGCCAGCTGGACATCAATACGCTGCGCTGGGTCAAATCTGAGATTGACGCAACCCTGGATCAGGCGCGGGTGGCGTTGGAGACCTACGTCGAGTCACCTGACGACGAGTCGCAACTGCGCTTCTGCGTCAACTACCTGCACCAGGTACACGGTACCCTGCAGATGGTCGAGCTGTACGGTGCAGCGTTGGTTGCCGAAGAGCTGGAACGGCTTACCCAGGCGCTGCTCGACGGCAAAATCGCCAACAAGGAAGACTCCTACGAGTCGGTCATGCGTGGCATGTTGCAGCTGCCCGACTACCTCGAGAGGCTCATGTCGGATTCGACCCGGGACATGCCACTGGTCCTGCTGCCCTTGCTCAATGATCTGCGCGCGGCACGCGGCGAGGCGTTGCTCACCGAAAACGCGTTGTTCCAGCCCGACCTGAGCGTATCCGCGCCGGCAGTGCTCGGCGAGGAGACCAGCAGTGTGCAGCAGCTTGCACGCAAGATGCGCCATACCTACCATCTCGGGCTGCTTGGCTGGTTTCGCGATACTGATCGCGACGGCAGCCTGGGCAAGCTGGCGAAGGTGATCAACAAGCTGCGCGATGCCGCCAACGATCCGGAGGCCAGTCGCATGCTGTGGGTAGCCAGCGGAGTGGTGGAAGGCCTGCGAGATGGCGGGCTCGAATCCAGCGTGGCCGTGAAGTTATTGATGGGCAATGTTGATCGCCAGATCAAGCGCATTATCGACAAGGGCGAACAGATTCTTACCGAGTCACCGCCGAGCGAGCTGGTAAAGAACCTGCTCTACTACATCTCACGCTCAGAATCGCACGGCGATCGCGTCACTGAACTCAAGGGTGCCTTCAGCCTCGCGGATTTGCTTCCCGATGACCAGTCGCTGGAAAAGGCGCGTGCCGATCTCACCGGGCCGAATGCGGAGCTTATGCAGACCGTCGCATCGGTGCTGGTCGACGATCTAACCAAGGTGAAGGACAATCTGGACGTGTTCATGCGCGCCCAGGAGCGCGATGTCGAGGCATTGCGCCCGCTCGCCGAATCGCTCAGGCAGATGGCCGACACGCTGGGCATGCTCGGCCTGGGTATCCAGCGCAAGGTTGTGAGCGATCAGGCCGGCATGCTGTCCGATATGCTCGACGGCGAGTGCGAGGTAGACGGTGCCGTGCTGATGGACATGGCCGGCGCGCTGCTAAGTGTGGAAACCTCACTGTCGGATCTCAGCAGCGCACGCGCAGCCAATGAGGACGTTGGGGAGGAAGACAGCGAGTCGATTGAGGCGCGCCTGAAAGATGTCGAACAACGCAAGTTGCTAAAGCAGGTTATCGCTGAAGCCAACGTCGATTTGAACAAGGTCAAGGACGCGCTGAATGACTACAGTCGCTCACCCGATGACCGTTCGCTGCTAACCGACATTCCTGCCACCGTCAGCCGGATTCAGGGCAGCATCTCCATACTTGGGCTGGAGCGGGCTGCGCAGTTGCTCGGCGCCAGCAGCCGCTACGTGGAACAGGCATTGCTCAACAGCAGCGCCGAGGTTGAGGATGCATCACTGGATTTGCTCGCCGATGCTATCAGCAGCGTAGAGTATTACCTCGAGTCACTGGCGGAGGATTGGGGTAACCCTGAAACGATTCTGGATGTCGCCGAGCAAAGCCTGATACAGCTCGGCGTGATGTCACTGGACAGCGCGCCAGACGGCGCACCGACCGCATCTGCGGTCGAACCCGCGCCGCAGGACGATTACGGTGACGATACGGTGGTCGATCTGCCACAACCGGAAGCCTCGCTGACCGATGCCTTCGGTCCGGTGGATGCCGCGGGCGTTGATCAGGACACCCTGGTGGATATTGCGTCGCCGGAGATCGGGGCGATGGCCGAAACCTCGGCGGCCGAGTCAGGCACGCTAGAGCTTGAAATACCGGAGCCCTCCGGCGACGCGCTGTCCCTGGAGGGCATTGACGGCGCCACCGGTGTCGCGGAGATCGAGCTTACGCCGGTAGCGGACGCCGATTCGATGTCCGCCGAGATTGTACCGTTTGCCACGGGTGTCGCAGAGACCGAACCCGCCGCGGTGGTGCCCGATGCGCCGCCTGCAACGACCCCGCAAAGCACGGCGCCGGTCATGGAAGAAATCGACGATGAGATCGTTGAGATATTTCTTGAAGAAGCCGCCGAGGAACATGAGAGCATTGCGCGCTTATATCCTGCGTGGAAGGCAAACCCCGCCGACGAGGACTCGCTGATCGAGATCCGCCGATCGTTCCATACCCTCAAGGGTAGCGGGCGGCTGGTGGGCGCGGTCGATGTGGGCGAGTTCGCCTGGGCCTGCGAAAGCATGCTCAACCGCGTGCTGGACCACACCGTCGAGGCTGGCCCAGTGATGTTTGAGTTAATGGAGCGCGCGCATGCCGTGCTGCCGCAGCTCTTCGAGCTGTTCCGCACAGGCGGTCGGCCGCCACAGGAAGTCTTTGCCCTTATGGAAGCGGCGCACGCGCTCAGCCAGGGCAAGGAAGTGACCCTGCCCGCAGCTGTTGCGGAGGTGCAGGCCGCCGGCGAAGTGGTATCCGACGCCACCGGGGAGGCAGTGCTCGAGATGCCCGTCGAGGAACCGAACGACTTGGTGCTCCAGTCGGTCGAGGAGTTGCCCGAGGATGTGATCCTTGAGCTAGCCGAAGAGCCGACCGTCGTCGACGAGCTTCCCCACGAAGCGAGTTCAGGCGTTGAGGTCGAGGCCCATGTTCCGCCCCAACTGGGCGACGCCTACATGCCGGAAATCGACCCCGCGCTGCGCGAAATTTACGCGACGGAGACGGCGGGCCATCTGGATACCGTACGTGAGTTTATCGACAACTGGCGGGCGCTCGGCCAGCGTGACGTCACCCACGAATTAGTACGCGCTGTGCATACGCTGCACGGCAGTGCGCGTACCACCGGTATCGACCGCATCGCGGCGCTTAGCGCAGTGTGTGAAAAATACACCAAACAACTGGAACTGCACTCGACGCCTGTCGACGAGCAGGGCATGGAACTGCTCGCAGACTATGCCGACTACGTTGCACAGGTCGCTGCTCTGGTCGATGAGCCCGGCGCCGGGCTGCCGGATCACGGCGAGCTGCTGGGACGAGCAGAGGCCGCGCTCGAGGCGGCATCACACATGACCGATGAGCCGGCGGTGGCACAAGTGCCCACGCCCGTCGATGAGGCGCCGGTCGAGCAAGTGCTCACGCCCGTCGAGGAAATGCCGGTCGAGCAAGTGCCTACGTCCTTCGATGAGGCGCCGGTCGAGGACGCATTCGCATCCTTTGAAGGCCTGGCCGAGCCGGTCGAGGAAGCTCCGGTACTCGAATATGACGAGGAGTTGCTTGGCATTTTTTTGGAGGAAGGCACCGAGATCCTCGATGAGAGTGACCGCACACTCAACGAGTGGCGCTCGGACAGCGACAACCGTGAATATCTCGAAGCACTACAGCGTCAGCTGCACACACTCAAGGGCGGCGCGCGCATGGCGGGCGTCGCAGCTATCGGCGATCTCAGCCACAGCATCGAAACCATGCTGACCGCTGTGGTCGACGGCCAGCTAGCCCCCTCGGACGAGATGTTCGAGTTGTTGCAGCGCGCGCACGATCGGCTGGTTCACATGCTTGAACAGGTGCAACAGCATCAGGGTGTGGCGGGTGACGATGAGTTGATCGCAAGCATCGATGCGCTGGCGCACGGCCAGGCGGCCGAGCAATCTGTCGGTGCGACTGATGCGGAGCCAGCCTTTGAAAACGTGCCGCTGCACGAGACAGGGGTAGAAGAACCCGTGGCCGAGGCACCCGTGGTCGATGAGTTGCCGGGGATTGCGGAGGACGTTGCACCGGCCGGGCTTGATGCGTCGGGCGGGTTTGAGGCGCACGAGATGCCGCCAGTTCCCGCAGAAACGGAAGAACCGCAGGCGCTGGTGTTCGACAGCGCGGTATTCGATGTTGCGCCGACTGACAGTACGACCGCACCGCAAGCACCGGCAGAGCCGTTCCAAGCACCGCAGGAATCGGCCGGTACTGAGGCAGCGCCCGAGGAACCGGGCTTTGCGCCCGCGGCGCGGGCCCCGTCTGCTGCGGAACAGGTTCGCGTGCGCTCCGACCTGCTGGACGATCTAGTCAATTTCGCCGGCGAGGTCAGTATCTATCGCTCGCGCATGGAACAGCAGGTCAATAGCTTCCGCTACAACCTGCAGGAGTTTGACGATACCGTCACACGCTTGCGAGAGCAGTTGCGCAAATTCGAAATCGAGGCTGAGGCGCAGATCCAGTACCGCTACTCGGAGGAGACGGGGCGCAGCCACGATGATTTCGACCCGCTGGAGTTCGATCGCTTCACGCAGATGCAACAGCTCTCGCGAGGCATGATGGAAAGTCTCGGTGACCTTGACTCCCTGCGAGGCATCCTCTCCAATCTGACGCGCGAGTCCGAGACGTTGCTTCTGCAACAGGCACGGGTGAACACCGAGTTGCAGGAAGGCCTGATGCGCACGCGCATGGTGCCCTTCACCAATCAGGTCGCCCGCCTGCGCCGTATCGTGCGTCAGACCTGCCGCGAACTGAATAAGGAAGCCGAGCTGCACATCATCGGCGCGGATTCGGCCGAACTCGACCGCACAGTACTGGAGCGTATCGTAGCGCCTATCGAGCATATGCTGCGCAACTCGATTGCGCATGGCATCGAGACGTCGGAGGCGAGGCGCCAGCAGGGCAAACCCGAGAAGGGCCGCCTGGAAATCGGCCTGCATCGCGAAGGTTCAGACCTGGTCATCACTGTCAGCGATGACGGCGCCGGTATTAATCTCGAAGCGGTCCGCGCACGTGGCGTCGAGAAAGGCATAATCAGCCCCGACGCCGACGTCAGCAAAAAGGCGTTGCTGGATATGATCATGGAGTCCGGTTTTAGTACCGCCGAAGAGGTCACGCAGATAGCCGGTCGTGGTGTTGGCATGGACGTGGTCAGCAGCGAGATCAAGCAGCTTGGCGGTGTGCTGGAAATTGACACCGGGACCGGCAAAGGCGCGCGTTTCACTGTTCAGTTGCCGATGACACTGTCAGTCTCGCGCGCGCTGATGGTACTGGTGGGTGAAGAATCCTTCGCGCTGCCGCTGTTGAGCGTTGAAGGTGTCGAGCGCGTATCCAGCGAGGAGCTCGAGCAGCTGCACGGCCTCGAGAAGCCGGTGTACAAGTGGCTGGGCGAAAACTACGACTTCATGCACCTGGGGACCGCGCTTGGCACGGACGCGATGGCGTTGCCCACGGAAGGCCGCAAGGTACCGCTGCTGCTGGTGCGCAGTGGTGACTACCGCGCCGCGATTCAGGTCGATGGCATACTCGGTAGCCGCGAAATCGTGGTCAAGCCTGTCGGGCCGCAGCTCAGTACGTTGCGTGGTATTGCCGGCGCGACGATCATGGGCGACGGCAGCGTTGTGCTGATTCTCGACCTCGGCGTGCTGATCCGCCTGACCGGTACGCAGGAGGCGAAGGAGGCTGCGGCAGCCGCACCGCCCGCTGTGGCAGAGCCGACGCCTGCCCGGGCGCCGGTGGTCATGGTAGTGGACGATTCCATAACAGTGCGCAAGGTAACCACCCGCCTGCTCGAGCGCCACGACATGCAGGTCGTGACGGCGAAGGACGGCGTCGATGCGCTTGCGCAACTTCAGGAGATCCACCCCGACATCATGCTGCTGGACGTTGAAATGCCGCGCATGGACGGATTTGAGCTGGCGACCAACATTCGCAACGACGAAACGCTGAAGAAATTGCCCATCATCATGATCACATCGCGAACCGGTCAGAAGCACCGCGACCGTGCCGAGAGCATCGGTGTCAATATCTACATGGGCAAGCCTTACCAGGAAACCGAGCTGATGGAAAACATTAATAGCCTGATTGGTTCCTGACGTTTCGAGTTGATTCGGCCATGAGTCCGATAGTGCCAAGGGAGCCTGTGCGAAGCCCGATGGGGGGGGGCGCAGCGATGTCCGGTTTCGGCGTATCGACGCTCGAGTTGCGCAGTATACGGATTGCAGTCGCATCCGACTCCGCGAAGCAGCGCGACTATCTGCAGCAGGCGCTTGCGCGCAGCGGCCTTAAAATCGTTCTGAACGAACCGCTTACCGAACTGTTTCTGGCCAGGCTCGAAGAGAAAGAGGTAGACGTTCTGCTGCTCGACCTGGACGAGACATGCGACCAGGATGATGTCGTGCTGGATCGGCTGCTGGAACAGACCGGCGCGCCGATCATATTTAACGACGTGACGGCACTCACCGTTAACGAACCTAGAGTGCTTGCCAAGTGGTACGGCAAGTTGCTGCGCAAAATCGTCAAGGCGACCGGTAGTGCCGAGGACGTTGAGGCGCACAGCGCAGCGGTCGCGGCGGCGCTGACGGGTGTGGTGCACATGCCGCGGGATGCGGATGCGCCGCAGGGCGATATTGCGCAAAACGTGTGGGCGCTTGGCGCCTCACTGGGCGGCCCCGAAGCCGTCAAGCGGTTTCTTAACGCGCTGCCGCGCAGGCTACCGGCGGCGTTTGTGCTGGCCCAGCACCTTGGCGCCAATTTTGTGAACCTGCTTGCCGAGCAGCTTGCGCGCAGTACGCCGTTCGACGTGTTGGTGCCCGTGGCGGGGCACGTGTTGCGCCATGGCCAGGTGTTGGTGGCGCCAACCGATGCGCGTATCGTAATAAACCCGATCGGCGCAGTGGAGTTGCATGCGTTGCGCACGGAATCCTCTTACACGCCGTGCATCGATACGGTGATAGAGGATATCGCTGGGCGTTATCCAGGCCGCAGCGGCGCCATCATTTTCAGTGGCATGTGCGACGACGGTGTGCGCGGCTGCCATACGATGGTGGAGCAGGGTGGGGAGGTTTGGGCGCAGAGCACCGCAAGCTGTGTTATCAGCAGCATGCCCGATCGGGTGCGGGCAAGTGGCAACGCGCAGCACAGTGGCACCCCCGAAGAGCTCGCGCGTAAATTGATTGCTTTTCTTTCCAGTCCCATGACGAAGTGGTAACCAACCATGGCAGAGATAACTCACATTGAATCCCGGCGCACAGCGTCTGCGCCCGCGGCGGCACGGCGTTCTGATCTTGTGCGCTGTGTTTATATCCCGTTGCGCGAGGGTGCACTGTTGCTCCCCAACACGGCTGTGGCCGAGGTCATTGGTGCCATGGCGCCTGAACCGCTGGCTGGTGCGCCGGCCTGGCTGATGGGGCGCCTCACCTGGCGCGAGCGGCGCATCCCGCTGGTTTCGTTCGAGGCGGCGTCGGGCGGAGAGCCGGCCCCGCCGAATCGCGACAGCCGGATCGTTGTGCTAAACACGCTCAACGGCAACCAACGGATGCCATACATCGGTATTTTGTCGCAGGCCATACCGCAGCTACGCCTGGCGAGCGAACGCAATCTGGTGGGTGACAGTGAAGTCAGCGTCCATGAGCAGTCGGTTGCCAGCTACGTCAAGGTCGACGGCGAATCGGCGATCGTTCCCGATCTGGACGACATCGAGCGGCGGCTGGTGCAATTGCAGCACGGCTAGGGCGCGCGGTTTTAGCCACAATCCGTCGCGCGCCCCCTGCCCCGCGGGCGGAGTCTCAGGCCCCCTGTCCGGCGAGGTCTCCCCAGAGCGTTTGCACCGCGGCCAGCGCGGCAACGCTGGCTGACTCGGCGCGCAATACGCGCGGCCCCATCGCAATTCTGTTGAATCCCGCGGCTTCTGCGCGTGCCACCTCGACGTCGGTAAACCCGCCCTCGGGGCCGGAAAGCAGTGTTATGTCGTTCCCGCTTGCCTCTATTGTTGCCAGCGTGGTCTGCGCCCCGGGGTGAAGGACAAGCCTTGTGCGCGCCTTTGCGCCGGCAACGAATCCTTGTAGTGCCTCTGGCGCATCGATGGCAGGCAGCAGGTCGCGGCCGCACTGCTCACAGGCGCTTTGGACGACGCCCTGCCAGTGCTCCAGGCGTCGCGCGACGGCGTCGGGTTTGAGGCGCATAACGCAGCGCTCAGCGGTGATTGGCGTGATGCGTGCTACGCCAAGTTCCACCGCCTTTTGCAACGCGTAGTCCATGCGGTCGCCCTTGAGCAGCGCCTGTGCCAGATGAACGCGCAGGGGTGATTCGCGTGAGACATCAACGTACCGACCGACGCGCACCGTCGCCGCGTGCGCACTGATGGCGTCAATGGCCGCGTCGTATTCCCCACCCTCGCCGTTGAACAAAACTACCGCCGCCCCGGGCTTGAGGCGCAGCACGGTGACGCAGTGACGCCGGGTGTTGTCGTCAAGTTCGATCAGCGCGCCTTCTGCAAGAGGCACCGGCAGGCAAAGGCGGGGGATGCGCATATCAGATCAGTCTCGAGGTATGAGGAGCGAGTGACCGGAACTGGACATTACGCGCATCATCGGAACACAGGGTGGCTGTGAGTTTTTCACCCCTCGTTCCTCGCCACTTAGCCCTGCTCTGTGGTTGCAATTTCAATCCCCTCGGCGGCAATCTGAGCGACGTAGTCTACCTGTTCCTCGCTGATCACGTAGGGCGGCATCAGGTACGTGACATCGCCGAGCGGGCGCAGCAGCACGCCGTTGTCCAGCGCGTGGCGGTAGACGCGCTGGCTGCGACGTTCCTGCCATGGGTAGGGGGTGCGGGTGGCCTTGTCCTGAACGTATTCGATGGCCAGAATCATTCCAGTCTGGCGCACTTCGGCTACGTGGGGGTGATCCTCAAGCCCGGCGGTGGCCTGCTGCATCCTGCGGGAAAGTCGTCGGTTATTCTCGAGGGTGTCCTGTTGCTTAAACAGATCTAGGGTCGCGAGTGCAGCACTGCAGGCCAGCGGGTTGCCTGTGTAGCTATGCGAGTGCAGGAAGGCACGCAAGCTCTGGTAGTCGTCGTAGAAGGCGCCGTAGATATCGTCGGTGGTGAGCACGACAGACAGCGGCAGGTAGCCGCCGGTGAGCCCTT
>CP070733.1:1683393-1686855 GCA_020347585.1 Pseudomonadota bacterium | reverse complement strand
GGTGCGTTCGGCAAGCAAACCGCTAGCAGCCACGCGCCTCACCTGTGTCCGGAGCGCAGGACGGCGCATCGGTGTGCGCCGCGCGCAGATCGGCGATGGACCGGCCGTGCGTCGCGGGTGTGCGCTCGGTGGCGTCGATAAGTGCGCCGCCGAGGCAGCGTTCGCCTTGGTAGAACACCACCGACTGGCCGGGCGCAACGGCCCACTGTGCAGTATCGAAGGTCACCCGGCAACGCTCCGCGGACATCGACACGATAGTTGCGGGCACGTCCGCCTGGCGGTAGCGCGTCTTGGCATGGCAGCGCAGCGGCAGCTTGGCCGGGGGGTCGGCCACCCAGTGCAGTTCCACAGCATCGAGCCAGCGGCTTTGCAGCAGGGCATGATCGCGCTGCTGGGCCACCACCAGGGTGTTGGCCTCCATGTCCTTTGCGACCACATACCAGGCCCCTTCGCTGTGGCCACGGCGTCCGCCGATCCCCAGTCCCTGGCGCTGGCCGAGGGTGTAGTACATCAGACCGGCATGCTCGCCAATGCATTCGCCGTCGACGCTGCGGATGTCGCCGGGACGCGCGGGCAGATAGCGGGCGAGAAACTCGCGGAAGTTGCGTTCGCCAATAAAGCAGATGCCAGTGCTGTCCTTTTTGTCGTGAGTCACCAACCCCGCACGTTGCGCGATGCGGCGCACCTGCGATTTGTCGATTTCCCCGAGCGGAAACAGGGTGCGCGCCAATTGCTCCTGGCCCAAGGTGTATAGGAAGTAACTCTGGTCCTTGGCGTTATCACGGGCCTTGAGCAGGTAGTGGTGGTCGTCGTGGCGTGCAATGCGCGCGTAATGCCCAGTGGCGATATATTCGGCGCCCAGACGCAGCGCATGATCAAGGAACGCGCGAAACTTGATCTCCTTGTTGCACAGCACGTCGGGGTTGGGTGTGTAGCCGGCCTCGTAGGCGGCGATAAAGTAGCGGAACACCCGCTCCCAGTACTCATCGGCGAAATTTACGCCGAACAGTTCGATGCCCAGGCGCTCGCAAACCCGGGAGGCGTCGCGATAGTCGGCTTCGGCTGCGCAGTGATCCTCGCGGTCGTCGCCTTCCCAGTTCTTCATGAACAGCCCTTGCACCGCATAGCCCTGATCGCGCAGCAGCAGTGCGGCCACCGACGAATCCACGCCGCCGGACAGCCCGACGATAACGCGTTCGGCGTTGGCGCCTTCACTCTGGATGTCGTTGGCCGAGGTGTTCATGATTTGCGGGGGGAAGATGGTGTAGCAGCGATCGCATGTTAACAGACTACGGCGCTGGCGATCGAACGCCTCATAAGGCGTCCCCCAGCAAATCCGTGCTGTAACGGCGTCCCGCCAGGTAGTCGTCAATGCTGCGCAGTACAAGCGGGCTGCGCAACGCCGAGTGTGCCGCTGCAATTTCCGCGCGTGATTTCCAGACTGTGCGCACGATGTCCGGGTCAAGTTCATGATCCGGATCAAAATCGCTGTGCTCGCCGGCAAAACAGAACCTGACATAGGTCACATCGTCGACCGGATTGGTCCAGCGGTAGATGCCGATGATGGCGTGCGGCGCGAAGCGCCAGCCGGTTTCCTCAAGGGTCTCGCGCACCACCGCGTCGAGCAGACTTTCGTCAGGTTCCAGGTGGCCGGCGGGCTGGTTTAGCACCCGCCGTCCGTTATCGTCTTCCTCGACGAGAAGAAAGCGTTCCTCGTGCGCGATGATGGCCGCGACGGTGACGTGAGGGGTCCAGATCATCGTTTGGTTTTCCTTCTTCAGCCAGGGCAGGCACCTGCAACTCGCGCCAGCAGCCCGGCGCAAGTCCGTCAATGTTCCATTCGCCAACCGCATAGCGCACCAGGCGCAGAGTAGGGTGTCCCACCGCAGCAGTCATGCGCCGCACCTGCCGGTTGCGCCCCTCGCGAATCTCCAGCTCCAGCCACACCGTAGGGATCGCCAGGCGTTTGCGAATGGGAGGGTCACGATCCCACAGTCCGGGCGGGGCGTCCATGATGCGCACCTGCGCGGGAGCGCTGGGGCCGTCCCGGAGCGGAACACCACAGCGCAACTGCTCGAGCGCTGCGGGTTGCGGCACGTTTTCCACCTGCACCCAGTAGATCTTGGGCAACTTGTGGCGCGGGTCGGCAATGCGATGTTGCCAGCGGCCGTCATCGGTCAGCACCAGCAAGCCCTCGCTGTCCCGGTCCAGGCGCCCGGCCGCATACACGGCGCTCGGCAGCCCGAACCCGGACAGGGTCCGCCGGCCGTCAGCGTCGGTGAACTGGCTGAGTACGCCGAACGGCTTGTTGAACAGGATTATCCGGGGCATGGGGCCAACCTGCCGGACCGCTGTGCGGCGCGAGCCGGTGTTTGCGCAATCATACCGCGGTTTGGCCGCCAGGCTTGCCGCGGGGCCACTCGGCGCGGCGGCGATCGGTGGTATCATTCCCCGCCTTTGGGTAACGGTTGCACGGGGTTAGCGGTCCGATGACGTATCAACACATTCAGGTGCCGGCAGACGGCGAGCGTATCACTGTCAACGGCGACAACTCGCTCAGTGTCCCGGATCGGCCGATCATTCCCTACATCGAGGGCGATGGCATCGGCGTGGACATTACCCCCGTGATGCGTAAGGTAACCGACGCAGCAGTAAAAAAGGCGTACGGCGGCAACCGCTCGATCGCCTGGATGGAGATCTACGCCGGGGAGAAATCGACCAGGGTATACGGGGATGATGAGTGGTTGCCGGCGGAAACGATGCAGGCGGTGCGTGATTTTGCGGTAGCCATCAAGGGCCCACTCACCACGCCGGTGGGTGGCGGCATCCGCTCCCTCAACGTGACCCTGCGTCAGGAACTAGACCTTTACGTTTGCCTGCGCCCGGTGCGCTATTTCACGGGTACCCCGAGTCCCCTGCGGCATCCGGAAAAGACCGACATGGTGATCTTCCGCGAGAATTCCGAGGATATCTATGCGGGCATCGAATGGGCGGCGGGCACGCCGGAGGTCAACCAGGTAATCGCGTTCCTGCAGGAGCAGATGGGGATTACCAAGATTCGCTTTCCCGCCACGTCCGGCATCGGCATAAAGCCAGTCTCCGAGGAGGGCACCAAGCGCCTGGTGCGCAAGGCGATCCAGTATGCGATCGACAATGATCGCGCCTCGGTGACGCTGGTGCACAAGGGCAACATCATGAAATTCACTGAGGGCGCTTTTAAGAACTGGGGCTATGAGCTGGCGCGCGAGGAATTCGGCGCCACCGAACTTAACGGCGGACCGTGGTGCGAGATGCGCAATCCGCGCAGCGGCAACCAGATCATCGTCAAAGACGTCATCGCCGATGCTTTTCTGCAACAGATCCTGCTGCGCCCCGAGGAATACGATGTAATCGCCACGCTCAACCTCAACGGTGACTACGTCTCAGACGCGCTGGCCGCCCAGGTCGGGGGCATTGGCATCG
>CP070733.1:1672835-1683293 GCA_020347585.1 Pseudomonadota bacterium | reverse complement strand
GCGGCCGCTGCGACCTCGCTGGTGGAGACCCCGAACAGATGTACGATACCCTACGCCGTCTCGGACGCGACCTGCCCGGCGGGACCATCATTCATCCCGGCCACAACTACGCGGAGAAAACCACCAGCACCATCCACGAGCAGTGCGAGGGCAACCCGTTCATGCACTTTCACGACCGCGAAGCGTTCGTCGAATACCGCATGCACACCCACGACCGCATTCGACACACGCCCTACCATCCGGTCGCGCGCGGAAACTGAGAATTACGGACCGCTAGGCGTCCGGCAGCGACCCCACATTAGCGCTCCGCCACCAGGTAGGCCATCCAGGACTCCTGGTTTTCCACCTCGGTTGCCTCGAAGTACTCGCCGGTACCCTCCAGGTACTTGCGGTCGGATCCCTCCTCGAAGCGTTCCCAATACACACGCACCTTGCAAAAACCGGCCTCCTGGAGCAACTCACTCAGTTCGGGGATACTCCACAGGCGCCAGTCATAGGTAAACGCCTTGTCCAGCCGCGAGCCGTCCTTGAACGCGAAATGGATGTGGCAGACGATGCGGTGATCGATGGGGTTAAAGCTGGCATGTTCCCAGATGTACTTCGCCTTCGCACCAGGGATGCGGGTCTCTTCTTCGAGCGCGTCGTTACATTCTGTACCACCGAACAGATCAAGCATAAGCAGTCCGTCCGGATTGAGTCCGGCGTGCGCCAGTTCGAAGTAACTGCGTAGTTCATCACGGGTCTTGAACACGCAGTAACTGAAGTTGAGCGCGCACGTGATATCGACGCGCGGCTCGCTGACCTCGCGCACATCCGCGTTAACCAGCGTAATGCGCCGGGCGACATCGTCGCCAGCCGGTTTTAGATTGTGGTCCGTACCCCAAGCCAGCGTATCGGCACACATATCCACCCCGATCGCCGTGCGCCGCGCGTCACTCTTACACCATTCCGTGGAGAGAAACGCGGTACCACAAAAGTCCTCACGCATACTCAGCGGAACGCGGCCTCGTAGTTCGCGAAAGGTCTTGTCAAAAAACTCGACCTCGAATTCCGGGGCCTGCACCGACCTTTGATACAGGGCGTGGCGATCGGCAAGCGCGGCCATCTTGGCCTTGTCCCCTTTGTGTTTGTCTTTTTTCCTGTCTTTTTTTCCGGGCATCGTGCGACCTCCTCACTGTCCCCGCGCTGAACGCCCGCCGGTGCCGTACCTGCGAGCAAAGCGATAATGGTATCATTGGCAGTCCAACCCGTTGTATCAAGATGTTGCCATGACAAAACCATCGTTTATTCAGCGCGCACGCACCACCGGGGTGCGGGTGGGCCAAGTCACCATCGGCGGCGACGCCCCCGTGGTAGTCCAGTCCATGACCAACACCGATACCGCCGAGGCAGTCGCCACCGCCGTGCAGGTAGCCGACTTGGCGCGAGCCGGTTCCGAACTGGTGCGCATCACCGTCAACACGGCCGAGGCCGCGGCAGCGGTGCCCTATATTCGAGAACACCTGGACAAGATAGACTGCAGTGTACCGCTCATCGGCGACTTTCACTTCAACGGCCACAAGCTGCTCACCCAGCACCCCGCCTGCGCCGAGGCGCTCGGCAAGTACCGCATCAACCCGGGCAACGTAGGGCGCGGCAAGAAGCGCGACGAACAGTTCGCCAGCATGATCGAAATCGCATCCAAGTACGGCAAGCCAGTGCGCATCGGCGTCAACTGGGGCAGCCTCGACCAGTCGGTACTGGCGCGGCTCATGGATGAGAACGCGCAGCGCACCGAGCCGCGTGATGCGCAGGAGGTCATGGACGAGGCGATGATCGCCTCGGCGCTGGAAAGCGCCGCGCGCGCCGAGGAACTGGGCCTTGGACATGACCGTATTATCCTGTCCTGCAAGATGAGCGGCGTGCAGGACCTGATTCGCGTCTACCGCGAGCTGTCCACACGCAGCGACTACCCACTGCACTTAGGGTTGACCGAGGCGGGCATGGGATCCAAGGGCATCGTCGCCTCCACCGCCGCGCTTGCCGTACTGCTGCAGGAAGGCATCGGAGACACCATACGCATTTCGCTTACTCCGGAACCTGGCGGTGATCGCACCCAAGAGGTGGTGGTGGCGCAGGAGATCCTGCAGTCCATGGGACTGCGCTCGTTCACGCCCATGGTCGTATCCTGCCCGGGATGCGGTCGCACCACCAGCACCTACTTCCAGCAGCTGGCGCAAGACATCCAGAGCTACCTGCGCCACCAGATGCCCGAGTGGCGCAAGCAGTATCACGGTGTCGAGGAAATGACCGTCGCGGTGATGGGCTGCGTGGTCAATGGCCCAGGTGAAAGCAAGCACGCCAACATCGGCATCAGCCTGCCCGGCACCGGCGAGCGCCCGGAGGCGCCCGTCTACGTGGACGGTGAGAAGACCGTCACCCTCAAGGGCGAACGTATCGCGGAGGAATTCCAACAGCTGGTCAACGACTACGTCGAGCAGACCTACTCCACGCGCAGCGCGTAAGCGCTGGCGCGCCTAGCCGGGGCTGCCGGCGCTGGGGGTTCGCACCACACTCCGCAACTGCTGTTCCAGAATGTCTTGAAAATCGCGAATGCGCTTGACGTAGGTCACCGGCTCATAGCCGCGCGCGTAACCGTGCCTGAGCTTGCGGTAGTACTTCTTTTGCGCGAGTAGCGGCAGCACTTCTGCCATATCGCTCCATAGGTGCGGGTTTTTGCCCAATTTGCGCGCCAGACCCTGGGCATCGTGTATGTGGCCCATGCCTATGTTGTAAGCGGCCAGCGTCAGCCAAGTGCGATCCGGCTCGGTGATCTCCGCATCGAACCGCTTGCGCATCCGCGCCAGGTACTTCGCGCCGCCTTCGATACTCTGCGCCGGATCCAGGCGGCTCTTGACACCCACCTCACGGGCCGTGGGCAAGGTCAGCATCATTATGCCACGCACACCGGTGGGACTCTTGGCGCGCGGATTCCAATGTGATTCCTGGTACGACATGGCGGCGAGCAGCGTCCAGTCCCAACCGTATTTCGCTGCTGCCTTTTCAAACAACCGCCGGTATTTCGGCAGGCGTTTTTTCATACGATGTACAAAGCGCCGGGTGTCAACGTAGTCGAAGACCTCGATGTGCCCGTAGTAGCGCTCTATGAGCTGGTCCAGATCCCCGCGCTCCTGGTAGCCGGAGAACCATTTTTCCACGACGCCCTTGAGCACGCGGGCGTCAGGCTGCATCGCCCACGCCTGGGACTCGGGCTTCCCTAGATCGAAACGCACATCGAGCTCGGGGTGATAGCGACGATTTATCGCCACGATGTTCGAGTCGGCAACCGTGCAGTCCACCTTCTTGTCCCATACCATCGCGAGTATTTCCTCGGTAGTCATCTCATCCGTTTCACGCCAGCTCAATTCGGGATACTCGGCCTGCAGTCCTACAAGACGCTCCACATAGCTGCTGTCGGACGCAATCAACACGTCCAGCCCATCGAGGTCAGCCACCGAGCGCGGTGCGGCACCGCCGCGTCGGCACACCACCTTTTGCTGGATTGCCTGATAGCTCGGCCCGAACAGGTACTCACCGGTGCGCCCGCGCGTTACGCTCAAGCCGGCGGCAGCAACATCACCCTCGTTATTTTTCAGGGCATCGAGAATGTCGGAGAGGCTGTCGCGGATCTCGAACCTGGCCCGCACCTCAAGATGCGTGGCGAAGGCCTGCGCCATGTCATGCTCTAGGCCGGCAAGCCCGTCGCGCCCTTCGTAATAGGTGGTGGGTGAGTTTCTGGTGAGGAAGACAATCTCGCCGCGCGATTTGATGCGCGTGAGCGAGGTGTCGAGGCGCGGCAGGCGCAAACCAGTCGGGCCACTGCCGTTGCTGATGTCAGAATCCTTGCCGCACCCGCCGAGCGGCAACGCCAGCAACACCAAGAGGAGGTACGCGGGAAACGCGATACTGGATAACCCGCCGGGTAACCGCCGTACGCGTACAACACAGGAGTATCGCAGGACTGACACCAGGAACATTACCTGCCGGGACCAACTACATACACACTCGACATGTTAGCGGCTTTGCCGCGACTTTTCCCGCCGACGGCGCACGCGTCAACGACGTCGCCGCAGTTTCACAGCGGTAATCGTTGGCACGATCTCCTGCAGCGGCAGCAACTCGGGGTCTGGGTAACGCGCGCGCACGCGCGATACCAACTGCGCGATGTTGTCCACCTGGCCAGCACCGGTGGCGCTTCCGTCCAGCACCTGCTGCAACCCCAACAGGCCGCCAAACTGCACCTTGGCCATGACGCTGTGTGGCATGCTCAACAGGTCGTCTTCAACACCGAAAGCCGGAAGCGCCGCAGTCTTTAGTGTTTCATAGGTGAGACCACACAGGCGGTGTGCCTGCTCATCGCGGCAGGCGATATCGGGGCCGCCCCGGCGTACCACTCCCGCGGCGTGCTCACAGCCATAGTCGTGGCCGATCAACGTTGCGGCAAACGCGCATTTGTAGTCGGGATCAGTCACGGGCGACCGGCACTAGCGCCAAGAACAGGGCGTCCAGCGGCGCTACGGCACCAAACAATTATTCAACGGTGCCAAACGACAGATCGGCGCTGCCCGCGGGCAACGGCAGCCCTGCAATGTGGCTCGCCTGGCGCACCGGCCCGCCCGGAAAAAGCTGGAACAGGTAGCGCTTGCCGCCTTCGATGCGGAATTGGCGCTCCAGTATCTGCGACTGCTCGCGCGCGGTCGATACCGGGCCATTTAGTTTGAAATAGCTGCGCAGGAAAAACAGCACGTCCCAGTGCTCCGCGGTCAACGCAAGGCCCTCGCCCAGCGCGAGTCTTTCGGCGATTTCCTCGCTCCACCGCTCCAGTTCGTTCAGATGCCCGTGGGGGTCATCCTGGTACGCCTCGTTCTCGGTAACATAACGAATGATATCAGTCATCAGTGCAACTCCCTCGGCACCGGCTGCCACGCGATGGCCGGTGGCGGACCACACACGTTCCCGGTGATCCTGGACAGCGCAGCGGTGGTGCCATATTCGGGGCTATCCCCGCCCCTAAGTATAGTCGGCCCGCGCCAAACGCGGCCGGCCGGGCAGGGCCTATCGCGCTGATTTCCCTCCCTGTGCGATACCAGCTAACATGCCGCCTTTGCGCACGGCGCAGACCGCTTCGGACAATAGGGCCATGGCTGACAAACCCGAACTCTCAAAAGAAGAAGAGATCCTGGGCATGATGAAACGCGTGCTCACCGACGTTGCCCGCGATACTCACGTACGCCCGGGCCTGAAACACCCGCTGTCGGACAATACCATTCACGGCATACGTGATTGCCTGGCCCTGATTGCCGCACGCCAAGCGGAGCTGGCCGCCGAATCCGGGCACACGAGTCAAATGCGTCCGCGATTTGCGGACGAGCCCCGCGATACCACGGTGGTCAAATTCGACGTCGACGAACTCAAGAAAGGCCGACCAGACAGTGACGACAGCTGAGCCTTTCGGCGCCACCCGTGGCGCCGGCCAGGTTAACGCTCACATCTCTAGCCAGCCCCGCCACGCCGCGAGCGTTGCATCGTTGGCTGCCGCGCATACCGGCCGGGCCTCCAGCATGGGCGCATACAATTCCTTGCGGTCCAGCGCCCATGCGGCGCCACCGGCCTCCTGCAGCACCAGCGCTCCCGCGGCGTAGTCCCACAGCCGTTGGCCTCCATGCAGATACAGCTGGCAGCGGCCAGCCGCCAGCCAGCACCAGTCCAGGGCGACCGACCCCAGATTGCGCTGCGACCGGTACGGCGGTTCGCTGGCCAACCGGCAGGCTAAGTCGGGCGCCAGACGTTTGAAATCGATCGCCGCCACGCAGGCGCCTAGCTCGCACACCTCGTCCTGCGCCTTTAGCAGCGTCCCGTTCAACCGGGCGCCCGCGTCGGCCTGCGCCGTAAAGCACTCATCGCGGCCGGGATCATAAACGATGCCCAGCGACGCACTGCCGTCCTGAATCAGCGCCACGGAAATGGCCCAGGCGGGGAAGCCAGTGGCGAAATTTGTGGTTCCGTCGATGGGGTCAATGCACCACGCCCCCGACCCGAAACGGGTAAGCGCTGCGCGCTGCGCGGCCTCGTCCATTTCCTCGCCAAGCACCGGGTAGCCGGGCCAGCGGTCGGTCAGCGCATCGACGAGAAATTGCTGCACGGCAAGGTCGGCACCGGTCACAATGCTGCCGTCGGGTTTGGCGACTGAACCAGGATGCGGCACCGCAGCCGCGGCGGCCTGCCTGACGAGAGTTTCGAGTTCGGCCAGCAAAACCCGGCGCGGTGGCTGCGGTCAGTCGCTGCCTGTGCCGGGCAGCACCAGATGCTCGTCCTGGTCGAAAGCACAATCCAGATGAGAGCGCACGGCGACAATCCCGGACAACCCACCGGCGGTCATGATGGTGCGCGGGGTGCGGTCATCAAAGCGGCGATTGGGCTGATTGACCCAGTAGGCACCCATTTGCGGGTTGTGCGGATAGCTGGTACGCAGCGCATCGGCAATCCCCACCAGGTGCTCGATACGCTCCATCACCCCAGCATCCTCGGGAAATGGCGTGTTATCGCGGTAGCGGCGCAGCGCGCGCGATGGCGTTCCTTTGGGCAGCGAGAGAATGGCCATCTGCTCGGCGGCATCCAGCCCCCAGCCATCAAGGATATGCATAATGGCGCGCGTCAGCGCAACCCGGTCTTCGTAGCCTGAATTCAACATGGTGAAATACGGATGCCAGGGAATCTGTTCGGGTGTTGTGGGTCGACCGGGGTCAAACCGCATCGCGCCACATGCTATTCGCGCTGTGTGACGCCGTGCGGCATTGCTTACTTCTGTATGGGCAGTATAGGCTACCTGATTGGGCGCCTGGCGTCATTTCCTTTGCGCCGCGGAATCTGTTAAAAATTGTGTTGAAATAGGCCCATTAACGGCTACTGCGAGTCTGGTAGATGAACGAGCGTGACGCGGAACTCATTCGCAAGAAGCTCTGCGAACTGCGCATTGAGCACCGTGATCTCGACGACGTGGTCACGCGCCTGTCGGAAGATATGGCGGTCGATCAGCTACAATTGCGGCGCTTCAAGAAAAAGCGCCTACAGCTAAAGGATCTGATCTCACGCCTCGAAAGCCTGCTGATCCCGGACATCGAGGCCTGAACCCGCAGCCGGTGCACCGCGCACTCACGGGTTCCCCGCTGCGCTCTCAAGGGCCTGTTGCAGTTCATCAGTATCGACCGGAAACTTCATTGCCGCGTGAATGGGAAAGCGCGACGTAACCCGTTCGAACTGGTGGGCATACTCCTCCTCGTAAAACACAATGACGCGGGTCTGCGGATAGCGCTGCACTACCGCCAGCATAGTTTCCAGGCTGCTGGTGCGATCACGAAAATCAGACTGGTAGTTGAACTCGGCCACGATCACATCCGGACAATGCTTACGGATCGCCGAAATCGCCTTGCGCATCGTATTCTCAACGAGCACCGAGTAACCGAGCCTCCCATACAGGGCGGCAAAATTCGGGTATCCGCCCAGTTCAACAATGGATAGCAGGACCTTGTCGTTGCTCCGTGCAGGCATGTTCTCTCCTCGCCCCGAACTCGCGCCCCAAGCGGCCTAGCGCAACGGCTGCACACACCGCGGCAGCGTGATGGGGATGATATCGGGTCGGCGAACACCCTGCCAAACCCTGTACCTGCCTCACCGGCACCCGATCCGGACTTGCTTGAACATCGCCCGGGTGAATAGAATCTGCACCTCGCAAACAGACCGCTTGACTGGCCACCACGCCGAGCCCGAAGGACACATCCATGCCGTACTACGTATTCAAGATATTCTCCGGCCCGACCGATCTCGTCAAAAACCTTGAATTTGATGGGGAATTCGAGTCTTTCAAGGATGCCAAGGGCCACGCGCGCGAGTTGCGCGGCCAGTCGGGCGCGGCCGACGCGTATAACGTAAAGGTAATGTTCGCCGACAACCGGCTGCAGGCTGAGGAACGCCTGCTCGAACGCCGCGACGCGCCGATTCTCAGAGAGTGGGAGAAGTAAGCCTGCGCCACCGGCCTGCCGTGAGTCCGCCCGCCGGGCACCCTGCCCTATGGAAGAGGACCAATACAAATCGATCTACCGCAGCGTTAACCAGCAGAAGTGCGTCTTTGAAAAAGCCATCAATACGCGGCGCTGCAGCTGCACACGATCGCACCGCTTCTGCCTCGCCGATCGTGAAGGCGTGGCCTGCAATTCACCCGACGCCCTGGACCGCTGCACCGCCTTTCTCGGGCAGTTGCGCGACCGCGCCCGGTTCGCGCTGCAACAACCCAAGATAAGCGGCCCGCTCCCCCACACCAAGGAGATCAAGGTACAACTGGGCGGCGTCCACGGCCTGGCAAGTGCCCTTGCACCCGTCTCAGCTCCGCCGGTCCCAGACATCGACGCGACGCTGCTCGCGGCACTCGGGAAATTCGAGCAGATTGCGCATCTACCCTACTCCGAGATCATGCACACCCTGGTGCACTTCGAGCTGAGAGCGCGGCGCGGCGCACCGCGGCCAGGCTAATCCCGCACCGGCGCAGCAATGACTTCCCCGTTAGCGGACTCACGACAATGCCTTGAGCGCGGCGAAGCCGACTACATTGTGGTGGGCACGGCCTATGCCGATCATGTGCAGATCCGGTTTTTGGGACCTTTCGAGGGACAAACGGTGCTGTGGGATGCGCGGTTGTATACCCTGGACTACTGCAGGGAACACCTCGCGGGCGCAGACCGCCCCGACTCCCGATGTACGCGTCAATTCATCGAGATCACGCCTGGTGCGCAAGGGACCATATCTGTCAACATTGGTCTGCAGCTAAAGCACTTCGACGAGGCGGCGATACGCAATACGATCCTTATGATGCGGCGCTACAAGCGCCTGCGACGCGGTCGTCACGAGTTTGGCACCGGCCAGCAACCACGCTGACACTTCACGAACTGCTGCCGCCGGGAAACTTCGCGGCATATTTTCTTATCCACTCAAGCGCCGCAGTGCGGCCGTCCAGAGTGCGGCCCTCGCGCTCACGAACATCCTTCTTGTACTGCTCAATATGACAGACCTGTTCCACCATGCGCGCACGGTAGGCGTCACGCGGATCAAGGAAAGTGACGCCAATCGAATAACCGTCATCTTCTTCATGACACCACGCGACCCGGCCGCGCGCCTCGAAGCGCGGTTGAACAAACTCGATGCAAACACTGATAACCGTGCCCGCTGCAATCGGCCGATCGCAAGTAAATGACACGCCGCCGCGGCTGACGTTGGCAAGAGGCGTGGTGCTGGCGGACTCCCCGCCCTCGAGCCGAAACTCAACGGGAATATCCGAGGGATGACGAATGTAACTTCGATGTTCAGACATCGCAACCAATCCTTTTGTTGCATCGCACTTTTGCACGGTGCCAATGCCTCGAAGTGCCAACCGCTCAGACAACTGCGCTGCTGGCCGCGGCCGCGAGCGATTAGCGCGCTGCCAATTCTCCCGCCAGCGCCCTGTCAACGCCGCACGACGCTAGTCCTTGATCCATTCCTGCAGGACATCGATCAGTTTTTGTGCCTGATCCTTGCTGCTGATATTGAACTTGGACTTCTGCCAATACTGATCGTTGCGTTTTTGATAACGCCGGATCGTGAACTTGTCCGGTCCGTACGCCTCCTTCTGCCGATCCCAGTCCTGATAGCGATAGATAATTGTGGACCACGCACCTTTGGTGAGAACGGCCTTGTCCAGTTCCTTCACCAGTTGCACGCCATCCTCGCTATAGTTGACGGTCAGCTCATCAACCGTTGAAGCCATAAATGATTCCTCGAGCAGTTGGCCGGCCACGATCGCAGCCATTTTTGAATCGGGCCCGCGGCCAGCGCCGCAGCGATTGCGATTCGATGTCAATCTACCGGGAAAGCCAGCATTTAACAATACCACGCACGCAGCTACGCGACTTTCAATACAGCGGCAGCCGTGGCATTCTGCGCATCTTGCGAAAACCGGCCGCGATACCGGCTCCGTACGATGTCTACGCAACAAGATTCCGCGCATAAATCCCGCCAGAACATCACCCTGCCAAGTCGCAGGACGCTGTCACTGTCGCTGATGATTGCCGCCGCGTTCTACATGCTGATGGCACTGGCCGCGGGCTGGACAGAAATCGCCTCTGCCATCGCTCGCCTTGGCACAGGCGGCTGGCTACTTATCCTGGCATGCTCGCTGAGCAACTACCTGCTGCGCTTCGGCCGCTGGCAATACTACATGCGCGTGCTCGGACACCGCATACCAGTGCGCCTGCACCTGACCTACTACATGGCGGGGTTTGCCCTCACAACCACCCCCGGCAAGGCAGGTGAAACCATTCGTTCGCTCTACCTCAAACCACACGGCGTTCGCTACAGCGAAAGCCTGGCGAGCTTTTTCACCGAGCGTTT
>CP070733.1:1661957-1672735 GCA_020347585.1 Pseudomonadota bacterium | reverse complement strand
TGGTATCCAGTCTGGAACGCCGGCTCGACCTACGCCATGGCGGCGGAGTGCGGCGCCGAGCTGACCCTGATGGAAAATCGCTTTGTACCTGCCCGTTTCAAGGATGGTTACGGCCCGGTAGGCGCCTGGTTCCTGTTGTTCAAGGCCAAGGCATTCAACGCGGCACGCGAGGACTACCAGGAGAAGAACTTCGCCGACCTGGCAAACTACGGCTACGACTCCTACGCCAGTGGCGCGAAGATGGGTACCTGCCTGCGTAACCACCTCATGCTGAAGGAAATGAAGGAGGGCCGCGGCCCGATCTTCATGGACACCCCGACAGCGATGGCCAAACTGGCCGAGAACATGACGCCCAAGGAGATGAAGCACCTAGAGGCCGAGGCCTGGGAGGACTTCCTCGACATGACCATCGGTCAGTGCGGCGTGTGGGCCGGTGAGAACATCGAGCCGGACAAAGAGATGTCCGAGCTGATGCCGACTGAGCCGTACCTGCTGGGCTCGCATGCGGGCTGTGCCGGTATCTGGGTGTCGGGTCCGGAAGATGTGCCGGGTACTCCGGAGCACTATCATTGGGGCTACAACCGCATGACCACCATCAACGGCCTATTCACCGCCGGTGACGGTGTTGGCGCCTCCGGTCACAAGTTCTCCTCGGGCTCCCACGCCGAGGGCCGCATCGCGGCCAAGGGCATGGTCAAGTTCGCCCTGGACAACAAGGACTGGAAGCCCGAGTTGTCACGCACCACCGAGGAGCTTGTGGAGGAAATCTACCGTCCGGTGCGTAACTTCCTCGAGCACAAGGACTACACCACTGCCATCGACATAAACCCGCACTACATCACGCCCAAGATGCTGCAGTTCCGCTTGCAGAAGATCATGGACGAGTATGTGGCGGGTGTGGCCACGTTCTACCAGACCAACGCCGCAATGCTGGAGGTTGCCGAGCGCAAGCTGGGCATGATCAAGGAAGACTCCCTGCAGATGCGTGCCAAGGACCTGCACGAGTTGCTGCGTGCCTGGGAGAACTACCACCGCATCCTGGCGGCCGAGGCCCACATGAAGCACATTCAGTTCCGTGAAGAATCGCGGTATCCGGGTTACTACTACCGGGCTGACTTCATGAACCTGGACGACCAGAACTGGAAATGCTTCGTTAACTCCACCTACAACCGGGAGACCGGCGAGTGGAGCCTCAAGAAGGTCCAGTACGCCCAGCTGGTCACGCCAGCAGAGGGTGAGCCGGAGGGTATGAGCCGTCCCGGCAGCGCGGTCTAACTCGTACCGCGTTAAGGCACACAAAAAACCGGGCATCTTCGGATGCCCGGTTTTTTTATGGGTAGGCAGTGGGGCCACCGGCCTGGATGCGCTAGAATGCGCAGCTCGACAGCCTGAATCTGCGCACGAGCGCAGGGCACTCCGGAAACGACGCGCTTGGCGCGAACAACCAGCGCCAGACTAGCCAAAAGTCCCCTACCGAGGCAAAAGCATGAGCCAGGACAAGTCTTCCGATCTGAGAAATGACGCCGTTCTCGATGCGCCACAATTGGGCGATGGCCCGTTCGAGGCACCGTTCCGCAGTCCGGTCAAACCGGCGCAGCTGACCCTCGATGACACTATTCAGTTCCACTGCCACAAGGGAATCGCCTGCTTCAACGAGTGCTGCAAGAGCATCGAGATCCAGCTCACCCCCTACGACATCCTGCGGCTGAAGCGGCGCTTCGACATTAGCTCGAAAGAATTCGTCGCCCGCTACACCATGCCGTTCGAGATGGACCACCACGGCATGCCCGGACTCAAGCTGACCACTCAGCCAGGCACTTCGGCCTGTATCTTCCTGGAGCAAGAAGGCTGCGGCGTGTACGAAGACCGCCCGGCGGCCTGCCGCTACTATGCGCTGGGCGCCATGGGAGTGCGCAAGAAGGACGCGGGTTCCGTTGAGGACGTTTACTTTCTGGTCAAGGAAGCGCATTGCCTTGGGCACGACGAACCGCGCCAGCTCACGGTGCGCGAATACCGCCAGGAGCAGGGTGTCGAGGTCTACGACGAAATGAACCAGGACTGGCGCGATATTGTCATCAAGAAACGCACCAGCGGTCCCACCGTCGGCCAGCCCAGCGCACGTAGCATGCAACTGTTCGATATGTGCAGCTATGATCTGGACAGTTTCCGGGAGTTTGTCCAGAGCGACGGCTTTCGCCTGATCTTCGATATTGACCAAGAGACGACAGACAAACTCATCAACGAGGACGAGGAGCTGTTACGCTTCGCAATGCGCTTCCTCAAGCAGGTGCTCTACGGCGAGCATACCATTCCGCTGAAGGAGGGTGCGCGCGACAAGCGCCTCGATGAACGCGGGGATGTGCTCAAGGCACGCCGCGAGGCGGACATTGCGGCGCACAAGGGCAAAGAAGGCTTCGAGGACTACATGCCAGATTAGCTGCCAGCCACAGAGGACACAGAGGTCAAAGGTAACGAACCTTTGGAACGCGGCCAGTCGGCTAGCTTAAGACCGAAGCGCGCGACGCGAACATACAATCCCTTTACCCCAGGCGTGGCTGCGCCGGTGTAGAGATACAGCGAACGCCACCCGCACCGGTGGGTTGTGAATGGCAGTTTCCATGCCCTCTGTGTTCTCGGTGGGTCTGCACAAAAAAGCCCGCGTCACGCGGGCTTTTTGTTTGTTGCAAAGAGCCAGGTGGACTATTTGTGCATGTCTCCCGGACCCATACCGGCGGGATTGTCGAGGCTGTGCTCAAAGTCCTCGCCCGGATGCTCGGTCTCAATGCCGAGGTACTCGGCCTTGTTGGCCTCGTTCTCAAAGTAAATCTTCAGAGCATTATCCCCTTCGCCCTCGACTACAAACGGGGCTTTGTCGGTATCGGTGACATCGTTCATCGAAATCGGGTCAAGCGTGGAAACGCGCATCTCGCACCTCCTGGTCGTCGGCATCTATATTATTGAAATCTAATACGCTTAGTATTCATATAGTACCCTGACACTATGACCGTCTATTGACCGAAGTCAATAGTTCGCGTCATTTTGGCATGCGTCAGAATTCGATTAAATTCAAAAGGTTGACGATAGCCGCGTGTTGAACACATCTCAGGGCCATCGCGCCAGAAAGACAGCACGCGGCGACGGTCTTACGACCGCGTCAACGCCGCGCGATCGTGGCAGGTATCGGTTTGGAGATCAGTTCTTCGGGCAGTGCCTTCTCGAACCCATGCTGCGCGTAAATCGCCTGCGCAGCGTCGGTCGCCAGGTAACGTAGGAACTTGTGGGCACTGGCGGAGTTGCGGCCGCTAGCGACTTGCCCGATGGCGTAGTTGACCTTGTGCGCCATGTTATACGGCGCGGGAATGGCAACTCCCTCGACCCGGCGCCCTTCAGCGTGGGCATGCAACACCTCGCTGCTCCAAACGATGCCGACGTCGGCCGTACCTTGCTCGATACGCGCGGGTATCTCGCCCTGGTGGTGCGCGGTAAACCACGTCTTACCAGGCACCGCCCAGCACCGTCGGCACGTCTGGCCGCCTGTCACCGCCTCATACAATCCAAGGTCCCTGAGCATCTGCGACCCATATACCCTGAAGATGGCTTCGGTCAGCGGGTTGGGATGCGACTGCGCCAGATCGTCGCGCGCCAGGTCCTGCGGCCCGCGGACTCGCTTGGGGTTTCCCTCAGCCACCATCAATTCGAGCTTGTTGTGTGCGTACACCATGTAGCTTTGCATCAGGCCTTCCTGCCGAAGTTTTTGCAGGTGGCCTAGATTGATACTGGCAAACAAATCCGGGTTGCGGGCAGTTCTTGTGCCATTTATCTCGCCCTGGGCAAGGATCTGCTGCTTAACGATCTTGCCCGCGGGTGTGGTCTGCACATAAACCGATCGGACCTCCGGGTACTTGGTCTGGAAATCCGTGATCAGTGCCTCCATCACCAGACACTGGTTGCCTGCCAGATACATAACCAGGTCTGCCGTATATGAATCATCGATTTTTCCACGGGCGGTCGCGCCGCCGGCGTAAAAGGTCCGGTATTCATGTCCATGGCCGGCAGCGCCCTGCCCGGCGGGTACCGCATGCGCTGGCACCGACACCGCAGCGGCAGTCGCCAGGAGTGCAATCGCCGTTATTTTTCGAATAGAGGTCATTTCTTCGCAACTTCCAACCTAGCCATTGCCCGATTTTGTGTGCGTCAATTAGTGGTCGTCTCGAGACTCGCGCACCCAGTGCTGCAACATCCGCATGTTCTGAATCTGCCGCAGGCGGACGATGGTTTGTTCGTCTTCCAGCAACAAGCGACCCATGCGCCGCTTTGCCTCGGCAGTAAGCCGATCATCGAGGTAGGCATAGAGTTCTTCATCGTCCGTGTGCATGGGGGTGTTCCTCCTGTGTGCGATTAACGCCCTGCGTCGGCAGCGAGTTCACCTGGACGAAGGCCGCCGCTGAGGTATTGATCGCGGTACACCGCATCCCGGGGGAAAAGCTGGTAGGCGTAGGCGATATAAGACTCTCCCTGAGCCTTGCAACATTCGGTTTGCGACAAACTCACGCCAAGCTGGTAGGCAAGTTCGGCGGCCAATGCGTCGTGGTTGACGCCGACGGCTTGCGCTTCGATATGCATGGGACCGCCGCCGGCCGGCTCATACGACACCAGATAAAGCTGGATGTGGTACTGGCGTGCCGCGGCGTGGCGGTACATGCGGCATGGCGCCAAATCGCCATCGAGCGTTTCGCACACGCCGGTGCCAATATAGTCGGCCCCGGCCGGCACGCCGCGCGGCGGCCCCGCGGCACAGTCGAATACACCCGGGTCCTCGCCCTGAATCCAAAGCGCGTCGCCCATGGAACGCGCCTGCCCGACTGCCGAAAAAATTGCCTGCGGCGTGCGCCCGCCCCGGAATGCTGCAACGTAGCGCCCAGTCGTGCCCTGGTAAGCCTGGCAGGTGAAATTCTCGCTACCGCCGTCAAAGTGATACTCGCACAAGCGCGGCTCGCCGAGTGGCTCAACGGTGGCCGCCACAGGACTGCTGCAGGTGGATAACGGCGCCGGCGTCACGACCGGGCTTGCCAGCATCGTGGCGGCTGCCAAGTATACGTAGTTCCAGGCAGATTTCATGCTCGATTCCCTTCCCGACCGGGTGCGGCCGGCACACGCTCGCGGAAGCGGTCCCTGCGCCGCAGGCCACCGGGCAATACCCTGCGACGCGGCGTAGCTACAAAGTACGCTGTATGCGGGATTTGCTGCAGTGACAGGTTGTGCATTGGCCTTGTGAATTTTTCACCGCCGCGACAATCGGCGAGCGGCGTCGCAAATGAAAACTCCCCATAAGCGCGGGAAAAAGGTGTGCCCCAGCTGCCACGCTAGGCACGCTGCATGAGCCACACACCGCGTGCAGCAGTACACTAGTACGGCTTACTGCAGATATCGGCCAGCGGTCACACCACTTGAGGTACAGGCCCTTGGGTTGCGGTTAAATCGAAACGTGCGATTTTGGGGGTACGGCACGAAGATCGGCGCCCGGATAGGTCGGGCATGCCCGGCTGGGTGGATTGCCGTGATCCACCTCGGGCAAAAAAAAGCCCCCTTGCGGGGGCTCTTCAGTATTGGTTTCGCCGCTGCTTAGAGACCCTGAGCGGTGGCGCGCTTGTACTGATCGAGTTGCTTCATCACCAGTACCAATGCATCGGCGTATGGCACGGTGCCAGCCTTTCTGATCACCGCCTTGCCTTCGTTACTGAGTGCGAACTTGATAAACTCATCCACCCGCGGATCACCGCGACCCCTCTGCCGGACCAGGTACAACGGACGATAGAGCAGGTAGTCGCCCTTTTTGATGTTCTCATAGTTGGGTTTCTTGCCTTCCAGCTTGAGGATCTTCACATCGCGGCGTTTCGCGCTGCTGATACCAGTCGTGCCGAACCCATTCGGGTTCTTCACTATGCCCTTCTCCAGCGGACCTGAAGACTTGACCACATGTGTACCCGTGAACTCCATCTCATAGTTCGCGAACACCAGCTCGCGCAACATGTAGCCAACCCCGGAGATTTTGCCACGTCGTACGTAGAGTTCGATCGGCACATCCCTGCCACCGAGCTGCTTCCAGTTGGTGATCTTGCCCTTGTAGACGTCGCGCAGCTGCTGGAAGGTGATGTTATCAACCGGGTTGTTCTTGTTTACGATCACGGCCAGGGCGTCCCAGGCCACCGGGACCTGCTCGGCATTTTTCTCCAGCTCATCCTTCTCCATCGAAACGCGGCATGCGCCACCGATGTGAATGCTGCCGTTCGCCGCGTTGCGGATTCCCTTGGTCGCGCCGCCGCCCTTCAGGTCGATGTGAATACCCGTCTTGTTCTCGTAGGCCGCGGCCAACTCCTTCATGAACGCCTTCTTGGTAATGCCACAACCGGCCCATACCAGGGTGGCGTCGCCGGCAGGCGCCGCGACAACAGCGCCCGAGGCGAGTACTCCCAGCAGTCCTGCTGCGAATGTGATGCCCAGCGATCTCATAACTTGTTACCTCTTCAATGACGCACGGGGCAGAGTATACCCCTATTATTGCGGGTTATCGGCGAGGGCGAAGTGACCTTTAATTTGGTCAAGGAATTTTGTATATAGACACATCCTAATTTTCAACCTCCCAAACGAAAAAGCCCTCTTGAGAGGGCTTCACGTCGAATACCAGTAGATACAAGCGCTTACTTCGCGGCGATTTCCTCGAGCTTCTTGGCCGCGATGATCTGGCCGTCAAGCCCCGCTTCCTTGCCATTCTTGCCGTAGGCCACGCTCATCAAGGTGCTGTAGTACACAACCGGAATCTTGAACTTGGTGCCGTACGTGGCGTTGATCTGGTCCTGGTAGACCTCTACGTTCATCTGGCACACAGGACAGGGCGTTACGATCATTTCAGCACCGCCGTCATACGCAGCCTCGACAATGTCCTTGATTAGCGCCTGTGACTTCTCGGGCTCCGAGAATGCTAGTGCGCCGCCGCAACACTGTACCTTCTTCTGGTAGTCCTCCACCGGCTCGGCGCCCATGGTCTCCACCAGTTTGTCGAGGTACTTCGGATTCTCGAACGATTCGCCATCAACACCAAATGGGCGATTGGTCTGGCAGCCCACATACCCGGCGATCTTCATTCCCTCCAGCGGTTTCTTGACGTGTTTGCCCAACTCATCGTAACCGAAGTCCTCTATCAGTACCTCGACCATGTGTCGCACGGTCTGGTCCGCCTTGACGTTGAGGCCGGCCGCTGCCAGGGCGTCGTTAGTCTCCTGCATCAGGTCGCTGCTGTCGTGCAGACGCTCTTGGGTTTCCTTGGTCGCCAACCAGCAGGCGGCGCAGGTGGCGACAATATCCTGGCCGGGATTGGCCTGCTCGGAGAGCGCCATGTTGCGCGCCGACAGCGCCAGGCGTGGCAGCTCACCGCCCTCGGCGTAGCCGATAGAGGCTGCGCAACAATTCCAGTCAGGAATCTCATTGAGTTGCACGTCCAGTTCCTCGCACATGCTTTGCACGGATACGAGGTAGTTCGATGCAGACGCTCCCTTCTGCGAGGAGCAACCAGGGTAAAACGAGTATTCTTTCTTTGCCATTGCGATGCTCCCTATGCTCAGAACTTCTGCATCTTGGCGTCTTCGATCTCGCGCGCCTTTTTCAGGATGGCATGCAGGCCGTTGGTGTCCTTGCAGGCATGACCGCCCCACATTTCGCCGACGTTCATGCGCTTGGTCTTCAGCATGCCCAGCCCGATGTCCTTCATCTTCAGCGAGGTCTTCACGCCGTCACCGAAACCGTTCATGAAGTACAGGCTCAGTCCCAGCTTGAGTTCGTTGGTGCGCCCTTTCTTTGTCAGGTTCTCCCAGAACAGCTTGGCAAACTTGCGCGTGGGCTGGTTCTTGGGAGCTATGCCCAGACGGTGTGCGTAGTTGGCGAGCCCGTGCATGATGTGGGTAATGGGAAGCTCACGCGGGCAACGCACGATGCAGTTGTAACAGGAGGTGCACATCCACATGGAGTCGGAGGTCAATACCTCTTCGCGCTTGCCGGCGCGGATCATCATGAACAGCTCCTGCGGTGGATGCGCCCAGTGCGGGCCGAAGGGGCAGGAACCCGAGCACACACCACATTGCATGCACATCTTCACCCACTCGCCTTCTTCCACATTGGCTTCGACTTCCTTGAGGAAGCTGTTGCGGTACTTCTCCACCATCGCTGTGTTGGCGTCACTCATTGTCAGGCTCCTTAGAACTTGAACGGGCTCATGCCGATCTTCTCGATGGTCTCGGCCATGTCATTGATCAGCTTCGGCGCGCGCTCGACATCCGTAATCGCGATCTCGTAGGTCGCGACGCGCTCCGGTTCGAGGTTGAGCGATTGCAACGTATCGTCAACCTTGCTCATGCGGTCGTGCGCCATCTCGGAGCCCTTAACGAAGTGGCATTGGTAGTTTTCGCCCTTCTGGCAACCCATCAGTACCGCGCCGTCGTACCCGGCGTTGAGCGCATCGGTCACCCAGATGAGATTCACCGAGCCCAGACAGCGCACCGGTATCACGCGCGCAAACGCGCTGTACTCGGTCTTGTTCATGGCTGCCATGTCGAGCGCCGGATAGGCGTCGTTCTCGCAGGCCAGCACCAGGATGCGCGGCTTCTCGTCGAACTCGTCGGGCATATCAACGTTCTTGATTTGCTGGCCGACGGTATCCACCGAGTAGTTTTCGAAGGAAATCACGCGTACCGGACAAGCGCCCATGCAGGTACCGCAGCGCCGGCAGCGCGCCTCGTTGAACATTGGGTAGCGCTCTTCGTCCTCATCGATAGCGCCGAACGGACACTCCACGGTACAGCGCTTGCACTGCGTGCAACCGTCCTTGCGGAAGCTGGGGAAGGAAAGGTCACCTGAACGCGGATGCGCGGCACGACCCTTGCCGGCGTTTTCGACCGCCTGGATGGCCTTGAGCGCCGCGCCGGTGGCATCTTCGACCGCCTGCTGCATATCCATGGGACGGCGCACCGGGCCGGTGGTGTAGATGGCGGTGCGGCGGGTCTCGTAAGGAAAACAGATAAAGTGCGAATCGTTAAAGCCGTACTTTAGCTGTGGCAGGTCAGGACCCTGGCGATAGGTCAGATTAAGCACCGAAATACCCTTGAACTCGCCCTGTTCCTGCGCCTCTTCGGCCGGCGCTGCCTCGCCTTCTTCACCCTCCACCTGGGGCGCGGTCAGGCTCTCGACGTCCACACCGCCGTTAGGCACCATGCCGGTGGCCAGCACCACCAGATCCGCCTGCTCGGCGGCTTCCTCGTTGAGAATAAGATCCTGGAACTTCACGCTCAGGCCGTCGCCCGCGGCGCTGACCTCGCTCACCTGGCCCTTGGTAAAGGTGACACCCTTGGTCTGGCCGGAGCGGTAGAAGTCCTCGCCGCCCGCGCCAGGTGTGCGCAGATCCGTGTAGATGACATTGGTGTCGATACCGGGATTCTGGTCCTTGAAGTACATCGCCTGCTTGATGGAGGTCAGGCAGCAGTGGCCCGAGCAGTAAGGCAGGTGTCCTTCCTCCTGGCTGCGCTGCCCCGCGCACTGCACGAACACTACGCTTTGCACTTCCTTTCCGTCTGAGGGCCGCTTGATGGGCCCTCCGTCTGCCGCCTTGGCTAGCGCCTCGAGTTCCATCTGGGTAACCACATCCTTCGACTTGCCGTAGCCCAGTTCGGGCAACTGGTTGGCGTCGTAAGGCGTGAAACCGGACGCCTGGATGATGGCGCCGAAGTTCTCCGTTTTGGTCGAACCGCTCTCGCTGCTGATGTCTGCCGAGAAACGTCCCGGCGCACCGTCAGTACGCGTTAGTGTGGAATTCAAATGCACCGAAATGTTGTCGTCGGCTTCCACCGCCTGAATCATCTCGGCTACGCCGGTCGACTCCGGATCGGCATAAGGGGATTTCTCGGCGATGCGTTTGTAGAAGTTTGCGGCATTTCCACCCAACTGGGCGCCCTTCTCAACAATGCTCACCGGATAGCCGGCCTTGGACGCTTCGAGCGCCGCGGTCATGCCGCTGATGCCGCCCCCCACGACCAGGATGTGGTTCTCGTACCGCGCTTCTTCATTCCCCGACGGCGGCGTCATGAAACGCGTTTCGATGACCGCCATGCGCACGTAGTCGGCCGCCATTTCCTGCGTGGTCTCCTGCGCCTCGTCGGTGTCGGGCCGCACCCACAGCACACCTTCGCGCAGGTTGCCGCGCGAGATCGCGGCGTTTTCGAAGCTGAAGGCATCGGTCTTGGCGCGCCGCGAACAGGCGCAAATGGCGACACGATTTACGCCTTCTGTGTCGATGTCGTTCTGGATCATAGCCACGCCGTCGGCGTTGCACAAAAACTCGTGCTCCCTGACGATATTGGCCTTGGCCTCGCGCTCGGCGATAGTAGCGAGCCCGGAGGTGTCTAGGCGATCACCCAGTCCGCAGCCCTTGCAGATATATGCACCAATCTTGATTTCGTCAGCCACTGCTTAACCCTCCGTCGCCGCAACGCGATTGACAACCTGAATAGCGCGTAGCGCGCTGGCCGTCGCGTTCTGAACCGCGCGGTTGACATCCAGGGCGTCCGACGCACAACCGGCCGCGAAGATAGCGCCATTGCCCTCGTCCTGTTCGATAAAGCCGTGTTCGTTGACCTTGACCGCCACGGGGAAGGCATCCTTCGGCACGCTAGGCTCCATGCCGATCGCCAACACCACCAAATCATGGGGATTGCTGTAGCGGTGGTAGCCCTCGG
>CP070733.1:1659118-1661857 GCA_020347585.1 Pseudomonadota bacterium | reverse complement strand
GATCCCGAGGTACTGGACCAGCGAATGGATCTTCTTCATGTAGGCGACGGCCTCTTTTGCCGAGCGCATGTCCGGTTCGGAAACGATCTCCAGCAGCGGCGTCCCGGCGCGATTGAGGTCGATCCCGGTCATGCCGTGAAAATCCTCATGCAGGGACTTGCCCGCATCTTCTTCCAAGTGCGCGCGCGTCACTCCGATCTCCCGGGTGGTGCCGCCGTCCAGTTCGATGGTGACATGGCCCGTGCCAACGATCGGCAACTCGTACTGGCTGATCTGGTAGCCCTTGGGCAAATCGGGATAGAAATAGTTCTTGCGCGCGAAGATCGAACGCGGCGCGATTTGCGCATCGATGGCGAGGCCGAACTTGATGGCCATGTTGACCACTTCGCGATTGAGCACTGGCAGCACGCCCGGCAGCCCAAGGTCAACGGCACAGGCCTGTGTGTTGGGCTGCGCACCAAAACGCGTGGACGCGCCGGAGAAGATCTTGCTTTTTGTGGCGAGCTGGACGTGAATCTCAAGCCCGATTACCGGTTCCCATTCCATTAGTTATACCTCACAAGATCAACGACTGAGGGCATAGAGCACACAGAGAACACAAACGAAAAAACTCGGCTTCCGGATGGTTTGGCGTTCAACCGTCTACCGCCACTTCGGCTCCCTCGCCAACCACAAACATCTGCAGGCACGATCACACGCACGCAGACCGCGTCCTGTATCGACAGCGCTTGATGCTTGCCGGTACGTACAATTCACTTTCTGAATGCTGGTATATGTGTGGCCTCTGTGCCCTCTGTGGTTCAATGTTTGTTATTCGAAACCCGGCGGGATTTGCCGATGCCAGTCGGTAATCTGCTGGTAGCGGTGGGCCACGTTGAGCAGGCGCGCCTCGTCAAAATAGTTGCCAATGATCTGTAGCCCCACCGGCAATCCGTCAGCGAAACCGGCCGGCACCGAGATACCCGGCAACCCGGCCAGGTTGACCGCGATGGTGTAGATATCCGACAGGTACATGCTGACCGGGTCGTCGGCCTTCTCGCCAATGCGGAACGCCGGAGTCGGCGTGGTCGGCCCCACCAGCACATCCACGTGTTCGAAGGCGCGCCGGAAGTCGTCGCTGATCAGGCGCCGCACCTGCTGTGCCTTGAGGTAGTACGCATCATAGTAGCCCGCCGACAGCGCATAGGTACCGATCATGATGCGTCGCTTGACCTCGGCGCCGAACCCTTCGCCGCGCGAGCGTTTGTACATATCTTCAAGATCGGCAGGATTCTCACAGCGGTAACCGTAGCGCACACCGTCAAAGCGCGACAGGTTCGACGAACACTCGGCCGGCGCCACCACATAATAGGCCGGTACCGCAAGGTGGCTGTTAGGCAAACTCACGTCCACCACCTGTGCCCCGAGTTTGCGGTACTCGTCGATCGCCGCATCGATCGATTGCGCAACGCCGGCGTCCATTCCCTCGGAAAAATACTCGGCTGGCAGACCAATGCGCAATCCGGCGATGTCATCATGAAGTGTGACGCGATAGTCGGGCACAGGTTTGTCGAGACTGGTGGAATCGTGCGGATCGAAACCGGCCATCGCACCGAGCAAGATCGCGGCATCTTCAACGCTGCGCGCCATGGGTCCACCTTGATCAAGACTCGATGCAAAAGCGATCATGCCGTAGCGCGACACGCGGCCATACGTAGGCTTCAGGCCCGTGATACCGCACAGCGCCGCCGGCTGGCGGATCGAACCGCCGGTGTCGGTTCCCGTGGCGGCTGGCACCAGACACGCCGCTACCGCCGCCGCCGAACCGCCCGATGAACCGCCGGGCACGCGTTCGGTATCCCACGGGTTGCGCGCCGGTCCGTAGAAACTGGTCTCGTTGGACGAACCCATCGCGAACTCGTCCATATTGGACTTGCCGATCATTACGGCGCCTGCCGCGTCGATGCGATCCACGACCGTTGCGTTGTAGGGTGCGACAAAGTTGTCGAGCATCTTCGAGCCGCAACTGGTGCGGATGCCGTCGGTGCAAAAGATATCCTTTTGCGCAACAGGAATGCCGGTCAGCGCACTGGCGTCGCCCGCGGCAAGACGTTCGTCGGCTGCGCGCGCCTGCGCCAGTGCATGCTCTTCGGCGACAGTGACAAAACTGTTAAGCCGCGGATCGAACTCGGCAATACGTTTCAACAACGCCTGCGTGAGTTCGACGCTGGAGAAATCCCGGTTGCGCAATCCGGCAGCGAGTTCGGTGATGGTCTTGTCAAACATGGTTTGTTTCAGGCGATGGTGAAAAACAGCGGTAGCCCGGCATAGATTCGGGCGACCGGTGGCATCTCGCCCGGGGCTTACTCGATAACTTTCGGCACCAGGTAGAGGCCATTCTCAACACTGGGTGCGTCGTTCTGAAACTTCGCCGACTGATCCGACTCGGTCACCGCATCATTGCGCAGTCGCTGGGTCGCGTCGAGCGGATGGGCCATCGGGGTGACGCCCGTGGTATCGACGGCGTTCATCTGCTCAACCAGTTCGAGGATCTTCGACAGGTTGCTCGCGTACCCGGGGATGTCCGCGTCGCTGATCGACAGTCGCGCCAGATGCGCGATCCTCTCCACGTCCTGCTTTTCCAGAGACATCGGCGCTTGGTTCCTCTGTGTTCCGGGGCCGAAAAGGGGGTAAACGGTACCACAGTTGCCTGCTTGCCCAAAGCCCCCAACTTGATTAAAGTAGCCGGCTTAGCGCGTC
>CP070733.1:1656266-1659018 GCA_020347585.1 Pseudomonadota bacterium | reverse complement strand
CGACCATTTTCCGGCACACCAGTGCGGTGCAAGCAGGATGTCATTTGACGCGGTACCGGTGAGGCGATGAAAAACGACCTGCTCCGGCGTGCGTTCAATCATGTCAGCCGCAATCCGCGCGTAACAATTTAACGACAGCGGGGTGTAGCGGTGCTCGCGCCATTCCTTTGCCAACCGTGTACCCTTGACGATGTGCAACGGGTGCAACTTGAGCCCTTCGACTCCCAACGCCAACACGCGCTCGAGTGTGTCCAGCGCCTCTGCACGTCCCTCACCGGGCAGGCCGACCATCAGGTGCGCGCACACCGGTATGCCCGCGTCATGCGCCTCAGTAACTGTTGCGGCATATTCCGTGAAGCCGTGCCCGCGATTCACGCGAGCCAGTGTCTCGTCATTGGCGGACTGAAGCCCCAGTTCCAGCCACACCTCAAAACCGCGCGCCTGGTAGGACGCCAGCAATTCGAGCACTTCGGGTGCGACACAATCGGGGCGTGTACCGACGGCCAGTCCGACCACAGCCGGGTCCGCGAACGCCTGTTCGTAGATTCCCGCAAGGGTGTCCGGATTGCCGTAGGTGTTGGTATAAGCCTGAAAGTAGGCAATCACGTGCCTCGCACCGGTACGTTTCGCCACGACTTGGCGCCCGGCCGCAACCTGCTCGCCGATTCCCGGCGGCTGATGCGCATTCGGACTAAATGAGGCATTGTTGCAGAAGGTGCACCCGCCGTAACCAATGCTTCCGTCGCGGTTGGGGCAGGTGAACGAGGCATTAATGGCTATCTTGTGAACCCGCTGCCCGTACCGGCGCAGCAGATCCTGCCCAAAGGTTGCTACAACATCCGAAAGCGCCATTCCTTATCCTGCGGTTAAGCTGAAAGAAGATGACGCAGGATCGCAACATTGCACAAACACGGCACTGACCTGAGTCAATGCGGGAGCGGAAGATGCAAGGCACTCATGGGGCGGTATTGCGCGCTACTGCGCAGCGTCCAAGTCCTTTTCAACTGGCAGGCCGGCTGTCCTCCACTCCGGATAGCCGACTTCGGGGTACTTGGCGTTCGCGAGGCCATCGACGCCTCGCTCGCCCTTCGCCAGAAACTCTTTTTATCCCAGATAGTTACCGCTTCCCGCCAGCGCGTGGACAGCGCTGAAATTCCAGTCGGCGCGACACAACGGTGCGATGCGCACCGTGCGAACTAAGGCGATAATCGATACACTGAGGCCGCCCCTTCCGGGATTCCTAAGAACACGACACAGATGCACCGTATCGCGCTGATCACAATAAGACTCGCCGGAGCAACCTTGCTCGCATTGGCGCTCGCGGGGTGCTCCACGGACCCAACCCCACGCCCAAAGGAGACGCAGGATACACCGCCCGCATCACAGGCGCCTGCATCTGCGCCGACGTCAGCACCCAGTATGCGTGTATATAAGGATCCAGAAACGGGTGAGTTCGTTGAACCCCCACCTGGCACGGTGCCTCCCGCCGGGGAGGAGGGCGAGCTCACCACGCAGCCCGACTCCGCAGCGCCGGAACCCGTGATACTCCCGGACGGTGGCGTGATGATTGAGTTGAGAGATGAGCACCGCGTGCACTTAGAGGCGACGCCGGAAACCGAAACGAAAAAGAAAGCAGAGGACGAAAAGTGAGTCCTGCGCCTCACGAGCGAAGCGGGGCCTACGAAAAGACCAAGCGCCTTTGCGCCACCGCACCAGTGATGTTGCTAGTACTGATTGCGATTCTTGCACCCCTTACTACCACTAACGCGGCCGCGCGGATCGCAATCGTCAACCTCGATGGCCCCAACGAAGGCTTCAACGATCCCACCCCCTTCACGCCAATGGGTGGCAACTTCGCCACAACCTTAGGCCAGGCCCGACTCAACGCCTTCCAATATGCGGCCGATCGCATCGCGTTGCTGCTCAACAGCAGTGTTGAAATCCGCGTAGACGCACAAATCAATTCACTGGGGGGATCCGCCAACAGCGCCATACTGGGAGCCGCTGGACCGCGCACGGCTTATGCGAATTTTCCCAATGCGCCTCAGCAATTCACATGGTATCCCGCCGCACTCGCGGACAAGTTAGCAGGCTCGGACCGCAATCCTACCATTCCTGACATTTCGGCTGAGTTCAATGGCGATGTCGACAACAATGTCGTGCTGGGTACCAGTGACTGGTACTACGGCCTGGATGGCAGCCCACCCGGCGGCGATATTGACTTTGTGACCGTGGTCGCGCATGAGCTGCTTCATGGTTTGGGATTTCTCACTCTCGTCGACCTCAACACTGGCGCAAAATTCAATGGCTTTGACGATGCCTATATGTTGCATCTTGAAGACCATAGTACGATCAAAAATTTCCCCTCAATGACCGACGCCGAGCGTGTCACCGCGATTACCGACACCGGCGATCTGCATTGGACAGGTGCGCAAATCACAGCACGGATAGGCAGTCTTGCACAGGGTGTGAGTGGCAATCATGTGGAAATGTACGCTCCCAGCACAGTGCAACCAGGATCATCCGTATCACATTTCAGCACCAGCCTCTTCCCGAATAATCTAATGGAACCCTTTTATTCTGGTCCGAATCACAACGCCGCATTGGTAGCATACTTATTGGAAGATATTGGCTGGGGTGCGCCGAACATTGGCCCGGGTGATGCCGATCTGGAGGTCACCCTACAAGAGTCTGTCGATCCCATCGTCGTTGGCGCTAACCTCACCTACACGGCGACAGTAACCAACAATGG
>CP070733.1:1651177-1656166 GCA_020347585.1 Pseudomonadota bacterium | reverse complement strand
GCGCTGGGGCTGGCAACACCCATCTCGATCATGGTCGGTGTCGGCAAAGCTGCTGAGTACGGCATCCTGATCCGCAACGGCGACGCGTTGCAGGGTGCGGGGCGCCTCACGACCATAGTGCTGGACAAGACCGGTACGGTTACCGAGGGCAGGCCGTCGGTTACCGCACTGGTGGCGGTGCGCGGTGCGGACGAGAATAACCTGCTGGCGCTGGCGGCGGGCGTCGAGCAGGGTTCGGAGCATCCGCTGGCCGAGGCCGTGCTCGAGGCGGCGAAGGCGCGCGGTATCGCGGTGCCCGAGGCCGGGGATTTCGCCGCGGTCGCCGGCCACGGTGTCAGGGCTGTGATGAACGGGCGTACCGTGCTGTTTGGCAACGAGGCGTTGATGCGTACTGGCAATGTGAGCGTTGAGTCAATGCGCGACAAGGCCGCCGAACTGGCGGACGGTGGACAGACACCCGGTTATGTCGCCATCGACGGGTACCTTGTCGGCCTGGTTGCGGTGTCGGATCCCGTCAAGGCAGATTCGCAGGTGGCCATCGAGCGCCTGCATCGACTCGGGCTGAACGTAGTGATGCTAACCGGCGATACCGAACGTACCGCCAGGGCAGTGGCGCAACAAGTAGGTATCGACGAGGTGATTGCGCAGGTGCTGCCTGAGGACAAGGCGGCGCGGGTGGCCGAACTACAAGCGCGTGGTGAGAACGTAGCCATGGTAGGCGATGGGATCAACGATGCCCCGGCGCTGGCCCGCGCGCATGTCGGTTTTGCCATCGGCACTGGCACTGACGTGGCCATTGAAAGCGCCGATGTCACTCTGATGGGTGGCTCACTGCACGGTGTCGCCGATGCTATAGCCATCTCGCGCGCCACGGTGCGCAATATCAAGCAGAATCTGTTCGGCGCCTTTATATATAACAGCCTGGGAATTCCGGTTGCGGCCGGTGTACTGTTCCCGGTGTTCGGCGTATTGCTCAACCCGATGATCGCCGGCGCGGCCATGGCAATGTCATCGTTCACCGTGGTCAGCAATGCCAACCGCTTGCGCTGGTTCAAGTCCGGGGCACGTCGCACATGAGTGGAGACTGGATCGTCAATGTCGCCGGTGCGGCGCTCATCGCCGCCATCGTGTGGTGGTTCTGGATCGCCCGCCCGCGCGTGGTCAAGGCGCAGAGTGATCTCGTTGAAATAGTGGTAGCCAATGGCGTATATACACCAGCGCGCATCGAAGCACACGCCGGTACACCGATCACCTTGCGCTTCCTGCGCGAGGATCCCAGTCCGTGCGCCGAGCAGGTTGTGTTCGACACGCTTGGCGTGAGCGCGGAGTTGCCGCTGGGCGAGGCGCGCGAGGTAACCGTGACGCCGCCCGCCGCTGGCGAGTATGACTTTACCTGCCAAATGCAGATGTACCGTGGCACGCTGGTCGTCAAATGACAAACAGCGTCAGAGCACATGTTACGAGTAACCAGAGATACGCCGCTGGTATACAATGCTGCCGATGTACATGACTGAAGTATCTTCCCCTCGTTCCTCGCCCCTCCCGCCTCGCACCAGTACATTATGAGTTGGTGGGGGAAAATCATCGGCGGCGCTTTCGGCTTTGCCTTGGGCGGTCCGCTCGGTGCGCTGCTCGGCGCTGCCGTTGGCCACCAGTTCGATCGTGGTATTAGCCGCAGTATCGAGGCCAGCGCCTGGCACGTAGGCGATGTTGAACGCACCCAGACCGCGTTCTTTACCGCCGTATTCTCGGTGATGGGTTACCTCGCCAAGGCCGACGGACGCGTCAGCGAGGATGAGATCCAGATGGCGCGCGCCCTGATGGACCAGATGGCGCTCAACGAGCAACAGCGGCGCGTCGCCATCGAGTTGTTACGCGAGGGCAAGCAGCCGGAATTTCCGCTCGATGACGCGCTCGACCAGCTGCGCCGCGAGTGCCGGCGCCGCCGCAGCCTGCTGCAGATGTTCGTCGAGGTGCTGCTGCACGCGGCCCACGCCGATGGCGACGTACACCCGCGCGAGCGTGAGGTGTTGACCCATGTCTGCCAGCGATTGGGATTCTCGCGCGCCGAACTCGCGCATCTCGAAGCGCTAGTGCATGCGCAGTGGGTACATCAGCGCGGTTTTTCCGGCGCCGGCGGCAGCCACCGCGCCCATCACGCACCCAGCGAAACCTCGCTGCAAGAAGCCTACGCGGTGCTTGGTGTAGGGAAGGACGCGAGCGATGCGGAAGTCAAAAAGGCCTACCGGCGCATGATGAACCAACACCACCCCGACAAGCTGGTGGCAAAGGGATTGCCTGAAGAAATGATCAAACTGGCAACAGAAAAGACCCAGGAGATCAAGAGCGCCTACGAACAGATCAAGCGTGCCCGCGGTACGCGGTAGTTAACCTTTGCGGTAGAGAAACAGGATCACCAGAGCGGATAACGCCCCGCGGCGGCCACCGCAATCGTTACCAGCCCCAGGATTAAGTTGATTCCCACCATACGCCGTATCTGAGCGAGCGCTCCTCCGCCCGCCTGCCAGTTTTCCTGCACCACGGCGCGTTTGAGCCGACGATACGGCATAAAAAAGATGTACACGAAGATCAGAATCATTACCGTACCGATACCGTTCATGAGATGAACGTGGAGCGGGGACATGGCCATGCCCTGGTATACGTTTTGAATGATCCAGTAGCCGCTGAGAGGTAGTGCGATCACCACCAGCCAGATCCACGGGAAGAAGCGCCGGAAGCTTCCCGCCCACAATTGCAGGCGCGGCGGCGGATCGAGCAACTCCGCGGCGGCGGGCCGTAACGCCATGTAGGCGAAGAACATGCCGCCGACCCATACGGCGGAGGCTAGCATGTGCAGCACGATGGCCAGTGAGTTGTACATGTTAGTTTTCCTTATAGTTGGATTGTTGTGGCGCTATTTCGTTTTCTTGATGTCCCCGATCCAGCCGTTCACGCGTGTGACCAGCGTATCGTCCATACCGCGGAAAAAGTGATCCGCGCCCTCGACCCGCTCCTGCAGGTAGGTCTTGTTGGCGGCTGTGCGCGCCGCATCCGCCCGCGCGCCGGCGGAGTTGAGCACCTGTTCAAGATCACGGCTGCCGTACAGGTCCAGCACCGGCAAGTGTATTTTGCTCAGGGCGCGCAGTGTACTCATGCGCGGGTCCTCATTGAGGGCGGACATGCCGATAGCGACGAAGGCGCGGGTGCCGCTGTCCGGATGCGCGGCAAGGAATGTTGCACCCATGGCCGCGCCGAGGCTATGTGCAATGATCACGATATTGTCGAACTTGCGTTTGCGCAGGAACGCAATGCCGGCCTGGATGCGCGCGGGGACCTCGGCGAACAGCGGCACGTAGTCCCTGAGCGTCGCCTCGTTTGGCAGCACCGGCATCTGCAGGGAGAGCGTTGCCCAGCCATGTTCGGGCAGCCCTGTGCGCAGCGGGCTGACGACTTCGGGCCAGTCGGGATGCACGCCGATGCCGTGCAGCAAAATGGCGGCGCCCCGCGCCTGCGGTGCGTCGGGCTCGGCGTAGATCGCCAGAAACTTTGCACCGTCTGCACTCAGCCATTCAGCCTCACCGACTAGCAGTGCGTCGACGATCTGTTCCGCCCAGCGCTGCTCCTTGGCGCGGTCCGATGCGAGTAGTACGGCATCGGGGAATGTCAGTAGTAATATCAACAAGATAGCGCGTATTCGCATGGAGCTGATCTCCGCTGAGCCGATGGGAAAATATAGCCTAGCCCAAGCCGCGGGGCCGGACAAATTGCTGAAAATGTACGTCCAATCGGGTAGAGTGTGCGGCTCGATTTGGGGTAGCCGCCAGGGAAAATCGGCGTGCGGGTCCGGGCAACAAATTCCGATATAGATTCAAGGGGCGCAAATTATGGCAGATTTTCAGATAGCACCGTCCATCCTGTCCGCGGACTTCGCCCGCCTCGGCGAAGAGGTCGACAATGTTCTTGCCGCCGGCGCGGACATTGTCCATTTCGACGTGATGGACAATCACTATGTGCCCAATCTGACCATCGGGCCGCTGGTTTGCGAGGCCCTGCGCAAGCATGGCGTCGAGGCCCCGATTGACGTGCACTTGATGGTCAAGCCGGTGGATCGCATTGTGCCCGATTTTGCCAAGGCCGGCGCCAGTTACATCACCTTCCATCCGGAAGCCAGCGACCACGTCGACCGCACGCTGCAGTTGATCCACGACCATGGCTGCAAATCGGGGCTGGTGTTCAACCCGGCCACGCCGTTGGATTACCTCACGTACGTGCTCGACAAGGTGGACATGGTACTGCTGATGTCGGTGAACCCGGGCTTTGGCGGCCAGAAATTCATTCCCGCAACCTTGGACAAGCTGCGCGAGGCGCGCAAGATCATCGACGAGAGCGGCCACGACATTCGCCTGGAAATCGATGGCGGCGTCAAGGTCGACAATATTGGTGAAATTACCGCGGCGGGTGCCGACACTTTTGTCGCCGGCTCGGCGATCTTCGGTGCCGGCAGTGACAGCGACGCTAATCGCTACGATACCGTAGTGGGTGCCATGCGCGAGGAGATCGCAAAAGCGGTCGGCTAGCGCGCCAACTAGGCGGGAGAAGTAGAGCCGCTTTTCACGTTGACCGTGTTCCCCGTGGAGTCAAATGTAATATGAGTCTTCGCAAGCCCGAAATGATACTGATCGACGTGGACGGTACGCTGGTGGACAGCGTCCCCGACTTGGCCTATTGCGTCGATGAGATGATGAAGGCGCTGGGCATGCCGGTGCATGGCGAGGCAAGCGTGCGCAACTGGGTTGGCAACGGTGTCGAGCGTCTGGTGCGCCGCGCGTTGCTCGGCCAATTGGCCGGTGAGCCCGATGACGCCTTGTTCGAAAAGGCCTACCCCGTGTTCATAGATTTGTATGCCGAAAACACCAGCAAGCGCAGTCATTTGTATCCGGGGGCGCGCGAGGGCCTAAACTATCTCAAGGGCCAAAGCTACAAACTCGG
>CP070733.1:1643325-1651077 GCA_020347585.1 Pseudomonadota bacterium | reverse complement strand
GCCGAGCTGCTGCACGAGGCCGAGAACCTGCCGTCGATGATGCTGAACTCGGCAGCGGCGGCCAACGCGGTGATGATGGGCGCAGGTTACTTCAACCCGCTGACCGGCTACATGAACCTGGCCGATGCCATCAGTGTGGCTGAAAACATGAAAACCACCGACGGCCTGTTCTGGCCAACTCCTGTTGTGAATTGCACTGACGATATTGAGGCCATTAAGGGGCACAAGCGCATCGCCCTGCGCGACCCCAATGTTGAAGAGCACCCCATTCTTGCGGTGATGGATATCGAGGACATCGAGGAGATCAGCGACGAGGAAATCAACCTGATCACCGAGAAGGTCTACCGCACCACCGACATGGAGCACCCAGGGGCCAACACCTTCGCCAACCTCGGCCGCTATGTCGTTTCCGGACCGATCCAGGTGCTGAGCTTTAGCTACTTCCAGAGCGAGTTTCCCGACACCTTCCGCACTGCCGTGGAAATCCGCAATGAGATCCAGGAGCGTGGCTGGAAGAAGGTGGTGGCGTTTCAGACCCGCAATCCCATGCACCTCGCCCACGAAGAACTGTGCCACATGGCCATGGATCGCTTGGGCTGCGATGGCCTGGTGATTCACATGCTGCTTGGCAAACTCAAGCCAGGTGACATCCCCGCACCGGTGCGCGATGCCGCGATCCGCAAGATGGTAGAGCTGTACTTCCCGCCCAACAGCGCCATGGTTACCGGCTACGGCTTCGATATGCTGTATGCGGGTCCGCGCGAAGCGGTACTGCACGCGGTTTTCCGCCAGAACATGGGCGCGACGCATTTCATTATCGGCCGTGACCATGCCGGCGTGGGCGATTACTACGGTGCCTTCGATGCGCAGACCATCTTCGATGACGAGGTACCTGACGGCGCACTGGACATTGAGATCTTCCGTGCCGATCACACGGCTTACTCGAAGAAGCTCAACAAAGTGGTGATGATGCGCGATGCACCGGACCACACCAAGGAAGACTTTGTGCTGCTGTCGGGCACCAAGGTGCGCGAGATGCTTGGCCAGGGCATTGCGCCACCGCCGGAGTTTTCACGCCCGGAAGTCGCGCAAATCCTGATGGACTACTATCAAAGTCTCAACAAATAAGCCGACGGTGCTGGCCAGGGATGGCTGGCCGTGCCGCCTTGACGGTATTGCTTGAAACGATTCGCTGACGATAGTCGCAAGGCAGGTCGCAAATGAAGACAACGCTCGGGTTATTGTTCACGTTACTGCTGACCGGCTGTGCCGGTGGACCCGTCACTCCGGAGGGGATGTACAATGGCCTGCAGGCCAGGCAGCGCATGCTCGAGCCAATAGAGCAGAGTACCCCCACTGGCGAACCGCTGGACTACCGGACGTACGAGTACGAGCGCCGGCGCGCAATCGATTCAGCGAGCCACTAGGTCGGCCGTGTACGCTGTGCGTATTCGCAGCGTGGCACGTACAGCAAGTAGCAGTGGCGCGCGGATCTGCCCTGGCGCTGTTTCGCAACGAGGCGCACGGCAATGACCGTGCACATGTTTACCTACGGCACCCTCGAAATCGAACAGGTGATGCGCGCCGTGACCCGCAAGCGTTTTGCTGCCCGCCCCGCCCGTCTCGAGGGCTACGCACGTTTCCTCATGGTGGGCCAGCACTATCCCGGCATCGTCGCGAAGCGTGGCCATAGCACCACCGGCACGCTCTACCTTGATATTGACCAAACCACACTCGGCCGCATTGATCGCTTTGAGGGCAGAGATTACCGCCGCCGGCCTGTAATGGTTTACACCGAAGACGGTGAGCGGCTGCGCGCCTGGACGTACGTCATCCAGCAGCACCGCCGCCGTCTGCTCAGTCCGCAGCCCTGGGATCGCGAACGTTTTGTCCGCAAGCATCTGGGGGCGTTTTTGACCTCGTTGAAACAACAACATTAAAACACAGGGCGAAGGTACGAGGTACGAGGGGTAAAATTATCGCCCGTAGCCACAATTGAACTATCGCTATGCGAAGTGATTTTCCATGCTCATTGACATCGGTGTAAACCTGACCGCGAAGGCGTTTGCCAAAGACGTTGATGCGGTGATTGCCGCGGCGATGGACGCCGGCGTGGGGCGCATGATCGTCACGGGTACCGATGCGGCGCACAGTCAAAAGGCGCTGGAACTTACCCAGCGCCATCCCGGGGTGCTGTATTCCACCGCCGGGGTGCATCCGCACAATGCCTCGGGGTGCAGCGACGCCACGTTGGCTAAGCTCGCCGAACTGGCCGCGCAGCCTGGCGTCGTGGCCATTGGCGAATGTGGGCTGGATTTTTACCGCATGTACTCGCCGCGCGCCGATCAGGAAAAATGGTTTGAGGCGCAGCTCGAGCTGGCGGCGGATCTGAGGCTGCCCGTATTTCTGCACGAGCGCGATGCGCACGGCACCTACCTCGAGATCATCGCACGCCACCGTGCTAGTTTGGTCGATGCGGTCGCGCATTGTTTTACTGGCAGCGCGGACGAACTGGCGGCGTATCTCGACCTCGACCTGCACATCGGCCTGACCGGCTGGATATGCGATGAGCGCCGCGGATTGCACCTGCGCGAGCTGGTCGGGCGCATCCCGGCTGAGCGGCTGATGCTCGAGACCGATGCGCCGTATATCCTGCCGCGTACCCTTGAGCCGCGGCCGGAATCGCGGCGCAACGAGCCAAAATTTCTGCCGCACATCTGTGCTATGGTCGCGCAGTACCTGGGTTCTACGCCGGAGGAATTGGCGGCCGCGACCACAAAAACCGCTCAAAGATTCTTCCGTTTGCCCGATTAGGTAAACATGGGGCGCAGCGGCGTCCAGCTACGTGGGATGCAAAACCGATCATGGCAACACTGATACAGTTCCGCGACGGCGTAGCCGGCATCAAGCTGCAGATCGACAAGCAGGCGTTTCGCATTGGCCGCAGCGGCGATAACGATATCAGCATCGATGATGAGCTGGTCAGCAAGCACCACGCCGTTATCGAGGCAGCGCAGGATCCGGAGCGCGAAGGCGCCTTTGTCTATTATCTGCAGGATCTCGGCAGCACCAACCACACCTTCGTCAATGGTAATAGGATCTCGCTCTACAAGCTGGCCCACGATGACGTGATCGTCATCGGCATGAACAACTTCCGCTTCGTTGATGATGCCCACGATGACCTGGAAGAAACCACCAAGATACACAAATCCTGGATTCCCGGCCTGTACTACGCCAAAGGCAAGGGGCGTAACAAGGGCAAGCCAAAGAAAAAGCGCGGCAAATAGTCCATTGCAGACGGTCTAGTACCTTTCGAACCGCAAGTTATATCTTTCTAAAACCAGTTCACCAACTCGAATCCATATGGTTTTGAATATTTTCACTTAAGCCGAAACATCGAAAATCATAATGACGTAGGTCGCAAACAGGGCGAGATGCACCGCTCCTTGCAGCGGGTTGGTGCGTTGGCTGATAAATGTCACCACGCTGACGACGAGCGTCAGGGTTAAGAGTACGATATCAGTCATTTCCAGACCCAGCTCGAGCTTCTCACCGGTAACCCAACTGATGGCCAATACTGCAGGTATCGTCAGCCCAATCGTTGCAAGCGCAGAACCCAACCCAAGGAGATATTTACCGCACGCTGTAACTGATTGTCGCGCGCTGCATGAATGGCGCTGAGGGCTTCCGGGGTGAGAATCAATGCCGCAACTAGGAAACCACCCAGTGCGAGTGGTGCTCCAGACATAGTGATTCCATAATTTACATAGGAAGCTAGCATCTTCGAAAGCAGCACAATAGGAAGCAAGGCCCCGATCAACGCCATGCTATGAAAAGGCGTTGTCTTTATTACAAAGTTATGTTTGTGCGACTCATCTGCCACTACAGTTGTGGGACCGCGCAGTCGCATTCTTGTTGGACTGAGCTTTTCCTAACATTCCACAGCATCTGGCGCCACACGGCGATTGGGCCGATCAGGTTAGCAGGGCGCTCGTTTCACAGCGTTACGTCCACTTCGTAGCCGGCGAACTTGCGGATGTTAAGCACGCCGGTATCAAGAATCAGATACTGCCCCTTGATGCCCATCAGGGTGCCGGTACAGTGCGCCGTCTTATCAAAGTTCAGTGAGCTCACCTTCTGCGGATAGGACTGCACAGGGTAGTCTATGGTGGTCGGAACCCCGTTGGGAAGGCGGCGGTATGCGTCCGCGCCGCGTTGCTGTAACAAGTCATCGAGTTCAGAGGCGCAGGCATCGTACAGGGTATCGCGCTCTTCAGCGAGGTTGGCGGGCTCGGGCGTGCCCTTTAGCATGCGCCGCCAGTCAGTGCGGTCGGCAACGTGCTGTTTGAAGATCACCTCTATCAGTCCTGAGGTGTAGCGGTCGCGCGCCTCGAGTACTGCCAGGGCCTGACTGGCGCCCTGGTCCATCCAGCGGGTCGGGACCTGGCTGGCGCGGGTGATGCCTACCTTGATACCCGAGGAGTTTGCGAGGTACACCATGTGGGGCTGCATGCAGTGTTGTTCGCCCCACGCCGGCTCACGGCACGTACCTTCGTGGTAGTGGCACTGCTCGGGTTTGACGATGCAGCTGTCGCACTGTGCCAGCGAGGTGAAGCAGGGGTAACAATAGCCTTGGCTGAAACTTTTACGGGTGGCGCGGCCGCAGTGGATGCAATGAATGGCGCCAGTATGGTGGAGCGCCACGGGTGCGCCGATGTGGGCGTTGAGCGTAATGCGATGTTCGCCCACGGGAAGTTCGTAGGCGACGGGTGTCTCAAGGCGCGTCACCATTTTACGCAAGGGTCCGGAAAGTTGCATGGTGTGATGTCCTACGGTGCGGCAGCTCAGAACGGTCGCGCCACACCGATGAAGTACAGGTTGCGTGTGTAGTCGAATTCGTCGAAATTTGATGAGTTGTCGGTGCGGTTATAGCTAATGCCCAGTTCCCACGGCCGCGTGAAGATCCAGGTCAGGTCCAAAGTAAAGTCCCAGCGGTTGTCCCTGCGCGTGGCCTCGGTGCCGTCGGCCCGTCGGTCGGGGTCTCGAAAGTCGCTGCGTCGATACTCAAGGCGCGCACTGGTTTGCCAGTTGCCGGGTAGCGGCAGGGCAGCGCGTACGCGCAAGGCGTTGCGCACCGGTGACTCGCTGAAGAAGTCAGTACCCAGGTCGAGGTCCTGGCGGTCGTTGTACTCGAACAGGTAGCCGTAACGCAGACGCCAGCGCTGCACTTGCTGGCGGTATTGCGCCAGCACGCGGTGGCGCCAGCCGTTGAGTGGCGCGTAGGCTGGATCCTCGTCGTCGATGCGGCTCAATTCGTAGCCCAGCAACAGCGGTTGCAGGACGCCGGTAGTGGGATAGCTCTCGGCGGCGAGCGTCAGAATGCGTTGTACGCTGGTGCCTCCCTGCCACAGGTATTCGAAGCGTCCCTCAACGGTAGCGTACCAGTTCGCTACCGGTGTTCCCCAATTGGCCGCAAGGTTCAGGTCGGCGATGTCAAAGTCATCCAGGTCTTTATACTTGAGCAGGTACAGGCCGGCGTAGGCACCCAGACCCTTGAGCTTGCCCGAGGCCTCCCAGTTGGCCTGACCGTAGAGTTCAGCGAATTGATCGGCCTCGCCCGTGCCGACAATGACTTCGCCATCGGCGCTCAGGGCCACGTTGTCGTCGTAGCCTAGGTTAACCATGGCAAATCCGTTCCACCGGCTGGCGGGCCGGGCGCCGCCCAACCGGTCGAGCATGGTGGCCGCCATGGCCTGCAGCCGCGTATCTTGCGCCACGGTGAGGGCACGCTCGAACCAGCGCCGCGCCGCCTCTTCGTTACCCTGTTTATTGGCCACCAGCCCCGAGTTGTAGAACGCCAGTGGCGCCCACTGGGGATCGCCGCCGGCGACAAGAAAGTGCTGCCCTGCCAGTTCATACTCGCCGAGCTTGTAGTAGGTGACGCCGAGGTTATAGTGCAGCGCGGCGTCGGTCATACCGGCGTCCAGCGCCAGTTCGAAGTACTGCCGGGCACGGTCGTAGTCACGCTGCCGGAATGCCGCCACGCCCTGTTCGAAGAAGCGCTCGCCCGCTGCCTGGACACGGGACTGACCGGCTGTCGGGGATTCCGTCTGCGCCCAGGCGGGCGCCGCGAGCGCGAGCAGCAAGCAAAGGTATGTTCGCGACAGGCCCGTCCAAAACGGCAGGCGTCTGGGGGCGGAGAAGCGGGCGCGGCGAGTCAGGGGTGCGGTTCCGGGGTTCCAACGTGGAGTTGGTACCCTACCACACGCAAACGGGGTGTGCGGCGTTAAAAGGCGCGCCGGGCGGCACGCCTTGTGAGTGCTAACTTAGTTGTTTACTTGTCGAGTCCCTTGCCCTTGCCCTTGCCCTTGCCCTTGGCGTTCTCGCGGGCGCTGTTTGCGTTGCGGCGGGACTTGGCATTCTCCGAGATGCTCTTGCCGTGATCGCGGCCGCGTTCACGTGCGTCCTTGGCCACCTCATGGCCGGTCTTGCCCTGTTGCTTTTGCGACGCGCGCGCTGCAGCAGGAAGCTCGATGCGGTTAATGACCGCCTCGGGCGCGTCGCGCCTGGTGTCTACGATCTCCATGGTGACGTCCAGACCGCTGTCATCGGCGGCGCGCACACCGGTGGCGGCCGAGAGCATCGCACTCAACACCAGCGCCAGGGTTCCTGTCTTCAATATCATCGACTGCATGGTTGTACTACCGCCTATTTCGAATTGCTGGCCGCGCTCGTCAGGCGACGGGCGGCACGGTTGCTACGAGGGGCCCCCGCTGCCCGTAGATTCGGTTGTTGCTCCGGCCGCTTTGATCCGGGTGTTTTACATCGAGCGGCACGGTGAGCACCTTGCGCTTATCGGCATGTTCCAGCAGAGCTACCAGCTCACCGTGCGTGGTGTGACGTCCCACCAGCGGCAGCGCGAGTACGTTGACGCCAGCATCGAGACGAGTCTGCCAACTGACTTCGCGTTGCCCGGGGAAGCCTTCGATTTCCACCCCATCGGGTACCCGAATCGTGAGCGTGACGTCCTCTAACTCGCTTTGCGAGTTCATCGATAGCTCGACGGTACGCACTTGATCCAGCGTGAGGGACTGTACGCTATGCATGTGCGGGCCAGTTTGGTTCGGAAGCAGGGCGCTGACCACCAGCGCGACCGCCAGGCCCGCGGCCATGGCGACGCCGAACACCGGTGCGAGCGAGCGGCGACGCGGCGTGCTGGCTTGCACGACCTTGTCAAATACCTGATCGGTGAATCCGCGGCGCATGGGCGGAACCGGCAATGCGCGCAGGGCGGCACGCAATTCGCGCTCGTCCTTGATCCGCGCATCGCACGCGGCGCAGGACTCCAGATGAGCTTCGAGCGCGCGCTGCACAGCCGGATCGAGCCAGCCGTCCAGATAGTCGTCGATATTGCGTCCTGTCTGTTTGCAGTCCATCACGTTTATCCTCTGCTCATCCTACACGTATGTGCGGTCAAAAAGGTTCCCTGCCCAGCAGCTCGCGCAACCGCGCGCGGGCGCGGTGCAGCCGGGATTTCAGCGTGCCAATGGGTGTTTCGAGTATGAACTCCAACTCCCTAAGGGTATACCCCTCCAAGTCATGAAGTGCGACTAGCACCCGCTGCTCAGGACCAAGCCGCTCCCAGGCACGCAAAAGCGCCTTTTGATCTAGGCTACGCTGCGCTTCTTCCTCGGGGCCAGGGTTGTCGCTTGCAAAGTGCTCGTAGGGATCACCGTTGGCCGTGGACAGCTC
>CP070733.1:1636380-1643225 GCA_020347585.1 Pseudomonadota bacterium | reverse complement strand
TGCATGGCGCGGCTTGTTCGGGCGGGCATCGAACTCAATCCGCTCGGCACCATTGTATGCAAGGAAGTGCCGGCCTTTTGCGCGCGCAATCATCAGCACGCCGAGATCGTTGGCAAGCTCCAGCCCCTTGTGGGTGATGCCCGAACGTGACAACAGTACCGGGATGCCCATATTCGCCGCCTTCATGACGATCTCCGAGGTCAATCGGCCGGTGGTATAGAAAATCTTGTCGTGTCCGGCGGTGCCGTCGAGCCACATGGCGCCAGCGATGGCGTCCGCAGCATTGTGACGGCCCACATCCTCGACGAACATGAGGATCTCGGTGTTATGGCACAGCGCACAACCGTGCACCGCGCCGGCTTGGCGATAGATCTCGTTATAGTCGCTGATCGCGGCGAGTAGGGCGTAGACGCGCGACTGGCGCACGCCTATGGACGGCAGGCGTGCGTCGTACAGCTTGTCCAGCGTGCAGCTGAACACGGTGCCCTGGCCGCAGCCGGTGGTCACGGTCCGTTTCGAGAGCTTAGTTTCCCAGTCGACAATGCCGGTACCGCCATGCGTGCTGACATTAACCACCTCGTGTTCCCAATTGACCTCGACGGTGGCGATGTCCTCGAGCCGCTCGATGAGGCGCTGGTTGCGCAGGTAGCCGATAGCAAGCTCCTCGGGGCGGGTACCGAGCGTCATCAGCGTGACGACTTCGCGGCCGTCCACCTTAAGGGTGAGCGGAAATTCACCGGCGATGTGCAGGTCGCGCACCTCGCCAAATTCATCCACCGCGCGCACTGCATGGGTGGGAGCCAGCCCGGCGCGGGTCATCTTCGGCCGATATGTTTCGCCTGCTGTGCCCTTTTCACTCATCGTTGCATCAGCCGCCGGTGGTGTTCATATGCCGCAAAATGACCGGGCGCGCGACGAGATCGAACTCGTGCCCCTGGGGTTTGATCGACATGGCATCGGCGATGGCCTGCTCTAGCCGGCGTTTGTCCTGCGGCCAGGCGCGCACTACGCGGCGCAGGTCCGCCGAGTGTTCCTGGCCCAGGCACAGCAGCAGGCGACCCTCGGCAGTCAGCCGCACGCGGTTACATCTGGCGCAGAAATTGTGGCTATGGGGCGAAATGAAGCCCACGTGGCTGTCAGTGCCGGCCACGCGGTGGTAGCGTGCCGGCCCGCCGGTATCGCGCGTGGTGGGTAGCAGTGTGAAGTGCGGCCGCAGGTCCGCGAGTATGCTATCGCTCGGGTAAAACAGTTCAGCGCGGTCGTGGTCGTCGATGCGCCCCAGCGGCATCTCCTCGATAAACGCGATGTCTATGCCGTGATCGACGGCAAAACGCACCAGTGCCGGCACCTCGTCGTGGTTACGGTGCTTGAGGATTACGGCGTTGAGCTTGACTTTGTCGAAGCCCGCCGCAAGCGCCGCGTCGACTCCGCGCAGCACCTTGTCAAGATCGCCGACGCGCGTCAGTCGCCGGAAGCGCTCGGGGCGCAGGCTGTCGAGGCTAATGTTGATGCGCCGCACCCCGGCCGCGCGCAGTGCCGGGGCCATTTTCTCAAGCTGCGAGCCGTTGGTGGTCAGGACCAGTTCGTGAAGGTTCGCCAGGGCGCCAAGACGTTGCAACAGCCACAGGATGTTGCGCCGGACCAACGGTTCACCGCCGGTGACGCGTATCTTGGTCACGCCAAGTTCGGTGAACGTGCGCCCGACGAACAACAGTTCTTCCAGGGTCAGCAACTGCGCGCGCGGTACAAAGGTCATCTGCTCGCTCATGCAGTACACGCAGCGAAAATCGCAGCGGTCCGTCACCGACATGCGCAGGTAAGTGACGCGCCGGTCAAAACGATCGACCAGTGCACTACCTGCAGTGCCGGTTTCTTTCAGCGGCGGCAGTGTGCTCACGTTGCGAAGGTCCTTGTGTGCCGAGTACCGGTGAGTATCTCGTTTTCGACGGCTGCAAGAAGTGTACCTCGCCGTGCCAGCGGACTATTCGCCGCACAAACACTGCGAAACGCCAGACTGACGCTTCGGGCGCGGTGGGCGTTGTTGCGTCAGATTGACCCACCCGCGATAGCGCTGGTTTATTTTGTACCAGTGGCGAGACGCCGCGCCGCCTATTGCCCGAGGGCAGGCGGCGTCCCACATGCCGCACCGCGATGGTATGCGTTTTGCACCTCGCTCCTGCAGGTGGGAGAGCGAGCATGAGCGTCGGCGAACCAACGATTGCCAACAGCGTTTCAGTGTCAGTGGTGTTGCAGCGCCAGGATGTCACAAGTGGGCGCTGGTCAAGCGTGCGCTGGGAGCTGCTGGGGGTGGTGGTGGGCGAGCCGCTCGCGGCCCACGACGCCGGGCGCCGGTTGATACACGCGGACACCGCGTACCGTCGTTACCTTTGGCCGGGATACACGCTCACGCTGCACCGCGACAGCGCGGAGGATTACTGGCACAACCTCATGGGCGTGAACCCGCTAGTGTTTGCCGTGTGCCGTGAGGACGAGAACCGCGAGCCCCATCCCTTCCTTGTCACCGTGGACGGTGACGAAGCCACTTCGTTCTCTGAGGCCGATGACCTGGTGTTGTCGGCGCCGATGCCTGCCGAGTTGTACAAGCGGGTCGAAAACTTTGTGGTGCACTACTACCGCCCACAGCAGCCGAAAAAGCGCCAACGCAAGAATTGGACGGAGGAATCCGCAAGTGCCGGCAAAGCGTCCCGGAATCGACACGCGCGTGCCGATAAATCCGCCTGAAAACGAGAATTTCCTTGCACGCTGGTCGCGTCGCAAGCGCGAGGCCGTGCACGATATTGCGCCCGAGGCAACGAAACTACCGCGCAGCGACTGGCACGTGCAGCATGACAGTTCTGCCACCGACGATGCGCCTGAGCCGGTACTGCCGCCACTGGACTCACTTGCCCCGGACAGCGACCTCAGCGGTTTCATGTCGCCGAAGGTTAGTGCCGAGCTTCGCCGCCAGGCGCTGCGCCGGGTGTTTAGCAGCGCGAAGTTCAACGTGTGCGACGGCCTGGACGATTATGCGGAGGATTTCCGCGAGGTGGAGGTGATCGCCGGTACCGCCGTGCACGAGTTACGTGAGCGACTGGCGAAGCAACATAGGGAAGAGGCGCGGGCGGGGGCCCCAGCACAGGCTGTGGACCACGACGCGGGTGAGGACGAAACGCCCGATGCGCTTGCTGCCGATGAACTGCAAGAGGACGCCGACGCGGAGAGTGATGACGATGAACCATCAAACGCTTGAAGTTACGCTCGTTGACTACGAGTTGGCGGCGTCGCTGCTACAAGCATCGGTTGCAGGGAACGACCCGCAGACTAGGGCGCGTGCGGCAGCGCTGCGCAAGCTGACCGAGGCCGAAGGTGAACCGCCGGAACTGGTGGTGTATCGTTCCGCCGGCCGCGCGCTGGTCCTCGGCAGCGAGGCCCGGGCGCTGGAAGCAGCGCGCGCCCTTTCGACGCAATTGACCTGCACGGTGTTGGTCGACACGGGCGGTTCACGGCTGGGCCAATCCGCACGGACGGCACAGGATGCACCACCCAGTGATTACGATGCGCTGACGCACGTGGTGGACGGCATCGACGTTGTTCACGTGCCGCTGGCGCGTCTCAACGGCCATCTCGGTGAGTTCCATGCACTCGTCACCGTGGCGGGTGATGACGCGGATATTTGTGAATTGTTGTCCGGCAAGCCGGGTGTGTTCGACCTAGTGCTGGATCTGAGCGAACCGCCGTTCAGGCAGGCCGAGCGTCTGCCCCCGGGCTACTTTGCACCCGGCGCCGATGCGGTCGCCTTGCGTCGCGTACTCGACGAGATGCCGGCTATGGTAGGCGAATTCGAGAAGCCGAAGTATTTTCGCTACGACCCGGGCATATGTGCCCACGGCAGGAGCGGTATCACGGGTTGCACCCGCTGTCTCGATGCCTGTCCGACTCTGGCGATCACCTCGGTGGGCGAGCGCATCGAGGTCAACCCAAACCTGTGCCAGGGTGGCGGCAGTTGTGCAACTGCCTGTCCCACGGGCGCCATTCAGTATGTCTACCCCCCACCGGCGTACCTGCTCGGTACGCTGCGGGCCGCGCTCGCCGCTTATCGGGAAGCCGGGGGCAGCAACGCGTGCGTGCTGTTCTACGGCGCGGACGGCGCGGCGGCGCTGTCGGCGATCGCGCCGCGGCTGCCGCACTCGGTGCTGCCGATTGCGGTTGAGGAAATCGGCGCTGTCGGCATGGAGACCTGGTTTGGGGCGCTGGCTTGGGGTGCAGGCCACGTGGTGCTTTTGGCAGAGCCGGATACCGCACCGTCTATGCTGCGTGAGCTGCGTAGCCAGTTGTCCTTTGCCCGCCCCGTGCTCGAGGCCATGGGCTTTTCGCAAGAGCGCCTGCAACTGCATCTGCACGACTCTGATGCTGCGCTGATCGATGCGCTTGGCGACTTGCCCGCGCCGTCGCCGATTGCGGCGGGGTCGTTTGCGCCGTTCGACGAGAAGCGCACCAACCTGCGCCTGGCGATCGACCACCTCTACGCCCACGCGCCGCAGCCGCGGCCGATGGTGTCCCTGCCCGCCGGCGCACCATTCGGCGAGGTGTGGCTTAACCAGCAAAGCTGCACGCTGTGCATGGCCTGTGCCTCGCAGTGCCCGACCCGCGCGCTGGTGGCCGGCGACGACCGCCCGCAGCTGCGTTTCATCGAAGACAACTGCGTGCAGTGTGGACTTTGCGCCCGCAGTTGCCCCGAGAACGCCATTGGCCCAGCGCCACGCTACCTGTTTGACGCCGACAAACGTCGCGTCGCACGCGTGCTCTATGAGGAGGAGCCCTTTAACTGCATTGCCTGCGGCAAGCCCTTTGCGAGCCGTAAGGTGATGGAGCGCATGGAGCAAAAACTGCGCGGCCACTGGATGTTCCGCGATGACGCCGCGCTGCGCCGCATTCGCATGTGCGAGGACTGCCGCGTGCGAGACATGTTTGCGCACGAGACGGCCCGCCCCGGGGCCGGCCACGGGGCGTGATGCTGCGACATCCTGGCGCATGGGGACAGCCATGGCGTCAGTTTGTCGCACCTGCGTTGGCGTGACCGTGGCCGGATTGCCGAGATGGGTTTGTTCTTGTCGTTTTGTTCTGCCGTTCCATGGCATGTGGATTGCTCTACGTAAGGAGACCGATGATGGCGCCAAAGCGCAACGCGATGAGCCCGACTGCGCAGACAGCAACCGCCGATACCGTGCCGGAAACGATACCTGCACTCCCGACGGAAGATGCTCTGCGAGCCAACACCTGGAGCCTGCTAGCGGCGCTGCTTGCCGCACCACCGGGTGATGAGTTGCTGGGACTGCTGCGCCAGATCGACCCCAGCACTGAAGGGGAAGGGGCAATGGCGGTGCACTGGCGGTTGCTGCGCCTGGCAAGTGAGCACTCCGGTGCCGCGCAGATCAACGACGAGTACCACGACTGCTTTGTCGGGATCAGCCGCGGCGAGTTGATGCCATATGGGTCGTGGTACCTGACCGGGTTCCTGATGGACCGGCCGCTGGCGCAGTTGCGCGCGGACCTGACGCGACTGGGAATTGCGCGTCAGGGGGATGTGCACGAGCCCGAGGATCATATTGCGGCGCTGTGCGAGGTGATGGCAATCCTCATCAGTGAGGGCGGTCATGATGCGCTAGCGTTTCAAAGCAGTTTTTTCGCGCAGCACATCGCACCGTGGGCGGGTGCCTTCTTCCGCGATGTGCAGCAGGCACGCTCGGCGAACTTCTACCGTTCGGTCGGTGGACTGGGCGAAGTGTTTATGGCTACGGAACAGCAGTATCTGGCAATGCTCGTCTAGCGGCGGCATTGGGCACGGCGAGTGACACGGGAGGCGGTTATGAGCGAGGCAAAGGTAAGCAGAAGCAGCCGACGCAGGTTTCTGCGCAATATGGCGGCGGTGAGCGGGGCGGCTACGGCGGCGGTGGCAACGCATGGTGCAATTGCCGCGCCGGACACTGAGCCCGGGGCGTCTTCGGCACCGGCAGCGCAGCCGCAAGGCTATCGCGAAACGGCACATATCCGTGCGTATTACGACAAGGCGCGGTTCTGAGCGCACTCCAGACGGTCAATCTTACGGGAGACACCGCCATGAAGCTTATTAAGAGGCGTGACACCAATCGGGATGCAACAGGCAAAAGCGGCGGAATGGATCGCCGTACCTTCCTGCGCCGCTCCGGCCTGGCGCTGGGCGGCAGCGCAGTCGCCGGCATGTTGCCACTGGGCATGATGAAAAAGGTGCAGGCCAAGGGCACCGGTCCCAAGCAAGGCATCGAGACCGAAGTGCGGCGCAGTGTGTGCACACACTGCTCGGTGGGGTGCGGCGTGATTGCGGAGGTGCAAAACGGTGTGTGGACCGGACAGGAGCCCGATTTTGCCTCACCGTTTAACCTGGGTGCCCACTGCTCCAAGGGCGCCTCAGTGCGTGAGCATGGCATCGGCGAGCGGCGCCTCAAGTATCCGATGAAGCTCGAAGGCGGCAAGTGGAAACGCTTGTCGTGGGAGCAGGCCATCGACGAGATCGGCGACGGGATGTTGCAGATCCGCAAAGAGTCCGGTCCCGACTCCGTGTACTGGCTGGGCTCGGCCAAGCACAGCAACGAGCAGGCCTACCTGTTCCGCAAGTTCGCCGCCATGTGGGGTACCAACAACGTCGACCACCAGGCGCGCATTTGTCATTCCACTACGGTCGCCGGCGTCGCCAACACCTGGGGCTACGGTGCCATGACGAACTCCTACAACGACATCCACCGCAGCAAGGCGATGCTGGTGATCGGCGGCAACCCCGCCGAGGCGCACCCAGTCTCGCTGCTGCACCT
>CP070733.1:1633499-1636280 GCA_020347585.1 Pseudomonadota bacterium | reverse complement strand
TGACAACCCGCGCTGGCGCAGGTATCGAAGGCCATCCCCGCGTGGCTGCTGCGGTCATCGGCGATATCCGCGTGGCAATGGAAACACACGTCGGCTGCAACGGTGACCCCCATGTCGGCGGTGATTTCCGGTCGATGCTCAACATGACAAGTGATGCACTCGCGTGCATCGAGCTTCGCAACCCGCTGCGCGTTGCGCGGGTCGGTAAATTTCGATTTGGGATGGGAGTCGTCCGCCACCTCGAGTTCGTCGCCATGACATGCGACGCAGGCGTCCTGCAGCACCGCACCGCCGCCAAAAGCCTCGGAATGGCATGCGTTGCAGGCAAGTTCGATTTGATAGTGGCCATGACTGGTGGCGCCGGGCAGATACAGGCTCTTGTCATCGCCCAGCAGGTTCGCTGCCAGCCATGCCGCCAGCGCGAGCGTCACCGCTGCCCAAACCAACCACGGGATATTTCTGCTATGCAATCGCACCGCCGCCCCTAGAAGTAGTACGCCTTGACGATGTGAAAACCCAGCAGGGCCGGCAAGGGCCAGAACAGGAGGATGTGCCCCCAGACAGACAGGTTGCGCAGGCGCCGACCCAGCGATGCATCGAACCGGTGCGCGGTACTGATGACCCCCGCTGCGAGTGTGCCGATGCCGATGAGCCCGACGAAGCTCAGCATGAGCAGATAGTTGAGATTGGCCCCCATGCGCATGCCGGTATGCAGCAGCAGCGCGATCAATGCCGCAAGTCCCAGCACTACATGGACCATGCGCCATACCGGAAACGCGCCGCGGGAAAAACGTTTCCAGCGCTTTCGCAATGACAATGACAGCAACGCAAGCGACAATCCCAGTGTGGTAAACCCGGTGATCTGCTTGGCCAGGCTGTCGCGCCACAGCAGGTCCCATTGCCATGGCACCTCCACGCTCCCGCTGTACGGCACCTGCAACGCGGAGGCAACAAGCACCGCGAACACCAACGCAATAATTCCGGTAGCGAGCAAGGTGCGGTAACCGCGTTCCGGCGCGGGCGGTTCGGTGGTTTGCGCCAGTTCACCGATCAAGGGTCGACAACCGCCGCACACCGAGGATGCCCCGGTACTGGCCATAAGCGCGTCGACTGTTACCGCACCACCGGCAATTGCATCGCTCAACTGGCCGCGTGTCACCCCGGTGCAGTTACAGACGGTTGCCGAGGCGGGCCAGTCACAAACGCTGCGCGCTTCCTCCAGCGGCCAGAGCTGGCCGGTGTCGCGGAAACGCTTCAGTTGCCAGGGACCAACCAGGCGCTGGCGCGTCACCCCCTCCTGGATACGGCCGAGTTCCTCCCACTCGCCGACTGCGATTGCACCCACCAGGCGTCGGCGCCGCACCGCCAGCTTGCGGTATACACCGTTTTCTGGATGCGCATAGGTGACGGTGGTAACCTCGAGCGGGTTTTCCTCCTCGCCGACACGTCCCATGCTGAACACAGGTGTGCCCAGCACCTTGAGGCGGCTCGCCTGAACCGAACCGGCGTAATCCGAATCCCCGCCAAGAATGCAATGCGCCGCGACTTCGGCCTGCTCCAGGCCCGGCGCCACCAGGCCATACACCCGACCACGGTGCTCGGCGCATTCGCCGACCGCGAAGATATCCGGGTCCGTCGTTTGCATTGCATCGTTGACGCGGATCCCCTTGCCGATCGCCAGTCCGGCCTGCAACGCAAGTTCCACGTTGGGACGGATACCCGCCGCGACGATCACGGTGTCGCATTCGATGGTCCGCCCGCCACGCAGGCACACGCCGGCCACCGTGTCATCGCCTGCCAAGGCGTCGACCGCAACACCAAGCACACTCTGAATGCCGTGCGCCAGGACATGCTCACGCAGCAACTCTGCACCCGTGTCGTCGAGCTGGCGACTCATCAGACGGTTGGTGTGATCCACGACAACGACCTCGGTGTTCTGCCGCTGCATGGCTCGCGCCGCCTCCAGGCCCAGCAATCCTCCACCGAGGACCACGGTACGCCGGCTGCGCGCCTGGCGCGCCATCAGGCGTTGCGCATCGTCGAGGTTACGGAAGGTGAATACGCCTCGTTTGTCGATACCGGGAATGCCCGGCACGTGCGGCCGGGAGCCGGTAGCCAGCACCAGCGAGGAGTACTGTTGAACGTTGCCGTGCGCATCGGAAACGCTCCTGGCATCGCGATCGATATCAACCACAGCCGCGTTGTAGTGCGCAATGACTCGCGCATCGACGGGCAAACGCGGTTCGTTGGCGAGCCCGCCGAGTTTGACCTCGCCCGCCACCAGGGATGACAGGCGCACACGGTTGTACGGCGCCCAGGGCTCGTCGCCATACAGCACAATCGGTGTCGTAGGTTCGCGCTTGACCAGGGCCTGAACCGTCCGGATACCCACCGGACCGGCGCCCACCACGATCACCGGCGCGATGGCGCCAGTGGGAGAGGGTTGTGCTTTTCTGGCGAGTGAAACGCCCATGTACCTCTATTGCCTTCCACAAAAAAGGCGCCCATACCAGGCAGTTGCGAACTGCCGATATGGACGCCGTTGTCCCGAGCGGGCCGCCGTTGACCCGTTATCTGTTTTTCCTGCCCAGGCCCTGCGTAGAGCCTGTGCAACCGCTATCGTTCAGCCCATTGGCTGCCGCACTACGTTGCAGCTCAGGCTAGTAGTTCCTCGAGCGAGATGACCTTCTTTGCCACCTCTGCAATCTGGATATTCTGCTTCATCGCCATCTTGCGCAGCGTATGGTATGCCTCATCCTCGGAGCACTTGCGCTGCTTCAT
>CP070733.1:1628117-1633399 GCA_020347585.1 Pseudomonadota bacterium | reverse complement strand
GTACTGGTGACGGGCCTCGAACAGGGCGGCCAGCTCATGACCACCACTGACGTGGACAACTGGCCCGGCGACGCCGAGGGCGCGCAGGGGCCGGAGCTGATGGAGCGCATGCGCAAACACGCCGAGCGTTTCAACACCGAGATTATCTTCGACCATATCAACAAGGCCGAACTGGGTTCACGTCCTTTTACGTTGACCGGAGACAACGGTGTCTACACCTGCGATGCATTGATCATCGCCACGGGTGCCTCGGCCATGTACCTGGGGTTGCCATCGGAAGAAAAGTTCAGGGGTAAGGGCGTATCGGCCTGCGCAACCTGCGACGGCTTTTTCTACAAGAAGCAGAAAGTCGCCGTAGTTGGCGGCGGCAACACGGCGGTTGAAGAGGCGCTGTATCTCGCGAATATTGCTTCCGAAGTGACAGTGATTCACCGTCGCGACAAGTTCCGCTCGGAAAAGATCTTAAGCGACCAGCTGCTCGAAAAGGCCGAAACCGGTAACGTGACCATTGAGTGGAACCATATGCTCGACGAGGTGCTTGGGGACGACAGCGGCGTCACCGGGCTGCGCATCAAGAGCACCAGCGATGATTCCACGAAGGATATCGACGTCAGCGGTGTGTTCATCGCCATCGGCCACCGCCCCAACACTGAATTGTTCGAGGGCCAGCTCGAGATGAGCCACGGCTACATCGTGGTACAGAGCGGCAACGCGGGCAATGCCACCGCCACCAGCATCCCGGGAGTATTCGCGGCCGGCGACGTCGCCGATCATATCTATCGCCAGGCGATAACCTCGGCCGGCAGCGGCTGTATGGCCGCCCTGGATGCCGAGCGCTATCTGGACAATCTCGCCGCCAAGGGGGGTTAGGCAGTGCGCGTGGTGCGGCGCGCACCATCTGCGCCGTCGCCATGGAGATAAGCGTTGTCGAACGGATCGACGACCTCCCCGCGGCTGCATGGAACGCGCTGCAGGGCAGCGGCAATCCGTTCATGCGCCATGAGTTCCTCGCGGCGCTCGAGCACCACGACGCGGTGGGTGAGCGTTTCGGCTGGTTGCCCCGCCACCTCATCGCCCGCGACCGCGGCCGGCTGCTCGGCGCGGCCCCTATGTACCTCAAGTACAACTCCTACGGCGAGTTTGTATTCGACTGGGCATGGGCGGATGCCTACGAGCGTGCGGGGCTGGTTTACTATCCCAAGTTGGTGGCGGCTGCGCCCTACTCGCCGGTGGCAGGCGCACGCTTGCTTCTGGCCACGGAGCCGGCGCAGGACGATATCGCCGCGGCGCTGACCACAGCCGCCCTGGAGCAGGCGCGTTCGCTGGGTGTGTCCTCGCTGCACTGGCTGTTTACTACCGAATCCCAAACACGCCACCTCGCATCGCACGGCCTGCTGCCGCGTCTCGGCTGCCAGTTCCACTGGCGTAACGGCGGCTACCGCGACTTCGACGATTACCTCTCGGCATTCACCGCCGACAAGCGCAAAAAGCTCAGGCGCGAGCGTCGCCGGGTGCAGGAACAGGGCATTGAGATCGAGGTGCTTGATGGGCGCCAGGTCAGCGATACGCAGTGGGAAATCTGGCAGCAGTTTTACACCGACACCTTCTACCGCAAGAGCGGCATGCCGACCTTGTCGGGCGGGTTTTTTCGCGAACTTGCCACCACCATGCCCGACAGCGTGGTGTTGGTGCTGGCCCGATACGGCGACCGTTATGTCGCCGGCGCCTTCAATCTGCGCGATGAGGAGGCGCTCTACGGCCGGCATTGGGGCTGCAGCGACGACTTTCACAGCCTGCACTTCGAGGCCTGTTACTACCAGGGACTCGAATACTGCATTACCCACGGGTTGCAGCGCTTCGAGCCCGGCGCGCAGGGCGAGCACAAGATCAGCCGCGGCTTTTTGCCCACCGCAACCCATTCCGCGCACTGGCTTGCCCACGAAGGATTTCGCGAGATAATCGCCTCCTTTCTGGCCCGCGAACGCCACGGCATGGAGCACTACATGGGCGAACTCACCGCGCACTCGCCCTTTAAGGCCACGGAGCCCTGACGCGCGCTGGCCAGGCCGCAAACACTGGGCGAAAATCAGCGCATGCTCGCAATCAATTGGCTGGATCCCCTCGACCGCGACAGCTTTCCGGAGGTTTCAAGTGCCCTGCGCGATCCGGACGGCTTGCTGGCCGCAGGGGGCGATCTGTCGCCGGAACGGCTGCTGGCGGCCTACCGCCGCGGTATCTTTCCCTGGTACTCGGAGGGCCAGCCCATCCTGTGGTGGTCACCCGACCCGCGCGCGGTGATGTTCCCGGAAAACCTGCGTGTTTCGCGCAGTCTGCGAAAAACCGTGCGCCAGCGGCGTTTCAGGGTGACCTTCGATACTGCGTTCGCGCAGGTCGTCGCTGCCTGCGCCGGGCCGCGTGATAGCGAAAGCGGCACATGGATTACGGCCGAGATGCAGGCCGCCTACCAGCGGCTGCATACGCGCGGCAAGGCTCACAGCGTGGAGTGCTGGCAGGGCGAAAACCTGGTCGGCGGACTGTACGGGGTGGCGCTCGGGCGGGTATTCTTTGGCGAGTCGATGTTTTCTGCGGTCAGTGACGCATCCAAGGTGGCCTTTGTCTACCTGGTACGGCATCTTGAGGCCTGGGGGGTACCGGTAATCGACTGTCAGGTCCACACCGGGCACCTGGCGAGCCTCGGTGCGCAGAGCATTCCGCGCGCCAGGTTTGTAGCACTGGTACATGAGTTCTGCGGGCTGACTTCGTTAGCGGCGCGCTGGGAAGTAGACGCGGAAATTGAACAACGCCTCGAACAGACAGGCGGCGCAACATGAAAACACAATCCAGGCAGATCGAGAGCCTTCAGTCGCTGCAGTTCTATGTCACGCCGCCGCACGCCTGCAGTTACCTGCCGGAGCGCGAAGCGGTGACGCTGTTCGCCGACCCCACCGCCGAGCTGCACAATGACCACTACGCACAACTGTCGGCCATGGGTTTTCGGCGCAGCGGCGATCATCTGTACCGTCCCCACTGTCGCACCTGCCGGGCCTGCATCCCGGTTCGAATTCCCGTCGATTCATTCACTCCGAACCGCAGCCAGCGCCGCACATGGCGCGCTAACGCCGACCTGCGCGTGAACGCGGCACCGGCGACCTTCAGCGATGAACAGTTCGCGCTGTACCGGCGCTATATTCAAACCCGCCACCCCGGCGGTGGCATGGATAACGACAACCCCGACAACTACATGTGCTTCATATCGAGCCCGTGGAGCAGCAGCAAACTATATGAGTTTCGGGCCGGTAGCCGACTGTTGTGCGTGGCGGTAACCGATCACTTTCGCGACGGTCTGTCGGCGGTGTACACCTACTTCGATCCCGAGCCCTCGCGCCGCGCGCTGGGGGTTTATGCCGTCCTCTGGCAGGTTGAAAAGGCCCGCGACCTGGGTCTGCGCTGGGTCTATCTGGGCTACTGGATTCGCGATTGCCTGAAGATGTCCTATAAGAGCCAGTACCGCCCCCTCGAGCATTTCCGGGGTTCCGGTTGGGAGCTCCTCCCGGCCGATCCGGCCTCCTGAATTTTCGTCTTTTCAATTAGTTGGCTTCTCCTGCCGCGGGGCTAAAGCCCGCCCCTGTTGGTGTCGCTATGTATTACAGAGGACGGCCTGCGCCGCCGCGTACGGAAACACCGCTACGCGTGCAGACCGGCATAGCCAACACAGCGAACCACCGCGAGGAACCGGGAGAGCAGCATGTTGAGCTTCATTTATCAGATGGCGCACGAGTTCGAAGAAAACCACGGGTTGCGACCCAACATGGTTTATCTCAACCGTGAACAATTCACCCATCTGCATGAAGAACTCGCATCCATCCGGAACCTGGCATCCATGTCACGCCTCCTGGGCATGGAAATCGTCCTCTCCCCTGAGTCGACGCATCCGCGCGTAACCTGGTCCGCCATTGACTGGCGAACGGCAATAGCCGTCTAGCGCAAGCCGCCCCTGACACACCACCGGGAGCCAGGCTCCCGGTGGTGTGACTTTGTGTTTTGAAAAACGCGCGCGATTGGTGCATTATTCGCGCTGGTCTCAATCAGGCAGTACCACAGGAACGCAATCGAAAATCGGATGGCAAAAGAAGAGCATATTGAAATGGAAGGCACGGTGGTCGACACCCTGCCCAACACCATGTTTCGTGTTGAGCTGGAAAACGGCCATGTGGTCACCGCACACATCTCGGGCAAGATGCGCAAGCACTACATCCGCATCCTGACCGGCGACAAAGTGACCGTACAACTGACCCCGTACGACCTCAGCAAGGGTCGTATCGTCTTTCGCACCCGCTAGCCTCTCTCGGCCGCCACGGCGGCACACACGCCCAAACGGCGCTTGCCGCCGGTTACCTACCTCCAGCACGGTATGTTCTGAAGCCGCGCATGAGCGCACGGTATGTACGCGTGAGTAACGTCGGGCGGTTGGCGCAGCGATCAGGAGGTAGCGACTTCGTCCTTGCCTTCGATCTCAAACTGCAGGTCGTCCCCGCTGAGGGTGATTTCGATCGTGCCGCCGTGCGCCAGCCGGCCGAACAGCAGTTCTTCGGCAAGGGGTTTTTTGATGGACTCCTGGATCACCCGCGCCATGGGACGTGCACCCATCTTCGGATCGTAGCCCTGCATTGCCAGCCAGGTCCGTGCCTCGTCGTCCACGTGTAAGGTAACGCCCTTCTCCTCCAGCAAACCCTCAAGTTCGAAAATGAACTTGTCCACGACCTGGGTAATGGTATCCGGCGAGAGCGGCTTGAACTGGATGATCGCATCCAGGCGGTTGCGAAACTCCGGCGTAAACTGTTTGTTGATCACTTCCATCGTGTCGGTCGAGTGATCCTGCTGGGTAAAGCCGATGGAGGCCCTGTCCAGGCGGTCCGCTCCGGCGTTGGTGGTCATGACAATTGCCACGTTACGGAAGTCCGCCTTGCGACCGTTGTTGTCCGTCAGGGTACCGTGGTCCATCACCTGCAGCAGCAGATTGAACACATCCGGGTGCGCCTTCTCGATCTCGTCGAGCAGCAGCACGGCATGCGGGTGCTTGTTGATCGCCTCGGTCAACAACCCGCCTTGGTCAAACCCGACGTACCCCGGCGGAGCGCCAATCAGGCGCGATACCGTGATGCGCTCCATGTACTCAGACATGTCGAAGCGGATCAGCTCGATGCCCATAATGCGCGCCAGCTGGCGGGTCACCTCGGTCTTGCCCACACCGGTGGGACCGGCGAACAGAAATGAGCCGATAG
>CP070733.1:1624913-1628017 GCA_020347585.1 Pseudomonadota bacterium | reverse complement strand
GCCGCACGCCACGCTGTATTTCGAAGACCGCTTGACGATGCAGTATCAGGTGCAGGAGATGTTGCGCATCGAGCGTATCTTCGAAGAAGAGGGCATCAACGAGGAGCTGCAGGCGTACAACCCCTTGATCCCCGATGGCAGTAACTGGAAGGCCACCTTTATGGTGGAATACGAGGATGCCGAGGAGCGCAAGCACGCGCTCGCCAAGCTGGTCGGCATAGAAGACAAGGTATGGGCCCGTGTCGAGGGGTTTGACAAGGTCTACGCCATCGCCGACGAGGACTTGGAGCGCACGACCGAGGAGAAAACCTCATCTGTGCATTTCATGCGATTTGAGCTGTCTGCTGAGATGGTCGGCGCAGTGAAGTCGGGCGCCGCCGTCGCCATGGGTATCGACCACGAAAATTGCCAAGAGGCGGTCGACCCGTTGCCCGCCGCGACGCGTGACTCATTGGCAGCAGATCTCGGGTGACCCCAGCGCATCCCTGATTCATCCCCCCACCCTGAACCCGGCACTGCCGGGTTTTTTTCGCGCTGCGCGGCAGGCGGGGCGGCCGGCACTATGGCAACCGGTACGCAAAATGAGAATGGACAATGCAGTCGGGCCGGGCGCCCGTGAGCGTTATGGATTTTCAGTGCGGAAAAAGCGAAAGCGATTGCGGTCGATCCAGATCTTGTCGCCGTCGTGTAGTAGGCGCCGCTTGATGCGCTTGCGATTAATGTACACGCCGTTGGTACTACCTTCGTCCTGAATGTAACTCACCCCGTCACGGGTAATGATCGAGGCGTGGTGGCGGCTTACCATGGGATCGTTGATGCGAACCTCGTTGTCTGCGGAGCGCCCGATGCGCACAGACTCTTTATCGATGACAAATTCGCGCCCTTTGTCGAAATCAAGCACCAGCTTGATCGCGTGAGCGGGTGCGCCTGCCATCGAGGCCGCAGCCGAGGTGCTGCCGATCGCTTCCGGTGCCCACTGCAAGTCGTTGAGCGTCAGTTCAAGGAGTTCGGTGCTTATCGTTTTGGTTTGCTCGAGAAACGCGTTGAGCAGAGCAAAGTTGCATAGCGTATTGATGCGATGCAGGCTGCCGCCGGTGTACTTGTGAACGAGCGGCATCAAGGTGCCCCGGAAGGGTGATTCACCTTCGAGGCCGGCGGCCTCCAATTGGTGCTGTATGTATTCCTCGGTCTCGGCGATGCTGAAGGCATCAAGATGGGTGCGATAGGTCACCCGAGCGGCGAGCTCGGCCACGTTAGCTGCCTGCAGCGTGCGCTCGAGTGACTTCTCGCCAATCAGCACCACCGAGAATAGCGTTTCGCCCTCGATCGTTTGCTGCAACAGCATGTTGATCTGCTCGATCACCCGCGGGCTCATGTTGTGAGCCTCGTCTACCACCAGGATGATCTTGCCGCCACAGTTGTGCTGCTCGATGAGGAACTCGGTGAGGTGTGTTACCAGTTCGTTCTCGTCCAGTCCGAACGGCTCCAGCCCCAGCTGCACCAGCAGCATCTGCAGAAACTCGGTTTCGCCCAACAGCGTCTGGTTGATCCAGGCAATGATGGAGCTCGTCGCGCTCTTGTACACCACCTCGCGGGCCAGCGTGGTCTTGCCGGCGCCAACTTCCCCGGTAATCACCGCGAGGCTGCCGGGGGTGGCAAGCACAGCAGGGAGCTTGGTCTTGAGCGCGCGTAATCCTTCAGTCAGAAACAGGTGCTGAGGATTAACGCGGTGGGGAAATGGGTGCGTGGCGAAGCCAAAGAACTCGATATAGCCCGGTTCCGCCTCGGGAATCTCGCGTCGCAGGGGACCCGCGTTGTGCTCGTCGTGTGGATCCGGTGAAGCCATCGTATTGTCTCGGCGCGCTGCTGGGATGCCGTGGCAGCCCACCTTATTGTTTTGCAACTGTTTAAATAGTGTACCCTACTGCGCCGGCGAATAGCAGATCGACGCCATTCTTGCAGTTAACTTGTTGTTTAAGAAAAGAAAACCTCGCTGTTAACGGCCGTGCGCTACTCGCTTTGCGACGGTAAATTGACAGATCCAGCTTACTCGGCCCATTTGGAGTTATTGCGCTGCGCCCACGGCGGGGTATCATCAGGCCCCAATAATTAAGAATACGGGAGCGGCACAAGCGTTATGCGAACCCTGTTGCGATACGCGGCGGTTGCGGTACTACTGGCCCTCACAGCGCCGGCAACGGCCGGCATCACTGGCGGGTATGCGGGGCTCGGCTACGGCCAGAGCTACTACGACCTTGCGCCACCGGGGGCAGTCAGCGTGGATGACCGCGACAGCGCCTGGAAATTGTTCGGTGGTATCAACTTCAGCCAGTACTTTGCGGTTGAGTTTGGCTACGCAGACCTCGGCCGCTCCAGTTCCAGCTTTAGTAATAACAGCGCCAGTACCCGGGTGGATTCACAGGCCCTGTACGCGCTGGCGGTCGGCAGGTTGGGCATCGGTGAGCGGTTTGCCGTCTTATTCAAGGGCGGGCCGGCCTGGTGGGATGTTGAAGCAAGTGCATCCGCAGTCGACTCGGGGGGTACCCCCGTGTCGCGCTCCAAGAGCGACAACGGCCTCAACGGCATGTTGGGGATTGGTTTTGAGTTCTCAGCCACCAAGCGCTTCGGCGTGCGCATCGAATGGGAGCGTTTTTTCGGCGTCGGTTTCCAGGCGGAATTCGTCAACCCGGCCACCGGTGATTTCACCAGCGTCAGCCGAGATATCGACTTCGCCAGTGTTGGGCTGACTTACAGTTTTTAGTTGCACGCCCGTTCGGGCTGCGGCATCCGGCTTGGTCTATTGTCATCGCGCGCTAGCGCGGCATGCAGTTTGTCCTCTAGCGGCAGTTGTGTTTCCTTCCGCACAAAAGAAACCCGGCGCGGAGGCCGGGTTGAGAATGATTAACTGGTAAGGGATTAGTTACTCAGCAACCCCCAACACATCTACGAAGAACCTAAACGGACTCATCTTCTTCAGACAGATTGTGAAGGGTACATTGACGAACTCACCGGTTGTGAGTAACCCATCTGCATACTCGCCATTCAGTGCAACCGTGAAATAATCGCCAGCACTCAACAGACCTTTATCAGCGAGCAATAAGTTC
>CP070733.1:1614682-1624813 GCA_020347585.1 Pseudomonadota bacterium | reverse complement strand
GATGCCGAAGTCGTAGGCCACTACGTGATACGGCGCGACGCGGCGGCTCAGAATGCGGGGCTTGCGCCCGAACGTGGTGCCCTGGCTCCACTGGTATGGCACGTCAGTCGATACGAACTTCGCGAGGTCCATACCCTTGAGTCCGGCGAAACCGCGCGCCGCGGCGAGTGCCTGCGCCTCGTCGATGCCGGAACCTGCGACTATGCAACCGCTTTGCGCGCCCTTCTCACGCAGGATGCGGGTCAGCTTGCGGGTATCGATATCGGCGATGGCCACCACACCATGCCCGGCCAGGTAGGCATCCAGCGACGCCTCGCTGCGCCAGTTGCTGGTGCGCCGCGGCAGGTCGCGAATGATCAGGCCGGCGGCGTGCACCGCGGACGATTCTTCGTCCTCGTGGTTGGTGCCGGTGTTACCGATGTGCGGATAGGTCAGGGTGACCAGTTGGCGCGCGTAGGAAGGGTCAGTCAGGATTTCCTGGTAGCCGGTAATGGCCGTGTTGAAAACCACCTCACCGACAGTCTGGCCGTCAATACCGACAGACTCACCGTGAAACACGGTGCCGTCTTCAAGGACCAGCATTGCCGGGTTTTTCAAGCTGACCTCCGCGCAGCAGATGTGCAAAGCGGGAGGCCCCTGGCAGAGTGCCTCCCGCTCAACGATTCGGGTGTGGTCGCCTGATTGCAGTGACCGGGCGAATTGTACTTTAGTCTGGCGCCGGGTGTCTACGCACGTGCCATGTTGCCGCGCGTTTCGAGCCCCGCAAGCGCGCGCTATTTCCGGAGCACACTACCCGGTTTTGAATCCCAGCACATCCTGCATGTCGAACAGCCCGCTGCGATGTGAACTCAGCCAGCTAGCCGCGCGGATCGCACCCTTGGCGAAGGTCATGCGGCTCGAAGCCCGGTGTGTGATCTCGACGCGCTCGCCGATTCCGGCAAACATTACGGTATGTTCACCGACGATGTCCCCGGCACGAATAGTCTCGAAACCGATGGTCGCTCGCTCGCGCGGCCCGGTGTTGCCCTCACGGCCGTAGACGGCACACTCGGCAAGGTCGCGACCCAGCGCCTGCGCGACCACTTCGCCCATGCGTAACGCCGTGCCGGACGGAGAATCGACCTTGTGCCGGTGATGCGCCTCTACGATTTCCACGTCCACCTCATTGCCCAGCACGCCCGCCGCCAGCTCGAGCAACTTCAGGCACAGGTTGACACCCACGCTCATATTGGGTGCAAAGACGATAGGAATGTCTGCCGCGGCATCGGCAATCTGCTGGCGCTGCGAGGCATCGAGACCCGTGGTGCCGATGATGATGCCCTTGCCCGCCGCGCGGCACACTGCCAGATTGGCAAGCGTAACCTCGGGGCGCGTGAAATCGATCAGGGTGTCGAACTGAGCGCTTGCCGCATTGGGATCGTCACTGACCTGCACGCCAAGCGTGCCCGTGCCGGCCAGCTCCCCGGCATCGGCGCCAATGACGGTGCTGCCGGGACGCTCGAAGGCCGCCGTTACCTGCACGTCGTCCGTATCACCAGCAGCTTCGATGAGCGCGCGTCCCATTCGACCCGCCGCTCCTGCTATCGCAACTCGTACCATTGGCAGTGCCTCGGATTAGGTATTCGTCTTGTTATGTCCGGGTTTGGCTGTACCTGGTGCATGTAGCTCGCGCGCCGGCTATAACTTCATGTCCTCGAAGAACTTCTTCACGCCATCGAGCCAGGACGACTCGCGCGGACGGTGACTGCCCTCGCTCAGCGTCTCGCCGAGTTCCTCGAGCAACTCCTTCTGCCGGCGTGTCAGCTTGACCGGGGTTTCGACCGCCACGCGACACAACAGGTCGCCCACCGCACTGCTTCGCACCGACTGCACACCCTTGCCGCGCAGCCGGAACAGCTTGCCGGTCTGCGTCTCGGGCGGAATCTTGAGCTTGACGCGCCCGTCGAGTGTGGGAACATCGAGTTCTCCGCCAAGCGCGGCGGTCACCATTCCGATGGGCACCTCGCAATACAGATCGTTGGCGTCGCGGGCAAAGATGGGATGCTCCTTGACGTGAATGTGCACATAGAGATCGCCCGGCGGACCGCCGTTCTCCCCTGCCTCGCCTTCACCGGCAAGCCGGATGCGGTCACCACTGTCGACCCCCGCCGGAACCTTCACCGACAGGGTCTTGTGCTCCTCGACGCGGCCATGACCGCGGCAGGTGGTACACGGATCGGTGACAATTTGTCCGCTGCCGTGGCAGCGCGGACAGGTCTGCTGCAGTGAGAAGAAACCCTGCTGCATGCGCACCTGGCCGTGCCCGTTACAGGTGCTGCAGGTGTTCGGGCTTGTACCCTTGCGCGCGCCGCTGCCGCCGCACTCCTCGCACCGCACCAGTGTGGGAATACGTACCTTGACCGAGGTACCGCGCACGGCGTCCTCGAGCGAAAGTTCCAGGTTGTAGCGCAGGTCGGCGCCGCGGTACACCCGCTCGCCGCCGCGCCCGCCGCCGCCGCCGAAGATGTCACCAAAGACATCGCCGAATATATCGCTGAAGCTTGCCCCACCACCGAATCCGCCACCCGCGGCGCTTGAGGGATCCACGCCGGCATGACCAAACTGGTCGTAGGCCGCGCGTTTTTGGGCATCGCTGAGGACGTCGTAGGCCTCTTTGGCCTCCTTAAACTTCTCCTCCGCCTCGCCGCTGTCCTCGGGGTTGCGGTCGGGATGGTATTTCATCGCCAGGCGTTTAAAGGCCTTCTTGAGATCCGCCTCGCTGGCGTTGCGGGATAGCCCCAGTACCTCGTAGTAGTCGCGCTTTTCCATTACCCACTCTGTGTTGAATACGAGGGTCCCTTAGCGGGCCCATAGCATACCGGCGACGGCGCAGCATACTGCGCGTCGCCGGTCTTGCCCATCAATTCCCGCCTGCTACTGCTTACTTCTTGTCGTCATTGACCTCTTCGAATTCCGCATCGACCACTTCCTCGCCGCCACCGCTAGCCCCGGCATCCTGCGCGCCTGCGCCGCCCGCCTCCTCCTGCTGGGCCTGCTGGCCGTACAGACGCTCTGCCATTTTCGCCGACGCCTCGGTCAATGCCGTGGTCTTGGCCTCTATCTTTTCCTTGTCGTCGGACTTCATGGCCTCCTCGAGTTCCTGAATGGCGTTCTCGATAGCGGATTTCTCCTCCGCCTCGATCTTGTCGCCCAGTTCCTTCATCGACTTGCGAGTCGCGTGGATCAGGTTGTCTGCCTGATTGCGGGCGTTGACCAGTTCATGGAACTTCTGGTCCTCGGCCGCATGCGACTCAGCATCGTTCACCATGCGATCGACTTCGTCGTCAGACAGGCCACTGGAGGCCTTGATAACAATGGACTGTTCCTTGCCTGTCGCCTTGTCTTTGGCCGATACGTTGAGGATGCCGTTGGCGTCGATATCGAAGATGACATCGATCTGCGGCACGCCACGCGGCGCCGGCGGGATGTCACTCAGGTCGAACCTGCCCAGCGACTTGTTCGCGACAGCACGTTCGCGTTCGCCCTGCAACACGTGCACGGTAACGGCGGTCTGGTTGTCCTCCGCCGTAGAGAAGATCTGGTTCGCCTTGGTCGGAATCGTGGTGTTCTTGTCGATCAGCTTGGTCATGACGCCGCCCAGAGTCTCGATGCCCAGCGAAAGCGGGGTGACATCAAGCAACAGCACGTCCTTAACCTCCCCACCAAGCACCCCGCCCTGGATGGACGCGCCGATGGCAACCGCCTCGTCCGGATTTACGTCCTTGCGCGGCTCCTTGCCGAAAAAGTCCTTCACCGCCCCCTGCACCATGGGCATGCGCGTCTGGCCGCCGACCAGAATGATATCGTCGATTTCCGAGGCATTCAGGCTCGCATCCTTCATCGCTATCTTGCACGGGTCCATGGTGCGCGCGATAAGGTCCTCTACCAGGGACTCGAGTTTGGCCCGAGTCACCTTGATGTTCATGTGCTTGGGACCACTGGCATCGGCCGTGATGTACGGCAGATTGATATCGGTCTGTTGCGACGAGGAAAGCTCGATCTTGGCCTTCTCGGCACCTTCCTTCAGACGCTGCATGGCAAGCGGATCACCCTTGAGGTCAATGCCCTGGTCTTTCTTGAACTCCTCGATCAGGTAATCAATGAGGCGCTTATCGAAATCCTCACCACCGAGAAACGTGTCACCGTTGGTCGAGAGCACCTCGACCTGGTGCTCGCCTTCAATCTCCGCGATTTCGATGATGGAGATATCGAACGTGCCGCCACCCAGGTCATAGACCGCGACTTTGCGATCGCCACCTTTCTTGTCCATGCCGAAGGCCAGCGCTGCCGCGGTAGGCTCGTTGATAATGCGCTTGACTTCCAGCCCGGCGATACGGCCCGCGTCCTTGGTGGCCTGGCGCTGCGAATCGTTAAAATAGGCCGGTACCGTGATGACGGCTTCCTTGACCTCTTCACCGAGGTAATCCTCGGCGGTCTTCTTCATCTTCATGAGCACGCGGGCGGAGATCTCCGGCGCCGCCATCTTCTTGCCATGGGCCTCGACCCAAGCGTCGCCGTTATCGGCCTTGACGATCTTGTAGGGCACCATGTCGATGTCCTTCTGGACCTCGTCGTCGTCGAAACGCCGGCCGATCAGCCGCTTTATGGCAAACAGTGTATTTTCCGGGTTGGTTACGGCCTGCCGCTTGGCCGACTGGCCAACCAGGATCTCGTCATCACTGCTGAACGCGATAATCGACGGTGTGGTCCGATCCCCTTCCGCGTTCTCGATTACCTTGGGCTTGCCACCCTCCATCACTGCGACGCAGGAGTTGGTGGTTCCTAGGTCAATTCCTATGATCTTTCCCATGGCCTCAGTACTCCGGAATTTGCGTTAACTTGTTGATTGTGCTTGTGAATGCTTTCTTTGAAATATGGGTAGTACCCGCTGACTTCAAGCCTGCTCGTCCGCATTCGCGTCAGATTCGGCTGGCGCCGCCTTCGACACGATGACCATGGCGGGTCGAATCACGCGGTCATTGAGCAGATAGCCCTTCTGCATCACACTCAGCACGGTATTGGGAGCCTTCTCGCGGCTCTCCTGCATCGTCATGGCGTGGTGCAACTCGGGATTAAACGGCTCATCCTGCGGATTTACCTCCTGAATACCGAATTTCTCCATCGCCGCCGACAGCATCTTGAGGGTCAACTCCGTTCCTTCCCGCAGCTTGGTGATCTGCTCACCTTCGCCCTCGCCCTCCGCCACGGCGTTAAGCCCCAGTTCCAGGCTGTCCTTTACCGGCAGGAGCTCCTGGGCGAAACGCTCCAGTGCGTACTTGTGAGCGTTCTCCAGGTCGCGCGCCGCGCGGCGCTGGACGTTCTCCAGCTCGGCCCTCGACCTCAAAACAAGGTCCCAGTGCTCTACTGCCTTGCCTTCCGCCTCGGCAAGTCGGGCCTCAAGTTCCGCGGTGGCCTCGACAGCCTCCTCTTTGGTGGGCTCGACTTGTGCTGTTTCCTGAACTGCTTCCTGATCTGCCGGCACCTCGTCGGTCGTCTGTTCAGTAGGTGCGGCCTTGTCCTTCTTCATATCTGCAAATACCCTTCCTATTTCCCCAAAAATGTAAGGCAAAATCTGGCCCACCGCCGCTATGCGACGGTGGCCACCCTTGATATGGGGTTACTTACTCCGCAGTCAAGGCCGAGCCAAGCAGTTTTGCGGTCACATCAACGATTGGGATGACGCGGTCGTAGGCCATCCGCGTTGGCCCGATCACGCCCAGCACGCCGACGATGCGGTCCTCGACCTTGTAGGGCGCAGTTACCACCGAGCAATCCTCGAGCACGCCGTAGCCGGATTCGTCGCCGATGAAGATCTGCACGCCGCTCGCGCCGATGGACTGGTCAAGAAGGTGCAGGATGTCGCGCTTGCGGTTGAAGGCCTCGAAAAGCTGGCGCAGCTTGTCGATATCGGCCATCTCCTGGTAGGCAAACAGGTTGTTCTGCCCCGCCAGAATGTAGTCGTCAGTCTCAGAGGCAGAAAACACCTGATCGGCCATCTGAATCGCGGTAGACATGATTCGGTTCATGTCCTCGCGGGCTTCGCGCATGCTTGCCAGCACGCTGGCCCGCACTTCCATGAGGTCGCGGCCGGCAAATTCCTGGTTGAGGAAGTTCGCAGCCTGGTCCAGTTCCGACGGGGAATAGGTGCGTGCGGTATGTATGATGCGGTTCTGCACTTCCTGGCGGTTGGTGACAATGATCACGAGTACCCGGTTGCCGGACAGCGGTAGGAATTCCACCTGGCGCAGCATCACGGTGCCATGCCGGGGCAGCATGACCACCCCCGCCATCTGGCTGACGGCCGACAACATGGACGAGGCCGAACCGAGGAGATCCGTGGTGTTGGCGGCGAGATCGAGTTCGTGCTGCAACTTCTGGATGATCTTTTTCTGTAACGGCCTCACCGTCAGCAAGGTATCCACGAATATGCGGTAGCCCTTCGCTGTGGGGATGCGGCCCGCCGAGGTATGCGGCGCGGTCACCAGTCCCATCTCTTCGAGGTCTGACATCACATTGCGCACCGTGGCGGGGCTGAGATCCAGATGCGAATCCCTGGCGAGCGATCGCGAGCCGACTGGCTGACCGTCGCGAATATAGCGCTCCACCAGCGTCCTGAGCAGGACCTGGGCGCGGTCATTCATAACAGATTGATCACTCAATGGCGTGTTCCCACCTCAAACCAACACCACATCACAATAGGGCGGCAACGAAATTAGCACTCATACATCGCGAGTGCCAAACAGAAAGCTAGCAAGCCGCCTGGAGGGTGTCAAGAATCCGACCAGAATGGCGGCTGCGGCCTGACCTATGCTACTTTTGCGCGGACGCGGAGATATCACTATGACGGCTGCTTTCAACACAATCGGGCTCATCGGCAAGTACGCCGATCCGGGCGTCAGCGACACCGTGATCCGGGTCGGGGAGTTTTTATCGCGCAAGCACCGCGTGTTGCTGGACGAAAATACCGCTCTCATTGTTACCGAGCACGGACTTGAGACCGCGAGCCGCGAAGCGATCGGCGAACAATGCGACCTGGTGGTGATCGTCGGCGGTGACGGCACCCTGCTCAACGCCGCGCGCAGCCTCGCCGACTACGACGTACCGCTGCTGGGGGTTAATCTGGGCCGCCTCGGATTTCTGGTGGACATCTCTCCGACCGACATGCTCGAGCGCCTCGACTAGATACTCAAGGGGCACTACCAGGAAGAGCACCGCATCCTGTTGCATGCTGCGATCGAACGCGACGGCACGTGTGTAGGTGAAAGCGATGCCTTCAACGACGTGGTGGTGCACAAGTGGGATATCGCACGCATGATCGAAATCGAGACCTACATCGACGGGCGCCTGCTGCACACAATCCGCGCCGATGGCCTGATCGTCTCGACACCCACCGGCTCCACCGCCTATGCGCTGTCGGGCGGCGGCCCGATCCTGCAACCCACGCTCGATGCCATGGTGTTGGTGCCGATCTCCCCGCATACACTCAGCAACCGGCCCATTGTGATCGACGGTAATAGCGAGATCGAGCTCTATGTCTGCGAAATGCAGCACTGCCAGGCACAGGTCACCTGCGACGGGCAGATGAATCTCGGGCTGGTCGGCGGCGATCAGGTACACATTACCAGCAAGGACAAAGTGGTGCGGCTGATCCATCCCGCCAAACACGACTACTATGAAATCCTGCGCGCCAACCTGCACTGGGGCGGTCCGGTGCACAAGCGTTTGACTCAGGGTTCGAAAAACTAGCCCGCCGCTGCGACTCGATGTTGACGCACATCCATATTCGCAACTTTGCCATCGTCGAAAAGCTGGAACTGGAACTGTCGAACGGACTGACCGTACTGACAGGCGAGACCGGCGCGGGCAAATCGGTGCGGCTGGATGCACTGTGGCTGGCATTGGGTGACCGCGCCGAGAGCCGCGTAATCCGTCACAACTGCGACCGTGCCGAAATAAGCGTGACTTTCGACGTACACGATCTTGAGAGCGCACAGGCCTGGCTGCAGGAACGCGAACTGGATGCGGACGGCGAATGCATTATACGTCGCACGGTCAACCGCGGCGGTCCTTCCAAGGCATACATCAATGGCCAGCCCGCACCGGTGCAGAGTCTGCGCGAACTCGGCGAGATGTTGGTCGATCTGCATGGCCAACATGAACACCAGTCGCTGCTACGCCGCGACACGCAGCGTGAAATGCTTGACGATTTCGCCGAGCACAGCGCGGTGCTTACCGAACTAAGTGATACCTGGCGTCGCTGGCGAAAACTGCAGGATGAACGCGAACGCCTGTCCCGCGCTAGCAGCGAGCGCGATGCGCGTCTTGACTTGCTGCGCTACCAGGTCAACGAACTTGAGCAGCTGGCGCTAGTCGAAGATGAGCTCGGCGCACTCGAAAGTGAACACGGACGCCTTGCCAATGCCAACCGCCTGCTGGACGGCGCCGAACACGTCCTGCAAATGCTGGACGAGAACGAGCAGGTTTCGGCGCGTGGCCTGCTGGGCCAGGGCAGTGGCGAGATCGACAAGCTGCTCGCGGCCGACCCGGCACTTAGCGAAGTTGCAGCGCTGCTCAACGAGGCTAGCATCAACCTGCAAGAAGCCGCCAGCGCGCTGCGCCACTACCACGCCGGCCTGGAGCTTGATCCGCAACGTTTGGAGTGGATTGAGCAACGGCTTGGGGACATTCACGAACTGTCACGCAAGCATCGTGTCGCGCCCGAAGCGCTACCGCAGCTACTGCCACAGATTCAGGCCGAGCTTGACGAACTCGAAGCCGCCGACCTGAGGCTCGAGAAAATCGACAAGGAGATCAGCGCGACGGACAGCGCCTGGCGCAAACTGGCGGCGACCCTGAGCAAGGGCCGCGCCCGCTCTGCACGCCAGTTGTCCGACGCGGTCACCGCCGCCATGCAGGAACTGGGCATGGAGGGTGGACATTTTGAGATTGCGTTGCACGCGCTTCCCGAGGGCGAATTCAGCGCTACGGGTGCGGAACGCATCGAGTACCTGGTCAGCGCCAACCCGGGGCAGCCACCGCAACCCCTCGCCAGGGTCGCATCCGGCGGCGAGTTGTCACGCATTAGCCTTGCGATTCAGGTAATCGCGGTCAAGGGTACCCGCATTCCTACCCTTATCTTCGATGAGGTAGACGTAGGTATCGGCGGAAGAGTCGCGGAGATCGTGGGGCGCCAGTTGCGCACTTTGGCCAGCCAACGCCAGGTCATTTGCGTTACCCACCTGCCGCAGGTTGCCGCTCTCGGACACCATCACCTACAGGTCATTAAGCGTGCGGACGAGACGAACGTACTGACGCGCATTCAGCCGCTCAGCGTAGAGCAGCGCGTCGACGAGATCGCGCGCATGCTGGGTGGAATCGAGATCACCGATCAGACACTCTCCCACGCGCGTGAACTTATCGATCGCGCACAGGCCTAGTCAGCAGATAGGGTTCAACAGGGGCTATACGAAAGATACAGCGGCCGGCTCGGGCAGCTAGCCATTTTCCTTCTGGCAATCCGGGCAGATCCCATAGATATAAAGAGAATGGTCGGTCATGGAGTAACCAGCGCGCTCGGCGATAAGGTTCTGCCGCTCCTCGATAACCTCATCGACGAACTCATCCACCCGGCCACACTTGACGCAAAGAATATGGTCGTGGTGCTCGCCGTGCTCGAGTTCGAAGACGGAATGGCCACCCTCGAAATGATGGCTCTTGACCAGTTGCGCTGTTTCGAACTGGGTTAGCACCCGGTAGACCGTCGCAAGCCCGACGTCCTCGCCACTGTCCAGCAACGCCTTGTAGACGTCCTCCGCGCTCATGTGTCGATGTCGGCTGTTCTCGAGGATCTTGAGAATTTTGATACGGGGCAACGTTGCCTTCAGTCCGGCGTTTTTCAGCTCCTGGTTTTCCACGCTCACCTCACTGCTGCACCGTGATATCACACTGCGGTATCATTAGCGGCATCCTATGAAAAGTATAGCGCCTGCGGTACTCCAAATGCGAAACATTCTCACGATATTGCTCCTGGGCGGCCTGGCGTTGAGCGGGTGCTCCGTGTACCGCATTGACGTCCAGCAGGGAAATGTCATG
>CP070733.1:1608293-1614582 GCA_020347585.1 Pseudomonadota bacterium | reverse complement strand
CAGTCCCTTCGGACAGAGGCTGGCGTTGCGTGACGGTATTACCACACCATTGGAAATCGAAGCCGGCGTTTACCCGGTAGACCTGTGGTACAAACATTGGGATGGTAGAGCACAGACCAACTATGGCGCTACGGTTAGCATGATGAACATCCGCGAAATTTTGTTCAATCCTGACTACAAACCCAGAGACCCGGCGATCTTTGGTGCAGCCATCTGTGGCCTCATGGATCCGAAAGATTCGCGTGCGACCATGAAATGGTCGACACAGGTCGCAACGAATAAGCAGATTGCAAAAATGAAGTCGATGCTGGACGAGGGTTTGAAACAGGGCGCCTTGGGCGTGGGGCACACGCCCGGCTACGAAGAGTTCGGGATTACCTCACGGGAGTCGGCACTCGCCCAGCAGATGGCCGGGAAATACGGACGCTTGGTCGGCATGCATGGGCGATTTTCCAGTCAGCAGCCGCCTACCAGTGGCTTACTGGGTACCGCTGAGCAGGTTGCGATGGTCGCCGCGCACGGGGGTGGCCTGATCGTCCAACACATGACGGCGCAGTGTCTTGCTGTATCCGCTGATTGTCAGGCGTTGCTTGATGCGGCTTATGCGAAAGGTCACCAGACCATTGCCGAAGTCTACGCCTATACCTACGGTGCGACCATTGTTGGCGCAGACTACCTGCACCCGGACAACTACCAGAAGAATATGGGACGCACTTATAGCGACATCGTCGAAACGGCTTCAGGTAAACCGCTGACCAAGGAGCGCTATGAGAAGTTGGTGAAAACAGCCCCTTCAACTTCCGTTACGTTTGAAAACGCCAAGAAGGAAGACCTCTACAAGGCGCTCGCACATCCGACAAGCACTATTGCTAGCGACTCGTTTCCGTATGTGATGAAAAAGGATGGATCTCCCGCCACCAATTGGGATACGCCTTTCGATGCCGTCAACGGCCATCCCCGCGGCGCCGCTACTTTTTCCCGAATCTTGCAACTTGTGCGCGAAGAAAATCTCATGCCCCTGATGCTCGCGATCTCGAAGATGACCTATATGCCAGCCAAGTTCATGCAGGACAACGGCGTTCCGCAAATGGCACATAAGGGCCGTATTCAGGTCGGCGCCGATGCAGACATCACGATTTTTCATCCCGCAAAAGTCAAGGCTAATGCGACCCCGCAAAATGGTGGATTACCAGCCACGGGCGTTCCCTACGTTGTGGTCAACGGCACGATCGTGGTGAAAGATTCGAAGGTGCTGAAGAATGTCTACCCGGGCAAACCGATCCGGTTGCCGGTACAACATTAGGCCGATAGCGACCGCCCAAGAAAAGTAAGTGCGATCTGGCACTAATAGGGACCCCGAACAGGGGTCCCTGCTTCTGTTGCGAAACGCGAATCGAAACTGTGTTCGATACTAGTTTGGGCTTTGTTTTATTTTGCTTTTTACATCCCGATCTTCTATCGGTGAATAGCACAGGAGTAACTGGGAGCGCAAAAGATCTAACGGGAACAGCAACTGTTTTGATACAAATCTATGTTGGATAAGCCTGGTATGATGAACAGAGTGTGGATCGCCGGAATCATCATGCTGACCCTAGTCTGCATTCCATACGCCGTGGCCGTCGAGAGTAAGGAAGCGACCGAAAGTCATACCGGCATTGGCAAGTCGACCCCCGATAGTCACACCAGTGACCGGGATAGTGAAACCCCAATCACGGCCGGTTACGAGAAAAACACGGCCAACGGTTTTTTCATCCGTAGCAAAGACGGGAAATTTCGTCTCAACATTGGCGCCTACACGCAGGCGCGCTACGACATCAACTGGCGAGAGGCGCCCGCCGGCGAAGACGACGTTGAGAAAGGTTTCTCTTTAAACCGCACCCGTTTCTTTTTTGAGGGGCAGTTTACCCCCATGTTCGACTATCACTTCCGGATCAATATCGACGATGAAGGCAATTCCGATCTGCAGGTCGCCTATTTACAGTACAACATCGATACCAAGTGGGCGGTGCGCGCCGGGCGGCAGTTTTTGGCAATGTCCCGCGAGGACTGGATGTTGGCCCAGGACGTTTTAACCACTGAGTTTTCTGCCAATGATTTTACCTTTGCCTACGGGGCATCGAATGCGGTTCAAGCTCACTACCAAGGCGATCGACAGCGCTTCTGGGTGGCCTTGAGCGACGGGGCCAATGGTGCCAAGAAGAGCTTTCCAAACAATAACTCCACCGAGCTTGCGCTAACGGGCCGATGGGCGTACCAGGTCGCAGGACGCGACTGGTCGGTGTGGGACGACCTTGTGAGTCGACGCGGTCGTCCGCGGGGCGTGTTGTTAGGGCTCGCCGGCGGGTCTCAGATCGAGGAGGACGCGTCTGCAGTTGACACAAGCGCACAGCTGAACGCCGATATCAGCTTCAATGGTAACGGTTACCAGGCCATGCTTGCGGCATCGGTGACCCGACACGAACCCAAGAGCGGGCCTTCGTTCAACAACTACGGACTGCTTGTGCAAGGTGGCTACTTTTTTACTACGCACTTGCAGACATACGCGCAATACAACCTGGTTTCTCCCGGTGACCAGCCAGGGGATCTCGAGACATTCCACTCCATTACCGCGGGCGTTAGCTATTTCCCCTTCACGTGGACGAACCGCTGGAAATTCTCGGCGGAGATCGCGCACCTGTTCGATGCCCTCAATAAGACCCTCGTCACAGCTTCAGGAAGTCTCGGCTGGCTGCCGAGCGATGAAGACGGGCAGACTTACTTAAGACTCCAGGCACAGTTCGGTTTTTGATGTGGTGAGTTGGATGCGAGAGGATACAACAAGACGTTTAGCATGGAACAATGCGTGCGCAAATCGGCCCTGTTGGTCGTTGCATGGTCGGACTGTACTCGACTCAATTGATGACACAGAATCCGATGCAAGAATCGAGCGACTGTTCCATCAAGTTTCAATTAGGAGCGCCAGCCTAGGCGTCGGTGGCTGCTATTACTAGCATACCGAAATGTCCGCTTTCATTATCAACCTGCCACTCATTGAAATTTTTTGAGCGGCTCTCAAGGGTCGATACCCGACAATAATAATCAAAATGACGCTGAATCTTCGTCCTCGTATGGTGCTCATATTATGGTTGCGTGCGCATCTGAGGGGGAATCGAACAAATTAGACTAGCTACGCAGTGCGTGTTACTCGCCCTCACTCGCGGTGAACCCGCGTAGAAACGCACGCCGCCCCTTATCGGGTTCGTCTTTCTCGTGGTACATCACAGGCTGTTCAGCAACCGCCTGCTTGTCGGGAACCTGACCGATGCGCATAAATCCGCCGAGCGCCACCAGCGCAGCGTTGCGCGCCGCCGCTTGAGTCTTGAGACCGGCAACCGGCGATACCAATGTTATGAACTGGTAAACACCTAGTTCCTCGTCATGGCCCACCATGAAGTCATGTTCGCCCGACGGAAGTTCGTGGGTGACCGTGTCGCCTACTTGCATCGCATCCCACTGTGCATCCGTGCCAGGCAATAGCATCAGGTTCATAAACCAGGGCGTAATCAACACCCCGACAAAGCCGGGACCCCAGGGATGAAAACCAACCGCCTCGACATCTATCGCGTGGTTGTAAATCGGCAAGTCACGCATTTGATCCGCACCGATGCGCTCAAAGCGCCTTGCCATTGCCAGAAGCGGACCCGCCATGACTTTCTTCCGGGCGTCAGGCCGCAAACACCAACCAGGCGCCTGCCGCGGCCAATACAATCCCGCCCGCCCGGATGATGTCCTGACGCGACGAGCGCAATGCACGCCCGGCACCGATGCCGGTCAAGTGCAGGCACACGGTGGTCAGCATGAACCCGGCAAAATAAGCCAATGGTGAGGCCGACAGCGCCAGGCCCGCGCCGTGAGCATGACCATGGAACAATGCAAACGTCGCGACGATGCCTGCTGCGATTCCACCCGACACCCCTTTGGGTGCCGCGATCAACAGGCCAAGCACCAGAATCGAGGTGGCGATCCATCCCTCAACGCCAAACAGCGGCAGCCCCGCCACTGCAATACCCGCCCCCAGCGCCATGGCTATCAAGAAGGCGGCGGGCACCTTCCATACTGAACGCCCGCCAAGTTCTGCCGCCCACACGCCAACCGCCAGCATCGCCAGCATGTGATCCCAGCCCAGCAATGGATGTGCCAGGCCGGTGCTGAAGCCGCCAGACGCGCCAATGGTATGCGCATACAACGGTTGCACCGCGACAATACCCATGACGGCCAGCAACACCTGTGTGGAAACGTGTGGTTTCATTGTCAGCGTCCCCTTATCCAGTTAACTCTTGTGCCACCGACAGGCGCGCTTTGTGCGCCTGTCGGTCTTGATGCGCGTGTAGACGTTTAATGTTTCACCCATGTCCAGGCATCGTCTAGTTCTGACGGTTCAAAATGCTTTTCACTGATGCCAACCAATTTCGCAAATGGGCTATCTAAAGCGACTAACCACTTCCAAACGTTGCTGTCTGAAACAACAGCAATTTTGTCGAGTTGCTTCATGTGTTTCATTACCCATTTCAGATCTTCGAGCCCAGCCTTCACTCCCCAGCTGGCATCTTCACCCAAAACAACCAATGCACTGACTTTGCCATTGTCTTCGATTGCCTTGTCAAACTTCCCTATCCACTCCTTTTCCTCGTCCAAGGACACCTTGCTGGTTATCTCAAAACCTAGAACATTACCTTCACTTTCTGGTAGTTCCCTAATCATCTCATTTTCCTCAATTAGGTTAGGTGAGTGTTAAGAGCCAAACTGACTGATAGGCAGGCCGCACCATCGACCCGACACCTACTGCCCTCAACCGGCCGGCGCAACCTCGCTGCGCTCGGGCGCATAACCCAACTCCTGCAATCGCGCCATCACCTGACCGACCAACGGGTCGACACAGCTCTGGAGCGTTTCTGACAACTCGAGTCCCAGCTCCAGGTCCTTCGGTTGCACGCCAAACACCGAGATATCAGCTGGCTTCTTACCCATGATGTCGAGCGCCGCTAGAATATCGGCGAGCGCCATCTGGTGTGGTGAAACCTTATTGCGAAAGAAACTCGGCACCTGCTCGGTGGTCAGGCTCAGCAGGGTACCCGGTGGCTTTCCTGCGTTGACCGCATCGATCACAATGATATGGCTGCGATCGATCAGATCGTCGTACAACGCCATGCCGGCCGTACCACCGTCAAGTAATTCGACCCCCGGTGGAAACCGGTACTCGCGCTGCAGTTTACGCACCACGTGCACCCCGACGCCCTCGTCCTGTAGCAGGATGTTGCCCAGACCCAGGACCAGCACCGGCGCGATGTGCGTCGACACCTGGGTCTCGTTTTCTGTTGTAATTACCGCCTCCATCAGCAGGCCTGTCCGGTCATGGGTCCAACACCATGCACTTTGATGATTTCCTGCTCTTCCGTATCGACCATGTGGATAGCACATGCCAGGCACGGGTCGAATGAATGAATGGTACGGATGACCTCCAGGGGTTTTTCCGGATCTGCGATGGGGTTGTCCATCAGCGATGCTTCATAGGGCCCCAGCTTGCCCTCCTCGTCGCGCGGACCGGCATTCCAGGTGCTTGGGACAACCGCCTGGTAGTTCTCGATCTTGCCATCGCGAATCACAGTCCAGTGTGACAACACACCGCGTGGCGCCTCGTGGTAACCGAAGCCGCGCACCTCGCCCTTGGGAAACTCGGGGCGGTTAAAGGTTTCAAAGTCGCCCTTACCAATGTTGTCCATCAAAAGCTGCCACTGGCTGGCCAGCGACTCGTGCAACACCGCACAGCGCACCGCTCGCGCCGCATGTCGCCCGATGGTTGAGTGCAGCGCCGCGACCGGGATCTCGCTGCCGGCCACCGCACCGGCCATCTCAAGCAACTTATTCAGATTGCGTGTGGTGGGCTCATGACCCGCTGCGGCCATGCACAGCACGTTAGCCAGCGGTCCCACCTGAGCGCGTTCGTCGTAGAAGGTCGGCGCCTTCACCCAGGAGTACTTTCCGTCGTCCTGGAAGTCGGTGTATTGGGGCACGGTCTCGCCATCGTAGGGGTGCAGTGCGCCCTTGCCGCCCTCGTACCACGCATGCTTGACGCTTTCCTTCACGCCTCTTTCGAAGTACGCATCGTGATAGGTCGATATCGGCTGGAACGTTGCGAGATCCGCGTTCTTGATATAGCCGCCGGGCATCTCGAACTGGGTGCCGCGGGTATCGAGCGGCATGTCCGGCACGCACAGGTAGTTCAAAACGCCAGCACCATACTGTGTCCAGT
>CP070733.1:1601364-1608193 GCA_020347585.1 Pseudomonadota bacterium | reverse complement strand
GGCAAATCGGCGATGCTGGATTTCTACGCTGACTGGTGCGTGTCCTGCAAGGAATTCGAGAAGTACACCTTTACCGACCCGGGTGTACAGCAGGCGCTCGCTAACACCGTGCTACTACAGGCGGATGTTACGGCCAATGACGAGCAGGACAAGGCGCTCCTCAAGCGCTTCAAACTGATCGGCCCGCCCACCATTTTGTTCTTCGGCGCGGACGGCAAGGAGCGGCGCAACTACCGGGTGGTCGGGTTCATGACCGCGGACAAGTTTCGCCCGCATGTGGAAAAGGCAGTACGCTAGCCGACCGGCGCGCGATAGGGATATCCGATGAAAACCTCCACTCTCGTCGTACTCATGATCGTGGTGGTCGCGGCCGGCGCTGCCACCGGGCTATTCGTCTACCGGTATATGCAGGATTCCGCATCCGCCACCAGCGCCTCTGCGACGGACCGACGACCTGACTTTTCCCTGCCCGACCTGGAAGGTAACAAACGCGCCGTTGCCGAATGGGACGGCAAGGTACTGATGGTGAACTTCTGGGCCACCTGGTGCCCGCCCTGCCTACGCGAGCTACCGGCATTCATCCAGTTGCAGGACGACTTCGGTGATCAGGGCTTAGCGATCGTAGGCATCGCCATCGACACGCCTGAGGCGGTACGCGATTTTGTAGATCCGATGGGTATCAACTACCCCATCCTGCTCGGCGAGCAGCAGGGCATCGCGTTGTCGCAGGCCTATGGCAACCGCCTCGGTGCGCTGCCCTATACTATTATCGTCGATCGCAACGGCAATATTGTCTCGCGGCATCGCACCGAAATGACCTACGAAGAGACCGCCGCGATGCTCAAGCCCCTGTTGTAGACCCCTACCGCCCCAGCCCCCGATGCAGCGGCGACACGCACGAGGCACGCCCCAGCCAGGAACCAATTGGCGGGGATCTGCGCCGATTTGCCGCAAACGTGCTTGTTCTGGACAAAACCCCGCCAATAATGCACACTAGCGCGCAAATTCGGCGGTAGCCGGATATATTTGCCGCAGACTGCGGCGAAATCCGGTCCAACAGCCGTTATCTACCTGAAAACTGGCGGCAACCACACTGCCCGGCGAACCCGACCGCACCCCGAGGTCAATGGCAAAACTTCTGGTACTGCACGGCCCTAACCTGAACCTGCTCGGTACTCGCGAGCCCGAGCACTACGGCGCTGCGCGGCTCGACGAAATCGATGCGCGCCTCGTCGAACGCGCCACGCAGGCCGGGCACGATCTCCACTGTGTGCAGAGCAACGCCGAACACGAACTGGTCGATGCGATTCAGCAGGCGCAGCGCGATGGTGTCGCCTATATCATTATCAACCCGGCGGCGTACACGCATACCAGCGTGGCAATTCGCGATGCGCTGGCCGCGGTGCAGATCCCGTTCATTGAAGTTCACCTGTCGAACATTCACGCACGCGAGGATTTCCGCCAGCGTTCATATTTTTCTGATCTTGCCGTAGGCGTCATCAGCGGGCTCGGACCGATTGGCTATACGCTGGCACTTGACGCCGCTATCGAGTCATTAAGCAACAGCACCTGAGACGGACCAACCGGATGGACATACGAAAAGTCAAAAAGCTCATTGAGCTACTGGAAGAATCGGGCATTGCCGAAATCGAGATCCATGAAGGCGAGGAATCCGTGCGCATCAGCCGCGCCACAGCTCCGTTAGCCGCAGCGCCGGTCGCGCTCGCACCGCCGCCGACAGCGGCCGCTGCAGCTGAAGCGGCCGCACCCGCACCGGAAGTCGCAGAGGAGATCACTGGCCACACCGTCAAGTCTCCTATGGTGGGCACCTTCTACCGCGCACCTTCCCCTGGCGCAAAACCCTTCGTTGAATCCGGTCAGCAGGTCGCAGTCGGCGACACCTTGTGCATCATCGAGGCGATGAAACTGCTTAACCAGATCGAAGCCGACCGTGCCGGTACCATCAAAGCCATTCTCGGCGAGAACGGCCAGCCGGTGGAGTATGGACAGCCGCTGTTCGTTATCGATTAGCCGCCCGGTTCGTTCACGTTTTACCAGCCGCGCGGCGCTAGCACCGCGACGGGGAGTAGCACGATACGATGTTTGACAAGGTCCTGATAGCAAATCGCGGCGAGATCGCCCTGCGCGTCCTGCGCGCCTGCCACGAAATGGGCATCAAAACGGTCGCAATCCATTCCGACGTCGACCGCGACCAGAAGCACGTGCGCCTGGCTGACGAGTCGGTCTGCATCGGCCCGTCCAGTTCGGTAGACAGTTACCTCAACATTCCGGCGGTGATCAGTGCCGCCGAGGTTTCCGACGCGGTGGCCATCCACCCGGGTTATGGTTTTCTTTCGGAGAATGCCGACTTCGCCGAGCACGTGGCCGAAAGCGGCTTCGTGTTCATCGGCCCGCGCGCCGAGACCATCCGGCTGATGGGCGACAAGGTCTCGGCAATTCAGTCGATGCAGCAGGCCGGGGTGCCCTGCGTACCTGGCTCGGACGGGCCGCTGGGGGATGACGATGAGACAAACCTGCGTATCGCGCGCGACATCGGCTATCCAATCATTATCAAGGCCGCCGGGGGTGGCGGTGGGCGCGGCATGCGCGTGGTACACGGCGAGGCAACCCTACTCAACGCGATCTCGCTGACCCGCAACGAGGCGCGCACCGCGTTCAACAACGATACCGTATACATGGAGAAGTTCCTGGACAACCCGCGCCATGTGGAATTCCAGGTGTTGGCCGACCAGCACGGCGACGCCATCCATCTCGGTGAGCGCGACTGCTCGATGCAACGCCGCCACCAGAAGGTTATCGAAGAGGCACCCGCCCCGGGGATCACCGAAGAATTGCGCGGAGAGATCGGCGAGCGCTGCGCGCAAGCCTGCCGCGAAATCGGTTACCTGGGGGCCGGCACCTTTGAGTTCCTGTACCAGGACGGCGAATTTTATTTCATCGAAATGAACACGCGCGTTCAAGTGGAACACCCGGTCACGGAATTGATTACCGGCGTGGATATCGTCAAGGAGCAGATCGGCATTGCTGCCGGCGAGCCGCTGTCCTACCGGCAGGAAGACATCGCGTGGCGCGGCCACGCGATGGAGTGCCGTATCAACGCTGAGGATCCGGTAAATTTCATGCCCTCGCCCGGTACCGTCACTGCGTTTCACATGCCCGGCGGTCCGGGGGTGCGGGTCGATTCGCACATCTACAGCGGCTACCAGGTACCGCCCTACTCCGACTCCATGATCGCCAAACTGATCACCCACGGCGAGACCCGCGACTCGGCCATTGCACGCATGCGCGGCGCGCTCAACGAACTGGTCATTGAGGGCATCAAAACCAACGCCCCCTTGCACGCGGACCTGTGCCGCGACTCGGCCTTCATGGCGGGCGGCACCAATATTCACTATCTCGAGAAAAAACTGGGCCTTTAGGCCCTGTTTTTTCTCGAGTGGCGAGGAACGAGGTTCGAGGGACGAGGAAATGCACTCGTTCAAGCCAAATCGCCGGGAAATTTCCCCTCCCTGTGGTAGGGGAGGATTTTGGTGCGGTTTGTGCGTATCAATTCTGTTTCCCCGAGTCCCGCGTGTTCCCCGTGGCTCAAAAGCGAACTTGTATCTTTTCCCTTTGCTCTTTTCTCTGCCGAATTTCCCTCGTTCCTAGTTCCTAGTTCCTCGTTTCTCGCCACTGTCTGTTATGCCCTGGCTCCAGCTCATCCTCGACATCGACCCCGATAGCGCCGAGCCGCTCTCCGAGTTGCTGGAGGATCTGGGCGCTGCCGCCGTCACGCTTCAGGACGGCGCCGACCAGCCGCTTTACGAACCCCCGCCTGGCGCCACCCCGCCTGGCGCCACCCCGCTGTGGCAACACACACGCCTGGTGGCCCTGTTTGACGCCGATACCGACCTGACCCCGGTACACACCGCACTGGACGATGCCGCTGGCAGCGCGCAACTGCGCATCGAGCCACTCGAGGATCGCGACTGGCTACGCGCCGGTCTGGAGAACTTCAAGCCACTGTGCTTTGGCGAGCGGCTGTGGGTCTGCCCGAGCTGGCACGCGCCGCCCGCACCCGATGCGGTCAACGTGATCCTCGACCCGGGACTGGCCTTCGGCACCGGCACCCATCCAACCACCGCCATGTGCCTGGCGTGGCTCGATGCGAATCCACCGCAAGACCAGTTGGTCATCGACTATGGCTGTGGCTCGGGGATCCTGGCCGTAGCAGCCGCCATGCTCGGTGCAAGGCACGTGCATGCCGTCGACAACGATCCGCAAGCGCTGGTGGCGACGCGTCAGAACGCCGCGCGCAACGGCGTCGACCAAGTCATCGACACTAGCCTGCCGCCCGATGCGACGCCGGACCCGTCCCGGATGCTGCCAGTGCGAGGCGCGGACCTCGTGGTCGCCAACATTCTCGCTGGACCCCTGGTAGAACTCGCCGCGCCGCTCAGTGACCTGCTGCGCCCGGGCGGCACCCTTTTGCTGTCCGGCATCCTGCAGCCGCAGGTCACGGAGGTATGCGCGGCGTACCCGCAGGTAAGCCTGACACAGTACGCGCAGCAGGATGACTGGGCGTGCCTGGTGGGCACCCGCGGACAGCCCCACCGCAGCGGGTAAACTATTCTGATAAGATTGGTTTTGTCAGAAACTTCAACAACACGCGTCTGGGCGCCACCTGCCGGCGGGCGCGCACCAGCCCCCGAACATGTATACCAAGTGCCCCGAGTGCAGTACCGTTTTTCGCATCAGCGACACACAGCTTATGGCTGCCAGCGGCAAGGTGCGCTGCGGCCACTGCAAGCACGTCTTCAACGCGCTAGATCGCCTGCTCATGGATCTGCCGACCGGTGAGCCGCCACCGGGAAGCGACGAGCATTTCCTCACGTCCACCACGGAGCGCGAAGCGGGCGAAATCGACATAGACAACATCGAGCTGGCGATGCCCGACGAGGAACCGCCACTCGAGAACCTGCCACAGGACAGCGCGGTTGCCGAGGCGTTAACCTCGGGGGCCTGGGAGTTCGAGGTAGAGACCGAATCCCCTGTCGCGGAAGATGCCTGGGCCGATGCCGAGGACGAATTCGAAATGCCGGCGCCGGAACCGCAAGCTGCACCGCATCCGGCAGCTACGCAGCCCGAAGCCACCCCGGCAACCGAAACTGTTTCCGACGAAGACAGCGCCCGCATCGTGGTGCCACCACCGCTGGCCGTGCAAGCCCCGCCACAGGCGCCAGCATTCGATACCTCGTCACACGCCAACACGCATGACGATATCCCGCCGCAGCTCAGGGAGTCGTTGCTGGCAGCACAGGCAACGGCCTCCGACTGGCGCCGTGTGGCCATCGCCTCCACCTCAGCGCTGCTGCTGCTTGCGCTGCTGGCCGGACAACTGCTGGTTTTCTCCGGAACGCAACTTGCCGCCAGGATGCCCGCCCTCTCAACCTGGGTGGCGAGCGCATGCCAGGTGCTGCCGTGCCGATACACCGGGCGCCGCGACCTGGACAATCTGCAACTCACCAACCGCGACATCCGCACCGACCCGGCGGAAAAAGGTGTGCTGGTTATCACCGCGACCATCGTCAATACGGCGGAATTCCAGCAGCCCTTCCCCGACCTGCTGGTAATCCTGTCGAACCTTGCCGGCGACATTGTTGCGCAGCGTCGCTTTGTTCCGGATGAATACCTTGGCGATCTCGGCGAGAAACTGATCCTTATGGCGCCGAACAAGCCGGTATCCCTTGCGCTTGAGGTGCTCGACCCTGGCAACGACGCGGTCAACTTCGAATTTGCTTTGCTCTAGGCGACAGATGAAAAATATTCAACGCGCTAAAGCGCTTAGCGCGCAACTGCAAGAATTTCGCAACTTTATACATTAATTGCGCTTTATCCGGGCGCGGAGAGCGAGTATTATCTTGCTCCCCGCGCTGGCAACGGATCGCAAAATAAAAGACAACATCAGCGAATTGTCTGCGATGAAGATCGGACCTTACAAACTGGACAACAACCTGGTACTGGCGCCCATGGCCGGTGTCACCGATCGCCCGTTCCGCCAGTTGTGCAAGGACCTGGGCGCTGGACTTGCCGTGTCCGAGATGATCTCGTCCAACTCGCTATTGTGGGGCAGCACCAAGACACAACGGCGCGCCAACCACGCTGGAGAGACCGAACCCAAGTCGGTGCAGATTGCCGGCTCCGACCCGCAGATGATGGCCGAAGCCGCGCGCTACAACGCGGACCAGGGCGCGCAGATCATCGACATCAACATGGGCTGCCCCGCCAAGAAGGTCTGTAATGTCATGGCTGGATCGGCGCTGCTGCGCGACGAACCGCTGGTGGCGAATATTCTTGACGCGGTGGTTGGCGCGGTCGACATCCCGGTGACGCTCAAGATTCGCACCGGCTGGGACAAGGACAACCGCAACGCGCTGCAAGTTGCGCACATCGCACAGAACGCCGGCGTACAGGCGCTGGCCATCCACGGCCGCACACGCGCCTGCGCCTACAAGGGCGATGCCGAATACGACACCATCGCCGCGGTTAAGGCGGCAGTCTCCATACCCGTCATTGCCAATGGCGACATCACCACGCCGGAAAAGGCGCGTGCCGTGCTCGAGCAAACCGGTGCGGATGCTGTGATGATCGGGCGCGCGGCGCAGGGGCGCCCGTGGATCTTTCGCGAGATCCGTCACTACCTCGATACCGGGAAGCACCTTGCGGAGCCCGACAGCGAGGAGGTGCGCGCTATCCTGCTCGGGCACCTGCACAACCTGTATGCGTTCTACGGCGAGTACACCGGGGTACGCATCGCACGCAAACACAT
>CP070733.1:1595725-1601264 GCA_020347585.1 Pseudomonadota bacterium | reverse complement strand
GGGATGGCATGGCCCAGTACGCGCAGGTCTCCTGCGTCGGCGCCAGTCATGCCAAGCAGCATACGCAGCGTGGTGGTCTTGCCCGCACCATTGGGTCCCAGCAGACCAAAACACTCGCCCCGCTCGACCTGGAGCTCAATGCCATCAACCACTGCGACACCATCGTAGTGCTTGCGCAACTGCCTGGCATTGACGACATATTCCATGGCGCTAGCTGCTTGCCGCGGCTCCTTATGACCAAGCATGGACAACGGCGGCGCGGATGGCGTTGAGTTGGCCGTGGAAGAAGTGATCCGCTTCGGGGAGTGAAACAAAGCCTGGCGGGTGCGCCTGTCGCTGCACCCAGTCCGAAACCGCCTGCGGGTCGGTGATCTCGTCGCGGCCGCCCTGAACAACCCACCACGACACCTCAACCTCACCAACCCCTTCGAAGCTGAACATTCGCACCGGTGGCGCTACCAGCAACAGGCGTGCAGCGCCGGCATCGCGATGCGCGCGCCAGGCCACAAAGGCACCGAAGGAAAACCCGGCCAGCCATAGCGGCGAGTCGGGGTGGCGCTGTCGCAGCCAGTTAGTTACGGCAAGCAAATCCTGTGACTCGCCGCGTCCGTCGTCGAACTCGCCCTGTGATTTGCCCACACCGCGAAAATTAAAGCGCACGCTGGGCAACCCCATGTCCTTGAGGCTTGCCGCCAGAATATGCACCACCTTGTTCGCCATACTGCCGCCGTACAGCGGATGCGGGTGGCAAATGATGCCGACCGGCGCGCCGCGTGGACAGCCGTCAGGGTAGTTGGTAAGCACTTGCAGATCGCCGGCCGGACCAGGCAACAGAAACTCGGTACCAACACACGGCTCCTCTTCGGCGCCGTCGTACAAATGTCGGTTGTCCGCAGGCAAATCGTCGGGTGGGGAGTTCATCGTCAAGGAAACTGGCCGTTGGCCCTTCGGTCAGCGCGAGGACGGTGGCGGCGGATTGGATCAGATGCGCAGGCGCTCGACCACGCGCCCCTTGAGAATATGCTCGTCGATGATCTCATCGACGTCCTCTTCGTCCACGTAGGTGTACCAGATGCCTTCGGGATAGATCACTATTACCGGGCCTTCTTCACAACGCCCCATGCAACCCGCCATGTTGATGCGCACCTCGCCCTCACGATGTATGCCCAGATCCTTGAGTCGTTGCTTGGCATAATCGCGCACCCGCCGCGCACCGTGATTGGCACAGCAGGTCTCGTCGGCCTCGCGCTGGTTGACGCAGAAAAAGACATGTTGGCGGAAAAAGCTCATGGGATGCAGGGCGGAAACCGAAGGGAAATGACCGGATGCGATTATACCCCAACCTCCGGTACGGCGGACAGGCACCGCCAACACCCTCAATGTAGTGTGTTTTCCCTTGTACCTTGTCCCTTTCCCCTTGTACCTTTAATTACTCCTTTACCCTCACACCTTGATTTTTCGCCATTGGCCGTGCTGGTTGCGCCTGATTTGTCCCTCAACTCCGACATCCTGTCCGGCGCCGACAAGTGCGTGAAGTGCGGCCTGTGCCATCCCGGTTGCCCGACCTATGTTCTGAGCCTGAACGAAAACGAGGCACCGCGCGGGCGCATCGCCCTGATGCAGGCGCTGGCGGGCGGCCAGCTTAAACCCTCACCCCCGGTACTCACACACCTTGATCATTGCCTGACCTGCCGCGCCTGCGAACACGTGTGCCCCTCGGGCGTGCCATTCGGCGCGCTGATTGACGCGACCCGCATTCTGCTTGAACCGGTCCGCCAACGCCCGCGCGCGGCCCGCCTGTTACGCCGTTTGGCACTGACGCTTGTGCGTCGCCCCGCGTTGCGCGCCGTCGTGACTACGCTGCTGCGCTTCTATCAGCAGCGGCCGGGACTGCGGGCACGGGTGGCCGGCAGCAGCTTCCTCGCGCGCCGCCCGCAGCTGAGGCGATTGGAGTCCATGCTGCCGTCGTGGCACCGCAAACCGGCCCCAGCGAGTACCACGGCCGAACCCCGGGGACGCATCGCCCTGTTTGCCGGCTGTACGGGGCGTGTGCTGGAACCCGCCGCCCTGGATGCAACACGCCGGGTGCTGACCCACCTAGGCTACGAGGTCGTGACACCACGCAGGCAGACCTGCTGCGGTGCGCTGCATCTGCACGCCGGGGAACGCGAGGCGGCCCTGACGCTGGCGCGGCACAACCTGCGGGTTTTTGCCGCGGCGCGGGCCGATGCCGTGATCTACACCGCGAGCGGCTGCGGCGCACAGTTGCGCGAGTACGACACCCTGTTCGCCGGTGAACCAAAGGACAACGCTGCCGAGAATCTCGGTGTTACACCCGTCGGGATCTGCGAATTTCTTACAGGCATTCCGTGGCCTGAGGCGGTCACGCTGCGGCCGCTGGCGCGCCGCGTGGCCATCCACGAGCCGTGCAGCCTGCGCAACGTGTTGCGCAGCGAGGATGCCGTATATCGCTTGCTGGGCCGGATCCCGCAGATTCGGCTCGAGCCGCTGCCCGACAATGCGCTGTGCTGCGGGGCCGCAGGCAGCTATATGTTGAGTGAGCCACAGTGGGCTGATGCGATCGTGGATCGCAAACTCGCCCGGCTTGCAGAATCCGACGCAGTGTCACCAGAGATTATTGTGAGCAGCAACGTCGGCTGCGCGGTACACCTGCGCAACGGCCTGCGGCGGCGTGGGGTCGAGGTGGAGGTGATGCATCCTGTCGAGTTGCTCTGCGAGCAACTCGAAGAGGCGAGCAGCGAGGAACGAGGGGCGAGGTAAACCAATTGAGCACGGAGGCATTCGCCCTATAGAGCAACATTGCGGCCGCCGCCGCGTTGTGCCGCCGGTATCAGGCCATAACAGCCCTTGTACCGTTGCCCTTTTCCCTTGTATCTTTATTTTTATGGCCGAACGAAACTACAGCCCCGCAGACCAGTTCCTGATGCACATCGATACCGGTTTACGTACGGTGTTTGGCCGGCCACCGGTGAGCGAGCGCCCGGATCCGGCCACTGATGCAAGCGAGGGTGAGCTCAGCGACGCCGAACGTGACCTGTCAGGGCGGCTGATGCGTATCAACCATTCCGGCGAGGTCGCCGCGCAGGGCCTCTACCAGGGGCAGGCTTTGACTGCGAAGCTGCCCACTGTGCGTGACAAGATGGAGCGCGCCGCGCTGGAGGAAAACGATCATCTTGCATGGTGTGAACGGCGCATCGAGACACTGGGTACACATACCAGCATGTTCAACCCGCTGTGGTACGCGGGGTCGGTGGCCATCGGCGCGCTGGCCGGCATTGCCGGCGACAAGTGGAGCCTGGGATTTGTGGCCGAGACCGAGCGCCAGGTCGTACGGCACCTGGACAGCCATCTGGGCCGCATCTCACTGGAAGACCAAAAGAGCCGCGCTGTGCTCGAACAAATGAAGGTAGACGAAGGCAATCACGCCACTGCGGCGCTACGCGCCGGTGGTGCGGAATTACCTGAGCCGATCAAGAAGGTGATGACCCTAACGTCCAAGGTGATGACCCGAGCGGCGTACTGGATCTGAGTTGCTGCAGGCCCCTTCGGGGCAGGGCCAAGGGACAAGGGGAATAAGTTGCGCCTGCAGCGCTGTGTGTCTTGTCCCCTCACCCCGTGCCTCTCCCTGGCGGCAGAGGGTCTACCCTGTTCGACTTTTTCTGTTAGCGCTGTTTGGCGTCTGTAGATTCAGAGCGGTACGTCGCGTTCGGCTGGACGCACTCTTCCAAAAATTCCCTCGTTCTAGTCCTTGTTCTAAGGTGTCTTGATCATGTTGCGCCCGTAAAAAATCTCCAACATTTCCTTGCGCAGCCGACGGCGAATATCGCGCTGCTGGCGTGGCGTGAGATCGTCGACTTCGATGCCAAACAGGTAATCATCGAGATCGATCTCATCGAGGATCATCTTGGTGTGAAAAATATTCTCCTGGTAGACATTGACATCGATCATTTGATAGCGCGCCAGGGTGCTCTTGGCGATGAAGTTCTGGATCGAGTTGATCTTGTGGTCGATGAAATGCTTCTTTCCCTTGACATCGCGGGTGAATCCCCTGACCCGGTAGTCCATAATCACGATGTCGGAGTCAAAGCTGTCGATGAGATAGTTGAGCGCCTGCAGCGGCGAGATGCGGCCGCAGGTGGACACGTCAATGTCCGCCCTGAAGGTACTTATGCCGCTGTCGGGGTGGCTTTCGGGATAGGTGTGGACAGTGATATGGCTCTTGTCGAGATGCGCGACCACCGATTCGCGCTCCGGCGCTAGTACATCCACGCCGTCAGGCAGTTGTGATTCTTCGGCGATCAAAAGGGTGACGCTGGCCCCCTGCGGCTCATAGTCCTGACGCGCGATGTTGATGATGTGCGCGCCGATCATGTGCGTCACCTCGGTGAGCAGATTGGTCAGGCGCTCGGCATTGTAGGCCTCGTCGATATACTCGATGTAGGCCTGGTGCTGGGCCGGCGTGGTGGCATAGCAAATGTCATAGATGTTGAAGCTCAGGGTCTTGGTCAGGTTGTTGAACCCGTGTAACTTTAGCTTTCGCGATGACTTCTTCATTTGTTGCCGCCCTCACCGGGCTCACCGCCATTTGACAGCGGTGGATGGTAAATCATCTGTACCGTGTTGCCATCGGGGTCCTGGCAATAGAAGCTGCGCGCCCCGTCGCGATGTGTGCGCGGTTCGCTGCGCATCGATACGTCATGTAAGCGCAGATACTCGAACCATGCGTCCACGTCCGCCGGCCGCGCCAGGATAAAACCGATATGGTCGAGATGCTGCGGCCCCTCTATCGCCCCGCTCGCGCGGTGCAACGCCAGGTTGTCCGAGCCGGAGGTCAGATACAGGTTGTCGGGATCGGGTTGCCACTCCACGCGCATGCCAAGCAGGTCGACGTAAAATCGGCGACAGGCATTGAAGTCAACCGCATGTAGCGCGACGTGATGCAGACCACGGGTGGCAGGGGGTCTTTGCATGGTACTGGAGCCGGTTGCGACGGAGGCTGTTCAGGGGGCGCTCATTGTACCCGATCGGCGCACACGCCGATCATGCCTCGCCGCTGGCAAACACGCTGCGCTGCACATCCTTCCACAGCGGTTCGCCGAAGGCGGCGCGCAACCCCAGCGGCAAGGCGATAGTGCCGGCGCCGAGCAGCCGGTCATGAAATGACTTGAGTGCGAAAGCCGGCTCCGCGGCCTGCACACGCTCGCGGGTCGCATTGATTAGCGCCCAGCCTACCGCGTAGCCCATGGGCACGGTGGGCGACTGTGAATACCAGGTCAGGTCCGCCATGGCCTGCTCGCGCGTAAAGCCAAGCCGCCGCTGCATGCGCTCAGCCGCTTCGGCCACGGACAGCCCGCCGGTATGCAGTTCCACATCGATAACGATGCGCAGCGCCCGCCATAACCGGTCCTTGAGCAACACAAAGCGTGACTCGGGCGCATCAAGAAAACCTTGTTCCTGCATGAGTTGCTCGCAGTACAGTGCCCAGCCCTCATAGCAGGTCGCCGAGGCATTCAGCAGG
>CP070733.1:1592693-1595625 GCA_020347585.1 Pseudomonadota bacterium | reverse complement strand
GGGGCTGCGCTGCTCCCGCTCACTTGTACTCCTGTCGAGCGTCCGCACGCAGTAGAACCACCAGTTCCGCCATGTCGTCGGGCAATGGTTGGCTCCACTCCATCGGCTCACCGCTAACCGGATGCTCCAGCCCGAGACGAATGGCGTGCAGCGCCTGACGACGAAAGCCCTGCAGGCACGCACGCAGCGCCTCACCGCACTGCGGCGGAATGCGCATGCGCCCGCCGTATACCGGATCGCCCAGGATTGGGCAGCGTATGTGGGCCATGTGGACGCGGATCTGGTGGGTGCGGCCGGTTTCCAGGCTCACCTTCAACAGGCTGTGCACCCGGTAGCGTTCGACGACGCGGTAATGGGTTTTGGCAGGCTTGCCCCGTTCGGTGACCGCCATGCGCTTGCGATGCACGGGGTGACGCCCGATAGGTGCATCGACAGTGCCGCCGGCCGGCAGCACGCCATTGACTATGGCCTGGTATTCGCGCAAAAACGCTCGCGCCTGCAGTTGCTCCACCAGCCGGTTCTGTGCGACCAGAGTACGCGCCACCACCAGCAGGCCACTGGTGTCCTTGTCCAAGCGGTGGACTATCCCGGCGCGCGGCACCGCGGCCAGCTCCGGAGCGTAGTGCAACAGGGCGTTGAGCAGCGTTCCCGCGCGGTTACCCACTGCCGGGTGCACCACCAGCCCGGCCGGTTTGGCTATCACCAGGATATGCTCGTCCTCGTACACCAGGTCAAGCGGGATCGACTCGGGCTCCCAGCGATCCTCGGGTGTGGCCACGACGTCGATTTGCACGGTTTCACCACCGTGCACCTTGTCGCGGGCGCGCAGGCCGCGGGCGTCGACCTGCACCTGGCCATCGCGAATCCAGCGCTGCAGGCGCGCGCGCGAGTAATCCGGAAACATCTCGGCCAGAGCCTGATCAAGACGCAGCCCGGCCAGTTCGGGCGGCACCACGGCGGTGAGTCGTTCGGGTTGATCCATAAACTAAGCTGGTGATTTATAAAGCGTTGCCGGCAGAGTATACTGCACGCATGCGCCGACCTGCATTCGAACCGCACCCCACGCCCGTGCCCCTTTTGCCGCCGATGCTGCGCCTTGCAGTGCTGTTGCTGACGCTGCTCATAGCGGTGGCCGGCTGCAGCAGCGCCAAGGAAAAGGATGACGCCACGGTGGGAATGAGCGCCGAGGAAATTTACCGCTACGCCAAATCGGAGCTGGACGCCAAGCAGTACGAGAGCGCCATCGAGTACTACTCGCGCCTCGAATCGAAGTTCCCCTACGGACCTTACGCCCAGCAGGCGCAGCTTGAAATTGCCTACGCTTACTATCGCTTCGACCAGTTCTCCTCGGCCATCGTGGCGGCGGATCGGTTCATCAAGCTCAACCCCCGCCACCCCAGCGTCGACTACGCGTACTATATTCGCGGCCTGGCCAGCCATGACGTCGCCGGCTCTATGATGCAGCGCATTTTCCGCCAGGACCCCACTCAGCGCGATCCGAAGTCGGCGCGCGAGGCCTTCGAGAATTTCTCTGAATTGGTGCGCCGCTTCCCCGAAAGCCGTTACGTGCCCGACTCCCTAAAGCGTATGTTCCAGTTGCGCGAAATGCTGGCCACCCATGAAATGCACGTGGCGCGCTACTACTACGAGCGTGGCGCCTATGTAGCGGCCGCCAACCGCGCCAAGCACCTGGTCACGGACTTTCAGAAGACCGGCCAGATCGCCGAGGCGCTGGCCTTGATGATCCAATCGTACCGCCAACTCGCGCTCGATGACCTGGCGGCGGACGCATTGCAAGTACTGGAGTTGAACTATCCTGACTATGCCCGCCTCGACCGCTTGAAGCAGGGTGAAAATTGAGCGAGAGTTATCGCAACGGAGTTCGCGGCGCGTTTATGACCACGCCAGCCCAATCAATAAGGATAGCGGACCCATCCCGAAATCCAGATGCAGATTCCCGCGGAGTGAGCGTTTGATGTCGTCGAGGCCATGTCACGGTTGCCAAGCGGTGCACTGGTGTCTGCTGCTTGCATGGACGCTGCTGGCCGTGCTCGTACTGCCGGGCTGTGCGTCGGCGCCGGAAGATACGGATGCCGCAAAGGACATTTACAAACGCGCCAGAAGCCAGATGGATACGGGCAACTATCCACGCGCCATTGAACTGTTCAGCGAATTGGATTCGGGATTCAAGTACAACAAGTACGCGGTGCAAGGCCGCCTTGAGCTTGCCTACGCCTACTACCGCAACGGCCAGCCCGAGGATGCAATCGCGGCCGCGAACCGGTTTATCGAACGCCACCGCGACAACAACAACGTCAGCTACGCCTACTACATTCGTGGGTTGGCCGGCCTAAGCATGGCCGAACCGGTGCTGGAGAGGCTATTGCGCGAAGCGCCGAACGACGAGGAAGTAGCCATCGTGCGCAAGGCCTTCGGCTATCTTTCGGACCTCGCCTCGCGCTATCCCAAGAGCCGCTACTTCGACGACACCATGAACCAGATCGTGAAGCTGCGCGAGAAGCTGGCGGCCTATGAGATTCATGCTGCCAATTACTACCTAGAGCACGGCAGTGCGGCGGCGGCAGTCAAGCGTTCGGAATACGTGATCCGCTATTACCCGCGCACCACGCAGGTGGCGGATGCGCTGCTGGTGCTGGTCAAGGCCCACGCGGCGCGCGGCGACGTCGGCAAGGCGCAGGAAAACCTCGAGGCGCTGGAACGGAACTACCCCGAACACCCGGCCACGGCCGAGGCGAAAAAGGTGCTGGCCGCCGGCCGCTCGGGCTAGCAGCAGAATCTGCTATCAAATCGCATCCGGCCCTTCTTCGCCGGTGCGAATGCGCATCACGCGCTCCACGGTGCTGACAAATATCTTGCCATCACCTATTTTGCCGGTGCGCGCCGAGTTACTGATTGCCTCAACGCAGGCATC
>CP070733.1:1589056-1592593 GCA_020347585.1 Pseudomonadota bacterium | reverse complement strand
CGCAGACAGATCGCATAGATCATGGTGCGCCGACTCGACCCGCTCTCCACTGAGGGGGAATTTGGTACCGGCCGGCCTTGCATGTCTACGACTGGGTTGCCGTTGTCAAAAAAGCGATCAGTATCAAGGTGGTGCACCATCGCTTCACCCTTGGGCGGAATGGCGAAGTTGTCCTGTTGCTCGAGATGGTTGGCGAGCTGGGTGCACCAGGCAATATCTTGTTGGAAATGCCGCGATTTCTTTTCCGGCGTTGTGAAGGCCAATAGATCTCCGGCGGTGACTGGCCCGGCGCCCAATAGCAGCGCAAGCAGTGCCGCGACAAGAACGCGTGTGGCGTTACCGCAGCGGCTCAGGTGGTATTTCATATTCGTCCACGATTTCCCATGTGTGTCCGGGTCGGTAGTAGGCGATATCGCAATGCATGCGGGGGACTCGCATCGCCCGCAGGGTTCGTTGTCGGCCGACCCGTGCCCGCGCTTGAACTGCAGTGGCCGCGCCGCTGACGAGTGCACATGCCTGCAATGTTCGCATGGAATAGCGCCATTGCGATAGGCTTGGGGGCTATGTGTCAATACAATACTGCCCTATCGGTGGGGACCATTTTGATTGGTTTGGCGCGAGTGGAGCAATGCTTGGCGTCGAAAGGAACGCGGTGATGGCGTGTTTGTCCGATGATCCCCCTCGTGTATAACATATTCCAGTAGCGCCGAGGGCCGGGCATGATAAACATATTGATCCGAATTTTCGCTTTTTTGGGCGCGATTTTTATGATGACGTCGGTCTTAGCCACGGAGAGTCGCCAGTACGGAAACTGGACTTTGCAGAATTCCGTTGCGAGCGATGGATTGATCGCGGCCGCGACCAGCCACGACAAGGCGACCGTTACCCTGATGTTTGATACGAACCACGCCTGCGGAGGCGTGCTGTCACTTGTGGTGCCCTCCACGGATGAAGGGAGGCGCCACAACGTGCCCTTAGAGGTGGGAATCGACGCGGATAGCACCTACAGCCTGCACGGGCATGCGGTGGACGGCGATGGGGTGACGGCATTTATCTATGGGTATATCGACAAGGGCACCGCGCCTTGGCTTCACCAGGCACTGCAAGGCGAAACTCTGAACATGTCGCTAGACGAACGGATGTATGCCTTTAGTCTCGAGGGTTCAAAAGCAGCCATCGATACGGCGTTTACGCAGTGCAATGAGGAAATTACCGAATCCCCAGGTACCTGAACACATAATGAAAAGGCCCGCGCAAGCGGGCCTTTTTCGAGCAGCGGCATCGGTTACGGTGATGCGTTAGGCGCCCTTCAGTCGTTGGGCAATCCAGTAGTCGGCACTTAGGTAGCGGCCGGCACCAATGAAGAACAGCGCTAGTAGCATGATGAAGTAGGTGGCGGCGAATTCAATGCCGTTGTTGAGTACGACCAAGCTGCCATTTTCCGTCAGCCACTCGTAGTTGCCGTGCTCGCGCAGGATGTCCTTAGCGCGGTCCAGGCGCTCGACCGCGCCGATGGTGCGTTCGGTGGCGAATATGCCGCTGCCTTCGGCGATGGCCAGCCAGCCATTTTGCAGATGCACGCTGACGGCGGCGACGACCATGGTGAACATCAGCGGTATTGAGATCCAGCGCACGGCGAATCCGAACAGCAGGAACAGCGCTCCCGCGATTTCTGTCGATACTGCCAGGAAGGCCATCAGCCACGGTGCCGGCATACCCAATCCCCAGTCGGGATTGCCGAACCATGCTACCGTATCGCTGAAGCTGTTGAGCTTGTTGGTTCCCGCCATCCAGAAAATCGGCACCAGATACAGCCGCAGCGCCAGTGGTGCCAAAAAGTCTATTGCGCGGGTACGGTCGAGCAGAGCCTGAAGCTGCAACAGCTTGTCCATCAAAGCCTCCAGAAGGTTGTCGGGCTTTTACCCGGCACGTGTGCCGAGCACAACATCGCGAGCGCGCAGGTCCTGGAGAATTTGCAGGCCACCCTGGATGACGACATCCGGGTCGGGGTGATCAAGCTCATCGGCAATCGCCGCCAACATCTCTCGACCTGTCGCGCCAGTATCTTCATTTATCAACTGTACAAGACGGGCAGTGACGGGATTGGTTTCAATAAAGCCCACTTCGTCGTCGTGATTGCGGTAAACAATCAGGTAGGTGGGAGCGGTGCCGGGTTCTGTCGGTTGAAAGTCCGGGCCGATTTTTTGTACTTCGAACTGGTAGGCCAGCGGCCAGGCTAGCGACGACAAAACCGGCACACCCTCGAGCAGATCGCCGTCAGGGTTGATGCCGCGCATGTCGATCTCCTGCTCGGCAACCGATAGACCCAATTCAACCCATTCATAGTGGGCCAGTTCGAGCATGAATGGCGGATCGCCCGGGCGGGGTTGGTACCCGTTTTCGAGATACTTCAGGAACTCGCGCGGCATCTCGGGAAACAGCGGCGTGTGCGAAAGGTGTCCGGAAAAATAGTCGCGTACCAGTTCGTGCCAGCGCGCTTCGCCCAGGATCTCTTTGAGCACCGGATAGGTCGAGGACATGAAACCTTCCACGTTATTGTAGAAGAGCTCCCGGTAGATTTTCATACGACGATCTTCGACATCCGCTGGACGTGCATGTTTGTCCGGGTCGCGGATATGTGCGGCGAACTCGTATTGTTTGCTTATAAAGTCAGGGCGATCAGGCGTGTTGTGCGAGGTCGTCATGCGCCTGGCTCCATTTCTCTTGCAGTTGCACGATGATATCAACCTCACCCAGCAATTCCGGCAGGGGTGGAATATTGAAGTCCCGCTCCAGCAGGGTCGGGATGACGCCAAAATGCTCGTAGGCGCTCTCCAGCATCCGCCACACCGGGTCAATGACGTCGGCACCGTGGGTGTCGACAATCAAATCCTTGTCTTCGTTGTAATGGCCTGCGACGTGAACGTAGGCGATGCGTTCGACCGGCAGGGCTTTAAGAAATTCGTTGGCGTCGTAGCCGTGGTTGACGCTATTGACATAAATGTTGTTGACGTCCAGCAGCAGGTCGCAATCTGCCTCTTCGAGCACTGCATTGATAAAGGTGATCTCGTCCATCTCCTTGCCGGGGGCGGCGTAGTAGGAGACGTTTTCGATGGCGATGCGCCGTTCGAGAATCTCCTGAGTGCGCCGGATACGGTCCGCGACATAGGTGACTGCCTCCGCGGTGAACGGGATGGGCATCAGATCGTAGAGATGACCGTCGTCGCTGCAATAGCTCAGGTGCTCGCTATAGCAGCGTACGTCGTGTTCGTTGAGAAAGCGTTTAAGACGGTGCAGGAACGCTTCGTCTAGCGGGCTGGGGCCGCCCAAGGACAGTGATAGCCCGTGGCAGACAAAATCGTAGCGCTCGGTAAAGGTCCGAAAGCGCTTGCCCAGGTGGCCGCCGACGCCGATCCAATTCTCCGGCGCGACCTCCATGAAATCTACTTGGGCGGGCGGCTGGTCAGACAGCGGACCCAGAAGGGTCCGCCGCAGACCTAACCCGGCACCATGAACGGGATACTGGTTCTCATTCAT
>CP070733.1:1580476-1588956 GCA_020347585.1 Pseudomonadota bacterium | reverse complement strand
CGGGCATCCGGACTACATCTGTGACGCGATCATGGATGCGGTATCCGTCGCACTCTCGCAGGCCTACCTGGACGAGTGTGGTGTTGTCTTGCACCACAACGTCGATAAGGGGTTGCTCACCGCCGGCCGCGTGCGGTTGGGGTTCGGTGGGGGCAAGGTTATCCGGCCGATGGAACTAACCATCGGCGATCGCGCGACGTTCAGCGTTGACGGCAGGAAGATACCGGTGCGCGATATTACCGTCGATGCCGCCAAACGCTGGATCAGTAGCCATTTGCGCTTCGTCGATCCCGAACACCATCTGCGTTACCGGGTGGTAATGTCACCCGGCTCGCAGGAGCTCACCGATATCTTTTCTCGCCCCGGGACGCTGCGGGTCGCCAACGACACCTCGGCTGCGGTCGGTTTCTATCCTCTAACGCCCACCGAGAACGTCGTGCTGGACGTCGAGAAGTACCTCAATTCCGCGCGCTTCAAGCAGCGCTTTCCCGAGACCGGCGAGGACATCAAGGTCATGGGGTTGCGGCGCGGGCGCCAACTGGATTTGACCGTAGCGATGCCGTTGCTCGCTAACGCGATGGACTCAGAGTCTGCGTACTTTGACAAGAAGAAGGAGTTGCACGCGGTGATCGAAAGGTTCGTACGCCGCAACGAGGAGTTTTCGGAATTCACGGTCCACCTCAATGCCCTCGACGTGCAGGGCCGAGGGCTTGGCGGCGTTTACCTCAGCCTGCTCGGCACCTCCGCCGAGGATGCCGACTCCGGCCAGGTCGGGCGCGGTAACCGCGTTAACGGATTGATCTCGCTAAACCGGCCACTGGGTACCGAGGCGGCGGCAGGCAAGAACCCGGTGAGCCATGTCGGCAAGATCTACAATGTGCTTGCGCATCGCACGGCGCGGCGCATTTGCGAGAAGATCGACGGGGTGAAGGAAGCGCAGGTGTTGCTGCTAAGCCGCATCGGTTCGCCGGTCAATGAGCCGCAGGTGGTATCGGTGCAGGTGCGCGTGGACAGTGGCGTCGCACTGCCGGATGTCAGGGAGGCGGTTGAGGCGCTAATGCAGCGCGAACTGGCTGGCCTTGGCAGGTTCTGCGCCGACCTTGCGCGCGGCCGGTATCCGATCTGTTAACACTCGATAGTTCTTAGTCCAGTTCATTTGCCGCAGGTGTTTCACCCGCGCTGCTGCAGTCCGTGCTCATTGATCCAGCCAGATACCAGCCGTGCCGGTGTGGTGTCGAAATACACGTTGCCGATATCGACCCCCGGCCAGCCCGGCGCACCCAGTTCCGCCGGGGCCATGACCTCGGGTTCCGGTGGCGCCGTATCGGTACGGTGCTGTTTGAGTGTCTCGGCGCTAACGTAAAATGGAATTTTGCTTTCGTGCGCGGCCAGCGCCAGCAAACTGGTGCCGCTCTTGTTGACCACCGAGCCGTCGGCTAGCAGCGCGTCGGCACCGACCAGCGCCACGTCGGCGCGTTGCACGAACAATCCCAGCTGCGCGTCGGTTATCAGCGTGGCGGGCAGTTGCCAGCCGGACAGCAACGCGGCGAGTTGATGGCCCTCGTTTAGGGGGCGTGATTCGGTGAGGATAACGTGATGGTTCGCCTTGTCGGGCAGGCGGTGGAACACCTCGGTCAATGTCGAGCTCAGGCTGTGTGTGATGATCACGCGGTACGGGGCGATCGTCTCCAGGGTATGGGCGATCACTTGTTCAACGGCCAACCGCGAGGCATTGGCGAGTTCCATGGCTTGTTCTGCCGCGCTTTCCCTAAGGTCTTCGGCTTTAGTGACTACGCTTGCTTTGAGCTGCTGCCGCCAACGCATCGCCAGGTTATACAATGGCGCCATGCTGGGGCGTACCACGGCGAGTTCATCGGCCAATGTAATCAGCGCGGCACTAAGGTCGGCGGCGGACTCGGCGGGCAGGTAGCGGGCCGCGTCCGCGGCGACCGCCATGGCTTCGCGTCCCAGCTCGCTGGCGCCACGGCGTCGGTCTTCGCGTAGTTGCTCAATGCGCGCGCGGAGTTCGTATTCATTCACGGGTTCGCCGCTCCTGTTCGAGACAGCGCGCCAGTGCCGCGTCCAGCGCAGGCACGGTGGTAAGGCCGGCAAGTTCGCCCGGTGTAATCCACGCCAATTCAGTGTTCTCCCAGTCGAGGCGCACGGCGTCGGGGTCGTCGATATCGAACAGGAACGGGTGCACCACCCAGCAGGTACTGTGCTCCGGCGCCGGGATCTCCAGCGTCTCACATTCAGCAACCAGGTGTACGCTGTCTTCACCCAACCCGGTTTCTTCGCGAATCTCGCGCAATACCTGGGCATGCGGCGTCGGATCTTCGAGATAGCCGGATATTCCCGACCATCGCCCCTGGTAGGTACCGACCTTGCGGCTGCGGCGCACGATCAGGACCTTGCCTCGCGCGCGCAAAAACGCTGTCACCACCTCGCGGCGTCTCAGTGAGGGCATTTTTTCTTCGGGCGTCACGGGCATGGGGTGGCGGCTGTTGCTGTGCTTGCTGAACCGCAACGCCTGCATGCGGTCGCTAGTCGTCCGGTGTTTGCTCCGGCGGTCGCGCATCGCACTGGCGCCGTTCGCAGTGCTCATAGTCACCCATCAGGCAATCGCGCTTGCGGCATTCAAACTCGCATACCGCGAGGTTATCGGGGACTGGCGTGGCGCGATGTACCATCCAAAGCAGCAGCTTTCCCAGCATATACGCGACCCTGCGTTTGTCCCTCGCCAAACCAGCGGCACCTGCCTGTGCGAGCCCATGACGGGGCTATGTCTTCCTTCCCCCTACTTAGTCCAATCCCCTGCCATTATCAAGGCAAGGCGTCACTCGGGCAGGCGGCCGATTGTGTTTGGCGGCTTGCAACGCATCTCAGGTTCTATACTCTTACGCACAGGAGCGCGTTAAGCCGGACTTACCGTTTTACAGGCAGGGCGGTGGTTCCGGGGGCGCAATAACTCAAACAAGGAGTCAGGCATGAAACAGTTTCTGATCGGGGCGGTTCTTTTTCTGGTGGGTGTGACACTGGCGCAGGCAGCGGTGCAGGGCAAGGAGGTCGAGTATCGCGCCAATGGTACCGTGATGAAAGGGTATCTTGCCTGGGACGATGCGGCAAAGGGCAAGCGCCCCGGCGTGCTCGTGGTGCACGAGTGGTGGGGGCACAACGACTACGCACGTGAACGCGCCCGCATGCTCGCCGAACTGGGCTACACCGCGCTGGCGGTAGACATGTACGGCGACGGTAAGCAGGCCGCGCACCCAGACGATGCCGGCAAGTTTGCCGGCGAGGTGCGCAAGAACATGCCCGTAGCCAAAAAGCGTTTCGTTGCCGCCATGGATTTGCTCAAGCAGCAAACCACGACCGACAAGGCGCACGTCGCAGCCATCGGCTATTGTTTCGGCGGCGGCATCGTACTCGAAATGGCGCGCGCCGGTGTCGACCTCGACGGTGTGGCAAGCTTTCACGGCAGCCTGGGTACTGCTAACCCAGCTCAGCGCGGCAAGGTCAAGGCCAAGGTGCTGGTGATGAACGGCGCGGCCGATCCCTTCGTCAAGCCTGAGCAGATCACGGCATTCAAGGCAGAGATGAAAAACGCCGGCGTCAACTACCGCTTCATCGACTATCCCGGCGTTAAGCACGCCTTCACCAATCCCGATGCGGACAAGCTTGGCAAGCAGTTCAATCTGCCGTTGGCGTATGACGCCGCCGCGGACAAGGCGTCCTGGGACGAGATGCAAAAGTTCTTCAAACAGATCTTCCCCAAATAAAGCGGGGCGGCAGGTTGGTGAAACTGGTTGCTGTGTGCGCAGGACCAATCGCTGCACTGCCGTGTAATTGAATGCGGAGCTTTCGCGACGCGATAGCGGTGTTCACGATGTGGCTGCCGCTCGCCGTATTGGTGGCTAGCGCCGGGGGTGGTGCCGAAATGAGTGCAACCGGAGCAACCATCGTGCTGCCACCGCCAGCGCGGGACGGTGGTGTCACCGTAGAGCAGGCGCTCTCCGCGCGTCGCTCGGTGCGCGCCTGGGCAAAGGCACCGCTGACACTCGCGCAGACCGGCCAGCTGCTGTGGGCGGCGCAGGGCGTCACCCATAGTGACGGCCTGCGTACCGCGCCCTCGGCGGGAGCACTGTACCCGCTGGAGATCTATGTTGTGGCCGGCGCAGTTGAGGGCCTGGTGTCTGGCACTTACCGCTACCTGCCGCAACAACATGCACTGCAAGCCACCGGCGAGGGTGATGATCGCGCTGCGCTTGCCTCAGCCGCTTATCAGCAAGGCTGGCTCGCTGCGGCGCCCGCTATCATCGTGATCGCCGCTGTGCCTAAGCGCACCGCGCGCAAGTATGGTGCGCGCGCCGAACGCTACGTGGCGATCGAGGCAGGCCATGCGGCGCAGAATGTCTACCTGCAGGCTGAAGCACTGGGCCTTGGCACCACGCTGGTGGGTGCGTTTGCCGACCGGCAGGTTAGCAGCATACTCGGTTTGCCAAAGGGGGAACGTCCGCTTTGTCTCCTGCCTGTTGGCAAACCATAGGGTGTTGGATATTACCGAAGTAGTTCGGGCGCTGATGTTGCGCTGCTGTCGTCGATGATTCCGATCCACCAACTGCTCAGCAGGATTCGCTGGGACAAAACCTTCGCTGACGCGGAGTTCGCGCTTGGCTACTACGATCGCGTGGCAGACAAGGTGATTGTTGTGCCGTTCGCCGAGGTTACCCTCGTTCCCGATGACAAGTTTGCATTCGAGGTCATGGACCGGGAAGGAGAGCTGCACTCGGTACCATATCATCGCGTGCGTGATGTGTACCGCAACGACGAGTTGATCTGGCACCGCGACGGGTAACGGAAGCAGCACGCCCCTCGAATCCGCCCCGCGAAGCTGTTTTAATGGTTGCACGCATGCTGTTCAGAAGCCGCCATCCCAGTGGTTTGTACACGCTGTTCTTCACCGAGATGTGGGAGCGGTTCAGTTACTATGGCATGCGCGCACTACTGGTCTTGTACCTGGTCAATGCGCTGGAGTACCCGCGCAGCGATGCGCTCGAGGTTTATGCCACCTACACCGCACTGGTCTATCTGACCCCGGTGCTCGGCGGTTATCTCGCTGACCGCTGGCTGGGGGCGCGACGCGCGGTGCTGGTCGGTGCGATTCTCATGGCGCTCGGCCACTTTGCCATGGCCGCGCCGGCGCTGCTGTATCTTGCGCTCGGCCTGCTGGTGGCGGGCAATGGGTTTTTCAAACCCAACATTTCCACCATGGTGGGCGCGCTCTACGCGCGCGACGACCCGCGCCGCGACAGCGGCTTCACGATCTTTTACATGGGCATCAACCTCGGCGCGTTTTTCTCGCCGCTGGTATGCGGCACCCTGGGCGAGAAACTGGGCTGGCATTACGGCTTTGCTGCCGCGGGTGTCGGCATGCTGGCAGGCCTGGGCGTGGTGGCGTGGGGCCAACGGTTTCTCGGCCGCGTTGGTCTGCCGGCATCGCGGACGCAAGACGAACCGCGTCTGACAGTGCAGGACTGGAAGTTAGTGGGCGTTGTCACACTGTTGACGCTGGCACTGGTGTACGCGGTCATCAATATCTGGCCTTTGTTCGCGCCGTGGTGGGACTCGCTGGGTGTAGGAGCACGCGTGTCACTTGGACTGAGTACCGCCGTGGCGATCGGCGTGACGCCCCGCCTGGTGCGCAGGCTGCTGCGTAGCGCGGCGCCGCAGCGCGTTGCCCGCACGCCCGATGCGCCCCCACCCAAGCTGACCCGCGTCGATATCGAGCGCATCGCGGCGATCTTTATCATGGCGACCTTCGTGGTGTTCTTCTGGATGGGCTTCGAACAGGCCGGCGGCACCATGAACCTGTTTGCCGACAAGCTCACCGACCGCACCATTCATGGCTGGGAGATACCCGCCACCTACTTTCAGTCAGTCAACCCGCTGCTCATCTTGCTGCTGGCGCCGCTGTTCTCGATGCTGTGGGTGCGCCTGGATCAGTCGCGATTCGCACTGTCATCGGTCACCAAGCAGGCCATCGGCATGATCATTCTGGGCATGGGTTTCGTGGTGCTGGCCATTGCCCAGCAGCGCGCCGACCTGCTCGGCAAGGTGGGTCCGGGGTGGCTGTTGCTGGTCTACCTGTTGCACACCACGGGCGAGCTTTGCCTGTCGCCCATCGGGTTGTCCATGGTCACTCGCCTGGCGCCGGTACACCTGGTGTCGCTGATGATGGGCATGTGGTTCACGGCCATGGCGCTGGCCAATTATCTTGCCGGCACGCTCGAGGCCATGCTGCACGGTAGCGACATCCCGCTGTACTGGTTTCTGGTGGCTAGCTCGATGGGTGCCGGCGTATTGTTGTTGTTACTGTCGCCGCTCATCCGCAGGTTGATGCACGGGGTGAGGTAGCGCAGGCGCAGTGTCATACAAACGGTTATTGCACCATACTTGTGTTGTTCGGGACCTTGTTGGTGCCGACCCGCGGTTCGGCTAGCCACCCGGCGACATCGCAGGACAATTCGGGGGAGAACACACATGACCATGACCATCACATCACCGGAATTTGCGCAAAATGCGTCGATACCGCAGCGCTTTACCTGTGACGGCGACGATATCTCTCCGCCGTTGACCTGGTCGGGCATTCCGGAAGGCGCGCAGTCACTGGCGTTGATCGTCGATGATCCCGATGCGCCGGACCCAGCGGCGCCGAGGATGATCTGGGTGCACTGGGTACTCTATAACCTGCCGACAGATACCGGTGGTTTGTCCGAGGCAATAGCCGACAGCGCCTTGCCAGCCGGTACCCTACAGGGACTCAATGACTGGCAACGTCCGGGGTACGGCGGTCCATGTCCGCCGGTGGGACCTCACCGCTATTTCCACAAGTTGTTCGCGCTCGATACCGTGTTGCCCGATCTCGGCACACCGACCCGTGCGCAACTCGCGCAGGCCATGTCTGGCCACGTACTGGCGCAGGCCGAGCTGGTTGCGATCTATCAGCACTGAACTCAGTGCGGGCTAGTTGGACGCGGCCCCCAGCGGCTTGCCGGCCACGGCGGGACCGAGGCAGTTTTCGATGTCCGTGCGGTGCAGGGTTTCCTGTTTCTCCAATTCGGCCACTAGTTGTTCGAGCCGGTTGCGTTGCGCGCGCAGGATCTCTATAGCGCGCTGCTCGGCCTCGCCGAGCATTTGTTGTACGGCCTGGTCCACTGCCTGCGCCGAGTGCTCGCTGTAGCGGCGCGGCTGGGCGATCTCGCGTCCCAGGAACGGGTGCTCCTCGCTTTGGCGTAGATCTACCGGACCGATATCTCGCGACATGCCCCAGCGCGCGACCATCGCGCGTGCCAGCGCGGTGGCCTGGCGAATGTCGTCATCGGCCCCCGAGCTGACGGTGCCGATCAGCTCTTGTTCCGCGCTGCGCCCGGCGAGGATCACCGCCAGCCGGTCGAGCAAGTATTCCTCGGGCAGGGTGTGACGTTCTTCCTCGGGTAGCTGCTGCGTACCGCCGAGCGCGCGCCCGCGCGGAATGATAGTAACCTTATATAAGGGGTCGGCGTGCGGCAGGAAGTACGCGACGGCGGTGTGGCCTGCTTCGTGCACGGCAAGGCGGTGCCGCTCCTCGGGCTGTATCGCCATCGTGCGCACCGTGCCCAACAACAGCTTGTCGCGCGCATCTTCGAAATCGGCCATGGTGACTGACTCGCGCTTGTCGCGGGCGGTCAGCATTGCCGCCTCGTTGACCAGGTTCTTGAGATCCGCGCCTGAAAACCCTGGCGTGCCGGCGGCCACCTTGTTGAGTTCGACATCGCCGGCGAGCGGCACCTTACGTGTGTGTACCCTGAGGATCGCGATGCGATCGTCGCGATCCGGAAGATCCAACATAACGTGGCGATCGAAGCGGCCCGGGCGCAGCAACGCCGGGTCGAGCACGTCGGGGCGGTTGGTTGCCGCCAGTACGATCACCGCTTCGTGCCCGGCGAAGCCATCCATCTCGGCGAGGATCTGGTTGAGGGTTTGCTCGCGCTCGTCATGGCCGCCGCCCAAGCCTGTGCCTCGGGTGCGTCCCACACTGTCGAGCTCATCGACGAAGATAATGCTTGGAGCGTGTTCCTTAGCGGCTCGGAACAGGTTGCGTACGCGAGCAGCGCCCACGCCGACGAACACCTCGATGAACTCGGAACCGGAGATGGAATAAAACGGCACGCCAGCCTCGCCGGCGAGGGCGCGCGCCATCAGGGTTTTACCGGTGCCTGGCGGGCCCATCAGCAGCACACCACGTGGGACTTCGGCGCCCAGTTTGAGAAAGCGCTCCGGTTGCTTGAGGAACTCCACTAGTTCGGTGACCTCACGCTTGGCGGTATCCTGGCCCGCAACGTCGGCGAAGGTGACGTCGGGGACCTCACCTTTCTTGGCTGGGGCTTCCAAGAACTGCTTGAGTTCCCCAGGACCGCCAATCTTGCCGCTCAGCGTGCGCG
>CP070733.1:1576876-1580376 GCA_020347585.1 Pseudomonadota bacterium | reverse complement strand
CAGACGGGATAGCATCAATCTGCCGACGGATATCACGATCGATTACGACACCGTGGCGTACTTTCAGCAGTTCGCCGATCCGAACTTCAAGCTGGAATATGTCATTCTCGTGACCAGCCAATTTGGAATTAACAAGGTGAACGTATTTGGGCATGGTAGGATGGTGGGCATGAATTATCCGACCGAAGAGCTGCCTGTCGTTCCACCCGCGGCCCCCCAATGAGTGCTGGTAGTCAGACTATTGGCGCAGGCATCAGCAGAGTGATCGGATGGGATATACAAAGCCACCTTTTCCAGCGAAGGTAGTTGAGAGAACGCAGGCAGCTCCGTCGCAACAGCTGCATCCTGCCCGGGCCAGGCGGTGCCACGACGGGAACGCACCTTGACCTCTGTCGCCATGTGTGCCGTAGCCGCGATATCAACGCACGGGCACGGGTGGCAAGAATTCGAAGAACAAGTGGCGGAGATTGGACGAGATGCGTACGTTGGGCCGAAGCTGGCGGGACGTTTGCCTGCTTGGATTGGCAGGTGCGCTGCTGCTTACCCCACCGTTCGTTGTCGCGCAAGAAATCAAGACATTCAAGCTTATGAACGTCGAGGGGCACGCGGCGCTGCGTTACCTGCTCAACGAAACAAAGAGCCAGTCTGGCGGAAGCAGCGGCACCAGTTCGCTTGCAACCGGCGAGGCGGACATTTTCGTAATGACCCACAGTTATATGTACCACCCCAACTTCCTGCAGATGGATCTCGGGGCGGGTCCACTATGGGTTTACAACAGGGTCAAGGCCCCTGGACTAGAATCAGAGTTCGATGACCTGACCTACAATCTGAGCACCCATTTTCGCTTTCTCGACTCCAGGCCCACGCCGTTCCATTTGTACTACGACCATCTCAATCCAACCGTGGCGGTGAGTTTCACCGAGAGTATCGTGGTCACGAATGAAAAGTACGGGTTTAACCTTGGCGTGCGGCCCCGGCATGGCAAGGTAAATTTCACTCTGGACGGGTTCCGCTCCACCACAGACGGAGAAGGGCTAACCCAGGTCATCGACGATACCTTGGATCAAGCTACCGCGCGAATTTACACGCCACTAAAAAATAGCGGTTATACCCAATTGCAGTTTCAAACCCAAAGCCGGACATCGGCAGGCGGCACGCGCGATGTTCCTATCACGCCAACCACGGTGGATACCAATACTGCGAACCTTGATTCGCGAGCGAATATGGGAAAACGACAGCAATTTCGGTTAACTACCATCGCTACCTGGCTGCAGCAGCAGATCGATCTCGAGCGTGAGGAGTTTCGCTTTGCACCGCGCCTGCGCTGGCAACACAACAAGGACTTGGCTTCATTTTATCGCTACCAGTTTTTTACCGCAGATGAGGAACTCACCGCAGGCGGGTCGCAAGACACAACCAATCATGCAGGCTCAGCAGGGGCAAATTACACGCTCGGTGAGTACTTAGCAATTGATGGCGATGTACATTTCGAAGATAACAAGACGCGCGTTGACAACAATCAGGCGCCGGACTTTGATCTGCAAGTGTACGGAGCGCGTGGTAGTGTGCTCTATCGTTTGCCACTGGCTTTTGGGACCCTCTCGTTGAACGGCGCCATTGGTTACGACATAAATGACCAACAAAGCTCGGTGAGTACGCTCAGTGTCCAGGACGAGCGACACCAGCTCAACGGAACGCAAAGAGTTCCACTTAATAGTGACTTCATTATCACAAGTACCATTGTGGTGTTTAACGAGAACCGCAACCAGATATATACCGAGGGGGTGGATTACCTTATTACCATCATCGGAGCCACTACGTTTATCCAGCGCATCGCCGCCGGTGGTATTCCGGACGGCTCGATTGTTAGCGTCGACTATAGTTTCGAAACAGGTGGCACCGTTAAGTACTCAAACCTGGGGCAGAACTACCAGGCGAACCTCGATTTTCTTCGCTACTACAACGCCTATGTGCGCTATCGTGACAATAACGTCGACATATTGGCCGGCACGCCCACAGTGCCTATTGGCGAGGCGAGCACAGTGACAGTAGGGGCCAGAGCTGACGTACCGGTTTGGCGTGAGGTTATGTTGGGTGGTGAAGCCCAGTACGAAGAACAGGAAGGTAACATTCTGTCCTACGACCAGACTCGGTACAACGTATACGTTGATTTCCCGATTCGGGCGCGCAGTACGATTCGCTTCGACTGGCGGCGCGTGCTGCGCGACAATATCGGCTCAACGGAAGACGTTGATTTGACCCGCTATTTGTTCAGGTTGCGCTCGCGTCCCTACAAGCGGTTAGGTCTGACGTTTGAATTGACAGACGAGGAAGACGTGGGTAGCACCGTCCCGCGTGAGACCCAGCGTGCCCTGCTGCGTCTGAACTGGCCCATCCGCAAGTTGCTGGTGGGCATGCAGGCGAGCTTTCGCCGGCAGTCTCAAGGCCAGTCCAGAACGGACGACACAATGGTAAGGGCCGAGGTGCGGCGGGTATTCTAGATGCGAATCAATCTCACCAAGTTTGCCATACTGAGCACCCTCCTGTTGGCACTCGCGCTGCTGCTTGCTGGGTGTGCGCAACCGACCCGGCAGCCGGTGCAGGAGCAAGAGCTGGTGTGGCCGGCGCGTCCGGCGGCGCCTCGGATTGCATTCGTCAGGGAATTTGCCACTCCGGATGACCTGGGTATTAAGCGAGGGTTCTGGAAATGGTTGAGCGACGTGTTCACTGGTGGTGAAGATTTGCACCTGGTCCGTCCGATGGCGGTGCTCGTAGCGCGGGCCGGCCTGATCTACGTCGCGGACCCTGGCGCGGGGGCGGTACACCGCTTCGACACCGTCAAGGGCAAGCACTTGTTGATCAAGCGGGCCGATGGCAGGCCGCTGGTGTCGCCGGTGGGATTGGCGCTCGATTCGCGAGGACTGGTGTACGTCACAGACTCAGATCTCAATGCCGTGTTCACCATTGCACCCGAGGCCGAAGTTGCAACTCCATTGGCACTGGCGGCACCACTCGAGCAGCCGACGGGAATTGCCATCGATCCAGTAGCCGATCGCGTGTTCGTGGTAGAAACCGCCGCGCATCGCGTGAGCGTGTTTTCACGAGATGGACAATTGCTCGCTCGACACGGTGGGCGCGGGAACGGCGACGGTGAGTTCAACTTTCCGACGCTGATCTGGAACGGCACAGGCGGTTTGCTGTATGTCACCGACGCGCTGAACTTCAGAGTTCAGATCCTGGAAAAAGACGGGCGTTTCTTAGGTCTGTTCGGCGAGGCGGGAGATGGCACCGGGCATATGTCACGTCCTAAAGGCGTAGCGACCGATCGCAATGGCCATGTTTACGTCGTCGATACGTTGTTCCACACCGTGCAAATATTCGATGCGCGCGGGAATTTCTTGCTGAATTTCGGTAACCAAGGGCAGAAGGCAGGTGAGTTTTGGATGCCCACGGGAATTTTCATCGCTGACAATGACACCATCTATATTGCCGATTCCCAT
>CP070733.1:1572835-1576776 GCA_020347585.1 Pseudomonadota bacterium | reverse complement strand
CTGAAGTAACCGAGACCGAACAAGCTGAGACACCCGAGCAGATAGAGGCACGCAAGGAGGCTGAGGAAAAGGCGGCTGCCGCGCGCCAGGCAGAGCAGGCCGTGGTGGATTTTGTCGACCGAAAGAAAGCGCTGGAAGAACAGATCAGCCTTGACGAGCGTTTGATCGACACAGCCCGCCAGTCGCGCGGCAACATCGAGGAGTTCCTGCTCAAGCGTGAGTCGGATCTGGACACCCTGATTGCCGAGGGCGCTTCAAAGGCAGATCTGACGAAGGCACATGCCGACATTCGCCAGGCAAAGCAGATGATACAGGAGGTCAATCAGGAGATTGCCACGCGAACTGAACATCTCAACGAGCTGCTCAAGCAGCTGCAGCAGGTGCAGGCTCAACAATTGCAGGTGGTCGAGCAGGCAAAGGAAAAACGCTCGCAGGCCGAGGACGCACGCAAGAAAAGTATTTGGCTCGAGAGCCCGCTGCATCCGCAAAATATTGGTCAATGGGCTGTAACCCGCGGGCCGAGAATTTTGCTGGTTATCGCGCTGATGATCGTGTTGCTGCTGGTAACCCGGCTTGCGTTCACCCGCGTGGCGCGTGCGCTGGTACGACGGGGCCGCGGTATGGAAGAAGGCCGGGCAAACCGGGCCGAGACGCTGGCGCTGAGCTTCGATGCGCTCGCCAGGCTGTTTATTATTGTAGGTGGTACCTTTCTTGTGCTCGAGGAGGCGGGCGTCGATATTAAGACCGTGCTGGGTGGCGCGGCAATCATCGGCCTGGCCATCGCCTTCGGCGCCCAGAACCTGATGCGCGACTATTTCACCGGCTTTATGATCCTGCTCGAGGATCAGTACGAGCTCGGTGATATCGTCACCATCGGCAGCGTGACCGGTGTAGTGGAACGCGTGAACATGCGAACCACGGTGCTGCGAGACCTGGAAGGCAGGGTACATTTCATACCCAACGGTCAGATCGCGCAGGTAACCAACCGTACCTACGAGTGGGCGCAGGCGGTTATCGACATTAACATCGCGTACAAGGAGAACGTCGACCAAGTGATGAATATCCTGCTCGAGCTTGCCGACGAATTGGGCAAGGACACAGACTTCGGAGCCGATATCATCGGCGAGCCGACCATGCTGGGTGTTGATAAATTCGGCGAAGCCGCGGTTACGATCAAGTTCATGCTCAAAACCCGCGCCGACAAGATGTGGCGGGTGCGCCGCGAGATGCTCCGTCGCATAAAGAACCGCTTCGATGCTGAGGGCATCGAGATCCCCGTTCCGCACCGCATCCTGCATCACGCGCCGCAGGAGGCCGGGGCATGAATGGGCCGCCGAAACTCAACTGGGACGACCGCTATGGCGAGTACGGCTATGCCTATGGCACGGCGCCCAATGATTTTCTGGTGGAAATGGCCGCGCGCATGCCAAAGGGTAGGGTACTGTGCCTGGGTGAGGGCGAAGGCCGCAACGCGGTGTATCTGGCGCAGCAGGGTTTTGCCGTGACCGCGCTGGATGCGTCGGCCGTGGGGCTGGCCAAGGCAACGAGCCTGGCTGCGGAACGCGGTGTAACTATTGAGACAATGCACGCGGACCTTGCCGGGTATACGTTTGAATCCGATGCGTGGGACGGCATCGTTTCGATCTTCTGCCATCTGCCTCCGGAGGTACGCGCCCATGTGCATCGCGGCGTTGTGGTTGGGCTGCGCCCGGGAGGCGTGCTGATTCTGGAAGCGTATACGCCGCAGCAGCTTGCCTTCGGCACCGGCGGGCCGCCGGTCGCGGAGATGACCATGACGCTCGCGGCCCTCGAGGCCTAGTTATCAGGGCTCGAGTTCGTCCATGCCGTGGAGCGCGAGCGTGACGTGCTCGAGGGCAAGTACCACCATGGCACGGGGGCCGTGGTGCAGATCGTAGCCATCAAGCCCGCGTAACTCTGCGAATCAGTTGACGATTCCTGCCTTAGCCGACGTCGTGTGTGCAACAGTGTGATTGGTTGGTAGCAGCAGGGGCGCGATAGCGTCTATGATTACGCGACACATTTTTTCTGGTTGTGTTTTGCCGAAAAAGGACGTTGCCTATGGAGAAGATAAGGAGTCTGCCGCGTGAACCACTGGTTCATTTCCTTTCTATCGGCGCGCTGCTGTTCCTGCTCTACGGACTCGTCGGCGGTGACAGCGACGCTTCGCGGACTGGCGATCGCATTGAACTGACGGCAGAGGATATACAGGTCCTGCAAGACCAGTGGGCCAAGCAGTGGCAGCGTTACCCTACAGCGCAGGAACTTGAACGCTTAGTCGCTGACCACATTCGCGAAGAGGTACTCTACCGCGAGGCGCTGGCCATGGGGTTGGACAAGGGCGATATCATCGTCAGGCGCCGCATGGTGCAGAAGATGGACTTTCTGGTCGCCGATATTGCGGTGCCCGCGGAGCCACCGGAGGCGACGCTGCGCGAGTATTTCGCATCCCACCGCGACCGCTATCAGGAACCTGCCCGGGTTTCCTTTAACCACATCTATTTCAGCACCGACCGGCGCGGTGAACAGGCGCACACCGACGCGCAACGGGCGCTCGAGCAATTGCGCGCGGAACGCGTGGCGGCAGACGGCGGCGCGAACCTGGGCGATCGCTTCATGCTGTACCGGGAATATTCTGGGCAAAGCCCAGATCAGATCTCGCGTACTTTGGGCAGCCGCTTTGCCGAACAGATAACAGACCTCGAGCCGGGCGCCTGGCAAGGCCCGATCGCGTCTGGCTACGGCGTGCACCTGGTCTATGTCACACATGTAAAGCCGGCGTCGTTGCAGGAGTTCGGCGCGGTACGCCAGCGGGTCAAGGGCGATTATCTCTCTGAGCAACGCGAGCAAGCCAATCGTCGTGCCTATGAACGCTTGCGTGAACGCTACGAGATCGTGGTGGCAAATCTGCCTAGCGACGCAAATGATGATTTAGCGCTAAAGGATGGCGATGCAAAAACTGGCACGACACGCTAGCGTTGCGATAGCTACGCTCTTAGTGCTCATGTTGGCTCCGCTGTCGGGGCTGGCCCATGAATCGCGCCCGGCTTACCTGCAACTAACAGAGCATGCCGCCGGGGTCTTCGAGGTGCTGTGGCGTCGACCGGCGCGTGGCGATCGCGTGTTGGCCCTACGGCCAAAGCTACCGGATTTTTGTGCGCCGGGGGGCGAGGTAGCAAGTTATCCAACGCCTGGCTCGGTAACACAGCGTTGGTCAGTCGACTGCGGCGGTCAATCACTCGTCGGGCATACCATTTATATTGAAGGTCTGACCGTAACCATTACTGACGTATTGCTGCGGGTGGAGCTGCGCGATGGGGTGGTCTATACGCAAATCCTGCGCGCAAATTCGCCAGCCTACGATGTTCCGCCCAAGCCCTCGGCCTTCAAAGTAATGGTTGACTACCTTCTGCTCGGCATCGAGCACATCCTCGGTGGTGTGGATCACCTGCTGTTTGTCCTGGGTCTGCTGTTGATAGTACATGGCAACTGGTTGTTGGTGAAAACGATCACCGCCTTCACAGTGGCCCACAGCATTACGCTTGCCATGGCGACCCTTGGGTTCGTCCACATGCCACAGGCACCCGTCGAGGCGGTCATTGCACTAAGTATTTTGTTTCTGGCATCAGAACTGGCCAGGCAGCGCCACGGCAGCCCGGGTCTGACCGAGCGCTATCCTTGGATCGTTGCTTTTGTTTTTGGTCTCTTGCATGGCTTCGGTTTTGCGGGTGCGCTTACCGAGGTTGGCTTGCCGCAAAGCGAAATTCCATTGGCGCTGCTGATGTTCAATGTGGGCGTCGAGGTGGGGCAGCTACTGTTCGTCGCTGCGGTGCTTGCGGTGGGCATGGTTTTCAGGCGTTTGGCGGGTGCCGCGCCCGATTGGTGGCCGCGCGCGACGGCCTACGGTATCGGGTCGGTGGCGG
>CP070733.1:1557353-1572735 GCA_020347585.1 Pseudomonadota bacterium | reverse complement strand
GGTCAGCTTGGTGTCGTGGTTCTCTGCCCCGGTCGATCGTGTGCTGGCGATCAATCAACCCTGTGTCAATATGGAGATTGGCCGGATAACTGGCGTGAATCCAGGTGAAGCGCAAGACCCCGGTAAGCCTTGAGGATATCGAACGCGCAGCGACGCTCATTCGCGGGCAGGTCGAGGAGACGCCGTGCGTGCACACGCGCACACTGTCGCAGATCACGGGGGCGGACGTTTACCTCAAGCTAGAGAATCTGCAATTCACTGCGTCGTTTAAGGATCGCGGCGCGCTGGTCAAACTCCTCTCTCTTAGCGACGCCGATCGCGCGGGTGGCATTATTGCCATGTCGGCCGGCAACCATGCGCAGGCGGTTGCCTATCATGCCCAACGGCTCGGCATTCATGCCGTCATTGTTATGCCGCGTTTTACTCCTGCCATTAAGACCGAACGCACGCGCGCGTTTGGTGCCGAGGTGATCCTGCACGGCGAAAGCTTTGACGAGGCGGGCGCGCATGCGAAGCGGCTTGCGACCGAACGTGGGCTGCTGATGGTGCACCCGTATGACGACGAGAAGATCATTGCCGGGCAGGGTACGGCAGCGCTGGAAATGCTTCGGGCGCACCCGCAGCTGGATACCCTGCTGGTGCCTATCGGTGGCGGCGGGTTGATCGCCGGCAGTGCCATTGCCGCTAAGGCGCTCAAACCAGAGGTGCGCGTGGTGGGCGTGGAAACCGAGAACTTTCCATCGATGCGGCGGGCCGTGGACGGCGCCGAGCCGCAGTTCGGTGCCTTTACCATCGCAGACGGTATCGCAGTGAAGCAACCGGGTAGCCTGACGCTGCCGGTGGTCAGGGAACTGGTTGACGAGATTGTGCTGGTCGACGATGAGACCATTGAGCGAGCCGTGCTGTTGTTGCTGGAAGTGGAGAAAACAGTGGTCGAGGGCGCGGGCGCAGCGGGGCTGGCGGCGTTGCTTAACTGGCCGGCACAGTTTGCCGGCGCCCGGGTCGGCGTGATGGTCTCCGGTGGCAACATCGATCTGCCCATATTGTCCTATATAATTCAACGCGGATTGGTACGCTCTCGCCAACTTGTACGCTTGCAGGTAGAGGTGCGCGATGCGCCCGGATCGCTGGCTGGCGTTGCAGCGCTTATCGCTGAAAGCGGCGCAAATGTGGTGGGCATTCGCCATCATCGCGCTTTTGCTCATGTGCCACTGCAGTCGGTTCAGATCGAGTTCGCACTGCAAACCCGCGGCGATGAACACGTTCACGAGTTGTTGGAAAAGCTCACCGCCGCCGGCTACCGGCCCGAGTTGCTGGACACTGCGAGCAACGCGAGGTGAGCGGTGTCCGGTGCGCGCCCAGGTTTAATGCCTAGCACGTCCCCACACGGCGGCCAGCAGTGAACCGCTAAGGTTGTGCCAGATGCTGAATACGGCACCGGGCAGCGCCGCAGCCACCGAGAAGTGATTGACGGCCAGCGCCACGCTGAGCCCGGAGTTCTGCATCCCCACCTCAATAGCCAGGGTCCGGCAAACGGTTTTGTCATGGCCGAGCCAGCGCGGCAGCCAGTATCCCGCGGTGAGTCCCAGTGCATTGTGCAACGCTACGGCCGCCAGCACGCTCAGTCCCATGCCGGCGATGCGACCCTGATTGAGCGCTACGATGATCGCGATAATCGCAACGATTGCGATCATCGACAGCAGCGGAAACGCGGGTTGTAATTTCCTGAGACGCCGGCCGAAGAGCGTATTCAGCGTCGCCCCCAGTGCGACCGGAATGACGACAATCTTCAACACACTCACCAGCATGTTCGCCACCGGTACCGGGACCAGTTGCCCGCTATACAACCAGGTGAGCGACGGGGTCGCAAGCACGGCGAGCAGTGTGGATACCATGGTCAGCGTAATGGACAACGCCACGTCGCCGCGCGCCAGGTAGCAAATGACGTTGGACGCCGTCCCCCCCGCGCTGCTGCCCACCAGTACCATGCCGGCGATAAGATCGGGCGGCAGGCCAAGCGCCATCGCCACCAGGAATGCGCCCAGCGGCATCACCGTATACTGGAGTACCGTCCCCAGCGCGATCACCCCTGGACGCCGTAGCACGCGCCGGAAATCCTCCGCGGTCAACGTCATGCCCATGCCAAACATGATGATGCCCAGCAACGGTACAATAGCGGGCTTGAGTGGCATAAACGCCCACGGCGCGGCGAAGGCCATGGCCGAGAGCACCAGTGCAAACAGCGGAAACAACAGGGTGAGGCGTTTCATTCCGGAACGTCGTATTATTGTTGAGTCGGGCACCGGGAAATGACGATGCGCGGCACCGGGGTATTGTAAGCAGAATACACAACGCCAGATCCAGCGCCGGGCGTGTCACAGTGTGAGGATCCATGGGGACGATCAGTCTATGAAGGCCGTGCAGATGACCACGACTGGCGCACCGCAGGTGCTGGTGGTTGTCGAGCTTGCCGAGCCGCAAATCGACTCGCCAACGCAACTCAAGGTGCGCCTCAAGGCGGCCGGCGTCAATCCCGTCGACACCAAGATCCGCACCCGCGGCTTGTTCGCTCAAGGTGAATTGCCCGCCGTGCTGGGTTGCGACGGGGTCGGCGAGGTAGTTGAAACGGGCAAGGACGTGACGCGTTTACGCCCCGGTGACGACGTGTGGTTTTGCAACGGCGGCCTGGGTGGCGTGCAGGGCAACTACGCCGAGTTCACCGTGGTCGACGAGCAGGTGGCGCGTCGCAAGCCGCGCGCGCTGACCTACATCGAGGCCGCCGCGGCACCGCTAGTGCTGATTACCGCGTGGGAAGCCTTGTACCACCGTGCACGGTTGCAGGAGGGCCAGACCGTGCTGGTGCACGCCGGCGCGGGGGGCGTGGGCCACGTGGCAATTCAACTGGCAAAACACGCCGGTGCGCGGGTCATTACCACGGTCAGCAGCGAGGAGAAGGCGCAACTGGCGCGTTCACTGGGGGCCGACGAGGCAGTGCTCTACCGGGAGCGTGACTTTGTCGAGGCCGTCAACGAGTGGACCGGCGGCCGCGGGGTAGACGTGGCGCTCGATACCCTGGGTGGCGAGGTGTTTCGGCGCACACTGGATGCGGTGGTGCACTATGGTGATGTGGTGACGTTGCTCGACCCGGGCACCGACGTGGTATGGAAGGAAGCGCGCAACCGCAATCTGCGTGTCGGCTTTGAATTGATGCTTACGCCGATGCTGCATGATCTGCAGGAGGCGCGCAACCGGCACGGAAAAATACTCGATGGCTGCGCTGATCTGTTTCAGAAAGGTGAGTTGCGCATTGTCGTGGGGAAAACCCTGCCCTTCGAGGAAGCGGCGCAAGCGCACGCGCTGATCGAGGAAGGGCATGGTATTGGCAAGATCGTCCTGACCATGCCCTTGCGTACCCTGCCCAAAGGGGAAGGGCACGCCAAGGAAAGTGGCTGAGATGCACATTGAACACTGGGACACCGAGGTCGATGGTGCGCCGAGCGAGGAAAAGCTGCGCGTAAGACTAAAGTCGCGCGGTTACCGAGTGACACGCTATGTTTATTCTCCCGGCACGTATTTCCCCGATCACACCCACGCGGTTGACAAGATCGATGCGGTTTTGTTCGGGCGCTTTCGCATGACCATGCATGGTCGTTCGGTGATCCTTGAAGCGGGCGATTGCCTGGAGATACCGCACGGTGTCGTGCACAGCGCGGAAGTGATGGGCGACGAGCCGGTGGTCAGCTTGGATGCGGTGCGTGTCGGCTGACCCAACAGGAGCGTTCACGTGCAGGTGACCCGCTACGAGTTTGGCCGCATCGAAGTCGATGGCAAGACGTTTACATCGGACGTAATCATCCTGCCGGAGCAGGTCAACGCCGAGTGGTGGCGCAAGCAGGGCCATCGTCTCGACCGGGATGACCTTGAAGAGGTGGTGGCGTCCCGGCCCGAGGTACTGGTGATCGGCACCGGTTGTTACGGCCGCATGATGGTGCCGGACGAAACGCGCACGTTTCTCGAAGCGCAGGGCATCGAGCTACACATTGCGCCTACCGCAACGGCTGTGGAGGAGTTCAATCGTCTGCAGCGCCAGTGCGCCAACGTTGTCGCTGCACTGCATCTCACCTGTTGATTGGCGTTGTGCGGCGCCTTATGTTGTGCCCGCGTCGATGGCCTCATCGAACTGCGCGGTAACTGTGTCAGGGGGCGGGGGGGTTGCCAGACTGACGAGCGTTCCCGCTAGCAGGGATAGCGCGAACCCCGGCACCAGTTCGTAAAGATCGAACAGCCCGCTGGCGAGTTGTTCCCAAATCACAACCGTCAGACCACCGGTCACGATGCCGGCCAGCGCGCCGTAACGGTTCATGCGCCGCCAAAACAGGGCGAGTAGCAAGGTGGGGCCGAATGCGGCGCCAAACCCGGCCCATGCCCAGGCGACCAGGTCCAGCACTTTGCGGTCCGGGTCCCATGCCAGCGCGAGGGCCACCACGGCAAGCGCAAGCACGGCTCCACGGCCGATCCATACCAGTTCGCTCTCGCTTGCGTCGCGACGCAGCAGCGCCTTGTAGAAGTCTTCGGTCAGTGCCGAGGCAGACACCAGCAGCTGCGAGTCAGCCGTGCTCATAATCGCCGCAAGAATGCCCGCCAGGCACATGCCGGCAACTACCGGGTGCAACAGCGCGTTGACCAGCATGATGAAAACCTTTTCGGTATCGGGGCCGTGCAATGGTTCGGTGAGAAAACCGACGCCGGCGAACCCGGTGAGCAGGGCGCCACCCATGCACAGCGTGACCCAGCTCATGGCGATACGGCGTGCCGCCGGAACCTTGCCAGGCGTGCGGATGGCGGCAAAGCGCGCCAGGATGTGGGGTTGGCCAAAATACCCCAGCCCCCAGCCGAGTAGCGATGCAACTGCGAGCACCGAAAGCACTTTGCCCTGTGCATCGCTGAACGGGTCGAGCAACGCCGGGTTGATCGTACGCATACCGTCGAGTGTTGCGCCGGCGCCGCCAAGCGCCAAGATTGCAAGTACCGGCACCAGCAACAGTGCGAGCGCCATCAGCAGTCCCTGAAACAGATCGGTCCACGATACCGCGAGGAATCCGCCCAGGAAGGTATAGACAAGGATGGTCAGGGCACCGACCGCGACTGCCCACTGATACGGTAAATCGAACACGGCGTTGAATAGCTTGCCGCCAGCCACCAGCCCGGAGCTGGTGTAGAAGAGAAAGAACAAGAGAATGAACAACGCAGAGACCACCCGCAACACGTGCGAGGTGTCATGGAAGCGTTGTTCAAAAAACTCGGGCAGGGTCAGGCTGTCACCGGCAAGCTCCGAGTAGCGGCGCAGGCGTGCGGCCACCAGCCGCCAGTTCAGCCACGTGCCGATTAACAGGCCAAGTGCGATCCAACCCGCCTCAAAACCTGCAGCGTAGGCGTAGCCCGGCAGGCCCAGTAGCAGCCAACCACTCATGTCAGAGGCGCCTGCACTGATGGCTGTGACCCAGCGACCCAGCGTGCGCCCGCCGAGGATGTAGTCGGCAAGGTTACGGGTGCGTCGCCAGGCCACTGCACCGATCGCCAGCATGGTGGCGATATAGACGACAAAAGTCAGCGCGATCAGCGCCTGGTCAGCTTGCATGGTTTTGTTGTCAAATCTTGCGTCGTGACAGTTCCCGCTCTGTTACACGCGCCCAACTCAGGCCTTACCGGAGCGGGGCTCTGCCAGTATACTAAAGCGCACAAGGCAGCGACTGCGTCTTGCAAATTTGCGGTGTGAGGTGGGACAAGCAACCGCCGCAAGCCACTAGACCAAACAGGAACGAAAACCAGCGGATCGCTGACGGAGGTATCAGGTGGAACGTTTGCGCACAAGAATTCGGGATGTTCCCGATTTTCCACAGCAAGGTGTCATTTACCGCGATATAACGCCGCTCGTAAAGGATCCCGCTGCATTGCGCCTTGCGATACACCAGTTGATGCATCCGTTCCTCGGTGAGCGGCTAACGGCAGTGGTGGGCATGGAGGCGCGCGGTTTTATCTTCGGCAGCCTCGTGGCCTGGGATCTTGGTATCTCCTTTGTCCCGTTACGTAAACCCGGCAAACTGCCGTACGACGTGCACAGTATCTCCTACGACCTGGAATACGGTTCGGAAAGCCTCGAGGTGCACGTGGACGCACTAACATCCGATGACCGGGTCCTGGTGGTCGACGATGTGTTGGCCACCGGCGGAACCGCAGCCGCGAGCTGCGAGTTACTTGAAAAACTCGGAGCGCAGGTTGCCGCGTGTGCATTTGTGGTTGAACTCGACTTCCTCAACGGCCGCGAGAAGCTTGGTAACCGCCGCGTCCACTCTCTGTTGCACTACTGAAACGTATTGCGTACTGCCTCGCAATGAAAGCGCGAACCTTGTCGGCGGGTGCGGTAGTGGTGCGTTGGCGCGATAACGTGCCGCACTTTCTTCTGTTGCGTGCCTATAACTATTGGGATTTTCCCAAGGGTGAGGTTGAAGCGGGGGAATCGCCACTGGATGCAGCAAGGCGCGAGATCGAAGAGGAGACGTCCCTGTGCGACCTGGAATTTCCGTGGGGGACGGCGTATCGCGAGACCCCGGTCTACGGGCGCGGCAAGATTGCGCGTTTTTACCTTGCCCGCAGTGACCGCGGCGCGGTGGCGCTCCCTTTCAACCCCTCTTTGGGGCGACCGGAGCATCACGAGTTCCGCTGGTTGCCCTTCAGTGAGGCCCGCGAGTTGTTGGTGGAAAGGTTGCAGGCGATCCTCGACTGGGCCAGCCAGGTGGTCACGGCGATGCCGGCTGCATCCGACTAACTAAGAACTAACGCCGGGAATTAACGTCGGTCTTCGTCACCGCCGATTAGGTTGTCGGCGATCCAGCGCAGCGCCGCGCCTTCCGCTTGTTGGTCAGAGTCAAATCCCGGCTCGCTTTCGTAGACATCTTCGCCCTGTTCTCCAAATATGACGAAGAACCACCTGCCGGATTCGTTATCGCGCTGAATGTCATAGTAAACCGCCATGAAACACATCACACCGGTTATGGCAGGGTTGCCATTATAGGTACCGTTGTGCTTTTTGCACTAACGCCGCTGGCAAGACTTGCGCCATGGGTTGAAACGCCCTATTTTGAAGAGTGCAGCATCCAGCGTACGCGAGTGCGAAAGCGGACATGAATAACGGCGAGCCAACGGCGGTCGGCGTGGAGCGTCACAAGACCCTGCGCCTCAGGCCGGTAGCGATCGACACCTATCGGGAAAATGTCGCCTACATGCACCGCGAATGCGCTATCTATCGCGCCGAGGGTTTCCAGGCGCTCTCCAAGATAGAAATCAATGCCGACCGACGTCATGTGCTGGCGGTACTCAACGTTGTGGACGACGTGACCATCGTCGGCACCGACGAACTTGGCCTCTCGGAACAGGCCTTCGAGCAACTCGGTCTGGATGCTGGCAGCATGGTCAGTGTATCGCAGGCGGAGCCGCCGCGTTCCATGGAATGTGTGCGCCGCAAGATCAGCGGCGAGCGGCTCGAGCTTGACGATTTTCATGCCATTGCACGTGACATCACCGAGAGCCGCTACTCGAAGATGGAGATGGCGGCATTCTTGGTGGCTGCGTCCGAGACCGGACTAGATCGCGAGGAGGTGCTGAATCTGACGCGCGCCATGGTCGAAAGCGGCGAGCGCCTCGACTGGGACGAACCGCTGGTCGCCGACAAACACTGTATCGGTGGCATCCCCGGTAACCGCACGTCCATGCTGGTGGTGCCGATCGTTGCTGCACACGGCATGCTTATCCCCAAGACCTCCAGTCGAGCCATCACTTCACCGGCGGGCACCAGCGATACCATGGAAGTGCTGGCGCGCGTGGACCTTTCTCCCCGGCGCCTGCATGACATCGTGCGCAAACAGCGAGGTTGTCTCGCCTGGGGCGGAACGGCGCGCCTCGCACCGGTGGACGATATGCTGATATCCGTCGAGCGACCGCTTGGTATCGACTCATCGAGCCAGCTGGTCGCGTCGATACTCGCCAAAAAGATCGCTGCCGGCTCGACCCACCTGATGATCGATATGCCGGTGGGACCGACCGCCAAGGTTCGCCATATGCGCGAGGCGCTGGCGTTGCGCAAGCTATTTGAATTCGTCGGCGATCGGCTGGGACTGCACGTTCAGGTCATTATCACTGACGGACGTCAGCCGGTAGGGAATGGTATCGGTCCGGTGCTCGAGGCACGCGATGTGATGCAGGTGCTGGAGAACCATCCCGATGCACCGGCCGATCTGCGCCAGAAGGCACTGCGTCTGGCTGGGCGAGTGCTCGAATTCGATCCCGATGTGCGCGGTGGCGATGGCTTCAACATTGCCCGCGATATTCTTGATTCGGGCCGTGCTCTGGCGAAGATGAAAAACATTATCGAGGCACAGGGTGCGCAGGCTGAACGCTATCAACTTGGCGGGTTGAGTTTTGAAATGAATGCACCGCGCAGCGGGGTGGTAACGGGAATCGACAACTATCGCATGGCGCGTATCGCACGCCTGGCCGGTGCACCGCTCGACAAGGGCGCGGGCGTGGAGTTGCTCCGTAAGCTGGGTGACGAAGTGGAGGCGGGTGATGTCCTCTACCGCGTGCACGCGGAATTTCAGGCCGACTTCGATTTTGCCCGCGCGCTGGCCGGGCGCAACAACGGTTATACCATCGGGAGCGCCGACCAGATCCCGAAGGTATTCGTTGAGTTCTGATGCTGGTTCTCGGCTTTCCCGACTATATGTCCCAGGCACAGCGCCTTGCCACCGCCATTGGCGCGCCGCTGGAAATGATCGGCCTGCACCGTTTCCCGGACGGCGAAAGCCTGGTGCGATTGCCCGCGCAGGTGCCGGGTGATGTGATTATTTGCCGCAGCCTCGATCAGCCGAACGCCAAGCTCATCGAACTCATGTTGTCCGCAGCCACCGCCCGCGATCTCGGGGCGCGGCATATTAGCTTGGTCAGTCCCTACCTGTGCTACATGCGCCAGGATGCAGTGTTCAATCGTGGCGAGGCCGTGAGCCAGCACATCGTCGGGCGTTTTCTGGCTGACTTGGTCGACGAAGTGGTCACAGTGGATCCGCATTTGCACCGCACCGGCGAACTCGCAGAGGCGGTGCCAGCGGCGCGCGTGATTGCGGTGGCTTCCGCGCCATTGATGGGGCCTTTTTTACGCGACCGACTCGCGCATCCTTTACTGGTAGGGCCGGACAGCGAGTCTGAACAGTGGGTGCGGCAGGTGTGCGAGGACACGGGGTTCGACTACGTAGTGGGCCGCAAGCAACGCCGCGGCGATCGCGACGTGTTCGTTACGCTACCCGACTATGATTACGCCGGCCGCGAGGCCGTGCTGGTGGACGATGTGGCCAGCACGGGTCAAACGCTGGTGTCGGCCACGCGCGGGTTGTACGAGCGCGGTGCCGCGGCGGTTCACGTACTGGTTGCCCACGCATTGTTCGTGGATGATGCACTGCAGTCGCTGCGCGATGCCGGTGTAGGGGAGGTGTGGAGCACCGACAGCGTTGCGCACTCGAGCAACGTTATTGAACTGGCGCAGCTGTTGGCAGATGTGGTGAAGTAAGATTTTGTTTTCCGCAAGGCAGAGCTATTTTGCGCCTTAGCTGCCAACACGTGTTGCCATACCGCCGTATGGGACCCTCGTGCGACAGCCGTTTTGTTATTACTTCAAACGATAAATCGAACTACGATTCGTCGGTTTTGACCACTGCACACAATGGTCTACTTCAAGAGTGGGCAATTACAGCTATCTGAAAGAAGAAAGTGTTATTGGTCTGCGGCCAGCAAGTTCGACAAGTTCCGGATTGGTGAAGACCGGGTTGCTCGCGGGCAATGCTTTGAATCGTCCGGTGTGATCTGTTACACAGTGGCGCAATAGAAACCTGGTATGGAGACGAAGAATGAGCAATAAATCGCTTTCGGATGAGGCACAGGACTTACTGTTCAGGACAGCACGCAGCCACAACGGCTGGCAGGATGTGTCCGTCAGCGATGAGCAGTTGCAGCAGCTGTATGGTCTCATGAAGTGGGGGCCGACCAGCGCCAACGCATGCCCGGCCCGTGTGGTATTCGTTAAGAGCAATGCCGCCAAAGAGCGCCTCAAGGGTTGTCTGGACGAGGGTAACGTGGAGAAGTCGATGAGCGCGCCGGTGGTGGCGATTGTCGGTATGGACATGGAGTTCTACGAGCAACTGCCCAGACTGTTTCCCCATACCGACGCGCGGGTATGGTTCGTTGGCAAGCCGGAGAAGATTGTCGAAACCGCGTTTCGTAACAGCTCGCTGCAGGGCGCCTATCTCATCATGGCTGCACGGGCGCTGGGCCTCGATTGTGGCCCCATGTCGGGATTCGACAACGATAAGCTGGATGCGGCGTTTTTCCCCGGTGGCAAGGTGAAGTCGAATTTCATCTGCGCGCTTGGTGTTGGCAACCCGGACAAGCTGTATCCGCGTGGGCCACGTCTGGAATTTGACGAGGCGTGCGAGATTCACTAGCACCCAAACGCAATACGGGCGTGCCGAAATGACACGCCCGTACGGTGCTTTGTTAACCGGCGCCGGGTTCGACCCGCGCCGGCCTTTGCTAGCGAACGCCGAAACCGTAGATCAGCATCTTGGACATTAACTGCGGCGCGTCCCGGTACGGTACGGTGCCGTTGTCACGCATGATCTGGCGGCCGTCCTTCGACTGGGCAAACGAGATGAACTTTTTAACCTTCGGTGAAGGCGTCGGGCTCGATACCAGGTAAAGCGGGCGGTACAGGCCGTATTTACCGTCGCGTACGTTCTCGTAGGTCGGCGTCTTGCCATCGAATCCGATCACCTTGACGTTGCGCTTGCGGGCGCTGCTGACGCCGGTGATACCCATGGCGAGCGGATCTTTTTCCACCGCCTTCTCGAGCGGCCCGGACGATTTCACCTGGTTTGGCGTCTTGAACTTGGCGCTGCCGTCCTTAAAGACATACTGACGCACGGCATAACCCACGCCTGATATGTTGCCACGGCGAACGTAGAGCTTGAGGGGTGCATCTGGTCCCCCGACGTCCTTCCAGTTGGTGATCTTGCCGAGGTAGATGTCCTTGATTTGCTTTGTCGCCAGACTGCGGACCGGATTCGTCTTGTGGACGATAATCGCCAGCGCGTCCCAGGCGACGGGATGCAGGTTGGCGTGCATTTCCGATTTGTCGGTCTCGGGCAGCGACATGCGGCAGCTACCGCCCATGTCAACGCGTAGCGCGGCGGTATCGCGTATGCCGCGGGTCGCCCCACCGCCCTGCAGTTTCACCTTGATGCCGGTCTTGGCCTCGTAGGCGGCGGAAAGCTCTTTCATAAACGCCTTCTTGGTGATGCCGCATCCGGCCCAGACGATGGTGTTGTCGTCAGCCGACGGCCCGGCTGCCGCGGCCATACCGGGCAACGTGAGCAAAGCGGCGCAGAAAAGCAAAGTGTTCCGCGTGAGATTCATTATACCCATACTCCGATAGTGGAAAAATATTGTAGTTGTATGATAACGGCGCAAAACTCCCCAAACTTGAGCGAAATTACGCTGTATAACGTTTCAGAGCAAGGGCCTGTGGCGATCGATCACCTACGTTTCGCCGCACGTAGTTCGTTTGCGGCGGTGGCGAAGTGGCCGCAACCCCTGCGCCGCGTGGCGCGACGGGCCTGACCGGTGGGCTTGCCCGCATGGGCCCGGTATCGCAACATCAGCAAAATCGGTGTCGCGAAGCTCAATAGGTTGGGCAGGCTGGTGAAGGGGCTGCGATGGGGTGGGCCGACAGGCTGGCCGAAAGGCGCATCGTTGAGGCGACAAAAATCGGTGCATTCGATGCCCTGCCGGGCGCTGGCAGGCTGTTGACGATGGACGAGGATGAACTGGTGCCGGAAACGCTGCCTGTAGCATACCGCGTACTGCGAAACGCAGGGTGTCTGCCTCCGGAAGTCGCGATGTGTCGCCAGATCGTTCGTCTCGAGCACCTGTTCGACGCGGTGACGAACCAGGTGGAGTATCAACGCTTGTCACGCCGGCTGGAATACCTCAGATTGCAGCTCGGCGTTGCACGAGGAGTGGCAGTGGATTTTCACGTGCAGCCTGAGTGTCGCCGCAAACTTCGCAACGGCTTGGACAGGCAAGCGAAATCCGAGGCGCAGAAGCGAGCGGAAACATAACTACATCCTGGTAGGAATTTCGACAGCGTGCTACGCAGTCAACAGCCTGCGACTGCCGTGGTCGACACGCAGTCGATCGCCCGCGCAAACGACGGCGGTTAACGCCGGAATTGGGGAAGCATAAACCCCACCTTTCCAGCGTCACACCGGAAACTGTCTTTCACCGGTTCGGCCGGCGCAATGCACGTGGCGCCACGCCGTTACCAGTCACAGGTCAAAATGCCAGAACGACCGCCAGCAGCAAGAGTACGATGGTCAGGCCCTGGGTAACTAGGCGGGCACTCATCAACTGAGTGCTGTGTTCACGATCGAAGGTCCCGCCGTGTGCCATTGAACCGACCCCCCATGCCAGCGACGCGATCGTCAGCAATAGGGCAATAATCAGCAACGTAGTTAGAAGTGTCATCGCTTGGCCCTCCGTTTTGCATACTGCATACCACGACCGCCGTTGCACCGCATTGACCCGGGTCAATCAACACCGTCTGTGAGATCTGTCAGAGGAAGGTAGACGGCAGGTTTATTGCAGGGTTGGGGACCGCGCGCCCCCCGGATGTGGCAAACGGGATATAATGTGCTCCAGGGCCGCACTGCAAAAGCGAAGAAAAATGCAAAAGCAGATCCAAGCCATTTTGTACCCCAGACCGGCTTCCCTGTTCATCACGTGTGTCGTGGGATTGATCGGTTGGGTTGAGCTTGTTGCACTGATGGTGTTCATGGCCGGGATGATCGTGTTCAAACGTGGCGATCTGCACAGTGTGTTCATGACCGGCGCCTACGTGACCGTGGCCACACTGGCCGTTTACTTTCTGCTGATGTGGTCGCATCGCTGCCCCAACTGCAACGACCGGGTGCTGGGGCCCGCGCGCGAGTCAGACACCAGTGACACTCCCAGCAAACGCATCTGGGAGGACTGGCCCCGGGTGCTACTGAACGTGTTGTTTGCGCGCCGCTATACCTGTACCCACTGTGGCGCACAGGTGACGCTTAGGTGACGCGCTGGTCCGCGCCGCTGCGCGAGCGCGCGCTGGCCGGGGCGGGGAGTGTGCTCAATGCGCATTGGTGTCATCATCATCGGTGACGAACTGCTAAGCGGCAAGCGTGTTGACGAGCACTTTGCACATGTGATCGGCGTGCTGGCAGGGCACGGCCTGTCGCTTAGCTGGTGCCAATACCTCGGCGATGACCCGGACCTCATCAGCAACTCTCTGCGCAGCAGCATTGCCTATGCACACCCGGTGTTCTGCTTCGGTGGCATTGGCGCGACGCCGGACGATCACACGCGCGCCGCGGCGGCGCGCGCGTTGGGGGTACCGCTGGAGCGCCATCCCGAGGCGGTTGCCGAGATCGAGGCGCGCTTCGGCGCGGATGCCTGGCCCAATCGCATTCTCATGGCGGACTTGCCGCGAGGCAGCACCATCATTCCCAATCCCTTCAACCGCATCCCCGGGTTTTCCATAGCGCAGCATCACTTTTTGCCGGGTTTTCCCCGCATGGCCTGGCCAATGTTGGAATGGGTGCTGGAGCGGTATTACGCACAATATTTCACTGCGACACCGGCCATCGAGCGGGCGCTGCTTGTGTTCGGTGCACACGAGAGCGAACTGCTGGACCTGATGCGCGCGTTTGTCAAAGAGTTTCCGCAGGTTCGGTTCTCCAGCCTGCCAACACTGAATGCGCGCGAACCACGTATCGAACTTGGCCTGCGTGGCGGGCAGCCGCAGGTTGCGACAGCCATCGCCTGGTGGGAGCAGCAGCTGGGAAAGGCCGGGCACCGTTACACGCGGCTACCGCGCTCTGATGCCTGACTGACGCGCTCATGGGGACGAGCAGTCCAGAATGGTAATTGGTCTGGGTCTGATTCGCATTTACGCTTTCAAGCACGAACTTGCCCGGATTTCAGGAATTGGTGTCGGGTACCGCGCGTGCTAGTATCAAAACAAGGTGTCGATTCCTGGAGGTGTGCAAGGTGGATCTGTTCGCGCAGGTGATGTTGTTGGTGCTGGCGCTGGGGATTCTGGTCGTCGCCGGCCTTGTTGTGAAACGCTCGGTGCGGTGCGGCGCCGCCGCAAATCTGTGCAGTCGCACGGTGCTGTTACAGCGGGTACGGCGCCTGCGCCTGGCGAAAATGGTGGAACACCTGGGTGTGGACTTGGGCGAATATATTGCGCGGATGCCGCGGGCCGCCATTGCCCGGCATATCCAGAACTGCCGACGCTGTAGCGACGTTGATACCTGTGATGCCATATTTCGCGACGGCCGGCGCATCAGCGATATGCATTTTTGCCCGAACTATGGGTCACTGAACGCCAACAGCAAGAACTTCGTCGCTAAGTAACTCCACTGCACCGCTGAGGCGCCTCCACGGGCTTCCGGCACCCCATGGCGCCGCACATGCGGCGCGGGCATCTGCCCGAGACTTGCGGCAGGTCAAGGTTGCCGGGTGCGGTGGTTAAGCTTGAGTCTTTTTCGCCAGCCATTGCAGGTTTTTCCCTCATCGCGGGTACAGCCGTAGAAGTAACGAGGAGAAATGTCAGATGGGCATTGATCCGGATTTTCCCAGTGGTGTCAGCACCGATCTTACTGTCGTCATCGAGACGGAAATCGACAGGCGGCAGGACGATGGCCCGGCGACCATCGGCACCGTACTCGAGGCGATGTATAAGGGATTGGTCAGGGAACTGGTCGCGAGCGGGCAGATCGATATCGATCAGGATGGTTCGCTGTTTGATGAGGTAAAGGGCTTGGTAGAGCAATATGGCGGTGATGCCGTTGCTGCCGATTTCATGAAATTGCGCGCGAGCGAGCCTTTGGCCGTGGTGATCCAGGCTGAACTGGACAACCATGCGGACGACGATCCTCCTACCCTGGGCACGGTGCGCGATTCGATGAACGGCGGGCTGGTTGCCAACCTGGTGGGGGTGGGCGCAATCGATGCGGATGATGACGACACATTGTTGGGCGAAATTACGCGCCTGATTCGAAAGCACGGGCAGGATGCGCCGGCAGAAGAATTCCTGCCATAGCGTTGCGCCTGAGCCGTACCTTCCCGTGCGTTTACCAGCGACTATGTTCGCGGTCGAGCCGTGTCAGTCCCAGTTTTATCGCCAGATCGTGCGCCCATTGATACTCCTCCCGGGTGACAGGGCGGTCAATCTGCGGGT
>CP070733.1:1553830-1557253 GCA_020347585.1 Pseudomonadota bacterium | reverse complement strand
TCGATGCTGGCACTGATTGCAGTGGTTGCGTTCGAGGGATACGCGCAGCTGATTGTCTCCAGCGCCGCAATGTTGCTCTTCGTCCTACCCGTGCTGCGCACCCGCTGGCTGCTTGAGCACCTGCGTCGAACGGAGCAGCGGCGACCCCGCACGCGCCGGCGACGGTTCATCGGCCACCTCGCCAACCTGCTTGAGACGGCGCACGATCTGCTTGAACTCAAGCCGCTGTATACGGGCCTGGCCGTGGGCATTGTGGCATGGTGGATACAGGGATTCGCCTTCTACTACATTCTCGATACCCTCGGCCTTCCCCTGCCGTTGGCAACCGCACTGGCCATCTACGCCGTCAGCCTGCTGGCCGGTGCCATATCCTTCATCCCTGGGGGCGTGGGCAGCACCGAGGCAGTCATGGCGTTGCTGTTACTAGCAAGTGGAGCCGATCAAACACTTGCATTGTCCGCGCCGCTCATCAGCCGCCTCTCGACGCTGTGGTTTGCAGTGGCCCTGGGAATGCTGGCTACTGCAAAGCTCGGGCTACTCTCGCGGTTGGCGGGGCCGCGCACGCGGGATACCCACGCCGACGCCACGAACTCCGGCAGCTAGGTTGTGTACTGCCTGGTCCTGCATCCAGCGCCCGTGCATCGTGCCCCCGATCCGGCTTTGGATCCCGCGCTGCTCGTAAACACCATGACAACGATAGGTCTTGCCGGCCCGTCGCTACCCGGGCCCGATCCCCACTGCTATGCCGCAGGCGCGCATTTCCTCGAACTGCTGACGTTTCTGGGCTGCTCGCCCGCAGTCACACTGGAGCCATCCGCTGACGCACCAAGCGATCAGGCATTTTGTTATCTGCGCATCAAGTGGGGCGAGCACGGCATGGAGTTCCTGAAACTGCGCGACGATCCGATGGCGCGCTGCCCCGCCTGCAGAAAGACGCCCGCGAATTGGCAAGCCAGCGCGCTTGGTACCGACTCGCTGACGCGTGCAGTGACACTGTCCTGTCCGCACTGTGCCGCGCAGATTGCGCCGCTGGATCTCGACTGGCGACGTGAAGCAGGGCTTTGTAGTTTGCGTGTAGAGGTGGTGAACATTCACCCGCACGAGGCAGTGCCCGTTGAACGATTGCTTGCGCGGCTGGCTGAAGTTACCGGAAGCGCCTGGGACTACTTCTACTGCCGCACCAATGACTGATGCCGACTGCGCGGTACTCAGCTGCTACCAACCAGTTTTTTTAGGTCCGGCATGCGGTGACCGTAGAACAGCACCTCGCCGTCGCTCGCAACCAGCACCACGGTCGGTGTCCCCAAGACACGATAGGCCTCGGCGACATCCAGATTTGCGACCCGGTCACTGAGGATCAGCCAGGGAACGGCATTGTCCGTGACGTAGGCCTTTACCTCCACGTTGTGCTCACCGCCAATGTTGATGCCCGCCAGCGTCAGCCCACGCCCGGCGTATTCGGCATGGGCCGCCTTGAAATCCGACAGCATGGCGTGACAGTAAACACACTCGGTGGCCCAAAAAATCAACAACACCGGACCATCCTTGCGCAGTTGCGCCAGGGAATGGATGCGGCCTTCGAGATCCTTCAGTGCGAAGTCCGGGGCAGATTGCCCGACTCGGTGGCCCGTTTCCCGTGCCTGGGGCGCGCCTATAGCGGGCAGGACGATCACCACCGCGAGAAGAATTGCTCTTGCCTTCATGGTTACTACCGCTTGTTGGTCGTTCAAAAGGATGCCGTCAGGCGCACATAACCCTGGTCCTCCCCTCCCCGATCAAAGCCGTGCGCATAGCCCACTGTCAAGCGCAGGGGGAGAAAATAAAAGAGTACTGTGTCAGCGGTAAACTCGGCGCCGGCACCGGTGAAATACTCGTCGGGGTTGTCGCCCTCGTTCCAGGCCGCGCCCGTGTCGACGAATACCGCACCGTGCATCTGGTGCAGACCGAACGGCGGCACCATGTATCCGCGTTCCACACGCTTGATGGGGAAGCGGTACTCGAGGTTCGCCGTCCGCATGCGCCGCCCCCGCAGTTGCGCGAGGCCCTCGGGATAGCCGCGCAACGAATAGTCGCGCCGGTTGAACGGTGAATTGGCCGGCGCAGTACCCAGCACCGGTGGCATGAAAGAGACGTTATCCACACCACCGAGGCGAAACGGGCGTGGTCGATCGGTGCCCCACCCCTGCACAAAGCGAAACGCCAGCACGCTTTCACCCCACAGGCGCGGCACTTCGCGGTAATCGAGCGTGTATACCTCGCCGGTATAATTACTGCCGCTGATGACATCACTACTTTCCGCCACCACCAGTATCTCGCGTCCGCCGCCACGGCTAATCGACCTAGGCTGAAAGTTCGTGGAATCGTAGCTAAGCCCCACGCCCACCAGGTTGTCTTCAAATTTGGGCACCGATTCCACCCCTGTCGCGACCTCGATGTCCTTGTCCTCGTTCTTTACCAGGCCGGTGTATACCGTTAGGCGATCCTGGATGCGCAGCAATGGGAAATCGACCTGCAGGATATACTCGCTGTCGCGCCGCGCACGCTCCAGACTGTCTTCACTGTCGAGAAAGAAATCGACGCTGCTTGAGGCATGAAACTTCGGCAGGAAAAACCAGCGATCGTAAATGTAGTCAAAGGAACCGGTGAACCAGTTGTTCTGAAAATCGTAGGCTGCCGTCAGGAAATAGGTGTGTCGTTCGAGGGTATCCCAACCGGATGTGGTAGCGCCCAGTTCACTGCGCTGTGACCCAAACGCAAAATACGGGAACCACCAACGCGGCGCGAAACTGCGCCAAGGCGAGTAACCTTTTGACTGACCGGTCGGAACTTCTGGTGCAGGCGGCAATGGAATACCCGTTGGACCCGGTACCGGCTCGGGTGTCGGCATGACAGCCGGCGCCAGCGTCGGCGCATCGATACGGTAAACATCGAAACCATCACTAGCATAACCCACGTAATAAAGCTTGCCGCTGTTCCCCGCTATCGCGGGATAAAATGCGCCGCCACGCACGTTGGTCAGTGTTGAAATAGCGCCGCTACCCAGATCGAGACGACGGATGTTGTAGATACCGCCGTAGTCGGCGCTGAACAGCACGGCACTGCCATCGGCGTTGAAAATCGCGTGATTCTCGATGGAGGTGTCGCTGGTGAGCGCCCGCCACTGACGGCTTTCCAAATTGAACAATTCCAGATTCCAGCCGCTGTCCGGGCGAAACAAGGAAGCGACAATAGCCTTGCCGTCTGGTGACCAGTCCAGTTGGGAGATCACTACATCCGGATCGCTTCGCCACAGCACCTCGATGAGTTCCCCCTTGTCATCGAGCATGTGCAGTGCGTTGCGACCCTCGCCGTTTTGCACCGCCGCCAAGCGCTTACCTTCCGGGCTCCAGGTAACCTGCCTATAGCGTTGGCAACGTGTCAGCC
>CP070733.1:1528235-1553730 GCA_020347585.1 Pseudomonadota bacterium | reverse complement strand
CGACGCACTATGGGGTGCACAGACCCAGCGTGCGATTGAGAACTTTCCCGTTAGTGAACTGCGCAGACCACGAGCCCTGATCAGCGCACTTGCACTTGTCAAGAGCGCCTGCGCCGCGGTAAACCGCGAGCTGGGTCTGCTCGATGCACCGCGCGCGGACGCGATTGAGGCTGCTGCCGCGACTGTCGCCGATGGCGAACACGATGCGCACTTTCCGATCGACGTGTTTCAGACCGGATCGGGTACCAGCACCAACATGAATGTCAACGAGGTCGTCGCCCGGCTTGCGGGCGACATCCTCGGCGCACCCGTGCATCCGAATGACCACGTCAACATGAGCCAGAGCTCCAACGACGTATTCCCCTCGGCTATCCACATCAGCGCCTGTTTGGCTGTCGAACATACACTGCGCCCAGCGCTGAGCCACCTAGCGCAGACCATTGAGCAACGCGCGACAGAACTGAACGATGTGGTAAAGACCGGCCGCACCCATCTGATGGACGCCATGCCGGTGCGCATGGGACAGGAGCTTGGTGCCTGGGCATTCCAAGTGCGCGAGGGCGATGCGCGTGTTGCCTCGGCCCTTCAGCGTTTACGGACTCTGCCGCAGGGCGGCACCGCGGTTGGCACGGGCATCAACGCGCCCGCCGACTTCGGACCGCGTGTAGCACATGCACTGAGTGAGAAGACCGGGTTCGACTTTTCCAGCATGGACAACTATTTTGCAGGCCTTGCCAGCCAGGACGCCGCGGTGGAGCTGAGCGGGCAACTTAAGACCGTTGCCGTCAGCGTGATGAAGATCGCCAACGATTTGCGCTGGATGAACAGTGGACCCCTGGCCGGGCTTGGCGAGATCTCCTTGCCGGCCCTGCAGCCCGGCAGCTCGATCATGCCCGGTAAGGTCAACCCGGTCATCCCGGAAAGCGTGGCCATGGTGTGCACACAGGTTGTAGGAAACGACGCGAGCATTACGCTGGCAGGCCAGTCCGGAAACTTTCAGCTCAACGTGATGCTACCGCTGATCGCATACAACCTGTTGCAGAGCATCGAAATCCTGAGCAATGCGTGCCGGGTGCTCGCCGACAAGGCGATCGCGGGGTTCGCCGTAAACGACGCTGCCATTGCCGCTGCATTGCAGCGCAACCCCATCCTGGTCACTGCGCTCAACCACGTGATCGGCTATGAGCAGGGCGCGGCGATCGCCAAGCAGGCGTATGCCGAGCGCCGTCCGCTGTTGGAGGTTGCAATGGAAGTGACCGGAATGGACGAAGCAGAGCTCAGACGTCTGCTGGATCCTGCCGCGCTGACGGGTGGCGGTATCCCGGGCCGCGACTGAAAGCCCGACTCAAGCCCGGCAACTTATGCTCGTATTTCATTTGCTCGTGCATGCAAACAGCCATCGGGAGACAAACACAATGAAAAAAGTAACTGCTGTCGCGGGCCTGCTGCTGATGCTTGCCGCGTTCGCCCAGGGACACGCGGCGAGCGCGGCGGACGGCAAGTGGAATCAGCAAAAGATTACCGGGCTGGCCATCGAACTCGCCGAGACCGTCAAGCGCATACGCCATGATCCCGGGTTGCGCCAGCCGCAGTCCGGAATTGTGCAGCAACGCATGTACGATGCCGCGCTGCTCGACCTGGAACGCCTTGAACGGCTGACGGACGAATTGGCCGAGGCGCTAAAGGACGGGCAGGGGTTCCTGCAAACACGCCCTACGTTCCAGCGCATACTCGACCAGCGTCAAAACATCTTGGACTATGTGCGCACCGCCAGGGTGGCGGAATCCGTCGAAAAGACGGCATATCGCTTTCGCCAGTTGCTGGACGAACTCGCCACCTACTACCAGATAGAGTTTGACCCGAACCAGTGACGCACGGCGCCCCAGCGCTGTCTCGCCCCGACATCGCCCGGAAGTTACCTCGGCCCGCATGCGCAACCCGGCAAAACTAAAACTGGCGACATGCGCAACACGGCCGATAGTTCTTGAAGGCGGGATGCGTTGACCCGCACACTCAGCCAGTGCGTTCGAGGTGCGGCTACAGGGTCAAGTCCCGTGATGGAAAGTGCGAAAGCACTTATGTCAAACGAGGGATCGGTCCAAGCGAATTGCGCTGCAAGACTGACAGGTTCGCCGGGTAACATCCAAGAGCGCACATCTTCGGCACGGCGAAAACCAGCAAGCATGGCAGGGGTATTCAGCGAAGTGGCGCGAAATGCGTATCATTTGGCCTGCGAGGAGCGGCCATTACACGAGTAAAACGGCTATGGTACGCACTGTTCCGCGTGTCCTTGGCAATCGACCCGAATATGGTATTATCGGTCACCGGACCTCAGGACGACCCGCGTATTCAGGTTCGGTGCGCCGCGTCGGACAAGCACAAAAAAAGCCCGCGCATCCTGTGCAACAGTTGACTGCCTGAACAAGCAACGAAGCATCCAACATGAACCGGGTTGTAGATATCTCCAGTATCAAGCTCTCCTGCCGAAGCTGCAGCCTTTCGGAGTTATGCCTGCCTCGCGGCTTGTCCGATTCCGAACTTGATGATCTAGAACGCATGATGAAACAGGGGCGTCCCATTCGTCGGGGCGAACCGTTGTTCCGCGTTGGGGATCCCTTCCATTCACTATTTGCGGTGCGTTCTGGTTCCATCAAGGTTCATCTACCGACCGTTAACGGTGAAGAACAGATCGTGGGGTTTCATCTCCCCGGCGAATTGCTCGGGCTCGACGCGATGGGTCACGAGGTGCACACCTGTACCGCCATTGCCCTGGAAACGTCGAGCGTATGCGAACTTCCCTACCGCCAGATGCAGGAGCTATGTCATCAGTTCTCGGGGCTTAACGAACAGTTTCTCAGCCTGATCAGCAAGGAGATAAGCGGTGAGCATGAAATGCTGCTCATGCTCGGCAAGAAGAATGCCGAGGTCAGGCTCGCCACATTCCTTCTCAACCTGTCGGCTCGATTCAAGGCACGCGGATTCTCGGAGCGCGAATTTAATCTAAGTATGTCTCGCCACGACATCGCCAACTATCTCGGACTTGCGGTTGAAACTGTCAGCCGCCTGTTCACGCGCTTTCACGATGAAGGTGTGCTGCAGGTCCAGCGTCGTCTGGTGATGATCAAGGATATCCAGCAATTGCGCGCAATTGCGCAGGTCTCGGACAAGAACTGCCCCGCCGCTGCCCGTTAGGAAGAAGATTCCGGCTTGCTGTCCCAACGCACGGGGCAAACACCCGGATGATTAGATAACCCGCGAGAATCGCCGGGTCGTTTCGCGCTGGCGCAGGTACTTATCAAACACCATCCCGATGTTGCGTACCAGCAGCCGGCCCGCTGGCCGTACACGAACATAGTCTTCGCCACGTTCCAGCAACCCGTCCGCCGCCAGCGCATCCAGATCGATGATCTCCCGGTCGAAGTACTTCCCGAACTCGATGCCGTACTCGTGCTCAATTTCAGGGATGTTGAGTTCACCGTAGCAGATCAATTTCATAATCACATCGCGACGCAGGACGTCATCGGAGTTGAGTACATATCCGCGCGCGATGGGCAGATGCCCGGTATCCAGAATTCGGTAATAGTCATCAAGCGTCTTGGCGTTCTGACAATAGGAATCACCGACCTTGCTAATGGAAGACACGCCCATTGCAATCAGGTCACACTCTGCATGGGCGGAAAAACCCTGGAAGTTGCGATGCAGGGTGCCATCGCGTTGCGCGACCGCAAGTTCATCGTCGGGCTTGGCGAAATGATCCATGCCGATATACACATACCCAGCCGCCACCAGTTTGTCGATGCTTTGCTGCAGTATCTTGAGTTTATCAGCTGGGCTGGGCAGCTCATTGGCATCAATTCGGCGCTGCGGTTTGAACATCTCAGGTAGGTGCGCATAGTTGAACACTGCGATGCGATCCGGAGCAACCTCGATGACCCTATCGATTGTGCGGGCGAAACCCTCGACACTTTGCTGCGGCAAGCCGTAAATTAGATCAAAGTTAGCAGATTTAAAGCCCTCGTCGCGCGCCGCCTCGTAGATCGCCAGGGTTTCTTCCTCGGGCTGGATGCGGTTGACCGCCTTCTGCACCGTTTCGTCAAAGTCCTGTACGCCAATGCTGATTCGGTTGAATCCGACCGAGCGCAACAACTGGATGGTTCCGGCGTTAATCTTGCGCGGATCCACTTCGATGGAATACTCGCCCTTGTCATCGTCGCGCAGATTGAAGTGCCGGCGCGTAAAATCCATCAAATCGCGGATTTGCTCCTCGTTCAGATAGGTCGGTGTTCCTCCGCCCCAGTGCAGCTGTTCCACGGAACGATCCAGATCGAACAGGCCGCTCATCAGACGCATCTCTTCCTTCAAGCGCAGCAGATAGGGCGGTACCTTGGTGCGATCCTTGGTGGCGATCTTGTTGCAGGCACAGTAGAAGCAAACTGTGTCGCAGAAGGGGATATGGAAGTAAAGCGACAGTGGCTTGGGAATCGGGTCTTCGTTGGTGGCCTTCGCCCACGCTGCGAAATCCTCCTCCGTGAAATTCTCATGAAAGCTCACGGCGGTCGGATACGACGTGTAACGCGGACCCGTCGTATCGTAACGGCGCAGCAACTCTGCATCGAAAATAACTGTCTGGTCCATCCCGGAACGTGCAACATGTGGCTGGGAAATGCCGCTACGATAGCCTGCACGCTGATCGCTGGTATTGATGTGGATCAAAAGCCCCGACCATCCTCATCGCGGAGCGCATACAGACATGTGTTCCGGCAAAAACAGGCCACCTTAATACACAAATATCATGTGTGTAGCATCGCCGGGGGGAATTTTGCTGCGCTGCAGCGCAATGGGCCACGCGAGTGGCCCGCCGCCCGCATGGAGCGGCGAATCCCACGGCCTGTAGTATGCTTCGTAGGGTACCCAGGGCGGTCGCCCTAACCGTTGCCTTACGATGACCTACGAGACCATAAAACTGGTACATGTCAGCGCCGTCGCTGTCTCGTTCACGGGGTTCGTGCTGCGCGGCGTCTGGAAGCTGAGCGATTCGCCCTTGCTGGCACAGCGCTGGGTCAAGGTTACTCCCCACGTTGTCGATACGGTATTACTGGCAAGCGCAATATGGCTGGCGGTTCTTGTCCATCAGTACCCGGGGAGCCATGCGTGGCTGACAGCCAAGGTCATCGGCTTGTTAGGCTACATCGCGCTGGGCATGGTGGCGATGCGCTTCGGCACATCACGGGCACAGTGTTTCGCTGCCTGGTTGGGGGCGCTGTTGGTGTTTGGCTACATCGTCGCCGTTGCCCTTACCCGCGACCCGTTGCCCTTGCCCTGAGAACGTCCTTGCCTCTGACACCGTTCACAGGTAAATACATATTGAGGTGAATGGATATAATGGTTGCATTCGACCCACGGTCTCGGAGATGAAAAAACCCATGAGCACGCGATTGATGCTTTTGCCATGTCAGGACTACGAGAAATCGATGTTGGTGGAAACCCCGGACGATCTGGGCGAGCAGGAGGTATTTCGCATGGTCACGGCACTGGTCAGCGAGGTGCAGTTGTCACAAACACAGTACAGCCGCGAAGACATCAGCAGCGCGCTGGAAGACAATGGTTTTACCGTGATGGATTTCCAGATCGGACCGGAGTTGGACTTTTGATCGCAAGGCGCGGCAATTTCGTGGCCCACCGCATACCGAGTCATGCGGTGCGCGCAGCAGCGATGTGATGGCTTCGCCGGTGCGCCACTGGCTTGTGTTGCCCCTGCTGGTCGCGTTCGCCACGGTGGGTTTCGCCCAGGATGACATGGAGGATGACGTGCCAGACACGGCGCCGCTGCGTCACCACCCAGACTACGGCGACAGCAACAGCGACGATGCGTTTCGCGCGTCCGAACAGACCTACAACATCCAGACGCCCGCCGCAGACCCGGGGCTCGACACGCCGGAACCCCTGCTTGACGATTCCCCGCCGGACAGGCCGGCAGCTCCCACTCGCCAACAGGTCAAAGTGCATCCCCATGCGGGAAGGACCCGGCAGCATCCGCGCAGTGACGCCAACCAGATACGTGGTATCGAACTACCCTCGGGCTCGTCGCAGTAGCCGGGCCCTGCGCCCCCGATGAAGCGCCTGACTCTCATACGACATGCAAAGTCCAGCTGGAGCGAACCGGGGCTCGCCGATTTCGACCGCCCGCTCAATGAGCGCGGACAACGCGATGCGCCCAAGATGGGCAAGCATTTGCGCAAGCACGGTCTTTCACCCGACCTCTTTGTTTCCAGCCCAGCAAAGCGCGCCCTGACCACCGCGCAAACCATCGCACAGGCGCTCGCATATCCAAGCGACGCGATCCGTAAGCTCGATGCCGTGTATGAGGCAAGCCTGGCGACGTTGTTAAATGTGGTGCACGAACTGGATGACAACCACAGCGATATCGTGCTGTTTGGCCACAACCCCGGCATTACCGTGCTGGCGAACTTTCTGGTCGGGGTACACATTGACAATGTGCCGACCTGCGGCGTGGTGATGATCGAACTTGCCGTCGACAACTGGCGCGACGTCGAGCGCGACTGTGGCCGCCTGCTCGGCTTCGACTACCCCAAGAAAAACAAGCGCACGGCGAACTGAACTGGCTGCGCCGCGCGCCCGCTTCGCGCATAATGCGTCGAATGGCATTTGACGATCATTTTTCGCCGCTCGCCGAACCCTACGCACGCTACCGCCCCGCCTACCCCAAAGAACTGTTCCGCTGGCTCGCTTCGAACTGCGCGCACCATAGTCTCGCGTGGGATGCCGGCACGGGCAACGGTCAGGCAGCCGTCGCGCTCGCCGTGCACTTTGAACACGTGGTAGCGACAGACGCCAGCTTCAGCCAGGTGTCACGGGCGCGCGCAGACAAGGGCGTGCACTATGCGGTGATGCGCTCGGAGCAAGCGGCAATCGGTACTGGCACAGTAGACCTGGTGACGGTCGCACAGGCGCTGCACTGGTATCGGCTGGACGAATTTTATGACGGGGTGCGGCAGGTCTTGCGTCCGGGCGGTGTACTGGCGGCGTGGTGTTACGGACTATGCACGGTAACGCCGGCTGTCGATGCGGTGATCCTGCATTTGTACCGCGATGTGCTTGGGGAGTACTGGCCCACGGAGCGGCGGCACATTGATACGGCCTACCAAAGCCTGGCGTTTCCGTTTCGACGGCTCAAGACGCCAGAGTTCTTCATGGCACAGCGTTGGACACTTGATGCCCTAGTTGGCTACTTGTCCACCTGGTCAGCAGGCGCGCGTTTTGCCCGCGCGACTCAGCAGCACGCCGTGGCGCTGGTCCGCAGCGAACTGGAATCCGCCTGGGGCGAACCTGAGAATCGACAACAGGTATGCTGGCCGCTAAGTCTGCTCGTTGGCCATCCCTGAAGCACCGCCGTGCGCTCCGTGCCGGCGGCCGAGGCTACCACCAGAATTTGTCGAACAGTTCGGGGTTGGCCCAGTGACGCGCGTTGAGCCAGTCGGGGGTCGGCTTATAGTCGTGCAGATCGTAAGTGTAGAGATGCAGGGGCCGCTCGGCACTACCGAAACGTCCGATGCGCACCATGCCCAAAGCGATCAGATCCGTCGGTTCCCAATGGGAGCGATGCCCCGACCAATGCGGCCCTATCGGCACTGCAATGAGGACATGGCGCGCGTGAAGGTCACGTAAGCGTGCGACAAGCATGCCGGCCACTTGCTTGTCCAGACGCTCCAACACGCCGGATACCAGAGCCAGATCGACCATCGCACATTCGTCTATCCGTGCGATGATGTCGCTGTCGCGAATACACTCAAACCGGCATTGCGGGTGGTCGGCTAGGTACGCGTCGAACATGGCGCAGTCGGTTCCAACGGCCAGCACCGAGGCCGGCGCCGCACGCACCACCAGTCGCTGAACCACCGTGCGAAATCCCGTATTCACACGACTATGGTAACCCGGTTCCCGGCGACAAGGGCAAACTGCGCAGGCGTCACACTCCGTGGCATAATGACTCCCCTCACCCGCAACCAAAACTCAACAACCCTGTGGACCAGATAACGATTACACGCCCGGATGACTGGCACTTGCACGTGCGCGACGGCGCAGCGCTGCAGGCTGTGGTACCGGCGACAGCGCGGCGTTTTGCGCGGGCCATCATCATGCCCAACCTCAAACCGCCGGTGACCACCACCGCGCAGGCGCTTGAATATCGCGAGCGCATATTGGCGGCCGTACCAGGGGACGTCCAGTTCGACCCCCTGATGACGCTGTATCTCACCGATACGACCACGCCGGAAGAGATCGCACGCGCCCACCAGAGCGGCGCGGTTTACGCGGTGAAGTACTATCCCGCGGGGGCCACCACTCATTCGGAAGAGGGTGTCACCGAAATAAGTCGCACTTTTGCCACCCTGGAACGGCTCGAGGTACTGGGCATGCCGCTGCTGGTACACGGCGAGGTGACCGATCCGGAAGTGGACATCTTCGATCGCGAGGCAGTTTTCATCGAGCGCGTACTGGCGCCGCTGCTGCAGCGCTTCCCGGACCTGAAGATCGTGTTCGAACACATCACCACCCGGCAAGCGGTTGATTTCGTGTTGGACGCACCGACCAGTGTCGCCGCCACCATCACGCCGCACCACCTGCTGTACAACCGCGGTGCCATGTTCCGCGGCGGCATGCGCCCGCACTATTACTGTCTGCCGGTGCTAAAGCGCGAAACTCACCGCCGCGCACTGCTCGAGGCGGCCATCAGCGGCAATCCGAAGTTCTTTCTCGGCACCGACAGCGCACCCCATGCGCGCGGCGCCAAGGAAAGCGCCTGCGGCTGTGCCGGGATCTACAGTGCACACGGCGCGCTGGAACTGTACGCCGAGGCGTTCGCGCAGGCGAATGCGCTGGAACGGCTGGAAGGATTTGCCGCGCATTTCGGCGCGGATTTCTACGGTGCGCCGCGCAACACCGACACCGTGACGCTGATGAACGAGCCGTGGGAGGTTCCGGCACAACTGCCGTTCGGCGACGAGGTGATTGTGCCGTTGCGTGCCGGTGAGACAATTCAGTGGCAACTTGCGCCTTGAGGCGCCGCCACGACTCACGGATCAGTAAATTGCCTTTACCCGGTAACCCCGGCGCTCCAGCAAACGCAGCAGTCCCTGCTCTCCCGGCAGATGCAATGCGCCAACGGCGATAAAGGCATTGCCCTCGCGCAGTCGCGGCTGCATGCGCTCAAGCATCAAGCGATTGCGTTCGACGATGAACCGCCGCGTGAACAGTTCGGCGATCTCGGGGTCGCTCTGTTCCAATTAGTCGTCGTTGAGGCGTTCCAGCGCGCTGAGATCACGGTCAAGCCAAGCGTTGATCATTTGCTCGGTGAGGTGCGAATAGTCCTTGTGATGACGCACGGTCTCACGCAGCATACTGACCTGGTGTCGCATGGGCAGACCGTCAAAGTAATTGACCTGTTCCTCTACCGTTTCCAACCCGTACACGGGCTTGCCGCCCGCCACGAACTGCGTGTAAAGCACCTGGTCAAGAAACAGGCCGCTTGTCGATTTCGGCGTGCTCAGCGTAACCACAACTGCCCACGGTTTGATCTTGCGCACCACAGGCTCCGGCAAGCCGTACTCGGCCAGCAGGCGGGTACACTTCGCGTAAAGATCCTTGCCGATAACTTTGGACAGTTCAGTCTGGTCCTGGAAGAACATTGCGCCCGAAATGGTCACCATGGCCTGCGGGGTCATGTCGATTTCGGCGGTAAAGCTGTCTGCGCCGGCGAACGCATCGCGCACCGTACCTGGCAGATCCAGCACACGCGGGTCGTCTGAGTGCACGGTGCCCATCAGGTAACTGGTCGGCTTGCCGGCTGACGAAACCTCCCACAGGATTCCAACCTGCGCCGTCGGCGCCGCATACGCCTGCTGCAGCACCCACGCACCGGGCAGCACGCACAGCGCAACCGCGGCAATCAGGCGCAGCTGACGCGTCAATCGCATCATCACAGATCCTCAAAAGCCATAGCGGCCCGCACATTGCGCGCCGCCGTCAATCGCATTTTGTGCGTCCATTGTTTATCCTGAGCGCCCGAATAGCAAACGCCCAAGCGTAATGGACGCGATAGCAAGACGATTCCGCGGGTTTCTTCCGGTCGTAGTGGACGTGGAAACCGGGGGCTTCGACGCCCGAACCGACGCGCTGCTGGAAATCGCCGCCATCCCGGTAATCATGGATGACGCCGGGCGCCTGCAGACTCTCGAGCCGATTGCGAGCCACGTGCAGCCGTTTCCGGGCGCCAACCTCGACGAGCGCGCCCTGGCATTCAACGGCATTGACCCGCATCACCCGTTTCGTCTCGCGCGGCCGGAACGCGATGCGCTCGAGCACATCTTCGACCCGGTGCAGCAACTACTGGATCAGCATGGCTGCAGCCGTGCGATCCTGGTGGGGCACAATCCGTTTTTTGACCTCGGTTTTATCAAAGCAGCGGTGGAGCGCACCCGCCTCGATAAGCGCAATCCGTTTCACGCCTTCAGCACCTTCGACACCGCCACGCTCGGTGGACTGGCCTACGGCCAGACGGTGCTGGCGCGCGCGGTGCGCGCGGCCGGGCTGGAATGGAAAGAGTCGGAAGCTCATTCCGCTGTTTACGACGCCGAACGTACCGCGGCCCTGTTTTGCACCATCGTCAACCACTGGGATAGCGCCTTGCGCTCGCAGAAGCCCCGCGGAAGGTAGCGGCACACAAAAACAAAGCCCGGGCAGATGCCCGGGCTTTGCGTATCGCTTGCGGCGTTGTTCAGGAAGCCTGGGCCTTGCCGGCCGCGTCCTTGACCATCTGCTGCAGTTCACCCTTCTGGTAAAGCTCCAGGGTAATGTCGCAACCACCGACCAGTTCACCATTGATATACACCTGCGGGAAAGTCGGCCAATCGGCAAAGCGTGGGAGGTTCTCGAAAATCTCGGGGTCGGCCAGCACGTTGACGTAGGCGAAATCCTCGCCGCAGGACTGCAGCGCCTGCGCTGTGCGCATGGAGAAGCCGCACTGTGGGATCTGCGGCGTGCCCTTCATGAAAATCACCACCGGGTTGCTGTCAACCTGGCCTTTGATCCGCTCCATTACATCCATAAAATCACCCTATAAAACTTATGGCTTATATGACGTCGCCCGGCCAGCTGACCAGTCGAATACCTAAGTGAAATGCTAAGGAATTAGCTTCGGAATTGCAAGCATCTGTCCTCGGTGTGAGGGCCGCCATCGCTCATCTCAATGCCGGTCGACATTGCGCTGCAGCCATAGTTCCAGCAAGGCCAGGTGCCACAGTTTGCTGCCCCTGAGCGCCGTGAAGTGTTTCTCCGGGGCCGCCAGCAGCTTGTCGACATAGGCGCGCTGGAACAGCCCGCGGCGGCGACAGGCCTCTGAGGTGAGAATGCTGGCCATAAAGTCCAGGAATTCCCCCCGCACGTACTTGAGCGCCGGCATGGGGAAGTACCCCTTGGGCCGATCGATGATGGCATCGGGCAACAGGCCGCGCGCAATCCGTTTTAATACATGCTTGCCCCCGGAGCTCAATTTCAGTTCCGGCGGCATAGCAGCCGCCAACTCCACCAGGTGGTGATCGAGAAACGGAACGCGCGCCTCCAAGCCCCATGCCATGGTCATGTTGTCTACGCGCTTTACCGGGTCATCGACGACCAGAGTGGTCACGTCAAAGCGCAGCACCTGGTCGATAAACTCGTCGGCGCCGGGGCGCCCCAGACGCTCGGCCACCAGCACCGCCGTGTGATCCTCGCCGTGATATGCAGGCACCACGGCCTCAAGGTACTCGGCATGTGGTCGGTCGAAGTAATAGCGCCCGAAGCGCGTCTCGGGCGGCCCATGAGTATCCTCATGCATCTGCGGATACCAGAAATACCCGCCAAAGACCTCGTCCGCACCCTGGCCACTCTGCACCACCTTGATTTCCCGGGCAACGCGTTCGGCGAGCAAATAAAAGGCCACGGCGTCCTGCCCGACCATCGGCTCGGACATGCTGTCGATCGCCTCGGGCAGCCGTTCAAGAACCTGCTCGTTGGCAATGTGGATCTTGTGGTGCCGCGTCCCGTAGCGCGTCACGATCTGGTCGGAAAACTCGAACTCGCTGCCGCGCTCGTCAGCGATGTCCTCGAAACCAATGGAAAATGTCATCAGGTCTTCGACACCCGCCTCGGCCAGCAACGCGACCAGCAGACTTGAATCCAGTCCACCCGAGAGCAGCACCCCCACCTTCACGTCGGCAATCATCAGGCGCTTACGCACTGCCTCGCGCAACGCATCGTGCACCGCGTCGATCCACTCCGCCTTGCTGCGCGGCTGCGGGGGCCGCATTGCCGAGAGCTGCCAGTAGCAACGGGCTTCGCTGCGCCCCTCGGCATCGATGCGCATGCAATGGCCGGGCGCCAGCTTGCGTACCCCCTGGAGGATGGTGTGAGGTGCCGGAATCACCGCGTGCAGCGTCAGCTGATGGTGCAGGCCCACCGGGTCGATAGCGGTATCCACATCTCCCGCCGCCAGCAGCGCCTGAACGTTGGAAGCAAAGCGAAACTGTCCGGGCGTGTGCGCGTAGTAGAGCGGCTTGATACCCATGCGATCGCGCGCCAGGAACAGATGCCTGCGGGTGCGGTCCCACAGCGCGAAGGCGAACATGCCGTGCAGGCGCTCGACGCACGCCTCGCCCCAGTGAGCGTAAGCCTTGAGGATGACCTCGGTATCACCGTCGCTGAAAAACTCGTAGCCGGCGCGAATCAGCTCGGCGCGCAATTCCGGGTAGTTATAGATACCACCGTTAAAGACCAGTACCAGACCGAGGCGCTCGTCCACCATCGGCTGTGCCGAGCGATCGGACAGGTCAATGATCGCGAGGCGGCGATGGCCAAAGGCCGCGGCACCCTCCTGCCAAGTGCCATAGGCATCGGGCCCGCGCCGTGCGATCTCGGGCAGCATCGCGTTTACCGCGGTGAGGTCCGCCGCAGCGCCATCGATCCTAAGTTCACCGCATATGCCACACATTCTTTTTTCAGGGGTGAGGTACGAGGGACGAGGGACGAGGAAGAACGACAAACGCACTATAGGAAAGGTCCTCGGTATGGAGGCTAGCGCAAGCTTCGATTTCACGATTCATGGTGCTCTCGATTCCTAGCCCCTAATTCCTCGTTCCTCGTCTAGTCCCTGGTCCCTAGTTCCTCACCTCCGTCCGGGGGCGTTCCCCATCCCCCGCCACCGGGTGTCTTGACGGTCAGCACATCGCCGGCTCCCACTTCGCGACTCGCCTTGCCCGGCAACACCGTCCCGTTGAGCAGGTTTTCCCCCGGCGCGCCCGGACCTCCACCCTGCAGCCCCCAGGGCGCGTGGGTGCGCCGCTCGGTGAGCAGCGTGACAGTCGCCGGCGCGAGGAACTCGAACTCGCGCACCAGGCCATCGCCGCCACGGCGCCGGCCCGCGCCGCCCGAATCGTCGCGCAGCGCATAACGCCTCACCCGCACCGGGAAACGGCCCTCGAGTACCTCGATGGGCGTGTTCAGGGTGTTGGTCATGTGGGTCTGCAAGGCGCTCAATCCACCGCCCCGCGCACCGGCGCCCATACCCCCCCCCATGGTTTCGTAGTAATCCCAGGTTGCCGGCTCACTCCCACCCATCGCCAGGTTGTTCATGCTGCCATGGCTGGCCGCGGGGATAACTTCGGCCAGCGCACTAGCCAGCGCGCCCGTTACCGCATCCACAATGCGGGTGCTGGTCTCTACGTTGCCCGCCGCCACCGCGGCAGGGCGCCGGGCATTGAGTAGCGAACCCTCCGGTACGCTCAGGGTGATGGAGCGAAAGCTCCCGGCGCAGGCGGGCGTGTGCGCCGGCATCAGGCAGCGGAACACGTAGTAGACACCGGCCGCGGCCACCGACAGCGGGCAGTTGATATTGCCGGCGGTCTGCGGCGCGGTACCGGCAAAGTCCACGTGCACCCCGCCGCCCGTAGCGCTGATGGCCACCTCGATGGCAATGTCGCGATTGCCAAGGCCGTCGTCGTCCATCACGTCTCGAAACCGGTAGGTGCCGTCCGGGATGGCCGCCAGCGCCGAGCGCGCCAGGCGCTCAGCATAGTCGTTCAATTCATCCAGCGCGGCGCGGTAACTCTCGATGCCCAAGGTAGTGACCAGTTCGCCCAACCGTCGCACACCGCTGCGATTGGCGCTCATCTGGGCGGCGAAATCCCCGCGTCCCTCGATCGCGCTGCGCGTGCGCCCCACCATGGCATCGAGCAGCGCCTCATCCACCACGCCGCTCTTTACCAGCAGCGTCGGCGGAATGACGATGCCCTCCTCCTCCAGCGAGCCCGAAAGCGGCATGGAGCCGGGGCTGTGCGCCCCGACATCGGCGTGATGGGCACGGTTGGCGACGAAACCCACCAGTTCCTCGCCGACAAATACCGGCGCCACCACCGTGATGTCTGGCAGGTGGGTCCCCCCAAGAAACGGGTCGTTCACGATCATCATGTCGCCCGGCGTCCAGCTGAACCGGCCAACCAAGGCCGCCATAGCGTACGCCATGCTGCCCAGGTGCACCGGGATATGCGCCGCCTGTGCGCACAGTTCGCCGCTTGCGTCGAAGACGGCGCAGGAAAAATCGAGGCGATCGCGGATATTGGGGGAGAACGCAGTGCGCTGCAGCACGGCACCCATTTCGTCGCAGACCGCGGCGATGCGGCTGGAGAATATGCTCAGTTCAACCGGGTCCATGGGAAGAAGAGTGGTCGCGGCGCAGACCCGGCATTGTAGCACGCGGCCAACAATGGCAAGGTAGCACCCGATTTTTCGCATGCACGGGGTGCCAATCTCGGAAATACCATAGTAAAATACTCGTGTATAAGTCTTCCGAAATCTTTCAACAATCAACATGGGAGAGTGCAATGAACCCGCTTGATTCAATCGCCGGAACCATCGCGGCCGGTTTCGTCATCGCCATCGTCATCGCGGTGATCCTCTAAAAACTGACGACGCAGGGAATAACTCCCTTGCATCATCATTCGATTCGAAACATATCAGCAATTTGGGGAATATTATGAATCTCTGGTCTTTGGAAGTATGGTTCCACGCATTGGCCGGCGTCGCCTGGATCGGTCTGCTTTACTACTTCAACTTCGTGCAAGTGCCTGCTGTCGCGGCAGCCGCTGCCGATAAGGACGGCCCCGGCCCGGCTGCGATAAGCAAGTACGTTGCGCCGCGCGCCCTGTTGTGGTTCCGTTGGGCCGCTGTGGTCACCTGGGTTACGGGTGCAGGCGCCCTGGAGGCGATTGCACGTTCTGCCAATCTCGAGGGTAGCGGCGTTATCATTGCATTTACGCTGCAACAACCCATGACCGTGATCGGCATCGGCGCCTGGCTTGGCACCATCATGCTGTTCAATGTCTGGGTGCTAATCTGGCCCAACCAGAAGAAGCTGCTGGGCATGGTCGAAGCCACCGACGACGAGAAGGCCAAGGCCAAGCGGGTCGCATTCCTCGCCTCTCGCACCAACACCATGCTGTCAATCCCGATGCTGATGTGCATGGTCGCGCACGGCCACGGTCTGCCGTTCTAACACCGGGCGCAACCGCGCTGTTCCGGAAGACCCGGCGCCAAGCGCCGGGTTTTTCTTTTCACGGCATCGCTTTTGAATTTGCCCGATCGCGCCTAACTCTCTAAAATAATCACCCCAGTGGGCAGTCCTTATGGGCTGCCTTTTGCTTTTGATGGGAATAGGAAACAACAAGCAATGGTGGATGCCTTGATGGCCACCTACTCGCGGCTGCCGGTAAGCTTCGCACGTGGTGCGGGCGCCTGGCTGTGGGACAGTGCCGGCAACAAGTACCTCGACGCGCTGAGCGGCATCGCCGTGTGCGGTCTCGGTCATGCGCACCCCGCTGTCAGCGAAGCCATCTGCGCCCAGGCAGGCGAGCTGGTGCACACCTCGAACCTCTACGGCATCGACATCCAGAGTGCGCTCGGAGAGCGCCTCGCGCACATTGCCGGCATGGATAAGGTGTTCTTCGGCAACTCCGGCGCCGAGGCCAACGAGGCTGCATTGAAACTGGCCCGCCTCTACGGCCACAACAAAGGTATCGAGGTCCCTACGGTAGTCGTCACCGAGGGCAGCTTTCACGGACGCACCATCGCGACTCTGACCGCCACTGGCAACCGCAAGGTGCAAGCCGGTTTTGAGCCGCTCGTGCAGGGTTTCGTGCGGGTGCCGTGGAACGATATCGAAGCGCTGGAAAAGGTTGCAGCCAACAACCCCAGCATCGTCGCTGTGTTGGTCGAACCGGTGCAGGGCGAAGGCGGCATTCGCATCCCGGACGCCGCTTACCTGTCAGGCATTCGTGCGCTGTGCGATCAGAACGACTGGCTGATGATACTCGACGAGATTCAAACCGGTATGTGCCGCACCGGCAAGTGGTTTGCGTACCAGCACGCCACCGACGCAACGCCCGACGTAATGACACTCGCCAAGGCGCTGGGCAACGGCGTACCCATAGGCGCCTGTCTGGCGCGCGGCAAGGCCGCCGGTGTTTTTGAGCCCGGCAAGCATGGCTCCACCTTTGGTGGCAACCCGCTTGCGTGCCGCGCCGCGCAGGCCGTAATTGACACCCTCGAGCGCGAAAACCTTGCGGCGCGCGCGGCGCAACTTGGCGAGCGCATGCTCGCCGGATTCACAACGCGCCTGGGTGCAACCGCGGGCGTCGTGGAAATCCGCGGCCTGGGCCTGATGCTGGCCATCGAACTCGATCGGCCCTGCAGCGAATTAATGCAGCAGGCGCTCCAAAAAGGACTGCTAATCAACGTGACCGCCGAGCGCGTAGTGCGCCTGCTACCACCGCTGGTCCTCAGTGACGACGAAGCCGACGCGATTGTGGACGGCGTTTTCGAACTGATCACCTCCTTCCTGTCTACCGAATAACCCGTAGTTGCCGAGGAGTTGCCAATGGCGATCCCGCATTTTCTTACCCTCATGGATCTGGAGCCATCGCAGCTGCGTGCGCTGGTAGCACGCGCTATTGAGCTGAAGGAAATGCAACGCACCGGCAAGATCCATGAGCCCCTGAAAAACAGGGTGCTCGCCATGGTGTTCGAAAAGTCCTCGACGCGCACGCGCGTGTCTTTCGAGACGGGCATGATCCAGTTTGGCGGACAGGCATTGTTCCTCTCGCCGCGCGACACCCAACTCGGCCGCGGTGAGCCGCTGGAAGACAGCGCCCGCGTGCTGTCGCGCATGGTCGACGGCGTCATGATCCGTACTTACGAGCACGAGAAGCTCGAGCGCTTCGCGCAGCACTCAAAGGTTCCAGTTATCAACGGCTTGACGGACAAGTTCCATCCCTGCCAGTTGCTGGCAGACATGCAGACCTATTACGAACATCGCGGTGACATCGCTGGCGCGACTGTCGCCTGGATCGGTGATGGCAACAACATGTGCCACTCCTACATCAACGCCGCACGCCAGTTCGGTTTTACGCTGCATATTGCCACGCCACCGCATTACCAGCCGGATGAGGCTGTGCGCACCACGGGCGGCGCCGCGGTGCGGCATTTTTCCGATCCGCGCGAAGCAGCACGCGGCGCCCACCTGGTAGTCACAGATGTCTGGGCCAGCATGGGGCAAGAGGAAGAACAGGCACAGCGCGAGAAGGAGTTCGCCGACTTTTGCGTCACTCGCGACATGATGGCGCTAGCCGACAAGGATGCGCTGTTCATGCACTGCCTGCCCGCCCATCGCGGCGAAGAGGTCGAAGCAGCAGTGATCGATGGCCCGCACAGCGTGGTGTGGGACGAAGCGGAAAACCGGCTGCACGCACAAAAGGCGCTGCTGGAGCTACTGCTAGCTTAATAACGCCGGTTGCAATGTGTTTGCGAACAGCGGCAGTGCGATACACCGCGTTTTGCTGTGTTTGTCTGATATGATGGACCGGTTTTCGGCTGCATCGTTGTAATGGACCCGCTTCTGCAACTCAAATCGATCGAGTGTCGTTACCGTGACCACCCGGTGGTACGCGAGCTGTCGATGCACGTCAACGAAGGCGACCTGGTTTGCCTGCTGGGGCCAAGCGGCTGCGGCAAAACCACGGTGCTGCGCGCCATCGCCGGTTTTGAACCACTGCATCGCGGCGAGATCGCCATGCGCGGCAAGCGGGTCTCGAGCGTCGGCTACACCATGGCGCCGGAAAAACGCCGCATCGGCATGGTATTCCAGGATTACGCACTGTTTCCCCACCTCAACGTCGCGGAAAACGTCAGCTTCGGGCTGCGCGGCATGTCTAACCAGGAAAAACAATCAGTGGCGGAGCACATGCTAGGCACGGTCGGGCTTGGCGAGCTTGCCCGACGCTATCCCCACGAGTTGTCAGGCGGACAACAACAGCGCGTCGCATTGGCGCGCGCGCTGGCACCTCAACCCGAACTTGTTTTGCTCGATGAGCCGTTCTCCAATCTAGATATCGAGATGCGCGAACACCTCAGCCAGGAAGTGCGTCGCATCCTAAAGCAATGTGGCACGACCGGTGTGCTGGTGACGCACGACCAGCACGAGGCCTTTGCGGTCGCCAACCATATTGGCGTCATGGACCGCGGCCGGCTGTTACAGTGGGATACGGCCTACAACCTCTACCACGAACCCACCGACTTATTCGTGGCGGACTTCATCGGCCAGGGCGTTTTTCTGTCCGGCACCCTGCTGGCGCCCGATACGGTGGAAACCGAGATCGGTATCGTGCGCGGCGATCGCGCCTACGAATGGCAACGCGGCACGCGCGTCAAGCTCCTGCTGCGGCCGGATGACTTTGTACCGGACCAGAACGGTGAACTGCGTGCCGAGGTGATGCAGAAGGCGTTTAAGGGCGCAGAGATCCTTTACACCCTGCGGTTGTCAACGGGCACCAATGTGCTGTCACTGTTTCCCAGCCACCAGGACCATAACATCGGTGAGCGGGTCAATGTACGCCTCGCGCCCGATCATATGGTGGCCTTCGCGGACCATGCCTGATCCGCGTTCCGCAATGCGGCGCAGTCCTACTCGTCCTTGTGTTTGATCCGGTTGGCGGCGCGCGCTTGCTTTTCTACCTGTTCCAGGCTGGTATGGCGGACATCGCGCCCGTTCACCAGGTAGATCACATATTCGCAGATGTTACGCGCCCGGTCACCGATACGCTCGAGCGCTCGCGCGGACCACATCACGTCAACCACCCGCGGAATCGACCTTGGGTCTTCCATCATGTAGGTAATCAGTTCGCGCAGAATACTCTCGTAGCTCTGGTCCGCCTTGAGATCCTCGCGCGCAACACACACCGCCGCCTCTGTATCCATGCGCGCAAACGCGTCGAGTGCGTCGTGCAGCATCTTGCTCACCAACTCTCCGAGATGGAGAATACCCATAAGCAGCTTGCGGTCGCCCTTGGCATCGGCAAAGTGCATGGCCATGCGCCCGATGCGCTCGGCCTCATCGCCAATGCGCTCCAGGTCCGTGATAGTCTTGATCACGGCCACAACCAGGCGCAGATCGCTGGCCGCCGGCTGACGCCGCGCTAGTACATGCGTACATTCCTCGTCGATAGCAACTTCCAACGCGTTGACCTTGTAATCGTTGGTGATCACCACCTCCGCCAGCGCACTGTCCGAGTCGGCCAGCGCCTGTAGCGCATCGCTGAGCTGCTGCTCAACGATGCCTCCCATCTCCAGAACACGGTTGCGAATATCCTCGAGTTCCTCATTGAACTGACGGGATATGTGCTGTCCGATCTCGATCTTGTCCATGTCAAAGCCTCAAAAAAAGCTGTCGTTGCAGCGCAACGTCGCCCGAACTATTGTGACCGGTAGTTCGGAAGCCGCCCACGTTCCTCTTCCGTCGACCCTCGTCACTGTGTTTCTATCCGTATCGTCCGGTGATGTAATCCTCGGTCTGCTTTTGCGCCGGGTTGGTAAACAGGGTGTTGGTATCACTGTATTCTACCAGCTTGCCGAGGTACATGAACGCCGTATAGTCCGACACACGCGCTGCCTGCTGCATGTTGTGGGTCACGATCACTATTGTGTAGTCCTTCTTGAGTTCGTAGATCAACTCTTCGATCTTCAGTGTCGAGATCGGATCTAGCGCCGAGGCCGGTTCGTCGAGCAGTAACACCTCCGGTTCGATGGCGATGGCGCGCGCGATAACCAGTCGCTGTTGCTGGCCACCTGACAGCCCAAGCGCGTTGTCATTGAGCCGGTCCTTCATTTCATCCCACAACGCGGCCCCCTTCAGAGCAGCTTCAACCGCATCATCGAGCTTGCGTTTGTCCTTGATGCCCTGAATACGCAGCCCATATGCGACGTTTTCGTACACGCTCTTGGGGAACGGATTGGGCTTCTGGAACACCATGCCGACCCGGCGCCGCAACTCGGCAACGTTCACTTTCTTGTCGTAGATATCATTGCCGTCCAGGGTAATACGGCCCTCGACGCGGCAACCATCAACCAGATCGTTCATGCGGTTGAGACAACGCAACAACGTGGACTTGCCGCAGCCGCTCGGGCCGATATAAGCCGTGACGTGGTTTCGCGCAATCGGCATGCTGATACCATGCAGCGCCTGCGCCTCCCCGTAATAGAGGTCGAGATCTTCGACATGAATCGCCTTTTCGACGTCTCGCAATGCCGTAATCGTATCGGCTCGGTCTATCTCGGCCAGATTAATACCATGTGTCAATGTTTTCTCTTTCATGGTCGTTTGCTGTTGCTCGGAAATTAGTCCGGATTCCACGCTCATGGCTGCCTAGTTTTCCAGTGCGCGGTATCTTTCGCGCAAGTTGTTGCGAATGGCGATCGCGACGAGGTTCAGGGCCACAATCACTACCACCAGCAGCAGCGCCGTCGCATAGACCAGCGGGCGCGCCGCCTCGACATTGGGGCTCTGGAACCCAACGTCATAGATATGAAACCCGAGATGCATGAACTTGCGCTCCAGGTGCAGGAACGGATAGTTGAGGTCCAGCGGCATGGAGGGGGCAAGTTTAACCACGCCGACCAGCATCAGCGGCGCCACCTCGCCGGCGGCGCGCGCCACTGCCAGGATGAGTCCCGTCATAATCGCCGGGCTCGACATCGGCAATTCCGTGCGCCACAGAGTTTCGAACTTGGTCGCCCCCAACGCCAGGCTGCCTTCGCGCACCGAGCGTGGTATGCGTGACAGGCCCTCCTCGGTCGCCACAATCACCACCGGTAACGTCAGCAACGCCAGCGTCAGTGACGACCACATAATCCCGGGTGAGCCGAAGGTCGGCGCCGGCAGGGCCTCTGGATAAAACAGTTGATCGATCGAGCCGCCCAGAAAATACACAAAAAATCCCAACCCAAATACACCATACACGATAGATGGCACTCCGGCGAGATTGTTGACCGCGATGCGGATGGTGCGCGTAACCGGTCCCTGCCGGGCATACTCGCGCAGGTATACCGCTGCAACCACGCCAAGCGGCGTCACCAGTACGGCCATAATCATTACCATCAGGACGGTGCCAAAGATGGCCGGAAACACGCCGCCTTCGGTATTAGCCTCGCGCGGCTCATCGGAGACAAACTCCCAGACCGCGGCCATATATCGTAGTGATTTGCCAAACACCGACATGGCATTTGGCAAGGTCACACGGACCACCTTGGACAGGGGCACCTCGACCTCGCGTCCATCCTGCACAGTCGCAGTAAAACTGTCGCGACCCGACTGCTGGTAAAGATCGCTCAGGCGAGTCTGAAGCGCCGCGTAGTCCGCTCCCAGCGTGGCGCGATCGCGCGCAAGGGCCTTCGACCGCTCGGGCGTAAGCTTGCCGTCGAGTTCCAGGCGGCGCTCGCGCAGCCGTAGCCGCTCGAGACCGTAGTTGATCTCGCCAATTTCCTTTTTCTCAATGCGCTTACTCTGGTCGTGTAGATCCAGCACACGCTCGAGGCGCTTCTCCAGCTCAGCGAATGCGTTCTCACCGGAGGCCACCACCCGACCGTTCTCCTTTACCGCCAGCAGGTAACCATACAAGTTGCCCCACTCACGCCGTTCCACCGCCATCAGCGACTCGGGGGTGTTGCGCTCGCGCACATAGGGTTCAAGAATGAGACGGAAATCCGAACCGTAAAGATCCCGGTTACCCGTCTTAAGCAGGTGGCGTTCCACGAAGTCGTTGCCATCCGGTAGTTCATTACCGCCCTCGCGCAAGATCACCGCCGACACGCGCTCGGTCTCCCAGATTTCGCCAATCAGGCGCACCTGGCTGCCATCCTGCTCCTGATAGGCAATTTCCTGGATATCGGATGGCCAGAAAAACACCATGCCCCGCACGGCGACCAACCCAAGTATGCCGAACACCATGATTAGGCTGGCGCTAACGGCGCTGGCGGTTAGCCAGATCCACGGTGAACCACTTTTGAACCAGTCACGTATCGTCATCATCTGATACCGTCAAACAAGACCTGTCCGCTGCCCCGCACTGCCCGACTAAAGCGTGCTGTAGCGCCGACGCAGGCGCTGGCGAACCAGTTCGGCAACCGTATTTACCGCGAAGGTAAAAGCAAACAACACTAGTCCAGCAAGAAACAGCACGCGGTAATGGGTGCTGTCCACCTCGGATTCAGGCATTTCAACTGCAATGTTCGCCGAAAGGGTGCGCATGCCCTGAAAAATGCTGAAGTCCATCACCGGCGTGTTGCCCGTTGCCATCAGCACGATCATGGTTTCACCGACGGCACGGCCCAGACCAATCATTACCGCGGAGAATATACCGGGACTGGCGGTGAGGAGCACCACGCGAATCATGGTTTGCCAGGGCGTTGCGCCAAGCGCCAGCGAACCGTTTACCAGGTGCTTGGGCACGGCGAAGATGGCATCCTCGGTGATGGAAAAAATGGTGGGTATCACCGCAAACCCCATCGCCAGTCCGACCACAATGGAATTGCGTTGGTCGAAGTCCACGCCCAGCTCGGTGGACAGCCACACCCGCATGTCGCCACCGAAGAACCAGAGCTCCAGCGTCGGGCTTGCGGCCATTGAAAGATAACCAATCAGCAGCACCGCCGGGATAAGCAATGCACCCTCCCAACCCTCGGGCACCGCGAGCCGGATCGCCGGCGGCAAGCGCTGCCAAACCCAGGCAGCCAACAGCACGCCGGGCGGCAGCAGGAGCAGCATCGCAAAGATGCCTGGCAGGTTGCTTTCCAGCACCGGCGCCAGCCACAGCCCTGCGAGAAAACCGAGTATGACGGTGGGCAGCGCCTCCATGATCTCGATGCTTGGCTTTACAACACTGCGCATGTGCGGCGACATGAAATGCGCGGTAAACATCGCACCCAGTATTGCCAGGGGCACGGCGATTACCATGGCGTAGAACGCAGCCTTCAGGGTGCCGAAGGAAATGGGGATCAGGCTGAACTTGGGCTCGAAGATGTTGGAGGCAGACGAGGACTGCCAGATGTATTCAGGTTCCTCGTAACTCTCATACCAGACCTTGCCCCACAGCGAGGACCAGGACACCTCGGGATGTTCATTGTGGATCCGCGTGAAATGCAGCTTGCCTGCGGCATCTTCCGTCAGCATTGCATTGGCACGGGGCGAGACCGTCAGACCGGCAAGCGCGGTATCGGCAAGGCGTGTCGCCAGTACCGTGCGATGTGCCGTAGCATGATAAATACTGAGGTTTCCTGACGCGTCGGCTGCCAAAAAGGCCTTGCGAATCTGCTCGGGTGCGATGCGACGCACCTCGCCCGGTAATGAATCAAACTCGCGTATGCGCTTAACGACCTGCTCGCCGGACTCACCCCGTACCGGGAACCACTGCGACAGCCCGCCGTCTTCAGTACCAATCACCAGCGAAATACCGCCGGCCAACAGCCGCAGCGCGCTTATCCGGCTGTCACCGGCCACGTCGAAACGCTGTGCCAAGGCGGGAGCGCCGGGTTCGGAAACATCGAAGTAACTCACATGGCCGTCATCGGCACCCACATATAGCGTGCGCTGATCGTCATCCAGTGCCAGATGTGTCGCAACGGCGCCCTCGAATGGCACCTGCGAGGTTGCGCGGGTGAACGAAACGGAGTCATCCAGAAACGATTCTTCGCGCTGATAGGCGCTCAGCACCATACGCCGATCCGCGGTCAGCCCGACCAACGTGGTGGCCTCCTCGCCAACCTGCAAGGCCAGCGCTGACAACGATTTTCCCTCGGGATCCACGGGAACGGGCGCACCGCCCATGGGGTATTCGAGGCCTGGCGTGATCAGGCGCCGGTCCCCCGGGAATGTCACCCGGTAGACATGCTTTACTACGATGGCATGGCCGTTGGACAGGCCTAGCGCAACGGTCGCCTGGTGCGGCGCTGCGGAAGCGATACTGGTGACGCGAGTATCCAGCGGTAGCGCCATGCGAACCTCATCGATGACCTGGCCGTCGTGGGTATCGAAGAAGATGACATGTCCAGCGTCGGTAAACCGTGCGCCTACTTCGTTCTGTTCTTCCATCGCCAGGTGCAGCGTGGCCCCGGCCTGTGCGGCAGGCAGGTCGTAACTCGCCACAGGCTCGAGTTCGGCGGGCCTGAACAGAGGAACCACAACGTACAACAAATAGAAAAAGATCAGAACAATGGCGATGATGACGCTGAGTCCGCCCACGGCAATGCCATGACGCGCCAGCGTGTCGCTCGCCATGCGTACCCGCCTGCGACGCGTGATACGTGATGCGTACTCGACCATCAGGCCCTGGCGTTCGTCAGCGGCAGGTTGACTCATCCGACGCATGATAAGCAGGCTACATGACAGTTCTGTTACAGAAATTCATTGCAAAAAAATCAACATGTTATGCCCTTGAGCCTATTGCAGCGCTGACTCAATTCAGTAAACATCGGAGCCCTCTACGGCCCGCCTGGACAGGACATTCGGGAAAAGAAAATGCCCCGCCATCGCGGGGCCTTGGGCACGATACTACTTGGTACCGTACTGTATTGCCGAGCCGAATCAGGCTACTTCAACTTGGCCATTTCCTCGGCCGAGACCGACGCCGGCAGCGGGATGTAGCCGTCCTTGACCACGACTTGCTGACCCTGCTGTGACAGCACCATCTTCAGAAACTCGCGCTCCTTAGGAGCAAGCGGCTTGTTGGGGTGCTTGTTGACGTAGACGTACAGGAACCGCGACAGGGGATAGCTACCTTTAACCGCATTGTCAGGCGTCGCCTCAACGAACTTGCCATTCGGCTTCTTGGTCAGCGGTACCCCCTTCACGCCGGAGGTCTTGTAGCCGATGCCCGAGTAGCCAATGCCATTGAGCGAGGCAGTAACCGACTGCACCACGGATGCGGAACCTGGCTGCTCGTTAACGGTTGACTTGTAGTCACCCTTGCACAACGCCTTCTTCTTGAAGTAGCCATAGGTACCGGATACCGAGTAGCCAATGCCATTGAGCGAGGCAGTAACCGACTGCACCACGGATGCGGAACCT
>CP070733.1:1525209-1528135 GCA_020347585.1 Pseudomonadota bacterium | reverse complement strand
TGGATCTGGCAGAAAACGTATTGAAATCCGGTGGGGACCTGCTGGTTAAGACCTTCCAGGGAGAGGGTTTTGACGCTTTCGTGAGGGCACTGCGGGGTCGGTTTGGCAAGGTGATCGTGCGAAAACCTGCCGCTTCGCGTCCCCGTTCAGCTGAGGTCTATTTACTGGCCAGACAATATAATGTGTAGTAACGTAGCTTCGAGGGTAGCGCCCCGGGCGTATTCTGAAGGGTCTCCAAATTGAACGACTTGGCGAAAAACATCATCCTCTGGGTCATTATTGCGGTCATTCTCATGGCCGTCTTTAATAACCTGAGCCAGCGCGGTACGTCGCCGTCCAAGATCAGCTACTCCGAGTTCATGGAGTATGTGAAGCAGGGCGAGGTGAGCGAAGTCACCATCCAGGGCAAGGAAATCTCCGGCGTGTTGCGCAACGAGGATCACTTCGCGACCTACAGCCCGGAAACGGAAAACACCTACCTGCTGGCAGACCTGCTCGAGAACGGCGTCAAGATTGCCGCCAAGCCACCGGAGCAGTCCATCTGGCCACAGCTGTTTATCAACTTGTTCCCGTTCCTGCTGATCATCGGCCTGTGGATCTTTTTCATGCGCCAGATGCAGGGCGGTGGCAGCGGGCGTGGCGCGTTGTCGTTCGGCAAGAGTCGTGCGCGGCTGCTCGGTGAGGACCAAGTCAAGGTAACCTTTACTGACGTTGCCGGTGTCGACGAGGCCAAGGAAGAGGTTTACGAACTCGTGGAGTTCCTGCGCGATCCCGGCAAGTTCCAGAAGCTGGGCGGCAAGATCCCGCGCGGTGTACTGATGGTCGGCTCGCCGGGTACCGGCAAGACGCTGCTCGCCAAGGCGATTGCCGGCGAGGCCAAGGTACCATTCTTTACCATCTCCGGTTCGGACTTCGTGGAGATGTTCGTGGGCGTCGGCGCCTCGCGCGTGCGTGACATGTTCGAGCAGGCCAAGAAGCATGCGCCGTGCATTATCTTCATCGACGAGATTGACGCCGTAGGCCGTCATCGCGGTGCAGGGCTGGGCGGCGGTCACGACGAGCGCGAGCAGACCCTGAATCAGTTGCTGGTGGAAATGGACGGCTTCGAAGGCAACGAAGGCGTGATCGTGATTGCCGCGACCAACCGTCCCGATGTGCTCGACCCGGCGCTGTTGCGCCCGGGCCGTTTTGACCGCCAGGTGGTAGTGCCGCTGCCCGATCTGCGCGGCCGCGAGCAGATCGTAAAGGTTCACATGCGCAAGGTTCCCGTGTCCGACAATGTCGATGCCCGCATCATTGCGCGCGGCACCCCGGGCTTTTCTGGCGCCGATCTTGCCAACTTGGTCAACGAGGCCGCGCTATTTGCCGCCCGCGCCAACAAGCGCACGGTCGAAATGGAAGAGTTCGAGAAGGCCAAGGACAAGATTATGATGGGCGCCGAGCGCAAGTCCATGGTAATGAGCGAGCAGGAAAAGCGCCTTACCGCCTACCATGAGGCCGGGCATGCCATTGTGGGGCTGAGTGTGCCGTCGCACGATCCGGTTTACAAGGTAACCATCATTCCGCGCGGTCGCGCGCTGGGCGTTACCATGTTCCTGCCCGAAGAAGACCGCTACAGCTATTCCAAGGAACGTCTTGAAAGCCAGATCTGCAGCCTGTTTGGCGGGCGTATTGCTGAGGAGCTGATCTTCGGTGTGGAGAATGTCACGACCGGGGCGTCCAACGATATTCAGCGCACAACCGAGCTGGCGCGCAGCATGGTTACAAAGTGGGGGCTGTCCGAGCGGCTGGGTCCGATGACCTATGCCGAGGAGGAAGGCGAGGTGTTCCTCGGCCACTCGGTCGCGCAGCACAAGCACGTGTCCGACGAAACGGCGCACATTATTGACGAGGAGGTACGTTCCATCGTCGACCGCAATTACACCCGCGCCAGGGATGTTCTCGATACGCACATGGACAAGCTGCACACAATGGCCGATGCGTTGGTGAAGTATGAAACCATCGACAGCGAACAAATCGGCGACATCATGGCCGGACGCGAGCCGCGCGCGCCGTCGGATTGGACCGATAGCGCTCCGCCCAGTGGCAAGGATGTAGGTAGTTCCGATGCCGGCAAGGGCGCGGCAGACAAGCCGGATGGCTCCATCGGCGGCCCAGCCAGCGAGCACTGAGCACCGCCTCTGCTCGTCTGTCTCTTATTGCATACCGGCCCCGCCTTTGCGCGGGGCTTTTTTTGTGTCAGGGGTATGCCGGCCTCTGAACCGGCGCCGGTGCTAGAATGGCGCGATGGCACACGTGAGCGGCGACATCGCGGACCAGTTGGACCTGTCGCACACCAAAGTAATGGGTGTGCTGAATGTCACGCCAGATTCGTTTTCGGATGGTGGTCGCTATGTCGAGTCTGCCGCCTTGCGGACGCGAGTTCGCCAACTGCTAGCGGAAGGGGCCGACATTATCGACGTAGGCGGCGAATCCACACGCCCGGGCGCGGCTGGGGTTGATGCCGGGGACGAACTAGCGCGCGTATTGCCGGCCATTCGCGCGATTCGCGCGGAATCCGATGTTCCGATTTCGATAGATACCAGCAAGCCCCAGGTGATGTGCGAGGCTGTGGCGGCTGGCGCCAACATGATCAACGACGTGCGCGCGTTGCGCGCCACAGGGGCGCTCGAAGCGGCGGCCGAACTTGGTGTTGCGGTATGTCTGATGCACATGCAGGGTGAGCCACGCTCCATGCAGGTTGCACCGCACTACGGCGATGTGGTTGGCGAAGTGAAGGCTTTTCTCGCTGAACGCGCAGCGTCCTGTGAAGCGGCCGGTATTCCCCGTAGCCGCCTGGTACTCGACCCGGGATTTGGCTTTGGGAAGTCACTGCAGCATAATCTGCTTCTTTTCAGGCAATTGCCCGGGCTACTGGAACTTGGCG
>CP070733.1:1517993-1525109 GCA_020347585.1 Pseudomonadota bacterium | reverse complement strand
TCTCGCAGCGAGCTTGTTGACTTCACTCAGCTCACGTTTGTTACCGGCGCATCACTGATGACGCTGAAGAGTTCAAACTTGCATGATCTCACGAGCCTGGGCGGAAAGAAAATCGGTGTTGTGAGGAACACCACAACTGTTGATGCATTGAACGCGCTGCTCAAAGAGACACTAACCGATGCCAAAGTCATTAAAGTGGCATCTGCGAGTGATGGGTTAGACAAACTGCGAAAAGGGGAAATCGATGCGTTCTCATCCGACCAGGTGGTGCTGATCGGGTTAGCCGCCACGGCTGAAGATATCGCCAATTTCGTGATCTCTTCGGAGGTGTTCTCGTTCGAGCCGTTCGCGCTTGCAGTCAGACGAAACGATGCAGACTTTCGTCTCGTCGCAGACCGCGTGATCTCGCATCTCTACCGAACCGGACAGATACTGCCCATCTACGAGCAATGGTTCGGTAGATTCGCTAAGGAAAGACCACCGGTGTTTGATGCGCTCTACCAGCTCAATGCGACACCGGAGGGGTAGGACTCAGTTAGGACATCTGGCCCTAACAACAACTCTTGTTGCCTAGAGAAAAAGGGACGAAGTGATCAAATATTAACCAGGTTAAGCGTTGGTTAAGAAATAATCCCTCCGACCCGCTTTCACTTTTTTGGGATACAGAGAAGAATCAGCCCTCACCGTGGCGCCCGGTACCGACGGGCCTGAGGCCGTCCTCAGGACGAGGAAGCGTCTTTGCTATCCGCGACGTTGTGCGGCTCGGTACGCTGCTCCGCGTCGGGCGACGCCCCTTCGGACTGATTTACGGGTTTGGGCTTGGGCGCCGGTGCCGCGCCGTGCGCATCCGCGTCGGGCGCAGTTTGCGGTGGTGTCTCCGGACGGCGTGTCTCGCCCTGCATGGGTTGTTCATGCTGCCGTGTCTCGACCTGGCGTGTTTCAAGCTGCCTAGGTTCGGATTGTCGGGTTTCCACCTGCCGTGTCTCGACTTGACGGGGGGCGGTGGGCGCTGGGGTAGCAGCGGCCGGTGCAGCGGGTTGCGGCTTTAGCGCTTCCGGTCGCGGCGCGGGCTGCGAGCCAGCTGGGCTTTCGTCTGAACGAGCGGTGTCTGCCGCGGGTGCGGTGCTCGCCGGGGTCGATTCGCTTCGCTGCGACTCCTGTGGAGCCGGGGAGACACGATCTCCCTCTGGCTCAGCAGGTTCCGAGCGTGCACCGGTGTGCTGCCTGGCGGGTTCAGCGGCCGCGGCAGGGGGGCTGGTTGGGCTTGCACTCTGAGGTGCGGCGCCCTCACCTGTGGCTGTGGGGCCTGCTGCGGCCTTGTCGTCGCTGCGTGGGCCGGATTCGGAGCTCGCCGACTTGTCCGCGCCGCCACCACCGCCACGACGGCGACGTCCACCACGGCGTCCGCGACGGCTGCCGCCGGGCCGACTTTCTTTGGTTTCCGGTTTCTGCTCCTCTGCCCGCGGTTGTTCCGTTTCCGGGGCTGGCTGGCCGGCTTTTGGCTCCTCTGCTGGTTTGGGCTGTTTTGCGCGCCCTTCGGGCCGCGGCGGTTCCTTTTTGCGCTCGGGTTTCGGTGCGCGTTGTGGCTCCTGGCGGCGTTGCTGAGGCTGGCGGCGCTGTTGCTGACCTCTGCCGCGACCTGCGCCGGGCGCCTGGCGCGGTTTGCCGCGCTGCGGCTGGCGGCCGCGCGTGGGCCTTTGTGCGGCCTTCTTGGGCGCGGGTTCACCGGTGCCAAACAGGGCCTCCCAAAGGCGTACGAACAGGCCCTTTTTGGGTCTCTCCGGAGGTGGAGTGGGTGCGGGGCGCGGCGTTGCGGGCGGCACGGCCTTGACCGCTGGTTGCTCGGTCGGCTGGGCCGGTGCGGTTTGTGGGATGATCTCGGTCTGGAACTCGGCGGTGGCAGCTAGTTCGTAGCTCTGACGTTTGGCCTCGTCGGCACCCATCTCGTCCGCTCGCAGGCGCTGTACCTCATAATGCGGTGTATCCAGATTGGTGTTCGGCACCAGGACGATGGATACCTTTTGCCGCTGCTCGATCTCGGAGAGAATGTCGCGCTTCTCATTTAGCAAGAACGCGGCGGCCTGCACCGGCAACTGTGCCACCACGCGGCCGGTCTTTTCCTTCATCGCCTCTTCTTCAATGATGCGCAGCACCGACAGCGACAGCGACTCGATGCTGCGAATGGTCCCCTGGCCGTCGCAGCGCGGGCAGACCACCTGGCTGGATTCGCCCAGCGAGGGGCGCAGGCGCTGACGTGACATCTCCAGCAGGCCAAAGCGCGAGATGCGCCCGATCTGTACCCGGGCTCGGTCCAACTTAAGGGCGTCGCGCAAGCGGTTTTCCACCTCGCGCTGGTTGCGCGGCGGGGTCATGTCGATGAAGTCAATGACGATCAGTCCGCCGATGTCACGTAGACGCAGCTGGCGGGCCAATTCCTCGGCGGCCTCGACGTTGGTGTTGAGTGCCGTCTCCTCAATGTCGCCGCCCTTGGTCGCTTTGGCGGAGTTGACATCGATGCACACCAGGGCCTCGGTGTGGTCGATGACCAGCGCGCCACCGGAAGGCAGGCGGACCTCGCGCTGAAACGCCGACTCGAGTTGTGATTCGATCTGGTAACGGGTGAACAGCGGCACCGGATCTTCGTAGAGCTTCACCTTGTGCAGATTGTGCGGCATCACGTGCGACATGAATTCGCGCGCCTGCTCATACACGGCGGGCTCGTCGATAAGTATCTCGTTGATGTCGCTGCGCAGGTAGTCGCGGATTGCCCGCGTTACCAGGTTGGTCTCCTGGTAGATCAGGAACGGGGCAGGGCGCTGCTGCGCGGCCTCCTCGATGGATGCCCACAGGTGCAGTAGGTAATCGAGGTCCCACTGCAGTTCCTCGACGCTCTTGCCGACCCCGGCGGTGCGTATGATGAGCCCCATGTCGGTGGGGATGGTCAATGCGCTCAGCGCGTCGCGCGCCTCGCTGCGCTCGTCGCCCTCAATACGCCTGGAAACCCCGCCGGCGCGCGGGTTGTTCGGCATAAGCACCAGGTAGCGACCGGCAAGACTGGCGAAGGTGGTGAGTGCGGCGCCCTTGGTGCCTCGCTCTTCCTTGTCAATCTGGACGATAACCTCCTGGCCCTCGGACAAGACATCCTTGATATTGACGCGACCGCCACCGGTTTCGGCGCCTTCGCGAAAATAGGTACGGGAGATTTCCTTTAGGGGAAGGAAGCCATGGCGCTCGGCGCCGTAGTCAACAAAGGCCGCCTCGAGGCTGGGCTCGACGCGCGTGATTTTTCCCTTGTAGACGTTGGATTTCTTGGACTCGCGTTGGGCGGTTTCGATATCGAGGTCATATAGCCGCTGGCCGTCGACCAGCGCCACACGCAACTCTTCCGCCTGAGTCGCGTTAAAGAGCATTCTTTTCATGTTAAATCTTCCAGTTCGGCGCTCTACCACGACCTTTCGGGTTCGCGGGGCTGCCAGACCGCGTCGTCAGCTGCAACCGTTGCGTCTCGTAGTTGCGGTTAGCTGCGGTGCCGGTCTGCCCACCATGCCGCCATTCGCGGTCATGGGAGCGCACTTGTCCAAAAATTACCGTGCGCTATATGCGGTAAAATCGCCACAGCGCACGGTGTGCTTTATATTTCGGCGCCCGCTGTTGTGCGGGCGGCCAGAAATCCGGTTGCCTTAGATTTACCCCAGTGCGGGGTGGCCCGGCCAACCTGCTCCGAGCTTGGCGACCACTATATCAGTGTTGTCCGGATGCGGCAAATCTCACTGTATTTCGGTATGTTAGGTGGTATGAACAGGAGCGCAGAAGAGAAACGGCCGGTGGTGAAACTGGTCGAGATCGATGCTGAGCATGCCGGACAGCGCATCGACAATTACCTGCTGGCGCACCTCAAAGGTGCTCCGCGCTCCCTGGTATATCGCATTCTGCGCAGCGGGGAGGTGCGCGTGAACCGCGGTCGTACCAAGCCGGCGTACCGCCTGCAGGCCGGTGACCAGGTGCGAATTCCGCCGCTGCGTCTGGCGGAGGCTGCGCCACGCCCGGCCCCCCCGACACCCGCGCTGGCGCGGCTCGAGCGGCGCATCCTGTTCGAAGATGAGCGCTTGTTGGTGTTGAACAAGCCGTCGGGCATGGCAGTACACGGCGGCAGCGGGCTGAGCTGGGGCATTATCGAGGCCCTGCGCCAGTTGCGTCCGACCGCACGCGCGCTGGAACTGGTGCACCGCCTCGACCGCGACACCTCGGGGTGCCTGCTGGTGGCCAAGCGGCGCAGCATGTTGCGGGCGCTGCACGAACTGATGCGCGCCGGCGCGGTCGAAAAGACCTACCTGGCGTTGGTCGCCGGGCGGTGGCAGGGCGGGCGCCGTCGGGTTGATGTGCCGCTGCGCAAGAACGTGCTCAAATCTGGCGAACGTATGGTACGGGTCAGTGAAGATGGCAAGCACGCCCTGAGCGTCTTTGAGCCCGTGGCCGTGGGCGAGGAAGCCAGCCTAGTGCGGGTCGCCCTGCATACCGGCCGTACCCACCAGATCAGGGTACATGCCGCTCACCTCGGCTATCCGCTCGCTGGTGACGAAAAATACGGCACGCGCGAATTTAACCGTACAATGCGCTCGCTGGGGCTGCGGCGCCTGTTTTTGCACGCCGCATCCGTAGCGTTTCAACTGCCGGAGGCGTCCGCGCCGGTCAAGATTTCGGCGACGCTGGACGAGGATCTGGCCGAGATACTTCGCGAACTGAAACTGGATAACACACTGTGAGAGATTCGTTCGACCTGCTGGTGTTCGACTGGGACGGCACGCTGATGGATTCCGAGGCACGCATTGTGGATTGCATCCGCGCGGCCATCGATGACGTGGGGTTGCCGGAGCGGACCCATGCCGAGATGAGTAATATCATCGGACTTGGCCTCAAGGAGGCGCTTACCACGCTGTATCCGGCAGAACCGACGGCGCACCATGAGGCGCTGGTCGAGCGCTATCGGCATCACTGGCTATTCGAGAACGCCACGCCAGCGGAGATGTTTGCCGGTGCTGAGGACATGCTCGTGAGTCTGCGCGAGCGTGGCTACTACCTTGCCATTGCCACCGGCAAGGCGCGGCGTGGTCTGAAGCGCGTACTGGATGAAACAGGACTGGGCGATCTTTTCGACAGCTCGCGTTGCGCTGATGAGACGCAATCCAAGCCGCACCCACAAATGCTCGAGCAAATCATGGATGAGATCGGCGTGCCGGGGATGCGCACTCTGATGATCGGCGACACCGAGTATGACCTGCGCATGGCGCGGGATGCCGGTGCACATGCGCTTGGGGTAAGCTACGGGGTACATGAGAAGGCGCGACTGTTGGCCTGTGAGCCGATAGGTTGCGTGGACAGTATTGCCGACCTGCACGACTGGCTGTTGGATGGAACGCCGCGCGCAGTGCGAAACGGCGGAATCACATGACGGGAACCGGTTATGGACGAAAAAGATACGGTAGTTGACAGCAGGCCGGCGCCGCCGGGACCCGAGCGGCCCTGGGAGCGCGATCTGCTAACGCGTCTGGCGTTTGCGTCGCTGAACGAACAGCGCCGCACGCGGCGCTGGGGCATCTTCTTCAAGACTTTGACTCTGGCGTACCTGTTCTTGCTGCTGGTGATGATCTTTGTACCCGGTGACGGCGCGCTCACCACGACCGCGGTTGGTCGTCACACCGCGCGTATCGAAGTGAAAGGTGTCATTGCCGACGACATGGAGGCCAGCGCCGACAACGTAATCTCCAGCCTGCGCGCCGCGTTCGAAAACAGCAAGGCGGCGGGCGTAATACTGCGCATCAACAGCCCCGGCGGTAGCCCGGTGCAGGCCGGGTATATCAACGATGAGATACGACGCTTGCGCGAGCTTCATCCGGATACACCGCTCTATGCCGTGCTGACCGATATCTGCGCCTCCGGGGGGTACTACATCGCCGCCGCGGCCGACGAGATCTATGCCGACAAGGCCAGCCTAGTGGGATCGATTGGTGTGCTTTCCAATGGTTTCGGATTTGTCGGTTCACTGGAGAAACTGGGTGTGGATCGTCGCCTTCACACCGCGGGCGAGAACAAGGGCTTTATGGATCCGTTTTCACCGGAGCGCCCACAGGATGTCAAGCACCTCAAGAAGGTGCTAAACGGGATTCACGAGCAGTTTATCGATGCCGTGCGGGTAGGGCGCGGCGATCGCCTCAAGGAGAACGACAAGCTCTTTTCCGGTTTGGTCTGGACCGGCGAGCAAAGCGTGGAACTGGGCCTGGTGGATGGTCTTGGTAGCAGTAGTTATGTGGCGCGCGACCTGATTGGCGAGGAGGACATCGTTGACTACACCGCGCGGCCGCGCTTTTTCGAGCAGTTCGTGGATCGGCTCGGAGCGTCCATGGCCAACGCGCTGTCGACGCGTCTGGGGTTGTCGGACTTTGAATTGAAATAGAAAACCAGGGAGAAGGGCAAAGGGGAAAGATACAAGGAAGAATACCGCCGCTGGCGGCGGCCTGATTTTTCTCAGCAGGTGCGTTGCTGCGCGCGCATCCTACGGTTCGCCGGCAGTCTCAGAGAACGTTAAATCCTTCGCGCTCCAGCATTCGGGTCAGCCGGATCAAAGGCAGGCCGATCAGCGTATTGGGATCGTCACCTTCCAGACGTTCGAACAATGCGATCCCCAATCCTTCCGACTTAAAACTGCCGGCGCTGTTGTAGGGTTGTTCCTTGCGCAGGTAGTTCTCGATCTGCGATTCGCTCAGCTCACGAAACCTCACAATAAACGGCACGACTTCGGTTTGCCTGTCGCCTGTATCGCTGTTTGCCAGGCACAAGCCTGTGAGAAACGTAACCCGCTTGCCTGACGCACGTGACAGCTGCGTCACGGCCTTGTGGTGTGTGCCGGGCTTGCCGAGGATCTCACTGTCGATGACTGCCACCTGGTCCGAGCCGATCACCAACGCGCCGCGGTGGTGTTGTGCGACTGCGGCAGCCTTCGCCTCTGCGAGGCGCGCGACGAGTTTCTTGGGGGTTTCATTGGCAAGACGCTGTTCGTCCACCTCGGGTGCTTCGATCTCAAACGGGACCTGGAGCTTTTCTAGCACCGCGCGGCGGAAT
>CP070733.1:1512917-1517893 GCA_020347585.1 Pseudomonadota bacterium | reverse complement strand
GAGTACGGCGCCTTGGCGGTGGCATTGGCCGCCCATCTTGCCGCGACGACGCAAGGCGCTGTTACACCGGCGCAGTATCGCGACGCGTTGGATAGCCTATTGCAAGGCGACGACGCGGATGAGCTGCTGGCGTTGGTCGAACGGGTCAAGGCGAGTGTCGAGGCAAACGAGACCACACAAGCCTTCGCCGAGCAGCTTGGGCTGGCGCGAGGGGTAAGCGGCTATATGTATCACACCGTGCCCGTGACATTGCATGGTTGGTTGTCGCATCAGCAAGACCTAGGCGGTGCCGTGGTCGAGGTGATTCGTTGTGGGGGTGATTGCGATTCGACCGCCGCGATCGTTGGCGCCATGGTTGGTGCCGGCGTAGGTGTTGCGGGCATACCGCCCGAATGGCGCGCACGCTTGATCGATTGGCCACGCACGGTGGCGTGGATGCAGGCGTTGGCGGACAAGCTCGCTGATACCGTGGCAGGCGCACAGCCCGCCAAAGCGCCGCGCCTCTTTGCCCCGGCGATCGTGTTACGCAACGTGGCTTTCCTGGGCGTGGTACTCGCGCACGGGCTGCGCCGCCTCTTGCCGCCGTATTAATGCAGGATTGGCGGTCGGTTTGGCGGTAATTGGAACGTTGACCCCAAGTCTCCACTGCTTGGGAGTCTATGGAACAATGGCCACAGGAATCGCCAAAGACTTTTGAAATTAGCAGATAGTGATAACCCCTGACATAAGTGACAAGCGCCACCATCGGCCCATTTGTTTTATAAAACAAAACAACGTCTGGCGCTAACCGGTTTCAACATAGCGCATGAACATCTTTCGGTCGTGGCGAAAGAAAAACACCCCAGTATCGTTGTCGCAGGCCACCATTACCATGCCCCAAATCTTGTCCGGCGTATCGACGTCCGTAATCCGGACATCGTTTGGCTCAGGGGTCATGGGGCCACACGAAACCGCGTTGCCGGAAGCTGATTGCGAACTGGAACTCGTGGAGGTTCTGGCCATTTTTGCTCTCCTTTTCAGGTGTTAGGGTAGAACGTGTCGTTCGTAGGCGCGCGCAAACGCGTCGGAATAACGGCCGTAGTTGGGTCCGTGCTGCCCGCTGGCACTGACGTATCCCAGGGCGGCGGCTTTGTAGGATGTCAGCGCCTGTTTCGCCATCGTTTCCCATTCGGCTTCGCCGCTCTGCCTGGCTTTCTCAGCTGCTGCAAGTTGCTGCCGCACAGCGGCAAACTCGTTTGCATCGAGGTTGCGAGCAGTCAGCGTTGCCACCTTTAGTCCTCGTTCCAGATCTTTTTTCGCCAGGGCTTCGAGGGCATGCTCTTCGACTTTGTACCTGGCTTGGTCGAGCGAAAGCGTCCCGGCGCGAAAGGCGGGGGCGGGTACTTGGCCCTCGAGCCGCTCGAAGGTCGGTATTGGCGCGCCCAACACCCCGCCGCTATATACCGGCACGTCGAACGCCAAATAGCCGATCACTAAGGGCCGATCGAAGGACTCGGATAGCGCTACCGCGGATGATGACGCGCTAGCGAATTTTATTGCGCCGGTCCCCGGCAGCTGCGTGCTCAGCGCGGCCGCCTGCGTGTTCAATTTGCTCAGCACTGTATCCTGGCTTGCCGACGCCTGCGCGCCAATGGTGGGCGTGTCGGGCGGCTGCACGCCACCAACTTGAGCTTGCGCCCCTTTGCTTTTGTCGGTAGTCAACAGCACGATAACCCCACCGGTCAAATAGACGCGCGAGACCGTGCGCAAGTACAGCACGTCTTTGCCGGTCTGACGCAAAGCGTCGCTTAACATACGCTGCACCGTGGGATCGTCCGTCCAACTTCGCAATGCTTCGAAAAGCCCTTGCGTGTCGGCGGCGTAAGTGCGTGCGTCGGCGATGGTCACCGTGCCCGCTACTTTTTCAGCGGCCAAATACCCTAGCCCGATCGGTACGCCCTGGACCGGAATGGCCAAGGACACGCCTCCACTGCTCGTCGCCTCGAATCGATAGGTGGGAAACGCCGCGCGTGGTGCCTTGATTTCCGTCTTGGCAATGGCAGGGCCCGTGCCCGCCGGATTCATTGGTTCATACACCGCGCGCAGCGGACGTTCATGCGGCGTCGCACCGAATTCGTCCTTGAAGTATCCGTCGAAGTACATCTTGTTATAGCGTACCTGTAAGCGTCCTCGGTGATCGTCGAGACTGAGGAAGCCTTTCTTACGATAGAGTTCTGTCTGTCGCTCAATCGGCACTTGCACTAAGAATACATCGCCCGGCCGCAAATCTTCCGTTAACGGATAGGTGCACAATATCTGGTTAGCGCGAATCGATTGACACCAATCCTTGGCGACGTTCTCCTGGCTCGTCCTAGACTGCATGCTTGCGCAGCCGCTCACAATGAGCAGCGCCACCAGCGTCACACCTTTCGCGATCCAGATGAGTTGGTTAGTATCTCGGCCCATGTTCGCGCACCTCCCTTTTCTATGCTCAGGCTGCGGGCTGCGTCGGTGTCTGTGGCTGCTGTTCGGGGAATTTGAAACCGAGGTAGGTGCCGGAGCTGATCCCCATCAGCGCTAGCAGGGTGGCATCGAACTCGGGCATCGTCAGATTCGAAAGCACTTGTTGCACGAATACCACGCCGAGGATTATTGTCCACACCAGCATTTGCAGGCGGTGAAAGCTCCAGCCATTGCTGTCCGAGAGAAGGTCCGTTAGCCAATCTTTTGCGGCAACGGCATTTTTCTGGTCTTTGGCTGATTTGGTCCGCTCCTCTACCGACGTGAGTCGTGCATTAGCAGCAATGCATTCCTGGTTGAGCTTGTCGAGCTGCTCAGTGAGCGCCTTGCGCTTTTCTTGCTTGGGCTTGATTAGTGCCACATCTGGCGGCGTCGCAGCTTCTAGACGCTCGATCTCGGCATCCAACTTGTCGGCTTCGCTCGTCTTCGTATTGAAGGTGTCGTTCAAAGAGTCACACTGTGCTTGAAGCTGGTCACGGTCCGCGACCTCACCGGTGGCGCGGGCTCGCTTATTCGCATCGATCGCAGCGGCACCCAGTGCAGTACCCGAGGCGATGCCGATCAGTGCGAGCACCGAGCCGGGTATCGCGGGCAACTCGCCGATTACCAACCAGATGAAAAAGAAGGCTGCAACCACTAGGAAAAACCAGAACCCCATTTGGACCCGTGCTAGGCTCAGCGCTGGCTCGCCGTGCTCAAGCGACCCTCGATCGCTGAACACACCTTTTCTCCAACCCCAGACGTACAGCACGACCACACCGAGCATGACCACAACGTAGGTCGCCAAGCTGGCACCCATTCGCACACGAACTAAGCCGAGTCGCGCATCGGAAGGCAGGGGCGAGCCGTCCTTCGCCCCGATGCTTACTTGTACTTCGCGCGTAGCGTTCCAGCCGTCGCGAAAACCAAATAGCTCGGCCCATATCTCTCTCTGCTGCTTGTCATCCAAGTACTCCGGTAGTGCCTCGCGTCGCACCAAGACAAAGCGTAGTGCGCCCTTCTCGCGGTCGATCGACTGTGGGCGGATCCCCTTTATTTCCATCCCATCCAGAAAAAGATGAATGTCCTTCGGCTTGCAATTGGGATCGTCCTTGCACTGCGTATCGATACTGTTGAGAAATACATCCAGTTTCTTCACACGAACCTGAATGGTGTTGCCAAGACCAGCAAATTCCGGCAGACCCACGCCCGGCTTCGAAAGCACACGCTGCGCCTCCAACACGCGGGCCTGTCGCGGTTCTGAGTCCTTACCAGCGTCGCCCGCCCACGTGTCCGTTAGCAGGAAAACGCACAGTGCGATAACCAGCAGTTGTCTAGCCACGGCGACTCCTCCTCCACACGTCTCGCGCGCAACGCGTATGCGGTTAGCTTTTGTTTTGAGACACGAACTCGGCACCCGCAAAAACCGCACGCATCAGTGTCTTTATGTGCCCCCTATTCGGTACTCTCTGTGGACGTGCGCCATTAGCGAACGTGAAACCCCCTTGCCCTGTGACGCGAGTCCTTCGGGTTCTCCTTGTTGCTATCGCGACCTCTAGGTTCACGAAGCACCAACGCTTACAGCGAGAACCTCCTCAAACGGTATTCCCTTAGTTAGCCGATGCGCAGCCAAAAATGACCGTTTTCAATGCGAATTTTTCACCTTATACCAGGCCCTGACTACCCGAGCGTGACCCGTCCTTTGTACACCACGCCGATCCCAACACCGCCTCTACCACGGGCAATCAAGTATGCGGCTGCAACCGTTACCGCTAAATACGAGGTCTTGAACATATGTCTGTGAAATTCGGAAGCTGACCGGCGCCGCATCCGGTTTTTCTTTAGAGTCTAGTCCATATTGATCCACCTACCATCGCTCAGCAAAGCCGTTCCCAAGGGGGGAAGTGCGGAATAAGGGGATGCTCACGAGTCGTCGGCTCCCACCGATCCAGCTTACGTACCGCCGATTTGTGCTGTTCGGATCTTGATCCCTCCCAGTTCAATGGTGAGAACCCCAGACATAAAGGCTGCGCTGGGACAGCATAATTCGTGCCCCTTGTGAAACAGAGTTTAACCGCGTCGGCTCAGGGCAACACGACGCCGTAACTCTCGAACTGCTGCAGGAAGCTGCGCGCGCCTTCGGTATCGAGGCGCAGGGGGGCGGTCATGGCGCGGCACATGGAATCCCCCGCCACCGTTATGGCGGCGATCGTGTCGGTGTCGCCCAGGAAGATAGGCCCGCCGGAATCGCCATAGCACGGGCCGCTGTCATTGCTGGCGACGTTCATGGACAACAGCAGGTAACCCGGGTGTAAAGCCTGGTAGCTGGTGTAACCCACGTAGCGGCCCTGGCCAGTTTCGAACCAGTTCCATGGCCCGCCGCTGTAGTCATTGGGGATGATGACATCGCTCGCGCCATAGCCCACGGCGGGAAATGAAATGGCGGCGATTGTTTTATTCATCTTCAGCTCATCGAGCTCACCAGCGTAGGGCAAGGT
>CP070733.1:1506434-1512817 GCA_020347585.1 Pseudomonadota bacterium | reverse complement strand
CGTCAGTTTGAATCGGGGACGGATCATTGTCCAAGCGTCGTGTAGTTATTTCAGGTCTCGGGATGGTTTCGCCCGTTGGCCTTAATGTTGGTGAGTCATGGCAGAACATCCTGGCCGGCAAGAGCGGCATTGGGCCAATCACGCACTTCGACGTTAGCGCGTTTTCTACCCGCTTCGGTGGCACGGTCAGGGACTTCGACGTATCAACAATTATGCCGCCCAAGGAAGCCCGCAAAATGGATCCCTTTATCCATTACGGCATTGCGGCGAGCAAGGAAGCGATAGAGGATTCGGGACTGGAGGTCACTGAACAAAATGCCGAACGAATCGGCGTGGCGCTCGGCTCGGGCATCGGCGGTGTCGGCACGATAGAAAAAGGCTACGCGGCGTTCGAAAAGGGCGGACCGCGCAAGATCTCACCGTTCTACATTCCTCGCAGCATCATCAATATGCTTTCGGGCAACCTGTCTATCATGTACGGGTTGAAGGGTCCGAACATTGCACTGGTTACCGCTTGCGCGACGGCGACCCACAGTGTGGGCGACGCCGCACGCATCATCGAGTATGGCGATGCGGATGTCATGGTTGCTGGCGGCGCCGAAATGGCAACAACACCGACCGGGCTGGGCGGTTTCTGTGCGGCGCGCGCGCTTTCCACCCGCAACGAGGAGCCCGAAACAGCCAGCCGTCCCTGGGACAAGGATCGCGACGGTTTTGTACTGAGCGACGGTGCGGGCGTTGTGGTACTCGAGGAGTATGAGCACGCCATGCGTCGCGGCGCCAACGTCTATGCTGAGGTGAGTGGTTACGGCATGAGTGGTGATGCATACCATATGACAGCACCGTCCAAGAGCGGTGACGGCGCACGTCGTTGTATGGAAGCGGCCATGCGAAACGCGAGTGTCAACACCGATGAGATCGACTATATCAACGCTCACGGCACCTCCACACCAGCGGGGGATCTCGCTGAGATAATGGCTGTCAAAGGGGCGTTCGGCGCGCATGCTGGCAGCATCGCCATGAGTTCCACCAAGTCCATGACCGGGCACCTGCTTGGTGCCGCGGGCGGCATCGAGGCGATCTTCACCGCGCTGGCGATCCGCGACCAGGTGGCACCGCCCACCATCAATATCTTCAATCAGGATCCAGAGTGCGACCTCGACTTCGTGCCGGGCACCGCGCGCGAAATGAAGATCGACGTCGCACTATCCAACTCATTTGGCTTTGGCGGAACCAACGGCACACTGGTGTTCAGCAAGCTGCGCTGAACACACAGCGTCGGCACTCCATGCGGCGCAGTGCTTGTGAGCAAGGGTGTAGCGACTTTGCCGGGTGTGCCCAAATCAACTGACCATCCCAACGTGCGTCGCGTGGCAGGACAGTGCGATCTCCTGGCGCTGGCGAGACACAATCCGCGCCGTTACCCCTTCCTGCTCGAAAGCGCGAACACCGGCGACTCGTCCGCAGCCGGTGCCAATGGGCGTTATGACATCCTGTTCGCCTTTCCCGGGCAACGACTAGAATTGCATAACGGCGAGTTGCGCGGCGAGGCGGCGACAGCCCTGGATCACGATTTTCTCGTGGCGTTCGATGGCTGGTACGCGCGTGAGGCCCGTGCCATTGACGTGCCGACGCCGCTACCCTTCAGTGGAGGATGGTTCCTGTACCTTGGATATGAACTGTCCGGGCAGGTGGAGCCTACGCTGCGCTTGCCGCCTTTCTGCGGTGCCTTACCCGTCGCGACTGCAGTGCGTGTACCCGCGGCGCTTGTCCGTGACCGCGTCGAGCAGTGTACCTGGCTGGTCGCCGAACCGGACCACACGGACCTATTGGATGCCATGGCCGCGGACCTTGATGCGGTAATGGACGTTGAGTTTCCCGTAGGGCCACCGCTCGACGAGGCGCCGTGCGAGGACGCGCAGGGTGCGTATCTTGATGGCGTCAGGCGAATCAAGCAATACATTCGCGACGGTGACGTGTTCCAGGTCAATCTGTCGCGCGACTGGCGTGCCCCGCGCACGTCGGCGTTCGATGTCGCGGCCGTATACGCGCGTTTGCGCCAGACGAACCCGGCGCCATTCGCCGCGCTGGCGATGTTTGACCAGGGCGCTATCATTAGTTCCTCGCCCGAACGGCTGCTGGAGGTGCGCAACGGTTGGGCACAGACCCGCCCCATTGCCGGTACGCGTCCCCGTGGCACGCAGCAGGGCAGCGATCGCGCCTGTCGTGCGGAACTGATCACACATCCCAAGGAGCGGGCCGAACACATTATGCTTATCGATCTGGAACGAAATGACCTTGGGCGTGTATGCAGCGCGGGCAGCGTCGAAGTCAACGAGTTGATGGTGCTGGAGTCATACGCGCATGTGCATCACATCGTTTCGAACGTGCGCGGCCAGTTGCGCAGCGACGTGACGCCGGGTCAGGTGATACGCGCCGTGTTTCCGGGCGGGACCATTACCGGTTGCCCCAAGGTGCGTTGCATGGAGATCATCGCTGAACTCGAAGCGCGTGCCCGCGGCGCATATACCGGGTCGCTTGGCTACCTGAACCACGACGGAAGTATGGACCTCAACATACTGATCCGGACCATTGTGCTCGACGGCGAGACGATCACGGTGCGCGCCGGCGCCGGGATCGTCGCCGACTCGGTGCCGGAGCAGGAACTCGAAGAGACTCGCGCCAAGGCCAAGGGCATGTTGCAGGCGCTGTATGGCTAAACGCGCGGGCAAGGTGTGATGAACGTGTCGGGCGACGAGCCTCACCGTGTACTCGTTGATGGCCGTGCTGCTGAGGCAGTGGGGGTATTCGACCGCGGCTTGCATTACGGCGATGGCCTGTTCGAGACTATCGCAATTCGTGATGGGGCGGCGCCGCTGTGGGATCGGCACTGGCAGCGACTCTGCAACGGTTGCACGCGATTGGGTATTGCGCCGCCGCACGGCGAAGTGCTTCGCGACGAGCTTGCACAGGTAGCCGGCGGCGCGCCACGCGCAGTGGTCAAGATCATCGTAACGCGTGGTGCGGGAGGTCGCGGTTATGCCCCGCCGGGTGATGTTCGGCCTACGCGTATACTGCTACGCTATGGGTGGCCGGAGTATCCCGCGGCGCACTGGACGAACGGAGTGCAGGTGCGATTTTGCCGAGCATCGTTGGGGCGCAATGCGCAACTCGCGGGCCTCAAGCACCTCAACCGTATCGAACAAGTACTGGCGCGCAGCGAGTGGCAAGATCCGGCAATCGCTGAGGGTCTGATGTGCGACGAGCAGGGCAAGGTCATCGAGGCTACGGCCTGCAACGTGTTTGCCTTTGCCGGCGGCATGTTGCGGACGCCCGATCTTTCCGCTTGCGGAGTGGCCGGCGTGATGCGCGAATTAATAATTGAACTTGCCGCCGGGGCAGGCCTGGAAACCCGCGTTGAACCGTTGAGCAGAGAGAAGTTGCTTGCGGCTGATAGTGTGTTTCTAACAAACAGTCTGATTGGGGTCTGGCCGGTGCGCAAGATCGAGGAACACCAGTTTGGCATTGATGGGACGATTCGCGAACTGGCGGCGAAGGCAAATTGCGTACTGCGGGGTGAGTGAATGCGGTTGTTGATCTACAAGTTCCTGGTTCTTGCGGCGTTAGTGGGGGGTGTTGCACTGGGCGGGTTTTGGTTGGACTACCGCAGCTTCATGCAAACGCCGCTCAATGTGGGCCCAAAAGGGCTCGACTACGTGGTGCCCTCGGGCTCCAACCTAACGCGCATTGCGCGCGATCTGGAGCAGCGCGGCGTGCTGGATCGGCCACGTTACCTGGTTTGGCATGCGCGGCTGCACGGCAACGCAAACCTGCTTAAGACCGGAGAGTACCACATCGCCAGTGACACGGCGCCCGAACAATTGCTCGGGCAGTTTGTGCGCGGTCAGGTGATTCAGTATGCGCTAACCATTGTCGAGGGCTGGAATTTCCGCCAGGTAATGGATGCGGTGCAGTCTAGTGAGTACCTCGAACATCAACTCGCCGGACTTGACGATGCGGCGGTGATGGCACGCCTCGGCAGGTCCGATGTGCATCCCGAAGGCCGCTTCCTTCCCGATACCTATCACTTTCCGCGCGGTACCAGCGACGTGGAATTCCTGCAGCGCGCCTACGCCGCGATGGAATCGGAACTGGCTGCGGCGTGGGAAGACCGGGCCGCCGGATTGCCGCTCAAGACGCCCGAAGAAGTATTGATCATGGCCTCGATTGTCGAGAAGGAGACCGGCCTTGCCAGTGAGCGTGGCGCAATCGCGGGCGTGTTCGTGCGGCGCCTGATGAAGAACATGCGGCTGCAAAGCGACCCGACCGTAATCTACGGTATGGGCGACGCCTACCAGGGCAACATCCGCCGCCGCGACCTGCAGACCGACACGCCGTATAACACGTACCGCCGGCGTGGCTTGCCGCCCACACCTATTGCTATGCCAGGGCGAGATGCGATCCGCGCTACTGCGAATCCAAAGGAGGGCAACGCCCTGTATTTCGTATCGCGCGGTGACGGCAGCCACTACTTCTCGGCCACGCTCGAGGAGCACAACGAAGCAGTCATTAAGTACCAACTCAAGGGGCGCAAGAAATCGTTTTCGTCCTTTGACGCGAAGAAAGATGCAGCGAAGCAATAGCGCAGGGATTCGGTATGCCGGGATTGTTTATCACTGTTGAGGGCGGCGAGGGTGTGGGTAAGAGCAGCAACATCGCCTTCATCCGGAAATTCCTCGAGGACTCGGGCAAGACTGTACTCAGTACCCGCGAGCCCGGCGGCACGACGCTGGGGGAGCGCATTCGCGCGTTGCTGCTCGATGCACGGCACGACGCCATGTCGGATGATACCGAATTGCTGCTGATGTTCGCGGCACGGGCACAGCATCTGGACGAGGTCATTCGCCCGGCATTGGCGCGCGGCGAGTGGGTATTGTGCGATCGCTTTACTGATGCAACGTACGCCTACCAGGGCAGTGGCCGGGGAATCGATACCGGCCGCATTGCGCAACTGGAGCAATGGGTGCAGGGCAACCTGCGCCCCGATCTGACTCTGCTGCTCGATATGCCAGTGGCGGAGGGGTTGGCGCGCGCAGGCGAGCGCGGTGCCCCGGATCGATTCGAACGCGAGCAACTGGAGTTCTTCGAGCGCGTGCGCACCGGCTATCTGGCACTGGCAAAAGCACACCCCGAACGCTACCGGGTAATCGACTCGGCGCGGGCGCTCGAGGATGTGCAGGCGCAAATCGCCGCAGTGCTCACGGAGGTGCTGCGGTGAACAGCGAGTTGTACCCATGGCAGCAGCCGCAGTGGGAATCGGTTCACGCACGGGTTGCCAACCAACGCCTCACGCATGCCATGTTGCTTAGTGGCCCTGGGGGGCTGGGCAAATTAGATTTTGCGCGGCGCCTGGCCCGTGCGTTGCTATGTGAATCTCCGCAAGCGAATGCGATGCCCTGTGGTGGTTGCCGGGCCTGCCTATTGCTGGAGGCGGGAACCCATCCTGACCTCATCGAGGTGACGCCAGAAGAGGATGCCCGCGCCATCAAGGTTGACCAGATCCGCACGCTGGCCGCACAGATGACGCTGACGCGGCAGTACGCGGACTACAAGGTTGCCATTATTCAGCCCGCTGACCTCATGAACCGCGCGGCGGCCAACAGCCTGCTCAAGACGCTCGAGGAACCACCAGCCGGCGCGCTAATGTTGCTGGTCAGTGCGCGGCCCGGCGAGTTACCGGCGACCATCCGCAGCCGCTGCCAGCTACTGCGCTTTGCCGCACCGGAGCCCGACACTGTTGCCGAGTGGCTGCAGGCGTGCATCGAACCCGGTCAGGACGCGCGCCTGTTGCTGGGACTTGCCTCGGGGGCCCCGCTGGCGGCGCTGCATCTGGCTACCTCCGGGGAACTCGAGCACCGTGCCCGGCTCTGGGAAGACCTGCAAGGCGTCGCGGTGGGCGCGTGCGAGCCGGTCGCCACCGCCGCTGCCTGGCTAAAGCTTGGCCTGGAGGTGCCGTTAAACTGGGTGCACGGTTGGGCCGTGGATATGATCCGGCTGCGGATGTCACCGTCCGGGTCCCATTTGAACAACCCGGATCTGCGCCCGGCTTTGCAGGCTCTCGCCGAGCGGGTAGACTTACGACGGCTTTACGGGCTGCTGGATCGTGCCGGGCAAGGGCTCGGATTGGCGCAGACCACTGTCAACCAGCAATTGCTGCTCGAAGAGATGTTGGTCTACTGGTTTGACGCGGTCGACACGCAATCCTCCTGATTCAACACGTGCTTGAGAGGCAATAATGGCGACTCCTCCAACCGGCTTACCGGGTGGCCGACAGGGCATCCTGTCGCTGACCATCAAGGATAAAAGCGCGTTGTACGCGGCGT
>CP070733.1:1497933-1506334 GCA_020347585.1 Pseudomonadota bacterium | reverse complement strand
CGAAATGCCCCCCAGTACACCTCCCCCATTCGCGCATCGAAAACCGCCAGCACATCGCTGGCGCCGGTCTGCGCGGAAACCCCCTGGGCCAGCGTCGCAAGACTCGATACCGGGACCACCGGCAATTCGGCACCGTATGCCAACCCCTGCACCACCCCGGCCGCGATGCGCAGCCCCGTGAAAGCGCCCGGCCCGCGCCCGAACACCAACGCGTCAAGCTCGCGCAGGCCGAGGCCCGCCTCGGCCAGCAACGCCTTTGCCATGGGTAACACCAAGCCGGCGTGGCCGCGTGGCGCGATTTCGAACCGATCGCGGACGTCCCCGTCGACGGCCAGTGCCACCGAACATGCCTCGGTGGCGGTCTCGATCGCCAGCAACTTCATGGGCATGCATTATGGCACAGGCACCCGGCAGCATCGCGGGCGACACTCGCTCCTGACATCCACCCACTGCCTCTCAGGCGCCAGGCTCCACGGCCGCGCCGTGTTCGGCGGCAAAGAACTGTTCCACCTGCGCTATATCATCTGTGCGCGGCATCGGCGGCAGGCTTTTCAGGAACACCCTGCCGTAAGTCTTGGTGCGCAACCGCGGATCGCAAACCACCAGCACGCCGCGGTCGTTCACATCGCGAATCAGCCGCCCGGCCCCCTGCTTCAGTGCAATGACGGCGGCTGGCACCTGGTAGGCCATGAACGGATTGACACCACGCTGGCGCAGCGCCTCGATGCGCGCCTGGAGCACCGGATCGTTGGGCGCCGCGAAGGGCAACCGATCGATGATCACGCAGGACAGAGCCTCGCCACGCACGTCAACGCCCTCCCAAAAACTGCTGGTACCGAGCAGCACGGCATTGCCCATACTGCGAAACCGTGCCAGCAGGCGATCGCGCGGACCCTCGCCCTGCACCAGCACCGGGTACGGTATGGCGTCACGCAACGTGCTGTCAGCCTGCTCCAGCGCCCGATAGCTGGTGAACAGGACGAAGGCACGGCCCTGGCTGGCCGTAATCACCCGGCGTGCCACCTCGATAACCCGCGCGGTATAGCTGTCGCTGTTGGGATCGGGCATGTCCCCGGGCAGGAAACACAGACCCTGCCGGGCGTAGTCGAAGGGACTGTCCCAGCAGCGCGTCCGGGCATGTTCTATGCCGAGCCGTTCGATGAAATGCGTGAAATCGCCGGCGACCGCAAGCGTTGCCGATGTGAAGATCCAGGCCCCACCCATGGCCTCCATGTGGCTGCGAAAGTTTGGCGCAATATCCAGGGGCGTCACGTGGAGCCGAAAGGCACGCCGCCAGGTTTCGACCCAGTGCACGTGGTCCTCGGGTGCGGCGCGGGTTAGCAGCTCGAATCGCTCGGCCAGCACGGTGGCACGCCGGTGGCAACTCTCCAGCGTCTTGCTGCGTTCGGCAAGTGGTTTCAGGAGTGCCGCCAGGGCAGCCAGTCGCTCCGCAACTGCCTCGCAGGCGCCACTCACGTCGCGGTTCGAAGCAAATTCAGTCCAGGGCGCACGCCGCGACGGCACGCCAAATGCGAGGCGCAGATCCTGCACCGCCTTTTGCAGCGCATCCGCCGCCCGGGCGACGGCGGTGTCCTCGTTGATCTCGCTGCGGTACTCGGCGTCGCTGTCACGCGCCAGCTCGAGCAACTGGTTGCTGGACAGGGCCAGACCGAAAAAGTCCGACGCTACCGCCGGCAATTGGTGCGCCTCATCGACAATGAATGCGTCCGCCGCGGGCAGCAGCTCACCGAAGCCCTCGTCGCGCAATGCCATGTCCGCGAATAGTAAATGGTGGTTAACCACCACGACGTCCGCAGCCTGTGCCTCGCGGCGGGCCTTGTTGAGATAGCAGTTATCGAAGGCCGGGCAGTTCTGTGCCAGGCAACTTTCCGACGTCGAGGTCACGCGCGCCCAGATCGGGTCATTCTCAGCCACCGCCGCCAGCTCGGCGATATCGCCATACCGCGTGCCCGCTGCCCAGGCGGCAATCTCACGCAGCTTGCCGCCGCTGTCCACACCCGCCGCGCTGTCGCCACTCCCGAGTTGCTCCAGGCGATGCAGACATAGGTAGTTAGCGCGCCCCTTGAGTAGCGCGACGCTGACCGGGACTGCCAACGCGCGGCGCACCACCGGCAGGTCGCGATGAAACAGCTGGTCCTGGAGGTTCTTGGTGCCCGTTGAGACAATGACTTTGCGGCCCGAGAGGATAGCCGGCACCAGGTAGGCAAAGGTCTTGCCAGTGCCGGTACCCGCCTCGCTGACCAGCGCATCACCACCATCGAGCGCCTCGGCCACTGCCTCGGCCATCTCCTGCTGCTGCACCCGGGACTGAAAACCGGGGATCTGCGCGGCCAGCGGTCCGCGCGGGCCCAGGGTCTCGCTGAGTGTCAGCATCGCATACGCCGGCTCAACACCCTCGCTACTGCGGCTGGAGGGCGCGCGCCGTGGCCTGGGCGTCGCGTGCGCCACGTTCATCGCCCATGCCCTGACGCGCATGCGCAATGATGCGCCAGTTGTCGGCCTGCAGGCGCTTGTCGGCCCCCGCGAGGGTATTGGACTTGGCCGCAAGACTTCTGGCCTCCTTCCAGCGGCTCTCATGCAGGCGCAACTTGGCCATGTAATGCCACAACACGGGATTGTCCGGCTCAATGCGCAGCGCCCGCTCAAGCTGCAACTGGGCGGTGTTGAGATTGCCCGCCTTTGCCGCACCCCGCGCCTCGTCCAGCAACGCCAGCACGGCCGGGCCGGTGTCGGTGCCGGGCCGAATGCTCTCCTTGCCGGTCGCCTCCCCCCCGTCGGGCTCGAAACCCTCACGCTCGGGCTTATCAGGTGGCGCCGCACAACCGGCCAGGAAGGCGGCGACGCACAGCGTGGCAAGCGCCACCTTCCGCAACATACTGTTTGCCAATGGTTTAGCCGTCAATCGAACATCCCCCTGAACCAATCCACGGTGCGGTCAACGGCGCTGCTCCTGCCCGAGGGTTTGCATCGTGTCTTCTCCGTCGGCGTCGTACCCTTAACGAACCCCAGCTGCGCCGCCTCCGGGCAGCGGCGGTCGGCCAGCAACCCGGTCTGCGCATCAACCCACGCGTATTCAATCTCGCCCAGAACCGGCGTGCGCAGCGCGCGCGTCGGAATGCGCGCCATGATATCACCCCACACTCCCAGCGCCCCGCTGGCGCCGGTCAGCCCAGTTGGCTGGTTGTCGTCGGCGCCCAACCAGACCACCGCGACATGGTCGGCGCTGAAGCCGGCAAACCAGCTATCACGCAGATCGTTGGTGGTGCCCGTCTTGCCGGCCACGGTAAAGTCTGCCGGCAGCCAATGGCTCACCGCTCGGCCGGTACCGGTACGCATGGTCTCCGTCAGCGCGCTGACCAGCACTTGTGCCGTGACCGGCTCTACCACCTGTTCCACCCGGATGGTGTAGCGCTGCAGCGGCTCACCGTCGGCCGCCAGCACCTCTCGGATGGCGCGCAGCGGGCTGTGAAATCCGCCTGCCGCCAGCGTCTGGTAGAACTGGGTCACCTCGTAGGGAGACAGCGACAATGACCCCAGCAACAATGCCGGGTATGGCGATACCTCGCGCTCGACACCCAGGCGCCGCAGTGTCGATACCACGTTCTGCAAGCCCAGCTGCATCCCCAGTCGCACCGTGGCCTGGTTGTAGGAGCGCGACAGTGCCACAAACAACGGCACCACTCCGTGGGATTTGCCGTCGTAGTTGCGTGGCTGCCAGGTGTCACCGGCGTCGGAACGCAGCGTGACGGGGCTGTCATCGAGCGGTGTGGCCAGTGTGTAACGCCCCGGCTGCTCCAGCGCGCTCAGGTAGACCGCCGGTTTGACCAGCGAGCCAATGGGGCGTCGTGCGTCCAGGGCGCGGTTGAAGCCGGCAAAGCGCGCCTTGCGGTCGCCGACCACCGCTAGTACCTCGCCGCCCACGGTGCTGGTCACCACCGCCGCTCCCTGTAACTTGCCGTCCAACTTCTGGCGGCGATCCAAGCGCCCCAGCACGTGGGCCAGCGCGGTCTCCACCTCAGTCTGCACCACCGGGCTCAGCGTGGTGAAGATTCGCAGTCCCTCGGAGGTCAGATCCTCTTCGCGGTAATCGCGCTGCAGCTGGCGCCGCACCAGTTGCATGAACGCCGGATAGGGGGTGATGCCGCTGGGGCGATCATCGAGCACGCCGAGCGGCTGCTGTCTCGCCTTGTCGCGTTCAGCATCACCGATCAGGCCCTGCTCTGCCATCACGTCAAACACCAGGTTGCGCCGCTCCCGCAGCCGTTTGGGGTAGCGATGGGGATCGTAGAAGGCGGGCCCCCGCACCAGCGCCACCAGGGTCGCCAGGCGCGCCAGATCGAGTTCGCCCACCTCGCGGTCGAAATAGTAGTGGCTCGCCAGCCCGAAGCCATGGATAGCCCGTTTGCCCTGCTGGCCGAGATAGACCTCGTTGAGGTAGGCCTCTAGGATCTCGGGCTTGTCGTAGTGCAGTTCCAGCAGCACGGCCATGACGACCTCGTTGGCCTTGCGCCACAGGGTCCGCTCATTGGACAGGAAGAAGTTCTTGACCAGTTGCTGGGTTAGGGTGCTGCCGCCCTGTACGGTGCCCCCGGCGCGAATGTTTGCCCACATGGCGCGCGCAATGGCCCGCAGGTCGACCCCGTGATGGGTATAGAAGTTGCGGTCCTCGAGGGCCACCAACGCCGCTGGCAACATCGCCGGCACCTCCTCCTGCTTCACCAACACGCGATCCTCGTGGTGGGCCGGGTAGATGCCGCCGATGAAAACCGGATCCATGCGCAGCAGGCTCAGGCTGGCGCCGCTGGTAGGGTCTGTAAGGCTAACTATATGTCCTTGCTCGAGGACAATTTTCGCCCGGTGGGCCGGCTCACGCGCGTCCCAGAACGTGAACGGGCGCGTCTGTACCCAAAAGCGGCTTCCGTCGCGGCTATAGGTCCCTGGCTGCGCTGCCTGGTAGGCGTAGCGGTACCCCAGCAGATCCAATTCGCGGGTGAATTGCCGCACATTGAGCGGCATGCCCACGTACAACTCCAGGGGGCGTGCATAGACATGCGCAGGTACCGCCCAACGGTTGCCCTCAAAGCGGTTGCGGATCACCAGATCCAGGTAAAACACATAGGCCGAGAGGACGATAAGCAACCCGAGGGCGGCGTGTTTCCAGTAGCGCCGCACCCAGCCGCGCGGCACTGCGGCTCGGCGCGAGGGCCTGCGGGCCTTGCGGCGGCCGGTCTGGCGGCGTTTGCGGGTCGGACGACGTGCCATGTATTGAGTCTGTGGTTGGGTTTAGGCCGGAATACCGCGCGGCATTTTATCGTGCAAACTGCTCGGGTACAGTGGCATGGCTGGCAACCCTGAAGGGCAGTGTCTGGCGGGTCTCGAAAAATCTATAATTTACCTCAAATTTGACTCTAAACTATTTGTTTTTACTATAATTAACGCACAGCATAACCTGATCGTTGCAAACCGTCCAATGATACTCAGCCCGACCAGAATCAATATCTCCCGAAGAATGCGCCCGCGCTTCGTCCTGATGGTAGTCCTGCTGCTGCTGCTGGCTGCCTGCAGCAGCCAACCCAGGCGTCCCGCCGCGCATCACGGCTACAGCGAGGCAGTGGTAAGCGTCGCCAACCATATGCTCGGCGTCCCGTATCGCTACGGTGGCCGTTCACCCCGCTCCGGCTTCGATTGCAGCGGGCTGGTCTACTACTCGCATCATCAAGCTGGCATCGAACTGCCGCGCACCACGCAGGACCAATTCCGCCATACCCGCCCGGTAAAGCGAGGCAACCTAAGGCGTGGCGACCTGGTGTTCTTCCGTATCAAGGGCCGCGCGGTATCCCACGTCGGCATCTATCTGGGTGATCGGCAATTCATCCACGCACCCTCCAGCGGCAAACGGGTCTCGGTCGCCAGCCTCGACAACCCCTACTGGCAGAAGCGTTTCGTACGCGGCGGACGCCTCTGAGCGCCATGCAGCGCCAGAGTCCGCTACCGCCCTGCGCCATCCCTCAATTCGCCTCTAGAGGACGCCAGAGGGCGCACCGGAGGCACCAACTGTCGTGACCTGCATCGTGTTCTGCGGTAATCTGACACGCAAAACGGCACGCACATAAGGCGTGCGACTGCGGCCCTGTGGGCCGGAGTCAATCACTGCCGGGATATTACGAGCCAGCGCAAACGGTGCCCCCCATCGCGTCCCGGCACTCATTCGCCGGTCGCCCCGGTGTCTGGCCAATGCGCCCGCATTGCGCACGCGCGCCCTCGTGGGCGCCACCGCCTGCGGATACAATGAATAAACTGTCAGTAACCAGAACCATTGCCAAGGAAATTACGTGAGCAGCGACAGCCTGAAAGTACCCAAGACGCTCAAGGAAGTCTCCCTGTGGGTCCACCCCGAAGGGCGCGTGGTCGGATCACTGTTCCTGCGGGAACGGGGCGCCGGCAATAAGGAACTCGAGCAGCCGCTGGACGTGCTCAATCGGGCCAGTCCGTTTTTGGTGCTGCAACGCGAACAGCCCGATGAACTGCGCTTTTACAACCGCGCATCGATCATTCGGGTGGAATACCGCGACGAGACCCCTACCGCAACCGAGGGAACGAGCACACTGCCCTGCGAGTTAATGTTAATGGACGGGTCCGTGCTCGACGGCAGCGTGCGTGAAGAACTGCCCCCGGACCATGCCCGACTGTTCGACTACCTGAACCAGTCAGACAACCAGTTCTTGCGGATCTTCTTTGACGACGGCGGCGCGTGTTTGGTGAACAAGTCGTACATCATCTACGTCCGCACGACGCAAAGCACCGCCTAGGGAGCGCACTGCGTTTATGCTGCACAGACGAGAGTCGCCGCGCCCATGAGCCTGCTGGACGGTTTCAAGGCCAACAAGGCGATTGCCGTGCTACTGGCGGAAGAACCCGGCGCCGCGGGTGAAGCGCGCGAGGCAGCGTCAAAGCTGAAACAGATGGGCGGACGCGCGGTTCCCCGGCTAATCGACGCCCTGGAGGAAGACCCCGCCAATCGCAACATTCTCAGTATCCTTGCCGGCTTGCTCGATAACGAGTCGCTGCACTATTACACCGACGGACTTGCCCATCAAGACAAGCGCGTGGTTTCCAGTGTCATGCAAATACTGGCGCGATCGGCACTGTATGACGCAAACCGACTGTTTGAGCTGTTCGAAGATCCCGATATTCCCAAGAATGTGCTGCTACAAATTCTCGTCTCGCGCAAGGAGAACATCAATCTGCGCACGCTGCTGGATTTGCTCAAGGACAGCAACAAGACCACGCGCCAGCTGGTGTTTCGCGTACTGGAATTCGCCGCACGCGAGGATGCGCTCCCCCATCTGCTGCCGTATCTCGAGAGCAACGACCCCGATACGCGCGTGCAGGTCACCCGCGTGATCGCGCGTTTCGACAACGCACTGGCCCGCGATGCACTCCTGAGGACCATCTCCGATCCGCACAAGACGGTACGCCTCGCTGCCATCGACGGAATCTCGAAGCTCACTGTCACCGTGCCCTCACAACCCATCTGCCAGTTGCTCAAGGACTCGGATATCACCATCCAGGGCAAGGCCGTCGAGGCGCTCGTAAAGATTCACGATCCACAGACAGTGAAGTACCTCATCGACGTGCTGCAGGACGATTCAGAGTACGTGCGCCGTGCGGCCGTCGAAGTGCTCAATGAAATCGGTGATCACCGGGCGATCAGGGATCTGCTCAACGCACTGCGCGACAAGGACTGGTGGATTCGCGTGCGGGCAGCCGACGCACTCGGGTCGATTGGTGGCCCGAAGGTGATCGACGCAGTGCTGGAGCTGATGCGGGATGACGACGAGTTTCTGCGCCGCACCGCAGTGGAAATTCTGAACAACATTAAAGATGAACGCGCCGTATCACATCTTGTTGAAGCGCTCGAGGACAGCGACTGGTGGGTGCGCGAGCGCGCGGCCGACGCGCTGGCGGAGCTGGGCGATGCAAAAGCGGCACCGGCGCTGGTCAACATGATGATCAAACATGGCGAATCCGAGCAGGTGGCGCTGCGCGCTCTGGCACGCATCAGCGACCACGATACCGTGGAGGGAATTCTCACCCACGCCGAGGGAATTGAGGAAACACGGCGCACCGAGCTGCTTGCAACAGTCGCGGCAACGGATATGACGCCGCCGCCGACGATGGAATCCGCGCCCACGCGCGTCATCGGCAGTCCCTCAGGATCGCTCGCGCAGCGCGTGCCCGGCGGCGACAAAGAAAAGGCTATCGATTCGAAAGATGAAACCATGATTAGCGTCGATCGCCGTGCTGCAGGCGGTGCGGCCGGTTCCTCGGAACCCTCCCTGCAAAGCCCCGCACCGGGCACGCCGGACGTAAGCGTCAT
>CP070733.1:1492148-1497833 GCA_020347585.1 Pseudomonadota bacterium | reverse complement strand
CCGGCCAGCGCTGGGGCAATCCCCACTACGACTGGGCGCGCATGCAGGCCGATGGCTTCAAGTGGTGGCTGCAACGCATGGAAACACAACTTGATCTGTTCGACGTGCTGCGCATCGATCACTTCCGCGGTTTCGAGGCGTACTGGGAGATCCCCGCTGAAGCCGAGACCGCCATCGAAGGCCACTGGGTTAAGGCGCCGGGAGGTGAGTTGTTGGCCACCATCAGCGAGGCATTTCACAGCCTGCCCTTGGTGGCGGAGGATCTCGGCGTTATTACGCCCGAGGTCGAGGCGCTGCGCGATGAGTTTGGCCTGCCCGGCATGAAGATCCTGCAGTTTGGTTTTGACGGCACTCCAAGCAATCCCTACCTGCCATACAACCACGTACCCAACTGCGTGGTGTATACCGGCACCCACGACAACGACACCACGCTGGGGTGGTTCGAGTCGCTGGACGCGGCACACCAGGCGGCGGTGCTCGATTTTTTCGGCGAACCTGCCGAGGCCATGCCGTGGCCAATGGTGCGTTCAGCCCTAGCGTCGGTGGCGCGTCTGGCTATCGTGCCGATGCAGGATGTGCTGGCTCTGGACGGAAATCATCGCATGAATCGCCCTGGCACTACCGAAGGCAACTGGCAATGGCAGTTCAATTGGGATCAACTGCCCGATGATCTTGCTACGCGCTTGAGGCACCTGGTGCAGATCTACGGGCGGGAATAACAATCAGGTAGTAGAGAAAAGACGCTCGGGTACAGGGGCACGTCGTCGCCGGTCGCGCATCTCCGAAGGGGCTTCTGACTGTGTGCCCAATCGGCTTCACTCGGACAGCGGTAGTTGAAGCGTGGTGCAAAACATTGCGCCGACAAGACTATTCCCACGGAAACCATTCGTTCCTTTTTGCACTATTCTATAAGGATGGAATACGCACGTTTCTTGCCTAGCGTTGTTTACGCAGTGTAATGGTGATAAATACCGGAGCAAGCCACGTCGGCGTTTTTCCTGGTAGTCCATGAACCAGCGTGCGTCGCATGGCGAATTTGGGGAGTCAGGTATCGCATGGAGATACCGAGTGGAGGGATAGGAAAATGAGAAGCAGGTATGCTGTGCTTGTCGGGTTAGTTCTTGCCGCTATCGGATCGATTGTGTTTTGGACCGGACCGGCATTGGCCGGTGATACCCCTGTCGGCGCTGATGAACTCAAGGCTCTATTGTCAGGAAACACCGCAGAAGGGCGGTACATCAAGTGGGAAACGACTCACAAGATGTTCTTCGATGCATCAGGCGAAATACGTCGCGTCGACAGCCTGAATAACGAAGAGAAAGGCGAGTGGTATGTAAACAAGCAGGGCGAACTTTGCATCAGTGTGCGCAAGGAGCGCTGCAGCGAGGTCACGATGCGTGATGACGGGGGCTACAATGCCTCTCGCAAAGGCACCCTGGTATTCACCTTTGACAAAATTGTCTCAGGAAACCCACACAATCTATGATCACTAAGTCATCCGGTAGCATGTAATACAGCGGGGCCTTGAATCATCGTGTTCCGGCCCCGATTTTCATTCTTGAACCGGACACATGCACATTGTGCGTCGCGTGTCCGGCACCGGGATCGACTTAATTAGCGATAGGAAGATGCGGCCATCGCGCTGCTCGCACCGATACGCGGTTTAGACCCAGACCATATACCCAGTTTCGAACGCGTTGCTTTGCAGCGGGTGGCAGGGGAACATGCGCAGTTTGTAAAACTGCAGGCCGGGGAGTTCGGGTTTGAGGTCGATTCCGAACTCGACTTCATCGCCCTTGGTTGCGCCGGGCTTGAGCTTGATGCGGTCGCGAATGACAAAGCCGCTCTGGTCGTGGTTGGTCCCGACCAGACATTCAACGGCAACATCATCGGGACTCAGGCCATTCAGTTTTGCACACACCTTGATCGGCAGGGTTTCGTTATGGTCAATACGTGTTGGCGGCTCGCCGCAGCGCCGGATGCTCACGCCTGACCAGTTCTCGCGAATCTTTTTCTTCCATTCCGACAATTGTCTGGCAGGCGCACATTGATTCTCCAACAGGGCATCGTGCCTGGCGCGCGCTTGGGAGTAGAAATTGCGCACATAGTCCATCACCATGCGCTGGGAGTTGAAGCGTGGAATGATGGACTTCATGGAATTCTTGGACAGCGCCACCCAGCTGTCGGAGTAGCCGTGGCCGTCGCGGTCATAATACAGCGGAAGGACTTGGTGCTCTATGATATCCAGCAGGTCACTGGCTTCCTCGCGGTTACGGTAAGCAGCGTCGACCTGGGGGTCGTGGGTAGCGATCGCCCAGCCATTCTCGCCGTTGTATCCTTCACCCCACCAGCCGTCGAGCACGCTGAGGTTAACTACGCCGTTGATGCCTGCCTTTTGCCCCGACGTGCCGCTCGCCTCGAGCGGGTATTCGGGCGTGTTAAGCCAGACATCGACGCCGGTTACCAGCTTGCGCGCCAGCGCCATGTCGTAGCCCTCGAGCAGGATGATCTTGCCGACGAACTCCGGTCGCTGCGAAAACTCGTGTATCACCTGTATCAGGTGCTGCCCCGGCAGGTCGTTGGGATGGGCCTTGCCCGCAAACAGAAGAATCACAGGGCGTTCGGGATCGTTGAGAATGCGCGCCATGCGTTCCGGATCGGAGAACAGCAGGGTGGCGCGCTTGTAGGTTGCAAAGCGGCGCGCAAATCCAAACATCAGAACATCGGCGTCGGTCTGCGAGACGCGCCGCGTGATGCGTTCCACCAGCGCTTCGCTGGCGCCGTTGCGGCGATGGCGAAGCAGGGCGCGTTCGTACACCTCCTCGAGCAGTTCCTGTTTCAACGACTGGTGCAGGCTCCAGTAGCGGTGATCGGGAATATCGTCGATGCAGTCCCAATAGTCGGGGTTCAGCAACTGATTGCGCCACTCGCGAAATCGCATGTCGAACAGGTTGGCCCACTCGCGCGCCAGAAACGTCGGCACATGTACGCCATTGGTAATGTGGCCGATCGGATTTTCTTCGTTGGGAATTTGCGGCCAGACGAAACCCTCCATGCGCGAGGCTACGGCACCGTGTATGCGGCTGACGCCGTTGTGAAAGCGAGTGCCACGCAATGCCAGCGTGGTCATATTAAAACCGCCCATGCTGCTCGGAGAACTGCCAAGGCTGTGGAACGTGTCGATGTCAAGTCCCAGTGCCACGGCAAAGTCGTTGAAGTAGGTTGTAATCAGTTCTTCGTCAAAAATGTCATGGCCCGCCGCCACCGGCGGGTGGGTGGTGAACACCGAACCTGAGGCGACCAATTCCAGGGCGCTGTCGAAGTCCATGCCGCTGGCGATGCGCTCGCGGCAACGCTCTAGGATCAGGAATGCGGCGTGGCCCTCGTTGATGTGCCACACGGTCGGGCGCAGGCCCAGCGCGCGCAACGCACGTACGCCGCCGATGCCCAATACTATTTCTTGCTGGATGCGCGTATTGGTATCTCCCCCGTAAAGCTGGTGGGTGATGCTGCGGTCATGCTCGCTGTTTCCGGGCACGTCCGTATCCAGCAGATACAGGGTGATGTGTCCTGCGCGCGCCTTCCACACCCGAACGTGTACCTTGCGTTCCGGAAAATCCAGCGCAAACTGCACCTGGTTGCCGTTGGGGTCAGTGGCGGGCACCACCGGCAGGTCATCGAAGTGAGTCGGCGTGTAGTGCGCGACCTGGTTACCGTGCGCGTCGATGGTCTGGGTGAAATAACCCTGCCGGTACAGCAAGCCGACAGCTACAAACGGAATTCCGAGATCGCTGGCAGCCTTGCAGTGGTCGCCGGCCAGGATGCCCAGGCCACCGGAATAAATCGGGAAGCTCTCGTGAAACCCGAACTCGGCGCAAAAATACGCCACCAAGTCCTGCCCCGGATCGAGCAGTTCCTCCATGCCGGGTCGCATCGTCTCTCGGAGGTAGGCGTCGTAGGAGGTGAGAACACGGAGAAAGTCCTCCATGAATACGCGATCGTCGACCGCTTCCTCAAGTGCCTCCTGCGCCACGCGCCGTAGGAATACCTTAGGGTTGTGACCCGAGGCGTGCCACAGGTCACGGTCAAGCCGGTGAAACAGGCCGCGCACGGAGCGATCCCAGCTATACAGCAGATCGTTGGCCAAGTCCTCGAGCCGCGCGAGGCGCTCGGGAATCTGCGGTTGAACTTCAAGTGAGAATTGCGTACCTGTCATGGGATGTCAGCGTCGTTGATCGTCGTCCGTCTCGGCAATTGTTGTTGTGGACTTTAGCAAGCTTCGTGCCGCGGGCCATACAGTTAAACGCCAATCCCGGCGGGCGTCAAGACTCATTATATGACGGTAGTAGTTGTTGAGCGCGGAGCCGCACGGACTCCGCCAATGTGCACCAGGGTGAGGCGGTGTCCACCTACGGGCGCTCAAATCAGGGCGTGCCCTCGTCACTGTGTGGTGCCTCGGCAAGGCATGCCGCCAACCCGGCGTGAAGGGTCGGATAGCGCAGGCGAACGTTCAGCTCGTCTAGCATGCGCCGATTGTCGAGACGGCGCGACTCGCGTAGGTAGGAGAGCATGCCGGCGCTCGAGCCGCTTTCCACCTCTGCCCAGTCGACCGCCGGCGGGCGCGGCAGTCCGCAGGCGTCGGCAACTGCGAAGAAGTACTCAGTCATGTTGCTGTCCTGGCCATCAGTCACGTTGTATATCGCATCGGCTCTGCCGCGCTCTGCTGCCGCCATGCAGACGCTCGCAAGGTCGTCGGCGTGGATCCGGTTCGTGCGCGGCGCCAGTTCTTCGCGCAGTACCGGTGCGCCGCTGCGGATACGATCGAGCGGCAGGCGTCGGGGACCATAAATTCCTCCGACGCGCAGGATCACTACCGGTACCCCGTGCGCCTTGCCGAAAGCACGCAGCAACTGCTCGCCATGCAGGCGGCGGCGTGCGCGGTCGGTCTGCGGGTTGGGTGCATCATCCTCGCTGACGAGTGCGCCGCGGCGATCACCGTAGACCCCCGAGGTACTAATAGCCACGATGCGTGCCGGCGGCGCTGCCGCTTGGAATGCGGTAAGCAAATTTTCCATGCGCGTGTCGACGATGCCGTGTGGCGGTGGGGGCGCAAAGCAGTAGAGCAGCGCACCCGCGGCGGGCACCGTGGCCAGTGTGCCGGCGTCGTCCAGGTCGGCCTGTACCGGCTCGATGCCCGCGGCGCGCAGGGCGCGGGCGCTCGCCGCGCTGCGGACCATGCCGTACACGCGGGCGCCGCGCCCGCGCCACAGGTTGGCCACGCGCCGGCCGATATCGCCGCAGCCAACAATAAGCACATGTCCGGGGGGTGTTACTGGTACTGTCATTAGGGGATAATTCAGCGCCTTTTCGGGCCCAAGGCCGGGTATTACGCATGAGTTTCACGGTACGTGTCCAGCCCGGCGGGCAGGTTTTCACGGTTGATGACGGCGAATCGGTGCTCGATGCGGCGTTGCGCCACGGCCTCGCCTTTCCCTATGGTTGTCGAGATGGCGTCTGCGGCTCCTGCCGATGCAAGGTCCTTGCAGGCACCGTGACGTATCCGGGCGGCCCGCCGCCGGCCCTTGCCGAAGACGACCCGGCATGCGGCATGGCATTGATGTGCCAGGCGCGGCCGGCAACAGATCTCATCGTAAAGGTGCATGAGGTTAGCGCCGGGTGAAGTGG
>CP070733.1:1486235-1492048 GCA_020347585.1 Pseudomonadota bacterium | reverse complement strand
GCCGCTGCACTCGCCCTGGGCGGGTCGGTTCAGGCCGCCGGCAATGCCGCCGCGGGCAAGGCCCGCGCCCAGGCCTGTGCCGGCTGCCACGGCGCCGACGGCAACAGCGCCAACCCCCTGTGGCCCAAACTGGCGGGCCAGCACGAGAAGTACCTCACCAAGCAACTGGCGGATTTCAAGGCCGGCAAGACCCGCAAGGATCCGGTGATGGCCGGTCAGGCCGCCGGCCTGAGCAAGGCCGACATGGAAAATCTTGCCGCGCACTACGCGCAGCAAAAGATCGCCGCCGGCAGTGCGGACGAGAAGCTGCTGGAACTCGGCGAGCGCATCTATCGTGGCGGCAATCCGGCCAACAAGATTGCGGCCTGCATCGCCTGTCACGGGCCCAACGGTGCGGGTAACCCCGCGGCCAATTTCCCCAGTCTGGGCGGCCAGCACGCGGCCTACACGGAGAAGGCGCTAAAGGATTTTCGCAGCGAGGCGCGTACCAATGATGCGGGCAAGATGATGCGCAACATCACCGAGAAAATGACGGACAGGGAGATCGCGGCAGTGGCCTCCTACATCCAGGGCCTGCGCTGAAGCAGCGCCGGCACGCACTACCCGGGGCGGTCATCTGACCGCCCTTTTTTTTGCCGCGGTTAGCGCGGTCGGCGTCTGTGCAGGGGCCGCAGGCGGCGGAACAGGCGCTGCGGGCGCGCCGTGATGACCAGCCAGCCGCCCCCGGCCAGCAGCGCCAGGCCGAGCGCCGTGGCGGCCTCCACGGGCAGCCCGCCGCTGCCGCGCAGCACCAGGGTGCCGGCAGCGATAAGGAGGATTCCCGCAAGCAGTTTCATGGAGAGGGAGTTTGCGGCCATGCCGCCGCGTGGAAAACCATGCGCGCCCCTGCCGCGCGTCAGCAGCCCGGTCAGGGCACCTGCTGGTTGATCATGACCTCGATCGCGCCGGCGTCCTTTACGCTGATCGGCGCGGTCTCACCAAACAGGTCACCGCTCTTGGCGATGACATCCCCGGTCTTCGAGACGCGCACCACGACCACCACCTCGGGGAAGCTCGAGAGCTTGAACTGGGGCGCCATCGCCATGCTGTCATCCAGCGTGACGGTAACCGGAAGGTCGGTGGCGGCGCGCTTGACCGCGGCCAGCGGCATCTTCGGCCCGCTGGCCGCGCGCGCAAATATGAACACCGAGTCGGACAGGCGCACCTCGCCGCGCAGCGCCGGATCGAGGCTCGCGGTCACCTTGAGGGCGCCGCTGCCGGCCGGGGCGGGTCTCGGAGCACTTGCCTCGGGCGCAGGGGCGGGGGTTGCCGTGGCGCCTGGCGGCGGGGTTGTCCCCGGCGGCAGTTTCACCACCCGGTTGATGGCCAGTTGCACGGGTTGCTCTCCGGGCGGATTGGCGATGGCGTCGGTCTGGCCGAACAGGTCACCGTTGCGCGGTACGGGGGTTCCCGCGCGTGACACGCGCGCCAGCAGCACTATCTTCTTGAAGTCGGACAGGCGCGTATTGGGCATCATGCCCATGCTGTCGTTCAGCTCCACGGTCATCGGCAGGTCGCTGATGCGGGCCTTGGCGACCGCCAGCGGCATCTTGGGGCCGTTTACGGCATTGGCCATCACGTAGACCGTGTCGTCGGGCTGCGCCCCATCCCGCACGCTTTTGTCCAGCGTTACCGCGACCGTTATGCCACCGGCGGCCCCGGTGGCGGGCGCGCCGTGGGGCGCGGTGGCGACTGCCTCGCCGCGGTTGCGGGCGCGTGCGGTATCGAGCAGGCCCTGCAGCATGTTGTTGAGGGGGTCTTCCTTCGGCACCAGCTTGAGCAGCCGCTCCCAGTGCGCGATCGCCTGGGCGTACTCGCCGCGCTGGTAGGCAAGCATGCCCCCCCAGGTCAGCGCGCCCTTGCCGTCGGGGTCCAGTTCCAGTGCCCGGGTAATCAGCTTTTCGGGCTCGCCCGCGAGATTGCCGCCGCGCAGCCGCGACAGGGCGTGCGCCTTGGCTACCAGCAGATCCGCGCTTTCGCCGCCGGTCTGCGCCGCCTTGTCATAGGCCTGCGCCGCGGCGTCCGGCCTGCCCATCGCGGGGTAGGTGCGGCCCAGTTCCAGCCAGGCCTTGTCGTCGGCGGGGTTGGCCTTGACCCGCGCCATGAGCTGGTCGGCGCGGCGCGCCGCGGCCTGAGCCTGCTCGGTATTCTCGCCCGGCGGCACCGACATCAGCAGGGTGCGGGCGTCGAGTTCCAGGTACAACCACACGCCGAGCAGCGGTACTGCCAGCGCGGTGATCACCGCCGCCCAGCGCGCGGCGGCCTGCGCGGGCACCGTCATCTGCGTCGCGCCCTCGTCTTCGCCCGGTAGGTCCTGCAGTAGGGCGCGAGCGAGTTCGGCGCGGGCCTGGCCAAACTGGGCCTCGCTGAGAGTGCCGTTGGCGAGTTCGCCTTTGAGTTCCTCGAGGCGGTCGCGGTAGACGGTAATATTGAGTTCGTCGCGGGTGACGCCGGCGGTGCGGCCGCGGCCCAGCAGCGCCGGCAGCACCAGCGCCAGCGCAAGGCAAATCAACAGTATTGCTGCTATCCAGAAGCCCATCGGTACGTAACAAAGTCAGTCAGTGTTGGTGTGATGTGAGTGCTTGTCGTCTTGTTGTTTGCCCAGGGCGCGCGACAGTTGTTGCTGCTCCTGCTCCGAAAGCCCGCCGTCGTCAGCCGGGCTCACACGGCGCCGGCGCACCAGCACCAACACTACCGCTGCACCCAGCAACAGGAAGGCGAACGGTCCGAACCACAGCATGTAAGTGCTGCGCTTCAGCGGCGGGTTGTACAGCACAAAGTCGCCGTAACGCGCGGCAAGGAAGGTCTTGATTTCTTCGTCAGTCAATCCTTCATCCATCAACTCGCGCACCTTGTGGCGCAGGTCGCGGGCCAGCGAGGCGTTGGAATCGGACAGCGATTGGTTCTGGCAGACGGTGCAGCGTAACTCCTCGATCAGGTCCTTGAAGCGCTGCTTCTGATCCTCGCTGGTGAAATCCTCGGGCATCACGTCCTGGCGCTCGACGATAGCGCCGGCAGGCGCGGCAAGCATAAGCAACAGTGCAAGGACAAGCGGGAAGGCCGGGCGCATCAGGACGACTCGCTCTGCAGTTGCTCGACCAGCGGGCCAAGCTCGTTGTTCCAGAGTTCCATGCTGAGCGGGCCGGTGTGCTTGTGGCGGATGATGCCTTTCTTGTCCACCAGGAAGGTCTCGGGCGTGGCGATAACGCCAAACTCAATGCCTACCGTGCCTGCCAGATCATGGCCACTCACCAGATAGGGGTTGCCGCGACCCTGCAGCCAGCCGAGCGCATCGACGCGCTCGTCTTTCCAGTTGATGCCGTAGATCGGGATCTGTAACTGTTGCGAGAGGTGCATCAATACGTGATGTTCCTGGCGGCAGGACACGCACCACGACGCCCAGGCATTAATGAGGCTGACCTTGCCCAGCAGGTCGGCACTGCTGAAGGTCTTGCGATCGTCCTGCACATCGGTGAGCCGGAACTCGGGCACCGCCTTGCCGATCAACGGGGAGGGCAGTTCGCGCGGGTTCAGGCCAAGCCCCACGAACATGAACCCGAACAGCACCAGGAACAGCGCCAGTGGCACCAGAAACACCCACAGTTTTCTGCGCGCCGCCATCAGCCCTTGCTCGCCGGCGCGCTCGCGCCGCTGTCGAGCAGTTCATTGAGCAATTCGCCACGCGCGTCTTCGCGACGCACGGTCTCACGCTTGCGCGCCAGCCGGTAGCGTCGGTCGCTGGCTGCCAGCAGTCCGCCCAGCGCCATGAGAATGGTGCCGAGCCAAATCCAGCGCTGGAACGGCTTGTAGTAAAGGCGAATCAGCCAGGCCCCGTCATCCAGCGGCTCGCCCAGTGAGACGTAGATGTCGCGTCGCAGGCCGGGGTCGATGGCCGCCTCGGTCATGGGCATGGTCTGTACCAGGTAGGTGCGCTTCTCCGGGTACAACGCGGTAACGATGTCATCGCCTCTGGATACGATCACCGCGCCCTGGTGGGCCGTGTAGTTCGGTCCGGGGACCTGCTTGACGCCCTCGAATTTGAAGCTGTAACCGCCGAGTTCCTTGACTTCGCCCGGGCGCATGCGCACATCGTCCTCGACGCTGTAGCTGCTGACGATGGTCACGCCGATGATAAATGCGCCAACCCCGAGGTGCGCCAGCCACATGCCGTAAAAGCCCACCCCGGCGCCGGCCAGCGCCTTGAGGCTGAATCCCTTGTGCTTGAGGCGCTCGCGCAGCGTGACCACGCCGCTGATTGCGACCCAGGCGGTTAGCATCACGCCAACGGCCGTCATCAGGCGGCTGCCCGAGAAGTCGCTGGCCAGCAGGGCGATCGCCACTACCAGCGTCACCAGCGCCACCGCGATGGGCACGCGCAGCGTCCGCAGTAGTTCCCGGCCGCCGTGGTTTTTCCAGCGCACCAGCGGTCCGATGCCCACCAGCACCACCAGCGGGATCATCAATACAGTGAATACCAGATCGAAGAACGGCGGGCCGATGGATATCTTGGCGCCCGAGATCGCATCCAGCACCAGCGGGTAGACCGTGCCCAGCAGCACCGCGCTGGCGGCCACCACCAGTAGCACGTTGTTGGCCAGCAGCAGCGTTTCGCGTGACAGCAGGTTGAAGCTCACCGTGCTGCGCACATCACTGGCGCGAAACGCGTACAGAACCAGCGAGCCAAGGATTACGATGGCAAGGAAAATCAGTATGAACAGGCCACGCTCGGGATCGGTGGCAAACGCGTGCACCGAGGTCAGTACGCCCGAGCGCACCAGGAAAGTGCCGAGCAGGCTAAGCGAGAACGTAAAGATCGCCAGCAGCACCGTCCAGGCCTTGAAGGTGCCGCGCTTCTCTGTCACCGCCAGCGAGTGAATAAGCGCAGTGCCCACCAGCCAGGGCATGAACGAGGCGTTCTCCACCGGGTCCCAGAACCACCAGCCACCCCAGCCCAACTCGTAGTACGCCCACCAGCTACCCAGCGCGATGCCGACAGTCAGGAACATCCACGCGGTGGTGGTCCAGGGCCGCGACCAGCGTGCCCAGCTCGCGTCGAGCTTGCCGCCCAGCAGCGCGGCGATGGCGAAGGCAAAGGCGACCGAAAAGCCCACGTAACCCGTGTAAAGCATGGGCGGATGGATTGCCAGGCCCGGGTCCTGCAACAGGGGATTGAGCTGGCGTCCCTCGAGCGGCGCGGGGAACACCTCCTGGAAGGGGTTGGAGGTCAGCAGCGTGAACAGTAGAAAGCCGATGCTGGTGAGCCCCATCACGCCGATGACCCGCGCCACGTATTCCTCGGACAGGTTACGGCTGAAAAAGGTGACCGCAAAGGTCCACACCGCCAGGATCCACACCCACAACAGCAGCGATCCCTCGTGGGCACCCCACACCGCGCTGATCTTGTAGATCGTCGGCATCTTGGTGTTGGAGTTGTTGGCCACGTACAGGACCGAGAAGTTGTCACTGAGAAACGCCCAGGCCAGGCACAGCAGCGCCACGGTTGCCAGTGCAAAGTGCGCGCGCGCCGCCGGACGCGCTACCGCCATCCAGCCCGCCTGGCCGAGTTGCGCGCCCGCCAGCGGGAAGATCGCCTGTACCAGCGCTAACGCCAGCGCCAGCACCAGTGCAAAATGGCCGATGTCGGGAATGATCGCTGACATCACTTGTTGCGGCTCATCTCGTGTTCGGGCATGGCGCCGGCCTTGACCAGTGCATCGGCGACTTCCGGCGGCATGTAGTTCTCGTCGTGCTTGGCGAGCACTTCATTGGCGACG
>CP070733.1:1479575-1486135 GCA_020347585.1 Pseudomonadota bacterium | reverse complement strand
GCATAGCGTTTATTCAGTATGTCCAGAGCAGACTCAGATGTCTCGTCTAAAGACCGTTTCGTACTGTCAGGATATTCTGGCCTGTCCATCCATCGGTTACACCACATGCAACCCCTGCCGCCTCTTCTCATCATGAAAATGAACATCACAATCATGAACATAAAAAACATGAGCGGGAAGATCCACCAGAAGCTGTGCTCATGTGGTGAATGCCACCATGGCCATGAGTGTGAGGGTTGTTGTGTTGGCGTTTGTTCAGCAGCAAATACGAGTGACGAACAAGCAAGCATAAGCAAAGTGGAATGAAGAAAGATCAAAGTACGTTTCATCATGTCCATTGGCGCCTCCTTTAAGAACCCAAATGTGCTTAGTTAATGAATTTACCTAACGTCTTAATAACAGGCCCGTGCTTTTTCGCGTCCTGGTTGAGTTATTTGTTAGAAACTTAACCAAAGACTTGGCTGGCCATATAAAAGAATAAAAATAGCGGCAAAGCCACCATTAATAACGATAGGAAAATTTTTGTCTTTTTTACGTCATAAGGCATAGATTCGTTGGATTCTATTGCCTTTTTAAACATGAAAAACCTAATCGTTGCAGTAATGATTATTATTATCCCAGCCAAAAATAACCCGAGACCTACAATCTCCGCGCTTAAGGAAGCTTTAAAATGTTCTTCGTCACCGATAGTTTTGCCTATATACGAAACAAAAAGATCAAATTTCTCAATAAGAAAACCAAACGCCATGACAGCAACGGCTGTTCTTATCCATGCTAGGTATGTTCTTTCATTTGCAGAATGGTCTGTGTATCTGTTTATCATTGCTTTCTTTCAGTTTCTAACTAGATATATCTGGAAATATGGTCCAGATAGCAATAAATCGCAAAATCCTGATTCGCTTTGCGATCAATCAAATAGAGGAACATCTCGCTGCTATTGTCGCAAGCAAGAACGGACCCCTTTTCCTCGTTTGCTTAAATAGTGGTATCGGCAGACTCGCCCCATATTTCAATGCAAATTCAATCTTTTCATGTAGTTAGCTCTGCGTGGCAATCAAGAAGTAGTCTCATCGGGGATATCAAATATCGAAACACAGGTCCCAAATTGTGTAAATAGGTTCATTTCGCGTGCTGACCGCCGCGCATGCCGATGGTCGTCGACCCTAACGAGGTAATACACATATCTGCGCAATCACGTGAGGTCCCTTCGCTGATGGCGTCCATGTTCGATAGCGGTGGCCTACCGCCAAGTTTTCATCTTGTGCCCGCGGGATGTCTTGTATAAAGACACCACCACCGTAACGATGAACACGGCGATAGCCACTATTGTCAGCAGCGCACCTGCAACCTGCAGCGCCGTAATTTCGAGCATCACCCCGGCAAGCGCGGTGCCGACGCCTACCAAGGCCGCAAACCAGGCCAGTGACGCGTAGACAAACAGCCGTGGCGTCTTATCCGGTATGCGTTTGCCTCTGTTCGTTGGGGGTCGTTCGCTCATTACCTAAAGAAAAGCGTGTGCAGTACCCGTCGCGGGAAACCGCAAAAAATTACAGACACTGATCGCAAATTGCCTCGATGTGCCGATGATCCGTGCCGCAACAGCCGCCCAATATATTCAGGTGGGTTAGCCGCGCTCTGAGGTCGCGGGACTCGCCACCAAGCTGCACTGGGTTACCATCGTCCAGTTCCTCGGCCTCGTCAAGCTCCGCATGGCTCATGCGCGAGGCGTTTGCGCGGACGCCGCGCAGGCGCTGCAGCCATGGCGCATCGACCGGGAGCGCGTCGGCAAAATGTGTCGGGTGCGCACAATTGATCATAAAGTACGCCGTAGCACCGCCCGTTGCATCATCCAGTTGTTCTATCGCGTCACCCAGCGTCTGCCCCGAAGGCAAGCAGCCATCAGTCTCAACGGTGAACGATACGACGGTCGGTATTTGCGCCGCCGTTGCAGCACGTACGAAACCGATACCTTCTTCCACGTAGGGAACCGTAAACGCCGACACCATATCGGCTTCGGTATCAGTGAAAGTCTCGATCTGGTCGGCATGATAGTCCTGCGCCTCCTGTATCGACATCTTCTCGTCGGCACGGTATCCATCACCCCGTGGGCCCATACACCCGCTGATGACCATCGGCGATCTTTCGGTCTCATATTCATCCCTAACGCGGCTTAGCAATTCAATCGCCTCCCGATTCAATCGTGCCAACGCGTCGGGAGCATAACCCAACTTGGCTCCCCAGGCAGAGCTCGCGCGCCACGTGGGGCTCTCCAGCACAAACCCCACTCGGCGCTCCCTGGCAAGCGCAGCATAGTGGCGAAAATAGCGCAACAGCGCCTCGCGTCCGGTAGTGCTTTCGAGCAACACGAACGCAGCAAATTCGGGCAACTCAAGCCCATCGTGGAATATAAGCGTTGTCTCAAGTCCGCCGTCGGTGAGAAACACATCACCGGACAACTGCGGCAGGGCCTTTCTGTATTTGGGCATGGCACCCCCTTTTGCCCACTCGCTTGCCGTGTTGTGCCTATTGCGGTAGCAGAGTCACTCTTGTCTCTGCTGTCGATTGGTCAATATCAAACTGTACTTCGCAGTACTCGCTTTGTTCGTCCATAGGCGTCGGATCGTCAGCGCAACTACAACCGGCAATTACCCCGCGATAAAAAATCCCAGTTTTGACGCGAATCATGCCCTCTCCCTCGGAAACGGTAAGGATCATCACGTCAATGCCCGAATCCAATGCGTGACTGGTCGATGACAACCCCGCCTGCAAGGGAAGCTGTGATGCGTCCAGTTGCGCGATCTCGCGCTTGAGGACATCGGTGAACTGTGGTGTGCCCCACGCCGCAAGTGCTTTAGCAAGTCGAATCACTGTCAATTTAATCCGATTAGTAAAACAAGCCGTTACGAGATTTTGCTTTCATTTCTCTTTGGCAATCCGTTGCTCCGTCCGCTTCAACTCGCCCAACTCATTCCGATGCCGTCGATATGCGCACCGCAGTCGGGGCAACAATCCTTGCGTATCCGGTTGACTCGCACATAGAACCCATAGCGTTCGATGAGCAAGTTGCCACATGCATAACAGTAGGTGTTCTCGCCCCCTTCGCCGGGGACATTGCCTTCGTAAACATACCGAAGACCTGCCTCAAAGCCAATCTTCCGGGCACGACGTAAGGTCTCCACCGGCGTTGGTGGCCGGTCGTACATCTTGTAGGCTGGATAGTACTGCGTCACGTGCCAGGGCACTTCTGGGCCAACCGACAAAATAAAATCGGCGATACTCCTGAGTTCCTCATCGCTGTCATTCAGGCCCGGAATAACCAGCGTGGTGACCTCCACCCACACGCCCAACTCGTGGTAAAGGCGGATGGCGTCCAAGATGGGGCCCAAGCGTGCGCGGCTGACGCGCCGATAGCTTTCTTCTTTGAAAAACTTTAAGTCGACGTTGATGCCGTCCAATACTGTGGCCAACTCGCGCAGGGGAGCCTCACTGATGAAGCCGTTGCTGACGAAATTGTTTTTGATCCCACGTTCACGCGCCAGGACGGCGGTATCAAATGCCAGCTCGTAGAAGATCGTAGGTTCGGTGAACGTATAGGATATGGATTGGCACCCCGTGTTGAGTGCGGCATCGACGATACTCTGCGGCGTGGCAGGCTCCCCGGGAACGGTTTCACCGAGCACTTCAAGTCGCGGGCAAATCGGCTCATGTTCCGTGATGGATTCACCTTCGATATGTTTCGGCAAACCAGTCTTTGGCCACTGTGAAATCTGCCAGTTCTGACAAAACAGGCAACGCATACTGCAACCGACTGTCGACACGGAATAGGCATATGAGCCGGGCTGAAAATGAAACAGCGGCTTCTTCTCGATTGGATTCACCTCGCGGGCGACGACCTTGTCATAAACCAGGGTATAGAGTTTGCCCGCGTGGTTGTAGCGCACGCTGCAGGCCCCACGCCCGCCCTCGGCGATGCGACATTGGTGCGGGCACAAGGTACAGATCACCCGACCGTCTGGCCGAGTTTCGTAAAACCGTGCCTCATGCAGCTCGCCCATAGTCAAAAGTCTAGCATCACTTGGCAGGAGGCCACCGCCACGTTTGACACAAGCTGCTCGCGCCACGACGACCACCGCCATTCTTATCTTGATCAGGCTCATGGCAGAGCGGCCGCAGCTTATGGCATGGTGATCTTAGCCGCGATTGTCTACGGCGATTATCATAGGAGGACTTCGCGTCATGAAGGTCACGGTAAGCGTCATCAAGGCCGATATCGGCTCCATTGGCGGCCATATCTGCCCCTCACAACGGCTCACCGAAGCCGTGCTCACCCACGTCAAGTCGCAGGGCAAGGATCTGCTCATTGATACCTATATCAGCCATACCGGTGACGATATTGCCATCCTGATGACCCACACTCACGGTGTCGGCCATGAGGCAATCCATCAACTCGCGTGGGATGCATTTATCGCCGGCACCGAAGTGGCCAAGCAGCAGGGCCTGTATGGTGCCGGGCAAGACCTGCTCAAGGATTCGTTCTCCGGCAACGTCCGTGGTATGGGGCCGGCTGTCGCCGAGCTGGAGTTCGATGAACGCCCCAACGAGCCGCTGTTGTTTTTCGCCGCGGATAAGACCGATCCCGGCGCCTACGATCTGCCGCTTTACCTCGCCTTCGCCGATCCGATGAACACCCCGGGGCTAATACTGGCTCCCACCATGGCGGAAGGATTTCGCTTTGTCATCATGGATGTGAGCTATACCGAGGGGGATCGGGTCATCGAACTCAACGCGCCCGAGGACCTCTACGCGATCGCGGCCCTGCTGCGCGACCCTGAGCGTTATGTTGTGGAATCGGTCTTCTCGCGCGCGACCGGTGAACAGGCTGTCAGCGCCTCCACCTCGCGCCTGCACAACATTGCGGGCAAGTACACCGGTAAGGACGATCCGGTCATGCTGGTACGCGTGCAGAAGACCTTCCCCGCCACCGGTGAGGTCCTCGCGCCCTATGCGCTCGGGCCATACGTCGCCGGCTGCATGCGCGGCTCGCACCAGATGCCCCTCATGCCCGTGCCGCTAAACTCCGGTATCAGCTACTTCGATGGTCCGCCTGTGGTGAGCTGCGCGGCGTTCTCGATGCAAGGGGGGCGACTCACCGAGCCCGTCGACGCCTTCGCCCATCCATTCTGGAACACGGTGCGCGACACGGTCTCAAGGAAGGCGATCGATATGCGCCGCCAAGGCTTCTTTGGCGCAGCGATGCTGCCAATGTCTGAGCTCGAGTACACGGGTATCACGGAGAAGCTGGCTGCGCTCGAGGAACGCTTCCGCGTACGTAGCGAATAGCAGGCTGAGATGGCCGACGCCAGAAAGATTACACGGCGGCGGCTGAAGCACTATCCAGAGCCCAAGCTTGCGCTGCGGTTCCGCAACCCCTTGCAGCTGCTTATCGCAGTAATTCTCTCGGCACAGTGTACTGACGCGCGCGTCAACGAGGTAACCAAAACGCTGTTCAAAAAATACAAGAAGGCCAGTGATTATGCCAATGCAGACCTGGCAACCTTCGAACAAGCGATCCGGCCCGCCGGGTTTTACCACAACAAAGCCAAGACCGTAATAAAGTGCTGCCAGCAACTGGTAGCCGACTACCACGGCAAGGTACCGGCGAATGCGGAGGAGTTGATGCGGCTCGCTGGTGTGGGGCGGAAGACCGCCAACATGGTCGCGGGCAACGTTTTCGGCGCGCAGGCGATCGCGGTGGACACCCATGTGGCACGCGTGAGTCAGCGGCTGAGCCTGTCCCGCAACAAGAGCGCCGACAAGGTAGAGCAGGACCTGATGGCGCAGGTACCACATGACAAATGGACTGCGTTCTCCAATGCGATGATCCTGCACGGCCGGGAGGTCTGCACTGCTCGCAAGCCACGGTGCTGCGAGTGCGCCCTATACGTAGAGTGTGCGTGGCCTGAGAAACCGCCGTGTTGACCAGACCGCCTCACTGTCCCCCGCCATAAGTAAGGGGAAAATTATTGCCCCTCTTCAGTTGTCAAATGAACACGGCAAGGGTCCCAGGGGCAAGGAATACTTGATGAACCTCGTTGGGGGGTTTTAACGCGAATTCTGCACCCTTTTGTTACGCCAAGCGAACGGGCGTGCATGAGTTGCCCAAGCCCGATAGTTCCTGTCCTACTGCTCCAACGATTTAGTCAGACACGCACTAAGTGCCTTGCGCCAATCATCAAGGAGCAACTGACGGGCCGCGGCATCATCGACGCCCCGCAAAAGATTCTCCTTTGCCGCGCTAAGCCTGACCGTTTCCCACCCCTCTGCAACGGCGCACTCAAGCTTAATCTCCCACCGGTCATCGCACGGCTCGACCTCGAACAGATAGGCATCAAGGTCGAGTGCATCGAAGATCTGAGTAACAACCTCACGTGCCTGTGCAAGCTCGGCGATTGACATCGTCATGATCGAGGGCCATCCATATCAAACGGATAAATGCAATATACTCCAATGCCCATGGACTTGCTCGTCTCCTATTCCTGGGGTCGCTTCTATCCGGCCCG
>CP070733.1:1472622-1479475 GCA_020347585.1 Pseudomonadota bacterium | reverse complement strand
TCGTGGAAGAGGGTACACATCGCGTGTTGCTGGAAGCCGATGGCGTCTATGCGGCACTTTGGCGCTTGCAGCAGGAGAAGAAATCACATATTGCACCCGAGCTCGAAGCGGCAACACTTGGTGCCGGTAGCAAGTGATTCGCAGGCCGCGACGGGTTAGCAACACAATTACCATGCATACGGGTTTGGAGAGCCAAAGACATGAATGATGTGACAGGTATGGAATCAGGCGGATGCGGCGGCAGCGATCCGTTTGCGCTGCAGGTGCTCGATGACACCATGGAACCAGAGTTTGCCAAAGGATGTATCATCATCATAGATCCCTCGGGCGTGGTAACAAATGGCTCATTTGTCCTTGCCGAGGTGGACGGAGAGTTGATATTCCGCCAGTTGATCGTGGTCGATGACAGATACTACCTGAAGACCATGCAGGCTGGCTGCGAGTCAATTGAGGTTTCAGGGCTGGGCGCGGTGAAAGGCGTTGTGGTACAGCGCGCTGGAACGCGCCGCCGCTACCACAAGCACTACGTCTAAATCCTCAGCGGCTGTTTCATCCCTTTGGTGCCATCTGATCGTCACGCAGTAGCGGCGTGAAATACTCATCTGCCGCCTCAACCGATACCGGGTTCCCACCGGCATCAACGAGCGGTTGTTCGAAGTCATTCCAGCCGCGCAGGCCGGTTTTCAGGGACGCCACGCGCCTGTAACCGAGTAAATGCATCGTGTACGCGGCCAGCACGCTGCGATTGCCCGAACGGCAGACCACCACCACATCCCTTTCCCGTGCGGCCACGAGCTCCGGGACCGTTTCCTCGTAGTCATATTCGCAGGCGGTCTCCAGTATGCCGCGTGGTACATTGATGGAGCCGTAAATGTGCATGGCGGAGAATTCATAGGGCTCGCGGATATCCAGCAACACGAGATCGCCAGACGCGGTGCGTTCGGCAAGGTCCCATGGGAAAATTTCCTTGACGTGCTCCGCAGTCTCCTGGACCAGTTGTGCAAAGCGTTTCATGATGCGATGGATCGAGGCGTAGCGCTAGCTGGCCTGTCCTTTGATGACCGGACTTTTCGGTATGCCTTGTTCCACCGCCATTACTGCCGCCTCAACCCGTGAATGGACGCCTAGCTTGCGCAGAATTGCCTTGACGTGCAGTTTCACGGTGCCATCCGAGATGCCGAGGTTTCGTGCGATGGCCTTGTTGCTTTGGCCTTCGGCGAGCAGCGCGAGTATTTCTGTCTCGCGCGGCGTAAGGTGAGAAAATGGGTTGGCGTGCGTCACCGCCGACGATTCTGATTGCCCGCTGACGGCGCGCGCAAGAATTGGCGCCAGGTCGGGCGCAACAACTGTCTTGCCGTTGACGATGTCGCGCAATGCGAGCACCAGTTCATCAGGTTCCATGTCCTTGAGAAGGTAGCCCTGCGCGCCAGCGCGAAGTGACTCAACAAGGTCGGATTCGTCATTGCTGGTGGTGAGCATGACCACCGGCAATTCGCTGTTGTGATGCTTAAGCTGCTCCAGCACACCGAGTCCATTGAGCTTCGGCATGCGCATGTCCAGCAACACGATGTCCGGTTTGAGTTCGGTAACCAGCTGGATACAGTTAGAGCCATCACCGACCGATGCAACCACCTCGATGCCGCGGCTTTCCAGCAGGCCTTCAAGACCGACTCGGAACAGGGTGTGATCGTCGATGAGGAGTACGCGCAGGTTCATGGCATGATGCGTAGCTGTTCAGGTGTTGCCGTGCGGCGTGTTGGGCCGGTGAGGTAGTTGAAACGCAGCAGCACTCGTGTTCCCTCGCCCGGTTCGCTTTCGATGCGAAGTTTGCCGTTGATGCGGTGTGCGCGTTCTTCCATGATATTCAGCCCGACGTGATCGCCCAGTGCGCCCGGCGATTGACCGGTGTCGAAGCCGATGCCGTCGTCCTCGATCAGGAACCGGCACTCACCGTCGGGATCGCTGTGCATAATCACGCGCACGGTATGTGCCCGGCTGTGTTTGCGAATGTTAGTCAGGGATTCCTGAATTATGCGGATCACCTGTACTTCGACCTCGGGGGCAAGGCTGGCGACGTCCCATTCGCGCTGCAGATAGATCTGGACATCGCTTTGGTTGCGGAACCGTTCTACGAGATGCTCGACTGCCGGAAGAAGACCGCGCTTGTCGATCGGCGCGCGAAAGTGCGTAATGAGCTCGCGCAACTCGCCGTAGGCCTCGTCGAGGCTGTTTTCAATTTTTTCAAGTTCCGCCCAGATTAACTGTTCCTGGCCCAGGTGCAGCGTCTCGTCGAGCACGCGCACCTGAAAGCGCAGACTCGCCAGGGACTGGGCGAGCGAATCGTGGAGTTCATTCGCCATGCGAGTGCGTTCGTCCATAATCGACAGCCGGTTGGTTTCTTCGTCAAGGCGCGACTTGTCGATTGCCATACCGAGGTGGCGTCCGATGCTGGTGAGCAGGTGCTTCATGTCCTCGTGTTCAGCCAGCGTGTCCTGGTCAACGAACAGGTTGTAGACACCCAATGTGTGATCCCGGTACTGAAGCGGAACGGCAATCATACCGACGTTGCTGTCCCTGAAGAACGGCATACCAAGGATTTGGCCGCAGCTCGCAAGGTTGTTTTGATACAGAATTGCCCCTTGCTCGAAGGAACTGCCGCACAGGCACTGGTTGGAAGGCAAAATGCGCTCGCGCTGAAGCACGTCGTCATCGACCCCAACGCTTGCCACCACGTGCATGTTGCCGTCGGTGTTGATAAGGCGCACGATGCCCGCTCGCGCGTCTACCACATCGACAAGAGTATGCAGGAAGCGAATCAGCAGATCATTGAGGTCGCGCGAGACATTTATGCTGGCGGCGACATCGTAAAGAATTTCCAGGGAACGTGTTTTTTGTTCAATGTAGTGGGTTTGTTTGCGAACCTGGGACTTCATGTCTTCGGACAAACCCTGCAGTTTGTCGCTGAGGCCGTTGATGTCCCGGGCAAGCCCCGCAAATTCGCCGCTGACAGGTATCGGTACTCGGGTTGCGAGGTCGCCGCCGCGCATACGCAGTGCCCAGTCGCGTAGGTGCGTGAGGGGGCGCAGGAGTTCCCTATAGATGCAGGAAACCAGCAGTGCGAGCAGGGCGACACCCAATGCAATCGTGCCGCCGGCGAGCCACGGCAGCAACGCACCTTGCGTCGGTGCCAGGATTTGCCAGACAAGCAGGCCACCCAGGGCGAGCAGGACGGTAGCAAGCGCTACGGTGAACGTCAGCAAGCGGCGGTAGGCGCTGGCGTTGAACCTGCGAATATGGGAAACAGACGCCATTGAGGGCTCAGGCCCGGTCTGGGCCTCGGATGGTGGCTCTGGGATTGCTCCGAAACTGGTGCTCATCTATGAAAGCCCGCCGCCGCCACGGGCCGGACAGCAAACTGGTACATCTACTGATAGTACCAATTTCGCGGCTCCCAGAGTAGCTTCGCCGGCTGCGCGACCACTGTATCTACCAGAAACTGTGGGTCTTTGCTGCGTCCGGTTGCCGGACAACGGCGTGGCCAAGCAGCGTACGCACCCAACTGGCGCCACCGCTCGCTACTTGTCGCTTTCCTTTGGCGCTACGTAGTGTGGATCGTTCGGATTCTTGAAGATGAAATTGTGCTGGCCTGGCTCCATCTCGACGAAGTCCACCACCATACCGTCCAGAAGATCCTTGTCGGTGGGGGAAACGACGATTTCGATGTCCTCCGACGGAAATCGGAGATCATCCTCGCGCCCGACATCGTCGAACCCCATGGCGTAGTGGAGGCTACCGTCGGGGTTGTGTTGGGCCGCGATGCGCAGAGGCATACCCTCCATACGACCTTCCTTCGCGGCGAGTTTGATTTGCGCGGCGGCGCGTGCGGTGATGGCTATCAGACTCATGAATTGAACTACCTGGTTGTCATTATCGAAGAGTTGGCGTAGATGTCCGCGCCGCTGCTGCGGCGCATGTGTCCCGCCGGCGAAAGTCCCGGATCATAGCGCAGGGCCGGTGGTTGGTACAGCGTGTGCCGCGGCGGATCAGCGCAGGCCCGCCCCGACATGCAGCGGGGTTCGTGCCTTGCATTCGCGTACGAAGGCCACAAAACGCTCGGCCCAATGGTAGCGTCCCGTGTCACGCAGGTGCGCGTAGCAGGCGAGGGTGTTGTGCAGCACGATACCGTCGTTTTTGCCATCAATCCCTGTCCCGCGCCGCACCCGATAGGCAAACTGCACGCCGGAGTCGAGGTTTTCAAGGCTCGAGTAATGGAACTCGTGCCCCGCCACTTCCTGGCGCACATCGCTCCCGCCGCCGGGCCATGGTGCCGCGGAAGTCTCCTCCAGGCGAACGTAACCGCGACCCTGGGGTCGGTCGTGCATCAGAACGTCCGCAGGGATCGCGCCAACCATGTCGCAGGTTTTGCCTTTCCAGGTCAGGCTGCGCGTCAGATACATAAGACCGCCGCATTCCGCGTATACCGGCAGGCCGGTTTCAATCGCGCGTCGTATTTCGGTGCGCAATTGGCCGTTGCCCTCCAGCGCTTCCATGCTCGTTTCAGGAAAGCCACCGCCGATGAACAGTCCGTCGATCCGCGGCAGACCACTGTCGTGCAACGTATCTATCGCGACCAGCTCAGCACCGGCCCGCTCCAAAGCCTCTAGAACGCCCGGGTAATAGAAGCCGAATGACGCGTCACGCGCAATACCGATGCGCACGTCGCGCTTGCGCGACTCGGGCGCGCGCGAACTTGAAGGCAACGCGCTGAGCACAGCTGCGCTGGCACCAATCTTCACAATCGCGTCCATATCCACTTGACTGCCGATGGCATCGCCGATCTGGCTAATCTTGCGCGCCGATTCCGAGTCTTCGTTGCTGGGCATCAAGCCAAGGTGACGCTCCACCAGTTCCAGGCGCGCATCGTTATGAATCGCGCCGACGACGGGGACGTCGGTGTAATGCTCGACCACCGCGCGCAGTTTGCTCTCGTGACGACGCCCACCCAGGCGATTGAGAATGACGCCGGCGATGCGGATATCGGGATCAAAAGCCTGGTAGCCCAGGACCAGTGGGGCGATGCCGCGCGTCATGCCGCGGGCGTCGATAACCAGAATGACAGGGGTTTCGAGCAACCGTGCGAGCGCCGCATTGCTGTTACTGCCGTCAAGGTCGAGGCCGTCATACAGGCCCTTGTTACCCTCGATTACGGCAATGTCTGCGGCTGTGCCGTAAGCGGCCACAGTCTCTAGGATCTCGGCGCGTTCCATGGTGAAGAAATCGAGGTTGTGGCACGGGCGCCCAGTGGCCTGGGCCAGCCACATGGGGTCGATGTAGTCAGGCCCCTTTTTGAAGGCCTGCACCGCCATGCCCCTGGCGCTCAGCGCGGCGCATAGCCCGAGACTGATGGTGGTTTTGCCGGAGGACTTGTGGGCTGCGGAAATGAACAGGCGGTTCATAGGCGATTGGTAGTCTCGCCGCAGCGGCGGTGTGCCGCGGGGCACGTGGCCCCGTCGACTTGGTAGAGTCCCGCTGCCTGCAATCAGGCTGCGGCTTTCGCCTGTGCTGCGTCGGACTCGCTCCTGGAGGCGTGGTGCGGGTCGACGGTGGCGTCATCCAGACGCGCAGGCAACATGTGCAACGCCTTGATCGCGACCATCACAATCGCCAGCGCCATCGCGATGCCGCTTACGCCGAGCACAACTTCCGGCACGCTGGGGTTGTACGAATTGACGACGCCGTCGAAGAAGCCGCTTTCGACTGTCATGCCAGGGAACAGCACCAGAGGATATGCCTGTCCGCCAATGATGATTACGTACATTTGCGCTAGGCCGCCGACTATTACCAGCACCGAGGCCAGTGCGATTATTCCGCGGGACTTCCCGAGGCTCGGATGGTAAAGCATGATTAGCGGCAGGATGCTGCCGACGCCGACCTGTATGAACCAGAACAACTGGGTGTAGATTCCACCGTCCAGCAGAATGAAACGTTCGATACCGTGGTGCTCGGTGCCGTAAAGATTGGTCAGGTGGTAAACCATTACGAAGTACAGAACTGCCGCTACAAACACGCCAAGCAGGTTCTTCAGCTTGAATAGCATAGCGTCACCCAGCGGCCGTTCGGTTCCGCCATAGGTCGCCATAACGACGAGTATGAAGATGGCAAGCCCGAACGAGAACGACATGATAATAAACATCGGTGCCATAATCGCTGCGTCATAGGCTTGGCGTGCGACCAGGAAGCCGAAGATAGAACCCGTACCGGTAGTGAGTATCAGGCGCCAGACAAAGGCGAAGAATCCAGCGGTTTTGCTGAAGCGTTTCATGCGCGGCTCCAGCATGAACCAGAAATACGCCAGGACAATGCCCATGAAGCCGGTGTGAAGAATGATGTTCCAAGCGAAGATCGATTTGAAATTATAATAGGTCATCGCCACGATGAGCCGATCGGGGCGACCCAGATCGAGCACCAGCACGGCGAGGCCACCGACCAACAGGGCCAGCGAGAGTACTGCTGAGAGTGGTGCCAGCGGCTTGTACATCGTCTTGCCGAATACCGAGGAAATCGAAGCAACGTTAAGTGCGCCGGATGCGGCAACGATCAGAAACACGGCGAACACATGGGGTGTGCCCCAGACGATCTGATTCGTCATACCGGTCACAATGTGACCGTTGTGCTCCATATAGTAGGTAGCGCCCAGCCCCATCAGAACCAGAACCCCGAGACCAGCCAGCAGGGCCCAGTATCCGCCGCTATTTCCGTCGATCTTAAGTAACTCGATAGGCTTCATTGTTGTCTATCCGCGTTAGATACCTTGATAGCGCACGCCCGTGTTCAGACCGAGGTCGGGGCGAAT
>CP070733.1:1468780-1472522 GCA_020347585.1 Pseudomonadota bacterium | reverse complement strand
TGAGGACGCGCAGGATGTCTGCCGAAACCTCGACTGCGCTGAAACTGCCACCCGCGGTAGGTATGCGCGGCACCGTCGACTCGCCAGTTTCAAACTCATAGGGAAGCCGGCCGCCGAGGGACTTAACATCTCCCACCCCACGGCCCATGAACCGCTTGACCGACATGATAGTGTTAAGCGGATCATCGGCGGCCGCGGTTTTGGCATCCGCACCGACCACACGCTCACCGCCCTCGAGATAACGCACCACCGACGGCAGTGCGCTCTGTCCCTGTGCATCAGGAAGAACCTCGGCCATTGAGCTGCGCACCGTCGCCACTAGTGAGTTGGTCGTACCCAGATCGATACCTACCGCGCGCCGGTGCTGGTGCGGCGCGGTCGATTCGCCGGGTTCGCTGATTTGTAATAACGCCATCTGATATACCGCTCTCTTGGATCTATACGCGCTACATGGCGTCGATGAGTTCTTCTTCCATGGCCTCGGCCTCCAAGCGCAGCCGCTCCATGAACTGCAGCTTCTGCACCAGCTGCCGGGCCTGCTCCAGCGCATCGGGTGTTCCCTCGCCGAGACAGGCGCCGAGGCGTTCAACCATCTGCGTGGTGTGCGCTGCGACCTGGTTCATAAACTCACCAAGACGGGTGCTCGCATCCGGTGCGCCGCGCACCTCGCCAAGCGCCTCGCGCAATTCCATCTGCTCCATCAGGAATGCGGGATCGAGCGTGGTCTGGCGCTCGTCGTCAAATTCTATGCCGCGCAACTCCAGCAAATACCGGCCACGGCGTTGCGGCGACTTCAAACACTGGAAGGCTTCATTGATCTGCGCCGCACGCTGCATCGACAGGCGCCGTTCCCGATCAGACGCATTGGCAAATCGATCGGGATGTACCGCGCGTTGAAGATCGCGGAAATTCTCGGCGAGCTGCTGCGGATCGATGTCGAAGGAAACGGGAAGACCTAATAGCTCGAAATAATTCTCGCCCACCGGGTATCCTTACAACGCGCCACGGTGCTAGACGTTGAAACTCTCGCCACAGCCGCACGTATCCTTGACATTCGGATTGTTGAACTTAAACCCTTCGTTCAAACCTTCCCTAGCAAAGTCGAGCTCCGTACCGTCGATATATACCAGACTCTTCGGGTCGACAATGATCCTGACGCCGTTTGATTCGAAAACTTCGTCGGCCGGGTCAACCTCATCTGCAAACTCAAGCACGTATGCCATGCCGGAGCACCCGGTCGTGCGCACCCCAAGGCGCAGGCCCGCTCCCTTGCCTCTATTGGCAAGGAAAGCCTTGACGCGGTCTGCCGCCTGTTCTGTCAACGTGATCCCCATGGAACTGCGTACTCCTCCAGGCCTGCGCCTAGGCGCTCTTGGCTTCCGCCGGAGACGCCTCACCCTTGCTCTTGTAGTCGTCAATAGCTGCCTTGATAGCGTCTTCTGCAAGTACTGAGCAATGAATCTTCACCGGCGGCAATTCAAGCTCCTCGGCGATCTCGGTATTCTTGATCTGCGAGGCCTCGTCCAGAGTCTTACCCTTGACCCACTCGGTAAGCAGCGAACTTGACGCAATTGCCGAGCCGCAACCATAGGTCTTGAACTTGGCGTCCTCGATGGTGCCGTCGACACCAACCTTGATCTGCAGACGCATTACGTCGCCACAGGCCGGCGCACCCACCATCCCGGTGCCTACTGATACGTCTTCCTTGTCCATGCTACCGACGTTACGTGGATTCTCGTAATGATCAATCACCTTTTCACTGTATGCCATGACTGGTCACCTCTTAAATAACAAGTTTGATGTTCAGATTAAAATACCTTGCGGCCTTCGCTTTCAGTGGGCCGCCCATTCAATTGTGTTCAGATCGATCCCGTCCTTAAACATCTCCCACAGCGGCGAAAGCTCGCGCAGCTTGCTAATATTTTCACGAATCAAGTTAACGGTGTAGTCGATCTCTTCTTCCGTGGTGAAACGGCCAATTGAGAAGCGGATCGAGCTGTGTGCCAATTCGTCGTTGCGCCCAAGTGCACGCAACACGTAAGAGGGCTCCAGGCTCGCCGAGGTACAGGCCGAACCGGAAGATACTGCCAGGTCCTTGAGTGCCATGATCAATGATTCGCCTTCGACAAAGGCAAAACTGACATTGAGATTGTGCGGCACACGGTGTTCCATATCACCGTTGATATAAACTTCCTCGATATCGCTGATGCCCGTCAACATTCGATCGCGCAGCATGCGAATGCGCTCGTTATCGGCGGCCATCTCTTCGCGGGCGATGCGAAACGCTTCGCCCATCCCGACGATCTGATGGGTCGCCAACGTACCCGAGCGCATACCGCGCTCGTGGCCACCGCCGTGCATCTGCGCCTCGAGACGCACACGCGGCTTGCGGCGCACATACAGTGCACCGATACCCTTGGGTCCGTATATCTTGTGCGCCGAGAACGACATCAAGTCGACTTTCATCTCCTGGAGATCAATCGGCACCTTGCCGGCACTCTGCGCGGCGTCAACGTGAAAGATGATCTTCCGCTCGCGGGTAATCTCGCCGATAGCGCGAATATCCTGGATAACGCCGATTTCGTTGTTGACATGCATCAGCGACACGAGCGTGGTGTCATCGCGCAATGCCGCCTTGAGCTTTTGCAGATCCACCAGACCACTGGGCTCTGGGTCGAGATAGGTGACCTCGAATCCCTCGCGCTCGAGCTGGCGACAGGTGTCAAGTACCGCCTTGTGCTCGGTCTTGCAGGTGACGATGTGTTTGCCCTTCTTATGGTAGAAATGCGCCACACCCTTGATTGCCAGATTGTCTGACTCGGTCGCACCGGAGGTCCAGATGATCTCTTTCGCGTCTGCATTGACCAGCGCCGCCACGTTGCGCCGTGCCTCGTCCACCAGTTTTTCGGCCTGCCAGCCAAACGGGTGGGAACGCGAGGCGGGGTTGCCGAACGTGCCGTCGGTTGTCAGGCATGCCGCCATTTTCGCGGCAACCCGCGGATCAACCGGGGTGGTTGCTGAGTAGTCCAGATAGATGGGGGTCTTCATACTTGTCGCCAGAATCTCTTTACGGCCTTATCGCCTTTCCACGAACCTACAAACCAACACACCTACTGCCGGGACGGTTACACCGCCTCCTTGCTGCGCAGGGCCATAGAATCCTCGGCACCGATTCCGCTGTCCTGAACGTGCTCCTGGCGCATCGCAACTTCCTGCACACCCTTGCGCTCCACCAGTTGCCCAAGACTTATGTTTTTGAGAAATACATAAATCTGCTCGCTCAGATCGCTCCACAGTTCGTGCGTCAGGCACTGCTGGTCATCCTGGCAGTTCGCCAGCCCACCACAGCGCGTGGCATCGACCTTCTCGTCGACCGCGGTGATAACATCCGCGACCGGAATCGCATCTGCCTCGCGGCTCAGACGGTAGCCACCACCCGGGCCGCGGGTGCTATCAACCAGTCCCTGCTTGCGCAATTTGGAGAAAAGTTGTTCGAGGTAGGACAGGGAGATCCCCTGCCGATGGGAAATGTCTGCGAGGGTTATCGGACCATCCTTATAATGGATCGCCAAGTCCAGCATCGCCGTCACCGCGTAGCGGCCTTTTGTGGTAAGCCTCATGTCGCCACCCTCTTTAAGTAATCGTTAAAATACCAATGTTTCCAAGTTACCAAAACCAAGTAAATCAATCAAGTATTGGCACCTTAACAAAGCATAGTAATCTAATCAACAATTCTTCGCGG
>CP070733.1:1465243-1468680 GCA_020347585.1 Pseudomonadota bacterium | reverse complement strand
TGCATGCCCTTGTTCTCGTGGCCGCGACCAATGATCTCGAAGGCCTGCACCAGCGGTACACCGGAACTCATCATGGTGGCAAGCTGTCGGCTGAATATCGCGATATCCTTGGCCTTGATCTTGCGCTTGCCGCCGAGCAGCGGTTTGGGTTTCTTTTTTACCTTGAGCGGGTTGATACCCTGGCGGCGCAGGTCGGCCTTTACTAGCGCGACGGTGGGGCCCGACAGCTCACCCTTGACGCGCTTGCCCTTGCGGTCCTTGCCTTCCCAGAGAAAGGTTGCCGGTGCTAATGCCTTTTCCGCCATGGCTATTCCTTCGTGACTCGGTTGAGTTCGTCCAGGCTGGTAACGCCGTCCTTTACCTTTTTCAGCCCAGACTTGCGCAGGTCGGGAATGCCTTCTTTCCCGGCCTGTGCTGCTAGCTGCAGGGAGTTGCCGCCTTCCATGATGATACGCCCCATTTCTTCCGAAACCGGCATGACTTGGTAAATACCGACGCGGCCCTTATAGCCCTCGTTACACTGGTCGCAACCGGCGGGGCCGTGCACCTTGAGGCCGGCGTTGATCTCGGTCTCGGTGAAACCTTCCTTGAGTAGCGCCTCTTTGGGAATATCCAGTGGCTGCTTGCAGTGGGTGCACAGGCGCCGCGCGAGGCGTTGGGCGATGATCAGGTGCACCGTGGAGGCGATGTTGTAGGGCGGCACGCCCATGTTGACCATGCGCGTGAGGGTCTGCGGTGCATCGTTCGTGTGCAGGGTGGACAACACCAGGTGACCGGTCTGGGCGGCCTTGATGCCAATCTCGGCGGTTTCCAGATCTCGAATCTCACCCACCAGGATGATGTCCGGGTCCTGGCGCAAGAAGGCGCGCAACGCGCTCGCAAAGTCCAGGCCCACCTTGGTATTGACGTTGACCTGGTTGATGCCCGGCAGGTTGATCTCAACCGGGTCCTCGGCGGTGGAGATATTGCGATCCGGCGTATTGAGCAGATTGACCCCGGTATACAGAGTTACGGTTTTACCACTGCCGGTGGGGCCCGTCACCAGGATCATGCCGTAGGGCTTTTCGATGGCCTCGAGAAACAGTTGCTTCTGCTCCGGCTCGAAACCTAGCGCATCGACGCCCAGCTTGGCGCTGTTCGGGTCGAGGATACGCAGCACGATCTTTTCGCCGAACAGGGTGGGGCAGGTATTGACACGAAAATCGATGGCGCGGCTCTTCGACAGGTTCATCTTGATGCGCCCGTCCTGCGGCACGCGGCGCTCGGAGATGTCCAGCCGTGACATGACCTTGAGTCGTGCGCTAAGCCGCGGTGCCATGGCGATGGGCGGTGCGGCAATCTCGCTGAGTACGCCGTCCTGGCGGAAGCGCACGCGATAGCTTTTTTCATAGGGCTCGAAGTGGATGTCCGAGGCGCCCTTGTTGATGGCGTCGAGCAGCACCTTGTTAACGAACCGCACCACCGGCGTGTCGTCAACATCGCTGTCGCTAACGTCGCCGCCCTGGTCGGCTTCGTCGGCGAACTCGACGTCGTCGAGGTCCGAGTCGGACAATTCGGCCAGCGTGGTGTCGTTGGCCTCCATGGCCTTTTCGATGGTTTTGGTGAGTTTGTCGTCCTCCACCAAGATGGCTTCGACGGCGATGCCGACGGCGAAGCGAATGTTTTCCAGCGCCTGGAGGTTGGTGGGGTCCGACACCGCCACGAACAGCCGGCTGCCGCGCTTGAACAGCGGCAGGGTGTGATGCTCGCGTACCAACTTTTCCTTGACCAGCTTGGTGACGTTGATATCGACATCGAACGCGTCGATGTCGAGCACGGGAAAGCCAAACTCGTTGGCGGCGGCCATGGCCACCTTGCGGGCCGACAAGGCGCGGTTCTTCACCAGCTGGGTGACAAACGGAATTTTGTTCTTAACGGAATCGGTGTGGGCTTTCTGGGCGTCGCTGTCCGAGATCAGGCCATCCTGTACTAGGCGCCGCCCGAGGCCGCCCATGGGGAGTTGTCGACTGGGTGTAGCCATACGCTGAGTTTCTGATTCGCCCTGTCTAAGTCGGCCGCCAAGGACCGAAGCATTTTCGGCAAAATTGCCGCTGCGTCATAAAGTTATCGACATCTGCTGATGAATTCAACCAACTGGGTCACCTGAGTACCCATCTGCAGATATATCGGTAAGGTCTACCGAGAGCTTGAGCACAATTAGGAGCCTGGGTACCGGCGTGTCACTAGTCAATGCGTTAGCTTATCAGGAGATTCTAAAATTTTGGTTTCATCCGTTACATCCGCGCTGTCCAACGCTGGCATTGGCAAGACCGGACCGACTCTTGAGCCACCCAGGTGGTTGGTCAGCATCGGAATTTCTTGTGCTTTCCTGTCCAGCGCAGATGCGCTAGCTACGGTCCGTCAGCGGAAATGGTTTCCCCGTCCATCGACGTTCCGGCTTTGCCAGTGGCCGTAATCGTGTAGCACTGCGCAATATTTCCGCAGGGTCCGGCGGTTATCGCGTAGGAGAAATGTGTGTAGCCCTGGGAGGAAGGAGAGTACAGGCTACCGCTGTCAGTTTTTAGGGTGTTCCCCGTGGCGTCGGATGCCACCGGGCCGAAGTAGGTGTTGTTCTCGAGAAAGAATTCCTCCTGCGCCAGCCGGATTGCCGCAATTTCGTTTTGTCCTTCCGTCATCCGCGCGGTCGCGATGTAACCGGTATACGCCGGTATCGCTATAGCCGCTATGATCCCCAGTACAGCGATGGTGACCATCATCTCGATTAACGTCAGCCCCTGGATCTGGTTTGCTTTGGTCATCGGTCGTTCCTCGGTCGAAAGTATGCGTCGTGTAACGCGTTGTCCAAGTTCAGGAAAATGAAAATATTCAAATCCACTTTCGCAAAAAGCGTAACTGGCCAGGCATCTTACAACGGTTGTCTGGTCCAAGTATAAAACCCCCTCGTTGCGCGATGCTGTGTTCCCGCCCGCGAGGCGCGGTCCAAACTGTACAGTCTAGCGAGAGCAGGTATCGCGTTAGCCACCCTTAACTCTTCACAGATTGACAAAGAAAAAAGGGGTCAACCAATTGCATCGGCTGACCCCTTTTTCGGTTTCCCGCTCTACTAAGTACTTGGCATCACTCAGCAGTGAAAGTTTTAGCCAGCGCGTAACCGCTCGGGAAATCGTCCGCTAAAACCGTACCAGAAGGCACTACCAAATTAAGGGTGATGCCCTCACCAGAGGCAGGACAAGCGCCCGCCATACCCGCTACGCCCACCTGACCGGCTGCGGCAGCGGCGCCAGCAGTATAAGCCGCGACGCCCGGGTTGCCGACGGCTTCTTTTCCGCCACTGTTCAAGTCAGCGATAAGGGTGTAACCCACTTCGCAGGCACCACCACGAGCCTGTGCCTTGGCAGCTGCTGCCTTGGCAAGGCGGAACGCATTTTCGTGGTTCT
>CP070733.1:1457219-1465143 GCA_020347585.1 Pseudomonadota bacterium | reverse complement strand
GCGTTCAACGATCTCGACGTGACTGTCTCGAGCCCAGTTGCCCTGTCGTTTTTCGACGACGATCATTTTTCAGTCCGACCGACATGCCTCTGTCTATGACACTATTTCATGCGAGGCCGGCACTGTAAAGCCAACGTCGGCGCGTGAGGGCCGATCTGTAAAACGGCACGCGGTACGAACAGTTAGTGAGGAATCAGAGCAAAGTAGGCTGGTAAAGCGGGCGCCACCGCCGTGGACTGGCGGGCACCAGGGGCGGCACTACTTCATCCGCAGGTGCGCGGAATCCGGGCCGCCGGAGATCACGACGCTATCAACATCAACGGGGTGTTCGCGGCGCAGCAGGTGCTCTATCTTGGTAAACAGCATGCCGCGTGGTATCGGCTTGGCGAGAAAATCATCGGCGCCGAGCCGCTTGCCGTAGACGCGCTCGGTGACCTGTTCGTTACCGCTAATAAGGATAATGGGAATCTCGCGCGTGAGCGGATCCTTGCGTAGCAGGCGCGTAGCCTGGAAGCCGTTCAGGCCGGGCATGATGATGTCCATCAGGATAAGCGCGGGCTGCTGTCGGCGCGCCACCTCAATACCGGTGGTGCCGTCGGTGGCTGCAAAGGTGCGGAAGTGGCCCTGTTCGAGGGTGGTCTTGAGCACGTGCACCGCGGTGCGCGAGTCGTCGACGATGAGGATCGTATCGTCCGGACTCGGCGTAACCCGCTTGTTTGCCCGGCGCTCCCTCGGAGCCTGCGGCGCTATTTCCTTGCGCGCGAACAACTTGCGTATAGTGAATCCATCCATTGCGCGTGTACCTTGTCGATATTTTGTGCACTATACCGCTATCAGCATCGCCGAACAACGTGACAAGAACGATTTCGAGCGGTTTGTTGCAAAGTGCCACACAATACGCCCCACTAACACCGAGCCGGGCGATGGAAGGCAAGCCAAAATCGATGATTGCGCTTGAATCGCGCTGCGCCGGAGAATGACTCGGTAGGCTCACGCCACGCGCCATAAACGACTATCCTGCGCGCTGCAGAGGTATTTGACCCCTCACACTATGGAAATCGACGTCCAATACACCCTGGCCCTAGCCGCGGCGTGGACAGCGTATTTTGCGCTGCACTCGGCGCTGGCGTCGTTGCGTCTCAAGCGCCTGGTCGCCGCGCACGCGCCGCGTCTGATGCCTGCCTACCGGCTCACCTTCAATGTCGCCGCGCTGGTGCTGCTCATCCTGCCGCTGGTGCTGACCTTCGCCAACCGCGGCCCCTGGCTGTGGCAATGGCAGGGCATTGGCTGGTGGGTTGCCAACGGCGTGGCGCTGCTGGCGGTGGCGGGTTTTCTGTGGACGCTGCGGGACTACGACATGAACGAGTTCTGGGGTCTGCGCCAGTGGCGCGGCCGCGTGCAAACCGTCGAGGACCAGGAACAGCTGCACATCTCGCCGCTGCACCGCTATGTACGCCACCCCTGGTACAGCCTGGCGCTGGTGATCCTTTGGACGCGCGACATGGATACCAACCTGCTGGTCACCGCAACGGCAATCACGTTGTATTTTGTGATTGGCTCGCGCCTCGAGGAACGAAAACTGCTGGCCTGTCACGGTGAAGCCTATCGCGAATACCACGCGCGTGTACCGGGTCTGGTGCCGCGGCCCTGGCGCTATCTGGATGCGGACTCAGCGCGTCGCCTCGCCACGACTGGCCCGGCTTCACAGCAAGATGGCGCGCGTATACCATGAATCGCATACGCCGCGCTCCGGACACAAAGGAGGAATAGCGCATGATCTACCGCAACACCTGCAAGCTGACCATGCTTGCCTGCGCGCTGGCTGTGCTGGGCACGGCCGCAGGCTGCAGCGAGCAGAGAGATGACGATGACGGCCAACAGGGACACGTGTGGCAGCAGCAGACCGATGCACTGCGCGACGCGCAACAACTGGGAGATCAGATCGAGGAGCAGGAAAAGCGCAAACAGCAGGCCCTCGAGGAAACCCGGCAGTAGCGCCACAGCATTTGTCGCACTACCCATGGCCGCAGTTCCACGCCAGGCGTCGCTAATGCGCCGCACCGGTGCAGCACGCGCGATGTTGTGTCTGCTGCTACTCGCCCTTGCTTCTGCCTGCCACGCGACACCCGCCGCCGACAATTCGCGCGTTGTCATCCGCACCGAACAACTCTCGTCGGAGCTGGAACTTGCCGTAACCACCCATGCGGCCGATGGCGACTACCTGCTGTTGTGGATCGCTGCCAGCTACGGATTCCGCGAGCGCCATGCCGCGCTGACCACAGACCTGGTGCGCGCCGGCTTCGAGATCTGGCAGGCCGATCTGGCCGATGCCCTGTTCCTGCCGCGCGGCAGTGCGAGCATGCGCAAGCTCGATGGCGAGCACGTCGCCGACCTGGTGCAGATCGCCCACCGGTTAACGGGCAAGCAGGTGGTGCTGGTGAGTGGCTCTTACGGTGCGATCCCGGTGCTGCGTGGCGCACGTCACTGGCAGTCGCGCAACCCGGCGCGGCGCGAACTGGCTGGCGCAGTGCTGTTCACTCCCAATCTCTACAGCGGTATCCCGCCGCTGGGTACGCCACCCGAGTATGTTCCGATCGTGCACGCCACGACCATACCGGTGTGGATCCTGCAGGCCAGCCGCAACAGCAATCGCTGGCAACTGTCACAGCTGGTGGAAAACCTGCGCGGCGGTGGCGCCTCGGTATATGTCGAGATGCTGCGCGGCGCCACCGCACTGTTCTACGAGGAAGACAGTGATCTAGCCACACTTGGCTATCTGCAGTCCCTGCCACAGAGTTTCAAGCGCGCCGCACCCCTGCTAGCCAACGCACCCATGCCACTGAGCGCGGCGCCGCTGCCGGCAACCCGCCGCACCATCGCTGGCTCGGGGCTGGATAGCGAGTTACAGCCTTACCGCGGCGAGCGCAGCGCACAGCCGATCCGTCTGGAGGATGTTACCGGACGTCATTGGGATGTCAGCGACTATCGCGGGCGCGTCACGGTAGTGAACTTCTGGGCCACGTGGTGTCCGCCATGCGTTAAGGAGATCCCCTCGCTCAACCGCCTGCGGCAGTCGCTGGCGGATACACCGTTTGAACTGATCTCGGTCAACTACGCCCAGCGCCCCGACGAGGTTGCGAAGTTTTCGGAGAAGGTTAACGTGGACTTTCCCGTGCTACTCGATAGCGACGGGCGCGTGTCGGCACAGTGGGGGGTGATTGCGTTTCCCTCGACCTTCGTTATTGGGCCCGATGGGCGCATCCAGTATGGCGTCAACGCCGCGATTCACTGGGACAGCCCGCAAGTGATCGAACGGCTGCGCGTGCTCGCCGCACCGCGTTAGCGCGGCGCCATACCGCACATCACGCAGGTGTACTCTCGAGCACCTGGTCGAGTGACAGCAGATCTTCGGTCATACGCCAGGCAGTTTGGTAACCCAGCTCACGGTAAGCCTCGAACTGTTTCTCGTCAAAGAACTGATCCGCCGTCGACTGATCCGGGAACTCCGGATGGCGCTCACGATAGCTGTAGAGATCAGCGGAAAGTTCGGGATAGAAGGTGGTCTTTATATAGATGAGCTTGCCGACGGTTACTTTGTCCTTGTCGAAGTAGTAGATATTGGCAACCAGGTAACCCCGCTCGGCGTAGCCTCTGCCCGAGCCGGACTTGAACTTGTCATGCTTGCGCGGCACCAGCGACTGTAGCTGCTCACTGCTGACGTCGATCATGGCGTTAAAATCCACGCGCACCTTTTCCATGGCGTTGGCGAGATCGCTGAATCTGTCTTCGGGATCGGCCGCACCGTCGCAAACAATGATCACCTTCGCGCGGCGTCGTACCAGTTCGTACAGGCCGAGGTTTTCGAAGTGCCCGCCATCGCTCAATTGCAACAGATGGCTATCTTCGCTTAGGTTCCAGCGCAGCGTCAGTTCCCACAAGCCCGGGTACAGAAAGTTCGGCGTCCGAAACAACCAGCGTGACATTCGTGCCGGCACACCACGAAGCCGCTGTCTGCCGGGATCCGGATTGGGCGCCCAGTAACCAAGGCGCACATTGAGTAGTCCCATCAGCATGGCAAGTACTCGCTGGCGTGTGGCGCCCTCCCCGCCGCACCCGGCGCTCGGGTTTACCGCGGCGCCAGAGATCGCCATGGCAGTCGCCAGTGTCATGCCATTTCCCATGAACTTGTCCGTAGCGCGCCAGCCGGTAGCATTGCTACCGCAGAACAGCGGCGAGAGAACAAAGTTGTCGCCACCGCGACCCTGAAACTTGGGGATCAGCGAGCGCACGAGAATCACGTTGCTATTGATGATGTGATAGGGGCCCAGCGCACGCCCGGATTCGCCATACCTGGTGGGCTTAACCGGCAACACTTCTGACAAGCGTGTGCCGTTGGCTGTCTCCGAAATGCCGGGTTCAGTCGGGTTCGTATTGACTGCCTGCGCCACCTCCGGCATGAAAGTCTCCATCAGGCGGTCGCGGTAGTAGCGGTGCACGGAAATATAGTTGAGGTTGCTGTAGAGCGCTACAACCAGGATCGCGAGCACGGCGCCGCCCGTGTACAGCCACCATTGCTTGGCGGGCAGTTCCCATCCCAACCACCACAGGGCCACTTGGTAGGCCAGCAGCAGCAAACCGAAAATGAGCAGCGTGGCACCCGCGACCACCCACACTCCCAGCGGGATGCGCCCCGGTTTTGCGCTGCTGGTCTTCAGAAACGCGGTGAATCCCGACAGGGCGCCGAGGACCGCAAAGATCAGGCCCACCACTGCGTTAGCCATGTTTCCTACGCTGATCCCGACATCGTCGGGGGAAACCGGCGGTTGCGCCGGCGGCAGCTTGACCGTGCCCTTGATCTCGAGCGTATCGGTATCCGTGTGTACTCCGCTCAACTCAAAGGCGCCCGACGGTTGCGGTGTCACCGCGGCCGCCTCGGCAAGCCATTCGTGCACCAACGGTATTGCACCGGCCACGCCCAACACGAGCGCTGCCAGCAGCGCGCGACCAGCCCACATCTCGTAGCAGCGTCGCCACCAGTAGCTCTCGCTTTTGCCCTCTATTCGCTTTTCCTTACGTGCAAACCAGCGCGTTGCCAGCGCATAGAGCACCGCGGCCAAAGCCAGTGCCACGAGCAACAACGCTGCGCCCGCCAACGCCCACGGGGTGTCGGAAGGCGACCAGCGCGCAATCCAGTCAACGCTGACGGGTGAAAAAATTTGCGCCTTTTGCAGCCCCATGAAAAATAGTGCGAATAGGCCGAGATAAACCAGCAGGCTGAGAAAGCTGCCGCGCAACACGACCGCGATTAGCGAAAACAGATTGATACCATAGCCGGGCGTTAAATATTTCGCATGCTGCCGCAGCCATCGCAGCATCGCGCGCGGTTCGCGGGTGACGACCGGCGTGCTCTTCTTGGCCGGCAGCGGGTAGGTGCGATAGGGGAACTTATCGGAGGTTACACCGAACTGCAGTGTTTTTGCATTGCCTTCGCCATCGGTGGTCTCCCAGTCCCGGTGCAGCAGCCAACTGACCGATGAACCGATATAGCCGCCACCGGAAACTGTCGATAAGTAGTCGACGCGCTTCAGCCAGTCCTTGTAGGCCAGTGCCTGCAGCACGCCCAGGCAAAAACTCGCCGAGCGGATGCCACCGCCCGACAGGGCCAGGCCGCACATATCAGCAGGGGTGTCGTTGTTGCCCGCTTGCTCGCCGCGGCGCGCGTGGATGTATTTGAATTCCTGCGCAACGATCTGCGCTGCACCGCCATAGTCACCGCGCGCATCATAGGGATGCCAGCCCTCCGGGTTGTCGTTGCCGCCGGCTGCCGGTGATGTGGCTTGTCGTGACGCTTGTTTTTCTTCTGTCATCGTTTGCTCCTTGCAACCACCGATGGCGTCTGCCGATCTTGATAGCACGTAAGTGACGGGCTGTCCAACACCGCCGACACCTTGTACGCAACGGATGTACGCACTGGCGGTTCAGGCGTTGGGGTCGCGCGGAAACAGCGCCAGGCGGGATTCGTCTTCCAGCAACTGGCGCGAAAGAATGTAGGAACTGGCTGACCAGATCTGATTGATGTTGGCGCGCCGTCCCAGCAGGCGACCCTTTTTGCCATCGTAGTACTCAGGCCATTGGTCGGCTAGCAGTCGGCCGCCGGCAAGATCGCAGGCGCGCTCCGCAAGATCACGCCGCCCCGCCCGCAATGCAGCGGCAACGAACGGCCACAGCAGTGCCGGCCAATTGCCGCCGTTGTGATAGGACCAGGGGACGTTCTTGGGATCACTGCCGGTGAGCAAGTGCCAGGCAGCGCCTTCCAGCGCCGGATAGCAGATTTTTACGGGCATGTGTCCAACCAGCTCGTCCCACTTGGCGTCATACAGCCTGAACAACTCGTGAGCCTGCTGTTCGGTGGCAAGGCCGAACAGCACGCTAAGCAGGTTGCCCTGCGCGAAGAAGCGAAAGTCCATGCGCCCGGGCCCCAGGTTGCCAACGAAAAAGCCGCCCTGCTCGGGAAACCACTCCTCGATGCGCGGTGGAATCGAGTCCGGATTGATGTTCAGCATATTGACGCTGCCGGTACCGAACTCCTCGACGCTGAAACGGTGAATCTCGTTAAGCCGCTCCAGGTCCAGCCAATAAAAGATGCGTACATAGGTACGCAGCGTCTGCTTGCGTTTCATTGCCGCCTTGATGATAGCGACCGCATCGGGCATGGGGCGCAACCACTCGCCCGCGGTCTGCAACACCCCGTAGAACAGCGCCTGAATTTCCAAAGGATGTCCGTATACCCCCATACGGCGATCAATCATGAATGAGCCGTCAGGAACCAACAGGGTGGGAAACACCTCGAAGGCATCACGCAGGCACAGTTCCATGATCTCGCGCATGGTGCGCTGCAACTCGCGCCGTTCGGAGAATTCTGTGTCACCTGTGGACTGTGCATAGGCGTGCAGCAGCAGCATCCACCACATCATGGAGTCGACTGGCGCGACGCGTCCGATCGCCCGTTCACCGAAGTCCGCGGTGAGCGATTCGTTGCCCTCGGCATCGGCGACCACCTTGAAGCTGGCCGGCATAACCCCCGGTTGTGTTTCGTGGCCTGCGGTGAGGCGCCCGTGGGTGCGTAAATGCAACACCGTTTCGAGAAAGTTGCGTACGATTTCGGACCTGCCGTCATTGAGGAACACCAGTGCGGCCGGAATGAAATCACGTATGAAACATTCCTCGTAATTGGCCGCCGCAGGGCCATCGGGGTCGAGCGCTGCGACAGTGCCAACCGGCCGACCCTGGTAGTGCATCAATGCATCGTTGAGCAGTGCATAGGCGGCCTGGACGTCGAGGGTCTTCACGATAACAGTGCTCCGGACAGATGCGTGTGGGCTAATCGCAGTATAGTATGGGTCCGACGCAACCGTCATGCCGAGGGTGCCGCACGAGAGGCAGGCACCCGAAGCAATGCCGGGGACGCACCGCGGCCAGGACACACCACGAATACGCCGATGACAAAACAACGCTGCGAGTGGGCGGGCACCGACCCGCTGTATGTCGCGTACCACGACAGGGAATGGGGCGTACCGGCGCACGACGATCGCCGCCTATTCGAGATGCTGATTCTTGAAGGCGCACAGGCGGGATTGAGCTGGTCCACCATCCTCAAAAAGCGCGACCATTACTGCGAGGTTTTCGACAACTTTGAACCGGAAATAGTGGCCAGTTACGGCAAGCGCAAGGTCAATGCGCTGCTGAAGGACCCGGGCATTGTGCGCAACCGCCTCAAGGTCGAATCGGCAGTGAGCAACGCGCAGGCGTACCTGGAAGTGCAGGACGAATTCGGCAGCTTCGATCGGTTCATCTGGCAGTTTGTTGACCACCAGCCAATACTCAATAACTGGCGCACGCTGAAACAAGTGCCCGTAACGACCGT
>CP070733.1:1454583-1457119 GCA_020347585.1 Pseudomonadota bacterium | reverse complement strand
TGCTGGGCATTGCCATGACGGCGTCGCTGTACTTCATTGCCAGTGGCGAATGGTACGTTGCGCTCTCGGTTTTCATGCTCGGCGTGGTGGGATTTTCCGGTGCCAACGTGTTCTATGACTCGCTGATCGTCAGTGTCGCGCGCGAGGATCAACTGGACGTGGTTTCGGCCTACGGCTTTGCGCTCGGCTACCTCGGCGGCGGGCTGCTGTTCGCGTTCAACGTGTTGATGACACTGCACCCGGCGATGTTCGGCTTTGCCGATTCAGCACAGGCAGTGCGCGTCTCGTTCCTTTCAGTCGCAGCGTGGTGGCTGGTGTTTTCCCTGCCGCTGCTACTGAGCGTGCCGGAGCCCGGTGTGAAGGCCCACGTCGGCATGGCGCAGGCCGTGCGCGGCGGGTTTCGCCAACTGGCACAGACCTTCCGCAGGATCCGCAAGCTGCGCGTGGTGTTTCTGTTTCTGGTGGCCTACTGGTTGTACATCGACGGCGTCGACACCATTGTGCGTATGGCCATCGACTATGGTATGTCCATCGGCTTCGATATGGGCAATCTGATCACCGCCTTGCTGATCACGCAATTCGTTGGTTTCCCCGCCGCCATCGCCTTTGGCTACCTGGGCAAGCACATCGGCCCCAAGCGTGGCATTCTGATTGCGATCGGTGTGTATATCGCTGGCACGCTCTACGCAGTGGTGATGGACCAGGTGTACGAGTTTTACATCCTGGCGGTGGTCATCGGCCTGGTGCAGGGCGGTGTACAATCGTTGAGCCGCTCGCTCTACGCGCGCATCATTCCCGCCGACAAGGCGGCCGAATACTTCGGTTTTTACAACATGCTCGGAAAATTCGCCGCAGTGTTGGGCCCGGTGATGATCGGCACCGTGACCCTGATGACCGGCAACCCGCGCGCGGGCATCCTGTCGGTCATTGTTTTGTTTGCCGCCGGCGGGTTGTTGCTATTGCGGGTGGACGAACGTGAGGGAGCGCGTATCGCGCGCGAGTTGACCGATAACCACCAGGATACCTGATTACATTTCCCGTGCGCTCGAATCCGCGGGCGTAGTTCGGATTGGGCTGGAGCGATCGATGAGTGGTGATGAAAAAAAGGCGCCGGGGATCTGGCAGGTAATTTCCAGTGTACTGGCATCGCTGTTCGGCGTGCAGAGCAACCGCGCCCGCGCGCGTGACTTCGAACACGGCAAGCCGTCGACTTACATCATCGTCGGACTGATAGGTGTCGTTCTGTTCATACTACTGCTGGTGCTGGTGGTCAACATCGTGTTGTCCATCGCGGGTGTTTAATCGCGGGCGAGATTTGTAGTCGCTGTTCGCAGCACGGTACCTAAAGAGACTCGATTCGCGCTAACTGCTCCTGCAGTCTTTCGTGTGCGCTCCTTGCTTCCTCGGCGCGCTGGCGCTCCTTGTTGACGATGTCGGCCGGTGCGCGGTCGACGAAATTGGCATTCGCGAGCTTCGCTTCGATGCGCTCGAGTTCCTGCTGCTTCTTGTCCATTTCCTTTTTCAGGCGCGCGACTTCATCTGCCTTGTCGATGAGTCCGGCCATGGGCACCAGGACCTTCATTGTGCCGACCAGCGCGGTGGCTGATTCGGGCGCCTGCTCGGCGCCACCCAGTGGGGTGATGGTCGACATGCGGCCGACGAACTCAAGGTAGTGGCGATTGTTCGCGAGCCGCGCGATATCACTGTCGGAGGTATTTTGCAGTAGCACTGAAAGCGCTTTGCCCGGCTTGATGTTATAACCGCTGCGAATCTGGCGTACACCGATGATGAATTGTTTGACCCATTCAATCTCTGCGCTGGCGCTTGCATCGATTAGTTCGCTCTGAGCCTCGGGCCAGGGCTGGCGCATGATGGTATCGCCGCTGCTACCGGCCAGCTTTGCGACGCGCTGCCAGATCTCTTCGGTAATGAACGGCATTACGGGATGCGCCAGGCGCAGCAATGCTTCGAGCACCTCGACCAGCGTCTTGCGCGTGCCTCGCAACTGCTCCGCGCTGCTGTGCTCCGAGGTGAGCACCGGCTTGGACAACTCCAGGTACCAGTCGCAGTACTCATGCCAGGTGAACTCGTAGATTGCCTGTGCGGCGTGGTCGAAGCGGTAAAGGCCGAGCGCCTCGTTGACCTCGCCGATGGTCTGCTGCAGGCGCGAGACGATCCAACGGTCGGCGGCGCTCAAATCTACGGTGTCGCCTTTTTGTCCGCAGTCCTGGCCCTCGGTGTTGCTTAGCACGTAGCGCGCCGCATTCCACAGCTTGTTGCAGAAGTTGCGGTAGCCCTCGATACGCCCCAGGTCAAAGTTGATGTCGCGTCCGGTTGAGGCAAGTGCGGCAAAGGTAAAGCGCAGCGCGTCAGTGCCAAAGGCGGGGATGCCACCGGCAAAGTCTTTGCGCGTGGCCTTTTCGATCTTCGGCGCCATATCAGGCTGCATCAGGCCGGTGGTGCGCTTGGCGACCAGCGCCTCGAGTTCAATACCGTCGATAAGGTCGAGTGGATCGAGCACGTTGCCCTTGGACTT
>CP070733.1:1445863-1454483 GCA_020347585.1 Pseudomonadota bacterium | reverse complement strand
TGTCGTAGTCGGCAATGGCGCGCCCCACCGGTCGCAACAGCGCCTTGGGGGGCCGCAGCGGCGAAACGGTGGTATGCAACGCTGGGAACGGATGATTCATCAGGTCGACAGTTTAACCCGTATGGCGGGCAGGGCGTGAGCGGGCCGCCGCACGCGAGAGGCTATACTTCGGACACAGGGCGCGAAACAATGACCAACAACGAATCGCGCACCACTGACACGGAGGATATGTCATGCCTGATACGCTCGAGGTTCAGGAAGTCAAGGCTAAAGACGCCTTCAACCTGGTGCATGAAAACCCCAAGTCTATTCTGGTGGATGTGCGCTCGCACATGGAGTTCCTGTTCATTGGCCACCCCAAGGGCGCCATCAATATCCCCTGGATCGACGAGCCCGACTGGAACATCAACCCCAACTTCGCGCGCGAGGTGCGCCAGCTGGTGCTCGGCGGTCTGTCACATGAAAGCGGCGGCACCAACGTGCCGGTGGTGCTCATCTGCCGCAGCGGCAAGCGCTCGCGCGAGGCCGGCGAACTGCTGCTGACTGAAGGCTTTCATCAGGTGTACAACGTCTCGGAAGGCTTCGAGGGCGAACTGGACGACGACCACCACCGCAGCACACTGGGCGGCTGGCGCTTCGAAGGGCTGCCGTGGGAGCAATGTTGAATACACAGGAACGAGTGACGAGGAACGAGGCGCGAGGAATAACGGTCCGGCGCAAGACACGATTGACACGCGTTGGCGGCAGGCGTTGTGTTTTTTCCTCGTCCCTCTCCCCTCGTACCTCGCCCCTGTCTTTTCATGTCTGACAAAGAAGAACAAAAAGTCATCCCGGGCGATAAACGCACCCGCCAGATCTCGCTTATCACGCTGGCGCTGTACGTGTTGCTGCTGGTGATCATCGAGCCGGTGATCGATCTGTCGTTGTCGCGAGAGTTTACCCCTGGCGGTGACATTGCCGATATTTCGACGCTGGAGGCGCGCAAGGCCTACATTAGCGCGATTGCCTATAGCGCGGCGCGTTCGCTGCCGGCGCTGTTCTTCCTGTGGCTGGGTTACTACATCGTGCGTGGCCGGCGTATACCGCCGCATGGCATGAAGTTCCCGTTTACCGTGCGCCTTATCAAGGGTCGCGATGCCATGATGTTCGGGGTGCTGGTGATCGGCGCATCAGTGATGCTGCTCTACCGCGAAGTGGTGCTGCTACTCGCGAACGCCCTGGGCTGAATCCTGGTCCGCAACAGTGATTGCGATGCGCGCCGCTAGCGCAACTCGCCCAGGATGCGCTCGAGCATGCCCTGCGCCTGGGACCCGTAGCCACCGCCGAACAAATTGAAGTGGTTTAGGACGTGGTACAGGTTATAAAAGTGCTTGCGCACCTTGTAGCCGACATCCAACGGCCAGGCATTATTGTAGGTGGCGTAAAAGCTGCGCCCGAATCCGCCGAACAGTTCGGTCATGGCGATATCAGCCTCGCGATCGCCGTAGTAGACCGCCGGGTCGAAGATCACCGGCTCGCCGTCGGCACTTATTGCGTAGTTGCCCGACCACAAATCGCCGTGCAACAGTGACGCCTCCGGCTGGTAATCGGCGAACAGCATGTCCATGGCGTCCATGAGTTGCTCGCCCTGGCGCAGCACCGCGCTGCCGATACCGCGCCTGCCCGCCAGCTCGAGTTGGTAGCCTAGGCGTTGCGCGCGCCAGAATTCCAGCCAGCTATCGTTCCAATCATTGATCTGCGGCGTGGCGCCGATGGTGTTATTGCGGTGCCAGCCGAAGCGATCCTTGGTGCAACGGTGCAACGCCGCCAGTTGCTCGCCGAGCGCCGCGACACCGTCACGCCCGCCGAACTCGATGTTCTCTATGACCAGGTAAGCCTGCCCGCTGTCGGTGCCGTAACACACCGGTACCGGCACGCGGATGGCATGGGCGGCGGCCATTTCCTGCAGGCCTTCTGCCTCGGCGATAAACATGTCGAGCAGATCGTCGCTGTTGAGCTTGACGAAGTAACTGCGGCCGCTGCCGTACAGGCGGTGGGCACTGTTGATGCAACCGCCCCCGGCGCTGCTGTCACGCTCTAGCGCGAACGGCTCGCCGGTAGACGCGGCGATTTGTTGGGCGATCCTGTTCCAGTTCATGGTCAATCAGGGAAAAGGGTAAAGAGCAAAGATACAAGGGATGGGGCGTTGCGCTACGCGCGAACGCACCCTACGGATCTGTCCTTCTCCCCAAGGGAGAAGGAACCGTTTTGCGAATATCGCAGTTTGATTCGAGTGACAGGTTTTGCCTCCCCGGGTTAGCAGGGTTCATCAGGCAGATCAAAAAATGGAATTTCTCTGTGTTCTCTGTGGTCAGGCTCTTGCTTACTCGCGAATCGCCGCCTTTCCTTATAAAACAATACGCAGCGCAAGGTACGGCACCAGGTTAAACAGAACAACGCCCAGCTTGAACACCGCCATGGCGCTGTAGTGTATGGCGTCGAACTTGTCGACCGGAATATTGAACCACTGGCTGTGCAGCTTGTACGTCAAGTCATGCGCAAATGCGATGAACGCAAACCACCACAGCAGAATGCCAAAGTTGATCAGCGTGGCCCATCCCAACACTCCCTGAAGCAGTTCAGGTGTCATTATTTTTCTCCGTGTTTGAGTGATCGCCGATAGCGAGCCTGTTTAGAGTATATAGGAATGGATCGTATTCGCCAGCGTGCGACGACGGCACTGCGGCCTTTGCATCCTGCGCTAGCATTGCACGTTACGCAGTAACGTGAAACTGTGCTATTAATTCGCCCTTCAGCAGACCGACAACGCGTCAGCCTCACAGGGACCCCCGCCATGAACAAGCCCCACCCCGGCATTACCCCCGAACTCGCCGAGTGGATAGAACAACAGCCGGTGTGCTTCGTTGCCACGGCGCCGCTGGCCGGCGACGGGCATATCAACCTCTCGCCGCGCGGCCTGGACAGCATCCGCATTGTCGAGCCACACCAGGTAGCGATCCTTGATCTCACCGGCAGCGGCAACGAGACCGCGGCCCACCTGCAGGAGAATGGCCGCATCACGGTGATGTTCTGTGCCTTTGCGGGCAAACCGCGCATCCTGCGCCTGTACGGCACGGGCGAGGTGGTGCTACCAGATCGCAGCGCATGGCCGGAGCTGCGTTCACGATTCGCCGCCGACACCGCCGGCGTGCGACAGATATTTCGTGTCACCGTAACGCGGGTAGCGACGTCGTGTGGGTTCGGCGTGCCGCTACTGGAGTACGTTGCCGACCGTGACGAGCTGCCAAACTGGGCTGCACGAAAAGGGCCCGAAGGACTGGCGGAATACCGCGACAAGAACAACCGAGTGAGCCTCGACGGGCTGGCGATTGCCCTGCGCGATGACTGACAGGCCGGCATTGCCGCCGGGCGCGAAGGGGGACAATCGCGAGCCATGGAGGCAGCCTGGGACGCCTGCGAGTAACATATCTCCGCAACCGGGATCAAGGGGAACGAAGGCCCATTTCAAAATCTTATTCACAACGGTAAGCAAACCTTCACATTCCGATGCCCCATCAGCAACGGATACCATCAGCAAATTCGAATATGCATTAAGTTATTGTTTTATAGAAGCATGCGGAGCCGTTTATTTTGTGACCGTTTTAATGCGAATGTAATAATTATGCGGGTCTGGCGCGCTTTACCCCAAATCATGCACACACTTATCCACAGCTTCTGTGGATAACAATCATTCTCAAATAGTGACAAACACTTAGCGTGATCTCTCCACACCAAGTCTTCAGGATGCATGCTATCTGCGCGGTCCTGTTGGGTAATTTTTTCTGCCCATCAACACACAACTACGGCGATGCGTAAACGCACCTCGCCAGTGTTGCAGGTCGCGGTGCCAGCGCCACTGCGCCGCCACTTTGACTACTTGGCGCCACCCAATGTCAGTGAGCAACAACTCACGCCAGGGGTGCGCATCAAGGTACCGTTCGGCGGTCGCACCCATGTCGGCGTACTGCTCGCGACCAGCGACGACAGTTCGGTGCCCGCCGGTCGGCTTAAGCGTGCCATGGCATTACTCGACACCACGCCGGTTTTGCCCGATGACATGCTGCAACTCATGACATGGGCGAGCACTTACTATCAGCATCCCGTCGGTGAGGTGCTGCAACACGCGCTGCCAGTGCTGCTCAGACAGGGACGCAGCGCCAGTGCACCGACGGTGACAGTGTGGCGACTCGCCGCTGGCAGCACGCTCGACCCGGATACCATGGCGCAGCTTCATCAGCGCGCACCGCGGCAGGCAGCGCTGCTCGAGTCCCTGCAACAAGCGCCGGACGGTCTGAACGCCGCACAGTTCTCGGATCTGCAGTGGGACTGGCGTGCCGCCATGGCGCGGCTGGTGGACAAGGGCCAGGTGGAAGCGCATACGCGCTCGTGTCTGTCGGAACCCGGTGCCGCCGCGGCGCAACCCGGCCCGCCACTCAACGACCACCAGCAAGCGGCGGTTGCGGCCGCCACCGGCCACCTTGGCGAGTTTGAAGTCTGCTTGCTCGACGGCGTGACCGGCAGCGGCAAGACCGAGGTCTACCTGAACATTATCGAGCAGGTCATTGCGCAGGACCGTCAGGCATTGGTGCTGGTACCCGAGATCGGCCTGACGCCGCAACTGGTGGCACGCTTCAGAAAACGCCTCGCCAGCCCCCCCGCCGTGTTGCACTCGGGCCTCACCGACCAGGAACGCCTGTGCGCCTGGCTCGCCGCGCGCGATGGCGAGGCGTCGGTGGTTATCGGCACGCGCTCGGCGGTGTTCACGCCGCTGGCCCGCCCGGGCGTGTTCATCGTCGACGAGGAGCATGACGTCTCATTCAAGCAGCAGGAAGGCTTTCGCTACTCGGCGCGCGACCTGGCGATCGTGCGGGCGCGCCGCACGGGTATCCCGGTAGTGCTGGGCTCGGCGACACCGTCACTCGAGAGCCTGCACAATGCGGCGCGCGCCCGCTACCGCCACCTAATCCTGCCCGAGCGCGCCGGCGCGGCGCGCCCGCCCGCGCTGCATGTGCTCGACGTGCGGCACCGACCGATGGCGGGCGGCATCTCGGCGCCGCTACTGGAGGCCATGCAGCGACATCTGACGCAAGCAGGCCAGGTGCTGCTGTTCCTGAATCGCCGCGGCTATGCCCCCACGCTGATCTGCCATGACTGTGGCTGGGTAGGCAGTTGCCATAGCTGCGTTACGCACATGACCTTCCATCAGGGCGAACGGCGGCTGCGCTGTCATCACTGCGGTGCCGAGCGCAAGGTGGACGTGCAGTGCCCGGACTGCGGCAGCCCTGACCTTCGCAGCCTGGGCGTGGGCACCGAGCAGATCGAACAGAGTGTACGCGAGCAACTGCCTGATTTTGTGATAGTTCGCATCGACCGCGACAGCACGCGCCGCAAGGGCGCAATGGACCGCCTGCTCACCCAGGTGCACGAGGGCCACGGCCAGATCCTGGTGGGCACGCAGATGATTGCCAAGGGCCACCACTTTCCCAACGTGACCCTGGTGGGGGTGCTGGACGCAGACCAGGGACTGTACAGTGCCGACTTTCGTGCCAGCGAGCGCATGGCGCAGCTCATCCTGCAGGTTGCCGGGCGAGCCGGGCGCGCTGAGCGCCCCGGTGAGGTGCTGATCCAGACCCATCACCCCGACCACCCCCTGCTGCAGGCCCTGATCAACGATGGCTACCATGCCTTCGCCGAGGCGCTGCTGGCCGAGCGTGAGGAAACCAGCTTTCCGCCCTGCAGCCACCTGGCATTGCTACGCGCCGAAGCACCCGGGCGCGAGGCGCCGCTCGTCTTCCTCGAAGCGGCGCGCGAGAGCGCCGAGGCGCTCGCCGCCGACGGGGTTTCCCTGTTTGGTCCACTCACAGCGCCGATGGAGCGGCGCGCGGGGCGGTATCGCGCGCAACTGCTGTTACAGTCCGATCAGCGTGCCGCACTGCACCGCTTGCTGGCACGCTGGGCGCCCGCCCTCGAAGCGCTCAAGAGCGGTCGCAGGGTACGCTGGTCACTGGACGTGGACCCAATGGAAATGTTTTGAACAACAAGTGAAAAGAACGTGGGGAAAGGCGATAATACGCACGCCGATCGCCACCGGCGCAAGGTGTGCAATTCGGAACCGGCGGCAACGTCTCGTGTATCTTGTAGCTTTACCCGCGTGTCCGGGGTTGTATCATCTCCTGTATATCTCGTCTATCTATGAAACCTTTTCTCGAAGAGCTAATCGAAACCGCCCTGGCGTTCCTGCAGCAGCAAAGCCTGCTTCCCGACAACATCGAGCCGGAGATCCGGATCGAGCGCACCCGCGATCGCAAGCACGGCGATTTCGCCTGCAATATCGCCATGACGCTGGCCAAGGCGGCGCGGCGCAAGCCACGCGAACTGGCGGAGCAGGTGGTCGGGGCCCTGCCCGAGAGCCACCTCATCGACAAGGTGGAGATCGCCGGGCCCGGTTTTATCAATTTCTTCATGAGCCCGGCGGCGTTCCAGGAGATCGTGCCCGTGATTTTCGACGAGGGCGAGGGCTTCGGCCGCAGCGACCTTGGCGCCGGCAAGCCCGTACAGGTGGAGTTCGTCTCGGCCAACCCCACCGGACCGCTGCACGTTGGCCACGGGCGCGGCGCAGCCTACGGTGCGGCGGTTGCCGACCTGCTGGCCGCGGTGGGTTACGACGTGCACCGCGAGTACTACGTCAACGATGCCGGGCGACAAATGGACATTCTCGCCGCCAGCGATTTCCTGCGTTACCTGGAGCTGTGCGGCGAGGAAGTCACCTTTCCCACCAACGGCTACCAGGGCGACTACGTGTGGGACATTGCCGCCAGCGTGCACCGGAAACTGGGCGAAAAGCACCGGCGTGACTGGTCCGATATTGCCAACTACCTGCCACCGGACGAACCCGCCGGTGGCGACAAGGAGGCGCACATCGACGCGGTGATCGCGCACAGCAAAAAGGCCCTCGGCACCGGTAACTACCGCGAGATTTTCGATCGCGGCCTGAAGTACATACTTGACGATATACGCGACGACCTTGCCAGCTTCGGCGTGCGCTACGACGAGTGGTTTTCGGAGCGCTCGCTGACTGACACCGGCGCAGTCGATCGCGCCATCGAGCGGCTCAAGCTCAGCGGCCATGTCTACGAACAGGGTGGCGCATTCTGGTTCCGCTCCACTGACTTTGGTGACGAAAAAGACCGCGTGGTAATCCGCGACAATGGCCAGCACACCTATTTCGCCTCGGACATTGCCTATCACATGGACAAGATGGAACGCGGCTTCGAGCGCGTGATTGATGTGTGGGGCGCAGACCACCACGGCTATGTACCGCGGGTAAAGGCGGCGCTGATGGCGCTGGGCGACGAGCCCTCGAAGCTCGACGTGCTGCTGGTGCAGTTCGCGATCCTTTACCGCAGCGGCGAGAAGGTGCAGATGTCGACACGCTCGGGCGAGTTCGTGACGCTGCGCCAGCTGCGAAAGGAAGTAGGCAACGATGCGGCGCGCTTTTTTTACGTGATGCGCAAGTGCGAGCAGCACCTGGACTTTGATCTGGATCTGGCCAAGTCGCAGAGCAACGACAACCCGATGTACTACATCCAGTACGCCCACGCGCGGGTATGTAGCGTGATGCGCCAGCTCGAAGAGAAGGGCCTTGCGTATGATCAGGAGGCGGCGCTGCAACAGCTCGACCGACTCACCGAATCCCACGAGCAGGCGCTGCTGGTCAATCTGTCGCGCTACCCCGAGGTGGTCGAAGCCGCGGCGCTAAGTCACGAGCCGCACGTGCTTACGCATTACCTGCGCGAACTCGCCAATGATTTTCACACCTGGTACAACGCGCACCAGTTCCTGGTCGACGAGGACTCGCTGCGTAACGCACGCGTCGCCCTCAATCTGGCGGTGCGCCAAGTGGTCGCCAATGGGCTGGGGCTGTTGGGCGTGTCCGCGCCGGAGAGCATGTAACGATGCCGCGCGACTACGCAAAAAGCCACAAGGGCCGCTCGCGCCGCGATGACAAACCGCTACCCGGCTGGATATGGGGTGCGGGCGGACTGTGCATGGGACTGTTTGTTGCCTTACTGGTTTACCTGCACTACCAGCCGCAGCGCGACGGCGGCGCGGATATTGCGGCGATGATCGACAAGCTGCAAAAGGACACCACAGACGCGGCGAAGGATCTCGCCTCGCGCGCAAAAGACGCCGCGCAGGAAACCAGCGAAAACATCAAATCGAAGACGCGTGAGGGCGGCGATGGCACGGGGCCGCGTTTTGATTTTTACCACATCCTGCCCGAGCTGGAGGTGGCAATCCCCGAAACCGAGCTGATGAAAGAGCGGGACAAACCCGCCGCGACGCAGGACCCCAATGCGCAGTACGTACTACAGGCCGGCTCCTTCAGTAAGTTTACCGAAGCCGATAAACTCAAGGCGAGCCTGGCGCTGCTGGGCCTGCAGGCCTCCATCCAGACAGTGACCGTAAACAAAGACACTTGGCACCGCGTGCGGGTGGGGCCCTATACCAGCCTGCGTGAACTGGGTAAGGCGCGCCGTCGCCTGCAGGACCAGGGCATCCAGCCGATGGTTTTGCAACT
>CP070733.1:1439880-1445763 GCA_020347585.1 Pseudomonadota bacterium | reverse complement strand
GCAGCCGAACTGGTCGACTGCATGTAGATCATGTTGTCGACGCCGTTGACCTGCTTTTCGATGGGAGCGGCGACCGAGTTGGCCACCGTTTCGGCATCGGCACCGGGGTAGCTAGCGCTAACCGTCACCTGCACCGGAACGATATCCGGGTACTGGGTAATGGGCAGGCCCGTCATGGAAACCAGTCCTGCGATGACAACCACGATGGAAAGCACCGTGGCAAAGATCGGCCGTCGTATAAAGAAATGTGAAATCATGGCCGGTCGGGCAGCACTCGCGCTTGACTAGCCGCTTTCGGCTTGCGCAGCAGCGGCTTCAACCACCTTTACCGGGACACCGGCGCGAAGTTTAAGCGCCCCGTTCACCACCACGGTCTCCCCGCCTGTCAGGCCGTCATTGACGAACCACTGGTCACCGTGCCAGGGGCCCACCACGATGGGTCGAAACTCAGCCTGCCCGGCATCGTTTACCACCCACACGAAGCTGCCCTTGGCGCCCTGCTGCACCGCGCGCTGCGGTACCAGCATCGCCTTGGGTCTCACCATGCCTCTTAGGAACACGCGCACGAACTGGCCGGGGCGCATAGCGGAGTCGGTATTGGCAACCTCGGCGCGGAGCAAAAAGGTACCGGTTTCCTCGCTCAACGCCGCATCGGCAAAGGTAATGCGGCCGGTGTGCGGGTGGATTGTTCCATCGGCAAGCACGACCTCGACATCGAGTTCGTCACTCTCTGGCGCCTTTAGCTTCCCCTCCTGCTGCTGTTGTCGTGACTTGAGAATCTGGTTCTCGGAAACGCTGAACTCAACCCACATGGGCTCGACCTGCGCGACGTAGGTTAGTACGCTGCCTGAAGCGATACCGATGTAGGCACCCTCGCGCTGTGTTGCAAAACTGGCAAGGCCGGTCAGGGGTGATGTGATAGTCGTGTAACCCAAATTGAGTTCGGCCTGGACCACCTTGGCCTTCGCCGCCTCGACGGATGCGGCAGCGGAGCGATACAGGCTTTCGGCATCGTCCAGTTCCTTTTGTGCCACCGCGTTCTGCTCCGCCAGCGGCTTGACGCGCTTCAGGTTGGCACGGGAGTTGGTCAGGCGTGCCTGCTGCTGGGCCAACTCGGCCTTTGCGGCCCGCAGTTCCGCCTCGAAGGGCTTGCGGTCCATCTGAAACAGCGGCTGACCGCTTTGCACCAGCACGCCCTCCGTATAAAGCCGCTTCTCCAAGAAACCTTCAACCCGCGAGCGAATCTCGACCCGGCGCGAACTTGCGGTTTTGCCGACAAATTCGAACGCCACCGGTGTATCTTTGGGTTCCACCGTAACCGCGGTTACCTCTACTGCTAGAGGCCCGGTATCCTGCGGCGCCTCGCCGCAGCCGCCCAGCAGCAACAGCAACGATGTGGTAAGTACGAGAACCGCGCGGCGCGCGTGGAGAATTACCGAGGAAACGCGACAGGGACGGCTGGGGGTTGGCATGGTCAGCAGCAGCTTTTGGCCTTGTTATTGCGCTTCGCCGCATCATGCGAGATGTGGCAGGGCGGGTCAAGCCGCGAATGCCACGACGCGGCAAAATCAAAACTCGAGCAATATGCCCAGCAGGTAACTGGTGCCGCCCAGTTCGACGTCGTTCTTTTTGGCGCTAAAGGTCTTGGCTTCCAGATATAAATAAGTGTTGTCCAGGCCGACCCGGCTTTCGGCGGAGTTTGCCTCGCCGGGCACCATGTTATCGATCAACAGCTGAATCCCCAACCGCGCATTGTAGCCGTCGGTCTTGCCCTCGACATCTTCCTGGTTTTTAATCTCCTGCTTGTAGAAGGCACGCGTCCAGCCACCCCCGATGTAGGGCACCACCCATTGGTTCTCGTTGAACACCCCGCGAAACAGGACGAAGACATCGACCGGGACCAGCGTCCAAGTCACTTCACCGCCGGGCATCTGGTTAAGTGGCAGGAACCCGACACCCTTGTCGCGGATAAAACTGGCCTCGGCACCGACCTCGAGCTGGCGCAACACCTTGTAGCCGAACCCCAGACCAAGCTGCGTTGTGGAGTCGTTGCCGTAAAACTCCTTCCAGTTGTCGAGATCCGGGAAAAAGCGCCCGCCCTTAATCTCCAGCGACCAGTGGGGCCGATCAGGCCGCGCGACCTGATCTTGCGCGAACGCGGCGCCAACCGCGGACAGCATCACCAGCGCACAGCTCCACGCTGCAAGCATTCTCACTCTAATCATGGGCCTGTCCTGTGATGACCGGTGCGCACCGGAATATCCGGCGCCGCACAACGCACGCCAGCAGAACCATGCAAAGCGCTGTTACCAGCAACTGTTGCCATGCCGTGGCCTCGAGCAGAAATACCGCCAGCACCACCAGCGGCAGCAGCGCCACCCGTACCCCCGCCTTCAGTACCGGGCGCGCTGCGATGAAGTCCGCGATTGGCGGACTGGTGGCGTAGTACGCGTTCACCAGTGCGCGTCCGGGCGTGCTGTGCAACAAGAAACGATCGCGAAACGCACGCAAAATGGTCACCTCGGGCGCATAGTCCGCACCGTAGGCTGCCGTGGCAATGAAGCAGCCTTCATTGGGCAGGATCGGAAACGGCACAACCTCTTCCGGCAATCCCGATACGATGTTGGACATTGCACTCGCGTTTTCTGGTCCCAGCGGGGTGGCCGTTTCGGTCGAAAACACGCTTTCATGTCGGTTGCCGGTACTGTCGTAGACCTTTAACGCGATATAGTAAGTTGGCTGGTTCAGCGCCTGCACCGCCACCAGGTAAGTCACACCGTTCTGCAGTCCGCGCAACTCGTACGAGGTTACATTCCCGACATCGATGCTGTTCTCATCGGCCGCATTGACGCCATAGAGCACACGATAGCCGGTCGCACCCGCCACGGCGGTCCAGGCAAGTGACAATGTTTGATTACTGGGAACGGCCTGCAGCAGCACAGGGGCATCCGGAATAATCACCGGCGGCGTAAGGCCACTGAGCGTAAACGTTGTTGAACTGCCGGGACTGACGGCGGTGGGCGATGTCGGCGCGCCACAACCGTTGGTCTGGCCGTCGTACGGTGATCCGGAGCGGTCGCAATCGTAGTAGACATCGTAACCCGCCACCAAATATGCCAAGTTCGCGGCCCAGTTGGCGGTGATGCTGTCGGCCCCGTTTGCTGCGGCCGAGACATTCTGCGCGGGATAGGGGAACACGTCGGCAGTACCCCCGCCGTAGGCACCGGTATCCGCGCGCGACCCATCGATGACATCGGTTTCATTCAGATCACCCGCATCAATGCAGTCGGTGCCGGCTTTGAGATGGAAGTCGCGAATGGCCGTATTAACAAACAGCGGGTCAGCGTCGGTGCTGTTGTTGCCTTTCACGTTGGCCGTGGTGTTCGCAAAGAAACAGTTCCACGATATAAATTCGTCGTCTGCGCTATCAGCGATTGCGGTGCCATTGTTTGAAAAGATATTGTTCTTAACTTTAACGAGATTATCGACGCTGGTTACCGCCAGGTTGTTTTGCCAGAAGGTATTGTTGGTGATTTCGACGCTTGATCCGGCGTCCACCGTTACGGCATCGTTGAGCACGCCGACGTTGAATATGTTGTTTAGGAGCTTCGCACCGCTGCTGTTGGTGCTGACGCTGACGCCGGTGCTGCCGCTGACGATCGTGAAATTACGCAGGGTTGCATTGGCCTTCGCGTCGATGGACACGGCGGCTGCGTCAATGCCCGGATCGAGGATGGTGCGCGCGGCTTCGCGGCCCCGCACCGTCACGTCGCTGGCCAGCGTCAGGGATTCATTCCAGGTGCCAGTCTCCACCATTACCACGTCGTTCGGCTGTGCGGCGTTGATGGCTGCCTGGATAGTGTCGAAGTCCCCCGGCACGTTCAGTTCGTCCGCCTGGCAAACCACCGGCAACAGCAGCGTGGCGCACGTTAACCACGCGGGAGCATTCACTTGGCCTGTGAGTTGGATATGGGGCATGGGTGCCACGGCTATGCGCCGTTGAGGCGCCGACGCATCCAAGCATACCCAAGTCACCCGCAGGTTCCAAGGCAGCGCCGGACCCCGAGGGGTAAGCAGAAGTCGCAAATACGCGCAACGCCTACGCCAGGCGCTTGAGCCGGTGCCGGCGCTGGTTTATCTTGTAAATCTCACACACTACGAGACCAACGCGCCAGGGCAATGCCCCACGCATGACACCTAATGCTGTTGCACGCATTCAATCTGTATCGAGGACCTATCGCCGCGCTGCTGGTTGCCGCCGTGCTGGTCGCCTGCGCCGCTGCCCCGGTGACAGGGCGCAAACAGCTGATGCTGGTGTCGGAAGAGTCCGCCATTGAGGCCTCGAAAGAGGCCTACGTGGAAATGCTCAGGGAGCCCGAACAGAAGGGCAAGCTGGATAACGACGCAAAACTCAAAGCCCGCGTCGACCGCATCACCGGCCGCATTGTCGCCCAGGCGATCAAATACCGGCCCGAGACGGAAGCCTGGGAGTGGCAGATCCACGTCATCGACGACCCCAAGGTGGTCAACGCATGAGCCATGGCTGGGGGGCGCATGGCCATTTACACGGGGCTGATCGAGCAGATAAAGCCTACGGATGACGAACTGGCGCAAGTGCTGGGCCATGAAATCTCCCACGCGCTGGCCAAACACACCGCCGAGCGCATGTCAGTGGCGATCGCCACTAGCGTTGCAATTACTGCCATCGGCATCTCACAGGATGATAATCGTGGCCTGGTCCTCACCGGCGCCGCATTGGCGGCGGCGCTGGCCATCGAACTGCCCAACAGCCGCACCGCGGAGGCCGAAGCGGATCGTATCGGCATCGAACTGGCCGCCAAGGCCGGTTACAACCCACACGCGGCGGCCACACTGTGGGAGAAAATGGGCAAGGCGTCGGGCGGCAGCTCGGTCCCCGAGTTTCTCAGTACCCACCCCGCGCCGGAAAACCGCATGGAAACCCTCAGGGGCCTCGCACCCCAAATGATGCCTTACTACAAGGCAAAGGGTGAGCGCCCTGTCTATCCACTCAAATCATCAGCAGCACCGCCAAAGCCCGGCAAGTAGCGGTGCCGCGGCGATCATCGGTCGCCGCATTCTCTGTGCTTAGTTAGGAAGGACGCGTGGCGCTATTGCGCCATCACGCAGACGATGGCAAGGATTCCCATACCCACGGGGATACCCGCGAAAAGGCCAATAAAGAAGCTGAAATCACGACTCTTCATGTGTTCAAAACCGCGCTCGTCGGCGTCATATTTCATAGCACCAGCCACAGGACGAGTGCCCACACGGCAACGCCGGCCGGAACGGAAATCAGTAGCCCGATGATCCACCCAAACTCAAAGCGATCCGACATTTCCAGCTAATCCTTTTCCGCTCGAACATCCTCGGCACGTTTGTGGTTCTTTCCACTTTGCTAGGCAATAAAGATACGGGTGAATTCCCAATACAGAGAATCCACATGCGCCAGCTTATTGTCAGGTGCCGCCAAGCCCGCTGGGTTCTGCGGTCTGCCGGATGTTTCGTACATCGACTACAATGGCGGCGCGAACGGAAATTACGAGTGCACGTAACCGCCTACGATCGACAGTGATATGTCCGCCCCGTCACACCTGACAATTGCGCAGCATTCACCGCTCCTGCCCTGCCCGCTGCCCGCACAGCAATGCGCGCTGGCGCTTGCCATTCTGCTGCTGCTTGCCACTGGGACCGGTAATTACGCGATCGCCGCATCAACTGAGTACCTGACCTCTGAACAGCCCGTCGCCGATTCTGTCGAAGACGCCCCGCAACCGATGACCGAAACCTTCAAAAAGGAGGAAAAGGAACCGCCCCTGTTTCCCGCCATGACGGACAGACTGCGCGACAAAACACCATTCGTGC
>CP070733.1:1434698-1439780 GCA_020347585.1 Pseudomonadota bacterium | reverse complement strand
GTAGTTTCCAGGGGGCGGGCCCGGGAACCCGTGCCCGGCAGCATCCAGGGCGATGCGTTCAGTTGGCCGGTTTCACCGTGCCGGTGTGCTTCACGACGCGGCGTCCCCGGCATCACTCGCCGCCAGATCGAACGACACAATCTGGCCCGCCTCGATGGCCCTGACCAGCAAGGCGCCGGGATCCACGCCGGGCACCGCGCTTGCCATCCCCTCACACAGTTCGCCGAACGGCAAGGCATCGGCAACGACTTGCAAAAACAGACGCTCTGTATCCGACACACGTTCGATGCGCATCGTGAGTCCCTGGCGCCATACGAACAGTTGCACCGCGCCCTCCTCCAGGTTCACCAACGGCACCTCATGTTGTTGCGGCTGGTTGGCCTGCCAGATACGGTCAACGGGAAATTGCGACTGCAGCAGTCCCGCCTCGGGCGCCAGCCGCCAAACGATGGCTGTGTGTTGCGCCTCTTCCAGGCGCGCCAGTCGCGACAGATCGAACGGCGCGACATCGGGGCTGTTGAACACCCGGTGCCAGCGCCACTCCAGGTGGGCCACGTCCGCGAGGTAAGGCAGCGACTGCGCCGGGGCAAACCCCGCGACAAAGCCGGCGAAATCTTCGCCGTAATCAGTAAGGTCCGGTGACAGCGAGCGGTGCGCCTCGACGTGACGGCGCGCCATGGCATCGAAAAAGCGCTCACCGACGAGCCCCCTGCACACCGGGTAAATCTCGCCCAGTGCGTCGACCAGCCCGCCAAGGATCGATTCACGGTATATGCGAAGCTGATCCTCCGCGGGTCGGCGTGCGTCATCAATGGCGCCAAGTATCGGCGCAGCCGCATCACGCCTGTAGAGCCCGCTGACAAATGCCTGCTGGAGTTCACGCAGCATCGGCGAGTTCCTCGGCGCGTATGATGCGAGCAGTGTCCGCTTCTTCCTGCAGGCGTTCAAACTTCGGCAGGTTGGTGTCCCATTCGATCAAGGTGGGCACTGCACCGAAACGGCGCAAGGCGGCACGGTACAGCTCCCATACCGGCGCATGGACTGGCTCGCCGTGGGTATCGAGCAGGTAGCTTCCCTGGTCCTCGTATCCGGCGAGGTGGAATTCGCCAACCCGTTTCGGGTCCACGCCTTGCAGGTATGCATGCGCATCGAATCCGTGGTTGTGCGCACTGACCTGAATATTGTTTATATCCAGCAACACGCCGCAATCGGCCCGCTCCGCAACCGCGTCGAGAAACTCCCACTCGGTGAAAGCATCATCGCGGTAAGTGAGATAGCTGGAGACGTTTTCCACCAGAATGGGTCGGCCCAAATAGTCCTGCACGCGATCGATACGCGCAGCGACATGCGCCACGGCCTCTTCCACGCACGGCAGCGGCAGCAGTTCGTGGGTATGAATACCACCCACCGAGGTCCAGCACAGGTGATCGGACACCGTGTCCGGTTCGAAACGGTCGATCAACGCCCTGAGACCGGCGAGGTAGCTCATGTCCAGCGGATCGGTGGAACCGAGCGACATGCCAACACCGTGAAAACGGAAAGGATAGTCCGAACGAATGGTTTCGAGATGATGCAACGCCGCGCCGCCCTTGCCGATGTAGTTGTCTACCAGTACCTCGAACCACGGCACCTCGGGCCGATGCTCCTCGACGTATGCATAGTGAGGCGCACGCAGACCAAGACCGACCCCGGAGCAGGACCTTGCGCGCACCCCACCGTGCAACTCTTGCATGACGGCGTTACGACTTTTTGGCCTTGATCTTGCCGCCGACAATCTTCTTGCAGGTACCTTCCGGTACGTAGATCCACTCCTCGGGATCTGCGTCACGCGCGGCCTTGCCCGCACAGCCGTGCTTGCTGGTACCACAATCGTTCATGCCGGACTTGACGATACCACTACATTTTTCAAAGCCGGGCTTGCCTGCCAGAGCATTGCCTGATGCTGCAGCTAGGCCAAGTGCCAGCACACTGGCTACGGCGCCATTAAGAAGATTCTTGCTGTCTATCATGAGATTCCCTCCAAATTAAGTGAGCCATATTCCACAGCGCCACTGATTGTGCCGACGCCTGTGAGAGTAGACCGGCAGATCACAGAGTTTCTTACATGCGAGACGCCGCCGGGATCACTAAGGGAATCTCCCAATATAATCGCGACGAGCAGCCCTCACACTGTAATCCTTGGGCGCGACGCTCGGTCTATATCTGGCAGGAGCGAACGCGCAGCGCGGCCGCAGTGACAACGCCACATTGAACTCAACAACGCCCTATGCATTCAACACGTTCGAAAATGCAATCATGAATTGTCTGGAATTTCGTCGTCGTATCACAGCAGAACCGGTGTGCTCCGACGCCGAGGTTGAGCTGCATCGGCGTATGTGCCGGTCGTGCGCTGCGTTTGCGCGTCGTCAGCAAGGGTTCGAACGACAGCTGCGATCAGTTATTAAGAGGATTAACACACCGGATACGCTAGGCGCACGTATCCTGTTGCGCCAGGGCACTGCGGCGACCCACCTGCATCGCGCACGCCGGACCCGACTCTTCGCCGCTGCCGCAACTGTGCTGCTGTCGGTCGGGTTGGTGTTCGGCGTCGCAATGGCACCTGCAACACCTAGTCTCGCTCAAACCGTGGTTGCGCACGTAAACGGTGAGCTGCACCATCTCACCGATCGCAACGCAGTGAAACTTGCGCAACTCAACGACGTGTTTGCTCGGTACGGCACGGCGCTAACACAGGGGATCGGCACGGTACACTATGCGGGCGCATGCACAATTCGTAAGTACAGCGGTGTACATATGGTGCTGCAGGGAGAAAAGGGGGTAGTGACGGTGCTGTTCATGCCGAGAGAGCACCGTCTTATGCGCACTCCGATCATGGACCGACGATTCGATGGGGTCATCGTGCCAACCCCCGTTGGCAGTATGGCGATTGTCGGTGAGCGCGGCGAACCGTTGGGGGAAATCGAGCAGCGCATCGGGCAGGCGCTGAACTATTCCGCAGGGAAAGGAGAAACCCGAATCTAGAACACTGGGAGTTCTTAGCAGTTGCAGTAGGCATTGCTGCAACACCTGCTTGATCTAAATAATCAGGTGTGTATGTCTGGTGCGCAACGTGCTGTTATGGAAGTCGAGGCATGCACCCGTGTTACTGTAACGAATGCGTGAGATACCGGCGTTATCCACTCTGATCCGATATAGACTCGCCAAATCACTTTGCAAGGCATGCGCAACCATGGCGCGAATGACGCCGGCATGCGCGACGAGCAAGACGTGCTCTCCGTAGTGATCTTTAACAACATCGTTAGCTGCATCTACCACACGTTGTACGAAGTGGGCTAGCGCTTCAGCGCCTGGCGGACGATGGTTGACCGGATCGCGGTAAAAGGCCGCATATTCCTCAGTGCTGTTTTGCTCGACGTCCTCGCGTGCGCGCCCTTCCCACGCACCAAAGCCGACTTCGCGAAAACGCATATCGACTTGCACCGGCAGACCGTGGCGTTCGGCCAGTGCCGCCGCAAACTCGCGGCAGCGCACCAGTGGCGAGGACACGATGCGGTTCCATGGCGCCTGGTCACCGACCGCGGCCCACATTTGCGCCCAGCCCTTTTCGCTTAGCGCATCGTCCACACCATGGCCACGGTACAGGCGACCACCGACGGGTTCGCCGTGACGGATCAGATCCAGGATGGTATCAGTCATAGCGGGCTATCTAACAAACAGCATGTTGATGACGCAGAGCATGCATTGGACAGCAGAACGGACGAGTAAAGAACTGCTGGGTCGCCGGCGAAATACGAATCGAGCGCGGTTACGTCACTACCATGGTGATGTCGGTGCCGATCAGCATTTCCACCGCCAGATTTAGTACGGTGAGCAGCAGGCTGCCGAGCAACGCCGCGCCGAAGCCCTTGATGCGCACGCCCGGGGTCAATGCCCCGACCATCTGCAGCACCAGGGCATTGATGGCAAGCAGGAACAGTCCAAAAGTCAACACGGTGATGGGCAGGGTCAACAGCACCATCAGCGGCTTGACGAAGGCGTTGGCCAGACCAAGAACCAGTGCACCGACAAAGGCCGCGCCCCAGTTGTCAACCTCGACACCCTTTACAAGGTGGGCGACCACGAGCAGCAGCGCAGCAGTGATGACCAGGTGCAGAATGAACGAAACAATCATGGCAACAGCTTCCTTTGTGCGGGCGGGCCACAACCCGGGCACGAAGTTCAATTGTTGTCGAGCCCCGGATCCCAACCCTCTTCGCGCGCGCGCTTGACAGCGGCGTCGGAAATACGCATATACCGCTCGCGGATATCCTCTGGCAGGTTGCCGACCAGGAAACCGTATTTCTCCCATTCGGTGTTGACCTTGATCCACAGATCCTCGAGCCCCTGCGGCATCCACCCCTCGCAGGTCTCGCTCTCGGGAATCAATCCGAACGCCCAAGCATCGCGGATAATTCTACCGGTGGCCGTCATGCCACCATCGATTTCCTTGTCGATGCCGACGTATTTTTCACTCTTTTTCCGCATCGTCGCGATTTCCTCCGAGCTTGCAAGACTAGCAAAAAAGGCGGCTAACTGCCCGCTTTTCATGGTTCATTTGGGTTGGGCTGCATCCATATCTGCATCGCTGACGCAGCGATCCCGTCCTGCGGCCTTAGCTTCGTACAGCACGCCATCGGCACGCTCGAGCAGCACATCAACACTGTCGCCCGCGCGGCACTGGGTCAACCCGGATGACGCGGTGATTGAAATCTGCCTTTCACCGTAGCGGAAATTGCTGCCAGCAATTGCCACGCGCAGTTTTTCCGCGATGTGCATCGCGTCGCGTGCTTGCGTTTCCGGAAAAATAACTACGAACTCCTCGCCACCATAACGCCCGATAAAATCGGCTTCGCGAATGCTGCTGCGTATCATGCCGGCGATCACCTTAAGCATCCTGTCGCCAGCCGCATGACCGCAGGTGCGGTTAATGGTGCGGAAATTGTCCAAGTCCAGCAGCATCACGGACACCGCAGTTTTGTAACGTTCTGCGCGTGCTAATTCACCACGCAACCGCTCCTCGATAAGCAAGCGGTTGGGAAGGCC
>CP070733.1:1431347-1434598 GCA_020347585.1 Pseudomonadota bacterium | reverse complement strand
CGCTGATTTGGCCAAGCTAAATCGGTCAACGGATGTGTACGTATCGCACAACAAGCCGGGCGAGGAGCAGCTCATTTTCGCCGAATGTCAGAGCGCAATCGGATCGCATCGGGTACACCGTCTGACCGGCGGCCAGGAATTCAAGCTATAATTCCCAGTCTATTCGGCGTCTCTCGGCGCTACTGACGACAGTTTTTTCTATCTGGATGAATAGCGATGTTTGACGGTTTGACCCAGCGTCTGAGCAACGTCGTGCGCGATCTGCGTGGCGTCGGGCGCCTGAGCGAAGACAACATCAAGGATACCCTGCGCGAAGTGCGTATGGCCTTGCTCGAGGCGGATGTCGCACTGCCGGTGGTGCGCGCCTTCGTCGATCAAGTACGCGAGCTCGCAGTGGGCGAAGAGGTGATGAAGAGCCTCACGCCGGGCCAGGCGCTGGTCAAGATTGTGCATGAGCAGCTGATTGCGCTGATGGGCGAGGCCAACGACGAGCTTCAGCTCAAGGTTGCACCGCCTGCCGTGGTGTTGATGGCCGGATTGCAGGGCGCGGGCAAGACGACCACCGTGGCCAAACTGGCGCGCTGGCTGCGCGAGCGGCGCAAGAAGTCAGTACTGGTCGTGAGTGCGGACGTTTATCGACCAGCCGCCATCAAGCAGTTGGAGACGCTGGCGGGTCAGGTCGAAGTGGAGTACTTCCCTTCCGACGCCAGTCAGGATCCGGTCGAGATCGCGCAGCGGGCGATCGACCATGCGCGGGTGAAACATCTCGATGTGGTCATTGTCGACACGGCGGGCCGCCTGCATGTCGACGAAGACATGATGGCCGAGATTCAGCGTCTGCACGAAGCTACCCAGCCGGTCGAAACCTTGTTCGTCGTCGACGCCATGACTGGCCAGGATGCGGCCAACACTGCCAAGGCGTTCGCGGACGCGCTGCCTCTGACCGGCGTCGTGTTGACCAAGGCCGATGGTGATGCTCGCGGCGGCGCAGCGCTGTCGGTGCGCTACCTCACGGGCAAGCCGATCAAGTTTCTAGGCGTGGGCGAGAAGACGGAGGCCCTGGAGCCATTTCATCCGGACCGCATGGCCTCACGGATACTGGGCATGGGCGACGTGCTCAGTCTGGTCGAGGAAGTCACGCACAAAGTCGACCATGAGAAGGCTCAGAAGCTGGCCCAGAAACTCAAGAAGGGCCGTGGCTTCGACCTCGAGGACTTCCGCGACCAGCTGCGCCAGATGCAACAGATGGGGGGGCTGGCGGGCCTGATGGACAAGCTGCCCGGCATGGGTGAGTTGCCGAGCGGCGTCAAGGATCAGGTCGATGATGGCCAGGTGCGCCGGCTCGAGGCTATCATCAACTCCATGACGCCCGCCGAGCGGCGGCGTCCTGACATCATCAACGGCTCACGCAAGCGGCGCATTGCCGGCGGTTCCGGTACTCAGGTGCAGGATGTCAACCGGCTGCTGAAGCAGTTCACGCAGATGCAGAAGATGATGAAGAAGATGCGCAAGGGCGGGATGAAGAATCTCATGCGGGGCATGCGGGGCCAGCTCCCTAAGGGAATGCCTTTCTGAGCCTCGATCCGCGCTAACTGCTTCACATTTGTGATTTTTCGAGTAAAATGCGCCGTTTACCCTGCCGCGCCGGTTGTGGCGGCTGGTGGACTCGAATTCGAGGGATAAACACGCAATGGTTACGATTCGTTTGGCCCGAGGTGGTGCGAAGAAGCGCCCCTTCTACCACATCGTGGTGACCGATAGCCGCAATAAGCGCGACGGGCGCTACATAGAGCGGATCGGTTTCTTCAATCCAATCGCGGCGGGCGCCGAGGTGAAGTTGAGCGTCGACAAGGAACGCGCGGACTACTGGATTGGTCAAGGCGCCAAGCCTTCCGAGCGCGTCGCCAAGCTGCTGAGCAGCCAGAGCGCCTAGGGCCCGCGGCGCGCCCCTTCGGGGCAAGCTGAACTCTAATGTCTGACGACTGCGACGACCTGGTGACACTGGGGCGCGTGGTCGGGCTGTTCGGCGTCCGGGGCTGGGTTAAGGTCAAGTCCTACACCGAGCCGAAGGCCAACATCTTGAAGTACTCGCCGTGGCATCTGCGGCGCGAGGAAAGCATTGAGACGGTCGAGCTGGCCGCTGGCCAGCGCCATGGCGGCGCCGTAATCGCGCAGCTTGCCGGCTGCGACCAGCGTGAGGATGCCGCAGCCTGGGTGGGCGCTGAGATCGCCGTTTGCCGCGCGCAGATGCCGGATCTTCCAGCAGGGCAGCATTACTGGAGCGACCTCATCGGTTTGGAGGTCGAGACGCTGGAGGGAGAATGCCTTGGCCGCGTCCACCACATGCTGGAGACGGGTGCCAACGACGTGTTGGTGGTCAGGGCTCCGCAGTCGAAGACGGAAAGGTTAATTCCTTACGTGGTCGGAGCGGTTGTGATCGAGGTTGATCTGAACCGGAGGCTGATTCGCGTGGATTGGCCAGCGGACTTTTGACGCACGGGCTGATGCGGGTCGATGTCGTAACACTGTTCCCGCAGATGTTCTCGGCGCTGCGCGAGTATGGCGTTACGGGTCGGGCACTAGAGCGCGGTCTCGCCGAGTTGGCGTTGTGGAATCCGCGCGACTACACGACGGACCGCCATCGCACGGTTGATGATCGCCCCTATGGCGGCGGGCCGGGGATGGTCATGATGGTCGAGCCTCTGCGCGCGGCGATTCGCGCGGCGCGCTCTGAGGGACCCACCGATCGGCGCGTGGTGTACCTCTCGCCGCAGGGGAGACGGCTTGACCAACCGGCGCTGGCCGAGTTGGCGCAACGGCCAGGCTTTGTTCTGGTGTGTGGCCGCTACGAGGGCGTGGACGAGCGCGTCGTAGCCAGCGAGGTGGATGAGGAGTGGTCCATCGGTGACTACGTCCTCAGCGGCGGTGAGCTCGCGGCCATGGTGCTGATTGACGGGGTTATTCGACTGTTGCCCGACGTGTTGGGCCACGAAGACTCAGCGGGCGAGGACTCGTTTGTCGGCGGTCTGTTGGATTGCCCGCACTATACCCGGCCCGTGGAAGTGGACGGTCTGCGGGTACCGGAGGTGCTGCTCAGTGGTGACCATGCTGCCATACGGCGCTGGCGTCTGAAGCAGGCACTCGGAAGGACCTGGTTGCGGCGCCCGGATCTGCTGGAGGCCGCCGAGCTTGGCGAGGTCGAGCGCGCTCTATTGGACGAGTTCATTCGCGAGCATGAATCAGATTAAGAT
>CP070733.1:1428229-1431247 GCA_020347585.1 Pseudomonadota bacterium | reverse complement strand
CGACGACCCTATTATAAAGGGTAAATCGGCCGAAAGTTGGTTATAGTTGTACAGACCCATTCACGGGAAAATCCCCAAATCTTAAGGGTTTAAATCATCGTGCGCATTCTTGTCACCGCACTCGTGTTGCTTCTGCTGCAGGCCTGTACGGCGCTGCCGGAGGCATCCCGCGAGCAATCCGCTGAAACCTCCGCCACCCCGCCGGCGCCAGCCGAACGTCAGGGCACGGAAAACCGTCAGGAACCCGTCGCCGAGGCACCCGCCGCCGAGCCGTTTCCGCTTGAGGCGACACCGGGCCAGCCCGAGGCGCCACAACTCAGTGGCGAGCTGCTGTACAGCCTACTGATTGCCGAGATTGCTGGTCAGCGCGGCGAGATCGATATCACGGTCCAGAATTACGTCGCCGCCGCCATGCTCTCCCAGGATCCCCGTATTGCCGAGCGAGCCACACGGATTGCGGTCTACGCGCGGGACGATGTCAGCGCTCTGGCTGTCTCGCGGTTATGGGTGGATCTAGAGCCCGAGAGCACCGAGGCACACCAAGTAGTAGCCGCGCTGTTGGTTCGCAATGGCGAAACCGATGAGGCGCTCTTCCATCTCGAGCAGGTAATCGCCGCCGGTGGCGATCAGGGCGAGCATCAGGGCTACATGCTGGTGACCTCATTGCTCAGCAAGGAAAGCGACAAACAGGCTGCCATGGAGGTGATGTCCAAGCTGGTAGCCGAGCGTCAGGAAAGCCCCGACGCCCAGTTTGCCTATGCCCAACTGGCGGCGTTGATGGGCGAACTGGACGATGCCTATAACGCCATTCAGCGCGCCGTCGAGCTGCGGCCCGAATGGTCCAAGGCCCACATGCTGCGGGCCAATATCCTGGTGCGCCAGGGCCGTAACGCCGAGGCGATGCAGCGACTGGACGCGAGCGTCAGGGAGTATCCAAAAAACACCGAACTGCGCATGTTCTACGCGCGCATGCTGGTCGATGAGCGACGTCTTTCCGAGGCGCGCGAACAATTCACTCTGTTGCTCGAAGCCTCTCCGGACAACGGTGATGCGATCTACGCGCTGGGACTGCTGTCGTTGCAACTCAACGAGCTCAAGGACGCCGAGAAGCGATTCATGCACCTGGTGAAAAGCGGGCAACGTGTCAACGAGGCCAGCTATTACCTCGGACAAATCGAGGAGAACCGGCGCAACTATGACAAGGCGCTACGCTGGTACGGCGTCGTGCGCTCGGGGCAGTATCGCGTGGACGCACAGTTGCGTATCTCTGTGGTATTGGCCCGCCAGGGGCAGGTCGAGCAGGCTCGCGAGCGCTTGCGTAACATAGACACCGAGAGCGCTGAGGTGCAGTTGCGCGTCTACCTGGCCGAAGGCGAGATCCTGCGCGAGGCCAAGCGCCACCAGGAGGCCTTCGAGCTTTACAGCGACGCGCTACGCGACATGCCGGATAACAGCCAGCTGCTCTACGCACGGGCGCTGGCCGCCGAAAAACTCGATCGCCTTGATATTGCCGAGCAGGACCTGCGACATATCCTCAAGAGTGATCCTGACAACGCGCAGGCACTCAATGCACTGGGTTACACGCTGGCTGACCGCAGCGATCGCCTGCAGGAGGCGCTCGGCTACATCGAGCGCGCGCACAACCTGCGCCCCAACGATCCGGCCGTCATCGACAGCCTGGGTTGGGTGCACTATCGGCTCGGCAATTACGAGAAGGCCCTGTTGCACCTGCGCCGTGCGTTCGAGTTGTTGAAAGATCCGGAGATCGCCGCCCACCTGGGCGAAGTGTTGTGGGTCACCGGTGACCACCCCGGCGCACGCGAGGTCTGGGACAAAGGGGCCCAGAGTTCCCCGGGTGACGAGATTCTTCAGGACGTCATCCAGCGCTTCACCAAGTAATGAGACATTTCGCCGCGCTTGCGGCGCTGCTGCTGGCCGGCTGCGCCACAGCGCCTGTGTCCCCGCCCGATGCGCACAGTACCGCGCACTGGGAAGCGCGCAAGCAGCGCCTCGCCGATCTCGATCGTTGGCAACTGACCGGTCGCATTGCTATTACCAACGGCTATGAAGCCTGGCAAGGGAAGATTCGCTGGGATCAGCAGGGCGAAGGCTATTCAATTCAGCTGCGCGGGCCGCTGGGATCGGGCCAGATGCAGCTGACGGGTTCCGCGCGTGAGGTGGTGCTGCGCACCGCCGACAATCAGGTGTTCTATTCCGACAGCCCCGAGGCGCTGCTGCGTGAGCACACCGGTGTTTCCATGCCGGTGCGAGGCCTGCGCTACTGGGTAATCGGTGTGCCGGAGCCAGCGCTCAGCCACGATAAGGAACGCATCGATGCGCAGGGGCGCCTGACGGAACTCAGCCAGGATGACTGGCGCGTGCAGGTCCGGCGCTACACTGTGGTGCAAGACGTCCAGCTTCCAGACAAGCTGTTCATCGACAAATCTGATGTGAGCGTCAAGATGGTGGTCGACCACTGGGCGCTTGGTGCCGCGGATACGGTGCCTGCTGAAGCGCTCGACATGTAGTGCGGGCCAGGGGAAACGACATCAATAGGGATAGAACATCGCGGCGTTTATACCTGTCGTTCGCCGTCAAGGTGCTGATAATCGTCGGTATTGGTGCGGCGATGGTGCCGTTCGTTGCCAGCATGACCGGCAAGCCCGACGAATCGGCCGCGCTCAGTGCCCGGGCGTCGGTCGAGGTTGACGTTGCCGACCTGAAACCCGGCGAGATCCGCAAGGCGAGCTGGCGCGGCCGCGAGGTCTGGATCCTGCGGCGCTCGGCGCAGGACATCGCGCGGCTGGGCGAGCTGGGCCCCTATCTGCAGGATCCGGACTCGCAGGCCAGTGTGCAGCCGGTGCTGGCGCGCAACCCCCATCGCTCGCTCCAGCCCGACCTATTCGTGTTTTACCCGACCGAGAATCTGCGTACGTGCCAGGTCACCTGGCATGGCCCGCAGGACCCGCACGGCAGCGCGGAGCCGTGGTATGGCGGCTTCGCCGAGCAATGCTTTGG
>CP070733.1:1423419-1428129 GCA_020347585.1 Pseudomonadota bacterium | reverse complement strand
TGCCGCGAATCTTCTCGGCGAGGAACGGCATCTTCCAGCCGCGTTTGCTCTCCTTGATGGCGATCTGCTTGTAGAAGGTCGACAGGATCTCCTCGTCGTCGAGGCCCAGCGCATAGAGCAGCGTCGTCACCGGCAGCTTGCGGCGCCGATCGATGCGGACGTAGACGACGTCCTTGGCGTCGAATTCGAAATCAAGCCACGAGCCGCGATAGGGGATCACCCTCGCGTTGTAAAGGAACTTGCCCGAGGAGTGGGTCTTGCCGCGGTCGTGGTCAAAAAACACGCCTGGCGAACGGTGTAGCTGCGAGACGATAACGCGCTCGGTTCCGTTGATCACAAAGGTACCGTTGTCGGTCATCAGGGGCAGCTCGCCCATGTAGACTTCCTGCTCGCGCACGTCCTTGATGGTCTGGCCGCCCGACTCCTTATCGTAAATGACCAGCCGTACACTGACCCGAAGTGGCGCGGAGTAGGTGACACCGCGCATTTGGCATTCCTTGACGTCAAACGTCGGCTGTCCCAGACGATAGCTGACGTACTCCATCGCCGCATTGCCGGAGTAGCTCACAATGGGAAACACCGACTTGAAGGCAGCGTGCAGCCCCTTGTCATTGCGATTGTCGGCAGAGGTATCCGCCTGAAGAAAACCGCAGTACGAATCCAACTGTATCGCCAGCAGATACGGCACATCCAGCACGCTCGGACGGCGACCAAAGTATTTGCGGATACGTTTTTTCTCGGTAAACGAGTAGCCCATCGGACAACCTCTTAGCGGTCAATGGCACAGAAGAGGACGAAAGCACCGCCGGCATTGTTGCCCGCAGCCAACCTGCGCAAAATAACCGGCCGACAAGGGTCAACCGGCTTCCCGGCGCGCAACCGGGGATAAATCGGAAATTGCAGCAACCGCTGCGCCGCGCCGCTTGACACGGCGCGGCTGCAGCGGCTGTTATGCTGCGTATAGAGAAGCAAATTACTTGAGCTCGACCGTCGCGCCGGCTTCTTCCAACTGCTTCTTGAGCTCCTCGGCGTCTGCCTTGGAAGCGCCTTCCTTGACCGGCGACGGGGCGCCTTCAACCAGCTCCTTTGCCTCCTTCAGGCCAAGACCGGTGATAGCACGCACCGCCTTGATTACGCCAACCTTGTTGTCGCCAAAGCTTGCGAGCACCACATCGAACTCGTCCTTCTCGGCGGCGGCGGCGGCTTCACCACCGCCGGCAGCGGCCGGCGCAGCGGCAACCGCGGCAGCGGCCGAAACGCCAAACTTATCTTCCATTGCCTCGACCAGTTCCACGACCTCCATAACGGTCATGTTGGAAATTGTTTCCAGAATGTCTTCTTTGGATACAGCCATTGTGATTCTCCTAATCTTGAATCTTGTTGCCAGCAGCTGGTGACGATTTCCAACGGGGTGCCTCGTCTGTTGCCCCCGTCATCGCCCCTCGTTGCCGATATCAGGCACTCGCCTGCTTTTGATCCCGAACCGCTGCCACGGTACGCACCATCTTGCCCGGCACCTCGTTGAGCGTGCGCGCCAGCTTGGTGACCGGTGCCTGCATGACCGCCATGAGCAGGCTGATAGCCTGTTCCTTGGTCGGCAGACTGGCCAGACGTTCCAGATCGCCCGGACCGAGCAACTGGCCGCCAACGGAAACAAGCTTCACTACCAGCTTGTCATGTTCCTTGGCGAAGTCTTTCACCACGCGGGCCGCTGCACCCGGGTCCTCCTGCGAAAACGCCAGCACCAGCGGTCCACCGAGTGCCGAACTCATGCACTCGAATTCGGTACCCTCCAGTGCGCGCTTCGCCAGAGTATTCTTCACCACGCGCAGATACACACCGCCCGCACGCGCCCTGGCGTGCAAATCGGTCATATCCACCGCGGCGAGCCCCAGGTATTCCGCAGCAACTACGGAATGGGCATTGGCAGCGATTTCGGAGACCTCGGCGACAATTGCCTTTTTCTCTTCGAGACTTAAAGCCACGTCACGTTATCTCCAAATTTGCGGTTGGATCTTCATGCGTCCAACCGCGGTTACGGCCTCAGGATGCAACACCGTCGCGCATCCCTCCCTTACGGCGGCCGTAACACCAAAACACAGGTGCGGCACACCGTCTGCGCAGGCCGGGACGATGCCCATTAAGCGCCCCTTGCGGGGCGCACCTGCGGTCTTTGACGGCCACTCCCCCACCTCACGAAAGCCAAGGCGGCGGAGCGACGCAAAGTCTTTACTAACCGGTAACGCGGGACGAGAGAACAGGATTATCTCTCGCCCGTCTCCGGTTAGCGTGCTGCAGATCAGTCCAGTCCAGCGTGATCAACAGCGATACCCGGCCCCATGGTCGTGGAGACGGATACCTTTTTCATATAGTGACCCTTGGCAGCGGCCGGCTTCGCCTTGTTGAGGTCGGCCAGCAGCGCCTTGAGGTTGTCCATGAGCTTGTCGACGTCGAAGTCCACCTTGCCGATGGAACAGTGGATGATGCCGGCCTTGTCGGTGCGATAGCGCACCTGCCCTGCCTTGGCGTTCTGGACCGCCGCCGCAACGTCGGGTGTCACCGTGCCCACCTTGGGGTTTGGCATCAAGCCGCGCGGACCGAGTATCTGGCCCAACTGGCCCACCACGCGCATGGCGTCGGGCGAAGCAATAACCACATCGAAATCCATATTGCCAGCCTTGACCGATTCGGCAAGGTCCTCAAAGCCAATTACGTCGGCGCCTGCCTCCTTGGCAGCGTCCGCATTGGCGCCTTGGGCAAACACCGCGACCCGCACGGTCTTGCCGGTACCGTGGGGCAGCACGGTTGAGCCGCGCACCACCTGATCGGACTTGCGCGGGTCGACACCAAGGTTAACCGCCACATCGACAGACTCACTGAACTTCACCTTGGGCAGCCCCTTGAGGAGTTGCAGCGCTTCGTCGAGCGGATACACCTTGCCATGTTCGAGCTTTTCGCGAATCGCCTTTTGCCGTTTGCTGAGCTTTGCCATGGTCTATACCCCTTCCACATCAATGCCCATACTGCGGGCGGTTCCGGCAATGATGCGCACGGCGGCGTCCATATCGGCGGCCGTGATATCCGGCTCCTTGGTCTTTGCGATCTCCTCGAGCTGCGCGCGATTGACCTTGCCCACCTTGTCACGATTGGGCACGCTGGAGCCCTTGGGGATGCCGGCGGCCTTTTTCAGCAACACGGACGCCGGTGGCGTCGTGGTGATGAAGGTAAAGCTGCGGTCACCGAAGACCGTTATGACCACCGGAATTGGCAGGCTTTTCTCGACATTCTGGGTCTGCGCGTTAAACGCCTTGCAAAACTCCATGATGTTGACGCCGTGCTGGCCGAGCGCCGGGCCCACTGGCGGACTCGGATTGGCCTCCTGGGCCGGTACTTGCAGCTTTATATAAGCTTCAATTTTCTTTGCCATCGTTCACTCCTGATTGGGTCCAAACGCCTGCCGTCCTTCCCTTGACGGTGAGGCTCCCCGTACTCAAGTCACGAGGTTCGAAGAACGAGTTACCAGGATCTTCAAGGCATGCGCCGCGGGTGCATGCCCTTGTTTCCTGGTGACCTTTCCCTCGTACCTCGCCCCTGTCGAAGAAGGGCACGCCTTCTGCGACCTTAGCCTTTTTCGACTTGTCCGAACTCCAGATCTACAGGTGTGGACCGGCCAAAAATAGACACTTCCACGCGCAGTCGATTCTTGTCGTAGTCCACTTCCTCGACTACGCCATTGAAATCATTGAACGGACCGTCGGTGATACGAACCACCTCGCCAGGCTCAAACAGCACCTTGGGCCGTGGCCGCTCAACACCTTCCTGAATACGGTTGAGAATGGCATCGGCTTCCTTGTCGGTGATCGGCGCCGGTCTGTCGGATGTGCCGCCGATGAAACCCATCACTCGCGGCACACTCTTGACCAAGTGCCATGTCTCATCGTCCATTTCCATCTGCACCAGAACATAACCCGGGAAGAACTTGCGATCGGAACGGCGCTTCTGGCCATCGCGCATCTCAACCACTTCCTCGGTTGGCACCATGATCTCGCCGAACTTGTCCTGCATGTCACTGATCTTAATGCGCTCCGAAAGCGAGCGTTTGACCTGCTGCTCGAACCCGGAGTACGCGTGAACCACATACCATCGCAATGCCACGCGTTTACCCCCCCTGGCCCGTCAGCCATTTCACGGCAGTCAACAAAAGCATGTCGAACAACCACAAGATGATCCCAATCAATGTCACCATAACCAGCACCAGACCCGTGGTCTGCACGGTTTCCTTGCGTGTCGGCCACACGACCTTGCGTGCCTCGACATAGGCATCGCGCCCGAAACTCAGCGCGCCATGTCCCATTTCTGTCTGCGACGCAACGCCGAGCGACGCAAGCACCACCGCCAGCAGGCCCAGTACCCGATACAGCAGGGCCACTTCGTCGGCCCAGTAGTAGAAGCCGACCACGCCCGCAGCGACAAGCAGCAGGGCGAAAACCAGTTTGACCTTGTCCAGCATGTCTTATCTGAGTCCCAAACTGCCGTTACATGGCAGGCCAGGAGGGAATCGAACCCCCAACCTGCGGTTTTGGAGACCGCCGCTCTGCCAATTGAGCTACTGGCCTAAACTCTGATACCGGGAAAAATACACAAGGTGCAAGAGACCCCGCCGTGCAGCATGTTGCACCGCAGTGACCCGTTGTACCTTGTGACCCCTGA
>CP070733.1:1408296-1423319 GCA_020347585.1 Pseudomonadota bacterium | reverse complement strand
GTGATGACGCTGGACGCGAGGTTCGTCTCGCGCAGCCGGCACGCCGCATCGTCAGCCTCGCACCGCATCTCACCGAGCTGCTGTTCGCCGCCGGCGCAGGCGGCCAGGTGGTGGGAATTGATGCCTGGAGTGACTATCCTCCCGCAGCGCGCGGGCTAACCGTGGTGGGCGATGCCCAACGCCTCGATCTCGAGGCGGTGAGTGCACTGCGTCCGGACCTGGTGGTGGCGTGGCGATCGGGCGGCAATCGTGCACAGGTGGAGCGCCTGATCGCGCTGGGTTTTCCGGTTTTTTTCAGTGAGCCAACGCGCCTTGATGATATCGCAACAACTATTGAACGCTTCGGTGTTCTCGTTGCTACACCGGAAGTCGCTGCGACGGCGGCGCAGACGTTTCGCACGCAACTCGACGCACTGCGCAGCCGCCATGCGAGTCATGCGCCGGTGCGGGTGTTCGTCGAGATCTGGGACCGGCCGTTGGTGACGGTGGGCGGTGGGCATCTCGTCACCCGCGTCATCGAACTGTGCGGTGGTCGTAACGTGTTCGCGGCGCTCGGCGCACTTGCCCCGCAGGTCAGCGTTGAGGCGGTACTGGCGGCGAACCCGCAAATGATAGTTGCTGCCGGTTTGACGGTGTCACGGCCGGCATGGCGTGACGACTGGCGCCGCTGGCCGGGGATCGCTGCGGTCAGTGGCGGTCACCTGTACGAGGTCCCGCCGGAGTTGCTGGTGCGCCACACGCCACGCATCTTGCAGGGCGCCTCTCTGCTGTGCGGGTATTTGCAACAGGTACGTGGTGAGTCACACGACCCGGGACGCAACGGCGGCAACGGCCAGGCGCGAAATCCGATGCGTTACTAGTTGCCGACGATCTTGGTGGCGTAAATCTCGCGCAGGCGCGCTACCTTGAGTTCGGCCTCGTCGGCGTGGCCAATGGCGCGGGTCAGCCGCGCTGGCGCCGAACGGCCCATGCACTTGTGTTGCAGGTCGCCCTGGATCGCTTCAACCATGCCATCGACCAGTCTCTCGCGTTCTAGATGGTGGCCGACCAGCCAGGCCTGTACGTCCATCACTTCGCCGGCTACTTCGCGCGCGAGATCCTGATGCTGTGTCCACAGCTCATCGACCGTGCCACCGACCACCAGCCCGGTAATGTTGGTGGTTAGGATGTATACATTCTTGCGTACCAGTTCGAACTCCAGCTCCGCGGCGCTGGACAATTCCCAGCAGGGGATCTCTAGCGACTCGAGCGCGCTCTCCAGGAGCGTGGCGCGTGGACCGAAGGCGGGGGAGGGGATCAGTACCTTGTAGTCCTGGCCCTTTTTCTTCTCAAACCACACGGCGATTACCGTCGGGTCGCTGATTTTGTGCTCCCGCCAGTCACGCGGTAGCAGTTCGTTTTGTAGCAGTCCGAGCTTGTCGCGCCATTGTGCGGGAATCTGCTCCAGCAACGGGTGCAAATCGTTTTCGCCCACCGCGACCAGAACCAGCGTCGGGTCCGGCGTGCTTTTGGCGATCTGCTTCATGTCCATGCGCCGACTAACCGGGTAAACGGGGTGCTCGGTGCGCAGGAAGCCGCGCGTGAACACGCCACCCATCTCACCGATTCCAATTACAATAATGGGTTCCTTCATGTGATCTGTCTCCGGGGTGCGGGCGGTTGAACCCTGATAGGAGCGGCCGCGTCTTCATCGCGGACCGCGGTGCGGCTGCGTATTGCAAGAGAACATGGCGGCGAATGCATTTTGGTGCGGCTGTGTGATGTTTAGCTCTCTTCGTAAAGGCCGTGCTGCTTGTGCCAATCGATGATGGCGACATCGGGATAGCCGGCGAAGTGCTTGTCATTAGGGTTCTGCGGGATCTCGCACCAGGGTGCCGCGAACTCGAGCATGATGCGGGTGTGTTCCGGCGGCACTGGCAGCGCGGTGTCGATGGCCGAGGCGAATGGATAAATCCACTCGGGCCAGCGCGGATCGGCGATCCACAATGCGCTGCCACACACACTGCAGAAGTGTCGTACCGCAGGGCTCAGTGTCGTGCTGGCAGGGTCGTCAGGGTCGCTGATGCAGGCCTGGTAAGGGCTGACGTGCTGCATGCCGTCGACGCGCAGTGTATCGGCGTCGGCCATGATGTTGATCGCATAGCCGCCACCCCCGGCGGTCTTGCGGCAAATGGAGCAATAACACCACATGTATGGGTGCGGCGTGTGTGTGTGCGCGGCAAATTGCACCGCGCCACAGTGGCATGATCCCCTGATGTCCATCGGCCGCGTTCCTTGCAAGGTGGCGGATTGTTGCCCGGCGCGCCACAGCGCGCCGGGCACTCCCTCAGCGTGAAGTCAGCCCTTTAGCGCCACCGCGACCTTTTCAAGTGCGCCGCGCCGGGACTTGAGTTCATCACGATAATCCTTAAGGTCAGTATCGGCGATTTCGACGCTGAGGTCGGAGAGGCAATTCTCAAGGGTCTGGAGCAGGATAGTCTGCTCCTCGGCTGTAAGGTCCAGCGTTACCATACGTCTTTCTCCTTGTTTGTGATGTCGGGAATACGGATGGTTATCGAGTAGGGCAGTAGGTCGGCGGGGAAGTCTCTATCGGACGGTTACCGGTTACGAATGTTTCACAAACAAGTTAGCCGTTTGTTACGGCCGGATCAACGTGTGATTTACCAGTAAGATTGTCAACTTCTGTCACCGAGCGACCGCCACAACACCTCTGCACCCTTCTCGTGGCGCGCAAGCAAACGCGCAATCACGAACAACAGATCCGACAGGCGGTTGAGGTACCTCAGGGATGTCCGGTTGATCTCCTCTCGGCGGGCGAGCGCAAGCGTTTGACGTTCGGCGCGCCGGCACACCGCACGGGCCAGGTGACAGGTCGAGGTAGCCGGACCACCGGCCGGTAGTATGAACTCCTTGAGCGGCGGCAGTTCCGCGTTGAAGGTGTCGATGGCGGCTTCAAGCGCCGTGACCTGGGCGTCGGTGATGAACTGGTGCGCGGGCATGCTGAGTTCGCCACCTAAATCGAACAGTTCATGCTGGATATTCGTCAGGCAGGCGCGGATTGCCTCGGGCAGATCGTGGGCCAGCACCATGCCGACTACGCTGTTGAGTTCATCGACGGTACCGTAGGCTTCCACCCGCGGGTTGTCCTTGTCGACGCGGCTGCCGTCACCGAGTCCCGTGGTGCCGTCATCGCCGGTGCGGGTGTAGATTTTTGACAGGCGGTTACCCATGGCGGTTAGCCCCCGTGCAGTTGTCCCTCGTGCAGTTGATAGATAACCGGAATACGGATATCAAGCAACTGCTCCCCCCACCATGTACTTTCCAGTTCGATACGCTTGAGTCTGGCCAGTGCCCTGACAGCGGATCGATCGAGAATCCGGTGGCCGGAACTGCGCGTTACCTGCACGTTGCCGATGTGCCCGCCGGGACTCACGGTGAATTGCACCAACACTTCGCCCTCCCAGCCGTGGCGCCGCGCCAGCATGGGGTAGACGAAATGACGGTTCAGATCGTCGCGGATGCGTGAACGTACCCACGCGCGTGCCGCATTGCCCGCTGCGGCGGGCGTGGCGGCCGCTACCGGGGTCGGCGTAACAGCGCTGCGCTCGACGTGTGTCGTTGCAGTCCGAGGTGCCGGCGCCGTGCGAGTGGACTCCCGACGTGTGGCTCGGGTCTTGCCCGTGTGCTGGGGCGCAGTGTGGCGGACCGGGCCCGTCGCGTCGGGCGCGGGCGGCACTTGCGGGGCGCGCGCAGTGTTCGTCGGTTGCTGGGCGGTCTGAGCGGAATCCTGCCCCGGTACGATGCGTACCTGCAGTGGTCCCGGTACCTGCTGGCTTGCGAGGTCTGGCGACTGCCAGTACCACAGCAGCGGCGCATGCAGCGCTACCGAGATCAAAAGCCAATGAACAGGGACCGTACGCATGGCTCAGCGGGTCAGTGCCGCGGCGGGCATCGCCCAGCGAATCTCGACGAAGGCGCTTAGCCCCGGCGCGTTGAAGCCGGAGACCAGTGTATAGTTTGCATCGAATAAATTCTCGACACGCCCCGTCAGGGTCCAGGCGCGCGTCAGCCTGAAGTCGCCGGACAGGTTTACCAGTGTGTAGCTGTCGAGCGTAACAATAGTGCCAAAGTCGTTGAAGTCCTTGCGCTCGCCCGTGTAACGCACGTCGGCGGCAACCTTATAGCGCGGGCGATCGTACGCCACCGACACCGATGCGCTTTCCTTGCTGCGCCGTAGCAACTGCGTGCCGGTATCGAGATTTTCCGGATCCTGATACACGGCACCGGCGCGTAGCGCCAGGCCTTGATGCTGAAAGCCGTAACCCAGTTCAACACCGCGAACGCGTGCGCGGCCTACGTTCTGGTTTTCTCCGGGTATCGGCCCGGGAAAGCCGTCCGGGTCGACATACTCGATGAGGTCGTCGATGTTGTTGTTGAACGCGTTGACGTAGGCCGAGTGGCGTGAACTGGCGTTGAAACGCAGTGAAATTTCCGTGTTTTGGGAGGTCTCCGGCTTTAGGTCGGGATTGCCGCCGAAGCCATACAGGTCCGTACCGTCCGGTGCGCGAAAGCCGGTATTGGCGGCGCCGATGACCCGCAGCTGCGGCAGCACGTCGTAGCCGTACTCAAGGTTCCACGTGGTGTGATCGCCGGCGGTCTTGTGATCGTTGTAACGGGCGCCCGCGACGATGTGATGTTTTCCGATACGCGTGTTGTCCTGGGCGAATGCGGCGTTTTGGTAAAGCGTCTCGTCAAAACCAGTGCCAAACACCTGAGAGCGTACGTCCTCGTCCGAGAGATACAGACCTGCGGTCACCAGGTGCGCCTCGCCGATTTGGATGTCGTTTTGCCAATCCAGCGCAAGGCGCTCGGTTCGGGTGAAGTCGGGGCCCTGATTTTGTTCAATCTTGTCCTTCATCTGGCTCAGTCTGGCCTTGCTGATCCAGTTGTCTGTGGCCCGGGTGTCAAAGCCCACCGTGCCGATGCTGTTGCGGTAGTCCTGCGAGACGGGGCTCAGCAAAAAATCGACGTAGTTCGCCGTCCCCTCCGAACGCCAGTAGCTTAGCTTGACGTCGGAATTTCCGAACACACGTTTGCGGGCGTGGATGTCGTAGCTAAGATTATCGTAGGCGCCGCCCGCGTCCGAATCGGTACGCGGCGGGATGCCATCGGTATCGAGCGCGCTGATATTGATGCCTGCACCGCGGTCCTCCTGGCGATTGTGGGCGCCCAGTTTGAACTCTTTAGTGTTGTTGCTGCCGCCACCGACGCTGGCGTTGTATTGGATTCCTTTCTGGCCTCGGCGGGTGATGATGTTGATTACGCCGCCGATAGCATCGGAACCGTAGAGGGTGGAACGTGGCCCCTTGACCACCTCGATGCGCTCGACCATGTTAAGGCTGATGTTTTGTATGGCGGCGATGCCGATGGTGCCCGGATTCATGCGCACGCCGTCAATCATCACCAGGGTGTGGTTGCTGTCGGCGCCGCGGATGAATACCGAGGTTAACTGTCCGGCACCGCCGGTGCGGGCGACGTCGATGCCCGCTTGCTGTTGCAGCAGGTTGGGAACATCCGATGCCGGATTGCGTTCGATCTCCTCGCGGCCGATGATGATGACGGGTGACAGTGTCTCATCAACAGTCTGCGCGGTGCGCGTTGCACTAACGATGATGGGGGTTTCTATAGCTGGGTCCGGGTCGGTTGGCAGCGCGGCGTCAGTCGTTGCCGGCTGCGGTGCAGATTGTGCCGGCGGTCGCTGCCCCTGATCCTGCGGCGGCGCCTGCTGTTCCTGGCTGGTGGCGGGCGTTGCAGCGAGCAGACCGGCGACAAGCGCTAGTCCGCCGGCAAAGCGGTACGCGAACTGCATTGATTTCCCCCCTGGCTATGCACGCCCCGTGCATGGAACATCTCGTGCTGAGGAGGGGTCGGTGTGGCGTGAACGGTCTGCCACCGGACGCCGCCCTCCGCAGCACACCTGTGTCGCTTCAGGCCGGTCTCCGGACTTGCGAGCGGGACTTATCCCCGGTGAATCGCCTTCCCGCGCGCCTGCGCAGTGGCATTCTGATTCACCTGCTCTCGCCTACCGTTGCGGGGGCAGTGCCGGACTTGCAGTATCGTCGTGAACTACTGCGCACCGGCTTCCCGTTTCACTCCCCTGGACGAATGCCCCGGGAGAACCTGAAGCGAATATTTCAAAAAGTGCTCGCACTGTACGCAAGTGCTGTGACGACTGTCAAGGAAGACTCAGTGCTGGCCAGTCGAATCGCGTGACGCATGAGCTTAAGTATCACCACCGTCGCGCTCCTTGGTGTTGCGATCCTCGTGCGGGACTTCCTCGAGCGGTGCTTGTTCCGGCGCCGGCGCGTGCTTGCCGGGCAGATTCTTGACGTGCAGGTCGCGCTGCGGGAACGGGATCTCGATGTTCTTCTCGCGAAACGTTGCGTCGATAGCGAAGTTCAGGTCGCTAATTACTACCATGCGCCGGTCAACGTCGCGGACGTGCGCGCGCAACTCGAAATCTAGTGAACTGTCGCCAAAACGGACAAACAACACGCGCGGCGGCGGCGCGAGGATGCCATCAGTGATGACATCCGGATGTTCGTTGGCAACCGAGAGCAATACGTCCTTGACTGCCGCCGTGTCTGATCCGTATGCAACGCCTACCGGCACGCGCACCCGGCCACGCATGTCGTGCAGCATCCAATTGGTCACCTGCCCCGAGACCAACTCAGAGTTGGGTACAATGACGTCGGCACGATCGAAGGTCTGGATCTGCGTGGAGCGGATGCTGATGCGCTTGACGTAGCCTTCGACGCCGCCCACTACAATCCAGTCACCGGTCTTGACCGGGCGCTCGAACAGTAAAATCAGTCCGGAAACGAAGTTGTTGACAATATTCTGCAGGCCAAAACCAATGCCGAGCGACAGCGCGCCGGCGATGATGGCGAGGTTGGAAAAGTCCATGCCCGCCACACTCAGCGCTATCAGCAGTACGATAGTCACACCCACGTAGCCGGTGATGGTGGCGACCGATTCGCGGGCGCCGCGATCCATGCGTGTTTTGGCCAACCACTTTTTTTCGAAGCGGCGGCGAATCCAGCCATTAAGGGCGAGCAATAGCGCCAGGATTAGCACGGCCTCGACGATGCGCAGCGGGTCTATATGGACCGTGCCAACCTTGAAGCCGTCAAGCAGGTAGTGTGCCGCGATGTCGACGTAGGCGGTCGGAACCTGCCACACGAAGATGAGCGCCACTACCAGCCCGACCCACAGCGCCGTAGAGAGTAATAGTCGCACCCAGACCACGCCGGGCAAATGTTCGCCGGGCTTGGCGCCGAGTTTGTCGCGTAGTTTTTTCTGCCAGCGCAATTCGCCACGCTCGAGGCTGTCGAAAGCGTCGCTGACAAGATCACTGAGCAGGGCGAACAAGCCGAGCGCGATCAGCGTTCCCAAGATAGTTCGCAGCATGTATCCCGAGAGGTTGCGATAGCCGAGGAACTCCGCGGACAACATGCCAAGGAGCAGCGCCGAAATGAGGATCCGGATCACCAGAGATCGAGTCGCACCGTGCAAGCGACCAGCCAGCCAGATCACCCAGATCAGATTTAGCACTAACACCGCGGCGTATACGGCGCGTGCAACGAGCAGTGCGGGCTCGGGGAGGCTCTGTGACAGGATGGTGGCAAACAGGATGTAGCCGATGAAAATTAGAAGTACCAGCACCTTAAGGCGCCGTGCAAGTGCGCGCCCGGCATCGCTCGATATCTTGCGTAGCCCGCGCAGGTTCAGCGGCGTGTATAGAAATAGGTGGATGAGCGCCATCGAAACAAACACTGCAGGCAGTCCGTAGGCGAACAGTGTCAAAAACGGTGTCGGTTTGAACGCACTGGTGGCAAAATGCAGGAACAGCGCCGCAGCGGCACTTGTCAGCAGCGAGGGTGCGTAGTGGCGGAAGGTGGTGACCAGTGCACACAGCAGTTGGCGCGACAGCACGTCCCCGGGCTCATGGTGTTGCTCCCAGTTGCGCAGGGCTGTGCGCACCACCATGCTCGCTCCGGCGCTCAGTGCCAGCACAAGCACAAACATAAGCCATTGCACCTGCGTCAGCTTGTCGAGCCCGCTGTGCTCGACAATAAACTCCTTGCTGGCATCGATCCATATGGCGGGTTGTTGCCAGTTCTCGCGCAGCAGCACAAACAGGTTGGGGCCTTTGGCCAGCAACTGCTCGGCGAGGATTGATTGTTTGAGCGCGTTGATCTCGTCGATGAATTCCGCGCTGCGCAGTTCGATAACGCGACATGTCGCCAGCGCTTTTTCGGCGGCGGCTTTCTCTTTTTCCAGCGCTGCACGCTTCTTGACGACTGCGGCGGTCTCGCCCTTTACCGGGTCGCCCAGGGATTTAAAGCCTTCTTCGGTCTGCGCCAGGGCCTTTTCAGTGTCGGCGATGCACTTGGTGGCCCAACTCCTGAAGTTCGGAAGTTGCTTGAGATACTCATTTAGCTTGCCTAGCCGGGCGGGCTCGCGCTTGAGTTCGCGCTCGGTGCTGTCAAGTACCTTGGTTATTTCCGCCGGTTGCGGCGCCTGCTTTTCGCCCTTTTCCTGCGCGCCGACATCGCGGCCTGCAAGGCACACGATGACGATCAGCAGTAGGAGTGTCAGTCGACGAAGCGATGCGTTTAGCACGTGTGCCATTGTGGATTAGTCTCTGGATTGCGACGCGTGTTTGGCCGGTTGGCGCCTTTGTGTCACAGCGTGAATCACAAATGCAATCTTCCGGCCGCTGGAATGATACCGCAGCCCGGCGTGGGGATGGCTAGCCACCACGGGCTTCGCGTCGGGAATACTTGCCTGCATCGCTGTATGATCCCGTCGGTTTCATCGATTTTTTGAATGTTACACGCCATGCTACGACGATGCAGCGCAAGCGAATGCCTTACATCGACGAAAAACCGCTAAATTCACCAAGCCAGCTGCCGTAGTAGTAGAGTAGGGATGCTACGGGCGCGGGAAACCTGGGGGCGAAATGCAACGAGTGCTGGTGATCAACGCGAAGGGAGGCTGTGGCAAAACGACCATTGCCACCAATCTCGCCTGTGCGTGGGCGTGCAGCGGTTACCGCGCGGCGCTGCTGGATTATGATCCCCAGGCGTCGGCGATGCGCTGGCTGTCGCTGCGTTCCGACGAGCGACCTGCGATCCATGGCGTTGCGGTGTACAGGCGGCCCGCCGGCGGCCAGACCAGCACCTGGTTACACCGGCTGCCGCCCGGGACCGAGCGCGTCGTGATGGATGTCCCGGCAGGCGTGACGGGCACAAGGCTGCTCGAGTACACCCGCAGGGCGGATGTGGTGCTGGTGCCGGTGCTGCCATCACCCATCGATATTCACGCCGCATCGCGCTTCATCCAGGATCTGCTGTTGGAAGCAAAGGTGCGCCAGACACGCGTCCGGGTGGGGGTGGTAGCCAACCGTACCCGCGAGAACACCCGCATTTTTCAGGCGCTGCAGCGTTTCCTCGCCAGCCTGGAGTTGCCGCTGGTGACCCAATTGCGTGACACGCAGAACTACGTTCACGCCGCCGAGCGCGGCATCGGGATTCACGAGATGTGGGACAGCCGCGCCGGGCGTGACAAGTGTCAGTGGGTGTCGCTGATGGACTGGCTTGAGCAGTCGTCCGACAGCGGACATGGTGATGCCTCGCGCCTAACGGGTTAGATTTCTTCTGGATCGCCGGGGATGTAAAGCGGGCCGTGTGGTCCGTCCAGTGCGTTGACTGGGTGCCGGTATAGGCGCGTTAGTGTCCTGGCATCGAACACTTCGTCAATCGGGCCCGCCCGGGTCTCGCCCTTGCCGAACAACAGCAGTGCATGGTCGCAGTAGCGTCGTGCCAGATTGACATCGTGCAGTACCATGGCAGCGCCGTGCCCAGGGCTGGCCGCGCGGTTTCTCAGCAATGCAAGCACGCGGTGTTGATGGTGCAAATCGAGGTGATTCACCGGTTCGTCTAGCAACGCGAGCGCGGGGTTCTGCACCAGCAGTGTCGCCAGCCCCAGGCGCCGCCATTCACCGCCTGATAGGGTGCCAACCTGGCGCCTCTCGAATCCGCCCAGATCCACAGCTGCCAGCGCGGCGCGCGCCAGTTCCCGATCCGCGGCACCCTCCCATTGCCAGGGGGAGAGGTGCGGGTGGCGGCCGGTCAGCGCCGACTCGATTACCGTGGCCGGGAATCCCTGCGGCAGGTCCTGAAGCAGCACGCCGACGCGGCGCGCCATCTCGCGCCGGCCAATTTGCGTCAGCGGCTGCCCATCAAGAAGAATCTCACCGCCCGCCGCGCTGCGGAGCCCGGCGAGGGTATGCAGCAACGTCGTTTTGCCGCTGCCGTTCATCCCCAACACTGCCCAGCATTGCCCGGCGTGGATCACCAGCTCCAGATCGCGGCACACCGTCACGCCGCCGATGGCCACGTTCAGCCCAGATACCGCAAACAATGGCGCAGCGTTCACCGTCATGCCCGTCCAGCCTCGCGCTGTAGCAGGTAGAGGAACAGTGGCACGCCCAGCAGCGCCGTGACGACTCCGACCGGCAGTTGCTGCGGCGCCAGCAGCGTGCGCGCGACGCTGTCAGCAAATACCACCAGGGTGCCGCCGGCCAGCGCCGCGGCCGGCAGTAGCACGCGGTGGTCTGTGAAGCCGGCCAGGCGCACCAGATGAGGAACGACCAGTCCCACGAATCCGATGCTGCCGGCTTGGGTGACGGCCGTGGCGGTGAGCAGGGCCGAGACCGCGAACAACCGCAGGTTGGTACGTCGCACATCGACCCCTAGCGAACCCGCGAGCAGCTCGCCGCGCGCCATGACATTGAGACTGCGCGCCGTTGGCCAGGTTGCCAGCAGCCCAACAACCAGTACCGCCAGTGCCGGACGCCAGTCGCTGGCGTAACTCAGGTCGCCCATCAACCAGAACAGCATGCCGCGCAGTCCGGCGTCGGGGCTCAGCGACAGGATAAACCCGATCAGCGCGCCCCAGCCCGCCGCCAGCACCACCCCGGTGAGCAACAGCCGCGTGCCACTCCAGGCACCGGGTCCACGAGCCAGCCCAAACACCAGCAGCGTGGCGATCAGACCGCCGGCAAAGGCGCTGCCGGTCAAGGCAAGGCCGGCGACGCCCAGCAGCATGGCCACCAGAGCGGCGACGGCGGCCCCGCCCGAGACGCCCAGCACATAGGGGTCGGCGAGCGGGTTGCGAAGCAGCACCTGCAATAGCGCCCCAGCCAGTGCCAACAGCGCGCCCGTAAGAAAAGCGATGAATGCGCGCGGCAGGCGCAGCTCGAACAGCACTATCCGCGTCGTTTCGCTGCCTGCGCCGCGCAGCGCCGCCCACAATTCAGCCGTACTGATGCTGGCGCTGCCGATGGCCAGCGCCACCAGCACACTGGCCAGCGCGAGCGCGGTTAACAAGGCAAGGAAGGCGGGGGTGCGCATTGCTAGCAGTGGGAAGAGGCGAGGGTCGAGGGACAATGGACAGCAACCCTGTCATGGCGCCCAATGCACATTATGCAACTCCTCGCCACTCGCGCCTCGCTACTCGCCGCTGTCCCGCAGCGAGATCGTCTCCCAACCCCGCGCGGTTGCGTGGTCGGCGAGGATTTCGTCGGGGTCGACCGCTACGGGATGGGTGACCCGTTCCAGCAACGGCAGATCGTTGTGCGAGTCGCTATAGAACCAGCTGTCCTTAAGGTCGTGCTGCGTGTTGCGCAACCATTGTTCGAGGCGCTGTACCTTGCCCTCCTTGTAGCAGGGGACACCGCTGACCTCCCCCGTGTAGCGGCCCTCGACCTGCTCGGGATCCGTGGCGAGCAGATCATCGACTTCCAGCATCGCCGCGATGGGCGCGGTCACGAAACGGTTGGTGGCAGTAATAATAAGCAGAAAATCCCCGCGCGCCCGGTGTTTCGCCAGCAGGGCTGTGGCGCCCGGCGCAACGATAGGCAGAATGCATTGCCCCATGAACTCGCGGTGCAGGGCGTTGAGGACCGTCGGGTCGTTTTCCGCCAGCGGGCGCAGGCTGAAGGCGAGGAATTTGTAAATGTCGAGGTTGCCCGCCTTGTAATCCTCGTAAAACCTACGGTTTTTCTCCTCGTAGGCGGCGCCGTCGACGATTCCCTTGTCCACCAGGAAACGCCCCCATAGATAATCGCTGTCGCCAGCCAGCAGCGTGTTGTCGAGATCGAATATCGCCAGGCTCAACACAAATTCCCCTAAATCCCCAAAATTGCGGGCATCATAACCCGAAAGCCGTGACAGTCCGACAAGCGAGTGCCCACTAACATTCGTAACTACTTATAAATAACGGATTTTTGGCCAAGTGCGCCGCAATTGCACTTGGAGTGAATCGTCCAACTGTGGAACAATGGGGACCGTCAGATACCAGAGAACGCGTCGTGCTACGATGATTGATGAAGACGGCTACAGGCCGAACGTCGGTATCGTCCTGTGCAATGCACAGCGCCGGGTGTTCTGGGCGCGGCGCATCGGCGAGCGCGCTTGGCAGTTTCCACAGGGTGGCATCCGGCCGCACGAAACGCCAGAACAGGCCTTGTACCGGGAACTGGAGGAGGAAATCGGGCTGCGAGCCGGCGACGTGGAACTCATCGGTTGCACCCGGGAGTGGCTGCGTTATCGCTTGCCAAGGCGTTACATTCGGTATCGCAGCAAACCGGTTTGTGTTGGCCAGAAGCAGGTCTGGTATCTGCTACGGCTGGTTGGCGACGAGACCCGTGTGCGGTTGGACTGGGGCGCGCGTCCCGAATTTGACCGCTGGCGCTGGGTCGATTACTGGGAGCCGGTGCAGAAGGTGGTGTCCTTCAAGCGCTCCGTCTATGCGCAGGCCCTCGAAGAACTGGCTCCCCTGATGATGCCCGGGGACCAGGCAGGGCCGGTATCCGCGAGCCGGCAACTGAAACACCGCTAGTCCGACGGCACAAAATTCCAATTCAATGCCGGGGCCGGTTTGCTCCGGCAGATTTCCCAATTTAACCAAATCGGGGTGACATGCTCGACACGCTGAGACGCATCGTTCAGGAGGTGGGTTCCGCGCCCAACCTCGACCAGGCGCTGAGCATTATCGTGCAGCGGGTCAAGCAGGCCATGGCGGTCGAGGTGTGTTCGGTGTACCTGACTGACGCCGTGCAAAACGAGCACGTGTTGATGGCCACCGACGGGCTCAGGCCCGAGTCGGTGCTCATGGTACGTCTGCGCCTGGACGAAGGCCTCGTGAGCGTGGTTGCCTCGCGTGCCGAACCGCTTAATCTTGCCAACGCGCCGGAGCATCCGCGCTACAGGTATTTCGCCGAGTCCGGCGAGGAGCAGTACCGCGGATTCCTGGGCGTACCCATCATCCACCACCGCACCGTACTGGGCGTGCTGGTGGTGCAGCAGCACGTTGCCGAGCGTTTCGACGAGGACAGCGTCAACTTCCTGGTGACCGTCTCGGCGCAACTGGCCGGCGCCATTGCCCATGCCGAGGCCAGCGGCGAGATCGCAAGCCTGCGCCTGCTGCAGCGTCCCATGGACGAGTCGCGCCCGTTGCGGGGGATTCCGGGGGCGGCGGGCGTCGCCATCGGCCAGGCCGTGGTGATTTATCCGCACGAGACGATCGAATCAATTCCGGATCGCGACGCACCGGACATTGAGGAGGAGATATCAATTTTTCTCGATGCTGTGCGGAGCGTGAAGGACGAGATTGCCGAGCTGTCCGAACGCCTTGCCAGTGTGTTGCCCAGCGAGGATCGGGCTCTATTCGACGCTTACTCGATGATGCTCGACAGCGAAAGCCTGGTGGGCGCAACAGTGACGCGGATCCGCGCGGGCAACTGGGCGCCCGGCGCGTTGCGTGACACCATTCGTGAGCACGTGCGCATCTTCAACGACATGGAGGACGCATATCTGCGTGAACGAGCCGATGATGTGCGCGACCTGGGCGGAAGACTGCTGCGTAGCCTGCAGGCGCAGCCGCGCCCGAACAATGACTACCCGCCCAACACCGTGCTGGTCGGCGAGGAGATAACAGCGGCGATGCTTGCCGACGTGCCCGCCGGGCACCTCGTGGGCGTAGTGGCGGCACGCGGTTCGCGCACCTCGCACGTGGCGATCCTGGCGCGTGCGCTGAACGTGCCGGCCGTGATGGGTGTGGTCGACTTACCCGTGGGACAGGTCGATGGCAGTACGATCATCGCCGATGGTTACAGTGGGCGGGTGCACATTTCACCTTCGGCGGGCGTGCGCACGGAGTACGAGCGTCTTGCCAGCGAGGAGAATCAATTGTCCGCCGAACTCGGCGAGCTGCGTGACTTGCCGGCAGTGACGCAGGACGGCCGGCGCATTCCCCTGTATGCCAACTCCGGTCTGTTATCCGACATCACGCCTATGCTGAGCAGCGGTGCCGAGGGCATCGGCCTGTACCGCACCGAATTTCCCTTCATGGCCCGCCAGCGCTTTCCCGGCGAGGAAGAGCAGCGCGAGATCTACCGCCGCGTTCTCGAGGAGTTTGCGCCACGGCCGGTTGTCCTCCGAACTCTGGATGTCGGCGGCGACAAGGCGCTGCCGTATTTCCCCATCAACGAGGACAATCCATTTCTCGGCTGGCGCGGTATTCGCATTACGCTTGATCACCCAGAAATCTTCCTGGTCCAGGCGCGCGCGATGCTGCGTGCGGGCGTTGGGCTCGACAACCTACAAGTGCTGCTGCCGATGATCAGCACCGTGGCTGAACTCGACGAAGCGCTGGTATTGCTGCATCGCGCCCATGACGAATTGCGTGAGGAAGGCGAGGATGTGTCCATGCCGAAGGTGGGCGTTATGATCGAGGTGCCGGCAGCGGTCTATCAGGCCGACGCGCTGGCGCGTCGCGCGGACTTTCTTTCCATTGGCACCAATGACCTTACCCAATACCTGCTGGCGGTGGACCGCAACAACGCCAGCGTGGCAGAGCTGTTTGACGCGTTGCACCCCGCCGAGATTCGTGCC
>CP070733.1:1401780-1408196 GCA_020347585.1 Pseudomonadota bacterium | reverse complement strand
GCGCATATCCTCCTCGTAACCCGCCAGCGCAGTAACATCACCGGCCAGGTATTCTGCCGCTACCTGCCCAGCACGCTCGCCCGAGACCACGGCTGCTGAAACACCCGCGCCCGTAATCGGGTGCGTTAGGCCTGCGGCGTCGCCGACGAACAGGATCTGGCCATGCACCAGGCGCTCGCGCAGACCGCCGACCGGTATCGCCCCGCCACTGCGGCGGAAGATTTCCCCGCCGACCATTCGCAACGCAACCAGATGGGCATGCAGCGCGTCGAGACGCTCCTTGATATTTGTGTTGAACTCCGGTTCGACCGCAACGCCGACGTTGGCCAGTTCGCCGGACGGAAACATCCAACCGTAACCGCCGGGATAATCCCCGTTCAGCCAGATGTCGGTGTCCTCGTGGGGAAACTTCAGAGGCACAGTGTACTGGCGTGTGTTGATGGTGCGCAGGGCGGCAAGACCCATCAGCATGGCAATGCTCGAGCGGGGACCGTCTGCGGCAACCAGCACGCTGTAATGCACCTGCCGTTCACCCTGCGCGCCACTCAGTGTGGCGATCTTCTCTGAGGTGTTCAGGGCGGCGAGGCGCACCCCGGTCCGTACCCTGGCACCAACAATTTTCGCGCGCTCAGCGAGATACTGGTCAAAGGCGGCACGATCAACCATCAGGCCGGGGACATCGGAGAATTCGGCAGCGCCGGACGGCAGCGCGGTACGCATCCTTGAGACCCGTTGCCTAAAAACATGCGGGTGCTGCGCATGGTGTGCCAGTTGCATCGGTACGAAGCCGGCGCACTGCACGGGCTCGCCTATAGTTTCCTTACTGTCGATGCCAAGCACATTGAGCCCTGCAGCCGCGGCAAAGGTCGCCGCGCTTCCGCCTGCAGGGCCAAGTCCCACCACCAGCACGTCGACGGGACGTACCTGTGTGTGCGCTGCGCCGCTCACTGCGCAACCTCCGGCGCACCCACGGATGCGAGAGCGATGGCAACGGCGTTGGAGAAATCTCTCGGGGCAAGCATCAGTAGGTCGGGACGATGGTGGGCAAAGAAGCGCTCGATGGTGGCCTTAACATCGGTCACCGCCGCGCCGCGCAACGCCGCTTCCAAGTCGTAAATGGTACGCCGCGGCTGGACGAAAAAGTCGCCGTGGAACCAGACCTGTCGGATGCGCCGGCGCCGCGTATCCAGTGATACGTTGACGCGCATCAATCCGCCGCTCGCGCGGTAGACCCCTTCAAGCGTCGGCGCCTCGGCAGTGGGCCGATAATGCTGGTACACCCATTCATCGGTGTCGATCTCCGCAAGCGCTTCGCGGTATGTCCGCTGCTCAACCGCGTCAATCTCATTGGCCGGCTCAAAGGCAATGTTAAACTCGTCGGCGAAGGCATTGGCCAAGTGGTGTTTGACTCCATCCAGGGCCGGCACGTAGCCCAATTGTTCGGCGAGGCTGGTTACGCGCTCACCTGCAGACGCGACCGCCTTGTCGGTCAGCTTTTCCGCGGGTATGCGCAGCACCTTCAGCATGCGCTCCACATTAAAATCAATCAACAGCGTACCCTGGTAAATCACCGTGTTACCGTCAAGGATACCGCCAGTACCAGATATTTTGCGACCATCCACCTCGATGTCATTTCGCGGCCGGAAGCGGGCATTGACACCCAGCCCACGTATACCCGTGGCAGCCGCACCGCAGATGCACGAGGCGATATCGGCCATAGCGCCCAACCCAAGGTGACGTCGGTCGAAGCAGAGTTCCCAAGCGATCTGGTCAGGGTCGCAATAGACGGCACCACCGCCGCTCAGGCGCCGCTGTATATCAATACCGTGCGCGCCGCAATAGTCGAGCCGCAGTTCCTGGGACGCGCTTTGATGAAAGCCCAGCAGGGCACACGGCGCAAAGCGCATGAAGCGCAGGGTGTTGGGCACCTTGCCGGCCTGATGCGCATTTAGCATGACACGGTTGATGGCAACATGGTCGGCCGCACGACGCAGGCCGGTGTCGAGCAGCCGCCAGCACGCCGGTTCAGACATGATCAGATGGCGAACCGGCTGACGGCGACATGGTCACATCGGCGCGCCATTCCCCGTGGTTACGTCGCGTCACGACAGGCAAACTGCCCTGCCGCTCAGGCGCTGCCGAAGCCATCGGCATCCATGCGGGTCTCGAATCTTCCCAGGGCATCAGCGCCTGTAACCAGTTCGCCCGCATCGCCATCCCAATTGGTGGGCTTCAGCCGGGCGATCCACCCCGCACCGTAGGGGTCCTGGTTGATTAACCCGGGCGTGTCGGAAAGCACGGCGTTGACCTCCAGCAACTCGCCCGAGACGGGCGCCTTCACCGGCCCGACCCACTTGCTGGATTCAAGCGTGGCACAGGATCTGTCCCGCTTGATTGCGTCACCTGGCTTTCTGGGCGAACAGGAAACCACCGGACCGCAAAGCGCACATCCGTAGGCGGTTACGCCGACTGTTACCGTACCGTCGCTCTCGCGACGCGCCCAAACATTGTTGTCGATGTGGTAAAACAACGCCTCGGGAACGTCACATCCACGCACAACACCCATGCCATCCTCCCCTGTTGTTATTTGCCGCGATTTCCACCCACAAACCCGTTTGTGAAAAACCACGTCGCGTTGCGGGTCGGGCCAGGCCGGTGCAAGCTGCAGCCGCGCCAGTAGTCCGGACGGAGCGGAAAACGATATGTCTGAAAGTCTAGCGCAAGAAGAACCGGGCGCGGCGCAAAAAAGCAAGCCAGCCGGAGGGTGAGTGCACTGAGGGGTGAATTGATGCGCACAACGACAGTCTGTGCACCGTCGTCAATACGCTCTGGTAGGTACGAGAACGGCCCCGCGCCGGAGCGCGAGGCCATCTTTACTTATGGCTAAATGAACAGCGTGATATCGGATTCGCCGGCAAACTCAAAGAACGTTGCCGCACCGCCGAACTCGATGCCGTCGATGAAATCCTTGGAATTCATGTCGAAGAGATCGACAGTCATCTGGCAGGCGATCATTCTGACGTCAGCTTCCAGACACAGGGAGCGCAGCTCTTCGAGGCTTGCCACACCCTTGGACTTCATCTTCGATTTCATCATTGCGGTCATCATGCTTTCCATGCCCGGGATCGCCGTTCCCAGGACCGGAAACCATTTGTCCATTGCCATCGGCATTGGCATGCCGGGGTTACCCAGCGGACTGACCTTTACGTCGATCTTTTTCTTCAGCAGCTGCAGGCCGTAGAAGGTGAAAAAGATCTCAGTGTCGTAGCCGAGTGCCGCGGCGGTTGACGCGAGAATGAACGGTGGGTACCCCCAGTCGAGGGTTCCTTTGGTAGCAATAATTGCAAGCTTCTTGTCGGACATATTTCACCTCGTTGCTCGACAGGCCCCCGAGCCGCCAGCTGGAATAGCCAAATTACGTGTCTGTCGTTACGCCTTTTTCAACAGGAAGTAGAATTTGCCGCCGTCTTCCTTCGACTCCATCAACTCATTGCCGGTCTGCTTGGCGAACGCGTCGAAATCCTTCACCGAGCCCGGGTCGGTGGCAATAATGTGAAGCACCTGACCTCCGGACATGTCCGCCAGTGCCTTCTTGGCACGCAGAATCGGCAGCGGGCAATTGAGGCCGGATGCATCGAGTTCGTTATCCCAATTCGACATTACTTTCTCTCCTATTCTTGAAAAACTGCGGGTTGGGTTTGGCTCGACTGACCCTCCCGTGCTTACAGGAAGACCGCAGCCGGCCGCGAAAAGATTCCCCCCGAGCGGGAGACCAAAATATTAGTATAAAACGCTACACTTATATGACAGATCCGTCCCGATGGCAACCTCTTTGTCCATGGCAACAGGTTCGCCCAAAACATCGCCGGCGCAGCGGTTACGGGCTGAATTTTTCGCTGCCTCCGAAACATTGTGCCGTATTATACTAATAAAATCATAAACATATGGTAGCTCTGCGCATTGAGCACGCCTCGACTACAACTCTCGCACGCTGGACACCGCCAGCGAACTCAGGCAGCATTTGGCTGTCTATCAATTGTCCCGCGCCCGCCTGTCAGCATGCGCGATAGCCCCCACCACGTCACGACACGTTGTGCCATGCGAGATGTTGTAAAGCTGTGTCTGCGCCAACTGGTGCCTGCGGCCCTGGGTCTGCGCCAACTGATGCCTGCGGCCCTGGGAATGTGCGCAGCCACCGTACTTGGCGCCAGCGAAATCCGTCTGCCCGATATCGGCGACAGCGGCGCGGGCGCGATGAGCCCGATCGAGGAGCAGCAGATCGGCGAGGCCGTCGTGCGCAACATTCGCCGTGCGGGCGGCGTGATTGACGATCCGCTTCTGGTGCAATACATCAATCACATGGGCTACCAGCTAATCGCGGCACGCAGGGAACAGACCCGCGAATTCAATTTCTTTGTCGTAAACGACGGCGGTATCAACGCCTTCGCCCTTCCCGGCGGCTACATAGGTATCAACTACGGGCTGTTTCAGGCCTTCGACACCGAAAATGAACTGGCGGCGGTGGTCGCACATGAAATCGCCCACGTCACCCAGCGCCACCACGCGCGCGCCTATGAAATGCAGAGCGGCAGCAACCTGCCGGTGCTGGCGGCAATGATCGCCGCCATGCTGCTGGGAGCCGGTGATATTGGCCAGGCCGCTGCCGCCAGCGTGGCGGCAGGCTCAATCCAGCATCAACTGGACTTCACCCGTGGCAACGAAATGGAGGCCGACCGTATCGGCATCAGCCTGCTGGCCGATGCAGGCTATGACCCGCACAGCATGGCATCCACCTTTGAGCGCATGGCGCGCGAGGCGCGCCTGTACGGGCCGCAGCTCCCCGAATTCCTGCGCACCCACCCAGTCAGCGAAACGCGCATCGCCGAAGCACGCAGTCGCGCCGACCGCTACCAGCCCCGGCGTTCCACTCCACGCCCCTCGTATTTCCTGATGCGCGCGCGCCTTGCCGTGTTGACCAGCCGTGACATCGACGCGACGGTCAAGCGTTTTCGCAAAAATCTCACGAACCACAGTTACATGAACCGCGATGCCGAGGGCTATGGCTATGCTCTCGCCCTGCTCCAGGCCAAGAAGCCTGCAGAAGCGAGACCCGAGGTTGAGCGGCTGCGGGAAAAGGAGCCAAACCGCATCGCATACCAGATTCTCCATGCCCAGCTGGAGATGCTGGATAGCAAGCCCGACCAGGCACAACGCATCTACGAGGATGCGCTGGCGCTCTCGCCCGGCAACCCGACCCTTACCTATTACTATGCGGAGACGCTGATCGATAGCGGCAAGCCGCGCAAGGCCAACGCCTTGCTCAAGGACTTTCTGCGCGCGCCGCCCTCACAACCCGCATTCTACCGTTTACTTTCGGAAACCGAGTCGCAGCTCGGCAACCTGGCCAACGCGCACGAGGCGCTGGCCGAGTACTACTACAACGTCGGCCAGACCCACCAGGCGATCACCCAGCTGACCCTGGCGCGCCAGGCAAAAAGTATGGATTTTTACCAAAGCGCGCGTATCGAGGCGCGCCTTGCGCAGTTCAAGGATGAACTTGCCCTCCTGTCAAAGAAGTAAACGCCGCGCAGGCACAATAATGTGCAAGCGCAGCATACAGAGCTAGTGTCGTTAATCTGCGCTGACATGCACACGCCAGCACTTAAGCGATCTCTAATTTTCTAAACTAGCTGAGCACACTTGAAGTCTGTTGCCTTTTCTGTATGCTATGCGCAAGTTACGTCAGAGCTAAAGCGTAATTATTCCAAGAAAAGCTATAACGCACAGACCATTTTGTCTGACATCCGTCAGGCGCTATCCTTCGAAGACCTTAACGAGGAGGGAAAAATGCGGAAAACCGCTAATTTCATCGCTGCTGCCAGCGCCGTCGCCGTAATGCTTGGAACCGCCAGCATTGCGCTCCCCGGTGCAGCCTATGCCGCAGACCAGGCTCTCGTAGAAAAAGGCAAGAAAGTTGCCGAGAACCGCAAGAAGGGCAACTGCGTTGCGTGTCACCAGTACCAGGGCGCTGTGTCCCCCGGTAACATGGGACCACCGCTGGTTGCAATGAAGGCGCGTTACCCGGACAAGGCAAAGCTGCGTGCGCAAATTCACGATGCGACCGCCGCCAACCCGAACACGGTGATGCCCCCGTTTGGCAAGTACGAGATTCTCTCGTCTGATGATATCGACGCCATTGCCGAATGGGTTTATACGCTGTAAACACCTGCCTTAGTCATCTACGAATTCTGGAGAGATAACATGCAACGCAGAACATTTCTGAAGGGCACGCTTGCCGGTGGCACCGTGGCCGTTGCCGTGGGCGCCGGCCTGCTGAGCCCGCAGGCCGTACTGGCCGCCTGGCCCAAGGCTGCCTTTGAGTCCAAGAGCGTGCAGGACGCGCTGACCAACCTGAT
>CP070733.1:1398435-1401680 GCA_020347585.1 Pseudomonadota bacterium | reverse complement strand
GTGCGCTGCCTTGAGAACGAAGGCGTCGAGTACATCTTTGGTGTTCCGGGCGAGGAGAACCTGGATGTCATGGATGTCCTGCTGGGATCGGAGATCAAATTTGTCACAACCCGTCACGAACAGGGTGCGGGGTTCATGGCCGACGTCTATGGGCGCCTGACCGGTAAGGCAGGCGTGTGCCTTTCCACCCTGGGCCCGGGTGCAACCAATCTGTGTACTGCGGTCGCCGATGCCAACATGGATCATGCGCCGCTGGTGGCGATTGCCGGCCAGGCGAGCACGAGCCGCCTGCACAAGGAATCTCATCAGGTTCTCGACCTGGAGGAAATGTTCCGTTCTATCACCAAGTATTCATCGCGGCTGCTTACACCCAACATCATCAGCGAGGTATTGCGCAAGGCATTCAAGGTCGCGCAGACCGAAAAGACAGGCGCATGTTTTATCGAGTTTCCCGAGAACATTGCCGAGATGAAAATTGACGACGCGCCACTCAGAGTGAAACATCCGGTCATGCCGGAGCCCCCCGCCGACCGCGTGGAGCGTGCCGCCGAAATCATTTCCGCGGCCAAACATCCGATGATCTTAGCGGGCAACGGCGTGGTGCGCGCCAGGGCCTGGGCACAGCTTGCTGAGTTTGCGAAACGCCTTAACATCCCGGTGGCCAACACCTTCATGGCCAAGGGCGTGGTGCCGTTCAGGCATCCTATGGCGCTTGGCAGTGCCGGCCTGCAGGCCAAGGATTACGTGTCCTGCGGTTTTGATCGCGCCGATGTGATCATCTGCGTGGGCTTCGACCTGGTCGAGTATCACCCGTATCTGTGGCACCCCACGCGCGATCGCACCATTATTCATATCGCCCAGGAACCCGCCGAAGTCGATGCCTACTATACGGTCGAGGTCGGCGTGGGCGGCGACATCAAGCATTCCTTGGTGCGCATCATGGAACTCGCTACACCGCACCAGGGTCATGCCATGCGCGCACTGCGCGATGCGCTCATCGAGGATATGAACCGGCACAAGGATGACACGGCAGTGCCGATAAAGCCGCAGAAGATCATTTGGGACCTGCGCACTGCCATGGCAATGGAGGACATTGCCATTTGTGATGTGGGCGCGCACAAGCTGTGGATGGCGCGCATGTACCGTTGCGAGTTTCCGAACACCTGTATTATTTCCAATGGTTTCGCCAGTATGGGTATTGCGGTGCCCGGCGCCATTGCTGCCAAGCTTGCCAATCCGGACAAGGCCGTGGTAGCCGTGACCGGTGATGCGGGTTTCATGATGAACTCGCAGGAGATCGAAACCGCCATACGGCTGGGAACACCTATCGTGGTGTTGATCTGGAACGACCAGGGATATGGGCTGATCGAGTGGAAACAGATGACGCAGTTCGGGCGCAAGTCACACGTTGATTTTGAGAACCCGGACTTCGTAATGTATGCCGAGTCGTTTGGTGCGAAGGGCTACCGCATCGAGCGCGGAGAAGATTTACTTCCGACGTTGAAAACAGCGTTGGCAGACAATACCGTAAGTATAATCGACTGCCCTGTGGACTACAGCGAAAATCTGGTTTTGACACGCAAACTGGGTGAAATGGTGTGCCCGGTTTAGCGCTTGAACTGTGCAAGAGACAATGAATACCGAAACCGCAAGCATTGAAGATCTAGCGAGCACCAGCGCTCAGCGGCCCTCGCTGCGCGTTATGAGTTACAACATCCAAGTCGGCATCAGCAGCAGCCGACCGCATCACTATTTTACGCATAGCTGGAAGCACGTGCTGCCGCATACAACGCGCTTAGTCAACATCGAACAGATTGCGCGCCGGGTGCACGAGTACGACATCGTTGGCCTGCAGGAGGTCGACGCAGGCAGCCTGCGCAGCAACTTTATCAACCTCACCGAGTTTATGGCGGAACGCGCAGGCTTCCCGTTCTGGTATCACCAAGTCAATCGCAACCTGGGGCGCATCGCGCAACACAGCAATGGCCTGCTGAGCCGCCTGCGGCCAACGGAGATGCGCGATCTGCGCCTGCCGGGGTTGATCCCAGGACGTCGCGCTATTTTGGCTCGCTTCGGCAGCAAGGAAAATCCGCTGGTGCTATTTGTGCTGCACCTTGCGTTAAGCCGCCGAGCACGCCTCAGCCAGATTGACTACGTCAGCGATATTGTCAACGAGTATCCACACGCCATTGTCATGGGTGACATGAATTGCCGGCCAGGGAGCAGGGAGATGAGTTTGTTATTCCGCCGCACGCATCTGCATGAGCCAATCGACACCAAGCACACCTTCCCCAGCTGGCGCCCGCAGCACAATATCGATCACATCCTGGTGTCATCCGATCTGGTTGCGCATGACGTGCATGTGCACGACTATCCGTACTCGGATCACCTACCAATCTCCATGCGCATCGAGTTGCCCGAGAGCATCGATCTCCCCGACCGCGCGAAAGCGCACATGACCGCAGGCACCTGACCGGGGGACTATACGTGTCGAGTAGTCCCGAGTCGCAAGGTGATGACGCGCGTGAGCCCGACGCGACAGATAGTGAAGGACAGCAGACATCACCGGGTTTTCGTCCGGGGTTGCTTGCCCCAACCGTAGGCGAGCTATTGCTGCAGTTGATGAAGCGCCTGCCCACGGGTGTGCGCCGTACGATCGACTACTCAGGACTTGCCAAACGGGCAAGCGGCGCTCGTAACCGCCAGGATTTGTTGCACATGATCGACGAGCTTGCCACGCAGCTCGGCGACTACCTCACCGGCAACGCGCCGTCGGCACCGGTGCCGGCGGCAGAGGATTCCACCGCGGCAGATGCCGAAGTGCTCGTCCAGCTCCTTGAGCGCGTGGGCATGCCCGACGACCTTGCGGGGCTGGCAACCGCAATCAAGGAACAATTGCAGCGCGGCGTCGACTGGCCAGCACTGATGGAGTGCATCGACTCCATTGCCGAGCTGGTGGCGGAAATGCGCCGGCGCATAGAGTCTGGCAAGCAGGAGCTGGATGGTTTTCTTGGCGAGCTTGCCGATGGATGCCGCCGGCTCGACTACGATCTCAGTGGTGAGTATTCGCGGGTACCGGCCGAAGCAAGTAGCGCGAGTCTCATCGCGCAACTGGGGCAGCTAGAGGCGGCCATTGCCGACACTGAAGACGCCGAGGCGGTCAAGGCCACTGTGTCGCAGCACGTGGGTGATATGCGCAAACAGGTGGATGTGTTGCACGAGCAGGTGCAGCAGATGGAGCGCGT
>CP070733.1:1391008-1398335 GCA_020347585.1 Pseudomonadota bacterium | reverse complement strand
TGGGAGTCGGCCGGGCAGTCGCTCCGCGCCTCGCTGGCGCGGGGAGGAAAGTCCGGGCTCCATAGGGCAAAGTGCCAGGTAGCACCTGGGGGGCGTGAGTCCACGGAAAGTGCCACAGAAAACATACCGCCCAAGCGATTCGTCGCCGGCAAGGGTGAAAAGGTGCGGTAAGAGCGCACCGCGTCGGTGGTAACACCGGCGGCACGGTAAACCCCACTTGGAGCAAGACCAAATAGGGGAACGCAGCGGCTTCGGCCGCCCTGTGTGGCCCGCACAGTGTTCCCGGGTAGGTCGCTTGAGGCGCACGGTGACGTGCGTCCCAGATGAATGGCTGTCCTCGACAGAACCCGGCTTACAGGCCGGCTCCCACCCTCATCCAGTACATTAACAACCCTCTCCAACATTCTGTTTTAGCGTAATTCTGTGCTGTGTCCCACGTACGCCAGCAGGACCCCACTGCGCCGTAAGTCACTGTCCGCAAAGCAAGAATCTTAGATCTTTGTGGATCATTTACCTTGACAGTGCGCTATTGTGCTTCCTATAGTGTACCGAAGTGGGAAAAAGTGGATCTTAATGGATCCACGGGTCCAAAAGGGGGACGGTTTGTTTCGCGGAGTCAGCACGCTCAACCTTGATGCCAAGGGCCGTATGGCAATGCCGGCAAAGTACCGGGATCGTCTGGTTGACTTGTGCGATGGCCAGTTGGTGGTCACGGTCGACCGCGATCACTGCCTGTTGCTGTACCCGCTGCCCGAGTGGGAGGACATCGAGCGCAAGTTGGTGCGCTTGCCCAGCCTCAATGCCCAGGCGCGTCGCCTACAGCGCCTGCTGATCGGCCATGCAACGGAGTGCGAACTTGATGGCAATGGGCGCATCCTGCTGCCGACACCGCTGCGCGAATTCGCCGGGCTCGAGAAGCGGGTCGTGCTGATCGGCCAGGGCAACAAGTTCGAGTTGTGGGACGAAGACAGCTGGTCAGCTCGCCGCGACGAGTGGTTGGCCGAAGGTGCAGGCAGTGAGCTCGAACTGCCGACAGAACTGGAGTCGCTCTCCCTCTAGCCATGAACAACGGTGACTATCAGGAACACAGGCCGGTTTTGCTCGAGGCAGCCGTTGAAGGTCTTGCCGTGCAGCCGGACGGGCTCTATGCCGATGGCACCTTCGGCCGCGGCGGTCACGCGCGCGCCATTCTCGAACGGTTGGACGCTGAGGGGCGCCTGCTGGTGATGGACAAGGATCCCGAGGCAATCGCCTCGGCCCAAGGGCAATTCGGCGACGAGCCACGAGTGGTGATTCGCCGGGGCTCCTTCGCCAGCCTCGGCGATGTGTTGCGCGGGCTGGGCTGGGCTGGCCGGCTCAACGGCATCCTGCTGGATCTGGGTGTCTCGTCGCCGCAACTGGATCAGTCGCAGCGCGGATTCTCGTTCCGTGACGAGGGGCCGCTGGACATGCGCATGGACCCCGAGGCGGGGCGCAGCGCCGCGCAGTGGCTGGCTTCGGCTTCCGAGACAGAGATTGCCAGAGTATTAAAGGAATACGGCGAGGAGCGCTATGCGCGGCGCATCGCGCGCGCCATCGTCGCGGCACGCGCCGAGGCGCCCATCAACACCACCCGGCAGCTCGCCGCCATCGTCGCGGCGGCGAATCCGGCCTGGGAGCGGCACAAGGATCCGGCAACCCGTAGTTTTCAGGCCATCCGCATCTTCATCAACGAGGAACTCGAGGACCTCAAGGCCTGCCTGGCCGAGGTAATTGAGGCATTGCGTCCCGGCGGACGGCTAGTGGTCATCAGCTTTCATTCGCTCGAGGACCGCATCGTCAAGCGCTTTATTCGTGATCAGTCCCGCGGCGAGCAGTTGCCACCGGACCTGCCGGTAACCCACATTCAGCTGCACGCGCGCCTGCGGCCGGTGGGCAAGCCGTGCTACGCCAGCAAAAGTGAACTCGATGCCAACCCGCGCGCACGCAGCGCCGTGTTGCGGGTGGCGGAGCGGCTGGAATGAACTGGCGGTTGATCAACGCAGTGCTAGCGCTGGCGGTTATCGTGTCGGCCGTCGCGGTAGTGTCTGCCAAGCATCAGAGCCGCACGCTGTTTGTCGAACTGCGGGAGGTGCAGCAGGTGCGCGATCAGCTTGACGTGGAGTGGGGCAAGCTGCAGCTGGAGCAAAGTACCTGGGCTTCCCACGGACGCATCGAGCGCGTGGCGCGCAAGCAGCTGGGTATGGTCAATCCGCGTTTTGAAGAGGTCGTGGTAATCCGCTATGGCAAGTAAGACCCAACAGGGCGGAGCCGGCTACCGTCTGACGCTGGTTTATGCGCTGGTTGCCCTGAGTGTGACGGCGCTGTTGTGGCGGGTGGTGGATTTGCACGTGGTCCAGCGCGACACGCTGCGCCGCGAAGGGGATGCGCGCTCGGTGCGCGTGGTTCCCGTCGCCGCCCATCGCGGTGTCATCAGCGATCGCCACGGCGAGCCGCTCGCCATGAGCACACCAGTTGACTCGGTCTGGGTGCAGCCGCAAGCGTTCGCCCAGGCGCGCGAGCGCTGGCCGCAGCTCGCCAAACTGCTAGGCCTGAATCGCAAGCGCATGACGCGTGAAGTGCTGGCACGCCAGGATCGTGAATTCATGTATCTCAAGCGCCGCATCAGCCCGGATCTCGGCAACAAGGTCCGGGCCTTGAAGGTGCCGGGTGTGTCGTTGCTACGCGAGTACCGCCGTTACTACCCACTGGGCGAGGTTGCTGCGCACGTGGTCGGTTTCACCAACGTGGACGATGTCGGCCAGGAGGGTCTTGAGCTCGCGTATAACGAATGGTTGATGGGCACGCCGGGCAGCCAGCGCGTCTTGAAAGACCGGCTGGGGCAGATCATCGAAGTCGTTGACCTTATTGATGCACCACGCGCCGGGCAGGATCTGGTACTTAGTCTCGACCGTCGCCTGCAATACCTGGCCTATCGCGAACTCAAGCGCACCGTGTTGCAGCATCGTGCGCGCTCGGGCTCTGCCGTAGTGCTTGACGCACGTAGCGGCGAGGTGCTGGCCATGGTCAACCAGCCGTCCTACAACCCCAACAATCGCGGCCAGTTTACCGGTGGGCGCTACCGCAACCGCGCCGTAACCGACGTGTTCGAGCCCGGCTCCACCATCAAGCCGTTCACTATCGCAGCCGCACTGGACAGCGGGCGGGTTGCCGGTTCGACGGTAGTAGACACCACGCCGGGGCTACTGCGTGTCGGCGGCGCCATGGTGCGCGATATTCGCAACTACGGGCGCATTGACGTTGCCACCGTGCTCAAGAAGTCGAGCAACGTAGGCGCCACCAAGATCGTGATGAACACGCCCCCGGCGTCGGTCTGGGAGGTCCTCTCGGCGGTGGGATTCGGACGCCCGAGCGGCAGTGGTTTCCCCGGTGAGGCCAGCGGTCTGCTGGCACATTACGCCAAGTGGCGCAAGGTGGAGCGCGCCACGCTGGCTTTCGGTTACGGCATGTCGGTCACTGCACTGCAATTGGCACATGCCTATACGGTGCTGGCCGGCAATGGCCAGCTGCGCCCGGTGACCTTTCTGCGTGCCGCGCAGCCGTCTGACGGGGAGGCGGCGCTCAAGGCCCGCACCGCGCGCCAGCTGCGGCGTATGCTGCAGGACGTGGTCGGCGAGGGTGGTACGGCGCCGCTGGCGGCGGTGCCTGGTTACCGAGTCGCCGGCAAGACCGGCACCATTAAAAAAGCAGACGCCGACGGCTATAGCGAGGACCGATACATTGCGGTATTTGTCGGTATCGCGCCTGCCAGTGATCCGCGCTTGGTCATGGCCGTGGTCATCAACGAGCCGCGGGGCGAGGCGTATTACGGAGGCGAGGTTGCTGCGCCGGTATTCGCGCGAGTGATGGAAGGTGCACTGCGGCTGCTTGATGCGCCACCGGACAACCTCGAGCGTAACGGGCCGAGGCTGGCCCTGATGAGGACTGCGCAATGATGGCCGCGCCACGTCTTAACTGGCGCCTGCTCGATTTGCTGCGCGGCATTGCCGAGGGTGCGGTCGCGGCACTCGGCCGGCAGCCGCACCTTGCCAGTGTCGAAATCACCGGGCTGAGTTCGCACAGCCGCGCGGTGCATGCCGGGGATCTTTTCTTGGCGTGCGTCGGTCAGCGTGTTCACGGGCGCGGTTATATCGATGCGGCAATTGACGCCGGTGCGCACGCGGTGTTGTGGGAAGCCGACACGCGACTCGACTCCATTGCACTCACATGGCGAACATCGCCATCGGGACACCAGGTACCGGTCATTGCGGTCACAGATTTAAGCTCCCTGGTCGGCGTTCTCGCCGACCGGTTCTATGGGCAGCCCTCGGCGCAGCTATTTGTGACCGGTATCACGGGCACCAACGGCAAGACCTCGTGCAGCCAGTTTCTTGCGCAAGCTGCCAGTGCATTCGCGCCCTGCGGGGTTATTGGCACGCTTGGGCACGGCCTTTACGGCGCGCTGGAATCTGACGGGCATACCACACCGGATGCGGTGACCTGCCATCGCTGGCTCGCGGATTTTCTGAGCGGCGGTGCGACTAGCGCGGTAATGGAGGTGTCCTCACACGCATTGGACCAGGGGCGCGTGAATGGCGTTGCCTTCGACTGCGCCGTATTTACCAACCTCACGCGCGAGCACCTTGACTACCACGGCGACATGACGCGCTATGGCATGGCCAAGCGCACCCTGTTCGCCGTGCCCGGTCTGCGCCATGCGGTGATCAACACCGACGATGCTTTCGGCCGCGAGCTGGCCGGTGGGATGCCGCCGCACGTTGAACTTATCACTTATGGCTTGGAACACGATGGCACACCGCCCACGGTGCACGGTTCGGATCTCGTGCTCGATGCACGCGGCATCGCGCTGCAGGTATCCACAGCCTGGGGCAAGGGCGAACTCAGGGCGCCGCTGTTGGGGCGTTTTAATGCGAGCAATCTACTGGCGGTGCTGGCCGTGTTGCTGATCCGGGGCGTCAGTTTGGATGAGGCACTGCAGCGCCTTGCCGCAACCCGCACCGTAAGCGGACGCATGGAGCGCTTTGGCGGTGGGCCTGCGCCCCTGGCGGTGGTCGACTATGCACACACGCCGGACGCGCTTGAGCAAGTGCTCGGTGCGCTGCGCGAACACTGTGCAGGCAAACTGTGGTGCGTATTTGGCTGCGGCGGTGATCGTGATCGCGGCAAGCGCCCGCTGATGGGCGCCGTCGCCGAGCGCATCGCCGACAGGGTCGTGCTTACCGATGACAACCCGCGCCACGAAGACCCGAGCGAGATCATTGTCGCTATCCGCACCGGCATGCAGCGCCCCGACAGCGCCCTTGTGCAACGCGAGCGTGGTAAGGCCATCGCGCTGGCGCTTGGTGAGGCAGCCACCGGCGACGTGGTGCTGATCGCCGGCAAAGGGCATGAGGACTATCAACTGGTGGGCGACCGCAAGCTCGAGTTCAGCGATGTCGCTACGGTGCAAGCGCTGCTGGGGGAAGGCTGATGCCGGGCGACCCGCAAGCCAATACGCAGGCGACCGGCTTCGCCATGACGTTGCATGAGGCGGCCGCGTTGTTAGATGCAACTTGCCACGGCGCGGATGTGGCGCTGCGCGGGGTGAGCGCCGATACACGTACGCTGCGGCCCGGGCAGTTGTACGTTGCCTTACGCGGTCCAAATTTCGACGGCCACCAATTCGCCGATGAAGCCATGCGACGCGGGGCCGCTGCGGTCATGGCAGAGCGCGCTGCGGGCGAGCGGCCGACGCTGTTGGTGCCCGATACGCGTGTTGCCCTGGGACAATTGGCGGCATGCTGGCGCGCGCGGTTCGCCATTCCGGTGGTGGCGGTTACCGGCAGTAACGGCAAGACCACGGTCAAGGAGATGCTCGCTGCCATCTTTGCGCGACAAGGGTCGGTGCTGTCCACCGCCGGAAATCTGAACAATGACATCGGTCTGCCGCTGACTCTGTTGCGGCTTGATTCCGCGCATGGCATGGCGGTGATCGAGATGGGCGCCAACCATCATGGCGAGATCGCTTATCTCGCCAGTCTGACCCGTCCCAACGTGGCGGTTATTACCAACGCCGCCGCCGCGCATCTTGAAGGCTTTGGCAGTGTCGAGGGCGTGGCACGAGCCAAGGGCGAGATCTACCAGGCGTTGAACGCACAGGGCACGGCAGTGATCAACGCTGACGACGCCTACGTTGGCCTGTGGCGCAAACTGGCGCAGCATGCGCAAATTCTCAGCTTCGGTCTGACGCAGGCGGCAGACGTGAGCGGTACGTGGACACCGGCACCATGGGGTAGCGCCCTGACGCTGCAAACGCCGGCGGGCACGGCCGATGTGAAGCTAGCGTTGCCCGGCAGGCACAACATCATGAATGCGCTGGCCGCGACCGCGGCGGCACTGGCGGCGCGGGTGCCTCTGGACACGGTGCGCGCCGGCCTCGAGGCGCTAGCAGCGGTGCCGGGGCGCCTGGAATTCAAGCCTGGTATCGCGGGCAGCCGCATCATCGACGACAGTTACAACGCCAATCCGGGTTCCCTGGCGGCGGCGCTCGAGGTGCTAATGGCCTGTCCGGGCCGGCACTGGCTGGCGCTGGGCGACATGGGGGAGCTGGGTGAGAGTACGGAGGCGCTGCACCGGGACACCGGTGTGCAGGTGCGGGCCTCCGGGGTGGAGCGCCTGTATGCCATTGGCGAACTGGCGCGAGGTGCAGCGCAAAGCTTTGGCGAGCAGGGTCACCATTTTCACGATATCACCGCGCTGGTCGATGTGCTGCGTCACGATCTCACCGACAACACCACGCTGCTGGTGAAGGGGTCGCGCCGCATGCACATGGAACATGTGGTGGACGCACTGGTGGCCGGGGGGGCGGGCTGAGCGATGCTGTATCACCTTGCGCAATACCTGCAAGAGTTCCACAGCGGGTTCAATGTTTTCAACTACCTCACGTTCCGCGCGATTCTCGGCGTGCTTACGGCGCTCTTGATCTCGTTCATCGTCGGTCCCTACATGATTCGCAAGCTGAGCGTATTCAAGATCGGTCAGACCGTGCGCGACGACGGCCCCGAGAGTCATTTCAGCAAGGCCGGTACGCCCACTATGGGCGGCGCGCTGATCCTCATCGTGATTCTGCTTACCACTTTGATGTGGGGCGACCTGGGCAACCGGTACGTGTGGACCGTCCTGCTGGTTACCCTGGCGTTCGGGGCCATCGGCTGGGTCGACGACTATCTGAAGATCACCCATCAGAACAGTCGCGGGCTCGCTTCGCGGTGGAAGTATTTGTGGCAGTCGGTGTTCGGCCTGGCGGCCG
>CP070733.1:1387705-1390908 GCA_020347585.1 Pseudomonadota bacterium | reverse complement strand
CTACCCTTCCCTCAATGTGGCGTTCGATATCTCGGAACCGCAACCGCTGGCATGGGCGTTTCCGCTCAGTGATGACAATACCCTCTATGACGCGGCAGAAGCCTTTTTCGAGGGTCTGACAGTTTCCGGCGAACTGGATCGGTTGCTCGAGCGCTACTATGGGCACATCAGCAAGTTCGACTATGCCGGGACGCACATCTACCTGCGCCACGTAAACCGGCGACTGCCCGCTTACCGCGAATTGTTCGAGCGGGCGGCAAGCGACAACAACCTTGACTGGCGACTGCTAGCAGCCGTTGCCTATCAGGAATCGCATTGGAACCGTCACGCCGTCTCACCAACGGGCGTACGCGGGATCATGATGCTTACCCAGGCTACGGCCGCACATGTTGGTATTCAAAAGCGCACCGATCCCGAACAGAGCATTACCGGGGGCGCCCACTATCTGCGAAAACTCCTGGACAAGGTCCCCGCACATATTCCCGAACCGGATCGCACCTTTTTCGCGCTGGCAGCATACAACGTGGGGTATGGGCATCTAGAAGACGCGCGTGAGATTACGAAGCAACGTGGCGGTGATGCGGACAAGTGGACAGACGTGAAGGAAAACCTGCCGCTACTGCGCCTGCGCAAGTGGTACAGCAAGACGCGTCACGGCTATGCGCGCGGCAACGAGCCGGTGCGCTACGTGGAAAACATCCGCAGTTATTACGACATCCTGTCCTGGCATCTCGACCGGCGTTTTCCGCCCGAGCCGCCAAATCCAGTCCTGTCAATTTCTCCGCCGGTGCTCTAAGAGCACCGAACGCCCGCGGCGTATTAGTTCTCCGCGAGTTCTTCCTCCATTGAAAGGTAGACTTGGTAGGCGTTGCGCCGGTGCGCCTCCTCAAACGCGGGCAGGTTCTCGAACTCTGACCAATCGGCACGTTCATAGGCCTCGGCGAACGCTGTCATATCATCGGCGGCGGTCCCCATCACCTCGCGCACCCGTGCCAGATAGCGGCGCGTCAATGCAATGGCCTGGTTGGGGTCAGCCGCCAGCGGACCGTGACCCGGGATAAGCGCAACCAGCTTCAGCGCCTCCATGCGTTCGAGCACATCGAGCCAGGTACGCGTGTTGGCGTCGCCAAGGAACGGCACGCGCCCCTCGAAGATGATATCGCCCGAGAACAACACCCGGTCCGGTTCAACGTAGAGCGTGAGGTCACCATCCGAGTGGGCGGAACCCAGCACGCTAACCGTAAAATCCACGCCGCCCACTGAAAAACGCTCGCTCTTTTGGAGCAACCGGTCGGGCGCAACCAAGTGGGTCGTCTCGTTGACCCACGGATCCAGCGAGAAACGGCGCTCCTCAAGCCGCGACTCAGCCTGCTCCGAGTTCAGGTAGTCAAGTGCGCCCGCCGGTGCAATGATCTCGGCGCCTTGCTCCTTGAACACCTGCAGACCGTAGATGTGGTCGGCGTGATAGTGACTGACGATCACCTTGACGATCGGTTGGTCGGTTACGGCGCGCAGCTTTTCCAGCATCAGGTGCGCCAGCGACGGCGTACCCAGCGCGTCAAACACGACCACGCCCGCATCGGTCACAACTGCGCCGGCGTTAGAGATGAACCCCTGGTTGTCTGTCGCAATTCCCGGCACGCCCTCAACAAAATAGACATGATCGGAGACCTTCTTGAGTTCCACTTCAACGGTAGCGGGCGCGAAGTTCGACATTGCCTCCTGTAGTGCGGGATCCCGCATTGGCGACGGAGGAACTTGTTCGTTCTGGCGCGCCGCATCGCAGGCGGCAACTATTAGCACGGCGAACATCACGGGAAGCAAACCACGATTTTTCATATGAATCCGTTACCTCAAAACAAGTACAGTGCTAGCGTCGTGCCTTGAAAAACTCCTGTAGCAACACCGCGGACTCCTCCGCCAGCACCCCGTCGGTGACATCCACCTGGTGATTCAGGCGATCGGTGTTAAGCACATCAAACACACTGCCGGCCGCGCCGCCCTTTGGGTCCCGCGCTCCATATACTACTCGCGCGACACGGGCATGGATGAGCGCGCCGGCACACATCACGCACGGCTCGAGTGTGACGTACAGGGTGCTGTCTACAAGGCGGTAGTTGCCTTCGCGAAGGGCCGCATCGCGTAGCGCGATGATCTCTGCGTGGGCGCTTGGGTCATGCTGGCTGATGGGGCGATTCCAGCCTTCGCCGATTACGGTATCGCTACGCACCAGCACCGCGCCGACCGGCACCTCACCTTCTTCCTGCGCGCGACGCGCAAGCTCTAGCGCGTTCTCCATCCATGACACGTCGCGGGGATCCGGGTTCGCGAAACGAGATGAATCAACCATTGGAGGATATGCGCGCAGGATTCAAACCGCAATGTGCTCGTTCTTCCTCGACCCTCGCTACTCGTACCTCGAACCGGGGATTATTCCCACTCAATCGTGGCTGGCGGTTTGCCGGAGATATCATAGGTGACCCGTGAGATGCCATCGATCTCATTGATAATGCGGTTGGATACCAGCGCCAGAAAGTCGTAGGGTAGGTGCGCCCAGTGCGCAGTCATGAAGTCGACGGTTTCCACCGCGCGCAGGGCCACCACGTAGTCGTAGCGACGACTGTCACCCATGACGCCCACTGAACGCACCGGCAAGAACACTGCGAAGGCCTGGCTCGTCTTGTCATACAGATCGTGGTTGCGCAGCTCGTCGATGAAAACCGCATCGGCTTGGCGCAATAGGTCCGCATACTCCTTTTTCACTTCGCCTAGAATACGCACACCCAGGCCCGGCCCCGGGAAGGGGTGGCGATAGACCATGTCATACGGCAGGCCGAGCTCCACACCGAGCTTGCGTACCTCGTCCTTGAATAACTCACGCAGCGGTTCGAGCAGCTCCAGGTTCATGTCCTCGGGCAGCCCGCCAACATTGTGATGTGACTTGATCACGTGAGCTTTACCGGTATTGGCACCCGCCGACTCAATCACGTCCGGGTAAATGGTGCCCTGCGCCAACCAGTGTGCGTTGGCGAGTTTACCGGCTTCTTCCTCGAATACCTCAACAAACAGGTTGCCGATGATCTTACGCTTGCGTTCGGGATCTGACACCCCTTCGAGCGCGTTGAGAAACCGCGGCTCGGCATCAACGCGAATGACGCGCACGCCCATGTGCTCGGCGAAGGTCGCCATCACCTGGTCACCCT
>CP070733.1:1382758-1387605 GCA_020347585.1 Pseudomonadota bacterium | reverse complement strand
GTGCTCGGTGATGGGTAGTAGCTCAATATGCGTAAAGCCCATCTCCTGGCAGTACGCTACCATGCGGCTCGCCAGTTCGTGGTAGTCCAGAAATTCACCCTGCTCGTCACGCTGCCAGGAACCGGGGTGGGCCTCGTAGATTGAGATCGGTGCGCGCAGCCAGTCCGTCTCGGCGCGCCCTGCCATCCAGCCCTGGTCTTGCCAGACGTACTCGGAGTCGGCCGCCACGATCGATGCGGTCTTGGGGCGTTTCTCGAACTGTTGACCGTAGGGGTCGGATTTTACTCCGAGTTCGCCGCTTTCGCGGTTGCGGATCTCGAACTTATAGAGCGTGCCGGGCTCGAGCTCCGGGATGAACAATTCCCACACCCCGCTGCCGCCACGCACGCGCATCGGGTGCTGGCGCCCATCCCAGCGGTTAAAGTCGCCCACCACGCTGACCCGTTCGGCGCTTGGAGCCCAGGTCGCGAACAACACCCCGGGGATGCCGTCGGCCTCGTGGGGATGTGCTCCCAGCACGCGGTAGATGTGCCAGTGCTTCCCTTCGCCAAACAGGTGCAGGTCGAAGCCGGCCAGTTGTGGCGGGAAGGTATAAGGATCACAGGCGCTGCGCTCGTGGCCGTGGCTGTCCTCCCAATGGAGTCGATAGTGGCCGCGCGCCGTGCCGGGCGTTCCGCACCACTCGAAGAAGTCCGAGTCGCCCAGCCGCTCGAGCCGGGGACCGTCCTTGCCGATGCGCGCCCACTGCGCGTGCGGCAAAAACGCGCGCACGCACTCCTGTGCACCATCGCTGTGCCGGCCCAGTACGCTGAACGGGTCGTGGTGCCGGGCCTCGCTGACCCTCAGCAGGTCTTCAGACAGCGTTCGCGGCGACTCTGTTTCTGTCGTGTTCACCTCGGTGATCTCCATCAAACCATCGGCAGTTTCGCCGCCGGTTGGTCTTTGCTTTGTCACCAAAACATGGTACTAAATGCATAGTACTACTGAAATTGACTCGCATCATATTCTGCCATGACGGCAGTCTCGCACAAGGATAGGACGCAACATGAGATTCAGCCCCTCGCCGCGGTTCGTCAGTCGGCTGACGCGCGATACCCTGGCGCTGATCCTCGCAGGAGGCCGGGGTTCACGGTTAAAACAACTTACGGTGTGGCGCGCGAAGCCCGCAGTGCCGTTTGGCGGTAAGTTCCGCATTATCGATTTCCCACTTTCGAACTGCATTAATTCCGGAATCCGCCGCATCGGTATCCTCACCCAGTACAAGGCGCACTCGCTGATCCGTCATGTGCAGCAGGGCTGGGGGTTTCTGCGCGGCGAGTTTGGCGAGTTCGTGGAGTTGCTGCCGGCGCAACAGCGCATCGAAACCTCATGGTACGCTGGAACCGCCGATGCGATCTACCAGAACCTCGACATTCTGCGTTGGCACAACCCTTCTTACGTGCTGATCCTGGCCGGCGATCACATCTACAAGATGGACTATGGCCCAATGCTTGCGGCGCATGTCGAGCGCCAAGCCGACATCACAGTGGGCTGTATCGAGGTGCCCATCGAGCACGCGAAAGCGTTCGGAGTCATGAGCGTCGATCACGACTGGCGCATCGAGAAATTTTTGGAGAAGCCGCCTGAGCCTGAACCGCTGCCCGACAATCCGAACGTGGCGCTGGCCTCGATGGGGATCTACATCTTCAACACTCGCTTCCTGTTCGAGCAATTGGTTCGCGATGCTGACATGCCTGAGTCCACCCACGACTTTGGCAAGGACATAATTCCCGGCGTCATTGGAAAGTACCGTGTATTTGCCTATCCGTTTCGTGACCCGGCTACGGGCCGCCAGGCCTACTGGCGGGATGTCGGCACGGTGGACGCATTCTGGGAGGCGAACCTTGAGCTTATCGACGTTACGCCCGAGCTCAATCTCTACGACGAGGAGTGGCCGATCTGGACCTATCAGGAGCAGGCGCCGCCGGCGAAGTTTGTATTCGATGATGACGATCGACGTGGTATGGCAGTTGATTCCATGGTTTCAGGCGGCTGCATCATCTCTGGTGCCTCGCTGCGCCATTCGCTGTTGTTCTCCAACGTGCGCGTACATGCCTACTCTCAAATCGAGGAGTCTGTCGTTTTGCCGGACGTCACCATCGGCGAGAACTGCCGCATCCAGCGCGCTGTAATCGACAAGGGCTGTGCGGTACCGCCCGGTACCGTCATCGGCGAGGACCCCGAGGAAGACGCACGGCGCTTTTTTGTCAGCGAAAAAGGTGTGGTGCTCGTGATCCCCGAGATGCTCGGCCAACAGCTCCACCATGCCCGCTGAATCACCACTCAAACTGGTGCTGTGCTGGCACATGCACCAGCCCGAGTACCGGGACCTGCGCAGCGGCGAGTTCCAGCTTCCCTGTAGTTATCTGCACGGTACCAAGGACTACGTTGATATGGCCGCGCACCTCGAGGCGGAGCCGCGCGCCCGTGCAGTGGTGAATTTCGCGCCAGTGTTGCTCGACCAGATCGAGGACTATGTCGGGCAGATAGAAGGCTTCCTAAACAACAGTGGCGCGATTCGTGACCCGCTGCTGACTGCATTGGCAGAACCGACACTGCCAGCGTCCGTCGAAGAGCGCATTGCGCTGATGAAGAACTGCCTGCGCGCCCACGAGCAACGGCTGATAGCACGCTTTCCGCCGTATCAGCGACTTGCCACCATTGCTCGCTGGCTGGCTGATCATCCCGATGCCATGATCTACGCGGCCAACCAGTTGCTGATAGATCTGGTGGTCTGGCACCACCTCGCGTGGATGGGTGAGACTGTACGCAAAACCGATATGCGCATTGCGCGACTTGAGGAACAGGAGCGCGGGTATACGCTGCACGATCGACGCGAACTGCTGCAGGTTATCCTCGAATTGTTGCGCGGAACCATTGGGCGCTACCGCTCCCTGGCGGAGTCCGGGCGTATCGAGCTGGCCATGAGTCCCTATGCCCACCCCATCGTGCCTCTCATGCTTGATCTCCAGTCGGCACACGATTCCATGCCCGACGCTCCCCTGCCGCTGGCCGCGGAATATCCTGGCGGTGAGCAACGCGCTCGCTGGCATATCAAGCAGGGCATAGATACCTTCCGACGCCATTTCGGCTTTGCCCCGGTCGGCTGCTGGCCCTCCGAGGGGAGCGTCAGCAAGCCCACGCTAAAATTGCTCACCGAGTTCGGCTTCAAGTGGGCGGCTAGCGGCGAGACCGTATTGCATAATAGTCTGACCCGTTCCAATCTGATCCCCGGTGACGACCATGGCGAAGATCGCCACCGCCACTGCCGCCATCGCGCCTATCGCGTCGAGGATACCGGGCTCGACTGTTTCTTCCGCGACGACGGGCTTTCGGACCTGATCGGTTTTACTTATTCCGACTGGCACGCCGACGATGCGGTGGCGAATCTCATCCATCACATCGATAATATCGCCGAGGTGTGCACCGATCGGAGCAACACCGTGGTCTCGATCATCCTCGACGGTGAAAATGCTTGGGAGCACTACCCCGAAAACGGCCAATATTTCCTGAGTGCGCTGTACCGAGAGCTTTCGGCACACCCGGGGGTTGAGCTGACCACCTACAGTGAGTTTCTTGCACAACGGCAGGAGTCTGCACCGCTACCGGAGCTGGTGGCGGGTAGCTGGGTGTACGGGACGTTTTCAACCTGGGTTGGCGATGCAGACAAGAACCGCGGTTGGGACATGCTCATCGACGCCAAGCGTCGCTTCGATACCGTGGTAGCCTCGGGTCGCCTTGATGATGAACACGTCGCACGCACCGAACATCAATTGGCGATCTGCGAGGGTTCCGACTGGTTCTGGTGGTTCGGTGACTATAACCCCGCCGAGACGGTGAGCGACTTCGAGCGTCTGTTCCGTCTGCATCTTGCCAATCTCTACCAGTTGCTCGGTGAGGAACCACCTGCCTATCTCTCGCAGGTCTTTACCCATGGCAGCGGCGCGCCGGCGCTGGGTGGCGTGATGCGACCAGGACAGGAGTCGGGGTGACCGGGGCCGGCGATATACACGACCCCGATCCGCCGGGCGGCCCACTGACCCGTCGCCGCGCCGGTATCCTGCTGCATCCAACCTCGCTGCCCGCGGCCCGCATCCAGGGCGGCCTCGGGCACGACGCCTATCGTTTCGTTGAATTTCTCGCAGCTGGTGGGATAACCGTCTGGCAGATGCTACCACTGGGGCCCACGCATCCCGATGGATCGCCATACCAGTGCCTGTCGGCGCACGCCGGAAGCCCGCAGCTAATCAGCCTCGACTGGCTTATCGACCGTGGCTGGTTGACCGACGAGGAAGACGCCGATTGTGCCGACGACCGCCCGCGTTGCCTGAAGCGGGCACACCAGGGGTTCGTTGCGGCATGCATGGAAGCAGACAGCGAAGCTGCAACGCGCTATGCGGCATTTGTCGAAGCGCAGCGATACTGGCTCGACGACTTTGCGCTTTTCACCGCGTTGCGTGAAACACACCACGGCGCCCCTTGGTACGACTGGCCCGCTAACGTGCGTGGCCGCAAGCCGGCAGCGCTAAAAAGCGCGCGCGCGAAACACGCCGCGCGACTCGAGCAGGTATTTTTTGAGCAGTTCGTGTTTTTCGAGCAGTGGCATGAACTGCGCGACTATGCCCATCGACACGGCGTGCTGTTGTTCGGCGATATGCCCATCTTCGTCGCCCACGACAGCGCCGACGTGTGGGCCCAGCCCGAGAACTTCGCGCTCGATGACACTGGTCATCCTCTCGCCATCGCCGGCGTGCCACCCGACTATTTCTCCGAGACCGGCCAGCGCTGGGGCAATCCCCACTACGACT
>CP070733.1:1379807-1382658 GCA_020347585.1 Pseudomonadota bacterium | reverse complement strand
GATAGCATTTATGTAATCCCAACATCTACCACGCTCAAATATTTCCTGCTCATGCGCGATCTTATTTCTATCTTCGCGAGCTTGATTAACAATGCGGCAACCAGCAGGGCTGCGGCGACCAGCACGTTGTTCAGCAACCCGGGCGCCACCAGCAGCACCAGGCCAAGCTCCAACATCATCAGCCCCGAAATCAATTTCAATACCCGTCCCTCGCGCTCGCCGAGTTTGCGTGCCCCAAGGGTCCAGGCAAAAACCCCCACAATGAAAAGCAACGGGACCACATACACCATGTTGTACATTGCGAGATAGAAATAGTAGTTGCCGGCGGGCAGCTGGTTTATGGTCAACACACGAGTGTAGATCATGGGAAAGCCGGCGGTACACAGCAATTCGTAGCTGTTCGCCGCGATCGCCAGCAGCACAGTGCTTACCATGATGGTGGCTAGGCGATCGCCTTGCACCAGCATGCGCATGCGACTAAACAGGTGCGGTTTGGCACCGTCGGGAATTGACAGGCTCACCCCCTTTTTAAACCAGAAGAAATCCTTGACGTTAACAAGCCCGAGCACCACGGCGAGCATACCCGCCGCTGCAGTGATCCAGCGCAATTGCCCCACCCACATGAACAGGTTGAGCCACGCCGCCATGAACAAAAAATAGATCAGCCCGGAAAACAGCACGAATAAGCCACCAACCAGCAACATGTAACCGCGTCGCTGCACGTGCACTAGCAAGCTAAGCAGGAACAGGAGCACGAAAAACGCGCACGGATTAATCGAATCGAGTGCTGCGAGCACCACGGTCAAAGCCGGTAACGATAACGCCTGCACATCGACTTCACCGATCAGGGGGATCCGCACGGCAGACACCGCACCCGCCACGGGCGTGACAGTTGCGCTGCGACCTTGGCGCACATTGCGATAGCACGCCCCAAGCTGCGAACGAATCTCGCCAGTGGTGGCGCCAAGTTCATCGAAACCAACGATCATTTGGCCGCAGAACAGGAAGCCTGGCACACTGCTGGCATCGCGGCCAACCGCCTCCGCCATTTCGAGATAGCGAAGCCGGTGCTCGGCGTTTTCACTCAGCTCGAAACTGTGTACGTCCAGCCATGGGTAGTCCTCCCCCAGGGACCTCACCTCGGGCAACGCGGCGCGGCAATGCGGACAGCGCTTCGACCAGAAGAAGTAGAACTGTATGCGCGGCCCCTGCCTGGCGTCCGGTGCCTCCGCCTGCACGACCCACAAGCGCTCGGCATCGGACAGCGGCTCGTCGGCCAGCAACTGCGGCGCGGGCAGCGCAAGCAGCATCGTCGCCAGCACGACAGCGAGGACCGCCGGCCCAAGGCGGCACGACGCGATACGGGTCTGATCCCCGCTGTGAGTTGCTATCTCCACGGCAACCATGCTCTCCATGCGGCCGGCACGCAATCTCGCTAAACTGTGCATATCGGTACTGTGACATCATATCCCCGGAGCAGTGGCGCGTGAAACTTCTCTGTATGCGGCATGGCCAGACCAACTACAATATCGCGGCGCTATGCAACGATGACCCGGCGCGCGAGGTTGCGTTGACCGCGACCGGCCGGCAGCAGGCGGAGGAGGCAGCGCAGCGACTGCGCGATACCGATATCGAACGGATATTCGTCTCCGAACTCCCACGCACCCGCCAGACCGCAGAGATCGTCAACCGCCACCATGGCGTGGCCATCGTCACCCATTCTGCGCTCAATGACATCCGCTCCGGCTTTGACGGTCAACCTGTCGCAATGTACCAGCAGGCCATTGCACACGACCCGCTGCACGCCAGCGCCAATGACGGCGAATCACTGCTTGAGCATGGGCAACGCGTTGTTGGCTTCATCGAATGGCTGAGGACGCAACCCGACCGGACGGTGCTGGTGGTCGCCCACGAGGAGACCATGCGCGCGTTCGCGGTATATCTGCGCGAGCTGCCCGCGCAGGCGCTGGTCGAGCTGGCCTTTGCGAACTGTGAAATCGTGGCTTTCGATTTACTACCCACCAACTGAGAGCAGCCACAACCATTCCGCCGCCATGCACCGCAACGCGCTGCCACCATGAATTTTTCCTACGAATCACTTCCTACACAGTGGGTTTGGATCGCGGGCGCGTTGTATGGCGTTACCATGGCCTGGGTGCTTTGGCGCGCGCCGTGGTCCTGGCTGCGTGAACGTGAGCATCTGCATGTATTTCTTGGCAGTTGCGTCGCACTGTTGCTAATGTGGTCGATGCGCGCCAGCGCCATTCCCGGACTCGACTATCACTACCTTGGCGCGACCCTCACCACGCTGATGTTCGGCTGGCGCCTGGCGTGTGTAGCGCTCTGCCTGGTGCTGGCTGGCACGGTATTCAACGGCGCCAGCGACTGGCAGGTATTTCCGATGAATGCCCTGACAATGGTGCTGACACCGGTGTTGCTAAGCCACGCGATATTCCGCGTGGTCGACTCCAGACTGCCCAACAACATATTTGTCTATATCTTCGTGTGCGGTTATTTCGGCGCAGGGGCTGCACTGCTCGGCGCCGGCGGTCTGACATCAATACTGCTGGTACGGGGTGGTGTCTACAGTTTCGAGCGACTAGCCTACGACTATTTTCCGTTCGCGCCGCTGATGTTGTTTATGGAGGCGTTTATTACTGGGATGCTGGTCGCAATCTTCGTAGTGATGCGCCCGAACTGGGTAAGCACCTTCGACGATGCGCGCTATCTCAAGCGCAGGCCCTAGCCGCTGTCCGGCGCAGCTGCACAACAGGTCTCGCTTGTTCGAGACGCTCTCCCGTGAGTTTGCGGCCCGGAGGACAGTAGATATGATCTAAGTCATTTACGATAT
>CP070733.1:1375713-1379707 GCA_020347585.1 Pseudomonadota bacterium | reverse complement strand
CAACCGAACACAAATAGCGTATCGCCGGTGATCAGGTTGTTCCGCACCTGGTAGCAGGCGGAACCCGGGGTGTGCCCGGGAGTGTGCAGCACGCTGATCTCGGTGTTGCCCAGCGCAATGATATCGCCGCCGTGATGTAGCGTCGGGCGCTCCAGTTTCTGGCCCCAGAACACGGCCTCAGCCTTGAGTAGGTGGAGTTGGGCGTCGAAGCGTTGCAGCACACCGGCGATGCCGTTGATGTGATCGTGATGGCTGTGGGTCAGCAGCACATCGGTGATACGCACGTCCTTGCGCTCAGCCAGCGCGAGGATCTGCGGTACCTCCCAGGCGGGGTCGACCACGGCGGCGCGGTTGCTCGCATGGTCCGTAACTAGGTAGATAAAGTTCTCCATGGGTCCCAGTTCCAGGACATCGATGGAAAAAGCGCTGGTTTCGTTCATGGTCGGTTCCGTGATTGGCATATTTCGAACTATTGTAGCGCCCGGTCGCAACGCGCGCCCGCCTCACAGTGGACCGGCCCCAATAGCGAGGTGTTGGATCGATGGATGCTGGGTTCTGGCATCAGCGCTGGGTCAGTGAACAGATCGGGTTCCATCAGGAACAGATCAACCCCTACTTGCAACGCTTCTGGCCGGCGCTGGGCCTGCGCGCGGGAACAACGGTATTTGTGCCGCTGTGTGGTAAGAGCCGCGACATGCTGTGGCTGGCGGAGCAGGGTTTTGGCGTGCTGGGTGTGGAAGTCAGCCCGCTGGCGGTCGAGGCCTTTTTTGCGGAGAACGAAATGTGCGCGGTGCGCGAGGAGCGTGGCGCATTTGAGGTCTGGTGCGGCGGTGCCATCAGTATCTGGCAGGGAGATTATTTTGACCTTGCTGTGGACGATCTCGCAGGCGTCGGGGCGGTATTTGACCGAGCCGCGTTGGTGGCGATGCCTGGGTCCCTGCAGGGCGCCTATGTTGAGCATCTATTCGCCATCTGTCCGCCGGGGATGAGGCAATTGCTAGTGACGCTGGAGTATCCGCAGGCCGAAATGGATGGGCCACCGTTTTCGGTGGGCGAGGCGGTGGTGCGCCGGCTCTACGAACCTCATGCCGCGGTGCAGCGTCTGCTGACCGAGGACGTCTGGAGCGCCAACCCGCGCTTCGCACAGCGGGGCCTGAGCGCTCTCAACGAGAATGTTTACGGCATTGGCGAACACGCCGGCGGCGCTGGATAGAGCGATCAGGCGAGGTTTGCTATCCAGCGCGCGTACAGCACATCTGCTACAGCGTTCAGCGATTGAACCCGAGAATCCAGGTCGCGGGTCATGGCCTCGGCGCTCTGCACGCTCTCCGAGGGTTCCGCGATCTCGCGAGCGTACTCGCGGGCCCATTCCTCGACCATGTGCACTGTCATCTCCACGTGGCACTGCAGTGCGAGTACGCCGTCGTGCACGAAGGCCTGGTTGGGATACCACTTGCTTTCCAGTAGGCGACTCGCCCCTGGCGGGATGGTGAAGGTCTCGCCGTGCCAGTGGAACACCTCAAATTGCTCCGGCATTTCGCCCAACCACTCAAGGGCTTCAGCGCTATCGGTGCGCCGCACGGGGTGCCAGCCGATTTCGCGTCGGGGGCCGGGCGCTACAGTGCCGCCCAGCGCCCGGGCAATGAGTTGTCCGCCCAGACAGTGGCCCAGCACCGGTAGCCTGCGCTCCGCGGCGCGCTGTATCAGCCGCAGCTCCTCGGCGACCCACGGTAGCGGGTCGTTGACGCTCATGGGCCCGCCCATGAACACCAGCCCGGAAATCTCGTCCAGGGTTGCGGGTACCGGCGCGCCGGCGTCTACCCGGACCAGCTCCAGCGGGACGCCCTGTCGCTCGAGCCAGGTAGCCAGGTAGCCGGGTCCCTCGCAGGCCAAGTGGCGAAAGATTCGGACAGGCTTCATGGTGTCACGGGTGCTCCGTCTTGGCGGGCCGGGAATGCTGAGGCAGTCTACAGCAGGGGACGTTTCACCGGCCAGCGGGTGTCGCGGCGGCCCGGCATTGGCCATTGGGGACACCGCACCGCTATCATGCGCGAATGCGACCTACGGGGAAAATGTTACCGGTGAACCGACAAGCTGTTTGCAAGATCCTGTTGATACTCGCTCTGGCTTGCCCACCAGCGGTCATGCAGGCCGCTGCGGTGTATGAGTATGCGCTGCCAGATGGGCGGCGCCTGATCACCGATCAAGCACGCTACGACACGACCTACACGTTGATTCGAGTGATTCGTGATTTTGGCGATTTTGATGACAATTCGCGGAAATTAACGACGAAACTGCAGAAATTTGAGGCATTGATTCGGGCCGCGTCGCTACGCCACCAAGTGGAGTCGGCCCTTATCAAGGCGGTCATTCACGCCGAGTCGCATTTTGATCCTGCGGCAGTCTCGCACTCGGGTGCCTCGGGATTGATGCAACTGATGCCACAGACCGCGGCCCGCTACGGTGTGCACGACTTGCATGATCCCGCGCAGAACATTGAGGCGGGTACTCGTCATCTGCGCTATCTGCTGGATCGCTTCGGTGCGCAACTCCACCATGTGCTGGCAGCCTACAACGCGGGAGAAAAGGCCGTCGACACGCACAACGGGGTGCCGCCCTACGGCGAGACCCGGCGTTACATTGAAAAGGTGCTCGACTATCGTGCCTGGTACCGCAGCCGTCAGTCTCCAATTGAACAGGAAATGTGAGTGCTTACTGACTAGTGTGTCATTCCAACGAAGCGGCCTAGTCCTGCAGCGGCTCAATCAGGTCCGGGTTGTCGTTCTGCGGCCGGTTGACCGCCGTTGACACCCGATGACAGGCCATCTCGGCGGCGGGATAGGGTGCCAACAACGGTGTGAGCGTGACTACATCCTGCACCTGCGGATCAAGCCAGTGTGTCCAGATATCCGGTGCGAGAATCACCGGCATGCGCTCGTGAACCGCCGCGAGCAGGGAATTGGCATCGGTGGTGAGCAGTGTGCATGACTCAATGATTTCCCCTTCTGGACCCTCCCAGCGGTCCCACAGGCCGGCCATGGCGAACGGGCGTCTGTCCTTAAGATAAATGTACCAGGGCTGTTTCGCGCCATCGCGGGCCTGCCACTCGTAGAAGCCGTCCGCCGGCACCAGGCAACGCCGGTGGCGCAGGGGGCCGCGGTAGGCTGGCTTGTTGGCCACAGTCTCGGCGCGGGCGTTTATCATGCTAAAGCGGCTGTCAGGTCCCTTTGACCACGCCGGCACCAGTCCCCAGCGCAGGACACGGCAGTGGCGCTGCCCGTCCTCCAGGCGAATGGCGGCGATGGGCTGGTTGGGGGCGATGTTGTAGGCTGGGCGCAGCGCCGGGGCCTCGGCAAGGCCGAAACTCCGGGCGATGCGGGTGGCGTCGGTACCGAGCGTGAAACGTCCGCACATCGGTTTCGGGTCTCCTGCAAATGATTTGCCGGCCGGCGCGAACAGGCTACCGTGGGGACAGCAACCAAGCCCGCCGCCGGCGAGGCGTTTTGCACATGATAATCCACGTTGACATGGATGCTTTCTATGCCTCGGTCGAGATGCGCGACCAGCCGACGCTGGCCGGCAAGCCGGTCATCGTGGCGGGCAGCGACGAGCGCCGCGGCGTGGTGTCGGCAGCCGGCTATGCGGCGCGCGCTTTTGGAATCCACAGCGCCATGCCCACCGCTACCGCCGTGCGCCTGTGTCCGGACGTTATCCGTTTGCCGGTGCGCATGGAACGCTACGCCGAGGTGTCGCAGCAGATTCACGCGATCTTCGCGCGCTACACACCGCTTATCGAGCCGCTGTCGCTGGACGAGGCATTTCTGGACGCGACCGATAGTGAGCGTCTATATGGCGATGCCACTACCATCGCGGCGCGCATCAAGGCCGACATTCGTGAGGAACTCGATTTAGTGGCCTCGGTAGGCGTTGCCTCCAGCAAGTTCATCGCCAAGATCGCATCGGATCTCGAAAAGCCCGACGGATTCGTCGTGGT
>CP070733.1:1368986-1375613 GCA_020347585.1 Pseudomonadota bacterium | reverse complement strand
GTGTCAGCCGGCGAGCAAATCCGTTGTCGGGATTCACGTGGTAAAGATCGTAGTAAACATTCGCGTTACGGCAGCGCTGAGGCTGTGCGATGATAATCCCCGACTCGGGATGCACATCAAGTCGCGTATCGAAGTTGACCGAGCGCAGTCGCTTTCGCGTCCCATCGGGGTGCATAACGTTGAGTTTCCAGCGTCGCCTGCCGTCCCAATTTATGTAGTAAATGCGCCCGTCGGGCAGCGCCGTGAGCGGCCCAAGATAATAACCATAATCGGTGAGTTTCTCACCGGCGCGTACGCCCGCGCGGTCCACGCCCTGGAGTTGCGCGGTATACGTCTCACGTAGCGAGACCTCCCACTCGGACCAGAGCTGACGCAGATCCTTACCAAAGGTTTGGCGGCTATTGGAAATGATCCGAAACGGAATGACATTGTTCGAGTAGTTGTCGACCCACTTGCGTATCGACTCCTCGCCGTACTTGTCCCTGACGTATTGGTAAAACTGTACGCCGTACAGATAGTACGCCGTACCGGCAGGCCAACTCACCAGCGGTTGGTTGACCTGCTGTATGGGTTTGAGCTGCGCGTCGACCTCCATCCGCATGATCATGTCGTAGTAGGTGCTTTGGCCACGCCCAATGCCGCGTTGCGCATCGGTCTCGTGGTATGTCGCCAGGCCTTCAATAATCCAGCGCGGCTGGAAGGCATTGGGAAACCAGAATAGAAAACGCCCGAACACCTTGCGCAACCCCTGGATAGCACCGGTGCCCTTGTCTTGATGCAGGATATGAACGTACTCGTGCAGAACTACCGACTCCAGCCAGCCGGCATGATCTTCCACCGAATTGATATCGTCGGGTCCTGGAAGAAACACCGTCATGCGGTTGGAAGGAAAAAAGGTCGCGAAAGCGTTGGAGATATCGAATTCGTCGGTGAGCACGATCTCGGTACGTTCCGCCGGCTTCCAGTCGATCTCGATGTACAGCCAGTCGTGGATGCGTTCCGAAATGGCAAGCGTCCGGCGCGCGATAGTTTCGTATCCCTCGGGATAGTGAATGGTGAAGTGCTCGCTTTGCAGCGTCAGCCACGTGATCCGCGAGTCGTGCCGTACGCCGGCATGGGAATACCCGATGATGACCGCACAGCACAACATCGCCAAAAATGCCTGAGAGATGGTACGACCCATGAACTGTGCGTAAGACCTGCGGGACCTGTAGCGCAGCCCCTATCGTTATTATTCGTGCCCGAAACCCCGCAACTCGCGGCGTCGCGTCCGGTGCAATTCACCGCACTGCAAACCCCGCGCTCCCCCGACTTACCCATTATACGCGGGTACAGGCGCCAGGCGCACGATCCGGCCACGTTTGCGGATTGCAAACCGGCCTGTGGGGAGCGAAAATTCATGATTCAACAAGCGACCGCAGAGCAATGCCTGCGGATCAATCGGTTCGACGCACCAGGAGGTTTAGCTGCCCGATGCCCGAGTTACTGGTCGCCGCGTTCTACAAATTTGTACAGCTGTCAGACTGCGAAAAGCTGCGCCAACTGCTGGCGGATGAGTGCGCACGTCATGGCGTACTGGGTACCATCCTGCTCGCCGCTGAGGGCATCAACGGCACCATCGCGGGGAATCCCAACGCGGTGCGCGCAGTGCTGCACTATCTGCGCAGCGATCCTCGCCTCGGCGACCTGAAGCACAAGGAGTCAGACGCCACCGAGCCGCCGTTCTACCGGATGAAGGTCCGGCTCAAGAAGGAGATCGTCACCATGGGCGTCGCAGGAGTCGATCCGCGCGAGCGCGTAGGTACCTACGTCAACCCCGCGGACTGGAACGCGCTGATCGACGACCCAGAGGTGCTGTTGCTCGATACGCGCAATGAATACGAAACCGCGGTTGGAACCTTTGATGGCGCGGTTGACCCGCGTATCGCCAGCTTCCGCGAGTTTCCCACCTGGATACGCGAACACCTCGACCCCGCCAAACATAAAAAGGTCGCCATGTTCTGCACCGGCGGCATTCGTTGTGAAAAGGCAACCTCTTTCCTGCTCAGTGAAGGGTTCGAGGAGGTGTTCCATCTTCAGGGAGGAATTCTCAGGTACCTGGAACAGGTCCCCGAGCAATCGAGCAAATGGCAGGGTGAGTGCTTTGTGTTCGACAACCGGGTGTCGCTGGGACACCATCTGCAACAAGGCAGCCATACACAATGTCACGCCTGCCGCCACCCGCTTTCTAAGGCGGACCTGGACTCTCCGCATTTCCGCCTGGGTGTCTCCTGCCCCTGGTGTTACAAAACCTTCACCGATGCGCAGCGCGCCAGCGCCGCGGAACGCGAGCGCCAGGTCAACCTGGCACGCGAGCGCCATACGAACCACATCGGACCGCGCCAGCCCGCAAGCCACCAGGCTTCCTGAATTCGCGACTCCTCACAAAACCGGCGCACGCCGATCCGGCTGGCGTTCGAGCAAATATTCCTGCATGCCGCTGCGTAGCAACAGCGAGCGACGCACCTTGAAACGCGGCATCAGCTGCCGCAGGCGCGGCTGCGTATAGCGGTAACATTCGACTGGTGCCTGCCCCGGTTCGGATCGGCGCAGCTGCGCCGCGCTCTCAATACGATAACGGCCCGGCGCGAATTCACCTTCGGCATAAGCATTGATGAATGCATGTACGACGCCGCCCGCAGGCATGTGCGCAGCAAGATATTGCGAGAACGGTACCAGCATATCCGGGTGAAGAAAGTTCAGCAGATCCCAGCACAGCACGACATCAAATTTGTCGTCCGCGACAGCGGCAAGACACCGCGCGAGGTCTGTCGTATCGCCAGCTTCATCGCGCTCGCGCATCACTCGCTGCAATTCCAGCAACTCATCCAGCGCGTCCTGAATTACCAGCCTGCAGCGAAAGCAACTGAAAAAATCAACCGTCGCCCCGCTAGCCGGTCCCAGATCGAGAATCCGATACCTATGTTCGAGATCCCACGCGCGACAGATGTCGGAAAACAGCGCGCAGCTAACCTGCTGGTCCTCGCCCGGCGCCACACTGCGCCGCTGCTCCCGCTCCCTTGCCGAGACAACCATGATTACCCCCGGGCGCGCTCCTGCGCAACCAGCGACGCCCTGCGCCTCAGGCGCGCTTCAGGTCGGATTTGCCGGGTGACGCCTCACCGCCGGGGGCCGGGCGCTCGAGTGATCCGCCCCTGGATGCAGGCGCAGCATCCGCAGGCGCTGGATCCATTTCGATGCTGCCCTTGAACTTGGCACCGTCCTCCAACGTGACACGCGGCGAGACGATATTGCCCAGTACATTTCCGGTCTTCCGGATGACGACTTTCTCGCTGCCCAGCAGATCACCGCGCAGTTCACCCTCGACGGTGATGGTGCTGGCGGTAATGTCGGCATGCACCTTGCCGTTTACGCCGATGGTGAGATTGTTCTTTTTCAGGTGGATGGTACCGTCGACGCGCCCCTGGATAACGAAATCTTCCTCGCCGCTGAGGTCGCCCTTGAAACGAATAGACGCGCCGATAGTGGCCGGTGCTTTGGCGGGCTTCACCTGCGCGGCGGAACTGACATGTTCCGTGCCCGCACCAGCATCGGCTGCATCTTGCGCATTGCCCCATTTCGAAACATTGCGCTTGATCTGATTCATATCCAACATCCTGAGTCCTCCCTGTCACTTCGTGGCAACGCGGCTTCGTCATCTGCCGCAGTTGAGCGCGGCAGGTGCTCGTAACCCTGCTGTGTCAGGGATTATATTTTTGGTCGGGATATCCCAGACGAGATGCAGTTCTCAGTCTCACTGCATCGCCCGGGTACAAAAGTTGCAGATGTGCAGCGTGTCGCACGGCACACGATTCTCAGGGAATCACACCAGGAACGCGCCACAATGCAGACGCGAGAACACGCGGGGGATAAGACAACGGCCCGTCACGCCGCACCTTCGGGCGCGGGAGCAGGCCGCGGGGCCAGCTTGTGCCGCTGAGCTTACAGAGAGTGGTCTTACAGTCGCTTGAGGCCGGCAGAGGTCAACAAGCCCGCTAGGGTCGTTACACTGCTCGGTGCATAGTCCGTGAACATCAGTCCGACGCCATCGTTACCGGAATGCACCACCGTTGCTGGCAGCTCAACGAAATCGGAAATGCCGCCATTGTCAGTCTGAAAACGCACCTGGAGTTGAGAGTTGACCCCCATATCCACAGCCTTGGTATGAATATAGGCGCCACCCAAGCTTAAATCGCGAGTGGTGCCGGTTACTAGCCCGAGCCGGTCGTATTTCAGCGTCACGTTCACATTGGCGTCAGTGCGGGTGTTCCAACGGTGATCCATCGGGACTTGCGGACTGTTCATGCTGACCTCCTGACCAGAATATTTCCACAAATTATCTGAGTCAACAACCGAGCTTGCCCAAATCCAGTTACTGCCCGGCTCTTTGCTGCTGCGTACTGCTGCGCAGACCACAAGACAATGTTAAGCCTGTTAGCGACGGAGATTAAATCCAGAGCGGCCCGGGGGGGAATTAGGGATTACCCTTACTGATACCGCACGAGACGCACATAGTGACTAGTTCCGCCAGTGAGCGTGCGACCATTTTCTCCATGATACTGGCGCGATGGGCCTCCACTGTCTTGTTGCTAATACCTAGGTCGTCGGCGATCACCTTGTTGAGCCTGCCGCCCACAACGCCTTCGAGCACTTGGCGTTCGCGCGGTGTCAACGTGGCAACGCGGCTGCGCAAGGCGGCCTGCTCGGAGAGCCTTGCACGCCAATCCCGGTCCTGCGCAAGACACTGGTGGATACGCTCCAGCAGGGTTTGATCGTTGAACGGCTTCTGGATGAAATCCACCGCACCGCTTTTCATGGCGCGCACCGCCATCGGCACATCGCCATGGCCGGTGATAACGATCACCGGTAATGTCCAGTCGTGATCGCCCAGCGCCTTTTGCAGTTCCAGCCCGCTCATACCCGGCATGCGCACGTCGAGGATAAGGCAGCCGGGATCCGCAGGGCGATAAGCATCGAGGAATTCATGTGCCGAGCAGTAGGTCTCAACATGCAGATCCACCGATTCCAGTAACCACTGCAACGATTCGCGCACCGCACTGTCGTCGTCGACGACATACACCGTCGGCTCACGACGCATTTCTGAAATGCTTCTCCGTAACACTTGCATCCGCATCATCGCCACTTGCTGCATCTTCATCGACGGACGGCAACGTAAACCGGAATGTCGCTCCCTTGCCCGTGTTGTTAACGGCAGACAGACTACCGCCGTGAGCTTCGACGATGGAGCGGCTTATAGACAAGCCCATCCCCATCCCACCGGGCTTGGTGGTGTAGAACGCGTTATACATCAGATCACCACCCGTACCGACCAGGCCGTGGCCGGTATCGCGAACCGCCACTTCCACCTGGCCAGCATCGTTGACGCGCGTAAAAATGACCAGTTCGCGATCATTCCAGCGATTGTTCGCCATGGCCTCTATGGCATTGCGGATCAGATTGAGGATGACCTGCTCTATCTGGATTACATCGGCGTTCACATCAGGAACATTTTCCCCGAGTTCGAGCCGCAGCGTAATGCCTTTCTTGCGCGCCTCGATGTAAGCTAGGCCGGCGGCATCCTTGACGATCTTTGTAACATCGACGCGTACACGCTTGGGATCACCCTTACGCACAAAATTGCGCATGCGTCTGATAATCTCTGCTGAACGGTCGCTTTGCGAAATAACATTCTCCAGCGCCACAATGATCTGCGACACGTTGAAGTCCTTGCTCTGCAAACGCAACACACAGCCTCGCGCATAATTGGCGATAGCTGAAAGCGGCTGGTTTAGTTCGTGGGCAATGCTTGAAGCCATTTCACCCATCATTCCGACACGCGAGACATGGGCGAGTTGTTCCTGGTGCCTGCGATTGAGATCTTCGGAAACAATTCGCTCGGTCACGTCCTTGCCGGTCGAGATGAGATGCCCAATATTGCCGTGCTCGTCCTTGAGCGGGGTAATGGTCTTTTCTTCATAGAACAGCGAACCATCCTTGCGACGATTTACGAATAGGTCGCGATATACTTCGCCGGCCGGAATTGTTCGCCACAGCTTGTCATAGAAACGCTTGTCGTGTTTTCCCGATTTCATGATCTTAGAAGTCTTGCCGACTACTTCCTCGCGACTGTAGCCGGTTACTTCCTCGAATGCCGGGTTGACGTACTCGATAATGCCGCGGGGATCGGTGATCATCACGATGTCGGCGGTGTGCTCAACCGCGCTGGAGAGTTTGGTCAACTCCGTTTCTGTCCGGCGCCGTTCGCTGATCTCATTTTCAAGCCTGCTTGTGGATGACTTAAGCCGGTAGTTGAGGTTGGTAACGTAAGCAATTATCAGCACCATTGCCGCGAACAGCGCGATACCAAGCGCCACCCAGTGCCGGTACTCCCTGACGAAATCACCCAGATGAATCTGCCCTGAGTAGTGCACGAGGTGCAGATCTCTGAACAACTCATGCACAGTGTTATAGTCTAGCGGCACGGTCCAACCCGCGTAATTACCGGACAGCGCAGCAGGGTCATAGCTTGACATGGTCATCAGCGCCACGGCAACTTCCTGGGCAAGTTGATCCGGGGTATGGCGCGCC
>CP070733.1:1365148-1368886 GCA_020347585.1 Pseudomonadota bacterium | reverse complement strand
GAAGCAAGTTGGTACCGAAATAGTCAATCGAACTATTTCTCAGTCCATTGGCGTCAATGCAGGCGACGTACCGCAGGTGACTATTGGGTTGAAAACACACATCAAAGTAGATGATGGAAGGGGAGGAACAAAATGGGATTGGGGGTCGCTTGTTGTTAAGCGACCAGAGGCGCACGATTTTTGGGGTTTGAACGCATGGTATATCAGGGCATGAGGCCATGAAATAGGAATCGTAGAATAGTACGGGAGAGGGCACGTTTGCTATTGTGGCCGGCGCTATGTGTTATTTGCAGATAGCTCGCCATGAGAAGGCGGATCATGAGGCCACGACGTCGCCGACGCAGGTATTAGCCATCGCAAAGTTAAAAAAGGGGACGGAGGAATTAAATTTTGACCACTCGGGTTGAAGGAGTGGTCGGGGACAGGCGACGTTTCGCGTTCTCCTTCATGAGGGATAGGGCGGCGTGCAGAGATGCACTAGCGAGATAGCAGCGCTAGAGATCCATCCATATCCCAAGGCTGGTATAGCGTTCCTTGAACTGAAAAAACTCGCCTAATTGCGAGCGGCCGTCGTAATACTCGACACCAAGTCGCCAGCGACGTTGTTTGGCCGGGTAAACCAAGCCAGCCTGAATGGCGGCATTAACTGACCAGTCGCTTTCTTCGTAGGTGGACAGGTCAAGGGCGGCATACCATCCGAACCGCTGTCGCGCCCATACGAAGGGATCTTCATACTGAACACCGGCCTGTACGCGCCACGGCTCTTGCAGTTCCCTGTTGAGCGAGTCATAGCCGTAGCCGGCATCAGCGTATGTCTGCAGACGTTTCTTGATCGACCATACAAGACCCGCCCGAATTTCTTGGCGAGTGTACTGAATGCGTTCGCGACCGGTGCGCTGCATGTACTCGTCGCCGATGTGAGCCGAGATGTGGCGCGTGCCGACGCGAAAAGCGAGCGCCTCGCTAAGGCGGTACGCGGCATCCAGCGCGTAGATGCCATCCCACCCAATATTATCTTGCGACTCGTCTACATCAAATTGGCCGTGGAATCCGACTTCGAGTGCGAGTTGCCAACCCAAATCCGGATTGGTCCGACGGGGCAGGCGCAACAGTCCGAGGCGGCCGCCAATTTTTAGGCCAAAGCGGCGTCGGCCGGCATCTGGAATCTCCGTGTAGTCGAAGAACATGGTTTGCGCGCTAAAGGTCGGGCGCAAGGGATCGGCGATATAGCGCGGATAGAAATGGGTATCGGGAAACCACTCTAGCTTGGCGGCCTGGCGTGTTGGTTCGTTGGTCTGGGCTTGCGATGTGCTTTGATGGGGTAACGCCCGAGCGGGTGCAGCGGCTGAACGGGATAGTGGGGCACTGTGTAGATTGGGGATAACACCGATGAGCAGGGCACAGCACAGTAACCCGCCCCGCCAAAGCGCAGGCGTGGGTAATCGCCGGGATATCCCGTCGAGATGGCCAGGTTGCGAAGCTAACGCCATGGCATTCTTCCACGCGACTGTGACAAGAGCGGGTCGTCGACTGACGAATCCCCCTGCAAATTGTGATCAAATACCGGTGATTAGACAAGTGATATTTGTTGGACACGCACAGCGGTTTTTAACGCGGCGATGCCAAAGTTGTGATGGACATCTTACTGAATCCGCTATCTGTTCCACCGCAGGGCCGCCCCATTAGTGATTAATTGGCCTTGGTGAAGATTGGATCGTTTGTTCATACCGACGAGACAGTCTATACATCGTACTGTCGGGCCGACTGCCAGCCCCAGTTGGTGAATGGTAGGTTGCGACAGGTAGGAAATTATCAAATAACTATCAGGGAAAAGGAGGAACACCATGCGATTTCAACAGATCACGTGCCTGGCCGGCATTCTATTGTTCGGCAATGTGACTGCGGCGGAGTTGTTTGTAAGCGCGGGCGGTGTAGGGCTAAGTTGTACACAGCCCGATCCGTGTGGCTCGATCCAAATGGCAGTGGATGTGGCGTCATCGGGGGATCGAATCCATGTGGGACCCGGAACCTATGTTGAGAACGTACGCCTTGGCACGCCGCAAGCGCCCAATACCAAGCCCAATATCACGATCACGGGTGCAGGTAGTAAAAAGACTAACGTTGAGTCAGCGGGCGGTGTAGGAGAGCGTCCGCCTACGGTACCGGCAGACATTATTTTTGATATCTGGTCTGCTGATGTGACAATCGAAAAACTTACGATGGTGCATCCTGCGGGTGCTCCCACCAAGCGCGATATCGGCGTGTTTGTCGGGCCCCCTGCGGTCAATGCGGTGCTAAGCAAATGTGAGATCGCACGCGAGCGCACAGGGAACAACTTGGAGCCCTGGCAGCCCGGATCGCGCGGCATCCTGGTGTTTCGTGCCACGGGATCGCTGGTTTCCAAGAATCTTTTTCGCGGCAACTACGAAGATCACATCCATATGCCCACCAGCGAATCCGAAATCAGCAAAAATGACGTCACGGGGGCCACCCGCCTGGGTATCGTGATCATCCAGGAAAGTGCCAACAGCTTTTCGGTAGATAATCTGGTGGTCAAAAATAACGTCTCCAACAGCGGTTCCGATGCGATTCAGATCCAGGGGGACGATAACCTGGTGGTGAAGAACAAGGTCGCAAACAACGGCGGCGCCGGAATCAAGCTATGTGGTATTGATGAGGTTGGCGATTGCGTTGCACCGTTCGATGCGTGGTCCGAGGCGAGCGACAACACGGTGAGCAAGAACAAGGCAACCAACAATGCGTTGGGCGCCGTGGTGGATAACGGTAGCGATAATATCGTCGACTAGGTATCGGCGGGGTCGGGGAGCTTTGCATCCGAAAATGTGGTCTTAACGCTCTCCGACCCCGCACCTTTTACCGCTACGCTATGCTGAGCTGACAGAAGGACAGGTCCAACACGGGGTTAGCATCGCAGCTTCCGATATTGGCACGGCGCGGACGGCTCGCGCCGCGTCGTAGTGCAAACCACCATAGGGGACAGGGCAGGTTTTCTGATACGCTTTATAGTGGAACAGTGGACAGTGTGGGCAGTCCCCACCAATGCTTTTTGACGCTCTAGTCGCGATGTAGAAGAAACGAAGTGCGCGTACGCCTTTTCACGTCGCTTTTACTGATTTTAATCCTGGCGGTTTCGGCTTGCCAGGATGAGCAGCTCATCTTTCCGCCAGTGATGGATGCCAAGACCCGCGGTTACTGTGGTACCTGCCACATGGCCTATCAACCTTCCATGCTACCGGCAAGCTCGTGGGAGTTGATGATGACCCAGCTTGAGGATCACTTTGAGGAGCCGGTGAAACTCAAACCCGGGGCGCAACGGCACATTACGCGTTACCTGGTGGCCAATGCCGGCGACACGCAAACGGCGGGGCAGGCAGGGCAGATCGCACTTGCGGGCTTGAGCCAAAACGCCAGGCCGCAGCGCATCTCGGAAACGCCGTACTTCGAAAAGGAACACGACTTCCTGAAGAACCGGATTATTAAGGAGTGGGTTGGCTCGGTGGCCAACTGCACCGCCTGCCATGTCGGCGCGTGGGTGGGCGACTACCGCTCGGAGTACGACACTATTAAATAGTGTTTTTGGGTGTCTCGTGTTACGCTTTGCAAATCAGAGAGTTATGAGGGGATTCGAGCGAAGGAGATTAAATGGTGCCGAGGAGAGGACTTGAACCTCCACGGGGTTACCCCCACTAGCACCTGAAGCTAGCGCGTCTACCAATT
>CP070733.1:1360820-1365048 GCA_020347585.1 Pseudomonadota bacterium | reverse complement strand
TGCCACCGTCGCTATCGGCAAGGCCGGCGCCATTAACGCTGCCCTGCTGGCAGCCGCCATGCTCGCCGCGAAACATCCGCAGATCGGTAAAGCGCTCAAGGCCTTTCGCAAGCAGCAAACCGACACGGTACTGTCGCAGCCGGACCCCAGGGACGAGGCGTGACCGTCGGGATCGTCGGCGCCGGCCAACTTGGCCGCATGGTTGCGTTGGCGGGCTATCCGCTGGGGCAGCGTTTTGTATTCCTTGACCCGGCGGCGGACGCCTGTGCCGGGCAGATCGGCCCGCTGATCAATGCCCCGTACGACGACGAGGCGGCACTCGCTGAGCTGGCGCAGCGAACTGAGGTGGTCACTTTCGAATTTGAGAACGTGCCGTCGCACGCCGTGGAATCGCTAGCGCGCCAGGTCCTGGTCTATCCCCTGCCCGACACGCTAGAGATCGCACAGGACCGGCTGCATGAAAAGCAGTTGTTTGGCGAACTGGGCATCGCCACTGCCAGCTACGAAGCGGTCGACTCGCTCGAGGAGCTGCGCACCGCGGCGGACAATCTGGGTTACCCGGCGCTACTCAAGACCCGACGCCTCGGATACGATGGCAAGGGTCAATCCCTGCTGCGCGGCGCTAGTGATGTTGAAGCGGTCTGGAACACGCTGGGTGGTGTACCATTGATCCTCGAGGCCTTCGTCGATTTTGAACGCGAGTTGTCCCTGGTAGCAGCGCGGAGTCGCGACGGCACCATGGCCTGCTACCCACTCAGCGAGAACGAACACCGCGGCGGCATCCTGCGCGTGTCGAAGAGTTGCCACGATGTGCGCTTTCAGGCTGCGGGCGAGGCTATCGCCGAGGCGGTCATGCGTCGTCTGGACTACGTGGGCGTACTTGCCATCGAATTCTTCCAGTCCGGTGAGGAATTGATCGCTAACGAAATGGCGCCACGGGTGCACAACTCGGGACACTGGACCATCGAGGGTGCCGAAACCAGCCAGTTCGAAAACCACCTGCGTGCGATTCTCGGCCTGCCACTTGGTTCAACCGCGGCACGCGGCTGCGCGGCGATGGTCAACTTCGTTGGCCGCTTGCCAGACATCGCAACCGTGACAGCCCTGCCACACGTGCACTTTCACGACTATGGCAAGGCGCCCCGGGCGGGACGCAAGGTCGGTCACGCCACGATCGCCTGTACGGATCCGAAGCACGCTGATGAAGTACTGACGCGCCTAGTAGCACTGTCGGATGCCTGTAGCAGGGGAGAGCTTGAATGACTGAGACCCTTACTTTAACCGGCGAAATGATCGCGGTGCTGTGCATCCTTGGACTGACGATCGTGTTGTTCGTCTCCGAGGTGGTACGCGTCGATGTCGCCGCAATTCTTGTCATGGTGCTGATTGGCCTCAGTGCCCTGGTCCCTGGCTACGAGGGACTTGTGGCGCCGGGCGAATTGTTTGCCGGTTTTGCCACCAACGCGGTCATCTCGATCATTGCCGTGATGATCATCGGTGTCGGACTCGACAAGACCGGACTGATGAGCCTGGTGGCGGGCAAGATCCTGCAGTACGCCGGCACGACCGAAAAGCGAATCATCCCGGCGATCTCCGGCACCGTGGGATTCATTTCCAGCTTCATGCAGAACATCGGCGCCGCGGCGCTGTTTCTGCCTGTGGTGAGCCGCATCTCGCGCAGCACGCAGATCCCCATGTCGCGCCTGCTAATGCCGATGGGCTTTTGCGCCATCCTCGGCGGCACCATGACGATGATCGGCTCGAGCCCGCTCATCCTGCTCAACGATCTGCTGATTACCGCCAATGTGCCGACCTTCGACCTGTTCGATGTCACCCCCATCGGCATCGCGATGATACTCACCGGCATTGTCTACTTCGTCGTTTTCGGCCGCTTCGTGTTGCCCTCGGTGCGAACCGACGCCGCCGAACCCGGCGATACTGCGAAATATTTCCGGGACCTCTACGGCATCGAGGGCGATGTCTTCGAGCTGGTGGTTACCGACGAGTCCGACATACTGGCCTGGACGCTGGGCAAGTGGGAAGCGGACATGGGCCACACGGTTTCGGTGCTCGCCACGCGCAACGGCGATATCCTGCGGGTCGGCCCGGCGCGCGACACGGACCTGTGGATCGGCTCGGAACTGGCCCTGCTGGGAACGCCCAAGGCCGTGCAGGCAATTGCCGAAAGGTACAAATTCGCGATCAAGCCGGGGCTGGATACCTTCAGTGACATCCTGCAGCCCAGCCACGCGGGCATTTCCGAAGTCGTGATTCCGCCAGGCTCGGAAGTCATCGGCCGCACCATCAGTGAACTGAAGATGCGCGTGCACTACCGCACCAACATTCTCGCGGTGTATCGTGGCGAAGCAACCATCGACACGGATCTGCGCGATGTGGCATTGCGTGCCGGTGACGCGCTGGTGCTGCACAGCCGCTGGGAAGACCTCGAGGAGCTTTCCCACGACCAGAATTTCGCGGTCGTTACCGACTTTCCCAAGAAGGAGGAAACCCGGCCCGAAAAAATCGTTCCGGCGCTTATCTTTTTTGGTATCGCGTTCGTGCTGGTACTAACCAAAGCCGTGCCACTATCGGTTGCGCTCATGGTAGGCGCGATGGGCATGGTGGTCAGCCGCGTGCTCAGCATCGACGAGGCCTATCGTGCCGTGGGATGGCAATCGGTGTTTCTGCTGGCGAGCCTGTTTTCCCTCGGCACGGCGGTCGAAAACACGCAAACCGCGGCATGGATCGCACAGGAGACCGTGCAGGTGCTCGGCGACGTGCCGACCTGGGGTTATCAGCTCGCCATCGCCCTGCTGGCCACTTTCTTTACGCTGGTCATGTCCAACGTGGGCGCCACCGTGCTGCTGGTACCCATTGCGATCAACATCGCGCTGCAGACCGGCGCCAACCCCGCCCTGTTCGCCCTAACCGTCGCGCTGGCCACATCCAACTCATTCTTGATCCCGACGCACCAAGTTAACGCGCTCATTCTCGAGCCGGGAGGCTACCGGGTGGCGGACTTCATGCGTGCCGGCGGCATCATGACGGTGCTGTTCATCGCAGTACTGATGTTTATGCTGAACGTGCTGTACTAGGCACACCGGGCGCAGCAACAACCATTGCGAACGAGGGGGGAAGTTCGCCTATAATGCCGAACTCCCCCGCGTGCAATCCGGGCGACGCCCTGTAGGAACTAAAAACTACAAAGAGGTGCAGGTTCGATGCGGAACGTAGCCGAGGCCATCAGGCGCAATGCGCTACCCTTCGGGGAGTGGATCGGTGAGTTGAAAAATCGCGATGTCCTGCGGGCCGACATAATCGCGGGGATCACCGTCGCGCTGGTGCTGGTGCCCCAGTCCATGGCCTACGCGCAACTGGCGGGCCTGCCGCCCTACGTGGGGCTGTACGCCTCGTTCCTGCCGGTGATCATCGCTTCCATCTGGGGTTCCTCGCGGCAACTGGCCACCGGCCCGGTCGCGGTTGTCTCGCTGATGACCGCCGCTGCCCTCGGCCCCCTGGCCGGCTCCGGCACCGAGGGCTACGTGGTGTACGCGGCGATGCTAGCAATACTCGTCGGCGTGTTCCAGTTTTCCCTCGGCGCGTTGCGTCTGGGGGTGCTGGTGGACTTTCTCTCGCACCCGGTGGTGGTGGGCTTCACCAACGGCGCCGCCATCATCATCGCCACCTCGCAACTCAGCAAGCTGTTTGGCGTCAGCGTCGAAAAAGCCACGCATCACTACGAAACCGTCTGGCGCGTTCTGGTGGCCGCCAGCGAGAACACGCACCTTGCCACCCTGATCATGGGCATTGCCGCCCTCGCCATTATGGTGCTGCTGAAAAAGTACCTGCCGAAGATCCCCAATGTGCTGACCGCGGTCGCGGTCACCACGGTCGTCGCGTGGATGATCGATTTCGAGTCCGTGGGCGGCAAGGTGGTCGGCGTTATCCCGGAAGGCCTGCCTGCCATGAAGATCCCCGAATTCGATTTCGGTGTGATCGTGGACCTGTCCGTGGCCGCGGTATTCATTTCCCTGATCGGTTTCATGGAGGCGATTTCCATTGCCAAGGCCATGGCGTCGCAGACCCGCCAGCGCCTCGACGCCAACCAGGAACTGATTGGTCAGGGCTTGTCGAACATGGCGGCGGGCCTGTTCCAGGCCTACCCGGTGTCCGGGTCGTTTTCGCGCTCGGCGGTCAACTTCAGCGCCGGTGCAAAGACCGGTTTTTC
>CP070733.1:1353265-1360720 GCA_020347585.1 Pseudomonadota bacterium | reverse complement strand
TGGCCGACGCCATGACCGTCGAGGCCGTGCCACATGTGGATGCGGACGGCCAGCCGATCGATACGGCGAAGCTGCGCCTGATGCATACCACCATGCAGACGCTGGGACGCGTGGCGATCGTCGGCGGCGGCATCATCGTCAATGTCGTTACCCTGGTGATGTTCGAGGGTATCGATGAAATGGTGGAGGCCGAAAAGCTGCAGGTATACGTGCGTGTGTACGAGTTGGCACTGCTCATCCCCTTGATTTCCGTTGCCGGGGTGATGCTGGGAGGGCTATTGAAAGCGCGCGACTTGCGGCGCTTGCACAGCAAGGGGATCGAGTGGGATCAGGCCTGGAAGATGATTCATGGGCACATCGAGAAGACCACACCCAACTGGTGGATCCTTGGCGGTAGCCTGGTGTTTGTGGTGTTCACGCTTTCCATGGGCCTTAGCAATGTTCCCTACAACCAGGAGATCATTTTCGCAGGTTCCATGATCATCGTGCTGTTTTTGATGTCACGGCTGATGCGTGTACTCGAGCCGCAGGCACGCCGGGTGCTGGTCGGCACCGCCGTGATTATTTTCGTGTATCGCGCCATGCCAACGCCTGGCGTGGGGGAAACCTGGTGGATGATGGATGAGTTGGGTTTCAACGAGCAGTTTCTTACCTTGCTGGAACTGATTGCCGGTGCGTTGGCTCTGTTGGGCATGTTTATTTTTCGTCGTTTCATGGCCGAGAAGTCCATCGCCTATGTAATGGTATTTCTGACCGTGGTTGCCACTGTGCTGTATCTACCGATTGTCGGCATGTATTACGGTCTGCATGAATGGACAGCATCGATAACCAACGGGGTTGTGGACGCGGAGTTCATTGCGCTGGTGAATACGGCGCTCGAGTCGCCGCTTGGCCAAGTGGCCATGATTCCCATGCTCGCCTGGATCGCCAACTCTGCACCGGCCAACCTTAAGGCAACCTTCTTTGCAGTGATGGCATCATTCACCAACTTGGCGCTGTCACTGGCGCAGCTCGGCACCAAGTATCTCAACGAAATCTACGTCGTTAGCCGCGAGGTGAGAGATCCGGTCACTGACGTGGTGATAGTGGCGCAGGACTACAGCGAAATGGGGATGTTATTAGTTGCGGCGACGACACTGACATTTGTGTTGCCCATTGCGGCCGTACTGCTGGTCAAGGGGTCGCCGCTCAAGAGCGCATAGTAACATGCCGTTGGTTCTCTGAAACTAAATCAGCGTCGAGCGCATGGCTTTGGAGGTGAACTGTCAACAGTAGTTTTGTATCGCATGGCGTCGGATTGCGGTTGGCACAGAAACGTGGAATCATGCGCAGCGAGACGATGGTGGTTTTGCGCTCGCGGCGTTGTTGATGGCCAAGATCAATTCGGGTGCGTGTCGGCAGATGGAGTTTGAGACTAATGAGCCCGAGGAGAAAATTCATGATTGCGGGGATTGTCACCGCCTTCTATTTGGCTGGCATTATCTTTGCCATCGAGGCGGCCATGACCGTGCGCACCTCACAGGGCGCGGTGGCTTGGTCGGTTTCGCTCGTGTCTTTCCCCTTCGTTGCTGTGCCGGCGTACCTGGTGCTCGGACGCAGCAAGTTCGAAGGGATGGCGGAGGCCTTTGAGAGCCGGGCGGACGAATTCGATGGCCTGCTGGCCGATATACAGAGTCGATTGGATCCGTGGGAGATCCCGCCGGGCGAGGGACCCTCCAGGCACGCCGCCATGACCCGACTGTCCAAACTGCAACTCACGCGGGGCAACCGCGTCGACCTGCTCATCAATGGCCAAGCCACGTTCGACAGCATTCTCAGTGGTGTGGCCGAGGCTCGGGATTACATCCTGTTCCAATTCTACATGATCCACGACGATGGTCTCGGTCGGCGCGTGAAGCAGGCGTTGATCGATCGGGCGCGGGCAGGTGTGCGCGTTTACGTGCTATACGATGAGATCGGTAGCAAGGGTCTTCCCGAGAGTTATGTCGAAGAGTTGCGCGCCGCGGGCGTCGAGGTGAGTTCCTTCAAGCCAACTCAAGGTGCACGCAACCGCTTTCAGCTCAACTTTCGCAACCATCGCAAGATGGTGGTGGTCGATGGTCGTATGGCATGGGTCGGTGGACACAATGTGGGTGACGAATACCTCGGGCTAGACGCTGACTTCAGCCCCTGGCGTGACACGCACGTGCGTCTCGAAGGGCCAGTCGTTCTGCAGTTGCAGATGACCATTCTCGGTGATTGGTACTGGGCAACACGGCAGCTTCCCGAGATGAATTGGTCGCCCCAGCCGGCTGAGGGGCACGATAAGAAGGTGATGGTTTTTCCGTTCGGCCCGACTGGACCATTCGAGACTGCATCGTTGTTCTTTGTCACGGCGCTCAATTCTGCCCGCGAGCGCATTTGGTTGTCGGCGCCATACTTCGTGCCCGATGCCGCGGTAATGAAGGCGCTGCAGCTTGCAGCACTGCGCGGCGTCGATATCCGAATCATCACCACCGGCAAGGGTGACAGTCTGCCGGTTTATCTGGCTGCGTTTCACTACATAAGGGAGTTGCGCGGACTTGGCATCAAGTTCTATGCGTATAAGCCGGGTTTTCTCCACGAGAAAGTCATGTTGGTCGACGATTATATTTCGACCGTTGGAACACCGAACTTCGATAATCGTTCGTTTCGCCTGAATTTCGAAGTGACCTCGGTCATCGTTGACAAGGAGTTTGCGCGGGAAATGAAGGCGATGTTCGAAGCGGATTTTGCTCATGCGGAAAACATTGATCCCGATAGCCTTGACGAGCGATCCCTTTGGTGGCGAATCGGAGTACAGTTGTCCCGGTTGGCGGCCCCGGTGCTGTAGCCTCAAGGATACCTGTCTCGCCGCTGACCCGGCGCTTCCGGTGTTATGACGCAATGTCAGGCTAGCTGGTGAAGCAGGGTGGCGGACCCTGAGTGGCAATACCACCGCAGTACCGCGCTAACAAGGCAATCGTCGGTTGTACAGTTGACGCTCAGGGTGTCACCTGGTTGCGCGTGCGATACTGTTCAAACAATGGCGTCGCTTTGTCCGCGAAGTCGTCGCCATCTCGGGTGATAAACAGCGCGGCCACGTGGTGGCGTTCGGCGAGTCGATAGCCGGCCTCGGGGCCGAGCACCAATAACGCCGTGGCCAGCGCATCGGCGCGCATCGCCGAGGGGTGGAGTACCGTTACCGAAGCTAGCGAGTGTGTTACCGGCTGACCGGTGTTCGGATCGATGGTGTGTGAGTAGCGCGTGCCATCATGCTCGAAAAAGTTGCGGTAGTCCCCCGACGTGGCAATGGCGGCGTTACGCAGTTCGACGCCATCGTATACGGTGCGCGCAGTCGCGACTGGTCGTTCAACGGCAATGCGCCAGGGGGCACCACGGGTGTTGACGCCGCCGGTGCGGATCTCGCCGCCGATTTCAACGAGGAAGTCCCGCACCCCCAGCGACTCGAGGTGTTGCGCGAGGCGATCGACGGCGTAGCCCTTGGCAATGGCCGACAGGTCAATAGCGGCATCGGCGTGGGTCTTGCGTATCGCGGGCGGGTCGGTGCGCGTTTCGATACGCCGGAAGCCAACGCGGGCCCTTGCATGTTCTATGGCCGCCGATTCCGGTATTGAGTCGGCAGTAAAGGTTGGGCCAAATCCCCACAACTCCACCAGCGGGCCTACCGTAACATCGAAGGCGCCGCGCGTCAGTTCGCTCACGGCGTGTGCATCGGCGACAACGGTCACCAACTCTGACGAGGCGGTAACCCACTCGGTGTTGTCCGCCCGGTTAAATCGAGAAAGCTCGGAGCTTTCGTCATAGGTCGACATCTTTGCATTGATGTCGTCAAGCATGCCGGTGATATCGCTGCTCAGTTTTTCCCGATCTAACGACGGTGGGTTTTTGACCACCTTCACCGTGTAGGTGGTTCCCATGGTGGGACCGCGCAGTACGGTGTCCGCGGGCGGGACTTGTTCACTGCACGCGCCAAGTAGTGCGCCCACCGCCATGAGCAGTACGGTTTCAAGATATTGGCGCCGGGCTGGAGGGGGTGTGTGCATTGTTTGCGCATGGTATTGCCGCTTGCCATTGAATGCAAAGCGTTACGCTGCGCGCGTACTGTCGACGATCCAGAGCTGATGGCGCAACGCAGTGTCCTGTTCGCTCATTGCCATCATGGGAAAGTTCTCAGGCAGCACCGTCGATTCGGCACCAGCGGCTGGCGCGCGGCTGATCAGACGCTGCGCCTCCGTAAGGTTCGCCGGAACGTTCGGGCCTGACGCAATCCGGATAGCTGCGACGCGCTTCACTGCGCTACCCTCACATCAGGCGCGCAATTGAACGCGAAGCGTTGCGCTGCGCGCGTATTGGTAGCGAACCCGAAGGTGATCAGCTAGGCTAGCGGTTCGAACCCGGGCGCTAGCCCGAGGCGATAAGGGGGAGGTCAGGCACAATGGAGAATGGTTCACGGGTCCTGGTTGCGCTTGTGCTAACGGTCGCATCGGGCGTGATGCTCGGGGGGTGCCAAAAGAAGGAAGAAGCCCCGCCACCGGAAGTGGTACGTCCGGTCAAGGTTATGGTGCTGGGCGAGGCCGGTCTGGGGGCACAGCGCACCTTTCCCGGCAAGGTGCGTGCGGCGCAGCGAGTCGATCTCGCTTTTCAGGTCGCCGGTCCGCTCATTGAGCTTCCGATCAAGGAAGGCCAACTCCTCGAAAAAGACGATCTGGTGGGTCGCATCGATCCCAGGGACTTCAAAAGCAACCTCAAGGCCGCGCAGGCCGAGTACGACAAGGCCAAGGCCAATTTCGCACGCGCCAAAACACTGGTGAAAGACGGTTTTATTTCCCAGAGTGAGTACGACCGGCTCAAGGCCAAGCGCGATGTCGATGCCGCCCAACTCGAAAAGCGCAAGAAGGCACTCGACGACACCCACATGCGTGCCCCCTTCGGCGGGGTAGTCGCCAGGCGTTACGTGCAGAATTTCGAGGAAGTGCGCGCCAAGCAACCAATTATCAGTCTGCAGGATAACAGTACGCTGGAACTTGTCGTGGATGTCCCGGAGCGCCTAGTTGTGGCGATAAGGGGCGAAGGCCGCCTCGCGACGCTGACTGCGAAATTTGAGACGCTTCCGGGCCGCCGATTTGACCTGATCATCAAGGAATTTGCCACCGAGGCGGATCCCAAGACCCAGACCTTCCGCTACGTGCTGGTGATGCCCCGTCCCGAGGGCCTCAATATCCTGCCGGGAATGACGGCGTTGGTTAGCGCGACGCGTCCTGATATTTCACCGGCGGGCACCGCGACCGTGTTCAGCATTCCTGCCATCGCGGTAGTCGCGGACGAGGCAGGAGCGGCCGGGGTCTGGGTGGTGGATCCGGATACGAGCAAGGTGATGCGGCGTGCCGTGCAGACCGGCAAGCTGACCGGGGATGCGGAAATCCAGGTGCTTGAGGGCCTACAGGCAGGCGACACCATTGCAGTTGCTGGAGTCAGTCAACTCCGCGAAGGCATGACAGTGCGGCCGGTTACCGGGATCAAGTACTGATGAATATTGCGGAGTGGAGTATTCGCAATAGTGTCATCACATGGGTGATGACAATTTTGCTGGCCGTCGCGGGGGCCTATTCGTTCGGTCAGCTAAGCCGCCTCGAGGATCCCGAGTTCACCATCAAGGAAGCCCTGATCTACACGCCTTATCCGGGCGCATCGGCCGCGGAGGTTGAGGAAGAGGTCACCAATGTTATCGAGCGCGCGGTGCAGGAGCTGGGGCAACTCGACTACGTGGAGTCGCGTTCCTCGCGGGGCCTGTCTATCGTCAAGGCGTTTATCAAGAAAAGCTATGACAAGAACGAACTTCCCCAGGTGTGGGACGAGCTGCGGCGCAAGGTTACCGATTACCAGGCCAAGCTGCCGCCGGGTGCCGGGCCGTCCATCGTCAATGACGATTTTGGTGATGTCTACGGTGTGTATCTCGCCCTGACCGGCGAGGGATACAGCCACAAGGAACTCTACGAGTATGCCAAGTTCCTGCAGCGCGAGCTGCTGCAGGTTCAGGACGTAAAACGAATCATTCTGTACGGGTTCCAGCCCGAAGCCATCTATGTGGAAATGCGCCGCGAGAAGATGGCCGAACTGGGAATTGCCCCCCAGGACATCTACGACGCACTGGCGTCGAAGAACCTGGCGGCATCTTCCGGCCACCTGACGCTTGGCAGCGAGTACATTCCCGTTAATCCCACCGGTGAGTTCAAATCCGAGCAGGAGTTCGGTGACCTTCTGATTCGAGGCCGCGGGCCCCGCTCCGACCGGGTGGTCTATCTGCGCGACGTCGCAGACGTTACGCGCGGTTACAAGGAACCGACCGATTTCGTCCTGCGTTACGACGGCAAGCCGGCGGTGGGACTGGCGATTTCGACTATTTTCGGCGGCAACGTGGTCACCATGGGTGAGGCCCTGGAGAAACGGTTCCAGCAACTCCAGCCCCATGCGCCCATCGGCATCGATGGTCACATCATTGCGTTGCAGTCCAAGGCGGTCGTCGAGTCAATCGACGGATTCCTCAAGAATTTGCTTTCGGCAGTCGTGATTGTGGTTGTAGTGCTGCTGTTCTCGATGGGGTTGCGCAGCGGCCTCATCATTGGCGGGGTGTTGTTCGTGACCATCGCCGGCACATTCATTTTCATGGCGATGGGGGATATTACCCTCGAGCGGATCTCGCTGGGGGCCCTGGTAATCGCCCTGGGCATGCTGGTGGACAACGCCATTGTCGTTACCGACGGTATGCGGGTGCGAATGGAACAAGGTATGGACGCGCTTGTGGCCGCCAAGGAGGTGGTCGGCCAGACCGGGATTCCGTTGCTGGGCGCGACCATCGTTGCGGTAACGGCATTTGCGGCCATAGGGACGTCCGATGACAGTACCGGAGAGTATACCAGCGCGCTATTCTCTGTGATCCTGATCTCGCTGATGCTCAGTTGGGTGACGGCGGTCACGAGCACGCCGTTGTTGTGCAAGGCGTTCCTCAAGACGGGCGCGCGCACGGGCGAGGGCGGCAAGGACCCGTATGGCGGCAAGGTGTTTCGCTATTACCGGGCATTTCTCGAGCGTTGCCTGCGTTTCCGATGGCTTACGGCCGGGGTGGTGTTTGCGCTGTTCGTGATTGCGCTGGTCGGGTTCGGCTATCTCAAGCAGAGTTTTTTCCCGGACTCGACGCGGCCACAGTTCTACGTGGATTTCTTCTTCCCCACCGGGACCCATATTGACGATACGACGCGGCGGATGGAGAAGGCCGAGGAATTCTTGCTCGGTATCGAGCAGATAAAGCACGTCGCGACCGAGATCGGAGGGGGACAACCGCGCTTTCTTCTGACCTACACCCCCGAGTACCCCGATCACCGCTTCGCGCGGGTTTTGCTGGACGTTGACAACTACAAGCAGATTGAGGAAATCTCG
>CP070733.1:1350501-1353165 GCA_020347585.1 Pseudomonadota bacterium | reverse complement strand
CCGACCGTGTGACGCAATGGTTGGGCATTGATCAAATGCCCACGACAGCGCATCTACTCGGGCAGCTTGATCTGGGGTCGCTGCTGACCTGGCTTGGCGGCTCTGTCGGTGCCGTGATTACAGACCTCGTATTGATCGCCATTTACGTCGCTTTTCTGCTCGCGGAGCAGCGTAATTTCCCTGGCAAACTCGCTCGCCTGCAGCCAGACGAAGCGCGTGCCGCGCAAACACGCAATCTAGTTTTTGATATATCCCGGCAGGTGCAACGCTATCTGTGGATGAAAACGGTCATCAGCCTCCTAACCGGGGTCGTCAGCTACGGTATCCTGGTATTGGTGGGAGTGGATTTCGCGGCGATTTGGGCGTTGGTGATATTTTTTCTCAACTTCATCCCCAACATCGGCTCGGTGCTCGGCGTTATTTTCCCCGCGTTGCTTACATTAGTACAATTCGAGACGTTCACGCCGTTTATGTTTGTTGTACTGGGCTTGGGTAGCGCACAATTTATCATCGGCAATGTGATTGAACCGGCCTTGATGGGGCGCTCCCTAAATTTGAGCTCGTTTATGATTATCCTTTCGCTCACATTTTGGGGTATCGTTTGGGGTGTACCCGGCATGTTTCTCAGTGTCCCGATCATGGTGATGTTCGCCATAACTTGCTCACACTTTCCTAGTCTACATTGGATTGCGGTGCTGTTGTCCGCCGATGGTCGACCTTTCACGGCACGAGCCGAGCATGTGCAGTTGGACAAGGATTAGATATGCCTGAGGACGGCGAGCATCACCAAAAAGTTGATTCATCAGGGGGCGAAGATCCCCTTAGGCGCTGGAAGATAATCGCGGTAGTTGTTCTGGGCGTGGTACTCTCGTCTGTCACAGTCTACCTCATTACGGCAAACCAAAATGTAGAGGTTGCCTCACCGGCAGAGCCAGCGGCTGCGACGTTTGTCGGCCGGCAGTCTTGTATTGATTGCCACACGGGCGCCTACGAAAAATGGCGCGGTTCCCATCATGACCATGCGATGGCGCCGGCCAGTGCAGAAGCGGTACGCGGTAACTTCGACAATGCCGAGTTCGAGTACGGTGGTATCACCTCGCGTTTTTATCGGCGCGACGGTCGCTATTTCGTCCACACCGAGGGGCCAGGTGGCGAGATGGCCGAGTTTGAAATCCAATATACCTTTGGATACGAACCCCTGCAGCAGTACCTGGTATCGCTGCCAGGCGGGCGCTTACAGGCGCTCAGCACTGCCTGGGATGTCGAGCAGCAACGCTGGTTTTTTCTCTACCCCGGCCAAACGATCGCTGCCGATGATTGGCTGCACTGGACCCGCAACGGCCAGAATTGGAATGGCATGTGTGCCGAATGCCACTCGACCAACCTGATCAAGGGATACGATCCTAAAACCAATTCCTACGCGACCACGTGGTCTGAGATAGACGTCAGCTGCGAGGCCTGTCACGGTCCGGGTTCCCGACATGTGGCCTGGGCCGGCAGTTCGCTGACGACTCAAGCGGACAGTGAAAACTATGGCTTGTTAGTGCGTACCAGCGGAATTGACAACCGCCAACAGGTCGAACTGTGCGCGCCATGTCACACACGGCGCTCTGAACTTGGCGACTACGACCACACGCAGCGCGAGTTGCTGGATACCTTTCTTCCTGCCTTGTTGCGCGCTGATCTTTACCATGTGGATGGTCAGATCCTCGAAGAGGATTACGTCTGGGGTTCGTTCGTACAAAGCAAGATGTATCACAGCGGTACGCGGTGCGGCGACTGCCACGACGTGCACAGCCTGAAGCTGCACAAGCCGGGCAACGCACTGTGTACCCGCTGCCACCAGCCAGATGTTTACGACGCGGCCAGCCACCATTTCCACCAAGAGCTGGCTCAAGGCAAGCCCAACAGCGGTGCCCTGTGTGTGAAATGCCATATGCCGGAGCAGCCCTTCATGGTTATTGACTACCGCGCGGACCATAGCCTGCGCGTGCCACGCCCCGACCTGAGTGCGGCGCTGGGCGTCCCCAATGCCTGCAGCCAAAGCGGATGTCATAGCGACAAGCCGATCGAATGGGTGTTGGACGCCTACACCAAGTGGTATGGCAAGGCCCGCAAACCACACTTTGCGACGATCCTTGCCGATGGCCGCGCCGGTGCGCCTGACGCGCGCGACGGCCTGATCAAGATGGTGGAAAACCCGCTGTATCCCGCCATCGTCAGGGCCACCGCACTGGCGGAACTGCAAGCGTATCCGGGCGAGGCATCGGCACGTACCATCCAACGGGCGTTGTCTGACAAGGAGGCGCTGGTTCGTCATACTGCCGTAGACAACCTGGCGCTTACCGACGCATCGCAAATGGCCGTGCTACTGGCGCCCCTGCTAGTTGACCCTGTCAGGGCCGTCAGGCTGAGCGCGGCGGCTCGACTCGCGCAGTTGCCTGCGTTGTCGTTGCAGCCGGATCAGCGCACCGCGTTCGAACAGGCACTGGCTGATTACGTGCGATCGATGGAGCGTTCGCTGGATTTCAGTTTCGCCGGCATGAACCTGGGTAATTTGTATTCTGCCCAAGGTGAGTTTGAGAAGGCTGAGCATTACTACCGGAGCGCCATTGGCGTTGACGATCGGTTCAGTCCGGTCAAGATGAACCTGGCAGTGCTCCT
>CP070733.1:1346489-1350401 GCA_020347585.1 Pseudomonadota bacterium | reverse complement strand
TCTGGCCTTCGTGCTGAGCGTGCTGCCGATCCTCTATGGCACGCTGGTGGCGTTGGTAATGGCGATGGTGATCCGTTTTCTGCCGCTGGCGGTGCAGTCCCAGGAGGCCGCTGTGCAGCAGCTTACCCCGTCGGTGGAACAGGCCGGGCGCAGCCTCGGGGCCACGCCACTGGAGAACCTGTGGCGGGTCATCCTGCCCATGCTGCGCGGCGGCATGATTAGCGCCTGGGTGCTGGTGTTCATCGATACCCTCAAGGAGCTGCCGGCCACACTGATTTTGCGCCCGACCGGCTTTGACACCCTGCCGGTGCGGATCTGGATCGAGGCCAGCGAGGAGATGCTGGAACTGGCCGCCCCGGCGGCCCTGATGCTGGTGGTCGGCACCCTGCCGGTGCTGTGGCTGCTGATGCGCCCGGGCCATCGCGAGCTACCCTGACCCTGCCGTGCTTGGTTTTGGGGCCCGCCCCCGGTAGAATTGCACCCTCAACTGATGGCTTGCGGGAGAGACCTGGTCACCATGTGGCCAGGCGCCGAAGGCGCAACCCGCCCGGAATCGCTCAGGCAAACGGACCGCAGGCGCAGGGTTGACTCTGGAGAGAGGTCGCGCGCCCGTACGGGCCGACGGCACACCGAAGGGGCACAAGCTCTCAGGTAACCGGACAGAGGGGCGACAGAAGGCACACGGCATTCTGTCGCCCTTTGTGTTTTACACCGGTGATCAGGCAGGCAGCACACTCAGAGTCATGCGCAAAGTCATCCCCGTTTTTGATTTTTCCCATCAGCCCAACGGCGCACGCATGCCGTCGTGGATCCGTGCGCCGCTGGCGGCCGGTCCGCACTACGAGGCCACCGCACGCGCAGTGCACGGCAATGCTCTGAACACCGTTTGCGAGGAGGCACACTGCCCCAATCGCGGCGAGTGTTGGAGCCGCGGCACCGCCACCTTCATGCTGCTTGGCGAGACCTGCACCCGCGCCTGCGGGTTCTGCGCGGTCAAGACCGGCAAGCCCGACTGGTTCGACGATGACGAGCCGCGCCGCGTGGCACAGGCGGCGGTCGACATGGGGCTGGACTACGTGGTGCTGACCTCGGTGAACCGCGACGACATGTCCGACGGCGGCGCGCGCATCTTCGCCGACACCATCACCACCCTGCGCCAGCTCAAGCCCACCATGGGCATCGAACTTCTCACCCCGGATTTCAAGCGCTGCCAGCGTGAGGCCGCCGACGTCATTGGCCGCGCGCTAGATGGGGTGATCAATCCCGACCTCGGACCGACGCAAATGGTGTGGGGTCACAACGTGGAAACCGTGCCGTCGTTATACCGCACCGTGCGCAAGGGTGCCGACTACCAGTGCTCGCTGGACCTGCTGGCGCAGGCGGCGTGCCATGAGCGCGTCGAAGCCAAGTCGGCGCTGATGTTGGGACTGGGCGAGACACGCGCACAGGTGATCTCCGTCATGCGCGACCTGCGCGATGCCGGGGTGGCGCGAGTATCGCTCGGCCAGTACCTGCGCCCGAGCCGCTACCACCTGCCGGTGCGCCGCTATCTCGAACCCGAAGAGTTCGACGACTACGCTGCCGAGGCGCGCGCGCTGGGCTTTGCATGGGTCAAGGCCGGTCCGCTGGTGCGCTCGTCCTACCACGCCGAGGAAGTGCAGGATGCCGCGGCAGGCGTTGGCTGAAGGAGTACGCATGGGCAAACGCACACCACTTTACGACGAACACGTGGCACTGAACGCCAAGATTGTGGACTTCGGTGGTTGGGACATGCCGCTCAACTACGGCTCGCAGATCGAGGAGCACCACCACGTACGCCGCGATGCCGGCATGTTCGACGTCTCGCACATGACCATTGTCGATCTCGAGGGCGAGCGGGTGCGCGAATTTCTGCGCCACCTGTTTGCCAACAACGTTGATCGCCTCAAGGAACCGGGCAAGGCGCTGTACTCGTGCATGCTTACCGAAGACGGCGGCGTGATCGACGATTTGATTACCTACTACGTCAACGAGACCTGGTTTCGCACCGTGGTAAATGCCGCCACGCGTGACAAGGATATGGCGTGGATCACCCAACAGGCCGCGCAGTTTGACGTCAAGGTCACTGAGCGCACCGATCTGACTATGATCGCGGTGCAGGGCCCCAACGCGCGCGCCAAGGCGCATGCCGTGATCGGCGAGGCCGCCGCGCAGCTCGATGACATGGCACCGTTTTTTGCGCGCGTGGTCGGCGCGTGGTTCGTGGCCCGCACCGGGTACACCGGCGAGGACGGCTACGAGATTATGGTGCCGGTGGGAGAGGCCGCTGCGGTGTGGAAAAAACTGCTGGAGCAGGGCGTGGCGCCCTGTGGACTGGGTGCGCGCGATACCTTGCGGCTGGAGGCCGGCATGAACCTGTACGGCACCGACATGGACGAGACGGTCACGCCGCTCGAGTCCGGGCTGTCCTGGACGGTGGCCTGGGAGCCGGCCGAACGCGACTTTATCGGACGCGGTGTGCTCGAGGCGCAGCGCGCCGCCAAACCGGAGCGCAAGCTGGTGGGACTGGTGCTTGAGGATCGCGGCGTACTGCGTGGCCACCAGAAGGTATTTGTCGAAGGTCTGGCAGCGGGGGAAATTACCAGCGGCAGCTTTTCACCGACGCTGGGCCAATCGATCGCGTTTGCGCGCGTGCCGGCCAACACCGGCGAGCGCTGTACCGTCGAAGTGCGTGGCAAGCAGTTGCAGGCGCGGGTGGTCAAACCGCCGTTCGTGCGCAACGGCAAGGCGTGCATCTGACGCGCATCGAGTTACACAACAAGCGAGTGAAGAAAAAGAGGTTACTGATATGAGCGAAGTGCCGGGAGATTTGCGTTTCACCAAGACCCACGAGTGGGTGCGGCGTAACGACGACGGGACGGTTACGGTGGGCATCACGGACCACGCGCAGGAACTGCTTGGCGACCTGGTGTTCGTCGAGCCGCCGGAGGTGGGTACCAGCGTGTCCGGCGGTGACGACTGCGCGGTGGTCGAGTCGGTCAAGGCCGCCTCCGATGTCTATGCGCCGGTGTCCGGCGAAGTGGTCGCTGCCAACGAGGCGCTGGCCGACACCCCGGAGATCATCAACCAGAACGCCTACGGCGATGGTTGGATCTTCAAGATGACACTGGGCGATGCGTCCGAACTGGACGCGCTGATGGATCCCGATGCGTATACCGCGCTGGTGGAATCGGAAGAACACTAAAACCTCAGGTACTAGGTACCAGGAACTAGGAACTAGGAACTAGGAACTAGCAACTAGGCAATGAAGATTTGAGTAATCCACCGGAGCACAGGGCGCGCTACGGTTTGTGTTTGCCTAGTTCCTCGTTTCTCGCCCCTCGAAACTTTATTTGGTTTGAGACATGCCATTCATTCCGCACACTGAAGACGACGTACGCGCGATGTTGGAGGCGATTGGTGTCGACAGCATAGATACTCTGTTCGACGAAATCCCCGCTGATTTGCGCTCTGATGGCCTGCAGAACGTTCCTGAAGGTCTGAGCGAGATGGATGTGGCGCGCCTCATGCACGAGCGTGCAGGGCAAGACAGCCGGCGCCTGTGCTTTGCGGGCGCGGGTGCCTACGAGCATCACATCCCCGCCGCAGTGTGGGAGCTGACCACGCGCGGCGAGTTTTACACCGCCTACACGCCCTACCAGGCCGAGGCCAGCCAGGGCACGCTGCAACTGCTCTATGAATACCAGAGCATGATGGCCAGCCTCAACGCCATGGACGTTTCCAACGCCTCGCTATATGACGGCGCCTCGGCGCTGGCCGAAGCGGTGTTGATGGCGGTGCGCGCCAACCGCAAGTCGAAATCCGGGCGCATCCTGGTGCCGCGCACGGTGCATCCGGTCTATCGCAAGGTGGCCAACACCATCGTGCGCAATC
>CP070733.1:1341216-1346389 GCA_020347585.1 Pseudomonadota bacterium | reverse complement strand
GGCGTCGCCGGCGTTCAGACCGCGCCGCCGCATCCGCTCGCGCAACCAGCGCGGTAATTGTCCCGCAGCCACCGGCCAGACCTGAAGCGCCACACCGGCCTGCTCCAGTGCGCCATACCACTTGCTTTTCTGCTGGCTGCTTTCCAACTTACCGCAGATCACCAGCAACACGGTGTCCGGCGCAGGGCGCTGCGCATAGGCGCGCAGCGCCTTGGCGCCGGTATCACCCGGCTTGCCCGTAGGCATGCGCAGCTCGATGAGACGACGTTCGGCAAACAACGACAGCGCATCAGCCTCAGCGGCAAGCTGTTGCCAGTCAAAACCACGCTCCACGTGCATGACCTTCCGCTCGCTGTAGCCCTGTTCGCGAGCCGCAGCACGCAGCGCCTCACAGGCCTCGCCTGACTGCAGGGGCTCATCGCCACTCACGACGTACACCTGCGCCAGCGGCGCACCGCTGCCCGCCTGCTTGAGGAACTGTTCGAAACGAAGCTTCACGGATCTGAGAATCCCCAGCGAGCGCCGGGGCTAGCCGGTCACGCCGGCCGACGCCGGCGGCGCCTTACGCGTCGCAGCACCGACGCGGCGCAGCATCTGCGCCACTGCCGAATCAACCATCTCCTGCGCCAGCCTGGCCTCCTCGTTGGACATGGCGAGGGCGTTGTCGGCGTCAAAATTAAAGGCGCGCACCACGGCGATAGTCTGCGGCTCCAGCAGCGGCGTACCCCCGGGGTCTTTGAGCGCGAAGCCGAGCGTGTAGGTGAGTTCGTACTCGTTGGCCTTGCCCTGGGCGTCCACCGAGAGCACCCGGCGGCGCATGTCGTTGCGCTGCACCGCGAGTACGGCGCTGGCATCCTCCGCGCGCGTCACAACGCGTCCGCCACCGCTGCGGATACTCTGTTGCAGCGCGCGCCCCAGGTCGCTGTTCAGACCCACGCCCTCAAGGAAGGTCGATTCCATTGCCTCGGGCAGGTCCGCGGCGCCACGCAGGTGAAAACCGCAAGCGGACAACATCAACATCGCCACGAGCACAACACACCACAGGCCCGCTCCCTGACAACCTCGCGCAAGGGTCATTCCCATCGTTTCGCCATTACCTCTGTTCCCACTACCACTCGTCACCGCGCTGCTCCGATCCTTTTTTAATTCGCCTCATTGTTGCCTTTTCCTTTTGCTCCTGCGTTTCCTTGTATTTTCTCCCTTTCCCCTTAATCTCATTTCACAACAATATTCACCAGCCGTCCGGGCACCACGATGATCCGGGCAACACCTTTGCCCTCCACGAAGCGCTGCACGTTGGGATCGTCCAGCGCGGCGGACTCGATTTCCGCGCGTTCAGCGTCCACCGGCACGGACACCTGCCCGCGTAACTTGCCGTTGACCTGCACTACCAGTTCGATGTTGTTGCGCGTCAGTGCCGCCTCGTCCGCCACCGGCCAGCGCATGTCGACCACCGCCGCGGTCGCGCCGGGGCGCAGCCGAAACCACAGTGTATGGCAGATGTTCGGCACGATCGGCGCAAGCAGCAGCACCACCGACTCCAGTGCTTCCTGCATGACCGCCCGGCCCTGCTCGCTGTCGTCCTCAAACTTGTACAACGCGTTGAGCAATTCCATCACCGCCGCGATTGCGGTGTTGAAGGTGAACCGCCGGCCTACATCGTCGCTGATCTTGGCGATGGTTTCGTGCACCCGGCGGCGCAAGGCGCGCTGCGCATCGTCGAGGGTATTGGTATCCACCGCAACGCAATACCCGCCCTGGACGTGATCGTAGACACGTTTCCACACCCGCCGCAGAAAACGGAAGGCGCCCTCGACCCCGGCGTCCGACCACTCCAACGACTGATCCGGGGGCGCGGCGAACATCATAAACAACCGCGCGGTATCCGCACCGTAACGCTCCACAAGGGCCTCGGGGTCGACCGTGTTGCCCTTGGACTTTGACATCTTGGCGCCGTCCTTAAGCACCATGCCCTGCGTCAACAGGTTGGTGAACGGTTCGCCGCCTTCGAGCAGACCGACATCGCGCATCAATTTGTTGAAAAACCGCGCATACAACAGATGCAGAATCGCGTGTTCGATACCGCCGATGTACTGGTCCACCGGTAGCCAATAGGCCGCGCGCGCATCGACCATACCTTTGTCGGAATCCGGCGCACAAAAGCGCGCGTAATACCAGGAGGATTCCATGAACGTATCAAAGGTATAGGTCTCGCGCGTCGCCTTGCCGCGACATTTCGGACAGGTGGTCTTGTAGAATGACGGCATCCTCTTGATCGGCGAGCCGGCCTGCAACAACGATACGTTCTCGGGCAGCACCACCGGCAGGTCCTTGTCAGGTACCGGCACCTCGCCGCAGCTGTCGCAATAAATGATTGGAATGGGCGCGCCCCAGTATCGCTGGCGCGATACGCCCCAATCGCGCAAACGGAAATTTACACGCCGCTCACCGCGGTCGCGTTTGCCCAGGTAGTCGGCGATAGCATCGAAGGCCGTAGCAGAATCAAGATCGCTGAACGGCCCCGAGTCGACAAGTACGCCCTTGTCAGTGAACGCCGCGGCGGCGAGATCAGCCCCCGCATCGCTGTCGGCCGCAGGTGCGATCACCTGGCGGATCGGCAGGCCGTACTTGCTCGCAAACTCCCAGTCGCGCTGATCGTGTGCCGGCACCGCCATCACCGCGCCCTCGCCGTAGCCCATCAGCACGAAGTTAGCGACGAACACCGGCACCCGCTCACCCGTCACGGGGTGCAGCGCCTTAAACCAGGTGTCGATGCCCTTTTTCTCCATGGTTTCGAGCGCCGCCTCGGCCGTGACGGTTTCGGCACATTCTTGAACAAACGCGGCAACATTGTCATGGCGCTGCGCCGCGGCAATCGCCAACGGATGTTCGGCGGCTACCGCAACATAGGTGACGCCCATCAACGTGTCGGGGCGGGTGGTAAAGACCTTCAGGCGGGTATCGCTGTCGGCGATGTCGAACAGGATCTCGACGCCCTCGGAGCGCCCGATCCAGTTACGCTGCATTGTGCGCACCTGCTCGGGCCAGCCGTCTAGTTTGCCAAGGTCTTCAAGCAGTTCGTCAGCGTAATCGGTGATGCGCATGAACCACTGCGGTATCTCGCGGCGTTCCACTTGCGTACCACAGCGCCAGCAGCAGCCTTCCTCCACCTGCTCGTTGGCGAGCACAGTCTGATCGTGCGGGCACCAGTTTACGGGTGAGGTCTTGCGATACACCAGTCCCTTTTTGAACAGGCGCGTGAACAGCCATTGTTCCCAGCGGTAATAATCGGGATCGCAGGTAGCCAGTTCACGCTGCCAGTCGTAACCGAAACCCAGGCGCTTGAGTTGGCCACGCATGTAATCGATGTTCTCCCGGGTCCATTTTGCGGGCGGCACCTTGTTCTGGATGGCGGCGTTCTCGGCTGGCAGGCCGAAGGCGTCCCAGCCCATCGGCTGCAACACATTCCTGCCCTGCATGCGCTGGTAGCGGCTGATCACATCGCCGATAGTGTAGTTGCGCACGTGCCCCATATGCAGGCGGCCGCTGGGGTAGGGAAACATCGACAGGCAATAGAATTTCTCCCTGTCGGGATCTTCCGTGACACGGAAGGTCTGATGCTCTTCCCAGTAGCGCTGAGACTCCTGCTCAACGCGCTCCGGATAATAGTGCTCTTCCATAAATAGGGCAGCGGGTTCTCTCGATAACGGTAAAAAGGTTTGCCACACGGCGGGACCGCGAAAGGATAACGTAGTGCTCCGGGGGACGCCAGACAGCCGGCGCGCCATCCGGTTTGATCCAACGCAAGCGCCGGCCGCATTCGACTTGCATCGCACCTGCCGATGGGCGGAGTATTCACTACAGGGAAACTGTTAACGGGTCGTACCCATGAGCGAACATGCCGAGAAGAAACACACACGCCTGGTTGATGCCTACAACCGTATGCTGGAACGGTTTCGTGAAGCGATACACGGCGCCGGGGGCCCACCGGGCACGGATTTCGGTGTCAAGATAGAGTACGCCAAGGAACGGGCGAGCGAACTCGGCGAACTGACGCGCGAGGAAGCCGAGCGAATCGGCGACTACCTGCAGCGCGACATCCATGATGCCGCGGAGTATCTGGCCGACACCGGACAGGAAATGACCGACTGGCTGAGGTTCGACCTGCAACTTGCGGAGCAGCGCATCGCAGAGCTGTTTGCCGGCGCCGTGGACACCACGCGCCTTGAACTCGATGCCATCGAGCAGCGCGCCCTGCAGAGCGACTGGTACAGCGGCGATATCACCGGCCCGGGCATCCTGCGCTGCAGCAAATGCGGCCACGAACTGCGCATCGAGACCACCGCCCACATTCCGCCGTGCCCCGAATGCCAGGGCACGGTGTTCAGAAAGGAATACGGATCGCGCACAGGCGGCTGATTTCTGCAACCGGCCAGGCCATCTACTCTGCCTCTGCGCGGCGTCGCGCCCGCGCACAGCGCCGGCCCACCACCACCAGCAACAGGGTCACCAGGCCGGCGGCGCACACCACCGGCCAATTACCGAAGCGCACGTAGGGCGTGGCACCGGTGCGTGGTTGCACAGTCCCTTCCAGAACATACTCCTGAAACTGCGGCGTGGTTGCCACCAGGGCGCCACGATGATCGACGATCGCCGATATGCCGTTGGTGGTCGCGCGCAACAACTCGCGCCCGGTTTCGCGGGCACGCATGCGCGAGATCTGCAAATGCTGGTGAGGGGCCAGCGAATCACCGTACCAGGCATTGTTGCTACCATTGACCAGCAGTGTGGCCTCGGGGAGGAAGTGAATCAGCTCCTCGCCGTAGGCGTCCTCGTAGCACACCGACGGCGCCACCGGCTGGCCGCCGACCACCAACGGGCGCTGTTCACGCGCGCCGTGGCTGAACCCGGACATGGGCAGATCAAAAAAGCCGATCAGTCCCCGCAGCAGCGACTCCAGCGGCACGTATTCACCGAACGGCACCAAATGGCGCTTGTGATAAACGCCGCGGGTCTCTCCCAGGCTCATCAGGCTGCTGTAATAGCGATTGGCCTCGCGATCCATGTACGGCAGGCCCACCAGCAGCTCCGTTCCACCCGCGCGCGCATCGGCAGCCAGCGGCTCGAGGTACTCGTCGGCGAGCTGGTGGTAGAACACCGTCATGGCGTTTTC
>CP070733.1:1334770-1341116 GCA_020347585.1 Pseudomonadota bacterium | reverse complement strand
GTGGTTGCCGGCTACCGCGGATGGATCGCATACCGGTCGGATCTAGCGCAGGACGCGTCGCTGCTGTACGCCGCAGTCGAAGATGCCGTCGGGAGCGCAGACCGTGCGACAGTGCTCGAAAAGGGCAAGGAACTGGTGAGTGATTTCAAATCGACACCCTACGCAGCCCTGGCGGCTCTGGCACTGGCTAAGGTCAAGGTGGATACCGGTGAGTTGGAAGATGCTGCCGGCCACTTGGACTGGGTGATCAACAATGCCGACCAGGAAGGCATCCGCCACGTGGCACGCCTTCGCCTTGCGCGGGTTTATCTTGCAACACAGAAACCCGACCTCGCGCTCGCCCTGGTGAGCGGCACAGACGCCGGGAGTTTTGCGGCTGACTATGATGAGGTGCGCGGTGACATCTACGCACAGCAGGGTAAGCAGGCCGAGGCACGCAAGGCCTACGAACTTGCGCTCGATGGATCGCAGCTTAACCCGCAGCGGCGCGAGTTCATCGAGATGAAGCTGCATGACCTTCCGGCTGTGCAGCCCGCAACGAGCGCCCAATGATTCGTTCGACCATATTTCTGGTGGCCACGGTGCTGCTCGCCAGCGCGTGCGGCAGCACCAAATCGCCGGTGCTGCCGCCAGCGGAACTGGTCAAGCTTGAGGAGCCGGTTTTCGTTACACGTACGTGGACGCTGCAGGCCGGTGATGGCGCTGGCCACAGGTGGCTGAAGCTCACCCCAGCATTTAGCGAGGATACCGGCTATACAGTGGATTACGCCGGCAATCTGCTGGTATTCGACCTCAAGACCCGTGACGTTCTCTGGCGCTTGGAGTTGAACGAGCGGGTGGCTGGTGGACTGACCCTTGCCGACGGCAGGCTACTGCTTGGCACCAGTCAGGGCGCTGTGATTGCCCTGGATCCGGCCAACGGCAAGGAATTATGGCGTGCCACGGTTTCCAGCGAGGTACTCTCCCGACCGCGCAGCGCACGCGGCGTGGTCGTGGCGCGCACCGTCGACGGCAAGCTCTACGGCCTCGACGCTGTTTCCGGCAAGCGCCTTTGGATCTACCAGCGCAGCGTGCCAGTACTGACACTGCGCGGTACCGCCGCCCCGGTCATCGAGGGTGATGTCGTCATCAGTGGATTCGACAGCGGCAACGTTATCGCGCTCGGGTTGACCGACGGCACGGTGCTGTGGGAGACGCCAATCGCCGTGGCGCGTGGGCGCACCGAACTCGAGCGTATCATCGACATCGATGGCGAGCCTGCGGTGAGCGATGGCGTTATCTACGCTGTGACATACCAGGGACGTGTGGCGGCAGTTCAGTTCAACACGGGGCGAATACTGTGGGTGCGCGACCTGTCTGCATACTCGGCGCTGGCGTTGGACCGCAGGAATGTCTACGTGAGCGACGCGCAGGGCCAGGTTTGGGCAGTTGATCGCAGCAGCGGCGCCACTGTCTGGAAGCAGGACCAGCTGGCGCGCCGCGAGTTGACCGGTCCGGCACTGCACGACAAATACCTGGTAGTGGGTGATTTCGATGGCTACCTGCACTGGCTCGATCTGGACGACGGGCGGCTTGCCGCGAGGAGTCGCCTTAATCCCAACGATGACTCTGACGGCGACGACGAAGAGGATCCGCGCGATTTTGATGAAGCAGTGTTCGGCAAGGCGCGCAGCATTATCGCCCGGCCGTTCACGCGCGGCATAACACTGTTTGCCATCGACCGGCGCGGCAACCTGTCGGCGTTTATACTGGAATCCTGAAGCCGCGCGGCGACTTTGCCTTGCGCACGCGCTTGGCAAGCACCAATGGTTTTTCGCGAACCGCTCGAGTTTGTACCTTATTAATGAAACCCGTAAATGCACTTGCAGGGCGACCCAACGTCGGCAAATCGACCTTGTTCAATCGCCTGACGCGCTCGCGCGATGCCCTGGTTGCGGATCAGCCCGGTCTGACGCGCGATCGCAAGTTCGGTGAGGGTAAGCTGGGCAGCGGCGCCTACATCGTAGTCGACACTGGCGGCCTGGGTGGCGAGGACGAGGGTGTCGAAAGCCTCATGGTAAGCCAGTCGTGGCAGGCCATCGAGCAAAGCGACGCCGTATTTTTTATCGTCGATGCCCGCGCCGGCCTCAACGCCGATGACGATGCCATCGCCAGGCGGCTGCGTGCCACGGGTAAGCCGGTAACCCTGGTGGTTAACAAGATCGATGGCCTTGACGCCGAACTGGTAGTTGCGGACTTTTTCAGTCTGGGGATGGGCGATCCTTGGCCAGTATCGGCGTCGCACGGCCGCGGCGTGCGGTCGTTGATCGACGCGGTGCTCGCGTCGCTTGTCGTGCCCGATGAAGCGGTTGAAGAGGAGCCCACAGAGACCGGCATCAAGGTGGCGATCATCGGTCGGCCTAACGTCGGCAAGTCCACGCTTGTCAATCGCATGCTCGGCGAGGAGCGCGTGGTCACGTTCGATATGCCAGGCACCACGCGCGATAGCATCTATGTTCCGTTCGAACGCGATGGCGTGCGATACACACTGATCGATACCGCCGGCGTGCGCCGCCGGGCACGCGTTACCGCGGCCGTCGAAAAATTCAGTATCGTCAAGGCATTGCAGGCCATCGAAGATGCCCACGTGGTGGTGATGGTGCTCGATGCGCGCGAGGGTGTTAGCGAACAGGACGCCACGCTGCTCGGTTTCGTGCTCGATGCGGGGCGTGCCCTGGTGATCGCCGTCAACAAATGGGACGGACTGGACCGCGATCAGCGCGACAAGGTACGCCGCGACATTGAATTGAAACTGCAGTTCGTGAGTTTTGCGCGCCTGCATTTTATTTCGGCGCTGCATGGCACTGGCGTGGGTGAGCTATACGGCTCGGTGCAGGGCGCCTACCGGTCTGCGACCGCGAACTTTGCCACCGCGCGGCTAACGCGGCTGCTCGAAGATGTCGTCGCCGGACACGCCCCGCCGCTCTCCGGCGGGCGGCGCATCAAGCTGCGCTATGCGCACCAGGGCGGGCAGAACCCGCCGGTGATTGTGATTCACGGCAACCAGACCGAGGCGTTGCCGAAAAGCTACCAGCGTTATCTGATCAACGCCTTTCGCAAGCATCTCAAGCTCGAGGGTACGCCGGTGCGTCTCGAGCTACGTAGTGGCCACAATCCGTTCAAGGGAAAGAAGAATGTACTCACGCGACGCCAGGTACAAAGAAAGAAGCGGCTTAAACGCCACGTGCAGAGCCGACGACGCTGAATCGGATCAACCACTAATAGAGGCGGATCCGCAGTTGACGATTACAAGGTTAACGCCATTCGTGATTTCACGGCGTGCCTTCCTGCGAGGCACGGTGCTCACCGCACTTGGCATTACGATCGGCGGTGGATTGCGCCTGGCACATTCCCGTGCCGGGGGCATCGCCGCCCTTGGCCCATTGCAGGGGCCCGACGAGAACGGCCTGCTGTTACCGGTAGGATTTCGCTCGCGCGTTGTTGCCCGCTCGGGCATACGGCCGTTGCCGAAAAGTGCCTACCGCTGGCATGCGGCGCCGGACGGCGGAGCGACATTTGCCAGTAACGACGGCGGCTGGATCTACGTATCCAACAGCGAGATGCCAAATGGCAACGGCGGGGCAGGTGCGTTGCGCTTCGATTCCGCCGGCAACATGGCCGATGCGTATTCGATACTGACCGGTACCAGCCGCAATTGCGGCGGTGGCGCCACGCCGTGGAATACCTGGCTGTCCTGCGAGGAGGTTGACGGGGGCCAGGTGTGGGAGTGCGACCCTTTCGCGCTTCGGGAACCCATCGTTCGACCCCTGCTCGGGCGGTTCGCCCACGAGGCGGTGGCCGTGGATCCGCGACAGGGTCAGCTGTATCTCACCGAGGACAAGCCCAACGGTTGCCTGTATCGCTTCACGCCGGCGCGGCGCAACAAGCTGGGCCATCCGGATCTTTCCACCGGTACGCTCGAGGTGGCGGAGGTCCTCGAGGCGCAGGGTGGCCGGATCCTCTGGCATGCGGTGCCGGACCCCGATGCGAAACACGTGCCCACACGCAAACAGGTGGCTGTCGCCTCGCGTTTTCGCGGCGGCGAGGGTATCGCCTGGCATGCAGGTATCGTGTACTTCACCACCAAGGGTGACGACCGCGTCTGGGCCTATGATGTGTCGGCGGAGCGCATCCGTGTTTTCTACGATCACACGGACCACGAACAAAAGGTACTCACCGGCGTCGACAATGTGACGATTTCACCGGCCGGTGATGTGCTGGTGGCCGAGGACGGCGGCGATCTGCAGATTGTTGCCGTTATCCCCGGCAGGCAACTGGTGCCGGTGGTGCAACTGGCAGGCCATGATGACTCGGAAATGACTGGGCCGGCATTCGACCCGGCCGGCACACGCCTGTATTTCAGCTCGCAGCGCGGTACCACCGGGCGCTGGCAGGATGGCATTACCTTTGAAGTTACCGGCCGCTTTTAGCCGCTGGAAGCTCAAGGCGCGGCAGGCAGAAACAACATCGGATCGACGCGCGCGTTGTTGAGGCTGACTCCCCAGTGCAGGTGCGGACCGGTGACACGCCCGGTCTTGCCTACCGCGCCTACCACAGCGCCGCGCTTGACGCTTTGGCCGTCCTTTACGTCGATGCGGCTCATGTGACAGTACATCGTTACCAGTCCCTGGCCGTGGTCGATAAATAGGGTGTTGCCGTTGAAAAAGTAGTCACCCGTGGTGAGGATGCGCCCGTCGGCCGGTGCCACGATCGGGGTGCCTTCGGGGGCTGCGATGTCGATGCCGCTGTGCGGGTTGCGCGGTTTGCCATTGAAGAAGCGGCGCAGTCCAAACGGGCTGCTGAGGCGACCGTCCAGAGGTTGCAAGAACTCCAGTGAAACACGTGGTGTGTCGCGCCAGGTTGCCAGTGCGCCGGTGATGATCTTTTTTTCGCGGCGAATGCGCTGCAGATCCTCTGCCGACGGCTCTACCTTGCGTTTGTCCTTGATGGTGATGTGCTGCGTTTCGTACTCGCGTGTCGCAACGGAGAACTCCTGGCGCTGCATGTGCCCATCGCCGTTGTCGTAACTGACGTGGTGGATACCTGGCTTGGCGGACAACGCGACCCCCACCACGGCCTCCCAGTGCGCGCCGTTGCGTCGCGTTAGCACACGCCGCTTGCCGTAAAACACTGCAGGGGGTGATTCGGTCGCGCCGGGCAGCGGTACGATGGCAATCCCGCCCGGCACCGAGTCGGCACGCGGCAATGTCGCAGTCGCGGCCCCGGCAACCAGCCACGCAGTTACAAACGCGGCCAGCTTTACTGACGTCGCTCGCAGGTAGCAGGCGCGAGTTTTCATTTCACTTCATCCACGCGACAGCGCAGGCGCCCTTCGTGCAAACGCGCCTCAATGCGGTCGCCCTGATTAACCTGCGCCGAGCTGTGTAGTATCTCGCCGCTGGCCGAATCCGTCACGATGGCGTAACCTCGCCCCAGCGTTGCCAGCGGGCTCACCGCGTCCAGTGCGCGTCCTGCAGAGCCCAGCTGTGCTTGGTGGTCCTTGAGGTAGCGTGTCATCGCCGTTTGCAGGCGGCGTTCGAGTTCATTGCAGTGCGTTGCCGTACGTGCCACCCGGTGCACCGGGCTGTGACGCTGCAGTCTTTCGTGCATAGTTGCCAGCCGTGCATCAGCGTGGCGCCACTGGTTGCGATGCCCATTGCGCATGCGCAGTTCGAGATCGTCGAGCCGTTGAGCGATCTGTTGCAGGCGCCGGCCGGGGTGCTGAACGCGCTTCTCGAGCCAAACCAGGGTTTGCCGTTGTTGGATGATCCGTTGGGTGAGCGCGCGTTGCAGGCGCTCGAACAAGCGTCTAGTTGCCTGCTGCAGTTGGTCACGATCAGGGCTGACCAGTTCGGCCGCTGCGGTAGGCGTGGCCGCGCGTTGATCAGCCACGAAGTCCGCAATGGTAAAGTCGACCTCGTGACCGATGCCGGTAACCACCGGGATGGTGCATTCATGGATCGCGCGTGCCACGGCCTCCTCGTTGAACGCCCACAAGTCTTCGAGCGAGCCACCACCGCGCGCCACGATCAGCACGTCACACTCGTTGCGCCGTGAGGCGCTACGAATGGCGTCAGCGATCTGCTCTGCGGCGCCGGCGCCCTGCACCGGCACGGGGTACACAATGATCGGCAGCGCCGTATATCGCCGGCGCAGCGTGGTCAGTATGTCGTGAATTGCAGCGCCCGACGGTGACGTTACGACGCCAAGACACGCAGGGTGCGGCGGGAGCGCCTGCTTTTGGCTGACGGCGAACAATCCTTCCTGGTCGAGGCGCTGCTTGAGGACCTCAAAAGCGCGAAGCAGG
>CP070733.1:1332112-1334670 GCA_020347585.1 Pseudomonadota bacterium | reverse complement strand
TTGTAGTAGATCTTGGCTGGGGTGCCGAGTGCCTCCTCCAGCCGGCGCGCCCGATAAAGCGGACTGGGGCGCCACAGGCGGTAGATCTCGCGTACTGGTTCGGGAATGGGAATCCAGCGCTCTGCCGAGACTTCCTGCTCGATGAGCGCCATGGGAAAGATGGCAGCCAGCGCGTCGGGCCCGATGGGCTTGCCGTCCGGCCCTAGCGGCGGCGGCGGTGGATTGGGCATATCGGCGACAACGTTGTACCACTGGGTTGGGATTTCCGACTCGTCGAGCAGAATCTTAAGTTGAGACATGGCTGGAACCCCCTGATTGACATGCAGTGGTCAGAACCCCGGCACCCGCCCAGGATGCACAGACTGTCCAACATTCCAGCCCATGCGGGTGCCGTTTTCCCTGATCCAGGTCATCTTCCGCACCGGACCCTGCGAGGCGAGCCGATGGCGATGACCCCTACTCCACCAGGGTATTCACCGTGCCGCCCCGCATCCCTTCGTACTCCCGCTCGAAGAAAAAGTGCGACTCGCCAAACGCGGGCTGCAGCTCGTCGAGCCAGGTGGCCGCGGGATCAAATTTAGCGAAAAACGGGCGTTCGACCCAGTCGGGGTCGCGCCCCTGAATGAAACGTAGCACGAACACCTTCTCGCCCTGGATCTCGGTCACGCCCTGCACCTCGACCTTACCCGGCCCGGCACTCATGCTTGGCCCGCGCGCGGTGCGCCCGAGGCCCGAAACTTGCTGCATGGCGTCGCGGTAGATTTCCCAAGCGCGCACCAGCGGCACCTCGAAATAGCGGCGGGCACCGGTATCGCGCTCGACAAACATGTAGTACGGCACGATGCCCAATTTGACCTGCTCGCGCCACATCCGACCCCACACCGCGGGATCGTCATTGATATGTGCCAACAGCGGGCCCTGCATGCGGATCACGGCGCCCGTGTCCTGCACCCGACGGATGGCCTCGCGTGCGGGCGCCGGCTCCAGTTCGCGCCAATGGTTGTAGTGGGCCATAAACGCAAGATGCTTGCCGGCCTTGACGACCCTTTCAAACAACCGCAGCAGATCGTCCGCATCGGCGTCGGTGGTAAACCGGTAAGGCCAGTAGGAAAGTGCCTTGGTGCCGATACGGATGGTTTGCACGTGATCGAACTCCGGCTGCAGCAGCGGCTCGATGTTCTCCACGAGGTGGTGGGTCTTCATCACCATCGGGTCGCCGCCGGTAATCAGCAGGTCGGTCACATGCCGGTGAGCCTTCAGGTAAGTCTGCAGTTGCGAGGCCTCGCGTGAGGAGATGCGCAGTTCCTTGTCCTGCACGAACTGCGCCCAACGAAAACAGAAGGAGCAGTAGGCGTGGCAAGTTTGCCCGGCACCGGGGAAAAACAGCAATGTTTCGCGATACTTATGCTGTGCCCCCTCCAGCGAGTGATCGCCGAAGTACGGCACATTCAGCGTACGCTGCTCCGCCGGATGAGGGTTAAGCTCAAGGTGGATGGCGTGGACAGCCGCCTTGAGCGTTCGCTTATCTGCGCCGCTGTTGACCATTCCGGCAACGCGATCGTAATGCGCTGGCGCGATCATGCCGGGTTGCGGAAACACCAGTTGAAACATGGGATCGTCAGGAACGTTGTCCCAGTCGATGAGGTGCTCAAGCACGTAGTCATTGACCCGGAACGGCAACACCCTGGCCACCACGTGCATGGCAAAACGCTGCTCGGCGCTGAGCCGTTCGAGGTGCGGGATCTGATCAAACTGCCGTTCAGTGTACGCATGGAAGCGCGGCTCACCGTGGCCGGGGTATCCGGAATCCCCACCTGACTTCAGATCGCGAAAAATATGCATCGTGCTTCCGGATCTCGTTGTTTTTCGTTTCTGGCACCAGCAGGTGCGCGCCGATGAATTGACGAGGGCAATCCCGTCCGGGTTCCCTCTGGGTGAGGAATTCACGATACAGCAATTTCCCAGCCTAATGAACCGGGCGCTATGGCCAAAACAGCCAAATTCAAGGGTATTGCTGGCGGATAGGCGGCGCCGACTTACACGCGTAGCGCCTCATTTGATCTCAATGGAAACCTTGATCCATTGGCCGAAAACCGCGCCCAGCCGTCCGTCCTGCTTCCAGCGTGCCAGGGACTGATTCAAACGTTCGCGCAGCGCATGGTCGTTCTTGCGCACCGCCCAGGCAAGGTACTCCTCGGTGAGCGGTCGGTATAAACCCAGCAACCAAGTGTTAGCGGGATCCGTGCTCAGACGCCAGACCGTGGGAGCGTCATGGATAAAGTAGTCAATCTGCCCGTCGCGCAATGCATCCACTCCCACGTCAATAGAGCTAAACCCCTGGGGTGTTGCCACTGACAAATTCTCGCGCACGAATTTCTCACCTGTGGTGTTGCTCTGGAAACCCACCCGGGCGCCACCGTAGTAGAGGCGCTCCGGAGCAGCAAAGCGTGCCACATCGCGTTTGCGGATCAGCGCCATCTGCCCAACCTGCATGTAGGGATCGCAGAACGCCACGCGCATTCGCCGCGAGTGGGTAATGGACATGCCGGACATGATGA
>CP070733.1:1326644-1332012 GCA_020347585.1 Pseudomonadota bacterium | reverse complement strand
CTCATCGGTGCCATGGAAACGCGCCAAGTCCTCACTGCCTACGCGCAACGGTGCAAAACGATACACATCCGCCGCCATCTGCGCATAGTGGCGCGCGTCGGTCGCGGGCACCACCAGTGCCGGCGCCACGATGGTGCCTGCAAACACCTCTCGAATGCTGCGTTCGATGGCCCTGAAACCGGACGAGTCGGTGCTCGATTGCGTGGACGGTTCATGACTGTCTTCGGTATAAAGTTGTACGGTCACACGATCGTCGTCCACCGTGCGACGCACATGCTCGAGTACATCGTCGATGGTGTCCCCGGGCAGAATCCGATAGTTGACCACGGCCGCGGCGCTTGCCGGCAGCACGTTGGGCCGCTCGCTGCCGCGCAGCATGGTCGGCGCAGCCGTGGTACGTATCACGGCATTGGTGGCCGGTTGCGCGGCCAGCTGCCCGAGCACAAGCGGCTCGAACAACCACAGGTTGGCGAACAGCATCCGAAACGCGAATGACATCTCCGGTCCAGCATGCTCGAACAACTGCCGTGCAGGATCGGCAAGGCGAGCCGGCATGGGCGAGCGTTCCAGTCGCGCGATCGTACCGGCAACTATCCCCGCTGCGGTCTGCGATGGCGGTATAGAGGTATGCCCGCCCGCGGCTGTCGCAACAAGTTCCACATCGGCATAGCCTTTCTCGGCGATCCCGATCAGTGCCACGGGTTCAGCCACGCCGGGCACGATACCCTCGGTCACCATCATTCCTTCATCAAGCACGAACTGCAGCCTAACCCCCTGTTGCGCGAGGTGCGCCGCGATCTGCGCCGCGCCCTGTGCACCACCGACTTCTTCATCGTGGCCAAAGGCCAGATAGACGGTACGTCGAGGTTGAAACTCCAAGGCCAGCAGCCACTCGATCGCCTCAAGTATGGCGGTAACGCCAACCTTATCGTCCATGGCACCGCGGCCCCACACGAAGCCTTGGGCCACCGTGCCGGCAAACGGTGGGTATTGCCAGCCCGCATCGTCATCGGAACCGGCGGGCACTACGTCGATGTGTGCCGCTAGCAGCACCGGTTCGAGTTCGGGCGCGCTGCCCGCCCAGCGATACAACAGGCTGTAGTTACTGATGACCTCACGCGTCAGGCTGCGGTGCACCCGCGGGAACTGCCGATGTAGATAGTCGTGAAGTTGTAAAAAGGCTGGCGCGTTGTTTGCGCCGGATCCGCTTTGCGAGACGGTGGAAAAACGCAGCGCGCCGGCCAGCCGCTGCGCGGAGCCCGCCGCATCGATCTCGATAGCAACCGGCGACACCGCAAGCTGTTTGGAAGCGAACATCATTGTCCTGGCGGTAGATACAACCACCAGGCATGCCAGGGTAACCACCAGCAACCAGACGACCTTGCGCGTCACGACCACATCCCTGCTTGTTGTTATGCGACCGGAGACCCGTTCAACCGATCAGCTGTGTCAGTATCTCACGAACATGGTTGATTGGCAGTGAATAGTGCCCGTCGTTGGGAAGAAACCGGCCGCAGCAGTTCACCATTGCCTGCGCTTGCCTGTGGCCCATGGCGACGGGAACCACTGCATCGCGGCCCCCGTGCCAGAGCTGCACGGGAAAGTCGATGGCACGAACGTCGAATCCCCAGGCATGGGAAAGCAGGTGCACGTCGTACCATGCGCCGCGCGATCCTGCACGCAGCCCCTCGGCAAGCGAAGCACACAGCACGTTGATTACGCGACGCCGCGACAGCACCGCGCGATCTGGTACCGGCAGTCGCTTGCGCAGCATGGACAGAAAGCGCCGCGGCGAGGTGGCCAACAGTGGCCCCACGAAATTTACCAGCGTCAGTTTGCCGGCCACCGGTGCGCGCCGCGCCATGCCGAATGTAACGCGCGGAAACCACGCCATGCTCTCCACCGCGCCCGGCCCGTCGAGTGGGCCGAGTCCACACACTACACCCACGGCGCGCAGCCGATCGGCAAGACGGTATGCGCAGGCAAGCGCGTACGGCCCACCGCCAGAGACACCAAGCACCGAGAACCGCTCAATGCCCAGTGAGTTAGCGACCTGGGCCACATCGGCCGGCCAATCGAGTAACGTGCGTCGCGGCGAGAAATCGGAGTAGCCAAACCCCGGGCGGTCCAACGCAATGACACGCAAGCCCAGCGCCGCCGCACTTGACCGCGTCAACTGTGCCTCGAGCCGTGAACCCGGCAACCCATGAAAATAAAACAGCGGCGCGCCGCCGCCATCGCCATACTGGGCATAGCTCAAGATGCGCCCGTCGCTGAGTGTGACCAAATTCGCCGGCGCGCCGGCACCAATCCCCGGCTCATCAGGATTGACCACGAAATGCCGCCTCCACCTCGCGGGCGAGGTGCGCCGCCTGGTCGCTGTGGCGCGCCGAGTAGTGAAACGGCACCACGTGCCTTGCACGCGCGGCCCGCGCCAGCCCCCCGGCCTGGCGCGCCGTCAGGTGAAACGTCTGTGCGGCACGCTCGGCCTGCTCATCGAGAAAACCCGCTTCGATGTACAGCACATCGGCATCACGCGCCAGTGCCGCAATGCGCTGCGCGTTTTGCTCATGATAGACCGCGTCGACCACGTAGGCGATTTTCTGTCCCGGGACAATGCGTAGTACTTTTTGGCACAATTCACCTAACGGTATCAGGCGCTCCTGTATGCCGTCCCCGTCGCGCCACCACACACGAAACGTGCTGTCGTCGGGCACACCGCGCATCACTGCCTGCTTTAACTCGCGCAACCAGGCACCAGTGGGAAACCCGTATTCTGCCAGCCGGTTCTTCCAGACATTGATGTGTTGCTTCTCTTCGAGCGCGAACGCCAGGCAAGGGATCCTGTGATCCAGCGCCGTGGCGCGCACGCTAAAACTTTCTTCATCGACGATGATTGCCCCCGGCGGCGGTGCATCGACCGGCTCGCACGCAAACGCGGAACGACAGCGAAAACGTGCACCCGCTGTCGCGTCTGTGCCGACTTCGTAGGCAAGTATGGAAAAATCGTTGTCGTAGTTGCCGACCAGATTCCAGGTATAGGCCGCGAGCTTGTGGCCGAGCTGCGCGATAAATCCCGGTGGGCCGAACAACGTCAGTTGCCTGTCACGCCCGAGGCAGACCCTGAGGATCTGATCGAAACCGACAAAGTGATCCATATGGGTATGCGAGACGAACACGTGCGACAGGCGCAGGATCTTGCGAGGCGCTAACGCGTGCAGATCCCCAAGATCAAATAGCAGCGCACGACGCTCGAACAAAAAATCCACGTACAGGCCCGGATCACCGAATGGATCATTGACAAGTTGCGGATGGAACAACGGTTTCACCCAATCCTCCCTGAAGCACCCTGTGTTCGGGGTGCGCGCATTAACGCCCGGTTTCACTGTGAAGCTGCAAAACCCGCAACAAGTAATCACGATCGATCCAGCCGACAATGTCGCCGTTGCGGTTGACCGGCACCTGGTTTAGCGAATATTCGTACATCAAGCGCATAACCTGCGCGAGGTTCGCGTCGGGGCTCACCATGTGCAGGCGTTCGTAGGGTGTCATTACTTTGCGTACCGACACCTTTCCCCACTCGGCGCGTTCGATGCGCGAGGCATCGCTCAGAGTGACCAGCCCAACGGCACGCCCCTCATCGTCCACCAGATAGGCGCGCAGACCGTGTGTCAGCACATAATCGTCGACCCACTCGAGGATCGGTGTGGTTGCTGCAACCCGTGGCACATCGCGGCGCATCATGTGCAGCACCGTGACGTTATTCAAAACACGGCCCAGCGTGTACTCGCGTCCGTGTGCCTGGGTCAGATTCAGCAGGAACCAGCCGATCAGCGCAATCCACATGCCGTTGATGACGTAACCGTGGTACAGAATGACGAACAAACCGTATCCGATCAGTCCATACGCCACCACGCGCCCGGACCACAGCGCCCACTGCATGCCCTTGCGGGCATTGCCGCTGACCCACCAGACGATGGCGCGAAACACGCGCCCGCCATCCAGAGGGAAGCCTGGCAAGAGGTTAAACAATGCGACCATCAGGTTAATACGTGCCAGCCAGGTGCAGGCCTCGGTCGCCGGCGCACCGGGCTGACCGGTCAACAGGGCCAGGACGTAGAACATGCCCGCCAACAACAGACTGACGATGGGGCCGGCGATGGCGATCCAGAATTCGGTTGCAGCAGATTCCGCATCTTTCTCCGTCTGCGCCATGCCACCAAAAATAAACAAGGTAATGGCGCGCACGCGAATCCCGCGGTAGAGCGCAACCACGCTGTGGCCCAGTTCGTGCAGGAGAATACTGGCGAAGAACAGGAGCGACGTAACAACCGCCGTGCCGAGCGCAACGCTGGATTGCCATTGCTCGTGTTGGTAGGCGAATACCGCGTACAGGCTGTAGGTCAACAGCGCAAAGATTATGAACCAGGTGTAGTGCACCCCGATGCGGATGCCCAGCACACTGCCCAGTCGAAACGACGAATCTAGCATAAACGGTCACCGGCGCACGGTGCCAGCCCGCGCCGTGTGCTGCATGTCTTCGCGCCGACGCCGGCGTGCAGCGCCGGCGCAGTAGCTATCCTACGACGTGGTGCTTGCCCACCAGCTTCACCGTGCTGGCCTGCGGTCCGGCATCACCCTGGCTCTCTGCGAAACGGACCTCGGCGCCGACTTCGAGTTGATCGAAATCGCCGTTGATAACACTATTGCGATGAAAATAGATCTCCCTGCCATCAGGCGTGGAGATCTTGCCGTAGTCCCGTCCCGGTTGGAGTTCTGTGATCAGACCATGTGGCGGCACCTCATGTGCCTTGGTCTTGCCACGCCGCTGGCGAACATAGTCTTCGAGCAAGCGGCGCGCCGCATCGAAGGCATCGCGTACGGCGACGTAGGGGTCTTCATGCGCCTGGTGCTGCTCGGGTTCGCGGCTTACCACCAGTTCTTCGCCGCTCACCGTGATGTCGATACGCACGTGGTAGAGGTTTCCCTTGTGATGGTGCTTGTGAGGGGCTTCGATGACCACACGGCAACTCATGATTTGGTCAGCAAAACGATCGAGTCTTTTAGCGCGCTCGCGGATCTTGGCTTCCAGGGTCGGTGACGGATCCACGTGGCGAAACGTGATCTGCAGGGGTAATTGCATCGATTTCCCTCCTGGTTAGCATGGTTCATTCCAGGTTGTGGGGTACAGGCGGGAATGCCTGGGCTGGTTACAATTTCACTATAGAACAACGAAGGCGACTTTTGTTGACCTGCATCAAGCCAAGGCGACGGGCAACGATCAGGCGCGGTGGCGGCTCTCGCCAAGGGCCACACCGCCAGCGATAAGATGGGCGGTACGCAACGGCTCGGGCAGCGTGCCGTGTAT
>CP070733.1:1312500-1326544 GCA_020347585.1 Pseudomonadota bacterium | reverse complement strand
TTACAGCGCGCATAGTCGATCACGGGACGCAACGTGCGCCACAGTCCGGTCTGTACCGCCTCGCTGGTAGCCGCTCCATGAATCACCGGCGCCGACGCAGCGGTGCGCTCAAAAGGTAGTTCAACCCATGCGGGTGACTGGTAGTCCTGCGCTGCGACGGGCGCGCCCTCTGCCACCGCCTCGGCATGCTCCGCCATGGCGTCGAAGGCGTGTAGCGCATTGGCGAGGTTTTTCTCAACTACCTCTTCGCCAAGCGTTTCCAACTCGTCGTGGATGGCTTGCGCGAGCAATTCGCGACCGATCACACCCACCAGGCGCGCCGCAGCACCGGCGCAGGTAGCGCCGACGTATGGCAACTCCGCGCGATCCTCCACCCCCGCGGCAAGCGGCAACACATACACGGGAGAACTGAGGTTGAGCCGGTGGCGCCACACCGCTTCGTTCTCGGTGCTGTTGATCAACAGCACGGTGGCTGCGCTCATTCCAGCGAGCACACCGGCCGCCGGCACCGGAACCAGGGTGTCGTCGGCAACGACCACCAGGTCCGGCTCGCGAATAATGCCGCGTTCGTTGATGGGTTGGCGTGCCGCACGCACATAGGCGAAGATAGGCGCACCGCGTCGTTCCGCGCCATAGCGGGGCGCGTCCTGCACCTCAAAACCTTCGAGGAAGAACGCACTTCCCAGAATGCGGCTGGCCGTCTTCATGCCCTGGCCACCGCGGCCGTGAAATCGGATTCGATACATCGCGCCTCCTTGTGGGCGCAAACGCGGCGAAGTAGGCGGAGCGCTGTCAGACGTGTCCCGGCGCGCAGGAGAACAGCGAAAAGCGCCGGAAGCTCATCGCTTTTCTGATGCGGGTCATGGCAAGCTCCATCGCTGCCTCCCGCGGGAGGATCTGTTGTTTGGTGCTGGCCTCCAGCACCATGCCGGTATTGCGTCGCACCTTCTCCTCGATGGTCTGCATTGCCGTGGCCTGGGTTGCGCCCTGGTATTCCAAGGCCGCGCAGATTACGCCGCCGGCGTTAGCAATAAAGTCCGGTACGCACACCACACCACGCTCGTGCAGGTACTTCTCGGCGCCGGACGTAAACGGAATATTGGCGCCCTGCACCACCAACCGCGTCTTCAAGCGGTGAACGTTGTCGTCATGGACCACGTCGGGCCGCGCTGCCGGAATCCAAATATCGCACTCCACGCCAACCACGGCGTCGCGTTCCAATACCTGCCCATCGCCATACGCCGTTACGCTCTTGCCCTCGCCTTTGAGTCGAATGAGGGCATCCACATTCAGTCCGTCCGGGTTGTGAATGGCGCCCGCGGAATCGGCGGCCGCCACGAGTACCGCGCCCTCGGCTGCGAGAAAGCGTGCGGTGTGCTTGCCCACCGCGCCGAAACCCTGCACCACGACGCGCGCGCCTTCAATGGAAAACCCGCAGTGTTCCAGCGCCACGTCCACCGCGTTGCGCAGCCCCCAGCCGGTAGCACCAATCTCATCGAGGGGAATACCGCCAATTTCGCGTGGCAGTGCCACTACCCGGGCGATCTCGTCGCGCACCCACGCCATGCACTCCTCGTCGGTACCCATGTCGGGTGCGAAGATGTATTGCTCAACCTCGCGCAGCGCGTTGGCCAGCGCTCGGATCAACTGCTGCTTCTGCGGTTTGGGCATCCGGGGGTCACCGTACAACACGGCCTTGCCACCACCGTGTGGCAGGCCCGCTGCCGCGTTTTTGAAGGTCATAGCCCGTGCCAGGCGGAAACACTCCTCCGTACTGACGTCTTCGGCCATACGCACCCCGCCGATGGACGGCCCCTTGGCCACGTTGTCAACCACCAGCACGGCCCGCAGGCCCACCGACGGCTCATGCACGTGGATGACCTTTAGCGGACCGAGTTCATCGGAAAATTCGAACACATCATCCATGGCCACTGTCCTGATGCGCCGTTTGGTATGGACGGCGTTGGCCCATGCCAGCCGTAAACGCCGTAACATGAAATATCAATTCACATATATCCACAGCCCCCCGCAGCGTTATTGATCCGGATCAACGGACGTTGCCATCGGCGAGTCCTAGAATAGAATAGGTACGGTGTTCACCGACCGGTGATCGCCGAAGTGTTGGACGATGCGCGCAAGCCCGGTGCCCCGCCCCGGGACGTATCGCTGTTCCCGCCTGCACGTTGGATCCCGCTGCTTTAGTGCGCCGGGACACCGGGCCCCGCCACCTCAACAACGGCGGCACGATGCCATGAACACCAGCACATCAACGCAACACACCGTCAGCGGTGCACCGCAGCCCAACGCTGTAAACCAAAGACGCGCCACAGAACAGCTACTGCGGGACGTTCAGGCACTGGTGCAGGATCTTCACCCGCGGCGCGCGCCACCAACCGTCACGCTCGATAGTTCAATCGATCGCGATCTGGGCCTGGACAGCCTGGCGCGCGTGGAACTGCTGGCGCGCCTCGAAGAGCGCTTTGAAGTTTCGCTACCCGAGCGCGTATTTGCCGAAGCCGAAACGCTGCGCGATCTGCTGCGCGCCGTTGCCAGCGCCCGCGGCCGGACGCGCGTGCCACAGATGGGCGAAGCCCTCGATATAGAGGCGCCGGGCGAAGGCCGTGTCGCACCGGACACCGCGCGCACGCTGATCGATGTGCTGCAGTGGCATGCGCAACACAACCCTGACCGGTCCCACATCCGCGTGATTGGCGAGGAAACGGACGAGGGTGCAACCGTTAGCTCGCTTGGCTGCCAGGCGCTGCTGCAGGGTGCGCAGCAAGTCGCCGCTGGTCTGCAACACCGCGGTACCGAACCCGGCGAGGCGATCGCGATCATGCTGCCAACCAGCGAAGCGTACTTCCTGAGTTTCTTCGGCATTCTTCTCGCCGGAGCGATTCCTGTGCCAATCTATCCCCCGGTGCGCGCAAGCCAGCTCGAAGATCATCTACGCCGCCACCAGGGCATCTTGCGCAACTGCGGCGCCACGTTGCTCATTACCGTACCCGAGGCCAGGACGGTAGCACGCCTGCTACGCTCCCAGGTCGAAACCTTACGTGACGTGGTCACCGTGGAGGAACTGGCCGGCACGGGAAACACCTACAACGCACCGCCCATCGGTGCACAAGACGTTGCTTTTCTGCAGTACACGTCGGGGAGCACCGGCAACCCCAAGGGCGTGGTGCTAACACATGCCAACCTGCTGGCCAACGTTCGCGCCATGGGCGAGGCCGTGCAGGCCAGCCCGAGCGATGTGTTTGTCAGCTGGTTGCCCCTGTATCACGACATGGGGCTGATAGGCGCATGGTTCGGCAGCCTGTACTACGGCATCCCGCTCGCCGTGATGTCGCCGCTGTCATTCCTGACGCGACCGGCGCGCTGGCTGTGGGCGATTCATCAACACCGCGGCACATTATCGGCGGCACCCAACTTTGCCTATGAACTGTGCATGAAGCGCGTAAGCGCGGATCAACTGGAAGGCCTGGACCTCAGCTACTGGCGCCTGGCGTTCAACGGTGCCGAGCCAGTAAGCCCCTCTACGGTTCAACGCTTCGGGCGCTGGCTCGAACCCTATGGTCTGCGCCCCGAGGCCATGATGCCCGTGTACGGGCTCGCCGAGTCGTCGGTCGGGCTGGCATTTCCACCACTTGATCGCGGCCCGCTCATCGATTGCGTAAACCGCGAAACCTTCGCACGCGACGGACGGGCCGTGCCGGTACCAGGCAGTGATCCGAACGCCCTATGCTTTGTGGCCTGCGGCCAGGCGCTACCAGGTTGCGAGGTGCGTGTAGTTGGCGCTGCGGAGCGCGAACTGCCCGATCGCGAACAAGGTCTCGTTGAGTTTCGCGGCCCGTCGGCCACCAGCGGCTACTATCACAACCCTGAGGCAACCCGCGGCCTGTTCCGCGGCGACTGGCTGGATACCGGTGACCTCGGCTACATGGTGGACGGCGACGTCTTTATAACCGGTCGTACCAAGGACATCATCATTCGCGGCGGTCGCAACATCTTTCCGCACGAACTCGAGGAGGCGGTCGGCAACGTCACGGGCGTCCGCAAGGGCTGTGTGGCGGCGTTCGGCAGTGCCGATCCGCGCGATCACACCGAGCGCCTGATTGTGCTGGCCGAAACCCGCGAACGCGACCAAGCGGCAAGGCAAAGCATGCGCAAAAACATCACAGCGGTAACCGTCGAGCTTACTGGTTCGCCGGCAGACGAGGTGGTGCTCGCACCACCGCATACGGTACTCAAAACCTCAAGCGGAAAGATCCGTCGTGCCGCGAGCCGCCAGCTTTTCGAGGAGGGGCGACTCGAACTGGGCCATCGCGCCGTATGGCTGCAGATCGTACGCGTGGCGGGCTCGGCGGTGCGCCCCGCGCTACGGCGCGCGCGCAATCGCATTGCCAGCTACGCCTATGCCACTTGGGTACGTGCGATTTTTTTCCCACTCGCCACCACCGGCTGGCTACTCGCATGGTTGTTGCCGCGCCTGACCTGGCGCTGGTCGGCACTTCGCCGGCTGGCCCGGTTGTTTCTGCGCGCCGCCGGAATTCCTGTCACGGTGCACGGCATGGAGAACCTGCCTGGCCCCGAACAACCCCGCGTGATCGTCGCCAACCATGGTAGTTACCTCGACGGCCTGGTGCTGACGGCGCTGCTGCCGCACCCCCATGCCTATGTCGCCAAGAGCGAACTTGCTGAGCAGTTCATTGCCGGCACCTTTCTGCGCCGGATGCACGCGCGTTTCGTGGAGCGCTTCGACGCCGCTGCCGGCGTGAGGGACGCGCGCGCCATTGCCCGGGCGGGGCGCGCCGGCCAGTCGGTAATCTTCTTCCCAGAAGGAACCTTGCAACGCACTGCCGGACTGCTGCCGTTCCACATGGGAGCCTTCGTCGCCGCCGCGGAAGCCAACATTCCGCTGGTGCCGGTCGCGCTGCGTGGCACCCGTTCAATCCTGCGCGGCCAGGTATGGTTTCCGCACCGCGGCGCGATCACTGTCACGATTGCGCCGGGGCTCGATCCCGCAGCGGGCAAGCTCGCAGCGCAGGATGAATGGGCGAGCGCGCTGGCGCTGCGCGACTATGCGCGCTGCCAAATCCTGCGCCACAGCGGCGAGCCTGACCTTGAACAACGTGCACCACGGGATAAACCCGCAACGCCGCAAGCGCTTTGACGCATGCGCCGCGATGCAAAATCAGCGCCACACCGGCAGATGATGACACGCATTTCTGCGAATTGACACGACACCAAAACAGGTGCAGTTTAGAGGTGTTCGATCGAACAAATCACGCGGGGCCGCGCCCCTGGCAAGGTGTGGCCGCGAGCTGCGGAGGATTGCATCATGCCCACCGAAGCTGATCCGATCGTCGATAACTGGTACGCGCACCTGGACAAGGGGCAGCGCTTCCTGGTCGTGGCAGTGGATGATATCAACGGCCTAGTGGAAATCCAGCACTTTGACGGCAACATCGAGGAACTCGACTTCGAGCAGTGGTACCTGTTGGATGTGGAAACGAGCGAGGCGCCGGAGAACTGGATCGGCGCTCTAGACATTGCCGAGGCGGATGATCTGGGAACCGAAATTACCGATACCAGTGCCGCGGACTGGTCCGCGCCGCTAACCGAGGTCAAACAGCCCGGCAATGACGAACTGTCCGAGGACGAGGACGACGAATGGGGAGAGGGCCTCCCTGAGGAAGAACTGCGTAGCGATATCGACGAGGCGTGAGCGCACCGCGCTGCACGTCGTTCAGGTCGATGACAAGCGGATATCGTCAACCTTGCCGCTATCGTACATAGTCAGGTCCCAGGCCTGGGACTCGGTATCGTGACGCAGGATGTAGATGCCGCCATCGTCGCCGCGCACCTTGAAATAGCGATGCTCGAGCCCCTGCCAGCGATCCAAAACTTCGGTCACCTCAATCTCGCGATCACCCAGATAAAAACGCCGCGGCGCCTCCTCGCCCCGGTAACCGGCGTAGCACTCCACGCGTAGCCTCAAACTGCTGTCAGCCATTTCACCAACCCGGTCGCCTGCGGATGATTTCAATCTAACAAGTATATGCCAATCACGCCACGGCGATACGCCAGTTGCCGTCGGCTAGCGCCTCGCAATCAATCGCCATATCCAGAAACCGGCCAATCACCGCGATATTGGTTGTAGTGTGGCGCGTCGGCGGCAGCGACACAAAGGCGCCGGCGCCGGCCATTGCCAGCGGCAACAGCAACTGGTCGGCAAGATGCTCTCCCACCGGTGCGCCGCTGGCGAGATAGCGGCGCACGGCATCAACCACCCCGCCGGCCACGGTCTCGGCCGGTACACCGCGCCTGCCAATGCCGGTGAAGACCTCCGTGACATGCCGACTGCGTACCGCAACCATCACCGCATTCCCTGGCCCCTTGGCATCGACCACCTGCACCGTTTCGAGTTGCGCCGCGTGCAGGTCGAAGGCCCGACCGATGATGCCAAGCTCGCGGGCGGCGATGTGATCGGGTAGCCGCGAGAGCAGCGCCCGTGCGTGCAGGTCCAAAAACTCGCCGCGTTCCTCGAGGTACAGCGGCTGCGGTCGCCGGGCGGGCTGAATCTCAATCTCCAGCACACCGCCACCGGCCGGGTAGAAGCCAGGCCGCACCAGGCGCATGGATACCGCGGGTCCCATACGGTTGATAAGCGGCAGGAACGCGTGCTCGAGAAAATCGGCAGGCGGCGCATGGGGGTTGTGGGTGCCGCCTTCGAGCACCAGTAGGGTCGGCCCCGGCGCGCTCAACAGCGGCGGCAGGATAGTTTGCAATACCAGCGTGGTGCTGCCGGCGGTACCAATGTCGAAGCGGTATTCCCCGGGGAGAACATCACCCGGCGTGAATACAAGCTGTTGGGAGCCCAATGCGCCACCCTGCACCTCGCCGCGACAAATGCGCTGCGCCGCCTGCACCGCCATCAGGTGTTGATGCATCAGGCCCGGTTTGCTGCGCGCGTGTCGGATACGCTCGATACGAAAGGGCGTGCCGAGCAGCACCGACAGCGCCAGTGCCGTGCGCAGGATCTGTCCACCACCCTCGCCGTATGCGCCGTCAATCCTCAGCATCGCGGCGTTCATGCAGGTGCGTGATGCTCTCGACCGTGCGTATCACTTCGTCATCGGGCAACGGGGGACGAGCGCGTATAGCATTCCAACACAACAACAGTTCCTGTACTACATCCGGATCCACTCCGTGCCACAACAAGTGGCCGCTAAACGAAGCGATGGTGTTGTTGCGCTCGCCCTCGCCCACTCCCTCGCGCACCAGTTGCTGCCAGTGCGCCACGGAATGACCCGCACGCCTGCGGCTTCCGGTCAGCTCGCGCTGCAGCCAGTCCGGCAATTCGGCCGCTCGGCACTCATCCGGCGCATGACCATCACGCCAACAGTAGGCAGCGCCCGATGCGTGGCACGACGGCGGTGCCACCACGTAACCGCCGTCGCCGCGAATGTCGATCCCGGACGCCAGTCCCACCTTGTTGTGTACCACACCGCCGGGATGGGCAAAGTAGAGATGACGACCGCCACCACCGGTAGTGCACTCCACGGTTTGTGGCAACGGGCCGTGCTCCCGCTCCAGGTTGGCCAGGCTTTGCTCTCCCCCGTGCTTTGGGTCCACATCCATCACCACCAGCCCCGAAATCGCGCCGGTTACCACACCCACGTTGGCATCGGGCCATTGGCCGAACCACTGACGCACGTCTGAGTCCCCGGCGCATTGATGCTGATAGATCTGCCAGCGTACCAGCGGCCGCTTGTCGCGGGGCCGAACGGGAATCACAGACCAGCGGCGCTCCAGATAGCGAAGCGCGACGTCGACAATGGGAATCGTTTGCACCACGGCTGCGCTCTCTCACGTAGATTGACAACACTGACATCTTGGGCCACCCACACCTTCGCCGCAAGGTGCGCTATCGGACCGTGCTGGCCGCCAACACACTTTCGCTTTATATTGGTATGCAGGCTGCGCGCCCGCATGCCTGTACATCCCAGTCAGAAACGGTTGCCACGATGAACCAATGGTCCGGCATTCAGCGTATCGTCTTCGCACTGCTATTGGTCGCCACGTGTCCCGCCGTGACGCATGACAGCCTGGCGGCGGCGCCAACCGAAGAGGAACTGGAGCGCTGGCTGAACGAAGATACCGCCGAGCCACCGCCTCAGGTCGATGAGGGCGAACTGCAGTTTCTCGACCAACCACCGGCATCACGGACGCCACATTCGCAAAACACGCTGGTGATCCTCGACAGCAGCCTGGCCGATGGCTGGGTGGAACTTCACCAGTGCTACCGGGGCCTGGACGCGGTGCACGAGGCAGAGGTCGTGTACCGCTATAAGCAAATGCGCAATCTGCGCGTGCAATCACACGCGAATATTAGCAAGGCATTCGTCAAGGGCCAGTCTGTACAACTAGTCGACGTCCAAAAGAACGCCACCCTTTGCGTGCGGGCTGAGGCAAGGATCCTGTCCCGCAATGACGACGGCAGCTTTACGCTTCGCAACGGCCCTTTCCATCGCAAATATCTAGATGGCTATTTTCCGCTGCACGTAACCCTGGACGTCCAGTTTCCGGCAAGCCTGCTGCAGGTGGTGAGAGTAGTTCCCGCAGCCCAACCTGGATTCAAAGTTGAACATACGAGTGGACGCGCGCACATCGATGCCTGGTTCGCCGGCATGCTCACAGTCGAATTGCATTTCACACGCAGTTCCGTGGCAAGCGCGCGCACGAGCCTAGCAACTGGCGTGTGACACAAGCCGTTGGTACGCGCAAGCTGCGCCATGAGCGGAGACAGAATCATGAAACCATGCTGCCATTCACGGCTTTGTCTGTTGGGAATCTCTTTTGTGCTATGCGTTGTTTCATCTGCTGCAGGTGCCATCGGCGAGCAGGAGTTCGACCGCCAGCGCGCCGCGCTGGTTAAGGTTATCGAGCAGGATGTCAGGGACACCAGCTTGTATCTTGACAAGGAGGCGCTCGACCCACGCGTGATGCAGGCGATGGGCAAGGTGCGCCGGCACGTGTTTGTGCCCGAGTACGAACGCCGGCTCGCTTATCGTAACCATCCGCTGCCTATCGGCCACGGTCAGACCATCTCGCAACCCTACATCGTGGCCATAATGACCGACATGCTCAAACCGCGCCCGGACCACAAGGTGCTTGAAGTGGGCACAGGCTCGGGCTATCAGGCAGCGGTACTGGCAGAACTCGTGAAGCGCGTCTATACGATCGAGATTATCGAACCACTGGGCGAACGGGCTCGCACTACACTGCTACAGACCGGACACAACAATGTCGAGGTTCGCATTGGCGACGGCTACTACGGTTGGAAGGAGCACGCGCCGTTCGATGCTATCGTGGTCACAGCGGCAGCCGGCCACATCCCGCCGCCGCTCATTCAGCAACTCAAGCCGGGCGGGCGCATGGTGATTCCCGTCGGAAGCCGGTTTATGACGCAGCAACTCGTGTTGGTGGAGAAGAGCTACGAGGGCGAGGTCACCACCCGGCAGATGCTGCCGGTGCGCTTTGTGCCACTGACCGGCGGTCACTGAATCTTTTCGCGTACACAAACCGGTACCGCTATGAGCGCCACGCTCCGCACGTCAGCTGACGAACAACGCACGGAATCGAGGCCGCCGCTACTGACTATTGGACTGCTGTCGGCCACTGCGCTGGCATACGAAATCCTTTTGATGCGGCTGTTCTCCATCGTCCAGTGGCATCACTTCGCTTACATGATCATCAGCCTGGCCCTGCTGGGATACGGCGCCAGCGGGACTTTCCTCGCATTTGCGCAGTCACGGCTGCTGCGCAACTATCCGCTGGCCCTGTTCGTCAACCTTACGCTGTTCGCACTTGCCGCCATGCCGGGCTTCCTTCTCGCCCAGCAACTGCCGTTCAACCCTGAGCAGCTACTCTGGGACCTGCGCCAACCGCTTACGCTGATGCTGGTGTACATGCTGCTGATGCTGCCGTTTTTCTTTGCGGCCAACGCCATCGCGCTGACTCTTGCACGTTACCGCCATGCCATCCCGCATGTCTACGGCTTCGACCTTGTTGGCGCAGGTCTAGGCGCACTGGCTATCGTGGCGCTGCTGTTTGTGCTGTTTCCGCTGGCGGCACTGACAGCCATATCGGTACTTGGACTGGTGTGCATTGCGGTCGCCGCCTGGGAATTGCAAACCCCTAAGCGCCGGAAGATCGCTTTCGCCTGCGCACTAATGACAGTCCCGATCATCTGGCAAGGCACCACCTCGCAACTGGAAGTGTCGGCGTACAAGGACCTTAGCCAAACACTGCGCGTCGCGGGTACCCGTATCATCGCAGAGCGTTCCAGTCCGCTCGGGCTGCTGCAGGTGGTGGAAAGCCCGCAGGTGCCGCTGCGCCACGCCCCGGGCATGAGCGTGACCGCCAAGCGCGAACCGCCGGCGCAACTGGGGATCTTCTCCGATGCCGGCGGCATGAGCACTATCGTGCAAGACACCGGCGAGCCGCAGGCGCTGTCCTACCTGGATCAGCTGACCTCTGCCCTGCCATATCATCTTGCCGAGCCGCGCCGCGTGCTCATCCTGGGCGCCGGTGGCGGCATGGATGTCCTGCAGGCACACCGCGCCGGCGCCCAACTCATTGACGCAGTCGAACTCAACCCGCAACTCGTCGCACTGGTACGCAACGACTACGCGGAGTTTGCGGGCGGAATTTACAACCACCCCGGAATCCGGGCACACGTTGCAGAGGCCAGAGGATATGTGCTCGATCGCGACGATCGTTACGACCTGATTCAGCTTGCGCTGCTCGACTCGTTCAGCGCGTCGGCCACCGGCCTGTATGCGCTTAGTGAAAGTTATCTGTATACCACCGAAGCACTGCAGGCATTCACGGATCGCCTTAGCGACAACGGCTATCTTGCAATCACCCGTTGGATCAAATTACCACCGCGAGACACGTTGAAGATACTCGCCACGGCGATAGCCGCGCTAGAGGCGGCAGGCGTTGAGGCTCCCGAAAAACGCCTGGCGCTGATTCGTGGCTGGCAAACCAGCACGCTGCTGATCAAGAACGGCGACATTGCGGCCAGCGAAGTAAAGGCATTGCAGGTGTTCTGCAAAACCCGGGCTTTCGATGTGGCATGGTACCCCGGCATCAAATCCGGCGAACTCAACCGCTACAACATACTCAAGGCACCCTGGTACCACGAAGCCGCAAAGGCATTGCTTGGGCCAGAGCACGAGGCCTTTGTCGAACGCTACAAGTTCGACATCGCACCGGCAAGCGACGACCGCCCCTATTTCTTCAACTTCTTCAAGTGGTCAACGCTACCCGAAATCTGGCGATTGCGCGGCCAGGGCGGCATCCCGCTGATCGAGGCCGGCTACCTGGTGCTGATCGCCACGCTGGCACAGGCGCTGCTCGCCAGCGCCCTGTTGATCGTGCTGCCTTTGTTTGCAATAAAAAGAGCGGCACAACCCGGCGAAGCGTATATTAGCCGCGTGCGAGTGCTGGCATACTTCGCGGCGATCGGGCTGGGCTTTCTATTTCTGGAGATCGCCTTTATCCAGAAGTTCATGCTGTTCCTGCATCACCCACTGTATGCCGCCGCTGTCGTGCTCGCCGGGTTCTTGGTATTCGCCGGGCTGGGCAGCCAACGGGCACAGCGTTACACGCAGCACGAGCGCTATCAGCGTGGCGTACGATTTGCGGTGGCGGGCATCGTTGCGATTGGGGGTGTCTACCTGTTGCTGCTGGATCCGCTATTTGCACTGTTCATGAGTTGGCCCACTGCGGCCAAGGTAGCGCTGAGCGTGTTACTCATCGCACCGCTAGCATTCTGCATGGGCATGCCCTTTCCGCTTGCGCTCTCCAGCTTAGGCGAACACGCCGCCTCACTGATCCCCTGGGCTTGGGGCGTAAATGGCTGTGCCTCCGTATTGAGTGCGGTTCTTGCGACCCTGCTGGCCGTACACTTCGGTTTCACCGTCGTGGTCTTGCTGGCACTGTTGCTGTACCTATTCGTGGTGATGGTATTTCCGGCGCCGATAGGATCAGTTGCACGAACCTAAGCTATCGAATCACAGAATGCATGGCGCACCTTGATTAGACTTTTAGACTGAAATAGCACCTGGCGTACTGACCTGTCTGACTCTCTGGTCGCGATTCTGGATACGAGCTTATGAAGCAGTCTCATAGGGGCTGCCCTGCCGAGCGAACTGATCTGCAAGCCTGTTGCTAAATTCCACATCAGACACGGGCTCGCCAAACAAGTAGCCCTGTGCCAAATCACAACCCTTCCTTGTCAGATGCTCCAGCTGCTCCTCTGTCTCCACTCCCTCGGCAACCACTTCCAACCCAAGACCATTCCCCATGGCAATGGCGGCGTTAACCAGTTCCCGGTTCGCCATGTCCATGGAAATATCACCTACAAAACTTCGATCAATCGTCAGAATGTCAAAAGGAAACTTGCGAAGGTAACTCAGAGAGGAGTACCCGGTGCCAAAATCGTCCATGGCGACACGCACGCCGAGTTGGTGCAACTTCTCCAGTGCCGCAAAAACTTGGGGATGGCCGCTCATCAGCGCGCCCTCCGTGATTTCCAACTGCAGTGACTTACCTGATACCCCGGCCTGCTTCAGGCCACGCTCGATGAAGGTCAGAAGATTTGGATCGCGAAACTGGTGCGGCGAAAGATTGACGGAAATCGTGAAGCCATCGATGCGTCGCTGTTGCCATTGGACCGTCCTTGCCAGAGCCTCGGTCAGCACATACTGGCCAATGGAAACGATGAGTCCAGTCTGCTCAGCAATCGGAATGAACTCAACTGGCGGGACCTCACCCAGCGCCGGATTGTTCCAGCGCAACAAAGCCTCAGCGCCTGCAATGGTGCGGTTCCGGATTTTTACCACTGGCTGGTAACACAGTCGGAACTCGCCACGCGCGAGGGCACCGTGCATCTGCTCCTCCAGTGCCAGGCGTCGGGAGACACCCCGGTTCATTGCTTCGGTAAAGTAGTAATAATTGTTGCGTCCTTCTCCCTTGGAGTGATACATGGCGGTGTCGGCGTTGCGTAACAGTGCTGCCGGCTTGTCGCCGTCTTCGGGGTAGACCGCGATTCCGATGCTGGCGGTTAGGATCAGCTCCCGCCCGTCGACACGGAAGGTGCGCCGGAACTGCTCGAGCAGGCTCTCCGCCAAGGGCCGAGCATCGGCTGCATCCTCAAGGCCACCCGCTAACACGATAAACTCATCTCCGCCAAAACGGCCGATGGTGTCGCTATCACGCAGGACACCACCCAGGCGCTTAGCTGCCCCCACCAGGAGCCTATCCCCGACTTCATGTCCCAAGGAGTCGTTAACTTTCTTGAAATCATCCAGGTCGAGGAACAATACCGCCACCTTGTGACCAGTGCGGCGCGCCTCCTTTATCAGCTGCGCCAGCCGATCCAACGCGAGAAAGCGGTTGGGTATACCGGTTAATTTGTCGAAATGTGCCTGATGTAGGATGCGCTCCTCCTGCTTCTTGCGCTGAGTAATGTCTTCATACGTCCCCATCACACCAACAACAGTTTGAGACAAGTCAGTTAACGGAATCTTGCTGGTTTTTAACCAGAGTCTGCCGCCATCAGGGCTGGTTTGCGGTTCTTCGTAATTTAGTTTTGGTTTGCCTGACTGGATAACCTTGCGGTCATCGTCACGATAGATTTCCGCCTGCTCCTTCCAGCCCAATTCGTGGTCGGTTTTTCCAACAATTTGCTCGGGTGATTGCAAACCCGCATCCGCTGCGAAAAGTTTGTTGCACCCGAGATATCTCGATTCAGTGTCTTTCCAAAAAACCCGTACTGGTATTGAATCAAGCACTAACTGCAGCATCTTCTGTGATTCCAGTAGCGCTACCTCCGTGTGCTTTCGCTCGGAAACATCTTCAACGCTGGACCAGATAAACCTCTCACCATCTCTCTCAAAACTCATGCCCGACAGGCGTACCGGCACGAGACGCCCACTCTTGTGAATGTACTGCTTTTCATATGGCCCGT
>CP070733.1:1299308-1312400 GCA_020347585.1 Pseudomonadota bacterium | reverse complement strand
TGCTATTTGAAGCAGCCGCGCAAAGTGACATGAGTGCTGTGGTGCTGCGCCTGCCGTTAGTATACGGGCGAGATAACAAGGGCAACCTACCGCGCATGATCGCGGCCATCGATCGGGGGCGTTTTCCACCGCTGCCCGACACCGCCAACAAGCGCTCCATGGTGCACGTGGATGACGTGGTGCAGGCCCTGATGCTCGCTGCGGAAAGGCCCGAAGCTGTGGGGCGTGTCTACCTGTTGACGGACGGGCAGACCTATTCGACGCGGCAGATGTACGAGTTGATTTGTACAGCGTTAGGTCGCGAGGCGCCGTCGTGGTCGGTGCCGCTGTGGTTGTTGCGTACGGGGGCACGCACGGGTGATTTGCTCAAGACGTTGGGGATGAGACGGTTTCCTGTAGATTCGGGGATGTTGGAGAAGTTACTGGGATCAGCGTGGTATAGCTCTGATCGAATTGTTGATGAGCTGGGCTACCATCCAACCTGGACGCTGGATACCGCGCTGCCGCAGATGGTGGCGGAGTATAGAGCCGGTAAAAATTAGAGTGAGCTGTGTCATTCCGCATGGGCTTGTTGACGTATTGCTCTCGTCTCAGTTCGACATCAAAAACAAGGGGACAAGGGTATAGAGAAACGCGATAGGTCTACCTGCAACGATTTTGGAATTTTGTCTCTAAATCCTGATATTCGTTCTGAGGGCGGGGTAATTGTCTGCGGTAGCGCATTTTAGGACACCAATTACTCGCGGCTATCGTATCGAGTAGACGATCCCCAAACTGGTATCGATGCCACGCTCAAGCTCCAGAGTCCACCTTCGTGACAGCCGATAGCGCATACTAAAGGATTCTAGGTAACCGACGTAGAAGTCAGGCGATAGGTAGGTGCCCAATGCGACTGGTGCACCGCCGCCCGACGCGCCGCCGACGCCCATGCTGCGCTCGAGTTGTTCTGCCGAACCGGAGCCGAGGGTATCCGACGGGCGGCCCAGTTCGACCGGGGCCTCGCCGATCAACAACAGCGCCATGGCGTATTGGCGTGGGCGTGGCGGGATGGAGAACACCGTGAGTTGCGGGTTCTTGAGCGTGCCGCGTACGTCGACGCCGGCAGTAACAGTCTCGAGATGGCGCACCGCGCGCACATCGATGCCGGGGTTATCTACCGGGCCACCACCGAAGATGAGCCGACCGCGTTCGACCGAAAGTGCCTGGCCCCAAGCATTGTAAAAACCGTCGTCAACGGCAAGTTCCCCGTTACCGCGTGCGGGTTGCCCCGGCAGGTCGATGATATTGAGTCCGCCGCGTACTCTGCCTTCGAGTCCATAGGCATCAATAGTGATATCACCGAGGGTTACCGCAATACGGCTCGTGACACGCCAACGGCGGGATTCAACCGGCGTCTCGCCAACAATCATCTCGTCGGGTGAGGTAGTGATGCGGGAGCGTCCGACAGTTACCGGTGCGATGTGCGCCTTGTCGACGTGCACCTTACCGGTCAGGATAAGTTTGCCGCCATCGATGGCAAGCGCGAGATCCGGTGATGCATCAATGGTCGTGCCAAGATGATCCATGGCACGGAATTGCTGCCCAATGAGCGTGAGTTGTCCCTGCGTTTTTTTTCCGGACCAGTCCAGCGTGCCATCGAGTTGTACAGCGCCTTCACCGGAACGGGCACTGCCGTGAGCTGCGAGACCGCGCGCGCTGCCCTGCAGCTGCAGAGCGACGTCCGACAGCGTGATGCCGAGTTCAGTGACCCGGGCACTCCCGTCTATCAGTGCGATGCCGCCCGTGTATCCCGGTGCGTCAGCCGTACCACCGATGCGCAGGTCGAGCGCCAGGTGGCCTTTGGGGGCGCGTATTTCAGGAACCAGCACGGCCAGGAGATCCAGTTCGGTGAGCTGGCCGGTGATGCGACCCGTCAACTTGCGCGGTGCGGCGCGCGCGGCGTTGATTTGGGCATCGAGCCGGCCCTCGGGCGCCATGGCGAGCGTTCCGGTTAGGGCGAAGTCGTGTGCATCGGCCTGAAGCTGCAACTGGGCGTTGCGCACCTCGGCAAGGGTCTGTGCTTCACCGCTTAACGTCACGCTTGCGTCCATGAGCGATGCGGTAGCAGTACCGCGCCACGGCGCACCAGCAGTGCTCCGCGCGTCAATGTCGGCTGTGATCTTGCCGCGGTAGTCAAAGCCGTCGGGTAGCCAGGGCGAAAAACGCGCCAGCGTCACTTCGCGCAGGCCCGCCTTCAACGCCCAGCCTGCCTGGCCCGACCAATGTCCGGCGGCACACAGGTGTGCCGGCGGATCGGACAGGCAAGCCCGTTGCAGCGACAATCGTTGTTTCGTGAGTTCAATGTCGGCAGGTGCGTCGAGTTGCCAGCGGCCAAGCTGCGGTGAGCTGCTGTCTATCGCCAGCAGGCGTCCGTGCCAGCGTTGTCGTTCGTAGCCCCCGGCGGCACGCGCACTGACACGCCCGTCGGGCGCGGTCAGTTCGGCCTCGATCGCATGGGCCGATACCTGTCCGCCGGCGGACGCCGTCACCGTAGTCAACTCAATGTCGCGCCACTGCAAGCCCTGCGCTTCGAGGTGCGTGCCCGTGATAACACCGGTTTGCAGATCAATATCTATTCGCGTGTCGAGAGTGGAAACGTGCGCATTGCGCCAAGCAAGTGCTTTGCCGCTTGTCGCTAGCACGATGCGCGGATTTGCGATACTTCCGCTGATCCGTCCGCGTCCCGCGAGTTGTCCACTTGCCTCTGGAACAATGCCCGCCAGGTCGCGCGCATCGAGCGTCCATGCCACATCCAACGTGCGCGCAGCCGTGCCCTTCGCGGTAAACGCGTTCAGTCCCAATCGCACTTCGAGATCGCCGGCAGTTGTCCCCGCTGCTGCATGGAAACGCGCATGGCCAGACAGCGGCCTGCCATTGACGACCCCACTGACATGATCGAGTTGCAGTGTCCAGGTCGGTGCGTTTTGCGGTTTTTCTTCGGCTGGCAAGGTGGCATCGGCGGTGAGCGCAAAATTTACTGCCCCTTCAAAACGGGACACGAGCAGAGCGGGGTCGATCCGGTTTGCGTTGAGTTCGGCATGCAGTATGGGATCTTTTTGCCAGTCGAGGTGCGCCGTACCGGCGATCGTCCCATCGCCGCTCTGTAGGTGCATAGCGGTGACCTCGAGGCGGGTGGTGCTACCCGAAAATTCGCCTTCAACATCGCCTTCGACCTGGCGGTCGCTGTGCAGCGGTCCGGCGACGCGCCCGGCAAGCGTTCCACGATAGGCATCGGGGTTGCCGGCGATTGCGTATTCACCCACGGGGCTACTTATCTGTGCTGTGCCGGTAGCCGGCCACTGCAACGCCTGCCAATTGCCACGCAACGCGAAAGCGAAGGTAGGTGCGGTGTTGATTTTACCGGCGACGCTAAGCTTGGCAGGACTGTTGTCCAACGCGAGGTCCAGGTGGTCTATGATGAGGCGTTCGTCGCTGTATTGCATTTCACCCTGAACTGCGATCGGTTGGGTGAGACGCTCGTAAAACCAGATCTTGCCGCTGCAGCGTGCGTGTATACCGCTGCCGTGCAGGTCAAGGTTCGCCGCCAAACGTTCGGTGGGCCAGTGCGGGTTGACGCTCGCTGGCGTCACGGCGGGGACCTCGAGCGTGAGTTGCCATTCAGGCGGTTCCTGCAGCGGCTCAAGGTGTGCCCGGGCGCTGAACACCAGCGGTTCGAGGGACTCGTGCTGTAGGTCAAGCGCAGCGAAGCTACCGCCCAATTGCGTGTGTCCGCCCAACCCACGCCATTGCGGATCCGTGAGTTGCCAGTCGAGCGATAGCTTAACGGGTGACGAGGCGTCGAACGGAAGCTGGCCTGTTCCGCGGGCCCACCCATCGTCCGTCTCGATCTCGAGATGCTCGATATCGGCGTGCTGGGCCGTGGTGTTTGCCGAAAACGCCACGCGTTGCACCTGCCACTGTTCTTGCCCTGTGCGGAGACTGATGTTGCGTACTTTGGCAGTGTCAATGTCGATTGCGAGCGGTAGTACCAGCGCACCGCCGTTGCTTGGCGGCTGTGTCTGACGCAGTTCGACTTTGAGCATGCCACTTCTTAGCGTTGCGATGTGCAGGGTACCGGCGAGCAGCGCGGCAGGATGCCAGTCGAGTTCCACCTGCGTAGCCCGCACCTTGGCATCGGGCAACTCAATGCTCAGAGATTCGATGCGCATTGGGCCGATGGCGCGGCCGTGCAGGCCTTCGGCACGTATGTTGTCGGGCAACCACCAGCGCACCAAGGTATGTAAGCCTTCCTCGGTGTATGCGAGCCAGGCAACGCCCGCTGCAGCCAACATGGCAAACAAGATCGTTACAATGAGCGCGGTGCGTTTCACAATTCGGGCCTTATACTGAGGTGCAATCGAGGTCCGCGGCCGTCTTCACTGAGCGGTTGCGCAATGTCCAAGCCGATGAGTCCCAGTGGCGAGCGCCAGCGAAAGCCGACGCCCACCGAATATTCGAGCGGATCGCCGAATGAATCGAAGGCATTGCCTGCGTCGACGAAGGCATCGAGGGTCCATGTCGGTAGCAGGTCGTACTCGAGCTCGACGCTGGCGAACAGCAGGTGTTTGCCACCCACTTTCTTGCCTTCTGGGTTGACTGGGCTCAGTTCGTACAGCTCGAAGCCGCGCACGCTGCGATCGCCGCCGGCGAAAAAGCGCTGCGAGGCGGGCAGCAAGTTGAAATCATCTACACCGGTGATGCCGATCTCGCCTCGCAGGTAAAAGCGCACCACCCGGCTGGCTGGAATATACCCTGCCGAGCGAATACGCAGCTGCGCGTAGTCGGTCCCGGCGCCGACCGCGGTGGATGAGCCGCGTACTTCGTTGGCCAGTGTGTAGCCACGCGTCGGCTGCGCGGGATTGTTCCAGTTGGTCCGTACCGTGCGCAATCCGGGGATCAACAGTACATCGTCAAACGAGAATTCGGCAATATCAGAGTTCTCGGCCTGCACGATGGCGAAAACGTCGCGTTGCCACTTGCCCCAGAAGCGGGTGTCGATGGGGGCAATCTCGAACCGGTAGCTTTCGGTATCGCCGCGTGTCTCATGTATAAAACCCGTTAGTATCGTCAGGAACTCGCCGCGCTTCTGATAGGGAATCACATATCGGTACAGCAAATCCTGCTTAGGCTCCGAGAGACGCAGGTTGACGCCCATGCGGTGGCCACGCCGATTGACCAGCCGGTTCTCCCATCCTGCGCGCAGGTACAGATTGGTATCCGTTGAGTAGCCGCCGCCGACTGTCCAGCGGTGCTTGCGCGTTTGGGTCAGGCGGATGGTTGCCGGGGTGGTGCGAGTGGCCTCGTCCGGCGGGGTGTCGATGTCGACCACTGAGAAGTGCCCCAGGTCGTAGAGCGCAAACTCGGTGTCGCGCAGCGTGCGTGCATCGTAGAACTCACCTTCTTTTAGTTTCACCCTGCGTTCAACCACATCATCGTCAAGAAAGTCCTGCTCGATGCGTACCGTGCCGATACGGTAGCGCGGACCGGTATCCAGGTGCAGGTGAGCGCTGGCAATGCGCCGGGCCAGATCAATGGTGAGTTCGTGCCGCGTTAGCTGTGCCTCGAAGTAGCCGCGCTCAGCGGCTAGTTCAAGTAAGCGGGATTTGAGGGCATCGTAGTGGTCATGACGTACGGGCTCGCCGATGACCATGTCGGGTTCATCCACCAGCGCGACGAAGGGTGGATCGTTGCGGCCCTCGCCGCTGATGCGGATGTCCAGTTCGGTAAGCAGCACCGGGCGCCCCGGATCGATGTCGAAGGTGGCGCGCCAGCCGTCATCGGTGCGCAGCAACTCGCTGCGCACCTGCACCAAGTAGTAGCCGAACGGCCGCAGCGCCTTGCGGATCTGTCGTTCAGCGCGCCCGTACATACGGCGTACCTGAGCTTCAGTCGGCTCGAGTGTCACCTTGCCGGTTGGCGCGGCGGTGTCCGCCAACGCATCCTCGTCGTCTTCCTCAACAGGCGTTTCCGCTGCCTCGTCCGGTGGCGGCTCCGGCAGGGGTTTGCCCAGCTCAAGATGGGCCTCGACGTTGCGGCGTTGCTCATCCGTGAGGCCGTTGAGTTCCACCTCGATTGCCGCCGGCAGTGGTGCGGTGCTCGTCAGGGCGAACAGCGCGACAGCGGCGGACAGCAGGCGAACGTTCACGCAGAATCCTTTCGTGGATGATGCTGCCAAGCATATCGAAATCGCTCCCGGCGCGTCAGTAGCTCCTGCATCGGCCCAGGAGCGGCAATGCCTCTGGGGCTTCGCCACGGCAGCGAGCATGGTGGCGGCGGGGTGCGGCTCGGCGGCCCCGCCCGCTCCCCCCGAACGCCCCTGCCAGACAGGCTAGGTTCTGGCTGGCCAGCGCCGGATTGCGGGTGATCAGCGTCGCTGACCGGCACAATGGCACACCCGGTTACAGTCGCACGGGGTTGCTGCCGATATTGTTAATGAACCATCACGCAACCGGGGTCGGGCCCCAAGCCGGAGAGTCAAAAATGGGTCGAAAGAGCAAAACCAGCGCGTCTTGCGTCATCGCCAATACCACAATGTTTGCCATGTGGGTGGCAGGCTATGCGTTGCTCGACAGGTTGGCGAATGAGAACTCGATGCTCGCCGTGCTGAGCCTCGCCGCTGTGGTTGGGGCGAGTCTGCCGGTGGCCGGCGCAGTGCACTGGGTTTGCGACAGGCTCGCGAACCGTGGCGCACCCATCGTCGAGCATGACGGCGGCAATGCTCGCGGCAACGCTACCGTTTAATGAGCGTCATCGATTTTCAGTCGTACCGAAGGGCTGTCCAACGCCGCGCTCAGCCCGGGCAGGACAAGCAAGTTACCGAGCCGGAGCTCTGGTCGTTCCTTCACAATGCGGCGGCGCTCTCTGATGGTGAGACCCTGCGTGCGTTCACCCGATTGGCCGAGGACCTCGTCGCTGCCGGTGTCGATCCCCGGGTAGTAATGTACTGCGCCCGGCGCGGCGCCTACCGCAAGCGCAATGAGCCGCTCGGCGGCGCGTGAGGCCAAGCGCGGCCGGATCTGTCTCTAAGTTTCCCTCCAATATCCTGTCTCCACCCCTGAGCCGTTGACGCGGCGCACCGATACATCGGCGACGGCACGTGCCGACTACTTTTCTACCCTATACTAACGAAAGAAAAAGACGTCCGGCGAGCGGCAGTTTCGCAGTATTCGACTGCGAAACTTTTGTTATCACTTAACCTGGATCAATGTTGATGGACATTGCGTGGGCTAGGTTTCGAGTCTGCGGTTGCGGTTTCGTGGGAGTTTAGTATTCACTAATAATCTTAAGAAAAGGGGGCGGGAGCGATGGCAATACGCAAGTACCTCATACCAATGAGTATCCTGTCGTTGTGCCTGGCGTGGTCAGGCCAGCTCATGGCAGCAAAGACGGGCGCGGCAGTGAAAGACCCTGCGCTGGTTGCGAATGGCGAGAAGATTTATAACCAGAACTGCGGCGTATGCCACCAGGCCGATGCGATCGGCAAGCCGGGGTTTGCGCCCTCGCTTACCAACAAGGAGTTTCTGAGCATCTCCACTGACAAGTTCCTGATGTCCACCATTCGTGACGGCCGCACCGGCACTGGCATGCCGCCGTTCGCCCATCTGGGAAAGAAGGATATCCAGGCTATCGTTGCCTTCCTGCGCTCACATGCACAGCTCCCCGATCGTTCCGCGAAGGTCAATGCCCAGCCCGCCGCCCAGGGCGATCCGCGCCTCGGTGCGTTGTGGTTTGAGCAGGTCTGCTCCACCTGTCACGGGCCCGGCGGCGACGGCTATGCCGCGGGTGGCACTGGCACCGCTATCGGCAAGGCCGGATTCCTGAACAAAGTGAGCGACGGCTTTATCCGCACCACCATCGAGGAAGGGCGCTCGAACACCCGTATGCTCGGGTTCCAGGGGCCGGCGGCTCTCGCGGACCTGTCGGACCGCGAGATCGACGACATCATTACCTACCTGCGCACCGTTCCGAGCAAGAATTGAGGAGAAAACAATGAAGCGTATAAAAATGACCCGTCGCGGCTTCCTCAAGGGCAGCGCGTTTATTACCGGTTCGGCGGCAGGGGCCAGCCTGTTGACGCCGGACAATCCCGAACTCGAGGCGGCACCCGCCAAGCCAACCCCCTCCACGCGCAAGACCGCGCTGGCACAATGTCCGTACTGTGGTGTGGGTTGCGGCACTATCATTCAGGTCGAGAATGGCAAGATCGTTTCCATGCGGCCTGACAAGGACCATCCCACCAACTTCGGCCTGCAGTGCATAAAGGGACTGACCGCTGCCGAGCCCATTTATGTCGATCGCATGGACGGCGATGCCTACGTGCGCAAGGACGTGTGGGCAGAGTGGAAAAAGCCGGGCCACGGCAACCTCGAATACATCAGCAAGACCAAGGGATCGTTTGACGAGGAACATTTCGTGCGGGTGCCCTACAAAGAGGCCTCCGATATGACGGCCCACAAGGTCGCGCACCTCGCGAAAAAGTACACCGGCAATTCCATCGCGCTGTACGGCTCCGGCCAGTTGACCATGGAAGGCCAGTATCTGGAAAACCTGTTCATGAAGGGCGTGCTTGGCTCCAATACCATCGAGGCCAACGCGCGCATGTGCATGACCTCGGCGGTGACCGGCTACTTCGCGACGCTGGGTTCGGACACCCCACCGCTTGCCTACGAGGACATCGAGCTTTGCGACATGATCATGCACTTCGGGCACAACGCCCGCGAGGCGCACCCGATCATCTTCTGGCGGGCCGCGGATCACAAGAAACAATCCGACATACCCACCGTGGTTGTCGACCCGCGTTACACGGGCACGGCCAAGGGCTACGAGGATATCAATCCGAAAAACTCGGTGCATGTTCCGGTTCTCAACGGCGACATCAGTTTCCTCAACGCCATAGCCCACGTGCTGCTTAAGGAGCACAAGGACGTCGTCGACTGGGAGTTCATGAAGGCCCATACCACCGGCTGGAAGGAGTACACCGATGGTGTGCTGAAGAACTACAGCCCGAAGCAGGTGCAGGACCGCATGGGCAGCAAGGAGGTTACACCTGAGTTGATCAGACGTGTTGCCGGTATGTTTGCCGATGCTACACGCAAGCGCTTGGCGCGCAGCAAGGGCGAACACAAGGGCAAGGGTTATGGCGGTGTCATCATCATGTGGGGCATTGGCTACAACCAGCACATCCATGGCCAGCACAACATCATTTCCATCGTCAACCTGTTGACCATGACTGGCAACCTGGCCAAGCCCGGCTGCGGTCCGTTTTCCATGACCGGGCAGCCTAACGCCATGGGCGAGCGTTTCACCGGCGGGCTGACCGGGCGGCTGCCATTTAACATGCCGCTCAAGGATGATAAGCACCGCGCAAAAATGGCCAAGGCCTGGCGGGTGCCCATGAAGAACCTCGATGCCGCGCTCAAATCGCAGAACCCGGGCTTTGCGGTGGGCATGATGGAGCGTGCCTTGAAGGATGAGGTAAAGGCCATGTTCCTGGTCTATGCAACGCATATCGATCTCCCCGATCAGCACAAGCTGGTGCGCCCGGCCATGATGAAGACCTTCAACGTGGTGCAGGAGATCTACCGCCATGCGCCCAACAACCTGTATGCCGACGTGATCTTTCCGGCCGCGACCTGGGGCGAGGTCGACGGTGTCTACATCAGTTCGGAACGGCGCCTGAACATCGTGGAGAAGGCCGCCGAGCCGCCCAAGGGTTGCCTGCCCGATATGGACATGGTGATCGACAAGGGCAAGGAGATTGCCGACCTGCTCGGTATGGACGGCAACAAGATCTTCCCCTACAAGCGCGACAAGAAAGGGTTCTACGACGCCCAGGAGATATTCCGCGATGTGATCCGCGCCTCGGCGGGCACCGATACCGACCTGACCGGCCTGCTCGAGGTCGAGCGCCTCGACAAGGTCACCCCCTACGAGCAACTGAAGAAACTGCGCGGCGTGCAATGGCCGGCCCCGAGTTACGAGATTGCCAAAGGGGGCGGCACCAAGCGCCGCTACATGATGCAGGAAGGCCAATGGGACAACCGGCCCTACGGTTACTTCCGCACCAAGGACGGCAAGGTGCACATGAAGCTCTGCCAGCAGGATTACTCGAAGCGCAAGGAGATCACCAAAAAGCTGATGGAGTTCGGGCACAAGGAGGGCGTCTACACCATCGACAACATTCCGCTGCTCAAGCAGGCGCGTGACATGGCGCTGACGCCGGATCTGCCGGACGAGGAGCACCGCGGCAAGGCCTGGAACAAGGTGCCCAAGGACAAGTATCCCTACTGGCTGGGCCTGGGCGTGGTCTATGAGCACTTCCACACCGCCAAGTCCAATCGCAGTCCGACCACGCGGCGCCTGGTGCCGGAGATGTACGTGGAAATGAATGAAAAGGACGCCAAGGGGCTTGGCATCAAGGACGGTGACAAGGTGCGCCTGATCACGCGGCGCGGTTCCTACGAGGCACGTGCGCAGGTGGGTCTCAAGAGCCTGGTGAAACCGGCGCGCAACAGCGTGCCCGAGGGTTACATGTTCAGTCCCTGGAACCTTTCGGTGGCCGACAGCGCGGATCCGAAGAAGAACAAGTGGCTGGTGAACGGGACCTCCAGCCGCGTGTGGGATATCGTCTCCGGGCAGGTGGACTTCAAGAAGCTGGCGTGCCGTATCGAGAAGGTCTGAGGCGCGGCACGGTCCGCGCAGGCAGGACAGGCGAGAGATGGAAAGCAGGAGGTTTCTGAGGACCCTTGCCGGCGCGGGCGCAACGGCGTTGTTACCGGGCGGTGGCAACGCCGCCCGCCACGCCCCGTCGCTGCGTTACCTGCGCCCGCCCGGTGCGCTCGCCGAAGCGGATTTCCTCGCCAATTGCATTCGCTGCGGCAAGTGCGGCGAGGCCTGCCCGAACCGCTGCATCAAGTATTTTGGCCTGGAGAACGGGCTCGACTCGCTCGACACGCCCTACATCGTGCCGCGCGAGCAGGCCTGTATCCTGTGCATGGAGTGCGGCCAGGCCTGCCCGACCGGTGCGCTCGAGCAACTGCGGCGCGAAGCCGGGCCCATCATGCGCAGCGTCAAGATGGGCCATGCGCGCGTGGACCAGTCGCTGTGCCTCTCGTACCAGGGCAAGACCTGCGGGGTGTGTTACCGCGCCTGCCCGCTGCAGGACGTCGCCATTCGTGTCGGTATGCTCGAGCAACCGCAGGTGTTAGCGGCCTGCGTGGGTTGCGGGCTGTGTGAACGTTCCTGCATCCAGATCCCGCAGGCGATTCGTGTGATTCCCAATCGTGACGGCGCACCGGCGTGACACAGGTGGAACAGCACATCGCAGTAATCCACGATAGTGCGCGCCGTACGGCGGCGGCAGGCCGCCGCCGATGAACGCCGCGGACGAGCAGCCGTTTTTTTTGTGGCGCCATCTCAACCGCCTGCGCTGGCTAACGCTCAGCCTGGTGTTTGCACTACTGGTGCTACTGCCGTTTTTGCACCTGTACCAGACCTATGTCGCGGCGCACGCCTACGACTTTCTCGCCCCGGGCGAGCGGCTGATATACGATGCCATGGAGTGGCTGACCGGGCCGTTTACCTCTGATCCGGCCCGTGATCTGGACGCGATCAAGGGCACAACCTGGTCCGGTAATTTCTTCGGCCTGGCATTGAGCGATCCCCTGGCCCTGGCGGGGCATATTGCGGCGAGCCTGTCATTGCACTGGGCGTTTGTGCTGAGTGCGCTCATCCCCGTTGTCGCGACGATCATCTTCGGGCGGTTTTTCTGCGGCTGGATCTGCCCGGCGACATTCATCTACGAGCTGAACGAGACATTCGCCGCGTGGCTGCGCCGTGCCGGTGTGCCGCTGGGTGACCGGCGCCTGAGCAAGCGCCTGAAGTACGTGGTGCTGGGCGCGGGTCTGGTGCTCTGTGCCGTGAGCGGCAGCGTGATTTTCGCGGCGATCTATCCGCCCGCGCTGGTAGGGCGGGAGATCTACTATGCCATCGCGCAGGGCGGCTTCGGCGTCGGCGCGGTGTTCTTTCTGTTGACGCTGTTGTTCGACCTGCTGGTGGCGCGGCGCGGTTTTTGCCGTTACCTGTGCCCGGGCGGGGCGCTGTATTCGCTGCTGGGCCGCTACCGGCTGTTTCGCATCCGGCGCATCGTCCACAACTGCAACGACTGTGTGAAGTGCAACGTGGTGTGCGAGTTCGGGCTCGATCCCATGCGCGACGGCTTTGGCCAGGAGTGCAACAATTGCTCGGCCTGCATCGCGGTGTGTCCGGTCGATGCGTTGACGTTCAAGGTGGGTGTGCGCGACGACCCGGCGCAGGGACCCGGCCATCAGGGATCGGCCTATCGGCGTCGCCGGCAGCGCGAGGACGAATCCGACACGGGGGCGGCGGCATGAAACGCCGCGAAGCCGTCAGTCGCCTGGTGCTTGGCAGCGTGGCCGGCGCGGCGGCCGCGCTGCCGTTCGGTATTGCGCGCGTCCTTGCGCCGCCGCTCGAAGCGGCGCCGCACACGCGCATCCCGCTGCCGGGTGCGCTGCCCGACCCGGATCAATTCGCCCGTGCCTGCATCGGCTGTGGCCTGTGCGGTGAGGTGTGCCCGCCGCGCTGTGTGTTGTTCTACCAGCGCGAGGGAGGCAGTCTGGCCAACACCCCGTACATCAATCCGGAGCAAAAGGGCTGCATCCTGTGCGGGTTGTGCATGGAGGTCTGTCCCACCGATGCGTTGACGCTAATGCCCATCGAGGACGTGGACATGGGTATCGCGCAGATCGATCGCGTTGCCTGTTACCCGTGGGTGGACCGCGGCGTGTGCGGCGCCTGTGTGGTGGTGTGCCCGCTGGGCGAGCGGGCCATCGGGTTCGATTTTGCCAACATCTACCGCCCGGTGGTTTTCGAGGGATGCGTTGGCTGCGGCCAGTGCGTCGAGGTGTGCCCGGAGCCGAGCCTGCCGATCGCGATCGTCAGGCGCACCGAGGGCACCGTGGCGGGGCACGGCGTGTGAGCAGGGGGTTTGCAACAATGCAGCGAGGGAAGTCGATGAGTGCAGTGCGTATCAGG
>CP070733.1:1295460-1299208 GCA_020347585.1 Pseudomonadota bacterium | reverse complement strand
GTTGACGTGCAGCGCGCCGGCGAAAAGCAAAAAACTCAGCATGCCCTGCATCAGCGTGTCGTGAAAATCGACGCTGCGCAACACGGCTTCGGCGCGTTGTTCGATCGCCGTGTACCCCAGCGCGCCCAACGCAATCAGCGCCAGCGACATGAGTAACGCGATGATCATAATGCCGATGGTGTTGGGCAGGCGCACGAACCGGTAGTTCAGGTAGCTGAACAATGCGGCGAGAGTTACGAGTAACGCAGCGGTGTTGAGTAATTCCATATTCGCTTTGCGAGGGTCAAGGGACGAGAAACGAGGTCAACTTGTTTGCATCGAATCCTGCAGGGTGAGTTCGTTAAGCAACGCAGCATTGCAACGCCGGCATGTCACCTGCGGCAGGAAGCACTCGGCAAGAACAAGCTCGTTGCGCCTTCGGTGTTCTCTGTGGTTTCGCCGTTCACGCCCGCGGCCGTGACAACCGCGGCAGATCGCCCTGCATGCCCATAGCCTGCTGCAAAATGAGGTGCTTAGCGGGCGGCAACTGGTCAGTCAGGTTGAGCCCTAAATTGCGTGCCCAGCGCACCGGCGCCAACTCACTGCCGAACAGGCGCTTGAAGCCATCCACCGCTACCAGCATGGCGAGGTTGTCGGACTTGCGCCAGCGCTCGTAGCGTCGCAGCGTTTTCATGCCGCCCGGATCGCGGCGCGCGGTTTGCGCCTCGCCAAGCACTTCGGCGAGCGAGGCCGCGTCGGACATGCCGAGGTTAACGCCCTGCCCTGCCAGCGGATGAATGGTGTGGGCAGCATCGCCAACCAACGCCAGGCGCGGCTTCACATAGGCATCAGAATCGAAAAAGCGCAGTGGGAAGGTCGCGCGTGGGCCCACGCTGGTGATCCTGCCCAGGGTGCTCCCGATCGCCGTTTCCAGTTCCTCGGCAAATGCCGCCTCGTCCAGCACCTTGAGTTGTTCGGCGTGTGCCGGGGAGGTGGACCAGACGATGGAGCTGTAACCGTCGGTAAGCGGCAAAAACGCCAGCGGCCCGTCGGGCATAAAGCGCTGCCAGGCGGTATCCTGGTGCGAACGCTCGGTCTGCACCCAAGTAACCAGTGCATGCTGGTCGTAGTCCCAGCCGCGTACCGCGATGCCTACCGCGCTGCGCACCCGCGAGCGGCTGCCGTCGGCGCCCACCACCAGCGCCGCGCGCATCTCCGCGCCGTCTTGCTGCACGATGCGCGCATCCTCGTCGCGTAGTTCGAGCGTTTCAAGTTGTGCGGGACAACGCAGGTCGACATTGTCCAGTTGCGCGAGACGCTCGTAGAGGGCCGCGACGATTACGCGGTTTTCAATGATGTGGCCGAGGTAGGCCTCGCCCAGTTCGGCGCTATCGAAATGAATTACCCCACTGCCGCTGGCGTCCCACACGTGCATATCGCGAAACGGACTGACGCGGCGCGCCGCGACTCCCGGCCACACCTGCAACGCCTCGAGCATGCGCTGGGTGGCGCGGGTACTGGCGCTAACGCGCAGATCGAATCCCGCCTCGGGCCATTCGCTCTGCGGCGGCATCGCCTCGAGCAGCGCGACACGCAGCGTGGTGTCGCCCAGCGCGCAGGCCAAGGCAGCGCCCACCATGCCGCCGCCGACAATCACAACATCGTAATGCACGGGGGAACCTGCCATACGCGGCCTACAACGGCAGGCCGCGTGCGAGGCGCGGCAGCTTGCCAACAAAACCCATGGCGTGGCGCGCCAGCAAGCCCTTGAGTGGCGGCACGATATCGAGCGCCAGTAAGCCTAGGTTACGCGCCACGGCCAAGGGCAAGCTGTCGTTGGAAAAAACACGCACCAGCCCATCGGTGAAGGCGGAGACCTGCAGGTGATCGCGCCGACGCCAATTCGCGTACTGCTTTAACACCTGCAAGCTGCCGGGATCCTGCCCGGCACGCACGGCGTCACTCACCACCTGCGCCAGCACCGCGACATCGCGCAACCCCAGGTTGAACCCCTGCCCTGCCACGGGGTGCAGGGTGTGCGCCGCGTTCCCGACCACGGCAAGGCGCGGGCGCACGTGCTCGCGCGCGTGCCGCAGCGACAACGGATAGGCATGGCGCTCGCCAACGCGGGTAAAGCCGCCGAGGCGATCACCAAAGCGCTGCTGCAGCCTGTTGATGAAAGCTGCGTCGTCGAGCGCAAGCACCTCGTCGCACTGTGAGTTGCGCACGGTCCATACCAGCGCACAGCGACGTCCTGCCTCTTGTGCGCTGCCGTGGTCGCAGGCCGGCAACACGGCCAGCGGTCCACTGCCGGTGAAGCGCTCATAGGCGGTGTTGCGGTGCGGCCGCGCGCTCACCACGTTGGCGATGATAGCGGATTGCCCGTAGTCGATGTTCACGGTGCCGATGTCTGCCAGGGTGCGCACCATCGAGTCACCGCCGTCAGCGGCCACCAGCAGGCGTGTGCTCAACTCCCGCGGTTCGCCATCGTGGTTAATAGCAACCTTGACCGCCGCGCCACCCGCGCCGTCGAATTCGGCCAGCGTCGCCGGACAGATAAAATCGATATTGTCGTAACGGGGCAGCGCTGCGCCCAGCACCTGGCCCAGCACGCGATTCTCGAGCACGTAGCCGAAGGCCTCGACCCCCTGTTGCGCACAGTCCAGGTGCGCCACACCGGGACGGCCGCGATCCGATACATGAATGTGTTCAATAGGCGCGACACCGAGGGCAGCCATATCCGCCCACAGGTCCATGGCCTCGAACACCCGGCGCGAGCCCCACGCCAGCGCCACACTGCGTGCATCAAAACTGGGTTGTAGATCGGATTTGAGCGGCCGGGCCTCGATGACACCGACCCGCAGTGCTTGGTTGCCGAGCGCACAGGCGAGACTGGCACCAACCAGACCGCCGCCGGCAATGAGTACATCGTAACTGTCGCTGCCAGACTCTGCGCCCATGAGCCTGCCATTAGCTCCTCGACTGCATCGGGATCCTTGGGCACATCTTTGGTGAGTACCTCACTTCCCTTGCGGGTTACCAGCACGTCATCCTCGATGCGAATCCCAATGTTCCGCCATTTTTTTGCCACACCCTTGCCGCCCGCGCTGATGTAAAGACCAGGCTCCACCGTCATGACCATGCCCGGCTCGAGCAGGCGCCACTCACCTTCTACCTTATAATCCCCGACATCGTGCACGTCCATGCCCAACCAATGGCCGGTACGGTGCATGTAGAACTTCTTGTAGGCCTCGGCCTTGATCAGGTTTCTCACGCGTCCCTTGAGCAGGCCGAGATCGACCAGTCCCTCGGTAATGGTGCGCACCGCCGCCTCGTGCGGATCGTTCCAGTGGTTGCCGGGTTTGACCTTTGCGATCGCTGCCGCCTGGGCCGCCAGCACTACTTCGTACAGGGCGCGCTGGGGTTTGGAGTACTTGCCATTGACCGGGAAGGTGCGAGTGATATCGGCGGCATAGTACTCGTACTCGGCGCCCGCATCGATCAACAGCAGATCGCCGTCGTTGAGGGTATCGCCGTTGTCCGTGTAGTGCAGCACGCAACCGTTGGCGCCGCCGCCGACAATGGACGCGTAGGCTGGAAACCTGGCGCCCTGGTGCATAAAGGCATGCAGTAGTTCGGCCTCGATCTGGTACTCGGTCATGCCGGGCTGACACGCCTGCATGGCGCGGCGGTGCGCAGCTGCCGAGATCTTCGCCGCCTTACGCATGGCGGCAACCTCGGCGCGGCTCTTGAACAGGCGCATCTCGTG
>CP070733.1:1287326-1295360 GCA_020347585.1 Pseudomonadota bacterium | reverse complement strand
TCGCTCACCGCGCTGCCGATCATCGAGACCCAGGCCGGCGACGTGTCGGCCTTCGTGCCCACCAACGTGATCTCGATTACCGACGGCCAGATCTTCCTCGAGACCGACCTTTTCAACGCGGGTATTCGCCCGGCCATTAACGCTGGCCTGTCGGTGTCGCGCGTCGGTGGTGCTGCGCAGACCAAGATCATCAAGAAGCTCGGCGGCGGCGTGCGTCTTGACCTCGCGCAGTATCGCGAGCTGGCGGCGTTCGCGCAGTTCGCCTCCGACCTCGACGAGGCCACCCGCAAGCAGATCGAGCGTGGCCAGCGTGTCACCGAGATGATGAAGCAGGGGCAGTACCAGCCGATGAGCGTTGCCGCCCAGGCGATGTCGCTGCTGGCGGCGAACGCCGGTTACCTCGATGACATCGACGTCAACAAGGTCGTGGATTTCGAGTCTGCGATGCAGTCGCACATCAAGAGTAAGTACCCGGCGCTGCTGGACAAGATCAACGAGTCCGGCGATTTCAACGACGAAATCGAAGCCGAGATGAAAGCGGCGCTCGACGATTTCAAGGCCAACGGGACCTGGTAAGCGGGGTAGCGACGCATGGCAGTCGGCAAAGAGATCCGCACCAAGATCAAGAGTATCCAGAATACTCAGAAGATCACCCGTGCGATGGAAATGGTTGCGGCATCCAAAATGCGCAAGGCGCAGGATCGCATGGCCTCGTCGCGTCCGTATTCGGAAAAGATGCGCAACGTTATCTGTCACCTTGCGTTTGCGCATCCCGAGTACCACCACCCTTACCTCATGGAACGCGAGATCAGGCGCATCGGCTATATCGTCGTCTCAAGCGATCGCGGGCTGTGCGGCGGTCTGAACAACAATATGTTCAGGGAAACGCTGACGCACATGAAGGACGTGCACGACAAGGGGCACGAGATCGATCTGTGCACCATTGGCTCGAAGGCCGCGGCGTTCTTTGCGCGCTTCGGCGGCAACATCACGGCGCAGGCGACGCATCTTGGCGATGCGCCGGGTGTGGCCGATCTGATCGGCACTGTCAAAGTAATGCTGGATGCTTACAACGAGGGCGAGATTGACTGCCTGTACTTGGTATACAACGAGTTCCTCAACACCATGACGCAGAGCCCGCGTATCGAGCAGCTCATCCCCATCGTGGCAACGCAGGAAGATGTAGCCCTTAAGCACCACTGGGACTACATCTACGAGCCCGATTCCAAGGAGGTGCTCGACGCCCTGATGGTGCGCTACATCGAATCGCTGGTTTACCAGGGTGTGGTCGAGAACATCGCCTGCGAGCAGGCCGCGCGCATGGTCGCGATGAAGGCCGCCTCGGACAACGCCGGCAGCCTTATTGACGAACTGCAGTTGGCATACAACAAGGCGCGCCAGGCAGCCATTACCCAAGAACTGTCGGAGATCATCGGCGGTGCCGCCGCGGTTTAGCGAACAAGATTCTGAATTTATATCCAAGGGGAACTGAACAATGAGTTCTGGACAGATTTCACAAATCATCGGCGCGGTGGTGGACGTCAAATTCCCGCGTGACCAGATGCCCAAGGTCTACGATGCACTACTCGTCGACGATGCGGGACTGACCCTCGAGGTGCAACAGCAGCTTGGTGACGGCGTGGTGCGCACCATTGCCATGGGTTCGACCGACGGCCTCAAGCGCGAGATGAACGTCGCCAACAGCGGCGCACCAATTCAGGTGCCGGTGGGCGAAAAGACACTGGGGCGTATCATGGACGTGCTAGGTAACCCTGTCGATGAGGCCGGCCCGGTGGAAACCGAGCACAAGTGGCCAATCCACCGCAAGGCGCCAGCCTATGCGGACCAGGCTGCCGCGGTTGAAATCCTCGAGACCGGCATCAAGGTCATCGACCTCATTATGCCAATCTCCAAGGGCGGCAAGATCGGCCTGTTCGGCGGCGCAGGCGTGGGCAAGACCGTGACCCTGATGGAGCTTATTCGCAACATCGCGGTGGAGCACTCCGGCTACTCGGTGTTCGCGGGCGTTGGTGAGCGTACCCGCGAGGGCAACGATTTCTACCATGAAATGACCGAAGGCGGCGTTATCGACAAGGTGTCGCTGGTCTACGGCCAGATGAACGAGCCGCCCGGCAACCGCCTGCGCGTGGCGCTGACCGGCTTGACCATGGCCGAGTACTTCCGTGACGAAGGCCGCGACGTGTTGATGTTCATCGACAACATCTACCGTTACACACTGGCAGGCACCGAGGTATCCGCGTTGCTCGGGCGTATGCCCTCGGCGGTGGGTTATCAACCGACCCTGGCCGCGGAGATGGGTGTGCTGCAGGAGCGCATCACTTCCACCAAGACCGGATCCATCACCTCCTTCCAGGCGGTGTACGTTCCGGCCGACGATCTCACCGACCCGTCACCGGCCACGACCTTCGCGCATCTTGATGCGACGCTGGTGCTGTCGCGCCAGATCGCGGAGCTGGGAATTTATCCCGCGGTGGATCCGCTCGATTCCACATCGCGCTTGCTCGACCCGCTGGTGATCGGCGAGGAGCATTACAACACTGCGCGTGCAGTGCAGGGTACGCTGCAGCGCTACAAGGAGCTCAAGGACATCATCGCCATCCTCGGTATGGACGAGCTTTCCGAAGACGACAAACTCATCGTGTCCCGGGCGCGCAAGATCCAGCGCTTCCTGTCACAGCCGTTCTTCGTCGCGGAGGTATTTACCGGTTCGCCCGGCAAATACGTTAGCCTCAAGGAGACCATCCGCGGTTTCCAGGGCATCGTCGAAGGCGAGTACGACAGTCTGCCCGAGCAGGCGTTCTACATGGTCGGCAACATCGACGAAGCAGTAGAGAAGGCCAAATCGCTCTAGTGAGCGCAGCCTGAATCGGAGGAACAGTTCATGGCAATGACCATGCACGTGGATATCGTCAGCGCGGAGGCGGAGATCTTCTCAGGCACCGCCGAGATGTTGGTGGCGCCGGCCAAGATGGGAGAGGTCGGTATCTATCCGCGCCACGCGCCCATGATGACGCCGCTCAAGCCAGGTGAGGTGCGGGTAGTCAGGGAAGGCGGGCAGGAAGAGACCTTTTACGTTTCGGGCGGTATGCTAGAGGTTCAAGCACACACCGTCACCGTGCTTTCGGATACCGCGCTACGCGCCCATGACATTGATGAGGCGGCGGCGCTCGAGGCGAAGCAGCACGCTGAACAGGCGCTCAAGGATCGCACTGGCGAGATGGAATTCGCCAAGGCGCAGGCCGAGTTAGCCGAGGCGGTAGCCCAACTACAGACGATTCAGCGTCTGCGTAAAAAGACCAAGCGTTCCTGACCGGCGCGCTACCAGGTACTAGCGGCAACGAGGGCAGTCACCACTGCCCTTTTTGTCACTAGGGAGAACAGAGATGAGTGACAACAGCGTCAGAGACCACATGGTGGTTTCGTTCACCTACCGTATTCTTGATCAGGACGGCGCGGTGGTGGAGCAGTCCGATCTGCCCATCCACTACGTACACGGCGTCGACGATCGCATCTTTCCCAAGATCATGCAGACGCTGGAAGGCCATGTTGCGGGTGACGAGATCGACGTTAACCTTGGCGTCGACGAGGCCTTCGGCAATCCCGACCCGGCGCTGACCTACACCGACGACATCGACAACGTGCCGCCTGACTACCGCCACATGGGGGCCGAGGCCATGTTCGAGAACTCGCAGGGAGAAACCATTACCATGCGGGTCATTCGAATTGCCGATGGCAAAATTACCCTGGACGGCAATCACCCGTTGGCAGGTCAGGCAATTACGTTCAAAATAGAAATCAAGGATATACGAGAGGCCACCAAGGAAGAGGTCGGTACAGGCCAGGTGGCGGATGGCTCCGTGCCGGGCCTGCTACACTAGCCCGTCCCCATCCCCCCGAGGGAGGTGTCGCGGGTAAAGTTTACCCCGGGGCGAGAGAGCGTAACGGATTGACAGACAGTTTATGCCCACCGCATTGAACGTCATTGTACTGGCCGCGGGCCAGGGCACCCGCATGAAGTCCGACCTGCCCAAGGTCCTGCACCCGCTTGGTGCGCGACCACTGCTGCAGCACGTTCTCGACACCGCACGCGCCCTGCGTCCGGAGCGTCTGGTGGTGGTCTATGGCCACGGCGGGCAACGTGTTGTGGACAATGTCCCCGGCGATGACATCATCTGGGCCGAGCAGGCCGAGCAACTCGGCACCGGGCATGCGGTGGCACAGGGCGTGCATGAGTTGTCAGATGAGGCCGTGTTGCTGGTGCTGTATGGCGATGTGCCGCTGACCGGACAGGACACGCTGGCGCGGCTGGTCAACCTCGCCGATACGCAGACCCTGGGGCTGCTGACCGTTAACCTCACTGACCCCACTGGCTACGGTCGCATCATCCGCGACGCGGACGGCGAGGTGACGGCCATACGCGAGCAAAAGGACACCAGCGAGGCCGAGCGCCAGATCGGCGAGGTCAACACCGGTATCCTGGCGGTGAGCGTGAGTCGCCTGCGCGCCTGGCTGGACAAACTGGACAACGACAATGCGCAGGGCGAGTATTATCTGACCGACATTGTTGCGCTGGCCGTAGCCGACGGTGTGAAAATCAAGGCCATGCATCCGCACGATGTCGACGAGGTGCTGGGCGTGAACAGCAAGTCCCAACTGGCGCATCTAGAACGGGTTTACCAGGAACGCTGCGCCGAGGTGCTAATGACACAGGGCGTAACCCTGATGGACCCGGCGCGCATCGATATCCGCGGTGAGGTCGAGGTGGGTCGGGACGTTACGCTCGACGTCAACGTTGTTCTGCTAGGCAAGGTGTTGCTCGGCAGCGGCGTGACGATCGGCGCAGGATGTGTATTGCGCGACGTCGAGATCGGCGACGGTGTCGAGGTGCTGCCCATGAGTGTCATCGAGGAGGCGCGCATCGGTGACCACAGCCGCATCGGGCCGTACTCGCGAATCCGCCCCGGCACGGTGTTGGCTGCCGAAACACACGTTGGCAACTTCGTCGAGATCAAGAACAGCCAAGTGGGTAACAAGAGCAAGATCAATCACCTGAGCTATGTCGGCGATAGCTCGGTGGGCGCGCGAGTCAATGTTGGCGCCGGCACGATCACCTGCAACTACGACGGCGCCAACAAACATCGTACCGATATTGGCGACGACGTATTCATCGGCTCCGATACGCAACTGGTGGCACCGGTTAAGGTCGGCGATAGCGCAACAATCGGCGCGGGTTCGACCATCACCCGTGACGTGCCGCCGCAGGAACTGACGCTGAGTCGGAGCAAGCAGGTCACATTGCCCGGCTGGAAACGGCCGGTGAAGAAAAAGTGATTGAGGGTGAGCGGTGAAGCCTTAGACACCCGCAATCACCCGTCGCGTATATTAAGGAATCAAAACAGATGTGTGGAATAGTCGGTGCAATTGCACAACGGGACGTGGTGCCGGTGCTGATGGAAGGGCTGCGCCGGCTGGAGTATCGTGGTTACGACTCGGCCGGCATTGCGATCCGTGATGCCAATGCGCACCTGCAGCGCATCCGCGCGGTTGGAAAGGTAGCCGAGTTGCAGGCGCGCCTCGATGCCACACCCGTGGAGGGCGAGCTGGGCATCGCCCACACGCGCTGGGCGACCCATGGTATTCCCGCCGAGCGCAACGCCCACCCGCACATGAGTGGCGAGAAAGTCGCCATCGTCCACAACGGTATCATCGAAAACCATGCCCAGCTGCGCGACGCTTTGTCCAAAAGTGGTTATGAGTTCACCTCCGATACCGACACCGAAGTCATTGCGCACTTGCTGGCCGACCTGCTGGCGGTTGAACCTGATCTGATCACCGCGGTGCAGACTGCCACCGAGCAACTGCTGGGCGCATACGCGCTGGCGGTGGTCAATCCCGACGATCCCGATCGCATGGTGGTGGCGCGCGCCGGCAGTCCGCTAGTGGTTGGCATTGGTGCCGGCGAGAATTTCATTGCCTCGGACGTGTTCGCATTGCTTCCCGTGACGCGCAACTTCATATTCCTCGAGGAAGGCGACATTGCCGAGATTCGCCGTAACGGTGTTACGGTCTTCGACCGGGATGGCAACGAAGTCACGCGTGCACTGCACGAATCGAATCTTGCCGCCACCGCGGCCGACAAGGGCCCCTACCACCACTACATGCTCAAGGAAATCTTCGAGCAGCCCGGTGTCATCGCCGAAACGCTCGAAGGCCGTGTCTACAAGGGCCGCCTCCTTGAAGAGAGCTTCGGCCACGAGGCCAAGGCTTTGCTCGATCAAACGCGCGGCGTGCACATCATTGCCTGCGGTACCAGTTACCATGCCGGGCTGGTGGCACGCTACTGGTTGGAAGAGATTGGAATACCTTGTAGCGTGGAAGTTGCCAGCGAGTTTCGCTACCGCCCGGTGGTGGTGCCAGACGGCACACTGTTTGTCACCATTTCCCAGTCGGGCGAGACGGCTGACACGCTAGCGGCACTGCGCGCCGCTGCCGACATGGGTTATGTCGGCAGCCTGGTGATCTGCAATGTGCCGGAAAGCTCGCTAGTGCGCGAATCCGATGTTGCTCTGATGACCCGCGCTGGTCCCGAGATAGGCGTTGCTTCCACCAAGGCATTCACCACCCAGCTGGTTGCCCTGCGGCTGCTGGTGTTGGCGCTCGCTCGTCGTCACGGTATGAGCGCCGACCAGGAGCAAATACTGGTTGAGGAACTGCGGGCGCTACCGCGTCAGGTCGAGGTAGTGCTGCAGCTGGACGATGCCATCCGGGACATGGCCAACGAATTTGGCGACAAGCACAACGCATTGTTCCTGGGGCGTGGCACTTTCTACCCGGTGGCAATGGAGGGCGCGTTAAAGCTCAAGGAGATCTCATACATCCACGCCGAGGCCTATCCTGCCGGAGAGCTCAAGCACGGCCCACTGGCCTTGGTGGATGCCGAGATGCCGGTGGTCTGCGCGTTGCCGCAGGACCCGCTGCTCGACAAGGTGCTCTCCAACCTGCAGGAAGTGCGGGCGCGCGGCGGCGAGTTGTTTCTGTTCAGCGACCAGAATGTGAAGATAGGCCTCGATAACTACCAAAACCTGACCCTCTCCGATATCTGTCCCAGCACCGCACCCATCGTGTACAGCGTGCCGCTGCAACTGCTGGCTTATCACGTTGCAGTGCTTAAAGGCACCGATGTCGATCAGCCGCGCAACCTCGCCAAATCGGTGACTGTCGAATAGCCTTCGCTTCTAGTTTAGACCTTGTTGGTTATTCACAAATAGGGAATCGACAACAAGAACAAAGTCTTGTAAATCCGGATCACACAGTGAAATTTATGTGACCGTTCCTCTTTAGCGTTTCATTGTTCAGCATAGCTAAAGAAACCCAAGATTCTGCCGCTAAAGGCGTAGAAGTACGCTTCGTCAAACTAGTCCCTGATCGAGACGACTTTTGTGGTGGCACGGTTTCTGCTTGTTTCTACCACGAGCATTCGGTTTTCCACATATACTGACAAGATTCGTCACATTTGGGCAGTTGTTGGACCATAGGCGTCACTTCCCGGCCCCAGAGCGACGCCAAAGACCACGAAATGGATTTTTCTGATGCTTAGGGCCAGTGGTTGATGCAGTGGGAGCAAACTTGAAGTGAAGCAGGCCGAAGCATCTCAGGGCTTTACCCTCATCGAACTGATGGTCGTGGTTGCGATCATCGGGATTCTCGCCGCGATCGCTATCCCAGCCTACAACGGCTACATAAAATCCAGCAAAGTCAGCAGTGCCGTTGAAAATCATGAGAATGGAGTACGCCTGACCAGAGCTGCGGCAGCGAGGATGTCGCTGACCAACGGCGCATGTGATGCAGGCTATGATCTAATCGCCGATCTCAACAGTGGTGGCAAGAAGGCCATTAGTACCCGAGCAGCTCCAGCGTTTGTCGATGCGGCTGCTCCTGCGGCTCCGGGACAGGTGTCCATTAACGTCGGTGGGCCGTGCCCAACCGCAGGTGCGGTAATCAATATTACCTTAC
>CP070733.1:1274705-1287226 GCA_020347585.1 Pseudomonadota bacterium | reverse complement strand
TGCTCTCCTCCGACCTCGGCAACAATGCCGTCAAGGTCGGTAACTTGGCACCGGACTTCACCCTGCCCAACGTTCATGGCCAAGCCATCAGCCTGCACGGCGCCCTGCAGAAAGGCCCGGTAGTGCTTAATTTCTACCGCGGCGGCTGGTGCCCGTTCTGCAATCTCGAATTCCGTGCGCTGCAGCAGATCCTGCCCGAGATTCAGGCACTAAGCGCGCAGCTAATAGGTGTCTCGCCGGAGACGCCCGACACCTCGCTTTCCACAGTGGAAAAACACAGCCTCCAATTCGAGGTGTTGAGTGATGTCGGCAACCGCGTGGTGCGCCAGTACGGCCTCGTGATGACCGTATTCGAGGAACTGCGGCCGCTGTACCTGCAATGGGGGCTAGACATTCCTCAGGCCAACGGCGATGACAGTTGGGAGTTACCGATTCCGGCCACCTATGTCATCGACCGGGACGCGCGGGTCACGGCAGCCCACGTAAACAGGGACTACACTAAGCGTATGGAGCCCGCGGACATTGTCGCGGCGCTGCGCACGCTGGCGTAACGGGACCACCGCGATGTCGGCGACGGCACGGGAAGCAAGGAGGTCAATCATGAAAGTGATCGATCAGACGCTTGACGCGCGCGGCATGCACACCCCCATGCCCTTGCTCAGAACGATGCGCGCCATGGATGAGATGCACGAGGGCGATGTGCTGATGCTGGTTACGACCGAGCCACGCGCAGCGCAGAGCGTAGAGGCCTTCTGCCGCGAGTCGGGCAACGTGCTCATGGAAGAGGTGGACTGGGAAGACGAGTTCACTTTCCTGATCCGCAAGGCATGAACGCGGCGCACCCACCTCACGCACGCCGCGCCGACCGCAAGGCCCTGGGAATGGAACAGTACGTCAATCTCGCCGGCCGGCTAACGCTTGCCTATTTGCTGCTGATGTCCGGTGTGGACAAAGCGACCGACTTCGGCCACCTTACCTACGCGTTGGACACGGCGCCTTGGGCCGATCTCACAGTAGGCGCCGTAATGGCAATTGAGCTGGGCGGCGGCGTCCTGTTACTGCTTGGCTGGCATACCCGCCAGATGGCCATCGCGCTTGCCGTCGTCTCAGCCGTTTCGGCCTGGCTGTTTGACTCGACGCTCGGCTGGCTGGTCACGGCCGCACTGCTGCTGCTGGCAGTGCACGGTTCGTGCGCCTTCAGTCTTGACCGCAGGTTCAAACGCACCGGGTGTACCTGAACGCGGAGTGGCAAGGAACGAGGTTCGAGGGACGAGGAACCGCACGCGCATGGATGTGCGGCCGCGTCTAACGCGACGCGCACCCGCTGCTCACTCCCCTGCTGCCCTTGCTTCGCGCGTCACCAGTTTCCTGATGCGCCCGCTAAGCCTTGCGCCCCACTGATAGAACCCCAGCCCGGCGATGATCAGCGCGGTACCCAGCAACGCGCGGGTGTTGACGATCTCTTCGTTGAACCACGCACCAACCAGCAACGCAAGTACCGGCGTCACCAGCGGAATCAGCGCAACGCGTCCGGCCTCGAGATGACGCAGCGCGTAGTAGAACAGCGCGAAACCCACCGCCGAGCCGAACACGCCGAGGTAGAGGATCGACGCACCTGCCCGTTGTGGCATGTCGACAGGCCACTCACCATCGAACCACCACCAGCTGAGTACGAAGGCCGGCAACGACACCAGCAGTCCACCGGTGGTGGTAGCCATGGCCGGAAGCTCCTCACCAAAGGTCTTAACCAGCACAGTGCTCAGCGAGTGCAGCGCGACGGCCAGCAGCACCGCGCCGATTCCCAGCGCGGCTGCAGATCCAAGCGCGAGGTTGTCGGCAAACACCAGCACCAGACCCAGCAGGCTCGCAGCAATGCCTAGGGCCTTCGCGCTGCTGAAACTCTGTTCGCCCAGCCAGGCGATGGCAAGCAACCCGGTGAGGATCGGCGTCAAACCGAACAGCACCGACACCAGTCCCGACGAGATATGCTGTGCACCCCAGTACACACTGTACATGGCGCCGAAGATGCCGATACCCGCGGCGAGGTAAGTCATCAGCGCCCGCCGGTGCCAGGGCATGGGCACGCGCATTGCCACTACATAACCGCCGCACAGCAGCGCACCGATCACCATGCGCGCCGTCACCGCGAATGCGATTCCACCCTCGCCGCTCCACTTGATCGCAAGTGGCGTAGTTGCCCAGATCAGAACGACACCTATGATCGCCACTGGTACCGACATTGTGTTGCTCCCTGTTGTGTTGCTCCGTAAACGAAAAAGGCCGCAGACTTTTTGATCTGCGGCCCTGAAAAGGCGGTGCAATGATTCGCTTCGTTACGCTAAAGCTTGCATATACCTCCTCTGTGCGCAGATGGCCGACCCCCTACACGCAATTGGTGCAGTCGTCGAATAGCGCTGATGCGCATTTTGCAGCGTTTAAATTTCATACTGCCAGTCTGCCATCGACCCGGACCCACTGTCAACGTGTGCATCACACACTTGCACAACACGCACCAACGGTTATGCTCGATGGAAGCTGAACAACGCGACCCAAACCGAGGACGCCCAGTGCACGCAGGCTCTCGATGAATTCATCCCCTACATCTGCTTCCCTGTACCTCGCCATTGACCAGGGTGGCCACGCTAGCCGCGCGGCGGTGTTCGACCACGCAGGTAACATGGTAGCTCGCGCGTGTCAGCCGATCAGCGAAACGCGCCCGCGCGCCGGATGGGTGGAACAGGATCCGCTCGGGTTGCTGGCCTCGGTGCGCCGCTGCGTCGCAGCGGTGGCTAACCGTCTCGAGGACCGCTGGCGCGATGTGCGCTGCGCTGGCCTCGCCACGCAGCGCGCCAGCGTCTGTTGCTGGGACCGTGAAAACGGCGCACCACTCACGCCGGTACTGAGTTGGCAGGACCGGCGCGCGCACGAGTGGCTCGACGCGCTCGGCGCGGATGCAGCGATGATCCGTGCGCGCACCGGCCTGATGCTCTCGGCCCACTACGGCGCCACCAAGTTGCGCTGGTGCCTCGATCACCTGCCCGCGGCACGCACTGCGCAGCGCCGCCAGCGCCTGGGCTGTGGACCGCTGGCGACCTTCCTGTTGCGCCAGTTGCTGCACGAACATGGCGAATACATCGACCCGGCCAACGCCTCGCGCACCCTGCTTTGGAACATCGAAAGCGGCGAGTGGGACCCGCGACTGCTGGCGCTGTTTGGCATCGCGCGCGAAGTGCTGCCCATGACGGTACCAACCCGATTCGACTTTGGACATCTTGTTCACGATCAGCAGCGTATACCGCTGACCGTGGTCACAGGCGATCAGTCCGCGGCCGTGTTTGCGTGGGGTGCACCGCGCAACGATACGGTGTACATCAACATCGGCAGCGGCGCGTTCGTTTCATGGTTGACGCACGAAAGTCCGCCGCAACACGATCGGCTGTTGCACAGTGTCGTGTACCGCGACACCAGGACAACCTGGTCGGCGTTGGAGGGCACCGTCAACGGCGCCGCGACGGCCATCGACGTTGTTGCGCGGCAACTCGGCAGGGATCCGCAGCATGTGCTCGACGCGCTGCCGGGTTGGCTCGACACAGTCAAATCCCCGCCGCTCTTTCTTAACACGGTCTCCGGCCTCGGCGCGCCCTGGTGGGTGCCCGACCTGTCCGAGCGTTTCATCGGCGGCGGCGATGTTGCGGCGCGCATGGTTGCGGTGGTCGAGAGCATTGCGTTTCTGACCACCGTGATCGTCGAAGAATTGTGCCGGGTTCAACCCGGTATTGCGCGTATCATGACCAGCGGCGGGCTTGCCAAGCTGGGTGGTCTGTGCAGCAGGCTTGCCACGCTTTGCGAGCTGCCTGTAGAGCGTCCCGCCGAGAGCGAGGCGACGGCGCGCGGCCTGGCCTGCCTGCTCGCCGGGTGTCCGGACAGCTGGCGCAGCGCGAACCATGCGACGGTGTTTGCGCCCGTGCCGGATAGTGCGCTGCAGTCACGCTATGCGCGGTGGCGCGAGAACCTCGAAACCGCAATTGCAGAGCACCGATCGCAGGGTGGCCCCAGCCCGGAAAACTGACGCCGCAGCGAGCACTGCATCTCTTTTAAAGCGTATCGACGGCTGCACGTAGAATCAGCCGTGCGGTATCAGCCACCGGCGCGCGTACCGGCAACTGGCGTGACAGCACCTGCATTACCTTCTGTGCCGTGGCCCGATAGCCGGTGAGCTTGCCGCCATACAGGCTAACCAGCGCGGGCAGTTGCGAAGTCTGGCGCACAACCGTGTCGCGCGCACGGTGAAACACAGCGCCGCCGCGCGGCAGCACGCGCAGCCCGGCAAAGCTGTCCACCACCTCTGCATCGCACCCGGGGAAATAGTGCCGCCAAACCTCGAGCAGATAGTCGATTTCGCCTGGCATGGGACTCACCGCTGCCGGGTCGCCGTTGAATACCGTTTCCGTAGTTCCGACCATAGTCCTACCCTGCCACGGCATGATGAACACCGCGCGCGGATCCTGCGGTGCCTCAACATAGTAGATGCCATGCGGTGCAGCACGATCGAGCACGATGTGTGTACCCTGCACCAGGTCGAACGCCGGTTGTTCGACCGCCGGTCGGATCCTCGCCCCAACCTCGCTCACCCACGCGCCCGCGGCGTTGACCAGCGTGCGGGAGCACAGCTCCTGCATCTGCCCGTCAAAATCGTAGCGGACCGTGAATAGGCCGTCTGCATAGGATGCATCGACAAAATTTGCCGGGCAAGCAAGCTCAGCGCCGAGCTGGGTGGCAGAGTACATTACGGCGCGAGTCAGCGCCGCATCGTCGGTCTGTCCATCCATGTAGCGGTAAACCACCTGCAGGCTCTCGCGCAACAGTCCATCCGCTTCGTCCCAGTGTGACGGTGCAATCGTGCAAAACCGGTTTGCAGAAGCCAGGCCGCCAAGCAGCGCGTACAGCGACAGGCCCGCGCGCACCTGCCAGGGACGGCGCGTGGTGTGACGATAAACTGGGATGTAGAAGGGCACCAGCTGCACCAGTTCGGGCGCGATACGCAGCAGCACGGCACGCTCGCGCAGCGACTGGTGCACCAGCGCGAACTGGCCGCTTTCAAGGTAGCGCAGACCGCCATGGATCAGCTTGCTCGATTTGCTCGAGGTGGCAGTTCCGACCGCGGCGCGTTCGAGCAGCACCGCGCGGTAACCTGCGGCTGCGGCGGCCTGCGCTACACCCGCGCCCTGGATGCCGCCGCCAACAATCGCGACATCATGGCAGGTACTCATGCACCGCTGTCCTGCTGCGCCAACGCGTCGTGCAACGCGCCTATGTTGTCGGTCTCGACAAACTGCGCGCCGCGCTGGGCAAGGCGCCGCACCTCCTCGGGATCCGCGGTTGCAAACACGGCAACCTGACCGTGCGGATAGACCAATTCGCCCTGCGACGGCAGTCCGGCAATGCGGCAGAACAGGTACTCGGGTTTTAACTCATCGACGACGGCCTGATTGCATTCGCTCCAGTCGTTGATCACCGCTCCAATCGCAGCCCAGCCCTGCCCGCGCACCGCCGCCAGTGCATCGAGCGAGAAAGAAATTACCACGCAGCGCCCACTCAACGGCATGAGCAGTGGCAATACCTGGTGTGCCATGCGCTGCGCGCCAAATTGCTCGATGCTGACGCGCTTGAGCTCGACGAACACGCCGACCTGTGGCATCTCTGTCAGAAGTTCAACAAGCTGATTTAGTCGGGCAATGGGCGTTTGTGCAAACTGCTCGCCAAAGCGTTCACGCTCGGAGGCATGGAACTTCGCCAGGTCCTGCAAAGAATACTCATGCACGCCGCCCGGCTGGCCGCTGACCCGCGCGAGGGTGCGATCATGGAAAAGCACCGGCACACCGTCGGCGCTCAACTGCACATCGACCTCGATGAAGCGCGCACCGGCCGCAATGGCGGCGGCAAACCCCGCCAACGAATTTTCCGGGAAGCGGTGTGGGTAACCGCGATGTGCTATCAACTTGGGTAATTTCACCTGTATCACCCGCAACTATCACCACCGGACTCCCGGTTTGCAGCGCAGCTACCTGCGATTGCGAAACGCCAGAACTTTACCGCAGCGCTCGCTGTCACAAATGAGAGCGCGCACGGTGTGCGCTTCCACTGGAGGATACTGGCAATGAAGCTGCTTGTCGCGATCCTAACTGCGAGTGCACTGGCAATTTACGGATGTCAGGGCGGTCCGCAAACAAAGGCATCACCCGAAGACTCGCTGTTCTACACAATACCGGCTGGCTCACGTCTGACGCTCAACCGGCCGCTCGCCATCCCGGCGGGAAAGGCGGCCGTTTTTCTGGCTGACGGCGAGATCAAAGCGCTCACAGCCATCGACCCCTATTATCCGCACTGCAAGTTCGAGGTGCTGCACATCCGGCGCACCGAACAGATCGTCGAAGCCGACACCTTTACTGTACGCCGCGTGCAGCTAGAGGAATTTGCGCAAGATACGGCACCGGTGCAACTCGCCGGCATGCTGCTTGCGGACAGTGCCAGCCCGGAGCCCTGGGCCACGCACCTGTACCTGGATTCGCCGCGCCAGCCCGATGTGTTGCGGATGAGTTGCCAGCACTGGGAAGACCCACCCATGGCCAACCACCTCACCGTACGCCAGATACGCACCGCACTGGGCGACTGGTTCACGCTGACGCTGGCGACGGAGTGACACGGTAACTAAAGTGGGCTGAGCTGCGTTGACCCTTCACGTGCAGTAAACGCAGATTGACGCGCTGATTCAAAGCCGCTTCTTTTTGACCGCCCAAGTGCCACGCCGGCCGTTAAAGTTGAGGTAACGGTCGCTAGTCAGTACGGAGGCCGAGGCATCCTTAGCCTCCACGCTGACAATCTGCTCACCGGCCCTGATGCGCACCGGCTGCCACGCCGGTGCGTGAGCGCCGTAGCCTAGAATGCGCTGGTTGGTTACCACAACGATCACCGCCTCTGCCTCGCGCTGCTGGACAACTTTTTCTTTGGCATCAAGCTTGAGTTCATCAAAACGGCTGAGCAGGGTATTGGAAGCGATCAGCCGCGACTCCTCTACGATCAGGTAGACAACCTTTTCCTGCGCTTTCTCCGCGGCCGCAGCCAGCGGAAGCAAAACAAACAGAACGACTAGTACGCGTAACACGCAGTGACTCACCTTATCGAAATACTGTGGCATCATGCTCCCTGACTCCTGTTGACTAGCCGCAAACGGGCTCACTCCCGCCATCTCGTTACAGGAGCGGTCGGGGCGCGGATAGTTGCATAAACCGGCGCCGCCCATGTCGGCTCTGTCTGTGAGGGATTGTGCTATGACTACCCGGGACACTAAACCCGACCGCGGGACGCACCCGGGACGCTGGCGCCTGCTGGTGCTGCTGGCCCTTGTAGGGATCGGCCTGGCCGCAGAATGGTTTGGTTGGGTAGACTGGCGCACGCTGCTGGAGCTAAGTCGCCGACACTCCCACGAACCCTGGCTGCCACTGGTGCTGATCGCGGGACAGGCCGCACTGTTCACCTTCGCCCTGCCAGGTTCACTGGTGATCTGGCCGCTGGCCGCACTGTACTCTCCCTCCGCCGCCACGGCGCTTTTCCTTTGCGGCGGTAGCCTGGGCGCACTTGGCGCGTACCAGTTTTCCTCGCGATTGTCGCGCCAATGGCGGGTACACGTACAGGAACACCGCGTGTATCGCACCCTGGCGCGGCGCAGCAACTTCATGGCGATGGCCGCATTGCGCCTGTTGCCCGGCTTTCCGCATTCGGTAATCAATTACAGCGCCGGACTGCTCGCTCTGCCTCGCGGTGCATTTCTCGCCGCCGCAGTGCTCGGTATGAGTATCAAATTCTACCTGTACGCCCGTGCGATTCACCACGCTACTGCAGCGCATTCGCTCGCCGAACTGCTGCGGGCCGAAACCCTGGTTCCCCTGGTACTGTTCAGTGCGCTGTTTGCCGCGGGCCAGTTAGTGCGCGAGCGTTAGCAAGCGCGCAGCGACTGTGACGTGGAACGTTGAACTGCGAAAACGACACTCGAATCCGCCTCTCCGCGAGGCATCGCGTCATCCCGCAAGTACGCGGCGCCCCCGGTGGCTGCCCGCGAGGCCCTCTAAGATTAGCGCAACGACAGGAGTTGCGCGCTGGCCCGCTCGAGTTCGCGCGATTGCGTCTTTAACTCGCCCAGATAAAGCTCTGCTTCCGCCTTCTCGAGAAATGGCCCGACGATCCCGTCGCGAGTGTTCACATACAAGCCGGCGTTCATTACGTGAAAGTAACGATCACCATTGCTGCGGAATGTTCTGCCCGCCCGTGGAGCGCGTGCTTCGGCTGTATACGACACCATCATGTCAGCCCTCGCAAGTCTTGTTGAGAATTTCCTCATTTCCACTTTATACACACGCCACCCGCGGGCACTTGACCCATGTCAAATCCGTCCCGCTTTGTCGCCTCAGGTCAATACCACTGCCACGGCGCCGCCGGTGGCTAATTCGACAACAGCAGGGGACAAATCGGAGGCAAAGAAAACCCCGCCTGAAGCAGGCGGGGAGGAAATGATGAAGTACCCTAACTCGATTCCGAGACTGTACTTTCTCAGACGCCCCCGGAAAGGGTCTTGATACAGATCAATTTTTTCGCGCTTGTGTGCTACACGCCGGAAATCATGCAACTGGACATGAGAATAAGTCTCAATTACATGACACCAATCGAACTACAGCAGGTTTAGCTGGGTGCCGCTGCGCAGCGGCACCCTGAACGCGTCGGTGTTGAGGGTGCCGCGCGGACCATCCAGACCGTGGCGCTTGCAGGCAAGTGAAAAACGCTGCGCGATGAGCTGCGCACTGTCCCCCGATCCGGTCATACGCGAAAAAAACCCGTTGTCATACTCGCGCCCACCGCGGGTATCGCGCATGCGGCTCATTACGTGATCGGCCGTGAGCGGGACGTGCACGCGCAACCAGTCCGCAAACAGCCCTCTCACCTCCAGCGGTAAGCGCAACAGGATATATCCAGCACTATTTGCCCCGACCGCGGCGCATGCCTGCAGTATCGTTTCCAGCTCGGGTTCAGTCAGCACGGGTATCACGGGTGCTACCAGCACACCGACCGGGACGCCGGCGGCGGCGATACGCTCGATGGTCTGCAAGCGGCGTTGCGGTGCCGCCGCGCGCGGCTCCAAGCGCCGCGCCAATGTGCGATCCAGCGTGGTAACTGAGATCATCACCTGCGCAAGCCCCGCGCCCGCCATTTCGCCCAGTACGTCGAGGTCGCGTTCGACCAGCGCGGACTTGGTAACAATGCTGACAGGATGACGGTGTTCCCACAGCACCTCCAATATGTCGCGCACTAGGCGATGGTGACGCTCGATGGGCTGGTAGGGATCAGTGTTTGTCCCAAGGGCGATGGGCCTACATCGGTAGGAGGGCCGAGCAAGCTCGGTCCTCAACAAGCGCGCCGCGTCGGGTTTGACCAACAGGCGACTTTCGAAATCCAGCCCCGGCGATAGTCCCAGATATGCGTGGGTTGGACGCGCGAAACAATACACACAGCCATGCTCGCAGCCGCGGTACGGATTGATACTCTGCGCGAACGGAACGTCCGGCGAATCATTGCGCGCGATGATACTGCGGGTTGCATCGATAGTGACGGTGGTACGCAGCGGCGGCGCGTCTTCATCGTCTCTCTGCCAACCGTCATCAACGGCCTCGCGTTCATTGGCGTTAAAGCGGCATGTCGGGTTTGCTGTGGCACCGCGGCCGCGATGCGGCGTAGAAGTGCGGTGGCGGTTCTTCATCTATGGTTGGGAACCGGGTCGATATGAAGGCGCGCCTCGGCCTCGACGAACACACGCTTGACGTTGGGCAAGACCTGTTTGATTTCGCGGTCCATGTGCGCAATGACTCGTTCGATTTCGCCGGCATTTAGATTGTCAGCGAAATCCACGCTGAGGTTCACCAGGATAAACTCTGGTCCCATGTGCATGGTCAGTACCTCGTTCACGGAATTGACCGCACCATGGGCTGAGGCGATCTGTCGGATCTGCTCCACCACGTGGCGGTTCGCGCTTTCGCCAATGAGCAAGCCCTTAGTCTCATACGCTAGCCAAACGGCCGTACCGCCGAGGATCAGTCCGATGACGATCGACGCAGCTCCATCAAACCAGAGCAACCCCGTTGCCTGGGCCAACGCGATACCCACCAGCGCCACCAGCAAACCGAGCATGGCGGCGGAATCCTCGAACAATACCACGAACATCGAGGGGTCCTTGCCACGTTGCACCGCTTCGATAAAACCCCACTTGCCCTTTGCCTTGGTGAATTCCGTCCAGGCAAAGAACCAGGCAAAACCCTCGAATACCATAGCCAGTCCCAGCACCACATAGTTCACCACGGGGTTCTGGATGGGGCGCGGGTCGATGACACGGTGAATACCTTCATAAAGGGACACGCCCGCGCCAACGGCAAAAATCAAGATGGCGACCACGAAGCTCCAGAAGTAGACTTCCTTGCCGTGGCCAAACGGAAAACGTGCATCGGCTGGCTGTTTCGATTTTCGAATGCCGTGCAACAGCAGGACCTGATTGCCGGTATCGACCAGCGAGTGAATGCCCTCCGAGAGCATGGCCGAACTGCCAGTGAAAGCGGCAGCAGTGAACTTGGTCACCGCGATCAGCGAGTTGCCAATCAACGCTGCATAAATGACCTTTTTCGAGGAACCCGCCATGTCCATCCATGTTGCGCCGGAGTGCTTCGGTTCAGGGCGAATAGTTTAGCAGTTTCTGCTCGGAATCCGCTTCGCGAATGATGTGCATGCCGCCGCGCACCACGATCGCCACGATGGCGGCGCCGATGATCAGATCCGGCAGGTTCGATTCCAAAAAATACACCAATATGCCAGCGGCGATGATACCAACGTTGGCGATAACATCGTTCTTCGAGAATATCCAGCTTGCGCGCATGTGGACTTCGCCGCTACGGTGCTTGGCGATTAATGCCAGGCAGATAACATTGGCTACTAGCGCAGCCAGTCCCACACCGATCATTAGCAGCGAGACTGGCCCGCTGCCTGTCACCAGGCGGCGCACGATATCAGCCCCTACGCCCACACCTAGCAGGATCTGAAACATACCGCTCCAGCGCGCGGCCCGCACCTTGATCAGGGGTGCGCGTGCCACGGCGTAGAGACCGATGCCATAGACCATGGCATCGGCGAGCATGTCGATGGAGTCAGCAATGAGCGCAGTCGATTCGCTGATCAGCCCCACGCCGATCTCGACCAGAAACATGACGGCGTTAATGAACAACAGGACAATCAGCACCTTGCGCTGCGAACGATCCTTAATCTCGATTTCGCATTCGCAACCGGCCATTTTGCCTTCGTCTGCTGCGCGGCGGACCAAACCGCGTCAAATACACCGATAGCGCGGTGCCGCGTCAGGCGACCTGAACGTCGGGCAAATGCGCGAGCGCGTCCTGAATTGCATTCTCCGGATACTCGAAGTCCTCAAGTTCACCGCTGAAGTACTTGTCATAGGCGGCCATGTCGAAGTGACCATGCCCGGACAGGTTGAAGAACAGGGTCTTGGGCTCGCCCGTTTCCCTGCACTGCAGCGCCTCGTCGATGCAAGCGCGGATCGCGTGGTTGGACTCAGGGGCCGGAATGATGCCTTCCGCCTTGGCGAAGGTTACGCCGGCCTCGAAGGTTGCTAGCTGTGGTACGGCCACCGCCTCGACTAGCCCCTCGTTGTAAAGCTGGGACACTAGCACCGAGTCGCCGTGGTAGCGTAGCCCGCCGGCATGAATGCCGGGTGGCATGAAATCGTGCCCCAGCGTATACATCTTCATCAGCGGCGTGTGCCCCACGGTATCGCCGTAGTCGTAGGCATAGTGTCCCCGGGTGAGCGTCGGGCACGAGCTCGGCTCAACCGCCACCAGCCGCACCTCTTTGCCGGCGGCCTTGTCGGCAAAGAACGGGAAGGCCTCGCCGCCAAAGTTCGACCCGCCTCCGCACGGCGCAAATACCACGTCCGGATAGGCGCCGACCTTTTCAAACTGCTTCTTCGCTTCCAGCCCGATCACCGTCTGGTGCAGCAGTACGTGATTAAGCACTGAGCCCAGGGAGTAGTTGGTGTCCTCGCGCGAGGCCGCCTCTTCCACTGCCTCGGAAATAGCGATGCCGAGGGAACCCGGTGAGTCGGGATCCCCTGCCAGGATTTGGCGTCCCGATTCTGTCCGGTCGGTGGGGCTAGCCAGTACTTCGGCGCCCCAAGTCTGCATCATGGAGCGGCGAAAGTGCTTCTGCTCGTAGCTGATCTTAACCATATAGACGCGCACGTCGAGGCCAAACATTTGTCCTGCCAGGGCCAGCGATGAACCCCACTGCCCAGCGCCGGTTTCGGTCGACAGGCGCTTGATCCCGGCCTGCTGGTTGTACCAGGCCTGCGCCACCGCCGTGTTGGGCTTGTGTGACCCGGTGGGGCTTACGCCTTCGTACTTGTAGTAGATCTTGGC
>CP070733.1:1271399-1274605 GCA_020347585.1 Pseudomonadota bacterium | reverse complement strand
TTGACCAGCTGGTCGCCATCGGATAAATCCGTGTTGTTGTTTTGCCCGGCTTGTCGCATGGTTATTCGCAGTCACAGCTATTGTTACACGCAAGTCGCTGCAACCCTTCCCCCCGGCACGCGGCAACTAGTAAAGGTTTCGGTAGCACGCAGGAAATCTTTAGCGCCCGGGCAAGTTGGGTGCGATTTTGGCTGTTGCGGCAGAGGCGACGTTTTTCTATATAACTCAGTTAGTTACATGGAACAGCTGGCCAAAGCAGCGCGTGGGAACCCGCCACGCGGCACGCGCGCCAGTGAGCCGGATAGAATCTGGCTATGCGGGGTGGGAGAGGTTAAATTCCGGACGCTTGATTGCTGCGCTGCAGGCCGTACTTGCGCATCTTTTCCACCAGTGTGGTGCGGCGCATGCGCAGGCGCTTGGCGGCGTGCGCGACCACACCGTCGGCCTCTTCCAGCGCCTGCTTGATGAGCGAATGCTCGAGGTTGGAGAGATGTTCCTTGAGATCCAGGCCGTCGTTGGGTAACTGCGCCGGCATCTGCAGCACGTCGAAAACACCCTCGGCCTCGGCGAATTCGACCACCGAGGATTCCGAAACCTGAAATTCGCCGCGGAATTTCTCGGGGAGATCGCCCACATCAACCACACCGTACGGATACATGATGACGAGGCGCTCCATCAGGTTGGACAGCTCGCGCACGTTGCCGGACCAGGGATACTGGCACAAGGCCGCGATGGCGGCCGGCGTCAGACGCACCGAACCACGCTGCTCGTGCTCGAGGCGAATAATGAGTTCATTTACCAGTACCGGGATATCCTCGACACGCTCACGCAGTGGCGGCATCTCGATGGGGAATACGTTCAATCGATAGTAGAGATCCTCGCGGAAACGCCCTGCCTTGATCTCCTGTTCAAGATCGCGGTGGGTTGCCGCAATGATGCGCACGTTGGCCTCAATGCTCTTGTTGCTGCCGACGCGCTCGAACATGCGCTCCTGGATCACACGCAGCAGCTTGACCTGCATGGCCAGCGGCATGTCGCCAATCTCGTCAAGGAACAGCGTACCTCCAAGGGCCATCTCAAAGCGCCCCTGGCGCGAACTGATGGCACCGGTAAACGCGCCTTTCTCGTGACCGAACAACTCGCTCTCGAGCAGCTCACCGGGAATGGCGCCGCAATTGACTGGAACGAAAGGCTTGTCGCGGCGCGAGGAATGGTAGTGCAGGTTACGTGCGACGACTTCCTTGCCGGTGCCCGATTCACCCAGTATCAGCACGTTGGCCTCGGAATCCGCCACCTGTTCGATCAGCTTGCGCACGCGTTGTACAGCGCGGCTGTTGCCGACGAGGTTGCGGAATAATTCCGGGCTGCGACTGAGACTCTCGTCGGGCTTGCCATCGTTATGTACCTCGGCAAGGCGCAGGGCGTGCATCATCTGGCTGTGCCTGAACGGCGTCTCCACGGTGCCGACGATTCTGGGCACCAGGCTTTGCGGTGCGCCTGTGACACCTTCCTGCTGATGGACCAGCAACACTGCAACGTCGCCAAAGCGCTTCGCGAGCCTTTCTATGAGCGCAAGCGTCTCAGCCTCGTCCGTAGAATCCGGGACCAGCACGGTACCGAGCACCTGGGGAAGACTCGCATCCGTTTCCCAGCCGCTCAGATCTGAAAGGAAAACCTCCCCCTCATAATCGACGAAGCCAAGAAGGAGTCTCAGCTCATTGCGGCGCCCGGCATCCGGATCGATGACAAGCAGGCTGGTGTTGGACATACAGGCCTCTGATTCGATGAGCTCGACGGTAAAAACCGGCGACCTCGCGGTCTCTCGCCCACTCCCCGCATTGGCGCGACGGCTGGTGGGCGAGCCGTGCACGGATTAAATAGTAAGCCTCACGGTACGGTATGTCAAAATTTTGGCAGCTCGCCTTGCTACCCGCAGCATTAGTGGTGGAAACCGGCCGGGATCTGCCACCGAACTGTGATACCGCGCACAGTTACATGACCAAAGGCACGACGAAGTGACGCATTTCCGACTGTTGCGAATTGCACCATCTGAGCCGCCGCGCTCGCCGCAAGTATTTTATGCGATGAATTTCAATAAGTTACCATCTTTTGTTGGATGCATCCAAAAATCCATGGCAAGAACCGCCCGGCTCGGGGGCGGATGCCAAGATATTTGCGCCTCGGGCGGCGTTGTCGCGACACCTCCCCATACCTTAGGCATAGCCAGACAAAAGCCCCAAGCATGTACAAATTTAGACGTAGGCGGCCGGCAGAGCCGCGACTACGGCGCCCTGCTTCTCTTGGACCGAAATGTGACCGGAGCCACCGGCGCCGAGTGCAATTAGGCGGTGCAGACCCTGATATACGCAGGGCGTCGGAATATGTCCTCGGTGCCACGCTGTGAGGTAGGACGGTGAAACGCAGTTGCGCTGAATCCGGAGTCGAGCGCTGTGCGGCGCGTCCGGTGCGAACTAGTCGTCGTTTCGAACATGACGTAGCGTGCTGATGAAACATCAGCGCAAACGATCACAAGCTACTGTTTTATTGCACTCGCCGGAGCATTTCGCCAAAAGCGTCTCACCGTTTCAGCGTTTGTGTCCCTAAAGATACTTGTATTTGCGCCGCTATCTGTCAGCGAACAACAGGGGAAACTTGTATGCCGCGCGATACCCGCAGCTTAAGCCCCGGAACATCACAGCAAACCTAGAACAGCAACCTGACAGCCGCTTCCACTGCAAAAAAAACCGGTGAAAGTGCAGCAACCATACGTAACGAGTTCGCCGTGTCATCAACAAGCGATCCGAAAAGCTTAAAAGATCTGGAACGTAACATCGCAGCTCAATCTGCCGTGGATGCCAAACGCGTCGCGGCGGTTCAGGAGGCGATTCGAAGCGGGTCGTACCAAATCGATGCCGCGGCGGTAGCAAAGAAGCTTATCGAGATCTATAACGGGCCAGGCGAACCAGAAGAACCCTGATCCAGTGCGCGCCGGCGCACACTATCCGCAGCAATACCGGCGCGAATCTCCCTAATATCTTGGCCCGTTCGGACACGCCACGCAGCGCTATCCGAGTTACGCGAGACAGCCAGATCCAAAATTAGCGATACCCCCAACCGGATGGTAGAATCCGCATTGGCCCGAGTTAGAGCGGGCTTGCGGGGCCGTAGCTCAGCTGGGAGAGCGTCGCGTTCGCAATGCGAAGGTC
>CP070733.1:1265769-1271299 GCA_020347585.1 Pseudomonadota bacterium | reverse complement strand
TTTGCCAGGGGAAAACCCACCCAAGGGATGACCATGGACCAGCCTTCCACGCAGCGCAGCCGGTAGACACGCTCTTCGAGCGGGTGTTTGCCGAGAATGTCTTCCAGTTGATAGACGCCCGGTTTGTTCACCGCGCCCTCGACGCGAACGGACCAAGGCTCGACCTTGAGCGTGTGCGCATACTTGGCCGGTGAGTACTTGTCGGTGCCGAACTCGTAGAAATTGTTATAGGTCGTCACGTCGTCGAACGGTGTTAGCGCCTCGCCGCCGGCAAGATCCCGTGAGTTCGCATACTGCAGCTTGCGGCGTCCATGATCCGCGTAGCCCGCCAGTGCCGGCAGGCTCAACGCGCCAGCCGCCAGCGAACCCAACGCCAGGCCGGCCCCGCGCATGAATTCGCGACGCTTGAGATACACCTGCCGATCGGTGATCTCGTAAGGCCGGATGTCGGCCGGTTTCTTGATTAACATTCGACTGCGCTCCTGAACAACGGGCCGGACGCGCCCGACCTCACCCTTAAGACCGGACGAACGCCACAGAGTTTTCACTTGTCCGCTTGTACCCGCGGATATCCCGCAAGCTCGACGTAGCCATCGCCGCGAACGGGGCGCCCCGCCCGCGTACCCTGCACCCCCACGGCGCCCTCCCAGTACACCACCTGCGTGTGGTGCAGTTCCTGGTCCGCAAGGTGCGGTGCCAGCCGCAGATCCAGGTCCACCGCCGGCACGCGCAGCCGCCAGCGGGCCGGATAGCGTGCGCCAGTGTGCGGACTGGTCCAGTAATCCTCGACATCGATCACGACGTCCGAGACCGCAAGGGGCACGGTGCCCTCGCCAGAACCTGCCGCGGGGCCGGCCGCGACACCCACCAGCACGCCGGCGCTGTGCGGGTCAGCCATGCCGTCCTTGCGGCGCAGCCGATAGAACATCAGGTCGGTACCATCGTCGAGTTGCAGCGCAAACCAGTCCCAACCCTCCTGGAGCTCGGACAGCGCGGAGGTGGACCACTCGCGATCCATCCATGCCTGTCCAGTCACGGGAAGCACCTGTCCGCCGAGCCGCAGCTCGCCGGTGGCGGCCATGCGTGTAAAGGAATAGTAGTAGGAGGCGTTGCCGGGTTCAGCGCTCTTGCGGCTCAATCCCTGTTCCCCTTGCAGCACCAGCGGGCGCAGGCTCTCAAGATGCAGCCGCAGCGTTACCTCCCCCGCCGCGGCTTTCAGCTCCACCGCAAGACAGCGGCCGGGCGGTACCTCGGACGCGCAGGGTGCATCGTCGTGCAACGCCACCGCGGCGCTTTGCCAGTCCTCCAGCCAAACACGGTGCGCCGCGCCCGGCGGGTCACCGGGCCCCGGGCGGGCCCCGGCCAGGCCGAGCGCCCCGCGCGCGAAACGCTCGGCGTAATGAAATTGACGGCCCTGCACGTCGGTCACGGCGACGTGGGCCATGTATACCTGGTCGCTGGCCCAGTGCGAGGTACGCACCGGCCGCTCCCCGGGCGGCGCCGCAGCGATACGAAAGAAGGTCACCTGAAAGCCGAAGCGCCGGCCGGCGGTGGTGCGCAGGTTGCCGGTGTAATACCACCACTCATGCTTGAAGGCCGGGTGAGGACCGTGGTCACGCGGAAATCGCAAGGCGCGCACGCGGTCCGCCACAGCAAAGCCATCGTCCTGCTGTGCGCCGAGCACCTGGTCGAGCGCCAATCCATCTGCGGCCTGCTGCGCGCCGGTACCCGACACCAGTCCAGCAAGGAGCAGCGTCGCGCAAATACGCATCGACCTTGCCGTCGGCCCCGGGGCAGTCATACGGCTCATTCCTCGCGCAACGCCAGCGCCGCAGGTGTGCGCGACATTCGCCAGGCCGGATACAGCCCGGCCATCAGCGCCGCCACCAGCGCCAGCAGCAACGCGCTGCCCAGCGTAAGGGGGTCGATATACATATCCATACTCCAACCAAACGATCGCCGGTTGATGACGTATACGAGCATAGCGGCCAGCACGACACCCAGCGGTACGGCCAGCGCGCCGGCCACCAGCCCCATCAGTCCGGTTTCAGTGGTAACAAGTCCCCACAACTGGGCGGGCGTCATACCGTTGGCGCGCAGTACGGCGAATTCGCGCGCACGCTCGAGCTGGATCACCATAAGCGCGCTAAGGATTCCCACAAAGGCAACAAGAATAGCCAGCAAGCGAAGCACCTGGGTGACGGTGAAGGTGCGATCGAACACCGCGAGAGAAACCTCGCGCAGTTCGCGGTTCGGATAGAGCACCAGGCCGTCATAATGCGCGAGGATAGCGCGCAGGCTCGCAGACAGTGCTTCCGGTACTGCATCCGCACGGGCATACACGCCAAACGAAGTGATACCAGAGTCCATCCAGTGCTTGTTGTAGGTGGCGCGGCTCATGGTGACGACGCCGTGATCCGAGCCATAGTCCTGGTAGATCCCCGCCACTGGAAACCGGCGATCGCCAATGTCGGTGCGCAGTACCACTGCATCGCCCACCGCCAGACGATGGCGATAGGCGTAGGGCTCGGAGATCAGTACCCCGTCGCCAGCGAAATACGCACGCGCGGCCGCTTCAGGCGTCCCGGCGATCAACCGAAAGGCCGTGAAACTTTTGCGCGGCATGTGCAGCACGAACAGATCGGTAAAACCACCCGTCCCCTCGAGCCTGACCATGCGACCGAGACTGAGCGTTTCAACACCGGGCAGCGCACGCACCTCGTCGAGCACCGCCCCCGGCACCAGCCGCTGCGAGGCGCCGACGCCGGACGCCGCGCTCGAAACGAAGTAGTCCGCGCGCAGATAATTGTCCAGCCAGTCGGCAACCGAGCCGCGGAAACTCTGGATCATCACCCCCACACCCACGCTCGCGGCAACCGCCACCGACAGGGCCGCCATGGCGACACCGGTGCGGCTGAGTGACACGGTAATACCGCGCGCGGCCATCGCGCCCAGCACTCCCAGCGCGCGGCGCATCACCGGTTGCAGCAGGGCGATGCTCGCGCGGGTGGCGGCTGGCGCCAGCAGTGCGCTGCCGGCGATAATCAGGAACAGCGCCGCGAAACTGATCCACAGATCACGGCTTGCGGACAGCAGCACTACGCCGGCCACCCAGCAAGCCGCGGTTGCGGTCAGCTGCAGCGGCAGCCGCCGGCGTTGGCGTATTTCGATGACGATTCGGCTCATCACTGCGCGCGGCGGCGTGGTGGTGGCCTCCCAGGCCGGAACCAGCGCCGCGACCACGGTGGCGCCAAGGCCCAGGGCCGCCGCCTTGGCAAACGCTGCCGGCGTTAGCGCAAGTTCGCGCACGCTCAGCACGAAGTAAAGATCATTGATGGTGCGCGTAACCAGGTGAAGCAGCGCGTTGCCCAGTACCACGGCCAGCACCAGTCCCGCCAGCGTGCCGACCACCCCTAGTACCAACGCCTCAAGCAGCACCTGGCGGTACACTTCGGCGCGCGTCACACCCAGCGCCCGCAACATGCCGAGCAACTGCCTGCGCTGCAACACCGAGAAGGTCATGGCGTTATAAATAAGGAACATACCAACCAGCAGCGCCAGCAGGCTGAGTGCCGTGAGGTTGAGGCGAAACGCGCGCGTCATCTGCTCGAGCGCCTGGCGCTGCGCCGAGGCGGGCGCAAGCGTCGTGCCGTCCGGCAACAGGCGCACGATCTCATCCGCCGCGCCCGTTTCGCTGCTGATAACCAGGTCGATACGGCTCAAAAACCCCTCCATTTCCAGCAGTTCCTGCGCAGTGGCGATGTCTGTGACCAGGACCGAGGCAAGCGCCGTACGCTCCAGCGCACGGTCCGCGTCAAAGGTTGCGGCCAGCACCATATAATGCTGACGCCCGTTGATCTCAATCGCGAAGCGCTGGCCTGGAGCCAGTCCCAAGGCACGGGCCGTGGCGGTCGGCAGCGCCGCGGCACTGGCGTCGGTGAGTAAAGCGCCAGCGTTGCCCTGCAGCCGGGGACTGGCAAGATAGCCACGAAACGCCTGCTCGGCGAAGATGTCCACACCCAGCAGGCGCACAGTGCGTGCGGCGATGTCTTCCGGCGCCAGGTGCACATAGGCCTCCACCACTGGTGCGATCGATCGGATGCCATGCTCGACGCGCAGTCGGCGATAGACCTCCTCGGGGACGCCACGCGGCCCGCCAACGATGCGGTGTGTGCTGGTGCCGGCCACTGCATCGCTTGCAATCACGAATGCACGCATGGCACTGCCATTGACTAGGTCGACCGCGCCTACCACGGAGACACCCAGCGCTATCGCCAGCACAGACAATGACAGATGCAGCGGATGACGCTGCAAAAAGCGTAACCCGGCCAGTATCGGGTAGCGCGTCATGTGCCCTGCACCTGCAACTCGTGCGCAACACCGTCGCGCAACTCGAGCACACGGCTACAGCGCCCAGCAATCTCGCGACTGTGGGTAACCATTAACAGCGTAACGTCGCTGGCGGAAACCAGTTCAGCAAACAAATCCAGCACGGCGCTACTCGCGGCCTCATCAAGGTTGCCAGTCGGTTCGTCAGCCAGCAACACCGACGGGCGATGAATCACCGCGCGCGCCACGGCAACGCGCTGCTGTTCACCACCGGAAAGTTGCTCGGGATAACTTGCAGCACGATCGGCAAGTCCCACGCGTGCCAGCAGGTCGGCAGCACGTTCGCGCGCCACATTGTTGAGCTTGCCGGCAAGTTCCACCGGCAACAGCAAGTTCTCAAGCACGGTTAGGGTCGGTATCAGGTTGAAGAACTGAAACACGAAACCGACATGATGGCGGCGAAACAGCGTCCGCGCACTTTCGCCCAAACATGCAATGTTCTCGTTGCAGACGATGACTTCGCCGGCATCCGGCACATCAATGCCGCTGACCATATTCAACAGTGTTGACTTGCCGCTACCGCTGCGCCCCAGCAGCGCGACCGTCTGGCCGGCTTCGATTTCAAGATTGGTGCCATCGAGCACCACGTGACGCCTGTTGCCTTCGAGAAAGGTCTTGTGCACACCACGCAGGCGGATCATGCTCATCACGGTCACCAAAGCGATTAAACCGGCACACCGGCAGTTACCCGGGATAATAGTACCGCCGCGGCCCCCCGCCTACCCCGGCGTCAATGCGTTGTACAGCCATACGTACAACGCGCCGGTTTGGTATAGAATGCCGGCAGTTCGGTGCGGCAGCATGTATACCCCATCAAGGTTTTGTATCAATTTAAGGTATGACCCAAACAAAGAACACTGATCGCGTACTGGTTCAGACCAGCGGAGCCACTGGCGAGGAGCGCTCGTTTGAGATCTACAACAAGAAGTTCATGAAGATCAGTACCCAGATGCGGGGCAATGCGAAAATCTACCACATTAACCTGAGCATGATGGAACCGTGGCCGGTGCGTCACCGGCGCCTGTCATGGCGTTCGCTGGCCGCAGTGCTGGCATTAGCCACCGGTGCAGCGGGTACCGGAACATTCCTGTATCACCACCCCGACGCCGGCACGCTGGCATGGGGTGTCCCGCTGCTGGCC
>CP070733.1:1259934-1265669 GCA_020347585.1 Pseudomonadota bacterium | reverse complement strand
GCCGCCAAGTCAGGGCTGCACGGTGCGTCCAAATCTTTGGCTATGGAGGTTGCCTCGCGCGGTGTTACGGTCAACGTGGTTGCGCCAGGTATTATTGAGGGAGAGATGACCCGCGACGTATTCGATGCGGCGGCTATCAAGTCCATGGTGCCGATGCAACGCGTCGGCAAGGTCGACGAAGTTGCCGCGCTGGTAGCCTTTCTCGCCTCGGAGGACGCCGGCTATATATCAGGACAGGTAATTGGCATCAACGGGGCCATGGCCTGAATCCGTCGCGCTTCCGCCGGTCCCGCGACACGTTAACGCAGGCGTGCAAGCATGCGCTGATTGCGCGTCAGACGTGCCCACGACAACCCGGTCAGGTACCAGTGCAGGTGGAACGCCTCCTTTAGCATCTTGAATACCGTCATCACCGTGAGCGCCAAGCGATCCTCGGCTGGGCACAGACTGTGTGCCAACCGCAGACTCGCCGCCAGTGCATGGGCGCGCGCCAGATGATAGCGGTTAGTAACCAGTGCAGGCAGCGAGCGCGCATCGCCGCTGACCAGCATACGCGCCTCACGTAGATTCTCGAAGGTATTGCGCGAGCGGTTCTCCACGGTCACGACCGCCGGTTCCACACCTTCGCGCAGCAAAAAGTCGCGCCCTGCTTCCGCCTCCGCCATGCTGCTGCGCCCGGTCTGCCCGCCGAGCACCAGGATCTTGCGCTGCGGCTGACGTCGGTGCATTTCCACCGCGCGCCACAGGCGTGCGGCGTAGTCCTGCGAAATTTCCCTGCCCCGCAGTTCCATCCCCAGCACCAGCAACCAACCATCGCCCTCCGCGGAGGTATCCAAAACGCAGCGCGCACCAAGCGCAATCCGTAGCACGTGCACCAATGCAAGCAGATACGACAGGCCGACGCTCGCCAGCATGACCAGGCAGGAAAGCGCCAGCATCGCGAGGGCGTCTCGCCCCACGCTCGAGGTACGCACCCGATCCAGCCCTGGCCTGACGAACGCGCGGTAAAATCCCGCCGGATTCAGGCCATGCGATATCAGGCTCCACGCCACCATACGAGTGATAAAGGCAATATCGCGAAAACTGCGAAAGTAGCTGGGCCGTGCGCCCTGTGCATAGACGGCCGCAATGGGAATCGGCGTACTGCGAAAGCCACATCGGGCCGCCTTGATCAGGATCTCGCTTTCGAACACGAACCCCTTTTGACGGCTAACCCTAAAACGCAGTTGCCGCAATAGCGCCGCCGGATACAGGCGAAAACCCGATTGGCTGTCACTGATGGGATAACCAGCCGCCCAGGCGATCCAGAAATTGGCGATGCGGTTGGCGTAATAGCGTTGCGTGGGGAAGGATTCCTTGTCGGCAAGGCGCGCGCCGACAATGATCCTGTCTGGCTGCGCCTTCCAAGCTTCGACAAAACGCGGAATGTCCTCGGGGCAATGCTGGCCATCGGCATCCAGGGTGATCACCGCGTCGGCACCGGTAGCCACCGCGGCCTGCATACCGCGCCACAAGGCAGCACCCTTGCCGCCGTTGGCATTCTGGCGTATTACTGTGACATCCAGATCCTGCAGCGCAGCCACTGTTCCGTCCTTGGAACCGTCATCAACCACGAACACCAACTCGCACATCGCACGTGCACGCGCCGCGACATCGCGGATCGTCCGCACCTCATTGTATGCAGGAATGACAACGCTTAGCTGACTCATTACTCGCGACCGCCCTCGCGGCGCTCCGGCTCTATCGTAGCGGGGTATTGTAATGGCAATCACGCCGGACCGTCGGATAGAAGTGAAAGCAAATGCAATTTGTCCAGAGCATATGCCGTATCGAGAAATCAGCGATCAATGTGGGAGCCGGAAAAGCAAAAAGGGCCCCGCAGGGCCCTTCAGTGTTCGTGTTCGCTACTGCGACGTGACTGCTAGATCACCGGCCGCTGAGCCCGGCTGAATACAACTTCCTGAAGCCGGTCGAAATCCAACGGCTTGGCAAGACAGGTCTCGGCGCCAGCCTCGAGAATGCGCTGGACATTTTCATCAGACGGGTAGCCCGTCATGGCGATGACGCGGGTGGATTCCTTGGTAGGATCCTCACGTACACTGCTGCACACATCGAAACCGTCCAGCCCCGGCATCATCAGGTCCAGGAGGATAAGGTGTGGTTTGAAGGACACCAGCTTGACCCCAGCGTCGAATCCATTGTGGGCGGATGCAATCTCGGTCGCCACATCATGGGCCGAGAGCATTTCGCTCAACCAGGCGTTGAGTTCGACGTCGTCATCGACCACGAGGATACGCATGACATCGTCGGAACGCTCCGGATTGAGGCGCATGCCGCGCTTGCGGGCGAAGGCCTTGACGGCCTCGAGGGTAAATCGACGATGGCCGCCGGGGGTGGTCAGCGCGTCAATTTCACCCCGCTGAGCCCACTGGCGCACCGTCACCGGTGACACCATAAGCAGCTCAGCAACCTGCTGGGGTGTGAGATAGGGTTTCCGGCTCATGACTCTGGTCCTGCCTGCACCGCTCTGTATCATCGTATCCACTACATCGGCTCCTCGGACATCGGACCCACCTGGCGGCTATCTGCCAACCATTCGCTCCCAGTATACTGGACTCGAATGCTAGGAATAAAGGAACGCAATGTGTTTGCGCTGCCTTTACGCACGGTCCCCCAGTTACCCGCCGTACGTATTGGACCGCTCCTGGTCCCTGGTGGTTTCGATGCTTGTTATATTGATTCCAAAAAAACGTTCCGGGCATGATTCGTTGATGTCCCGGTGCGAAACGACGCGCCATGCACAACGATCCGCTACTGTTGCGTATATCGGCGTACCGCTCGCCGCCTTGAATTTGCACCAGTGTCGGGCAAAAAAAAGGCCCTGTAAAACACAGGGCCGGAGTGTGTTGCGCTATTCTGCGCAGGGGGAGGATAAGTCCTGTACATGCCACGGCAAGTAATTCGGAACGCACGGCTACTGCCATTTGCCATCACCTTGCGTTACTCAACATAGCGTCCTACCCGGAAAAAACTTTAGGCCCGGTACAACGCAAATTTGCACCCATGTGCGAAAGGCTATTGAATCCTCATACCCTTATAAAACATATGATTTCATGCCTGATTGCCGGGCCGCACCCGGTCCCGCGCGTAACAGCACCGGGAGTGTACGCCGGTGTCGCAGCGGGCGTTTGTGGCATCTTGCCGGGCCAACCGTTATGATGTGCCGGCGCGCCAACGCAGCGCCGCGAGCGCTTCGGCGAATAACAAGACAATCGCTTCAGGGACCACCCACGTGCTACACGCAATTAGCCTGGCGTCTGCCCTTTACGTATTCTGGTTGTTGCTGTCGGGGTTCTTCACCGCCCAACTGCTGATCCTGGGCGTTGTCTCGGTCGTGCTGGTGGTGTTCGTCGCCAACCGCATGGACGCCGTCGACCACGAAGGCCATCCCCTGAATCTCACCTCCGGCGCACCCGCCTACTGGGCCTGGCTGCTGGTGGAAACCATCAAGTCCAACATCGATGTGGCACGCTGCATCTGGCAGCGACGCCCGGCAATCAGTCCGACCATGATCCGCGTGACCGCCACCCAGGGTTCGGCGCTGGGGCGCACCGTCTACGCCAATTCCATCACCCTGACACCGGGCACCATCACCACCGACGTGATGGGCAACGAGTTCGAGGTCCATGCACTCACCCGCGAGGCCGCCGCCGCGGTCGAAGAGGGCGAGATGGACCGGCGCGTGAGCCGAATTGTCAAATGATCTCCATGTTCTCTGTGGCGACGCTCGCGATCCTGACGGTAATGGGGATCGCCCTGGTGCGAGCGTTTGTCGGACCCACCATCTTTGACCGCATACTGGCGGTCAACATGTTCGGCACCAAGACCGTGCTGTTCATCGCGGTGTTCGGTTTCCTGATGGGTCGCCCCGATTTTCTGGACATCGCGCTGGTCTATGCCCTGATCAACTTCATCGGCATCATCGCGGTGCTGCGCTTCTACGAAGCAACGCAGGATACCGACGGTTCCGAACCCGACGCGGGGTCGGGACAATGATCGGCCAGATCGTTGACCTGGCGAGCTGGGTGTTGCTGGTGCTGGGCAGCTTGCTGGGCATCACCGGCGCCATCGGCCTGTTGCGCTTTCCCGAGTTCTACACCCGTGCCCATGCCGCCGGCGTCACCGACACGCTGTGTGCAAGCTGCATCCTCACCGGCCTGATGCTGCAGGCGGGGTTGACGCTGGTCACGGCCAAACTGGTGTTCATCCTGCTGTTCCTGCTGCTGACCTCGCCCACGGCAACGCACGCACTCACCAAGGCGGCATTGCACGCCGGTCTGGCGCCGCAACTGCACCGCGAGGAGGACGGGTCATAGCCACCTTCATCGACATCGTGCTGCTGGCGTTCCTCGCCATGACCGCGCTAAGCGCGGCTCGCCTGAACGACCTGTTTGCCGTGGTCATGCTGTTCGGTATCTACAGCCTGCTCTCGGCCGCGGTGTTCGTCTCGCTCGATGCCGTCGATGTCGCCTTCACCGAGGCGGCGGTCGGCGCCGGCATCTCAACGGTGTTGATGCTCACCACGCTGGCGCTGACCTCGCGGGATGAACACAAAACGCGCCACGGTGCGCCGCTCGCGCTGCTGGTGGTCACCGTCACCGGCGGAGCGCTGGTCTATGGCACCTTCGACATGCCGCCGTTTGCCGACCCCGGGGCCCCCGTCCACCAGCACGTCGCGCCGCACTATATAGAAGAATCACCGCGCGAGACCGGCATTCCCAACATCGTGACCTCGGTGCTCGCCAGCTACCGCGGCTACGACACCCTTGGCGAGGTAACCGTGATCTTTACCGCCGGTATCGGCGTGCTGGCGCTGCTCGGCAGCGGGCGGCGGCGCATCGTACCGGTACCGCCACCGGATTCGCCGGAACTGCTGAGCCGTCACCCGGTATTGTTCGTGGTGACCAAGCTGGTTATCCCGATGATCCTGTTGTTTGCCCTGTACGTGCAGTTCCACGGCGATTTCGGGCCAGGCGGTGGCTTTCAGGCCGGCGTGATTTTCGCGGCCGCCATTATTCTCTATGCCCTGGTGTTCGGCCTTGAACGCGCCAGACGGGCGATCCCGGCATCGGCGCTGAAGCTGCTGATGGCCAGCGGCGTGTTGCTGTATGCGGGTGTCGGTGTCGCGGGCATGATTGCAGGCGGCAAGTACCTGGACTACAACGTGCTCGCCCACGACCCGGTGCACGGTCAGCACCTTGGGATCTTTCTTGTCGAACTGGGCGTCGGCATCACCGTTACCGCCGTGATGATCACGATCTTCTTCACCTTTGCCGGGCGCGCCGACAGGCCATGATCGATTTCATCGGGCATTACAACTACTGGATCGTCATCTTTCTGATGATGACCGGGTTCTACATTGTCATCGCCCATGGCAACCTGGTGAAAAAAATCGTCGGACTGAACGTGTTCCAGACCTCGGTGTTCCTGCTCTACATCTCGATGGGCAAGGTGGACGGCGGCAGCGCCCCGATCATTGCCGAGGGCATCACCGCCTATTCCAACCCGCTGCCGCATGTTCTGATACTCACCGCCATCGTGGTCGGCGTGGCCACGACCGCCCTTGGTCTTGCCCTGGTGGTACGCATCAACGAGGCGTACGAGAGCATCGAAGAAGACGAGATCCACCGCCAGGACGAGTCCACGTGATAACCGAGCATTTGCCCGCCCTGCAG
>CP070733.1:1253906-1259834 GCA_020347585.1 Pseudomonadota bacterium | reverse complement strand
TCGACCTCGGCGGTGATATCCTCGATGCGGCGGCGAGCCTCGTTCGCGGCGGCCAGGTCAACCGATGCGATCTTGATCACGCCCTCGTCGTTGATGTCGATTGAAGTTCCGGTTTCCTCGGTAATCGAACGGATCGTAGCGCCGCCCTTACCGATCACGTCGCGGATTTTTTCCGGATTGATGGAGAATGTGACATACCGCGGTGCATATTCGGACATATCCGTGCGCGGGCCGCTGATGACCTTGTTCATCTCGCCGAGAATGTGCAGCCGTCCGTCTCGTGCCTGCGCCAGGGCGGCTTCCATGATCTCGCGGGTAATGCCGTCGATCTTGATGTCCATTTGCAGGGCGTTGACGCCCTCGGTAGTGCCCGCAACCTTGAAATCCATGTCGCCAAGGTGATCCTCGTCACCCAGGATATCGCTAAGCACCGCAAATCGTTCCTCGTCCTTAATAAGACCCATCGCAATACCCGCCACAGGCGCCTTAATCGGTACGCCCGCATCCATCAGCGCGAGGCTGGTGCCGCACACCGAGGCCATGGAGCTGGAGCCATTGGACTCGGTGATCTCCGAGACCACACGCAGGGTGTATGGGAAACCATTGATGTCCGGCATACAGGCGAGAATCCCACGCTTAGCGAGCCGGCCGTGACCAATTTCGCGGCGCTTGGGGCTACCAACCATGCCGGTCTCACCCACGCAGTAAGGCGGAAAATTATAGTGCAGCATGAACGGCTCGCGATAGGAACCCTCCATCGCATCGATAATCTGAGAATCACGCTCGGTACCGAGTGTGGTCACCACCAGTGCCTGGGTCTCACCGCGCGTAAACAGCGCCGAGCCGTGGGCTCGCGGCAGCACACCGACCTTGACGGTGATCTGACGCACGGTGCGAGTGTCGCGCCCGTCGATGCGCGGCTCACCGTTAAGAACTCGGCTGCGCACAATCTTCTTTTCCACCTTTTCGATGGCTTCGCGCACCTGTGCCTCGCTCCAGGTCTCGTCGCCGGCGAGCTGCTCGACGATTTGGGAGCGAACTTCTCCAAGACGCGTATAACGCGGCATTTTTTCGCGAATCTGGTAGGCCTCGACGAACGCGGCCTCGCCCGCATCGGCTACTGCCTGGTCCACGCTTTCGTCCCGCACGGGTGCCTGCCAGTCCCACGGCTGCACACCGGCTTCGGCGGCAAGCTCTCGGATGGCATTGATCACAACTTGCATCTGCTCATGGCCGTACATCACGGCACCTAGCATCACCTCTTCTGACAGGCCGTCGGCCTCGGATTCCACCATCAGCACGGCGCGCTCGGTGCCCGCCACTACCAGGTCAAGGTCAGATTCCTCGATCTGTTCGCGCGAGGGGTTCAGCAGATAGTTGCCGTCCTTGTAGCCAACGCGCGCGGCACCGATGGGCCCGTTGTAGGGCGCACCGGACAGGGCCAGTGCTGCCGAAGCACCAAACATCGCAGGAATGTCGGGAGTGACCTCCGGGTCGAGCGACATCACGGTGGCAATTATCTGCACCTCGTTGGTGAACCCGTCCGGGAACAGTGGGCGAATCGGACGATCGATCAGGCGGGAAACCAACGTTTCGTTCTCCGACGGGCGACCTTCACGGCGCAGGAAACCGCCCGGAATCTTGCCAGCGGCGTAGGTGCGCTCCTGATAGTTCACGGTCAGCGGGAAAAAATCGCGTCCTTCCATGGCGTGCTTCATGGCAACCGCCGTCACTAGCACCACCGTGTCGCCCATTTGCACCATGACGGCGCCGGAGGACTGTTTTGCTATCTCGTTGGTTTCCAGGCGTACGGCATGCTCACCGTACGTGAATTCTTTAATTACAGGAGTCATTAAAATTCCCCACCCGAAACGGGTTACTTGCGCAGGCCAAGCCTGCCAATCAGGTCGCGATAACGCTGCAGGTCCTTGCCCTTGAGGTAGTCGAGCAGCTTGCGACGCTGACTGACCATCCGCAGCAGACCGCGGCGGGAATGAAAATCGTGGGCATGTGATTTGAAGTGCTCGGAAAGATCATCGATGCGGGCAGACAACAGCGCGATTTGCACCTCGGGCGAACCGGTGTCGCCTGTGGCGCGCTGAAAATCTGTGACAATCTGAGCCTTTTGTTCGGCGCTCAGTGACATTACGGACTCCTGTACCTACAGAATTTTTACGGGTCTCAAAGAACGCGGTATTTTACCCGCGCGCGTGGCGCTTATACAAGCAAATGTGGCGCAAGATAGCGCCATTACGCGGCATCGCCGGAGCCGGTGCTCACCAGGCGCCGGGGCGCAATCCGCCCATCCTCGAGCACCTGGCCGACGCCGAGGAAACGCTTATCGGCTCCGAACAGGCGCACCCAGCCACTGGTGGGGGCCTGCGGCACCAACACTGCCTGTCCCTGTGAGAGGTAGTAGGCACTGTTGGCTGTCACATTGACCGCCGGCCACTGCGCCAGCGCCTCCTCCATGGGCAGTAGCAGCCCATCGAGGGCCTCGTAACCCTCCTGCGCCACCTGCTCGAGCCGCTCCAGGGTGATGGCGTCGGCGACATCAAACGGCCCGGCCCCGGTGCGGCGCAGTGCGCCGAGGAGGGCTCCGCAGCCGATGGCCTCACCGATATCCTCGGCAAGGGTTCGTACGTAGGTGCCCGTGGATCAGCGCAAATCGATTTCCAGTTCGTCACCCTCGAGTCGCATCAGGGCGAGTTCGTACACCATTATCCTGCGGGGCTTGCGCTCTATCTCCAGGCCCTGGTGCGCCAGTTTGTAGAGGGGCTGACCGTTAACTTTGACGGCCGAACGCATCGGCGGGATCTGCTCGATCTCGCCGGTAAACCGCGCCAGCACGGCACGCGCCTGCGCCTCGTCCAGTGCGGGAACCGGCCGGGTTGCGATGACCTCGCCCTCTGCGTCGCCGGTGCTGGTGCGCGCCCCGAGCTTGCACATGCCCTCATAGTGCTTATCAGCATCGAGCAAATAACCCGACATCTTGGTGGCTTCACCAAAACAAATCGGAAGTAACCCGCTGGCCAGCGGGTCAAGACTGCCGGTATGCCCTGCCTTGCGCGCCCGAAACAGGCGCTTGGCCGACTGCAGTGCGCCGTTGGAGGTAATCCCCACCGGCTTGTCCAGCAGCAATATCCCGTTAACCTTGCGGCCCTGAGCGCGTCGTCGTCCCAACTGTATCCTTCCTACTCGCCGCGCCGGTCACGGGCCACGGCCCGATCGATAAGTTCGGCAAGTTTAGTACCTTCGACGAGGGTCTTGTCGTTGAAGAACCGCAGTTCCGGAACTGCGCGAAGCGTCATGCGTTTCCCCAGCGCGTGCCGCAGAAAACCGGCCGCCTTGTTGAGGATGCGCAGTGTTGTATCGAGACAGGCATCGTCAAGGACAGTCACATAGACCTTGGCCACCGCCAAATCCCGCGATATCTGCACAGCGGAAACCGTGACCATGCCAAGGCGCGGGTCCTTGATTTCCTGTTGGATCAGCTGAGCCAACTCACGCTGGATCTGCTCGCCGACACGCCGGGTGCGACTGAACTCTCTGGGCATAATATTACGCTGGGAAAATCCCCGGTGGTAAAACAACACGCGCCGGGCACATCAGAGCCCCGACGATGCCGTGGTGAAGATTCCGTGGACTAGAGTTCTCGCGCAACCTGTACGCGCTCGTAGACCTCGATCTGATCGCCGACCTTGACGTCGGTGTAGTTCTTCACCGCGATGCCGCACTCGGTACCCATGCGCACCTCTTCGACGTCATCCTTGAAACGGCGCAGCGATTCGAGCTCGCCCTCGTAGATCACGACGTTATCGCGCAGCACGCGAATAGGGTTATTGCGCTTTACGGTGCCGTCGACCACCATGCAACCGGCGATGGCGCCAAGCTTGGGCGAACGAAATACGTCGCGCACTTCTGCCAGACCGATAATCTCTTCCTTGAACTCCGGTGCCAGCAGGCCGGTCATAGCCTGCTTGATCTCCTCGATGAGATCGTAGATTACACTGTAATAGTGCAGGTCGACCTCTTCCTCTTCGACGAGGCGCTTGGCACCGGCATCTGCGCGAACGTTGAAACCGATAACAATTGCGTTTGACGCCATGGCCAGGTTGACATCCGAACTGGTGATGCCACCAACCCCGCTCGCAACAATTTTGACCTGCACTTCGTCTGTCGACAATTTGTTGAGCGCGTCGGTGATCGCCTCGGCGGACCCCTGCACATCGGCCTTCAACACGATGTTTACGCTGCTCACCTCGCCTTCCCCCATTTGCGAGAAGACATTCTCGAGTTTCGCGGCCTGCTGGCGCGCGAGCTTGACATCGCGATACTTGCCCTGACGGAATGTTGCAACCTCACGCGCCTTGCGTTCATTGGGCACAACCACCGCCTCGTCGCCGGCCTGCGGCACGCCCGACAGTCCGAGGATCTCCACCGGCATGGAAGGACCTGCGCTTTCCAGCTCCTGTCCGTGTTCGTCGATCATCGCCCTGATACGGCCATACTCAAGACCTGCCAGCACGATGTCACCACGGTTGAGGGTGCCCTTTTGCACCAGCATGGTCGCCACCGGACCGCGGCCCTTGTCGAGACGCGATTCAACGATAATGCCGTTCGCCTCCCCGCTGACCGGCGCCTTCAGTTCGAGCACCTCGGCCTGCAGCGAGATCGCCTCGAGCAGATCTTCGACACCCTCACCGGTATGCGCGGATACACCGAGGAACATGGTGTCACCACCCCAGTCCTCGGGGATAACCTCCTCCTGCGCCATTGCCTGCTTGACGCGATCCACGTCCGCCTCAGGTTTGTCGATCTTGTTAATCGCAACGATCATCGGCACGTCGGCTGCGCGCGAATGCTGTATTGCCTCACGGGTCTGCGGCATCACACCGTCATCGGCCGCCACTACCAATATCACGAGGTCGGTCACCTTGGCGCCACGCGCACGCATGGCCGTGAACGCTTCATGGCCTGGCGTATCCAGAAAGGTGATTTTTCCGCTCGCAGTTTCGACATGGTAGGCACCGATATGCTGGGTAATTCCCCCGGCCTCGCCCGCCGCTACCTTTGCCCGACGGATATAGTCGAGCAATGAGGTCTTGCCGTGATCGACGTGACCCATGATGGTAACTACCGGCGCGCGCCCCTTGAACTCGCGGGTATCTTCCTTGGCCACCAGTTCCTGCTCGACGGCATTTTCCTGGAGCATTACCGGCTTGTGGCCCATCTCTTCGACCACTACCGCCGCGGTCTCCTGGTCCAGCACCTGGTTGATGGTGACCATGCTTCCCATCTGCATCATGACCTTAATGACTTCGGCGGCCTTGACGGAAACCTTCTGCGCAAGCTCGGCGACCGTAATGGTTTCGGGCAGTCGCACCTCTCGCTCTATAGGCGCGGTTGGCCTGGTGAAGCCGTGCTCGGAAACCGCTGCGGCAACGCGCCTCGGGCGCTGCTTCTTGCGTCGTCGTCCCGATTTATCGGCGCTAACATGAAGTTCCTCGCGTCCGTACTTGGTGCCACGCTCGCCTTCTTCCTCACGCAGCGCCTTCTTGCCCTTGCCCTTGCCCTTGCCCTCGGGACGCTGTTCTGCCGGCTCCTTCTTCTTGCCCGCAGCGGCCGCATCGGCCTGCACTCGCGCCAATTCCTGGGCCTTTTCCGCCTCAAGCCTTGCCTCTTCGGCCTTCTTGCGTTCGTCCTCTTCGGCCTGACGCTTGGCCTCCGCCTCCTTGGCGGCCTGTTCCTCAACCTGACGCTGCGCCTCCAGTGCTGCGCGCTCTTCAGCTTCGAGGCGCTCGCGTTCGGCCTCCTCGTCGGCGCGACGTTTTGCCTCTTCCTCGGCGACTACGCTACGCTTCACATAGGTGCGCTTCTTGCGAACCTCGACGGTAACGGTCTTGGCCCTGCCACCGCCACCACTCT
>CP070733.1:1233719-1253806 GCA_020347585.1 Pseudomonadota bacterium | reverse complement strand
GCCTCATCGTAACTCGGCACGATGCGGTACCCCTCGGCGCGCAGCCGCGACAAGATGCGTTCGGAATCCACCGTAGCCTTGGGACAGCCGAGGCTGACGAAACCGATGTTGGCCGCGGGTTCGCTCATTCTGGTCGGGCTGCCTCCGGCGGGCTGACATATGCAAAACATCGGGCCGGGGGCAAGGGGTTGAAAGCTCACCCGGCGTGCGGCCGCAGGGAATTGCGGTGCGCTCGATTATAGCCCATCGAAGATCGCCGCGGCCCGTGCTAGCATGAATCCGTCAACACCGGCGCATCCTTGCCGGTCCTGAATCTCAATTCCCGAGCGCAGCGTGCACATGGACCGTTTCAGACTCGGACACAGCACCGCAACGCCCTGGCAACAAGCCGCCGACGAATGCCTAGCGCAAATCGGCGCAATTCCTGCGGACGCCAACCTGGGCTTTATCTACGCCACCGACCAGCTGGCCACTGAGTTCGGGGCCATTCTGCGCCATCTCAAGGCACACACCAGGATCGAACACTGGACCGGCACGCTCGGCGTGGCTATCTGCTGCAGCGGCACCGAATACTATGATCAACCGGCGCTGGCAGTGCTGATAGCCGGCTTTCCAGACGGCAGCTTTCGCATGCTCAACGTCCCCGGGCCGAGCGCCGCTAACGATACCCGGAGCCGCGACAACGGCGTGCAGGTGGCGCTGGTGCACGGCGATCCGCGCAACCACCAGCTGGCGGACATCATCGAACGCATGCCGGCGCAACTCGGCAATGGCTTTCTGGTGGGCGGCCTGACCTCGTCGCGCAGCTATCACTACCAGGTCGCCGACGAGATCACCGAGGGTCAGCTCTCAGGCGTGATCTTTGATAGCCGCGTGCCGGTAGTCTCGGGCCTCACCCAGGGCTGCTCGGTGATCGGCGAAGTACACACCGTAACTGAGTGCGATCGCAACGTCGCCATCCGCATTGATGAGCGCCCGGCGCTGGACGTATTCAACGATGAGATCGGCGAGGTGCTGGCGCGTGACCTAGAGCGCATAGCGGGATATATCTTCGCCGGATTTCCCGTGCGCGGCACCGACACCGGCGACTACTTGGTGCGGCCCATCACCGGCATTGACGCCGACCGGCGCCTGCTCGCAGTGGGCGATCTGCTCAGTGCGGGTCAGTCGATTGTGTTCTGCCGGCGCGACAGCGACACTGCGGTCACCGATCTGCGACGCATGCTAGACAGCGTCAAGGGCCGGCTCGATGGCGTGCCGCACGGTGGCATTTATTTTACCTGCCTGGGTCGCGGCCAGCAGATGTTTGGCACGCCCTCCCGCGAAATGCAGTACATCGCCGAGGTACTAGGCGACGTGCCGCTGGTCGGCTTTTACGCCAATGGCGAGATTTCGGGGAATCAACTATACGGATACACGGGTGTGCTGACATTGTTTCAATAATGTCGTCGTACAAACACCGAATACGAAAAAATCGCGCAAGGGAAAAGGGAAAAGATACAAGGCACCAATGTGCCAAGATATCTTGAGACAAACAGTCCCTTGTACCTTTGCCCTTGTACCTGGTTGATTATGGACTACCGCAAACTTGGCAGTACCGACATCGAGGTGAGCGTTATTTGCCTCGGCACCATGACCTGGGGCGAGCAAAACACCGAGGCCGAGGCCCACGCCCAACTCGACTACGCGCTGGCGCACGGCGTCAACTTTATTGACACCGCCGAATTATACGCTATCCCGCCGCGCGCAGAGACCTACGGGCTCACCGAGCGTTACATTGGCAGCTGGCTGAAGAAAGCCGGACAACGCGATCGCGTGGTGCTCGCCACCAAGATCGCTGGCCCCGGCGAGGATTGGGTGGAACACATTCGCGGCGGGCGTAGCCGTTTTGATCGCGCCAACATAGAGGCCGCCATCGAGGCCAGCCTGCGACGCCTGCAAACTGACTACATCGATCTTTATCAACTACACTGGCCGGATCGTAATACCAACTTCTTTGGCCAACTGGGTTATACGCACGACCCGGATGAGAATCCGGCTCCCATGGACGAGACCCTTGAGGTACTAGACGACCTGGTGAACGCGGGGAAGATCCGCTACGTGGGGATCTCCAACGAAACACCGTGGGGAGCCATGCGTTACTTGCAGCTCTCCGCCGCGCGCGGGCTGCCGCGCGTGGTGAGCATCCAGAACCCCTACAACCTACTGAACCGGAGCTTCGAGGTCGGGCTGGCAGAGCTTGCCATCCGCGAGCAGCTCGGGCTACTGGCGTATTCACCGCTGGGCTTCGGCGTGCTGTCCGGTAAATACCTCGGCGGAGAACGTCCCGCCGGAGCGCGCCTGACACTGTTCCCCGACTATACGCGCTACAGTTCGGCCAACGCCGACGCCGCTACGCAGGCCTACGTTGACCTCGCCCACGACAACGGCCTGGACCCGGCACAAATGGCGCTGGCCTATGTCAACAGCCGGCCCTTTCTCACCAGCACCATCATCGGCGCCACGACCATGGCGCAACTCGATACCGACATTGCCAGCGCTAATGTCACCCTCTCGGCGCAAGTGCTGAAGGAGATCGAAAATATCCATGAACGCTGGCCGAATCCAAGTCCGTAACCTCCAGGGACGAGGGACTAGAATCAAGGAACGAGTCGAGCAATCTACGACGTGCAGGCAGGGGAATCAGATGGACTGTATTTTTTGCAGGATCGCCAATGGTGAGATTAAAGGCGATGTCGTCTACCAGGACGATGAGGTGGTCGGCTTTCGCGACCTCAACCCCCAGGCACCGCACCATGTCCTGTTCGTGCCGCGCCGGCATGTGGCGACCGTCAACGAGTTTGACGATGCCGACGCCACGCTGATCGGCAAGCTGGTATTGGCGGCCGGCAAGGTCGCCGCGGATCTGGGCGTGGCCGACGAGGGCTATCGCCTGGTTACCAACTGCAACGGCAACGCCGGGCAGACAGTTTTCCACGTGCACCTGCACATGCTGGCGGGACGTGTCATGCGCTGGCCGCCAGGCTAGCGGCGGCGCCTCAGGCCTGAAGATCCTGGGACATGACCTGCACGCCGCCGGTCAGTACGCTTGCCCTGAAACCCCGTTGCGCGAGTATGAACGCGGCGGCTGAACTGCGGTGGCCGGTGCGGCAGTAGCAGATGTAATGGCTATCGCGATCCAGTTCCTCAAGGCGCATGCGCAATTCATGTAGCGGAACATTCTGCGCGCCCGGCAGACGGCTGTGGTTGAACTCCCTGGCATGGCGCACATCGAGCCATTTCGCGCCTCCGGCGACCGCCACGCGTGCCTCGTCGGGCGTGATACGGTTGAGCAGCGGCTCGCGCAATAGCGCATCGAAGTCCCGCCTGGAAAGACGCATCACCGTACCGTCGGTAGCCATGGTCACCGAAGCATTGCGCTCGCTGCCCGACACCAGTGACTCCTCACCGAATGAGGCACCCGGGGTCAGTTCGGCGAGATGAACCGTACGCGTGACCTCAGCACTGCCATCGGTCAGGACATAGTAATAGTCACCCACTTCCCCCTGGCCGACGACAACCTCACCAGCCTTGAGAGTCACTGGCTCCATGTGTTCGAGCAGGGCCTTGACGTTGGCAGGTGGCAAGTTTTTAAACGCCATGATGTGATGCATCTTGCGCACCCAGTCGCTCGCACCCGCTTCAGGGACGGTGTCGGGTGTGACGGCGGGCGCTGCAGGTTGTGCTGCTTCGGGGATCTGCGACGCCGTGGCAGCGGCCGTTGTTGCGGCTGGCGCGCCTAACGGTGCGGACACCTGTGCGTGCGCCTGGGCTTGGGCTGGCACCTGTGCTTTCGCCTGCGCCTGTTTGTCCCGGTCGGCACCTTCCGCGATAGCAAGTTGGTCCCACATCATCATGTAGTCAAGCACGCTGTTGTCGATGCGCAGGATCTCCACCTTGGTGACCGCCGCGGCCGAGACCTGGCGCGGCTGACTGTCATCGAGAGGAAAGCGCGCGTCCTTCGAACCACTGCTAATGTGTTGCTCCACCTTGCCATCGGACGAGGTCAAATGCACGTCGCCTGAGAGCAGGAACACAGTCTGACTGTCGACGTCGCCCTCGCGGAACAGGCTGACCCCAAGGCCAAGGCGCTCGATGTAGGCGAGCGTAGCGAGTTCCTCGAGCCGCTCCGCCGACAGCGAGGAAATTGGCTCAAAATGCTTCAACTGCTCAATGGAAATATGCGGTTTCTTGCTCATGGTCCGCGAACGTATGCCCTGTTGTTTGAGTTATCGGTTGCCAAGCCTTCTGTATCGGCAGCAACTCGAAAAAACTATCGTCACTGGCCAAATATTTCGCCTTGTAGTACCCCGATCGGGGGCACAGTAGCGGTGATTCGCCGGGCGGCGAATCGGAAAAACGCTGATTCGTGAACGCGTTCACATTTTGTGCCTATCAGCAACGCTCACGGCTCACGGAATGTCCGCCAGTACGAATTCGCCCTCAATGTGCGACCTAACCCGGTCCAGCGACTGCCCCGCACAGGGCCCGCCTACGCAATAACCGTTGTCCGGACGAAATAGGGCACCGTGAGTCGCGCACTGCAGGTATTGTCCGTCGACGTCGAAGAACTGATCCGGCATCCATTCCAGGTTGACGCCGGTGTGCGGGCAGGAATTCACGTACACCGCGACCTGCCCACGCCAGCGCACCACGATGAGTGCGTGCTGCTGAATAGCGCCATGCACAATGAGTCCTTTCGCGCCAGGTTCGTCTATCTCATCTAAGCGGCATATACGCCGCATACATCCTCCGCTGTCTGCCGGTTGCTGCTATCCGTACCCCGCACGTGCCCACGGCCTTGACTTGCCCGCGCACCGTGCCAATATCGTCGCACGCCACCGCGCACAATGCCGGGAGCCCGCATGGAAAACGTGAAATTTAACAGCCCTGAAGCCGCCGAAGAGGCATTCTACCGCGCCTTCGAGCAGGGTGATCACACCGCAATGATGCGCGTGTGGGCGATGGGCGACGATACCGAGTGCATTCATCCAGCAGGGCCACGATTGCGGGGTCACGATGCGATCGCACGCAGCTGGGAGGTGATCTTCTCATCGCCGGGCCGCTACCGGATTGCGCTAGAGGCCTGCAACCGTGTCTGCGATCGGGGTCTCGCCGTGCATATCGTGGACGAGAGGATCACGGTTTCGGTTGACCCGGCGCAACACGCCCTCGTAACCGTTACCAACGCCTACCGGCGCGAGGCAGATGGCTGGAAAATGTTTCTACACCATGCCTCACAGGTAACTAGCGATGCCACGCAGGTCGAAGCTGGGACCTCGCCGCCCCGGCGCATACACTAGCGCCGCGCGCATCAACACGATCGCGCCTTGCACAGTCACTCGAATTGCACCGGTTCCACAGACCAGCGCGTGGTGCGCGCATCGAGTATGAGCAGCGATCGCCCGCCGAAGGTCCGGGCCACCCGGGAGATCGATCGCGAGTTCCAACGGCAGCGACCCTGGCCGTGTACATTCCCCGGCGGCCAGTTGGCAGGCAAATCGTTGTTGCAGCGCACGGTATAAAATTTTCCCGCTGCACCCAGTTGCTCGAGCACCTGAGCGGAGCCAACGTCACCCACGTGCGCAATGCAATCACATTTTTTCACCGCTGCGATCACGCGCGGATCGACAAAGCCATGGCTGTCGGATACCAGCGCAACGCACACGCGTCTGACACTGTGTTTTTCGCTAAAAACCTGCACTATTGCTCCACTTTCTAAGATATTATGCTATTGTATTAAGCAATTCGAACAACCCTCTAAAGGAAAAAAGCAGGAGCAGACATGGCAGCGAAGAAAAAGGCAAAGAGGAAGTCCGCGAAAAAGGCAGCACCCGCACCGCGCGTGAAGGGCATCAAGGACCCCTACACCAAGACACAGCTCTATGGTGAGATCGCCGAGCGCACAGGACTGACGAAAAAGGAAGTCGGTGCCGTGTTCGCCGAACTGGGGGGCATCGTCAACGGTCACATCAAGCGCAACGCCGCGGGCGTGTTTACCCTGCCCGGCATGCTCAAAGTCAAGGTGGTCCGCAAACCTGCCACCCGGGCCCGCAAGGGCATCAACCCGTTCACCGGGGAGCCCACCATATTCAAGGCCAAGCCGGCACGCAACGTCGTGAAGGTTCAGGCATTGAAGGCCTTGAAGGACCTGGCCAACTAGGATCGCGAACCCCAAAGGCCGGCGCGTTTTGTGCTGGCCTTTGGATCACGAATCACGGTGCAGCGACCCGGGCCGCGTGTCCGGGCGAGCAGGAAACCTTGATCGCTGTACCACCGTACCCCCACTCGGCACTGGCATTCCTGCAGGCCTACCCGCCTCAAGCCTACAGCTAAGGGTCCCGTCAACCTGCCGCCTATCCTGCCCCGGACGCTGGCGGATGGTGCGTAAAACGGCCCATTGATCGTGCCCGCCGCGCCAATCGACGTCAAACGTTACGCCAATACCTGCGTTGCCATTGCAATGTGCCCCGCCATAGACTAATAAAAATGAACCCCCCAGCAGTTTGGAAAAAGGAGCCGCCAATGGCGACCAGTTATCGGCCACTTCCCGTGACGCCTCTGCCAAAGGGCGCCACCTATCACCGCCCCCGCCATCATCCGCCAGATCATGTGAGTCTGGACGACCCTGCCATCCGCGCAATGACGGACCTGGACCAGGTCTACGCTGTCACGATCACTCCGGAAACACTTGTGGTCGACGCCAACCAGCACATGATCGCCAATCAGGTGCGCTTGTTGCTCGTGGTGGGTGCCGGTGCCAACAATTCCGTGATCGGGTTGATCACGGCTACCGACGTATTGGGTGAGAAACCGCTGTTGTGCGCGCGCGCCGCAGGTATCACCCGGGGCGAGGTAACGGTCGGTGAGATCATGACGCCAACCGATCAACTCAAGGTCATGCAGCTGGTTGACGTGGCGCACGCCCGCGTTGGAGATATCGTGGCAAGCTTGGAAAAGTCCGGTCGCCAGCATGCCGTGGTGATTGATATCGACCATGGAACGCTGCGCGCCGCGGTGCGCGGCATTTTTTCGGCCACCCAAATCAGTCGCCAGCTCGGGATAGCGGTAGAACCAAGCACACGCGCCACAACCTTTGCCGAAGTGGAACACGCCCTGAGCAGCTGAGCACCGACCAGCGGGGCCGTATCCTGCAGCAATGCTAGAAGTGGAAGCTCAATCCCAGAAAGGCTGAATCGGCAACTTTTTGGTCACCGAGTTGTTTGAGCTTGGTTTCAAGGCTCTGGTAGCCAATGTAAATAGTCGCGAGCGAGCTGATTTGATAGCCTGCCCAAATGCTGTAATCCAGCACTTGCTCGGCATCGGCAAATGACGTCACCTTGGGCGCAAAAAACAACCGCCCGCCGAACTCGAACCCCGCCAGCACCGCCGGCGCGTAAATCAGGTCACCGCCAAGCGCCAACGCGCCTACATCCTTGTCCGTAACCTCGCCCAGGTAAAGACGCCCACCAGCAGCAATCAGCAGAGGAACGTCCAAATTCTCGGCGCGCACCATCAGACTACCGTTGAGAAGATAGTCGTTGTTCTCGTTATAGATTAGGCCCGCGTCATACTCCAGCCGGCCCGCCTTTCCGCCGAGTGGCCCACTCACATAGTTCGCACGCGCGTATTCGCCGCTGAGTTCGATTTCGACGGTGTGCGCATGACTCACGCTGCCCCAGGCCAGTAACAGGAAAAATACCGTGAATCGCCAAACCATGAAATTCGCCCCTGCGCTGCTGGCAGACTGGACAACAGCCGACCACGCTGCACATGATAACGCGATTCGCGGCTCGGCACAGCACGTGCACGGAGCCGTGGGGCAACTAGAGATTTAATGCGATGGTTACAAGGTGCGCCGGCGGCGCGGTCCCCGTGCCGCCTTACGCGTGACTGTCCCGCTGTTGCTGAATGCCCTGTTCCATCTCACAGAGCAGGCTGTGCAGCTTTGCCGCCGAGTCCGGGAAGGCATCGGCGAATGCGACGACCTCGTGGCGGTTGTGCGCCACTTGGCCCACGTCCGCGCGAACTTCGGGGTACTGTTGAAAGAGATCAAGAAACGCCCTGCTGTCGATACGCACAGCGTCTACCCGGGTAAGTGAGGTAACCGAGGCGGTGCGTGGTGTTCCGGTCAGAATGGACCACTCGCCGAAATAGTCACCGGCACGCAGCAACGCCAGGTTCAGGTCCCGACCTCCGGCCTGATGGCAGACGCGCGCTGCACCGGCGATGATCACGTAGACCGCATCGCCAGGTTCGCCCTCGCGAACTATCGCCTCGCCGCCGGGTACGGCAAGTAGGTTGGAATTCTCTATCAATTGGGCGAGCGCGGCTGGCGCAAGGTGCCGCAACGGGTTCACAGCACGCAAGGCGGTCTCGGTGAGGCGGTGGCGGTAACGCGATAGGACAGCATCGCGAAGCAGCGGTCGGCGCACCAGCAGTTCCGATAACACGACCGCTGGGATTTCGAGCAGCACCGAGGGGCGTACAACCCGCACCGACGATACGCGCGGCACCTCGAACAAAGCGGAGATCTCGCCGAACAGCTCGCCCTGCCGTAGCTGGGCCAGCACAACCTGATCATCGCCGACTGCCTCGCTAACCTCGGCGCAACCTGTCACCAGCAAAAAGACGCTGGTGTCCCGCTCATGCTGACAACATACGATTTCACCTGGCGCGGCGCTGCGCACGGCGCTGCGGTCCACAAGGTATTCGCGATCAGCGGAAGATAGCAGTTCGCTGAACGGGTGATTGCCCTCAATAGCCCGTTGCACCGCATCGCGGATTTGGCATTCCTCAAGAAGCGGATCGCATATTCTCATCGTTGGTGTCCCCCGGGCCCGTCGTAAACTTGACTATCGGCCGCCCACTTGTTCGTGTTAGACGCAAAATCGGAATTGATTCACATTTTCATACATTTGCGAAATGCCACGCATGGCTCCGCCCCTTTGCGGTACCGAGCCATTTAAACGACAATCAACATCGACTTGGGAGCCCGGACACGGGTAAAACGGCCGCGCGGCGCATGTTCATTCCGGTTGACCGACAGTTTAATTGGCACGACCCGCCCTTCGTGACGGCGTTGCTGATATTTGCAAACCTGGTGTGCTTCGCCCTGCTGCAGCACGATGATGCAATCTACGAAGACGCCGCTTACAGCTTCTACCTCGACTCCAGCCTGGCGCAATATGAGATCCCAGCCTATGCCGCCGTGTTGCGCGCCCGGGGGGAGCCGGCCAGGGCGACCCTGCTTGAATCGCGCTGGTCGTCGGGCAGCGTACCCGCGCAACGCAGTGTCGCAAGGCAGTTGCTGGTTGACGGCGAATTTCTCACAGCCTTGCGCGAGGAACAAATCATCACACCCGAGGCAGACAACTACGGGCGCTGGCGCCGGGATCGCGACCGCTTTGAGGCGATGTTGAATAAAGTTTCCGCGTACCGATTCGCGCTAATTCCCAGTCACGCGACAGCTGCGGCCTTTGTCACCCACCTGTTCCTGCACTCGGACGTGTGTCTCCTCGCCTGGACCAGGATGCTGCTGCTAATGTTCGGTTATGCGCTCGAGTCGCTGGTGGGGCATCGTGCCCTGCTCGGCACCTATATGCTGGGTGGCGTTTCTTCCGGCGTGCTGTTCATGCTCAGCGCCCCGCACAGCGCCCACTGGGGAATCGGCGCCTCGGGTGCAATCGCTGCCCTGGTTGGTATGTACACGGTGCTTTTCGGCTTGCGCCGCGTGCGGTTCCTTTATTTCCTCGGCTTCTACTTTAACTACGTAACGGCACCGGCCATTGTCATCCTGGGGTTCTGGCTGGTTTGGGAGATCTACCAATATTTTTGGTCTCCCGGTTACGTGAACAGCGTGGCGCACATCGGTGGGTTGTTGAGCGGTGCAGCGCTGGGCATGATCGCGCGGCGCTTCGTCGGGCCGGCCGAGCACCAGCGTCTGGACAAGGACGATATTGACGCGCAGTTTCGCGCCCGCTACGAAGAGGGACTGCGTTACGTCGCCGCGCTGGACCTGGACCAGGCGCGCCGGATCTTTCTCGAGTTACAGCATGAGCAGCCGCACAATACCGAGTTGATGCTGCAACTCTACAACATCGCGAAGTTCTCCCCGCACTCCGAGGAGTATCACCGTCGGGCACACCAGTTGCTAGGCCGCGATGAAGATGGCGGAATTTCTCCGCAGGTCGCGCATGATATCTACGTCGAATACACCGCCAAGGCTGTACCCCACGCCCGCTTCAAGCCCGATCTTCTGCTCAGGCTGCTCAAGCGCTTCGCCACAACTGGGTATCTAGAGGATGCCGAGAACATCATGCGCCAGTTACTGCGTCACCAGGCCGACGTCCCCGGCTTGCCCGGGGCCCTGAGACTGTTGGCCGGCGAGTGCCGACGGCAGAATCACAACGAACGGGCAAAGTACTACGCGGACCTGCTGCGTGCACACTATCCCGATAGCAGCGAAGCGGGGATGCTACGCCGCTAGCGTCACGGCTTACTACGCCTGGCGCGTATGTAGCGCCTCGAGCATCTGCATGTATTCGCGCACCTCAGCGATCGACGCGTCGTGTGGATATTTTTCGGTGACGAACTGAAGGATACGATGTGCCTTATCGTCCTGACCAAAGCGCTCGCACAGCAGTCGCGCGGCAATCAGGTAGGCGCGCGGAATACCTTCAAAATCGGGATGCGCGCGGTGAAAGTCATTCAACACTGCCAGCGCAACATCCGGCTTTCCTCTGGTCTCCAGCAGCACCGCCATGTCGAGACGCAGCCCAGGGCTGCGGGGTCGCCAATTGGCATCGATGGCGTGCAACTCGAGAAAGAGGTCGAGCGCCTGAGCACTCTGCTTCGCCGCCATCAGGCGCGTCAGATACTGCTCGCCGTGCTGCATGCACGCTTCGCCCAGGCGGCTGGCGCTCAGCAGCCGGTGGTACAACTGCCGCGCCTCCAAATCACCCGGCACGTCCTCGATGCGGCGCCTCAGCCGCTCCAGCGCCTCGCCTCCGTGGCCTTCCTTGAGCAGTACCTTCACCTGGTTGAGTCCCATTTCCATGCTGTCGTGCGGCGCGTGTCGCTCGCCGCGTCCGTGCTCCTCTATCACTACACCTGCCTCGTAACCAATCACGTCGTGGTACTGGTAGATAACGTAACCCGTCATATGGAACATGATCAGCGCAAAGTACATGTTGATGACGAATATGATGAGCCACGACATCTCGGGAGGAACTGCCGGAAGATACTGGAACACGGCCCGTGAAGCGATGACTAGCATCAACAACAAAGCGCACAGCAGCAGATACGCGCTGCCGATGTGGCGTATCAGCGTAACTACCGCCAGCGGGTTTATGGCGCGAAAGAAACTGCGTTCGCTCACCAGCACCATCACGCTCGCTGGCGCGGCGAGGATGGTTAACCCGGTAGTGAGGGAGAACGGACCGTTACCGAACAGATCTAAGATCGTGAGGTTGAATGCAACCATCGCGAACACCAACAATAACTGCTTGAAGGGTTGCTCGAGTTCCTCGAAAACCGTCTCCCGGGTCACCGGTGGTGGCTCGAGATGGCCCTGGGCCGTGTGCTCCAACACGGCGTAACCATACCTCATAAACAGGATCACGCCGATGAGTGCAGCGACGAAGCCAAGCGGGGTATGTTCAATTGCGAGCGCTGGCACCGAAAGCGCCAGCGTTAGCACCAGCGGGTGTAACTTCAGCGGATACAGGTAGAAGCGCCCGAGCCGGCGCCAGAACGGCGTGATGACGTTGGCGGCACCGAGCGATGACAGGGTGCGCCCGCAAACCGGGCAGCCTGGCGACTCCGGCTTGGCCTCGTCACGCCCGCAGTAATAGCAGAAACTGATCTGGCAATGACTGCACTTCCAGCGCGCGGGTCTATCTGGATGGTATTTGCAGGCTATCTGCGCCATATTGCGTGTACATCATCAACACACCGTGATTCACAAGACTATCGGCAGTCTTACCCCGATTCAAGCATCATGAGTCACCGGGTTGCGCCCGGCGCGAGAGCGCACACGTGCTTGGCGGCTTCGCCACGTTGGTTTTGCTCGCAGATTTGAATCGCGATACTTTCCGGATTCGGTAGGCTGCGGCCTGCGACACTGGGTCCGAGCAATCAATCGGCGGGAACGGTGCGTTCACGCGCCCAGTCGCGCAGGTAGTCGATGCGCTCTTTCATCACCACCGACAACGGACGTGTCTGGCGCAATTCACCTAGCAGGATGTCCTCGCTCACCTCACTACCCTGTGCATGGGCAGTGTAATGCGCAGCCACTACCGCCTGCTCTATCTCGGCGCCGGAGAAACCCTCCGAGTGCTGCGCGAGGTTGATTAGATTGACGCGCGTCGAATCGAAGTCGCGCATCCCCAGATGAATGTCGAAGATTCGTACTCGCGCGGCGATATCGGGCAGGTCGACAAAAAAAATCTCGTCGAGACGACCCTTGCGCACCAATTCGGGCGGTAGCGCCTCGATATCGTTGGCGGTCGCCACCACGAATACCGGCGTATCGTTCTCGGCCATCCAGGTCAACAGCGCGCCGAGCACGCGCCGCGATGTGCCGCTGTCGCTGTCATTGCCGCTCACGCCCTTTTCGATCTCATCCATCCAAAGCACGCAGGGCGCCATGACCTGCGCGGCGCGCAGCGACTCGCGCAGGTTGCGCTCGGTCTCACCATGATACTTGTTGAACAGCGCGCCGAAATCGAGGCGTAGCAATGGAATGCCCCACAAGCCGGCGACCGCCTTTGCCGCCAGACTCTTTCCGCAGCCCTGCACGCCAAGCAACAGGATTCCCTTCGGCAGGTCCAGGGTACTGTCAGTGGCATGGAACGCACGTCTGCGCTGCTCGAGCCAGCGTTTGAGCCGCTCGAGTCCGCCGACGTTGGCAAACAACTCCGTTTCGAATTCGTAGTGGAGGATGCCTTCCTTGTTGAGCAGTTCGTACTTTGCGCGCATCATCGCGGGCAAGTCCTGCTCGCTGACAGCACCGTCATCATAAATTGCCTTGCGTGCCAGACGCCGTACCTCAGCCACTGTCAACCCGGCGAGGTTGTCGACCAGCCGCTCGAAGGCAGCAGAGTCGGCCTTGACCCGTAGCCCGGCATTCTCGCGTGACCAATCCTGTGCGACCTCCCGGACGATTACTGAGATGGTCTGGCGATCGGGCAGGCTCAGATCGAAGCTCGCGCAGTAGCCGGAAAGTTCCGCGGGCATCTCCACACTGTGACTTATAAACACCAGCGTCTGACGCCGCTCGTCATGGCCGATAGCGATGTCCTTCAACAGGCGTACGTTGATCGGGTCATCGAGATAGGGATGAAAGTCCAGAAACACGAAAATGCCAGGATGGCTGGATGCCTTGATGTGGCGCAGCACGTCAGCAGGCTCGAGGTTATGGCGCTGCGGCGAGAAGCCCGGTTCAACGCGCAACAGGCCCTCTGTGACTGTCCAGCGAAAGACCGGCAGCGCGATGCGCTCCCTAAGGGAAATCACCAGATCGAGTGCGCGACGTTCCTCGCGCGTGGTAATAGCGACGATCGGGATATGTGATCTGAACAGTAACTCGAGGTCGTGACTGTCGTTCATGTGGGCGCCACTATCCGGCGCCCTGCCGGCACCGGCACGATCGGGATCACTTCAACAATTGTTCAAGACGCGCCTGGTCGAAACCGTTAACCCGTTGCTTGCCAACCATGATCAGCGGCACGCCTTTTCCCTTGAGACTTCGATACTCGTCTGCGCCCTGCTTCGATTTCTCGACGTCGTACTCGGTAAAACGGACCTTGCGCTGCTTCAGATACTGGCGCGCCTTCTTGCAGTAGCCGCACCACTGCGCCGAGTACAACACGACCTTTTTGCGGCTGGCGCGCTGCGGCGCCTCGCTGTCGGGAAACAATTTGTCCACGTTAAGTGGCGGCGCACTCACGGTGTTGACCCTAACCTCTACGCGACTGGCCCCGGCACCCTCGGGCGGCTGATCAGTGAAGTGCACGTTGCCCTGCGCATCGGTCCACTTGTAGATCTCGCCCGCCACGCCCTCCGTGCCAACGGCGAGGTACAGCAGCAGGAGCGGGAGTTGCAGCAGAAGGAATTTATTCTGTCTTGATACTAACATCAGGGATTGTATCGAGCACAGTGACAGTTTCTTTATTTGCTAGCTGTAGCTGCTTGTTTTTGTTAGATATGATTGTTGTCAGGCCGGAGCTCGAAACCGGCGCTGCGGCCCGGACCTCGGGCCGCGCCCAAAAAAAATCCCTCCAAAAAAGATGTTCAATGCTCAATCGGAGGGTAAAAAAGGGTGTGCACTGCCGACGGTCGACAACGCATACAAATCGGTTGTGATTGACTCCACGGGGCGCCCTGGCTGCCTGGTTCGGCGGCTGGCGGCCTCCGGCGGGCCGGTGTGCGGCGACTACAATACTGCCTCTGCCGCAGTCCTTACATACCTTAGTCGGTGGCGGGGGGGCTTGCAAGTACGCCATGAGGTCGCTGGCATTTTTTTATGTAGCGCCTTTTATTTCAATACGATAGCTCAAAAGACCCATGCCAATCCTGGCGGTAAATCCTAATATACTAATATATAGGTTATCTGCAGGCCCCGACCCCCAACCCAGGTGAGGCGACACGTGACACACCCATGTAGAATGCGCCGTCCAACGGTGGCGCGCTGCGCCACGACCGCAACCCCCTGAACCTGACCCCCGAACTGATGAGCAAATTCATATTCGACGCTGCCGCTACCAACTTTGAGCAACTGGTGCTGGAGAACTCACGACGCGGCCCGGTGGTGGTGAATTTTTGGGCGCGCGGCGCCGGACCCTGCCTGCGGCTGTGGCCGGTGCTTGAGAAGCTGGTGACCGAGTACGCGGGCCGCTTTCTGCTGGTAAACGTCAACACTGACAACGAAAACCGGCTTAGCCGTGAACAGGGGGTCACTAGCGTGCCCACCCTCAAGGTCTATCGGCGCGGCGAGGTCGTCGAAACGGTGCACGGTGCGGAATCCGAAAACACCTTGCGCCAGCTGATAGACCGGCACGTGCCGCGCGAGTCGGACCGCGGCATCGCCGAGGCGCTGTCCGCCTGGCAGCGCGGCGAGCAGGAGGCAGCACATGCCGCGCTCGAAGCGCTCGCCCAATCCGATCCACAAAATCCGCGCATTGCCCTGGCACACGCCAAGCTGCTGTTGGGCGCGCAGCGCTACGAAGAAGCGGCGCGTGTGCTGGCGGGCGCTGACGCGAGACTAAAGGATCAGCGCGAGATTGCGACGCTGCGAACCCATGCCGAACTGCTCGCGATCGCGGCGCAGGCACCGGAACGCGAGGAGCTCGAGGCGGCACTCGCGGTACAACCCGATGACCTGATGGTACGCCTACAACTGGCCGCGCGCACGGTACTGGCCGACGATTACGAAGCAGCGATGGAACACCTGCTGGCAGTACTGCAACGCGATCGCCGTTTCCGACAGGATCTGGCGGCGCGCGCGCTGGCAGTAATCATAGATATGCTTGGTCCCGGCAGCGAGGCGGGCCGCCGGTATCGCGCCCGCATGTTCGAGCTGCTGGCCTGATTCACGCCGCCGTGCGCGACTAGTCGCGCAGGTTGTCAAACTGCAGTGGCAGATCCAGCTTCGCCTCGCGCAGCAGGCCCATCACCTGCTGCAGATCATCGCGTTTCTTGCCACTGACGCGCACTTTTTCACCCTGAATCGCGGCCTGCACCTTGAGACGCGAATCCTTGATCAGTTTGACGATCTGCTTGGCCAGGGGGGTATCCAGCCCCTGGCGCAACACCACTTCCTGATGCGCGGTTTTGCCTGTGGTCTGCGGCGCTTCAACCTTCAGACACGAAATGTCCACACCGCGCCTGCTGAGTTTGGTCTGCAGGATATCGAGCATCTGTCCAAGCTGAAATTCGGACTCTGCGCGCGTGGTTACGGTGGCATCGTCGCGCTCGTAGCTGGCATTTGTTCCCTTGAAGTCAAAGCGGGTCTGCACCTCGCGGTTGGCCTGGTCCACGGCGTTGGCAACTTCATGCATATCCACTTCCGAAACAACATCGAACGACGGCATAGGTTTTCACCCCGGGTTAATGGCGGCAGGCTCGCGCCGCATTTGTTGGCGGCAGCCTGAGTGGGTTATATTGGCGTTGCTACGACAAAACAACAGCTGCGATTCGCATTTGTCCTTCTATTTACTTTAGCGAATTGGCCGGCACACCGCACGCAACAACGCGTTGAATTATTCGTCATGGCTGTACGCAAACTGTTCCGCTACCTGCGCATCACAATCCTGCTCGCACTGCTGGTGGTGGTCGCCGCGGGGACCTGGCTAACCAAGCTGCGCACCACCGACTGGGACGCGCCCCTATGGGTAGCCATTCACCCGATCAACGGCGATGGCAGCGACGCCAGCTCGCGCTATATAACGAGTCTGGATGTCCGCGCCTTCAGGACACTGGAGGACTTCTTTGGCGATGAAGCCGAAAGCTACGATCTGGCTCTGAAGCGCCCAATCACGGTCCAACTGGCGCATGTGATAGACGAGATGCCACCCACACCGCCCGCACCGGGCAACACACTAGCGATCATGGCCTGGAGTCTGCAGATGCGCTATTGGGCATACCGCGTGGATCACCACGCAGGGCCGACGCCAGACATACGCATCTTCGTTGTGTATCACGACCCTGTCCGACATGAGCGACTTCGGCATTCGCTAGGGCTCGAGAAGGGCCTGGTTGGTGTGGTCAACGCCTTCGCCAGCCCTACCATGGCGGAGAAGAATAACGTGATTATCGCGCACGAACTGCTGCATACGGTGGGCGCCACAGACAAGTATGGTGTCGACGAGCTGCCGCTGCACCCGGCGGGCTATGCCGAACCCGACAAGCGGCCACTGTACCCGCAGAACTACGCCGAGATCATGGGCGGTCGCATACCCGTCGATCAGTACACCGCAGTGATCCCACGCAGCCTGCACAAAGTTGTGATAGGGGAGCAAACGGCGCGCGAGATAAATTGGCTGCCGTAGACCGCGCGCTGCGCTTCCTGTAAAAGTCTGGATACCAAGAACTTTTGCTCTATATAATGGTATAGGTGCATGCGCGGCGGGGGCCTGATACCTGCTGCGGCGTGACCGCCCGCAAATAGTCGCCTGCAAACAGGTCGATGCAGCAATGGCAAGCAAACGCGCACTGGTGGTGGATGACTCAAGGCTGGCACGGCTCTCGCTGTGCCAGATGCTGAAGAACTATGACCTCGAGGTCGATACCGCGGACTCGGCAGAGGATGCGCTCGAGTACCTCGGTCGTGCGCAGCCCGACGTCATATTCATGGACCACATGATGCCTGGGATGGACGGCCTCGAGGCGGTCAAGGTGATCAAGGACAATCCCAAAACCGCCATGATTCCAATCATGATGTACACCTCCAAGGAAGGCGAGGTGTACGTCAGCCAGGCGCGCGCACTCGGCGCGGTCGGCGTGCTGCCCAAGCAAGTCGAGAAAGCCGAACTTGACGAGGTGCTGCAGAGCCTGCGCATCATCGGTGAGCAGGAAGAACAGGGCCGCACCGCGCCGGGGGTGTTGCCCGCGGCGGCCGAGGTTCCGGGTTCCGCGGCGAACGACTATATAGAACTGCGCGATGTCGCCAGAGATGTCGCCGCTCGCCTGGACCCAGCGCCTGCGCTCGACGACATCCAGCGGATTATCGAACAGGAACACGACAAGCTCAAGGACGAGGTACAGGAGTCCGTGCAGCGTGCCGTTCTGCGCTATGATGCGGAGCGCAGCGCAATTGCCAACCGCAGATTCTTTGTTAGGTTTGCGCTGATATCGGCCGCGCTGATTGCCCTACCATTATGGTATGTGCATCTGTTCACTCAAGCCGAGGAAGCGCGGCAAAGATCCCTGAGCGAATACGAGCAACTGCTCAAGACCACCCTTGCGCAAAAGCGGGAGGAAAGTGTTGGAGCGCGCGACGACATAACCCCGGCGGCGAGCGACGAGCGCACAGCAGATACCGCCGTCGTGCGGAGCTTGGACTGGGCGCTGAATACAAGTAATGGTTTTGCATACGGCGAGACGCCACTCGATGGCGCGCGCCTCGGTATCCTGCGCGAGTTGCTGCAGCACCTCGCGCAACTCAACTACCGCGGGCGCGTCGTACTCAACGTTCATAACGGCAACTATTGCCTAGTGCGCAGCGAAACCGATGTGCTGACGCTGGCAAAGCCAACCGATCCGCTCGAACGCTGCGATGCCGAAGCGCGCGCCGATGAGTATCCGCTCAACCTGGAAGAGAGCCAGTCATTGGCATTCGCCAATTTCCTGCGCACCTCGCCGGTGCTGGGTGAAGGCTACATAGAAGTGGATATCGTGTTGTCGGGGACATCCCGCCCGCTCGTCCCCTACCCCCAGGCTTCAGCCACACCGAGCGCCGGGGACTGGAATACCATCGCCGCACTCAATAACCGCGTGGAGTTCAGGTTGAGCACGCCGCAGTAGCATCGCCGTCCCGGGACTCCTACGAGGCTGGCATCTGCGGTGTGTGTTGCCCATCCAGGCGCAGCAGCCGGCCGGCCACCGCGAGCGCAGCATACGCCTCGCGCACCTCGGCATCGAGCTGCGTCGATTCCTTCAGTTCCTTGTTAGCGAGCGCCAACTCGGTCAACCCTATATGAAACGCGAGGGTGTCATACAGGCGTTTGAGAGTACCGCGGCCCTCAAGGCTGCGTCCGGTGAAAACAGCAAGTTCGACGGCTTCAATATCGGGGGGAAGTTGCTGCGCGCACTTGACGCAGCGCTTGGCCGTTCTGTAACTGTCCACCAGTACCCGCCTGCGCACGCTCATGGCATGCCCGCACTCGTATATCTCCTGCACCAAAGTCCGGAATACGGGATGAGGGCGGTAGCCCACCAATTGCCGCGATTCGATCATTGCCGATGGCTCCCTTGCCTGGCTGCACTTCCCGGCCAGTGAAGCGTTAGGGTCGCGCAGCGACGAACGTCATGTTCTCTAGATACGGTCGATGACGGATCAGGATTTACCGCCGTAGTTGATGGAAAACTCGTCGAGGATCTCAATTGCGTCAGCGGGTGGCTCCGGTGCTTCGAGGATCACGAACTCCTCGACGGTCTCCTCCGGCTCGGTGCGCGCCGACGGCTGCGGCGAATGGGAAGGCTGTTCGAATCCGGCCTCCGTCAGCAGGACGTGGGCCCGCTCGATCTCGAGATCCACGTCAGGCATTTCGCCGCCCACGCTCTTGCGTGCCGCCTCAACCGTGGCAAGGTGAAACGCGAGCGACTTACACAAGCGTGCCAGCAACGGCTCCTTGCCGCGCGCCATGCCGGTCGCCGTCTTTTGCTCCTCAGGCGAGAGGTCCGGCGGCATGCCCACCATGCACTTGAAGCACGCCTTGCTTTGAGCCAACGCGACAGTGGCTTCTTCGCGCTTGATGCTGTAGGCGTGGCCGCACTCAAAGATCTCCTGGATGAGAGACCTGCTGTGCGGATGGGGACGGTATCCGACTATCAGCCGTTCTTCCATGTCGCTGCTACCTGTCAAGCCTTGGAAACACGTATGCGACCTGCCTGCGCCCGGGCCGGGGTAGCACTTGCCGCATTCGCGGAATTGTAACCCAGCACGCCGGGTTTTCCCACGCGTGCCAGCGGCATACTAGGGCGCGCTGAAGCGTATGCCTACCGCATAGCGCCCTTCGCGTGCGCTGCTGTGCCGCACTTCGCCCCTCACCTCCAGCATGTTGACCTTGCCGGTGGGAGCGATGTTTACCGCCACATCCACCTGCTCGCCAATAGCGAGTTCGGTCGGGCTGTCGATGCCAATGCCCTCCATGGAGAAATCAATCGTCGGCACAAACAGGGTGTTGCCGTCCGGCGCCGTTACCCAGGCGGTTCGGCCATATCCTGTGCGCAGGTTGCGGCGTCTTTGATTCGTATACATCCACATACCTTTCGACACGTTGGGCCGCCCGGCGGGCGACCACTCGCCTGTAAGCAATTGACTCGAT
>CP070733.1:1228241-1233619 GCA_020347585.1 Pseudomonadota bacterium | reverse complement strand
GTCATCGAACAGATAGGGCCCCTCGGCGCGCACGTAGTGGCGGTCATAGCCAATGGTCTTGAGCACGCGCACCATCTGGCCGTTGAGATAGCGCTCATGAAGCTCGAATTTCTCGCCGTAGCGCTGCTCGATCTGGTCGCGGATGCTCATGGGGGATGCGGTAACCTCTGCATGGAGTGGGGGCCGGGAGGCCCAAGCCTGCGTATTTTTCCACAACGGGCGGTGACAAAAAAGGCCGTGCCGAACCGCGCTCCGCACCCGCTTGTCTTATTGGCGTTGACCTCATTGGCGGAGGGGCCATTTAGCAATGGTCAAAAAGGCGTTAGACAACATGGCTCACGTGGGGCTGGCCGCACTGGTCCTGCTCGGCACTGGTATGCCGCTGGCGGCTGGCGAGCCCAAGCGGGCGCTGGGTCCGCAGGATATTCGCACATTCCTCACGGCCCTGCGCGGTCCCTGGCAGGGGCAAGCCGTGGTGACACCGCGCGGACCCCTACCCTATGACATCAGCTTCGCCCCCATCAACACCGACGGCATCGGCGGCACTGCCAACCCCGGCGCCGCACTGCACCACTGGCATTTTCATCCGCGTGGCGATTACATTGAGCTGCGATTTTTGACCACTTTTGGCGGCAACACCGAACCGGTGTTCCTGCGCGCCGTGCACTTGCGCGGCAACACGCTGATCTTCAATACGGACCGTCGCGACTACCTCAGCGTACAGATCACACCGGGCAAAATTGCGACGCGCATTGCGGTGTTGCTGCGCAACGAACCACACGTCGAAATCCGTCTGCAACGCGCCGGCGGGCAAACACCACGCCAGTAGTGCCTTTCAGCAACACAGTTCAAACCGGTCGCATGGCGCGCGCGCAATAGCGCAGCCTGCCGGTTGCCAGGGCGTTGCCGAGTCCGGGCGCAGCCTTCAAGTTGTTGCGAAGTACGCGGGCATACGATTCACCACGCAGGAACGCGGCAACGCGATTCTCGTGTAGTGGTGTGGTGAACTGCCAGGCCGAGCGAAAGCGGCGCGAAACACGCCGATCAACAAAGTATCCGCAACGGCGCAACGCGTCGCGGGAAACGAAATTGAATACCAACGTGCCGTGTGCCGACAGGCGACGGTGCAGCAGCGTGAACCACGGCGCATTTGCCGCAACTGCACGCAGCGGTTCGCCATCCTGCTCGCCGTACAGATCATCGATGATGAGATCAAAGGGCGGACCGTCATAGTCACGCAACCAGCGCCGCGCATCCGCTTGGACCAAGGCAACGTTACGCCGTGCGAGTCCGAAAAAACGCCGCGCGATAGTGAGATGCACGGGATTAAGTTCGATGCCAACGATCTCACGCGGCGTCACATGGCGCGCCAATTGATGAATCACGGCTCCGCCGCCCACGCCGAGCACCAGCACCCGCTGTATGGCGCCGGAGGAAGAAAACAGTGCCGGCAGCAGCAACAGGTCCCAGACACCACCGCACAGGGGATTGCGCGGATTAAACTGGCTGTGAAACACGCCGTCGGTATAGAGGCGCCGGGTGTTGCCGGCGGATCTGACCTCGTATTGCCGGCCGTTGATGCTGCGTTGCCAGAGAATTGCCATGCGCGAGCGCCCCAGCATAGGTGGGGCAGAGGTGGCGTGCAAGGCGGCCGCGGTGTACGCCAGGAGCGTGACACAGCCCATTGAAACGCGTCGGAATTTTCTCCAGTATTCGGCTGTCCACCAGGGAGGGCACCTGACATGCAGATTGCGCGACTCTACATCGCAGTCACCTTGCTGCTGACAGCCGGCGCAGCAGCAGCGGAGACCAACTTCGGCACGCTGTACAACTACGGCCGCTACGCCAACGCCGCCTACGGCGGCCCCGCTCAGATTGACGGCATCGCCCGTGCAACCGGCTACCAGGTGGAGCACATGGGTACCGACGCGCAGACCGGTGTGGGCTATTTTCTCGCCACCAATGAGGCGCGCCGCCACCAGATCATCGCTGTACGCGGCACCGCGAATGCGCAAAACGCCGTCACCGACCTTGATTTCAAGCTGCGCCGGGACACCTACGCCGATACCGATGTCCACCAAGGATTCTCCGTCGCGGCGCAGAATGTATACGATCAAATCCGCACGAAGTTCCGTCGCGACTTCACGATTAACACCACGGGCCATAGCTTGGGCGGCGCTGTGGCGCTGGTACTGGCGATGTATCTGCAACATGACGGTTACACCGTCGGAGAGATAGTGACCTTCGGCCAGCCCAAGGTGTCCACCCGCCCCGCGGCGGAGCATTTCGGCAAACTCAACCTCACCCGCGTGGTAACACCCGACGACATGGTGCCGCTGGTGCCGCCCTTTGATCCCAGTGATATAGCCAACCTCAACGTGGCGATCTACTGGCACCTTGGCAAGGAGGTCATCCTGTTCCCCGGCCGCACCTATTCAGTGCTGCAAGGGCTCGACAGCATGCTACGCGGGCTAACTGCGCTGGAGAAGCCCCCTTCCGAGCAGAACCTGGCGTCCCACACCATGGACGAGTACCTCGCGCTGATTCGCCAAAAGGGCAAAGAACCTGTCCGCATACCCTTCGATCAGCGCGCCGCACATCTCGACAAGTACCCGGCGCCGTCCCCGCTGTAGTGCAACCCTTCGGCGTGCGCGCATCGCGCGAACGGCGAAACTGTTGAGTGCGCACATGGTCTCTCCCTTGAGTGGGGCAGCCCTGGAAAGCCGCAAATATGGTCCGGTTTTCGCTATTACTTGCGTTCGCGGTACACCTCGCGCTGTGGGTCAATGCCGCAGGCGGCGAGTCACTTGCCGCACATCGCTACACGGTGCATGTGGACGCTGGCCTGCAACGTTTCGACATCCGCGCCTGCTTCGCCGGCCCTGCTCCCCGCGCAGTGACCTCGCGCAAGCGCGGCACCGCCCGCTACCTGCGTTTGCCCGACAGGGGCGAGGCACTTGAGTTGCGCGGCGAGCGCCTATACATCCGGCGCACCGGCAAAGGGAACTGCATCGAATACGCGGTGGCGTTGCCCCCTTACCCGTCAGGCGGGCGGTGGGGGCCGTTTCTTCGCACCGGCAAGAGCGTGGTGCTTTCACATCACCTGCTGTTGTGGCTGCCGCCCGGACACACGCTACCTACCCCGATTGAGGTCGATTTTCAATTGCCCGCGGGTATGACAGTTTCGGCGCCCGGCACGGTGCTGTCCCAGGTACCAGGGCGGACCGTGTTTCGCCTGGGCCCGCGCCCCCTCGACTGGGACGGGCGTGTGGCGATTGGACGCTTCGACACCGTGCGGCTGGATTTCCCGGGCGGCAGTGCACAGATCGCCATCCTTGACGGGAAACCACCGGCGCGCAAAGCGGAAACTCTCGAGTGGGTAAGAAAGGGCGCCGACGCGCTGGTGATGGCCCACGGCCGGTTTCCGGTGCCGGCCGCGCAGGTCCTAGTTATCCCGGGCGGGCGAGGCGGCGAACCGGTACCGTGGGGGCAAGTGATGCGTGGCGGTGGCGACGCGGTACATCTGTACATTGACCAGACGCGCCCGCTCACGGAGTTCTTCGCCGACTGGACACTGGTGCACGAACTCAGCCACCTGCTGCATCCGCGTATTGCGAGCGACGGCGCCTGGCTGTCGGAAGGCCTGGCTAGCTACTACCAGAACGTGCTGCGCGCACGCGCCGGGCTGCTTGACCCCGCAGACGCCTGGGACCGTCTGCACGCTGGCTTCCAACGCGGGATTCGCGGCACACCCGTAGACCGCACCCTCGCGGAGGTCACTGAGAACATGATGCGCGACCGCAGCTTCATGCGAGTGTATTGGAGCGGCGCGGCTATCGCGCTGCTGGCGGACACCGGACTACGCTATCGCAGTGACGGCACACAGTCGCTGGACAGCGTGCTGGGCAAGCTGGCGCGCTGCTGCCTGCCCACCACGCGCCTTTGGGGCACCCGCGAGCTGATGATGCAACTCGATACCTTGTCGGACACCGATGTGTTCACTACGCTATATGCACGCTACGCACATTCCAACCATTTTCCGGATCTGGGCGAGGCCTACCGCTTGCTGGGTATCGAAGCACACGGCAGGCGACTGCACTTCGACAACCGCGCGCCGCTGGCCGCAACGCGCCGCGCCATCATGGCACCCCCCTCGGGCGATGCACCGTAAGCTGGCCATGCTGATTTGGCTGGCTGTTGCTGCTTGCCCGGCCGCCGCCGAATCTTCGCGGGAGGCTGACGTATCCCGGCTGTTAGAGACACTCGATGCAGTGCGCCGCGAACACAACGTCGCGGCCTTTGCGCTTACCCTGGTCAACGCCGATGCCGTGCTATGGACAGGTGCACGCGGCATCGCCGATCGGCGCACGCAACGACCCGCCACCGCGGATACGCTGTTTCGCATCGGGTCGATCACCAAGACCTTTACTGCGCTGGCCCTGCTCATGGCCGAGCAACAGGGACTGTTGCGGCTCGACGATGCATTGCTGGCGCTGGCGCCCGACGCACCGCTTGCCAATCCGTGGCGCAACACACAACCGGTGCAGCTTTCCCATCTGTTGGAACACACCGCGGGGCTGCTTGATCTTACCCGAGCAGAATTCGATCACAGCGACCCCAAGCCGCTGACGCTGCGCGATGCGCTGCAGTTGTCGCCGGACGCGCGTGTCGCACATTGGGCACCGGGCTTGCACTCCTCCTACTCCAATGCGGGCGCGGGCCTTGCCGCGTATGCTCTGGAGCACGTCAGCGGCAAACGGTTTGAGGACTATGTCGAATCACAACTGTTCGCACCCCTGGCCATGTCGAACGCCGGTTTTTTTCTCGATGCACAAACCCGACAGCGCCTTGCCACCGGCTACGACACCGACGGCGAAACGGTGATTCCCTATTGGCATATGATCTTTCGGCCCTTCGGCGCCATCAATGCGACGCCGCGCGAAATGGCGGGTTTCGTGCAACTACTGCTCAACCGCGGCCGCATCGGCAAGCGCCGCTTGCTTCCCGCCGCTGCAATCGCGCGTATGGAAACACCGCGCACCACGCTTGCGGCCACCGCCGGGCTAAGCTACGGCTACGGGCTTGGCAACTACCAGTTCGTGCACAACGGTTTTTTGTTTCACGGCCACGGTGGCGACGGCGACGGTTATCTGGCGCACTTAGCCTACAATCGCGACAGTGGAATGGGCTACTTCCTGGTGATCAACGCATTCAACGGACGGGCGCTGCGGGAAATGCGCTCGCATGTGCAGGACTTCATGGTACGCGGGCTAACGCCATCACCGCCGCCCGCTGCGCCCGGCACAGCAGGGTCACAACTTACCGGTCGTTATGTTCCGGTGACCCGGCGCTTCCCATGGCAGCACGCGCAGGCGCTG
>CP070733.1:1223718-1228141 GCA_020347585.1 Pseudomonadota bacterium | reverse complement strand
GCGTCCGACACCTGGAACATCTCGGGCGAGCGCTCGAGAATGGCGCCGACCTGGTTACTGATCTTGCCGAACAGATCAGACACTTCCTTCAGCTTCTTGCGTGCAGTCGGCTCGGTGACCTGCATGACACGCATAGTGCGGCTGCCACGGAGCATGCCGTCGAGTACGCGGCCATAGAGCGCGGCGTCACGCCCGAACCTGTCTGCCGCCGTTACTGCACCTTCACCGCCTTCCAGCACGCGGCTTACGTTACTGGCAATACGCTGAATCAGCATTAGCTGACGGGTTGCGATATAAATCTGATCGGGCGGCGCGTTCTGCTCGGTCAGGGTGGTAACCACTTCGTCGGTCAACGCCAGCAGCGTCGGGATCTGCTCGTTGATACCCTGGATGTTTTCGCGCATGGTGGACACCACTTCCTGGCGCTGCAGGATGGTATCCACGCCCTCCTTGTAGCCGGCCCAGATGTCTTCCACACCCTTCAGCGCGTCGGTCACGTCTTCGGGAGTCTGCGCCTTGTGCCATGCGAGGTTCGCCTCGAAACCGTCGCGCGACCTCTGCAGGAACGGAAACGCGTCGACTTCACCGCGTGACGCCTGTGACGTCAGCTTGGCGATTTCCTGTGACAGCACCTGCTGGTCACCAATGCGGTTGATGTAATCTGTGTCGTTAGCGCTACGCTGAGCGTTGATGTAGAACATCAACACGGTAGCCAACAGGGATAAACCCAGCGCCAACCCCAAGAATGCAAGTGTGCGCCCCGCGGATGCACCTGACTTGCTATCGCCTTTTGCTGCCATTGCTTCGCTCCTACCCTTGGTAGCCGAGTTTGTCGTACTAAACAAAAGAGTCAAAAAATACGGGCCAAACTTCCGGCCCGCCCGTCACCTCATGGTGAGGTCAGCAGGTGACACACCCTCCGATCAGCCGCGTGCGGCCACCTGCATAAACTTCGAACTGGCAATCAGCCGCTGTACGCTGAATACGCCCCAGTGCACGCTACCCTGCTGGTACGCTCCCACCAGGTGCGTGCGCACCGGCTCCGAGACCTTCGGAATCCGCTCGGTCTTTTCCTCTTCGAAAAAATGCCGTAGCCCCAGTGCCTCGTTCACCACCAGCCCTGCGGTTACATCGCCCTGATTGATTACCAGGATGCGGGTCTGGCGATCGAGGCGCGTATTGTCGCCCTCGAGCAACCCTGCCAGATCCATCACCGGCAACAGGGTGCCGCGAATGTTCGCCAGCCCCTTGACCCAGGGCAGCGCACCGGGCACTCGCGTCAGCGCCGGATAAGGCAGTATTTCGTTGACCTCGTCCAGCGCCGACACCATCCGGGTGTCTCCCAGGCGAAAACCGATGCCTGACCAGGTACGGCGAACCTCTACCTGCTGCGGTATACCCAGCGCATTGCGTTGCGAACGCGCTTCGATATCGCGCAGCAGATCAAGGGGCTTGAAATTGCGTGCGGCCGACATTGACGTATCAGGCACCGAGTGCAGTGTTCATCTTGTTCACCAGTTCCGATTCATCCACCGGCTTGGTGACGTAGTCCTTGGCGCCCTGGCGCAATCCCCACACCCGATCGGTTTCCTGATCCTTGGTGGTGACGATGATGATCGGAATGTGCTGCGTCTGCGGATCCTTGCTGAGCGCGCGGGTGGCCTGAAAACCGTTAAGACCTGGCATTACCACGTCCATCAGAATCAGCTCCGGCAGCTCCGCCTTTGCCTTGGCGATGCCTTCTTCGCCATTGCCCGCCGACAGCACCGAATGGCCGTTCTTCTCAAGAATACCCTTGAGGGCATGCACTTCGGTGGGTGAATCGTCAACTATCAATACACGTGCCATAACATACTCCTAACTTAGCATCCGGCCTGCCGGATGATCGTTCGCTCGCAACCGGCCCGGCTAATGACTCACGTCCGCGAGAACGTGATTCTTGATTGCGCCGAGCAATTCCTCTTTCGTAAACGGTTTGGTCAAATACTGTTCCGACCCCACAATGCGCCCGCGCGCCCGGTCAAACAGCCCGTCCTTACTTGAGAGCATGATGACCGGCGTCTTGCTAAACACCTTGTTGTTCTTGATGAGTTGCGTGGTCTGATACCCATCCAGCCGCGGCATCATTATGTCCACGAAAATAATGTCGGGGTGGTTGTCCGCGATCTTGGATAGGGCCTCGAAACCGTCGGTAGCAGTAATCACGTCGCACCCGGCTTTCTTCAGCAGCGTCTCCGCCGTGCGGCGAATGGTCTTACTGTCGTCGATTACCATCACCTTGAGACATTGAAATTCGTTGTCCATCAGATCTTCTGCCAGCATTATCTTTAGTCGTCGCCTGGTTGGTAGTAATGACAGGAAAACGCCAGTGGATTCCGTCGAAACCTTGCGTCAGTATTCGTCCGTGCCAATGTCCGTACCATAGTAAAGGTGGCCCGCCGTATTTAACATATTTATTAGGAACAATCTATAAGTATCCATATTTTATAGACTAATCTACCTGGGCTGCCCAACCGCGCGATCCCGTGTCCCCGCCTCCGGGCGGCGGGACCACCCGCCGAATATCGCTTGCAGTACATATCGGCGACTGTGTCACAGAACTTGAAAAAACATGTTAACTTGCCCCTCGCGGCTCGCTTGGGGCGATAGAGGCTGCGGCGCTGCCGAAGCATCCCATATCCGCGGCAACAGACAGGAGCCACATGGCGATACGACTAGGCGTAGTGATGGATCCTATCGGATCCATCGATTTCAAGAAAGACAGCACCCTGGCGATGCTGCTGGAGGCACAGCAGCGCGGCTGGTCTCTGGTGTACATGGAACAGCCGGATCTGTACATGAGCGACGGTCGGGCATGGGCCGCGCAGCGCGCGCTCAGCGTGCGCGCCGATCCCTCCGACTGGTTCAAACTGGGCGCGCCCGAACCCGCTGCGCTGGACGCGCTGGACGTGATCCTCATGCGCAAGGATCCGCCCTTCGACATGGACTACATCTACGCCACCTACCTGCTGGAGTTGGCCGAACGCGCAGGGGTCCTGGTGGTGAACCGCCCCCGCAGCCTGCGCGATGCCAACGAGAAGCTGTTCACCAGCTGGTTCCCGCAATGCACCCCGCCCACCCTGGTGAGCGCCAACCCTGCGCGGCTTGCGGATTTTGTACGCGCCCACGGCGACGTGGTACTCAAGCCGCTCGACGGCATGGGCGGCGCCTCGGTGTTCCGCGTGCGCGAGGGTGACCTCAACCGCAATGTGATCATCGAGACCCTGACTCGTGATGGCCGACGCGCGGCCATGGCTCAGCGGTTTATTCCCGAGATCGACCACGGCGACAAGCGCATCCTGCTGGTCGACGGCGAGCCAATTCCCTTTGCGCTGGCACGCGTGCCGCCCGAGGGGGACATCCGCGGCAACCTTGCGGTGGGCGGCAAGGGGATCGGCGTGGAACTCAGTGAGCGCGACCGCTGGATATGCGCACAAGTGGCGCCGACCTTGCGCGAAATGGGGTTGATATTTGTCGGCTTGGACGTGATCGGTGACTTTCTCACCGAGATCAATGTCACCAGCCCCACCTGCATCCGGCAACTGGACGAGATCTACGACATCAACATCAGCGCTGGGCTGATGGACGCCATCGAGGCACGGCTGAGTGCCCGCGGCTAGGCGGTCACGGCACCTGACGTGGCCGGCGGCGGTGGCAACTGCCGCCCTCCTTGCCGGCTGCGACGGCGACACCCGCCAACAGCACCGGGAAGTGTTTATCGCGCTGGGACAGGTGTTCGAGGTCACTCTGAGCAACAGCGACCCGCAGCGCGCGGAGCAGGCCTTCGCCGCCCTCGGCGATGACCTGGCCTATATGGACCGCACTTACCTCCCGCAGCGGGCCGGTGCGCTGCGGCGCATCAACCAGTTGCTCGAATTGCAGGGATGGTTCTCGGTGAACCCTTCAATTTTACCGCTGATCGCCGAAGCGCAAACACTGGCAGACGCCAGCGGCGGACTGTTCAATCCGGCCGCCGGGCGGCTAAATCTGCTCTGGGGTATGCAGGGCGACGAACCCACTGCCGGCGCAGCGCCAGTGCCTGATGCCATTGCTGACGTGCTATCTGCGCGCCCCGACATGGCAGATATTGAGGTAAGCGGTATCCGCGTGCGTTGCAACAACACCGCCGTGCAACTGGACTTTGGACCCTTCGCCACAGGCTATGCGCTCGACCGGCTCAACGATCGGTTAACCAGCCTCGGTGTCGCCAACGCCACGCTGGCGACCGACAGCGCCATGCGCACGGTACAGGTGGAAGAAGCGCAGCGGCCCTGGTACACAGTCGCAGGAGCTACCGTGCCACTTGGCCGGGTGCGCCTGGGCGCCAGCGAGGCGGCCTTTACCTGGCGCCGTAACGGACCTGACGCCCCGGCGCTGGTCATCG
>CP070733.1:1215910-1223618 GCA_020347585.1 Pseudomonadota bacterium | reverse complement strand
GGATCTCGACGATCACTGCAGCGGGCTCAAACCCGGCAAGGCGCGCCAGATCACAGCCCGCCTCGGTATGGCCGGCGCGCGTCAGCACGCCGCCCGGCTGCGCCATGAGGGGAAACACGTGACCCGGCTGTACGATATCCGTGTCGGTGGCGTCGGCCGCCACTGCAGCCTGTACCGTAACCGCGCGATCGGCGGCCGAGATGCCGGTGGTAACACCCCGCGCGGCTTCAATGGAAACAGTGAAATTGGTGCCGTGCGCATCGCCGCTGCCGCGTACCATCAGCGGCAGATTGAGTCGCTCGCAACGCTCGCGAGTCAATGTCAGGCAGATCAGGCCGCGTCCGTAGTGCGCCATGAAGTTGATGTCTTCGGCGCTCACATTTTGTGCGGCAATGATCAGATCGCCCTCGTTCTCGCGATCCTCATCGTCCATCAAAATGATCATCTCGCCGTTGGCTAGGGCGTCGATGATCTCCTGTGTCGTATTCAGCTGCATAGAAAAATCCAATTCCAAAAAATATGTCGGTCGGCACATGTCGCCTTGTCTTGCCCCAACCGGTGCCTATTGTGTTATTCGGGGGTAGATATCCGTTACTCCCTGACGAACCCATAGTCCGCAAGCAACTGGCGCGTTATTCCTGCATCCGACTGCGCTGCCTTTTCGCCCAGCAACAGGCGCTCGAGGTAGCGGGCAATAATGTCCACTTCGAGGTTTACGCGGGTACCGGGTTGCAGTTGATCCATGGTGGTCTCCTGCAAGGTATGCGGCACGATATTGAGTTCCATCACCGCCCCATGCACCGCATTAACCGTAAGGCTGATGCCGTTAACGCAAATCGATCCCTTGGCCGCAATATAGCGTGCCAGCGTATCAGGCGCCTTGATGTTGAAGCGTTCCGAGCGCCCGTCGGTTTTGCGTTGCACCACTTCACCGACGCCGTCGACATGTCCGCTGACCAGGTGCCCGCCCATACGCGTCGTGGGCGTCAGCGCCTTCTCGAGGTTTACCCGCGCACCGCTGCCAAGCGCCTCGAGCGTGGTGCAGGCCAGGGTTTCGCCGGACACATCGGCCCAGAATCCGTCGCCGGGTAACTGCACCGCCGTCAGACACACACCGTCCACTGCGATACTGTCGCCAAGCCGAACGTCGTCGAGATCAAGTTTGCCGGTTTCCAGCCGCAGTCGCACATCTTCGCCTCGCGGTTCGATCGCGGCGACGGTACCTATCGCTTGTATGATTCCGGTGAACATATCTTCCAGATACAAGGGCAAGGGGAAAAAATACAGGGGGCAAGACGCTGTTCCCTTAGTATCTTGTATCTTTACCCTTTTACCTTGGCTGTAATCCTCCAGTCCTTCCCGACCATACGCTGGTCAACAATGTCGAGGTGGATGCGTTGATCCATCGTTTCCAGACCGGGCAGGCGAAACAGCCCGCGTGCCTCAAAACCCATCAGTACCGGCGCCACATAGAACACCATTTCGTCGATCAACCCGGCCTGCAGCATGGCGCCACCCAGTGTCGCACCCATCTCGAGCATGACTTCGTTGACATCCATACTGCCCAGATGGTCCAGCACCGCCTGCAAATCCACACTGTTGCCATGGCGCGGCATGGGTATCACCTCGGCACCCGCCTCCTGCAACCGCTGCATCTCGTCGGGCTCATCCTGCGTCGTCAAAACCAGTGTGCGGCCGGGCTGCGAGAGCATGCGCGCCGTTTCGGGCATGCTCAGGTGCGTATCAACCACCACTCGCAAGGGTTGGCGTTCGACACCGTCAAGCCGCGCCGTCAATGATGGATCATCGGCCAGCACCGTGCCCACGCCGGTCATCAGCGCTGAACTGCGCGCACGCAGCCGATGCACATCCGCGCGCGCCTCCGCGCAGGTTATCCACTTGCTCTCGCCCGATGCCATTGCCGTACGTCCATCGAGGCTCATGGCGAGCTTACTGCGCACGAACGGCCGGCCGGTGCGCATGCGCTTAACGAAGCCAGGATTGAGCGCCCCGACCTCGGCTGCCATCAGACCCGAGCTCACTTTGATACCGGCCGCGGCAAGCTGTGCAAGACCCTCTCCCGCAACCCGCGGGTTGGGATCCTCCATGGCCGCGACAACCTGCGCCACGCCAGCCGCAATCAGCGCATCGGTGCACGGCGGCGTACGTCCCTGGTGGCAACACGGTTCCAGCGTGACATAGACCGTAGCGCCCTGAGCCGCGCCGGCGTTCTCAAGTGCACGAATTTCGGCATGTCCCTCACCGGCACGTTCGTGCCAGCCTTCGCCGATGATCTTGCCGTCCTTGACCAGCACACAACCAACGCGCGGATTCGGATCCGTCGTGTACAAACCGCGCGCGGCGAGCTGCAGGGCCCGCGCCATGAAGCGGTGGTCGGCTTGCGTAAAATCCATGGGTGCGCCGTTCAGGATTCGTCCTCGTCGCCCGGCAGCAGCGAGATCTGCTTTCGCTTGACCTCGGGCGTCGGCACATTCTTCAGGCGCTCAATCTCCTCCGAGAAGGCGTTGACGTCCTGAAAACTCCGATACACCGATGCAAACCGCACATAGGCGACTTGATCAAGATCGCGCAGCTCGTCCATCACCCATTGCCCAATGTGGCTGGACGGCACCTCGCGGTCGCCAGTGGAACGGATATGTTTCTTGATCCGGTTGATCGCCGCCTCGACGCTTTCGGTGTCTACGGGACGCCGCTCCAGCGCACGCAGCATGCCTGCACGCAGCTTGTCCTCGTCAAACGGTTCGCGCCTACCATCGCCCTTGACGATGCGCGGCATCACCAGTTCCGCCGTCTCGAATGTAGTAAAACGCTCGCTGCAGGACTGGCACTCGCGACGGCGCCTTACGACCGCGCCCTCATCCGCCAGCCGCGAGTCGATGACCTTGGTATCGTCTGCACCGCAGAAAGGACAATGCATAAAAAATCAGGAACAAGGCTCGAGGAACGAGGTTCGAGAAACAAACATCACAACATGGATTCTTGTGTTCATCGTTTCTCGCACCCGGACCAAAGTTTTTCCAGCCCTTTAGTACTCGTTCCTCATTACTGTTCGTATACCGGAAAGTTCGCACACACCGCCGACACCTTGTCCTTGACCGCGGCGATGGTCACCTCGTTGGTGTGATCGTCCATGATGTCGCAGATCCAGCCGGCCAGATCTCGCGCCTCGGTTTCGCCGAAGCCGCGCGTGGTCATGGCCGGCGTGCCAATGCGAATTCCACTGGTGACGAACGGCGACTGCGGATCCTTAGGCACGCTGTTCTTGTTCACGGTGACATTGGCGCGGCCGAGCGCCGCATCGATGTCCTTACCGGTCAGCCCCTTGTCGATCAGGCTGACGAGGAACAAGTGATTGTCGGTACCACCCGATACAACGTGATAACCCCGGTCCATAATGACCTGCGCCATGGCGCGGGCGTTGGCAACAACCTGTTGCTGATATTCCCTGAACCCGGGCGCGAGGGCTTCCTTAAAGGCCACCGCCTTGGCGGCGATAACGTGCATTAGCGGCCCGCCCTGGGTGCCCGGGAACACCATGGAGTTGAGCTTCTTCTCAATCTCGGGGTTGGACTTGGCCAGGATCAGCCCACCGCGCGGCCCGCGCAGGGTCTTGTGGGTAGTGCTGGTGGTCACGTCGGCGATCTGCACGGGGCTGGGATACACCCCGGCAGCAATCAGGCCTGCCACGTGGGCTATGTCGACCATCAACAGGGCCCCAACCGAGTCGGCGACGTCGCGGAAGCGCTGCCAGTCCACCACACGGGAATAAGCCGAGAACCCGCCCACGACCATCTTGGGCTTGTGCTCTTGGGCTAGCGCCTCGAGCTGGTCGTAGTCCAGCTCACCGGTCTCGTCATTGAGGCCGTACTGCACGGCGTTGAAGATCTTGCCGGAGAAATTGACCTTCGAGCCATGGGTCAGATGCCCGCCGTCTGACAAGCTCATGCCGAGGATGGTGTCGCCCGGCTTGAGAAGGGCCAGGTAGACCGCCGCGTTGGCCTGGGAACCCGAATGGGGCTGCACATTAGCGTAGTCTGCCGCGAACAGCTCCTTGAGCCGGTCGATGGCCAACTGCTCCGCGATATCCACATACTCACAGCCGCCGTAATACCGCTTCGCCGGGTAACCTTCTGCATACTTGTTGGTAAGCACCGAGCCCTGCGCTTCCAGTACCCGGGGACTGGCGTAGTTCTCCGAGGCAATCAGCTCGATATGCTCCTCCTGGCGGCGACGCTCGTTCTGTATCGCCGAGGAGAGCTCATCATCAAAACCCGCAATCTGCATGTCCTTGGTAAACATCGATTTTCTCTAATATCACCCTGTTGGATCTGCTGCCATGACCGGCGCTGACAGTCGTGCGACCATGCGCCCGCCGGCGGCGGGAAAAGACGCACAAGCTTACCCGATCTGCCCCAAAAATGCATTTGAAAGCCGGGGCTTAGCGCCCTGCCGGCAGGCAAAAGAAACCCCGCAGTCGCGGGGTTTCAGTGCGCTCCGCTGATGCGGGGGCGATTTACCTGAACGTGGGTCAAGGACCCGCCTTGAGCTCACTCCTCGAGCTTACCACCGGCGCCCTCGGTCAGGGCTGCCTCGACCGCGGATGGCGCGCACATGATAGAAGCGAAGCTGTTGCTACCGACCATCGACAGGTCAGGGAAACTGATGGCGATGCGGAACTCGGCGGGCAGCGCATAGACCGTACCGCCGACCACCAACATTTCGTACGGCAGATGCGGCGTCGACTTGACGTCCTTGAAGTCGATACGCTCCATGATGTACTGGTCGCCTCCGCACTTGGTGATGCTGTCCGAACCGTGGATTTGCACGCCATACAGGGTTTGCTCCTTGCCTGGTATATCGACGCGGTAGACCTTCGACACGCCACCCTTTTGCGCCGCCAGTGCCGCCTCAACGGCCTTGATGGCATTCTGGTAAACGGCGTACTCCACCAGGTTGAGCCGGTCATAGAAATAGGGCATCAACCACTTGTAGTGATATTCGCTCAGCTTCTCGGCGGTGAGTCCCTCCTCAGGCCCGTATTCACCCTGGTCACCAAGCGCACTCCTCATGGCGGTTGCCACGTCGGCCAGGTCTGATTTCATGCGATAGACATGCGCCATATACACCGGGTTGGTGTATGCGACCTGTACCGCATCGCCGGCGCTGGTCACGGTCACCCGCAGCGCGGCACCGAAACCGCCATAGTCGGTTTGCGCCGCGTTCTGCTTCAGCGCGTCGCTGGTCACCACCACAACGGTCGCGGCCGGATACGGCGAGTACTCGCCGATAACCTCGAAACCGGCGCCGGTCAGTTTTTGTTTGACCTCACCAACTTTGGCGCCCGCCTCTCCCGCACCCTTTTCGGCAAGTATGAACGGCTTAAGCAGTGTCTCTTGCGCCGCGCTACTGAACGCGAGGGCCGTGAAAAGCAGCACGGGCAATACGCGCTTCATCGTGTTGATCATCATCGTTTCGTTCCCGCATGTTGGGGGATACATGCACGCCACGGGAAATCATGACGCAAAGAAAAGAACACGCCGCACGGTGTAACTCCGTGCGGCGTGTTGACGCTTTAGCTCCTAATTGGGATAACCGCTCCGAATCAGAACCGGTAGCCCCAGCTTGCCTCCAGCTCGAACTGTGTCATTTCGATTTCGATGTTTTGATCCGGTCTGAATTTGTTGGTACCCGACACGGAGTTGTTGGGTGCATACATGGCAGCGAAGTTGACTTCGCTGCTCTTGCCGCTGTCCCACGTGAAACCGAAGGTGAAATGCTGTTCGACGACGCCAGGCGCAAGAATGTTAAACACAACATCATCACCCTGGATCGGCTGGTCACCGGTACTAAAACCGACCCGCCACGCCCAAGCCGGGCTGGTGGCAAACTGGTAACCAATCTTGTAGATGGTCATATCCTGCCAACCGAACCCGCCGCCGTTAGAACCGCCAAGGCAGCCGGCACCTACCGCGAGCGGGTTCCCAGCGGCACCCTGCGGCGTACAACTTCCATTTACCAACGGCTCCATGCTGTTGGAAATGGACTTGACGTCAGTGTAATTGATCCGCTGCACATCGAAGGTCAGTGCTGAGCTCTTGGTCGTCTTCCAGGCCAGGCCCAGTGTCCAGGTCGACGGAATATCAAAACCGCCTTCTTCCGCAAACAAACCCTTGTACTTGTCAAACTTATCCATACTCATCTTAGACTGGTACGAACCGGCGAGCGTTACAGGGCCGATATCACCCTGGACTCCGATCTTGCCGCCCCAGCCAGCACTCGTGTCGGTGCCTTGGTTACTGAGTTTGTCGGGATGCAGGGATATACCGCCAAACGTAGCAGTGCCCTTGGCCTCGAAACGCTGATAGGCGAATATGGGGGCGATACCCCACGAGGCCTTGCCACCCGCAAATTTCATGGCAAACGGGATATTGACGAACAACTGTTCGAGATTTACGCCTGCGGTGCCAGCGCCATATGTGCCCGGGGTCGTTACCAATGTTCCGGTCTGGTCCGGGTGCTGGGTCTGGCCGCCTTCCCACTCAGTATTCATGCCGCCATTGCCATAAACGCTCACACCGATCGACATATCGGTGTTGAGCATGTAATTGAATCCGAAGTGGGGTATCAGGAAGAAATCGTTCTCGCTTTCCAGCGACTGGTTTCCGCCAGGACCACCGATGGTAACCGGGCAGTTCGGTGCGCAAAAGGTGCCGTCCGGGATCTGTCCACCAGAGGGGGCGCCCGCCGAGTACTTGCGAGGGCTCGGACTAAAAACCGCCAACCCCACGTCGAGACGTTTTCCTACGTAGGCCATGCCCGCCGGATTGGTGGCCGCGATCATGGAGTCCTGCGGAAGCGCCACGCCGCCACCGACCAAACCCTTATTTTTGGTGCCGTAACCGTGTGCAAAGTAACCGTTGGTGGCGAATACTGCACCGGGCGCGGACAATGCGGCCGCGACCGTAATCGCCAGTAGTCGCCTGTTGAAAGTCTTCATCGGTAGGTCTCCTCGAGCGTTACACAGTTTCACAACGAAATGCTGTGTGTTGTTGTGTATCAACGAAATTGTAGTTTTTCTACAACATATTGGCGCTGCAACAAGCAACCGTAATACTTGACTAGCGTTTCCGCCCTGTCAAGTGTTGCTCGCCAGGTTAATGCCCCAGATCAATGTGGACCCATGAGAATACTTGAGTGCTGCTGTCGACTATTGTAGCGAGGCCGTTTCCTCGTGATGCAACCGGCGCAAGCGACCGCCACCGGTTTCGTCAAACCCAGCGCGATATGCTTTAATCGTTATCAACAACACAAAATCAATAACCTGCGGGAGGAGGACCAGCCATGTACAAAAGGAGAAAATTCACCGCCACAGGGTTACTAACCGCCACCGCGATGTTCACCGCGACGACCCCGGTCGCGTTCGCCTCAGGTTTTCGTATCCCCGAAATATCAGTTACCGGTTTGGGCTACGCCAATGCGCTGGTGGCCAACTCGGAAGAAATTGGCGCCATGCCCTATAACGCAGCGGCAATGTCGTTTCACGAAGGCCATACCATCGACGTTGGCGTCGTCAACGTCAACCCAAGCTTTCACGTCGATCCGCAAAACGGGGTCGCCGCGAATAGCGAGGAGAAATCCTCGTTTAACCTACCCAATTTCTTCTACAAAGGGGATGCCGGCGAGAAAT
>CP070733.1:1212966-1215810 GCA_020347585.1 Pseudomonadota bacterium | reverse complement strand
TCTCGGCCTGCAACCGCTCCGCCATCTCCGCTGCGGCACTGAGCAAATCCTGACAGTCGGCTGACGCGTCCAGTGCTACCAAGATGCGCCGGATATGCGCATTCCCCGGTTTCTCATTCATCGTCTCCCGACTCCCTGGGCACTTTCTTCGAGCGTCCCTTGGCGAATGCCTCACGTTCGGCGGCCATCTCCTGCAGTCGATCGGCAACGCGCCGGTTGACCGTGCCTTCGGGATACACACCCTGCTCGTCAACCTCACCGGCGGGCAACCCGGTAAGCAGTTCCATCGCCTCATCGACTGTTGATACCGGGTAGATGGAGAACTGCCCCGCGCGCGCCGCTTCGACTACATCGTCGCGCAGCATCAGGTGCTTGACGTTTGACGCAGGAATCAACACACCATGCTCGCCATCAAGCCCGCGTGATCGGCAAATGTCGAAGAATCCCTCGATCTTGTCGTTGACACCGCCGATGGCCTGTACCTGCCCATGCTGATTGACCGACCCGGTGATCGCCAACGACTGACGAATCGGCAGCTCGCCGATGGCGGACAGCAACGCGCAGAACTCGCCCATTGACGCACTGTCGCCCTCGACGCCACCGTAAGACTGCTCGAACACCACGCTAGCGGACACCGACAACGGTCGCTTGCGTGCATAACGCGCCGCCAACAAAGAGGAAAGAATGAACACGCCCTTGGAGTGAATGGCGCCGCCGAGTTCCACCTCGCGCTCGATGTCCACCACCTCCCCTTCGCCAACTCGCGCGGTGGCCGTAATACGCGACGGCTGGGCAAAGGTGAAGTTGCCGAGGTTAATAACCGACAGACCGTTGACCTGTCCGGTCGTCTCCCCCGCGGTATCGATTAGGACAGTGCCGCGCAGGATCTCCTCCTGCACGCGATTGCGAATGCGATCGGCGCGACGAATTTCGGCGTCGATGGCTTGCTGCACGTGTTCCATGCCGATGACATCGCGTCCGTCGTGACGCGCCCAATAGTCGGCCTGGCGCAAAAGATCGGTCACACTCAGCATGTGAGTGGACAATTTTTCGGCATCACCCACCAATTTGGCGCTGTGCTCTATGACACGCGCTACGGCGTGTCGGTTGAGGGGCATCAACTTCTCCTTGCGCGCAAGCGTCGCAACCATGCGCGCGTACATCAGGTTGTTATCGGTAGTGCGGTCGAGGCGATCCTCGAAATCGGCAGCCACCTTGAACAGCTCACCGAAGTCCGGATCGTAGGCCTGCAGCAGATAAAACAGCAGCCGCTCGCCCACCAGCACCACCTTGACGTCCAGCGGTATGGGCTCGGGCTCCAGTGACACCGTGCTGATCAGGCTGAACATCTCGCCCAGCGACTGAATGCGCACCTCGCGCGATGCCAAGGCACGCTTAAGGCCTTCCCAGGCGTAGGGGCTAATGAGTACCTTGCGTGCGTCAAGAATCAGGTATCCTCCGTTCGCAAGATGCAGGGCGCCGGGCTTGATGAGGGTGAAATCGGTGGTAAGGGCTCCCATGCGCGAGACGTGCTCGATGCGGCCCACCAGGTTCTGATACAGCGGATTGTCCTCGTAGACCACGGGCGCACCACCGGAGTCACGGTGGCTTACCAATACGTTCACCTCATAGCGGTGAAACGATGGCGTCTCCGCCAGTCCGATACTGATGGCAGGGCTCTCTTCCTCGCGTTGCAGAAAGTCATCAACGTGATCCACCACATCCTGCTGTACCGCATCCATGTACTCCGGTACTCGCGGTATGTCCTGGTACTTTTTTTTCAGATCTTCGATGAGGTGGCCAACCGTGTACATTGCCACCTCTCGGTTCAGGGCCTTGAGTTTTTCGCGCGTTTCGCGGCGCCATTGCGGAACAGCACGCAGGATCGCCGTCAGTTGCTCCTGCAGCACCGATATGTGTTCCTCGATGCGTTTTTGCTCCTGTTCGGGCAGGCGCTGAAAGTCCGCCGGCTCGATGACCGCATTGTCCTTCATCGGAGCAAAGGCGAATCCGCCGGGCGTTCGTATCAGGCGAATGTTGTGTTTTTCGGCCGCGCTGGTGAGTTCCGAAAACGCCTGTTCGCGGCGTTCCTCAAAGGCATCGCTAATCTCCTGTACCCTTGCATGGTACTCGTCGGTCTCGAACGCGGACGGCAGTGCAGCACGCAGATCCTCGATGAGATGGCTGACATCTTCACGAAACTCCACGCCCTGGCCGGGAAGCAGGCGCAGGCTGCGGGGCTTATGGGGAACCTCGAAGTCGTTGACGTAACACCAGTCGCTGGGCAATTCCTCGTGTGCCGCCTGCTGCTCAAGGTACTCGCGCACAACGGTGTGCTTCCCTGCACCAGTTTCACCGAGTACAAACAGGTTATAGCCTTCTCGGCGGATGGTGATACCGAACCTGATGGCTTCAAGAGCGCGCGCCTGGCCAATCACCTCGGACAACTCCTCGAGGTCCGTGGTAGTGTCGAAGTCGAACTGTTCAGGATCACAGCGCGTGCGGAGCGCCTCCGCTGCGAGTGCCGTAGTATCGGTCACCACTTCCCTCCCCTGGATTGGGCGTCCAGCCCTGGCGGTTTTACACAGGTGGTGCCACCACCCTCGTTTTCAATTTAGTTGGCTGCGTGCGCCAGCGGCATTGATCGGGGTCAAATGGTGCGCAACTACCCCTTTGCACGTTGTCTCAGGCGTCAGGTGCCCTCGCGCCACGACGCCAGGTACGCCGCCTGCTCTTCGGTCAGGGCGTCGACGCAAGCATCCATCGCCTCGAGTTTGAAGCGGGCCACCTGCCGGTCAATCTCGTCGGGCACCGGGTGCACGTCTGCGGCGAATCGCGCGGTGG
>CP070733.1:1209069-1212866 GCA_020347585.1 Pseudomonadota bacterium | reverse complement strand
CCGTACCCTCGAACACTGGCTCGAGCGCTTCGAGGCACAAAGCGAGGCGGTGTGCGAGATGTTTGACGGTACATTTGTGCGGGCCTGGAGGTTGTACCTGGCTGGTTCCCAGGCTGCTTTTCTGTCCAACCAGCTACAGCTATACCAGGTCCTGTTCACCGGACCCGCGGCCGACGATCTGCCCTGGTCGCGCAAGCACCTCTACCTTGACTAGCCGTATCGCGGCGTCGCTGCATCGCCGCGCTCCCCGCCTGTAATGGCCGCTCCGGACCACGATCTTGCGGCGCTGCTGCGGCGCATCCCGCAGGCAATGCGCTGTGACCAGCACACGCTGCGCAGGCGGGCACAGCGCCTGTTGCGGCGCGGCAAGGCAGACCGTGCGTCGCACGAGGAACTGACGCGACTGACTGGCCGGCTCAACGCCTCCATTGCCCGGCGCGAACAACGGGCGGTGCGGGTGCCGACCCCGGAATTTTCCGGCGACCTACCCATCCTAACGCACCGAGAGGAAATCGCGGACGCGATTGCCGCGCACCAGGTGGTGGTGGTGTGCGGCGAGACAGGTTCCGGCAAGACCACTCAGCTGCCGCAGATCTGCCTCGAGGCTGGCCGGGGCGTGGCCGGCCTGATTGGACATACCCAGCCGCGACGCATCGCGGCCCGCAGTGTGGCTGCGCGCATTGCCGAGGAACTGGGCGGTCGGGTCGGAGAGGCCATCGGCTTCAAAGTGCGGTTCGCGGACCGTGTCAGTGACAATGCGTTTATTAAGGTGATGACTGACGGCGTGCTGCTCGCCGAAACCCGCCAGGATCCGTTTCTCGATCAGTACGACACCCTGATTATTGACGAGGCGCATGAGCGTGGCCTCAATACCGATTTCATCCTCGGTTATCTCAAGCGCCTGCTGCCCCGTCGCCCCGACCTGAAACTAATAATTACCTCTGCCACCATTGACCCGGAGAGCTTTGTCACCTTTTTCGACGGCGCGCCGATCATCAACGTGGCCGGGCGCACCTGGCCGGTCGAGGTGCGTTATCGACCACCGCCGGACGAGGGCGAGAGCGATCCACAACAGGCGCTGTTGGATGCGGTCGATGAACTGGCCACGGAGCGCGCCGGCGACATATTGGTGTTCCTGGCCGGTGAGCGCGACATCCGCGATGCGGCCGAAGCACTGCGCAAACATCACCCGCCCGAAACTGAGGTCCTGCCGCTTTATGCGCGGCTCGGGACCGCTGAGCAAAACCGCATCTTTGCATCGCACCGTGGGCTGCGAATTGTGTTGGCCACCAACGTTGCCGAAACCTCGCTTACGGTGCCCGGCATTGGCTGCGTGGTGGATACTGGTGTGGCACGCATCAGTCGCTATAGCTATCGCAGCAAGGTGCAGCGCCTGCCCATCGAAAAGGTGTCGCAGGCATCGGCGGATCAGCGTAAGGGGCGGTGCGGGCGCCTGGGCCCCGGCGTATGTATTCGCCTATACAGCGAGGAGGACTTCCATGCGCGTCCCGAGTTCGGAGAGCCGGAGATCCTGCGCACCAACCTGGCCGGTGTGGTGCTGCAGATGCAGTCGATGCGCCTCGGCAAGGTGGAAGATTTCCCGTTTATGGATGCGCCCGACTACCGCTTGGTCAACGATGGCTACAAACTCCTGCACGAATTGGGCGCGCTGGATGAGCGTCGTTTGCTAACGCCGCTGGGGCGCCAGCTTGCGCGTCTACCGTTGGACCCACGCATCGGCCGCATGCTGCTCGGTGCACGCGACGAGGCCTGTCTGCGCGAGGTGCTGATCATTGCCGCTGCGCTTTCAATCCAGGATCCGCGCGAGCGGCCTATGCAGGCGGCGCAGCAGGCCGATGCAGCACATCGGGCGTTTCAACACAAGGATTCGGACTTTCTATTGTACCTGCGACTTTGGAACGGGTTCGAACATCAGCGCCGCCACCTCAGCAAGACCCGCTTGCGGCGCTACTGTCGCGATCACTTCCTGTCGTACATTCGCATGCTCGAGTGGCGCGATATCCACAACCAGTTGCATGCGATGGTGAGCGACTTCGGCTACGCCATCAACACGGAAGAGGCTACGGAGGACAGCATCCATCGCGCGCTGCTCAGCGGCCTGCTCGGCAACGTGGCGTTGAAGAAGGATAACCGCGAGTACACCGGCGTGCGCAACGTCGCGCTGCAAATCTTTCCTGGTTCAGCGCTGAGTGAGCGGCGGCCCAAATGGATCATGGCGGCGGAGTGGCTCGAGACTCGCCGGCTGTATGCGCACACCGTGGCGGCGATTCGCCCGCAATGGATCGAACGCCTGGCGCCGCACCTGCTCAAGCGCAGTTACGCTGAACCGCATTGGGAGCGCAAGGTGGGACACGTGGTGGCGTTTGAACAAGCCACGCTGTACGGTCTGTTGATCCATTCGCGCCGTCGGGTCCACTACGGACCCATCGCGCCGGACGAGGCGCGTGCCATTTTCATCCGCGCGGCACTGGTGGAGGGGGACTGCACCACGCGTGCGCCGTTCTTTGCGCACAACCGGGCGCTCATCGCGCAATTGGAGGAGTCCGAGCACAAGACGCGGCGCCACGACGTGGTGACGCACCCAGAGGACCTGTTCGCGCTCTACGATGCCGCTATCCCTGCGGAGGTGAACAGTGTGCCGGCGCTCGAGGCCTGGTATAAAAGCGCGAGCCGCAGCGATCCCCAGCTGCTGCGATTCAGCCGCGAGCAACTGATGCGCGGTGGCAGCGCGCTGGCGGCGGAGCAGTCGTTTCCGCCGCAGTTGGATATTGGGGATCTTCATCTACGCCTGACCTACCACTTCGAGCCCGGCGCGCCGAACGATGGTGTGAGCGCGGAGGTGCCCGTGGCGATCCTCAATCAACTCGAGCCTGCGGTGTTCGCCTGGCTGGTGCCGGGACTGTTGCGCGACAAGGTGATCGCACTGATCAAGTTGCTGCCCAAGTCGCTGCGTCGTCATTTCGTTCCCGCCCCCGACTTTGCCGATGCCTGCCTCGAGAGCATGACACCCTATGCGGGCGACCTAATCGACGCGTTGGCAGCGCAGCTGCAACGCGTCACGGGCGTCGAGATCACGCGCGCGCAATGGACGCAGGTCTCACTACCCGAACATCTGCAAATGCGCTATCGGGTGGTCGATGCCAACGGCTGCGAACTGGCCGCGGGACGCAACCTTGCCGATCTGCAGCAGCGCTGCGGCGGCGCGGCGCAGGACCAGGTGACGCGCCTGGTAGAGCCGGGCATCGAGCGCGAGGGACTAACGGCATGGGACTTTGACGAATTGCCGCAGCATATCGAACTGCAGCGTGGCGTGAGCGGCCTCAAGGGCTACCCAGCGTTGATCGACGAGGGGCGCAGCGTTGCGCTGCGTGTGCTGGACAATGCCGTACAGGCCCGGGCCGCCACGCGCATCGGACTGCGGCGCCTATTGATGCTGCAAATGCGCGACCGCGTCAAGTACCTCGGCAAGCATCTCGAGGGCATCGACCGCGCGTGCATGGCGTACGCATCGCTGGGCAGCTGTGATGCCCTCAAGTCGGACGTGATCGCGGTGGCATTCGATGCAGTGTTCATCGACGGGCGGGAGTTGCCGCGTAAGCGTGCGCAGTTTGACGATCTGTGCGAGTCAGGCCGCGGACAGCTGGTGGAGGCAGCTAACGGCATATCGCGCAGGGTGGTCGACATTCTTAGCGCTTATCGCGATATCACCCGGCAGCTGGGCGAGGGGCTGCGACCGCAATGGCTGCCGGCGGTGCAGGACATCAGGGAACAGTTGT
>CP070733.1:1202109-1208969 GCA_020347585.1 Pseudomonadota bacterium | reverse complement strand
ATGCCACGGTGATACGCAACCCCCGCGCGTACTCCGTGCGTGCCTCTACCGTGGCCGCGATGAATTTCGCTTCGGCGGCAACTTGCGCCGCCTCATCGGCAACCGCAATCAGGGCTGGCTCGGCAATGGTCGTGCCAAACCCCAGCGCAAAGGCGAACGCCAACAACCACAGCAGGCTGCCCTTGCGGGCAAACGCCCACGCCATGGCCTCACCCAGCGGAAACAGCCCCATCTCCAGCCCGCGCACGAACAGCGTGAGCCCAATAACCACCAGCAGCATGCCCAGCACCAGATCACCCAGACGCGGGATCGGCTGCTGCAGAATAACGAGTTGAAAAAAGACAATAACAACCAGAATTGGGAGTAGATCGCGGACACTGTCCAACAACGACTTCGCCAGGCCTGGTAAATGGATCTTCACGCGTCCACATCTGCTCGGGGGTGCGCCTTAACGGTACACCATATCCCGCGTGCTGTTAACACAGCGGCGCCAAGCGCATCGCTTGAGTTCGCTGATATCAATAAGGTAGCCTTGGTGTCCATCCCGGCCCCGCACCGATAACAACAAGGATCCGTACCATGGCCGAGTGGCTCTCCGCGCTGTTCAAGTCAGGCTTCCTCGAAACGCTCACCAGCTGGACCGGGGCGCTATCGGGTTTCCTGTGGGGCAATCTGCTGACGCTCGGCCTGCTTCTGGGCACAGGCGTATATCTCACCGTACGCATGGGCCTGATACAGGTGCGCGGCTTTCGACACTCGGTGGCGTTGATCCGCGGAAAGTACAGCGATCCCGAACACGTCGGTGAGGTTTCCCATTTTCAGGCGCTGTCCACTGCACTGTCGGCGACGGTCGGCACCGGCAACATCGCCGGCGTGGCCACCGCCATTGCCCTTGGCGGTCCGGGTGCGTTGTTCTGGATGTGGGTTACCGCCGTCATTGGCATGGCCACCAAATTCGCCGAGTGCACCCTGTCGTTGCGCTTTCGCCAGGTCGACCCCAATGGCGAAATTGCGGGCGGGCCAATGTACACGCTGCTCAATGGTCTGAAGATGCGGCGCACCGCGCTGGCGTTTGCGTTTTTTGCCCTGATCGCGTCGTTCGGTATCGGTAATATGGTGCAGGCCAATTCCGTCGTCAGCGGCATATCCTTTCTGTTCCCGGCGCTGCGCGAGTCCGCGGAACTGCGCCAGGACGTGGCGCTCGGTGTCGGCATCGGTATGGCGCTGCTGGTGGGTCTGGTGATCATCGGCGGTATCAAGCGCATCGCGCGCGTGGCAAGTACCCTGGTGCCGTTCATGGCAGTCCTATATACAGCCGCGGCGCTCATCGTGCTCGGGCAACACCTGGCGGACATCCCGGCGGCATTTGGCACCATCTTCAATCACGCACTCAACGTCTGGGCTGTGGGCGGCGCGGCGGTCGGCGAGGCGATCCGCTGGGGCGTAGCGCGCGGCCTGTTCTCCAACGAAGCGGGCCTCGGCTCCTCGCCTATCGCCCATGCCGCCGCACGCACCAACGAACCAGTGCGCGAGGGTTTGGTTGCGATGATGGAGCCGTTCATCGACACCCTAGTCATCTGCACCATGACCGGGTTGGTCATCGTGGTCACGGGCGTCTGGGTTGACCGCCCGGACGAGCTCACCAGCGCCGCGCTGACCGCCGCCGCCTTCAGTCACACGCTGGGTACCAGCGGCGCCTGGGTAGTGGGTATCGGGCTGATGTTGTTCGCGTTTTCCACCATGATCGCCTGGTCGTATTATGGTGACCGTTCGGCGCGTTTTCTTTTTGGCGAGCGCGCGGTGCTGCCCTACCGCGTGGTGTTCACCCTGCTGGTGGTGCTCGGCGCCTGGGGCCCCCTGGAACTGGTATGGAACATCGCAGACATCACCAATCTGTTGATGGCCCTGCCCAACCTGTTGTCTCTAATCCTCCTGGCGGGGGTGGTACAAAAGCTCTCACGGGACTATTTCTCGCGCCCGCACACGCCAACCCGCCAGTAGATTGACTCGCAGCCGCAAACAGGCTGCAATGAGGCAAGGTTCGGCCAGGCCTGTACACGCTCGCCCCGCGCCATGTCCGGGTCCGGCAGAACGCATCGCCCAGAACGCGGTCTGCTATTATGCGATGATCGCGACTTTATCCAAGGAGTCCCGTTATGAACAAGCTGCGCCTGTTTATCGCCCTGGCACTGATCGCGGCGATAGCCCTGTTGCTTCCCGGCTGCGCAAGCAAGACCCGCGTGAAGAGCGACCTGCACATCTCCGGCGCCCCAGACTGGGTAAATAAGGGCACCAACATCCTCAACGACCGCAACGGCCGGCTGTTTCACGGCGTCGGTCAGGCACCCGAGATGGATGACCAGGCGCTGCAAATCTCCACCGCCGACAACCGGGCGCGCGCCGAAGTGGCGCGGATACTCACCTCGTACATGGACGTGGTGAGTGACGATTACCTCAGCGCCGCGGGCAAGGGCAAGGACGCGTCTTCCGAACAAATGGTGTCGCAGCAGATCCACAACCTCACCAAGGTAAACCTGAGCGGGGCGAGGATCATCGCCCACTGGCGGCACAAGAAAACCAACACCATCTACTCACTGGCAGAACTTGACATGAAGGACGTGAAAAAGACCATGGATACCGTTGAGGACATGAACGAGGACCTGCGCGCCTACATCTCGACCCACGGCGAGAATGTCTTCGACAAGATGGCGAGCGGGCAATAAATCACGGGGAGTCCAACCGATGAAGTTCAATCGTATTTATCACGCGGCAGCGCTGACCTGCATCCTAACGTGGCTGGCCGGGTGCGCCACCGAGGTGACGCGCGTGGACACCGATGAGGTGCGCGACCTAAGTGGCGCCTGGAACGACACTGACTCGCAGATGGTTTCGAAAGAGATGATAGGCCAGATGCTAGACGGCGGATGGCTACCGGAATTTTCGCGGCGCAACTCGCGACGCCCGACCGTGATCGTTGGCGAGGTACGCAACCTAAGCCACGAACATATCAACGTGACAACGTTCATCAACGACATTGAACGCGCGGTCATCGAGTCCGGCCGGGTCCAGTTCGTCGCCTCGCGCACCGAGCGGCAGGAAGTACGCGACGAGCGCAAGGATCAGGACCTGCACGCACGTGAGGAGACCCGCAAGGCCATGGGGCAGGAGACCGGCGCCGACTTCATGCTCAAGGGCGACATCAGCACAATCATCGATGCCGCCAAACGTGACCAGGTGCGCTACTACCAGGTAGATCTTACGCTGATCAGCCTCACGGACAACACCAAGGTCTGGGTCGGGCAAAAAAAGATCAAGAAGTTTGTCGAACGCAGCGAACTGCGCTACTGAACGCTGCGCGGAATGTCTGTCCGCGGACTGTGAGTGCCCGCCGTGCGCAAGCGTTGTTGTCCGGGCCTGATCCTTGTCGCACTGGCGTTCGCCGCGTTGGGCGGCTGTGCCACCTACAGCGAGAAGGTCAAAACGGTTGAAGGGCACCTGCGTGCGCAGGACCCCGAAAAAGCCCTACAGGCGCTCGACAAGATCCACTACCCGGACAAGGACCAGGTGCTGTACCAAATGGATAAGGCCACATTGCTGCGCATGGCGGGTGACTACCGGGCGAGCAACACCGCGCTCGAGCAGGCCAAGGTACTTATCGAGGAACTCACCGCCCCCAGCGTCACCGAACAGGCGGCGCGCTTTACCGTCAATGACGCCAGCACCAGCTACATCGGCACACCGCTCGAACAATTAATGGTGCACGTCTATGCGGCGCTGAACTATCTCGAGCTCGGCGATATCGGCGCGGCGCGGGTCGAGGCGCTGCAGATGGACCAGGTAATTCGCCGCCTCAACGAATACCGCAAGGGTTCCCGCCCGCTGGATGTGGCGTTCGCGCGCTACCTAAGCGGCATTGTCTTCGAACACCTGCTAGAGTGGAGCGATGCGATGATCGCCTGCCGCAAGGCCTACAACGCCTATACCGAGTTCGGGCCGGTGCTGGGCGTTGAGCTGCCCGCGTCGCTGAAACATGCACTGCTGCGCCTTGCCGAACAGCAGGGTCTGGATGCCGAACTGGCGCAATACCGCAAGAGTTTTGGCATCACGCAGTGGCAGTCACTCGCATCGCGGTCCGCCCAGGCCGAGATCATTTTCTTCCTGCACAATGGCCTGGCGCCAATCAAGCGCCAGCGCTCGATCATCGCGCCCGTGCCCAGCAGCGGCCAGCTGATTCGCATCTCGGTGCCTGAATACGAGGGGCGCGGCGGCAAAGCGCGCATCGCGCGACTTCAGGCCGGCGATGAACTCATCGATACCGTGCGTGTCGAGAACATTGACGCGGTGGCGCGCCTGACGCTCGAGGAACAGATGCCGGCAATCATGGCGCGCACCGCGGCGCGCAACGCCATCAAGTACACGGTCGCGCACCAGGCCGGCCGCCAGGACGATCTGGCCGGCCTGCTGGTGAACCTGTTCAACGTCGCCACGGAGATCGCCGACACGCGCAGCTGGCTTACCCTGCCGGGCGAGATCCAGATGGCACGCCTACTGTTGCCGCCAGGGCGCTATGATCTGCGTGTCGACGTGCTGGGCAGCGGCGGTGTGATGGCGAGCCGCACCTGGCCGGGAATCGAGCTTGGCGCCGGCGATAAGCGCTACCTCTCCTATCACTGGATACCCTCCGGTATGGTTACCACGAGGCACTAGACATGAAGCATCAGGTCGCTTTTCTGCTGGTTGGGATTGTCGCCTTAGCCGGCGGCTGTGCCAGCCAGCCCGTCGAACCGGACTGGGTATCCGGTAACAGCAGCAAGTACCCGGACAGCCGCTATCTGATCGGGCGCGGCCAGGCCGCAAGCCAAGATCAGGCCAGGGACCGCGCGCGCGCCGATCTTGCCAAGGTGTTCCAGGTCGCAATTAGTGAAGAAACCGAGGACATGACCAACTTCACCCGCGCACGCAGCAAAGGCGAACAGGCGCAGGACTATACCGCAAGCGTCTCGCGCGCCATCCGCACCCGCACCGACCAGGTCGTGGAAGGCGTAGAGATCGCCGAACAATGGCAGGCACCCGAAGGCGGTGAGCACCACGCGCTCGCGGTGCTCAACCGGGCTAAACAAGGCGCGCGCATGCGCGCGCAGCTCAACGAACTCGACGACGCCACCGAAGCGCATATCCAGAGCGCGCGCGCCAGCAGCGACCTCATTACCCGCATCGGCGCCGCGGAACGCGCCGTCGATGCGCAACTGGAGCGGCGCGCAGTGCAGCGCCTGCTACAGGTGATCGACGTCACCGGTACCGGCATTGCGCCACCCTACAACCTAGGGAAACTGCTCGATGATCGCGATGCACTCCTCAAGCGCCTGCGCATCGCCCCGCAGGTCACGGCTGGTTCCCCTGCCGAGCTGGAACAGCATCTGTCCAGTGGGCTGGCGGCAGCGGGTTTTCTGCACGCACCTGGCGAGCAAGCAGGGTACGTCCTCAGTGGCAACTTTCAGCCGTCAAGTTTCACCGACGAGCAGGGCTGGCACTGGGTGCGTGGCACGCTCGCAGTTACGCTGAGGGAACAGGCCGGCAAATCCGTGCGCGGAACGCACCGCTGGGACATCAAGGTATCGTCGCGAGAACACGCTACCGCGCAACAGCGCGCCCGCGACCGGATTGCCACTGTGCTGCGCGACGACCTGCGCAGTGTCATCATCAGCTTTGGCCAGCCGAAGTAGTCCATGTCGCACGCTTGCCCGAGCCAGCACCCTCGCCACCAATGAGCGAATCTTCGCGACCGTTTGACGTGCCGACACAAGTTGTCGCCGCCCAGGTGCGCGAAGCGCTCGCGGAGGATATCGGCAGCGGCGACGTGACCGCGGCACTCATTCCCGCCGCGCGGCAGGCCGACGCGCGGGTGGTCAGCCGCGAGGCCGGGATCTTATGCGGCAGCGCGTGGTTCGACGAGGTCTTCAGGCAGCTCAACCGAGACATCCATGTAGCGTGGCAAGCGCAGGACGGTGCACCAGTCGACCGTGACACCCTCATTTGCACGCTACGCGGGCCGGCCCGTAGTCTGCTCACTGGCGAGCGCACCGCGCTAAATTTCCTGCAAACCCTCTCAGGCACCGCCACCGCGGCCTGCCATTATGCCCGCGCAGTTGCGGGCAGCGGGGCGCGTGTGCTGGACACCCGCAAAACGTTGCCAGGTCTGCGGCTGGCGCAAAAATACGCCGTGCGCTGCGGTGGCTGCGATAACCACCGCACCGGTCTGTTTGACATGGTGCTCATCAAGGAGAATCACATCACCTCGGCCGGATCGATCGCTGCAGCGGTGACGACCGCCAAGACACAGAACCCCGACCTGCCCATCGAGGTGGAAGTCGAATCGCTGACGCAGCTTCGCGAGGCGCTCGCCGCGGGCGCACACCGGGTGCTGCTGGACAATATGGATCTGGATACGCTACGCGAGGCGGTTGCCCTAAACCAAGGGCGCGCGCTACTTGAGGCCTCCGGCGGCGTCACGCTCGACAACATCCGCACCATCGCAGCAACCGGGGTGAATTTCATTTCGGTAGGCGCTATCACCAAACACGTGCATGCGCTGGACCTGTCGATGCGTCTGACGTCTAGCGAAGCGACTGAATAAATCGCTCAATTCGCTAAATTCCATTACAAACGTTGACGAAACGCCGCCAGTCAATTATACATACTAAAACGCTGGTTATTTTTGCGAGGTCACGGATCACCATGAGGCTTTCGACGAAGGGCCGCTACGCTGTTACCGCGATGATGGAGATCGCGCTCAACGATGGCAAAGGGCCGGTCACATTAGCGGAGATTTCGGCGACACAGGGGATCTCCAATTCCTATCT
>CP070733.1:1198646-1202009 GCA_020347585.1 Pseudomonadota bacterium | reverse complement strand
TTCTCGGCAGCCTGCGCCGCACCCTCATCATCGGGCTGGCTATTCCGCTTGCGATACTTGTCACCTTTACGCTGATGGATGCCGGGGGACTAACCCTCAACATCATGACGCTGGGCGGCCTGGCATTGGGCGTCGGCATGCTGGTGGACAACACCATCGTCATGATGGAAAACATCTCACGTCACCAACGTCTCGGTGAAGGCACGCTTGATGCACCTATCAACGCTGCCGCCGAAGTGAACAGCGCCATCGTTGCCGCCACGTCGACCATTCTCGCCGCCGTGTTACCCTTTTTGTTTGTCACTGGGTTGGTCGGCCTACTGTTTCGCGAACTGATTTACACGCTGTCCGCCGCGATTGTCGGTTCCCTGCTGGTGGCGCTGACTCTGGTCCCGGCCTACAGCGCACGCGTACATGACTCCAAACAAAGCCGCTTTCGCGATGCGGTGGACACGGTTATCGCCTGGCTGGGCGAACGTTATGGCCGATTTATCGCCCGCTTCATTGTGCCTAAACCCGGGGTGCCGCTCGTGGTATTCGCGCCGCTGCTTGCTATTTCGCTGCAGGTGTTTTTTGTGGGCAAGCAGGTATTTTTACCACCGATGGACGAGGGTCGCGTCTCGGTCAGCGTGATAGGCGATGCCGGTATGCAACTCGACGAACTGGAGGTCACGGTGCGCAAACTTGAGGCGTTGTTTCGCGAACAACCCGATGTGGCCACCGTCTTTACCATCGCGGGAGGGCGCATCTTCGGGCGCTCGGAGTACCAGTCGAGCAACCGCAGCACCCTAAAGGTGCAACTGGTTCCGGTGGCTCAGCGGATCGGAAATACCGAGGACTGGGTCAAGCGCATGAACAAGGCAATCAGCAAGCTGGGGCTGGCCGGCGTGCGTTTGCGCATGCGCGTGCGCGGGGTGCGCGGCGTGCGCACCAGCAGCGGTGATGACGATATCAGCTTACGCGTGCAGGGGCCCAATATCACCGAACTAGCCCGTATTGGCGACCAGGTCGTTGCACGCCTCGACGGTGTCGAGGGCGTGCGCAACTTGACCCACACCTACGAGGAGAACCGTGAAGAGCTGGCGGTGCGAGTCGATCGCGATCGCGCTGCGGATCTGGGGGTCTCCAGCGACGACATCAACCGTGCGTTGCGGGTAGCACTCGACGGACTGGTGGTCACAGACTTTCTTGAAGGCGATCGCAGCTACAAGGTGCGCCTGCGGCTGCCACGCGCGGACGTCGCCAGTGCCGAGTCCCTCGGCAACGTACCGGTGACACTGCGCCAAGGGGTACCGGTGCGCTTGCACGACGTCACCCGGATTGAATTGGCACCTGCCCCCTCTGAAATCATGCGCGATCGCCAACGACGCATCGTGGAGATCAGCGCCTCACTTGCGCAAGATGCCTCAATCGTACTGGTAACCCAGCGCATAGAGGAACGTCTGGCCGGCCTTGAGTTGCCTGCCGGTTACACGCTTTATGATCAGGGTTCGTTTAAGACCCTGCAACAGGGTCGCCGCCTTGGCTATCAGCTACTGGCGCTGGCCCTGTTCCTGGTGTTTGTCGTTATGGCGGTGCAGTATGAATCACTGCGTAACCCGGTAGTCATACTGCTGGGCGTGCCGTTTACAGTCATCGGCGTTGCCGCCGGACTGTGGGCAACAGGTATGCCGTTGTCCATGCCCATCTGGTTGGGTCTGATCATGCTGGCAGGCATCGTGGTCAACAACGCGATCGTGCTTATCGAGCAAATTGAAATCGAACGTGAGCGCGGGTCAGAACTCGATGACGCTATTGCCACCGCAGCGCGCCTGCGCCTGCGGCCAATCCTCATGACAACTCTCACTACCGTGGTCGGAATGTCACCGCTGGCGCTTGGTATCGGCGAAGGTTCGGAAATGTTGCAGCCCCTCGCCGTGGCAATCGTATGGGGGCTGACTTTTTCAATGTTGGTAACGCTGATATTGATACCGGCACTGTACCGCCTGATGCACGTGCACCTGTCACGCCGGGCCACCATGGACGCGACAAGCCAGCAACCCGCCGCGTAACGTCAAGAGCGTACTACCGACGCAACGTGCGACTCGCTTTCGGGATCAAACCACGCCAGTGAATCATGCAGCGTCACGACATCCCCAACGATGATCAGCGTGGGCGGCTTGACGTCATGGTGACTGACCAGGCCCGGCAGACTCTCGAGATCGCCGATGTATACGCGCTGGTTCTGGGTCGTGCCCTGTTGCACCAGCGCCGCCGGAGTTGAAGCCACCATTCCGTGTGACATCAGTTCACGGCAAATAGGCTCGACACCCTTTAGGCCCATGTAAAACACTATTGTCTGATCGGGTTGTGCGAGCGCCGGCCAGTTCAGATCGACGGTACCGTCTTTGAGATGGCCGGTAGCAAATACCACGGACTGGGCGTGATCACGATGGGTGAGCGGAATACCCGAATAGGCCGCACAACCCGCCGCCGCGGTAACACCCGGTACCACCTGAAACGTAACCCCCTCTTCCATCAGTGTCGCGATTTCCTCGCCGCCGCGCCCAAAGATAAACGGGTCGCCGCCCTTGAGTCGCAACACACGTCTGCCCTCGCGTGCCAGGCGAACCAGCAGGTGATTGATGTCTTCTTGCGGAATCGCGTGCTTGTCGCGCTCCTTGCCAGCATAAATAAACTCCGCATCGCGTCTCACCAGATCGAGTATCGGCTGGGACACCAGGCGGTCATACACCACCACATCGGCCTGCTGCATCAGGCGCAGCGCACGGAAGGTCAGCAGATCGGGGTCGCCTGGACCTGCCCCCACGAGATACACCTCCCCACGGTCGGCAGGAGCCTCGGCAGCATCCACCGCTTGTTGCAGGGCCTCGCGCGCGGCGTGGTCCTTGCCGGCAATCAGCATCTCGGCGATAGGACCATCAAGAACGTGTTCCCAGAAGCGGCGCCGATCGTCGGTGCTTCCGAAGCGCTGCTTGACCTGCTCGCGAAAGCCCTCGACGAGCGTTGCCAACCGGCCGTAGGCCGAGGGAATGAGGGTCTCCAAGCGCGCCCTCAGCAGCCGCGCCAGCACCGGCGAGGCCCCCCCGGATGAGACCGCCACCTGCACCGGCGAACGATCAATGATGGACGGCACAATAAAACTGCAGAGGTCCGGACTATCCACCACGTTCACAGGGATGCCGCGCTCGCTGGCCGCACTGTAGACTGCGACGTTGACTGCATGGTCGTCGGTTGCCGCGACAATTACCGCCTGTGCACCCACTATTTGTGGATCGAATTTACTGGCCACATGCTCGATGTCGCCCGCTTCCTTCATCCGTTCGAGATCGACACATAGCACAGGAGACACAACCGTGACCC
>CP070733.1:1182616-1198546 GCA_020347585.1 Pseudomonadota bacterium | reverse complement strand
GGGTAAAGCGTCACCGAATGCTCGCGGTCGTCGAAGTGCACAAATGCCTCACCACGCGCACGCAGCCGTACTCGGTAGGTCTCGAAGGGCCTTAGGGTCAACACCACCCTATTGCCTGGGCGCACCGTGCCGCGCCGTACGCCATCCACCAAGATGTCAAAGAAGGCGTCGGTGTCCGGGTCGCCCTCCAGGTTGACGACCAGTGCGGCCTGGTTCTGCTCCTTGCCACCGAGCGCCGCACGCTTGCCCGCCACAATGAAGCTGGTGCCAAGGTTGCCGTTGTGGCGGGTAAAATCGTCCTGCTCGCCGAATACTCGCTCCGTCTGAAAGCGCGCGCGCCCGTAACGCCCGCCCCAGTCCACGTCAGCGCCGACGCTCTCGAAATTCACATCACGGGTGGCAACCACCCCGGCACGCACGTCGCTCGAGAACATCTCACGGCTGTCCCAGTTGGCACCCGCAGTGGCACGCCAGTCGTTGACCTCACCAGAACTGGTGTCCTCATAGACGTACTCCGGGGTCACGTTATAGGACCAGTGGCCGCGGTTCATGCGCCAACGCAGGCTGACGCGCGCGAAGTCGTCGTGATCGTCGCGGGTGTACTCGAAACGTAATTGCAGGCTCGAGTCACCGAAGCGCCACGAGGGGGTCTCATAGCCCAGCGTAGCGGTCCGCACGATCTCCTGGTTCGGGCGGTCGTTGTAACGCCCGTTGAGCGTGATGCGCCCAACCCCCACCGGGGCGGTCAGGCTGGCCCCGAACTGCTCCTGGATCGGACCCAGCAGATCAAAAATGCCCACATCGGCGTTCTCGTTGCCCCAGATACGGCGATAGTTGCCGCTCAACCACATGCCCTTCCAGTTGAAACGAAACTCGGTGTCGACGCCGTAGCGGTCCTCATTGCCCACGGCACCAGAAAGTGACACGTCATAACCGCGTCCCAGACCCAGCCAGCCGAACTGGCCGACCGCGTCGTCACCTGTGGCGCTCAAGCCACCAAACACCGCGTTGTGGTCATTAAGCCGCCAGTTGACGCCGCCACGCCCAAGGTACTCACCGGTGCCTTCGGGCAGGGTCTGTTCGGTGGTACGCCGATTGATCTCACCGGCCTCAAAAAAGTACAGCGGCATGTCCGCCGGCGGTATGCGCTGGGTCTTGATATAGAAGCGGGTCTCAGTGCGCTCACCGCCTGCATCGCGAATGCGGATTTCGACATCGTAGCTGCCGCCGGGCAGATCCGAGGTGTCGAGGATCTGGTTGCCGGCGTCATAGATGCGCGTGCTGATCAGGCGATCATCCTTGAAGAGGGACACCTCGCCGCGGCTTTGCAGAAACACCTGGATCTGATTGCCAGTGGACTGGCGCAAATCCTCGCGGGTGTCCAGCGAAGTGCCGAAACGAAAACCGAGAATATCGGTCTCCTGCCCAAAGCGCAGGTCCTGGCTGTCGGTAAGAAACCAGCCCAATTGGTAGCGCTTGCCACGCCAGTCGCGCTGTCCAGCCAGGGTATCGATCTGCGCGTCATCCTGGTCGGTGTAGTTGCCTACCATGCGCAGCGAGTTCTCCTTATAGCTCAGTTGGCTCAGGGAATAGAGGTTAGAGTCCTCAACGACATCGCTGTCCTCGCCATCGAATGCGTAGTTGAAGGTCTGGATAAACGACCAGCCCGCATCCGAGGCCGGCAAGTAGGGGTCGAGCACCGCGCCTCGCACGGCGAGGTGAATGGGGTTGACGAACACGTCGGCGCGGAAGCGGTCGGGGTCGAAGATGACCCCGGCCACCTCCGGCTCCAAGGTGCCGCATCCGGCCTGGCCTGGAAAGTAACAGCGCCGTTCCTGGTGGGTCGTCAGCGCACCGGTGAGGGCCTTTTCCACCGCCTTCGAATCCAGCACGTTTGGGAACTGCTGCACCAGCGCTGCGGGATCGTCGAAAGTCACCGTATCCGGCGTAAACCGGGCGTCAGCCGACGTCACGTAGCGGCCACCGAAGTACACGTCCACCACGCTTTCCTGCTCTTCGAGCAGGAATTCAAACCCCTCAGGCACTGCCGAGGGCTTGTTGGCCACAGGTTGTTCCGTGGTGTCGGCAGGCGCTGCAGGGTTGACCGCGCCGGGTCGCGGCGACGAACCCCCTCCGCCGAGCGCGGCATACGTTTGTGGCGCGCGCGGGGCCGGACGGGCCTCGGCACGCCCTTTAGCATCCACGGATTTCGGCGAGGTGGGTGCTGGCGCACTGGCAGCATGAGGGGCAGCTGCGCCGATTGCGAAGCCCGCGGGGGCAGTGCGTTGCGCTTCCTCTGGCGCCGGAGGGGGCTGAAGCTTGCGCGGCGCAGGTGGGTCAGCTTCCGGCGGCAAGGAAGTATCCGTTGCCGCCTGCGTGTCGTTCCGCTCCGAGTCGACTTGTTGCAACGCTTCAGCAACAACCGCAGCGCTGGCCGGGCGTGCGGCACCCTCGCCAGGCGCGTCCTGCGGTGAACGGTTGAGTAACCAGAACAGAACCAGGACCGCCGCGATTAAACCTGAACCTATGGATGCTCGGCGGCGGGACTCCATACCTGTCTCGTGGCTACATGCTAGTAAGTCTCAGTGCGTGCGCCCTTGAAGTTCGTGAGGGTGAACGTCACAGGCGTATCGTGCGACAGGGTCAGTTCCCAAGTGTTACCCGCGTAAAGACGCTTGCCCGGCAGATCTACACAGTTCTCGCCCTTGGCGTCGCACTGCTTGCCGTTACCGACAAACACGTAACTGTTGCCCTGGTTCTCGAAATAAAGCGTGCGACCGTCACGACGCACGTTCAGCTTCTCCGCGGGCTTGTCGGGATGAATCAACACCAGCACCTGGTAGCCCACTACCACCCGAATACGCGTGCCTTCGTCCTGCAGCGGCGGTAGTACCGGCGTGAAATTGACCCGAAACACGCGCTCACTGCCGGGCGCAGCCAGGTTGACCAATCGCACCTGCTTGCGTCCCTTGGCCGGGAGAATCAGCTTGGCCGGACTGGCAACAAACTGCGCCTTGTCCGGATCACTCACCGGGCGGCGTTCTTCCTGCTCGGTGCCCGGATTGACCACTTCCAGCACCTCGACCTTCACATAGGCTTTGTCAGTCGCCGAATCGTTAATGACAAACACATCCTGGCGCGGCGGCTCATCGGGTTTGAAGTCAACCACCGACTTGTCGAGCAGAATGCCCGCCACGGCGACCGCCGGGCACGCGAGCAGTACGAGGGCGCATGTGGCGGTGATGTAACGAAGGTTCATAGGTGCTCCATGGATTATTGTGAGGGTCGCGCTACTCCACTGCGACGCTTAGCGTAAGAAAGCCCGAATAGCGCCCGCCGGGCGCACCGCGCACGGTGGCCGCAGGCAGCACCACGGTCAATTCAGCATTGACCGCGCCGTTGCAGTTGACCCCGCTGTTATTGACCGCGTAGCTGCGCGAGGGCACCCCGGGGCGCAGCGGCTCGCCCACCGGGCTGACAAGGTCGCCGTTGAACTGGACGTCGAACTCGAGCTTATGCCCAGCTTCGCTGGAGACAGTAAACGGTGCACTGCCGCCAATGTCGCTGAAGGCGCTCAGCCGATAGCGCTCACCCTGATTGCCGCTCACACAAAAACGCTGCTGGCGCACGATGTCGCCGTCGGCCGTGCCGGGTACGGTGATCTCGATGTCCGCCAGACTGGAAATCTGGCTCTCGCCGGCGCCTTGTTCCGCAGCCACTGTCAGCCCCCTGTTCAGGTCCACGGTAAGCACAATGGTGCCCACCGAGGTGCTACCCACTTGGCCGTCCTGCGCTGCGTACGCGCCGCTCAGCGATGCCAGGGCAGCCAGCGTAATCACCACAAACAGGCGAAAAAAGCCACTTGCAGGGATTTTTTTTCCGTTTAACATACGCTTCAATAATAAACCATCAGCGCCATCGCAAAGGTGGGCTGTAACTGTCTGATTTACAATAACAATATACCCGGTCTGAATATGTGTATTAGGCCGCGAATCCATTGATTCGATACCGATGTTATCGGTCTGAAAATGAAGAACTTTTGCGGATCAACGCGACTATTTCGGCCCTTTCGCGGATGGCTGCAGGCGCGCCCGGCTGGCTGATCGGCAACGCGCTCAAGGCGCGCCAGGCCGCGCCGAAATAACGGGTAAGGTGCATGCGGTGCAGGGCCTATTACTAGCGGATACAACCCCGGACAACGGCTAGAGAGCGGAGACACAGCGAATGACACAGTGTTCACCCCTGGAGAGGGAAGTCGCCCGGCTGATCGTCGAGGCAGTGAATCTCGAGGATATTGAGCCCGACGATATCACCCCCGATTCGTCGCTGTTTGGCGACGGGTTGGGGCTGGATTCGATCGACGCGCTTGAAATTGCACTGGCTGTCTCACAGCAGTATGGCGTGCAGTTGCGGTCTGACCACCCGGACATCCGGCAAATCTTCGGGTCGCTGCGCGCCCTGGCCTGCTACATCGAAGACAGTCGTGTCAGCCTGCCCGATTCGCCCGCGGCAAGCGCCTGAGCGCCGCCTCCCTGTCAGCTCCCCCTAACACCCGCCACGCACCTGCTGGGCAAGCCGGATCCTCAGACTTCGCACCTGGCGCTGAGCAACCCGTCGATCTCCAGACGCAGGGCATCACGGCAGATATCACCACGTAAATACAGTGGGTGGTTGCGTGGGCCAATCACTTGCTGCAGCCGTTCGTGCACAAACGGGTAGTCGGCAGGATCGCGCAGATACACCTTGAGCGGCGACACGTCAGCTAGCGCAGCGACCCCGACCGCGCCGCGTTCGACTGCCTTGGCCACCAGCGCCTGGAGATTGCTCACGGTCTCCTCAAGTTGCTGAGCTGAGCTGTGGGGGTGTGCCGTCTCGTGGCCCACGACACTGGCGGTACCGGAAATGAAAAAGCTGCACTCCCCACCCCACAGCTTCAACATCGCCCGCGAGAACGACGGGCTTCTCGGGCCGTGCTGGCGTTGGTAGCGGAACGCACTAAGCTGACGCGGATTTTCCACCGGGATGCCGGGCTGCTTCGCAGCGAGAAAGTAGAACATCAGGCCCGGTGCGTGCGTGCCGATCGCAGTACCCGCGGGTAGCGTATTCTCGAAACCGGGCGTCGCCGAAAATGCCTCGAAACGCCCCACGCAGAACCCCTGGTAACGTTCCAGGCCGGCCTGCAAGCGGTTGATATCTGGAAAGTAGTGCCAGACCCGCAGCAGATACGGGAACTCCTGCGCTTGAAGAAAACCGAGCACCTGCCGGTAGGCATGGCGTGCTGCCTCGCGGACATCGTTAAACTGCCCCTCGTCGATCAGCAAGTGTCCGAACAGCAACTCGCCGTTGCTGGCATAGTGGAGCCCTTCCTCCACGTCGACATGGACCGGTTCGCGGCTGCGCCAGACTTCTACCCGCGGCTCATCGCTCAACTGCGGCAGGGCGATGCTGAACTCGCGCGGATTGCGGCTGCTTTCCGTGGCCTCGCCAAAGTGTATTAGCGCCATGACATGATCATCGGTCAGGGCCTGCTCGGCCTTTGCAGCAGGCAAATACTCGACGGAGTAAGGCGCCGCCGTTAACTGCGCCGCAGTTGTACTCGCTGGTGGTATGACTGCTGCCAAATTGCTAGTCCCCGGCTTGGGTTTCCTCGACAAACTGTACGCGGGCGTTTCGCCTGCGCCTTCGATGGACAGCCCATGCACGGCGCAGGTTCAGCACCCAGCTAACGTAGTACACCACCTTGAACAATGCCAGCGGCGCACGAATGGGCGAGGCGCCATAGACGTCACCTGCCAGCATCGAAGTTACCGCCTCCTCCATACGCAGCACGTTGCCCGGCGCCATGAACAAGGATCGCATCGCAGGCGAGGTAAAGCGATAGATAAACCATGAAAACATCCTGATGGCGCGGCGCACGTCACGCTGATAACGCCTGAGCAGACGCTCCCCGGCGCGGGCGTCGCGCAACCAGACATCCACGGCTTCGGCGGCTGCCGTCGCGCCGCTCATGGCGAGGTAAACGCCGCTTGAAAACACCGGATCAACAAAGGCATTCGCATCGCCGACCAGTAAAAAACCATCGCCATACATCCTGCGCGAGGTATAGGAATAATTGCCGGTCGCGCGCACTTCCCCCGTCAACGTCGCTTCGCGCATGCGTTCATTGACACTTGGGCAAGCCCGTATGGTTTGCCACAGGAACTCTTCGGGGCTCGTTTTGCGTGTACGCAGGTATTCGGGAAAACACACCGCGCCAACGCTCATACGTCCGTCACGCAAGGGGATCATCCAAAACCAGCCGTGCTCAAACCAGCAAACGCTGATGTTACCCTCGTCACGGCCGCTGCGACGCACCACATTATCAAAGTGTCCAAAAATAGCCGCGCTGTTATGTTTTGGATTTTTCTGCTTCCAACCCATTTTGTTGGCAAGCAGGGTGTCGCGACCCGATGCATCCACTACAAAGCGGGTATGCCATTCGCTGCGATTCCCGTGCTCGTCAACGCCATGCACGATGCTGCGCGCACCGGCGCGAAGGTCCACATCGACCACGCGCACGCACTGGTGAACGTCGGCACCCTGGCACGCCGCGTTTTGCAGCAATAGATGATCAAATTCGGACCGGCGCACCTCGTAGGCGTACGGGTAGCGTTTGTCTACCGCATTTTCGAAGTAATAGGTTACCGGGCTGGAATGCATCTGCGAGTTAAACTCGGCGCCGTGTTTGGGGACGCCGATGGCGCGCACCTGGTCGAGCACCCCCAGGCGCTCAAGTATTCGCAGGTTCTGCGGCAGCAGCGATTCGCCGATATGAAAGCGCGGGTGCTGCTCCTTTTCCAGCACCGTCACGCTACGCCCTCGCTGCCGCAGTAGCGTGGCGATGGTCGAGCCGGCTGGACCGCCGCCGATCACCACGACATCGCAAGACGCGGATTCGGCGCCGGTGGATTGCTCCGCTGTATTCAAGGCATGCCCTCTCTTGCGCGACAACTGGCCAGCAAACGAGAGGCAGGCCGGCAATGGTACGCAACCAATTGTTTTATCGAAAAATTATAGATTTCATGTGACTTGCAGTCACGAACCCGGCGCGTGCGTGTGTCACAAACCTGCCCGATTGGTATAATTCTATACTCCTTGACTCGAGTTGTACCGCTCCCAATCCGGTGACTCACGGATCCGACCGCGGCCGACGGTTCGGCGCAGCAAGATATTGAAACAAAAAACAATTGAGGAATGGCAGGAAGACGCGATGGCAGAACTCTCACCTCGCGAGATGGAAGTTGCCCGACTGATCGTCGAGGCGCTAAACCTCGAGGACATCGAACCCGACACCATTGAGCCGGAGCAACCGCTGTTTAACGAGGGACTCGGACTGGACTCTATAGATGCCCTTGAGCTCGCGTTGGCGATATCGAAAAAGTATGACATTCAACTGCGCTCGGACGATCCCAATAACCAGCGCATCTTCGCGTCGTTGCGCGCCCTGACCGGCCATATTGAACAAAAGCTCACAGCCTGAAGTGCACAGGCGTTCGCCATGGTTCCTGCTGCTGGTTGCCGCGATAGTCACCTACCCGTTCGTAGTCCACTTCAATCTGCTGGCCGATCGGCCGCTGCACGCGGTAATCGGTCTGTTCGTGGTGCTGGCGATCGGGCTGCTGGTCAGTCTTGCGTACCGCAACCGCAATGCCGCAACGATCATCGCGCTGGCCATACTGGGGTGCGCGCTGGTGTTGAACCAGGTCGGCACGCTGCAGGCGCTGTACCTTCCGCCGATTGCATTCAACGCCGGCCTGTGCGCGCTATTCGCCTCCACGCTGCGTCCCGGTAAAATGCCGCTCATTACGCGTTACATCCTGAAGATGGAGGGCGAAGTGCCTCCGGAACTTGTGCCGTACTCACGGAACCTGACCCGAATCTGGGCCGGGTTCTTCGCCCTGATGGCGCTGACATCCACCCTGCTTGCCCTGTATGCACCCACAGCGATATGGTCGCTGTTCACCAACTTTATAAACTATCTGTTGGTATTGCTGTTGCTCGGTGGTGAGTACTTTATGCGTGAGAAACTGTTCCCACACCGGCAACAGCGCGGATTCATCAACTTTCTGCGGCGGCTGATTGCGACCAATTTCCACCGCCACCACGAGTAGGCAACCGCCGTGACAATAAACACCTTTCCCCTGCTCGCCGCGCACCGGCCAGGTGATGCCATCGCATGGCGTGCTAACAAAGCGGTTAGCCAGAACCAGTTTCTCGCGCATGTAAGCCAACTCGCGGACGCGCTTCCTGACAGGCGCTACGCCATCAACCTATGCACCGATCGCTACCATTTCATGGTGGCCTTCGCAGCTGTCATTGTGCGTGGGCAGTGCAACCTGCTACCGCCCAGTCCTGCACCCCGTGTGCTTGCCGACATTGCCGGAGAATATGCCGATAGTTACTGCATAACGGACGAGGCGATGGCAGATCTTCCGGTTGCCGAACATCGCGTTGATCCCGGCCTGTTCTGCGGCGCGGCAGCCGTGCTGGCGAATCCGCGAATCGCCGCGGACCACGTCGCCGCATTGGCCTTTACCTCGGGCAGCACGGGCCGCGCGCGCGCCAACCCCAAGACATGGGGATCGCTGGTTACAGGTGCACAGCTTGCTAGGGAGCGCTTCGGAATTGACCGTGAAAATCTGGCAGCCATCGTTGCCACAGTCCCACCACAGCACATGTACGGGCTCGAAACCTCCATCATGCTGCCGCTGGTGTCCGGCGTGGGGTTTTCCGCGGAACGCCCGCTCTTTCCGGCCGACATCCATGCGGCGCTAGCCGCGGTGCCCTCACCCCGCGTGCTGGTGACCACGCCGGTGCACCTTCGGACCTGCGTGCGCGCCGGGCTCAAGTGGCCACCGATCGCATTTATCATCTCGGCGACCGCTCCCATGCCGATGCAACTGGCTTCGGAGACGGAAACCGTGCTGCAAACGCAATTGCTGGAGATCTACGGCGCCACCGAGGTCGGCTCCATGGCGAGCCGACGCACACTGGATGGTGCGCTGTGGCGACTGTATGACGGCATGTTACTGCGCGAGGCAGGTAATCGGTTCTTCGTCAGTGGGCCCAACCTCGCCGACGAGGTGGCGCTTTCCGACATGCTGCGCCAGCACGATGCAACCCATTTCGAACTGCTGGGCCGTTGCGCCGACATGGTATTAATCGCCGGCAAGCGCATGTCGCTGGCCGACCTCAATCACAAACTTAACGACATCGACGGTGTCGAGGACGGCGTGTTCTTCGTCCCCGAAGAAGCCGATGACGGCACGGTCAAGCGCCTTGTTGCCTTCGTGGTCGCACCAGGACTCGCCAGGGAGCAGATATACGATGCACTGGCGGAGCGGCTCGACCCGCTGTTCCTGCCCAGGCCACTAGTATGCGTCGAGCGCCTGCCGCGCAACGAGACAGGCAAGCTGCCGCGCGCCAACCTGCTCGCTTTGCTCTCGCAACGGAGCGCGACCGCGTGAGTTACAAAACACGCGCCGTGATCGGCGCTGACCACCCGAGCCTCGCCGGGCACTTCCCCGGCAATCCCGTCGTCCCAGGCGTCGTGATCCTCGAACTGGTCTTCACAGCCTTGCGCAAGGTGTGTGGCCCCTGCCGGATTACGCGCGTTCCCGTTGCTAAGTTCGTGATGCCACTGCTGCCCGGGCAGCCGTTTACCATAAGCATCACGCCGGGCACCGAGGGGCATGCAAAGTTCAGTTGCACCATCGAGGACAAACCAATCGCGCTCGGTCAACTGGAATTCAATGTGGAACCGGAGCAGGCGTGAACCGAAAGTGGCGAGAACAGCATGAGCGCGGCTCGGCATCCGCGATCCGCCTGATTCGCTGGATAGCGCTGCACCTGGGGCGTACCCCGACGCGACTGCTGTTGCATCCCATCACCGCCTATTTTCTACTCACCTCGTCCGAGGGGCGCCGCTGCTCGCGCCAGTTCCTGGCGCGTGCCACCGGCAAGCCGCCGAACCTGTGGAACATTGCACGCCATATACACAGTTTTGCCTCCACCATTCTCGATCGGGTGTACTTCTGCACCGACCGGTTTCAGTACTTTGACCTGCAGGTACACGGTCACGACATGTTCGACGAAACGATGGCGCAGGGAAGCGGCTGCATACTACTCGGCTCACATCTTGGCAGCTTCGAGGTATTGCGCATGCTGGCCCTTTCCCACAAGCGCTTACCGCTCAAAGTGCTAATGGACAAGGAACGTAGCGAAACGATTACGCGACTGCTCGAAGCCCTGAACCCCGAAATCGCGGATTCGGTCATTAGTCCGGGCACACCTGATGTACTTCTCAAGGTCCACGAACACCTCGAGCGCGGTGGCATGGTCGGCATGCTCGGCGATCGCACCGTACCGCAGGACCGGGTGGTGCACTGCCGGTTTTTCGAACGCGATGCACCCTTCCCGGCCGCTCCATTCCTGCTGGCCTCGGTACTGAAGGTACCCGTCATCTTGTTCTTCGGCCTGTACCGGGGAGGCAACCGCTACGATATCCATTTTGAGAAACTCGCCAACCGCATTACCGTGCGCCGCGGCCGGCGCGAAGCGGATGCACGCCACTGGGCGCAACAATATGCCGCACGGCTGGAATCCCATGCACGCCGTGCACCGTATAACTGGTTCAACTTCTATGACTTCTGGCCCGATGACATTCACCACGGCTAGGGCGCGTGGCACCCTGATCGCAGTGCTGCTGTTTGCCCAGGGGACTGCAACTGCACAACGGGGCGATACGGGCTGGGACGTGGCTGCGCTCGCGCAGATATTGCAGGCACGCCCCGCAGCCAGCGCCCGATTCAGCGAAACGCGGTTCATCGAATTGCTCGACGAACCCCTCGCGCTCAACGGTATCCTGCGTTACCAGGCGCCGGACTATGTGCGCAAGGAGGTGCTCGCTCCGTACCATGAGGTCTTCGAGGCCAGAGGCGATCAACTGTTTCATGAAAGCGAAGACCGTGGCCGCCAGAGCTTCTTGCTCGATGAGCACCTAGCAGTGCGCGCCTTTGTCGAGGCGTTTCGCGCCACTCTCGGCGGCAAGCTCGACGTGCTGCAGCGGTACTACACACTGAAACTTGGCGGGGACCAAGCTGGGTGGTCACTGCAACTCAGGCCGCTGGACCGGGATATGAAAAAAGTGGTTTCCACCATTACCATCCATGGCGCCGGTGCTGAAGTCGCCCGGATAGAATCGCTGGAAACCGGCGGTGATCTCAGCGTGATGACTATTCAGCCCGACGGTGAGTAAACAGCGCCTCACAGCAATTGCGCTCTGGCTGGCCTTCTTGGCGTCTGGCGCCTACTTCGCCGTTGCACAAACCCCTGTTGTGACCGATCTGACGGCGTTCCTGCCGCGCTCCGACACGTCGCAAACCCACCGCCTGCTCGGCGAGTTACAGCAAGGCCCGGCCTCACGGCTGGTACTGATCGCCATTGCCGGAGACACGCAGGAGCACAGCGCCGCACTCAGCAAGCAACTTGCCGCAGACCTGCGCGCCAACCCACTGTTCGTGCGCATTGCCAATGGTGAGCGGGCCAAAAACCTTGCCGGGTACGAGCGACTGCTGCGTTACCGTTACCTGCTCAGCCCGCGTGAGGACGCACAACGCTTCACCACTGAAGCCCTGCGATCGACCCTGCGCCAGCGCCTGCGCGAGCTCGCCTCGCCGCTTGGCATGCTCGACAAGCCCCTGCTGGCCAGCGACCCCACCGGCGAAGCGCGCGCCATGGTTGGCGCCTGGATGGGTGCCGGTGGGCCGGCACGCCGCTATGGCGTGTGGTTCACTGCCGACGGCAGCCGGGCGCTGCTACTGGTGGAGACACGCGCCGCCGGCTTCGACATTGACGTACAACAGCAGGTCATCGACGATGTGCACGCTGCCTTTGACGCAGCGCGCACAACGCATGGCGGAGCTAGCGACGCCAAGCTAGAACTGAGTGGCCCAGCGATCTTTGCGGTCAAATCACGCGACCGCATTCGTGGTGAAGCGCAACTGCTCAGCATTGCCGCGAGCGTGGTGGTGCTCATTATTCTGGTCACGGCCTACCGCTCCGCGCGTATCCTGCTACTCGGCGCAGCGCCGCTGTTTACCGCGATCACCGCAGGGATCGCCGCCGTCGGGGCCGTGTTCGGCCACATCCACGGCATTACCCTGGCCTTCGGGATTACACTGCTGGGCGTCGCCATCGACTATCCGATCCACTTGTTCAGCCATCTGCGCGCCTCGTACGGTGTGCTGAACAGTCTGCTACGCATCTGGCCAACCATGCGCACCGGCGTACTGACCAGCGTGGTCGGCTATCTGGCGATGACCACCACCGACTTTGCCGGCCTGACCCAGTTGGGCCTGTTTGCGATTTGCGGGCTGCTGGCGGCAGCTGCGACCACCCGCTGGGTACTGCCCGCCGTGCTGCCCGGGCATTGGGCGCCGCACGCCCAGCCACCTGCGCTGGCCACGCGCTTGCTGCGTCACCTGCCGGCAGCAAGGTCCACTCAACGCACGGCGCTAACGCTGTGGGTCGTTGCGCTTGCAGTGCTGTTTGTTGCCACGCCACCGGTGTGGGAAAGCGACCTCGCCGCCCTCAGCCCCGTGCCCGCCGCGGAACGCCAGCTCGACGGGCACCTGCGCAGCGAACTGGGTGCGCCGGAGGTTACACACCTGGTCGTCATACGCGACGGCGACGTGCAGGCGGTGCTGCAACGTTCCGAGGAACTCTCACGGCGGTTGCAAAGGCTTGTCGACGCCGGCAGCATCGACGGCTTCGATGCGCCGAACATCTACCTGCCGAGCGTCGTAACACAGCAGCGTCGCCAGCATTCGCTGCCCGATGCCACCACACTGCGGCGCGCACTCGATGCAGCGATGCAGGACACGCCGTTTCGGCGCGGCTCGTTCGAACCGTTTGTCGCGGCGGTGGCCGAATCGCGCAGCCTTGCGCCGTTGCGCCCCGCGGACCTGGCCGGCACACCGCCGGGCCTGCGACTGGAATCGCTGCTCCACGCGCAGGAAGGAACCTGGACCGCGCTAGTGCTGCTTTCCGGCGTGCGTGACCACGCGGGTTTTGCCGCATGGTTCGCACAACAGGACGTTGCCGGCGCACGCTATTTCGATATCAAGACCGAAACCAACCGGCTGGTGGTTGAGTACCGCAACGCGGCACTGGCGCGTCTTGCGATTGGTGCTGCATTGATCGTGGCGCTGCTGTGGCCGGCGCTACGCAACGCTGGGCGGCTATTGCGCGTTATCACGCCGGTTGGCATGGCGATTGTGATCGATCTGCTGGCACTGACGCTGCTGGGGGAGCGCCTGTCGCTGTTTCATCTCGTCTCGCTGCTGCTGGTCGTGGGCATCGGGCTCGACTACAGCCTGTTTTTCAGTCGCCCCGGCGACGATCGTGATACCCGCGCACGGACACTGCATGCGGTGCTGGTTTGCGCTGGTTCGACGGTTGCTGTGTTTGGTATCCTTGCGCTATCGGACATTCCGGTGCTACATGCCATCGGGACCACAGTGGCAATTGGCGTGTTCGCCACTCTGGCAGCGGCGATGGTCCTCGCTCCCCAACCCGAGGCGTCAGCGCGCAACAACTCGCACTAGCCGGCAGTCTGTACGTTGCAGGTGCCACAGCGGCCGCACCGACTGGCGAAACACATTGACGACATCACTCCGTATGAACCCCCTGCAGGTTTCAGCATACACGGTGGTTAGCGCTGCCGCCCGCGGCGTTGCCGAGTCGTCGACGGCGCTGCGCGACGGGCGCGGCGGTCTTCGTGCGTGTGATTTCGAAGATGCCAGTCTGCCAACCTGGATCGGCCGGGTCGACGGCATCGAACAATCGCCACTGCCAGAGCGGCTGGCCGAGTATGAATGCCGCAACAACCGGCTCGCGCAACTTGTCCTGCTGCAGGATGGCTTCAGTGAAACCGTTGCCGCGGCGCGCGCCCGCTACGGTGCCGATCGAATCGGCGTTTTCATTGGCACCAGCACATCGGGAATACGCCAAACCGAGATCGCCTACCGCGAGCGCAACCGCGAACACAACGAATTGCCTGCGCATTTTCGCTTTCGTTATACGCAAAACATCTTTTCGGTCGGCGACTTCACCCGCCGCTTTCTAGAACTGACGGGGCCCGCGATGGTGGTCTCGACCGCCTGCTCGTCGAGCGCCAAGGTCTTCGCCGCCGCCTGGCGTCACATCCAGGCGGGATTGTGTGACGCGGCGATAGTCGGCGGCGTCGACAGCCTTTGCCTAACCACACTGTACGGCTTTAACTCACTGCAACTCGTTTCCAGTTCGCCTTGTCGTCCGTGGGACGCACAGCGCGACGGCATCAACATCGGCGAGGCTGGCGGTTTTGCGCTGCTTGAGCCACCGCAGCCCGGCGCAACCGCCGTGCAACTTGCAGGCTATGGCGAAAGCAGCGACGCCTACCATATGTCAACGCCACACCCCGAGGGCACCGGTGCAATACTGGCTATGCACCACGCATTGGATGCCGCGCAACTGGCTCCACAGGCGATCGACTACATCAATCTGCACGGTACAGCCACCGCGAGCAACGACGCCGCCGAGGACCGCGCGGTAACTGAGTTATTCGGGACGCAGACGCCGTGCAGTTCCACCAAGGGCTGGACGGGGCACACCCTAGGCGCTGCCGGCATCCTGGAATCGGTGTTTTGTTTCATCGCCCTTGAATACGGCGTGTTGCCAGCAACGCTGAACCTGCAGCACAAGGACCCGGCGCTGCACGCGAATGTACTGGACGCACCGATGGAACATGACGTCCAGCGCGTCATGACCAATTCCTTTGGCTTCGGCGGCACCAACTGCAGCCTGATCTTCGCGAGGCCCGGATGAGCACGATGTATGTCGAGCAGATCGGCGTAACCGGCCCCGGACTGGCGGGCTGGGAGGCAAGCGCGCCCGTGCTACGCGGTGATGCGCCGTACGCGCATCAAGCGCTGGGAAAACTCAGCGCCGAGCTGCTGCCGGCCAATGAAAGGCGACGCACCACCAACACCATCCGTATGGCGCTGTGCGCCGCGCAGGACGCCATCGCATCTAGCAACACGCCCGCGGAGGAACTTGCCACGGTCTTTGCCTCCTCGGATGGTGACCTGGAAATCGTCGATCGCATCTGCACCGCGCTGGACACGGTAGAACGCCCGGTTTCGCCGTTTCACTTTCACAATTCGGTGCACAATGCCCCCGCGGGCTACTGGGCCATCGCCACGCAGTCGCGGCGCCCTTCCACCAGCCTGTCGGTGTATGACGCGACGTTCGCCGCCGGCCTGCTCGAAGCCATGACCATGGTTCGGGCAGAGCAATGTCCCGTGCTGCTGGTGGCCTACGATTTTCCGCCACCCCCGCCCCTGCATACCGCACGACTCATCGGCGAGCCGTTCGCCGTGGCCCTGCTGCTGCACCACGAGGCGACACCGGCGTCCACAACGCGACTTGATATCGCGATGGCCGACGACCAGGGCAACGAGGATCGCATGCAGGACACCACGCTGGAAAACCTCCGGACAGTGAATCCCGCGGCCCGCGCGTTGCCACTAATCATGGCGATCGCCCGCGAGGAGGCGGCCACCGTCCGCCTGCCCTATCTGCCAGGTAGCCTGCTGCACATCGAGTGCACACCATGCCGATAGAACGTGACGAACTATGCAGCCTGATCCCGCACGCCGGCACCATGTGCCTGCTGCACACCGTGGAGCAATGGGACGAGGTGAGTATCGTGTGCACCGCCATCTCGCACCATGAGGCCGACAATCCCTTGTGCAGCAAAGGCGCACTTGGCGCGGTGCACGCCCTGGAGTACGGTGCCCAGGCTATGGCGGTGCACGGCGGGCTGCTGGCGCGCGAGAAAGGCGCGAG
>CP070733.1:1176671-1182516 GCA_020347585.1 Pseudomonadota bacterium | reverse complement strand
CATGATGCCCCACACCGTGCCGAAAAGACCTACGTAGGGGCTGGTCGAGCCCACGGTGGCCAGGAACGAAAGATGTTCCTCAAGATTGTCGATTTCCCGGCTCATGGCGACACGCATCGCCCGCTGCGATCCACCGAGGATGGAGTCCGGCTCTATACCACTGCGTTTGCGCAGGCGCGCAAACTCACGGAACCCATCCTCGAACATGGTCTCCATCCCCGACATATTGTGGTGATGAGCCGAAATTCTGCGGTAAAACTCCCCCAACTCGGTGCCCGACCAGAACCGGCGCTCGAAACCGTCGGCTTCGCGACGCGCCCGTCTGACCACGGCCCATTTAATAAAGATAATGGTCCATGACAACAAAGACACAATCAGCAACAGAGCCATTACCAGCTGTACCACCAGGCTGGCTTCCGTCACCAGGCGTATTACGGACATATCTGCGGTCACGCGAGACTCCCCCGGCAATCAGTGCGGGCCGATCTGCTCCAGTACGGCCTTGGGTATGGGACAAGGTTTGAAGGAACGCGCATCGAGGCTGGCAATTTTCACGCGCGCGCAGCACAACACACTTTCCTCCCGTTCTTTTTTTACATCCTGATGCAGCGTAATGCTCGCCTTACCCCGGCGTTCGACACGGACCGACACCGCCAGCACGTCATCCAGTTTCGCTGGCGCAAGATAATCGACGTGCGCCGAACGCACGGCAAATAGGACACCGTGTTCGCGCAACAGTTCACGCTGCACAATGCCGAAGCTGCGCAGCCACTCGGTGCGTGCGCGCTCCATGTACTTGAGATAGTTGGCGTAATAGACCACGCCACCGGAATCGGTATCTTCGTAGTAAACGCGCGCCGTCCATAGGAAATCGGTCACGATTCACCCCACCTGCCGGTGCGCTGGCCGGCGCCGGGCGGGGCGCTACTCGCTCCCGGCGTCATTGAACAGGTCGATGGTAGCCGAAGCGCTGTCCCCGGCGGGCGCCGGTGCCGCCAGGCCAAAGTGGGCATAGGCATGCCGCGTGGCAACGCGCCCGCGCGGCGTCCGCATCATAAATCCCTGCTGAATAAGGAACGGTTCGAGCACATCCTCAATAGTGCCGCGCTCCTCACCGATTGCCGCAGCCAAGCTGTCGACCCCGACAGGCCCGCCGTCAAATTTGTCGATGATCGCCCGCAGCAGCTTTCGATCCATGGTATCGAAGCCCTGGTCGTCCACGTTGAGCATTTCCAGTGCCTGGTTGGCTACCCCGGTGGTCACTACGCCGTCGGCCTTGACCTGGGCGAAGTCACGTACTCGGCGTAGCAAGCGGTTGGCGATACGCGGAGTGCCGCGCGAGCGGCGCGCGATCTCGTGCGCACCACCTTCCTCGACTGCCACTTCGAGGATCTGCGCCGAACGCTTGACGATACTGCCCAGATCCGTGTCGTTGTAGAACTCGAGGCGCTGGACGATGCCGAATCGATCGCGCAGCGGCGAGGTCAGAAGCCCCGCCCGGGTGGTAGCCCCGATCAGGGTAAAAGGCGGCAGATCGAGCTTGATCGAACGCGCCGCAGGGCCCTCACCGATCATGATATCGAGCTGAAAGTCTTCCATGGCCGGATAGAGGATCTCCTCGACCACCGGGCTGAGCCGGTGGATCTCGTCCACAAACAGCACGTCGTGCGGCTCGAGGTTGGTCAGCAACGCGGCCAGGTCGCCAGGGCGCTCCAGCACCGGTCCCGAGGTATGGCGCAGGTTGACGCCGAGTTCGTTGGCGACAATGTGGGATAACGTGGTCTTGCCCAGACCGGGTGGGCCAAAAATCAGTACGTGGTCGAGCGCTTCCTGGCGGCTACGCGCGGCGCTGATAAAGATCTCCATTTGCTCGCACACCGCCGGCTGGCCGACGTACTCGGCGAGGGTGGCCGGACGGATACTCCGCTCGAGTGCCTCCTCCTCGCCCACGGCGCGCGATGTCACAAACCGTTCGCTCTCGATCATGCAGTCGGTTTCCGTTAAACAGCCGCTAGTATTCAATCAGCCGCCAATGGTTGCAAGCCGGTGCCCGACCTAGTCGCTCGTCAGGGTGGCACGCAGGGCAGCCTTGATAATCTCCTCGCTGCCCATGCCGGCAGTATCCACCGCCGCGACCATGCGATTCGCTTCCTGCGGGCGGTAGCCCAGGGCCACCAGCGCAGTGACCGCCTCACGCCCGGCATCTTCAGGCACGGCGCCCCCTGCATCCGGGCGCTCGGGTGCCGCCTCGGCAGCGCTCCAGTCGCCGATGCGGTCACGCATTTCCACGATCAGGCGCTCGGCGGTCTTTTTGCCGACCCCCGGCAGGCGCGTCAGGGTCGCCGCGTCGCTGTCATGTACACAACGCGCGAACTCGGCGGCGTTCATGCCCGAGAGGATCGCCAACGCCAGCTTGGCACCGACGCCGCTCACGCGGATCAGGCTGCGAAACAGGCGGCGCTCGGACTCGGTGGCAAACCCGAACAGTAATTGTGCGTCCTCACGCACCACCAGGTGGGTGTGCAGGGTTACCTCGCCGCCTGTGGCCGGGAGCTGGTAGAAGGTCGACATGGGGGCCTCGAGTTCGTAGCCGACGCCGTGCACATCCAACACCAGCGCCGGTGGCAGCTTGGAGACGAGAATACCGGCGAGCCGCCCTATCATTTCGCCGGCGCGCCTGGAGTACCGCCGGGGCGCCTAGTAGAAGCGGCCACGGCGCATGCCTTTCGCCGCCCCCAGTCGGGCAAGGCTTTGACGGCTGTGACTGTGACACAGGGCCATGGCCAGGGCATCGGCGGCATCGGCCTGTGGCTCCGCGTCGAGGTTGAGCAGTGCCTTGACCATATGCTGGACCTGCGCCTTGGTGGCGTTGCCACGCCCTACCACGGCCTGCTTGATCTGGCTGGGAGTGTATTCACCGACCGGCATTCCGCCCACCGCGACCGCCGCGATGGCTGCGCCGCGCGCCTGGCCCAGCTTGACCGCCGAGTCGGCATTGCGGTGCATGAATACACGCTCAATGGAGACCTCGTGGGGCTGGTACTGATCGAGGATTTCAGTGATACCGAGGTAAATGGTGCGTAGACGGGCCGCCAGTTCCTCACCGCCGGCCCTGATGCAGCCGCTGGCAATACACACACTGCGGGAGCCGTCGGTCTCGATCACCCCGAACCCTGTGCGTTGTGAACCGGGATCGATACCGAGGATGCGAATCATAAAACCGCAAGGACCGAGGGACGAGGATCGAGGGACGAGGGACTGCCATCACAGCTGCGGTGGCAAAATCTGGACTGGTAAATCGTTGCGCGGTTCATTGTGTTGTGCCTCGCACCTCGTTACTCGCCCCTCGTCACTGTAGTTGAGCCATCACTTCGTCAGAGAAATCGGCATTGGTGTAGACGTGCTGCACGTCGTCCAGGTCCTCGAGCATGTCCACCAGTTTAACCACTTTCTCGGCATCTTCCAGTTCCAGGCTCACGCTGTTGGAGGGGCGCATGGTAAGTTCGGCGATCTCCGGCGCCAGCCCGGCCGCCACCATGGCGTCGCGCACCTCGGTAAACTCCTCGGGTGTGGTCACCACGTCGACGGTGCCGTCGTCGTTGCTGACGATATCCTCGGCGCCTGCCTCTAGCGCGTTCTCGAGGATCTGCTCCTCATCGGCGCCCGAGGGGTAGCTGAGAATACCGTGTTTGCTGAACAGGTAGGCTACCGACCCATCGGTGCCTAGGTTGCCGCCGGTCTTGCTGAAGGCGTGGCGCACTTCGGCCACCGTGCGGTTGCGGTTGTCGGTCAAGCAATCGACCATCACGGCGACCCCGCTGGGGCCGTACCCCTCATAGCGCACCTCGTCATAGTTCTCGCCGTCGGTGGCGCCAGCGCCGCGCTTGACTGCTCGCTCGATGGTATCCTTGGTCATGTTGGCGCCCAGCGCGGCGTCGATGGCTGCGCGCAGCCTCGGATTGGCGCCCGGGTCGCCTCCACTCATACGGGCCGCTACCGTTATTTCACGGATCAGTTTGGTGAACAACTTGCCGCGCTTGGCGTCCTGTGCCTTTTTGCGGTGCTGGATGTTCGCCCACTTACTGTGTCCTGCCATGGTTGCCTCTGGACAAATATTTCAGACAAAAGTCGCTCTGGCCGCTGAGTCTACCACTGTCGGCAAGTCGCCAAAAAGTCAGCAAATTCAACGCACCGGCGCGGCGCCGCAGCGGGGTACCGAGCGATCGCCCGGCGGCGAGCGGCTAGTCGTCGTCAGGAAGGTAGATAGCGGTGGTTTCGAGGTCCGGCACCTGTCCGCTGTCAAACGCAAACTTGTGCCGGCTGATCTGGATGGTGTCACCGTGCTGCAGCCTGGCCCGAGTGATGCGCTTACCGTTCAACAGGGTGCCGTTGGTGCTGCCGAGATCCTCAATGAAGAAGTCGTGATGCCCATCGAGGTAATCGCTCGCCACCCTCATTACCTGGGCGTGGCGGCCACTCACCACCGGGTCGTCCAGCAGCACATCGGCGTTGCCCTTGCGACCGAAGACAAAGGTGTCCTTATCGAGCTCGTAGGTCTTGAGCACGACGCCATCGACAACGAAAAGAAGTCTGGCCATGGTTGAAAATTTGATCCTGGTTAACGGGCAGCGCCGTGCGTGGCGTTGGCGCTCAGCCGTTGCTGGTGAACTTTAGCTTGCTGCCGGCCACTTCGATAACGTCGCCTTCCTTGAGCGGAATGCTCTCGGTACCCAGCGGTTGATCATTGAGCCGCGGCGGATTGCTGCGATCGCCAACGCCGCCCATGGGCATCAGGTAATACGACTTACCTCGCCGTGCAATCACGGCGACCTGCACGCCCGGTGCGCCCAGCGTGGTATAGGGCTTGCTAAGTTCCAGCTTTTGACCGGCCTTGGGTCCGTTCATGATTTTAACCACCGGGATCGCTTGTGCCGGCTGCGCGGCAGGCGCGGCCGGCTCGGGGGCGATGACTATGGTCGCCTCGAAACTCTGCACCTTGTCGTCGAGAAATTTGATCTCGTGATGGCCGATGCGAATTACGTCACCATGCGCCAACTGGCGTTTATTTACCTTGGTGCCATTGAGCAGCGTGCCGTTGGTACTGCCGAGGTCCTCAACGTACACATTCTGCAGGTTCAGGATGACCGCATGCTCGCCGCTCACCGTCTGATCGTCGAGCTGAATATCGTTGTGCGGCTTGCGACCAATGGTAACCCGCTCCTTGTCGAGCGCCATTTCCTTGATCACCGCACCCTTATGCGTAAGAACTAGTCTGGCCATATTCTTTGTCCTGAAACCGTCGCGATTTTTCCCTTTGTCGGCACTCAGCGGGCGCCAATACCTTGCTCATCGGAGTAGGCTTCCTCGATGCTCACGAGGATCACCGATATATTATCGGTGCCTCCTTTCTGATTTGCCAGATCCACCATAGCTTTGGCGGCTGACTCCATATCCATGCGTCGGGCCTCGAGGATGTCCTTGAGATCATCGTCGTTCACCAGATCCGACAGACCATCTGAGCATAGCAGGTAGAGATCGCCTGTTTCGGTCTCGTCCTGCCGCACATCTGCCTCGACATTCTCGGCGATACCCAGCGCACGAGTGATGAGGTTGCGACTCACAGACAGCCGCGCTTCCTCTTCGCTAAGATAGCCATTGTCGACAAGTTCCTGTACCAACGAATGGTCCGAAGTGATCTGGGTTAGCTCGCCGCCGCGCAGACGATATATGCGCGAATCACCCACGTGGGCAAACACCACACTGTTATCTTGAAACAGCGCCAGCGCCAGCGTCGTTCCCATCCCCGCGCATTCCGGCTTTTCCAGCGCCTGGTCGAAAATCTGCT
>CP070733.1:1172380-1176571 GCA_020347585.1 Pseudomonadota bacterium | reverse complement strand
TCGAGTTCTTTAAGGCGCAGCAAATTTTTGAACAGGCGCAGCCTGCCAAGGAAAAGCTCAAGCGCGAGATCGCGGAGCGCCTTGGCTAGGAGCATAAGACCTCGTCGAATCCAAACTTACCTGCGCCTGAATCTACACTAGGCGATGGAAACCACTAGCATAACTATTTTTGGTCTGACGTTCGTGGCGCTTGAGGCCGCAGGAATAGCGGCATCTGTCCATGCGGTGATGAATGTGCGTACCTCGCAAGGTGCCGTTGCATGGGCTATTTCCCTGATTACGTTTCCCTTCTTGGCGGTGCCACTGTACGTGGTGTTTGGTTCTCGAAAGTTCTACGGCTATGTGGATGCCCGGCGCGAAGGGGATCTCGAGATCCAGCATATCGCGATGAGCGTCAGTGAAAAGTATGGCCCAGTGTACAGGGCCAGTTTCGAGGGTGAATCACTGCGTTACGATGCTTTCGAGCGTCTTGCTAAAATGCCGTTCACTCGTGCCAACGACGCGGAACTCCTGGTGGATGGCGCCGAGACCTTCGGCGCGATATTCCGCGGAATTGATTCAGCGACAGACTATGTTCTGGTCCAGTTTTATATCGTGCGCAATGATGGGTTGGGCCGTGAACTGAAGAATCGCCTGTTACGCAAGTTGAAGGCGGGAGTCAGAGTTTGTTTTCTCTATGATAACGTCGGAAGTTCGGCATTGCCCGGTTCATACGTTGAGGAGCTGAAAGCTGCGGGTGCAGTGGTTGAGGCATTTACAGGATACACGCGCCGCGTCAGACGATTTCAGATCAATTTCCGAAACCACCGCAAGATCGTGGTCGTAGATGGTCACACAGCTTATGTAGGCGGCCATAACGTCGGCGACGAATATCTCGGCCTTGATCCCAAGCTCAGTCCCTGGCGCGATACACATGTTCGTGTGACGGGTCCCAGCGCAATTACGGTTCAGCTTTCATTCCTCGAAGACTGGTACTGGGCATGCCATAATGTGCCGGAACTTTCCTGGACCCCCAAAGCCGCAAGCGCACGCGAAACGAAGGTTCTGGTCCTCCCCAGTGGGCCAGCCGATGAGCTTGAGACTTGTGGCCTCTTTTTTGTTCATGCGATCAACGCGGCGCGTGAGCGTGTCTGGATCGTCAGCCCGTACTTCGTGCCTGACGAATCCGTTGTGCACGCACTGCAACTGGCAGCCCTGCGGGGTATCGATGTGCGTATCCTTGTGCCGCACAAGGCTGACAATCGTCTGGTCCAACTTGCTGCCTGTTCCTATTTCGAAGAGATGGTGAGTGTGGGAGTCAACATTCACAGCTACAACGAGGGATTCCTGCACCAGAAGGTGATGTTGATCGACGATGATATCGCTACCGTTGGTACGGCCAACTTTGACAACCGTTCATTTCGCCTTAACTTCGAGATAACCATGGGAGTCGCGGATGATGATTTCGCAGGGGAGGTGCGCAGGATGCTCGAGGCGGACTTTGCCAACAGCCGCCGCATTAAGCCGGCGGAAGTCACTGGGCGCAACTTTGTGTATCGCGCGGCAGTCCGCGCTGCGCGACTGATGGCGCCGATTCTATAAAACCGGATACAAGGTAAAAGGGAAAAGATACAAAGGGCAGGCGGGAAGCGAGTTGTGAGAGTTTTGATATTTCCTCGTATCTTTCCTCTGGTAGCGGAGGATTGATGTAGCACCAAGTATCGACTGAGCTACATTCTCCCTGAAGTTACCTATGGTCTAATCGTGTAAATCAATGATTGCCTTGTAGGTGCCATCCGCCTTCATTTTGTCAATCGCTTTCTCAAACGCGGCGGCGATCTCCTTGTGCGCGGGGTTTTTCTTGCTCACGGCAATATGCAATCCGTTCTCAGAGAGCGGTTTGGGTAAAATCTCAAACTGGTCAGCGGTTTGACTCATGTATTGCTTAAGCTCGTGGTGCAACACGCGCTCATCGTCGAGCGTAAGGTCTATCTGACCCTGTGAAAGTCGCAGCAGGTTCTGGATGACATGGTTGGTCGCGATTTTTATGAGACCGCTCGCCTGATCGAACTCGGCGCCATAGGCGTAGTTTTGCACAATTCCGATTGTACGGCCCTTGAGGTCGGCGAGGCTGTTAAATTGGATCGGAGCCCCTTTACGCTTGATGAATTTGATCTGGTTGACCAGGTATGGTTTGCTGAATGTAAACGCCTGAGCGCGTTCATCACTGTACCACGCAGCAGCAATAACATCATAAACGCCGACGTTAACCCCCTGCAGGGTGCGTGGCCACGATTCGATTTTCAGAACGGGCGTATGGCCGGCCCGTTCGAGCGCCGTCATGGCGATGTGGACCGCAAGCCCGTTTTTTTCGAGGTTTTTGTCAACATACGGTGGCCAGGTGCTGGTGGCGACCTTGAGTTCCGCGGCGGTCGCAATGGTGGTCGACAGCAGTAGCATGCAGGCACCGAGCAGAAGGATGAACCTATTCATATTGTTGCTCCGATATGTAAACGTCCGGTACCGATCACCACCGGTCCCATTGTGGTTCGTGTCTCAAAAACAGTTCCATGTTTTGGCAGCGCCACTATGGTAGTTCAGAATATCTGGATTGGGTAGTTGATTATGATGCGGTTCTCAGTGATGTCCTCGGCCCCCACCCCGGTCTCATTAAGGATTGCGTGCCTGGCACGAATCCACAACCCACGTACCAAGCCTGTTTGGAAGCGATAGTCGAGTGTAATATTTAGTTCCTCTTGGTCGGGTGAAGTGGCACTGCCGCTATCGGGCGTGTTGCCGCGGGCATAGTTGACGATGGCACTTAGCTGCGGCACGCCCAGGCGCCAGAAGGTGAAAGAAAGACCGACTAACCAGGCATCCTCCCCGGCGCGGTTAAAGTTCCTAAGCATCAGAGAAATATAGCCTGGGTAACCGCCGTAGGGGTTGCGTATACGTTGGTTCTCAGAGGTGGATGTCCAGGCCGCGTAGAGTCCGGCGCCGCGATAGCTAGCGCCGAGCTTCAATCCGTAAACCCAGGTGCGGAAATCGCCGCCAATCTCGTCACCGACGCTACGTTGGTCGGTGTATTGAGCGGACGCGCGCAGGCCCCACTGCTCACCGACATCAAATGTGCTCGTTGCCTCCGCATAGAAGGTGTTCATGTAATTCCAAGAATAGTGATTGACAAATCCGATATCGGTGCCCTCTGACGGGGTGTAACGAAAACCACCCGAGGTGAGCGGTTCATCAGTGTCGGGAAAGCCTGCGGCCTCAGACATCGGCACAAAGGTGTCCGAGTTGCGGGTCTTGATGCGCGTGATGTGGTACGCCCCGAAACCGAGATCCTCGTTGTGCTGGCGCTCGAACCCGTACGCTTCAAAGGTGTTGGGGATCATGCGTGAGTCGTTTTTATTTACGTACGGCGCTTTGAATGCTTGCCGGCCCAACTTCACGAGTGTGTGCTCCGTTGCTTTGATGCTAACGAAGGCCTCACCGAGTACAGTAAAGCCCTCTTGATCCGGGCCGAGCAGCAGCGTGCCGCCCTTGTTCTCGGGGGCGTACACAGGCTGCGTCGTATATAACACACCGCCGACTTGTAGTCGCTCTTTCCATAGGCCTGATTGGTAGTTGATCAGGGTCCCGCCCAGGGCCCATGCCTCGCTGTCGCGACTGGTCTCGCGGTTGGTATCCATGTAGTAGGTGCGCACGTTGGCCCTGAGCTTCGTGTCGCGCACGAATGGTGTTTTGTCGCGCAGTCTGTCCGTCATGCCAGGGAACAGGGGCGGTTCCTTTTCCTCCTTTTTGAAGGTTTCGGTCATCGGTTGGGGGGCGTCCTCAACGGAATCGGCGACGGGCTCTTCAGAGGTGAGGTACTCAGTTGATGCGGCGGTCGCGTAATTACCGGTCCCAGTAGCCAGCAGCAGCAGAATCGCAAGCGCCAGCGCGCGTCGCGGTGCGGGCGGTGGGCATGGCAGGGGCGGTGAATTGTGCGCAATCATCAGGTCTAGCGGGGTGGACATGTCACTGTCGATCGTGCGGGGTCACGCGCACTCACAATCTCTGTTCGAGCCACCATTGTAGTCGATGTGCGAAACATGCGGCAGACCGCGCAACCCGGGTGGCTTGGCGGCACCTGACAATAAGCTGGCGCATGTGGATTCTCTGTATTGGGAATTCACCCGTATCTTTATTGCCTAGCAAAGTGGAAAGAAC
>CP070733.1:1169349-1172280 GCA_020347585.1 Pseudomonadota bacterium | reverse complement strand
TTCGCCGTTCCACGGATGCCAACCCTTTCCCATCGATCATGGGGCGCGTCTGCCCTGCCCCCTGTGAAGACGGCTGTAACCGCAATCAGGTGGAAGACCACGTTGGCATCAACTCGGTAGAGCAATTCATCGGTGACTATGGTCTCGACAAGAAGCTGACGTTTGATGACATCGGCGCCGACACGGGCAAGAAGATCGCGATAATCGGCGGTGGACCCGCCGGCCTCGCCGCAGCCTACCAGCTGCGCCGCAAAGGCCACGCGGTGACGTTGTTTGACGAGCGCGAGGAGTTGGGCGGCATGATGCGCTATGGCATCCCCGGCTATCGCACGCCGCGCGACGTGCTGGACGGCGAGATTAAGCGCATCGTCGATATGGGCGTTGAAACCCGCATGAAGACCAAGGTTGGTGTCGACGTCAAAATCGAGGACATGGAGAAAGAATACGATGCCATCCTGTGGGCGCTTGGTGCACAATCAGGCCGCCCGCTCCCCGTCGAGGGTGCAGAAGCACCCAATTGCCTGACTGGCGTAGACTTCCTGGCCGCATTTAACGAGGGCCGTCTCAAACTGGTCAGTGAGAAGGTGCTGGTCATCGGCGGTGGCGACACCTCCATCGACGTCGCTTCGGTGGCACGCCGCCTGGGCCACATCACTGAGATACGCGACAAGGATCGCCCGGAAAACATCGTGCTCGGCCATACCGCGCACGACGTGGCGGCTTCCGCTACCCGCCAGGGCGCCAAGGTCATCCTCATGAGCCGCTCGCCCGTCGAGAAAATGAATGCCGCTGAGCACGAAATCAAAGATGCGCTGCGAGAGGGTGTCGAGGTGCGAGGTCGCCTGAACCCGGTAGCGGTGATCCGGGCCGCTGATGGCCGCGCGACCGCGTTGCGCGTGCAGGAACTAGAAGAAGACGGCAAAACCCCCATTGAGGGCAGCGAGTTCGACATCGAGGCCGACCTGATCGTCTCCGCCATCGGTCAGACCGGCGACATGCAGGGTCTAGAAGGCTTCGCAAACGAGCGCAACTTGATGGACGCTGATCAACACTACCAGGTGCCTGGCAAGCCCGGCCACTTTGTCGCAGGCGACATCGTGCGCCCGCACCTGTTAACGACTGCTATCGGTCAGGCTTCGATCGCGGTCGAGAGTATTGATCACTACCTCAAGCACGAAGATCTCAAGAAGCGGCCCAAGGTTGACAAGCACCACTTCGACTTACTCGCCAAGCTGCGTGAGACGGGCCTCGAGCCAGGCCAGTTCGACGTCGAGGAGCGTGGCGATATGCGCGGAACAGCAAGCAGCGACTGGGCGGTGCATAACTACGAGGACCGCTCGAAGCACGAAATCGTTCCGTCCACCAAGCTGTTCCTTGGTCACTTCCCCTATACCGATCGCGTCAAGCGCACGGAGGATGTCCCGTCATCTGCAGAGGTCTTGGGACATTTCCAGGAACGCATGCAGGGGCTCAACACCGAGCAGGCCCAGGAGGAAGCGAAGCGCTGCATGAGTTGTGGCCTGTGCTTCGAGTGCGACAACTGCGTGATCTACTGCCCACAAGATGCCATCTTCCGTGTTAAGAAGGGCCAGAACACCATGGGCCGCTACGTCGACACCGACTATGCCAAGTGCGTGGGTTGCCATATTTGTGCCGATGTCTGCCCCACTGGCTACATCGACATGGCGATGGGTGAATAACGAATCAGAAGACACAACAAAGAAGGACACGAACGTGGTAGCGCTACGTAAGTTGATCCTGGGTCTGCCTCTTGCGGTAGTGGGCGGGGTGCTTGGCACCCTGCCCTGGACCGCGTTCGCGGAGACTCCTCTTCCGCAAATCCCCGAGGCACGCGCCAAAGCCGGCGCGCACGGCTGCGTCGAGCCAGTCGATGAGATGCGCAAGAATCACATGAACTATATTCTGCATCAGCGCGATCTGACCATGCACGAGGGAATCCGCACCAAGCAGCATAGCCTGGTCGAGTGCATCAGTTGTCACGTTACGCCCGGCAGGGATGGTACCTATCCGAGCCATAATAGCAGCGATCATTTCTGCGGCACCTGTCACGAGTACGCCGCCGTCACTATTGACTGCTTCGAATGTCATACCTCACGGCCGCAGGGTGCACAGCAAGTGGGTGCCAGCCCAGCTTCGCCACAGGATAATTCGACGGTCGATCCGGACCTTCTTGCGGTTCAGGCGCAACTTCAGTTGCCCGAGGACGGAGGGAATCAATGAGCGAGCATCAACAGCCCGACCCATCCCGCCGCCGTTTCATGGGTGAGGCTGCCGCTGCGATCGGTGGTCTGACGGTCGCGCCCGGCATATTTCTATATGAAGTCGCAGAGGCCCGACCCGCCGATCAAGCGGTAACCGACAAGGTGCGCTGGGGAATTCTCGTAGATACAAACCAGTGTGGCGATGGCTGCGACGATTGCGTCAAGGCCTGCAGCACAGAGAATGGCTGGCAGGACACCGGACACCCGGAAACTGACGCACAATGGATCCGCAAAGTGGTGGTCAAGGACAACCTCTCCGGGCACAAGATGGAACTGCCGATGATGTGCCAGCATTGCGAAACCGCGCCATGCGTCGACGTGTGCCCGACAGGCGCATCCTTCAAGCGTGCTGACGGCATCGTGCTGGTCGACAAGCATATCTGCATCGGCTGCCGCTACTGCATGATGGCCTGTCCCTACAAAGCGCGCTCGTTCATCCACGAGGTACTGGAGGACCAACTCCCCCACGCGCCGCGCGGCAAAGGCACCGTGGAAAGCTGTACCATGTGCGTCCACAGGGTCGACCGTGGCGAACGACCGGCCAGCGTGGAGGCATGCGATCGCGAAGATCACAAGGCACTGGTCTTCGGTGATCTCAACGATCCCAGCAGCGAGATCTCGCAACGCCTAAAACGCTACGGCGGAACCC
>CP070733.1:1166698-1169249 GCA_020347585.1 Pseudomonadota bacterium | reverse complement strand
GAATTGCGCGAGGTCGACCTGGCGCAATCCGATATGCAATGGATACAGCGCCTGTACGCGATCATGGATATCGTCGAGCGCGGTGTCGGCGTCCTAGCGATATTGCTGGCGATTGCTGTAGTTCTGGTGATCGGCAACACCATCCGGCTCGCCATCCAGAGCCGCCGCGACGAGATCATAGTGATCAAGCTCATTGGTGGCACCGATGCGTTCATCCGCCGTCCGTTTCTGTATACGGGTTTTTGGTACGGTCTGTTCGGCGGCATCGTGGCGTTCGCGCTGGTCAATGGCGCCGTTGCTGCTCTGAGCGAGCCGGTTGAGCGTCTGGCGGGCCTGTACCGCAGCGAATTCGACCTAGGTGGCCTGGATTGGTCCGGTGCCGCACTGGTAGCGCTGGCCAGTGTCACCCTCGGGCTCGCCGGCTCATGGCTCGCCGTGGGCCGGCACCTGCGCGACATCGAGCCCACCTGAGCGCAGTTTGCGCTACACTTTGCGCACCCCCCCGCACCTAAACTTTCGGCAATGGACACCGATATTACATACGCACGCCTTACTCCTGTGAGCCCTTTAGCCATGCACACTGCGCCACACCGCATCATGGTGGTCGATGGATCGACCGTCTCGCGCAAGATCCTGACGCGCATACTGCGCGACGAGATCGACAACGCGGAAGTCGTCCCGGTGGCAACCGGGGCGGAAGCGATCGCGCGCCTGGAGTCCGAAAAATTCGACCTGATTACAACCGCTCTACTGCTGCCCGACATGGACGGCATGGATTTCAGCCGCGGCGTGCGCAAGTCCAACCGGCACCACTATACCCCGGTGATCGTCGTGTCCGGTGACGCCGACGACCGGTTGCTTCGTGAGGGCTTCGAGGCAGGTGTCACCGACTACTTCGACAAGTCGCAGGGCTACAAGGCCTTCGGCAATTTCATCCGCTCCTTCATCAGCCGCAACTCGGGCATGGTGGGGCGTGTGTTGTTCGTCGAGGACAGCGCAACGGTCGCCGCCGTGACCCGCAAGATCCTCGAAAATCACGGCCTTCAGGTCGAGCACTGCACCAGCGCCGAGGTGGCACTCGAAAAACTCGACGCGATGGTACCGGGTGCAAATGACGGCGACTTCGACCTGGTGATTACGGACTTCTACCTCAAGGACCGTCTGACGGGCGGCGACCTGCTGCACGCAGTGCGCGCCAAAATGCATTATTCGCAGCAGGAACTGCCAATCCTCGTGATTACCGGCACCGACGACTACCAGACCCAGGTCGAGGTGTTTCACGCCGGTGCCAACGACTTCGTGGCCAAGCCTATCGTCGAGGAGGTCATGATGGCGCGGGTGCGGGCGTTGTTACTGATCAAGCACCAGTACAACGCCCTCAAGCGCCAGGCCGAAACCATGCGCTGGGTAGCGGCAACCGACAGCCTGACCGGGGTGCGCAGCAAACGCTACCTCGTGGACCATGGTGGCGAATTCATCAAGGCCGCGACCCACCAGCCGGTCTGGGCGATGCTGATCGATATCGACAATTTCAAGCATGTCAACGACACGCTCGGACACATCACTGGTGATCACGTGCTGGCCGCGCTGGGCGAGATCCTCAACGAGCGCTTTGACGACAGTATGGTGGCGCGTTTCGGCGGAGAGGAATTCTGTGCGCTGGTTCCCCATGTGGATATGGGCGACATGCTGGAAAGGGCCGAGGGGCTGCGGGTGGAGGTAGAGTCAATCCAGCCGGCGGGTGTGGATGTCACCATCAGCGTTGGTCTTGCCTCGAGCGAGGACCACCCCGGCGAAACCCTCACGCGCTTTATCGCCCTGGCGGACCAAGCCCTTTACTACGCTAAGGAAAACGGCCGCAACCGCGTCGCCATCTGCACCCCGGAAGGGCCCATGGATTCGCCGTTTCACGGCATTCCGGTGGGCGCCGAATCCGATATCCTGGAATAATACCCATTCAAACAATAAGTTATGTCCCGGAACTTGGGGGACTGTTGGCACTCTAAGCTTCCGAGTGCTAAAATTTGGCAGTTTTCGGGGGAACAGACTCTCATGACCAATGGCTTTGAATTGCAGTTGGCAGTACCTGCAGGCAGTCTGGAGGCCTATATCCGGGCCGCCAATACCGTGCCGGTATTGACCGCCGAGGAAGAACGCGACCTGGCGGTGCGCCTGCGCGAGGACGGCGATCTGGGCGCGGCCCAGTCGCTGGTGCTCTCGCACCTGCGCTTCGTAATCCACGTTGCACGCGGTTACAGCGGTTACGGGTTGCCTCAGGCCGACCTCATCCAGGAAGGCAACATCGGCCTGATGAAGGCCGTCAAGCGTTTCGACCCCGAGGTCGGCGTGCGGCTGGTATCGTTTGCGGTGCACTGGATCCGTGCCGAGATGCACGAATATATCCTGCGCAACTGGCGCATCGTTAAGGTGGCAACCACCAAGGCACAGCGCAAGCTGTTCTTCAACCTGCGCAGTGCCAAGAAACGTCTGGGCTGGATGAACCATGCCGAGGTGGAGGCAATTGCCAAGGACTTGGGGGTCTCCAGCAAAG
>CP070733.1:1162924-1166598 GCA_020347585.1 Pseudomonadota bacterium | reverse complement strand
AGCACAGTAGTCCCGCCTTTACTCGAAGCAATATGGGCCTTGCAGTGTAGATTGATAGTGCTGGAAGCCATTACATTGACCTTAGAAACCAAACAGTACCAACCATTGGGGTTCATCAGATTGTAGGTGCTCTTGCCCATGACATTGACCGCTGGCTTAATGAGAATAAGCTGCGGATAGCTGGTCGACGCCTTGTCGGTTACGTTGGAACCGATGCCGAACACCTTGACGTTGCCTTCGACAACGCGAAATCTGAGTTGGCTGGTATCGCGGAACGGGTGACGGCTGCCCCATGCGGCGAGACATTCCTTGACGTACGGCCATTGCTCGGAACCCTTGCCATACAAGCCATACTGGTCCGCGTACTGCTGCTGGCTCATGCCGCCTGCAACAGCGGAACTGTTCGCCGCGATCAAAACAATGAACACGCCGATCCACAAAAGATACCACTTTGACATCTATCTACCTCGCTATTGAAACACTCGTAGCGCTGCAAAAGCACCGTCACCCAGCCTGGGCCGCGGTGATACAGACCCTTGCACGGGGTCCATTCAACATGGCGGCAGTATATCACACGCATTTCAGATGAGATTGTCGTAGCTCACAAGCAAAGCACAGCCAGCTTATTTTCCGAATTCGAGTCCCGCCATGGTGTGGTTGCAGGCACGGCGTGAATCCCTGACACTGGCCGCATGCTAGAACTGATCGACGTTGCCAAACATTACGGTACAACACCGGCTCTGTCCCCTGCGCGGCTGACGATTGCCGGCGGCCGCACCACCGTGCTCATCGGTCCGAGCGGCTGCGGCAAGTCCACCCTGCTGCGGTTGATTGCCGGACTCGTCGAAGCCGATCAGGGAACCATTCGTGTCGACGGCGAGGTGCTTACACCTGTCAATATCAACAACATGCGCCATCGCATGGGCTATGTCATCCAGGAAGGCGGGCTGTTTCCGCATCTGACGGTACAACGCAACGTGGACCTGATGGCCCGCTACCTTGGATGGTCGGCAACCCGCATCGAAGCGCGCACCGCTGAACTCGCTGAACTTGTGCAACTGCAACCGTCTCTCCTGCGGCGCTTTCCCGCCGAGCTGTCGGGCGGCCAGCGCCAGCGCGTCAGCTTAATGAGAGCACTGATGCTCGACCCGGAACTGCTGCTGCTCGACGAACCTCTCGGCGCACTCGACCCCATCATTCGCTACGAATTGCAGCAGGAACTGCGTGCGATCTTCGCACGCCTGACAAAAACCGTGGTGATGGTAACGCACGATATTGCCGAGGCGGCCTTTTTCGGTCACACACTGGTGCTGATGCGCGACGGACGCATCATCCAACAAGGTAGCGTACGCGACTTGGCAAGGTCGCCCGCCGAGCCATTCGTCGAGCAGTTCATCAACGCCCAGCGCGAGCCCGCGCGCCAACTCGGCGAGGCACTGTCGTGAAACGCCGCCACGCATGGCTGTCGTCCGCTGTGCTAGTGCTTGCGCTAGTGGCAGACGGCCGCGCAAGTGCGGACAGCGCACAGATCGTCATAGGCTCCAAGGCCTTTACCGAATCGGTCATTCTCGGCGAAATGGCCGCGCATCTTGCCCGGGCAGCAGGACACGGCGCACAACATCAGCGCCAGCTCGGTGGTACACGTGTGCTTTGGAGCGCGCTGCTCGCCGGCGAGATTGACATATACCCTGAATACACTGGCACGTTGCGGCAGGAAATCTTGGTAAATGAAGGCCTGCGCAACGACAGCGCGCTCAATGCTGCCCTCGCCGCGCGCGGGCTGCGCATGAGCATGGCGCTGGGTTTTAACAACACCTACGCCATCGGTGTAAAAGCGCGGCTTGCCAAGCAGCTCGGGCTGCGCACGATCTCGGATCTGCGTCAACATCCGCAACTGGTGCTGGGCTTCGGCAGTGAATTCATGGAGCGGGCCGACGGGTGGCCCGGTCTGCGACAGCGTTACCTGTTGCCGCAGCAAAACGTGCGCGGCCTTGACCACGACCTCGCCTACCGCGGTATCGAGGCTGGCACCCTACACGTGACCGATCTGTACGCCACCGACGCCGAGATCGCGTATTACGACTTGCAAGCACTTGAGGACGACCTGAGCTACTTTCCGGTCTACGACGCCGTCATGCTGTATCGGGCGGACCTTGAGCAGCGTGCACCGAAGGTGGTTGCGATGCTTAGCCAACTGGCGGGGAAAATCGATGCGGCAGCCATGGCACGCATGAACGCGCGCGTTAAACTCGACCACGAACCGGAAAGCACGGTGGCGGCGGCGCTTGTCAAGCAGACTCTGGGACTGGACGTGAGCGCACGCAGCGAATCGGCCTGGCAACGGTTCTGGCGCCACACCGCGGAACACCTCGCGTTGGTAGCCGTATCATTGTCGGCGGCGATTGCCATCGCCATACCGCTGGGCATTGTCGCCGTGCGCCAACCACGCCTCGGGCAGCTGATCCTGGCGGGCGCGGGAATAGTCCAGACCATCCCGTCACTTGCGCTGTTTGTTTTCCTTATACCACTGCTCGGCATCGGCGGCCCGCCCGCGGTAGTGGCGCTGTTTCTCTACAGCCTGCTGCCCATTGTGCGCAATACCCACGCCGGACTCTGCGACATACCCGCGCCCATTCGCGAGTCAGCAGAAGCACTGGGGCTGCCGCGTGGTGCGCGGCTGCGTCTCATCGAACTGCCGCTCAGCGCACGCACCATCCTGGCCGGCATAAAGACCTCGGCGGTGATCAACGTCGGCACCGCCACCCTCGCGGCGTTGATCGGCGCGGGAGGTTACGGGCAACCCATACTCACCGGCATTCGCCTCGATGACACCGCGCTGATTCTGCAGGGTGCGGTACCAGCCGCGGCGCTGGCGCTCCTAGCGCAGGGCCTGTTCGGGCTCGCCGAACGTCGCCTGGTGCCACGTGGACTGCGGATTACGAGCACTTCGGCACGCTGACGAAGCGATGGTCGTGCGAAGCGGCAAGGCAATGATGAGAGTTAAAGACCTGCCGTACGAAGATCGCGTACGACGCTTTCCAACTGATTTTGGTCTTTGAAGGGTTGTCGGCTAGCCCAGTGCTCCAGGTCGAACTCAGGATTCGCTTGCCTGATATTTTCCGCATGCCAGCGCCCATCGTCGATCTCATTCAGGCGAACGTAGGTGGCGGTCAGGTACAAATTGGGCATCAAGCGATTGACGTTGATCTCCAGTGCCTGTTCTAGCGCGCGCCGCGCGCCTGTGTAGTCCCCGCTAAAAAACCTGGCGTAGCCGAGCACGGCGGCGTACTGGGACGGCGAGTCCGGATTCAGGCGCATAGCCTCACTGATCAAGGCCCTGGCGCGTTCCGACTGCCCAGCGTAGACATGGGTCACTGCTAGCAATGCGTAGCCATCTGCATGGTTGGGATCCAGCGCGATAGTGCGCTGCCCCATCGCGAGCGCCTGCTCGTGATTGCCGTTGCCGAACAGATGCACGTAGCCGAGAACCCAGTGTGCTTGGGGCAATTCCTTATCAAGGGCAACTGCCTTTGTAGCAAGATCAAGCGCCAGTTCGGCCGAACGCCCACTATCCTGTGACCACTGGTAGCGGAAATCATCCACACTCGCCAGGGCGAGCGCGCTATATGCACGCGCAAAGGATGGATCGAGATCGATGGCGGCTCGGAATTGCT
>CP070733.1:1158127-1162824 GCA_020347585.1 Pseudomonadota bacterium | reverse complement strand
CTATACATGAATTTCCGCAGCGGCGCGGAAGTCGCGATGATGGTGGGCACACTGCCGTTGGCACTGGGTGGTGGGTTCTGGCTGATCTATCTTCTCGACTACGACTTGTCGGTGGCCGTCGCCATGGGCTTTATCGCCTTGGCCGGCGTCGCCGTGGAGACCGCGGTGGTGATGCTGCTGTACTTGAATATCGCCTGGAACGACCGTCTCGCCAAACTGACCACGCCGACGCGCGAGGACCTGCGCGACGCCATCGTAGAAGGCGCACTGTTGCGCCTGCGGCCAAAACTGATGACTGTGTTGACGATCATCGCAGGGCTGTTGCCGATCATGCTCGGTAGCGGCACCGGTTCGGAGGTCATGCGTCGCATTGCGGCGCCCATGGTCGGTGGCATGATTAGCTCGACGTTGCTGACCCTGCTAGTGATTCCGGCGGTATTCCTGTTGTGGAAGCGGCGGGGACTGCCCGTTCGGAGCGAGGAGTGAAGCGTTGTGAAGGTCAGTTGATGGGTCGATTGGTCAATTGGCGGTGTCCTCGAACGACGGGCCAACCCCAAATCTCCGGAATCGACCAATCAACAATTTCCGTCGCGCCCGTTACAATGCCCCACCTTGTGTCCCTGCCCCCCGAGCCCCATCTCTCGGGGCAACGATGGTGAATTCCGAGAAGGAGTAGAGGCTATGTACGGATTTACGATAAACGTCGCAGACAACTTCGATGCTGCGGTCGAGCGGGTAACGGAAGAGCTCAAAAAGGAAGGTTTTGGCGTCCTAACCGAGATCGACGTCAAAGCGACATTGAAGGCCAAGCTCAACGTCGACAAGCGCCCCTACAAGATCCTCGGCGCCTGCAATCCGCCGCTCGCTCACCAGGCCCTGGAGGCCGATCCCGACATCGGTCTGCTACTGCCGTGTAATGTGGTCGTGCGCGAGAACGAAGACGGCAGCGTGACGGTAGGCTTCATGGACCCGTCCTCGGTGCTGAGTCTCGTTGATAAGGAAGGGGTAGAAACGCTGGCCGGAGAAGTGAAGTCGCGGCTGGAACGCGTGCGCGACGCGTTGGCCGCCTAGGCGGCAGCCTGCTGCACGTAGAGCAGCTGCATACTGTCCTCCAGCTGCTCCGAAACTTCGGGCATGACTGCTTCCATGACATCCGCTTCCATGCCGATGAGTTCCCACAGCCGCGGGTCGAAACCCATGGTCGACTCGCCAGGCAGGGAGGGTTGCAGCGAGTTGGCGATGCCGTTGCCCAGGTGAACGACGGCCGCTTCCTGCAGATATTGCTGGGCACGGCGGGGCGAGTGATGCTGTGCCACCGGCTCCACCAGTGATTCGGGCAGGCGCCAGTAGCGCAGCAGCTCTTCGCCCACCATGGCGTGGTCGAAGCCGAACACGTCGTGTTCGATGGCCATCGGGGTACGCTCGCCCTGGCCGGCCAGTTCTGCCACCTCGGCCGATTTCGCCGGTTCGGCCAGGTACATGACGAGCTTGCCGATGTCATGAAGCAGGCCGCCGAGGAAAAAGCGCTCGCGGTTGGACGCCTGCAGGCGCGCGGCGAGCGCGCGGCAGGCCAGGGCACAACACAGACTATGGCGCCAGAACATCTCGAGGCTGATGCCCTTGACCTTGACCTTGGCGAAGCGGTCCATAACCGACATCGAAAACACCAGGTCACGGAGCTGTCGCGTGCCCAGAATCGTTACCGCCATGGAGACCGATTCAACCTGAGAGGGAAAGCCGAAAAACGGGCTGTTCACGACGCGTAACAGCCGTGCGGTAAGGGCCGGATCGCGGCTGATCAGCTTGGAGATTTCCGCGGCGTTGGAGCGCGGGTTGTTGATCAGCGCGTTGAGCTGAAGCGTGATCTCTGGCAGTCCCACCAATTGGGCGTTCTTGAGGATGAGCTCACGTGCAGTCATGGTCGTACCCTTCCTGTTCAGTGACATCCGTGCCGGCGCGGCGGTCCGCGTGCGCGCCCAAGAATGAGATAATCGCGGGCCGTGCAATCGTGCCGCTGGCACGTCTAACCTGGGTATCGTCCCAAATTGCCCATATCTTAAGGGAACTGATGTGATCAATCCCGCAAAATGGGCGTATATGCGCCCGATTCGTGGCGTCCCCGAGGCCCTGGCGCGGAGGCTGGCATGTCGACCTCGACTCAGACCTACCACCTTTCGATAGGCGGCATGAGCTGCGCGGGGTGCGTGGCGAGTGTCGAGAACGCGCTACGCCAGGTTCCTGGTGTGGAGCGAGCCGACGTCAATTTCGCCGAACACACTGCCACCGTACAGGGCGAAGCCTCGGTTGAGGCATTGACAGAGGCCGTGCGGGCGGCGGGCTACGAGGCTGCCGAGCTCAAGAGCGAGGCCGACCAGCAGGAAAAAGAAGCCGCCGAGATGGCGCACTACCGCGCACTGTTGCGCAAAGCGGCGGTGGCCGCCTTGGTCGGCGTGCCTTTGTTCGCCGTGGGTCTGGTTGGAGCCATGCCCGCGTTGGAGGCCGCCAGGCCGTTCTGGCTAATTGTCGGCGTCGCCACCTTGGTAGTGTTGGGCTACTCCGGACCCCAGTTCTTCGTTGGTGCCTGGAAGGCGTTTCGTAACCACAACGCCAACATGGACACCTTAATCGCACTGGGTACCGGTACAGCTTGGGCCTATTCAATGCTCATCACGGTCTTTCCCGAGCTGGTTCCGCCTTCCGCACGACATGTCTACTTCGAGGCTGCGGCTATCATCATCGCGTTCATCAACTTGGGCAGCGCGCTGGAGATGCGCGCCCGGGGTAAGACCTCGGAGGCGATTCGCAGGCTTATTGGTTTGCAGCCTAAGACGGCACGCGTTGTGCGTGAAGGTCGTGAGGTGGATGTCCCCATAGGCGAGGTCGGGCTGGACGACACCGTGCGGGTGCGGCCAGGTGAGAAGGTTCCTGTGGACGGCGTGGTGCTCGAAGGTCAGTCATGGGTCCAGGAGTCGATGCTCACTGGCGAACCATTGCCGGTGGAGAAATCAGTTGGCTCGGAGGTTGTGGGCGGGACTCTGAACGACTCCGGCACGCTATTGTTCCGGGCGACACGTATAGGGGCTGATACGGCCTTGGCGCGTATCATCGCCCTCGTGCGCGAGGCTCAGAGCACAAAGCCGCAGATTGGGCGGCTGGCTGATCGCGTTGCCGGCGTATTTGTACCCACCGTATTGATCATTGCCGTGGTCACGCTTCTGGTTTGGTTCAATTTTGGCCCTGAGCCGCGCACGGCCTTCGTTCTAGTCACGACCATGACTGTACTGATCATCGCCTGCCCGTGCGCCTTGGGACTGGCTACGCCGATTTCGATCATGGTGGGCGTCGGCAAGGCGGCCGAGTTTGGTGTGCTGATTCGCAATGGTGAGGCCCTGCAGCGAGCAGGCCAGTTGAGTGCGGTGGTTCTAGACAAGACAGGGACCATCACCGAAGGCAGACCGCAGGTCACGGCAGTAGTCACGACAGGTTCTTGGGCTGAGAAAGATCTGCTGCGCGTTGCCGCCAGTGTAGAAGCCGGCTCCGAACACCCACTCGCTCAGGCGGTAGTGGAATCTGCCCGCAGTGCTGGGGCGTCGCCAATGGATGTGCAAGCCTTCGAGTCAATTGCGGGACACGGTGTATCGGGTGACGTTGAAGGTCGAAGCATAGCGATCGGTAACGCGCGCTTGATGGCGTTGCACGGTGTCGATTGCGGGGACCTTGCTGACGAGACGAAAGTTTGGGACGAGCAAGGGTGCAGCGCAATGTTTGTGGCCGTGGATGGCAAAATGGCGGGTGCGTTGGCGGTGTCGGACCCGCTCAAAACAGATTCGCGCGCGGCGATTGCCGATCTGCGCGCAAAGGGTCTTAAGGTGGTCATGATCACCGGTGACAACCGCGCGACCGCGGAGGCCGTCGCGAGTGAAGTGGGGGTCGACGACGTCTACGCGGAGGTATTGCCGGAGCACAAAGCCGACAAGGTCTCCGAGCTCCAACGCAGCGGCGAGACCGTGGGCATGGTTGGCGACGGCATTAACGACGCGCCAGCACTGGCACGCGCTGACGTAGGTTTCGCCATTGGCACGGGTACCGATGTCGCGATAGAAAGCGCCGATGTCACGTTGATGCGCGGCTCGCTGCACGGCGTTGTCGACGCCATCGGGCTGTCACGTGCCACTGTGCGCAACATCAAACAGAACCTGTTCGGTGCATTCGTGTACAACACGGTGGGTATTCCAATCGCCGCCGGCGTGCTGTACCCATTCTTCGGCATCTTGCTCAGTCCGATAGTGGCCGGTGCGGCAATGGCTATGTCCTCGGTCACCGTAGTGAGCAACGCGAATCGGCTGCGGCTGTTCCAGCGTGAGGCGTGACCCCCCGATACGGCGCCATTGGGATGGACATCTTCATAAACCTACTTGGCATCGCCCTGATCGCCGCCATCATCTGGTGGTTTTGGCTGGCCAAACCGGTCGCGCGCCGGGTTCAGGGTGTTCAGCCCGTCGAGATCGTGGTTGCCGACGGCACGTACACCCCTGCCCGCATCGAGGTACAAACCGGCAAGTCGGTTACGTTGCGATTTGTACGTAAGGATCCGAGCCCGTGCGCGGAAAAGGTTATATTAAACGAATTGGGTAAGAGCGATGACTTGAAAGTTAATCAACCCGTTGACGTCCGCATTACATTGGCAAAGAGGGGCG
>CP070733.1:1155074-1158027 GCA_020347585.1 Pseudomonadota bacterium | reverse complement strand
GTATGCAAAAAAACACATCTCGGAGTGACCGTATTGAAGGGAGACTTTCGTGTCAAAGGCGACTTCGACCTTTTTGACCTGCCAGTCAAACACCTGTTCGGAGGTCAGTATGACACCCTTTACAAAACCTTTAGCATCTATGCGCTGCGTCAGTATGAAATCCGCAATGTCAGCGAGAAAGGTCGGATATCCGCGCAGAAAGGCAGGTTTAGTTTGGAGCAACATCTTAACATAGTGATGCATGTTAGCTCTTGTGACGTACAAGGCGAGTGCCGCTGACCACCACTCCCGCCTTGGCAAGCCGGAGACCTTCGCTATCGCAGGTGGCAAAACCGCTGGTGCGCAGCACGACGGCACCGCTACGCGCGAATAGCGGAGCTCAGTTGACTACCTAGCCTTGGCCGATCTATCCAGATCCTCTTCAACGAAACGCAACATTGCCTCGAGCAGCGCTTCGCGAGGAAAGTCGTTCTTGTCGACGAACGTAGAGCCCAGTGTTGCATGGGTGCGGGCAATCGGCACGGCCAGCGCCCAGTGGTCGGCATTTACATAAGCTACCAGTGTGCTACCCGGAATAACCTGATCGTAGAACAGCACCTGGCTGTCGTTACGGGCATCGATCCGGCTAAGTTTGTTGTAGCTCGACCGCAGCACCGAGGAGATCCGCTCGGGTTCGGGATGCGATACCAGAGAGTAGTAAGGGAAATCATCGGGTAGTGGATTCTCGGCCAGCCATTGCCTGCGCGTCGACGGGCGCAGACTTTCAATCGCCCCACCGTCACCTGGCGTGCACTTTGCGCCGGGCCAGTGTCGCATCAGTGCAAGTTGCGACTGTGTGGCGTCATTGACTAGCGGTGAACCGCCTACCGCACCGCTGGCGCTTATGACCGCCGCGACGCGTTCGCGTATCTCTGGATAGGACACTACTGCCTCGAGGATGTCTGGCGCTCCCTTGGAATAACCAATCAGCACCAACCGAGGTTGCGCCCCCACCCCTTCCATCTGCATAACAGCGTCGCGGATTTGGCGCGCGTTGTTGGCACTGCTGGAAAGGCCGTCGACGCTGATCGGGATCAGGTCGTACCCGTACTGGCGAACATGTCCGGCAGTCGTACCTTTCGCCGCCAACCACGTATCGAAACAATCCCAACCGATTCCGGGAACGACGGCCGCAATGAGACGGCGCTTGGACATTCCAAGCTCGACGCTTTCACCTGTTGCGCCTGATTCGGTACCAACTTGGGTAAGCGCATCGCCGCACGGACGATAGTCTGGTAGCGTCTCACCTCGTTCTTCGAGAACCGCGCAGAAGATCTCCCGAAACCGCCCGCGCTTATCCTGCACGCCAACCTGCGCGGCCGGCACCAGTGCGAGGGGTGGACCGTCTTCCGAGTAGGGCGACAGCGGTGCGGTCGCACAACCGCCAAGTAACATGGCCGCTACCGTACCGAGAGCCGCCAATGACGTGACGCAACACGGCAAACCCGAGCGACGCGCGCGAGACGATTCAGTCTTGTGAATGCTCATTGTTCTTGATGACGTCAATCTCGCGCTGCTTCAGATAGGGGACCCATTCGAGAATTTGCACTTCCGACAAGGCGAGAGGTCGTGTGACCATGAATAAAACAGCGCGCAAGCCGTCACTGTAATAGCTGCCGCCACCGCGGCTGGTGCGTAACCGGTCTGGGGAAGCGCTATTACCTCCGCCGGTAGCAAAGGCGAGTTTGCCCAGACCGCCGGAGTAGAGCAGATCCTGGACCAATAGGTTCCTTGCCTCGTCGACGTCCGGATGCACAGCCAGGTCTCTACCGTCTGTCACGGCGAAGCGTCCGCCAACCGGGCGCCCCACCTGGACAAGAAAGACTGGCTCACCTTGATAACGCAATGGTGCCACCCACATGCGCATCCAGGCCGCCGGCACGCCGCCTTGCCCAGCCTTGCGCACAACAATGTCGGGCCGCCGCTGGAAAAGGCGCTGAGCCTCATCGAACTCCCGTCTGTCCCGACGGTATCCACGGCGAACCAGCGCTGCAGCGATGTCAGTGAACTCGCCGACCATCACGACGTTGAGCGGGTCCCCAGCTACCGATGCGTCGTCGCCTGTCGCGCAGCAAGGCAGCTGCTCGAGCGCGACGCGAAAGCGGGTCTCGTCGTGAAAGTCATTGGCAGCCGTCTCAGCGAACCGCGTCACGATGTCGATGACCTGTTCGTCCGGCGCATCATCCGGCACCGGCGGAAACAGTGTAAACGGGATAATCTGTCGTTGACCAAGAAGGTCGACGTTGAGCAACATCGTCTGCTTGTGAGGGTTGGCGAAGACGACACCAGCTTGGGTCGCACCTGGTGCGATCGGGTTCTGAAACCCTAGCGCATCGAAATGCTCGTCGAGCTGGGCATTGGTTTCACCGGCCAACGCCGCGTGGAATGCCCAGGCGACCTCTAGCGGCGAGAAGTAGTCCGGGTCAGTACCCGACCGCAGCAACCAGAGCATCTGCGAGGTCTTGTTGTCTACTTCTATCCACACCGGCTGCACGCCGGTCGCGTTGATGTTCGCGCCGAACATTCGCTGGCTGTCCTCGGCGCTGAGCACGGATGCGCTCAGACGAACGCCGTTTGTTGTGGCGCTCACTGCGCGGGCACGCAGTGCTGCATCGTCCACATCCAGTGGCGGTTGCCAGCTCGCACAAGCGGTCAAGACAAGGCACAGCAGGGCAGTGACCGGCAGCGTGGTGACATAGCCTGATCGGCTAGGCCGAAGCGCTCGCCGACGCGAGAGCAGACAGCGCCGTCTAGTCATTGCCCGTCCTGGGCTGATTGCTTGATGAATCCACCTTCCCGCCCCTCCCAGGGAAGAAATTCAATGTCTGTTAGCGACGTCGGGTGGACATCAAAAATCAGCACCGCGCGAAATCCGTCGGTGTAGTAGGGATCCGTCGTCAGGTTCTTGCGCGGC
>CP070733.1:1149453-1154974 GCA_020347585.1 Pseudomonadota bacterium | reverse complement strand
TCGAATTCCTTGTTTACTGTGCCTTACCGCAGCAGGTTGGCAGCAAGTTTTTGCAGCTGTCCGCTAACCGAGCCGTCGATCACCAGGTCACCGGCGCGCACCACGGCGCCACCGACAATGGATTCATCAACAGTGGCCTTGAGTGTCACTTCCCGACCAAGACGTATCTTGAGCGCCTCGATGATGTGCTGCTGTTGCGCATCGCTTAACGGGAACGCGGAAGCCACCTGAGCTTCGACGGTCTTTTCCGCCTCGGCGCGATAGTGCTCGTATTGCGCGGCAATCTCTGGAAGCACGTTGAGGCGATGGTTTTCGGCCAGGACGCGGACAAAATTCTTGCCCGTGTCGTCGAGCTGGTCACCGCACACGCCGAGAATGACATCGACCACCCGCCCGGTCTCGATGCTGGCGTTGCCCATCATGGACTCGATAGTTGCATCAGATGTCACCATGGCCAACAACCGCAGCATGTCCGACCATGCCGCGAGCTTGTTGCCCGCAACGGCGATATCGAACGCAGCCTGCGCGTAGGGACGAGCGATCGTGGTTTTCTCTGCCATTCGTACCGCCCTTTACAGCTGCGCCACCAGATCCTTTAACAGATCCTCGTTGGCTTTGGCGTCGATCTCGCGCTTCAGGACCCTGCCTGCACCAGCCACGGCCAGTGAAACCACTTCGCCTCGCAGATGCTCGCGCGCACGATTGACTTCCTGCTCGAGCTCGGCTGTGGCAGCCGCCTTGATGCGGTCGGCCTCCTGATGCGCCGCGCCCTTGGCTTCGTCAACGATCTCACCGGCACGCTTCTGCGCTCCCGCGATGATCTCGGCAGCCTGTTCCTTGGCTTTCTTGAGCGTCTCCAGCGCACGTTTCTTGGCCAGCTCCTCGTCGTGCTTGCCTTTCTCTGCCGCGGCAAGACCATCGGCGATGGTCTGCTTGCGCTCATCGAGCATCTTCGTCAATGGCGGCCAAATGAACTTCATGCAGAACCACACGAAGACAAAAAACGCAATCGATTGGCCGAACAGCGTCATATTGATATTCATGACCGCACCTTCATTCGTCAGTCCGGGTTAATTCTCGCGCCCTAGCCGCCGACCACGGCGAACAGGACGTACAAACCTATGGCGATCGCGATGACCGGCAGCGCGTCGACCAGACCCATGACGATAAAGAATTGCGTGCGCAGCATGGGGATGAGTTCAGGCTGGCGCGCCGCGCCTTCCAGGAACCGACCGCCCAACACACCAATACCGACGGCAGCGCCCACTGCACCCAGGCCCATCATGATGGCGCCGGCGATGTAGAGCAATGCTGTTGCTTCGTTCATGCTTTTCTCCTATTTCACAAATTTCCAATTACCAAATAACAAAAAACCGCTAGTGATGCTCCTGATGCGCCATATCCAGATAGACGACAGTCAAGGTCATGAAGATGAACGCCTGTAGCGTAATGATCAGAATATGGAAGATGGCCCAGCCAAGCTGCAGCACTCCGCCGAAGATGCTCCAGAACACGCCGCCGCTGTAGAGCAGGGCGATAAGAATAAAAATCATCTCGCCGGCGTACAGGTTACCGAACAGACGTAGTGCCAGTGAGACCGGCTTGGCGATAAGGTTGATCCCTTCGAGCAACAGGTTGGCGGGCATGCCGAACTTGCCAAACGGTTGCAGTGCAAGTTCGCCGACGAAGCCACGGGGGCCTTTCATCTTGATGCTGTAATAGATGATCAGCACAAACACCGCGATGGACATGCCGAACGTTGCGTTTGGATCGGTAGTCGGCACGACCTTCATGTAGTGCACGCCGAGCAACTTGGCCAACTCGGGGATCCAGTCGACCGGCACGAGGTCCATGAGGTTCATCAGGAAGATCCAGACGAACAGGGTGAGGGCCAATGGGGCCACCATGTCGTTTTTCGCGGTAAACGATCCGCGCACGCTAGTGTCGATGAACTCGATGATTGACTCGACGAAATTCTGTAGGCCACCGGGCACACCGGCAGTGGCACGCTTCGCGGCGCGGTGAAAGATGAACAGAAAGGTGGCGCCAAGAAAAACCGACCAGAGCATGGTGTCGACATGGATCGCCCAAAACCCCATGGCCTTGGCCTCGGCCGCGCTATGGGCCATACCCCAGCTTCCGTCAGGGTGCTGGCCAAATGTCAGGTTGGTCAGGTGGTGTTGTATGTATTCTGAGGGGGTTAGCTCTGCACTCGCCATGTTCGCCTGGTCCCAATTCTTAATGCCGTAAACCTTATATATAAGTAAACCTTGCTGCCCCGCCTCAGCCGCGCCACCGCGGCGCGTAACTGCGGCTGAACAGGTACGCCATCTGGGCTACAACGAATCCTGCGATGACCGCCAATGGCGCAAGCCGCAGAAATGCCAGGCCCAGCACCAGCAACGCGATCATCAGCACCAGCTTGAGGATGGTGCCTTTGAACAGTTCGAGCACATCGACCCCGGGGCCGAACTCTGCGCTGGCTTCGGTTGCCGCGCGTAGCCGCCAGGCGCTGATCAGTGTCCCGGCAAAGGCGACGGCGCCACCGTACGCCAGCGCCGCTGCAAATCCTGTCCCCTTCTCGAGGTATGCAATCGTGGCAGCCACGGCGACCATGGCCACCTGAATCACGAGTGTTCCGCGTACTGCGCGCGCGAGGCGGTCCGCTGCCATCGGGATTCCGGTGTTATCGAACGGTGCGGAAAGGTCGGCCCACGCTGCCAATCTCAGGGGCGCGCAGTATAAAGGGTGGGACTGGTAGGGTCAATTAGCCCCTTGGGGGATATGGCGGGTTTCCATGATCCGCCTCAGTCCGGCGCTATTTGATGTGCGCCAGGATGCCGTCGAGCTCATCGAGGCTGTTGTAGGCGATCACGACCTTGCCCTTGCCGGTCCTGGCGTGCTGTAACTGGACGCGCGCGCCAAGCTGCTCGGAGAGCTGATCCTGCAGGCGCCGGATGTCGGGATCAATGTTGGCCGCAGCCTTCTTCTCCGGTGTGTGCAGCATTTTGCGAACCAGCGCCTCGGTCTCGCGCGCCGACAGCCCCTTGTGCACCACCTGGCGCGCGGCGTGCAGCTGCACCTCGCCCTCGAGACCGAGCAGGGCGCGAGCGTGGCCCATCTCCAGTTGGCGGGTCGCGACCAGCTGCTTGACCTCGCTGTTGAGGGTCAGTAGGCGTAGCAGGTTGCTCACCGCGGCCCGCGAGCGCCCCACGGCCTCGGCGGCCTGCTGGTGGGTCAGGCCAAATTCGTCGATGAGGCGCTGCAGGGCCAGCGCCTCGTCCATCGGATTCAGGTCCTCACGCTGGATATTCTCGATCAGCGCCATGGCCATGGCCGCACGGTCGGGCACGTCACGCACCACGGCCGGGATCTCGTGGAGACCGGCAATCTGGGTGGCGCGCCAGCGGCGCTCGCCGGCAATCAGTTCGAAACGGCCCGATGCGCCGGGGCGCACCACGATGGGTTGCACCACGCCCTGGGCCTTGATGGAATCGGCAAGCTCCTGCAGGGCCACCTCGTCGAAATCGTGGCGCGGCTGGTAACGGCTGCGATCGATGATGTCCACGGGCAGGGCGCGAAGATCGGTGTCGGTCCCGCCTGCGGACGCATCTGCAGCCGGCGTTACTGGTGCACCTGCACTGGTTCCTAGCAGAGCATCGAGTCCGCGCCCCAGTCCTCGTTTTTTGGTCGACATCTTTGGGTTAAATCACGCCATTTGTGGCGAACTTGCCGGTATCGCCGCCAACTCATCCTTGCGCAGAATCTCGCCGGCCAGCGCCAGATAGGCTAGTGAACCGCGGGAGCTTCGATCGTAGGTGAGCGCCGGCACGCCGTGGCTGGGCGCCTCGGCGAGCCGCACGTTGCGCGGGATGATAGTACGGTAGACCTGGTCCGGGAAATGCACGATGAGCTGTCCCGATACGTCATTGGACAAGTTGTTGCGCGGGTCAAACATGGTGCGCAACAGGCCTTCAACCTTGAGCCGCGGGTTGACCGACTGGCGTATCTTCTCGACGGTATCGAGCAGCGCCGACAGGCCTTCGAGCGCATAGTACTCGCACTGCATGGGAATCATCACCGATTCGGCAGCCACCAAGGCGTTGAGGGTAAGCATGTTCAGCGATGGCGGACAATCGATGAGCACGTAGTCGTAGCGCTGCGCGATATCGGCGAGCGCCTGGCGCAGAGCATGCTCCTTATCGGGCTGGTCCATCAATTCCACCTCGGCGGCGGTCAGGTCGCTGTTGGCCGGTAGCAGGTCGTAACCCACGGCCTCGAGGTGCATCACCAGGCTGTCGGCATCAACGTCACCGAGGATCATGTCGCAGGTGGTGGCCTCCAGGTCATTTTTGTCCACGCCGCTGCCCATCGTGGCGTTGCCCTGCGGGTCCATGTCGACCAGCAGCACCTTGCGCCGGGTCGCCGCCAGTGAGGCCGCCAGATTGATGCAGGTGGTGGTCTTGCCCACCCCGCCTTTCTGGTTCGCGATGGCTATTACTCTGCCCATGGTGTCACCCTCTGCAACGATCCGGTTTCAGCGGCGACGCACGATTACCACATGGCGTTCCGCGTTCAGGCCGGGAATCACAAGTTTCTCAATGCCTTGTACTACAAAATCCGCCGGCACCCCGTCGCGTTCCCCGACGGGGCTGGCGCCTTTCATGGCCAAGTATATACAGTTTGGCCCACCCAGGTGAGCTGTTTGCCCGAGCATGGTGGCGACTTTGGCGTAGGCCCGGGTCACCACCGTGTCGAAAGACTGCGCGGGTCGGTAGTCCTCCACGCGCGAATGTACCACAGCGACATTTTTCAGCCCCAGTTCGGCCGCGGCCTGGGTGACGAAGCGGGTCTTCTTGCTATTGGCATCCAGCAGCGCGAACTGACAGTCGGGCCGCACCACGGCCAGCGGGATGCCGGGAAGACCGGCGCCGGTGCCGACATCTATGATACGCGTACCCTGCAGGTAAGTTTCAATGGCGAGCGAGTCGAGCAAGTGGCGGCTCACCATGCCCAGCGGTTCGCGCACCGCGGTCAGGTTGTAGACGGCGTTCCACCGGGCGAGCAACAACACGAATTGCACCAGCCGCCGCCGCATGTCGGCATCGAGCGTGCGCCCCGCAGCGTTGAGCCCGCTCGCGAGGGCATCGTGCAGCTGGCGCTCACGCCCGGCATCGGCGCTATCATGCATGGTGAAAACGCGCCCGGCGCGCATAGCGCGCCGGGCGGTGGTATTGCGAGTGTGATGCTATTGGTTGCCCGTCGCGATGTTGCTAAAGTTGTTCAGGGCGTTAGTCATCTTCTTCACGATCTCGGCGCGGTCTTTAATGCCGTGCCGACCGGCAATGTAGGCGGGATCGTTATAGGTCAGCCATACCTGACCATCGGCATCTTTCCATGCCAGCGCCTTCATGGGCAAGTCGATGCCCGCGGTCTGATTGCTGGTAAAGAAGTGGGTGCCCATCTTAGGGTTACCGAAGATCAGCAACTCGGTGGGCCGCAGCTCCATGCCCGCACCCTT
>CP070733.1:1144946-1149353 GCA_020347585.1 Pseudomonadota bacterium | reverse complement strand
CGCGCTGTTTTTCCCCACCCGAGAGTTTCAGACCACGTTCACCAACGACAGTGTCATAACCCTGCGGAAGTGACTCTATGAAATCGTGAATGTTGGCGAGCTGGGCCGCTTGCACCACCTCGTCGCGCCCGGCCGCCGGCCGAGCGTACTGAATGTTGTAATAAATCGTGTCATTGAACAACACCGTATCCTGCGGCACGATGCCAATGGCCTGACGCAGACTGGCCTGGGTCACGTCGCGAACATCCTGATCATCCACCAGGACCTGGCCATCCGTCACGTCATAGAAACGGAACAGCAGGCGCGCAAGTGTAGACTTGCCTGCACCTGACGGGCCAACGACGGCAACCTTGTTGCCAGGTGGTATGTCGAAGCTGAGCCCGTGCAGAATGGGGCGTTCTGGTTGGTAGGCGAAGCGCACCTTATCGAAACGCACCGCTGCGTTGGTGACCCTTAGATCATCCGCACCCTCACGGTCGCTGATCTCGGTTTGCCGGTCCAGCAGTTTGAACACCAGGTCCATGTCCGCCATGGTGTATTTCAACATGCGGTAGATTACGCCAAGAAAATTGAGCGGCATAAACAACTGCAGCATCAGGGCGTTAACCAGCACCAGGTCGCCGATGGTTAGCGCGCCGGAAACCACACCCTGGGCCGCGAAGAACATGACTGCCGTTACGCCCGCTGCAATTATCGCCCCCTGGCCAAAATTGAGCAGCGACATAGAGGTCTGGCTCTTGACCGCGGCATTCTCCCACGCGTTCAGCGTACGGTCGTATCGGCGCAATTCGAAGTCTTCGTTGTTGAAGTACTTCACCGTCTCGTAGTTAAGCAGGGCGTCCACGGCCTGTCCCCCTGCTTCGGAGTCCAGTGCGTTCATGCGGTGGCGATAATGCATGCGCCACTCGGTTACCGCCAGCGTAAAACCAACGTAGACCACAACTGTTACGAAGGTTGCAATAGCAAAACGTGGTTCATAGCGCCCGAACAACAACACTGCCACCAGCACGAACTCGGCGGCGGTGGGTAGGATGTTGAACACCAGGTAGTTGAGAATCGAACTGATACTGTTGGTACCGCGTTCCAGATCGCTCACCACGTTGCCGGTGCGCCGCTCGAGATGGAACCGCAGCGACAGCGAATGCAGGTGATCCAACACCTTGTTCGATAATGCGCGCATCGCGTGGTAACGCACCCGCGCGAACACGGCGTCGCGCAGTTCATTGAACATCGAGGCAGTCAGGCGCAGCGCGCCATAGGCGAGCAAAAACATCACCGGCAGGACCAGCACCGCATCCGGGGCCGTGGCAGAATCAAGCGCGTCAACCACTTCCTTGAGCACCAGGGGAACAGCAACGATCGCCATCTTGGCGACCACCAGGCACAACAATGCGAACAGCACCCGGCCGCGGTACTCCCATATATAGGGCAGCATGCGCTTGAGGTTGTACCAGTCGCGTCGGTCGCGGTGCGGGCGATCGATATAGCGTTGCCGCATAATCATGGCGGCCCAGTCTAACAAACCGCCAATGGATGCATGTACTCCCCCCGAGGGGGTATGCTTGGCGAGCGCGACGCTTGCAGACCACCCCCACCCGGCATACAGTTGCGAACTCGAATGTAGTTGAGAAAACGCATGTATATATTTATTTTCCAAAGGAAAGTAATTTGGTTAGCTGCGGCTCTGCTGGCCTTGGCCGGATGCCAGCCATCCCCGCAGGAGAAGCCGCAAGAGCGCACGAAAAAGGCGCACCAGGTTGAGACTGTCGTAGTGGAAAAGGCGGCCCTGAGCAGCCGACGCACGGTGACCGGTTCGCTGGAACCCATTCGAATTGTGCGGATATACAATCAAGAACAAGGCACCATCACCGCGCTGCCCGGCTACGAGGGCGACGGCGTCGAAAAAGGCGAAGAACTGGTGCGGTTGGAAGACGCCTTGATCCGCGCGGAGCTGAGCAAAACGGTTGCCACGCGCCGCCAGGCACAGCTGGATCTGAAGCGCCTTGAGAGCCTGGTCCCACGCAAACTGGCCAGCGATGACGAACTGGCGCGGGCGCGCACTGCACTCGAATTGGCCAAAGCCGAAGAGGCTTTGCTAAGGACACGCCTGGGACGTACCAAGATACACGCACCGTTTCAGGGCGTCATTAGCGAACGCCTCCGGGAACCGGGCGACGTGGTGCCGCTACATAGCCACATTTTGACCCTGGTTGATCCCAGCGCACTCAAGGCCCGCATCGAGGTATCGGAGATCGCCCTAGCCGGGGTCGCCTCTGGCACGCCGGTCAAGATGCGAATCGATGCCTTGGGTGATCAACTCTACGACGGCGAGGTCCTGCGCGTCCATCCGACCATCGATCCTGAAACCCGCCACGGAACTATCGAGGTCTCGCTAACGCCGGTGCCGCCCGGCGCTCTGCCCGGCCAGTTCTGTCGCATCGTACTTGAAAGTCATGCCGCCGATCGGCGCAGTGTGCCGATCGCCGCGCTGCGACGCGATATGCAGGGCGAATATGTATTCCGCATCGGCACTGAAGGCGAAGCACGCCGCGTCGCCGTGCAAACCGGACTGCAATTCGACGACCGCATCGAGATTATTGAGGGACTTTCGATCGGTGACCAGATAGTAATCAAGGGGTTCCTCGGGTTGAGCGACGGCAAACGCGTGCGCGCCGTTAATGCCCGCAAGACCCCCACACCATCCCCGGATCGCAACGGCTGAATGAAAAGGCGCTTTAGAACCGGCGGACTTGCCGCGTGGTCAATACGACGACCCATCGGCGTCACCATGCTGGCCCTGACCGTGGTGGTGCTCGGGCTGCTTTCCTTGCAGCGGCTGGGCGTGGACCTGCTGCCGCACCTGATCTATCCGGAGATTCGAGCGCGAATTCTCGACCCGGGGGTCCCGGCCACCATCATGGAAGACGCGGTCACCCGCCAGCTTGAGGAGCAAATGGCCATCACCGAGGGTGCCACCGACGTACAGTCCACCACGCGTGAGGGGCGCAGCCAGGTCAATCTGAGTTTTCCCTACGGCACCGATATCGACATTGCACTGCGCGACGCCAGCACGCGGCTCGATCGCGCCAAGCGTTTCCTGCCTGACACCATCGACCCACCGATCATCTACAAACGCGACCCGTCCCAATTGCCGGTACTCGAGTTTGTCGTCAGTTCCAGCCACCTCGAACCCGTGCGCCTGCGCGACTGGGTCGACTACGAGTTCTCGAAGTGGTTCCTGAACGTACCGGGCGTCGCCGCCGCCGAGGTGGCCGGCGCACCGCTACGCGAGATCCAGGTGATCGTCGACCAGGGGCGCCTTGCGGGCTTTGGCCTGACGCTCGCCGATCTGGAGCAAACCCTTGCACGTGAGAATATCGAGGCGCCCGGTGGGCGTATCGTGACGGGCGGGCGCGAGTACAGCACCAAGAGCGCCGGACGGTTGCTGCAGTTTTCCGAGATTCGTGACCTGCCACTGCGCCGGGTTCGTCTGGAACAAGATGAGCAGGTGGTACGTCTGCGCGACGTGGCGAAGGTGATTGATCACCATGAGGATGATTTGCTGCGAGTGCGACTCAACGGCGTGCCCGGCGTAAAACTGACCATTCAGCGCCAACCCGAGGCCAACACCGTGGAGGTGGTGGACGCGGTCATGGCGCAACTTCACTGGCTGGATGAACAACAACTGCTTCCGGCGCATATCACCGTCAATCGGGTTGGTGACCAGTCCGTCTACGTACGCCACTCGCTACGCAATGCTTCGCTAGCCGCGCTTTCCGGCGCCCTGCTCGCCATGCTGGTGGTCTACATGTTTCTCGGCAGCCTGCGCCGCACCCTCATCATCGGGCTGGCTATTCCGCTTGCGATACTTGTTACCTTTACGCTGATGGATGCCGGGGGACTGACCCTCAACATCATGACACTGGGTGGCCTGGCGCTGGGCGTCGGCATGCTGGTAGACAACACCATCGTCATGATGGAAAACATCTCGCGTCACCAACGTCTCGGCGAAGGTACCCTCGATGCACCCATCAACGCTGCCGCCGAAGTGAACAGCGCCATCGTTGCCGCCACCTCAACTAACTTGGCCGCAGTGCTGCCCTTCCTGTTCGTCGTCGGCTTAGTCGGTCTGTTGTTTCGCGAACTGATTTACACGCTGTCCGCCGCGATTGTCAGTTCCCTGCTGGTGGCGCTGACCCTGGTCCCGGCCTACAGCGCACGCGTACATGACTCCAAACAAAGCCGCTTTCGCGATGCGGTGGACAGGGTTATCGCCTGGCTGGGCGAACGTTATGGCCGATTTGTTGCCCGCTTCATTGTGCCTAAACCCTGGACGCCGCTCGTGGTATTCGTGCCGCTGCTGGCTATTTCGCTGCAGGTGTTTTTTGTGGGCAAGCAGGTATTTTT
>CP070733.1:1138728-1144846 GCA_020347585.1 Pseudomonadota bacterium | reverse complement strand
GCATCGCTGCGTCCCAGCAGCGCAGAGACAATTCCCAGGTTCGCCATGTAACCTGTGGAGAACAGCAGCACGCGCGGGCGTTTAACGAATGCCGCCAGCTCTTCCTCCAGTGCGTGATGTGGCGTGCTGTGCCCGATGACTAAGTGTGCTGCACCGCTGCCCACGCCCCAGGTTTCAGCCGCTTGCCTGAAAGCTGCGACCACGCGCGTATCGTTTGCCAACCCCAGATAATCGTTGCTGCAAAACGCCAAACATGGCTTGCCGTCAACGACAACCTCCGGTCCCTGCGGTGATTGCAGGACGCGGCGGCGACGGTACAGCCCTGCGGCGCGCCGCTCGGCGAGGTGCGCTTCAAGCGTGGCGGAAAGTTCCATGGCGCCAGGTCTAGCGCAGGTGCATCCGACGCGGCGCGGCGGTTGTCATCGATGCGGCCGAGTACAACAACAGGCCGCTACTGTTCCGGTGAAATACCAAGGCGCTCGAACAGGCGACGATCATGATCGGCCGCGGGGTTTGGGGTGGTGAGCAGTTTGTCGCCATAGAAGATGGAGTTGGCTCCGGCCAGAAAGCACAACGCCTGCAATTCATCGCTCATGTGCTCGCGGCCGGCAGACAGGCGCACGTGCGAGGCGGGCATCATGATGCGTGCCGCCGCCACCGTGCGCACGAATTCGAACGGGTCCAGATCCTGCGACTGCGCCAATGGTGTTCCCTCGACGCGCACCAACATATTAATAGGTACACTCTCGGGCTGTTTGGGCAGGTTGGCGAGCTGCAACAATAGCCCGGCGCGATCGCGACGCGCCTCACCCATGCCCAGAATGCCGCCGCAGCACACGTTGATGTCTGCCTCGCGCACATGCTCCAGCGTTTCGAGCCGGTCCCGGTAGGTGCGTGTAGATATCACAGCGCCGTAGTACTCGGGCGAGGTGTCGAGATTGTGGTTGTAGTAGTCGAGCCCAGCCTGCCTGAGTTTTTCGGCCTGATCGGCACTCAGCATACCCAGCGTGAGGCAGGTCTCGAGACCGAGCGCCTTAACGGCCTTAACCATCTCGATGACCGCTTGCAGGTCCTTGTCCTTAGGCGCACGCCAAGCGGCACCCATGCAAAAGCGTGTCGCGCCCTGCGCCCTGGCGCGTTGCGCTGCGGCTAACACCTCCTGCAGCTGCAACAGCGACTCGTCCTCCAGCCCCGTATCGTAACGCACGCTCTGCGGGCAATAGCCGCAGTCCTCCGGGCACTTGCCGGTCTTGATGCTCAGCAAGGTGCTGACTTGCACACGGTTGGGCTCGAAATGTTCGCGGTGTACTTGTTGCGCACGATACAGCAGATCCGCAAACGGCAAGTCCAGAAGTGCTTCAACCTCGCTTGACTGCCAGTCGTGACGCGCAGCGGGGCGCCGATGCGTTGCCGTTGTGGCAGCAGGAGGTGTAGTGGCGCTCATGCGTGATGTTCCCCCTGTTCGGGTTGTGGCAGTTCAAGGTCTTGCCACTGCTCGCGGCGGATGCGCACCAGATCGATTATGGACCACGGCACAATGACCAGGGCGCACAGGCCACCGGTGATAATCCACAACCGCCAGTCGGTGCCGAAGAAAGTGCCCACCGGGATTACGACACCCAGTGCGCCGTAGAAGCGGTAGGCCGCCAACTGGGCATAGTGGCCTACCCGCGGCTCGGGATGATGACGCACGATGGCATAGACCACCATCGACAGGCCAAACCAAAGGATCGGCGGCACCACCATTAGGATGAAGGTGACGATAAGCGTAACGCCCGCAGGCTCGGCCAGCAGCACCAGCGGCATTACCATCAACCCCGGCGACAGTGCCACCAGGTTGCCGATGTTAAACGCCGAAGCCGCCAGCCGAACACTGCGGGCGCTGATGGTCTGCTGCGCTTCGGGTTGCCCTGCTGTTTCCGTCTCGCCCATGGTCCGGTTACACTGATTTACGGTCAGGGAATGATAAGCCTGGTGGCTCTACTGTCAACTAGCAAGGATGCATTTGGTTAACAACTGTTTACAATTCATACAGTCTCGCCTGTGGCCGGGGCATTGCGTGTTGTGCGGTGCGCAAACCCGCGCTTGGCTCGATCTATGCCGCGGCTGCCGCGACGATCTGCCGTTACTGCCGCACGCCTGCCGGCGTTGCGCCCACCCGCTGCCGGCCGGCGCCGGTCCGGAGTGCGGCCAATGCCAGAAGCTTCCGCCGTGGTACGACAGCGCCCATTGCCCCTTTGTCTATGGCGCACCGCTCGACTGGCTAGTGATCGGCCTTAAGTTTCACGGCCGCCTTGAAAACGCCCGCATCCTCGGCCATTTGCTGGCAGATTCCCTTGCCACCCCGTCGCGCGCCGCTCCCGAGAGCATCATTCCGGTACCGCTGCACCCGCGGCGCCTGCGCGAGCGCGGCTTCAACCAGGCAGTGGAGCTGGCGCGGCCGGTGGCGGCGCGACTCGGCATACCTGTCGACACCCGCACCTGCCGGCGGATACTCGAAACCCGCCAGCAAAGCGTATTGACCGCACCGGAACGGCGCCGCAACCTGCGTGGCGCCTTTACAATGCGTGCCCCCTGCTCCCGCAGCCATGTCGCACTGCTGGACGACGTGATGAGCACAGGCCATACGCTCAACGAACTGGCGCGCACACTCAAACATGCAGGGGTCGAACGGGTGGAGGTGTGGAGTGTGGCGCGCGCAACGCGCAACGGGGCCTGAGGCCCTTAAGAACCAGGCTAGAACCGGTAGTAGAGGTCCAGGAACGGACCGGTGTGCTGATACTCGAACTGCTCGCTCTTGGCGTCGTCGAGGCGAAACTCCTGGTGGCGCCAGCCACCCTGCATGCCGAAGCCGCTGTCCATGGTGAAGCTAACCTTGGCGCGGTAATCCGCCAGCTCATGGCGCTCATACTGGCTGTAACTGCCTTCCACGCCAGCCGCAAAACCGGTAGACGGCAGGCGGTACAAGGCATTGGCATACAACATGGGAATGGTCTCGTTGACCGCATCAACGGAGCGGGTGCCGCCCTCGCTGCGCACCACGGTCCAGTCCAGATGCTTGAAGTTCACGCCCAGATCGAGGCCAAAGGCCCGTGAGGAAACCGGATAGGCAATCGCGGCATCGTACTGCGTAATACCACCGGTGCGGCCGAGCTCGAGTTCCTCTGCCACCTCGTAGCCGACCGGGTCGAACAGCAGATCGCTGCCGGCGAGCGGGGTGTCGCGAAACAGCAAGCGCTCATGCTTAAATTGGATCTTCGGCGACAGCGCACGGGACTGATCTGCCGAGCGGGTTTCGGTCAGGTTGGCTTGCCACTCGCGTGACTCACCGGCCACGCACACAGGAGCCACGACCGCGAGCATTAGCCCAGCCAGCGCAATTCGTGCATGTGTCGTGATTCCCGTCATTTCGTGTTCCGCCGGCGCGCCCTATGTTGCAGGGACCGTCACCTTATCTAAGTATAGCGGCAATTATACCTTTAGCGGTACTGTGGAAAACCGTGATTTCGATCACGCGCGGAAAAATATACCTGCCGCTTCCCCACTCATTTCAGCATAACTGCCCAGAGCGGGGACGCAATGCCGCTGGCACGCCGCACAGCACCGTTGGTCAGATCGCCCCCCACGGTTGCCGTAGTGCGGTTCAGGCTGGCATCAGATAGTGCGCCACCAGCCCGGCGAACACTGCCGCGCCCAACCACGCGTTGTTGATAAAGGCCTTCAGGCAGGCCTCCGGCTTGCGACCCCAGATCAGGTACTGTTGGTAGAGCGATAGGGCGAGGGCGACCATGACCCCCAGGGTATAAGGCACGCCCAGACTCAACTGGCGGCCCAGCAACAGCAGGCCGAGAATAACCGTCGCCTGCACAAAACCGATAATGAGCCGGTCGGCCTCGCCGAACAGGATCGCAGTCGACTTGATGCCAACCTTCAGGTCATCCTCGCGATCCACCATGGCATACATCGTGTCGTAGGCGACCGTCCACAGCACGCTTACCACGTAGACCAGCCACGCGATCTGCGGCACCTCGCCGGTCTGTGCGGCAAAGGCCATCGGCACCGCCATGGAAAACGCCATCCCCAGCACCGCTTGCGGCAGATAGGTATAGCGCTTCATAAATGGATAGGCGACCGCCAGCGCCACGGCAACAAACGATAGGTAAATCGTCAGGCGGTTCATCAGCAGCACCAGCGCGAACGCCGCCAGGCACAGCACCACGAACAGACCCAGCGCCTCGCCAGGGCGTACACCGCCCGCGGTGATCGGCCGCTCCTGCGTGCGACGCACGTGGCGATCAACCTTGCGGTCGGCATAGTCGTTGATGACACAGCCGGCCGAGTGCATTAGCACTACGCCGGCGACGAAAACCAGCAACACCAGCGTATCGGGCCGGCCTTCGCCGGCAATCCACAGTGCCCACAACGTCGGCCACAACAGCAAAAAGATGCCGATCGGCCGGTTAAGCCGCGTCAGCAGGTAATACTGCCGTGCGCGATCATACAGCCGGGCCTTGCGCTGCTCATGGTTGCTGCTCATCTCGGGTTCGGAGTCCTGCGTATTCGCCGCGCGCTATTCTAGCAGCAGCCGCCAGGGCGCAAGCGAACCACCGCCACAGCGTCAACCCTTGGCGGCCTCCAGCAACGGTGGAAGAAAGATCTCGCATACCAGCAGCGGCTTGCCGCCGAGATAGAACACCGAGCGCCTGCCCCAGATGGCGTCGGGCGTGCCGCCCGACGCGGCGCGCTCGAACAGCAACTGGCCGCGGCGAATACAGGCCACCTCGACCTCATCGCGACGCATGGACGGATCGGCGAACAACACTGCACCGAGCGGCTTGTCACCAAGATAGGCAAGATGGCGCTGCGGACCAGACAGCGTGGTGCGCGGAATGATGGTGCGCGCAAACACCCACGGCGTGGCGTCGCAGTAGAGGTAAACCTCGCGCACCAGCGCTAGATGGTCGAAACTTACGCCTAGTCGCAGTGCCTCGTTGAGCATCGGGCGCTGCCAGCCTTGCGAGAGCACCTGCACCCGAAAGCGGCCGGCGCACGCCTGCGTGACGCGGCGCGTCAGCGAGGTCTGATCGAACAGCCAATGCGCCGCCCGCACCGGTACCCGGGCATGCGGCAGCAGCCGCCGTGGCCGCCAGATCGGCTCGTTTACGTGTTTGCCAAATAGGTGCAAGTTTGCCGTCGGTACCTTGCACGTGACGCGCCGGAGACATTCCGGCGCCGGTCGCCCCGCGCGAGTCGGGGGATTATGGACGGCGCGTTGAGTTTTGTCAGCCTCCGCGGGCGCACAGTGCCACCGCAGGCATCAGGCGCTACACGTCCCGGTAGCGTGTCGCGCGGCCCAGCCAGCGCTCCACCAGCGGCGCGACACGATCCGGAAAGTCCCGCAGCAGGTGCTGCGCCGCGCGCTGCACCTGTGGCAGCAGGTCATGATCACGCTGCAGGTCCGCAATGCGCAGCTGCCACAAGCCGGTCTGGCGAGTACCGAGCACCTCGCCCGGCCCGCGCAATTCAAGATCCTTGCGCGCGATGACAAAACCGTCGTTGGTCTCGCGCAGCGTGGCGAGTCGCGCCCGCGCCCGTGCAGTGAGTCTGCCCTGATACATCAGCACGCAGGTGCTGGCCGCCGCGCCGCGCCCCACCCGCCCGCGCAACTGGTGCAATTGCGCCAGACCAAGTCGCTCGGCATTGTCGATGATCATCAGGCTGGCATTGGGCACGTCGACACCCACCTCAATGACCGTGGTCGCCACCAGCAGGTCAAGTTCACCGTCCTTGAAGGTACGCATGGTGCATTCCTTCGCATCAGGCTTCATGCGTCCGTGCACCAGTCCGATGCGCAGATCGGGTAACGCCTGCTGTAGTGCATCGGCGGTATCCTGCGCGGCCTGCGCCTGTAGGGCCTCGGACTCCTCGATCATGGTGCACACCCAGTAGGCCTGGCGCCCGCCGCTGCAGGCCCGATGCACACGCTCAACCACCTCGTCACGACGCGTATCGGGCACCACCACCGTCTCCACCGGGGTGCGGCCCGGCGGCAATTCATCGATGACCGAGCAATCGAGATCGGCGTAGGCAGTCATCGCCAGGGTGCGGGGGATAGGCG
>CP070733.1:1129892-1138628 GCA_020347585.1 Pseudomonadota bacterium | reverse complement strand
GGGGTCGGCCACCGACCAGGTGCGCCCGTCAAAATTGCTCAGCACCGGCCCGCGCCAATATAAATCCGCCACCGGCGGCACCGCTCCCTCGAACTGCACCCGAAATGCCACGGCGTTGGAATCGGCCAGGCGGCTGACATCGCCGGGCGACATGCGATCGGACAGTCCGGTGGCCGCGCCGAAGTCATCGTCGGGCAGTGCCCATAGCGGTGCTGGTAGGCGCGGGAACACCACGAATAGCGCAACGGCCACCGGCAGCGCGGCGGCCAGCAGGATCGCCGCAAGCCGTAAGTGCGGGCGCTGCGCACCCCAGCCGCCCGCGGGATGTGCCGCGGCGATCAACGCAAGCGTCAGCGCCAGTGCGGTTATCAACAGGTGTGCGCCAATGGCGATGGACTGGGTGAACAGGAAGCTGACGCTGAGCAGGAAGTACCCCAGGAATACGGTGACGATCACGTCGCGTTGGCTGCGGGTTTCCAGCAACTTCAGGCACAGCAGGGCGATCAGAAATGCCGAGCCGGCCTGGCGCCCCAGAACAGTGTGAAACTCGGCGAACAATGCGCCGAGGACCGCCAGCGTCAGCGTAGTGCGCAGCCACTTGCCCGGCAGGCGCAGGCCATAAAGATCGTGCAGCAGTCGCCAGCCGAGCGCCGCCACGCACACGCCGGCCAGCCACAATGGAATGCGCGCCAGGTGCGGCAACACGGTTAGCGCCACCGCTGCCAGCAGGATCACTGCCGCCGAGTCGGCAGTCCGTAGTGCCTCAACCGGAGACTTCATCATCATCAGCCCGACCATGCAGCGCCAGCAGCTTCAGCGCCTGCGCCTGGTGTCCGGGGCCGTGGCCGGGGGCGAGTTGTGCGTCCGGCAGCCGCAGTCCGTAGCGCAGCCCGGTGTATTCGGCATCCAGCACCCAGCGCGCCAGCCGCGACAGACGCGCCTCGGTGCCGCGCTCGCCGGTGCGATGCCAGTCCAGCCACAACTCCTCGTGGCGGTCACCGGCAAACTGCTTGGTGAGCAGCCCCTGCTCGCGTGCCACGGCCTTCCAGTGCACATGGCGCAGGGAGTCGCCGCGGTGATAGCCGCGCAGACCGGCAAAGTCCTCCGCGCCTCGGCCCAGCTCGCCCTGGACGCTGGCGCGCCAGGCGTCTGCGTCGGGGAGCGGCTGTGGCGTGACGGCAGGGCGCGGATAGACTAAGTAGCCGCCGCGCAGGTTGACCGGCGACCACGCGCGAAACAGTCCGAGCGGAAAGCGTGTCTCGATGGTCAGCAGGCCAACCGGCCGGTAACCACGTTGCGAGTTATGCTGAATGACGTCCACCGCAGATTGCTGGTCCGCATCAACATCCACAGTGACCGCCGGGCTGTCGGGTACCCGCAGCGTGAGCGCAGAGCGCGCGGGGGCATCGCGGTTGTCGATCAGAACCTGCACTTGCGCCGCATCCCCCGCGAACACTGGGCGCAGCCGCCCGAACGCCAGCGACAGGTTAAGCAGGTTGCGGTAGGTGGCGACCATGCCCACCAGCCCTAGCCCGGTTAGTAGGAAGGTCAGCAGGTAACCCAGGCTGTTGACGTAGTTGATGGAGCCGATGAGCATCACCATCAGCACTACCGCGAACAACAGCCCGAAGCGCGTAGGCAGGATGTAGACCCGGCGTCGGTGCAGCACGTAGGGCGCCGCCTGTTCCCTCTCGCCGCGCCAGAAGCGCTGCCAATTCAGCTGCGAGACCAGGCGCAGCGGCAGGTCGCGCAATGCGCCATCGCTCAAGGGATCGCCACCTCTAACAGCGGCGCCACCAACGCCGTGGTGTTCTCGATGCCAGCATCCTCACCGGCGGCATGCAGGCGATGGGCCACCACGTTCGGTAGCACCGTCTGCACGTCCTCCGGCAGCACGTGGTCACGTCCAGCCAGCAGCGCCCAGGCGCGCGCCGCATGCAGTAGCCCCAGCGCGGCGCGCGGCGAGAGTCCGGTACGGTAGTGGGCGCTGCGGCGCGAGGCCGCGGCGATGGCCTGCACGTAGTCGAGCAAAGCGCCAGAAGCGTGAATGGCGTCCACCTTGCCCTGGAGTTCGCCCACTTGTGTGGCATCGAGGCACGGGTCCAGTTCGGCCAACAACGCGCGGCGGTCGCGACCCATCAGCAATGCGCGCTCGGCCTCGCGGTCGGGGTAGCCCAAATCAATGCGCATCAAGAAGCGGTCCTGCTGCGATTCGGGGAGCGGAAAGGTGCCGATCTGGTAGGTGGGGTTCTGCGTGGCAATCACAAAGAACGGCGCCGGCAGTCGCCGGGTCTCGCCCTCGATACTGACCTGGCGCTCCTCCATGGCCTCGAGCAGCGCGCTCTGGGTCTTGGGCGTGGCGCGATTAATCTCGTCGGCCAGCACCACTTGGGCAAAGATCGGCCCCGGGTGAAACCGGAACCCCGCGGTCTCGCGCTCGTAGACCGACACGCCAAGGATATCGGCCGGGAGCAGGTCACTGGTGAACTGGACGCGGCTGAAACGCAGGTCCAGGATGCGCGCCAGCACGTGTGCCAGGGTGGTCTTTCCAACTCCGGGTAGGTCCTCAATGAGCAGGTGGCCGCGCGCCAGCAGGCAGGCTAGCGCCAGGCGGATCTGGCGTTCCTTGCCGAGGATGATTTGACTGGCGGTGGCGACGGTATTTTCCAGCAGCGTATTCATGCGTACAGTATCGTCCCGCGGGCGGTTTTCCGAAAGCGCGATGTGTTGCCCGGCGGCGGACCGCTGTCGCGCTATAATGCCATTCCCCTAATCAAACGATCGCGTTACCCTGACGCAAATGGCCGGCGCAACAGGATGGGACGCGGTCGAAATAGTTGAGCCGCGCCGTACGCCGTGGAGGCAGCATGTCTATCGTGGTAACAGTAAGAAAGGGCGACGAGATCGTCATGGCAGCTGACAGCCAGATCAGCTTCGGCTCCATGCGCGTTCCGGAAGACAATCTTCAGGTCAGCAAGATCCGTGTCATCGGCAGTTCGCTGTTCTCATCGGCCGGCTGGGCGCTGTACGACGATATCTTGAATCATTACCTGAACAAGAATCCCGACATCAAGCTTGATGAACCGCAGGCGATATTCAACTTCTTTGTTGACCTGTGGAAGGAGTTGCACGAGCGTTATAATTTTGTCAACGATCAGTGTGGCGAGGAAAAGGATTCGCCGTTTGGCGATCTGGACAGCTCGTTTTTGATCGCCAGCGCCAACGGCCTGTTCCATGTCGGCAGCGATCTTAGCGTTACCAGCTTTGAGCGTTACTACGCCATTGGTTCGGGCGCTGACTACAGCCTCGGCGCGCTCTACACGCTGTATCACCAAGACCTCGATGCGCGCACTATCGCAGAGCGCGCCGTGTTGGCAGCCATTGCGTTTGATACCAAGTGCGGTGGTGACATTCTGGTCAAGAGCGTGCACGATCTCCTGGGCTGAATCTCTCGGTCACCCGTCTTGTCGCGGTTGAAGTATTGAGCAAGTCTCATCTGATGTGTCATCGATTTTTGCTACTTGCGCTGGTTGCGCTGCTCGGCGGCTGCTCCAACCTTGGCTACTATCTGGACTCTGCCAGCGGCCATCTCGATTTGATGGCCGAACGTCAACCCATCCAAAAACTACTGTTGGGTGACAGTCTTTCGCCCGAGCGACGCAGGCAACTGGAACAGGCGCAGCGCGCGCGCGACTTTGCCAGCAGCGAACTACTGCTACCCAACAACGACAGTTACCGCAGCTTCGTCGATCTGGAGCAGCCCTATGCGGTGTGGAACGTCATTGCCGCACCGCGCTATTCCGTGGAGGCGAAGCAATGGTGCTTCGTATTTACCGGCTGCATCAGCTACCGTGGTTATTTCGCGAAGGAAGACGCGGAGCACTATGCGAACAAAATGCGCAAGCAGGACCTCGATGTGTTTGTTTCAGGTGCGCGGGCTTACTCTACGCTGGGTTGGTTCAAGGATCCGCTGCTCAACACCATGCTGTATCGTTCCGAGGCGCGCCTGGTAGGTATCATCTTTCACGAACTTGCCCATCAGGAGCTTTACGTCAAGGGCGATTCGGCCTTCAATGAGGCGTTTGCCACGGCGGTGGAGCGCGAGGGGGTGCGGCGCTGGTTTGCGCAACAGGACGACACCGACAGCTATAGGGCGTATCTCGATAGCAGCGAGCGCGACCAGGCGTTCAAGCTCATGTTGATCGATACTCGCGAGCAACTTGCGCAGTTGTATGAATCGGATGCAAGTGACGCACAAAAAGCAGCAGGCAAACAAGATATCTTTGCCAGACTGCAGCGCGAGTACCAGGTGTTCAAACGAAGCTGGGAAAACTACGACGGCTTTGACGAATGGATGGCGCAGAATCTAAACAACGCGCACCTTGCCCTTATCGCAACCTACCACGAGTACGTGCCCGCGTTTGAGCAGCTGCTGCACGCCGGCGGCGGGGACATGCATGCTTTCTATGATGCGGCGCGGGCCATCGGCAAGCTGGATACCGAGGCGCGTCGCGAGCGAATGGACACCTTGCTAGCGCAGCGACGACGGGAGGCGCTTGCAGTCCATCGAAAAAGAGATCCCGGGGCGCAAGGGACGGTATCCGTACAGAAGACCGCCCGCGCAGAACGCTCGAAAGGGACTAGCTGAAGGCGTGGCCGGGCTTGAGGCCGGCGGCGCCGAGAATTTTGGCCAGCGGGCAGAAACCGGTGAAAGCTGACTGCAGCAGGTTGGCGCCAACGAATGCGGTCAGCCACAACCAGTTGACCGAATGCAGTTGGGACAGCGCTAGGCTGCCGAGGATAACTATGCCGGCAAAGGCCAGTACAAAACGTTCAACAGTCATGGGAACAGCTCCTGTGGTCGTTGAGGTGTGGGCGTGCCCGCGATGGCGCGCCATCCTGAACCCGCCATAGTATATTAGCATTATCTAATATACAAGGGACGGAAGATACCTGCTTACCGACGGCTCGCTGCCTCTTGCCCCGGTGGAGTTGCCAGGCGGCGCCGCGCCGCCCCGTGTGGTTGCGCGACCGATGACACCAAATCTGCCGAATCACCTGCCGTTACGCTCCGCTGCTAACGCAACGTGTTAACAAACACACACAACAATGCGATTCACTGAGTGTTTTTTTCGCGTGCTGTGGCGCTGTTCAATTGTGCTTGCCAGGCACTCCGCAATTGGCTCCAATAGGGGCGCGTCACCTGTTGGGGCGTGGGGGGAAGCGATTTGTGCCAGGGATTCGAACGGTGCCTAGCGCACGGCAGGAGGCGTGATGTATCAGTCACAACAAGAAATGACTCGGGTCGTTGAAAACGCGAGCGGCGATTTTTACGCAGAACTTGTTGACGAACACGAATGTAACAACTGCATGCTGCCGCAAATCGAAGCGCCATGTTTGATCGGTCTGGTTAACGGCGGTTCACGCAAGCGGCAGTGCTACTTCAAGCACCAGCCCCACTCGCCGAAAGAAATCGAACAGGCGATCACCACTGTTGAGATGGCCTGCTGCGAGCGACTGCGCTACGGCGGTACCGACCGCGCCATCATCGCACGTCTCGACGGATTCAATTGCGACAACGCCTGAGTCGTTCCAGCTTATTCTGTCGCGCCAGCGCGCCGCGCGTCACTACGCACAATTTCGGGCAACTGAACCGGTTGCGCGGCCCACAACTCCACGCGCTCGCCAGCGGCACTCACTTCGGTTTTGTGTGGCTGGCGTTCAATCCGGACAGTGAAATCTACCAACGCGAAACTAAAGGCAGTGGCCCGTTTCAGCCGTGACTGACAAGGATGGGTACCGCCAAACGCAGCCTACTTGCCAAGCATCGCTTTTTTCAGCCCATTGTCCGCTGGCATGTTGCCCAGCCAGACTTTCAGTAGTGCTTGGTGGAAATCCACGCCAGGCACCGTGCCCTTTTCGGTTTCGTTGATCCAGACGCTCGTGCCGTTGCCGGGGACATAGTCGAGCCGCATCACATCCCCCGCCCGCAAGGTCTCGGTCATAGCGTTCAGCTGTTCAAGGCGCGCTTGCAGCTTGCCAAACTCGGCGTCGGACAGGTTGTTGCGAAAGCCGTCATTCCAGCCGTCGACCATCTTGTCCCGCCCAACCTCCTTGTAGAGAAAATGCATACTGATGCGCTTTGCGCCTTTGTCCGCTAACACGGCCTCTACAGTGTCTTGCCTGCGAGTAAGGAACAGCGCGCCGACATAGACTTTGACAAAGAACTTCTTACGCACACCGGCGCCATTGAGCACCAGCTGGTCGCTGTCCAGCGACGCAGTTTCAGGCACCACCACACCGGCAACCTCCGTGGCACCCGCGGCAGATACGCACAGCACAGCGCACAGGACAAAGAAGGCAAGCGTGCGGGTCATAATGTTGGTCTCCGGTTGCCCGACACGGGATTCTGAATCAAAGTGTAGCCGCTGGCCGGCTATCTCGGGAATGCCGCGGGGCATTGGCGAACGGCCCCGCAAGGCGTAGAATCGCGCACCCCGGACGACTAGACTGTAACACCATGTTTTATCAAGACCGTTTCGATGTGATCGTAGTCGGTGGAGGCCATGCCGGCACCGAGGCCGCGCTGGCGTCCGCGCGCGCTGGCTGCCGGACCTTGCTGCTGACGCATAACATCGAGACGTTGGGCCAGATGAGCTGCAATCCCGCTATTGGCGGCATTGGCAAGGGCCACTTGGTCAGGGAGATAGACGCCCTTGGCGGGCTCATGGCGCGTGCCACCGATCGCGCCGGCATTCAATTCCGTACCCTCAATTCGCGTAAGGGACCGGCGGTGCGCGCCACCCGCGCCCAGGCCGACCGCCTGCTGTACAGGCAGGCGGTGCGCTCGACACTGGAACATACGCCGAACCTGACGCTGTTCCAGCAGGCGGTTGAGGATCTGATCGTCGAGAAGCACTGCATTGGCGGCGTGGTGACCCAGATGGGATTGCGATTCGCCGCGCGGGCCGTGGTACTGACCGTAGGCACGTTTCTGGGCGGCCGTATCCATATTGGCATGTCCAACTACGAAGGCGGTCGCGCGGGGGATCCACCCGCCAACGCCTTGGCACGTCGCTTGCGCGAGTTGCCGTTCCGCGTCGACCGGCTCAAGACAGGGACACCGCCGCGCCTCGACGGCAACACCCTCGACTATGCCTGTCTGCAGGCGCAGCCCGGCGATGAGCCGGTACCGGTGTTCTCGTTTCTGGGGACAGCCACCGAGCATCCTGTCCAGGTGCCCTGCCACATCACCCACACCAGCGAGGAAACACACGCAATTATCCGCAGCGGCCTTGACCGCTCACCCATGTACGGCGGTGTAATCGAGGGGGTTGGGCCGCGCTACTGCCCGTCCATTGAGGACAAGGTGGTGCGCTTTGCCGACAAGTCCTCGCACCAGATATTTGTCGAGCCCGAGGGCCTGACCACCACCGAGGTCTACCCAAATGGCATTTCCACCAGCCTGCCCTTCGACGTGCAGCTGGCGCTGGTGCGCACCATAAAGGGTTTTGAGCAGGCCCACATCACGCGACCCGGCTATGCCATTGAGTACGATTTTTTCGACCCCCGTGATCTGCGGCCCTCGCTCGAGACCCGCCACCTGCCGGGGCTGTTTTTCGCCGGCCAGATCAACGGCACCACGGGATACGAAGAGGCTGCGGCCCAGGGCCTGATCGCGGGGCTCAACGCCGCACGCCAGGTGCGCGACGAGGCACCGTGGTCACCGCGGCGCGACGAGGCGTACCTCGGGGTCCTGATAGATGACCTCATTACCCGAGGTACCAGCGAGCCCTACCGCATGTTCACCAGTCGCGCCGAATATCGCCTGCTGCTGCGGGAAGACAACGCGGATTTACGCCTGACCGAAACAGGACGCACACTTGGTATTGTCGATAATGAGAGATGGCAGCGATTCGAGACAAAACGCGACATGATCGAGGCAGAATCGCAGCGATTGAAAGATACCTGGATACGCCCCCAGCAGCTTTCCGAGGCGCAGATGCTGGCGGCCCTTGGCCGGGAACTGGGGCGCGAGACGACATTGGCCGAGCTGCTGCGTCGTCCCGAGGTCAGTTACGCTGCGCTGATGGCCCTACCGGGCGCCGGGGAGGCGGTGGCCGACGCGGCGGTCGCCGAGCAGGTCGAAATTCAGGCCCGCTATTCTGGCTATATACAACGCCAACACGACGAGATCGCTCGCCAGCGCCGCCACGAGGACACGACCCTGCCCAGGGATCTAGAGTTCGCGCAGGTCAAGGGACTGTCGGCGGAGGTGCGTGAGAAGTTCGAGCGGGTGCGCCCGGCAACCGTTGGCCAGGCGGCGCGCATCCCGGGCGTTACGCCCGCCGCCGTATCGCTGCTGCTAGTGCACCTGAAGAAACGTCGCGGTGCGAGTGAACGAAAACTCGCCTGAATGCTCTTTGTCAGGTAGCTGGTTCACCGCTTGGTGATCCGCTTCCTGGCACCTTGGGAAAAGGCGTGCTAGAAAACACGCAACGAAAATAACGGAGGGAAATCCATGAAGCTGCACATATTGGTCTTGTGGGGGTTGGTCGCGGCACTCGCGTTGTTCGCTACAACGGCGATCGCCGGCAGCAACGAGGGCATGATCACGAAGAAGAGCAAGTACAGCGTTACTGAAACCATTGACCGAATGGAAGCCGCGCTGAAGAAGAAAGGCATCACCATCGCGCTGCGTTGGAGCCACTCAGATCGTGCCAAGGGTGCGGGCAT
>CP070733.1:1126542-1129792 GCA_020347585.1 Pseudomonadota bacterium | reverse complement strand
GATCACACCGAGTGCCTGTTGGCAATCGGCTCCAACCTTCCCGAACAGCACCCGATCATCTTCTGGCGCCTCAAGCAGGCCCTGGAAAAGCGCAAGTTCCCGGTTATCGTGGTGGACCCGCGGGTAACCATGTTCGCCCAAATGGCCGACATGCACCTGCCGATCACCCCGGGCACCGACGTAGTACTACTCAACAGTCTGGCGCACGTGATTCTTGACGAAGGACTGGAGGACCGTGCGTACATCGATGCGCGCACCAGCGATTTCGATGGTTTCAGCAAGCTGGTCGAGGAGTATGACCCGGTCAGTGCCTCGCGCATCTGCGGGATTGACGAGGATACCATCCGCAACGTGGCGCGTACCTACGCCCAGGCGGGTGCGGCCATGACAATTTGGACCATGGGCATCAACCAGAGTACCCACGGCTCGGATGGCGTGGTGGGAATCAACAACCTGAATCTTATCACCGGCAATGTCGGCAAGTTGGGCGGCAGCAGCCTATCGATCACAGGTCAGTGCAATGCCATGGGCACACGTGAGTGGTCTTCATGCTCGGGCCTACCGGGCTACCGTCAACTGGAAAAGCCGGAGGATCGCGAGCACATCGCCAATTTCTGGGGCATCGACCCGGAGTTCTTTCCGAAAAAACGCGGCCTGTTTCAGACAGACATCTTCCCGGCCATCGAGACGGGTCAAATTAGGGGCCTGTGGATCATCGCCACCAACCCCATGACCTCCATGACCAATACGGCGAGGATCCGCAAGACGTTGGAGAAACTCGACTTCCTCGTCGTACAGGACGCCTACAGCGATGTGGAAACCAATGAGTACAGCCACGTCTATCTGCCCGCCGCGGTGTGGGCAGAGAAGGAAGGCTGCTTCACCAATACGGAGCGGCGAGTCAACCTGATTCGCAACGTTACGGCGCCCTATGCAGACTCCAAGCCGGACCTTTGGATCTTCAATCAGGTCGCGAAGCGTTTCGAACAGGGTCGCAAGATAAATTTCCCCGAGACCAGCGAAGGCGTGTTTGAGGAGTTGCGGCAACTGTCCGCCGGTAGAATGCTCGATTACTCGGGCATGACTTATGAAAAAATCGAAAAACAGCGTGGAATCCAGTGGCCCTGCAACGAAGCGGCCGAAACCGGCACACCGCGCCTGTACGAGGACGGCAAGTTCCAGCACACCGATGGCCGGGCGAAGCTGATTCCGTTGCCGTTCTTCGACAATAACGAACGTCCCGACGAGGAGTTTCCCTTCTGGCTGAACAGTGGCCGCGTGGTAGAGCATTTTCACACCCGTACTCGCACCGGCAAGATCGGCAACCTGAATAAGTTCAGTCCGACGCCCTATATGGAGATGAATCCGGATGCAGCAAAGCAACTGGGCATTGGCCACGGCGAGTACGCACGGCTAACCTCGCGGCGGGGTGATGCGGTAGTAATGGTACAACTCACACAGCGGGTGCCACCTAATATGGTGTTTATCCCATTTCATTTTCACGAGTGCGTGAACCGCCTGACGTTGGGGTTGCTCGATCCCCACTCGCGCCAGCCGGCCTTCAAACAGTGCGCGGTCAGCATCGAACTGGCCGCCAATCAGGATGGCGCGGCGGTGCGAAACAAGGCGGCCCGTACCTATTGAGTAGATTGAACGTGGATGGTGACTCCGTCACAACCGTATGTGATTCAGCTACCATGCGGCAGGGCGGAAGTTCCAGAGGAAGATGATGTTCAAAGTACGTGACGACGAACCGGACTATGCGTTTATCTCTCAGGGTGAGGCGCCAGAGTCAAACCGCTACGGCAAGAAGATAACGCTCGTCGACGAGTCCGATCCGCTAGCGGGCAAGAGCTTGAGGATCAACGGCGATACGGGCATCGGCGATAAGCCCAACCGCTACAAGCAACACGGCTTCTATTTCAACGCCGACAACTGCATCTCTTGCCATGCCTGCGAGTCGGCATGTAGCGAGAAGAATGATCTCCCACCGCATCTGGCGTTTCGTGCGGTGGGCTATGTTGAGGGTGGTACCTATCCCAACTACCAGCGCCTGAACATTTCCATGGCGTGCAACCATTGCGATAATCCGGTGTGCCTCAAGGGGTGCCCGACGCGCGCCTATACGAAGTTCGCCGAATACGGCGCGGTGCTCCAGGACCCAGATATTTGTTTCGGTTGCGGATACTGCACCTGGGTTTGCCCCTACAATGCGCCGCAGCTGGATCCAATCAAGGGACGTGTAGAGAAATGCAACATGTGTGTGGATCGCCTCGAGGTAGGCCTCAAACCGGCCTGCGCCTCCGCGTGCCTGGCGGGGGCGCTCGATTTTGGCGTTATCGAAACTACGCCGGAGAACCGCGACCAGACCAAAAGCAGTATCCCAGGCTTTCCGAGCCCCGATATCACGCATCCCAACATCCGTTTCCAGCAGACCCACAGCCTGCCGCGCGAGATGACGCGACCCGATGCCATGCCGTTGCGCTACGAGCGGGAAACCCAGGGGCAAGGGGGTTATACCGCCAAGGTCCGTGAGAACGGCGAACCGCGGCAGTGGGGTATCGACAAGCTGCGTTCGCGCGAGGACCCGCTGGTGATCTTCACGCTGATTACCCAGGGCGTGGTTGGCGCGTTCCTCGCCCTGCTGCTTGGCCCGCTTGCCGGTCTCGAGGCGCTGGCCCCGGCCAGCCATCCGACCACCTACTCCCTGCTGTTGTTTGCCATGCTCGGCCTGCAAACCGGCGCACTGGCGCTATCCACTATGCATCTGGGCAAGCCGCACCGCTTCTATCGCGCCTTCAACAATCTGCGCTATTCGCCCGTGAGTCGCGAGATCGCCGGGATTGCCGTGTTCTATAACCTGCTCGCGGCCTACACCGTGTTTACGGCATTTCCGGTGCTGGTGGCTTGGCTGCCGGGCAGCACAGGCGAAGTGCTCACCGTCCTCACTGGGTGGGGTGCCGCGGTTGCCGGACCCGTAGCCCTGTATTTCATGCACGCCATTTATCGCATCAAGGCACGGCCGTTCTGGAATCACTGGCAGGTGCTGACTGCCTTCTTCGGTAGCATGCTAACTCTCGGTAGCCTGACAGTCGGTGTGCTGTACGCTGCGGTGCTCACATTCGAGGGACAGTCGTTCTCGCACCTCGTGCAGATGCTTGCCTGGCCGATGGTGGCGGGTCTTGCGCTTGAGGGCGTAGGACTTTGGTATCACGCCCGTGATATGAAGCGTCTTGGTGGCGAAGGGGCT
>CP070733.1:1117719-1126442 GCA_020347585.1 Pseudomonadota bacterium | reverse complement strand
GGCCCGGTGTGTCCACGATGTTGATGCGGTACTCGCCCCAGGTAATGGCGGTGTTCTTGGACAGGATGGTGATGCCGCGTTCTCGTTCGAGCGGATTCGAATCCATTATCAAACCGTGTTCGCCGCCGGCCAACTTGTTGAGTTCGGCGGCCCGGAACATCCCGGACTCATACAAAAGCTGATCGACCAGCGTGGTCTTGCCGTGGTCGACGTGAGCGATGATGGCGATGTTGCGAAGCTTGCTAATCATGAGGTCTGTCTCTGTCTGCCAGCGGCCAAAGGCCGCCCTATTGCGCTCCGTGAACGCGAAAAATAAATAAATATCATGGAATTACGATTAAACTCTGGTTTGCCGCCTGAGCTTTACGCAGCAACCCGCCGGTGCATGGTAAAAATCCGGCCGGCAAGTATACTGGGAAACCGCGCCGATTGGGTGAAAACCCGTTGCTTAACTTGAGAATTCGGCCTCAAAGGTATCGGACCCAGAGCCGATAACATGATTCATTGCTGAGCTAATTTTGTCAGGGAGAACAACACAGTGACCAGGAACCATCCTCTCGCGCTCCTCGGCGCCCTCACGCTGGCCTCCATCGGCACGGCGTGCTCCTCCGACCCGCAGGAGCAGGCCGTCGCCAGTGCGACACAACCTGCCGTCGCAATCCCGGCCGCTACGGGCGGAATGCAGGCATACAGGGATCCGAAGACCGGCGAGTTTACTTCCCCGCCGGCTGCGATGCGTGCCCACAAGGACCCGGCCACGGGTGAGTTTGTCACACCACCGCCTGGCGCAGAGAGCGCAGCGCCCACCGTTGGTTCGGCAGCAGGGCTGGTCGTTCAGCCTGGCGCCGGCCGTGCAAGCAAGCCCAAGGCATTTCGCCGTGCCGACGGTTCCTATGGTGTGGATATGCGCGGTTACGCGCGAACCTATACCCGCGCGGTGCGTGATGCGGACGGTAATCTGACCATAGAGCACTTGGACGGTCAGCCACCGGTCACGATACAGCGGTAGCCCAGACCAAATATTAAAGCAAAGACCATCGAGCGTAAGTGAATCAGATGTTGAAGCGAAAACACCCTGTACTCAGCCGCGCCCTGCTGGCGGCACTTGGCATGGCGCTGCTCATGCTGTCCTTCTCGGGCACACTCGCCGCGGCCACGATTCGAATCGTGAACCTGAACGATCCGGGCGTCGGCTTCAACGACACCACGCCCTGGGATGCCAGCTTGGGCGAGCGCGGCGGAAACTGGGCCGAGACTTACGGGCAGGCGCGCCTCAATGCCTTCCAGTATGCCGCCAACCTGGCGGCGCAGATGCTCGATAGCCCACAGGAGATCAGGATCGGAGCCGCATTGGTGCCACTGGGCGGGGATCCCTTTGGTGCAGTACTGGGTTTCGCGGGCCCGTCATTCGTGGACTGGAACTTTGGCGGCGCGCCACGCGCCGATACCGCCTACGTCACGGCCGTCGCCGACCGCTTAAGCAATAGCGACCTAAACCCAGGCGAACCGGATGTCATTGCAATCTTTAACAGTGAGGTGGACGGCGACTTCGTGCTCGGCAGCAGCCGCTGGTACTACGGGCTGAACGGCAGTGGGTCCAGCGGCGATAGCGATTTCGTCACGGTGGTGCTACATGAACTGCTGCACGGCCTGGGGTTCCTGTCACTGGTTGACGAGGCAACCGGAACCCGATTCGCCGCCGACGACGGCATGGGCGGCACCGTCGAAATGGACGATGCCTACATGGTGTATCTCGAGGATCACAATAACGCCATGACTACCTGGGATGCCCTCGACGACGCGGGACGCCAGGCCTCGGCAATCGACCCGGGCCTGCACTTCGTTGGTCCCTCCGTCCTTGGCAGTCCCGTCCTCGCCGGCCTGACCGTCGGCGTCGACGCGGGACACGCGATGATGTATTCGCCGCCAGTGCTTGAGCCGGGCTCCTCTGTATCGCACTTCGACACCGTGCTCGCACCGAACGAGCTCATGGAGCCGTTCTACGTAAGCGCCAACCACGATCCCTCCCTCGCAGGGTACCTACTACAGGACGTGGGTTGGAATGCACCGAAGTTTGGCGCCGGCGATGCCGACCTCAGCGTTGCCATCACCAGCCCGCAGGTGGAAGCGCTGGCGGGGGCTTTGGTTGACTACAATGTCACGGTTACCAACAATGGCAACAACATCGCGACATCCACCACGCTGACTGCCTTCGCGCCCGAGTCGGCCACCCAGGTAACGGTCACGCAGCCCGCCGGCAGCACCTGGTTCGAAGCCAACAACGTGCTGACCTTTTTCCTCGGTGACCTGGCGCCTAGCGGCTCGGTCACGATTGGCGTGAGCGCGATCGCCAACCATCCAGTTACCACCACCATGTCCGCGGCGGTCACCAGTGGCACCAACGATCCCAACGCGCCGGCCAACAACCTGGCAGCCCTCACGCTGCTGGCATGCGGCACCGAACCAAACGCCAGCTGCTTCAGTTCTAACAGCGGTGGTGGCTGCAGCCTCAACCTCAGGGCGGCCTTCGACCCCGTTCTGGCCGCGCTGGGACTGCTATCGTTTGGCTACTTGCTGATGCGGCGCCGACGGGCACCGGCCCTGGTATAAACAAAAACGCGGCCAACCGGCCGCGTTTTTTCTTTGGACCCTCGAGAGCTGATGATTAACCAGCGGTAACGGATGCCGGTTCAGAGCGGCCGTTCTTCAGCAGCGCTACTGCCTCGACCAGCGTATCCGCCAACCCGGCCACACCACCACGGCGCACGAACACCGCGCCGCTCCAACTCGTGAGCGGGCTGATCGCCGGCCAGCGCTGCAGCTCGGACTTAGCAATGAACAACACCGGTGCGGCAACCGAGATCGCGACAATATCAATCCAGGAGATGTGATTGGCCACGTATACTGCCGGGGCAGCACCGGGATGTCCGCCCTGGTTCACCACCAATCCCAACAACCGCGCCAATGCCCGGTTCCATCAGCACACCATCTGCGCGTTAGGGCCGAGGTACCAGCGCCGACCCGCAGACACGCTTAGCGAGCCAGTTATCGCAAGACCCAGATAGCGCAGTTGCAAGCACTCTCGCAACTCTGCTTCGCCGCCGGCGAGGAATACCGTAAACTTGCCCCGCTGTGTATGGAGGTGCGGTGCGTCAGGCGAGGATATTTCTGCATGGAACGATTTCATAATACATGGCCTCTTGATGTTTGACGCCAACATCTTGGCCATGCAGCGTTAAGAATGTGTTACCCGCTTCTTACAGTTACGTGGCCGCCCCGACAGGAAGGTGCCTGACATGTCGACCACGGAAATACTGATACTGCTGGCGCTGGCGGGCACTGTCGCGTGGTGGCTGGATGCCATCCGTACCAAGGAGGTCGCGCGCCAGGCAGGGCAACGCGCCTGCGAGACGGCCGGGGTGGAGTTTCTGGACGATACAGTGGTGCTGACGCGGCTGCGGCTGCGCCGGGACAGCCGCGGGCAGTTGCGAATTTACCGTGAATACCGTTTTGACTTCGCGAGCGACGGCACGCGGCGATATGATGGCAACATGTCTCTGCTGGGCAAGCGGGTCAAGGGCATCCACCTTGAGCCATACCGCGTTGTCTGAGAAGGCGCGGCCAAGCGCGGAGCAGCCCTGGTCAGTAGTGCGGCGGTGGTGTCTCTTCGGACTCGGGCCGCACCGCAGAGGGCGCGAGGTCACGCAGCAGTTCCCTGAGGTGTACAAGTTCCTCGCGCAGACGCTTGAGCTCCGCATCCTGTGCAAGCACGGTACGGGTTAGCTCATCGATCGACGCCTCCTGGTGCGTAATACGAATCTCGAGATCCGTCAGTTTCGCCTCTGTTTGCTCGTCCATCACCCGATCCCCCGTGCCTGGCGCCGCCGGTACAACCCGTAGCGCTGTGCACTTATAATGGTAATCCGCATATCGGTTCCCACAGGCAGACCACCCATGTCCGAAAATTTCCAACACGTCGCGCATACACGGGACGTACCGCCAGGCAAGCTGTTGCGCGTCATCATTGGCGAGCATGCCCTGATGCTGGCCAATGTCGAGGGCGGCATTTACGCCACCGATGACATGTGTACCCACGAAGACGCCTCGCTGTCAACGGGTGCCCTGAAAGGTGACTGTGTCAGCTGTCCCCTGCACGGCAGCCGCTTTAATGTTCGCACCGGAGAACCTATGGAAGAACCGGCTGACGTACCACTTCGCACCTGGAAGGTACGTGTTGACGGTGACAAAATCCTGATCGCGATCGACTGACATCGGACACCGCCTTGCACGAACCTCTGCCCGACACCGACAAGGACCGACCGTACTGGCGCAATGTCGAGGCATACGATTTTGCGCAAATCCTCAACGCCGCCCAGTGGGCCTGGGAGTTCCTGCGGCGCAACCGCGACTACCGCACCGACTGGCAATGGTTCGACACTACCTGGCGCGCGTTGGAACACGACTACGGTGCACCTCCCTCGCGTGATTTTTTCAACTGGAAGCGGGATCCGCGCGCCTGGCGAAACCCACTCGAGATCGAATCCGGGCAGTGCGTGGAGGAGGCCTGCGCACCATCGCAAGACGAACAATTGCTGATCGAGTGCTGGATGGGCGAACGCTGGGGCTTTCACAAATTCCCCCCGGACCCGCATCTCAGCAGCCTGCAACTCGAATCGTCGCCGGCCTGGCGCCCACACGAGCGCGGCAGCCGCTTGCTGCGTGAAAAGAACGAGGAGTATTTCAAGCCCGGCAGCGGCAAGATCGCGCTCGGCATTGACCTGGCACTGCCGCTCGCCGAGCAACTGGACGAGGCCAAACGCCTAGTGGTGGTGATGCAGCGCCGACTACAGAAAGAAGGCGCGCTCCGGCCTGCGTCTGTGAGCAGCTGGAGGCGAACATGGATCGCATGCCTGCGCCTGCTCGACGGCGAGCAACAGCAGGCAAGCCACGCGGAGCTCTCGCGCTCACTGTGTAGCGAAGCGGACCACTGCGGGTTTGCACTCGAGGAACTGCGTGCGGTTGCGCACCGGCTGGTCGAACGTGATTACCGCATCATCGCCTGGTTCACGGAGCGCTGACCACGCTCTGACGCGCTACACTGTCATTGTCAGAGCACAGTGCGTAAGCGGCACCGTGTTCGTCCACCGGGAAACCCAATGAGTTCAACGCCGCAGCCTCCGCGAAAGCTTTTGCAAGAGCGCTTCAGCTCCCAAACCGGTGAGTTAAAACGCATCCGCACGCTGGTGCGCGAAGCCGCGACCACCTGCGGCTGCTCCGATGATGAAATTGACTGCGTGGTGCTGGCTGTGAACGAGGCCTGCATGAATATCATTCAGCATGCCTACGGCCACGCGCCGGACGGTGAAATCATTCTCGAGATATTGAATAATCAGCACGAGTTGGTCTTTCGCCTGCGGGACTTCGGCGTGAAAGTCGACCCGTGTTCGGTAAGGTCGCGCGACCTCGAGGACATTCGCCCCGGTGGCCTGGGCGTGCACCTGATGTCGCAGGTCATGGACGCCGTCGAATTCCTACCGCCGCCCGACGGAACTGGAAATCTGCTGGAACTGAGAAAAACCATAACAGCAAAACGGACAGACTGACGATGGAATACCAGGCACGCGTCGAAGGCCCCTATACCGTAATCGCACTCGCGGGCGAGGTGGATCTGCACTACTCGCCGCAGGCACGCGAGCAAATCCTGCATCACCTTGGCGAGCAGAAGAACCTGCTGGTGGACCTATCCATGGTCAACTACATCGACAGTTCCGGCGTCGCCAGCCTCGTAGAGGGTTATCAGCTAGCAAGAAAAACTGGTCTGGCCTTTGGCCTGGTGGGGGTGAGCGAGGCGGTACTGCAGGTGCTGCAACTCGCCAGGCTTGACAAGGTGTTTCCGATCCACGCCTCGGCCAGCGAGCGCATTGTCAGTGACGAGCAGGCGTAAAGAAAATCCGCTGCTGGTGTTCGTCGAGGATGTGGGGCGCGCCACGGTGCGCGGTATCGCTGAGCTCGGCTACGTGGCGGGCCTGCTTGGCGAGAGCCTCTACTGGCTGGTGCTCGGACCACGGCGCAGGCAACCGGTGCGGCTTGCCGCGGTATTCGGCGAGATGATGAACATCGGCATCCAGGCCATCCCCATCGTGGCGGTACTCAATCTTGCAATTGGCATCATGCTTGCCATCCAGGGTATTGCCACGCTCAAGCTGTTTGGCGCAGAGTCGCAGGTGGTCGTCGGCATCGCGCTGTCGGTAACACGCGAGTTCTCGCCGCTGCTGGTCAGTATCCTGGTGGCCGGGCGCTCCGGTTCGGCGATCACCGCGCGCATCGGCACCATGCTCGAATCCCAGGAAATCGATGCGCTGCGAGTCATCGGCATCAGCCCAGTGCGCTATCTTGCCGCGCCGGTGCTGCTGGCCATGCTCATCATCGTGCCCACGCTCACCATCCTGGGAGATTTCATGGGAATGCTGGGCGGCGCCATTTACTCGGGCGTCGAACTCAACATCAGTCTCTGGGCATACGCCAATCGCAGTATCGAGGTGCTGGCCGTGGATGACATACGCCAGGGCCTGGTCAAAAGCACGGTATTCGCCGTGATCATCGCCATGGTGGGTCTGAGCAACGGCTTCCAGGTGCGCGGCGGCGCCGCCGGCGTGGGGCGCGCCACCACGCGTTCGGTGGTCATGTCAATCAGCTACATCGTGCTTGCCGACATGCTGTTTACCTACTTTCTCAATCGCTGAGGAACCGCCGTGATGGCCTCTGACCGCCCGCAGCCCGCGATCATCGAGGTTCAGGACCTCGTTGCACACTATGGTGTGCGCCGCATCCTTGACGGCATCAGTCTCACTGTCAACGACGGCGAGATCATGGTCATCATGGGCGGCAGTGGCTCGGGCAAGTCCACGCTGTTGCGCTACCTATTGGGTCTGAATCGGCCTACCTCCGGCAAAGTGCGCATGTTGGGCAAGGACATCACACACATGAGCGGCCAGGAACTGTTCGAACTGCGGCGCAATATCGGTGTAGCGTTTCAGGGTGGCGCGCTGTTCGGCTCGATGACGGTGGGCGAGAACATCCGCCTGCCACTGCGCGAGCATGCGAAGCTGGACGAGCAAACCATGCAAATCATGACGCGCATGAAGCTAGAGGTGGTCAACCTGCTTGGCTTCGAGGACCTGATGCCCGCCGAGCTCTCCGGCGGTATGGTAAAGCGCGCCGCCGTAGCACGCGCGATCATCATGGATCCCAAACTGCTATTCTTTGATGAACCGTCAGCCGGCCTGGATCCCGTCACCGCTGCAGAACTCGACGAGTTGATTCTGCGCCTGCGCGATGCAATGCACATGACTATCATCGTCGTGACACATGAACTGGAAAGTGCATTCAAGATCGCCGATCGCATCGCTGTACTGGATGCCGGAAAGATACTGTTGTGCGGCAGCGTGGACGAAGTGCGCCAAAGCGGCGATGAGCGCATTCAGGATATACTTAATCGCAGGCCACGCAACGAAGACGTCGACCCCGAGGAGTACCTGCGCCGCCTGACCGGCGAAGCGCTCTGAGGATTTCCCGGCCCGAGACGGCAAAGAATGAAACACGAAAACGTCAATTACCTGGTAGTGGGCAGTTTCGTGCTTGGCATGCTGGCGCTGCTGCTGGTAGTGCTCTACCAGATTACCGGACGAACCGGCCAGACGGCACCATACTTCGTCAGTCTGCCGAACGTCAGCGGCATCAAATCGGGCACCACGGTCACCTATAGCGGGTTTGTGATCGGTGAGGTGGAACGCATTCTGGCAGATCGTTCCGACGACAGTACAACCTACAAGATTGAACTCGCTATCCGTGCTGACTGGCGTATTCCGGATGACAGCATCGCGCGCATCGTGCGTCCCGGCATTCTCACCGAACCGCAACTCGATATCCTGGAGGGCAAGAGCGGCAACTATCTCGCGCCAGGCGCTACGATTGAAGGTGAGACAGGCGGCAATCTGATGGCCGGATTGAGCAAATTGGCCGATGAACTGCACCCACTGATCGCCAATCTGGGCAGCCTTGTTACCGATGTCGATAACGTGGTGGACGAAGCGCTGCCGCCGATCGCCGACAACGCTACCGCCTTGCTGGTGGATTTGCGCGCCACCGCTGCCCAGCTGCGTGGCATCGTTGAAGGGCGCAACCGCGATCGCATCGACGCCATCCTTGGCAACGCTGACGTTACTATGCGCAACCTGGCGGAGCTTTCAACAGAACTTGAAGGTGCCGGGGCCCAACTGAAAACAGTGCTAAACGAGTCCGGTGACTTGCTAAGCGACGATCAGGGAGACCTGCGGCAGTCCGTGGCGCAACTGCGAAACACACTGGAAAGCGTGGCGCAAAGTATCGATTCGATCGTCTATAACCTGGATACGGCGAGCCGCAACATGAATGAATTCAGCCGCCAAATCCGCGACAACCCCGGGGCACTGCTGAGCGGCAAGCCACCTGCGGACAAGGGTGTGCAATAGCGTGTTCCCTTTGCTCATACGGCGGTTGCGCATGTTGACCCTTGTTACCGCGGGCGGAATCACAGCCTGTGCTAGTTCGGCGCCGGTGCCCGAGGATACCTTCTACCGCCTGCCCGACGCTGTGCCGGCCGCGGCGGTGGCGGCACCCGTCACCTCGGGGCGCCTCGGCGTGAAACGTCTTGCAACCGACGGGCTGCACCACGAGCGCGCCAT
>CP070733.1:1111105-1117619 GCA_020347585.1 Pseudomonadota bacterium | reverse complement strand
GGGTCCAAATCCGCTACGACTCGGCCGCGCTGAAACGCAATCCGATCCGCCCCGGCGGCTATCTCAAGCCGACGTTCAAGCTCGAGTTCCGCGCCTACCGGTAGGCGGTCGCCGTCAGCCCATACCGCACCAGCACCAAGCAGCACCAGCCACGACATGGCGATTGACACCACCGGCAATGCGGTTCTCCCGAACATTACTGCCTTATTCCCTACTTATTGACTCCAGCTCACCGTTGTCATTGAAGTGCAGGCGGTAAGTGCCACCAGCGTGCTCGTAATACAAGTTGTTTCCGCGTTCGGATTTCGGTTTGCCACACTTTTGGCGAATCTCGCCCTTTGTTTGCGGCTGAGTCTGATCGTCGGAGACAATGTGCGTGCCGCATGTAATGCTGTCCGCATAGGCGCTATGCACACCCAACAGCAGTAGTGCACCTGTTGTAGCCGTAATAGCCGTCTTCATTTCTGCACCCTCCTGTCCCATATCACTATTTTGCCAATGGTGCGGTTACGTTAACCGTAGACTGCGGCATGTGTCTAGGGTCTAAGCTGTAGGGTAAACGCATCGCCCCAGGCCTTTTCCATCAGCGCTATGCTCGGGTAATCCAGCTCGCTCGCGTCGCTCCACTGCTGGCACGTCATCTGATATACGTCGGGCTGGGCGCTCGATGACAACATCAGACGGGTGGCGAAATTATGGGTGCTGTACCCCGTGGCACCAGTCGTAAGGTCCTGCACTTTGATAATGTCAAAGGTATCCGCGGCAATCTGTTGTGACGTATCGCTGAGCGTCTTTACCTCGAAGCGGCAGTTGACGTGGTATTGGTCCACCTGGCTCATGCTACCCCGGGGGACCACCTTGCCATCCTGGAACGCCAGGTGGGCCGTGTTGGCAGGAATCGTTAGTGCCTGATTCAAAACCAGCTTAGAGCCAACCGGAATCGGGAATTTCCGAGCAGAAGGATCGCTGCCTCTGTCGGGCGAGCTCTGGCAGGCCATGAGCACTAGGGCGGAGAAAAGCAGCGAGATGCGCATTTCAATACTCCCTCATTTGGTGTCCGGTCGGCCGCGCAAGTTGCCTGTCCTACGATCCCCCCGCCACGCTGGCGGTGTTCCGCGACATAAGACGGGGCGGCCGCACATGTGCGGCGCACCGCTCAGACGCCTGGTCACGCCAGTGGCGCAATGCTTGGCCCGAACTGCGGCAAAAAATGCCCGACTCGACCCTGCCTGTCATGTAACCCACGGTGTTCTTATAGTATGGTACTTCTCGAACGTTGAGCCACCTTTGCTACGTGATGTCGACGCGCTAAGGAGAAGACGAAATGAAGCTCCCCGTTTCTGCTGCTCTGCTGGTGGTTATCTCCAGCCTCGGGCTCGTCCCAGAGTCCACGATGGCCCAATCGGACCAAGACTACCAGCGATTCTCGATAGCGATAAGCGGCGGTGCCAGTAAGGGCGCCTACGAGGCAGGGCTCAACTGGGCAATCCTGAAGGTCATGCGCAATGTCGAGGCTGTAGAGCGAACAACCGGGGGAAGCATTCGTTCTATCGAACCCGTGAGTATCGCCGGCGCCTCCGCCGGTGGCATCAACACGCTGCTCTCGGGCCTGGTCTGGTGCCTGCGACCCGAGTCGCAGGGCGGGCATGCCAACCGCAGCGACGACAACTTCTTTCGCGATGTGTGGATGGTCCCCGACATCAACCGGCTGCTGCCATCGAGCGGTCGCTCACCGCTGTATTTTGAAGACGATGCACTATTGTCACGCAAGGACTTTATCGATGCGGCCGACAAGCTGCGTGAAAAGTGGAATACCAAGTCATTTATGAGTGGTTGCCGTGTACCGCTTGGTGTCACCGTCACGCGTGTTGAACCTGAAAAGCTTCGCGTTGGTGAACTCGACATATACAACCAGCGTTTCTATATCCCATTCGAGTTACGGGTGCAGAAAGACAACAGCGTGGCGTTCTTCTTCGATCCCGCGGACTATCCTTCACTTTCTGACCCCGCCATGATCCTGATGCCGCGCGCGAAGGATGCCGCGGCCTTCTCCGTGACCGATGAGCGCGTGCTCAACGCCATTATGGCAACCAGCGCATTCCCCTCCGGGTTTGGTCGCCGCCGGATTCAGTACTGCCGCCTGGAGAGATTCACCGCCAGCGCGGACAGTAAGGCTGCCAAGGCGCAAAGCGCCCCGCAAGACAAAGAGACTCTGGTATGCCCGGCGGGCTATGTCCTCACCGAAGGCGAATTTGCCGACGGTGGCCTGTTTGACAACCTACCCATCGGCGTGGCGCGCGACCTCGCCGAACTCAATCGCCGCGCGGCAAAAGAACCATTGCCTGTGACTTATGTGTATCTCGACCCCAATCGGACGCGATTCGAGGCCCCCAAGGCCGCCGACACGAGTGCATGCGCCGGACCAAATCCGCCCGAGGCGTGCAAAACCATGGAGTTTAGCTTCTTCACTGAAAGCGGTCCGTTGTTGGGCGCCTTTCGCACGGCGCGCAAGTTCGAACTTTACCGCGAACTGACCAGCGACAACTGGGCGTTAAACCTGTCAGAACTCAGCTATCAGCTAGCCGCCACGCTCGGCGGCATGAAAAAGCGAATCGACTGTCAGTTAGAGCTACCCTTTTTCGACCGCGGCGCCAATTGCGCAACAGCAGTTAGGCGGGCCGGTCAATTGCTGGAACTTGGCTATGACCGTACCTGGGTACCGATAACGAAGCCCTTTTCAGTGGAAAAACTGCAACGCAAAAAGGTGGTAGTGGACTGTCGCAAGCCGCCAGCAGGTGCCGGGATCAAGGCACGTGCCGAATGCAGCGTCGATATCGCTTACTACCGACGCCAGCTGGCCGATGCCATGTTCAGAATTGCACGTAAAGCCAAACTCACCGATAAGGAAATCTTTCGCGCGATTAATGAGTCGCGATTGTCCATGCACCACGACCGCATTTTGCGTGTATCGAGTCGTGGCGCACCCATTACGGGCACGCTGCTTGGTGATTTCGGTGCGTTCATCGACTTAAAGTTTCGTGAGTACGACTACTACGTTGGTGTCTATGATGCAATCGCGTTAGTCGCTGACCTTGTGTGCGGCCTGCACTTTACATCTGTCGAGAAAACGGGCGAGTTCCAAGCGTGCATGGACAGGGCCGGCAAGGCCATATATACGAACGTAGGACTTCCTGAGGACCCGCGCGGTCGCTACGTATTTGCACGGTTGGCGCGCGATGAACTCGAACCCCACGGGACATTCCGTTTTGCCTATGAGCCAATGCCGCCGGAGGATCGTGATATGCGCATCATCCACGACGGGCTGGCTTTAACCCTGGAGGCCGGAAGGTTAGGTTCAGAGCAAAAACTTGCCGCGTTTACGGTTGAGAAGGAATTCTTTGATTTTCTCACTCAGGAGGGTTTCGCCGCGACCCCCACTGCCGACGGCACGCAACCACTGCTTGCGACTATCATGGAGAATCCGGACTTCTGGGCAACCGAGCTGACCCGCCGTTTCTCAACACGCTTGGTCCGTCTCGAAGAAGACGCCAAGAAGATCTACAAGGCGCGCGAGCCGGAACCGCAAAAACGTGAACAGGCCTATACCGGCCTCATGGGCACAGGCGCGTATGCGCTACAAACCATTACTTACGAATACCCGAGGCTTGCATGGGCCCCGTCCACCGCCCCGCAACATTGGGTATGGCGAAATGTGATCCCCTATGAATTTGCCTTTGACATGGTACAAGGTGACTTGTTGATCGCATGGCAACCCACATGGCACATGAGCCGCCGCGACAATCTGGCCGTGCGGGGTGCGCTGGGGTTTGCCGGGGGACTGTTCGAGTCCGCAGATTCGCGGGAACGGGAAAACTACATGACCATCGGCCGGGACTACACACGGCTCACCGGCTGGACCACTATATCAGGGTGGGGCGTGACACCAGGTTGGTACCACAACTGGCGGAAACCTGAAGTTGGCAAACAGGATACCTTCGGGTTTGACGTGCATGTAACGTTCCTGAAAAACCGTCTACGCGTCGGTCTGGGGGCACGCGACGCCAGCGAATTCCAGGATACCTGGTTTCTGACAATCGGCATCGCAGATCTACCGGGGCTTACCTACTGGCTATCGCGCTAGGCGTTGCGCGGCATGCCTATATACGTCGACGACCCCGCCCGCGGCGGCTAGCGCGCTAGCCGCCGACGACGGCGTAGTTGCTCCAACTGCGCATGCGCAACAGCACGCGGCGCACCAACGCCATCGGACGCCACTGCGTGCTGTACACCGCCACTTCGCCCCTGACGCCGCGCGTCAGTTGGTAGGATGACAAGTCGTCCAGAATCTCGACCTGCACCGGCACGCGACCCTGACCGCCGTCGATAAATTTGGCAATACCGGTCTGCGCTTTCGCCAGCGGCGGCTGCGATTCCTCGTTCAAAATCCCCTTGACCCTGCCCTTAAACACCTTGCCAGGAATAGCGGCAAACGCAATTTCCACGTCAGCGCCTGCCTTGATGGATTGCAGGGGATTCTGCTTAAACGCCGCGACAAACTGCTGCGTCCCACTACCGGCCAGGCGCATCAGGGGTGCAGGATCAGCGGGCTCGACTTGCATCCCCTCGTGCACACGGACGGCGACGATCGTTCCTGCAGCCGGCGCACGTACCACAGTTTGCGCGAGGACGCCCTGCGCCTCGGCCAGTTGCGCCGTTAATGTATCGACATCGGATTGCGCGCCCTGCACCGCGGCCTGCCAGTCACCGCCGCGACGCTGCAAAACGCGCGCATTGGCCAGCTCCGCTTCGGCGCGCCGCAAGCGCTGTTCAAGTTCTGCAATCTGGCTTAGTACAGCTGCGGGGTCGATGCGATAAAGCTCATCACCTTCCGCCACACGCATATTGTTCCGCACGCTCACCGACACAACCTTGCCCCTTATCGCTGCGCGCAGCGGGGTATCACTCGTGGCGAAGCGCGCTTCGCTGCTATAGGGGTGGTAGTAGTTCATCGCCAGCGACACCGCTCCGATTCCGACGATGCCGATCAGGATCGCGGCGGTGACGGTCCAGCGGCCTGCGGGTAATCGCAGCATACCGAATAGCAGCCACAGCAGTGCGGCATAGACAAGCACCATCAACAGTAGCATTACGCGTCCTCCCTGATCGCACGCAGTTCGAGAGCCGCGAGCCGATCGCGCAGGTCCGACATGTCACGAATGAGTTTCTCCAGTGTTTCGTCTGGCGCAGTGTTTCGTAGTACCGGTTCTGTTCTCACCGGCTTGGCGGTGGCGGGGGCAGCACCAGGCTTACGCATCACCGCCCATACCCACAGGAAGGGCCAGATAGCATGCAGCGTGAAGGGACTTAGCCAGCCACCAACACGGATAGCATCCTGATGCGGGTGGTTACGTTTTTTTGCAATGCGGTAGGGGATGTCGCAAATGGAAACTGCAGCGTGCAGAACCGCGACAACAATCAGAACCAGTAATCCAAGGGCAATATAATCAAGCGTCAAATCCATATTTGCGAACATTTCCATTTCTCCTACGGCTCACCGCACCGGGTTCAACCGATGTCCGTCACGCGACTGCCGCCACGTAAGGTTGCTCACCTCCGATCCGGGCGGGGGGGTGCCCTATGTACCACAACGTTGGCAGCCACAAGGATACTCACTCGAGCAAAAAATGTAAGCGAAAAATGCAACAGATTATTTTTTGGTGTCAACAAATCGACGGGGCGAAGCGCAAACGATGCCTATCGAGGCGTCAGCGAGAGCAAGTGTCATTTCGCCGTCGCTCCATTGGCGCGGCGGGACAGCTTGGATAGCCATCTGGCACGCGGACGCGCACCCGCCACGGGCGTTCACCCAGGGCAGTGCGTCGCCCAACCGAATTCCGCAGGTGACCCAACCCGACCCCGCCGTTGCGGCTCTCAGACCAACTGAGGACACGACCTTTACCGCTCGCTCTCCATACTTGCAGTGCATCACTCGGTTTTGCCTGTTGCAAATACAGACTGATGAACCGAGCGCACTTACAGTTGACACGATGCAGCCCGACCGATCGCTTCGCGCCTGTTGAAGCCATGATTCACTGCCTTAACGTCGTGCTGTTTCGCGGATCTTGTTCAGCTATTGACCGAGTGCTTGTGCTTTTTAGTCAGCATTGCAGACGCCAGCTTTGAGGCCACTCCAACGAATACACCAATCGTGACCATTGCGTACACAATCGTAAATACCTTCGAGAGGCTTGATGTCGGCGTCAAATCACCATAGCCAATTGTCGACATCGTCATCACACAAAAATAAAGCGCGTCGATATAACTCCATTCTTCATGATGCGCATAGAAAAACGTGCCACTGATCAGTAGAGTAATCATTAATAACAGTAGCACTCTAAATTCCGAGTCCTCGTAGGCGCGTCGGACTGCGCCGAATAGTCGGACTAGGGCCAACACGAGTCCACTCATTCCAGGCACCTCCTTAGTTAAAAGGCACGGGTTGGTCGACGACCCG
>CP070733.1:1106573-1111005 GCA_020347585.1 Pseudomonadota bacterium | reverse complement strand
GTGTTGATGTCGAACGTCTTTGCGCAGGCAGAGGCGCTCATGAAGGGTAAGACAGCGGAAGAGGCGCGTGCCGAACTCGAAGCCGAAGGCCTGTCGGGTGAAGCGCTTGAGCGTTTATTGCCCAATAATGTGTTTCCGGGAAACAAGCCAACCAACACCATTCTCTACAAAAAGCTAACGCCGCGTACCCTGGGTGCGCTAGTCGCGTTGTACGAGCACAAGATCTTTGTCCAGGGTGTCGTCTGGAACATAAACTCGTTTGATCAGTGGGGGGTCGAACTCGGCAAACAGCTGGCCAATCGCATTTTGCCGGAACTCGAGGGTGACGAACCGGTTAGCTCGCACGATTCGTCCACCAACGGACTCATCAACTACTACAAGCAACTGCGGCCAAGGGGCTGAGCCGGCGTCAGGCCGTGGTCAGGCGGCGAGCACTTCTCTCAATGCGCACTGCAGTGCACCCAGCACCGTCTTTGTGTCCTTTGGTGCAAAACTTACGTACCAGTGCAGCGGACCGTCGCTCCAGCCAGCGGGTGCAGCCGCTCGGGCAACGCCTACTCCGGCCATTCCGCTGAGTGGATCGCGGTTGGTCGGTTGGTCCCAGGGCCAGAGGCATGCGACGAGCTTCGGCTCGCCTGTATCGATGACATCGATGGTGGGGCCGAACCAGTTGCGCGGTATTGCCCGCCTGTGCCAGCACGATGCCACCGAGCGTGGCGCCACGCCCGACACAAAGCCCAGCTGGCTCAGCACGCTGTAGCATTCGGCGTCGCCGGTCACACTTTGCGATGCGAGGTTAATGGATTCGGATGCGTGTGCCTGGAGCACGTTGTTGCTTTTCATTGTCGGGTGCCCTCAATGCGGATTGCGGCGCCTCGTTTAGTGATGCATGTCGGGGTGAGCCGGGAGCGTGCGCACACGTTACGGGTTAACGAAAAAAATGCGGAGGTCACTGACAGACGCCCTTACTTACGGGGAGAGTAAAGACGCCAATCGGGGTGACCTCCGCCAGTACCCAAGTACATCGTCCATCGGGCCGCACTGTTTAGCCGATCCCTGTGCGTTCGTTCACAGTTTGGGGATTTGCCGTTCGATTGGGCCAGATTCTGGCCGCTGATAATCCTGCGGGTAGCGCGATCCGCCTCGTTGCGACCGTTGGCGCCAAATGACGTCACGTTGTCGCTCCACGCCGCGGCGGGTATCGCTTTGCTGCCGACACACCCTGTTGTTGAAATACAGACGAATCGGGAGAGTGCCAATGACGCAGTACACCGGCTTGCGTGGTCGTGTGATCAGGTTCTACGAATTTCTGTACGGTCACGGTTCCTGGCATATGGACGCCCAGCGTGGCGAGCAATGGATGCACCTGATGACACTACCGCTGCTGGGGGTGGTGGTCGGGCTTGGTACATACTGGTGGTTAATTTGACTTTGCGCGCGGGGAGGTTCTGGTGACATTGCGTCGTTGCGGGTAAAACGTTGTAGGAAGATTCTGACGAACGTTTGGGCATATTCCCGACAGACACTACGCGCTAAGGCATCTACTCTAAAGATACTCCTCGGTCTCCTCGGGGGGGATATATAGCTCTCCTATCAGCTTGTCGCCCGCCTTGTGCGGGCGCTTTTTTGGGCTGCGGGCGACGCTATTGGCGCCCACTTAATTGACTTGGTAGCCGAGGTCGGACTCGAACCGACACGCCCGAAGGCACAGCATTTTGAGTGCTGCGTGTCTACCAATTCCACCACTCGGCCATGAATCGGAAGGTCCGCCATTATATTGAATCCCGTCGCGCTGGCATAGCTCGCCTGGTTGGGCAAGGTCCCCCCGGCAACGGGCTCTGTGCCCGGCGTCTGTACAGCCGGCCGGCGATGGCCTACGCAGACTTGCTGCGTGGTTCATTAACAGGCGAATCTGGTAATCTGTGCGCCCATGCGGCGCAGCGACTTTTTCTTCGAGCTTCCGCGCGAACTGATCGCGCAGCACCCCGCGCCGGAGCGCACTGACAGCCGATTACTGGTGCTAGACGGCGAATCGGGCGCCATCACCGACTGTGAGTTCACGGAATTTGCCTCATTTACCGAGCCTGGCGATCTGCTGGTGCTCAACGATACCCGTGTGATACCGGCGCGACTTTTCGGGACCAAGGAAACCGGGGGTCGGATAGAGGTGTTGGTGGAACGTGTACTTGATGAGCACAGCGTGCTGGCGCATTTGCGCGCCAGCAAGGCGGCACGGCCGGGCATGCAACTTTCGTTCGACGGTGGGTATAGCGCCGAGGTATCGGGCCGCGAGGGTGAGTTGTTCACGCTGTACTTCGCCGGCGACGATTCCGTGCCGGTGATTCTCGAGGCCATCGGCCGCGTACCTCTGCCGCCGTATATCGAGCGTGCAGCAGGCGCAGAAGATCGCGCGCGCTACCAGACGGTTTATGCGCGTCGTCCCGGCGCGGTTGCTGCGCCCACTGCGGGCTTGCACTTTGACGATGCCATGCTGGCGTTGCTCGAAGCTGCGGGGGTGGAGTTTGCCCATGTAACACTGCACGTAGGGGCGGGAACGTTCCAGCCGGTGCGAGCCGATGCTATTGCGGACCACACCATGCACTCGGAGTGGCTGGAGGTATCCGAGCGCGCGGTAGAGCAGGTACAGGCTGCACGCGCCGCCGGGCGGCGGGTGATCGCAGTGGGCACCACCAGCGTGCGTGCCCTTGAAAGCGCCGCGCGCGGCGGGTCGCTTGCGCCGTTTCGCGGCGAGACAGACATCTTTATTTATCCCGGCTACGAATTCAGGGTCGTCGATGCGCTGCTGACCAATTTTCATTTGCCCGAATCCACGCTGCTGATGTTGGTGTGCGCGTTTGCTGGTTACGAGAACACCATGGCTGCCTACCGACATGCCGTCTCACAGCGCTACCGTTTTTTCAGTTACGGCGATGCGATGTTTGTGACCAGTCGGGCGTCGTAGGATGCGGCCGCATGAGCGGCACGCAGTGAAAAGGGACAGGGCACAAGGTGCAAGGGTATCGCGTGGTTTGAGCAATCCGGGCTATGGCGAGCCGGGATTCACCCTTGTATCTTTCCCCTTTGCCCTTGTATTCGAAGTTTTATGAATTTTGAGCTTCTCAATGGTGATGGCGCAGCGCGCCGCGGCCGCCTGACCTTCGCGCGTGGCAACGTCGAAACCCCGGCCTTCATGCCGGTGGGCACCTATGGCACGGTCAAAGCCATGACGCCGGAGGAGGTGCGCGAGAGCGGTGCGGAAATCATTCTCGGCAACACGTTCCACCTCATGTTGCGGCCTGGTACCGAGGTGATCCGCGCGCACGGTGACCTGCATGATTTTATGCACTGGGACGGGCCGATCCTCACCGACTCGGGGGGGTTCCAGGTCTGGAGCCTGGGCGAGATGCGCACGATCACCGAAGAAGGGGTGAGGTTCAGTTCGCCAGTGGATGGCGCAAGGGTATATATGGGGCCCGAGGAGTCTATGGCGGTGCAGCGGGCGTTGGGTGCCGATGTGGTCATGATTTTTGATGAGTGCACGCCGTACCCGGCCACCGAGCAGCAGGCCCGCGCGTCAATGGAACTGTCACTACGCTGGGCAGCACGCAGCAAGGCAGCACATGGCGACAACCCAGCAGCACTGTTTGGCATTGTGCAGGGCGGTATGTTCGACGAGCTACGCTCGGCTTCGCTGGCGGGGCTGGTGGAATTGGGCTTTGATGGCTACGCCATCGGCGGGTTGTCGGTGGGCGAACCCAGAGGCGAGATGCTGCGTGTGCTCGAGACCCTGGCACCGCAGATGCCAGCCGAACGTCCGCGCTACCTGATGGGGGTGGGCACGCCCGAAGACATCGTCGACTCGGTGCTGCGCGGCGTGGACATGTTCGACTGCGTCATGCCGACCCGCAACGCGCGCAACGGCCATCTGTTTACCAGCTTTGGCACCGTGCGCATTCGCAACTCGCGCTATCAAGACGATACCCGCCCGCTGGACGAATCCTGCGACTGCTATACCTGCCGCAACTACAGTCGTGCCTACCTGCGCCACCTGGACAAGACCGGGGAGATGCTCGGGCCTCGGCTCAACACGATCCACAACCTCCATTACTATCAGGCGCTGATGGATGGGCTGCGTGATGCCATCGCTGCGGGCAGCCTGGCCGAATTTGTGGCGGAATTTCGTGCCCGGCGCGATCAATCATCGCCGGCTGTGTCATAATAGCGCCCTTCCGAATTGGCGGACATAATAAAATCAACCTGTTAGAGCCCACCAGACATCCTAAGGAAATGTTATGAGCTTCCTGATTTCAGATGCGTTTGCCCAGGCAGCGCCGGCAGCCCAGCAGCAGGCGAACCCGATGGTCTCCATCCTGTTCTTCGGCGGCATGATTCTGCTGTTTTACTTTCTGCTTATTCGTCCTCAGTCCAAGCG
>CP070733.1:1097694-1106473 GCA_020347585.1 Pseudomonadota bacterium | reverse complement strand
CCAGGAAGCTTCGGTGTTCCGCAAGCTGTCTGTCGCCGACAACATCATGGCGATCCTGCAGACTCGCCGCGACCTGCGCCCGCTGCAGCGCGAACAGTTGCTCGAGGAACTGCTCGAGGAACTGCACATCGAGCATATCCGTGCCAGCCTCGGCATGAGCCTGTCGGGCGGCGAACGGCGCCGCGCCGAGATCGCCCGGGCCCTGGCCACCGAGCCGCGTTTCATACTGCTCGATGAACCGTTTGCCGGTGTCGACCCCATCTCGGTACTTGACATTCAGGGCATTATCAACCACCTCAGGGAAAGAGGCATAGGCGTCCTCATTACCGACCATAACGTGCGGGAAACGCTAAAGATTTGTGAACACGCCTATATTCTCAACGCGGGCGAGGTGATCGCGGAAGGGGATCCCAACACCATACTCCAGAATGCTCAGGTCCGCGAGGTATATCTGGGTGAGCACTTTCGCCTGTAACTCCCTGCACAGGCAGGGTAAATACGCTAGAATAAACAGGCAATTTGCGGGCCAGATTGTTCGCGCCCATCCAACATTTCCAGCGATGAAGCAGACACTACAGCTCCGCCTCGGCCAACACCTCACCATGACCCCACAGTTGCAGCAGGCCATACGGCTGCTGCAGTTGTCCGCGCTGGAACTGCGTACCGAGGTGCAGGAAGCGCTCGAATCGAACCTGATGCTCGAGCTCAGCGATGACACCGAGGCGGGCTCGGCGCAGCCAGCAGAAATCAACGGCCAGGTCGGAACCCAGGAGCAAAGCCTCGACCTACAAAAAAGCGAGATCCCGGAGGACCTCCCGGTCGACAGCGCCTGGGAGGATATCTACGACAATGTTCCCGGCACCGGCTTTTCTCAGGGCGAGGGCAGCGTTCGGGACTACGAGCCTACCGGACAGACCGGCGAAAGCCTGCGGGAGCACCTGCGCTGGCAGATGCAGCTCACGCCATTCAGCGATACCGATGTGGCGATCGCCGAAACCATCATCGACTCTATTAACGACGACGGCTATCTGTCGGTCCCGCTGGAAGATATGCACGAAAGCCTGACGGGTGACATCGAGGTGGAGCTCGATGAATTTGAGGCTGTGCTGCACCAAATCCAGAATTTCGATCCACCCGGCGTGGCTGCACGTGACCTGCGCGAGAGCCTGCTGTTGCAACTGCGCCAAGGCACCGGATGCGGCCCCGTGCATGACAAGGCGCTGCTGCTTCTCGAACAGCATTTCGATCTGCTCGGCAACCGCGACTTCACACAGCTCAAGCGCCGCATGAAGGTACAGGAATCCGAACTGAAGGAAATCATCCAGCTCATCCAGTCGCTCAATCCACGCCCCGGCGGACAGATCACCGACAAGAGCCCCGAATACATCGTACCCGACGTTTTCGTACGCAAGCACAACGGCAAGTGGCGCGTTGAACTCAATCCGGAAAATGCACCAAGGCTGCGCATCAACCCGCACTACGCGAGCTTGATAAAACAGGTAAAGAACAGTTCTGACAATACCTGTATGAAGAACCACCTGCAGGAAGCAAAGTGGTTTCTCAAGAGCCTGCACAGTCGCAACGAGACCCTGCTCAAGGTGGCATCCTGCATCGTGGAACGCCAGCGGGGATTTCTCGAATATGGCGAAGAAGCAATGAAAGCGCTGGTACTGCACGATATCGCCGAGGAAGTGGGGATGCACGAATCTACTATTTCGCGCGTAACCACCAAGAAATACATGCGCACACCGCGCGGGGTATTTGAGCTGAAATATTTCTTTTCCAGCCACGTCAATACCGCCGACGGTGGCGCCTGCTCGGCCACTGCAATCCGGGCACTAATCAAGAAGCTGATCGCTGCCGAGAACAACGCCAAGCCGCTGAGCGACAGCAAGATCGCCGACATACTCGGTGAACAGGGGATCAACGTGGCACGGCGCACCGTGGCGAAGTACCGCGAATCACTCGCCATTCCGCCATCCAACGAACGCAAGAGCCTCGCGTAGGCCCGAACCAGACAGCAAGATTCGTCCAAGGAGAAGCACTATGCAACTTAACGTCACCGGCCATCACGTCGACATTACCCCGGCCCTACGCAGCTACGTGGAAAGCAAGGTCGAGCGCCTCGAGCGCCACTTTGACAACGTCACCAACGTGCATTTTGTGCTAAGTGTCGAGAAGGTACGTCACCGCGCCGAGGCAACCCTGCACATCAGCGGCGGCACCCTGTTTGCCGACGCCGAGAGTGATGATATGTACGCCGCTATCGATTCGCTCGCCGACAAGCTTGACCGCCAGATCCGCAAACACAAGGAGAAAGTGACCGATCATCATCGCAGCGAAGGATCCGTGAAAAAAAACGCCACCTAGACGACACAGGAAGTATGTACTGTCATGCAAATCGTCGATCTGATTACCCCTGAGCGCATCGCCTGTGGCGTTGAGGCGGGCAGCAAGAAACGCGCTCTGGAAATGCTCAGCGAACTGATCGCCAGAGACCAGGAAACTGTCAACACCACCGACGTTTTCGACAGCCTGCTGGCGCGCGAGCGCCTCGGCGGCACAGGCGTCGGCCATGGGGTGGCGCTGCCACACGGGCGGTTGCGGAGCAGCGACCTGACCATCGGTGCATTTGTCCAGCTCAGGCAAGGTATCGATTTCGGCGCCGCCGACAATGAACCGGTCGATCTGCTGTTTGCGCTGCTGGTACCCGAGCAATCCACCGATGAGCACCTGCAGGCACTAGCATTGCTCGCAGCTATGTTCAGCAATGACGGGTTCCGCGACAAGCTGCGCGGAGCGGATACGCCCGAAGATTTATACAATCTGCTGAAGAACTGGCAGCCGGCAAGCTGACACGCTCGATGCCGCACCCGCTCACTGTCCAGACTCTCATCGATCATTACCATGAGACACTCGGGCTGCAATGGATCGCAGGGCGTGCGGGAGCATCGCGCGTCGCCATGCCGGCCGACGCCCGCTGTGCCGACGCTACCGCCGCAGGGCACCTCAACCTGATTCGCCCAAGCTGCGTGCAGATTCTGGGCCGTAGCGAGCTCGAGTACCTCGCGGGCCTCGGCAAGAATTCCCATGATGACGCCATCGACGCCCTGTTCGGTGCGACCCCGGCGCTAGTCATCGTCGCCGACGGCGAGACCGTGCCCGGCGAACTGGCGCAGCGTGCCGAGGCAAGCAACACCCCGCTACTTGCATCGCCTGTTAACAGCGTCAGGCTGCTCGAGCACCTGCGCCATTACCTTGCCAGTCACGCCCGCGAACACACCACCCTGCACGGCGTGTTCCTCGAAGTTCTGGGAGTGGGCGTGCTGCTCGCCGGGCCCAGCGGGATCGGCAAAAGCGAGCTGGCGCTGGAACTTGTCTCACGCGGCCACCGACTGGTCGCCGACGACGCGCCGCAGTTCACGCGCACCGCACCAGAGCGCGTCGAGGGCGCCTGTCCGACCCTGCTGCGCGACTTCCTCGAGGTACGTGGCCTGGGAGTGCTAAACATCCGGGAAATGTTCGGCGACAACGCGGTGCTCGCCGCCAGGCGCCTGCAGCTGGTAATCACGCTACAGACCGACACACAGGACCAGGACAACACCGAGCGTCTTAACGCCAGCCGGTACCATCGCGAAATTCTCGGCGTTACAATCCCCGAAGCGGTGCTGCCCGTCGCGCCGGGCCGCAACCTGGCGGTGATCGTCGAAGCGGCGGTACGCAACCACCTGCTGCTGTCACGTGGCTACAATGCGGCCCGCGACCTGAGTGAGCGACAACAAGAAAAATTGGCCGGCGAACCTCAATGAAACTCGTCATCGTCAGCGGCCTGTCAGGGTCCGGCAAGAGCATTGCGTTGCATGCGCTAGAGGACCTTGACTACTACTGTGTCGATAATTTACCTATCGGGCTGCTGGTCGCCTTCGCGAATCAAATCATCGATATCTATCAGGGCCAGTACCGGAATTTCGCGGTCGGCATCGACGTTCGCAACCTCACCAGCGACCTGCATGACTTTGGCGCCATCCTCGCTCAGTTGCGCGCCAAGCACATTGAATGCGAGGTGATTTTCCTCGAGGCTCAGGAAGCAGCGCTCATCAAGCGCTTCAGCGAGACACGGCGTAAGCATCCGCTGACAAGTGATGACATGCCGCTCACCGAAGCGATCAGCACCGAACGCCAAATGCTCGACCCGATCGCATCGCACGCCGATCTGGTCATCGATACCACCCGAACCAACGTACATCAGCTGCGGCAACATATCAGTACGCGGGTTGGCGACACAGGCCGCACCTCGCTCTCACTGCAGCTTCTGTCCTTCGGTTACAAGCACGGCGTGCCGGTCGACGCCGACTTCGTGTTCGACGTGCGTTGTATACCGAATCCCCACTGGGTTCCCGAACTGCGTGCCAAAACCGGCCTCGACCGGGATGTGATCGCGTTTCTGGAGAAGCATCCCGCTGCCGAGCGGATGTTCGACGATCTGAAACGGTTTCTGGAAACGTGGATTCCGCATTTCGAGGCGGACAGCCGCAGCTACATGACCGTTGCCATCGGCTGTACCGGCGGCCAGCATCGCTCGGTGTACCTGGTAGAGAAACTCGCGCAGCACCTGCGCCAAAACCGGGAGTCGGTGCTTACCCAGCACCGTGATCTGCAATGAGTATCGGATTGCTGGTAATAACGCACGGGCAGGTAGGCGAGGTATTGCTGGCAGCCGCCGTCGATGCCCTTGGCGAGCCGCCCATGGCGACGCAACTTATCTCCATCACTGCGGACACCGATCCCGAACAGTCTATCGAGGAAGCAAGGAGCGCCGTGCACAATCTCGACAGTGGCTCGGGGGTGCTCGTGCTAACCGACATGTATGGCTCCACGCCCAGCAACATCGCTTGCGCGGTGCGCGGCGAGAATGTCGCGATCGTGGCCGGAATCAACCTGCCCATGCTGATACGCGTCATGAACTATCACGCGCTGGACCTGGAGCAGGTCCGCGACAAGGCACTGAGCGGCGGACGCGACGGAATCGTGGCGTGCACGCAGCAAAGTGACCAGGAATGATTTCGCGCGAGGTGACTATCATCAACCGGCTGGGACTGCACGCGCGTGCCGCCGCCCGGTTTGTCACCCTTGCTTCCGGCTTTGAATCGGAGATACGCGTTGGGCGTGACAACAATCGTGTCAACGGCAAGAGCATTATGGGCATCATGATGCTGGCCGCCGCCAAAGGTACTGTCCTTACCATCACCGCCACAGGTTCCGACGAGGCCGATGCGCTTGACCAGCTCGAGGCGCTGGTCAAGGATCGCTTCGGTGAAGAAGACTAGACGCACGGCGCTTCGCGTGGCGCAATAGCCAAATACCCCCTCCCCGACGACTGGCGCCCGCCGGGCGCACGCTTTTCCCATTCCGGCCCCGGCCCTGATACACTTGCGTCGCGAAAACAGGGTGCATGCGGTGACCAACGCTTCCAACATCATCGAGCAGATCATTGTCCTGCTGCGAGCCGACGAGCTGGAGCAGGCTGCACACTTGCTGGGCAACTTGCATCCGGCGGAAATCGCACATGTGCTGCAGTCGCTGCCCCCTGAGGAACGCGAGCTAGTCTGGCCGCATGTCCCCTCGGAGCACGAGGGTGAGGTCCTGCTACACCTGCCCGATGACGTGCGCACGGTGCTCATCAGCAAGATGGAGCCGCAAGCTCTAGTCGCCGCCACCGAGTCGCTGGACACCGACGACCTGGCGGACATCCTGCCGGAGATGCCGCAGGATGTTATCCAGGAGCTGCTGCTCACCCTGGAACACCAGGAACGCGAGCGCCTGGAATCGGTACTCTCCTATCCCGAGGACTCGGCCGGCGGCCTGATGGACCTCGAGACCGTGGTGGTGCGTGCCGACATCACCCTGGACGTGGTCTTGCGCTATCTGCGCTGGCGCGGCGCTATGCCCGAGACCACCGACACCCTGTTCGTCGTGAACCGCGACAACAAGTATCTTGGGCTGCTGCCTCTGACGGATCTGTTAACCAGCGACCCGGACCTGACTGTGGCGGAAATCATGCGCCGTGACATCGACGGCATCCCCGCTGACATGACGGCTCGCGAAGTGGCGGCGCTGTTCGAGCGCCGCGACCTTGTGACCGCGCCGGTGGTTGACGAAAACGATCGCCTGCTCGGGCGCATCACCATCGTTGACGTGGTCGACGTCATACGTGACGAGGCGGACCACGACTTTCTCAGTATGGCAGGCCTCAACGAGGAGGCGGACATGTTCGCCCCCGTGGTGATGAGCACCCGCCGACGCGCGGTGTGGCTTGGCATCAATCTGCTTACCGCCCTGCTTGCATCGTGGGTCATCGGCCTGTTCGAGGTCACTATCGAAAAGCTGGTGGCGCTGGCGGTGTTAATGCCCATCGTCGCAAGCATGGGTGGTATCGCCGGCAGCCAAACCCTGACTCTGGTGATCCGCGGCCTGGCGCTTGGTCAGATCAGCGACAGCAACGCGCGACTATTGCTGTTCAAGGAGTTATCGGTGGGCGTGCTCAACGGCCTGCTGTGGGCACTGGTAATCGCAGTCGTCGCGGGAGCTTGGTTTGAGAACCTCCAACTGAGCCTGGTGATTGCGCTGGCGGTGATAATTAACCTGGTGGTAGCGGCCATCGCCGGCGCAACTATTCCGCTGCTGCTGCGCCGATTCGGTGCCGATCCTGCCCTCGCCGGCGGCGTGGTGTTGACCACAATCACTGACGTGATTGGCTTTTTTGCCTTTCTCGGCCTCGCGGCGCTTTACCTGGTTTGATGCATGCCGCGTGTGCGGCGACCGGATGCTGCGTGCCGTCTGGCAAAGCTATACTGATATGCAGCGAAAGCGGTCGATAAAGCCTGGACTCAGTTGCCCCAGAGCTAACTGCAGCCAAATGTTAGATTGTGTATTGCCAATATATCAATTTACTCTCTTGTCTCTATATTTGGATCTAAGTTCAGCCTTCCATCGTCTTCCAAAACCCCTATTGAACTACCATCCGGATTCACGACTACTACCAGTCGTTCTTGAAAAAGCGGACGACGAATAAATTTTAGCTCCCAGCCAAACCCTTCTATTGTATGTAACTCAGCTATCTGGGCATCATTTAGATAATTTTTCACATCGTCTGGTATAGGCTTGTCGCCTTTCCTTTTATCATCGCTCATGATACTGCTCCGAGACATTTCTACTAAACAGATTAATCTGGTCTTGGTTCATAAACGCTTTAGTTTTGTCGTAGAATCAACGGTTGAGTTGAGCGGCCAATGCAGGGCGGCGCGCCCGTTGCCGCGCAAGGGGCGTGACGCACAAGGCCGGTCCGCTCTCGAACGAGCTGTTAGGCGCCATCTTCAGCGGACCCTCTCTGCGATATTTGCCGCGCCATCTGCTTCACAACCTCAATGAGAACCAATGCGGCGGCTACCACTTCGAGCAGGATAGTCGAGTTCATTGCTACCGTATGATCTGATATTGGAGCAAGTACGTAGTGGCCAAGACTGTCGAGGCCGAACACAGCATATACTGCCAAGAGCAAGAGACCCGCGAGCTGATAGCCACGAGCCAGAAGAATCCATCCTGCCACTCCGATAATCGTTAGCCCTATCCAAGCGAAATACACGCCTGCACGAGTCCACGAAGCAGGCATCTCTGGGTAGTCCGTGAGGAACTGGGCATTGTGAGCAAAGTGTATAAGGCTTGCCACCCCATACATTAGAAGAAAGACAAGAAGAGTCTTCGGTACTGGTCTTCGCATCTTCACCATAGTTCTAAAGCCTAACGCTTGCTTGTGGGGCCGCCTGCGTAGCTAATCGGAGCTGTAAGGCGGTCCCACACGAAGCGATTGTTAGAGCTTGATGAAAATTTCATCATCTATTTTACCTTCAGGACGGCAAATTCCGACCGTTCCTCCTTTGTTGATAAGTAACCAACCACCTTCCCATGGGGCCTTACCGTACAAGTTTGACATTGTATCGCTTGAATTATTTGTTACGTTATTGGAACAGTAAAGATTACCTTCCTGCTCCATCTCACTTTCAGACAACTTTGGAACAAATTTCGATTTATCAAGATAACCGAAAAAATCGTGATCAAGCGAGCTAGAGAATTTTTTGTGGTTTTTAGGATTATTCAAAAACCCAAGAATACGCTCTCATTTGTTTTTTAAGAGCGCATTAGTTAAAAATTTTTCTAGCCCCTGACTTATATTCATGTTTATGTTGCTCTAACGTTGTGTTAAGGGGCGCGAGCCGCATTGCGGCGAGGCGTCCCAGCGACCGAAGGGAGCGAGTTTGAACACATTGTTAGATTGCATTTGTTGCCTCTAGGAGCGCAATGCTCAAAAATCCGCCTAGTAACCACATAGCCCCACGTGTGGCTACAGCAACAGTGCCGTCTACTGGTACCCAACGAAACGTAGACCACTGTTGTGGTCCGAAAACAAATATAAAGATTGCGACGACATAGCACAGGCAAGACAACACAACTAGAAAACGCGAAGACAAATCAGCCATTCCTAGATGTGTTCCAGCCAGCACCGGGGCTGCCGTGGCGATTCCAGTGGCAAAAGCTAGCGGTTTCGAAGCTTTCATGTTCTTCTTGCAATCTAACTTGTATAAGACGGACCCGCCGGTCAGTCTATCCTGGATTAGGATTCTCTGAACTAGACCGAAATCCTCATCTAAAATCATACTGTTACCGATTCCGCGTCAGTCTAACACGGCAAGCAATTGCTGACCGGGACAGGACAGCCGGATTG
>CP070733.1:1093519-1097594 GCA_020347585.1 Pseudomonadota bacterium | reverse complement strand
GAGAAGCGGCACATGCAGCGCACCTTGCCCCACATGGACTCGACCCAGATCCAGTCGCCATCTTCGAATCCGCCCGTTTCGCCCAGTGAGGGGTGCACATACAAATAGTTGTGCGCGTGGATCTGGCGTAGCCAGGCGTTTTGCGAATCCCAGGAGTGGTACATCGCCATGGGTCGTTGGGTAATGGCGTTAAGCGGGTACTTGTGCTTGTCGCTTTGCTGTGCCTCAAGCGTCTCGAAGTAGAACGGCAGCGGATCGAAGTAGGTCTCAACGCGCTTGCGCAGGCGCTCGGGGGGTTGTTTGCCGTCGTGCTTGCCCTGTGCGGCGAGGCGGAACTTCTGCAGCACCTCCGAGTACAGGTGGATCTGGATGGGTTCGGCGTAGCGCGTCAGGCGGTGATCCTGCGACCAGCGCAGATATCCCAGGTTCCAGTTGCGCATGTACTGGAACGAGCGCGGTAGTTCGTAGTGGTAGACGCAGTTGTTCTTTTCGTACATCTGCCACTGATTGGGGTTGGGCTCGCCCTTCATAAACTTCTCGCCACCCTTGCCGCGCCAGCCGGCCAAGAAGCCGATGCCCGAGCCTGGCTCGGTCTCGTAGTTGACGACGAAATCGGGATAGTCGCGGTACTTGCGCGAGCCGTCGGCGTTGATGAACGCGGGCAGCTTCAGGCGAGAGCCTATCTCGACCAGTACGTCCTGGAAGGGTTTACACTCGCCCTTGGGCGGTACCACCGGAATACGCACCGAGTCCACCGGGCCGTCGTACTCCGAGATCGGCCGGTCCAGCATGGACATGACATCATGGCGTTCCAGATAGGTGGTATCGGGTAACACCAGATCGGCGTAGGCCACCATTTCCGACTGGAAGGCGTCGGCGACGACGATAAACGGGATCTTGTACTCGCCGTCCTCGTTCTTGTCGTTGAGCATCATGCGTACATCCGACGTGTTCATGGAAGAGTTCCACGCCATGTTTGCCATGAAGATGAGCAGGGTATCGATGGAATACGGATCGCCGCGCCAAGCGTTGGTGATGACGTTGTGCATCAGCCCATGGGCGGCCAGCGGGTACTCCCACGAGAACGCCTTGTCGATGCGTACCGCTTCGCCGTCGTCGTCCACGAACAGGTCGTTAGGATCGGCCGGCCAACCCAGCGGCATGCCGTTGAGCGGGGTATTGGGTTTAACGTCGTCGGGGCCCTTGGGGGGCTTGGCGCACGGCGGAATGGGTCGCGGGAACGGGGCCTTGTGGCGAAAACCACCCGGGCGGTCGATGGTACCCAGCACCGTCATCAGAATCGACAGGCCGCGAATGCTCTGAAAACCGTTGGAGTGAGCGGCCAGCCCGCGCATGGCATGGAACGCCACCGGATTGCCGGTGACAGTCTCGTGCTCGCGGCCCCAGGCATCGGTCCAGGCGATGGGCAACTCGATCTTTTCGTCGCGCGCGGTGATGCCCATCTCGTAGGCAAGGCGGCGAATGGTATCTACCGGGACGCCGGTGACTTCGGAGGCCCAATCGGGGGTGTATTGCTCGACGCGTTCCTTGAGCAACTGAAAAGCGGGCTTTACCGGCGTACCGTCTGGCATGGTGAATTCGCCCAGCAGGAACGGATCCGCGTCCTCGGTGTGGGTGCGAACCGGCTTGTCTTTGAGACGGTCCCACCACACTTGGTCCTGTGGGTCGAAACATTCGGGCTCGCGCGGCACGTCGGAGCGCACAAACATGCCATAGTCCTCGGCGGACTCGTCCACGTTGATGAGTTGTGCCGAGTTAGTGTACTGCACCAGGAAGTCGCGATCGTACAGGCCCTGCTTGATGAGCTCGTGGATCAGCGCCAGGAACAGCGCGCCATCGGTACCCGGCTTGATCGGGATCCACTCGTCGGCAATTGCCGAGTAGCCGGTGCGCACCGGGTTAACCGAGATGAAGCGCCCGCCGTTGCGCTTGAATCGCGACAGGTCAATCTTGAGCGGGTTGGAGTGGTGATCCTCCGCGGTGCCGATCATGACAAACAGCTTGGCGCGATCCAGGTCGGGGCCGCCGAACTCCCAGAAGGAACCGCCGAAGGTGTAGATCATGCCCGTGGCCATGTTGACCGAGCAGAAGCATCAGTGTGCGGAGTAGTTAGGCGTGCCAAATTGCTTGGCGAACAGCCCAGTTAGGGCCTGCATCTGGTCGCGGCCGGTGAACAGGGCGAACTTCTTTGGATCGGTGTCGCGCAGGTGCGCGAGCCGCTCCTCCAGGATGCCGAATGCCTCGTCCCAGCTGATGGGTTCGAACTCGGCATCGCCGCGCTCGGCGCCAGGCTTGCGGCGCAGCGGGCGGGTCAGGCGCGCCGGTGAGTATTGTTTCATGATCCCCGAGGCGCCCTTGGCGCAGATGACCCCCTGGTTCAGAGGGTGATCGGGATTGCCCTGTATGTAACGCACCTCGCCGTCGCGCACCGTGACGCGGATGCCGCAGCGGCAGGCGCACATGTAGCAGGTGGTGTTCTTGACTTCGATGCGGGCCTCGGCGGCGCGTGTCTGGGGCTTTGCGGACATGGTGGCTTCTTTCGGTTCAGGGAGGCGGGATTATACGGACCCGATTACCGAGCTGACTAATCAGGCTTTCTGAGCATATCATAAAATACTTATATACGCTGAAAGCGGCGTGGCCAGGCGATTTCCGGCCGGACGGCGGTATTCTAAATCACTCGATGTGTCCGTGACTTGTCCTCGATCAATGTGTCGTGCGCGGCCCTGCCGCTAAGATTGCCGCCGCGTCAGGGCCGGGGCAGCTCGGCGCGGCACGCATGTCACGGGCGGGCAAAAAATAAACTCACTTTATGCGGTACAAGATAAATCTAGGTTGTCATTGCCGGGGGCATCGGTCACTGTTAGGCGGATTCGACGTCGCGGCCCGGATGGCGCGCCCGGTAACCAACGCCCCGCGCAGCCCGGCGATACTACGCGGCGCTGCCCCGAATACCAGTATTGGTTCGAGCATTTTTTTGTACGGCGTTTTGAGCTAAAGTTCGTGACTCGCGTTTCCCTCTATATAAAAGCTGCAATAAACGGGAACGCGCCAGTTGCGGTGGGCAATAGAGTACGCGCAAGCCGCACAATCGCTACAGCAGCGGATTCCGCGTAGAGAGGAGACATCGATGGCGGAGATCATCGCAACCAACGAAACCATCCTGGTGGTGGGTGGCGGAATCAGCGGCATGACCGCGGCCATTGAGGCAGCTGAATGCGGTAAGCAGGTCATACTCGTTGAGAAATCCCCCAGTGTGGGCGGGCGTGTCAGCCAGCTACACAAGTATTTCCCCAAGCTGTGTCATCCGACCTGCGGCATGGAGATAAACCTGCGCCGGATTAAGGCCAACAAGAACCTGCGCCTGTATACCATGACCGAGGTCAGCGAGGTCTCCGGCGAGGCCGGCAACTACACCGTTACTCTCAAAACACAGCCGCGCTACGTGAACAGTAGCTGCACGGCATGTGGTGCCTGTGGCGATGTTGTCGAGGCGGAATTCGACGACGAATACAATTACGGGTTGGGCAAGCGCAAGGGCGCATACCTACCTTATAAAATGGCGTATCCGCAGCATTACGTATTGGATCCGCGCGTCATCGGCACGCCCGATGCTGACAAGGCCAAGGAGGCCTGCAAGTACGACGCCGTCAACCTGGACGATTCGGAGCAGACCCAGCAGATCACGGTCGGCGCTATTATCTGGGCCACGGGTTGGAAGCCTTTCGATGCCAACAAGATCCAGCCCTACGGCTACGATCGTATCGCCAACGTGATGACCTCGGTCGAGTTTGAGCGTCTCGCCGATCCGGCCGGACCGACCGGCGGCAAGTTGCTGCGCCCCTCGGATGGTAAGGAAGCAAAGGATATTGCCTTTATCCAGTGCGCAGGTTCACGCGATCGCAATTACTTGAAACACTGTTCGCGCATCTGCTGCATGGCATCGCTCAAACAAACGACTTATGTGCGCGACAAGTACGGCGATGAGGGCAAGTCGTCGGTGTACTACATCGACATTCGTGCCATCGACCGCATCGACGATTTCTATCAAAAG
>CP070733.1:1088142-1093419 GCA_020347585.1 Pseudomonadota bacterium | reverse complement strand
TCCGCGTAGTACGTCATGACCCACCCGGAGACGACAATCAACGTGACAATAACGACCAGCACATCAAAGCGCAGCAGATCTATCGAGGCAGCGGAGTAAAGTTGCTCACGAAACGCCGGATCCGGATACAGGAACAGATCAAAGGCGTGGCTGATGACGGCATAGCCCAGTACCACGACTACCAGTGACAAGACACTCAGGCCCACCAGCCGCCAGATATTCTGGGTGCGCATCCGGTAGGTTGCAAAGATCAATTGCGCGCCCGTGACCCAGCCGAAGAACAACAGCACAATCGCGCCCTGCTTCTGGAAATAATCCTGCGCCACAAGCAGGTGGGCAAATACGAGAATTGCCAACGGGACGCTCAGGGTAATTGCCGCCATCAGTAACCACGGCTGGCGCACCTTGTTGGGGCTTTTTTCCACCGCAAACGTATAAAGCTCATCTTTGGGAATGCCATCGTCATGGCGCGCATTGTTGATGACACTGCCCGCAGACAGGAACATGGTGCCCTTGAAAACACCATGGGCAAACAGGTGATAAATCGCCAGCGAGAATGCTCCGATCCCGCACTCCATGATCATGAAGCCCATTTGCCCCATGGTGGAATAGCCGAGTGCTTTCTTGATGTCGTTCTGGGTCAACATGAGCAGGGAACCAAATACGGCGGTGATCAAGCCCACAACGAAAATCCAGTTCAATACGTCGCCGCTATGAATAAACACCGGGGCAAACCGGTTTATCAAAAAGCCACCGGCGTTCACGATGCCGGCATGCATCAGGGCCGACACCGGGGTCGGCCCATCCATGGTGTAGGGTAGCCAGGTGTGCAAAAGAAACTGGGCGGAACGGGCAAAGGCGGCAAGCCCGATGAGTGCCGCCACCACTTGCGTCAAGGGCAGACCCATAACCTGATGGGCGTCCGGGTTGGCCATGATCTCAGCAAAGATGGTCGTCAGTGACCAGGTACCATAGGCGTCATAGAGCAAGGCGGCGGCAAGGATTAGCGGAATATCGCCAATTCGATACGTGATCAGGGTCCAGAAGGCAAAGCGGTACGCGATTTGACTGCGGGTGTCCTGGCCTAGCAGGAAATACAGCAATACCCCGACCAGGTACCAAGCGATCAACAGGGTAATCAGGTCACCCGCGATCACCATGAACAACAAGGCCGCCGTCATCAGGTCGAGTAACACAAAGAACTGACCATAGCCGGCTTCTTCGGCCATATACCGCACCGAGTACAGATGCACGATCAAACTGATGCCGAGGATGATCGTGGACAGCAAGGTGCTCAGTGGATCAAACAGGATGATGGCGGTCCCATTACCCAGCGGCATCGCCTGCGGCCCGTGGCCGGTCAGCGCCCACCACAGCAGCAGCGCGGACAACAGGAAACTAAGTGTGGTGGCTGCCACACTGAGGCGGGCAATCCGACGGCCGATTCGTACGGCGAATAACTGTATCAATAACGCGGAAAGAAGCGGCAGGACCGCAACCACGATAGTGAGCTGCTCCATCTTCTTATATCAACCCCTGTCAGGTTGCGGGCTTTCTTCTTTAGTACGAACCGGGAATAGGGATATCAGTTCGCCAAGCCACGTATTATTAATTATTCAAAACAGAATGCACAACTATTCTAGGAGAGGCCTGATTCAGCTGTAAACCGGAAACCGGGCCGCGAGCAACGCAGGGAGCAGTCACTGAGGGGAACAGCGGGCCTAACGGCCAGACGGTATCGCGCATGGAAAATAGGGTCATAGCGCAATTCTCACCAATTGTATATTAAAGGAATGATTGGTATCGCAACACCGTCTATTTGTTATGCAATTTGAAAACTCATGCCAGAAACAGTACCTAATCAGATACGAAACCGCTGGCAACTCTACCCCGCTCAGCTTGCCCGAATACTTTGCGTACACACCAACAACATGAGTGAACACCTGCCCGGCGTGTCGCGCATCCCCTGTTCAATGGCAATGCATATCGATACATTGCAACTCTTCCCAAGCGACACGCGAGCAACGCTGTTTGACCAACGCCGAATTGCGATGGGCACAGTGGATTGAATCACGGGGGTCACGGTAAAAATACCGGTGTGCGGTGCAGACGCCACTAGAACAGTTGATGAACCACATTGCCGAAGCTGGCAGGGTGGAGTGGATTGGCATCAGGCACAGTAAAAAAGCCAATCTCATTGTAACGAATAGCGTTGTTTTGGACCCCTCCTACGGAATCGAGGGCGATCATTGTGCGGGCCGTTCAGGTAAGCGGCAGGTGACCTCGCTTCAGGCAGAACATCTTCTGGTTATTGCTGGCATGCTGCAAGCAGCATTTGTCAAACCCAAGCAATTGCGACGCAATATTGATGTGCGTGGTTTCAACTTACTTGTCTTAACGTAAGGCGTGGCCAACCGTCGCCCAGTGTCGAGTGCCAATGACGGGGGGTGTCGTTTCACCTAACAACGCAAATTCCCCGCCTCTTTCGGTAGTCGACTAGAACGATCTGTTAGGTATTTTCTGGGTATTCTGATCTTGGCAGCTCGTAGTGTGGACCATCAATAAATGCCTTTTTCCCTTCACTGCGTCGTCTCTCCACGTAACCGGAAATAACATCTTCGGTTGCCTCATCCGTAGAGGTTAGCAGCGTGTCCCATGCGCCACCCCACCTGATTGGCACTTCGAGTTCCTGGGCTGCCGTGCGCACCGCCTCTGCAATTTGATATATAGGTTCCCACTCCCAACGTAACTTCCCATTGATATAGGGAACGAGGTCAACCGCATGACCCGATATGTGCCGGGATCGCAGGGTCTTACTTGCGCCTGACTTCACAAGTTTCTTTTGCTCTTCAAGCGTTCTAATTCCATCGTGCACAGAGAAATCCTGCGGTGTAATCTCGATTGCTCTATTCACCACGGCGACGAGATCGGCATGCACGCCCTCGAGTTCTTTTAGTGATCTCTTTCCAAGTTTGAAAGCCATACCAATATTCCTCCTTGCTATTCGTAATTAGTCCTTGTGCTTCAAATAACGGATTGGAGCTATGCCGCGCCCGCGCTGTAGTTGATGAAACGCCAGAACGCGCTATCTCGGTATCCCCTCAGGCATCGCAAAACTTGAGGCGTCGGTATCAGCGACCTGTTAGGCGGCAGAGACGGTCTGTCCTGGGGATTAGATGCGGGGCCCAGAGCCTCGGGTTCACGCCGCGAGTTCGGTGCGGCGGCGCCATGGAGAAATAATGTTGGAGCTAAAGCGAAGCTAGCGGTGTCCGCACCAAGCACACTTGTGCGGCGCTCGCGTCGCTTCGCTTTACATATCAGATTTTCCAACACGCCGGTACCCGGATCTTCGAGTATTGCACTACGCGTACACTAGTCACTTTCTTCTCGTATTCTTCAAGTACAGGCCGTCTATGCTCGCTTAACAGGATATATCTGGATTATCGGCCACCCAAATATATGGCTAAATTGTCGTATATCATCGGCGGCTGTCTAATTTTCAATAACTTGCACTCGGTCACAAGAAGTGCCCAAATGTGATATCCGGCCAAACCCAGGCCAGCCCGTAGTTCGTTGATACTACATCGTTCCAACGGGTTCAACGTTGTATAAGCTGACGCGGCCTGGATTCGTTAGTACGTGAGTGGTTGAGAGGCACGCTCGCCCCACGCCACACGCGGACGCTCACCAGGTCAAAATGATCTTGCGCGCCAGTAAGGCAATCGCAACTAATAGGATGATGCCCAGGATACGTTCCATGGTGCGCGGCGCAAGGTGCACGGCACCGAGGTGTGAGCCGAGCAGGGCGCCTGTTGCCACCGCCAATATGAGCGGCACAAACTCGGCCACGTTGATGCTGTGATGGCCAAGGCGGGCGATGAGCCCGGTGAGGGAATTGACCCAAACGAACACCGCACCGCAGGCCGCGGCCTCTTTCGGGCTGCCGAGTCCCAGCACAATGATCAACGGCACCAGGTATACGCCGCCGCCAATACCGACAATGCCGGCCAGTAGCCCCAGCACGGCGCCAATGAGCGCCGCGAACAGCAGTTGCCAGCGGCGCCCGATGCGGTGAGGTGTTCCGGGCTTGTCCCATAGGTAGATGCGCGCCGCGACCAGGCACAGCGATATCAGCAGTACCCACTCGAATACTTGCTTTGATACATCCAGGCTGCCGCCGAGGTAGGCCATCGGCAGCGAGGTCACGAGAAACGGGCCAATCAGATGCAGGCGCAAGTGACCCTGGCGAATGAAATTGACGCTGCCGATTGATGTGACCAGCAGGTTGAGGGTGAGGCTTACGGTGGGGATCGCCACGTAGCTGACACCGAAGATCGCCATCAGCGCGGTATACGATGAGCCGCCGCCGAGGCCCACCGAGGAGTAGGCGAAGGCAACCACAAAGAACAGCGCTGCCAATAGCAGCGGGGACATCAAAATGTCTTCCATTGCGAATCCACCTGCAGGGCAGGCGTAAGCATAGCGTGGCAGGGAAGAAAGATCCGATTAGGGACTTGTCGGCTGAATATAATTTGACTATTCTGGAAATATGAAAATATCAGATGCGGTGGAAGCCCTGGGGGCATTGGCCCAGCAAAGCCGTCTCGAGGTGTATCGCTACCTCGTGCAGGCCGGGCCGGGCGGCGTGGCTGCCGGCGCGATTGCCGAGCACTTCGGCATGCCGGGCGCGACGCTGTCGTTTCACCTCAGCGCACTGAAACAGGCGCATCTGGTTGTCTGCCAGCGGGAAGGGCGTTCACTGATCTACTCAGCGAACTACCAGACCATGGGTGAATTGATGAGCTATCTCACGGAGAACTGCTGCCAGGGTGGGGTTTGAGAACCCGTGGCGGCCCCGCGGAGCCAAAAGAGGAGGAGTCGCAAATGAAACGCCTGCACGTACACATCGCCGTGGAAGATTTGCAAAAGAGCATTGCCTTTTACTCGGGATTGTTCGCGGCCGCCCCAACTGTTGAAAAGGACGACTATGCCAAATGGATGCTGGATGACCCGCGCGTCAACTTTGCTATCTCCACGCGCGCGGCCCGCACCGGCCTCGATCATGTGGGTATTCAGGTTGACGACGCTCAGGAGCTGGATGAAATTCGCCAGCGCTTAAATGCCGCGCAACTTCCGGTCGAGGAGCAAGCCGGTGCTGAGTGCTGCTATGCGCGCTCGGACAAGTATTGGTCGGTGGATCCGCAAGGTATTGCCTGGGAGGCCTTCCATTCACTCGAGCAGATCCCGGTATTCGGTGCATCACAAGCCACCGAATCC
>CP070733.1:1084781-1088042 GCA_020347585.1 Pseudomonadota bacterium | reverse complement strand
TACAACCGACGATGTCGCGTACGCCCGCACGTTGCATACCGCGATATCACGCGCACGTGCCGCCGCAAGATCCACGTTGTTGGTGCCGGTCGCCGCGACACATACCAGGCGCAGGCGCGGCGCCTGCGCTAGAACTTCACAACCCCGCCGGGCCTTGTTGCTCACCACCACTTCGGCATCGGCGATGCGCGCCACGGTATCCGACGGCGCGGTGGCGTCGAACATGCGCCACTCATCCAGCACACCGCGCAATCGCACGAGATCAAGATCCTCTTGATCCACGCTTGCCAGATCGAGAAACACACCCAGCATAGTTTCGCTCCTTTCACCACCGCGCCGGTTGCTCCGCATTTGCGCGCACCCCGTCTCGCCCTGCGGCCGAGCATATCGACGCCCGGCTGCTAATGCTAGAATGGCGAGCGACCGGCGGCCACACCACAGACGGCGCGCCATTGATACCGGCGGCATCCGGCACACGAGTGCGCGCGCCGGCCAACACAGGGGAAATGGCAGGATGGCGCGTTACAGTTCCCAGCCCGACTTCGCTCACGATAACACCGCGACTGCGGGCATTCTGCTCGGCAATCTCGGCACGCCGGATGCGCCGACCGCACCGGCGCTGCGCCGCTACCTCGGTGAGTTCCTCTCGGACCCGCGCATCGTGGAGATGCCGCGCTGGGCCTGGAAGCTCATCCTGCACGGCGTCATCCTGCGTATTCGCCCGCCGCGCGCGGCACGCGCCTACCGCAGCGTCTGGACCCCCGAAGGATCACCGCTACTGGCGATCAGCCGTCAGCAGCGCGATGCCTTCGCAAAGTTGCTGCAACTGCGCAATCCGGCACCACTGCGCGTTGCGCTCGGAATGCGCTACGGGACACCGTCCATCGCGTCGGCTCTGGAAGAACTACGCAAGGCCAATGTGCGCCGCATTCTGATACTGCCGCTGTATCCACAGTACTCCGCCACCACCACCGCCTCGACGTTTGATGCGATCGCCGATGTGCTGCGCACCTGGCGCTGGTTGCCGGAACTGCGCATGGTGAATCACTACCATGATCACCCCGCCTACATCAGTGCCGTTGCCAACAGCATCACCCGCTACTGGCAGGAGCACGGCGAGCCGGAGCGGCTGATGTTTTCCTTTCATGGCCTGCCGCGGCGCTACCTTCTGGCCGGAGACCCCTATCACTGTGAATGTCACAAGAGTGCGCGCCTGATCGCCGAACACCTGGGCCTGTCCGACGAGATGTGGCAGCTGGCCTTTCAGTCGCGCTTCGGTCGCGAGGAGTGGCTCAAACCCTATGCCGACCACACCCTGAAGGACTGGGCCAAACAGGGCACGAAAAACGTACATGTGGTGTGCCCGGGTTTTGCCGCGGATTGCTTGGAGACCCTCGAGGAGATCGACATGCAAAACCGTGAGGTGTTTCTGTCCGCCGGTGGCGAGCGTTTCGGTTACATCCCGGCGCTCAACACCCACGCCTCGCACATCGAAATGATGGCGGCACTGGCCGCCGAGCATGCTCAGGGTTGGCCGGAGGTCGGTTCCGACTGGAACGCCGAGCAACTCGCCGACGAAGCGCAGCAGCGCCGTCAGCGCGCCCTCGAGATGGGCGCCGAACGCTAGTCCGCTAGACCGGTCGTCACGCCGCGCACTCTGGCGTCCCCCCAAAAAAAGGGGGGAGACGTTGTAAACGCCTCCCCCGTCTTTCTACCCGTGGATTGCGGGCCGGCAGCTAGCCAAGTTCACCCGAGTACTTGGAGATGCCCGGGTTGCCCTGCGCACCGATGATCTTCGGCGTGTTGAGCTTGGTGACCTTAGCCACCTTTTGCTCGCGAAGATAATCGGCCACCTGTTCCCAAACGGGCGGTCCCGGCGACTTGGCGCCCACCGTCGCCCAGCCGGCGACCTTGTACATCTTGCTGGGCTCGATCGGCGTACCGTCGTCCCAGCGCATGTCGGAGATGCGCTTGCCAATGGTGCCGTTGATGTCGATGGTGTAGTCCATGCCGCCCATGCGCACCATGTCACCACCCTGCTGGTAATAGGGATCCTGGTTGAACAGGTTGTCGGCTACGTCCTCCAGTATGTCCTTGATGGTCTGCCCGCTCATCTCCCGCGCGTAGGTCTCGGGATAGGTCATGCAGGTCTGATCCATGACGTTGTCCATGTGGATCTTCTCACCCGGCAATACGCTGGTGCCCCAGCGGAAGCCCGGCGAGAGCGAGATCTGCGCATCGTTCTGCACACGCAGCGCATCGCAGATAATCTGGTCGAAGGTGCCGTTGAAGTTGCCGCGACGGAACAGCAGGGTATCGGCTACCGCCAGTTCCTCTCGCAGGGTCTTGATATACGGCGCGCGCACCTCATCAATGTAGGCGCTCATCTCCTTGTCGGGCTCGAGCAGGTTCGAGAACACCGGCAGCAGCTTATACTGGTATCCCTGCACCTTGCCGTTGCGCACGTCCATCTGCATCACGCCGAGGAACTTGCCGTTAGAGCCGGCATTGGTCACCAGGGTCTGCCCGCCCTTGTTCTTGATTACGCTGGCACCCGGCATGCCGTCGTGGGTGTGGCCACCGAAGATTGCGTCAATGCCAGAGACGCGAGATGCCATCTTGAGGTCCACGTCCATACCGTTGTGCGAGATGACCACCACCAGCTCGGCCTTCTCGTTCTCCCGCACTTGATCCACCACGGCCTGCATCTCAGAATCACGGATACCGAAAGTCCAGTCGGGAATAAAGCGGCCCGGATTTGCAATCGGCGTATACGGGAATGCCTGTCCAACCACGGCAACGCGCACGCCGCCGATGTTCTTCATGGTGTACGGCTTAAAGGCGCGCAACGAGTTTTCGTCAAAGCCCGCAAAGTCCGCAAAGCGATAGTCGAACGAGGAATCATCCTTGACGAACACGTTCTGGCAAACGAAGTCGCCCTTGAAGTCTCCAACGTTGCTGACTACTTCCTCGTCGAGGTAGGTGAACTCCCAGTGGCCGGTCATGACATCGACGCCCAGCCGGTTGCAGGCCCCGACCATGTCCTTGCCGCGCGTCCAATAGGCGGTACCCGAACCTTGCCAGGTATCGCCACCATCCAGCAGCAGGGTCTTATCCGGTCCGTGGCTGGCGCGAATCTTCTTCACCAGCGTGGACAAATGCGCGAAACCGCCGACCTTGCCGTAGACCTTTGCCGCTTCGCCGAAATCAAGATAGCTGAAGGCGTGCGCCTCGATGCTGCCCGGCTTGATACCGAAGTGC
>CP070733.1:1078254-1084681 GCA_020347585.1 Pseudomonadota bacterium | reverse complement strand
GAGGGCAGCACGGCGACCTCATAGCTAGGATCGACAAAGAGTTGGCGATAACGCTGCAGGCGCTGATCCGACAATTCGTAAACCAGGTGATCCTTGGCCACGATGCTGCCCTGGTGACGCACAATGCGGTAATACACAGCTCCGTCCGGGTCGCCGTACGGGCGCACCGTGGCCAGCACTTCGACTGGCTCGCCAGGCGCGGTGCGTGAACGCACCATGCGATAGAACTCGCGCTTGCCACTACCACGAAAATGCAGATGCGCCTGGAACAGGTGCTCATAGATATAGCGGCTGACCAATTGCTGCTTGTTGGTCTGGCCGTTGAGAAACGCTTCCCAACGCGCAATCTGCGGTGCAACCTTGTCGGATGGCGGTTTGTCGGGTGGCAATGGTGCACCCTGCGCCAGCCAGTACACCAGCGCCGTGTACTCGGCGCGGGCCAGATTGGGCATAGCATAAGGCATACCGCCGCGCGGATGCGCTGCTGCATAGTCGTCGAACTCAGCGAGTGACGGGCAGGTCTGCTTGCGATTCAGAGTGACATCAAAGTCATCGGTAAGCATCCCGGTGCGTGCCTGAGGATGCAACTCCTTAAGGCGCAGCATACGATAGAGCACTGAGTCCTCTAGATTCAGCACCGCGTTGCTTCTACTGTCGACCGCGTCAATCCGGCCCTCGTTGAGCACGGGAAAAAATTTCTTGTCGCGCCACTGCGCGGTAGTTACCGCGTCAATGAACAAGCGAGTGGGTTCGGCGGCCTTGATACGCGCACCATCGTAAACCACTTCCTTGCTGGCACCACGTTGGATTCCTGCGGGCGAGGATAGCTTGAGCTGGCAGGGCGCATCGTAGCAGCCGTGGCAGACCACGCAGCGGCGCTCGAGCACCGGCCGCACCCTGGCGGCGTACGGAATCGGCTGTTTCGGCAACGAATACAGCAGATTGTAATCAACCGTGGCCTGCTGTGCGGTCAGCGACGGAGCGCTCGACGAACAGGCCGACACTGCGAGTACCAGCAGGAACAGCGCCGCTACCGCGACTAAGAAGTTAACTTTCAGTCTCGCGGGTGACCGCGTCTGCACCGGGTCAGACAAATCGCTCATAATTTACGCTCTGCTGCCTTGCTGCACGCAAGTTTGCGCGCCGACAGAGGAGGATACCACGCCGCCTTGTATGCGGTTCAGGCCTTGCGCCACACAAGGGTGCGGTTATTGACCGGCATCTCGTAGTCGCGGGTGAGGATCATGCCGTTGTCGCGGGCCAATCGGTCGAGGTCGTTGAAGTCGCGAATGCCGCTGGCGGCGTCGCGCTGCCGGAGCCACAGGTCGAAGCGCACGTTGCTGTCGCTGATGTACGCACCGTCGTAATTGAACGGCCCGTACAGGCAGAACACGCCGCCGGGCGAGAGCACCCGGCCGATTCCTTTATACATGTTCTCCACGCTCTGCCAGTCCATGATGTGGGTCGTATTGGCGCTGAACACGCCGTCGACCTGTGTTACTGGCCACTGCGCGGCATTGACGTCGAGCCGGAAAGGGCCGCGCAGGTTGGGCAGGTGCGCTTCGCTAACCCAAGCGAGGATGCCGGGAATGTTCTCCTCGACATCTGTCGCGATCCACTCCAGGTGCGGCAGCTGCCGCGCGAAATGCACCGCGTGCTGGCCGGTGCCGCTGCCGATTTCTAGCACGCTGTCGGCCCGCACAAGCTGTTCGCACAACACGGCGAGTATCGGGAGCTTGTTCTGTTCGCTAGCCTCGGAAAACGGCTTCATGGCATGGCTCGCACAATGCAGCAGCCGCCATGATACCAGTGTCGGCGTGGCGGTGAGTGGATGTGACGCAGGTCACACCTTGCGACAATTTCGCCCCCGGGGCGCAGCATGCAGGACCAGCTACACTATAGGAATCGGCGCTGTGTGCCGATAACGGTCGAACACAGGGACAACTACGGGGGTGATGCCATGCTCGACCAACTGGACCACAAGGAACTCCAACGCCTGTTACAGACCTGCCCGGTCGGCGCGCTGCTGCTCGACAGCGGCGGCAGGGTAAGCTGGATAAACGACGCGCTCGCCGAGCTGATTGGCGCCGGCGCCGCGGCCGCGGTGGTAGGCAGCAACGCCATGACCATCGACGCAAAACTCAAGTCGCTGCTGCAACCGGGCGGGCCGTTCCGCGTACCCGACGGCAAGGGCGGCGATTGCTGGCTGGTGAGCACCGGCGTACCGCTCAGCGACGGCAAAGGACAGGTCAACTACTACGTAGACGTCAGCGTCTCGCACGCGCTGGTCAACGAGCGCGACCAGTTGCTGGCTCAGCTTGAAGACCTGCGTCCGATCGATGCCACGACCGGCCTGGCCAACCGCCGCGCGCTGCTGCAGGTTCTCGAGCCACAGGTCTCGCGCAGCCGGCGCTACAACAACCCCCTGTCGGTGGTCATCATGCACCTCGATGCGTACCAGGACTATTTCGAGCAACGCGGCGACGAAGAGGCGACGCGGATCGTCATCTCCATTGGCCATCTGCTCAACGACCAGATGCGTTGGGCCGACGTGATTGGCCGGCTCGACGAGAACGAGTTTCTGTTCATTCTCCCCGAAACCTCGCACGCGGCGGCCGAAAAACTTGCCTCCAAGATACATGCGATGCTGCAGGAACTGGAACTCGAGGATTCGGACGAAGTACTGGCTGTGGCCACCAGCTTCGGTGTGGCCGAATGGCGCAAGGGCGACGACACCGGTATGCTGATGCAGCGCGCACGCGAGATGCTGAGTAAAAACAGCGACGCAGCGTAACACAGCCGCGGGGCCGAAGGCCTTGCACCTGCTCAATCAAAAAAAGCCACCCTGCGGGGTGGCTTTTCGTTAACGGACCGAATGGAATAACCCGCTATTGGAGCAGCCGATGGCGCGCCTGTTCCACCGCAGCCTTCACCTGCACTGGCGCCGTCCCCCCGAGATGATCACGCGCCGCAACAGAACCCTCGAGCGTCAGCACCGCAAATACGTCATCGTCGATGATGTCGGAAAAACCGCGCAGCTCGTCGATGGACATCTCAGAGAGGTCCTTGCCGTTGTCGATGCCGAAGCGCACCGCCTGGCCGACGATACTGTGCGCATCGCGAAACGCCACACCCTTGCGCACCAGGTAGTCGGCAAGGTCGGTGGCGGTCGCATAGCCACGCAGCGCAGCGGCGTAGAGATTTTCGCGCTTGACCTGCATCTGCCGGAGCATGTCGGCATACACGCGCAGCGACCCGCGCACCGTATCGACGGTGTCGAACAACGGCTCCTTGTCCTCCTGGTTGTCCTTGTTGTAGGCAAGCGGCTGACCTTTCATCAGGGTAAGCAGCGCCACCAGGTGTCCCTGCACACGCGCCGCCTTGCCCCGCACCAGTTCAGGTACATCGGGATTTTTTTTCTGCGGCATGATGCTGGACCCGGTGCAAAAGCTGTCTCCCAGGTCGACGAAGTCGAACTGTGCCGAACTCCACAACACCAGTTCCTCGGAAAAGCGCGACAGGTGCATCATGAGCGTCGCTGCGGCCGCAACGAACTCGATAACAAAATCGCGATCGGATACTGCGTCCAGCGAATTTTCTGCGATGCCCTCGAAGCCCAATTCGCGCGCAGTGAACTCGCGGTCGACAGGATAACTCGTGCCGGCCAGCGCGGCTGCCCCCAACGGCATTACGTTGACGCGCCGGCGGCACGCCGCCAGGCGCTCGTGGTCGCGCATCAACATCTCAAACCACGCCAGCATGTGATGGCCGAAGGTCACTGGCTGCGCGATCTGCAAATGCGTAAACCCGGGCATGATGGTTTCGGCCTCGCGCTCGGCCACCTCGAGGACGCCTTCCTGCAGACGCTTAAGTTCCGCCGCGATAGTGTCGATTTCATCCCTGAGATACAGCCGCATACCAGTAGCGACCTGGTCGTTGCGCGAGCGGGCGGTGTGCAGCTTCTTGCCGACATCCCCGATGCGGTCGGTGAGCCTCGCTTCGATATTCATGTGCACGTCCTCGAGCGCGATAGTCCACGCGAACTCACCGCGCTCGATATCAAGCTGGATATCCTGCAGCCCCTCGACGATGGCGCTGCACTCATCAGCGGTGAGCACGCCGACATGGGCCAACATGCGTGCATGGGCGATCGAACCCGCGATATCATGCCGATACATGCGCTTGTCGAAACCCACCGAAGCGCCAAACGCCTCGACGAAGGCATCGGTGGGTTCGGTAAAGCGACCGGACCAGGGTTTTTCGTGCTCGTTGCTCATGCGCGTATTCCGGTTGTGCCGTGCGATGGTATACGCGCGCAGTATAGCTTATGACCAACTGGCATGAACAAGGGGCCGCACGCGGCAAGGCAACCGGCACGGCCGGGACTGACAGCGAATAACGTATGGCGAAACTGCCGACCATAAACCTCAACGAGGACGCTCCCGGGTGCGAGGACCTGTTCCTGCCCAACTTCTGCGGCATTCGCATGGTGTCCGCGGTGGTGTTGATCGCGCAATTGTTCGCGTTCGTGCTGACTCTGGCGCCGCTGGGCCCCAACACCGCCGATCGCTGGAGCGACCTGGGTATGATTTCAGTATTCGTACAGTGGAACGCCCTAACAAGCTGCGCCCTGCTGTGCTTGGTGCGCCCCTTGCTGTGCCGCCTCAAAACCGCTTGGGTTGTGGTGATCACACTGGCCATACTGCTCGGTATCATCGCCCTGATGAGCGAGGGGACCTTTTGGCTGCTGCACCGCTCGTTCGCGGGTTTTGTACCGATTCCGGTGGGGCACTGGGAGTTCCTGTGGCGCAACCTGGCCATCGGCGGCATCGTTAGCGCGCTGGTGCTGCGCTACTTTTACGTGCAGCACCAGTGGAAGCGTAACACCCGCACCGAGGCCGAGGCCCGGCTGCAGGCGCTACAGTCACGCATTCGCCCGCACTTCCTGTTTAACAGCATGAATACCATAGCCAGCCTGACGCGCAGCCAACCCGAGCAGGCAGAGCTTGCTGTCGAGGACCTGGCCGACCTGTTCCGCGCCAGCCTGCGCGACGCGCGCAATCGTATTACGCTGGAAGAGGAGCTCGAACTGTGCCGCAGGTACTTGCACATCGAGGGGCTGCGCCTTGGCGAGAGGCTGCACGTGGCCTGGCGCACTGAGACGCTGCCCGGCGATGCGCTGATTCCCCCGCTCACACTACAGCCCTTGGTTGAGAATGCGATCTACCACGGCATCGAGCGCCAGGTCGAAGGCGGCACCGTAACGATAGCGGGGAGGATGGATGGCAGGCGCTTGCAGATAGATATCACCAATCCAAGCCCCGGCGCGGATGCCACGGCCCACCGCGAGGGCAACCGCCTGGCCATGGACAATATCCGCGAACGGCTTGCCATGTATTACGGCCCGCGTGATTCCGTGCAGGTCGAGGACAACGCGACCCACTACCGGGTCAGCATCAACATCCCCTACCATACAGAAAGCGATGAAGATCCTTATCGTTGATGACGAAATGCCGGCGCGCAGTCGCCTGCAGGCCCTGGTGGAAGAACTGGGCGCGGGCGAGGTGGTGGGTGAGGCCGCCAACGGCCAGCAGGCGTTGCAGATGGCAAGCGAACTCGAACCCGAGGTGCTGCTGCTCGACATACAGATGCCCGGCATGGACGGCATTGAGACCGCACGCCACCTCGGCAAGCTCGAGCACCCACCTGCGGTGATCTTCACCACCGCCTACGACGAATATGCGCTGGCCGCCTTCGATGCGCATGCCGTCGCGTATCTGTTAAAACCCATACGCAAGGAAAAGCTGGCGCTTGCGCTGGATACTGTGAAGCGCGTTACCCGAGCACAGTTAAACGCGCTGGACAATGCCCGAGCTGAGCCCGCCGCCCGCAGTCATATCAGCGCGCGGGTGCACGGAGACATTCAGTTGGTGAATGTAGATGACATTCGCTACTTCCAGGCGGAACAAAAGTACATCACCGTGCGCCATGGAGGGGGGGAGGTACTGATCGATGAATCGTTGCGCTCGTTGGAGGGCGAGTTCGGGGAGCGTTTTCAGCGCGTGCACCGTAACGCGCTGGTGGCGCTCGCCTATCTCGAGAAGCTAGAAAAGGATTCCGACGGACACTGTTACGTGCGCATGCGCGGCATCGAGGATCGCTTGCAGGTAAGCCGCCGCCATCTCTCGGCATTGCGCAAAAGGATGCGCAGCGGAAACTAGTTGGTGGGCGTAGTCGCGCGTTCGCCGCGCTGGTGCATCGCGAATTGGCGCAATCTGCCAAGCGCCGTGTCAATGGCGTCGTCCAGATCGCCGCCGTAAAAATCGGGGGTGGTGACGCCCACCAGGCGCGGGGCCAGCTCGCGTCCCCGGTGGTCCACCAGCACCACAGTCGGCATGACGAAGGCACTATAGCGCTGCGCGAATTC
>CP070733.1:1073583-1078154 GCA_020347585.1 Pseudomonadota bacterium | reverse complement strand
GCGCCCATGGGTGGCGTGGTGCGTTGCTCGCCCTTGCAACTGTAACCCACGCAAATCTGAATGGTATCGAGGCCGTCCAGCACATCAAGCTTGGTGATGCACAAGCCGCTCACGCTGTTGATCTGGCTGGTGCGTCGCAGGGCGACGGCATCGAACCAGCCGCAACGGCGCGCGCGCCCGGTAGTCGAACCAAACTCCTGGCCACGACTGGCAAGGTGCTCGCCCATGTCGTCGAACAATTCGGTAGGGAACGGACCCGAGCCCACGCGCGTGGTGTAGGCCTTGGTGATGCCCAGTACGTAATCGAGGTGGCGCGGGCCCACGCCGCTGCCGGTGGCGGCACCGCCCGCGGTGGTGTTGGACGAGGTCACGAATGGATACGTACCGTGATCGATGTCGAGCAATGCACCCTGTGCACCCTCGAACATGATGTTGTCGCCCTGGCGGTGGTGCTGGTAGAGCAACTCCGTAACGTCAGCCACTAGCGGCAGCAACTCATCATGCATGGCCAGGGTTTCGTCGAGCACGCGCTGGAAGTCGACGCGCTCGGCCTTGAAGTAATGCTGCAACGCAAAGTTGTGATAGTCGAGCACTTCGCCAAGCTTGGCGGCGAAACGCTCGCGATGGAATAGATCGCCGAGGCGCAGACCGCGGCGCGATACCTTGTCTTCGTAGGCGGGGCCGATGCCGCGCCCGGTAGTACCGATGGCGGCCTTGCCGCGCGCCTTCTCGCGCGCATGATCAAGTGCGACGTGATACGGCAGGATCAGCGGGCAGGCCTCACTGATGCGCACCCGGTCGCGGGCAGGCACGCCGCTGTCTTCGAGCATTTTCAATTCATCAAGCAGGGCACGCGGGTCGAGCACCACGCCGTTACCGATCAGGCATTGCACGCCATCGCGCAGCACGCCCGAGGGAATCAGGTGCAGCACTGTCTTTTTGTCTTCGATGACCAGGGTGTGGCCCGCGTTGTGGCCACCCTGAAAGCGCACCACGGCGCTGGCACGATCGGTGAGCAGATCGACGATCTTACCCTTGCCTTCATCCCCCCACTGGGTACCGATAACGACGACGTTCTTGCCCATGACTCTGTTACCCATCCCGCACCCTCTGGCTCGGTGCTTTGCTTCTTATATATAGTAAGCGCGCCAACGCGCGACCAATTAAAGCGATTCGATCTCCCACGTGCTGCCGCGCTGCACCAACTGGCGATCACAGCCCATTTGCTGCGCGTCACCGCGTTGGCCGGGCAAGGCGCAAACCACGCACTCGCCCTGGTTGCGCAATTCGGCAACCACCGCATCGAGCCCCGCGTCCTCCACGCCAGGCGCGAAGACCCTGCTCACCTGCTCAGCGTCTCGCGTACCGAGGGCGATCAGCGTCTTGAGATCGGTACTAAACCCGGTGGCCGGTCGCGCGCGCCCAAAGGCGTGGCCGATATCATCGTAACGCCCCCCCTGGGCAACGGCCTGGCCGCGGCTCGGCACGAACGCCGCAAAAACGGCGCCGGTATGATAGTTGTAGCCGCGCAGTTCCGCCAGATCGAAGTGCAAGCTCGCGCCGCCCAGGCGGCGCCCGGCCAGCTCTGCCAAACGCTCGAGATCGGCCAGCGCCGCCAGCACATCGTCGCTGGCGCCTGACAGTGCCGCGCGCGCCGCGCCCAGCGTCTTTTCGCCACCGTTGAGATCGGCCAACGCGGCGAGCATGCCCGAGACGTTCGCCGGCAACGACCAGTTGTTAAGCAGCGCATCAATCTCGGGCTTGGCCTTGCGCTGCAGGGCATCGAACAACTCCGCTTCCTGCTCGGCGTCGAGTTGCGCCTGGCGCGTCAGGCCGCGAAAGATGCCGACGTGACCGAGATCAAAATACGGATCGGCGATACCCGTGACGCGCAAGGTCTCCGCCATTAACGTCAACACCTCGAGGTCACTTTCCACCCCGGCGTGGCCGTACAGCTCCACACCCACCTGCAACGGGCTGCGCGAACCGGCAAAACCATCGGGGCGCGTGTGCAGCACCGTGCCCATGTAGCACAAGCGCGTTGGCGTTTCGCGCTTGAGGTGGTGCGCGTCGATACGCGCCACCTGCGGCGTCATGTCGGCGCGCACACCCATCATGCGGCCGGTCAACTGGTCGGTGAGCTTGAAGGTTTGCAGATTGAGATCGTTGCCCGTGCCGATCAACAGCGACTCGAGATACTCGATAAACGGCGGGATCACAAACTCGTAACCCCAGCGCTCGAACAAGTCCAGCAGTTCGCGGCTCAGCCGCTCGATGCGGCGCGCCTGGCCCGGCAGGATCTCTTCAATGCCCTCGGGCAGCAACCAACGGTCGGTCGAAGTCATGTCGCGGATCCGAATTGAAGTGGTTTGTCCCAGCCTGGTGATGTGCGGCTATGTTTGGCGAAATTTAGCGTGCCAGGTGCACCAGCAATGCACCGCCCACCAAACACGTGAGCCCCCAGATGCGCACGTGGCGATCAGCGAGCATGGCAATCGAGCTCACTGCGCGGCGGAACGCGCGCGGACTCGTCGCCGGCAGGATACCCTCGATAACCAGCACCAGGCCTAACGCAACCACAAGCTCTTGCCACATTGGTGTTCGCGCGGAAACGGCCCGCGAGGGGCAATTTCGTGTCCCGTCGTTTATTTGCTTTTCGGCGTGGTTTTCTTAAAGTAATCGAAGAATTCCGAATCCGGCTGAATCACCAGTATGTCGCCCGGATTGGCGAACGACTTACGATAGGCTTCCAGGCTGCGATAGAACGAGAAGAACTCCGGGTTCTTCTTGTAGGCGCTGGCGTAAATGTCAGCCGCCTTCGCATCGCCTTCACCGCGCAGTTTCTGCGCATCGCGGTAGGCCTCGGCTATGATCACCGTACGCTGGCGATCAGCGTCAGCGCGGATGCGCTCCGCCGCCTCCGCGCCGCGCGAGCGCAGATCCTTGGCAACGCGTGCGCGCTCGGCCTCCATCCTGCGGTACACCGATTCGCTAATCTGCTGCGAGAAGTCGATGCGCTTGATGCGCACATCGACGATCTCGATACCGAAGCGCGATACCAGGTCGTTGCCGCGCCCGGTGATACTGCTCATGATCTCGCGGCGCTCGCCGGAGATAACTTCCTGGATGAGGCGGTTACTGAACTCGCCGCGCAGCCCTTCGTTGATGATGGTGTAGACGCGCTCCTGCGCCACCCGCTCATCGCCACCCGACATGGTCTGGTAGAAGGTGCGCACATCGTTGATGCGCAACTTGACGAAGAAATCGACGTTGACGAACTTCTTTTCCTTGGTCAGATATTGTTGCGGCCTGGCATCGAGGGTCAGGATGCGGCTGTCGAACTTGCGCACGTTGTTGACCAGCGGCATCTTTAAATACAGGCCCGGCTCATCGTAGACGCGCGTGATCTCACCCAACTGGAACTTGAGGGCCCGCTCGCGCTCGTCAACCGTGAACACCGACGCGTAGCCGACCAACGCGACCACGATCAGCACAACCAGCGCGATAATCTTGGTGGTACCCATTAACGTAACTCCCTACGCAGGCGCTCGCGCGGGCGACTGCTGGTGGACTGGTCGCGGCTCGGCGAAGGTGCCGACTGGCCCGCCCCCGGCGTTGTGCTATCGAAAGACGGTACCGGCGGAATAACGCGGTCCAGCGGCAGGTACATCAAGTTGTTGCCCTTGTCGACATCCACCATGACCTTGCTGGAGTTGGACAGTACCGACTCGATGGATTCCAGATACAAGCGCTCGCGAGTAACCTTGGGGGCACGCTCGTACTCGGTGAGCACCTTCTTGAAGCGATCGGCCTCACCCTCGGCCCGGGCGATGACCTGTTCGCGGTAGGCCAATGCGTCCTGATTGATGCGCGCCGCCTGGCCGCGGGCCTTGGGCAGGATATCGTTGGAGTAGGCCTCGGCCTCGTTTTCCTGGCGTTCCTTGTCCTCGCGGGCCTTGATGGCGTCGTCGAACGCGTCCTGCACCTGCTCGGGCGCCTTGGCATCCTGCATGTTGAGGTTGGTGACCACGATCCCCGCCTTATAACCATCGAGGATATCCTGGGTCAGCTTCTGCGCGCGCGCTGCTACCTCCGAGCGGCCCTCGGTGATGACGAAGTCCATGCCGTTCTTGCCGACCACCTCGCGCATCGCGCTTTCGGTGGCCTGGCGCAGGGTCGCATCGGGGTTGCGCACGTTAAAGATGAAATCCTTGGGGTCCTTCACCGCGTACTGCACAGTGAACTTGACGTCGACGATGTTCTCGTCCTCGGTCAGCATCAGGCCCTCGTCCACCGTGAGCCCCAGGTTGACGCTGCGCACCTGCTGCACATTGACGATCTCCACGCTCTGGATAAAGCGCGGATACCAGTGCGGACCGGGATCGGTGATCTTGTTGAAGGCACCAAATTGCAAGACCACACCTTTGCGGCCTTCGTCGACGATGTAGATGCCGGACAAAGCCCACACCGCCACCAGGATAATCAGTATCAGGCTGATGCCGAAGGAGCCGCGCGCGCCGGCCATGCGCCCGCCGCGACCACCGCCACCTCTGCCGCCGAACAGGCCGGTG
>CP070733.1:1066627-1073483 GCA_020347585.1 Pseudomonadota bacterium | reverse complement strand
TGGTAGGAGCGTGGCGTGCAGGTCACCCATCTCGATAAGGGTAATAGACTTGCCGCGGTGCCCATGCGCTGCCAATACCGACGGAGCGGTGCTGATCAGCACCGCAAGCAGAGCTGCCAAGATCAATAATCGACTACGAATACAACAGCGGAACCCCATTTTGCCTCCCCCCCCCGTTTGCCGGGTGCTGGTTGTTTTAATATTCAGCTATCGCGTCGCCGCGAAAGTCACGGACAAATTTGCGCCACAGCCGAGCCGCTACGTTAGCCGAGTTCGACTTCGACGGCAAAAAATATTCGAACTTGCATCAGAAACGCACGCGGCCCTTTGCTAACCGCTGTTAGTTCAGCGATTGTTAATAAGCCGATGGTCGCCTACAGAGGTGACGTAGGCACCGCGAGGTCGAAAACGCTCAGCGGCATGTGAAAAAACGGGGCACAACGCCGCGTTTGTACTACAAAACAGAGTGGGTAGCGAGCAGCGTCTATCGGCATCCTGTATAAATGAACGTGCGGTCCCCCGATTGATGGTTTAGGGATTTGACGGTGTTCGTGGAATCGCGATTTGGTTGTGCAACGGGTGTGCGTCAATGACTGAAGCGGTGTTGGTTTATCTCTTGCTTGGCGCCTTCGCCGGCACCGCGGCCGGCTTGCTGGGCGTGGGCGGCGGTTTGATCATCGTGCCCGTACTGGCGCTGGTGTTCAGTGACTACGGTTTCGCGCCCGAACTGATCATGCACCTTGCGGTGGGCACCTCGCTGGCGACCATCGTACTGACCTCGATCTCCTCAGTGCGTGCCCACCATCAGCGCGGCGCGGTAATGTGGCCAGAGTTTGCGCGCCTCACACCGGGCATTGTGTTGGGGGCCTGGCTTGGAGCGGCGGTCGCTCACCTCATGCCCACGACGGCCATGCGCATTTTTTTCGGTTGCTTCGAACTGGCGGTGGCGGCGCAACTGGCATTTGGCCTCAAGCCAAACGCCCACCGGCAGTTGCCGGGCAACGTCGCTATGTTTGGAGCGGGCGGTGTCATCGGCACCGTCTCGGCCATCGTAGGCATCGGCGGCGGTACGCTCACGGTACCGTTCCTGGTGTGGTGCAACGTCGCCATGCGCAACGCGGTGGCCACTTCCAGTGCATGTGGTTTGCCGATTGCTGTGGCGGGTGCCATCGGCTTCGTGGTAGCGGGTTGGAATCAGGCAGCGCTGCCTGACTGGAGTACCGGCTATGTGTATTGGCCCGCGTTTGCAGGGATCGTGGCGGCCAGCGTGGTGTTCGCGCCGCTAGGCGCCTGGCTCGCGCACCAGCTACCGGCGCAAACACTCAAGCGCGTGTTCGCGTTATTTCTGGCCGTACTCGGCATACGAATGTTGATGGCCTTGTAAGCGTTCTGCTCACGCAGTTATAGTCGCAAACCCGTACTCGTCGGGGCTGCAAGTCCGGTTCGCGAAACAAGACATAGGGATATGCCATTTCTTGGCAAATAAAACGGGCTACAGCTGGCCACATGCGCCGGCAAACGAATTTAATGTTGTGGAGTTAAAGAATAGGCGCGAACTTACTCTCCGATCTGCACTCTCCCGTCCCCTTTCGCAGAGCTTTTCGGCTACCCTCGGCACGTTCCATCTCGTCAGGTTTCCTGAAGGCCGTAAACGTCGGCGGTGTTCGATCAGTAGGGCATGGCAATACTACCGCCTCAAGTGGTCAATATTGCCTTGTATTAGTCTCTGCGAATCTGAAAAATCCATCTTCAGAGGTTTAGGCAATGCGTTTAGGCTAGACTTCATTTAAAACGAGGTGTTCCGGGGCCAGCCCAAATTGTCCGAAAAGGTAAGGTAGGCACCATGGCGCTATTACCGCAGCGGGGAGACACTGGCTTTACGCTCGCCGGATTTTTGATCCTGGCGGCACTGGGGACATTTATTTGGAAGGGGGCACCGCTGGAAAGCGTACGGCCCAGCAGTGAAAAAAGCGGTTGGTATGAGCGCGAATTTGCTCAGCAAGTGCCGGCAAGACTCTGGCAGGATCCCTTCAAGGCCGTCTACGCGCACGAGCAGGCGGTCAAGTCTGGTGCAGCAGCAGTCACGTACATCGAGGACCCTAGCCATAAGATAAGAAACATAGTCGCAGACCCGCAGATTGAGGGTGGCAAGCCTGAGCTGACAGTATTGATGGTGCTAGTTAGCCCGGGATCCTATGCGGAACTGGAGGAGCGTCGCCGCCGCCGCCGCTATGCGGTATTGTCCGGGCTAGGCGAAGAGCATTTTGTGCCACGCAATCCCGAGGCGCTGAGTGTTTTTTACCGGCCGAAGCTAGGTTCTTCCGACGGGGAGTGTTTCAGTTCGAATGAAACCGATAAAGGAAATTCCCTTTCAGAGAAATGCTACTCCGTCCCCTACGAATGGTATGACTACGAGGGTCCAGCCGGTGAGACTTCTGAGCAGCGCCAAGTCCTTGTACTCTGGTTAAACGAACCTCAGTTTGTCGATGCGCCGCTAACGCGCATAAAGGACTTTCTCGTTGGCCTACTGCCCGTACCCGAAGACGGGTCGCTTGGTATCACCGTGCGCGCAACGCTTCTCGGACCTGCACGCTCCGATGCACTACGGAACTTAGTCACAAAGGAAAAGGATGGGGCGTATGAATGGCTACGCTGCTCTTCCGGCCTTTCGGAGTTCAACATCACGTCCTCCACCGCGACGGTCGCTGATGCCGATCTAATTGGAGAATGGACTTTCGACCCGAGTAAGGAGAAGCGGTTAATTCCGCCACTGGAAGCGCTCCAGCAGCGAGTCATTAAGGTGGATTGCAACAAAATTGACGGTCCTAAATCTCCCGTCAGAACAGAAATGCAATTTCTTCGGACGATTCGAAGTGATGAGGTTTTGATCAAAAACCTTGCGGCTGAATTGAAAGACAACCGCTCGATATCCGAGCGAGAGGACTACGTAGTGGTGATCTCCGAGTGGGATACCTATTTCGGAAGATTTCTGCCGCGTGCGTTTACTAAGCATTTCTGTGCGCCCAATTGCGACAATGTCCTGCGGTACAGCTATCAGAGAGGCATGGATGGTATTATCGCTGGCGAGCAGGGCGCACCGCCACCGTCACAGCGTGCTAAGCAGGCGAAAGCTGTCGGACTTGCGCCATCCATCGATGTCACACCAATGCGTCGGCCGGTAGGAACGGGACAGTTTGACTATCTTAGGCGCCTGGCAACCGACATACGAAAGAAGGATCGCGAGTTACGTCTGCAGACAGGGCACGGTGTGCGCGCGGTCGTATTATTGGGAAGTGATGTTTATGACAAGCTGCTAATTCTGCGTGCCCTACGCCCTGAGCTACCGGGTGCCGTATTCGCCACTACTGACCTCGACGCGCATTTACTGCATCCCACTGAGTATAGTTGGACGCGCAATATGATTGTCGCATCCACATACGACCTAAGTCTATCGCCAGACATCCCAATGACCACCATGCCGTTTCGGGACAGCTATCAGACATCGGTATATCTGGCAACGCGCCTGGTCTTCAACAGCAGATTAATGGACGAGGTGAAATCCAACTGCGATGAAGGCAGCCCACTCGAACGACAGAATTGCACGACGGTGCAGGAACGTGTGTACGGGAAAATCCCGCCTCAACTGTTTGAAGTCGGTCGACAGAGTCTCATACCGTTGTCTCGTGACAAGGCTGACGAAAATACCTGGAACCGCGTATCAGTGGGGTCCTTCGCCTCTTCCGTGTCACTGGGGCTATTCGCCATCGCTTTGCTGGGGATCTTCGCTTTCCATCAATTACGGCCCATGGCGGGGCGGGTCGTCGCCGTGCTAGTCATTCTGCTTCTGCTGTTTTCTTTGTTAGGGATCCGGATATTAACTCAAGAACCAGGAGGGGAACCCATCAACCTGGTCGCCGGGGCCAGCGTTTGGCCAGCGGAGTATATTCGGCTCCTCGGTGTTGTGCTTGCGTTCGCATTTATTTGGTCAGTAGTCCATCGTCTGCGCAGGAATTGGTGCGAGCTTGGTGCCCGATATTTTTGGGGAGGTTCTGAGGAACGTGCAGATGGAATAACAATTGCGGAGTTATCGCGCAACATAATGAAAAGAATCCGCCATCCAATACGCGGCACGAAACAAATCAAGCTTGCGCAGGTGCTGCCAGTCATCATGGTAGTCGGTATCATGCTAATCATGATCTTTGTGTTGCGCACACCGTTACCGCTAAGTGGGAAGATTCCATTATTGATTGGTATATGGACGACGCTCATCGTGTTTTGGTGGGCGACAATTTACGGTCATATTTGGAAAGATGTTCAAGTTAAATCCGTTAACAAATTGGCGAGCTGCATGCCGAAGGATGCAATCGGGATGTGGCGAACCTATGGCGAGTATGGCGAGGGCAATCAACGATTTCTTCGGACAGTTGCTTACATTTTGATCTATTTTGCTTTCGCGTCGATTTTGTTTGCAATTCTGGGTGCGCCGGCGTCGCCGTGCCGGGGTGAGTTGGCATGCAAGATCGACCGAGCCATTCTTGGATTTGGAGTGCTGTCGATGCTCGTTCTGTTGTTTCTCGTCGTTGACGCGGCCAGGCTGTGTATTTGTTGGGTCGACTCCATGCCTGAGCAAGGTTTGGATTGGAGTAAGACGAGAAAAGAAGAATTTGTACAACGCCTAAGGTTGCCAGAGACACACGCAGTGGCCTGGATTCAGATCCACCTGATCGGCGAACGTTCAGCGGAAGTGACACGTCTCATTTATTATCCGGTGTTGGTTATCCTGTTGTTGTTGCTCGCGCGCAGCACCTATTTTGACAACTGGGACTTCCCGCAGGCGTTGGCCATCGTCATTGGCCTGAATTTCGTTATCGCCCTGGGCAGTGTTGTGCGCCTGAATTTCGTGGCGCAATCCGTTCGGGGGGACATACTGCGAAGGTTGCAAGAGGAAAAACTGGCAGCCGATAGAGCGAAACAAGAGTCGTATGAGCCTTCTCCGACAGAGCGGCAAGAACTAATTCAACAACTGGAGAGCCTACGCATTGGCGCCTACTTACGGGTCTGGGATCAGCCGCCCGTGCGTGCGACACTGTTGTTGTTGGGTGGCGTGGCGTTGACCTACGCGGAATATATCACCGTGTTTCTGCGTTGAACGGGAAGGGTGCTAGGTAATAGGGAACAGACTAATCCGTTGATGATGTGTAAAAATAGCAAGGACACCATGTCGAGCGCGGGGGCGGACCGACGTGCTTTTCAAGCATTCCCTCCCGCTTGTCGGGCGTGTCGCTGGTCAAAACTTCGAAACTGTCCGGCTGGAACATCATCACAGCGGGTTTCGGGGGGCCTGTTGTACTTCACCGGTACAGAAACAGTCTCTTTTTGCTGGGGTATCTTTTCCTTCATTGGCTTAGCTCCTCCTTGATCAGACACGAAAACAGCTCAAAGCTCGTCGCAATCATCTCCGACGAGCTTTCCACTGCTACTCGGACAACCGGACTCTGTATACATCAGGAATCTCCCGGTAGGATCTAGCATTGTTCGGGGCGGGCGGAGTCATCGGCGCCGTCTCGGCCATCGTAGGCATCGGCGGCGGGACGCTCACGGTTCCATTCCTTGCGTGGTGCAATGTCGCCATGCGCAATGCAGTCGCTAACTCCAGTGCGTGTGGTTTGCCGATTGCCGTGGCTGGCGCCATCGACTTCGTGGTAGCGGGTTGGAATCAGGCAGCGCTGCCTGACTGGAGTACCGGTTATGTGTATTGGCCGGCGTTTGCGGGAATTGTGGCAGCCAGCGTGCTGTTCGCGCCCTTAGGCGCCTGGCTCGCACACCGTCTACCAGCGCAAACGCTAAAGCGCGTGTTCGCGCTATTCCTGGCCGTGCTCGGCGTGCGCATGTTGATGGGATTGTAGGCCCGCTGGTTACAAATCCTGGATGCTCCATTCCGAACCGGCTGGGACGGAAGAAAAAATGCTGCACCCCCACGTGTCACCCGTCGCTAGCAAGCTGCGCTTGCGTCGTGCGAGCGTCTTCTCAGTGGCCATATCGTCTCCCTTGTTCAGGTCATAGTTGAAGCGTCGAACACTTCTGCCATAACCCGACCAGGGGCGGTATGGCCACCACCTCTTCTCCTGGCCAACTGTCAGGTGAATACGATCACTGTTCAGACTGGCGCATGCAGCGTTCCCCACAAACGTGCTCCTGGCGTCTATTCGAACTCCATTGACTGAAAGACTTGCCCGGCATTGCGCTTGGCCAGGAATTCGTACGTTGCCAAATGCGCATAGGGGGACTGATCAATTTCATAGGCATCCTGAAGTGTTCCGCCGTTTTCGATCAGTGCAGCTACCTTTTCGCGCAGATAGACGAGGTAGTCCCTGGTATAGCGGGTGACCTCCGCCATGTTTGTTGGCCCACCATGGCCCGGAATCACATATTGCGCCTCCAGTGCGGCAAACTTGTCCCAGGTCTTTATCCAGGCGGCTGAGTCCGTATGCTCGAAAAGCGGCAGCATGCGCTGATGAAACGCCATATCACCGGAGATCACCAGCCGTTTTTCGGGGAGCCAGACAACGATATCTCCCGGGCTGTGTGCCGGGCCCAGGTTAAGCAGTTCGATGCGTTCACCGCCCATTTCAATAACCATCTTGTCCTTAAAGGTCTTGTCGGGCATGACCACCTTTGTCCCTGCCGCTTTCTCCTTCATGGTCTGCTTCATGCGCTCAAGAATCGCAAACGCATTCTCTTCAATCTCGTGCGCCGCATCCTCATGCGCGATCACCGTGGCGCCCTGCTCTTGCCAGTAACCTGAACCCAGCATGGCATGGCCCTGACCGTTTTCCAGCACCACATATTTGACGGG
>CP070733.1:1062487-1066527 GCA_020347585.1 Pseudomonadota bacterium | reverse complement strand
GAATCCATTGCGGGCTATTCGGTCGTGTAAAGCAATAGTGTATTCATTTATGGTCTCTTTATTTCATCAAGAAGCACTTATAAGATCAAGATATTGAATCACCGAAATGTGCAAAGGAGACCAGACATGCCGCTCAACCCCTCCACGTTGGCGCTGTTTCCCGGCTTCGAACAACAAAGCATTGACGTCGGCAACTGCGTTGAAATAGCGGCTACCGTCGGTGGCTCGGGGCCGCCGCTGCTGCTGCTTCACGGGCATCCGCAGACCCGCGCGCTCTGGTACCGTGTAGCCGGGCAGTTGGCAGAACGCTACACGCTGGTCGCAGCGGATCTGCGCGGCTACGGCGATTCGTCCAAGCCGAAAGGGACCGCTGGGCACGCGAACTACTCCAAACGCGTGATGGCTCAAGACCAGGTGACATTGATGAATAGCCTCGGCTTCGAGCGTTTTGTCGTGCTCGCCCACGACCGGGGTGCCAGGGTTGCCTGCCGGCTCGCTATGGACCATCCCGACCGGGTTGGTCGCCTGGTGCTTCTCGACATCGCACCGACGCTGGCGATGTACGAACAGACGACAGAGGATTTTGCGCGGGCCTACTGGCACTGGTTCTTCCTCATTCAGCCGACGCCACTGCCCGAGCGCCTGATCCAGGCCGACCCCGCCGCCTATGTTTGCGACGTGATGGGCAGACGCAGCGCGGGTTTGGCACCGTTCGATCCGCTCGCACTCGCCGAGTATCAGCGCTGCATGGCGTTGGCCGGAACCGCGCACGGCGTGTGCGAGGACTATCGCGCCGCGGCCAGTATCGATCTGGCGCACGACCGGGCAGACCGCGACGCCGGCCGCTTGCTGCCAATGCCGGTGCTTGCGCTGTGGGGTGAACAAGGCGTCGTCCACCGCTGTTTCCGACCGCTGGCCGAGTGGCGTCGCGTGGCAAGCGAAGTAATCGGCGAAGCCCTGCCCTGCGGCCATTACATTCCGGAGGAAGCGCCCCGCGCGTTATTGGAACGCGTCTTGCCCTTTCTTTCCGGAGAGCAGTTATGACACCTAAAACCCTGTATCGCAAGCTCGTCGACTCGCACACGGTCGTCACCCTCGACGAGCAGAATGTCCTGCTGTTCTGCGATCTTCAACTAATGAACGAGTACACCAGTCCCCAGGCGTTCGCAGGGCTGCTCGAACAGAACCGCGAAGTGGCAATGCCCGGCCAGAATGTTGCGACGGTGAGCCACATCATCCCGACCCATCCGGTTCAACACCGCGTGATTCATGACTCGGCTTCGGCGCTTCAGGCCAGTAACCTGAAACGCAACTGCGACCTGCATAACATTCCCTTGTTCGACACCAACGATTCCTTGCAGGGCATCGAGCATATCATCGCGCCCGAGCACGGTATGATTCGCCCCGGCATGGTGGTGATCTGCGGCGACAGCCACACCACCACGTACGGCGCACTCGGTGCCTTAGGTTTCGGCATCGGCACTTCGGAAGTGGAACATGTACTGGCGACGCAGACACTGGTCTACCGGCTGGCCCAGGACATGCGCATCCGGGTCGACGGGCACTTGCCGATCGGCACCACGTCCAAGGACCTTATCTTGATGATCATCAGCCGGATTAGTGCGCAAGGTGCACGCGGATTCGTCGTTGAATTCTGTGGTTCTGCCGTTGAATCGCTTTCCATTGAGGCGCGGTTCACCCTATGCAATATGGCTGTTGAGGCCGGAGCGCGTGGCGCGCTGATCGCACCGGACGAAACGGCCATTACGTACGTGCTGCAACGGGCGCCGGATATCGACGCCAGCTTGCGCAGCCGCGCCCTTGCCCACTGGGCAACGCTCAGGAGCGATGAACATGCAAGCTTCGACGTCGAGCACTATTTCGACGCCGAGGACGTTGCGCCGTACGTATCGTGGGGTACAAGCCCGGACCAGTCGATTCCCATCACGGGCACGATCCCACATGCCGAGGGCTCGCAGCGCGCCAGAATCGAGCACGCCCTGCACTACACGGGCTTGGCCGGCGGCATGCCGCTTGAAGGTCTGCCGGTGGACCATGTCTTTATCGGCTCTTGCACCAATGCGCGCATCGAAGATCTGCGTACCGTTGCTGCCGTTGTCAAAGGGCGCCATGTCTCGCCGAGCTTGCGCGCCATGGTGGTGCCAGGCTCCGGTGCGGTGAAAGCGCAAGCCGAAGCCGAGGGCATTGCCCAGGTGCTGATCGATGCGGGCTTCGAATGGCGTCAACCCGGCTGCTCAATGTGCCTGGCGATGAACGACGACGTGCTGGCACCTGGCCAGCGCTGCGCCTCGACAACCAACCGCAACTTCGAAGGGCGCCAGGGGCGCGGCTCCATCACGCATCTGATGAGTCCCGCTATGGCCGCTGCTGCGGCATTAACCGGTTACATCACCGACGTACGCAAGCTGGGAGGCTCCTAATGACTGACACACACCGCATTGAGGGTATCGCTGCGCCGCTGGATATCGCCAATCTCGACACCGATCAGATCATGCCCAAGCAATTCCTGCGAGGCATCGACAAGGCCGGTCTGGACAAAGGCGTACTCTGGGATCTGCGCTTCGATGGCGAAGGCCGCCCGCGTGCCGACTTCGTGCTCAACCGGCCCGAGTACGCCGGGACGCGGGTGCTGGTGGCCGGGCCGAACTTCGGCTGCGGCTCGAGTCGCGAGCACGCAGTCTGGGGCCTTCAGCAATACGGCATCCGGGCGGTGATTGCGCCGAGCTTCGCCGAGATCTTCTACTCGAATGCAATGAACAACGGGCTGCTCGCCGTGACGCTGTCGGAGACCGACATTATCGAGTTGATGAAGGAGACAACCGAAGGGGCTGCTCCTATGCGCGTCGAGATTAACGTTGACGTGATGATAGTGCGTTCACCTCGCATGACGCGATCGTTCGCGCTGTCGGATCGCCATCGCAGGATGTTCCTCGAAGGCGTTGACATGATCGGAGCAACACTGGCCCACAAGGCCGACATTGACGCCTTTGCCCAGCGTCACTGGGGGCAGCAACCCTGGGTTCGAGACGTCGCGCGACGAACGAAACAGCGTCTTGAGCGTAGCTGAAATAAGTTGGTGCACAAATTCGTGCGGGAATAGACGCTAAGGGATTTACAGAACAACTTTCTTCCAGTTGAGGATGTAATCCCCGTAGAGGATGATGTTTACCCAGTAGACGAAATCCGAAATAGGTAATTCGCGCTGGAACGTCGGGAAAGGGCACTCTACGGAAGTAAGCTTCAAGACTGATTTAAACCGGTGTTGCAAAATCATTGGTGACGGCAATGAAGCGTACACCGGTCACTCAAAACGATGCTTATCGTGGGCGCGACCGTCTCTTGTTGGTCAGGGTTATCAGATGCCCGCGCCGAGCTGTCGTGGACGCAATGAGAGCCGACTCGATAGCGGGCGTCGGATAAGCGCCAATGAACGAAACCGCGGGATGTTGCTATGTCGGTTTGAAGGAAGCGGGGTGGTTACAGCTGGTAGGGAGGAAGCCGAGATGAGTTGGAGTGATTGAGAGCTGGCCTGTGGTGGTGGTGTTTGGGGTAGGTTTTCCGGTGTTGTCGCGGTAATTGGGTGCTGATTTGTGTTGTTTGTGAGGGGTGATGCAAAAGGCTCCCGCCGTTGGTGTTGAGGCCACGGTGAACGGTAAGCGGTTGTCGATTTTGATCATGCGATGTTGCGGTGTATGGGTGGGTCGCGGGCAGCGGGTTTGGGTTCCAAGGTTTCGATGATGAGCATGGGTGCGCCGCAAGCCGGGCAGAGGTAGGGGCTGGTTGGTGTTGTGTCATCGCTTTGTGAAGGGGTGGCTGTGGTGGTCGATGGTATGTCGTTGCTGTGGATGCCGAGCAGGCTACGGATGTGCGCGAGTTTATCGTTGCGGACATGGCTGGCGAGCAGGCCGTAGTGGCGGATGCGATGGAAGCCTTTGGGCAGGACGTGGAGCAGGAAGCGGCGGATGAACTCATCGGCATCGAGGGTCATGGGTTCATGGCGTACGGTGTTGCGGCGATAG
>CP070733.1:1055987-1062387 GCA_020347585.1 Pseudomonadota bacterium | reverse complement strand
CTTGCCGTGGAAGGCGGTGGCGTAGCCGGCCTTCGAGAGCACCTCGGCGAGGGTGACTTCCTCGCCGCGCATTCCGTGCGACTCGAGGAGCATGCCGATGTTGTACATGCCGCTGCGCACCGCAAGACGACCTGTAGCGGATGCGGCGCGGCTCGGTGTACAGCCTACTTCCGTGTACATGCGAGTAAAGAGCATGCCTTCTTCAGCCATTGTGTTGAGGTTGGGCGTCTCCAGCCCTCGTACTTTCTGGATGGCCGGGATGCCGACGTCGCCGAATGCAGTGTCGTCCCACATGATATGAATGAGGTTCGGTGGACGGCCAAACTTCTTGCGCAACTCGGCCAGTTGCTTGTCGAGCTCTTTGTCCTCAGCAGACCATCTTTTTCCATTCTGTGCCTCCAAGATGTAGTACTCCGCATCGTGGACAACCTTGCTGGTAGCATTCGCCATATTTGTGGCAGCGAACGTCGTGAGTAGCAGCGCTACTAAAATATAAGCAGATACTGATGTCGCATGTGGCATGGCCATCTCCTGAGAACTGCACGGTCGAGTCAATATATGTAGTATATTTTTGGCGTCATAACACGCCTCGCCTCTTCCTGCGCTTTGTTATTGTCGGAGTGGAGCATCCTGTCCCCGGATGTTTCGTACAATTCTGCACGAGGCACGAGTCTTCGGGGATTATGGCACATAGGCCAAAATACCGCGGTTTAGCGGTATTTCATTGTTAACGTGCTGGCGGGAAAGGTTAGTACATTTTTAATGCTTGGCAGACGATACGTGTTCCGCCACAATGCGGTAGGCAACGGAGAGTGCAGCAATCTCCACCACGCTCAGCAGCACACCCAAAATATCAATGAAAAGAATCTCAGCCCACGTCGCTTCATCGCGCGTAATTCCTGTCTGCAGCAGGGAGACAAGCACCGGCAGCAAGGCAACGACCACCACTAGTCGCCAACCATTGCCAGTCGATGCGTTCCAGGCCCACGCCAAGTCGGGCCTTTTGTCGATCGCAACAGCTGGCAGCGCCAGGCACAAGCGTGCCATCACGTAGGTGCAAAACAGTATCCCTATCGTGTAAAGGGTGCCGGTGAACAAAGACCCCGGTCCCTCGCCGATTTGCTCTGCGGCGTCTGTGATGAGATCTCCAGCCAGGAAAGTCAGCGACGCAAAAATCAGAAATGCTGCATAAATGGCGATAGACCAAGCGAGAAATCGTGTTTCACGCCAGGTCCAGCGCCTGAGGCCAAAGCGCGGCACCACGTTGTTGCCGCATAGCAACAGACGGTGGCAAGTCACCGCGAACCAGGCAAATACCACCAGTTCTGCAAACCATAGTGGCAAGGAAATAAGGTATCCGTTGTCCTGTGGCAGCCAGGACGATGCAGTCCAAAGTCCCAGCATCATCACACCTGGAATCACGAGGGCCTCGATCATGCGGCGCCGCTGTTGCCATGGAAGTAAGAGCGCGCCGGCCATCACCTTGACGACGGGCAGCTTGGGGGGCGGGTTGTCAGCCATGGTGCTCACGTGGTCAGTTTGCGATAGATATCCGATACCTTGAGCGGAAGGCGGCTGACTTCCTCGATCACGGTGTAGTTCACCGGGCCATACATGTGCGGCAGGTAGTCGTGGCCTTCCTTGTCAATGGTGATACAAAACGGGTGAATGCCCTCACGGCGTGCCTCGATCAGCGCCTGGCGCGTGTCCTCGATTCCGTACATGCCGCGGTAGTAGCGGTCGTAGTCGTCGGGCTTGCCATCAGAGAGCGTGATCAGCACTTTGGTGCGGGCCTCAACATCCTTTAATAGCTTCGTTAGGTGGCGAATGGAAACGCCCATACGTGTGTAGTCGTGTGGCTTGATACCGCTGATGCGCGCGCGCACCTCCTCGTCGTAGGGTTCATCAAAGCGTTTGATGCGATACAGTTCACAGCGCTTGCGGCTCATGCCAGAGAAACCGTAAATCGCGTAGCGATCACCGAGCGTCTCGAGTGCCTCGCATAACAGCACCAGCGATTCGCGTTCGGCATCGTTGATCCAGCCTTTGGTGGAACCGCTCATGTCCACCATGAACATCACCGCGATGTTGCGCTCCAACTTGTGCATCTTGGTAAACAGCCGGTCGGTCATCTCCATGCCACCGGCCAAATCGCCCACCGCCTCGACGAATGCGTCAATGTCTACGTCGTCGCCGAATGGCTGCTTCTTGAGCAACTTGTCCTCGCCGCGCAGCAGCTCGAAAGTGTTGCGTAAACTTTTGACTAGCCCCCCGTACTTGAGCAGGGTCTTGCGCACGAAGTCCTCCTCACCAGGATGCACCTCGAGTTCGCGCAGTACGCACCAGTTCTTGCGATAGTTCTGCCGTTCGTAGTCCCACTCGTTATAGAGCATGGCGCCTTCCTCGTGGTAGGTTCCCTTCCACACATCGTTGGGATCCACCTCGGCGGCCTCGCTTGAAAATGCATAACCCCCGTCACCCGCCGGTACTAGGTAGTCGTCAGGCAGTGCTCCGAGGTCCTGAAGTATCGAGTCCATGAGGCTGTCGACGCCCTCAGGCGGCGCCAGCGGTTTGCCATCGAGAGTAAGTTCGACACTGAAACCGTCCGGCTGATCGGGGTTGGGCCGCTGGTGTGTACCGACGCGCGGCGCCTGCGGTTCGCGCTCGCCGTCTGCGGCGGGTTCCTCCTCCTGCAGATCATCAGCGAGCTTGGCCAGAACATGACGAAACAGTCGCTTTTCCCGCGCGATGCGCAGGTCGCGCGTCTTTTGCACTTCCTCGGGCACAATTGTGCCCTGATAACACAGCGCAGCGGGTACTGACACCGACTCGCCGTATACCTGCGCCAGCAACTTCAGGCTGGTGTCGGCGCTTGCCTGCGGCGCGGCGAGACGTTCGGCCTGCGCCTCCCAACCAGGGTAGGGAAAGGTCTCGCCCAGCCGCTCGCGCAGGATCCGCATGTCGCGGTGCAGGCCAGGCAAATCGCGCGCGATACAGGCATCGAACCGCAGCGTCTCGAGGCAGTGGTACAGTCGTGCCGCGCGGGCTGGTTCGGAAAAAACCCGCAGGCGTTCCAGTGCCGCTTCGCGCCAGGTCCCGTACCAGGTCTGTGCCCACATGTGTACGGCCATCGCCTTGTAGAGGCGAAAGTTGTCATCGCGCCCCTCGAACCGGGTCAGCATGTTGGGCAGGAACAGCGTTTCGGTATCGGTGTACTGCGATTCACCTGTATCGATGGACAACTCTCGCCCGTTGAGGCCGTGCACGAAGTGCTCTAGCACGCGCACCACCTCGTCGAGCGCCAGGCCGCTGCGTCGTGCTGCCGCCTGGCGCGCGAAGGCGTCCACGTCCTGCAAGGCGGCAACCGCATTGTGCAGCCCGGTTTCATCGAAGATGTCGACCGCTTTCATGGTCCACGCCGCGATGGTCTCTTGATCCATCAACGCATAGGCGCGCGCCGCGTTGTTGGCGAACTGGAAGGCAAGCTCGGCGTTCGACTCGGCGATGATGTGCACCCACTCTAGCGCGTACTCCTGCTGCGGGCGGGACAGCTTGCTGATTTCATTGGCGGGGGCGACGGCAGTGCGCCGTGACGACAGGGCCGCGTCCAGGTAGACGTCGAGACGCTCCTCGATCTGCAGTGCCGACAAAGGCAGCGGTTCACCGCTGCTGACGTAGGCCTCGCTGTCATCGTACAGGATGCTGCCGACGCCGGTGATCAGTTTGCGGCCGTCCGCCGTGATTGCAGCAAGTTCCATGGTATCGATGCTGCGTCCGGGCAGTGCGCCGCGCAGCATCTGGCCCAGGCTCTCGGCCGTCCACTCGAAGTGATCCAGCGCGAACCACACACCTCGCAGATCCGGCGGCACAATGCGCGGCAAGGCGCGGATCAGCGGATTGAGATCGCACTTGATGTCCCACGACGCACGCACGCCGCGCGCCAGTGCCGGCGGACGCAGCGCCACGAAGTGATAACGTTCTCCCTGGCGGATTTGTTGCTCGACGAAACTGCTGACATCAATGTGTACCAGCCGCGCCGATTCGTCGTTGAGATTGCGCGCGGCTAGACGTAAATCGTCTTCCGAGGGATCGACGTGCGTCGCCTGTACGCCGGCGTCGATTGCTGCCATCGCCGCGGCACCGTTGGCGCCGAACAGCATCAACGCACGTGGATCGGCCAGATGTTCGCAGTCGCGAAAGCGTTGGCGCAGCCAGCGTGCGCACAGCACAAGGTCGGGGGCAAAACCGGTCCTGCCATCCTCGCTGAGCGTGATGTGGTAGTCGTGCCCCTCAACATGAATCGACCACTCGCGAGGCAGCCCGGCGTGCGCGGGCAGCCACTCCTTTGTGCCGACGCGATCCGAGAAGCTCCAGTCAGGTGACCACTGTGGATGCGTGCGCGGACCGTCGGCGCCCGGCGCGTTGCTTTCCACAAGGTAGGGACCGAGCCGTTCGAGTTTGCGGCCGCGGCCAAAGTCGATGAGCTCGTAGTCATCGAGCGGTGTTGCAATGGTGCCCACATCACCCATTGCGCATTTCCGTTAGACGACGTTGGAGGCGTTCCAGTTGCTAAAGGCCAGCACCCAGGACGCAATGCGCGGGTTCTCGTTGCCGCGCGCCATCAGTTGTTTGCCGAGATCCACCAGGATCTCGCGCATCTCGCGCACGTCCGCCTCCCACAAGGATTGTGTGACCAGCACATTGTCACGCATGGTGTAGTCGACGATGGAACCGACACCACCCCAGAACAGATCCGAGTTGATGCGCTCCCAGGCCGCAGACTCGTCACTGCGCGCCAGCGAAACAATGCCCGCAACCCGCTCGGCCAGGTGGCTGTGGTGGGCGTGCAGGATATTTCGCAGGCGTGACAGTTCGGTGATCATGGAATGCGTCGCGCGGCACCGGGCCGATAGGTGAATTCTCTGTAGGGACCGTGTGACAGTAACGTTGGTAGATCAGTCGGTTGTGAATGTCAGAACAGCGAGGCGCTAAGTTCCTTGACTGCCGCCAGCATTTCACCGTCGTCCGTCAGTGCCTCGGCGACGGCAGCGCGGCAGGCCGTCACCGGTGGTACGCCTGAGGCCATGAGTTTTGCCGCGTGCACCAGCAGGCGCGTACTGGCGCCCTCGTCGAGTCCGCTGCCCTTGAGGTTGCGCGTCATGTGCGCGAACTTGACCAGTTTGCCCGCCGCTTCCGCGTCGATGCCCGATTCGGTGACGATGATCTTCGCCTCCAGTTCGGCGCCGGGATAGTCGAACTCCAGCGCCACGAACCGCTGGCGGGTACTTTGCTTGAGGTCCTTGAGCACGCTCTGGTAACCGGGGTTGTAGGAGATTGCCAGCGCGAACTCCTCGGGCGCCTCGAGCAGCTCGCCGACCTTTTCCATGGGCAACACGCGCCGGTCGTCGGCCAGCGGATGGATCACGACCATGGTGTCCTTGCGCGCCTCGACAATCTCGTCGAGGTAGCAGATGCCGCCGTTGCGTACCGCGCGAGCCAGCGGTCCGTCGACCCACACCGTCTCACCGCCGGTAATTAGAAAGCGGCCCACCAGGTCCGAGGCGGTCAGATCATCGTGACAGGAAACTGTGATCAGCGGGCGTTTGAGCCGCCAGGCCATGTGCTCCATGAAGCGGGTCTTGCCGCAGCCGGTGGGACCCTTGAGCAGCACCGGGAGTTTCTGTCGGTAGGCGGCTTCGAAGACCTCGATCTCGTCGCCGACCGGCTCGTAATAGGGTTCCTGCTCGATGAAATACTCTTCGGGTTTTAGGGCGCGGGCGGTCATCGCTGTTTTAAGGTTGTCAGTTGGTCAGGTACGGGGTTTACGGGGCGCACGACATACGCGGGATTTGACCGGGGCGCGGCGCTCTGCTGTGCGGCCGGCGAAATTCCAATGCGAACAAGCATACCAGAACGCATTACCCTGAAATACCGTAGCCGGGTGTGGGCAAGTCAGCCCGTTTGCGCCTGTGAACTTACAGGTGATTGTTCTGGGCCAGTTCCCGCGTGAACTTCGTGGTTACTGCTCAGAAGGTTGTGCCAGGCTTGAAGTGGAAAGCCTCTTCGAGGTTGAGTTCGCGGATCAACTGGTCAACGGCGCCCTGACCGTGTTCCTTTTGCACCTCGGCGAGTATGAGCTTGGCCGAATTGCGGTTGTAGCCGCTGCCGAAGTCGACCTGGATGGCGAGCAGTTCCCTGGCTTTGTCGAGTGTCATGGCTAATGGTGTGGTGGCGCCCCGCGGGGCGCCACCGTGCCTCAATGGTTACACTTCGAACTTGCCACGCAGCTTTTTCGGTACTGCGATGTTCTTCAGGCGCACGTACTGCGGCATGCCGTTCTTGTAGGGCGGATAGTCCTCGCCTTTCATCAGCGGACCGAGGTAGTCGCGGCAGCGCTTGG
>CP070733.1:1048068-1055887 GCA_020347585.1 Pseudomonadota bacterium | reverse complement strand
ACGTAGCGCAGCGCGGCGTTACGTACCTTCAGTACGTTCTCCCTGCGATCCACCTCGATAGAAACCGTCGCGGTCATGCCCGGCTTGAGGCTGAGATCGCTGTTGTCGACGTGGATGATGCACTTGTAGATCACCACCGCCTTTTCTTCCAGATCTGGGTTGAGCCGAATCTGCACCAACTTGCCGTTGAAGGTGCGTTTCGGGTAAGCGAACACCGAGAAGGCTACCGGTTGTCCCTCGTGCACCATGCCGATGAAGGCCTCGTCCACATCAGCCTCGATCTGCATCTGCGCCAGGTCCTGCGCAATAGTGAACAAGGTCGGCGCCTGCAGGCTGGCCGCCACGGTCTGGCCTACGTCCACGTCACGCGAGATCACGATGCCGTCCACCGGTGCGTAGATCGTGGTGTGCGCAAGGTTCACCTCGGCAAGCTGCAGCGCGGCCTTGGCTTCGGCCACCTTGGCGCGCTGCGCCTGTTCCTCGACCACGGCGCTCTCGTAGGTGAACTGCGCGGTATCCAGCTCACTCTCCGAAACCATGTCGCGCTTGCCCAGACTATTGGCGCGTTTGAGTTGCCGCTTGGCATCGCGCACCGCCACCTGTGCCTTGGCGAGCGCGGCTTCTGCGCTGCGCAGGCTGGCCGCCGCCTGTGCCTTTTTCGCCTCGAACAGCGAGGGCTCGATCTGGGCGATCACATCGCCCTTTTTGACCCGGGTGTTGAAATCGGCGTTGAGCTGCTGGATGTTGCCCGACACCTGGCTGCCCACCTGCACCGTGACCAGCGGGCTCAGGGTGCCCGAGGCAGAAACCGCCGAGACCACCGTGCCGCGCTGGATCTCGGCAAAGGCGGGCGCGGCCGTCGCTGGCTCCTGCGTGTCGCTGCCGCACGAGACGGCGCTGGTTAAGGCCGCCGCGGCAAAGGCAAACGCCAAGGCTTTGCGTGGGAAAATCATGAACCTCTCGCCAATAATGCTGCGTTATAGGGGCATTCTATCCGTGAAGCTGCGGCTGCGGCTAGCGACGTGCGATGCCTGAAACCCCGGCGGAAGATCGAAGTTATGTATCAGCAGCGCCCTCGCGTACCGCACGGCGCAGGTTTTCTGGGGTGCCGATGTCTATAAAGGCTGTCTCGGAGATGGTGCTTGCCGCAACCGGCATGCCGGCATCGATAGCCGCCTGAATGACATCTCCGACATGGTATTCGCGCCCCCCGGCATCGCGCCGCTCGGCGACAAAACGGTGCATGAACTCGCTGAATGCCGGGGTCCACAACGCGATACCCCAGGTCTGCGTCAGTTCAGTGGCATCGGGTTTGATCACGATCTGCTGCACCATGCCCTGCGCGTCACATGCCACCAAGTCCTCCTGTTGCGGCCGCTCCGCCGGAAAAAGCCCGATCACCACGTCGGCGCCGGTGGCCGCGTAGCGTTCCTGCAGGATGCCAAAGGCGTGTTGCTCTCCAAACAGAATATCGGGAAAGCCAAGCGCTACCATCTTGTCCTCAATGAAGGGGTAGGCTGCGTCCAGGGTAAACGGCGCGCCCGGCGACTCGTCGATCACCAGATAGGCAATGTTCAACCCTGCCACGCGCCCATCCTCCAGATAGGCCGGGATGTCCCACTTGCCGCTGCCCAACACCACATAGGCGCGGGCGACGCCGGCCAGTGCCATTTTCTCCAGCAGATATTGGCACACCGCCTTAGGCCGCGGCCCCTCCTGCCCGGCAAGCATCTGGAATCCAACCGGGAAGATCTCCTTGCTGACGGGTAGCGGGGCAACGCGCGTGGCGCGGCCTGCCGCGGGCAGCACGCCGACCACTTCAAGGGGGAGTTTACGCATGGGGCCGCGGAACCGCGGTTGGCGGTACACCGTTCATTGTTGGGCATCATAGTCCGCGTCGGTGTGCCCGCTCAACACGCGTCGCGCACCGTGACCCGCAGCCGGGCCCAAAGGTCATACACCTTTAATATAAGAGGTTCAGGATATACCAAAGCTGGCGAGGCAGGCCGCGGCACCTGAATCGGGGGTGCGAACGTCCCGGTGAGTGTTCGCCTTTTTCGATGCGGGGGGGTAAACTCGGGCGCGTAAAGCAATCAAACAAAAGGCACGTAGAATAAGGTAGATTCAGCAGTTCCCGCCCAGGGTTTTCTGCACTTTCCTGTTTTACTCAATATCGCACTCCGCAACTCGTTTTTTCAGCAGAGGTAATCTTCATGGCAACTGGTATCGTTAAATGGTTCAATGACTCCAAAGGCTATGGTTTTATCAAGCCCGATGATGGTTCAGCCGATGTGTTCGTGCACTTCTCGGCTATCGCTGGTAGCGGCTTCAGGACTTTGCAGGAAGGCCAGGCGGTAACCTTCGAAATTGAGCAGGGCCCCAAGGGTCCCCAGGCGATCCAGGTCAGCGCCGGGGGCTGACCGCTCCCCACGCCCAGATCCGAGTCGTTACCGGGCCCCGCTAGTGCGGGGCCCGTGCGTTCCGCGCCCTGCTGGCGCCAAAAGCCAAGACCGCTGCGCCCATGATGCGCGCGCGGAACCTTCTCCCTTAGCGCGCTGTCTCCATTCAGACCGGCCCACAGTCGCTCGGGTGTTCCGTTTTGTGAACTGTGCCGCATGCAATAGGTAGAAATACCTATGTCTTCGAATACAGCACAGCGCTAGTGTGAATAGTTGAGGAGCGACCCGTCGGTTGCGGCGATATACGCCGGCAGCCACAGTAAACGCATCGGGAGGAGAGCATGGAGCATCGTTACAGCGCGCGCGTCAGTCAGATCGAACCCGCCCTTGTTTACCACAACGCCGTGCCCGCGGCACGCTGCCGTATCCGTAACCTAAGCGCGGGAGGGGCATTCATCGAGACACGCTTGCTGAGATTCGAGCTCAATGCGACTGTCGAGCTGGAATTCAAGCTCGGCGGGCGCAGCTACCGGTTGCCAGCGGCGGTGGTCAGTCGACGCTCCGACGGGCTGGGGATTATGTTTATCGCCTCCGAAACGGATAACGCCTGGTGGGCCATGCGCAGTGCCCTTTACGACGTCGGCCAGCAAACGAGCATTGCGCCCGCGGTGCTGAGCCCGGCCATCTAGGTCCGCGCCGGGGACGCCCCGGCGCAATCCTCCAGCAAAGCAGCTCGATAACCGGGCCCTGCGAGACGGGCGGGGGCCGGTTTGTACCCTTGTCTGTCGCCGCGGCGCCCCGCCTGCCACGTGAATTTCACACAAATCCCTCCGGCAATATTCCACCGAATCCGCGTGCCTGTTGTGTCACATTGAGTACCGTGAAACGGAGGAACTGAAGTTCCGATTTGCGCTGACATTCACCCAGGGAGGAACCCGCCATGTCGATCGTAACCCAGCAAGTGTACGCAACAACAACTCCAGAAGCTGACGTCCGCACCGCCTGCATCGCCGTCGTCTGGCTCAAGGGAGAACTGGAGTCGGGCAGCCAGGTACAGGTGGCCGAGTCCGTCGAACAGTTTCCGGGCGTGGAGTCGGCGCGCGTGTCGCCGTCGCGTGCCCACATGCTGGTAGTGCGCTTCGACCACGGTCGTACCCGGGCCTCGGAAATCATCTCCGAACTGAGTGCCGCCGGCTATGACGCAAAACTGGTAGGTTGCTAGATCGCGCGGGTCAGGTGGCCAGGTTATTCAGGGAACACCCGACAGGGGTGGGCGCCAGGGAAGGCGGGTGTTCGCGGCGGGCGAGGGATCCCCGCCTGCGAACCTCTGGCCAGTACCGGAGCCATTGAAATACCCCTACACACCCCCATATTTTATCCAGACCGGCCCATCGAGGCCGAAAATTGCGCCGCCGGCCGCGTCCGACTGTTCGCGTTTCCCCCGTTGGTCGGGTACACTTGGCAAAATTGCACGTTGTCTAGGTTATTTCAGAACTTTCCTGCCGGAATACCTGTAAATTGCCTTTCGTTTGCAATTGAACAACACAGTGATTGACTGAAAATAGGTAGAGGTAATTTACATGGCTACAGGTACCGTAAAATGGTTTAACGAATCCAAGGGCTTCGGTTTCATCGCACCCAGCGATGGCGGCGCGGACGTGTTTGTGCACTTCTCCGCGATCGTTGGCAGCGGCTTCAAGACGCTGGCCGAAGGCCAAACCGTCACCTATGAGGTGGAAATGGGCGCCAAGGGACCGCAGGCAACCCAGGTAAGCGTCCAGGGCTAACGACCCCGGATATTAGACATTGAACCCCGCAGTGATCCTGCGGGGTTCAGTTTTTTCCCGCCAGTAAGTCGTTCTTTCAATCGATGAGGTTAGATTCTTGAAAAAGATGTTTGTCGGCAATTTGCCAACCGATGCTACTGAAGAGTCCGTGAAGGAACTGTTCTCAGAGTTTGGCACGGTGCGCTCGATCAAAATCGCGAGCGATATCTTTTCGGGCAAGTGCCGTGGATTTGGATTTGTCGAAATGGAAGGTCATGAAGCCCGCGCGGCCATGGCTGGACTCAACGGCAAGACCTTTGGCGGCAAGTCGCTGCGGGTTCGCTATGAGGATGAGACCAAAAGCCGTGGTGGTCGCCGGCGCCGCTGATTTACCCTGGGTGCACGCATAGCCGGTTCGGCATCTGCCACCCGAATTCAATCCGAATACCCAAGGCCTTCAGGCCGTCACGCTGCCGCAACGCTATTCGCTGGTATCCAAAATCGTCGATCCAGCAGATATTTTGCGCCTTTTTCCCCGAAAAAATGCGTGATCCGGACCATTGCCTTGCCGCTAACCCGGGTTTGTGTTAATTTGTTGTGACGTATGGCGCCAGTGCTTTCTTGCCGCTGGACCCTTCCTGTTTTCGGCAAGGCACCCGGCACATGCCACCAGGTTGTGATGCAGGAACCGCCTGCGAAGCACAATGCTTCGTAACTCAAACGCTCACCGGCTGTAGTGCGAAAATTCACAGCTGCATGCAGGTAAGCGGCGCTAAATCTACCGACATACACAAACCGTGACTGGTGTTTATCTTTACCTGCACGGTTTTTGCAAAGGCGCACGTGCGAACAGCAATGAACAGGATGGCATTGCGCGGACGCAGGCTTTCAAGTTTGAGCCACAACATGTAATGCAGCAAATCGTAACCATACGCTCAGGACTTTACCGTGCCGGGTTTGCCCGACCGTGAAACAGGCACTCGTCGACGTATTGGTTGTTCCAGAGTACGGTCTGGCTAGCTAGAAGGAAGTGATGACTATGGGCCAAGCGAAAGCAAGTGAAGTTCCGGCCGATGCAGGCGCCGCCGCGGAAGTGCAGAATGGAAATGGCGCGGAGTTTCAGCCATACCGAGTGGTGTCGATTGAAAAGACCGACATGGGCGAGCAGGCCAAGGGCGCCTGGTACGAATATGTCGTCGACAACGGCAAGTCCGCCATTAAAGGCCAAAAGCCGGGCACCAAGCGCGAAGTGCGCGAGCACGCCGAGCGCTTCGTTTCCGAACTCAACGCACGCCGTGGTGGGCGCGGCGGTTCGGTCTGGTCACCGCGACGCGGTAAGTAAGCTACCTGACGCGACACGGCGCTGCGCGAGACCCGCGCAGGGCAGGCGGATAACGGCAAAGCGCCGTGACCCCGCAAAGCAAGCGATAAAAAAATCACGCGCATCGTCGCGTGTTTTTTTTTGCGTGGTTGTTCGCGTACTGGCGCCGAGCTTTATGGACGTTGTAGAGTGCGACCGGCCGCCGGTGACGCACCAACATCTAGTTCCTGGTTCCTCGTTCCTTTCCCTTTTTCTTATGTTTCCTTCGCTCCGCCACTGATCACCGACAACTCGGGCGCTGGTTTGTCCAGCGCGTAAACGGTCACCGGCTGGTCGCGGCCCTTCACCATGTGCGAGCCGCGGTCGCTGAGTTCGCGCGTCAGATCTTCGGGCAGCTGCATGTACACATCGCGGCTCACCAAAATATCCGTGCCCAGTTCCTTGTTGAGCGTCTCAAGGCGCGAGGCTACGTTGACCGTATCGCCGATCACCGCGTATTTCATGCGCGTGGCACTACCCAGGTTACCAGCCACCACGCGCCCGGAATGAATGCCGATACGCGCGCTTACTGCTTTGACGCCCGTTTCCTGCCAGTAGCGATCCAGTTCCGTGTCGCGCCACTCCTGGTTGAGTTGCACCAGGCGCCGGCGCATCTCGATGGCGCTGCGCACCGCCTGCTCGCCGTGATCGGGGATGTAGTTGGGCGCGCCAAACACCGCGAACACCGCATCGCCCAGAAACTCAATCACGCACCCGCCGTGGTCGTCGACAATCTGGTTCATTTCGGCCAGGTAGCGGTTGAGCATGTCCACCACGCGCGCCGGCGGCATATGCTCGCTGATGGTCGAGTAGCCATACAGGTCGCTAAACAGCACCGTCACCACACGCTCCTCGCCGCCCAGCGTCATGTCGGTACCGCCGCCCTTGAGCAGCTCCTTGGCCACGCGCTCGCTGACGTAGCGCCCGAAGGTTTCGCGAATAAATTCGCGTTCCTGCAGCTGTTCGGCCATGCGATCGATATGGCTGCTCATGACGCCCAGTTCATCGCTGCGCGCCATGCCGATGCGCGTGTTCAGGTTGCCACTGGAGATAGCACCGGCCGCATCGATGATCTCAGACAACGGTTTGCGTACGTTGCGCCCGACAATGGCCGCAACGAGACCCAGCAACAAGACGGCCACGCCGAATACCAGCGCCACGCTGGTGAATACCTCCTGGCGGATGGCGCTGAGACGCCACGCCTCGACGTCGACGCCAACCAGTCCGACACTGCGACCATCGGCGGTGATGATCGGCGCGTAGCCCGACAACGTCGTGCCAAACTCATCGGTATAGGGTTCGTCCTCGACCGATGGGCGGGCAAAGCCCTGGAGCATCACCGGCAGATCAGTGGCGTCGTACGCTTCACCCGGGGCACCGCTGTCGCCGTCTTTGGCGTAATCCACCATAAAGCGCAACTTGGTCGGCTCGCGGGTAGGACGCAGTAGATAAATGGTTTCCACATCCGCGTCCTGATTCGCCACCTCCTCAAAGCGGCTCAGCAGTTCACGGTGCAGGGGCGTCATTTCGGTGGCTTCCAGCGGCGTTTCGGCAACGGCCGCGGCGTTGATTGACGCCGCCAGGCTGGTCACTGTCGACAGCAGGCGTTGTTGCAGGGCATGAACCTCGGCCTCGACGCCGGAGCGATAGAAGATCAGCCCCAGTAAGATGAGCGCCACCAGCGTGGTCAGCCCGTAGAGAATGGTCAGGCGATTGTGCAGGCGTTGCCAGGCACGCAGCGTGCGCAGCGGGTTTTGCGCGGATTCCTCTACCAATGGTGACGGTTCGTGCGGGTCGTTCATTCGTTCCCCCAAAGAACACCTAACTACCAGTTAGGGTAGCGAAGGCTCATCCCGGAGCCAATGGAATTAGTCCACATTGTTAGCGTTATTTTCACCCTTCACTGTGGCTGGGGTACGCCGCATATATTAGTAGTGACTAATACACAAAACAGGCGTGCGGTTAGCGCGCCAACCACCCCTTGTACCTTGTCCCTTTGCCCTTTCCCCTCGCCCGAAAGGGCGTTACTCCCATTTAAACCGCATCGCCCCAAAGGCCAGAAACAGCACCGTCATACCCACCAGCGCGCCAAGCTGCGGCGCAATCTCGACCAGCCCGGCGCCATCGTTCATCACCGCGCGTGCCGCATCGATCACATGCGTTAACGGTAAGAGCTGCGCCGCGTATTGCGCCGCCGGGTGCAGCCCCTCGAGCGAGAACCAGACCCCCGACAGGATCATCATCGGCCAGGCCAAAAGGTTGAGCATGCCGCCGGCAAACTCCTCGCTGCGGGT
>CP070733.1:1041458-1047968 GCA_020347585.1 Pseudomonadota bacterium | reverse complement strand
ATGTTCTCTATGGTTAGGTACTTTCTCATAAGGCAATGCGGGATCGCATCGAACAGCGTGTGTGACGGCGCGACTGTCTGATACCCATTACTCTCATAAAAACCCATCACCGCTTCGCGTGCATGCAGTACGATGTGAGTCGCGCCATGCGCAGCGGCGTATTGCTCTAGCGCGCACAAGATCTTTGTACCAACCCCGTGCCACTGATGTTTGGATTCCACTGCCATATAGCGGATTTGTGCTTCGCGCAGGGTATTTAAGTGAACCCGTCCGACGCCGATGGGTTGGCCGTCGTTACCGCAGGCCATGACATGAAACGCCCGGTCCTCCAATTCGTCACGCTCGCTGCCGCGGGGTTGATCCCAGGGTTCGCGCAGCAATCGCCAGCGCAACGCGAAGTAGCGCTCGAACTCTTGTTCGGATTCGGGGGTGCGGATTGAAACGGATTCACTCACCACAGCGGGCACAGAGGACAGAGATGGTTTGCAGGTGTTGTCTTGATATGTAGAGTAGGGCGTATGCGTCGCGCATTAATCCCGCCCTGTAGCTCTGAGCTCTTTGTGGGGACGAATTTTTCAGGCAAACACCACCCACGTGGTGGCGATATATTTCACGCCCTTTTGCAGCGTCACACCGCGGTGTTCGTGGGTCCAGAACGGTGGAAACAGTATTAACTTGCCTTCTTCCGGCTTCACAGCTAGGTCCTGATAGAGGAACTCGGTTTCACCACCGGGACCGGGCACATCGTTGAGATACCACAGCGCCACCAGTTGCCGCTGGCTGAACTCGTGGCTGCCGCCATCGATGTGCCAGTGATAGTGTTCGCCGGGTTGTGTGCGCTGAATCGCATACCCCATGTCCTTGAAGGGGCCCTTGAAATAGGGATAGGTCTCGCGGAATTCCATGATCGCCATGCCCAGCGAATGAAACAGCGATCGATCGATGTCATGCCAGTGGTCCTTGCCACTGACCACCAGATCTGTTGACTTCTTAATGCTGCGATCCTTCTGCACGGTCTGCCCGATGCGCCCTTCGTACTGCTCATCGGTGTGTTCCTCGAATCGCCGGATCGCCGCACGGCAAAGCTCCGCGGGCAGTGCGCCATGCTTTTCGAAGATAAAGGTGTTGGGTTTGATTTCCCGTATCGTCTTCAACGGGATGATTTTGTCACTGGCTTGGGGCATCAGCAGGGAACGGCGCGGTTCGTGGAGCGAAGCGGGATTGTCTTACACGCGGTGTTCTTCAATCAAGGCCTCGATCGACCTGGCAAGCTGCTCGGGGCGTTTGCGGTAAAGCGCGACAATCTCCTCGCCCAGCCTTGACCAATGGGCCGGGCTGGATTCGGCGAGCGTTTCAAGGCTGGTGAGGTCGTTGTGCTCAACCCAGCGATTGTAGGCGTCCATCAGCGCCGGATACATGTGCTTGCGCATGTTGCTCAGGTTGCCGATGTAGAAGTGAAGTGACGCCACATTCGGTTCCTGCAGCAGCGCAGGCAGCGTGGTCAAGCTATCTGCCAGGTGATCGCGCACGGCACGCAGCATCAGCTCAACCTTGGAGTGGGGCAGTTCGGCCAGCAGTTCGTGCCACTCATCACCCAGTTGCTTGCCGGCCAGGATCTCGCCGATTTCGTGCAGCCTCACCGCCTCCATCTCGTGGGCGGTCATTTGGTCGAGCGCCAGTTGCAGGTTGGAATCAAAGTCGTAACAGGCGATGGCGCGCGCCATGGCATTCTCGGCCTTGCTCCAACGCCAGTTCTCGATCTTCTCCCAGAGCATGCGCCGCAGGGATTCACGGCGAATGAAAATGGTGCCCTGGTGGCTCATGGCGGGATAGGCCGTGAGTTCGCGAGCGTGTTCTCTGCCAGAAATCAGCACGTCAAAGTCATCGGTCCGTTCGCGTGCTTCGAGCTCACCGAGGAAAAAGTGCGGGCGGGACTGGTTGCCGAGTCCCGCGCTGTAGACAAGTCCCTCGGGGAGTAGCGCGTCGTTGATGGTGCCGGTGTTAAAGGGCTCGAGATAGTTGTTACCAATCGGCAGTTCGCCGAATGGCTCGACTTCCAGCGACTCCCACAGCGTCTCGCGCTCGCGCAACCAGTCGCCGACTTCGCCACGGGGCAGGTCAGCGCCCAGCGGATAGCCTTTCTCCCAGCGGTAGTACTCGCGCATCTTCAGCAGGTAGATGCACAGGGTATAGTCACCCGAGTGGCGGGCATCGACTATGTGACAGTTCTTCTGGACTGCGGCTTGCAGCGCGCCTAACTCGTCGGACATCGGAGCACCTACGGCGGAATGAGCGCTAAACGCCTGGATAAGGTTAACAAAAATAAAATAACTCAGTAAAATACTCGACAATTTTTATGCTAGCATGCGCCGCCCATAACTGCCAGTGGCGCGCGCGTTGCGCGTGGTGGCCGACAACAGAGGTACAGTCAGTGCGAGTAAAGAGTCGCTGGAGAGCAAAAGACAAGGAGCGGTCGCTGGAGGAGGTCGCAGGGGCGGTGGGCTTTATTGCATGGCGCATCGGCGCCAACGGGTGTCTGCACCTCGAAAACGAGGGGTTTCAGACCGACACGCAGTTGCAGCGACTTGATGTGGTCAGCGAGTTTACGGCCTTTGCGATTCATTTGACTGACCGCCTGACCATCGAGCGCCTTACCCTCGAGCAGCGCCATGAATTTATGACGGCCTTGGCGTTGAAGTGCGCCAAGCACTATCACGACAGCAAGGTGGAGAATGCGGGCCCCGGCAACTATCAGCAGGAGTTCATCGACCTGCTCAACGAGCGCATGGAGGCTTACGCCGAATTTGCGTTCGTCGATAGCGAACCCAGCTTCAACATGCGGCGCTATTTCGGTGACCGGGTTACCGACGTAATGGGACCGAAGGATCGCAAGTGGGTCACCCAACAAGTGATGGATATCGAGGCGCCTGAAGTCATCGAAACCCTGGCGAAGGCACTGCGGAACCTGATGCCGCCGGATGATGAAACGCCCCGCAGCTAGGGCACAAAGCAAATCGGCGCTGGCGACCCTATCGGTGCCAGCGCCGTTTTGCTTTTAAGAAGAAGCAGTTAGCGTTACTTCTTCACCCAGCTATCGAAGTTGCCGGTGTTCTTGGATTTGCCGTCCTCGTAGCCCGCGTTATAGGCGTCGTTAACCCGCTGCTCTTCGCGCAGCGGGTTGCCGAGGTAGCCACCCTGCCAGCCCTGCACATACTCGGGATCCACACCCAGTTTCTCCATCTTCACGGTTGCGTCGTAGTATTCCTGGTTCATGCCAGTCTCCTCTTGCTCTACTTCAACTCAAAATAGTAATTAAAATAATTAGTTATCTCGTATATTTAATTATCTTTCGAGATCCATTTCAGGCACGAAAATGTGCCAGTGGCTCCCCGGAATCAATAACCTCGCGCACCGCGTCTGCCGCGTCAGCGAGGGAAGGATAACGCTTGAGGTGCCATAAGCAAATGGCGGCGCCGTAAATCAGGCTGTCGCGCACCGGACCTGCCTTGCCTTCGAGGGCCGCAATGCCGGCCTCGGCAGCGTGCCTGGCGGCGGCACCGCTGTCGATGGCGGTGGCGATTTGATCGTCGCGAACCCCGGCGGGGGGCAGATCCTCCGGTAGCGGTACCGCGCGCGTGGGCTGGTCGATACCGATCGTGGCGGGATTCGACACCACGAATTGTTCTTCGCCCTTATCGTGATAAAACCAGAGCTTGGCGTCTTGCTGCAGCGAGGGAATGATCCCACCCTCGACGCCGCGAATGATCAGCGCGGAATCAAAGCCTGCAAACCGGGCCAGCTCTGCGTAGATCGGCGGGTACGCCTTGTGGACATAGCCGGTCATCAGGTGTGTGGCTTTGCGCGCACGCACCGGTCCGGTAAGCACTTCCACCGTGGTCAGTACCTGGCGCTTGACGATGCGCGTGCGCAGCGGCACCAAGTCGTGCAGCGGCGGGCAAAACGCCTTCTGGTCAATGTAGGCCCAGCCGATATTGGGGTCGGCAATACGCTGAACCGCGGCATCGCTAGCCAAATCAACATCAGCGCCCGCGGCCTGCAGCACCATACGATGGGTGATACCGAACTTGGGCCCAACCGCCTGCAGACCATGGGAAACGGCAGGCACGCCGCACGCGGCTAGGACCGGCGCCAGAAACGGCGAGGCCGGCAAGCCCCGAGCATAGCCATCATAAGGGTCAGCCACGTCCACCAGTTCGTCGACCGGTGCGACGATCGTGGGCATGGTGTCACGAATCGCCTGCAGGATGCCTTTGTTCTCGTCGTCCGTCTCGCGCTTCATGCGCAGCGCGATCAGGAACACGGCCGTTTGCACCGGATCGGCTGTGCCGTCCAGGACCAGACGCATCGCCTCACGGGTTTCCTCTTGGGAGAGATCCTTGCTGTACTCGGGGCCGGTCGCGACCTTCTGAATACAGGCGCGCAAGGCAAGCTGCGGACTAATAGACTTCTCAGCCACTGCGGACATGTGCAAAAGGCCTCGTGACGCTTGCCGTGAAATCCGTAAAATGCGTGGACGAAAAAACGCTGGCAAGTTTATCTAACCGAATTGTGGCCTGCCTATATCCCCATCGGGGGGGCAATAATTGCCCCTGCGGGTGCCCTCTGCCTCCCGGGATATAGAGAGGCATGCATTTTAACGTTACCATCGCCGCTTTCAATCGATTTGCGCCGGGCTACCGGTTGCAGCGCCCCGCGCTGCAGCGGCGAGTCGGCAGAGGACCGGATCATGTCGGACAACGAGAATATGGAGCTGGCCAGCGGCATTGCCGCGTTCGAGGCTAAGCATTTTTCACGCTCCCTGCAGCTGCTGAGCCCCTTTGCCAATGACGGAAACGCCGATGCGCAGTACCGCATGGCGATCATGTACCAGAATGGTCTGGGGGTCGCGCGCAACTGCGAGGCGGCAGTGAAATGGATGCGCGCGGCGGCCGAACAGGGGCTGCCACTCGCTCAACACGGGCTTGGGTTTATGTACCTCGAAGGGGAGTGTGTCGATGCGGACGGCAGCGAAGCCGCGACATGGTTCCGGCGGGCGGCGGAACAGGGTCTGGCAGGTTCGCAGACCACGCTGGCGATGATGTACGAGGAAGGCCGAGGGGTGGATAAAGATCCCGACGAGGCGCAGAAATGGTATAAAATGGCGGGATTCTGAATCGTATTTTCAGTAAGTTATCTCTTTTTTGTAATGTAGTTTCGAAGTTGTTGCGAGAGTTAAAATGCGCCCCGCCCACCTGCAGTCAGTCCTGGATCAGGAGTTCTTAAGCACCCACGAGGGTCACCATACGCCCGTGATGCTGTGGGGTCCGCCAGGGGTGGGCAAGTCCCAACTCGTCGCGCAGATCGCCGGACGGCACGACGTGCAGGTGATCGATATCCGGTTGTCACAGATGGAGCCCAGCGATCTACGCGGTATCCCGTTTCGTGAATCCGGCGTTGTCGAATGGGCGGTACCCGCCATGCTGCCGGACGAGAAGCGTCATGGTGGCGAGGGCATTCTGTTTCTCGATGAAATCACCTCGGCGCCGCCCAGCGTGTCCGCGGCGGCCTATCAGCTGATTCTCGACCGGCGACTGGGCGAGTATCGGGTACCGGACGGCTGGGCCATTTTCGCCGCCGGTAATCGTCAGGGAGACCGCGGCGTGACCTACACCATGCCGGCGCCGCTCGCCAATCGCTTTTCGCACTTCGATTTCGATCTCAACCTGGATGACTGGGTGGCCTGGGCGTATGCCAACGGCATCGACGAGCGGGTGATCGCCTTCCTGCGCTTCCGTCCCGACCTGTTGTTCGAATTCGACCCGGCGCACAACCCGGTGGCGTTTCCGTCGCCGCGCTCCTGGGAGTTTGCCCACCGCGCGTTGCAGAAATTTGCCAATCAGCCCCAGTTGTTGCCGGGCGCGCTGCAGGCCTGCGTGGGTCCGGCCGCCGGCATCGAGCTCAACGCGTTTGTGGAGAATCTCGACCAGATGCCGGACCTCGATGCGATTGTGCGCGGCGAGGCCGTTGCGGCGCCAACGGAAATCGATTTGCAGTATGCGGTTGCCTCGGCGCTGGTGGGGCGTGCGATCCGTGCCAATGAAACCTCCGAGGCACACGACGTGCAAGGTCATATCCCGGACTACGCTGGCAAGTTCCCGCAGCGCGAGATGGGTGTGATGCTGGTGTCGGACATGCATCGCGCCATTGGCGAAGACCTGTTCACGGTTCCGCAGTTCGCGCAGTGGTCCAACGCCGTGGCCGATCTGATGCTCTACGACCACTGAAGGCGGAACGTGGCCCGCGCGGGCCTGCGGCGCAATGAGCGAGAAGGATACCGAAACCAAGATCAGCGCGGCGCGCACACGTCTGATCATCGAGAAACCCTTCCTCGGCGCGCTGGTGTTGCGTCTGCCACTGGTGGCCGCCGACTCGAAGTGGTGCCGCACCACCGCCACCGACGCGCGCAAGTTCTACTACAACGCCGACTACATCAACGCCCTCAACCTTGAT
>CP070733.1:1038195-1041358 GCA_020347585.1 Pseudomonadota bacterium | reverse complement strand
TGGTACCCCCATGAGGCTGGTGCGCTCGGACGGAAGCACCGTGCTGGCGCGGCTTGGTGACATCTGGCTAACCAAGCGCGACTTTACGGTATTCGATATGCGCGCGTCCGGTCTCTAAGCCGCCGACGCAGCTACTCCGTGGCGAACAGCCGAGCCGGATCCCTGAACGCCTTGAACTCCAGGTAGTTGCCGCTGGGATCGGTAACAAAAAACGTACCCTGTTCGCCCACCTGCCCGGCGAATCGAATGCGCGGCGCAATCGCAAACCGGCCGCCGCTTGCCGCAATCCTGTCTGACAACGCCTCCCATGCATCCCATTCGAGTACCGCACCGAAGTGGCGTACCGGGATGTCACTGCCGTCGACCGGATTGGTTGGCAATGCGGTTTCCTTGTCGCGGGACAGGTGCGCGGTGATCTGGTGGCCGTGAAAATCAAAATCGATCCAGCGCTCGTTCTCGCGTCCGACTCCGCAACCCAGGACATCGACGTAGAACCGGCGTGTCTGCTCCAGATCGTTTACCGGAAACGCGAGATGAAAGGGCGGACTACCCATTGTTCTTGCCATTCGGCTGTAACCAGCTGCGGCGCGCCGTCAGCATAGTTTCGTTTGCGTCCTGCACCAGCACAAATTCGCAGGTATCGAGCGGTGCTGCTTGCAGTTCAACGCTGAAAACCATCAGTTCGTCGCGGCGGAAGGCGTGGGCGGTAACCTTGTCGCCGGCGCGATAGCTGTTAATCACTTTTTCCAGATTGCGCTTGTCGATTCGGATACCGTCGATCGCAACGAGAATATCGCCACCGGCAAGCCCTGCAAGTTCGGCAGCGCCCGTTGACAGCACGGTATCGAGTCGCGCGCCGAGCGGGTTCTCGCTGGTGCGCGCACCCAGCGCTGGACGTTTGTCGTCCTGCTCGACATCGGCCTTTCCGCCCTTGTCCGCCTCATTTTCTGCAGCGCGCAATACAAAGCGTACGCCCGTTGGCTGCAACAGTTCGGCGAGTGGCAGGTCATCTGTGCCGTGCAGATAGCGCGCAAAGAAATCAGTAAGGTCGACGCCGGCAAGCGTGGCGGCCATTGCCTCTATCGCGCCCTCGGGCACGCCGCGGCCGGCGGCTCCGTATTCCTTCCACAGGGCGCGCATCAGGTCGTCCAGCGTGCGTTGTCCGCCGCTGTCCTTGCGTATACGCATATCCACGGCCAGTGCCAGCAGCGCGCCCTTGCTGTAGTAGCTCACGGCGGCATTGGGCGTGTTCTCGTCCGGCTTGTACAGCTTGATCCAGGCGTCGAAGCTTGAATCGGCAACGCTCTGCATGCGGCGGCCTGGAATACGCCATACGCGTGTTGCCGTTTGGCCAAGCAGTTCAAGATAGCTTTCCTCCTTGATAAGGCCGCTTCGCACCAACGCCAAATCATCGTAGTACGAGGTAATGCCCTCAAAGGCCCAGAGCTGCCGGGTATGCACCTCCCGCGTCAGATCGTAAGCAACGAACGCTTCGGGCTTGATGCGCTTGACGTTCCAGGTATGAAAGTACTCATGGCTGCACAGGCCGAGAAATGTCCGGTAGTCCTCTCCAATCTGTTCCTGTCCCGCCATCGGTAGGTCGCTGCGCTTACAAAGCAGGCTGCACGATGCGCGGTGCTCCAACCCGCCGTAGCCGTCGCCCACCGCCATTACCAGGAACACGTAACGCTCGATCGACGGTAGTTCACCGAACATGCCAATATGGGTTTCGCAAATGCGCTGCAGGTCGCGCGCCAGGCGGGGTTGGTCGGCGCGATGCCGGCCTGAAACGACAACATCGTGGGAGATGCCGCCAGCTTTGAAGGAAACGAGGTCAAAGCGCCCCATCTCGACGGGATGATCAATAAGGTCGTCGTAGTCGCTGGCTTGGTACAGCCCGAAGCCGTACTGTTCGGTGGCCGGCGCCTTGGGCAGGCTGGTTGCTACCCGCCAGTTTGCGCACGCCGTATGAACCGGTGCCGCGATCTCGACCGAGCAGGGCTGTGATTCCATGCCACGTGGCGCCAGAAACACCGACGTACCGTTGAAGTAACCGCGGGTGGTATCGAGCCAGGCGCTGCGCACGGTCAGTTCATAGGCGTAGATCAGGCAGGTCACGGTCAGCGGGCCCTCGTAGGGCGCGCACCGCCAGGTGCTTTTGTCTATCTTGCGGATGTCCACCGGGCCGCTCGCACACTGCGCGTCAATGGCGACGACGTTCCTGGCGAAGTCGCGCACCATGTAGCTGCCGGGGATCCACGCTGGCAAGGCGAAGGCCTGGCCGTGGGGATCGGGAACGGTGACCCGACAACTCACTTCAAAGAGGTGCGCGGCAGGGTCTTTGAGGAAAATGCGGTAGTGGACGGCGTTGGTTTCTGCCACGGTAATCGCGTTCTTGGTTCTGGTGGACGGTGCGTTTGCGCAGAAAATGTATCACAGTGCGACATGCACCGTGAATGCTGCGGCGTCGGTGCGTAAGAGGGGTGCGGAATCTATGGGCTGTCGACCAGGTCGATCTTCACTGCCATGCTTTGGGCGAGACTGGACTCCTCGCGTGAGGTTCCGGTGAGCGTACTGTTGCGGCTCGATGAACCGCTTGTCGCGCCGCCCAGCGGAATCCAGCGACCGAGCCGGCCGCGCACCACCGTGTCGAGTTCGGAGTATTCGATGGCGCCGTGTGGATCGCGCTCGCGGGCACTGCGATAGGGGCGCACGCGCAGCGTGACCTCCTGGTCGCTTACCAGCGGCAGGACCTGGAAGCCACTGTTGGCGCTCACCATCTCGACACGTTCGATTTCGGTGCCATAGGCGGTGCGCACCCGTTTACGCACAGGGTAGGCGGTACCGGTGTTAATAGTTGCCCACTGTCCCTCGCTGCTCTTGATTTGGTAGGTGGCCGGCGCTGCCTCAGATTGGCGGCTGCCGTGCAGGCGCACCGACACGTCGTTGCTGCTGCTTCCAGCCCTGACCGAAGCCGAATCGCCGATGGCAACTTGGCCCGTGACCTCTGCACCCTGGCTGGCCCTTAGCGCGCTTGCATCCATGCTCACGCTGATCAGCAACTGGCGCGCGCCCACGTCAATATCGGCGAGGATCTGTTTTAACTCGCGGAGATTTTCCGGCGTGGTTTTGATGAACAGCTTGTAACCCTGACCGGTGAGCG
>CP070733.1:1026223-1038095 GCA_020347585.1 Pseudomonadota bacterium | reverse complement strand
CTTACATCGTCAATGCCGAATCTCTCTACATGGAGAAGACCAAGACTATCACTCATCTGCTAAGACAACACAACCACACCATCACGGTTACCGTCTTTCTCATATAAGACTCACGTTATCGTCTGCCAGGAGATTTCCATGACTTCTGTGACAAATGGGAAATCGGCCTACGAACGTGCCCCAGCGTCGAGTCCGGCTACTTTCAGGACAATAAGGTCCAACTCGCCGCCTGCGAAGCAGACCGCATCCTGTTGTTAGATGCCGATACGTTCGTTTTCGCTGACGTGCGAGAGCTGTTTGATACCTACGCGGGGTTCGATCTGGTCGCCTGCACCAACGACTGGGTATGGAATCTCGGTTATCAGTCAAGCTACATACCGGGCGAGCCTTCCCCCTTGAATTCCGGGGTAGTGTTGTGCTCTTCGGGTTTTCTCCAGTCATGGACGAGTCAAATACCGGAGTTGCACGAGGCGCTGCAAAGCGGTACTCGGTACCCGACACTAACGACGTGGTTATACCGGGCCAGCCCGACCGCTTACAATCGCGAGGAATTTGCCTTGACGATCTGTGGATCACAGGAAGGCTTCCGCACCGCGCATTTCGACGAAAGTGATTGCAAATTGCTTAAGTACAAGCGACTGGAAAGCGATCTGGCTGATTTTCGATCCTGCACCAAGCTGTTTCACTCCTACAGCCAGCATTGGCGCAGGTGCGTTAGGCATTTGTGAAGGGACGCCGGTATCAGGCCGGAGCGCGTAAGGCTTACAACGAAACTGGCCCACCCCGAGAATGGGAGGGAACGGCAATGAAGACTTGCTTCCACATGATTACGAGCACTCTCATCTTTTGTCTGCTGGATACCGGCGCCATGGCGGAGACAATGGATCGCTACCAGATTTACCCGGACGGTAAAGCCACCACCAAAACCCACATTAAATTCCCCGCCTGGTTCAAGCAGACCTTTTTCAACTTACAGGAGGACCTCGCCGAGGCACGCCAGCACGGCAAGCGCGGCGTCATTGTGATGCTTAGTCAAGAGAGCTGCAGCACCTGTAAGGCATTCCTCAAGACGACGTTCAGCGACCCCGTGGTACTACCACGGGTCATGGCGAACTACGATGTGATCGGTATGGATATCTTCAGCGAGCTGGAAGTCGTTGAACCGGATGGCACACCGACCGTTGTCAAGGATTTTGCCGAGAAAGAAAGTGCCCGGTTAACACCCACCATTCTTTTCTTTGGCGTGGACGATGACCTGAAGTTGAAAATAGTAGGTTTTTATCCGCCAGAGAAATTCCAACATGTGCTGGACTATATCGACCGCAAACTGTATTCAAAGATATCGCTGCGTGACTATCTTCGTGACAAGCGCATTCCGAGCACAGCGGCTACCAAAGAAATCACGCAAGATGTTGCGCTCTTTGGCGCACCCACCTACGATCTGGCCGCGGCGCAACGCGGCGAAAAACGTCCAATGCTGGTGGTATTCGAACGGCCGGACTGCAACCCCTGCAGACGTTTTCACGAAAGGGTTCTGGCGTTACCTGAAGTACGCAAGAGTTTTCCGAAGTTTCGTGCCATTCAACTGGATGCCTCGGACAACAATACAAAGATTGTCATTCCTGATGGCAGACAGCTGACGCCACAACAATGGTACGGCGAACTACAGTTGTCCTACGACGTGGCCGTTGTTTTCTTCGATGAAGACGGTCACGAGGTCATGCGCCTTGATGCTGAGATCGGCAAATATCGCATGGCCTATACCATGGACTATGTGGTCGATAAGGGGTATCTGGACGAAAAGCAGGTACTGCGCTGGCGCAAAAATCAGGCGATGCAGCAAGCAACCGAATAGTCTCAAGAAAAATATGGCAAAAAAGAAAGGCGATGGGATTGAACTTCATCCCCTAGGTCACTTTCCCACGATTTTTTGTCAGACTAATCTCTGCCCCCCTTGGCCATTTTACGTGCAGGTCATCAGTCAAGCAATGGGCGAAAAAAGGCGGTGCCAAATGCCACGGCCTCGGGCAACGTAAACAGTGCGATGTTCTCTGTATCGCCGTTTAGCCAGGCTTGCACCGTTCGCCTATCTTTGAGAAACACCATTTCCATGCACATACTGTGCGCTGCCACTGCCGACGGCATTCGCCAACGAATTCCCACCGTCACCTCGGCGGTAGGTTTTACATCAACGATCTCTCTGCCTTGCATAGCAACCGTAATTGGCGTTGCGCTCACGTGGCAGGTGGAATCAATGGTGACCTTGGCATCAAACATGGGTGCGACGGACACGGCATCCAGCGCACACATCGCATGGATGCTATTGCCATTCACTGAAATCTTGTGAGGTGTCTGTTCAAGGGTAACAGGATACGCGCCTACTAGCTGCTTCCCTTCTGCATCGAGCACGATCAAATCATCAGCGCCCAATCTCTGCAAGGCGGCTTCGACCTTTCCCATACCCAAAGCAACTTCCAACTCATCCATGGTTGGCGGGCGACCTCGCTCGGCCAAGGAATACAACACGCTCTGATGCGTGGCCTTTAACACCGAAGGCAATGCGTCTTGCCGGGCCTTAAGGGGTAGCTGGGAGTTCAGTCGTTCTAACGCTGCGCTAATATCCATGTTGTAGTCGCCTTTCTTTTTGTACCGACTGATATATCAGAAAAGGAAAACAGATCTCTCTCCACCCCCTTTCGTCCATCATATCTGCATATCTAGGGAAGACAATTCATCGCGTCATCTGCTACCAAACCCCAGGAAGTAATCGATATCGAGTTTGCTTGACGTACTCTGGATACCCAGGGAGCTCTGCGTGTAAGGTGCGATCCTCGAAGCAGGTTCGAACGATTAACAGCCCTGTTAGAAATACAGCAAGAACCAGTGCAAAACGCGACCCAAGCGCAACGGGAACCGCAAAGAGTAAAACAATTGTTACGGTGTACATGGGGTGACGCACCAGTGCGTAGGGACCCGTAGTAATCACGCGATGATCGCGTTCCTCATCGATTCTCACCACCTGCGAGAGATAGGTATTCTCACGCATGACCCAGCCGAGCATAACAAAGCAAGGTAAGTGTATAAACATCGCAACGACCTGCATCCATAGAGGCAAAGCTTCGCTCCAGCCAAAGCGCACTACATCAAAACCAGGAACAATGTAGAGCCCAATCCCTGCAACGAGAAACGCCAGCATTAAAACCTTATCCCAATGCTTCTGGTCCTTGTGCAGTGGCACCAGCTTCAACCGCTCGGCGAGCAACGCGGGATCGTGGCGCAACAAGTAATTGGTCATGACAACCCCAAAGACAGCCCAGAGACCGACCAGCACCCATGCCTCCCACCAACGCCAGGTACCCGCTGGCCACATCAACGCAATAGCGAATAAACACATGCGTAAGGCAAGACTGACCCAGATTCTGGCTGGACTTTGCTTAGTCATCATCGAAGCGAATTGGCTTGGCAAAATAGATAGCAAGAAAATTGCGCCATCAAGGCGCATCGACAACCATCGGGAAAGCAGGATCGGCAGCCCACTCCTGGAGCGAAGCGGTATACACCGCCACGTTGGTGAAACCGAGCCGGGTCATGATAAAGGCATTGGCTGAGGCCGCGATACCACCACCACAGTAGGTGATGATGCGGGTATTGCGATCGAGACTGTGCATGGCTGCGAGTTCATGCTCCGGACGAAACCGGCCCGTCTTATCAAGCAGCTGTAACGTGTCGATGTTTATCGCACTGGGAATGTGTCCGGCGCGCTCGTAAATAGCTATGTCCCCCCGGTAATAAACCTCAGGGAAAGTGTCGATCAGATACACAGCCTCATCGTCAATACTGGCAAGCACCTCATCCCGGTCTGCGATCAATTCCGGGCGGGGCCTGGGGGTTAACTGTTTCGCCGGCCGGGTAGCGGGTTCGAGAGATAGCGGCTGGCCCTCCGCCGTCCAGGCAGCCAGCCCGCCATTGAGAATCGCCGCGCGATCGAAGCCAACCCAGCGCAGCGTCCACCAGACACGAGCGGCCCACGCCGTGTAGTTGGTGTCATAAAGCACGACGCGTGAATCATCCCCTACCCCCAGCGCCCCCATCGCGCGGCAGAATTGCTCAGGCGTCGGTAGCGCAAACTCGATGGGGCTGTGGGTATCACAGAGATTACCCTTCAGATCGGCAAACCCCGCATTGGGAAGATGACCCAGTTCATACTCCGGGCGGGCGCTAACGTTATGAAAACCTCCGTCTTCATGCGGGATGGTGGTGACGGTACAGTCGAGCAACACCAGATCCGGATCATCGAGGTGTTGGCTTAGCCAGTCCGTGTCGACGAGTGAATCCATCGTGATCTCCTGGAACGCGCCCGCACCCACTTGCCAAAGTATTTTGCCCCTCCTGAAACCTCCTGACACCACGGTGTCAGGAGGGGGCGTCTAGGCTATCATCTCCACTACCATACAGGGAGATAACCATGGACGAACAAGCAATGAAGCAACACGGGGCGTTCAGCTGGAATGAACTGATGACCACCGATATCGCCGGCGCCAAGGGCTTTTACCGCGACCTGCTCGGTTGGAAACTGCAGGATGAGAAGATGCCCGATCTCACCTACACCATGATCAAATCGGAGGGCCGCGAAATCGGGGGGATGATGGCCATCCCGCCCGACGCCCAGGGCATGCCACCGGCGTGGGGCGCCTATGTCACCGTGGACGATGTCGATGGGCAAATGGCGCGGGTCGAGCAGTTGGGGGGTAAGGTGCTCATGCCGCCACGGGATATCCCGGAGGTGGGGCGCTTCGCCGTGATCAGCGACCCCCAGGGGGCGATGCTCACGCTCATCACCTACACCTGTCAGTGAGCGACCGCCATGGCCCGTTACTTCACCGAGGACACGCTGGCGTTCTTGCACTCGCTGGCACGCAACAATCGCCGTGACTGGTTCGACGCGAACAAGCCCCGCTATGAAGCAATGGTGCGCACACCGGCCCTGCAGTTCATCGCCGACATGGCCGATGAGCTGGTGCTGATCTCCCCCCACTTTCTGGCCCAACCCCGGAAAGTGGGGGGCTCCCTCATGCGCGTGCACCGCGACGTGCGCTTCGCCAAGGACAAGCGCCCCTACAAAACCAACATCGGCATCCAGTTCCGTCATGAACAGGGCAAGGACGTGCACGCGCCCGGCTTTTACGTGCACATCGAACCGGGCGAGTGTTTTGTGGGGGTCGGGATCTGGCGCCCGGACCCAAAGGCCCTGGGCAAGATCCGCGATGTGATCGCCGAGCACCCCGCCAAGTGGCGGGCCGCCACCAGCGCCAAGGCGTTCAACAAACATTACGCGCTGCGCGGTGAGTCGCTGTCCCGACCGCCGCGCGGCTACGCCAAGGATCATCCCCTCATCGACGACCTCAAACGCAAAGACTTCATTGCCATTGCCCCCATGGACGATGTACACATGCTCGATGCACGCGTCAAAACGCGCGTGGTCGATCGCTTCAAAGCGGCGGACGACTACATGCAGTTCTTGTGTGCCGCGTTGGCGTTGCGCTACTGACCATGCGCCGCGCCGATCGGCTGTTTCAGATCGTTCAGCACCTGCATCCCGATCGGGTCGTCACCGCGCGACATCTGGCCGATGCACTCGAAGTGTCCGAGCGCACCATCTATCGCGATATCCAAGACTTGAGCCTATCCGGGGTACCGATCACCGGCGAGGCCGGACATGGTTACCGCCTGCTGCGCGGCTTTCACCTGCCGCCGCTAATGTTCAACGAGGACGAACTCGAGGCGCTCATCGTCGGGGCGCGCATGGTACGGGCCTGGACCGACAAGGGCCTCGCGCTCGGAGCACATCGGGCCCTACAGAAAATCGAACACGTGGTACCCGAAAAACTCAAATCCGAGTTCGACAGACAAGACATTATGGTGCCGGACTTTCAGATGGAAGGCATGGCCGGCGAGCAACTGCTGATCGTGCGTCAGGCGATCAAGGACCAACACAAAATCCAAATCGACTACACCCGCGAAGACGGCAAGCAATCCAAGCGTATTGTGCACCCGCTGGGCGCCTTCTACTGGGGCAGAGTCTGGACGATGGTTGGCTGGTGTGAGCTACGCGATGCGTTTCGTCACTTTCGCCTCGATCGCATGCAACACGTCCAAAAACTCGCCGAACGCTTCGAGCTCATCCAAGGCCGCACGCTGCAGGACTATTTGAGCATTGAATGTGAGATGTGAAATAGCAGCCGTTTCGTAATCAGTCGCACCTACAACAGAGGCCGGGGTCTGTCACCTATTACCAATGGCAGTCAGGAATATTATGATCGCAGAGATAAGACTCAAGGCCGATGAAATTCCCTGCAGCGGATGCATCGAGGACATGGAAATGATACTCCGAGAGCAAGATGGGATCCTTGGTGCTAAGGTCAATTACGCGGAAGACATCATAGATATCAAATATGACACCGAAGTAGTAGACCGTGCGGCTGTAATACACGCGGCAAGGAGAGTCGCGAGTATCAGCAAGATCATTTCTGAGCAATAGACAAACGAGGCAACCTATTGGGTGGGAGCCAGACAAAGGCCGCCGTGTCGACGGCAAGCCCCGCCAGAAAGCCAACGCACGCAAGCTCTACGATCCAGATACGCTGTTTATCGACCCACGTGATCCGAGTGATATCTGCGCGATAACGGATATGATTCCCGGCGCACTGAATGTGCCGCTCAACGAGCCGGCCGAGACCGCCGGTGATGCCCTGCCCCAGGGGCGCCCGCCTCGCGTTCACGCCCGATTATTTCCGCCTGCCAGGGCGGCCCCACGGGCGCACTCGCGGCCCACGCGTTACAGCGGCGCGGCTTCAACAATGTCGCCTTCATCGACGGGGGCACGTAAAGCTGGCTTGATGCCGGTTACACGACCTATAGATAAGTTCACGGAAAACGGGGTCAGAGGGCAGTTCCCTCAAGATTTTAGGAACAATGTTTTTTTTGACCCCGATTATTACGATTGTTAGAGAAAAATAGTCGTCGATATTAGTAGAAACTGTGCTCTGGCCCCAATTTTTTCATTTGCTTGCAACTTCCTTACATGTCGGTGTGCATTTCTCACAACTGCCTTCCCAACTATTTACTTCAATTTCGAACGTAGTCGGTATCTACTTTTTGGAAAGAGGCAGTCCTTGTATCGCTGCTGGGAGCCTTACGTCGCGCTGTTTTTTTTAAAAGCGCATGCAAACTGCATCCATGGAGGGAAACGGGCATGTTCAGGTCAACTGGCGGTGTAAACACGAGCAAAGGTACAACAACACGTTTAGTGTTCGTTAGCGTAATATCAACCTTTTTCTTTCTTATCTACTTCTCTGTTGCTGCCACGGCACACGCCGCCGAACCCATCGCCTTTGTTGGCCATGGTGCCATGTTTGACCAGAACGGCAAGGAGATACAGGTTACCCCCGAATTCCTCGAGAACACGCTGAAGTACTACGTGGACGATCTTTACCGCCAGGCAGGTGACGAGCAAAAGGCCCGATTTGATGCGGTGAGAGAAAAGCTCACCAAGGGAAGAAAGTGGGACCAGCAAAACAGCTTGTACGCCAGTGCCGAGCTGGCCGACTGGCTGATCAAGGAAGTCAAACCCAGGCATGGCCATGTGCTGCAGGGAAAGATCAATCTCATCCGCAGCAAGCTGCGTTATCAGTTCGACGCAGCCGGCCAGGTCAGCGCCTTTAAACCCAATGCCGAGTTGCAGCAACTGTTCAAGGACATTGAACGCAAGGACAAGATTGATCGCGATGTGATCGGCTTTTCGACCATGCAAAGTGGCCAGGCCTACATCGACGAGTGTGCCGCATCCGGGGTACCCATCCCGCCTGCGTGGAACAGCGATGGCAGCACCGGTTGGAATTTTATCGGCGCATTGTCGGACGCCCAGGAATTTATCAGTGTTGGCAGCGAAGCGCGCGTGTACAAATACGACAGTGCCGCCCCGGAAGGCACCTGCATCGCATTGCCCCGCGTAAGCGGCAATGGCAGCGGCAGCACAGCAGGTCTGCTGGGCATCATCTGCATGGGCAAAATGACAAGCAAGGTGTGCTTCTGGGACAACCAGCAGAGCGACATGGGGTTCCCGGTTGATCTCGGCGATACCTATCCCTTGCTGGATTTTGCCGGCGGAGCGGAATTGCTCGGGGGCTCGGGTGGCGTGTGTACCACCTGTCACTCCGGCGAAAACCCGTATGTCACGCACCCTGGCACCGCATTGGATTTCGGTGGATTATTCGCCGACAACTGGTACGACCCGCAAGTCCACCCCGACTGGCCGCAAAACGCCGGCCCGACCAACATATTGGATGCCGTACCCAGCGCGGGTGACTGCACGTCCTGTCATTATCAGGGCGGGCCCGGCGGCCGTTTCCCGAAGCTCTCCACCGAGATCAGTGGTTACTGCAGTGCCGTGTTAAATCAGGCCATCGGTCGGACCATGCCCTCCGATGCCGCCTATCAACCGCATATCGATGCCTTGAATGCGATGTGCAGTCAGACACCCACTGCCCAGTTGCGCGTGGACTCGATCATCGATTACCGCGAGGTGGAACTGGGCTTTGCCTTCAAAAAGGCCCTGGTCATTCACAACGACGGCGATGCCGCCCTGACCGTCTCGGTCTCCATCCTGACACCCGCCGCCGATCCTAACCGGGCTCAGTGGAGTGAATTGAATGAGATCACGCCGGTGGTAATACAACCGGGGGATGACCCGATCATTCTGCCGCAGGTATATGAGCCCCAGGCACTGGGCGCGCACACCATTCAGATGGAAGTCAGCAGCGACGACCCGAGCACTCCGGTACAGGTCGTAACCTTGACCGGGATCGGCATCAATCCCACGCCGATCGATACCGTGCTGGTTCTGGATCGTAGCGGCAGCATGGATGACCCGGCCGGCGATCGCAAAAAGATTCATGCGATGCGTGATGCGGCCATGCTGTATACCGATCTGCAGCGGCTCGATATCGGTGCGACTGGCACCGGCGATAAACTCGGTTTCGTCAAATACAACGCGTCGAACAGTGTCTACATGAATCTGGATTTCATTGATGACGCGAAAAAGAATGCGATTGCCGCCTCTGAGTTGAGTGATGGTGCGTTGAACGACGCCGCCAGGCTCTTTCCTGACGGCCGGACAGGTATCGGCGGCGCCATGCAACGGGCGGCCGATGAAATCGGCGGACCGGTTGACGGCCGGCATCAGGTAATGGTGGTGTTGACGGACGGGAAGGAAAACGAAAGTCCCTACATCGCCGACGTACTCGGCGATATACGATCGGGCAACACCGATCTTCAAATGTACAGCGTCGGTCTGGGATTCGATATTGAACCGACCAAGTTACAGAGCATCACCAACATGGGATCGGAAGGCTATCATCAGGTTGTGGGTAGTCTGAGCAATGAGAGCCTGTTTGACCTTGAAAATTTCTACTTCAAGATCTTTTCAAATGCGACCGGCATGGACCTGGTGGTCGATCCTACCCATGTCGTGAATCTGCAGAACCCTGATCCGGTGACGGTCGATACGGCGCGAATCATCTCCTCCGATCGCAGCGCCAACTTCCTGGTGCTGGATAATCCAGCCTTGCGGGGGTTTTATGATCTGGAGTTCGTCAGCCCGACCGGTAGTGTCATGACGACCGGTGCTTCGGTCGGTGGTATACCGATCCAGGAAATGAGTCGCCATACCTATCGCGTGTTCAGAATTGTATTCCCGGATATCGCGCAGGAATCGGAATACGTGGGCGACTGGATACTCCGGCTCAAACCCAATGGCAAATGGAGTCGCGAGGCAGCCAAAGAGGCGATGGCCAAATCACAGATTCAGCCCTCGGAGACGTTCGACCCAATCCAGGGCATGGTCCCCGTCGGCTTTTCCGCGGCCGTGGACTCCAATTACAAGCTTGCGGTGGAGGTACTGCCGTCCAGTGCCTTGCCCGGCGCCGAAGTTCGTCTCACCGGATCGCTGAGCGACCGCGGCTGGCCGGCAGTCGATGGAAAAATCGACGTAAAAGTCACCTCGCCAAACAACACCAACTACAGCGTCAAATTGTATGACGACGGAACGCATGGCGATGTCACCGCCAGTGACGGTACCTGGACGAATCGCTTTGTCCAGACCGGCGTGCCGGGAGTCTACAAGTTCCTGTTCCAGTCTGTCGGTCACAATGAACGAGGCGAACTCGCGCCCCGCGAAGCCTCACGCTATGTGACTCTGATGCAACCGGAATCGACGCCTCAGGATGACCCATCGGATTGCATTCCCTGTCAATTGTTCAGGGCCTTGCTGTTGCTGATGCTGGTATTGTTGCTGTGGCTCTGGTATTGCGCGTGCTGGCGCAAACGTGGCTAGCCAAGAATCCACGATCATCCTCCTGATCACAGCATTTCAGGAGGATGGTCGGAAGAAAATCGGGGACAAGTAACGATATTCCTCAAGAAAGGGGACGGCGGGATCAATGTTTAGTCCTTCCGTCCCCTTTTCATACTTCTCGCAGCCTATCTATGGCAAAATTGGGTTGCCATGCAACAGGAGGTTGCCGCCTCTGACCCAAAAGCAGGAGCCCCAGGTCTGAGCGTCCGGGAGAAGCTCGGCCGAATCGCGCGACGTCTGAACACCAACAGCCAGACCATCGCGCGCCTCAAGTCCGACATTGAGGACTTTGATGCGGCATATAGTAGGCGGATCGCGGCCGCCCGCTCGGCAACGCCCCCGCAGGAGTGGGCCGAGGCCTGTCACACCCATCTGGCTAATGCCAAGTCTGCACTTTCGAGATTTGACATCGCATCTGGCTATCAAAGCCTGTTGAATGCAGAGCGCGGGTTCGTCCCAGGCATGACGCCCCAGGAGCGGTGTGCCCGCGTCATCTCATTGCGTAAAGAAGTAGAGAAGAAGCTGGCCGACTCCTGGCGTGGTAAGGCGGCAAAAGAATTGCTCACCGGCGATGTGGAATCGGTGCCCATCGAGGCGATCCAGGAAGCAATGTTTCATGTCAATACGCGCTCGCAAAATGCCTATCAAAAGATCGGCCTGCTGAAACGCCAATTGATATTTGTTGCTTTGATTCTTTTCGTCCTCTTAGCGGGCGTGTCTGTCGCGGTCCTCAATTGCGCGATACCAGGCATCTCCGGCGAAGAGACAACACTTTTTCTGTCTGCGATAGTTGCAGGCCTGTTTGGCGGGGCCCTGAGCGCGGCTATCTCAACCGCCAAGACAGACCCCAAAACTACCATTCCCGATGTCAAGCGCTCCGCATTTATCACGCTGGCCCGCACGGTTATTGGCGCGGCCGCTGCCATACCGACCTATCTATTGATCAAGGGCGGATTGTTCCAGGTCACGGCCAACAATCACTACGTGGTGTTGTTTTTTTGCTTCCTGTCCGGTTTCAGTGAACGCTGGTTCCTGGCTAGGCTTGATACGCAAAGCTCGACCAAAAAGGAAAGTGAAAAATGAGCATATCGGTGAACTAGTGGCGGAGACCAACCGCAGTGAGTGATCAATTCTTTCGCGCGAGCGCCGGCGCCGTAATCATGAACTCTAAAGGGCTTGTGTTGGCGTGCCGCCGCTCAGACGTCGCTGGTGAAGCCTGGCAGCTACCTCAAGGTGGAATCAAGGTGGGCGAAGACCCGCTAGATGCGGTTTACCGCGAGATTGCCGAAGAGACTGCCATCCCCCGCGAGCAACTGGAACTCGTTGGGGTGGCACCGCAGTGGCTGACCTATGAACTCCCCGAGGCCTATCGCAGCAAGAAAACCGGACGTGGCCAAACGCAGAAATGGCATCTGTTTTATTTCTCGGGACAGACCGCAGAGATAAAGCCCGACCCGAAGG
>CP070733.1:1021406-1026123 GCA_020347585.1 Pseudomonadota bacterium | reverse complement strand
TGGGTCGCGAAGCGCCATTTCGGCACCGGCCACCTACATGAACTGGTAAGTCACGGTTTCATTACCGAGCAGGAATATAAAACCCTGATTGAGGGGCAGGCGCTGTTGTGGCAAATCCGCTTTGGACTGCACGTAATCACACGCCGGCGTGAAGACCGCCTGTTGTTTGACCACCAGCGCACCCTTGCTGCTCAGTTTGGCTATCGCGATGACAGGAGGCACCTCGCGGTTGAGCAGTTCATGAAGGAATACTACCGCGCCGTGATGAATCTCAGCCGACTCAACGAAAAGCTGCTGCAGCTGCTCCAGGAGGAGATCCTGTACGGTAGCGAGCCGGCAGAACCGGTCGAATTCAACAAGCGTTTTCAGTCACGTAAGGGCTTTCTCGAGGTAACCGACGAGTTTGTGTTCTCGCGCTATCCGTTTGCCATGCTCGAAGTATTTCTTGTCATGGCGCAACATCCTGAACTCAAGGGGGTGCGCGCCAATACCATTCGACTGATTCGCAACCACCGCCATCTCATCGACCCGGGATTCCGCGACAACCTCGCGGTGCGCAGCCTGTTCATGGAGATCCTGCGTCAACAGCACGGCATTACCCACGAACTACGTCGTATGAACCGTTACGGGGTACTGGCTGCCTACCTGCCGCTGTTCGGCAATATCGTCGGACAAATGCAGCATGATTTGTTTCACGTTTATACGGTGGACGAGCACACCCTATTTGTCGTTCGCAACCTGCGGCGTTTTACCGTAAGAGCATTCAGCCACGAGTTCCCGTTGTGTTCTGAACTCATGGCCCGCGTGCCCAAGCAGGAGTTGCTCCTGATTGCCGGCCTGTTCCATGACATTGCCAGGGGTCGCGGTGGCGATCACTCGGAACTCGGCGCGCGGGACGCGATTGAGTTCTGCAAGCACCATGGAATGAGCGACTATGATGCAAGGCTGGTGGGCTGGCTAGTGCGCGCGCACCTGTTGATGTCAACTACCGCGCAGCGCAAGGACATTGACGATCCGGATGTGGTACACGCTTTTGCCTGCGAGGTCGGTGATCGCAGCCGCCTGGATTACCTGTACCTGCTGACGGTCGCTGATATTCGCGCCACCAGTCCCAAGGTGTGGAACTCGTGGAAGGACTCCCTGCTCAAGGAACTTTACTACGCGGCACGGCGTGCACTGCGCCGGGGACTGGGCAACCGCATCGTGCAATCGGAACTGGTCGCCGAGACCCGCGCAGAGGCACGCAAGCCGTTGCTTGCTGCCGGCATTGATGACGACGCCGTCGACTCACTGTGGCAGACACTGGGCGAGGAGTATTTCCTGCGCTACTCACCGAGTGAAGTCGTATGGCATACGCGCAGTATTCTCGAACACGGCGACCCCGATGAATCGCTGGTGCTGGTGCGGGCGGAATCCGGACGTGGGGGCACGGAAGTCGTCATTTACGCCCATGAGAGCCAGCATCTGTTCGCCCAAATTACCGCCGCATTGGATCAGATCGGGCTAACCATCGTTGACGCGCGCATTATTACCACCACCGATGATCATGCAATTGACACGTTTCTAGTGCTAGAAGAGGACGGCCAACCGATCAGCGAACCTCAACGCATACAGGAGATCCGGGACAAGCTCGACGAGTATCTGGCCAGTGACAAACTGCCCGAAGAACCCGTGGCACGCCATGTGCCGCGACAGGCCAAACATTTCAGGTTTCCCACGCGGGTCGAGTTTAGCCAGGATGAGAACACCCGGCGCACGATCATGGATGTTACCGCCTATGACCGCCCAGGCATCCTGTCACAGATTGGCGCGGCGCTGGTCCGGTGCAATACGCGGGTACGAAATGCCAAGATCGCCACGTTCGGTGAACGCGCCGAGGACATTTTCTACATAACCGACAGTAACGACCAACCGCTATCGCGCCCCGAGCAGTTCGAACATCTTACTGACGCCATTACGCAGGCGCTCGGCGACTAGCCCCAGCCATCACGGCGCGGACTCGACCAACTCCAGGGCGTTGCCGTCAGGATCGCGGCAAAACAGCGCCCGGCGCCCCGAACGGCTCAGCGTGAACTCCACCCCGGCTGTCTCCAGTGCGCGGCGCACCGGCTCAAGCGATGCCACAGCGAGCGCCACGTGGCGGTCGCGCCCGCCGTGTTCGGGACGGCCCTGAACGGGATCCGGATTGGGCAAGGCCAGCAAATGGATCTGCTGCGCCCCAACATCCAACCACGCACCTGCAAAGCCGAGCTCCGGCCGCTCATCGCTGGCGCGCAATCCGAGCACCCCTTCATAGAACTCCAGTGCACGCTCGAGATCCGCGACCAGCACGCTGACATGCAACAGACCCTGGATATTCATTGTTGCGTTACCCCTGACTTGCAATGTTCGCGCAGTAGCCCTGCCCGTTTGGTCGAAGCCGACCCATGCCCTATACTAGGCGCGCTGCCGCGCAGCGGTCGTTGCAATGCCTTCTACCAGCGCCAGCGTGGAAAAGACCGGTGGCGTTGTCAACATGAATCCTGACCTCGACAGACTGCAACCCTACCCCTTCGAAAAACTCGCGGCGCTGAAACAGAGTGTCTCCCCACCCGACCGACCGCACATCGCGCTCTCTATTGGTGAACCGCGCCACCCTTCACCCGCGTTCGTCGCGGAGGCGCTGACTCGCCACCTCGACGGCCTCGCCAACTATCCGCTTACGCGCGGCATGGCCGAACTGCGCGAAGGTATTGTTACCTGGCTTACCCGCCGCTTCGAATTGCCGGGGGGCACGCTCGACCCGCAGCGCCACGTCCTGCCCGTCACCGGCACGCGCGAGGCATTGTTTGCGTTTGCTCAAGCGGTCGTCGATCGCAACCGCTCCGCGCTGGTGCTATTGCCCAACCCGTTCTACCAGATATACGAAGGCGCTGCCCTGCTCGCCGGGGCGCAGACCGGGTTCCTGAATACGCTGGCCGATAGCGGTTTTATCCCTGACTTCGACGCCGTAGCCGACGAGATCTGGGCGCGCTGTCAGTTGCTATATCTCTGCTCGCCGGGTAACCCGAGCGGCGCGGTGATTTCAACCGAAACCCTGCAACGGCTGATCGAACTGTCCCTACGCCATGACTTTGTGATCGCCTCCGACGAGTGCTATTCGGAAATATATTACGACGAGGCAGCGCCTCCGGTCGGCCTGCTACAGGCGGCGGCCAGCGCGGGACACACGGATTACCGCAACTGTGTGGTATTCCACAGCCTATCGAAACGCTCCAACCTGCCCGGGCTGCGCTCAGGCTTCGTCGCCGGCGAGGCTCGGCTCATAGAGCGCTTCCTGCGCTATCGCGTCTATCACGGCTGCGCGATGCCGCTGCACCACCAGTGGGCCAGCCTGGCGGCGTGGCAAGACGAGGCGCATGTGCAGCAAAACCGCCAGCGGTATCGCGAGAAGTTCGATGCCGTGCTCGGGATACTGGACGACACATTCGACCTTGCCGCGCCCGCGGGAGGCTTTTACCTTTGGCCGCAAACGCCGATCGATGATCAACAATTTGCGCTTGGCCTGTACCAAACTCAAAACGTTACGGTGCTGCCCGGCAGTTATCTATCGCGCGACGCGCACGGCTGCAACCCGGGCCAGAATCGGATGCGCATGGCCCTTGTAGGCACCATGGACGAATGCGTCGATGCGGCCAATCGGATAAGATCCTTTGTCGAATCACTGTAACAGCTTGCACCGCACCCGGAAAAATTTCCCGCGGCGCTGAATCCGGAGAGAAAAATCAGATGAGCGATATACAGGCCATCATCGAAGAGGCATTTGAAAACCGCGCCGAAATCACGCCTCGCAGCGTCGACACCATCGTCAAGGAGGCGGTGGCCGAGGCCATCAGCCAGCTTGATACCGGGCAGGCGCGCGTCGCCGAGCATACCGGCGCGGGCTGGGTCGTCAATGAGTGGCTCAAGAAGGCCGTGCTGTTATCGTTTCGCATCGAAGACAACAACTTTTTGAAAGGCGGATTCACCAACTACTTTGACAAGGTTCCCGCCAAGTACGCCGACTACAACTCGCGCGACTTCCGCGCTGACGGCATCCGTGTGGTGCCGCCGGCAACCGTGCGGCGCGGGGCATATATTGCACCGAGCGTGGTGCTGATGCCCTCCTACGTCAATATCGGCGCCTGGGTTGACAGCGGTACCATGGTAGACACCTGGGCGACCGTGGGCTCCTGCGCGCAGATCGGCAAGAACGTCCACCTGTCCGGCGGCGTGGGCATTGGCGGCGTGCTTGAACCTTTGCAGGCCGCGCCGACCATCATCGAGGTCAACTGTTTTATCGGTGCGCGTTCGGAGGTCGTCGAGGGCGTCATCGTCGAGGAAGGCTCGGTGATTTCCATGGGTGTCTACATCGGGCAGAGTACCCGCATCTACAACCGTATGACCGACGAAATCACCTACGGCCGCATTCCGGCCGGTTCAGTGGTGGTTTCGGGCAACCTACCATCATCTGACGGCAAATACAGCCTGTACTGCGCCGTCATTGTCAAACAAGTCGACGACAAAACGCGCAGCAAGGTGGGTATCAACGAACTGCTGCGCGACATTTGATCGGGGCGCATTACAACATGCCAACTTTGTACGGCATCCGCAACTGCGACACGGTCAAAAAGGCCCGCAAGTGGCTCGAAGCGTATGGCGTCGAATACGTGTTTCATGATTTACGAGACGACGGCCT
>CP070733.1:1017955-1021306 GCA_020347585.1 Pseudomonadota bacterium | reverse complement strand
TCGCGCACGCGTTTGACCAGCTCGCGCTCGATGTCCTCAGCGCTGTGCTCAACGCCGGCCTTTAGCACCACCAGCCCCAGCGGCAACTGCCCCTTGAGATGATCGCTCACGCCGATCACCGCGCACTCGGCCACGTCGGGGTGCGAGGCCAGCACTTCTTCCATGGCGCCGGTGGAGAGGCGATGGCCGGCCACGTTAATGATGTCGTCGATGCGGCTCATGATGTAAAGATAGCCATCCGCGTCGCGGTAGCCGGCATCGCCGGTGAGGTAGTAGCCTGGGTAGCGCGACAAGTACGACTCCCTGTAGCGTTCGTCGTTGTGCCACAGCGTCGGCAACGTGCCGGGCGGCAGCGGCAGCTTGATGGCGATGCTGCCGATATCGCCAGCGGCCACCTCATTGCCGTCATTGTCGAGAAAGCGCACGTCGTAGCCGGGCACCGCCACCGTAGGCGAGCCCGGCTTGACCGGCAGCGCTTCGATACCAAGGCAGTTTGCACCCACCGCCCAGCCAGTCTCAGTCTGCCACCAGTGATCGATCACCGGCACACCGAGCAGGCCCTGCGCCCAGGTCAGCGTATCGGGGTCGCAGCGCTCGCCGGCCAGGAACAGGCTACGAAACTGCGACAGGTCATACTTGCAGATGTACTCGCCGTGGGGGTCTTCCTTCTTGATAGCGCGAAACGCGGTGGGTGCCGTGAACATCACCGCCACCTTGTGCTGGCTGATGACGCGCCAAAAGGCGCCCGGGTCCGGCGTGCCCACCGGTTTGCCTTCGTACATGACCGTGGTGCAGCCTTTGAGCAGCGGGCCGTAGACGATATACGAGTGGCCCACCACCCAACCCACATCCGAGGCGGCCCAATACACCTCGCCGGCATCGACGCCGTAGATGGCCTGCATCGACCATTTGAGCGCCACCGCGTGCCCGCCGTTGTCGCGCACGATGCCCTTGGGCTGGCCGGTGGTGCCGGAGGTATACAGGATATAGAGTGGGTCGGTGGCCGCCACGGGTATGCACTCCACCGCCTCGGCGTGCACCAGCTCCTCGTGCCAATCCAAATCGCGCCCGTCGCTCATCTCGCCAACATAGTCGGGGCGCTGCAGGATGATGCAGTGTTCGGGTTTGTGCGTTGCCAGCGCCATGGCCTCATCGAGCAACGGCTTGTAGGGCACGGTGCGGCTCGGCTCCAGTCCACACGAGGCGCCCAGGATCAGCTTTGGCGTGGCATCGTCAATGCGTGTGGCCAGCTCCCGCGCCGCGAAGCCCCCGAACACCACCGAGTGCACCGCGCCGATGCGCGCACAAGCCAGCATGGCGATGGCCGCTTCGGCCACCATGGGCATGTAGATGATCACGCGGTCGCCCTTGCCCACGCCGCGGTTGCACAGCACGCCAGCGAAGCGCGCCACCGCATCGCGCAACTGGCGGTAAGTGAAGGTGGTGATCTTGCCGGTCATGGCACTGTCGTGAATCAGCGCGGCCTGGTCGGCACGGCCGTGCTCCACGTGAAAGTCGAGCGCGTTGTAGCAGGTGTTTATCTCACCGCCGGTAAACCAGCGATAGAAAGGCGGGTTGCTGTCGTCGAGTACGCGGTCCCAGCGCCGAAACCAATGCAGGTCTTCCGCCGTCTCACCCCAGAAGGCCTCGGGGTCGACCAGCGAGCGGGTATAGGCGGATGCGTAGGCTGAGCTTCCCATAATGCCTCCCAGGGTGATGCCCGCAGGTGAGCGGGTCCCGGCGGATTCGTGTACCGAATTCCCCATGACGTTTCCCTTAAAGACACGCAATGCATGTACGCCGAGCGCAGGGCGCCGGCCGGCCTGGAAGGTGCGACTTGCCGGTCATGCCGCCCGATATTGTCTTGCCCGCGGCAACGCCGCGGACAGTCGTCACCACCCAACGGCCAAATTACACCACGGGCGCCCTATGGCTACCATACAAGGGTAGTGATCTGGATCATTTCAACGCCGGGTTGACGTCCCGAAACCGCTTCAGGCCGGGGCAGGCGAGGGTCAGGATGCGCGGCTCTGCCGGTCGAGCCAGACCTCAAGGCCCTGGGTGTTGAGCCGCACATCGCCCGTGACTACCGCATCGATGCCTGCGGCATCGAGCCGGCAGCCGTGCGCAGCCAAGCGCTCGGCTAACCAGGCGCGCATGTCGGCAGCGATACGTGTACCGCGCTCGGTCCCGGCATTGGCATGGCGCCGTGCCATGGCCACCAGCGCGTCGAGTCCGGCGTGAAGGTCCCCCGCCAAACGCGGCAACTCGGTAACGCGACTGTAGTGCGTAAGAAAAATCGCCTCGGGGTCGTAGCCCATCAGGCGGTCGACAGAGGCGTGTGCCAGTTCGGGCTCGAAGTGGACCGGCGTGGTGGTGGGAAAAATAAACGCACCGCGCGCTGTGTCGAGTTCGCGGTAGGACAAGCCAAAGGTGTCGCCGCTGAATATGACGCCGTTGGCCTTGTCGACTATGCAATAGTGATGAAAGGCGTGACCGGGCGTGTCGATGAAGGTCAGGGTACGCGTGCCGAGTTCGAGGCGGTCGCCGTCTTGGACCACCCGCACGCGTGCCTCGGGCACCGAGCCGATTTCGCCGTAGAGCTTGCGGGTCTTCTCCTCGCCATAGACGCTCACCGTGCCGGCGATGAGTTTGCCCGGGTCGATCATGTGCGGTGCGGCGCGCGGGTGCGCCACCAGCGTGGCGTTGGGTAACTCGCGCATCAGTGCCCCGGCGCCGCCGGCATGGTCGAGGTGCACGTGGGTCACGCAGACCCAGCGCACCTGCTCGCGGGCAATACCTTTTATATGTAGCGCTGCGAGCAGCAGCGGCACCGAGTAGGTGGTGCCTGTGTCTATGAAGGCGGCCTCGCCGCCATCCACCAGCAGGTGGCTGGCAGCCAGCATCGGGCGCACATACTCCGTGTCAATGGCGCTGATTCCGTGGTCGAAGTCGATGATCGTCGGGGCTTTACTCATGCGGTGATTGTAAGCTGTGTGGGCGCGGCGACCAACGTGGCCAAGCTGCTTCGTGATAGACTTCCGGCATTCACTGGCCTAACCACCAGACCCAACTTCGCCCTTGGGTTGGTCGCAACACCAAACCGGGCAACTTGGGCTAGGGTTTCTGGTGGCTCTGCAGAGACGCGATGCGGTAGGGTCTTACGCGTGTTTAGACCCCGCTATTTAGGATGTCAATTGAAATCCATGGAAAATAGCATCCTGGTTACCGGGGGCGCAGGGTTCATTGGCGCCAACTTCGTTCTCGACTGGATTCGCACCGAGGGCGCCCCGCTCGTCAATCTCGACAAGCTCACCTACGCCGGCAACCTGGAGAACCTCAGAGATGTCG
>CP070733.1:1008642-1017855 GCA_020347585.1 Pseudomonadota bacterium | reverse complement strand
GCTTGTGCTCAACCCGCCGCCACCCCGTGCTCTGGATTGATCACACAGCCTGCCTGCTATTTCGCCAGCTTGACGGATGCGAACACGCGGTCAATTTCCTTGCGGCTGCTCGACCCGGGGTAGGCGGCTGCCAGTGAGCATTCGACGTTGGGATCCTTGTCCGGAAAGATATAGAGGGTCGAAAGGTGCACTGGCTGGCCGCGCTCCTTGTAGCGCATTTCACAGCGCCGCGAAGCGGCACCAGTGACCTTGTGCGGCTTGCACTCGTAGCTGAAATCCGTGACATCGGGCGCACTCGACAGTCGCGTAACTGCCTGGCTTTCAGCGCTGCCGGTTCGTGCCGAGCGCTTGGATTTAAAACAACTGACTTCGAAGGTCAGCCCGCCATGCTTATACCGTGTCAACTCGTGATGCACGGCACTTTTCTGGATTACGCCCGGCATATTCCAGTGTACTGGTTCCTCCTTCCATGCTGTGGGAATTGACACCGAGCATGTCTTGCCAAGGCTGACGGTTCGATACGGCTGTTCCGCATGGCTCGACGTGACGACCAATGCCAGGGCAAAGGTACATAGTGCGGCTGCAATGGGATTTTTCGTCATCGTTAGCGACCTGCTGGTAGCGTTGAACCTCATATGCGCGGTGTGAGCACGGCGTGGAGTTTTCTATAAACGCCGGCGTACCGCTTTGATGGACGGATCGTCCGCGCTGGCACGCACCTCAAATCCGAGGCTGGAAACCAGTTTTAACATTGGTGTGTTTTCGGTCAGGATTTCGCCGGTCATCGTCTTGAATCCCTTGTCACGCGCCGCATCGATCAGACAGTTCATCAATTGCGTGCCGATGCCGCGTCGCTGCCACGCATCCGCCACCACCAGTGCGAACTCACAGCTTTCGCGATCGGGGTTCATGCCATAGCGAGCGACGCCGACCTCGAGTTCATCGGCAGCGCGCCGCACCACCGCAAGGAGGGCGAGTTCGCGGTCATAGTCGATTTGGGTGAAGCGCACCAGCATTTGGGGTGTGAGTTCTCGGAGCCCCTGCATGAAACGAAAGTAGCGCGACTTCGGAGAGAGCTCGCGCACGAAGCGCTGCTCAATTTCGGCATCCTCGGGCCGTATGGGCCGAATAAAGATGTCGGTGCCGTCGACCAGTTGCCAGCCACTGGTAAGGTGTCCGGGGTAGGGGTGTATCGCCATGTGGGCGAATCGATCCGCGCTGTGCGCAGCATGTTCAATAACCACGCGCACATCCACCGCCACCGTGCCCGCTTCGTCTGCGAGCAACGGATTGATGTCCAGTTCGCGTATCTGCGGCAGCGCACAGACCATCTCGGACACACGACGCAACACCTGTTTAAGCGCCTCCAGGTCCGCCGGCGGCAGGTTGCGGAACTCGCCGAGCAGGCGATAAGCCCGAGTCTGCTGGATCAGACACTTGGAGAGATAGGTATTAAGGGGCGGTAGCGCCACCGCCCTGTCGCGCAGAATTTCGACCTCGGTGCCTCCCGATCCGAAGCTAATCACCGGCCCGAACACCGGGTCGCGCACCACGCCGACGATAAGCTCGCGGCCATGCGGCTTGATTACCATCGGTTCGACCGTGACCCCGGCGATCTCGGCATCGGGCTGGGTCTCGCGTACCGCGGCCAACAGTTCGTTGTAGTTGCTTCGCACAGCCTGCGCGTTGGTGATGTTCAGGCGCACGCCGCGCACATCGGACTTGTGGGTAATATCCGGCGAGTTGATCTTGAGTACCACCGGGAACCTGAGCGATTCGGCCGCCACCAGTGCCTCATTTGCCGAGTGTGCCTCGATCATCGGCACGACCGGAATACGAAATGCCGTGAGCAGCGCCTTGGCTTCCAGCGGGTTAAGCATGCTGCGGTGTTCTTCAAGCGCGCCTTCGATGATCATGCGTGCGCCTTCAGCATCCGGCTCGCCCATCCTCCCGCGGGGGCCGGGAACCTGCATTAGCAATTGCTGGTTGCGGTGGTAGGTTGCCAGGTAGGCAAATGCCTCGACCGAGGCCTCGGGATTGGGAAACGACGGTACCCGATTCTCGGCAAACAACTGCCGTGCTCCTGCCACCTGGGTCTCACCCATCCAGCACGCCAGCACCGGCTTGTTTTGTACACCGCGCGCATCAATCACAGCCTGTGCCGCCTCTTGCGGGCGCGTCATCGCCTGGGGCGTTAACATCACCAGTACACCGTCCACCTCGTCATCTTCAAGGCATGCGCTTACCGCAGCGTGGTAGCGTTCGGGCGGTGCGTCACCGAGAATGTCGACAGGGTTACCGTGAGACCAGTGATCTGGGAGTTGTGAGTCAAGTTTCGCGATCGTTTCCGCGACCAGCGGTGCGAGGCGCACGCCGAGATCCGTTGCGCGATCGGTCGCCATCACGCCGGGCCCGCCGGCGTTGGTAACGATGGCAAGCCGGTTGCCACCTACCGTGCGCTGCGTTGCCAGCAGTTGCGCGGCAGCGAACAGTTGCTCGACGGTGAACGCGCGCACCGCACCGGCGCGCTGCAGCGCCGCATCAAAGGCATCGTCTGCGCCAATCAATGCCCCAGTGTGTGACACGGCGGCCCGGGTGCCTTCCTCGTGGCGCCCCGACTTGATGACAATCACCGGTTTCATGCGCGCGGCAACGCGTAGCCCGCTGATAAAGCCACGCGCATTGCTGATGCCCTCGACGTAAAGCAGAATACTATGCGTCATGGGATCGAGGGCAAGGAAGTCGAGGATGTCACCAAAATCAAGATCCGCCGCATCACCCATCGAAATCATTGCGGAAAAGCCAATGCGACGTGATTCCGCCCAATCGAGGATCGCTGTACACAGGGCCCCGGACTGTGACACCAACGCCAGGCTGCCGGGTTTTGCGGTATTTTTGCTGAACGTGGCATTGAGCTGACTGTGCGGTCGAATCATGCCGAGGCAATTGGGGCCCAGGATGCGCATGTTGTACTGTCGCGCGGCATCCAGCAGTTGATCCTGCAGGTCATGTCCCTTACCCGCAACCTCGCCGAACCCCGCTGATATCACGATTGCGGCACGCACCCCATGTTCACCGCACTCGCGCACAATTGCAGGCACGGTGGGCGCCGGTGTGACGATGACCGCAAGATCGACCGCTTCCGGCACATCGCGCAATGACGCATAGCAGGTGCGCCGTCCCACCTTGCGATGCTTGGGATTGATTGGAAAAACGGGGCCGGGAAATCCGTCCGCGAGCAAGTTGTGAAACACCCGACCGCCCACCGAATCCTTGCGGTTGTTGGCGCCAAATACGGCTACGCCGCGCGGCGAGAACAATCGATCCAGATAATGGTTCCCCACGTGTCTCTCTCCCTGTGAATGTTTTTCGCGGTTGTCCCTGTTAGCATAAGGCATATCGAATACCGTCCGCGAACATCACATGACGATCGGTTTTATTTCCCATCCTGACTGTGCCCGCCATGAAATGGGGAGTGGACACCCCGAGTGCCCGGCACGGCTCGGCGCTATCGAAGACCGGATGATCGCCAGTGGCCTGCACTCGGTGCTGCGCCACTACGACGCGCCGTTGGCGACCCGCCAGCAATTGCGGCGTGTTCACAGGCCAGAGTATGTCGACCACATTTTCGAGTCGGCGCCGAGTGACGGCCTGGCCTGGATTGATCCGGATACTGCGATGAATCCGCACACACTTGCGGCAGCCCTGCGCGCTGCGGGCGCTGCGGTGCACGGCGTTGATCTGGTGATGCGCAACGAGACAAGTACGGTGTTTTGCTGCGTACGGCCTCCCGGACATCATGCAGAGCGCGCGCGAGCCATGGGCTTTTGTTTTTTCAACAATGTTGCCGTCGGCGCCGCACACGCCCTCGCTATGCACAAGCTCGAGCGGGTCGCGATCGTGGATTTCGACGTGCATCACGGCAACGGCACCGAGGACATCTTTCGGCGTGAGCCGCGGGTGATGTTGTGTTCTACGTTTCAGCATCCCTTTTATCCGTTCAGCGGCGCCGGCAATATGCCAGGCCATATCATCAATGTTCCTTTAGCCGCCGGCAGCAGCGGCGGGGCATTCGCCCAGGCAGTAGAGGAACGCTGGCTGCCTGCACTCGAGGAGTTCAGGCCGCAACTGATTCTGATCTCGGCGGGATTCGACGCTCACGTCGAGGACGACATGGCAGGCTTGGCCCTGACCGAGCCGGACTACGCCTGGGTCACCAGCCAAATCCGCAGTGTCGCCGAACGCCACGCGCAGGGCCGCATTGTTTCGATACTCGAAGGCGGTTATGCGCTGTCCGCACTGGGGCGCAGCGTAGCCGCCCATCTGCAGGCGCTGCTTTGAAATTACGCAGCCTTAGGCGCTCGGCAGGCGCTCCGGGAGATGCCCGCGAATATCTCGAGCATTCAGTCGCGCCAGATTCTTGTCCAGTTGATGCGCTACCAGTTTTGACGTGCTTGAACTCAGGTGATCGCGCAGTAGCCCCAGCAGAGTGGGGGCAGCCACGATGATGAGGCTGCCGTAGTCGCCCTTGGTGCGTCCCTGTTCCAGCCGCTCAGCGATACGCTTGGCGAAGTAGATCTGTTCCTGGCGTTTCGGCTCGGTTTGATCGCCCATTCCGTGGCGTCCGAGGCCGGTGCCATTACCGTGCTTGCCCGGCAGGTCTGATGTCATATGTTGTTCGTGGAGTCGGCCCTCCGGGTGGGCCAATGTCTCGAATTCAGTGATGGGACCGGTGTTCTTGTCGGCGGAGAATATGCGAGCCCGGGTACTGTCGGCTACGAGAACCCACGTCTTGCCCATGGATAACCTCCATATTTTGAATCAGATTTTGTCGATCCGCGTGGAACTGCTTCTAACACTATGTTGGTGCCCGACGCGACCCGTGACAATGATACGGATCAAGGAAATCAGCCGGACCACGCAAAGGTCTGTATTTTCAGTATAGACCCGCGGGCTGCGCCGCGCGGGCGGTCAACCCTGCCGTGCCCGCCACGCCGCGACCTGGCGGGCCAGAGCCCCACCCTCGACCGGCCGGGTGGTATCCACCCGCAGGGCATGACGTTGCTCGCCCTCGTCGAACGGCGCGGCGCTCGCAAGTTGATGCTCAAGTACCGCAACCCCGGCCTCGGACGCATCTCGCGCCGCGCGCTCCCGCAGCGCAACACGGGCCCGCAGCGTTTGCTCGTCGGCGTGGCACTCAAGAATCAGGAACGGGATGCCTGTCCTACGGGCGAGCTCGATGAACCGGGCGCGCCACGCCCTGTCGAGAAACGCCGCGTCCACCACTACACTGTAGCCGTCTCCAATCAGCTGGCCGGCCAGCGTCTCGAGGTGTTGGTAGGTTCGGCGCGTCGCATCCGCGGAGTAGATCCCGGCACGGATGCCGGAGTCGCTACGCGCCTCGGCAGCCAGTCCGTATAGACGCTTGCGTTCGACATCGGAGCGCAGACGGATCGCGTGACAGTGTTCGCCGACCTGGCGGGCGACGGTCGATTTTCCCGACCCCGACAAGCCGCACGTAATCATCAGCAGCGGCGGGCCAGGATAGGTATAACGCAGCGCGAGCCGGATGTAACCGCGGTAGTCATCAAGGATCTTATGCCGCTGTTCCGCATCGACATCCGGCTGGCAGGCGCGGATACAGTCGACCTTGGCTCGTACCAGTGCGCGGTACACCAGGTAGTAGCGCAGCACCGCCAGCCCTGCGTAGTCTCCCGTGATCTCGAGGTAGTCATTGAGAAACCGGCTGGCCAGTTCGGGGTGTGCGCGGTCGTCAAGGTCCATAACGAGGAACGCGACTTCGCTCATCACGTCATTCCAGCGCAGGTTCTCGTTAAACTCGATGCAGTCGAAAATCAGCACCTGCTCATCGATGAGCGCCATGTTGGCCAAGTGCATGTCACCGTGGCACTCGCGCACAAATCCCGCTGCCTTACGTGCCTCGAACGTAGCGCGCTGCCGATCGAATTCGGCCTCGCTCCACACCCTGAGGCAGTTCAGTTCCGCGCGATCCGTCGTATCCTTCAGGCGCGATTCTATCTGGGCGAAGTTCTCGTCCACCGGTTCACGCACGTTATTCGCCGTGCCCTGCAAGCTGTCCGGCCCCGCCGAATCGATACGTTGATGAAAGGCCGCGATCTGAATCGCCAGTTGATCGATGTGTTCGCCGGTCAACTCATCGCGTTGCAACACCCGATCCAGTTGCGCCGACTGGGGAAACTCTCGCATCTTGACGGCATATTCTATTGGTGTACCCGCGCCACCGACACGCGGGGCTGTCACACTGCCGGTGATGGAGACCACCTCCAGGTACAACTCTGGTGCAAGCCTGCGGTTAAGACGCAGTTCCTGCTCGCAATAGCGGTGGCGCAGTTCCAGGGTGGAAAAGTCGAGAAAGCCAAGATCCAGTGGCTTTTTGATCTTGTAGGCGTAATTTCCCGTCAACAACACCCATGAAATGTGGGTCTCGACCACGGTGACGCACGCCGGGGAATCGTCATACAGGGCGGGATTGCGGAGCGCATCGATCAGCGCTGCATCGCCGGGAGTCATGGGCAAGTAGCTATTCGGCTACCACCACGGATTCGTGTTTGATCTTGCAGACATAACAGCGTTTCGCCGTGGGTTGGGCATTCAAACGGTCGAGTCCGATAGGCTCACCGCAGTCGACGCAGGTGCCGTACGCGCCGCTGGCGATTCGATCAAGGGCTTCCTTGATTGCGAAAAGCTCGTCAGAGTGCCGCACCAGGTCACCTATCTCCAGATCGGCAACCAGATCGGCAACTGAATCCTCGGCCATATCACGAACGCGCCCGGCCAGCTCCACATGGCTGTCCCTGCGCGAACGGCGCAATTCGGACTCAATCTCGTCGAGCAGGGCCGCGTAGTGCGCCTCGATCTGCGCCTTGAATTTTGCTGTGGCCTGTGGGGACAAGTCTCGGGCCATCATGAGCGTCTCCTTGCCGTTAGCAGATAGGTATTTCACTGTATGGGGTGTGCGAGCGGCGATAAATGATCCAGATCAATTCGCGATCCCTCGCGTGCTGCACCCGCCGTGGTCCCTGTTGATCTGGGTCAAGCGCGGCAGTTGCCGGCAGGGCCATTCGCGCGTCATGATAGCGCTATCAACTCTGTGCCGGCTGGCTCTGCCGGCCGGAAATCCGCAAGCCACGCTAGGGGCGGCGTCTTTCTCCCGGCCAGGGAACATGGTTTGGATATGGCGTTTCTTTTGCACCATCAATTGCAATCGCTTCTCGACGTACTCGCAGGGGAGGGTTATCAGTGCGTCGGGCCTCAGGTGCAGGACGGCGCCATCGTCTACGCGCCACTTGCGAGCGCCGCCGAGCTGCCGCGCGGATACCGCGACCAGCAGGGGCCCGGAGAATACCGCCTGGTCAGGGAGAATCCGCAGCGATTCTTCGCGTGGGCAAACGGACCGCAGGCACTCAAACCCCTGGTGTTTGCGCCCCGTGAATCCGCATGGCAGGCACGGCGCGAATCCGGCGGTGCACTAAGTTTTGCGCCGGTAGCGCCGCAATCCAGGCCGACAGCGGTTATCGGGGTGCGTGCCTGCGATCTCGCCGCGCTCGCGCTTCTGGATCGTCACTTCCTGCATGAGTCATCGCCAGACCGTTACTATGCGGCACGCCGTGACGATCTGTTCCTGGTGGCGGTGAATTGCACCCATCCGGCAGCCACGTGCTTTTGCGCCTCAACCGGTGATGGCCCCGACGCCACCTCAGGCTATGACCTGGTGCTTAGCGAACTCGATGACGGTTTCATCATTGAGGCGGGTAGTAACGCCGGACAGCGCGCACTGGCGCAGCTTCAACTCGACACAGACAGCAAAGCGCAACGTAGCACCGCCGCCGCGGCCACGGCCAACGCGGCGCAACAGCAGTCCCGCTGCGTACCGTCGCGCAACATGCGCAACTTGCTCTTTGCCAATCTCGAGAGCCCGCACTGGGAGGAGGTTGCACAGCGCTGTCTCGCCTGTGGTAACTGCACGTCGGTCTGCCCCACCTGTTTTTGTCACGCGCACCGCGAAGAACCTGCCATTGATGGTGTGCACAGCCACCATGTGCGCGAGTGGGACTCGTGCTTCTCGCAAGGGCACAGTTACATTCATGGGCTCACTGTACGTAGCCACACCCGCGAACGCTACCGCAAGTGGCTGGTGCACAAGTTCGGTGGCTGGCACGATCAATTTGGCCGCAGCGGCTGTACCGGTTGCGGACGCTGCATTACCTGGTGCCCGGTCGGCATTGATGTCACTGCGGAACTTGCGGTGCTGAACGCGGGAGGGCAGGGAAAATGAGCGGACAGGTGCCCTGCCGAGCGCGCATCGTCAGGCGCATTCAGGAATCGCCGACCATCTTCACGCTCGGCATAGAACTACTCGAGTCCAACCAACGCAAGCGCTTCAGCTTTACCCCCGGTCAGTTCAACATGGTATATCTGTACGGCGCGGGTGAGGTTCCGATCTCCATCGTATCGGACCCCGAGGACGAAACGATGCTAGATCACACCATCCGCGTCGTGGGACGAGTGACACGGGGACTGGCACTGTTGAAAGAAGGTGATGAGGCCGGTATTCGCGGGCCGTTCGGTCGCGGCTGGCCGCTGGATGCTGTGCATGGCAAGGACGTGCTGATAATCACCGGTGGCCTTGGTTGTGCGCCGGTGATCTCGGTGATCAACTACATCTTGCGCCGCCGCGCAGACTACGGGCGCCTGACAATATTACAGGGTGTCAAGCACTCCGAAGATCTGATCTGGCGCCAGCGCTATGAACGATGGATTGAACAACCCGACATTGATGTGCGACTTGCCGCCGATGTCGGCACCGGCAACTGGCCCTGGTATATCGGACGCGTTACCGCGTTGCTGGACGGTGTTGAAATTGATGCGCAGCGAACTATCGTGATGATGTGTGGCCCCGAACTGATGATGGCCAGGGCCGTGGGCAGTCTTGCCAGCAAGGGCATTCCGGGTGGCGCGATCTGGATGAGCATGGAGCGCAACATGCACTGTGGCAATGGTCTGTGCGGTCACTGCCAACTGGGGCCGAAATTCGTTTGCCGTGAGGGCCCGGTGTTTCAGTACCCGGAGATCGAATCGCTGCTGGCCATTAGGGGTGTATGATGGATGAAACCAAACCCAGGATAGCCGTGCACAAGTTCACCTCCTGTGACGGCTGCCAGTTGGCGTTTC
>CP070733.1:991545-1008542 GCA_020347585.1 Pseudomonadota bacterium | reverse complement strand
GCGGCAGTATTGGCCAGTCCTTCGAACTGCAAACGCGTCCCAACGTACCGAGTACCTCCAACATCTTTTTCGAGCTGACCGGCCGACCCGCGCCGGGCTGGGCGCTTAGCGCCAACATGGAGTATGACCCCCATCAGGAGGTCAACCGCAAGAGCGATTTCCGGGTGCAGTACCGCCCACGCCGCGACAATCTGGTGCACGTCGCGCATCGCTTCGAACGCGACGTGCTTGAGACATGGGAGGCCGGCGTGATGTGGCGGGTCACGCCGCGCTGGCAGATCATCACGCGCGGCCAGTACGACGTGGTCAACAAGCGCACCAATGAGGCCATCTATGGCTTCCAATACGAGAGCTGCTGCTGGGGCCTGCGCCTGGTGGGGCGCAACTACATCACTGACGACGGCCTGGGCCGCGACGACAGCGTGTACCTGGAGGTCGTCCTCAAGGGCCTATCCAGCCTGGGTGGCGCAAAGCAGATCGAGGAGCTGCTCGAACGTGGTATCCTACAGTAGACGCAGAACTTTCCGGCACATTCGTTACCCAATTCGTATTATGCCCATCCGAAGTCTACTCGTGCTGTGCGGGCTCGCACTGGGGCTGGCAGCCGCCGCGGCAACCACACCGGTGATCGGGCTCGACCGCATCGTTGCAGTGATCAACGACGACGTGATTACCCGCACCGAGCTCGACCGGCGCACGCACCTGATCAAGCAGCGCATCGCACGTCAGAATAACCCCTTGCCGCCCGAGCATGTACTGCGCCGGCAGATCCTCGAGCGCATGGTGCAGGAACAGCTGCAACTGCAGCTCGCCGCCTCGCGCGGCATTCGTGTTGATGACGAGACCGTCACCGGCGTGATCAGCAACATTGCCCGGGAAAACCAGATGAGCCTCGAGCAGTTCCGCGAGGTGCTGGCGCGGGACGGCTACGCGTTCGCGGATTTTCGCGACAACATCCGCAATGAAATGATCATCACCCGCCTGCAGCAGAGCCAGGTGGAAAATTCCATCACGGTCACGGACCAGGAGGTCGAGAACCAACTGGCCAACATGACGCGGCGCCAGGGCCGCGACGAGGAGTTCGAGCTGGCGCACATCCTGGTGGCCCTGCCCGAGGCAGCCGCACCGGCGCAGATCGCCGAGGCACGCCGCCGCGCCGAAATCATCCTGACACAGCTGCGTGAGGGCGCCGACTTTGCCGAAACCGCCATTGCCCAGTCCGACGGCGGGCGGGCGCTCGACGGCGGTAATCTTGGCTGGCTCAAAGCCGCGCAGTTACCGTCCATCGTCACCGACATCATCGACGACATGCAGCCCGGCGACATCAGCGAACTTATCCGCAGCCCGAGCGGGTTTCATATCGTCAAGCTGCTGAACACGCGCGGCGCGGCACAGCAGCAGACCGTCACCCAGAGCCACGCGCGGCACATCCTGATCCGCACCGGCGAGGTGCTCTCCGCATCGGACGCACGCGCCCGGCTCACCGGCATCCGCGAGGACGTGCTGGGCGGGGCGGACTTTGGCGACTTGGCACGGCGCTACTCCGACGACAAGGGCTCGGCACAGCGCGGCGGCGACCTGGGCTGGACCGACCCCGGCACCTTCGTGCCGCAGTTCGAGCAACAACTGGCCGAACTCCAACCTGGCGAGATCAGCGCACCCTTCGAGACCCAGTTCGGCTGGCACATAGTGCAGTTGCTCGAGCGCCGCGCGGGCGGCTCGGCGCAGGATCTGCAGCGCCAGCAGGCTATGGAACTCATTCGCCGTCGCAAGGTCCAGCAAGCCACCTCCGACTGGCTGCGGCGCATCCGTGATGAGGCCTACGTGGAGATACGCCTCGACGAGTAGCGCTGGCCGCGCCCCTGCCGGTCAGATCCCTGCCATGCCCAAGCCGCTACGTATCGCACTCACCCCGGGAGAACCGGCCGGCATCGGTCCGGATCTGGTGGTTCAACTGGTACAGACACCGAGCACGGCCGAACTGGTGGCCTTCGCCGATCCGCACCTGCTGCAGGAGCGGGCGCAACAGCTCGGCCTGCCCCTGGTGATTTCGCCTTTTGACCCACGGGCACCGGCGCAGCCCGGCATCCCGGGGACCCTGCGTGTGCGGCCCGTGCCCCTCGCGCACGCGGTGCGCTGCGGCCATCCCGACTCCGGCAATGCGCCCGCGCTGCTCGAGGCACTGCGCGAGGCGGTGGCCTACTGCCGGGGGGGCACGTGTGCCGCGCTGGTGACCGGCCCGCTGCACAAGGGTGTCATCAACGCGGCAGGGATCCCGTTCACCGGCCACACCGAGTTCCTGGCCGAACTGACCGACACCCGCCAAGTGGTGATGATGCTCGCCGCGCCAGGGTTACGCGTAGCACTGGCCACCACCCACCTGCCGCTGGCTGCGGTGCCGGGCGCCATTACTGCGGCGCACCTCGAAGCTGTGATCGACATACTGCACCGCGAGCTTGTGGCCCGCTTCGGCGTCGCCGCGCCGCGCATTCTGGTGTGCGGGCTCAATCCCCACGCCGGCGAACAGGGCCAATTGGGGCGCGAGGAAATCGAGACCATCGAGCCAACCCTGCAAAAGCTGCGTGCGCGCGGCCTTGCGCTCAGCGGGCCGCTGCCCGCCGACACCGTGTTCACCCCGCGCTGCTTGGAGGGCGCCGATGCGGTGCTGGCCATGTATCACGACCAGGGCCTGCCGGTGTTGAAGCACATGGGCTTCGGCCGGGCGGTCAATATCACCCTAGGCCTACCCATGATTCGCACATCAGTTGATCACGGCACCGCACTGGACCTGGCAGGCACCGGCAAGGCCGATATCGGTAGCCTGCACGCAGCGCTGAAGTGCGCGCTCGATGTGGCCGAGCGCAGTGCGCGCCACCCCGACGCTGCCGACGCATGATCGAGCGCTCCCACCGGCCACGCAAGCGCTTCGGTCAGCATTTCCTGCATGATCCGGGCGTCATTCAGCGCATCGTCGCCGCCATTGCACCGGCGCCCGGACAGCGCCTGGTGGAGATCGGACCCGGGCGCGGCGCCATGACCCGCCCACTGCTGCAGGCGGCCGGCGAACTGGACGTCGTCGAACTGGACCGTGATCTGATCGACACCCTGCGGGCCGAGTGCGCTGCGCACGGCACGCTGCGCGTGCACCAGGGCGACGCGCTGAAGTTCGATTTCTGCGCGCTGACAGAGGCCGGGGATCAGCGCGACCGGCTGCGCGTGGTCGGCAATCTGCCCTACAACATTTCCACGCCGCTGCTGTTCCACCTCATGGAGCAAGTTCACTGCATCGAGGACATGTGCTTCATGTTGCAAAGGGAAGTGGTGCAACGCATGGTGGCGACTCCGGGCAGCAACGGCTATGGCAGGCTCAGCGTCATGATTCAGTACTACTGCCAGGCCGAGCAGTTGTTCACCGTCGCGGCCGGTGCGTTTCAGCCACCGCCCAAAGTGGAGTCTGCAATCGTGCGCCTGGTGCCGCACGCGCGGCCGCCGGTTGAGGTACACGACGTCGGCGCATTGTCGCAACTGGTGGCACAGGCCTTCTCGCAGCGCCGCAAGACCCTGCGCAATGCACTGCGGGGACAGGTCGATACCGATACCATGATCGCGCTGGGCGTCGATCCCACGTTACGCCCCGAGCGCCTGACTCTGGCGCAGTTCGCCGCGCTCGCCAATGCGACCCGCCAATAAGTGCGGGTACGCGTCGGGCCGGCGTATAACTGATCGCGCGTTTGTGAGATAATGTTATTTCAATACCGCGTCCGGGTCGCGGGCGCGTCAAGGTATCAGGCAATGAGCGAATCCGAACAGGCCTACAACATCGAAGTCGACGTTGAGACCGACTATGTCCCCGAGCAGTCCGACCCTGACGGGGAGCGTTTCGTGTTCTCCTACACCATTACCATCCGCAATACCGGTTCGGTTTCTGCCCAGCTGCTGACCCGCCACTGGGTAATCACTGACGCCGAGGGCAAGGTGCAGGAAGTGCGCGGCGAAGGCGTGGTGGGTGAACAGCCACACCTCAGTCCTGGCGAAGGGTTTCGTTACACCAGCGGCACTATCATTGCCACGCCGGTGGGAAGCATGCAGGGTTCGTATCAAATGGTCGCCGATGACGGCGTCGAGTTCGAAGCCGACATCCCGCCGTTCACATTGTCCATGCCCAACACCCTGCACTAGGCCTTGCGCGCACTGCGCACGCCCGCCATCAATTCGCAACAACGACTATGCCGGTTTACGCCATCGGTGACATCCAGGGTTGTTATTACGAGTTTCGCCAACTGCTCGATCACATCGGCTTTGATGCCGCGCATGATGCGCTGTGGCTGGCCGGCGATCTCGTCAACCGCGGTCCCGACTCGCTAAAGACGCTGCGCTTCGTGCGCTCGCTTGGCGAGCGTGTCATCAGCGTACTCGGTAACCATGATTTGAACTTGCTGGCCGTCGCCGAGGGGCTGCGCAAGGACAAGGATCACAGCCTGCACGAACTGCTCGCGGCGCCCGATCGCGATGAACTGCTGCATTGGCTGCGCCATCGGCCGTTGATGCATCACGATGCGTCACTGAATTTCACCTTGGTACACGCTGGACTACCGCCGCAGTGGGATCTCGACCGGGCGCTGGCATGCGCGAGAGAACTGGAAGAGACGCTGCGCGGCGAGACCTACCACGCCTTTTTGACGGAAATGTACGGCAACCAGCCCAAGCGCTGGTCACGCAAGCTCGCAGGACACGACCGGCTACGCTTTATTTGCAACTGCTTCACGCGGCTGCGTTACTGCAGTGTGGACGGTGCGCTGGATCTGAAGGCCAAGGGGCCGCCAGGCTCACAGCCGGCAGGCATACAGCCTTGGTTTACCGTGCCGGGACGCAAAAGCGAAGCGCTGCGCATCGTGTTTGGACACTGGTCGACGCTGGGCCCGCGCAATGATCCGGGTGTCTACCCGCTCGATACGGGTTGCGTGTGGGGCGGCCAACTCACGGCGCTGCGGCTCGATCGCGACGCCCCGGCATATCACCACCTGCCCTGCGCGGGCGCCGCGGTACCCGGAGCAGAGTAAGTGGCAAATGCGACGCGAAACCAACCAGACCCTCAGCGGCGCTCGTAAATCACAAAGCTGTGCGCCAACGGATTGCTGTCGTCTGCATCGAAATCTGTACGCTCCACCTCGCGCCACTCGTCCAAACTGAATGCAGGAAACCAGGCATCGCCCGTTATTTCGGTATGCACCAGCGTCAGGTACATGCGCTGCGCGCGCGGCAGCATCTGTTCGTAGAACGACGCCCCACCGATGATCATAACCTCCGGTGCATCGGCAACCACCCGCAGCGCCTCGTCAATACTGTGCACCACCGTGCAGTCTTTCGCCACGTAGTCGCGATCGCGCGTAATCACCACGTTGGTGCGCCCCGGCAAGGGCTTGGCTCCGATGGACTCGAAGGTCTTGCGCCCCATGACGATCGGCTTACCCATGGTTTGCCTGCGAAACCAGCGCATATCCGCGGGCAACTTCCATGGCAAGCGGTTTTCGATGCCAATCACGCGATTGTCCGCCATCGCGGCAATCAGAGAGATCATTGGACTGGTTCGGTTCGTTGAAGTCATAGCGCTGTTGCGCGACAAGGGATCGGGTATCCTCGTTCCCCGATCCTCGCCATTCGTTCCTGAGGCTCCTGTTGCTGTCTAAACAGCGACAGGGGCCTTTATATGCGGATGGAACTGGTAATCCACCAATTCGAAATCATCGAATGCGAAATCGAACAGATCGCTGATGGCCGGGTTTATCTTCATGGTCGGCAGCGGGTGCGGCTCGCGCGCCAGCTGTGCGTCCGCCTGCTCGAGGTGGTTGAGGTAAAGGTGCGCATCGCCCAGCGTGTGCACGAAGTCACCGGGCGCCAGCCCCGTAACCTGCGCCAGCATCATGGTCAGCAGCGCATAGGAGGCAATATTAAATGGCACGCCAAGAAAGATATCCGCGCTGCGTTGGTAAAGCTGGCAGGACAGCCTGCCATCGGCCACATAAAACTGAAAAAACGCATGGCAGGGTGGCAATGCCATGCGGTCCAGCTCGCCAACGTTCCATGCGCTGACAATGATGCGCCGCGAGTCGGGCGTGTTGCGGAGCTGATCGATGACCTGGCTGATCTGATCGACGTGACCGCCGTCTGGGCTGGGCCAGGAGCGCCACTGGTAACCGTAGACATGCCCGAGGTCGCCATTGTCGTCGGCCCACTCATCCCAGATGCTCACGCCGTTGTCGTGCAGGTATCGAACGTTCGTATCGCCGCGCAAAAACCACAATAGTTCGTGGATGATGGAACGCAGGTGCAACTTCTTGGTGGTAACGAGCGGAAAACCCTGCCCGAGGTCGAAACGCATTTGGTAGCCAAAAACGCTCAGGGTACCGGTGCCGGTACGATCTTCCTTGCGTGTACCGTGTTCCCTGACGTGGCGCATCAGATCGAGATACTGCTTCACTCCACCCCCCTGCTGTGCCTGGTGCCGCTGACAAAAACTCGACGCATTCTAGCATGCCGCCACGCGCCGGACAGAGCGGCACGTGGCGCACCTGGCCAATCCGCCCAAACGCGTTCCATGCTAGGAAAAACAGGAAGTTAAGGCCCGCAACGAGCCAACATTGCTACTCGGGTTCCGGTGCCGTTTCACCACGCGAGAGCGGTCGATTGTATGCCCACCACAGGGCGATTATACCGGCGATCAGCAGCGGCAACGACAGCACCTGCCCCATGGTCAGCCAGCCAAACGCGAGGTAGCCGATGTGGGCATCGGGCACGCGTACAAACTCGATGAGGAATCGAAAACCGCCGTACATGATGGCAAACACGGCCGACACCGCCAGCACCGGGCGCGGCTTGCTGGAAAACCACCACAGCACCACGAACATCACCACGCCTTCGAGGAGGGCTTCATAAAGCGGGTTGGGATGGCGCGTTAGCGCATCACCGGCGCGGGGAAAGATCATGCCCCACGGCAGGTCGGTCACCTTGCCCCACAACTCGCCGTTGATAAAGTTGCCGATGCGCCCCGCCAGCAGTCCTGTCGGCACCAGCGGCGCGATGAAGTCCACCACCACCCAGTAGGGCTTGTTGTAGCGGCGCGCGAAAAACCACATGGCGATCATCACGCCGACGAAGCCGCCATGGAACGACATGCCGCCCTTCCAGATTTGCAGCACTAGCATGGGATCGGACACAAACCGTGGCAGGTCGTAGAACAACACGTACCCAAGGCGACCACCGAGAATTATGCCAAGGCCGGCATAAAACACCAGGTCGTCCATCTGAGCCGTACTCCAGCTCGAACCGGGTTTGTTGGTTCGCACCCGCCCCAGCCACCAACCGGCGACGAAGGCAATCAGGTACATCAGACCGTACCAGTGAATATGAAACCCGAACACGCTGAAGGCGACGGGATCGAACTGGACGACGAACGGTGAACTCATAACGGGTCTGCGTGTGGCGTGAAATGCGCCGCATCATACCACGGCGGCGCGCTCCAGCGACTTTGGACGCATCTCAGGGTGTGCACACGCGCACGATATAGGACTTGAGGTAGTCGGTCTCGGGCATGGCGGGGTGCACGGGATGATCGAGGCCCTGATGACCCTGCTCGAGCACCTGCAGCCAGCGGCGTGCGCGCTGGCCGGCGCGGCGTATCTCGCTTAGCAGCCGCTCGCGCGGCATGTGGTAGGAACACGAGGCTGAAACCAGAATCCCTTCGGGCGCCAGCAGTTCCATGGCCTGGGTGTTGAGCCGCCGGTAGGCGAGCGCACCCTCATCAAGATCCTTGCGACGCTTGACGAAGGCGGGTGGATCAAGCACGACGGCATCGAAGGTTTGCCCGTCCTTTTGCAACTGCTTCATCACATCGAAGGCATCGCCCGCAATAGCCATCAGGTTTTCGCCGCGCCCGTTGAGCGCGGCGTTGTGCCGCGCCTGCGCCAGCATGCGCTGCGAACCATCCACGCAGGTAACCTCATGCGCACCGGCGACCAGTGCCTCAATACCCCAGGCGCCAATGTAAGAGAACACATCGAGCACGCGCTTGTCGCGAACATACTGCTGCATGCGCGCGCGGTTGAATCGGTGATCGTAGTACCAACCGGTCTTTTGCCCGCCGGCAAGCGGCACCTCGAAGCGCGCGCCGTTCTCCTCGACAGTCACGGTTCCGGGTAGCGTACCGAGCACGGTCTCCACACCGGTATCGAGGCCCTCGAGTTCGCGCGCGGGTGTGTCGTTGCGCAGCAGGATTGCCTCAGGCTGCAGCAACTCCTCGAGCACGGCGACTATCTCGTTCCGGACGCGCTCCATGCCGGCGGTAGTGATCTGCGCCACCAGCACACCAGCAAAACGATCCACCACCAGCCCCGGCAGGCCATCGCTCTCGCCATACACCAGCCGGTAGCAGGGCTGCTCAAACAACGCCGCACGCAGGACCAGCGCCCGTGCAACACGCTGTTTCAACCAGGCTGCGTCGAGACGCGCGTCGGCGTCGCGGCCCAGCAACCGGGCGCAAATCAGGGTGTGCGGATTGACATAGGCGGTGCCGAGCAGCGACCCGCGGTGATCCTCGAGATGCGCCAGCTGGCCGGCCTCGTACGCCTTGAGTGGCGTGTTGGCGGTATCGACCTCGTTGCTGTAGACCCACAGGTGACCGGCGCGCAGGCGGCGGTCTTCACCCTTTTTCAGGCGCAGGCGGGGCAGGTTGCGGGATCCCATGATCGTTGTTCTTTACTTATTTGGGCCGGTGAATATAAACACTATACGCAGTGGCATTGCATCGTGGCGCATGGCCGGTGGCCGCGCTGTTCATACAGTCCATGTCAACAAGCGTGGTATATTGTCGCCGCATTACCGCGCGCTGTCGACAAATCATCATGGATACCTTGGACTCATCACGCACCAATCGCCTCGCCGACGAAACCAGCCCTTACCTGCTGCAGCACGCTCACAACCCCGTGGATTGGTACCCATGGGGCGAGGAAGCGCTGCAGCGCGCGCGTGAGGAAGGCCGTTTAATCCTGTTGTCCATCGGCTACTCGGCGTGCCACTGGTGCCATGTCATGGCCCACGAATCCTTCGAGGACGCCGCCACCGCGGCGGTCATGAATGAGTTGTACGTCAACATCAAGGTGGACCGCGAAGAGCGCCCCGATCTGGACAGGATCTACCAGTCCGCCCACCACCTGCTCAATCAACGCGGGGGCGGCTGGCCACTCACGGTGATTCTTACGCCCGACGAGCACATCCCGTTTTTTGCCGGCACATATTTCCCGAAGGAGCGCAAGTACGGCATGCCGTCATTCACCGAACTGCTGCAGCGCGTGCATGACTTTTACGGCGAGCACCGCGATGAGATCGAAAAGCAAAACGCCTCGCTGCTACAGGCACTGGATGGCATGGACGGGCCGCACGCGGTTGATGCCGCGAGTATCAACGCCGTACCACTCGATCAGGCGCGCCGCCAGCTCGAAGGCGAGTACGACAACCAGTACGCAGGATTCGGCAAAGCGCCCAAGTTTCCACACCCGACCAACCTCGAACGCCTGCTGCGCCACTGGGCGGCGACCGCAAGTGGCGAGGCACCAGACAAGCGCGCGCTGGACATGGCGCGTGTCACGCTGCACGCCATGGCCTCGGGCGGCATCTACGATCAGCTCGGCGGCGGTTTTTGCCGCTACTCGGTGGACGAGCAGTGGATGATTCCGCATTTTGAGAAAATGCTCTACGACAACGGCCCATTGCTGACACTGTATGCGCAGGCGTATGGCGCCACTGGCGAGGCGGCGTTGGGCCGCGTTGCCGTTGAGACCGGCGAGTGGGTGATGCGCGAGATGCAGTCACCCGAGGGCGGCTACTACTCCACGCTGGATGCAGACTCCGAAGGCGAGGAAGGGAAATTTTACGTCTGGTCGCCGGATGCCGCGCGCGCGGTGCTGGACAAGGACGAGTATACCGTGGCCGCGCGCATCTACGGTCTCGATCGGCCCGCCAACTTCGAGGGTCACTGGCACCTGCACGTATTCGAAGCGTTAGATTCGGTGGCCAACGATTTATCGCTGGAGCCTGGGCAGGCACAACAGCTGCTCGCCAGCGCCCGCCGCAAGCTGCTCGAAGCGCGCGAGGCACGTGTGCACCCGGGGCGTGACGAAAAAATCCTAACCTCGTGGAACGGTCTGATGATTACCGGCATGGCCGCCGCCGGGCGACACCTTGGACGTACTGACTTTATCGACTCCGCACAGCGCGCCGTCGATTTCATACGCGCCACGCTGTATCGCGACGGGCGGCTGCTGGCTACGTACAAGGACGGCAAGGCCCACCTGATGGCCTACCTGGATGACTACGCATTCATGTTGCAGGGACTGCTCGAACTGCTGCAGGCGCGCTGGCGCGATACAGATCTGCAGTTCGCCATGGAACTGGCCGACACGCTGCTGGAATCTTTCGAGGACCGCGAGCGCGGCGGCTTTTATTTCACTGCCCACGATCATGAGCGCCTCATACACCGTCCACGGCCTTTCATGGACGAGGCCATCCCGTCGGGCAACGGCATAGCCGCGCACACCCTCGCGCGCCTTGGCCACTTGCTCGGCGAGATGCGCTATCTTGAGGCTGCCGAACGTACCCTCAAGGCCGCTTGGCATGGTATCTCGAGTTACCCGCACGCGCACGGTGCGCTGCTGCTGGCGGTCGAAGAGCATCTATTCCCGCCACAAACCATCGTCATGCGCGGCAACATCGATACGCTGCAGGCCTGGACAGCGCGCTGCAACACCGACTACGCGCCGCGGCGCATGAGTTTCGCCATTCCGCCGGACAGTGAACTGCCTGGCCTGCTCGCCGAACGCAAACCGCAAGGCGAGGCGGTCGCCTATGTGTGCACCAGCATGCGTTGCCAAGCGCCGATCACTGACCTTGATGGGCTCGAGACGGCGTTACGTGAGACCACGGCGCACACCGGCGGAGCGAAACACAATTTGCCGTAGCTACCACGCCTTTGCGTGTTCGCCGCCCATCATTGGTAGCTCTAGTCCTTATCATCACCTGCACGACCCTCTTTGATTTTCTCGACGTGCTCGATGAGCGCATCGACCGTTTCTTTGAGGAGATCGAGTTCGTGCACCGAGAGTTGATCAAGCTGCTCTAGATTGTATTCAATGGTGTCTATGATGCGCTTGCCGGGCCGTTGCATGGGGCGCATGAAGTAGCCCGTAACCGTTGCCACGATTGCGCCGAAGAACAGCACCGAACCGATCACGATCCACAGCCCGCCAATCACCTGCGCAACGCCGCTGCTTGGCGTATCGGCAATTCCCGCAGTGGAAAACGCTGCGATACCCCAGTACAACGCCGCGCCGTACGAATCAATGTTTGCATCGGCGCTACCCCGCTCGGCGAAATACAGCGCGGCAGAAAACACCAGCCACAACATAAGCAACAGGAGGAGCATCCTGACAAAGGGCGTATGGGCAATAACATCACCGAAAAACCTGCGAAACCGCGTATTGCGTTTCATAGTCTGGCACTCCGTTGATGGCTGACGCACCGGTTCACTGCTGATGATAACACCTGCAATTTCGCGGCCGTGTGCCCTCTAGTGCGTCGCTTTTCCACGTGCCAGGATTATCCCTGATAATTACTCAGCATTCTCATACCGAATACAGTAGGGACGGGTGGTCCGCTTTTGAGATGACCAAGCGTGCCGCAGATGAGTGCACAAACTAATTATGACTTTGACTTGCTTGGTCTGGCTACTCTCACTGGCGTAGTGCGGGGGACGCGAAAATGGTCGTTTTCACCACCGACGGTGCGGGGAATGGATGCCATTGAGGAGAGAAACGACGCAGAGGTCATGTGCAGAACTTGCATGGCGTGCAAAATCTGCCACCCGCGGCGCAGCGACAAAGGAAAACAGGCGGCACGGCCCTAGTTTCCCGTACCGTCGCCCACCACATTGAGCAAGGGCCGCGAAAGCTCGGCGGGGTGCAGTAATCTACTCGCTTCTTCGAAGGGCTTGGGCCTGCTATAGATGTGACCCTGCACCAGGTCGCAGTGGATGCTGCGCAGAATTTCGAGTTGCTGTTGATTCTCTACGCCCTCGGCCGTTACCGCCAGCCCCATGGCATGCGCCATGTTGACCACCGAAGACACAATGGCGAGATCGTGCGTGTCGGTGTCGAGATTTTGAATAAAGGCGCGGTCGATCTTCAGTGCGTTCAGCGGGAAACGCTTGATGTAGTTCATCGACGAGTAACCGATGCCGAAGTCGTCCAGCGCAACCTGCACACCCAGCTTCTGCAGCTCCTCGAGGAAGGTGGAAACCAGATCGAGGTTTTCCATAATGCTGTTTTCAGTAAGCTCGATCTCCAGGTTGTGGGGCGCCAACCCAGTCTCCTCCAGGATGCCGATCATCTGACGGATCAACTGCTTGTCTCGCAATTGCAGTATCGACAGGTTTACCGCAACGCGCAGCTTGTCGTTCCCTTCCCTCACCCAGGTTTTGGCATGGACGCATGCCGTACGCAGCACCCATATGCCGATCTCCCGGATAAGGCCAGTAGACTCGGCAATGGGGACAAAGGTCTTGGGCGGAATAATACCGCGGGTGGGATGCTTCCAGCGCAACAAGGCTTCCATGGCAACAATCTCGCCGCTGGCGAGATCGACCTTGGGCTGGTAGTGCAGCATAAACTGGTTCTTATTCAACGCTTCGCGCAGATCCTGCTCGAACTGCAAGTCCTGGGAGAACGAATCGTTGATCTCCTCCGAGTAGCGCTGGAAGGTGTTTCCGCCGTTGGCCTTGGCGGCATACATCGCAAGTTCCGCCTTCTTTAGCAACACTTCGGCGTGTTCACTGCCGCCCGCCCAAACGCTGACGCCGACGCTGCAGGTCAGGCGGATATTGTTGGTTCGAACGATAGGATGTTCCGAAACGACCTTGTTGATGCGTGCAGCGACTTCGTCGATGCGCTGCTCGTTAGGCAAATCGCGCAGCAACAGGCCGAACTCATCGCCACCAAGGCGCGAGAGTTCCACACCGGAGTGATGCTTCCCGATCCGGGCAAGCACATCAGTATGGCGTACTACCTCGGAGATGTGTGCACAGATCTCCTTCAGTACACGATCGCCGTGATCGTGGCCAAGGAAATTATTGATACGCTTGAACATGTCGAGATCAACCACCATCAGTGCAACGCTATTGCGTGAGTCGGCACTGATTGTTCGGCGCACGTCGTCTAAGAACCGGATTCGCCCCGGCAGGCCAGTGAGCTGGTCCACATCATCACGCGCCTGTAGTTCGACAACCTCACCGGTGCTTGCTGGCTCGGGCGTGGCAGCCGATGTTTGAGTTGGCTCAGCGCCGCTGGCCTGCGTTTCTTGGGGGGGCGGCAAGCTGAGGGTGTCACCCCAGCGCATAACACGGTTACGCCCTGCATCTTTTGCCGCATAGAGTGCCTGGTCGGCGTGATCGATAAGGTCCGACGAAGTCGTGGTCAGGGGACCCGACTCGGCCACCCCAAAGCTGGACGTTACCCTGAGGTCGGCGGTTGCAGGATCATCGTCGAAGCGCTGGCCCAGTATTTCCATGCGGATACGTTGCGCCAAGGCGTAGGCGGCGTTTGCGTTGCTGTCGGACATTAGCAGGCAGAATTCCTCGCCGCCCAGACGGCACACTGGGTCGCCTTTGCGGTGAACGCGCTTGAGCGTGTCGGCAATGGCGCGAATCACGCGATCGCCCACCGGATGACCGTAGTGATCGTTGACCGACTTGAAGTGATCGATATCCAGCATGATACAGGCGATTGTTTCGCCCTTGTGGCGCGCCCGCGCAAAGCGTTCCTCGAGTACGGCGAAGAAAGCGCGCCGATTCATACAACCGGTCAATGCATCTTCGGTAGCCAGGATCTGCAGTTCCTCGTTCTTGCGCTTGACCTCTGCCTGGGAGCGCTTGAGTATGTCGAGCATCTCCTGCAGTTGGGTATTTTTCTTTTCCAGCCGGGTAACGTCATCAAACGTGGTCATCGCGCCACGCGGCGCACCATCTGCGCCCACCACCGGTGCGGCATTGACCATGAAAGTGCGAACACCCTGGTTGCGAGTTTTGAGTTGCAGCGGCACCGCCGTGCAGGCGGCTTTGGCGTGTATGGCATGCGTCCAGGGCAACTCATGTTGCTGTGACTTTTGGTCCCGCGATCTCCATTTCAGATCATTGGGGCGCCTTCCCAACAAGGTGGACATCTCATGCCCAGTCTTCTCTGCAAACGCCGTGTTTGCGAGCACGATGCGTTCCTCGTCATCGAGGATCAGCACACCCTCGGCAAGTGCATCGAATGCACTCTGTACGCGCTCGGGAATAACCGCGGCCGGGTCAAGGTAGCGCAGCGAGCGTCGCAGAAAGATGTGATACAGCACATAGCTAGCCAAGCCCACGAACAACACCAGCGCCAACAATCGGCTGACAGGAAGTCCGAACAACGTCCATGGCGCCAGCGGCTTGAACATGATCTCCACATGCCCCCAGCGATCGTTGTGATTGTAAATAGGAACCAGCACATGAGTCGGTGTTGATTCAATGCGTGATGCATCCGCCCAGTGGCCATCGTGACCGCTAGTCTCGGCCAGGATAGTTCCGTTTGACTTGCGCAACGAGATTGAAACCACGTCCTCATTGCGATCGCGCACCGCGTCGACCACTACCTTGCTGATGTCGTCCTGGTGCCGCTCGGCGAGTTTCGATAATTGCACAGCGAGGCTCTCGGCAAATTTCTTGCGCGCATCAAGCCAGGCCGTGTTCTGGTCGGGCGTGAGGCCAAGCCAGTCGGCGGCGAGCAGCACGCTCAGCGTTAGCATAACTATGCCGAGACTCAGACGCGTAACAGGCGTTAGTTTGGGCATCAGGCTTCCCCTTCAGTCGGCTTACTGGTGGGGGCTACGCTAGACTGCGAAAACATACCATCTAGCCGGCTGGTCGTTCGCCTATTCGAGTTTTGCTTCGCAATGTTGGCTTCCTTTTCCTCGCGCCGTTTTGCCGCGAGCAAGACCGGCAGCGGATCGAATGAGCGCCACAACGGCATGGTGCTGAGCAGGCTGGCGAGCAACGACGTACCGCGCAGCAACCAGGTTGCAAAGCCCGCGGTAAGCAACAGACTGGTCCCCTTGAGGGTAGCCGACAGCACGGTCTGCTCTCCTTGTTCGGCTGCGGCCGAGTCATCTATCTGGCGTTCCATGCGATCAAGTGCACCGTAGAGTTCTGCCGGCACAGCTTCAGCATTCGGAAACCGTGCGCCTGAGTCGCTGTCTTGCACAACGTGCGGTTTCGGGCTGTAGACGGGTGGCACGTAGGCCAATTCAGTGGGCCGCTCGGTGCCGTCCGGTACAAATCCCCAGCCACCCTGCTCCTGCTCCGTCGGCTGTTGGGCCGGCTGTTCGCCGTTTTGCGGGTTGGTCGCCGTGGGACCCTGGGCACCCTGCGGATCCAGCGTATTTTCGTCACCCGCCCCGCTGGTTGTATCGGGCACCTCAGGAATCTGCGGCACCGGCAGCGGCGGCACATCGCCGTTGGGATCCACCGGCTGCGGTGCAGGATCGTCGCCCACGAGCACCGGTTGCAGATTCACGGTGACCGTGGCCGTGCCGGCCAGGCCTCCGGCATCGGTAACCTGCACCGTCAGCGTCAGCGGCACGTTGGCCGAGAAATCCAGCAGGCTGGCATCGACGAGGGCTATGGCCCCGGTGGCGGGGTCGATAGCAAAGGCGCCAGCGCTGTTGCCGTTAACGATCGCATAGGTCAGTATGTCACCCGCGTCCACATCGCTGGCGGGTAGCGCAGCGACCGTTGTGCCCGGGGCGCTGTCCTGTACCAGTGTGACCTGTTGATCACCGATTGCCGGTGCCTCGTTGGCGTCGCTAATGCTGACGCTGACGTTCTGCACCACCGCGCCGCCATTGCCATCCGATACGGTGACCTGCACTTCGTAGGTGTTGTTACCGTCAGTATCCGCCGGCGCCTCAAAATTCTGCGCCGCGTTTAAACTCAACACACCCGTTGCCGCATCGATGCTGAAGTGTGCGGCATCGGCGCCACCGCTGATAGCAAAACTCAGCGGATCACCATCCGGGTCGGAGCCGGTCACGGTGCTCACCGCTGTGGTGTTTTCGGCCACGGTAACCGCCGCACCAGAGGTGATCAATGGCGCATCGTTGCCGTTGGTCACCGTGACAACAATGTTTTGCACGGCCGTGCCACCATTACCATCACTGACGGTGACCTGCACGTCGTACATGTTGTTGGCACCTGCATCCAGCGGGTTCTCAAAATCGGGCGCAGCACCAAAGCTCAGCGCGCCCGTGGTTGGATCAATTGTGAACAGACCCGCATCCGCACCGCCACTGATGGCGAAGTTCAGCGTATCGAGGTCCTGGTCAGTGGCCGTTACTGTGGCGACCGCGGTTGTGTTTTCCGCAACACTTGCTGCATTGCCCGAAGTAATTACCGGCGCGTCGTTGGCATTGGTCACCGTCACATTAATGGTCTGCACAGCAGTACCGCCGCTTCCGTCACTGACGGTAACTTGCACCTGGTAAACGTTGTTGGCATCAGCATCGGCGGGAGCCTCAAAATCCGGTGCCGCGTTGAAACTCAATGCACCGGTGACCGCATCGATGCCGAACTGGGCAGCGTCGGCACCGCCCGTGATCGCATAGGAAAGGGTATCCGCCACATCTTCGTCTGTCGCCGTGACATTGGTCACAGCGGTGGTATTCTCCTCGATGCTCGGCGCGGCGCCCGAGGTGATCACCGGTGCGTCATTGGCGTTGGTCACCGTCACGGCGATGGTCTGCACCGCCGTGCCGCCGTTACCGTCACTGACCGTGACCTGCACGTCATAGACATTGTTGGCACCGGCATCACCGGGCACTTCGAAGTCCGGTGCCGCGTTGAAACTCAACGCGCCGGTGACCGCATCGATGCT
>CP070733.1:983949-991445 GCA_020347585.1 Pseudomonadota bacterium | reverse complement strand
GGATGAGTTCCAGGGGGTCGCAGAGCAGATTTTCGATGACTTCAACAAGGAGCATGGGACGGACATGAAGTTTCAGTTGAAGAAGTAAGTCGCTCAGTACCAGCGGCCAATATCGCGCAAGCGGCGCGGGCGAGCTGGCCAGCGCGGATGCGGGGTCATGTAAAACAGGCGGCAATGGGCTTCCTGGGCCTCACGATAGCGCCATCCGCTGGAAGCAAATTCTTATTCCTCATGGGCTTTGAGCCCGAGTCTGTTATTCGTTTCAACGTCAGAGAGATAAGCAGCCCGCCTGCGACTGCGGCGCCCCCCTAACAGCGCCCTGCTATTCGGAGCGGAGAAGTTGTACTGGTAAGGAATAGGATATAACTGATTGAATCGTCGGGGCTTTTAGCTAGGCTCGTTACCAACATCCCATCTTGATCCATATCAACACGCCTCTCGGTGGCACTGCTAATGTTGAAAAAACGAAACGCTCGGTGCAGAAGTGCAATTTGCCGGACGCTCTTTCATCTGTGACATGGAGTTACAATCATGAGACGACTCTATTTCTTGCTCCCCAATATTGAGACGACCCGTACGGTGGTAGACGAGCTATTGCTCGCGCGCATCGAAGAGCGCCACATCCATGCGATCGCCAAAGAAGGCACGCCGATGGGCGATCTGCCGGAGGCGACCCTCGCGCAGAAAAGTGATGTGGTACCGGCCTTGGAACGCGGTATCGCCGTGGGTGGTGCCACGGGCGTTCTGGCAGGTCTAGTTGCCGTAACCTTTCCACCCGCTGGCATTGCGCTGGGCGGCGGCGCACTTCTAGCCATCGCACTTGCCGGTTCGGGGTTTGGCGCCATCATGTCCACGATGATTGGCGTGAGCGTACCCAATAGTCGCCTAAAACAGTTCGAGGATGCGGTCAATAAAGGTGAGGTGCTCATGCTGGTTGATGTCCCCAAGGCACGCGTTGACGAAATCGAAAAAATGGTCAAGCAACATCATCCCGACGCGGATATCGAAGGCACAGAACCCACCATTCCAGCATTTCCGTAGAATTCAGTGCAGCTGCCACTGCGCTGGACTCACGGGACAACGTGAATCTAGCAGTTGCGTCCTCGAAGCCGCGGGGACGTTGTTTCTGCGCGTTACCTATCGCGCTTAATGCGCCGCCAATTTCCGCGATCCAAAAACCAGCGCCTTAGCCAGTTCCGCGCACAGTGCCATCGTAATTCGCTTCACGCTCGGGTCACACCCACGACACCTCTGAGCAAAGACCTACTCACGGGCACCCTGTTTTCGCAAGTTCTCGTCACGGGTGTCCTTGCTTCGCGCGCACCTGCTCGCGTTTAAGTGGCCCCGCGCATCTGCCCCCATTGCGGCGGTGAAATGCGGTTCTTGGCGGTCATCGAGCAAGCCACGGTGATCGAACGGCTCCTGCGCCATGTCGGGGCGTGGGATCCGTTCCCGCCCTTACGGGCGCCGCCGGATGCGCAAGACTGGCCGGACCACAGCCCGATTCCGCTGACCTACCACCGCGTCCCCCCATCGCCTGAGCGATCGTCCACCTCGGCAGGCCCCGGCGTTGCCTGCCGACGCCATTGGTGCTTGACCACCGCCGCAAATTGAACTTGCGCGTCAGTACCAGCGGCCAATTTCGCGCAAGCGGCGTGGGCGAGCTGGCCAGCGCCGGATGAGGGGTCATCTAAAACGAACGGGAACGGTCTTCCTGGACGCGCGGATGGCGCCGTCCGCGGCGTGCGCCGGAAGCAAATTCTTATCCTTTTGTCCTATGGCAGTGGCCTGTGTAATTGACTACTATATCCACATCAACTGTATGGATTGGTTTCACCGTTATCTTTAATAGTTAGATGCCCGTTGCAAAATCATGCTGGGCGAACTCAGAAACCGAGCAGTATTCTATGGCGTCAACAGCCGCTACTGGGTATTTTAATGGAATGTTGCAAGGATATTACCTCTTACGGGCCAGACAAATAATCCGACAATAGACGAGATTGTTACTATGCGTTTCTGTTCCTACCTATTGCTTGGTCTTGCCCTGATAGTACTAGTTAGTGCATGCGGCAACAACGACGAGCCTACCGCTACTGGTCCCCGAGTGCTGAGTGTTGATCCTGGGCAGAACAGCGATAGCGCTGTTGTCACTACGACGGTACAAGGCGTCTTTAGCCAAGCGATGGACCCTGCCACAATAACCACCGCGACATTTTCCTTAGTCGGGCCTGGTGGTAGTGCTATTGCCGGTACCGTTGGTTACGATGCCACAACCAATACGGCTATCTTCACACCGGCTACCGATCTTCAGATTGCCGCCTCGTATACCGCTACCCTCGCAGCCGGCATTGCAAACATTGATGGGAGAGGGCTAGGTCAGGACTTCGTTTGGAACTTCCGTACTGCACCGACTATTGTGCGCGTGTCGGAGACGGAGGATGGTGTGGGGGCCGACTTGGGTAATTTTGCACCCGCCGTCGGTATTAGCGGGCGGCTGGTGGGATTTCACTCCTTGGCAACGAATCTGGTTAGCAATGATACCAATGGTGTGGCCGACATTTTTGTCAAAGATTCCCAAAACGGCGGCGTTGAGCGTGCCAACACCGCAAGTGATGGTGCTCAGTCCTTAGCTGGCGATAGCTTATTTGCCGCAGCATCAAACACCGTAACAGGTGATGTGGTGTTCGAATCAGACGCGAGTAATCTCGTTGCCAACGATGTAAACGGTTTGCGTGACATATTCGTGAAGGATACCGTGGGTGGTACGATAGGTCGCGCGAGTGTCGATGCGATGGGTGGCGAGGCCAATGGTGCCAGCAACAATGCAGCTATAAGTCGCGATGGTACCGTTGTCGTTTTCGATTCTGCCGCAAGCAACCTGGTCGCGAATGATAACAATGGCCTGCGTGATATCTTTTGGCGTGATCTAACTACAAATGAGATAAGACTGGTCAGCGTCGACGCCGTTGGCGCACAAGCAAACGGCATTAGCCTTAAACCTGCTGTTAGCGATGATGGCCGGTTCGTGGTATTCGAATCGGATGCAAACAACTTGGTCGGGGTTGACGTCAATGGCTTACGCGATATTTTCATTAAGGACATGGACAACGGTGCGATCTTGCTGGTCAGTGTCAGCGCTGCCAACGCACAAGGCAACTTGGCAAGTGTAGACGCGAGTATCAGTGCCAATGGACAGTTGGTCGCGTTTACCTCGGCCGCCAGCAACCTTGTCGCCGGTGATGTCAACGGTGTGACGGATATCTTTGTGAAAAACACCGTGGGTGGCGCTATCAGTCGCGCAAATACAACCTCGGCTGGCCTAGAAGCAGCAGGGGGGGGAAGCTCGAGTGCGGAAATAAGCGCTGACGGTAGATACGTAGCATTTGTATCTTCGGCCAACAATCTTGTCGTCAAAGCGAATCTGGCAATCGCGGATATCTATGTCAAGGATACCCAGACCGATGCCATCGAACGTCTGAGCATCTCGGCCCTTGGGGTGGAGAGCAATGGACAAAGCGATCGACCGGCGATGACGACAGATGGGCGTTATGTTGTCTTCGAGTCCGGCGCGACCAATCTCATTCCCAATGACGACACCAGCGGTGTCGATATATTTCGTGCCTTCAACGCCGTTTTCGCACCTTAAAAACCGCTTGAATTTGCATAGTTAAGCCGCTGAAATCAATGCAGCCTGACCTGCAGCCAATCGCGCGATAGGCACACGTGGTGGCGAACAGGAAACGTAGGTTAAATTCGCGTCATGGCAGAACTTAATTGATGCCGGGTGACCACCCTGCTCACCACATATACCCACCTTGAGTTGGGGCCGTGTCTTGCGTCCCCACTCAACAGCAAGATGCATCAATTCACCCACACCTTTTACATCAAGCACTTCGAAAGGATTATCCTGCAGTATACGATTTTCATTGTAGAAAGGCAGAAAGTTATTCTCTGCGTCCTCGCGGGAGAACGAAAACGTAGACTGGGTCAGGTCATTGGTACCAAAGGAAAAGAATTCGGCAACTTCGGCAAGCGTCACTTGAACACCGCCGCAAATCGAACTCAAGTGTCAGTACTAGCGGCCAATATAACGCAACCGGCGTGGGCGAGCTGGCCAGCACGGACGACGGGTTGTGTCAACCCGGCGGCTACGGGCTTCCTGGGCCTGACGATGACGCCATCTGCGGCGTGCGCTGGAAGCAAATTCTTTTTCCTGTTCCTTGTGCGAAATGCACGAACGGTGGAGTGTCGCCTCGTTCGAGCGGCACAAAGCTTGTGGCGACGGTAGACTGCGCAACATGCACGGTCCCATCGGAAATGCCCTCGGCCACACGACGCCCGGGAGTCGCGCGTGAATATTGCGGCTATAAACCCTCGTCACGCAAGAAGGGACCGCTGATTGTCGCAAGCAACGGGGAGTAAAACGCCGAATGGCGCAAAGGCCAGGATGGTAATTTGCGTCACGCAGGGCTCGACTTTGGAATTTGCCTGCGCTGTATTGTGCCCGACGGCATTTGCGGCTGCCAAGCATAACATCGAGGCCGGCGGCAGGAAGTGGCTCGTGACCATTCCCGCCGCCGGTGATGTTACGTGCTATTGCGGAGCACCCACCACCTCGGTGTAAAAACCCTTCGCACCCTTTTTCATGAAGTAGTAATTGCTGACACCGGCGTCCTTCAGCGCGTACTGCAACCATCGGACTTGCTTTCCTACCTCGTCGTAGATGAACAAAGTCCGCTGCTCACGCTTGGCTTGATCGATGTAGCCCTTTAAGCGCTCAGTTTGATCGAGGCTCACCCAGCGCTCTTTGCCCGGAAAGAACCCAACGCCGGCGCGCTGATACTTGTCGCGCACATCGAGAATCAGCGCTTGGCGGCCCATGTTGTAGGCCTCCTCGCTGAACTGCTCGGGGGCCAGAAGGCGCTTGCGGAAATCGGCACCGGGGATGATGTCGCTCTGACGCACTGGGCTTTCGCCGAGTAGCACGGCTAGGTCCGGATACGCTTGCGCCCATTCGAACATGCCTGCGTCAAACGCCAGCGTCTTCGCCACGCTGGCCTTCACGGCGCGCTTAACGGCCTGGTAAGACTTAAAGCAGGAACGACCGTTGCAGTAGAAGACGATGGGATCGCCGCTGCGGGCGCGCAGCGCCTTCAACCGAGCCTCGAAGTCCTTGGCGGCCACCGGGATGTTGACGGCGCCCTTGATACTCAGGGTCTGGTACTCATATTCCGACCGCGTATCCACAATCACCACCTTGCCCAGGCGCTGGCGAAGCTCTCCGATTTCAATGACCGGCACTTCCGGAAACTCCGCACGACCTGGAAAACCCTCCTGCGTCGGTTGAGCAGTGGCCGCACCGGCCAGTACGGACAACAACAGGCTAAACGCCAACGTCACTCGCATTTCAAGTCTCCTCGATATCCTCAGTAGATGTACGGGTTATATGTAAATTAGAATATACTAATAAACTGTTGTTTTGGGTTAGCGTCCAACTGCCGCCGTCCTTTAGGGTGTTCAAGCGCAGCTGGACGTCAAGTCACGCGGGAGTTGTTCCGATCAATGGGGAAGCACGATCTCGGAATAGCAGCAGCATGAATTTTCTGCTTGACATCGAGTCCCTGCGCATCACGCTCGGTCACATTGCCGCCGCCGTGGGCAGTATGGCAACGCTGGTTGCACAGCACGCATTTGCGAGCCTTGTCAGGTTGGTGATCGGTTTAACCCTCGTCGCCTCGCTGGGTTCATCACTAGCGTTGGGCTACGTCTACATTACCCGAGGGCGCGAAGCGTTACCCAAAAATTGCCATGAACGACCAGGTGCGTTTCGAGCTGGGCGCCTACGCGTTGCGCCACGACATCTGGATCATCGCGCCGTGGCGTGAATGGGAACTCGATTCGCGTGAAAAGCTGATGGCCTACGCCGATCAGCACGGGATCCCCGTTGAGCAAAAGCGCGGCAGAAAATCAGCGTACTTTATGGACGCCAACTCGCTGCGCATCTCCTAACTCGATTTAAAATCGAGAATGACTGGTTGGGGTATGTCCAACCACTCATAGGCATCTTCCATATTGTCGAAAACCTTTGTTTCGTATTTGCGTCTTTTACCAATCCAGACCTCGACAAAAAAGAAATAGGTATCGACAAACCACCGGTACTTAAGCCTGTCGCCTACCAAGGCCAGTTTGTGAAGTTTGAAATCCTGTGGAACCGAACATTCCAAAATGGCCATCTTGTGTAGTTCCGGGAGGGTTACCTTTACATTAGTCACGGCACGCATATCGCCCAGCCGATAGACCATGTCTTTTCGCTCCGCAATCTGGTTTAGATGCGTAATGATCTCCTCCCCCGTGACTTCTCCGGTAAAGGTCGCAACCAAACCAACCGGGTCAGTTGTGTATGAAACGGCGAACGGCATAGGAAAATTCGAAAGTACTATTTACCACACTTTTTCAGTACCAGCGGCCAATATAGCGCAAGCGGCGCGGGCGAGATGCCCAGCGCCAATGAGGGGTCATGTAAAACAGGGCAACGGGCTTCCTGGGCCTGACGATGGCGCCATCTGCGGCGTGCGCTGGAAGCAAATTCTTATTCCTATTCCTATCCCTGGAGATCGGGCGGGCGTGGGATATCGAATCCACGCAGCTGTCAGTTAGTCCCCCGGATCCTCCGGCAGATCCTCATAAGCGTTCTGCGCCGGGAAAAATTGCTGATTGGCAGCCTTCTCCAGCCATTTCTCCGCCTCGTAGTTGTCCTGCTCCACACCGTAACCATGGTAGTACATGATGCCAAGGTTGGTCTGGGCGCGGGCGTCATTTTGCTCCGCTGCCTTGCGATACCAGTAGGCCGCGCGTGCATCATCCTCCTCGACACCTATACCTTGATCGTACAGCGCAGCGAGATAAACCTGCGCGGAGGTGTAGCCTTGCTCGGCTGAACGCGTATACCACTCGAGGGCTTTATCGGGATTGCGCTGAACTCCCTTACCATCTTCGTAGTAGGAACCAATGATGAACTGCGCCTTTGAATCGCCCTGCTCGGCAAGCGGCATCCACTTGGCGAGTGTCTTATCTATCTCCTTTTGGCTCAGCCACTCATAGCCGCGCTCTCGCAGACAGATCGCATAGATCATGGTGCGCCGACTCGACCCGCTCTCCACTGAGGGGGAATTTGGTACCGGCCGGCCTTGCATGTCTACGACTGGGTTGCCGTTGTCAAAAAAGCGATCGGTATCAAGGTGGTGCACCATCGCTTCACCCTTGGGCGGAATGGCGAAGTTGTCCTGTTGCTCGAGATGGTTGGCGAGCTGGGTGCACCAGGCAATATCTTGTTGGAAATGCCGTGATTTCTTTTCCGGCGTTGTGAAGGCCAATAGATCCTCGGCGGTGACTGGCCCGGCGCCCAATAGCAGCGCAAGCAGTGCCGCGACAAGAACGCGTGTGGCGTTACCGCAGCGGCTCAGGTGGTATTTCATATTCGTCCACGATTTCCCATG
>CP070733.1:976360-983849 GCA_020347585.1 Pseudomonadota bacterium | reverse complement strand
TGCATCAGGACGTTGGTGTCCAGCACAAAAATTCGCCTTTGGTCGCGGCCGGGAGTCATCTTTGTGGTGTGTGCAGCGCGTGCTTCAGGCGCGGCTCTTGTTGAGCGCCTTCACGGCGTCCAACACCTCCGTGACATGGTCCGTCACCTTAACCTTGCGCCATTCCCTGCGCAGGATGCCATGATCGTCGATGAGGAAGGTGCTGCGTTCGATGCCCCGCACCTGCTTACCATACATGTTCTTCATTTTGATCACGTCAAACATCTTGCACAGCTTCTCGTCCTTATCGCAAAGAAGATCGAAAGGGAATTTGTGTTTTTCCTTGAAATTTTCGTGTGAGCGCAGGCTGTCGCGCGACACGCCCAGCACCACCACCTGCTGGCGTTTGAATTTGGTGTGATTGTCGCGAAAATCCTGCCCCTCGGTGGTGCAGCCGGGCGTGCTGTCTTTGGGGTAAAAATACAATACCACATGCGAACCCTTGAGTTCAGTCAGCGAAATCTCTTTGTCGCCCGTCGCGGGCAGCGTGAACTTCGGCACTGCCTTGTCGAGTTTTACCTTGCTCATCAAGAAATCCTCTTGTTAGCGCGGGGCGCGCTTGCTGTCGCCCGTATGCTTACACCTTGATGGGTTCGATGACCGCATCGAGATTAAGCTGGTCACAAAACTCCATGAACTGATCGCGCAGTCCGGCGATGTGGGTGTCACCGGGGATCTCCACTGTCATGTTCAGCGAGAACATGCGCGTGCCGGTGTGCGCCGCGTGGTAACTACCGGTGAACAGGTCATGGATGTTAATGTTGCGCGCGGAAAAAAACTCTGCAAGGTCGTGAACGATCCCGGGATGGTCTATCGCCACCACCTCGACCGTGTAGGGAATTGCGTTGGTCAGGGGAGCGCGTTCGGCGGTGCGCCGGGCCGTGAGCGTCAATTGAAGCTGCTCTTGCAGCGTGGGCAGGGCCCCTTCGAGCTTGGCGATACTGTTCCACTGGCCAGTAATCAGCATAATTACCGCGAACTCGCCACCCAGCACGGTCATGCGGCTGTCCTCGATGTTGCAGCCGTTGGCCAGCACCGCCTCGGTGAGGTCGGTAACGATGCCAGGGCGATCCGTGCCGAGTGCAGAAACGACTAGGCAACTACTCATGGTGCAGGGACTCCTGTGAACCCGGGGCGGTGGCCTTGCTGCGTGTGCTTTGCATCGTATGCACTTCAGTCTTTCAGGACAATCTCACGCAAGCGCTTCGCGGCCTGCTCCGGGCTGATAGTGTTGACAAATAATCCCGACCCCAGTTCAAAACCCGTGGGTATGCTGGTACGGGGGCAAATCTCGATGTGCCAGTGGTAGCTCGCGCTGTTGTCCTGCCGGTCCGGGGTGTGTGGCCGGGTGGGTAAGAAGTAGTTGTACTGCGCGCCACCGATCACGGCGTCGAGGCGTGCCATGGTGCGCTGCATAATCCAGGCAAGATCAGTGAGTTTATCGTCGCCCGTCTGCATGAAGTCACTTTGGTGATCCATCGGGAGTATGTGAACCTCCCACTCGTAGCGGCTGGCAAACGGCTTGATCGCAATAAAGTGCTTGCTGCGCTCAACGACGTATTGACCGACATTGATGCGCCGCACGACCCGGCCCGTATCGCGCTCGTAGATGGTGGTCTCGAAAGTTAGCGCCTCGTCGATCATGGAGCAGAAGATGCAGCGGTGGTTCTTCTCGTAGTAGTGCCTGCTGTTTTGCACCTCGTCGTGCACGTTTTGCGGCACGACCGGCATCGCGATGATCTGACTATGAGTATGTGCCATGCTGGCGCCCGCTGCCGGACCGAAGTTCTTGAACACCAGTACGTAGCGAATGCGCTCGTCGGATTCGTAGAGGCGCTGCATCTGGTCGCGGTAGGTGCCGAACAGCGTTGCGATGTGTTCGACCTCCATTTCGTGGATGGCGATGCCGTGACTGCTGTGGTCAATGACTACCTCGTGACGCCCGTAACCATCAACCGCTTGCTGCATGCCGAACACTAGCCCGGGCATGCTGCGATCGTCGCCCAGCACCGGAAACAGGTTTTCCACGATGCGGATCTGCCACTCGCCCTCGGCCGGGCAAGCTGCAATTTGCGGCGGCGTCTTGTCCTCGTTGCCGCGGCAGAACGGGCAGGTATCGACGTGCTTGCGGGCGTCTCGTGGTGCGGGCTCCTCATCCTTGCGCGGGCGCATGCCGCGGGCGGTAGCCACCAGGACAGATTCGGCCGGAACAATTGGGTTGATTCGGATTTCGCGTATGGCCTGTTCGCCACTATCCATGCTGCTGTCCTGGGGGGCCTTCGCCGGCAGTTGCCCCTCCGCGCCAGGGCGGGGTTACCGGGGGAGGCAAGCTGCCATGGTTGTTCTGTTTTTCGGGCCCATGGGCCTGCCCTGACGGCTTGGACTATAGCATTTTGGCGACCCCAACTGTACCGCCGCCTGCTTGTCTCGCGGCCCGGCGCGTGCCTTGTCACGGTAACATCCGGTCAAGTACCATGAGGGTTTATTTGCGCAAAGTAGGTTTGATTCAGCAATGTTTCAGGGGAGCATGGTGGCTCTGGTGACGCCTATGCAGGCCGACGGCGGCCTGGACGAACAGGCGTTGGCTGCCTTGATCGAGTTTCACGCTGAGCAGGGGACGGACGCCATTGTCGCGGTGGGTACCACAGGCGAGTCAGCGACTCTGGATGCTGCCGAGCACTGCCATGTGATACGTCGCGTGGTAGGGTTGGCGCGCGCCCGGATGCCCGTAATCGCCGGTACCGGTTCCAATTCGACCAGCGAGGCGATTGAACTGACTCGCTGTGCGCGCGAGGCAGGGGCCGATGCTTGCCTGCTGGTGACTCCCTATTACAACAAGCCCACCCAGGACGGCCTGTTTCAGCACTACAAGGCGGTGGCCGAGGCGGTGGATATCCCGCAAATTCTCTACAATGTGCCCGGGCGTACGGCGGTTGACATGCAGTCCGACACGGTTGAGCGCCTGGCGGCGCTGCCGAACATCATCGGCATCAAGGAAGCCACGGGTGACATGGCGCGCTTTGGGGAGCTCAGACAACGCTGTGGCGATTTTGAGATCTACAGCGGTGATGATGCCACCGCCATGGAACTGATGCTGGCCGGCGGCCGGGGCGACATATCGGTTACGGCGAATGTAGCCCCCGGGGCCATGCATCGCATGTGCGCCGCAGCGGTCGATGGCGACCGCGCCGCAGCCAGCGCCCTGAATGAAGGCCTGCTTGCGCTCCATAAGGCTCTGTTTGTGGAAGCCAATCCCATTCCGGTAAAATGGGCCCTGCACGAGATGGGGCTGATCGGCCCCGGAATACGATTACCGTTGACACCTCTCTCCGAGCAGCACCGCGAAACCCTTCGCCGGGTCATGCGCGAAGCCGGCGTGTTGTAGTCACTCCATTGTTGCGGTTCTTTCTGGGTGAATAGATGTTGCGTGTCACGATTCAGTTGGCAGTAGTTGTTGTATCGGTGTGGGTGCTGCTGGCGTCCTCAGGTTGCGCTTCGTCGCGCAAGGCGGTGTATGACAAGTCGGAGGAGGCCCGCCCCCTCGAGGTACCGCCTGGCCTTTCCACACCCGAGGGCGACCCGGCGATGACGGTCCCGGCGATTGCTCCGGACCAGGCGACCTATTCCAGTTACTCCAGCGGCGGCGAGCCGTCCTACAAGGGCGGGCCGGTGTTGCTCGGCGATCAAAAAGGCATGCGTCTGGTGCGAGATGGCAACACGCGCTATCTGGAGATCAACGCGCCACCGGAGGCGATCTGGCCCAAGCTGGAGGAGTTCCTACGCAAGCTGGGGTTCGACCTCGTTTTCGAGGACCCGCGCCTGGGAGTCATTGAGACCGACTGGCAGGACAACCGCGCCGGTGGGCCCAGCGGGTGGTTCGGCAAGTGGTTTGGCGGCATTTTCTCGGACGGCATTCGTGACAAGTACCGTGCGCGTCTCGAGCGCCTGCCCCAGGACGACAGGACGCTGGTGTTCATTGCCCATCGCGGCATGCACGAGGTTGGCGCCGAGGGGACCACGCCGGACCACGTGAGTACTGAATGGGCATGGCGTGACCCGGACCCGGAACTCGAAGTCGAATTGCTGATGCGGTTCATGGTCTACATGGGCGCTGACGAGAAAGTCGCCAAGGAGATGGTGGCGACCGCGCCCGAGATCAAGCGTGCCGCATTGCTGGAAGAAGAAGGCAGCGTCTCATTGCAGGTAACCGAGTCCTTCGCACGCACCTGGCGGCGCACTGGCCTGGCGCTGGACCGCATGGGCCTAGTCGTTGAGGACCGCAACCGTACGGCTGGGACCTATTACGTGAAAGCGCCGCTGGAATTCCTCGAGGCGAACAAGGAGGGCTGGCTGGCGCGTATGTTCACCGGCAAGGAAAAGCCCAGCACCGACAAGTTTTTGGTCAGCCTGCAGGACACCGGAGAAAGCACCAGGGTGCGCGTGCGCGGTCGCGAAGGCGTTGATGAGCCGCGCGTCGAGCGCCAAATTCTGGAGCGCCTGGAGCTGTATCTGCGCTAGATGTGCCGGATCTCGTGCGCCGGCAACGCCCGGCGCGTTGGTCGGGTCGTGCAACGGGGGAAGCGCGTGCGATTTGCATCATTGGGTAGCGGCAGTCGCGGCAACGGCACGCTGGTCGAAGCGGATGGCACATGCGTGCTGCTGGACTGCGGTTTTTCGGTGCGCGAGACCGAGCGGCGCTTGGGACGCCTGGGTTACGCGGGTGAGGATCTCACAGCAATCGTGGTAACCCATGAACATTCGGATCATGTGCGTGGTGTTGCCGCGCTGAGTCGCAAGTACGCGCTGCCGATCTGGTGTTCGCACGGAACCGCGGTAGCTGCAAGGCTTGATGGTGCCGTGCACTACATTGACGTGCATGAGCCATTGGCCTTTGGCGCGCTGCAGGTGCGACCTTTTTCGGTGCCGCACGATGCCCGGGAGCCGTGCCAGTTTGTGTTTTCTGACGGCAGCGCCCGACTCGGGGTGCTGACCGATACGGGGATGCCAACCCCGCACATACGCGAGCATCTGGACGGCTGCGAGGCGTTGTTGCTTGAGGCCAACCATGACCCTGATATGCTGGCGTTGGGACCCTATCCCGAGGCACTTAAAGCGCGGGTGTCCGGGAACTATGGTCACCTCAGCAACGTGCAGGCTGCGAAGTTGCTGGAGGCGCTCGACCGCTCGCGGCTGAGGCATATCGTCGCCGCGCACCTGAGCGATAAGAACAACACACCGGCGCTCGCGCAACTTGCATTGAGCGGTGCACTGGGCTGTGAAGATAACTGGATTCAGATCGCGAGTCAGGACGCGGGCCTGGACTGGCGTTCGCTATAGCGAGGAAAACCAATGCCGGCGCAGATTGAAAAACGCGCGGAACTGTACTCGGGCAAGGCCAAAACCGTGTACACGACGTCGGACGATGAGAAACTTGTTCTGCATTTCCGCGACGACACCTCGGCCTTTGACGGCGAGAAGGTAGAGCAGCTGGAGCGAAAGGGCCGGGTCAACAACCAGTTTAACGCCTTCATCATGCAGACTCTGCGAGATGGTGGCGTTGCGACGCATTTCGAACAGGTTCTGAACCCCAGTGAGTCCCTAGTCCGACGGCTGGACATGATCCCCGTTGAGTGCGTGGTGCGCAACTTGGCGGCCGGCAGCCTGTGCCGTCGTCTTGGCATCGAGGAGGGGCGCGAACTGGAGCCGCCGACTTTCGAGTTCTTTCTCAAGAACGATGCCCTGCATGATCCCATGATCAACGAGTACCACATTCGCACCTTCGGCTGGGCGAGCGACGACGAGGTCGAGCGCATGAAGGAAATCACCTTCCGCGTTAACACCATCCTTACCCGACTGTTCCTCGACGGCGGGCTGTTGCTGGTCGATTACAAACTCGAGTTTGGGCGCTTCGACGGCGAGGTGCTGTTGGGCGACGAGTTCACGCCGGACGGCTGCCGCCTGTGGGATGCAAAGACCCGCGACAAGCTCGACAAGGACCGCTTTCGCCAGGGGTTAGGCGGCGTGGTCGAGGGATACGAAGAGGTTGCACGGCGCCTCGGTATTGCGCTGCAGTGAGCATCGCGCCAGGGTTTCTTGCCGCGTTGGTCGTCAGCCGTAGCAGATTTTCGCTAGAATCCCCCCATTTCACGCGGCGGTGCTCGGTGCTCGCCGCAGGTTGTGTGTTGTAAGCGCTGAGGTCGTATGGCGAAAGAGTCCTATACCGCAGAGTCCATTGAAGTTCTCACCGGCCTGGATCCGGTCCGCAAGCGGCCTGGGATGTATACCCAGACCGAACGCCCTAATCATCTGGCCCAGGAAGTGATTGACAACAGCGTGGACGAGGCCATTGCTGGCCACGCCTCCCGGCTCGACGTGGTGGCGCATAAGGACGGTTCACTGAGCGTGACCGACGACGGCCGCGGCATGCCGGTGGACAAGCATCCCGGCGAAAAGATCTCCGGCGTGGAGGTCATCCTTACCCGGCTGCATGCCGGCGGCAAGTTCTCCAACAAAAACTACGAGTTTTCCGGCGGTCTGCACGGCGTTGGCGTGTCGGTGGTAAACGCGCTGTCGAAGCACCTGGAGGTATGGATCAAGCGCGGCGGCAAGGAATACAACATGGCGTTTGCCAACGGCAAGCGTGTTTCAAAGCTCGAAGTCATCGGCGATGTTGGCAAGCGCAACACCGGCACCACGGTGCGCTTCTGGCCTGACCCGCAGTTTTTCGACTCTATCAAGTTTGCGCTGCCACGGCTTCGGCACGTGCTGCGCGCCAAGGCGGTACTGTGTCCGGGCCTGCACGTTAGTCTCAACATCGAGGCGAGTGGCGAGCAGGATGAGTGGTGCTACGAGAGCGGTCTGGAGGCTTATCTCGGTGATGGCCTGGCAGGCGCGGCGATCCTGCCCGAGGCGCCGTTTCTCGGCAGTATGGCGGGCAACGCGGAGCAGGTGGACTGGGCGCTGGCCTGGGTGACTGACGGCGATGCGGCGATTACGGAAAGTTATGTCAACCTGGTGCCGACACCGCAAGGCGGCACCCACGTCAACGGCCTGCGTACTGGCCTGACCGAGGCCATGCGCGAGTTCTGCGAGCTGCGCAGCCTGTTGCCCCGCGGTGTCAAGATTGCGCCTGAAGATGTGTGGGACAAGGTCAGCTACATACTGTCAGTGAAAATTGGTGATCCTCAGTTCACCGGCCAGACCAAGGAACGCCTGTCCTCGCGCGAATGCGCCGCGTTTGTTTCGGGCGTGGTGAAAGACGCCTTTGGCGAATGGCTAAGCCAGCATATTGAAACCGGTGAGCGCATCGCCGAGCTGGTTATCGCCAACGCCCAGACCCGCGCCCGCGCCGGGCGCAAGGTAGTGCGCAAAAAGGTTACGCAGGGACCGGCGTTGCCGGGCAAGCTCGCCGACTGCGCATCGCAGGACATCGAGCGCACGGAACTTTTCC
>CP070733.1:968523-976260 GCA_020347585.1 Pseudomonadota bacterium | reverse complement strand
TGGTTATGCGCTGCAAGCGGCAATCGAGAAGCGCTTCGACCTGACTCGCCACCTGTTCTTGTCGGTAGAGGCCAAGGGTATCTACGCAGATGCCGACGTCCCGATCGCAAATGGTGAAGTCGGAGTGCGCAACCGCTCGGTTCACATGCTGTTTGGCCTGGGCGGTCGCTTCTAGCTGATTCGGACTGACGCCGCAGGACAAGACATTGGCACAGCGGGTCAATGACTATGAGGACAAGTTGACGAAAAATACATTGTAACGGGACAGGCGATTCCCGCTGCAATGAGGATGACAGGTCTACCCCCCCCAGGGTTGATTGCGCACCACGGAAGGTGCGCGTTGGCCCATACGTTGGGGCCATCGTGACCTGGCAGGGAGACTACGTAACATGTCGAACAATGCAGGAAAGCACAACGTCATGCAAAAGACTTTGCGCCAAGCGATAACCTACGTGGGCGTCGGTTTGCATAGTGGCCGCAAGCTGTCCATGACGGTTCGCCCCGGCGAGGCCGACAGCGGCGTGTATTTTTTGCGCAAGGACGTGGCGGCGGGTGAGGGTCTGATCGCGGCGCGCTGGTACAACGTCGTGCCCAGCGAACTGTCCACCGTCATCCGGAACGAGCACGGCGTGACCGTTGCTACAGTCGAACACCTGCTGGCAGCCCTGCGCGGTTGTGGCGTGGACAACGCTGTCGTCGAGTTGGACGGTCCGGAGGTGCCAATCATGGATGGCAGTTCCGAGCCGTTCGTCTCGATGATCGAGCGTGTCGGCACGGTTAGCCAGGATGCGCCGCGCAAGGCGATCTGGATTCAAAAGCCGTTGGCCGTTCGTGATGGTGACAAATTTGCAATCCTGATGCCGGATACTATTTCGCGCATCACCGTAGCCATTGAATTTGACCACCAGGCGATCGGCGCGCAAACGATGTCGGTTGCACTGGTTAACGAGGCCTTTCGTCGCGATGTGGCTCGTGCACGCACCTTCGGCTTCGCTGAACAAGTCGAGAACCTCAAGAGCCAGGGACTGATTCTGGGAGGTTCGTTGCGCAACGCCGTGCTGGTGGACGGTGACCGCATCGTGAACGAAGAGGGCCTGCGCTACGACAACGAGTTCGTGCGCCACAAGGTGCTGGACTGCCTGGGCGATTTGTCGTTGGCAGGGGTGCAAATCATCGGGCACCTGTACGCCTACAAGCCGGGGCACCAACTGAATACCGCTGTGGTTAAGGAGGTTTTTGAACAGCGTGACGCCTGGTCCTACCTGGCAGTCGATGAATTGGATATGTTGCTCGGCCGCGGTGAGATACCCGCAGCGCCCAGCGATAGCAGCGAAGCAAACGATCTGTTGGCTGGTAAAGGCTGACCGACAGCAACAAGGTCTCGATCGGGTGCACTGGCCACAGGGCGCGCACCTGATGGGAGGTGGCTCAAGGAATCCTGTCTATCCCCCCACTTCCTTGTGCCAGGGAACGAGTGGAAGGGCTGCAGCCCTTCCACTCCGGTCCCGAATTCCCCCTTCAACATCGCGTTGAGGATTAAAACATGGCCTTCAGGTAAAACATGTAACCGTCATACCCGACGTTGAGATCCCAGCGCTTGTCCTCCTCATCGCCAGCCACGTCGATGTTGACTCGATCCCACCCCAGGCCGATCGCCATGTTGCGTATCACCTGATATTCGAAGGTAATGAAGGAATCGGTAAATTGCCCGCTGTATCCCTCGTAGTCGAGTGCAAACCAGTCGCTGCGCAGTCGTAGTGCCAATTTGGGCAGGATACGATACTCCAGCAGCAACGATCCCACCGGCAGCGGCGCGGTCGCCGACACCTCACCGTTCAGATTAATGTTTGGATCGAGCCCCGGCACGTCGCCGATATTGGTTACGCTTAGGCCAGCCGCGAGATCGGTGATATGCAGCCCGGCCCCCACACCCAGTTCAACCTTCTCGTTGTGGTAGAAGGAGAATAGGTAATTTACCTTGTAGGTTGTCTGCTCGAAAAAACTGGCGACCCTGGCGCCCGCAAGGTAAGTCTGACCGTTCCACTCTATATTTCTGGCGAGCGTGCGCTCGCCCTCGACCCGCGTATCATAGTAAGCGAAATCGATGCGGTGACGCGGGGTAAATCGGTAATAGCCGTCGATGCGAAACGAGTCATCGGAATTGTCTATGTTAAGATCGTTGTTGAAGTTGACGATAACACCCACCACCGGGAGGTTCTTGGGTGTCGCCTGGGCCTGGATATCGAGACCCTTGACCCTGAACCACCCGAGAAAGATACCTAACCGGTCCGGGTAAGCCTTTCCCTTCCTATCCCTGGCGCCATGATCAAGGGTGGCTTTGCTCTTCTTGTCCTTTTTCTTTTTACCTTTGCTCGTCTTTGCCTGTTCTACCGCCTGCTCGTCTGTGGTCACGGTTGGCTCCACCGCCTGCGGCAACTCTTGTGCAAACGCCGGCAACACTAGCCCAGCCCCCAAGAGCATTGCCGTAAAGTAACCCGCTATGCTTTTCATGTGCTGCCCCCTTTCCGGAAAACCGCGGTGCCCGTAATGCAACATACGATCGTCGTTGCCGCGCATCTTGTTAACCCCGAGGATACGCCAGAGCATCGGCCGCCACAATCCGCAACCCGCGCGGCAGTTTTGAACCTGGTGAAAATGCCATACCATACCGCTCATATTCCCTGTACCGTACACTTGCGCTGCACAAACCCGGGAACAGTGACACCCAATGCGACCACGCCGCATAGTTGCCTGGATTGCCGGATCGCTGCTGGCGTTGTTTGCTGTGGCAGCCATGCTGCTGCTCATCGGTGTGACCATCGATGTCAGCTTTCTTAAACCGCGACTGACGGCGTGGATCAGCGCCCAAACCGACTTGCAGATTGCAGTGCGTGGACCACTGCGGCTGACGGTCGCGTTCGCACCCGCCCTCTCGGCCGAACAAGTGACCCTCTACGCCGTGGGCGAGGAAGCCGGGGAGCCGCTGGTTGAACTCGACGCCGTTGCCCTGCAGCTCGAGCCGCGCGCCGGCGCGCCGACGCGAATGAACCTGCGCGTTGAGCATCCCGCGGCCTGGCTTAGTGCGGCAGGCAAACTGGAACAACTTACGGCGCAGGGGCCACTCGATTTTCACTTGGCATTAACAAGCAAGGCGCCAGATGCAACCAAGCCGTTCAGGATCACCGGTCGGCTGCAGGACCACGAGCGCGGATACCGCTTGAGCGAAGTGGCCGCACATATCGGCGCCACCGAGGTATCGGGCGAAGCGCTGCTTAATACCGACGGGCCGCGCCCGTTACTTACTGTCGCCCTGGACATCCCGCGCTTGCACCTTGATGCAGCTACGGCACGCGACGCCCCGCAACCCGCAGCCGTTGCGCCACCAGCAGCACACCCGCAACCTCCACCCGCTGTGACCTCGGTCCTTGCGGCGCTCGACGCAGTGGATATCGATGCAACACTGGACATTGGCCGCATCGAAGACGCGACCGTCGACGTCGCAGACATCTCGCTCGCCGTCACTGTGCGCGACGGACAGGTGACCGACGTGCCGTTCACGCTCGTCTACAACACGCTCCCCGTAACGGGCCATGCACAATGTGATCTGCGTCCGTTGCTAACTCCCGCCAACGGGCAAGCGAAAGGCACGGCCCCCTTCGCAGCCGAACTCGAGGTGAACGGCACAACCGCCAGTATTCGCGGCGCCTTGGCCATACCACTGGACGATGAAAAATTTGAACTTGATGTTGCCATCCGCGGCGAGTCGCTGCAGCAGCTCTCGCCGCTGCTGCAAACACCACTGCCGGCGCTCGGACCCTACACCATGCGCAGCCGCGTGGCGATTGCACCGCAGTATCTGCATCTGAGCGATATCAGTGCCCAGGTTAAGAACAGCGACATTGGCGGTGCACTTGAACTGAACGTGTCAGGTGCGCGTCCGCAAGTGTCCGCCAAACTCTCCGCGCAGCAATTCAACATAGAAGACTTTCTCTCCGACGTGACGACAGAGGACGAGCCAATCGACATACGCGCACTGGGTGGCGTGGATGCGAACGTCACGGTGCATGTACAGCGGCTACAGGCTGCCGGGCGCAACCTGCGTAATGTGCAGCTCGACCTCGAGCTCATCGAGGGTGGGATCCGCAATGCGCCATTCGCGCTGGAAATGAGCGGTGCACAGATCGCCGGCAAGGCGTCGCTGGACGCCCGAGGCAAGATACCGGCAGTTCATGTAAAGCTGGATGCAACGCGCATCGATCCGGCACGATTGCTCGGCCCGAGCTTCCTGCCGAAGAATATCAGTGCCTCTATTGACAGCGCACAACTTGAACTGTCCGGCGCTGGGACCAGTATGGCAACGTTGCTCGATCACAGCACCACTTCTGTCACGCTACGCAAGGCTCTTATCGAGGCCAACGACCCCGCCCTGCCTCGGCCACTTTCGATTGCGGTAAGGCGCGCGGACTTTACATCGGCACCCGGGCGACCGTTCAGACTTAGCTCGCACGGCCGGGTCAACGGTCTACCCGCCAAGCTGACCCTTGCCGGCACACGTCCCCGACGGTTGTCCCTGCCGCTGCCACCGATCCCCGCAAGTATGCGTCTGGATTTGGCCGACGCCAACCTGTCAGTCACCGGCAAGGCGGTACTTGAATCAAAGGATGGGCCGCAGGAGTTTGTCGTCACTTTTAGCGGCGGGCGCCTTGACAACCTCGCGCCATTGCTCGGTGAGGAAATACCTCCGCTCGGCCCCTACGGGTTCAAAGGCACGGTTAAGCTCAGCAAACAGCGCCTCGCCGTGCCGCGCGCCTACCTGCGTATCGGTTCAAGCCTGATTGATCTGGACCTGATCCTCGACAACGCGGGCCAACGCCCCATGATTCAAGTACAGCTAAATGGAGAGCGTATTCTGCTCGATGATCTGATGAAAATTAGGGCCACCCCGCAGATCACCTCAGATGCACCAAGTACCGCGCCCGACAAATCGGCACCGCCGATAGACAGCGAGAAAGACGGCGGGCGCATGAGAAAACTTGTGGGATTGCTTGACGATCTGTCACTGAATACGCTCAGGAAGTTTGATGCCGACCTTGCAGTCAGTGTGGATGAGCTGGACACCGAGGAAGGCATGATGCAGGACATCGATGTGCGCGCGCGCGTCGACGCTGGGCGCCTTGAGTTACAACCGCTGGCAGCGACCCTGCCCGGCGGACGCATCGATATGCGCCTGATGGTCGATGAGGACCCGGACGCCATCGAGGTTGATCTTGGCATTGAGATCGAACGATTCGACTACGGCCCGCTGATGCGCAGGCTTGCACCACAGTACGCGTCTGACGGCTGGTTGGGCGCCGATGTCGCACTGCGTTCGCGCGCTGCATCATATGGGACACTGCTGGACAGTGCGAGCGGTCACATTAACCTTGCCATCTGGCCCCAGGGCGTTGGTACCGCGTTTTTCGACTTCTGGGGTACCGGCCTGGTAACCGACATCTTTACCCGATTTCTTCCCGGCACGAACCCTACCCTGAATTGCGTCGTCGGCTATTTCGACCTCAACGAGGGGATCGCAACCAGCCGTGCCTTCGTGATGGACGACACGCGCCTTACGGTGCGCGGCGACGGCACGATAAACCTGCGCGAGGGAACCATCGACATGCTCCTGACGCCGACCCCCAAGGATCTGACCATTATCAGCATCCAGTCGCCGCAGCACCTCAGTGGCTCACTGCGGGAGCCGTCGCGGCGCTCGGCGCGCGGGGTTCCCGTGGATGCCGTGGACACCGCGGTTCGCGTCCCTGTCAATGTGATCACCTTCCCGTTTCGCTTGATGCTGCGCGAACCGATCCCTCGGGATGGTCAGGTGACCTGCGCTTCGCCCGCCAGCGACTGAAACAGCGAAACAGGTGCAAGGACAAAGACGAAAGGGTAAGGAGCTCAGGGCACCTGATCGTATAACGCAAGAATCCTGGGCCTCGTTACTCGGTCCTACATGCTAGTCCCTTTTCTTATTGTATCTTTGCCCGTTCCCATGGATATATTTAGTATCTTGTTAAAACGATCCTGGACACAAAGACATATCCACCACCACATCACGCAGGGAGACCGTCATGGCTAATCAAGGCGAGCAAGGTACGGAGGATATCAGGGAGGCCGCACGTAAGGCCGTCGAGCGCGGCGCCGACATAACACAACAAATGCACGACATTACCCTGCAGGCGCTGACCGAAGGCGAAATCAAACCCGAGCGTGTCCGCGAGGTCACCCGCTCGGTGTTCGAGGGTGTACGCGAGGCAGCTCCCGCCCAACCCGAGCAACTCAGGAAGATCTGGGGCGAGACCGTCGAGGGTATCGACCAGGCGCTGCGCAAAGCCGCCGAGGCCTCGAATCTGGCGATGCAGGAAGCCGCCGGACGTCTTCATGACTTCTCCGAGAACGACCTGAAACGTGCCATGGATGACATGGCACAACTCGAAGACATGTTTCTCGACACGGTCAAGCAGTTCGCGGCTAACACCAGCGAAGTCAATCGGGAGATCCTCGATGACCTGGTCGCCCATAGCCGGCGCAGTGGCACCGCGGTGGGCCAGCAAACCGCCGAGGCGCTGGAAAAACTGCGGGTCCAATTCGAGCAGGCGGGCACGGAAAGCATGAAGGCCGGCGTTGCCGCAGCGCGCACCGCCGGCGCCAGCATCGCCCAAATGGCTGCCGGCATGCTCGCGGGCATTGCGGATGCCATGGCGCCGGGCGCTGGCGAAAAAACTGACGAGAAAGGCGACGAGAAGGACTGACCGGCACTGCCCGCGATGCTCTGGGAAATACCAAGCGCCCCGGGCGGAATCAAGGACCTCGTGGAGATAATGTCAGGGCTCCCGCACGATCTGCGGCGCCTGCTCAACATGGCGCGCCGCGGCACGTTGCAGGTCAACATCGACATGACGCGGTTGGGTGGTTCCGGCAACCAGATGGATCGCGCCGCAAGCCGCGCTCATTGTCGGATCATCCATCGCCATAACTGTGCCCGGCGGACGGACCATATTCGGCCTGCCGCTGTTCGGATTTCTCGGCTTCGCGGGGGCTACCATCACCGGCGTTTGGCTGCTGATCTCCGTCTGGCGGGCCGGGCGCGGCAAAGGCAGATGGTAGTAGGGGCGCAAGCACGGGAAACGCGCCCCAGTGTGACGGGCATGGCAATTGCCGATATACTACCTGCAGCACGAAACCGGCTTTTTGGAAATGTCGGCGACCTGCGCCACCGGCATCATACGCAGGTACGAGAACAAGAATCTGACGTCGCAACCGCGGCTGTCACGTGAACCGGAGGTGCAACATGTCATTGGTACGTCTTTGCAGTTCGGTACTTGTCGTAACGCTGGCCGCCTGCTCGACCATGGACATTCGATCCGACTACGACCCCGATGCGAACTTCGACGGCCTCAAGAGCTACGACTGGATGCCGGACCCCAAAACCGGTGATCCACGGGTCGACAATGCACTGGTCATCAAACGCATCACCACTGCCATTGACGCGGAACTGGCGGCCAAGGGATACACCCACATCACCTCGGGCACCCCTGACTTCTACGTCGGCTATCACGCCGCAGTCAAGGACAAGCTCGACGTGCGCACCATGAACACCTACTACGGCTATGCCCCGGGCTGGGGGTGGAACTACGGCTATGGCGCCGGACCCTACGGCACCGAAACCTACACCTATGAATACGAAGAAGGCACCCT
>CP070733.1:947551-968423 GCA_020347585.1 Pseudomonadota bacterium | reverse complement strand
GTCAGAGTCCCCTGCCTGAAGATTGTGGATGAGAACGGCGACACCACGTGGATGTACGAATCGACCGAGATTGTGCAATACCTGCAGGAACGCTTTGCCTGAACTTTTCTGGTTCGTGAGTTCTTAGGTTCTTTCACGCTAAGCGACCTTTTCCCCTCGTTTCTTAGGGTGAAATGTCAGATCTTTATTGGCGTGTCATTCCGCTGTTACTTCGCCCACGCAGCGCGGCAGCATGGCCTGCCGCACCTTGATTACCCCCGCGATTTCCGTTGCTTGGTCTAAGCTAAAACGATAACAGTAGGATCTGTCGCATTTGCCACTCAGGAACCGAGTGTGATGGCTGAAGAACCTCAACAACGCAGGCTTGCCGCCATTCTGAGCGCCGATGTTGCGGGATATTCCCGTCTGATGCATGAGGATGAAGAAGCGACGGTTGCTGCGCTGAACAAAGCACGTCAACAATTCGCCTCGCACATCACACAATTCCATGGCCGCGTCGTCGATACGGCTGGCGACAGTGTGTTGGCCGAGTTTCGAAGTTTGGTCGATGCGATGCGCTGCGCTGTCGAAATCCAGCAGGTGCTCAATGCTCAAGCGACCTCCTACCCTGAGGTTCGCCGCATGTTGTTCAGAATTGGCGTCAGTCTCGGTGACGTGCTCGTTGAGAACGATGCAATCTACGGTGATGGCGTCAATATCGCCGCTCGCGTGCAAACCTTGGCCAACCCCGGTGGAATCTGTCTCTCCGGCGGAGCCTACAATCAAGTCAAGGACAAGCTAGATCTTCCCTACGAGTTCATCGGCAAACAGCAGGTCAAGAATATCAGCGACCCCGTGCCGGTCTATCGAATCGGTGCGATAGAGGGAGAAGCTGTCAGAAGCGCACCGGCGACCCCACGAGGTGGGGTCAGCAAACGTGCTGCCTGGCTCACCGGAGCTGCAGTTGCGCTGGTGGGGGCAGTGGTAATGTGGAATGCATTCTTGCCCTGGCTCGATACGACTGTGTCCGTCACTTATGAATCGCCGAGCGAAATTCAGTGGTCAAATGAACCTTCCCTGGTCGTCCTGCCATTCAACAATATGAGCAAGGATCCGGATCAGGATTATCTAAGTGACGGCATCACTGAAGATCTGATCACTAATCTATCGCGGTTGTCGAATCTCACCGTCATTGCGCGCACTTCGGCATTTACCTATAAGGGCAAGACACCTCGGATCGCTGATGTCGCACGCGACTTAAAAGTGCGCTTTGTGCTTGAGGGCAGCGTGCAAAAAGCTGGCGATCAGGTGCGCATCACGGCGAAGCTGATTGATTCACGAACCGCCCATCCTTTATGGGCCCAGCGCTATGATCGTAAGCTTAAGGACATCTTCGCTGTACAGGATGATGTGAGCGAAGAAATTGTGAAAGCGCTAGCACTCAGACTCACAGCAAGTGAAAAGGGACAACTTAGACATTCCGCCACCGACAGTTTCGCAGCGTACGACTTGTTTCTGCGTGGCAGGCAATACTTCAACAGACGCACCAAAGAAGACAACGAGCTCGCACGCGATGCCTACCGGCGTGCCATTGCTCTTGATCCAACCTACGCCCGACCCTATGGCGCACTTGCAGTTGCGACGATCAATGAGTATCGCAATGGCTGGAGCAATTCACCCACTGAGACGAAAAGTCGCGCATTGGAATTGGCCAAAAAAGCGGTCGCCCTCGATAACAACTCACCGCCTGTTTACTGGTCGCTGGGTTTCGTTTACCTATTCCATGAGCAGTATGAGAAGGCTGCAGCGGCAGTAAAGCGTGCGATCGCGCTCGCCCCGAGCTACGCCGATGGCTATGGACTTTTGGCGTTCATTGCCAACTTTCAGGGCCGGGCTGAGGATGCCGTTGCGTATATCCGCAAAGCTATGGCATTAAACCCCTACCACACGTACGAATACCCGTGGAACCTTGGGAGGGCCTACTACACGCTGGGCCGCTATACGGAGGCCGCTGAGTCACTGGAAGAGGCAAATCAACGCAACGAGAACTCGCTTTACCCGCGCTTGTTTCTTGCAGCGACCTATGTGCGGCTCGGCCGACAGGATGATGCGGCGTGGCAAATTGACGAGATCCAGACCCTCAATCCTGGTACCACCCTTTCCCATCTTGCCAGGACATTTCCAATGCAAAAGCGCGACCAGTTGAACGCATTTCTGAGAGACCTGCGCAAAGCCGGTCTGCCGGAATAGCAAATATCGGCCCGCAGACATCAACGCGCCAAAGGCAACCGGCTGCAGCGATCAACCGTAGGGATAGTAAAAAATTCGCTCTCCTACGCACCCCGCCAGATGCCAAAAAAAACCGGAACGCCTGCCAAGGTGTTCCGGTTTTCTTTCGGACCGCGATAATACCAGCGGCCCCATCACTGCAGTAGCGTGTTGCTCAATACACGATCATGCGCGCCGCAAACACCATGACGAGAAACAACGCGAAAAGGCCGGTAAAAATCCCAGTCATAGTACGCACGACGGAAGCATCTTGCTGACTCATTGCTTAACCCTCAAGAAAATTATGTTAATACGCCGGCCCGATCCAGGCCACCCAAGTTTCCGCGACAGTATATTTTCCTACCTGCTCACTTGGTATTTCAGATATCTAATGTCCGGATAAGGAGATTTTTTAGTAATTAACTCGGAAATAGCAGGTGTATCGCCAGGCGTACCGGTTTCGTCCGAGAATCGGTGCACCTCGACTCCATGTATTTACCCCGTTTCCCCGGCCAATTTGCTCTATATTGTGACTCAGGACGACAGCGAAACCTCACCAACACCGGCATGCTATTCCTGCGTGTCCCGGGGATCGTATGCAAAAAATCACGGCAGCAACGACGATCAGTGAGATCCTGAACGAGTACCCGGAACTCACCGATTATCTGATGGATCTGCGGCTGTGCCGGTCTGACGCCGGCCCCGACAGCATCCTGGAATGGGAACTATCCCGAGCCGCCGCGGAACAGGATCTAGCCCTGCAACCTCTGCTCGAAGAGTTAAACCGCAGAATTGATGCATAGAGAAAGGGTGAACGGACCGCCGTGTCCAAACCCCATCGGGCTCCGTATCCCGTTTTTTGCCATCAGGCGGCCTTCGTCAGGGCCGCCGACGCATTGGCCGCACGCGCTTGGCGTCGGGCGGACTGCGCGATGCTCTCGAATAGCTGATTCTGCGCCCGACTGCCGCCAATCTCCGTTACCCGGGGACTCAGCGTTGCCAGGGTGGCCGCAGCATACCCAAACTCACCCGCGACATAGGCGCGCAGTGCCACACCGGCGTGCTTGAGTAGCTCCTGGCCACCGGAGCGCGGAGCCGTCGGTTGCCGTTGCAACCAGCGATCAAGGCTCTCGAGGTCGCCTGCGCCGGCCAGCGCAAGCAGGTTGTGAAGCTCCACAAACGGACCGCAGGGTCGCTGCATCCGGACCAGCGCCCTGGCACGCACCGTTGACCACGGTAACTCGAAGGCCCCAGGCGCAGCGAGCGCAAGGCGCCACAACAGGGCGGGCGCGTCCGTCAGCGCATCCTCCGTGCCGGCAGCCACCGGTAGAACATGGCGCCGGAAACGCGCGAAGGCGGCATGCCAGCCGCCCGTCTCCAGCTCAAACACCGCCATGTGCCATTGAAGGTGCACCCGCTCGCTGCGCGTACCGTCAGATGAGTCAAGCATGAGACCCAGCACTCTGCGTCCCGTCGCAAAACGCCCCTGGTCCATCATCCGGTGCGCAAACACGTGTGCGTCCCCCGCCTCACCGTGTGAAAAAACCTCGTAGCCGCTGGCATCCTGACAGCCCGTCGGGATTGATACGCTGTTCCTGATACTCGTGTCCATGGCATCCTCTCTTGTCGTTTTTTGTTGCGGGCAACCATGTCCCTTGCCCATGACATCAGTGTAGGAACCAGGCGTATCAAATCTGTTTCGTTTCAGGGGAATTTGGTTTCGGTGTTGCTGCAACGCGTTACGACGCTGAAACAAAGAGGGAAGCAGCGATTCGCGACCAACGCCGCGAAAGCGGCATCAGGGAAAGACCGCGCCTGATTGCGACCGGGAGGGATCTACGCGGATCGACCTACACTGACACCATCGATCCGTTCAGGCGCTGCTACTCAATCGAGATACTCGAAAAGCATCTGTTACTAGCTACCAACCAGCACCGATGGACAAACCAAACGTTAGTATTCCGATCTCATTCCTCACAAACACGTACGGTATACCTGTTCGGTTAGTCACACCTTACTCTTTGCGAACCAGCGGCCCAAGCACGGCGTCAGTTTGCTGGTAGCCAAGTTCGATGAGTTCGGCGGCACGGTAGAACTCGTAAGCGCGCGCGGCATCGCGGCATATGGTTACTGTCACATCGGGGTTGTACGCAGCGAGCTTCATGCGCGTAATCGTGTTTTGCATGGCATCGATGGACATCGCCATGATGTCGAAAAAGTCCCAGTCTTCTTCGTCCTTTTGCGTAAAACGGCCCTGAAGTTCGCGCACAAAGGCCTTGATACGATCACTGTAGTCCTGTTCCTCTTCGGCACTAACTGGAATGGTCTCGTGGGGCGCCACTGCCTCCTCTAACGGGAACAAGGATTCCTCGGGTCGCCCGCCCAAGTTTACGGCGATGGTCAGGTCGGTGGTGTCGGTGAGTGTGGGTGCGATGGGTAGCGGGTTGAGCAGACCGCCGTCGAGCAAGCGGCGCCCCTCACGGCGAAACGGCGTGAAGACCAGCGGCACAGCTATCGATGCGCGAATGGCGTCGAACAGCGACCCCTTGTTGATCCACACCTCTTTTTGCTGTTCCACGTCAGTGGCCACGGCGGTAAAGGCGATGGGCAACTCCTCGATACTGCGCGCACCGATCAGATCCCGTAGGCGTTCAATGACCTTTTCGCCCTTGAACAATCCACCGCTGCCAAACGACAGATCTAGCAAACCCAGCACGTCGGACTTATCGAGCGCCTTGACCCAGTGACGGTAGGTATCGAGTTCACCGGCGGCGTAGATGCCACCAATCAGCGCACCCATGGATGAACCAGCAATGGAGCGGATCTCGAAATTGTGCTCGACGAGCCAGTCGATGACGCCGATGTGTGCCAGGCCGCGGGCACCGCCGCTGCCTAACACCAGGGAAACAGGTTTGCCCTTGCCCATGCTGACCTCCGTCAATGCATCCTATGATCGCATCAAACGGGCCGCAGGTCACGGCATAGTCAGCGCCGGCACGTCCCAGCCGGCAAGGTTCGCCGCACCCTGCCAAGTGCTGTCGAGAAACTCGAGGATCGCTTCGCGCGGCGAGTTAGCCGCGCGCACCGCCTCATAGCTTAGGTAGGCCATTGTGAAGCCGGGGGCCGTGGTCCAATACGCGGCATCGGGATGCAGCGCTACGCTGCCCAGTCCCTTGGGCTCGGGGTAGGCATAGGCGTAGAAGGCCGGCTCGCGCACCTGGGCATCGCCCGCCCAGAAGCCGAAACTGATGACCTCGTGTGAATAGGCCTCGCGGTCGGCGGCAGTGCCACCGTCATAGGGTGCGGCATGCCCCGAAAAACGAGTGAGCGCCAGATCCATGTGGTGCCAGAACAGGTGCACCGAAGTGGACTTGCCAAGATACCTGCCGCGGAAAATTTCGAACACGCCATTGACCCCGAGCAGGATACGCCAGAAACGCGTGACATAGTCGGCGTCCCAGGCGGCATGTCGCTCATCCTCGGCAAACGGTATGGTGCTGAACGGCACGTCGTAGGGAAACGGCCGGATGGTCGCATAAATAGACAACTTACGGAGCGCCTCGAACAACTGGCGCAGGAACTGCGCCACTGATTGACCCTCAAGCGCAAAACCCTGTACCGCGCCACTGCTGGAGCGCACCGCCAGTTCATGGTTGATCAGGTCGAGCTCGATTTCGAAGCAGCCGTCGCGGTATGGGATGAGGTGCGTGGTAAGTCCACAGGGCGAGACGTAAAGCGGTACGTGCCACCAGTGGTTCATCTTCGGCATCAGCGCCATGCGCACCTTGCCTACGATCTGCAGATACAAGTGCAGTGTGTTTTTGGTTTCCTCCCACTCGTCGATGGGCAGGGGCGGAAAAACTGGCTGGATACTGTCGCTGGCGGTGGCACTGCGCATCCGTGGGTTCTCCTTGGCGGTGAAAAATCGGCCAATTCGGGCCTGATCTTGAGTTTAGTCTGAGTTGCCGCGTTCGGCAGCGGCCGCTGCCAAACTCGGACTGTGTACTCGGTGGTGGAGTTGCTGCCGGTTTCGTATCACAATAGCGCCGCATCGCTACCAAGCACTTGTCCATACAGTTGTAACGGGAAATGGTCAATCCATGAAAAGCCTGCTTATCGTTGCCCACGGCAGCCGCCGCGAAACATCCAACCAGGAAGTTGCAGCACTCACTCGAGTGGTGATGCAACGAACCGATACCACTTTCGACCTGGTCGAATACGCGTTTTTGGAGATCGCCGAGCCGTCCATCGGCGATGGCCTGCGCAAGTGCATTGCGGCGGGCGCCTGCGAGATCGTGGTGTTTCCCTATTTTCTTGCAGCCGGCCGCCACGTGGTCGCTGACATACCAAATGATGTCGCACCGGTACAAGCCGAACACCCTGATGTGGCGATCACCATCGCACCGCACCTCGGTGAATCTGCGCTGCTGGTCGATGCCATACTCGGGCTGTCGGGGCGCGCCGAAGTGAGCAAGGCGCACGGCTGATGCATTCATTTTGCGAACGAACTCGCCGCATCACTGCTGTCGGTATCGCGCTAGTTGCGGCGCTGCTCTCAGGTTGCGAGGCGAGCCCCCTGTTGGCCACAGTTTCAAAGGTGGATCTCGAACGCTACACTGGCAAGTGGTACGAGATCGCCCTGCTGCCCAACCACTTTCAACGCAACTGCACGCACAGTACCACCGCAACCTACAAGCTGCGTGAGGACGGACGCATCCGCGTCGTCAACCGCTGCATCCAGGAAGACGGCGCAGTAAACGAAATTGAGGGCGAGGCACGCATTGTGGACAACGAGTCGAACGCGAAGCTGGAAGTAAGCTTCTTAAAGCTGTTCGGTATTTCAATGTTTTGGGGCGACTACTGGATTATCGACCTCGCCGACGACTATCGCTACGCGGTTATCGCCACACCCTCGCGCCGCTTCGGGTGGGTTCTGAGTCGAACACCGACTATGGCAAAAGTCGACCTTCAGCGCGCCTACGCGATCCTGCACGAACAGGGGTACGACACCGGGGAATTCAGGAAGTCCCAGCAGCGCACGCCCTGAGTTGACCGGGTTCCAACGCTGCAGCGACGTCAGGAGTGTTCGTCTACCCTGTCGAGTGACGCCATGCTAACCCCCGCCGCGGTGAGGTACTCACGCAGATGACGGATGTCGTGTTTACCGCATACGCCACTGTGATGCGGCCGGTGCAGAGTGCCCTCCACCCCGTTTAGCAGCACGCGCATGCGTGCGCCGTGACCGGGTTCGATGCTGGCACCCAAGTGCTGCAACAGAGACTCGACGTCGCGCCAGTGGATATTGCCGCTGACTGGCTCCTGGAGAATCGCGGCAAGTACGCGTTTGTGTTTCTTGCTCATGGTGTAAATTCCTAGGCGACACCGGACTGCATCGCGCCGCAATATTGATGAGCATACACACAAATTCCACACAGCGCAGCAGGTGCACATACCTTATATAATCTGCCCAGCAAGCGGAGCGCCATTGTTGCATATCGCCATGTCGGCTAACGTTGGCAACTGGCGTATGGTCGGAAGCCCTGAGGACTAGCAAAGAGAAGACATCTCACCTTATGGACGTTATTTGGATAGCGATTGCCTTTGGCTGCGGATTCATCGCCCACCATGCGAAGCTTCCGCCGCTGGTCGGTTACCTGGGCGCTGGTTTTCTGCTGTATTACTTGGGATACGAAAGCGGCGAGGCTGTAGAGTTCATTGCACACCTCGGCGTACTCCTGCTGCTGTTCAGTGTCGGGCTAAAGCTACGGCTGAAGAACGTGATACGCCCCGAGGTGCTCGTCGGCTCATTACTGCACCTATTTCTGATGGCGCTGGTGTTCGTTGGCATTATCGCCGCGGTCACGCATGTTGACCACATGACGGGCATCGTGGTTGCAATCGCGCTGAGCTTCTCCAGCACCGTGGTGGCCGCCAAGGTGCTGGAGGAGCGCAAGGAGTTGCGCGCCTTTCACGGCCGCGTCGCTATTGGCATCCTGATCATGCAGGACTTGGTTGCCGTAGCAATCCTAAGCCTGGCGGGCGGCCATACACCCACGGCATGGGCGCTGGGTGTACTCGCCCTCCCCCTGCTGCGACCACTGGCGCATCGCATGCTTGACTGGAGCGGTCACAATGAACTGCTGGTGCTGTACGGACTGCTACTGGCGCTGGTGCTGGGCGGTAGCGGCTTCGAACTGCTGGGGCTGAGTTCTGAGTTGGGTGCGCTATTGCTGGGAATCTTGTTGGCCGATCACCGCCGGGCCTCGGAACTGTCCGATGCATTGTGGAGCATGAAGGAAGTCTTTCTGGTCGGCTTCTTTCTGGAGATCGGCATGGCCGGCCTGCCAGACGCAAATGCCATCGGCGTGGCGCTGTTGCTGGTGGCATTGCTGCCCGTCAAAGTGTCGCTGTATTTCTTCGTGCTACTGTTGTTCCGCCTGCGCGCCCGCAGCGCATTCCTGACCGCAATCAACCTCGCCACATACAGCGAATTCGCCCTCATCATCGCCAACATAGGCGTCAAGGACGGGCTCTTCCCGGCCTATTGGCTGGTGACGCTGGCGTTTGCGGTTGCACTATCGTTTGTTGTCGCCGCACCCCTGAATCGTGCCGCGCACAAGTTGTACATGCGTTACCGGCCCGTGCTTAGCCGATTTCAGAGCAAGCATCGTCACCCCGATGATGAGCCGATTCACCTGGGAAGTGCTCAGATTGTTATTATCGGCATGGGCCGCGTGGGGACGGGGGCGTTTGACTTTTTTGGCAATCGCGATCAACGCTGCATCGGGCTGGACTCCGACCCCGGCCAAGTAGAGCGCCACCGCAAGGAAGGACGCCGCGTACTGTATGCGGACGCGGAAGACCCCGGCCTGTGGCACAACCTGCACTTGGATAACATCCGTGCCGTGCTCCTCGCCATGCCCGACCTCGAGGCGAATACCGTCGCAGTGCGGGAATTGCGGCGCATTGGCTTCAAGGGCGTGATCAGCGCAACCGGGGTGTATCCCGAACACGTTGAGGCGATCCTCGCTGCCGGTGCCGATGCGGCGTACAATTATTTTGATGAGGTGGGTGTCGGGTTTGCCGGGCACGTCTGGGAAAGACTCTACCCCGCAGACTATTCAAAAACGTCGCAATAACATTCAGAGCACAATTACCATCTGGCGGTATACTTACAGCGCCTCAGCGAGCAGTTCACGCAATCTGGTCTCAATTGCGCGGGCATTGCGATCGCCGCTGTGGGTCTCACCAACAAAACGCGCACGCACCCTGCCGCGCTTGTCGATGAGATAGAAGGCAGGCCAGTAGCGATTATTCATAGCACGCCAGTAGGAAAAATCATTGTCCATCATTACGGGATGGGTCAGCCTAAACTTGGCGACCTTTTTCTCCACGTTGTCGCGCACACGCTCGTGATCAAATTCGGGGGTATGCACGCCGATGACCTGAAATGGCTGGTCAGAGAACTGTTCCTCGAGCGCATGTAGCCACGGAAACGAGCGGTAGCAATTCCAGCAGTCGAAGGTCCAAAAATCGATCAGCACCACCTTGCCCTTTAGGTCGGCGAGTTTAATCGGCGCCGAATTGATCCACGCCCCGGGTGTGGTATGGGTAAACTCCGGCGCCGCACGCGACGCGGAGTATTCCAGAGCTACGGCGCGCTGGCGGTGTATACCACTAACCAGCAGCGCACCGAGAAACACGGCCACCGCGAACCAGGCAAGACGGCTTCGTATCATCATGCATGTACCTCGTTACCCGCCGCGAGTAAAGGGAGTATATTAGCGATGTGAACGATGGTAGGTCGGCACCCGGTAAAACCGCCGAGAGATATACAGCGTGCCCCTACCCTGTTTCGTTTTACGGAATATGGATCAAAGGAGGAATCATGAAACTGCGCAACGCGACCCTGGCCTTCCTGCTCGCGAGTGTCAGTCTGCAAGCGGATGCCGCCCCCGACGTTCGGCCCGGTATGTGGGAAACGACGGTCAAGACCGAGATGCCGGGCATGCCCGGCGCCATGCCACCTATGACCCACCGCTACTGTCTGCGCAAGGAAGACCTGGTGCCGAAAACCAACCAGCCCGGCCAGGAGTGCAAGATGGTCGAGAACAAACTCACGGGCAACACCATGACCTGGCGAGTTCGCTGCGAGAGCCGTGGCACCGTCAGCAACGGCACCGGTAATATCACGTACTCGGGCAATACCTACAAGGGAACCATCGAGATCGAAATGTCGGAAGGCGGTGGCCAACCGGTCAAGATGATTCAGCATCTTGAAGGCAAGCGCGTCGGCGATTGTAAGTAGAACACCTTTTAGCATCGCGTCGACGTCGCGATGCGGCTTGCGGCGCTGCAAATGGCGGCGCAACGTGTTGTTGAGGATTCTGTAAAACCAAACAAGCAACCGGTCCTCATCACGCAGCTGGTGGCAATTGGCTATCGCGGCGGGCATGGTCTCCTGCACCAGGTCATCGGCCGGCATCTCGTCCCCACACCACGCCAACGCCACGCGATAGAGGCGGTCCCGCGACCCCGCGATGCGGCCCCGCAGCGTGTTAGCAAAGCACAGCCTCGTCCTGAACATTGCTCCGCTCCACTGGCTACATCGACCGGTGGTTTTATTCCCCTCTCTGCGGCAGGTGGGTCGCAACATATTGAGGTAGCTCACAATTCTTATTTTCCTGCGACTGGCCTGCAACGGGGCAGCGGCTGCCCAAACGGCTGTGTATGCCTGATCAAGACAGGATCAGATGCGGTTGGTCACGAGAAAAATGAATAAATTACATCCCCGCGGGAACTACTCAGGATAGCCACCGCGCGATGACCGCGTGATCGTGGATAGCCATGCCGTGCGATAGTTTCGCGCGCTGGCCCCAGGTAAAACCCCACCCCGGGCAACTATCTTCGCAATCCACTGCATCTGCTATATAGTTGGCATTCCTGTGTGGCATCTCGCGCGCTGCCCGGATGACAACAAGGCGCCAATCCCCCACGGCGCATAGGGTTTTACGCGTTTTCTGACTCGATCATGCCTGCAGCTTTCGCGGCGACGGTTGATACGCACACGACGTCCGCAGCGCCACTCACCCCCGCGCTTGCCGGAGCCAACAAGGACAACAAATAGCAATACCAGCGATGATGCGACACGTATCCGGACAACCCGTCTACCGTCTGGTCGTTCTGAGCTTCGTCCTGATCGCTCTGATCCCTCTTACGTTCCTGGTCTCGCACATCTACCAGGCCGCCTGGGACGACGCTTGGCGCGAGGTCTCCGAGAAGCACCGCCTGCTGGCCATGAACCTAGCCTCTCCGATCCGGATTTACATCAACGATCACCGCAGCATGCTGGGGAAACTGGCCGACGACGTGGCGCGTCAATCAGGCCACCCCAGGAACAACGACACGCTGCGCGGGAACCTGCGGATCGCGTTCCGACATCTCGACGGCTTTCGCTCGTTAAGCCTCGTCGATGACACTGGCCTAGTTGTGGTAATGGCGCACCGACAGGCTAACCAAACGGCAGAACCTGGCGTATTCTCAGACGAGAACTGCTTTATTTACACACAGCGCAACCGCAAGTGGACCATCTCAAGCGTCAAACCCAGTCCCATCACCGGTGAACCCACGCTCATCATGTCGCAACCGGTTCTGGATACAAACAACAATCTGCTTGGCGTGCTGCTGGGGGAACTGCGCATTGAACTCATAGAATCGCTGCGCGCCGGTATTCGCTTTGGGGTCGGCGGCCACTCCGCCATCGTAGATAAAACTGGACACGTGATCGCACACCCCAACGCTGAGTGGATGAGCGAAATGCGCGACCTCTCGCACCTTGGCATCGTGCGCGAAATGATGGCGGGAAAGAACGGAGTAACCGAATTTTACTCGCCGTTCGTCAAGGAGAACATGGTCGCCGGTTATGCGGCAGTACCCGAAATTGGCTGGGGCGTGATGGTACCGCAACCCAAGTCTGAGGTGCAGTCACGGGTGAATACGCTCATTTATTCGCACCTGAGCTGGGCCGTTTTTGGTTTGATTCTTGCCATCGTGTTTAGCATACCGCTTGCGCTGTGGATTACGCGACCCATCAATAGGCTCGCTGCCCAGAGCACCCGCCTGGCGCATTCACGGTTCAAAGGGGAGTTGCCAGAGATCTCGGAGCATGCACCACGCGAAGTTGCGCAGCTGGGTGCCGCACTACGCGACTTGGTCGGCACCTTCAAGCAATCACAAAACGAGGTCAGTGACCTTAACAAGTCGCTGCAGGCGCGCATTGATGAGGCGACCCGACAGCTGCGCGAGGCCAATGCACAGCTCGAAGTACTGGCCCGCAGCGATCATCTTACTCAACTGCCCAATCGCCGCCACTTCGAGACAACGCTCGGCGCAGTGCTTGGCCGGCGCGAATCCGACGATATCGATATGTGCATTATGTTGATCGACGTCGACAACTTCAAAAAAGTTAACGACACACATGGTCACGCGGCCGGTGATGCGGTACTGACCCAGGTGGCTGCGTTACTCGAGGCGGCAATGCGTTCAAGTGATTTGGTGGCCCGTTTCGGCGGCGACGAGTTTATCGCGCGCATGCACTGCGACCGCGAGGTATGCGAGGAACGCGCCGAGCAGATTCGCTCGGTCATCGAAAAGAACGAGTTTGCCTGGGAAGGAAATACCCTGCACACCACGGTCAGTATCGGGCTGCTGTATTGCGGCGCCGCCGAAGTCAGCGACGTTCACAGCCTCATTAGCCTGGTCGACCAGGCCATGTACCATGCAAAGAAGCGTGGTCGCAACACCGTCGAAAGCGTTGCGCTCTGAGCAACGACGAGTTCACCCGCCGCCCAAAACATCACTTCACATGCAGCAGGCTACTGCGCGGGAGCTTCGGACGGAACCGGGACTTCCGCCAACAGGGGTTGTTCAATTGGCGGTGCCGCTGGGGCATCGGTACCAGCCTGAGGCGACGCAACTTCACGCGCCTGCCGTGCGACCAGCATCTTTGCCATGAACACTATCAGCTGATGTTCACCGTCTGCCACCTCACGGATCGGCTGTTCAAGCTGCGCAAAGGCGCCCGCAGCCGTTGGATCGTGGAACAATTTGCCCAGATTGCGTGCCACCACCATCCGCTGCTCTTCAATTTGGTTGGCGGCGTTAAGCAGCACTTCATAGTCTCCACCTGCTATCCGCGGCAACACCCTTGCCAGTCGTTCAATCTGCAGGCTCATGGTCGCGAACTGTAACGCGGCAGTGGTGCCCTGCCCAGGTGCGGGCGCGATGCCCATCGCATCGAGGCGCTTGTCGAGGTCCTGCCTGCGTCGCAGCGCATCGGGGGCGGTGTGTCCCTGGATATTGCCCTTCACCAGCGCCTGCGCAAGTGCATGCGCACACCTTACCGCATCGCCGCCAGACGCAAAATGCGTGTGGTTTAGCGCAACATAGAGTTCCAGGTCGCCAAAGAAGTAGGCGTAGACGGGGTCGGTGCGCACGTAGGCATCCGCGAGCGCGCCTGCGCCTGTGGCACATCCGTTATCGTCCGCCGCCGCCGGCATCGCAAGCAGGCAGGCAAACAGAACCGCTGGCGCCGAAAAAATGCGGTACCGCAGGCACTGTTTGAGTCTCATCACACGCCCCCCTCGTCCCTGGTGTCTGGTTACTGCCACATCCAAGCGGCAGCATGCACCTTGGCTATGCGGATACCAATTATCGATTGCCGCTTCCCCGCATGATCATTCTGTTACGGTTTTCGCCCCAAAACAGTGACTTATGCTGTTTCCGGGACGGCAATTTTACCCAAGTACGAAAGCAACCGCCACGCCAGTCATCGCCACCAGCGGTTTAACCGAATTCTCGCAGCGTCGACCACCTGTCCGGGCTACGCAAAAAGTAGTTGGTTCTTACATAACACGCAGTATCGCCCGCAATGGTTCCCTCGCAGATTTGGTACCCGGAAGACAAACCGGCGCCAAACGGTGGCGAAACCGGCAGAGCTGCCCCAATTAGCAACTAGGACAAACAGAGATGAAAGAGGTTCGACGTGAGCAACACCACCCAGCAAACACAATACATGGTCACCCACCACCTGAACGCGTTTCTAACTAGTCGGGGCGTCGACGCAACCCTGGCCGACTATATAGTTTGTAGGCCATCTTCTATGCGCCGGACCTGAGCTACCGCGGCAAGGTGGAATTCCGCAGCTTCTTCGAGAACCTTCTAGCAAACCTGCCACAAGACACCACGAACAACTTCCGCACACACAGAGGACAAACAGCGACGTGGCCTACATCGTGTGGACCGTGGGCGAAGGCATCCCGCTGGGCACCGACACGTTTATAGTGAGAGATGGAAAGATCGCCCAACAAACCTGGGCCATGCACACACAATCATATTCACAATACTGCCATTTGCGAATGGCGGTGGGCTGCCGCAGCAACCGGTAGAATCAATTTGGTAACGCTTCAGGTGCCCACCATGGTCGCTCTTTGGTTATGATTGCTTGAAACGAAACAAGCGGGGCCGGGGTCAATGTAGTTCGCTGCGGCGACCCGCCCGTACTGACTACGGGAAACGTGCTATGGGGTCGAGGTTTGTATTGAGTCTCATCGGAGCTCTCTTGCTGACGGAATCCGCTGCCGGCGGCACGGCGGCCGTTGCAACTACCGGCATCGACGAGCAGGCCAAACTGCCCTACTGGCAACTGGCCAACAAGTACATGTCACTACGACTCGTGCAACGCCTACCCGACCAGTCGCGCGGCTTTTTCCAGGCTCGCGCGTTCTCCAAGGAGCATGCCGAGCGCATCGCACAAAGTTGTGTGTTCCAAACAGTGTTTAAAAATCTGTCGAACCAGTCGGACCCATCACCGCTGGAATACAACATGCGCGAGTGGGTGGTATACAGCAAAGGACGAGAACGGGGAATGAAGACTCGCGAGGACTGGGCTACCGAATGGCAAGAAGCACAGGTCGCGCAGCCCTCGCGCATCGCGTTCGAATGGGCAATGATGCCCACTCGACAGGCTTATGAGCCCGGCGATTACAACTGGGGAATGTCGATGTTCAATCTGAAACCGGACACCCCGTTCGACGTAAAGGTGGTCTGGCAACAACACGGCAAGACCCACAACGCGATGATAAAAGGGATACGCTGCGCACCGGACATTCACCCGGATCCGGAGGAATATCAATGACAGCCAAGCGCGCGCGTTCCGTCTTCTTGTTCCTGACACTGATCGTCATGGCGACGGCGTCCGTGGCGCAGGAAAAGCCCCGTGAAACACTGCCGCCGGTTGATTCGCCCTACCCGGCACCGGACTTCGAGTTGCAGGGCGAAGATGGCAAAACCTACAAGTTGTCTGACTTTCGCGGCCAGGTGGTCGTGCTGAACTTCTGGGCGACCTGGTGTCCCCCCTGCCGTTTCGAGATGCCCTCGATGGAAAGCGCGTGGCAGATGCTCGAGGGCAAAGGCGTCATGTTCCTGGGAGTCAATGTTGGTGAGGACGAGGACACCATTTTCGAGTTTACCGGGGAATACCCACTCAGCTTTCCGCTACCGATGGATCGCGACGGCTCAGTGATCAAGGCTTACGACGTGGTGGGCCTGCCCACAACATATATTATTGACCCTAAGGGCCGCGTGACGCACCGCGCCGTCGGTAGCCGCTACTGGGACGGCCCGCACATAGTCGACGCGCTGCGTGCCTTGCTCAAGAAAAACTAACGTTGCCTGCTGCGACGGCGCCCGCCCTCTACCCACTCGGCCCCACCCAGCGCGTCGCTGAGTTCACGCATCACACGCCCCGCCAGCGGCTTGCCTTTAATACCGTCCCCGAGGCACACCGCCTTGCCCGTTGCCGGTACGGCCTCAAGCACGAATTTCACCTTTGCTCGGGCACCATCGCCCTGCTGGGTACTGATGCGATAGCGGAGTTGCTCGATATCATCGCGACGCACACGACGCGTGAATGTGAGACCAAGAAAGCGACGTATTGACACGACACCTTGCCCCGACACTGTCACATCCAGGCTATTAAACAGGGTGTAGACTCCAAAGCACAAAAGGAACAAAGCGATCAGGCCGAACACCAGTACGAAGAACCCGCCAAAGGCTATAAAGATCATGCCGAATGCGCTGCCGGCATATTCGCCAAAGTTGGTAACGATGAATACGGGCACTGCGCCAAACACGGCACCGAAGATCACTGTGAGGAACCCCGTGCCGCGGCCGCGGGACACAGGATAGAAGAAACGTTGCCCCTGTGCGGTGCGCCGCATTTGCACAACACCTGGCGGCACGTCACCGGTTTCGACTGCGGCCACAGGTACCTCACCGGCGTGGCGCGAATGCAATGGTGTGCCGGTATCGAACACCGGTACCTCAAAGGTTTGGTCGAGGTTCGCGCCGGGTAGCTTGCGGAACAAGTGCACAACCCACTTGATGCAATCGTCCGATGGTTCGGTCGTGGCAGGCTGGTCGGAGGGCACCGCGAAGCGAAACGACACCCGCGCCCCGCGGGTGCCTGGCTGGATCGGTACATCGCCGCGCTCGCGCCACAACACACGCTCGCTGCGCCGGCCGTTCTTGCCACGGGTAATGCGCACGTGCACACAGCTTATGCCGACCGTCACCACCGGCCCGGGCCGGTACGGCAGCGGCAACTCGACGCTGCCGCCGATGTCCCCGCCGAGCGAGCCCGGAAACGGATCCATCTCCAGTGTCAATGTGCCAAACCGCCGCCACTGAAGCCACTTCACGGCTCCGACATATAGCAGCCCAAATCCCGCCAGCGGGAACAGGCCGGCCGTCAGTAGCGCTGGCCACTCCAGATCCGGCCGCTCCAGGGCAACCAGCCAGAACATGGGTTGTGCAAAAACGTTCCAGACCAGGGCGAAGCCCAGAAACGCCCATCGCTCTAGGCTCGCTGTCGAGGCAATGCGGCCATGGTTCCAGTCGGGATGGGTCGGATCGGTAACTGATGGTGCCAGATTACTCATGGCGTCTTCTCGTGCGGCCTGGGGCCATTACTTGTGTCGGCTGCTGGGCAGCGTACTTGATGGCGCACTGGCTGTTTGGCGACTGTTACGGGTGTGGCGGGATAGGACAAGTACGGCTAGCACGGCGGATATTGTTGCGACAGGGATTTAGATATTTTCCGGGCGCGGTTGCTAAAATCCTCCAGGCTTTTCACTACCCTGCCGATAGAACCTGAAGGGTGCATAACCACAGGAAGTCAGTGGCAATCATGGACCAATACCGCAGAAAATTCCTCAGCCGGCTTCTGGCCGGCTCCAGCGTGATCATCAGCGCGCCCGCCTGGGCCTCAAAGGGTTCGCCAGAAGAGCGTAGCCTGGCGCTACGCAACCTGCACACCGGCGAACACATCCGGGAGGTGTACTGGAGCGACGGGGGCTACCTCGAAGAGGGGCTGGCGACCATCAACCACGCGCTGCGCGACCACCGCAGCGGTGAGGTCTACGCCGTCGACCACAACCTGCTCGATATTCTCCATTTGCTGCATCGCAGCGTCGAGGGGCGCCGCGAGTTCGAGGTTATCTCCGGCTATCGCTCCCCGTCGACCAACGCCAAACTGCGTTCAAAATCGGGTGGCGTTGCACGCCGCAGCCTGCACATGCAGGGCAAGGCCATCGACATCCGTCTCCCCGGATGCAATCTGGCGCAGCTGCGCAAGGCCGCGCTGGCCATGCGCGCCGGCGGGGTCGGATACTACCCCGAATCCAACTTCATTCACGTCGACACCGGGCGCGTGCGCCGCTGGTAGTCACCCGCTTACTCAAGATAACACCCAAAAAAAATGCGGGCCAAAAGGCCCGCATTGAGTTTATGTACTGCTTTTCGCGCTACACCGGGGCGGGCGGCGCAATCGGATCGATCGCACAGTCCGCATCCCAGTTGCACGTGCCCTGACTGTCCCAGGTGCCATCGCCGTCGGTGTCAACCTCCAGCGTGAAGCTGGGCGGAATCGTGTCCATAAAGGTCACGCGCACGGCACTGTTTGCGCCCTCTACGAGTAGCTGCCCGGCATAGGGGTACTCGTCAAATAAGCGAATCATCAACGGCACCGGCGTGCTGAGATCAACGTAACCGTAGTCGTGATGATAGAAACGCCCGGAGACACTGACCTGCTCCTCGCCACCAAGATCCGTGATCACCAGGGTATAGCTAACAACCCGGAAGGTCTTGCCCGTGACGTTATCACGGTAATCCATGGTCATGCTGACTCGCTCACTACCGCCCATATCGCTGAAGGCGATCGAACCGGTCATGGTGACAGACTCACCGCCACCGCTGAAGGTCAGGTGCGCGAACGTCAGCGAGAAAGTGCCAAACCCTGAGGCCTGATCGAAACTGCCCGAGAAACTCGCAGAGCCGTTCACGGTGCCGTCACCTTCGCAAAAGTTCGCGAAGGAAATGCTGCCAGCGAATTGGCCAGTGACGTCATCGCCGCTGATACTGAAGCTCATCGTACCGCCACAGGAACCGCTTACGGTACCACTCTCCGACACGGGTGCAGCAGTTGGCAACGCTGCCGTCGCGGGATCAATGTTGCCAATTGCCGCTCGCAACGTGGTGGCCATGCCCAGCAACGCCGACCCTTCACCATCATCAGATCCGCCGGTGACCGACGCAATGGCAAAAGAACCTGCCGGGCCCCCACTTCCAAATGCCTGCTCGGAAACCGGCTGGGCATTGGACTCAGTGATCGTTGCCTGGCTGGTGTTTCCCGAGTAGGTCACCGGCTCCGGGCCACTGTCATCACCACCGCCGCCGCAGGCGGCAAGTGCGGCAGCCCCCAAGACAACGGTCAAAAACCCCAACTGCTTGAATATACGCATACAAATTTACCCCACTAACATCAATAGGTTTATAAGCACGTTATTAAAGGTATGTATCGGCCATTTTAACCAATCGCCAAGGGCGCTCGCGCCGGCCCGTATGTCGACCGTGTCACAAAATCGGCTGATAGCGTATGTTGGCGGCAGAACGTTGCGAGTTGCTTAAGGGTTGAATCGACAAATCCGATTCAACGTTGCTGATGCAGGGGCGATTCAGCCGCGGCTCAGTCGCGGGCGCGGCCGCCCCCAAACAATGCAGGTACCTCGCCGGAATGATTTCCGCGACCGCCCTTGCGCCGGGTGTTCGCTGCGCCGTTACCCGGCTTGGCCTTGCGAGAACGACGGCGTTGCGGGTTGTCCCCGTGCTCGGCACGGTGATTGCCATTCGATTCGTGCCGATTTCCGTTTGCCTCACCACGCTTTGCGGCACGCCGCTCGCCCTGATTGCCGCCGGCCGCAGCCTTCGCCTGCGGACGCTTATTGCGGCGCGATTGACCATTGCTGCCATTGTTAGCGTTGCCACGACGGGCACCGCCGGTATTACGACCCTTGAAGATCGGCTCCGCCTTGATGGTGGGGTCAGGCTCGTATCCCGATACCGTTACCTTCGGAATATCACGGTTGACCGTACGCTCGATGTCGCGCAGCAGCTTGAGCTCGTCAATGCACACCAGTGAGATCGCCTCACCCTCGTTGCCGGCACGACCAGTGCGTCCAATGCGATGTACATAATCTTCGGGCACGTTGGGCAATTCGAAGTTCACCACGTGCGGCAACTGATCGATGTCCAGGCCGCGCGCAGCGATGTCGGTAGCGGTCAATACCTGCACCGTGCCACGCTTGAAGTCGGCCAGCGCGCGCGTACGTGCGCCCTGCGATTTGTTGCCGTGGATCGCTGTCGACTTGATGCCGTCTCGCTCCAGTTGCCGTGAGAGGCGGTCGGCACCGTGCTTGGTGCGCGTGAATACTAGCACCTGTCGCCAATTCTGGGAGCCAATAAGGTACGACAGAAGTTCGCGCTTGCGTTCACGGTCGACAGGATGCACGACCTGCGACACCAGGTCGCAGGCGGCATTGCGGCGCGCCACTTCGATCAGCGCCGGCGAGGTGAGCAGACCGTCGGCCAGATCCTTGATTTCATCGGAGAAGGTCGCCGAAAACAGCAGGTTCTGACGCTGCTTCGGCAGCAGCGCGAGGATCCGGCGAATATCGCGGATGAAGCCCATATCGAGCATGCGATCGGCTTCGTCCAGCACTAGGATTTCGACCTTCGACAGGTCCACGGTTTTTTGGCTGACGTGGTCCAGCAATCGGCCCGGTGTGGCCACCAGAATATCGACGCCGCGGCGCAGCGTAGCGATCTGCGGATTGATCTTTACACCGCCGTAAACGATCGCGGACTTGAGCCTGAGATACTTACCGTATTCGTTGACGCTTGCGCCGACCTGTGCGGCAAGTTCACGCGTCGGGGTCAGCACCAGGGCACGCACCGCGCGGCGGCCCTCACCGCCCGACGTTGCGTTCAGACGCTGCAGCAGCGGCAGGGTGAACCCGGCAGTCTTGCCGGTGCCGGTTTGCGCGCCGGCCATGATATCGCGGCCTTCGAGAATGACCGGAATGGACTGGCGCTGGATGGGGGTGGGCTCGCTGTAACCTTTTTCGGACACAGCACGGACCAGTTCGGCCGACAGGCCGAGGCTATCAAATGACATGTGAGGTATTGCTCCTGAATCGGCCTGCCCAAAGCCATGGCATTGGGACGGTCC
>CP070733.1:933582-947451 GCA_020347585.1 Pseudomonadota bacterium | reverse complement strand
ATGTATTGGTTGCAATCCCGCTTGGATTCTTTATCTACACTGCGCGTCTGCCAGCGCTTGCGGTGCTCGGTTTCTGGTTTGTATTTCAGATACTCAACTCGTTGCTAACCGCGCAGCAAGGTGGCGGTGTGGCGTGGGGCGCGCACATTGGCGGGTTCGTGGCGGGCATGCTACTGATTCCGCTATTCAGCAAGCATAAACTCGGTATCATACGGCGCCGTTGAACGGGCGACCCACGGAGACAAGAACAATGACTGGTGAAGTGGCAGAATTGCAGGCACGTCTCAAAGCATTTGCACGCGTGCGCGAGTGGGAGCAGTTTCACTCACCCAAGAACCTTTCCATGGCCCTAATCGCCGAGGCCGCCGAACTTATCGAGCATTTCCAGTGGTTGTCTCAGGATGAGAGCAAGTCGCTGACCCCCGACAAGCTGGATGAAGTGGCACTGGAGCTGGCAGATATCTTTATCTTTCTGCTGCGCATTAGCGATGAGTTGGGCATCGATCTCATGGCGTCCGCACAGCGCAAGATCGAAATCAACGAGCAGCGCTATCCTGTTGACAAGGTCCGCGGCAGTGCCCGCAAGCATAACGAATACTGAGCGCAGTGTGCCAAATGTAGTACGATTGCTCCTTCACTCCTTACCACTCTTAACAGGCAACTCTTTACTGGCTGGCACACATAGCTCCGTGGGGCGTATTATCGTAGCCTCAAAGGTGCCAAATTGATCCGTTATAGTTACATGTCTCTGCTTGAATTTATGTCTCGTTTGAATCTTGTAACATGCCAAGTCTGAAGAATCGCGTATTTCAATTGAGACATCATCAATGTAGGTCCGGGTGTTTAGTTTGTCAAAGACACCTATTTCGACTAAACGCTTACCTGAATTGCCTCGAATAGTAGGCATCAAATCACGAAATGCCCATTCATTTTCCTTGTAAGTAGGATCGTCAGCAGAAAGTGTATCCTGTACGGATGTGCCGTCGGAGAATGTTAGGAGTGTTGCCAGTCCGACAGTACCGGTTGACCCCGTTGGATCGTTGAAATACCACAGGCCAGCCGAAACGATATCGTTGACCGCTACCGGCGCGAATGATTGCGAAACTAGAGAAGTGCCGCCGGTTCCTGCAGTCGACGTAAATGCGGAATAGGTACCCGAGTGTGGATTGTCAGATACCACACTCCATTTATCCGGGTCGAAAGACGGATTGAACCATGGATCAAGTTTGCCTGTCTCGAATCCGCTGTTTTTCATCACCTCCTCGGGGCTAGCAGTAGCATGCTCACCGAATACCGTCATGAGTAACAATCCGACAAATAGGACATGTTTAAGCGAGCACATGGACACATCTCCTGTTTCAGGTAAAGGTATACTGCTAACTCAATTGTAGGTGGCGATGCTAGATTTTGCAGTAACCGATTTTTCAAGAATTGACTGTAAAGTTACGTAGATGCTCATGTCGTCGCACCGCTTGTGCCTACCGCTCAAAGACTGCCGTCAGAGCCTAACACGACATCCGACCGCGAGGTATCCAATGACTGAGAAGGGTCGTAGGCGGACACCCCGCTACACGACTGTTCTGGAACAACCTTGCAAGATGGCGCCGCATCCTGCGGAGTGGTACCGGTAACTATCCAAGCGGCTGTTTTTGCAGCCCAAACTGGCCTCTCTCAAGCGCGTGGCGTAAGAGGCCGAAACATATGTGTATTTATGTCTCTATACATATAGTGTCGGCAAGACGTCGAGGGGGTGTTGCCATGCGCCACAGCTACCCGGAACCACAGGATATCGGCATCGTTATACCGCGCCATTTGATCGCCGAACGATTTCGCAACGGCTTTCACCACGCCTTAGCCGGCGGTCATCTGCAGCGGGTCGAACATTTGCGGCGTTCGTTTCGCGAAGGCTACCGCGCCGGGAAACTCTATGTACGTGAACTGCAGCGCGCGAATGGCGTGGTGAGTTTTCCGCATCTTGGACGCGTCAGGCTCAAGGCCATGGCGCACTGACGTAACTGCTACTCGGCGCGCAGCGCCTCGACCGGATCCATGCGCGCCGCGCGACCTGCAGGCAGAATGCCGGCGATCAGGCCGATGCTGATCGCCAGTATCTCGGCGATCGCGATATAGGCTAGCGGTGTGTGCACCGGCAGGGCGGGCAGCGCTAAGTGCAGTAGCTGCGCGCCACCCGCGCCGAGCACCAGCCCTGCAGTGCCACCGATGGCGGACAGGACTGCGGCCTCGCCGAGGAAAAGCAGTAAGACCTGGCGGCGATGTGCCCCGATGGCACGCAGCAGTCCAATCTCGCCGGTGCGTTCGGTGACCGCGATGGTCATAATCGTAAGAATGCCTATGGCACCCACCAGCAGCGAAATACCACCAAGCGCCCCAACAGCGAACGTCAATACATCAAGCAGCGCGCCCAGTGTTTCGAGCATCTGTTGCTGCGTGGTAATCGTGAAATCCTCACGCCCGTGGCGCGCTATGAGGATCCGCATGATACCGTTCACCACTTCGTCGAGTGGCGCGTTCTCCTGGTAGAGCACATCGATCTCGACCAGGCCATCGCGGTTGAACATTTCGAGCGCACGCGATGCCGGTATGTATACCGTGTCGTCGAGATCAAAACCCAGCACCTGTCCCTTGGCCTCCATTACTCCGACGACACGATAGCGATCGCCACCGATGCGGATGCGCTGCCCAAGCGCATTGGCGTCGCCGAACAGTTCCTGCTTTAACTTGCTGCCCAGTACGGCGAGGGCGCGCGGTGCGTTGGGATCGTCGGGCGGCAGAAATCGCCCGGCTCGGGTCGTATACTGAAATGCCTGGGGCCATTGTGGGCCGGCGCCGTACACGGTGGTGCGGCGGGTGCGCCCGCCGCCTTCGACCTCGGCATTGCCTTGCACCACGGGCACCACTGCCAACACGTGGGGCGCACGTTGCAATGTCACGGCATCGTCGATGCTAAGCGGGCGTGTGGTGCCAAACACACCGGGTGATGATCCGTGGGTGGACGTCTTACCGGGTTGGATCGTGATTAGGTTGGTGCCAAACTGCGTGAATTCGTCGATCACGAACTGGTGGATACCTTCACCGATCGAGGTGAGCAGTACGACGGCAGCGATACCTACGGCGATGCCGAGTGAGGTGAGCGCGCTGCGCATGCGTTGGGTTACCAGTGCGCTGGCAGCGAGCCGGATCGAATCGCGCATCAGCATTTCCGGTTACCTGCGCGACAACGCTTGCACCGGATCAAGGCGTGCCGCGCGCCGCGCCGGCAAAATACTGAATACGCCGCCGGTAATGATCGCAATCCCCAACGCCGCCAGCACCGCCCAGCCCGGCGCGTAGGCCGGCACCTCGGGGTAGAAGTGACGCACCAGCCAGCTGCCCAGTTGGCCCAGTGCCATGCCGGCTAGTGCGCCGGCCGAGGACAGCAGTATCGCCTCGCTGAGGAACAGTGCGAGGATGTTGCGCCCCGGTGCGCCGAGTGCCTTGAGCAGGCCAATCTCGGAGGTACGTTGCGTGACTGCCACCAGCATCACGTTCATGATGAGTATGCCGGCAACCGCCAGGCTGATCGCCGCAATGCCGGCGACGGTCATGGTCAACGCCTTGAAAATGCGATCGAAGGTTGCCAATACGGCGTCCTGCGTGATGACTGTGACGTCTTTCTCGCCCTGGTGGCGTGCGCTGATGGTATTGAGTATGTCCTGTTTGGCGTTGGCGATTGCCTCACGGCTTTTCGCCTCGATGATGATGCGAAACAGCGAGGGGTTGTTGAAGATGGTCTGCGCGGCGGCCACTGGGATCATCACCAGTTCCTCAGTATCGACGCCAATCGAGTGTCCTTCGGATTCGAGGATGCCGATGACGCGAAAGCGGTGCTGGCCGATGCGCAGCCATTCGCCGAGTGCGGGTTGTACACCGAACAATTCCTTGCGCACAGTGGCGCCTATTACGCACACCGGCGCGGCGCGTTCGTCGTCGCCACGCGGCAGAAACTGGCCCTTTGCCATGGACCAGTGGCGAATATCAAGAAAATCCGCGTTGGTGCCGATTATCGCGCTGTCGCGCTCGCGGCTGCCGTGCGATACCGGTGCCCCACCGAGACTGATCGGTGCAATGCGGCGGATGTGTGGGCTGCGCAGCAGCGCCATTGCATCGGCGATGGTCAGATCGCGCGGCGTCTCGCCCATCAGGGTTGCCGGTGCGCCGCCGCGCGTCTCGGCACGCCCCGGGATTACAATCAGAAGGTGGGAGCCCAGCGAAGCAAAACGATCGGTAACATAGCGCCGTGCACCTTCGCCGAGCGAGGTCAGCACCACCACCGCCGCCACGCCAATGGCCATGGCGAGCAGCATCAGCAGTGTGCGTGTGCGATAGCCGCGCAGCGCACCTACCGCATAGCGCGTGATGTCTTCAACTCTCACGGGTTTCTCTCACCGTGTCGCTTTCGACATTGCCGTCAACGATCTGTATGCGGCGGCGGGCACGCCCGGCGATCATGCTGTCGTGCGTAACAACAACCAGCGCTATACCGCGGGCATTGAGCTCCTCGATAATTGCAATGACGTCGCGGCCGGATTGTTGATCGAGATTTCCGGTGGGTTCATCGGCGAGGATTACGGCGGGCTCGAGAATCGTTGCGCGTGCGATGGCAACACGCTGGCGCTGGCCGCCGGAGAGCTGATCTGGACGGTGGTCGGCACGATCGGCCAGGCCCATGCCGGCCAGTGCCTTGGCCACGCGATCTTTGCGCTGCGTCGGATCGACGCCCGCCAGCATCAGAGGCAGTTCCACATTCTCGGCCGCGCTGAGCCGCGGCACGAGATGAAAGAACTGAAAGACGAAACCGATCTTGTCACGGCGGGTCGCCGCCAGTTGTTCATCGGAAAGCGTGGTGACGTCGTGGCCGTCGAGGTGGTAGGTGCCAGCGGTGGGCCGATCTAGCAGGCCCATTACGTTGAGCAGGGTGGACTTTCCTGAGCCGGACGGACCCATGACCGCCACGTACTCGCCGGCGTCGATGCGCAGGCTCACACCGTTGAGTGCGTGCACGGTCTGGTCTCCCACTTGGAATGCGCGGTGGATCCCGTCAAGGATGATCATGGGATCGGCTCGCCCTTACTCAGGGTGTTTCCGGTACCACCTGGGCACCGTTCTCGACACCATCACGATCGAGCGAGGTGGTGATGCGCTCACCTTCTCTTAGTCCCTCGAGTACTTCGGTGAACTGCCAGTTGCGCAGACCGGTCTTGATGGCGCGCTCCGCCAAGGTATCATCGTCGGGGTTGAACACCAGTACCCGGTTACCCTCCAGAATACCCTCGGTGGGAATGCGCAGCACGTTGCTGCGTGTATCGAGGATCACCTCCGCGTCAGCGCTGTAACCGGGCAGCAGGTTTTCTATATCACCCGGCGCATTGAACTCGACTTCGATATCAACAGTGCGCGCCTGTTTTTCCAGATCCATCACATAGGGCGCGACCCGGCGCACGGTGGCCGCAAACTGCCGTCCGCTGAAGGCATCGAGGGTAACACGCGCGGTCATTGTCGCGCGCACCGCTGGCGCATCCACCTCGTCGATGGGCGCCAGGACATACAGGCAACTGTTGTCGACCAGATCCACGGCTGGCGGAGTGGGTATGCCCACCGGCGAGGGCGTAACGAACTCGCCCAGCTCACCATTGATCTCTGCGACGGTGCCGTCGAATGGCGCCACCAGCCGGGTTTTCTCCAGCAATGCACGGGCGACGTTGATCCGTGCGGCTGCCACTTGCGTAGTTACCCGCGTTGCCGTACATGCTGCCCTGCGTGCCTTGGCTTCGCCAGCGGCGCGGTCGGCGGCCTCTTCAGAAGCGAGCTTCTGCTTGTGAAGGGCAACCAGGCGTTTGGCTTCCTTGCTGGCAGTGTTGGCTACGTGGCAGGCCTCTTCGGCCCGCGCCTTGGCGGCGGAAGCCTCCTGCTCGGCAAGTTCCACCTCGGCGAGACGATCGGCGTTCCATATCTCCAGCAGAAGATCACCGGTCTTGACCGCATCTCCCTCCTTTACCGGCAGGCGCGCTATTTGTCCGCCGATAGATGGTGCAAGGCGTGCGCGCCGGCACGCCATCACTGTTCCGGCGCGAGTGTTGGCGACGGTCGCCTCGACCGTACCGCGGCTTGCTTCAGCCAATACCACCTTGACGGGGTCAGGGCGCGTACCCACCCAGACGGCGGCGCCCACCGCAATGACGATGACGGTAGCGATGAGTAAGTGACGGATGCGCTTTGACATGATGGCGGGATACGGATGCTGGCCCTGATCATTATTTCACAGACCGCATCGAATTGCAGATCCCGGCTGCGGTGTGCGAACGTTCCCTGATTCTGTTTGTCACTTGTTGTGACGTGTTCCGGGGAATTGTAGTACCTTAAGGAACCGCGTGTGTCGGGCGCGACAATGGACCAAAAGCAATGAACCCAATGCGTATACTCTGGTTGTTCTGCTTCGCAGTGCTGTTACCTGGTTTCGGTGCAATAGGCAGCGCGACCGCTGCCGAGGCCAAGGCGGGCCCCCCGCCGGCGCCGGTGGTGGTGGCCGATGCGGTGCGCCGCGAACTGGCACCGTTTACCTGGTATGCGGGCGCGGTGATCAGCAAGAACGATGCCCGCATGGCGGCGGAAGTGGCGGGGCGGCTGGTATGGGTTGCCGATGTCGGTACGCACGTCGGGGCCGGCGAGATCGTTGCACGGCTCGACGATGCCTTGCTCAAGCGCCAAGTGGCCGAGCAGGAAGCGGCCGTCGCCAGTCACACCGCGCGGCTCAAGTTTCTCAACAAGGATGTAACGCGGTTATCGCGTCTGGCCAAACAAAACAACGCGGCGCAAAGCCAGCTTGATCAGGCGATCGCCGATCGTGGTGTCTCGCGCGCCGACCTGGCAGCGGCAAAGGCGCGTGTCGAGTACACGCGCGAACAATTGAGCCGCACCGAAATGCGCGCGCCGTTCGACGGCGTCGTAGCGGAGCGCTTCAAGCAGGCGGGGGAGTGGTCCGACAGCGGCAAGGAGGTCGTGCGCCTGGTTGATCCGGGCACGCTGGAAATACAAACCCGCGTTCCTGTCGGCACCCTGGCTCAGGTGACCCTCGGCAGCGAATTGCAAACGCGCGGCAACAAGCGCGAGGACATCGCCAAGGTGCAGAGCATCGTCCCCGTTGGGGACGATCGCTCACGCCTTTATGAGTTGCGCCTTGCGCCGGCGGCAGGCGACTGGTCGGCGGGCCAGACGGTGCGCGTAGCCATACCCACCGCCGCGGCGCGCGAGGTGATCGCCATTCCGCGCGATGCGCTGGTGCTGCGGCGCGACGGTATCCGGGTGTTTCGCGTCAAGGAAGACAACACCGCGGAGGTTGTTATTGTCAGCACTGGCGTAGCTTCCGGCGAACTTATAGAAGTGCAGGGAGGCATCCGCGCCGGCGATCGTGTCGTGGTGCGAGGGGGTGAGCGCCTGCGCCCAGGGCAGCCCGTCGCAGTTCGTCCTGACGGCACGCAGCCGTGATCCTGACGCGCGCGGCGCTGAGCAACCCTGTTGCCACGCTGGTAGGCGCGCTGCTGGTGGTGCTGTTCGGCAGCATTGCCTTGGCGCGCCTTCCTGTCCAGCTTACCCCCGAGGTCGAGCATCCCGAGATCACCATCCAGACCATCTGGCGCGCGGCGGCGCCCGAGGAAGTGGAAGCGGAAATCATTGAACCCCAAGAGGACGTGCTGCGTGGCCTGCCTGGCATGATAGAGATGCTTAGCCAGGCACAACCGGGCCGCGGCCAGATCACAGTGAAGTTCGTAGTGGGCACCGAGATGGGACGTGCGCTGCTGGAGGTACTCAATCGTCTCAACCGTGTGCCGCGTTACCCGGAGGATGCCGAGGAGCCAGTGCTCAGTTCGGTCGGTGGCAGCAGCCGACCTATTGCGTGGTTCATTCTCAAGACCTTGCCAGGCAATGAACGCGACATCGCCGGTTATCAGGATTTTATCGAAGAGGTCGTGCAGACGCGGTTCGAGCGTGTGCCCGGTGTCGCGCTCTCCGAAGTGCGTGGCGGACGTAACACGGAGATCCGCATCACCTTTGATCCCTATAAGGCAGCCAGTCTGGGGGTGGAACTGCCGGTTGCTGCGCAACTTGCAGGGCGCAACGAGGATGTGTCGGGCGGCTTCGCCGACGTCGGCAAGCGCCGCTATACCATTCGCTACACCGGCGCGTTTCGCACCGAGGACCTCAACGAACTCGTTATTTACTGGCGTGAAGGCAAACCCGTGCGCCTGCGTGACATCGCAGTGGTAGAAAAGCGCCTGGTGGATCGCGACAGCTTCGTGATCACGAAGGGCACGGCAGCTATGGCGGTCAACGCACACCGCGAGATCGGCGTCAACGTGCTGAATGTGATGCAGGGCCTCAAGCAGGCCGAGGCGGAACTTCGCGACGGTCCGTTAAAGCGCGCCAACTTGTCAATCGAGCAGGTCTACAACGAGACCGACTATATATACAACTCGTTCGAGATGCTGCGCAACAACCTGGTGATAGGCATCATCCTTGCCATTTCCGTGTTGTGGTGGTTCCTGCGCAAGTTTCGCGCCACGCTCATGGTGGCGCTTGCCATTCCATTGTGTCTGTGCAGCGCGTTCTTCGTTCTGGACCGCACAGGCAGCACGCTGAACGTGATCTCGCTGGCGGGCCTTGCCTTTGCCGTGGGTATGGTGCTCGATGCCGCGATCGTAGTGCTTGAGTACAGCGTGCGCCTGCGCGAGCGGGGTGAAGCGCCCGACGCGGCAGCGCTGAACGCGCCATCGCAGGTATGGGGCGCGCTGCTGGCGTCCACAGCGACCACCGTGGCAATCTTCTTGCCGGTGGTGTTTCTGGAAGACGAAGCCGGTCAGTTGTTTGCTGACCTGGCGCTTACCATTTCGGTGGCGGTATCTGCGTCGCTGCTGGTCGCCCTTACCGTAATTCCTACCGCCGCGCGGCGCTTTCTGGCACACGCGACGCTCAAGGACAATCATGCACACTGGTGGGAAGCAGCCACCGGCAAGATCATGGCGCTAACCGGTACTCCGTCGCGGCGCCGTAAGTGGATCGCCGGGCTCATTAGCGTGCCGGTGCTGATTACGCTGGTGCTCTGGCTGTTCGTGGTCAGGGCCGACTACCTGCCCGAAGGAAACCGCAACCTGGTGTTCGCCTTCATCCTGCCGCCGCCGGGTGTGAACATCGACAATATTGAAAAGGAAATGGGGGAAGTGATTGCCGAGCGCCTCGGCCCCTACATCAGCGGCGATCAGCAGCCGCAGATCAAGCACTACTTCTTCGTTGCATTTCCACAGGGGGTGTTCCTGGGGGCGCGCGCCTACGACGACAGCCGCATCGGCGAACTGGTGCCGGTGATCCAGAACGCGATCCTTGGGTTCCCGGATACTATTGGCATCGCATCGAAGGTACCGTTGTTCGGTGGCCTGGGCGAAGGGCGCAACATCGATGTCAACGTGCAGGGACGCGATCTGGAAACCGTGCTCAAAGCTGCGCAGGTTGGTTTCGTCACTATCAGCAAGGTGTTGCCGGGGGCGCGGGTGCGCCCGCTGCCGGGGCTGGAACTGGCCGAGCCGGAGCTGAGGCTGGTACCCAACGAACGGCGCCTTGCCGAGGCCGGATGGAATCGTGAAACCATGGCCATGGTGAGCCGCGCGCTGGGACAGGGGCTTTACGTCGGTGACTACTTCGACGGCGATCAGCGCCTCGACATTATTACCCGCGTGCAGCCGTGGACGACGCCCGAGGAACTGGAGTCCATTCCCCTGTCAACCCCGGCCGGCGGCGTGGTGCCGGTAAGCGAATTGGTCAATGTGGTCAGAACCGCAGGTCCCAAGGAGATTCGTCGGCTCGATCGCCGCCGCACCTTTACCCTGCAGGTGCGTCCGCCTGATGGCATGTCGCTGCAGGAAGCCATGGCGATCATCAAGGAGCAGGCCGAGCCGGCGATATCGGGGTTTCTGCCGGTGGACGGTGAGATTCGCTACACCGGCACCGCCGACAAGCTGCGTGTCGCCCTGACGGAAATGGGCGGCACCTTCCTGTTGGCAGTTGCAATCCTCTACCTGCTGATCAGCGCGCTGTTTCGTTCCTTTGTCGACAGCCTGCTGGTGTTGTTGGCGCTGCCGCTCGCTACGGTCGGCAGTTTCGTGGCGCTGTCTGTTATCAAGGCGCTGTCCGCCGTCAACCTGGTCACCGTGCAACACATGGACCTGTTGACCATGATTGGCTTCATCATCCTGCTGGGTCTGGTAGTGAACAACGCCATTTTGCTGGTGCACCAGACACGCTCGGCAGAACGAGAGGGCATGGCGCGGCGCGATGCGGTGGAGCAGGCCGTGCACTTGCGCCTGCGACCAATCCTGATGAGCACATTGACCAGCATCTTCGGCATGTTGCCGCTGCTGCTCATCCCAGGCGCAGGCACGGAGCTTTACCGCGGCTTGGCGGCCGTTATCGTTGGCGGCATGTTGGTCAGTACAGCCTTTACGCTGATATTGCTGCCGAGTCTGTTGCGGTTAGGCGAAGAGAAATCGAGGCAGAGTGCGCTAGCGTGATGACGCGGTGTAACAAAGGATGAGGGAATAGACAGAACAGTAAATATGCAAGGTATGGCCGCGTCTGCGGCGCGCCAACTTGGACGACTAGACTGCCGTTGTTTCCTTTTGCTTTGAACTTTCTTCAGAACTGAGTGTTTCGTGCTTTCTGTCGTCCGGGATCTAGAAGTATTCCTCGTGGCTCTGTTGATGAAGGGTAGACTCCGCTAACTGCGGACTAGCCACATCACTAGCGAGAACATTGCAATCCACGAAGGTCGATTTTTGTCACGTATGGGTCTAGGATTAACTTAAGCAGCTCGGACATGATGTCCGGGACAAAGCGCCAGCCCGCGCGGCTGGCAGTGATCTCAAGGACCAGAGAATGAGCGGTATCCAGTCCTATCGCTTCACCCGCCATTGACGAAGCGACCATGGCGCCCCGTCTTGCTCGACTCAACAGTGACGCTGACAAGAAGACCTTGTCTGTGCGTGTGAGCATGCTCTATGAGCAGGCCTACATTGGCTCGCTTGTGGCTATATCCGGTGCCACCTTGCTGGTGGTCGTCATGTGGCATGTGGCTTATCGGCCGTGGTTACTGCTTTGGTTCGCAGTCATACTGAGCATCACATTGGTCCGTTTTAGCCTGGGACTACGATTCCGACACCAACCCTTTGCAACGTCGGACGCGCACAAATGGTGCATGGTGTACTTTATTGTTGCGGGCGCAACCGGCCTTTGCTGGGGCGTGGCAGGCGCCGCATTCTTGCCGACTGAAAGTGTCGGGCATCAGATGTTCGTCCTGATTCTCCTGGCCGGGATGGCCGCCGGTGCGGCGCCGTTGATGGCACCAGTGCCGCGTGTGTTCCTGGTCTATGCGCTAACAATGTTCCTGCCTGTGGTGTTGCGTCTTCTAGTCGAACCATCGTTTGAGTATCGCGCCGTTGGCGCCTTGTCGCTCGTATACCTTGCTGCTTTGACCATTCTGTCGCGCAAACTGTATTCGAATCTCGTGGAAACACTTGACCTGCGTTACGAGAATTTCGACCTCATTGACAATTTGTCCAGATCCAAAGAAGCACTGGAACAGCGCAACGTTGAGCTCAATGCTCAGATGGCAAAACGCCGTGAGGCTCAGGCCGCGCTTATGAGTGCGCGTGACGAGTTGGAGATACGCGTTTCCACGCGTACCGCGGAGCTTGCCGCCGCTAACCTCTCGTTGGAACAAGAGATCACGGAACGCAAGCGCATTGAGCAGGCCTTGTTTGAACAAAAGGAACGCGCAGAGGTTACGCTTCATTCGATCGGCGACGGAGTGCTGACTACGGATGCCAATGGCGAAATTAACTACATGAATTCAGTGGCGGAAGCTCTCACCGGCTGGAATACAGTAAACGCCTACGGGACGAAATCTGATCAGGTGCTATGCATGATCAACGAAGAGACTGAGGAAACGTTACCCAATCCCGTCACTACTGCACTGGCTGAGCAACGCGTTGTCTCTGTTTCGAGCCACAGCGTGCTGGTTACTGGCGATGGCGAGAACATTGCGGTCGAAGTGACTGTGGCGCCGGTTCAAGATAGTAGCGCGGCTACGATCGGAACCGTAATTGTTTTGCATGATGTAAATCAGGAACGTCAGCTGAAGCGGCAACTTGCTTACCAGGCGCGACACGACGGACTCACGGGCCTGCAGAATCGACATGCCTTCGAAGAACATCTGAAGACGGCAACCGCTAGCGCTCGCAAGGAAGGACGCCGCCATGCGCTGCTCTACATGGACCTTGACCAGTTCAAGATCGTCAATGATACCTGTGGTCACGTGGCCGGCGATGAACTGCTTCGCCAGCTGACTGTGTTGCTACGTGATGGGATGCGTGAGGGAGATGTGATTTCCCGCCTAGGCGGCGATGAGTTCGGTGTGCTGCTGAACGACTGTCCGCAGAAACGGGCACAACAGCTTGCAGAGGAAATTCTGAGGAAGATTGAGCGCTTCCGCTTCGTCTGGCAGAAGAACAGCTTTGACTTAAGCGCCAGCATCGGCCTGGTGAGTATTTCCCCAGACACCCATTCGCATAGTGAATCGCTGAGTGCTGCCGATCTCGCTTGCTACGCGGCGAAACAAGGAGGCAGAAATCGTGTCCATGTGTACGCCCCAGACGACGAAGCGTTGCTCGCGAGTCACCGAGAGATGAACTGGGTGTCGCGAATCAAGCGAGCAATGGAAGATGGCCAAATGCTCCTCTACCAGCAACCCATCGTCAGTACTGCGAACGGCCGCGAACCGTCTGCTCACAGGGAGATTATGTTACGTTTGCAAGATGATGACGGTCGTATAATCCGGCCCGGTGCGTTCGTGCCGGCCGCGGAACGCTACAATCTCATGCCGGCTATCGATCGCTGGGTGATCTCGACCGTGTTGCAGAAATATGGGAATTCGTCGCCCCGCGAGCAGAGTCACAGGGCGACTGGGCGGGTGTCAATTAATCTGTCGGGTGCTTCGCTCGCTGACGATAGCCTGCTTGATTTCATAAAAGATTGTCTCATGCAATCAGCCGTATCGCCACAGCGACTCGGCTTTGAGATCACGGAGACGACTGCAGTAGCAAACCTTTCGGCTGCTATCCGCCTGATTCGCGAACTCAAGTCGATCGGCTGTTGCTTCTCGCTTGATGATTTTGGCAGCGGTGTATCGTCGTTCGCGTATTTGAAGTCCTTGCCAGTCGACTATCTGAAGATTGATGGGTCATTCGTCACCGAGATTTCTGAAAGCGAGTCAGATTTTGTAATGGTTGAGGCCATCCACCGAATTGGTCACGTTATGGGCATGGCGACCGTCGCAGAATGTGTAGAGAGTGCTGCGTCCTTACAGGGATTGAGGCGTATCGGTGTCGACTATGTGCAGGGGTTCGCCATCGCGACGCCCTGTCTGTTGTCGGCGGAGCATATGCACTAGCAATAAGACTGCCGATGCGTGGTTGAGAGAGCAGCCTAGCATCGTTGGGTGCTCTATGTTCTCCCTGGTTCAACAACGATCTCTAATGCACCCCCGCTCCCCGTGCTGAATGGTAAACTCTGCTACCTGCGGAACAGCCACACGAGTACCGAGACCACCACACTGATGAGCACCATGGTAGTGATCGGGAGGTAGAGTATCAGACCGGGGCGGTCGACGAAGATGTCGACCGGCAGCAGGCCCAGGGGGAGCTTGCCGAGCCAGGGCCACAGCAGGCATGCGATCAGGATCGCGACTCCTAGAACGATTAGGGTATT
>CP070733.1:925598-933482 GCA_020347585.1 Pseudomonadota bacterium | reverse complement strand
GCCCCCAACACGCCACGCGATTGACTCGCTCACCTTAGCAATTGTGCCGTGTGCGTTACAATAGCGGGCACCGCGGTGACAAGGCGGCCATGGAGATACTGCTGCGCCTTTACGAGGAACTGAACGAGCACCTTGCGCCGGAACACCGCAAGGTAGCGTTCACGCACGACAGCCGGGAGGGTGCCACGGTCGCAGACGTATTGCGCGAACTTGGCGTGCCGCAGGGGCAGGTTGAGCTGGTGCTGCGCAACGGCGCCTCGGTCGGCTTCTCACAGTCACTTGCCGTGGGTGACCGTGTCAGCATCTACCCGGTATTCGAGTCGCTCGATGTGCGCGATGTGATTGCCGAACGCACGCACCCACTGCGATGCCTGCGTTTCGTTGCCGACACGCACCTGGGGAAACTTGCGCGCTATCTGCGCATGCTCGGCTTCGACACCCTCTACCGCTGCGACTACGATGATGCCGAACTGGCCACGATCTCGCGCGAGCAGCATCGCGTACTGCTGAGCCGCGACCGCGCGCTAGTTGAAGAGCGCGGCCTGACCCACACCTGGCGGGTGCGCGCTACCCGCCCCCGCGAGCAAGTTGCCGAAGTGCTGCAACGCTTTGACCTGTACGCAGAAGCACAGCCCTTCACACGCTGCATGGAGTGCAACGCGCCCATCGAGCCTGTTACAAAAAACGAAGTTCTGGCGCGTCTGCAACATGACACCGTGCGTGTCCATGAGCGCTTCTGGCGCTGTCCGCGCTGCGAGCGCATTTATTGGCAGGGTTCGCACTATCAGCGCATGGACCACCTGGTGCGCAGTCTGCTGCGCCGCGAGTCCAGTGAAAATGCGGAGTAAGAACGCATGCAATGCAACGTTTCGCTGCTGTTGCGGCCGGATTAGACTACAAGCAATGCTTGTGCGACAGTTGGATATTGGGTATGTACTTGCGGTTTCTCACCACGGCGCTTCTAATAACTCTAGTGGTCTCCGTGGCCGCAGCCGAACCGATCCCTATCTGCGATGGCCACATCCATTTCAACGCGCAGGTACGCGAGCACCTGCATCCGACCGATGCGCTGCGTAGGCTGGACGAAGCCGGAATCACCTGCGCTATTGTCTCGAGCACACCCAACGACGGCACCGAGCGCCTGCACGCGCTGGCACCCGATCGCATCGTACCAATGCTGCGACCGTACCGCACGGCAGAGGATCGCTATACGTGGTTCCGGGATCCGGCGACCATTGAGTACCTGCGCCACGGGCTCGCGCACTTCGACTACCGCGGCATCGGCGAGTTTCACGTATTCGGTGCGCAGGCCGAAACCCCCGTGGTACGCGAGATGGTACGCATCGCGGTGTCCCGGCAGATGCCTCTGCACGCCCATACCAACGTCACCGGCATCACCTCGCTGCTCGAACAGGCCACGAGCGTACCGGTGATCTGGGCACACGCAGGCTTCGATACGCCGGTGGCAGAACTGCATGCGCTGCTGGACGCGCACGACAATCTGTACCTCGAACTGTCGTTTCGCGAGGGTATTGCACCCGATGGCAGACTTGCGCCCGCGTGGCGCGAGCTTTTCATTGCACACCGCCGGCGCTGCCTGGTGGGCACCGACACCTATATTCCGTCACGCTGGACAGAGTTGAGTGCATTGGCCGATGCGGCACGCGCCTGGCTGACCCAGTTGCCGCCCGGGGTGGCTACCGATATCGCACACGCCAATGCACAACGGGTGTTCGCCCGTGGCGGCAACGCCGGGGCTGCGCCATGAACCCGAGGCCTCCCGGCAATTCGGGCAGGCACGGCAGCCTGCTATGATCCGCCAACACCCGCTGCCGCGAATACCCGCTCATGGTCCGCCATCGAATACCCAAACCCAAAGCTTCAGCCTACGTCACACGCGAAGGCTACGAGCGCCTGCAGTCCGAACTCAAGGAGCGCTGGCAGCGGCGTGCCGATGTGACCCGCGCGCTGGCCGCCGCAGCCGCCGAGGGTGATCGCTCCGAAAACGCCGAGTACATTTATCGCAAGAAGGAACTGCGTGAGATCGATCGCCGGATCCGTTATCTGCAAAAACGTCTGCCGGAACTCACCGTGGTCAGCGACACGCCAGCGGACCTGACGCGGGTATTCTTTGGTGCCTGGGTCACACTGGAGGATGACGTTGGAGAGGTGCGGGAGTACCGCATTGTCGGCCCCGACGAACTCGACCCGGACAAGGGCTATATCAGCCTCGACTCACCGCTGGCCAGATCGTTAATCAAACGAGCAATATGCGATGAGGTCTCGGTGGGCACCCCGGGTGGCACGGCACGCTACTGCATCATCGCCGTGCGCTACGGTTAGAGCGCGTCGTCGTGTGCCGGTGGCTGCGCTGCAAGGCGCGTGGCTTCCGCCTGCACCCGCTCATCACCACGCGCAAGTAACAGTACGCGCAGTGCCTCGCGCAATATCTCCACCGCCGCAGCCCGCCCTGCGAGTTGGAACTGCTCTGCCACTTCGGGCCAGCTGCGTTTCTGCAGCACCTTCATCACCAGCGCACCGCGCTGTACGCGGGTCAGCTGAGTCTGGTTCGTGACATCGCTCAGCGCCGTCACAGCCAGCGTCCAGATCGGGCCGACACATTCGGCGAATACGCGGTGACCAAACGCAAATGCCAGCAGTTCGCGCCAGTCGTGATCGTCGAGCGACGGCACACCCGCCTGCTCAGAATCTCGTAACAGATACAACGCCAGCGAGGCATCGATATCGCGCAAGGGATCCGACAACTGGTGGGGCAAATGCGACACAAGACGCCGCCGCGCGGCATCATGCAACGTACGCCCTGCGTCGCTCAGCGCGCGCAACACGATCACCGAGTGAGCACCGCTCGCGGCACCGCGTTTCGCGCTGACCCGCACAGCAAGCAGCTGCGACTTTTCCCAGAACGAAAGCAGTTGCGGCGTTGCACCGAAACTGCTGCCCACGCAATCAATCCCTTCCTGCCGTGCATCGGCGATAACAGCCTCGAGCAGGCGCGTGCCCAACCCGCGACACTGTGCCGCCGGATGCACCGCTATACGCATGACGCGCGCATACATCAGTCGTGGCGCCTCGGCAAAACCGGCGTGCGCCGCCAGCGACTCCGGGATCAAATGGCCATGCGGGCGGGCGCGGTTTTCCAGGATCGCACGTGCAGCGTCGGCGCCGAAGCCGCCCTCCTTGCACACCAGTGCAGTTGCCGCCACGTGGCCATCGTAGCGCAGCACGTATACCGACACGTTGGGGCCATCGAGCAAATAGCGCAGGTCGTAGGGCCGGGTGCGGTAGTGCGCGAGGACCAATAGGCCGAACAGTTCGCCAAGCGTAGTCTCGTCCGCCGCCAGTGCATCGCGATCCAGTCGTTGCACCGTGACGCTGTCGGGATATCGTTCGGGCATCAGGCCGGCAACGGCGGCGTCCGACGCTGCTGAGGCATCGAGCAGCAACGCACGAAACACGAAACGCTCGAGCGGATCATCCGGTGCCCAGCGTATCGGAGTCTCCAGACGCAGCGCCTTCCATCCACGCGTGCGCGCATCCAGCACTTTGTGAAATCGCACGGCAAAGCCGCGGCCAGTGCCCTCGTATCCATGCACAGTGGTCGCAAACGCGGTACGCGAATACCGCGCCAGGATCTGCTCGAGCAACGGCGTCGGCACGGCGGCCGCCTCGTCCACCAGCACCAGGTCGGCCGGCGGCCGTGCAAGCAGCAACTGGTCGGGCGCGACGAACTCCAGGCGGACATCGCCGAAATGCAGCGCAGCCTTAGAAGCGGTGGCCCCGGGCAGTAGGCGATGCGCGTGCTCGAACACGGGCGTCACAGCATCAAGGCGTGGGCCGGTGACTATGATGTGCCGGGTGCCGTCGCGCAGCAGGCGCGCTGCGGCGATTCCCAGCGCCGCCGACTTTCCACGACCGCGGTCCGAGGTCAGCACCACGGGCCGACGGCGTTTCCCTGTCATGACCTTCACCAGCGCCTCGACTGCGCGGCGCTGATCGTCGGTGCGGCATTGATCGCCGACATTCGCAACCGCTGACAGGTCAACTGCGGGCTGCAGGAGATCGCCGCTGATCGCCGGTGAGTCGCTGCCATCGCGCAGACCCTGCTCGACCACCATCACGCCCGCGGCAGACCTAATGACACGCACCATGCGCTGCAGCAGGCGACCGGTAACCTCGTCCGGTCGATAACCGGCCACCGCTATGCGCCCGTATTCCGGATCGGCGAAGTGCGGCCACTCGTCAACTGGTGGCGCCAGCATCAGCAACAGCCCACCGCCGCGGATCGCACCACTCGCCGCGCCGAGCGCATCGGGGTCCATGCCGCTGTAGGCATCGAATACCACCGCATCGACCTCACCCCCGAGTACGGTGTGCGCCTTGCCGGCGGGCAACTCGCGTGCGCCCGGTGGTGCATTCTCTGATACCCACAGCACGTCGTCTGAATCGAACACCTGCAACGCAACACGGACCTGTGCAACGCACCACTCACGCTGACCCGCCAGCACCAGCGTGCGGCGCTGGCGCGTCGCACGCGCCGCCGCGATCAAGCTCTGTGCGACCTCATGGATCGCCACCGATGGCGCTGGCTCAGGGTGCATGTTCAAACCCGATGACAAACACGGGATGCTGCTCGTCAATGACAGTGCGATAGATGCAGCCCAGTACCAGTCGCGCGGCCTCCGGAGTGCGGCAATCCGGGGATTCGCCGCACAGATCATCAACATCCAGCGCACCGAATGCCTTGCGGCTAACTTTGGTCACCACGGCACGATGCAAATCCCGCGCGTTGTCCCTGCTCCAGCCGATGGTGAGCATAACCTCGTCACCCGGTGCCAGTTGCTGCGTATTTGCCAGACGCAGGGTGGTGGTCTTGCGCCCGTCCTGCAGGTACGCCTCGTACGCTGGTGAAAAGTTGAGTTGCTTCATAGCTCACACCCCGGAACGTGTTACTGGCTCGGGCTTTGTAGGATGATTCCTACGCAATTTTAGGAATAATCCTATCAACCTGCGCCACCCCATCAGCTATGCTCCAGACACACTCCGAAATCAAACAAGACCACACAACCGGGTGATGTCATGCTGGTAATCGAACGCCGTGACGGCGAATCCATGAAGATCTTTCCGGCGCGGTCGGTGGATCCAAACATGACCGTTCAGGAACTGTTCGCCGACGGACCGATCCTGATCAAGATCCAGACCAGGAACCCCAAGCGTGCCAAAATCGTAATCGACGCGCCCGCCGCACTGATGGTGGCACGCTCGGAACTTCTCGAGTAGCGGTCTTGCGCATCGCCGCGTTGGCACTAATGCGGTCGCGAATCGAACCAGGTGCGCTTGCCCAGCAGCCGCCCGTCCTGCTTCAGGTTGGCGGTGAACGCCTCGAAGCCCGGCATGGATGGGGCATCGCCCGCCTGTAGGCGCTGTAACTGCGCCACATAATCCAATACACCAAACCACGTACGCATCACGCGCACATCGCGCAGGTCCTGAACGACTCTGTGTCGCGCTGCACCATCACTCTCAGCAAGCTGGTAAAACAGGCGCAAGACCTTCAGAGTGTTGTCGCACGGGTCACCAAAACCATCGCGCTGCGGCGGAAATTTGGGGGCGACAATACGGATAAGTTGCCCAAGTGCTGTCGGCGCCAGACGTTGCGGCGCACCATCGCTGGGCGACATGGCCGCCAGGGAAAAATCCAGCAGCGGTAAGATCTTTTCCTTGGAACGACCGGCAAATCCTGCCAGCGCGGCACCGTATTCCTGCGGCGCAACAAGAAACGCCGTGGCCAACCAGTACAGCCGGCAGCGCAGCTCCATAGATTGCTGTTGCGTCAACGCCCCGGCAGCAACCACAGCAAGCTGCGCGCGATCCGCATGCGCCAACGCGGCAAGCAGGAGCCACCTGAGCGTGCGCTTGTCGAAGTTGTGCCAGCGCTGCAGCACCGGCAACACCAGTTGCCCGCCAAGTTGCGGCGCTTCGCGCAGCACCAGCGACAAAGCCGGCAAGTGCGACGCGCCGGCAGAAGTCAATGAATCCCAGAGTGCCCCCAGTGACGCCCGAACGACCGCAGGTCGGGCCACCAGCAGCGGCACCACCCAGCGATCCGATTCATAGGTGTTATTGACCACCGAATAGGCAAGCGCTGCCTCAAGCGTTGCATTGGGCAGCGCCAACACTTCATCGATGGAACGCCGCGCGATGAGGTCCGCACCGGCAAGGATCACAAAGCCGGCAGCATCACTGTCTCCCGCTAGATGCGTGGCGGCAATCTGCGGCACGCCCGAATGGCGTTGGTCATTCAGCAGCGCGACGAATCCAGCCAGCACCGCATCACCGAGCGAATCGTTGACCAGTTCATAGACACGCTCGCACGGTGGCAGGCTGTTGTCGATCTCGAGGAACATGCCAAGGTAAGCCTTGGCAAAGCGTGCCAGGGCATCCACCGCCTTACCACACCGGATATCATCGAGCTGCGGGAGCAGACTGACATCGTTCTCGTAGCGGGTAGCGGCGTGCTCGTCGCTGCGCACGGTGGCGGGCTCCCCGGGTTCCCGGCAGTCGGGAAACGGCTGAAATGACTGACCCATGGTGATTGTATCGGTGCAAACGCGCGGCTCCCACGCATCATAGCCGAAAGCGTCCCCCCGTTCACTTGCCGCCATCGCGCCCGCCGCGAACCCGCGCATTATGATCGGCGCGCACCCGCGCCAGCACCAGTTGCGCAAGTTGCTCCACCACCTGCTCCCGGCCGGGCATGATATGCGGCCCAGATGTCCAGATAATTTCCACCGGTTCGCGCGCCGCACGATGCAACGCCTCGATGCTGGCGAGCGGAAACGCCTCATCGCCACGCGCGTTGATAATGATGACCGGGCGTGGCGAGATTTGGCCCACCCAGCGTTCCGGACGCAGGTGATGGGTACAGAACAACGCGCCAAGCAGCCGGCCCACCGCACGGCGCAGTGGTGCATATGCAATCTGTTGCTCGAGCAGGTGCGCCAACACCCCGTCTGGGTCACCCGCACCGTGCACCAGCCACACGCGTCCCGCACGCACATCCAACGCACCGGGAATACTCATCAGGAACGCACCTAGGCTGACACCAACCAGTTCGACACCGCGCGGATCGACATATGGCTGTGCTAACAGGTAATCCAGCGCCAGCAACACCGCCGGTGTGGTGTCAATAAGCGCACGCTGCATCTGGCGCAAATTGAGCAGCAATGCGAGGCCGTCCGAAGCGCCATTGGTATCGGCAGCGCCGAAATGGGGATAAGACAATGCCGCCAGCGCAACACCTCGGGTATCGGGTGCCAGGCGCACCGCATCGCGCCCGGTGCGCTTGCCGCCCAACAGCAGCACCAGTGGTTGCGGACCCGTCACAGGCCGCGGCACGCGCACCGACAGGTCGACCTGTAGACCGCTCGAGGCAGTCAGGGTGAGTTCATGCAAGGTGGTGTCGCCCAGTACGCCGGCGAAGGTTTCGCGCACATCCGCCAGAGTGCCCTTGCGTTCGAGGAAGCCGGGCGCCGGGTCGGGAATCACCTGAACGAACAGCAAGGCAGTACCGACCAGCGCAAGCACGCCCACGGCGATCAGCAGCACCCCGGCCAGCCGCCGCGAGCGCCGCAGCCGGCTTACATGAGTTTGTGGTGAATGTCGAATCATGGCAGGGCAAGTACCGACATCGCCCGCGCCGCCATGGCCACGCGGCAACAAATCGCGCGCGTTACCTTGTCAGCCCGGTGAGCCGCGCATATAGCCGGGGCAGCAGTTCGGGTAGACCCTCCACCTGCGAAAATACCAGGAACCTGCCGGGACCGAACAGATACGGCAAGTAGTCGCGCCCCTCACGATCGATCG
>CP070733.1:922282-925498 GCA_020347585.1 Pseudomonadota bacterium | reverse complement strand
GCTTTCCACGAGGACGCGGGCGAGGAACACGGCGAAGGTAGCGCAATAATGCACGCGACCATCCACGTCGTTGTAGAGAATCAACTTGCACTTGGCGTGGAACCTCTCCCAGAAACAATAACAAGGTTACAACGACAGGGGTTGGAGAGGCATGATGCCATCCATGCAGTGGGAGCAGTCCTCGCAGCAGACATTTATGATCTCCTCAAAAAGGGCGATCGCCCCTGGAATCATTCGCGCTACCGAAGGCGCCTGGAAAAACTCACGGCCAAGAGGTGGCTAAAAGGTCGATGGTAGCGTTTTCGCAACGACCTGCTATGGCCGCTTACGACCCAACCCGGACAAACGTCCAAGGCAGCATGGAGGGCGAACACCGGTCCCGTGAATGTCCGCTATAGACCAAGCTCCGGACGGTGTTACGTACCTCAGCAGATAAGGTTGGCCACTCCACTGCATCCCGCGAACCGCCAGGTCAGTTTATAAATCGGTCCCCTTAACATCGCGGTACGATTTTATCGGTCGGCACCGCTGTTCTGTCGCTGTTTTTTATTGCTATCCGTATCCGCTGCTGCCGCGCTTGTGATCGGCCGCTGATCTGGCGTGTGAGTCAGTGGTGGGCGAGGCATCGTGGATTCCAATGCGTGTCCACGGGTCAGCCGCCGGCGGGTGCTCTGGCGGGAATCGGCCATGTTTGAGGCGCATCGGAGGGCTGCAGAACAAGCAAGGCCACGTCTCCTAGGTTAAAGTGATTCTGCCAAAAAAAACCGCAACCAAAGGAGCGTGACCTTGAGCGTTATTCTGGCAGGTGTTCAGACACTTTTGCAACATCATCATCGTCTCCAGACCCAACCGGAGGATTACCGCCCGGAGCGCTGTCAGCAATGTGGCAGGAGCGGCCTCTGGTGCCATGGCACCTATACCCGCAAGGCCAACCGGCGGGGTCTGGAGTGCGATAGCGATGCGCCGGTGTTAATCCCGCGTTACCGCTGCCCAGCCTGTGGCGGCACCTGCTCCTGTCTACCCGAAGCCGTGCCACCGCGCCGTCATTATTTGTGGGATGTGCAGCAGCAGGTGTTTCTGCTGCTACTCAGCGGTCTGTCATTGAACCAGGTCGCGCAGCGCCTGGCGCCATCGCGCCACACCATCAGACGGTGGTGGCAGCGGCTGAGACAGCGCTTTGCCCTGGACGCCTCGCTGTTACGCAGTGACTTTCCCGACCTGGGGCGCGCCACTGGCTTCGGGCCGTTCTGGCGAGCGTGCCTGGCGCAGATGCACCTGTCCGAGGCGATGGTGCTCGTGCATCGATTCGGGGCCATCATCCCATGATGGCCTCGGCAAGGTGCTGCACGGGACGCCCCGGACAGGCCACGCAGCCCCCTCCACACAAAATGGGAGCTGCCGCGAATCGCTAAACCGGTGTGTACTGCCATTCCCACAGTCACTTGGAGAATTGCTGATATGCCCCACACCGTTCACCCCATCGCCCTGTTCCGTTTGTCGGTACTCGGCCCGCTGTCCAGCCAGTTGGATTTGCCTCACGGCGAGCGCTCGCGCCTGATCAAGGAGCTGGCGAGCCGGCCCTACGAGATCCCCGGCTCGCGGCGCTGCTACCTGAGTGAAAAGACCATCGAAGCGTGGTACTACGCCTGGAAACACGGTGGCGTCGATGCGCTGGCGCCCCGTGAGCGCTGCGACAAGGGCCAATCGAAGCTTGACCCAGACGTCCAGGAGCGCATCCTGCAGGCCAAGCGCGAGAACCCCAAACGCTCACTCGACGAACTGTGCCGTCTGCTCGAAGCCCAGGGCGTGGTCGCCAAGGGTACCCTCAAGCGTGGCGCCGTCCACCGACTGCTCAAGCGCCACGGCCTGTCCCGGCCCACCGGTACGAGCAGTCCACTCGTGGAACGACGCAGCTTCGAGGCCGAGCACGCCGGCGATATCTGGTATGGCGATGTCATGCACGGGCCCAAAGTGCCCATCAACGGCCAGCTGCGCAAGGCCTATCTGGTCTCACTGATGGACGACGCCTCGCGGCTGATCACCCACAGCGCCTTTTGCCCGGGTGAGACGGCACTCGATATCGAGGGCGTGTTGAAGCAGGCGATCCTGAAGCGTTCCTTGCCCAGAAAGCTCGTCATCGACAACGGTCCAGCCTATCGCGCCGCGACGCTGCAATCGGTCTGTGCGCGCTTGTCCATCCAATTGGTGTACTGCCGTGCGTACGAGCCGGAATCGAAGGGTAAAATCGAGAGGTGGCATCGTCTGGTGCGCAATCAATTTCTCAGTGAACTGACCCATCAACACCTGCGCAGCCTCGACACACTCAATACCTGTCTTTGGGCATGGGTCGAGCAGGTCTATCATCAGCGCGTGCACAGCACACTGGCATGTACGCCTTTACACCGTTGGCAGCAGGACCTCGAGACGATGCGTTCACTGGGCCCTTTTGCCAGCGATCTCGATGCCCTGTTGTATCACCGCGAGAAGCGGCGGGTGCGCAAGGACGGCACGGTATCGTTCGAGGGACGCTTCTTCGAAGTGCCCTACTCACTGGTGGGCCGTAGCGTCGCGCTGGTCGTTGACCCGCAGGCCGGCGAGGTCCATCGCGTTGAATCGCTCGAAGGCGAGCCCCTCGGCGCCGCCACCCCCTTGGATCGACTCAGCAACAGCGAACGACGCCGCTGTCGATCCACACCACCGGATGAGGAAGGTCAAACACCACCGGCGCCCGGCGCGGACAAGCGCCACTTCAACGCCATCGATCACGCCTGTCAACAACACGGCAAGCCCTTGCTGCCCACCGACGAGGACTGAGCCATGTACTTACAGCATTTCGGATTAACCCATGCCCCTCTGGACAAAGGCCATAAGGCGCCACTGTGGGATGATGGCCAATACCGCCATCTTGAGGAGCGCTTCCAGTGGCTGCTCGACAGCCCCGGCATCGGCCTGATGATCGGCGAGGCCGGGGTCGGCAAAACCGCCGCGTTGCGCCAACTCACCGAGGCGTTGAATCCGCACCAGTACCGGGTCATCTATCTGCCCGAGACCGACTTCGGGCGCCTCGATATCTACCGCGCCCTGGCCTTCGACCTCGGGCTGGATCCGGCCTACCGGCGTGCGCAGTTGTGGCGCGACATCAAAGCCCGCATTCAGGAACTGGTCGACAACCAGCAACAGCGACCGGTGTGGATTATCGATGAAGCACAAAACCTG
>CP070733.1:919548-922182 GCA_020347585.1 Pseudomonadota bacterium | reverse complement strand
ATCGGCATACCGTTCATTCTCGCCGGCACCTTCTATGCGCTGGCCGTCGGGGGCCACACGCTCAATGTCACCGTACTGCTTGGCACCGTCATCAGCCTCGGCATGTTGGTCGACGATGCTGTCGTGGTCGTAGAGGCAATCTACTATCGTCTGCATCGCGGCGAAGAGGTCATGCAGGCGTGCACCAATGCGCTCAAAGAGGTCGCCGCACCGGTGACCACCGCGGTTTTGACCACTATTGCCGCTTTTCTGCCGCTAATGCTGTTGCCGGGGATTCTCGGCGAGTACATGCGCGTCATTCCTATCGTTGTCAGCACTGCGCTGGCGGTGAGTCTCATCGAGGCGTACTGGATGTTGCCCACGCATATCCATGCTGCGCGCATCGACTTCAGCAAACCGGGCCGCGTGCACCGACTGCGCACGCGGCTTACCCATCGGATACAGATTGCGTACGTCAGACTGCTGCTGCGAGTCATGCGTTACCCACGCACGATGATGATTGCCATTGTGGTCTTGTTCGCCGCAGCCACCGCAGCCGCGTTTAGCGACCTGGTCAAAAAGGACTTCTTTGCCAGCGACCCTATTCGGCTGTTCTACGTCAACGTAGAAATGCCACCTGCAAGTACGCTCGAGACCACGCTAGCGAAAGCGCGCGAAATTGAAACCAAAGTGCGTACTCACTTGCGCGACGGCGAAGCACGTGCGGTCATCAGCTATGCTGGCCAGATGTTCACCGAAACGTCTCCCATGCTGGGAGACCTCTACGGACAGGTCATGGTCGGACTCAATCCCCGCAGCGGCGACATGCGCGAGGTGGACGAGGTCATCGAAGCGATGCGCGCCGACGTGGTGCGCACTGCCGGACCCGTCAACATCTCGTTTCTGCGCCTAGCGGGCGGACCACCCACCTCGCGACCCATCAGCATCAAGGTCCGCGGCGACGAATACGAGGAAATCAGTGCAGCAGCCGCGGCACTAAAGGACATCATTCGATCTGTAGAGGGCAGCAAAGACATCAGCGACGACGCCAGCCGCGGCCGGATGGAACTGGTGTTGCGGCTGGACTACGATGCGGTGCGCCGCGCCGGCCTGAATCCGATCGAAGTATCGCGGGCGGTCCGCATCCTAGTGGATGGTGAGATTGTCTCCAGCACGCAGCATCAGGGCGAGGAGCTCGAAGTTCGCGTGCGCGCGGCGCCGCGCAATCTGCACACTATCGAAGCTGTGCTGCATGAAACGTTGCCGACGATTGATGGTCGCGATATCGCCTTAAACGATTTGTTTGCAGTGGAACGCGAGTCCGGTCTCGGCAACATCCGTCACTACAACTTCCGGCGCGCGATTACAGTTGAAGCCGATCTCGATCGCGAAGTCACGGACACGGTTGCGGCCAACTCATTGATCGCCGAACACTGGGAGGAATTGCGGCAGCAATTCCCCAATATTGACCTCGACTACTCGGGCGAGTTGGATGACATCCAGGAAAGCCTGGACGCCATTGCACAGCTATTCATACTAGGCGTCGGGCTGATGTATCTGATCGTGGGCACCCAGTTCCGCAGTTACTTCCAGCCGTTCATGATCCTGGTCACCGTTCCGATGGCTTTCACCGGCGTCGTGCTCGGTCTACTGATTACGCAGAATCCATTGAGTCTGTTCACGATGTATGGCGTGGTTGCACTGGCGGGTATTGCCGTCAATGCCGCCATCGTCTTGATCTCGGCGGCCAATACACGCCTCGCACAGGGCATGAGCGTGCTGCACGCGACAGTTTACGCGGCACGTCGGCGTGTGGTGCCCATCTTGATTACATCGTTAACCACCATCGCCGGGCTGTTCTCGTTGGCTACTGGCCTGGGTGGTCGCTCGTTGGTGTGGGGTCCGGTTGCTACAGCAATTGTCTGGGGTCTAGCCTTCTCGACGGTGCTGACGTTGTTGGTCATCCCGCTGCTGTATAGGCAGTTCATGCGGCCGATGAAGGTGGAACATTGAAACCGCGTATGGTTGCTTGCGTGTAGCCTGGACGTAGTACCCTCAATGACAACTAGTCCACGATCAAGGTTTGCTTGAACACAAAACCGTTCCGCTCGCCGCTACGCGGCCTTGGGCGGGTTACTTTGCGAAGTACAGGTATGTAACTCGCAGAAGTATCCCGTCGTGCGGGGGGGACGGAACCCCGCGTCAGGATCGCCGCGCAGCGGCGGGCAGATTACTTCTGAAGTTCGAACCACCTAGATCCTGGGTTGCGTCCCCAACGGGAACTAGTTCCAGGCTACAGACTTTGCACCTTCGCCATGGGGCAACCACTAACTAGGTCCTGCTGCTCGGCATCACCATCAGTCGCGCTGGCAGGAAGGCTCACATAGACAGTGGTTCCGCCCTTAGGTGGACAGTCAACGCGAATCTCACCATTGTGTCGCTCGACAATCGCATGGCATATGCTTAAGCCAAGGCCGGTGCCACCGCGAATTCGGGTGTCCGAGGAATCGGACTGGGAGAACTTTTGGAACAGGCGCGGCCTAAACTCCTCTGGGATGCCGGGACCATCATCACTCACCGACAGCACATAGTGTTCGTCTTCGGCACTAATGCCGACACGCACTTCGCCCCTCGGGGGCGAGAACTTGACGGCGT
>CP070733.1:915653-919448 GCA_020347585.1 Pseudomonadota bacterium | reverse complement strand
TGTTGGCGCCGTGAGGGTGTTGTTGTTACCGGTGTTTGTCATGGGACGTTTGTCATGTTCAGTTCACCAACACCAACGGTGGTGCACCGCGCTGGTGGCGCGAACCCGCCGCGTGGGTGGTGTCGGCTTGCGAGAGTTCGCCGTGTTGTAGGTGCAGGCGTTCATCGACCACCGGCATCAGTGCCTCGGCCTGGTGGCCTGTAATCACCAGCCCTGCACCGTCATGCTTCAGCCGGCGGATGAGGTCTACGGTTTGCGCGCGGGCGTGTGCATCAATGGCCGAGAGCGGTTCGTCCAGCAGCAGGACGCGCGGCGCCAGTACCCAGGCGCGAACCAGTGCGACGCGCTGGCGCTCGCCGCCCGACAGTTGTCGTGCGTTGCGTTCCGCCAGATGGCCGAGTCCCGCCCAGTCGAGCGCCGCGTCGACGCGCTGGCGAATGGCGGCGCGCGAACGCATGGCGAAGCGCAGGCCGTAGGCGATGTTGTCGGCGACTGTGCTGTCGAACAGGTAGGGTACCTGGTGAAAGTAGATCACGTTGCCCTGCAGCTGCTTCTGTGCGGCAGCCCAGTCGCGGCAGCAGCCGTCAATGGTAACGGCGGCTTGGTCGGGTGCGTCGAGACCCGCGGCGATCCGCAGCAGGGTAGTCTTGCCCGCGCCGTTGTCGCCGGCGAGGAAGGTGCAGCACGAGGGGGCGATGACAAAGCGTGACACGTCGAGTACCGTGCGCCCAGCGAATTGCTTACGCACGCCCTCAAGGACGACGGGAGTGTCGATGGCAAGCAGGTTACTCATGCCATCTCTCCGCGCCCCTGCACCATGCCGAGCGCCATGTTGAGCGCTAGTGCCAGCGCCAGCAGCACCGCGCCGAGAGCAATGCCCTGTGCGTATTCGCCCTTGCTGGTTTCGAGCGCAATGGCGGTGGGGATGTTGCGCGTGGCGCCGAGGATATTGCCGCCGACCATCAGCGAGGATCCCACCTCGGCGATGATGCGGCCAAAGCCCGCGATCAATGCGGCCAGCAGGCCGAAACGTACCTCGTGCATGGTGGTGAGCATGGCGCGCCACGGTGGGGCGCCGAGGGTGCGTGCGGTTTCCCAGGCGCGCCGGTCGAGCGCCTGCAGCGCGGCGTGCGACAGTGCCACCAGCAGCGGAAAGCACAGCAGCACCTGCCCAAGGATCATGGCGTTCTGGGTGAATAACAGGCGCAGGTTGCCGAACGGCCCGCTACGCGAGAGCAACAGGTAGACCGTGAGTCCCACTACGACGGCAGGTACCGCCTGCAGCGCGTTGAACGCCGACAACATCGGGCGGCGGCCGGGAAAGCGCGCATGGGCCAGCACGAACGCGACCACGATGGCCAGCGGTGCGGCGATCAGGATCGCACGCAGCGACACGCTGAACGAGATGCCGACAACGGTCCAAAGTTCCGGATCGCCGGAAAGCAGCAGGTAAAACGCCTCTCGACTGGCTCCGGAGAGTGATTCCATCGCTACGGTCCACGGACCGCCAGCGGTGAGAACAGCGGTTCGTTGTTGATGCGAAAGCCGCGGATCAGCTCCTGTGCCTCGCGCGAGATGATCCAGTCGATCAATGCCATGGCGCCGGTGTACTGCAGTCCGGCATGGCGTGCTGGGTTCACTGCAATGATGCCGTAGGGGTTGTACAGGCGCTGGTCGCCTTGTACCAGCACCCTGAGCGCCAGCTTTTCGTGCATCGCCAGCCAGGTGCCGCGGTCGCACAGCGTATACGCGTCAAGTTCGCTAGCCATCAGCAGCACCCGGCCCATGCCCTGGCCTGCCTCGCGGTACCACTGTCCTGCGGGTTGGACATCGGCGCTGCGCCACAGCGCGAGTTCCATTTTATGGGTGCCTGAGTCATCACCCCGTGACACGAACGGAGCGCGTTGTGCGGCGAGGCGCGCCAGCGCCTGCGCGGCATCTTTCGTCCCCGCGATGCCTGCCGGGTCACCGCGCGGCCCAACGATAACGAAGTCGTTGTACATCACCTGGCGGCGGTTGACACCATAGCCGTTGGCGACGAATTTCTCTTCGGCTGCCGGGGCATGCACCAGCACCACGTCCACATCACCGTCACGTCCCATGCGCAGGGCCTTGCCCGTACCCACCGCGATAACCTCGACCCGCAAACCGCTGCGCTGCTCGAAGCGCGGCAGCAGTTCCTCGAGTAGCCCCGAGTTTTCCGTGCTGGTGGTGGTGGAAAGGCGAACGACGCCGGATTGCGCATAAGCGGTTGCCATGACGAGCAGGGCCGTCGCGGTGAGAACAGATGCCCGCAGCAGGGTTTTTAATGCAACACAGTTCCGCATGACGAGAACTCCTTGTTGCGGCGTGGGGTCTTGGGTCTGCATGGCGTGTTAATTTGCTGCACCATGTGCAAACGCGAGCAAATTCAGTGCCACGCGGCGGCGTGGGAAAAAAGTGCGACAACCCGGAGGGTTTTGTGCAAGTTGTTGGATCGGGATCCCGCTGCTATGGTTCATTTTGACGCAGGCTGAAAGCAGACCATGGACAGAATGTGCCAGCCGCCGTTGCGTCGTTCGCCTTGCTACTGCCTGTTTCGGGGCCAGCCCCCGTAATACCAACGCATTGGGAGAACTGCCGATGGGTACTCCTGCACGTGCTGTTGCGGACCATGAGACCGGGGACCACCCGGAAGACGAAACGGACGAGCGCGCCGCGGACTTGCTGGCCAACGCGGCGATCCTGGTGGTCGATGATGAACCGGGTATGCGCAATTTCCTGCAGCGCGCGCTGGGTAAGCGCTGTGCGCTGCTTGAGCTGGCCGACAGCGCCGAAGCCGGCGAGGCGCTGCGCAAGCGCTATCACTTTGACCTGATGGTTGTGGACATCCGCCTGCCCGGGCGTACCGGTGTGGAGTGGATGCAGGAACTGCGCGAACGCGGCACCCATGCCGACGTCATCTTTATGACCGCCTTTGCCGATCTGGACGTTGCAATTGCCGCGCTACGCGTTGGGGCCTGCGATTTTATTCTAAAGCCGTTTCGCGTCGAGCAGATGTTGACTGCTGTTCGCCGCTGCCTGACGCATCGGCATATGCAGCGCGAGAATTTCCTATTGCGGCGCCAGATCAATGCCGACGTGCCCATGCGCGATATCGTTGGCGATAATGAAAAGATCCGCGAAATCGAAAGACTGATCGGCCGCGTGGCGCCGGCCGGCTCCACGGTGCTCATTGAAGGCGAGACCGGCAGCGGCAAAGAACTGGTGGCGCGGGCTATTCACGAGGCGAGCGGCCGGCGCGGCCCGTTCGTCGCGGTCAACTGCGGGTCCATCTCACCCGAGCTGCTGGAGAGTGAGCTGTTTGGCCACACCCGCGGTGCCTTTACCGGTGCGCACAGCGCGCGCGACGGCCTGTTTAGTTATGCGCATAACGGCACGGTATTCCTCGATGAGGTCGGCGAGATGCCGCTGGCGATGCAGGCCAAGCTGCTGCGGGTGCTCGAGCAGCGGACCGTGCGCCCGGTGGGTTCGGATCGCGAGACGCCTGTGGACTGCCGCGTGATTGCCGCCACCAACCGTGATCTTGAAGCGGCAGTGCACGAGGGCGGCTTTCGCGAGGATCTTTACTACCGGCTCAACGTGCTGTCGTTGACCGTGCCGCCGTTGCGCGAGCGCGTCGATGACATCCCGATGCTAGCCGAGCATTTTTCCAGCAGTATCGCCGCCGACATGGGCGTGGTGCCCATCCCCTTCGATCACAACGATCTCATCGCGCTGCAGCGCTATGATTGGCCAGGCAATGTGCGCGAGCTG
>CP070733.1:912989-915553 GCA_020347585.1 Pseudomonadota bacterium | reverse complement strand
TGCTATGGCATAGGCGTCTCACGCATCGTGGCCGCGGCCATCGAACAAAACCACGACAACAGCGGCATTATTTGGCCTAGCAACATCGCACCGTTCCAGGTGGCATTGCTACCGATGAACATGCACAAGTCGCCGCGGGTTCGCGAGGCCGCCGAACAGCTGTGCGAGGAAATCGAGGCCGCCGGGCTGGAAGTGCTATTCGATGACCGCACAGAGCGCCCTGGCGTGATGTTCGCCGACATGGAACTCATCGGCATTCCACACCGCATCGTGATCGGCGAACGCGGGCTGGACAAGGGCCTACTGGAGTACAAGGGGCGCCGCGACGCTGAAAACTGCGACGTCGCAATGCAAGACGTGATCGGGTTCCTCAAGCAACGGCTGGAGGCGGCCGATTAAAAGGGTCGATACATGCCGCCATAAGGGGCACGCTAAAGCATGACTCAAGGGCAGTTCAGGACCTGCAGCCATCTCATCGCGCTAGTCGCGCTGCTGGCGCTGCTGGCGGCGCCCGCTCGCGCAACCGAGCGCGCTGCGCCGGACCCCGAATTGCGCGTGCTGCTACAGCAGGCGGTTAACGAAAGCGATAGTTTCGACGATCGCTATCATGCCGAGGTGTGGCTGCTCGACATGTCCACACGGCTGGAGAAGCGCATGCCGGACCCCCACAAGCGTATCGAACTGCTCAGACATGTGCACTACGAGGCATCGCGCGTGAAACTGCCGCCCGAGCTGGTGCTTGCGGTTATCGAAGTCGAAAGCAACTTCGATCGGTTCGCCATCTCCAGCGCTGGTGCCCGGGGACTTATGCAGGTCATGCCGTTCTGGCTCAATGAGATTGGGCGACCCGATGACAACCTGTTCAGCCTACGCACCAACCTGCGTATGGGCTGCACCATCTTGCGCTTTTACATGGACAAAGCCAGAGGTGACATCACCGAGGCGCTTGCCCGTTACAACGGGAGCCTCGGCAGCTTCCGTTACACCAATAAGGTTTTCAGGGCGCTGGATCGCCGTTGGTACGCCAACTAGGGCGAGCGCCCATCATCGTCTCGCGCACTCTCGCCGGCATTGATCCGGGTCGCTTGTTTCTGCGAGATGTGTATACCCACCAGTCGCGCGATCAGCACCGCTATATACATCTGCCCGATCACCGCCTCCGATGTCGCCAGCATGCGCGCTGCCGGCGATACGGGCGTGATATCGCCATAGCCCAGTGTTGAGAGCGTAACGAAGCTGAAGTAGGCCGAATATGCCCCGTGGCTGCGCACTGATCCGTCAGCATACTCTTGCGCAAATGATCCTAGATCTAACGAGCCCGGCCAGCCCAGCTCCATGAAGGAGTAGATAGCGGCCCAGCCGAGTCCGAGCAGCAGATAAACGCTGACCGCGCCGTAAATAGTGTTGAGCGTCACCTCCTCTTCCTTGAGCAGGTTGTACAACAGTTCAAAGGCGACGAAGAAGTAGAACGCAACAGTAGTCGCCTCGGCGTACAGCAGCAGGTCGTACTGTGGCAACAGGTACTCAAGCCAGCGACTGCCGAAAGTCGGCACTGCCAGCAGCAACGCAATGATCATTGTTACGCGATTGCGGCTAACGGTCCACACGCTGAGTAGAAGTATCCCGGAGAACACCACATCCAGGGCTACAACACCGCGCTCCAACGGCGCAAGCAGGGGGTACAAAACAAACACGGAAAACAGCGCGATCATCAAGTAAAACAACCGCCCGGGGCGGGTCGCGCGGATTTCCCTTTGGCGGTCACGCAGAGGCATGGCTATCCGCGCCGTGTCGCCGTCTGCCAGAAATGCTGCATTGCGCTACTCTGTCCTGAACCCGGGGCTCGCGGCGGTATCAACATCTTCACAGATCACGTCGGTAACGACGGCCGCAGGGGGCCCTTCCCACAACCAGACCACCAGTTCTTCAATGCGCGCCGCTTCGCCGCACACCAGTACATCGACACTGCCATCGGCAAGATTGATCGCGTAGCCGCTCAGACCCAGTTCCTGGGCACGATGTTGTGTGGCGGCGCGGTAGAATACCCCCTGTACGCGGCCCGAAACGATACAACGTCTACAAGTCATTATTCGACCGTCACCTCGCTATCTGATAACGACAGCGCGGGACCGGTATGCGCGCCGATGATACGCTCCAGATACGCAGCATCAACTCCGCCGACACGACGCGCTACCACCTCGCCTGCTGGCGATATGACAAACGTGGTCGGCAGACCGCGGATACGACCGAAATAGTTCGCTGCGCCGGGTTCGGCTAGCAACACAGGATAAGAAATGAAGTACTCGTCTACAAAGGTTTTCAGGTATAAATCATCGACGTCCTCGTAGTTGATCCCCAGGACCACGGCCCGACCCTCTGCATTTTTCTCATGAAACTCGACCAGCTCGGGTATCTCATCAAGACACGGCGGGCACCAGGTCGCCCAGTAGTTGACCACCACCCATTTGCCACGATAGTCGGCCAATCGGTGCTGCTGGCCCTTGGTGTCGAACAGGGCAAAGTCGGGCGGCGACGCGACGCCCGCCGCGCTTGACACGAACATC
>CP070733.1:901128-912889 GCA_020347585.1 Pseudomonadota bacterium | reverse complement strand
TGCACAATCTCGGTCGATTCGTACATCCACGTGGTGTCGCCGTTCTCATCCACAATCTTCAGGCAGGGGACTCTGACCTGCCCCCCCCCCTGCAGCAGCTGCTCGCGGCTCAGTGGGTCTCCTTGTGCATCACGGGTTTCGATACTCAGCGACAGGCGCTTGATTGCGCGCCGTACCTTAATACAAAACGGACAGGTCCTGTACTGATACAGCACTAGGTGCCTGGTACGCTGATCCACATGCTGTTGCTCGTGCGCGGGGCGTTGCACGCCTTTCGGGGTGGTGAGTCTATCCCACAGCAACAGAAGGGGCCCTAGAATGGCCCTTAATGTTTTAAAGAATATGCGAAAAAACCATTTCATAACTCAAGATTCCGAAAGCTGTAGTCTTGCCGCGCACTGGTGCGTATGGCGGTGTCAAAGAGCGCGTGATTCTAGTACAAAATCGCGCGACGATCAGGCCGATTTGAGAATTAGCCGGTTGGAGAAACGCCGAACAGCCATCCGTGCAGCCCGAGTAGGAAGGCAACATACAAACCGAGACCTGCCACGATCGCGACGAGATCGTTCCATTTAGACGGCGGGGCGCCACGGACCGGTCGCGATTGACGGCGTTTCAGCGATATCCTGTCGACCACCGCCCAGACGAGGAATGCACCAAACAGGACTACGTCGGCGAGCATCCCGTTGGCGAGAAGGTGGGCGACAGCCCAAAGTTTGGTGGCCGCCAGCATCGGGTGTTTGGTCACCGCCTGGATGCGTCCGGGAAGATAGGCCGCCAGCAGCAGCGGAAAGACAAACACCAGCAACAGCAGCGATATGTGTTTCAGCCAGACAGGCGGCAGGTAGAGAACCACCGGCTCCTGTCGCGCCAAGCCGTAGCCCTGAACGATAAGCACGAACCCCACCAGAGCCACCAAGGAGTAAATCCCCTGCCACGGCATTTCGCCAATTTTTGCTACCAGGCGGTTGCGCCACGGGTCATTGATGATCGAAATGGAATGTGTGGCGAGAAAAAGAACAAGCCCCACGATAAGAAGACTCATGGCATACCTCCCGGGTGACAAATCCAGCGGCACTTTATCACAGGCTGGCGCACACAGGGCAATGAGAGCGTCATTGCGCAGCCGGCGTTATCGGTTGACACCGGTTTGCTGTTGATGTGCGGCGCGGTTTGTTATGCTTTTTCCACATAGCATTGTGAGCAGAGGTGTTGTCCATGGGCCAGGACGTTCTTGCCTTTGAGGTGGCGGACAAAGGGTTTGACCGTCACGTAATTGAAAACTCGCGGCAGCTTCCCGTATTGGTCGAGTTCCAGGGAGCGGTAAAGGAGATGATCATCACCATTGCCAATATGCTGTCGCCCAATGATCCGGAACAGGCCCAGGCATACCGGCGACGATTGGCGAATCTGCTCGCGGGATAGGACCTGCCGGATCCACAGAGCCCCGCAGGTTGTATACTGAACCTGTCGCCAGCCGGATTCTTGACGGGCTGAACTCCTCGACGCTGAGTGACAACAAGGGACCTGCCATGAAGAAACTCAAGCACGAAGCCGAGTTGGTTAAAGAGGCTATCCTTGCCGGTATGAAGTACGGCGTGGATCGGGGCGCCGTGGAGTGGGAAGCGACGGATTCGGCGAGCGAGAAGATTCTTTATATTTACAGGCTACTGGTCCACGACAAGAAAATTCAGCCGTTGCCGGAGGACCAGGTTTCGCAAAAAACCATGCGCCACAAACTCGCACTCTGGTATGCGAAACAATTGCCTAAGGATCATCCGCTTTTGAAATAGCAGGTGCAGTACTGCACAAAACCAGCGCCTGTTCTCTATGAGTAACAATACCAGGGTGGATATTTTGCATATCTGGGTGGATGCCGACGCGTGTCCCAACGTGATAAAGGAGATCCTGTTTCGCGCCGCAGAGCGCGTGGAGGTGCCCTTGACGCTGGTTGCAAACAAAGCGTTGCAGACGCCCCCTTCCAGGCTAATCAGTTCAGTTCGGGTGTCCGGTGGGTTCGATGTGGCGGACAACTACATTGTTCAGCACGCGCAAGCCGGTGATCTGGTGATTACTGCGGATATTCCGCTCGCCGCCGAGATAATCGAAACGGGTGGCCATGCTCTGAATCCGCGCGGGACGTTTTATACCACTGACAACATCAAGGAACGACTCGCCATGCGCGACCTGATGGACGAACTGCGTGGTAGTGGCATCATGACAGGCGGTCCCCCAGCGTTGGGGCAAGGTGAGCGGCAGGCCTTTGCCAACCAGCTGGATCGTTTCTTAACGCGGCATGCCCGTTCACAAGAGCAAAAGACCTGATTTACATGGGCTGTGTCGTGAAGGTATCACACTGGCATCAGGTAGCATGGACGGAGACTCCTTGAATCAGCCATCGATGCAGTTTCTCTATGGAGACCGTGAACTGCTGTTGACCGTGAGCGATCTGCTGGATGCTCCCGTGGAGGTTATCGTGAGTCCCGCGGACAGCAAATTGTCACACGCCGATCCACTGGCCGCGGTTATCCTGGCGCGCGCGGGTGACGGGCTGCGCCGCGACAGCGAGCAGATGATTCGCGAGTACGGGCAAATCGACAGCGGCATGGCGGTCTATACTGGTGCCGGGAGTTTACTGTACAAGGCGATTATCCATGCGGTCGCACCACATTGGAGCGAGGGCGATGAGCAGTACGGTATCGAGCAGGCCGTGTCGCGCAGCCTGCAGCTGTGTGATCTGAACGAGTGGCGCTCAATAGCCTTTCCTGCCATCGGCGCCGGGAGTTTCAATGTGCCCATAGACACCTGCGCCCAGGCGTTCTTTCGCACAATTACTCATTTCTGGGACGCACGCAATGACAGCACGCTAGAAAAGGTCGTGGTATGCCTGACAGAGCAACAATTTCGCCCGTTCTTCGATGCATTTCGCGAGGAGGGAATCGGTGGGCAGGAAACGGTGGTGCCCAAGGCGGATGTCGGCGAGCGTCCTGTGGGACATGTCGAGTTAAATGAACAGGATATCGCAGACCTAGATGATGACGAGATCGACGACTGGTTCAAGTAGGCGTGGCGGGTATGTACCGCTCTGGTTTTGATCGCGCGTCGATGAGGGATACGAGGGTGAGAATTTCGGTAATTGTTTCGCTTTTGTTGCTGCTCGCGCCGGCGGTATTCGGCGCGAAGCCTTTGGGCATTGACCTCGAGCGTTACGAGTATCCGTACCCGGTAAAGCACCTTGAGCTTGATATTCAGCGCCAACGTCTACGCATGGCTTATATGGACGTGCGCCCAGCCAAGCCCAATGGATCGGTAGTGTTGCTGTTGCATGGCAAGAACTTCTGTGGTGCATACTGGGGGCGCCTTGCGTCGGACTTGACAGCACGTGGCCACCGAGTCGTGATCCCTGATCAAATTGGCTTTTGCAAATCATCTAAGCCGGCGCATTTTCACTACACATTTCAGCAGCTGGCCGCCAACACTCGGGTGCTGCTCGATGTGCTGCAAGTCTCGAAGGTAACGGTGCTGGGGCATTCCATGGGTGGGATGTTGGCGACGCGTTTTGTGCTGATGTATCCTGATTTGGTTAACCAACTGGTGCTGGTAAACCCGATTGGTCTTGAGGACTGGAAACTCAAGGTGCCCTATCAGACAGTCGACGCGTGGTACAAGCGCGAACTCAGCAAGACGGGCGAGAAGCTCCGTGCTTACCAGCTAAAGAATTACTATGATGGCAAGTGGCGGCCTGAGTACGATCCGTGGGTAGACCTGTTGGCCGGCATGATTGCTAGCCCCGGCTATGAACGTCTGGCCTGGAACCAGGCGTTGACCTACGACATGATATTCACTCAGCCGGTGTGCTACGAGTTTGACCAAATACGGACGCGGGCCCTGCTGATCATCGGCCAGCGAGATCGCACGGCTCTGGGCAAGCAGTTTGTCAGCAATACAGTACGTGCAACTATGGGTGACTACCCTGCGCTGGGGCGCAAGACGGCCGCGGCAATCCCGCGCGCGACACTGGTGGAGCTCGACGATGTGGGGCACCTGCCGCACATCGAGGCCTACGACCAGTTTATTGGCCCGCTCTTGAGGTTTCTTGCTGAAGCGGGCCGCTAGATCTCACGCATTTATCGACACATTTGAATTGCACAACCTATGCTAGATGCCAATTCACTCGCGTCATTTCGAGAGCGCCTTTTACAGCTGCGGCACGAACTGCAGGAACTTGATTCCACCAGCCGTGATGCGGCCGCGACCGTCGAACTGGATCAGACCCTCCAGGGCCGTTTGTCGCGCATGGATGCACTGCAGGGCCAGGCGATGTCCCAGGCGCTCTATGAGCGCCGCCAGCTCGAGCTACAGAAAATTACCAGTGCGTTGCAGCGTATCGAGAGCGGTGACTATGGCTACTGTGTCAGCTGTGGCGAGGCCATTGCGCTCAGACGTCTTGAGTTCGAACCGGCGGCGCTATTGTGTATAGGTTGTGCCAGCCAGCGCGAATCCGAATAGCCGGTTGGGCGTACGGGGCAAGATTTGGAAAGGGCATGGTCGCGCAATTGTTCCCTTGACTGTTCCCGGCTATCGTTTCTGCGTCGAGCTGAATCTTCTGCAGTTCAATCCGCGCGGGAAGGAACACTATGAACACCATTCTCATTACCGGCAGCAACCGTGGGCTGGGTCTGGAATGGGCACGGCAATATGCGCAGGCCGACTGGCGGGTGTACGCGACTTGCCGCTACCCCGAACAGGCCGATGAACTGCATGCGCTGGTCGCGCAGCACACCCGGGTCACGATCCATCAACTGGACGTGACACGGGCACAGGACCTCAACGAGTTGTGCGTCGAACTTGGCGATGCTGCAATCGACGTGCTGGTCAACAATGCCGGCGTGTACTTCGAACAGTGGGGGCAGGACAAGTTGGGGCAGATCAACTACGATGACTGGCGTGCGACGCTTGAGGTCAATACGCTGGGAGCGATGCGTGTCAGCGAAGCTTTGATCGACCACGTGGTCCGCGGTGAGGGCGGTTTGATCGTGGCTGTCACCAGCCACATGGGAAGTATTGCCGATATTTCGAGCGGCAACGACTATTCCTACCGCTCCAGCAAGGCTGCACTCAATGCATGCATGAAAGGCCTGTCAGCTGAGCTCGCGCCGCGCGGTGTTGGGGTACTGCTATTGCACCCGGGGTGGGTGCGAACCCGCATGGGCGGTGCCTCTGCACCGCTGTCCACACAGGAGAGCGTGGCCGGTATGCGCGAGGTCGTGGAAAGCTATCATCCCTCGCAATCGGGGAATTTTCTTCGCTACGACGGCGCCGTGATGCCGTGGTGAGGTGAAACGGGGCACGCCCGGCACCGTGGTGCTAAAAAGATTCTTCGACCCGTATCATCTTAAAGCCAATAGTTTTTGCAGCGTCGGTGGCATTGTCCAGGGTGTGATAAATCTTCTCGATACCACTATGGTCGGTGACAGTCAACAACGCGCCGGCGCTGTCCCGCACCATGATCATCCAGCCATTGCCTTCGTCGGCAGGCTCGACCACGACTTCGCGCAGTTTGCCGGCAGCAAATGCTTGCTGAGCCTCATCCAGATTCATATGTGTCTGCCTCGCAGTTGAATCCTGCTACGTTGATTCAGTCAGAGAAAAACTGTTTGCTGAACTTGACCTCCTGCGGCTCTTTGCTGCCGCTGGGGGTGACCGACACGACGAACGTTAGTTTCTCTGCGTTGACGATGGGAAAATCGCTCAGGTAGTAGATCGCGCCCTGATCGTGCACCTCGCGCAGTTCAAGTCTGCGCAGTTGCCCGGTGAGGTTGAAGGCGTTGGCGCTTACGTTGGCAGTTATGGATTCGGGCGTCGTACCCGGTACGGTTTTCTGCACCACGATGGAAAGCACCGCGCGTGAGGGGCTGCGCGCCACGCCCACGGCCCTGGCTACGGGCGGATGCAGATGGGTGCTGTTAAAGGCATTGTAATGCACCGTATAGTTATCGAAGACCGCCTGGTACTATTCGGTGGTGAGGGCGCTCGGGATGCAAATCAGAAAACCGCCGAGGCCCACAAGGAAACGGGTGAAGATTGCCATGGCGCACCTCCCAGGTGACGTGTATTGCTTCTGGCACGGTCGCGGGAACGACGACCGTATCTTTTAGTATAGTACCCGTCCGGCAAATTAGAGCTCTGATACGTTGCCTAAACCACAGTCGGTACGTGGTCAAACGGGACTGAGCGGGACGGTCGTTACGACCGAAGCCCTATGCAATGCCGTGCTGTGTCGGAAGTGATTGGGTGCAACGCGTGCAGGTTTTCCTGTAGCAAACTGCGGTGTATTGGGACCATCGTCAATAGAGGAAGGAACGGACCATGGGCGACAAGGAAAAGGCAGCATTTTCAGGTAAGCTAGTCGACGTGGAGTGGGACGGGCGGTTATGCATCCATATCGCCGAGTGCGGGCGTGCCAAGGGCGAGTTGTTCGTCGGCGGTCGAAAGCCCTGGGGGCAGCCGGATCTTGTATCGCTGGAGGAAGTGCTGGATGTCGTAGCACGGTGCCCGAGCGGTGCACTGACCTACGAGGTCAAGGCGCAAGACATCAGCGAACAGCCCGACAAGGAGAATACGGTTACGGTCACCTATAACGGACCGTACTTCGTGCGTGGCGATCTGGAAATCGAGAATTCACCCGACGACATGCCAGGCGTCGCCATGCGAGCTGCACTGTGCCGCTGCGGCCAGTCGAAGAACAAGCCGTTCTGTGACAACAGCCACGAGGATGCTGGTTTTCGCGACTATGGCGCGGTCGGCGAGAAGGGGGACGGTATTGCCAGCAGCGGTGGAACATTGGCTATCAAGCAGTTGCCGGATGGCCCCTTGCTCCTGTCAGGAAACATTACCATCAAGAACGGCTGCGGCCGCGTCGCCTGGTCGGGAACCCAGGTGGCACTTTGTCGTTGTGGCGCCTCCAACAACAAGCCATTTTGCGATGGCAGCCATACCGCCGCCGGATTCAAGAGCCAATAGCGGCACGGCAGTCACCCGGACGGGGCTTCTTGGAGACCTCTATGAGTTTGATGATTAACGGCGAAATTCACGAGGAATGGCTTGAGGCCGAAACAGATGACGGCGAATTTGTTCGCAAGGACTCACAGTTTCGCAACTGGGTAACATCGGACGGCTCTCCAGGCCCCACGGGAGTGGGCGGCTTTGAGGCTGAACCGGGCCGCTACCATTTATATATCTCCTACGCATGTCCCTGGGCCAGCCGGACGCTTATTTTTCGCAAGCTTAAGAAGCTTGAGGATCTGATTTCCGTGGATGTCGTCCATCCGCACATGGGCCCCAAAGGATGGCGGTTCGGTGGGTTTTCCGGCAGCACGAATGACACCGTGAACGGCAAAGACTATATGTACGAGGTCTATGCACTGGCCGCGGCGAAGTACAGTGGGGTTGTCACGGTTCCGTTGCTCTGGGACAAGAAGCACAAGGCCATTGTCAACAACGAGTCGTCCGAGATCATTCGCATGTTCAATAGTGCATTCGACGAATGGGCCGACTGCGGTGTTGACTTCTACCCTGAGCGGTTGCGAACGCAAATCGACGAAGTCAACAACCTGGTGTATGACAATGTAAACAACGGCGTGTACCGTGTCGGTTTCGCTACCAGTCAAGAGAAATACGATGAGGCCTTCGATCGGCTGTTCAGCGCGCTTGATGAACTTGAGAAGAGGCTAAGCGCCAAGCGCTACCTGACAGGGGATACTGTCACAGAAGCAGATTGGCGATTGTTTGTCACGCTAGTGCGCTTCGATTCGGTCTACGTGGGCCACTTCAAGTGCAACCTTCGACGCATTGAGGACTACCCGAATTTGTCAAACTATCTACGCGAACTGTATCAATGGCCGGGGGTAGCGGAAACGGTCAATATGCACCACATCAAGCAGCATTACTACTACAGCCATACCAGCATCAATCCGACCCAAATTGTTCCCAAGGGTCCCGCACTTGACCTAATGTCCGAACATGACAGGGAAAGGTTGCCGGCGCGCGGGTTCTGAAAAATGACAGCGACGACCGGTACGCCATACGGGTGATCACGGTGTGAATATTACCGTGATGCCGTGGGCTCAAAGCCTTCTAATCGGGCCTCGCATAAGCTATAAAAAATGTGGGGTATGGTGCTGACACTACGCCGAAAGGGCGCGGTCAACGCAAGGAGAGTGCGATGAAATCCAAGTGGCTCGGTCTGGTTCTGTTGCTCCTGCTTCCCGGTGCCGCGCTAGCAGGCAATATCTACGGGACCATCATGCAGGTGAATGCGCCGCCGCCGCAGGGCACACCGGTCGAGGTTACATGTGGTTCGAATCGTTACCGGGGCAGCATCGGACCCGGGGGATCCTACAGTGTGTACGTGAGGGACAACGGCGCCTGTACCCTGACGGTCTCCGGCGCCAGTCAGACGGTCTACTCCTATCCAAACCCGGCGCAGTATGATTTCGTGCTCAACGGCAACACGCTCAACCGGCGCTAGGCATGGACGGCGACAAGCACAGGGAAAAGGACCGCTGGGACAAGTTCGCCATTGTCCTCAGGCCAGTAGGCGGGATCCTGACGGCCCTGGCGGTCGCCGGGGTCGGTTTTTTCGGCTCGCAGTACCTCGAAAGCCGGCAGGCCGCCGAGACCAATGTACGTCTTTACGCACAACTTATGAGCAGTCGCGAACAGGCCGACAGCGACCTACGCAAGGAAATGTTCAACTCCATCATCAAGGCGTTTCTGAGTCGCGACTCAGACAGCAAGGAGAGGAGCATAGAAGACGAGATTCTGGCGCTGGAATTGCTGGCCTACAACTTCCACAACGTCATCGATCTCGGCCCGTTGTTCAAACACGTTGAGCACAGGATTCATGTCGCGGCATCGGAGACTTTCGCGGCTGCATCGAAATCTGACGCCGTGCTTGCGCGGGAGCGCGCACTGGAGAAGCGCTTGCAGGATGTCGCACTGGAGGTGATCGGAAAACAGATCGCGACGCTGAGGGAAGGCGGCATCGTTGTCAGTCGTGGAGTTGATTTGAAGGAGTTCGCTGGCGGCCCGAAGGTCGTATCACTGGCGAGCGAGAATCTGCGCCTCGCGCAGAATGAATCCGAGCCTGGCGAGGTGGAAGCCGAGCGGCTGTTTATTCTTGAGGCCAACGATTTTGACAAGGCTCGCAGGCAGGTTCGCATTCGCCTGGCGATACACAACCTGACCGCCAAAGAGGACATTGTGGACGTCAATTTCTGGGTGGGCGCGTTCGATTTTCCGATGATTGACAATACGCGTTTGTCAGGCGGGCGCCGTGCGGCGGTTGTGCTGTCCAACCTGGGCAAGGAGTATGCCGAGGTTTCATTGGTTTACTTCCCCGGGTCGCGGGCCAGCCTCAAGGAGAAGCCCTACTACGATGAGGTTCTGGATGAACTGGTGCGCACCGGCAAGGCGTTGCGAGAGGCGCGTGAGTGACCTGGTCAGCGTGATTAGTCGGCGGGCAAGGGAGGTTCAGCAAGTGATGAGGAGCAGGAACAAATTTTGTGTTATCGCGGCCGCGGCTCTTGGCTTCAGCATGAATGTGGCATTGGCGCAGGGGCTAGACGAGGCGGCGCCGGCAGGGGAAGTAGTCGAGGCCGGGGTGGCACCGGACACGGCGATCGCTGCGGATGCGATTCACTCCGAACTTAGGCTACACGTCTCAGGTTCGGAGGATGTGTCCGACGCGGTTTTCGGGGCGAACGTATACATCAAGTACAACGAAACCCGGGACGAGGTCAGGACAAACAGTGAGGGCATCGCCGTGCTGAGCAAACTGCCGCGCGGCAAGGTTACGATCATGGTTACCGCTCCGGGTTGGGAAACCTTCGCAGATAGTTACGACCTGGAAGAGAGAAGTCACTCGATCAAGGTTCGCCTGACCCGGCAGGTGCCGCCCGTTAGTGCGGCGGGAGCCCACGCGGTGGGTGCCAGCGCGACCGACGGGCAAGACTAGTCCGCAATGCCTGTGTGGGCTTCAGTTGCTGCTTGCAGCGCTGCATCTCACCAACTTTCACGCACTGAATCCCTTGCGTAGTTTCCAGTTTGCGTCGGAATGTGCTCTGGTGTCCGGGGGCAGGGCTTTTCACTGCACCTGATATATCGGGTATGATATGCGCGGTGGCACGGCCGGCGCTTGAACTCGGCCAGCGCCGCGCGGGCTCTTTGGCATGCAGACGAATCTTGCTGAATCAATTCGCAACACCGCGCGCGGCCGGGAGGCGGACCGCATCCTGCGTGCCTGTGTGCATTGTGGTTTTTGCACCGCCACCTGCCCCACGTACCAGGTGTTGGGCGATGAACTGGATGGGCCGCGCGGGCGAATATACCAGATCAAGTTGGCGCTGGAAGGTGCGGAGCCGACGCGCCGCACCCAGCGTCACCTGGATCGCTGCCTGACCTGCCTCAATTGCGTTACCACCTGTCCCTCGGGTGTCGAATACCACCACCTGCTCGATATTGGCCGCGAATACGTGGAAGAGCACGTCGACCGCGCGCTGCCGGCGCGCACTTTGCGCTGGTTGTTGCGCAAGGTGTTGCCGTTTCCCGCGCGGATGAGGCCGCTGCTGCGGCTGGGGCAAGCGTTACGCCCACTATTGCCGACGGCACTGCGCAATAAGGTGCCGCCGCCGCAGGCGTTTGATACGCCGCCAGCAACAAGGCACGCCCGCCGCATGCTGATACTGGATGGCTGTGTGCAGCCTGCCATGACGCCGCGCACCAATGCGGTGACGGCCGCAGTGCTCGATAGTATCGGTGTAAGCGCCGTGAGCGCGCCAGCCGCAGGATGCTGTGGTGCGTTGAGCCACCATTTGTCGGCCTCCGCCGAGGCGCGCGATTTCATGCGTCGTAACATTGATGCCTGGTGGCCGGAAATCGAGCGAGGCGCTGAGGCGATAGTGACCACCGCCAGTGGCTGCGGCGCCATGGTCAAGGAGTACGGATATCACTTGCGCGATGATCCGGACTATTGCGATCGCGCGCGGCGGGTTTCGGAATTGGCGAAGGACTTGTGTGAAGTCATTACGCCAGAGGATGTCTCGCAACTTGAGGGTAAACGCGCGGGCCGCATTGCATTCCACCCTCCCTGTACTCTGCAGCATGCACAAAAGCTTAGCGGGGTGACAGAGCGGTTGTTGAGTGCGGCAGGGTTTGATCTGGTGCCCGTCCCCGATTCGCATCTCTGCTGTGGCTCGGCCGGGACCTATTCGATTCTGCAGCCATCCATGGCCGGGCAGTTGCGCGAGCGTAAGCTTACTGCACTGCAGTCAGGGGATCCCGACCTAATTGCCACCGCCAATATCGGCTGCCAGATACACCTGCAGGGGGAGTCCAGCGTGCCGGTGGTCCACTGGATAGAACTACTGGCGCAGAAAGAACCATCGCCACAGAGCACATAACTTAGGGGGGCAAACGACATGCGTTGTCTGATGACTACACACGAGGTACCCCTAGATGGTCGTGCAGTGGATTTCTGATCCGCAGTCCAGGAATATCATATGAGTCACGGCCGCCAAGCGCTGCAAGCTTCGCAACGCGACTGGTTGTGGCTAAGCTTGGCGCCATTGGGCTTGTTTGTTGGCCTGATCGGCGCGATGCTCGCCGTTCCCTTGCCATGGCAAATGCATTTTGATTGGGTGCCGAGCCTGAATACAGGACTCGACTGGCACATTGATGCATTGTCTGCACAGTTTCTGGT
>CP070733.1:892099-901028 GCA_020347585.1 Pseudomonadota bacterium | reverse complement strand
GTCTTCCAGAAGCGACTGTCAATCCCGTAGTTGCGGACGAACGACTCCTTGGCGGGGACGATCAGGCTTGCGAATCCGCCCGCTTCGTAAGCCTTGATGGCATTCTCATGAAACTCGGGCGAGCGCACGCTGTCTGGATGGCGTGCGGTAAATGCAAGGTAGGTGTCTGCCGCGTCGCGGATACGTTCCTTCTTCAAATACAGGTTGCCGAGGTTCTCGTAGATGAGTGGCTCGTACGGGCGCTTGCCATAGCGCTGGAAGTAAGCGGTGGGAGTGATCTCCTTGTGTAAATAGGTGAACGCCAGGCTCACTACCCGCAACGCATCGCCGAGCATTTCCTGTTCGGCACGCGACAGGTTCTTTCCTGCCGCGTCAGTGGCTAGCTTGTCATCCAGAATGCGGAAAAACGCATGCAGTGAATCAAGGTGCCGGCCCTGCTTGAACTCGCTCCACGCGTATTTGTATAGCGCCCGCTCGTGGTACACGGAACTCGGGTATTTGCGCACGATGGTGTCATAGGCGCGGGCCGCGTCACCGAAGCGGCCTAGGGCGAACATCGTTTCGCCTCGGCGGAAATGCACCTCGTCGATGGACGCGGTATTCGGATAGCGCTGGACCAACAGATCCAGCGTCGTCAGCGCCTTCGCAGGCTGGCCGGCACTCTCGTAGGCCTTCGCCAGTTGATAGAAGATCTTCTCGGTGTTCGGGCTGTTGGGGTACTTCTTGAGGAAGTGTTCGTATTGGCCGATGGCGGTGTTGAGCTGCGCCTTGCTGCGGTTGTCGTTGCCGGCGGTTGCAACGCCTGGCGCATTCTGACTCGCGCTCAGGTTGAGATCGGCGAGGCGGCGCAACGATTCCTGATACAACTCGCCGCGAGGCTGGGTCTCGAGCACGGCCTTGTAACTTTCGATGACCTCCTCGCGTTCAACGGTAGGTGCGCCGCGTGATTCGACCTCCAGTTTGCGCTTCGACAGGCTGCCGATGGTGCCTGCGCTATCGGGTGACGAGCCGCATGCGGCCAGCGTCGCAGCCAGCATCAGCACGGGCAAGTGGTATTGCCATTTCACTTACGCGCACCTTCCTGGCCGGACAACTTATCGTAGAGGCGCGCCAGTGAGAAGCGCGCCCGAGCACGCTGCTGTTCGATTTGTAGGCGCTGAAGCTCGAGCTCTTCGATCGCGAGTTGTTGCAAATGGTCTTCTTGACGGGCAATAGCGGTTTGCAGTCGTGTCTTGACAGATGTGACGCTGCGCTGTGCCTCGGTGAAGCGTGGCTCAAAGCCCTCAAACGAACCGCGCGCCTGCGCGAGCGCTGAGTCCATCGCCGCCTTGCCCTTCTCGCTGACCTCCAACGCGGCGCCGACTTCCTCAAGGCTGGATTTCGCGTCCCACATGCGCACTGCGTAGTCGCGCGTGATGTTCCATTGCATCATGCCCGAGATCAGGCGGTACTTGTTGCGCTGCAGTTTGACGTCAACAGCGGGTTGGCGGTCCAGTTGTGCAATCTGACGCTCGATACCCTGGAGTCGCTTCATGACCGTTGCCTCGGAGGCGTCGGCCAGCGCGAGTGCATCCTTGTCGCGCGCCACCCGCTCTAGCTCCCGTTGCAGGCTATAGTACTTCGTCTTGGCGTCCTCGAGTTTTTTCACCTGGGACAGGCGCTCGGCGTCGTTTACCAGCGCCTGATAGTTTGCGCGCCGGATGGCGATAATATCGCTGTAAGATGCGACCTTAAGTTCCCAAGTGTTTACCACGTGCTCAAGGTACAGCAGGGTGCGGTAATCCTCGAACGCGCGGTGGAAAGCTTCGCCGGCGAGCAAGTGGCGCAGATAACGGCCGGCTTCCACACCTTCGAGCTCCACTGGCCGCCAGTTCCATCCGCGCTCGTCGTTGACCATGTCGGGACGCATCGCGCCCATAAACCCCCCCGAATGGGCGCCGCTTAGCACCGTCTCGAGCTCACCCAGTTCGCGGTCGAAGGCGGCGATGGCATCCTTGTAGTGATCCACGGCCAGGTCATAGGCCTTGATGCGCTCAAGGCCGTAGGGTACGGCGATCATCGCCTCCTGAACCGCAGGATCGATGGTGTCGCGGTTCTTGAGTTCCATCCAAGGGACCAGTGCCTGGCGCCACTGGTCCCGGGCGCTGCGCGACCATCCCAGCCCCAGCAGCGCTTCGTTGGAAAACGGTCCGCTGAGCCGCAGTTGCTCGAAGTATTTCACTGCACGATTCGGCGACTGTCCGCGCATCAGTGAAAAGCCCAGTGCCAGATTGGCGCGGTCACGCAGCGCTACCATTTCGGGATTGGTGGTCTTTAGGCTTCCGATGGTCGCCAGCAGTTGCTCGCCGGGCCGGGTCTCGCCCGCACGCAGCAGTTCAATGCCAAGGTTAAAACGCGCGTAGGATTCCCACTCGGTATTGCCGCGAAAACGCTTCAGCGCCTTGAGCGCCTCTTCGAACCTCCCCTGCTGTGTGTAGATCCCGACGAGCAGGTTGAGGCTCTCGGCCTGGCGCCGTTTGGACAGCGTGTTTCCAATCTGGGCAATCGCGTTCTCGGCTAGGGTCAGGTCGCCGCGCTGGTAATACATCCGCGCCAGGTAGAACCATGCCTGGTCGCGGGTTTTTTCCACGGTCTCAGTTGTGGTGAGCGGCTGTAGGATGTGCTCGGCGTCAGCGCGGTTACCGTAGGCGACAGCCAGCCCGCCATGCAGTAGCTTTGCGCCGTCACCATAGCTAGTGAGGGGATGGCGTTTCTCGCTGACCTCGGCGCTGGTCAAGGCCGAGAAGTATTTTTCTTGGTAAACGTAAAAGATCGACTCGTTGAAGAACAGGCGCTGCACGCCCGGCGACAGCGGCTCTTGCGTCGCGTGCGCAGCAACGCACCCCGCGAGCCCTACGACCACTGTGGCCGCGGTCCCCAGCGGCCAGCGCGCGATAAACCTGCGCTTGCGCGCGCTGCATGCAGGGTTGGACTGGTTCACGTTGCTCATTCCCAGACTTTTAGATCAATTTCGGGCTGGCGCTTGGTCTTGACGTTAAAGATCTGAATCTCAAGGTACTGTGGTCTAGTTCCCTTTTCAAAGCTCTTGGTGAGCCCGCGCCGATAATCGCGATTATCTTCTCCCGCGCCGCGGAAATAGGCAACCAACTCATGCTCGCCGGGGGGCAGCGCACCTTCAAACAGGCGGGGGGCGCCGCCGCGCTGCAGCGCGCGCAGTTCCCGCTCCGTGTATAGATGGGTCGCAACAACCTTGTTGTTTAGGCGTAGTTCAACGGAACCCAGATCAAAGGTCTCGTTGGTGTCCATGGACAGGAACACGGTGACGCGGGTACTGGCCGGGGCCAGAAAGTCTTTCTCGAGCACCGTCAGGTTGCGATTCAGTTCCAGCACGTCGTTCTTCAGCGACTGGATCTGTGCCGGTAGATCACCATACTGGCCGGGCTGGGCGGGCGTAGTGTCCTGCGCCTGGGTGGTTGCAATTGCCGCCAGCAGGCAGAGCGTGGCTAGTGTAAGTTTGGATATGTGCATCATCATCCTCCCGCCTCAGGCACGGGTCTTAGTAGCGCAGACTGAACAAAATCTGAGCAACGTTGGCGTGAAAGGAATACGGCTCATTGTTGTTCGTCGGGTCGGTAAAGTCTTCATAGTCGAAGTAGAACAGGTTGTAAGCGAACGAAATATCGCCCTGTTTGAGCAACCGGTCAGAGCGTTTCCAGATCTCATAAGTGAGTTTGTAGCCCACCGATACGCTGCTAAAGGTACTGAGCTCCTTGTCGCGAGCCATAAAGCGCTGCACTGAATCGAAATTGTCGCTGTAGTGAAACGCCTTGTTTTGGGTGTAGAAGCGGCCCCGGTACTCCGCCAGCAGCTTGGGCGTGTAATAGTGCGTATAGCCGCCTTCCAGATTCAGGGCGTTGACCTCCCAGTCGTCATTGAAGTAACGCGCCTCAAAGCGTGTTGAACTGCGCTTGCCGAGGTAATACATGCCTCGTGCGGCGAGGGCGAGGCTGTTGCGCTTGTCGGGGTACACCTCGGGCGCGACGAAGTTACCGTCTATGCGCACCTTGCGATAGGGGTTGTTCAAAAAGCCCTGTGAGTGGATGACTTCAAAATCGAAGTTCATCACGAACTTTTTGGTAAAGACCTGTCCGACGCCCATGCGCCATTTCCAAACGTCCGCAGTTTCCTCGAAAGTCGGATTGGTGTTGTCCCGCACCTCATTGAAACCGCGGGAAACCGACATGTTGAGCGTCGTCATGCCGCTCAGCATCTCCTGGCTGAAGGCCAGGTTGAAGGTGTTCGCCGAATAGTCGCTTTCCTCGCTATTGGAGTAGGCAAACGTCAGCGTCGTGTCCTCATTGAGATAGTCGATGCCGAGCCCGAACTCGTTGCGTTGTTCCGTATAGGGGCTTGCATAGCTCAGCACGTCAACCGATGCGCTGGTGACGTTGTCGATGTAGTAGTGCGCAAAGCCCGACACGTTCGCGTTGTCGCCCTTGCGCACCAGCACGGCGGGTCCCTGTACCTCGACGCCGCCACCGTCGTAGTAGTGATACAGCGCGTCGGCCCGGTCGTCGGCCAGCACCGCCGCCATTGCCGCAGACGGCGCGAACAGCGCCGCCAAAAGCAGCGGCCAGGACAGCAGGCAAACGAACACAAGGTGCGTTCGATAAAGTGTATGGCGGCGCTCCATTGCAGACTCAGATCATGATCGATCAGTTGCAGCCGCAGCCACCACCGGAACCCGCACCGGCACCTTGGGCACCCTCGCGGGTTTCGTAGACGTGCATGATGTAGGCGTCGGAGTAGGGATCGCGGGAGAAATTCATGACCGGGTCGGCAAGGTATTCACGCTCGAAGGGCGCTACCCAGGGTTCCGTGGCGCACCCCCCGGCCAGCAATAGCAGGCCGATGAGCAGCGCCAGCAGCGTACGTGACATTGTTTTTCGCATGGTTGGTTACTTTTTCAGCAGCGCCTGGACTTCCTTTTCGTATTTTCGCTCGTAGCCTGGCTTGTAGCCGAGGTGATAGGAGATCACCTTGCCGCTGCGGTCTACCAGCACGGTGCTGGGCATGGCCTTCAGCTTGTAGAGTTTGCTGGTTTCCTGCTTGGTGTCGAAAAGCACAGGGAAGGCGATCTTGAGTTCCTTTGCCATGCGCTTGGCTTCGGCGCTCTCGGAGTCGATGTTGACCCCCAGCAGGGTAAAGCCCTGGTCCTGGTACTTTTGGTAAAGTTTGTTGAGGTGCGGCAACTCCTTGCGACACGGTGCGCACCAGGTGGCCCAGAAGTTCACCATGACTACCTGACCGCGGTAGTCGTTCAGGCGCAGGTTCTTTCCGGAGGCGCTCTTGAGGGTAAAGTCCGGTGCCATCATGTCTGCCTTGATTGCCACCGCCGATTGCGTGATGAACAGCGCGACGGCTGCGGCTGCGATCAGTGTCGTTGAAACTTTGCGAAGATACGATTTGTTCATTAGATCTCTCCCGAATTCTCTAGAAGAAAAACGTTACACCAGTGCTAAGTTCTAAATTATGTGTTGTTTTTGTTCCCCCGAGACCTCCCGAGGCCGCGTCTGTACCAAAGACGTGGTCACGGGCGTCGACGTGTACGGCAAGCCACTCGATAGGCACGAAACGCATGCCAACACCGAGCATGATCGTGAAATTGCTCTCATCGTTAAGTTCGGTGCTGCCCAAGCCGCCCATCACGTAGCCGGTGGTGGTCCAGCCCTTGCCCTCGCCGGTGTATACCTCGCCGGGCAGGAAGGTGTAGCCAACGAAAACCTCGTAGTAGCTGAGCGTGTCATCAACCAGCCGCGATATGGGCTGGCCCGTCGCGCTTTCGAAAAACTGCGAGGTGTCATCCGAGACCGGGCTGTAACCGAACAGGCCGCCAAGAAAGATGTCTTCGGTCAGGTGATAGGCGAAGTACAGGCCGGCAAGCGGATTGGTACCGAAATCCTCGACGCTGTACATCCCAAGATAGATCCCCAACTCATAGTCGTTCGACTTTATCTTGGGAACCTCGACCTCGCGGCGTGCCACTTCCGGCGCAATGACTTCCTCAGGGCCGAGGTCCGGCACCACATCTTGCGCGTACGCGGTGCCAAGGGCTCCGCACAAAACCAAACACGCCAACGTACGTTGCAGCATAACCATTGCCCGGTTCATTCCTTATAACTATTTAGAAATAAAAGCCCAGCTCAACCGCCGTGGCGGCGAGGAAGTTGTCGTTCGCATTGCCCTCGACACCCTGACTCTGGTTGCCATGTACAACCACGTAATCGGTCAGGTCCCAGCGCAGGAACAGCCGTTCACTGAGAAAAAATTGCACACCAATGCCCGCGTTGATCATGTCCAAGTCCGAGGTCGTATCATCCACCAGGTTGTCTGGTACATTGACGAAGCGGCTGTACCCCAGCAAAAAAAAAGGCCGCACCCGTCGTTCGGCAAGCATCTCGAGCAACACATTGGCCTGGATGAGTGGCGAGCTGGAATACACGCCTGCCGCGTTAGTAAAGGCTAGTTCCACGGACAAATTAGGCGTGGCCCGGTACCCGCCGCGTATGGTTACCGTGGGTTCTGCGGAACTCAACCGGCCGTTGATAAAACCAACGCCACCGCTGAAGCGAAAGCGCGCGGTCAGATACTTTTCCAAGAACTTTTCGCGGCGGCCCGCCTCGATGCCTGCGGCCTCGAGTGTATTGTCGAGTTGTGATTTCTCGACCCAGCCAATCTTGTTGTTCGCACCCTGAATCTTGAGCCAGCCAGCCCGCCCGCGTTGAATCACGATCCAGTCGCCTCGCTCGATGACATCGTAAACCGGGTAGCTGTAGCCGGGGCCGCTGTGCAGCTCTATATAGGGGTCCGCGACCTGCAGCCGCAGGCCGTCACTGTCGGCCGCCAATACCAGGGCGCTCAGCAGGAAGTACAGCGCAGCGGCAGCGGCGACCCGCGTCATCGGGGCGCGGGCACCGGGTTCTGGATCCAGTTGAGCAGTGCGATATAACCCGCGTCGGTCGTATCCGCGAAAATGGCGCCGCCGCCGTGGCTCTCTCCGCCGGCGCCCTCATCCAGCGGCTTGGTCAGCAGCTTGCTCTGGGCGGGGTTAGTAAGGTCAACGTTCGCCAGCGCCCACAGATAGTTGAATATCATCGTCTGGTCACCGGCGACCGCGTCGCGGTCGAGGAAAAACCCGCCAACCGCGGCGTTGCTCTCACCCTTGCGGTGGCACCCGGCATTGGCGCAACCACGGCTGATAAATAACAGATTGATATTGGCTGGGAACGACGCGAAATCCAGTGCACTACTGTCCGGTACGTTCTGTTTCGCCCAGGCGGCGGCCGCACGATATTCGGATTCGGTCGCGTCCCACAGTGTGCCGCCCACATGCGACAGCGCACCGAGTGGCTTTGCGAGCAGCAGGCTGGCATTTGCATCGCCGATGCTTACGTTGCTAAGCGCCGATATGTAGTTGTTTGCCATTTGGACGGAGCGATCGACTGTCACGTTTGGAAACAACTGCAACGACTTGCCCGGTGCGGCCTCGCCGGCGGCGCCAATGCCGTGACAGAAGACGTTCGTGCATCCCTTGCCGTCCATGCTGGGGTTGGTGAGCGCGGCGTAGGCATCAAAGTAGTTGACGGTCACGCCAAACAGCTCGTATTCGAAGGTCAGCGGGTCGACGGTTTCGTTCTCGGGGTTCTCACAACCTGCCAGCGAGACACTCAGTGCCAGCAGTGCTGTGCGCGTCAGCCCGATGGTGGCCCTGCCAACTTGAGCGATCCGGGGGGGATATGCGGGTAACTGCAACATTGTCAAATTCACCTTCAGTCACTTGATGCTTTTGCACGGCATCAATCACGGGGCAGCGACCCGCTGCCCGTCGGTGCGCCTCCTTGCGGAGCGCATGCTCGCCCGGGTAGTCGGGTCCTTGCGCTGGATTGGGCATGATCCGGTTGACGCGGTCCGGTCTGTTCGCCGCCAGCGTCTGCCGCGTCTTCTTGGGCCCTACGCGTTTTTGTGCCCTGCAAGAAATATTCCGCGGACGCCTGCTTTTTTGTTTAAATACGTACAATTATATCGACACGCCGGCACGGCACTTTATATTGGGGGACCTGGAGGGTCAAACGTTCATGGATTCCGGATTGCAGGACTGTTAGCTCGTTCACAAAACAACCTCGACCTGTCTCTTTGTTTCACTAGTTACGGAATTTTGGCGCTGCTTCTGAGCGGCGCAGATCGGCGCGTGTGCGTATGTGGTTTTCACTAAAGGGAACAAAATCCCAAAATTATCAACGAGATATAGCGATTACATCGAAGTGACGCGCCACAGCATCGGTGCCCGGCAGCTCGCTTGGACAGCGTATCTGACATCAATTTGGCGGTGATTTGTGTGGGATATTGCGCCAGATCGCGAAAAGCGTCAAAAAATTGTTACCTGCATCACAGTATGGGACAAAACCACTTTCCCATTGTTTAGTTTTGCGCGAAGGTATTCGACAACGAATAAGGGGTAGCGGTCAGCCAGAGTGTTCGCGGCCGACCGTAACCGAAAACTGGATTTCGGGTTCCCGCTTCCCGGGGATATTAATCAGGAATTGATGGACGTGGCTCGGCGCCAAAGGCAGCGCAGTACGTGTTTGGCTGAGGGTAAAAAAATGACCAGAACAAACAAGGGTTCGCCCATGAGAATCGGCATTTTCGTCACACTTCTATTTGCCGCAAGCAGTCTGGCAGTGACCTATGCCGGGCCTCGCGAGCAGGCCAAGCGCATCCACGATCGCCTGGTGGGAGTCCCGCCGCAGGCTGCGGTGCTCGACCAGATGGCCGGCCTGATAGCCGGTGACCCGGTTAACGGTCCGCTGCTCGCGGCCGAGATGGCGATGGAGAACAACGGCCTGCCAAGAAATCCGTTTTACAACACTAC
>CP070733.1:886151-891999 GCA_020347585.1 Pseudomonadota bacterium | reverse complement strand
GAAAATTGCCACCATCCGTTCGCCGGGCACTGAGTGGACAATCTGATTGACCAAACCACGCCCCATGAATCCGGCCCCGATCATTCCAACACGAATGGGCGCACCCTTCGCCTCTCGCTCCTTGAGGGCATTGTCAATGATGATCATATTCCTCTCCTCCGGCTATTAACTAAATGTCATCTCTTCGCGCAATCGCTCCGCCCAGGTCTCCAGTAGTGGAGCATCTCGGTCTTTGTCCGAGATCACCGCCACGGGAAGTGGCCAGGATAGTCCGAGAGCGGGGTCATCGTAGCGTAGCGCGCGCTCGTTTGACGGGCTGTAGAATTCGCCGACCTGATAGCTCGTCTCTGTCTCATCAACCAGCACTTGATAGCCGTGAGCGAAGCGTTCGGGCACGTACAGGGCTCGATGATTATCTTCGGTCAACTCCACCGAGATGTGTTGCAGATAAGTAGTCGATTCCGGCCGGAGATCGATAATTGTGTCCAGAATGGCTCCTCGCGTGCAGCGAACGAGCTTCGTTTCGGCGGCCGGCGGGATCTGGAAATGCATACCGCGCATGATGCCCTTGGTATGGTTATAGGCAACATTTGCTTGAGCAATGACCGGTTTCAGACCGTGCTCCTCGAACTCATGTTGACAAAACGCCCGAGCAAAGAATCCTCGGCTGTCTTCGCGTCGTTCGAGGTCGAGAATGAAAGCGCCCTTGAGCGCAGTCTCTGTAAAGATCATGGACATTCACCTCTCGGCAATTGAATTGTGTACAGGGCACCAGTTTTCCTGGGAGATATATGTACGGGAAGCATAACCCACGTATTTCGGGAGAATCCACCTGGGAATCCGCCTTCACAGCCGCTCCACACGGATTCTTCCGCCGGAATCCTCGCCAGCCGTCCACCGACAGATCGCTCACAACCGTCTGTCACCGCCTTGCACCGGCCTTCTCCCGCGCACCACAGCGGCGTTCCGGTCAACTGTCCACAACCACCACGGCCGACTTCACTGTCCTGGCGCGTGAAAATCCTCAACACGGCGGACACGCAGTCAACCCCACCGGTCCGGTGACACCCGTGGTTACGGTCGCCGTGACCGGTTACTGCACAACGCCGTTTGCCGCACATGCGCCAGAATCCTTTCGAAAGCCTGCCCCTCTTTCTCGGGCATCACCTCCGGACCCTCGATACTGGCGATCACCTTGACCGCGCCACCACACGCCGGGCAGGTCTCGATATCGACCCGAAACATGCACTTCCGACACTGCGCCCAGTTCATGGTAGCCCGGCAGGTAGCCGGCGTTTTCTCCTCTACCTCATCGGACACCTTGCATTTGGCGCCCTTGCCCCGCTTTGCCGGCATCACCAAGACCCAGTGTTTGCTGTTCGGTGCAAACACCCCGTGGTAGCGGGTAAGATTCACCCGCGGCCGCGGCACCAGCGCTGCCAGCCGCGCCATGAAATCCAGAGGTTCAAAGATGACATGCGTGGTGCCATCCCGGGCTGTGATGCCAAGCGGCTGGCTGCGTACAGGCGATCTCGCGCGCATGGATGAACGCGGCTACGTGCAGATCCTCGAGCGCAAGGACGATATAATTGTCATTTCGGGTTTTAACGTCTATCCGTCCGAGATCGAAGACGTCGTGGCCGTCCATCCGGGCGTCGCCGAAGTCGGTGCTGTGGGTATTCCCGATGAGCAGTCCGGCGCGGCGGTGAAGCTTTTTGTCGTCAGGAAGGATCCCGCGCTGACCGAGGCAGCGTTGCGCGACTACTGTCACGAACAGTTGACGGGCTACAAGCGTCCCAAGTACATCCAGTTTCGGGATCGGTTACCCAAATCCAACGTTGGCAAGATCCTGCGGCGTGCCCTGCGCGACGTGTGACCCGCGCCCCCAGCGCGTCCTCCGATGGCGGGCGACGCGGCTGTATACCTACACTCGAGCCCTTCCTGACCCAGTCAATGCTCGATTTCGATACCTTGGCACAGCCGCGCCGTCAGTCACTGGAAGGCGAGTCACCGATACCGAGCCGGCGCCGGATCCGAGCAAAGACCAAGCCGATGCCCTCCACGGCGCTGAGCAGCGGCCCGAACCAACTCAGGCTTTTTGGATAGCGCCGCACCTGACCGGCGCGGTCCATGGTCTCACCCGCGTTCGCCTCGACGATAGCCAGGTCCAGTGCTGACATCTCTGCCCGCCATCGCCCGACGTCGCTGGCACGCGGGGCGCGATCCAGCTTGGTCTGGAACTTCATCGGCCTGCTGGCCGTTTTGGCGGCGGTGTGCTCATACCATGTGAGCATGGCCGGGCTGAACGGCTCGCCCAGGAACGCACAGATTCGCCTCAATGTCGCCTCCACGTCGGTGACCAACGTTTCGTATGGCACCTCCAAATACAGCTCAGCACCAAGGGCGCGCCCGGCTGCAATGCCGCTCGAGACGTGCGCACGCCAGTATCGTGCCATATGACCCAGCGTCGGCCCGTGCCAGCCGACGTTGCGCAGCGAAATGCAGACATCGCGCACGTCGCGGATGAGGTGAATAAATTGCGCACGTGGAAATAGTGAATGAATCCGGGCGATCTCGCGGACATAGGCCGGCGTCTTGTCGCCCCACCGTGTCTTGCCGCCACGCTCGAGGTCGAGCTGAAACACGGCTGTCACCAGTTCGGCAAGCTCCGGCTGGTCAAGGCCATCCAGACAGGCCCGCAACTCGCTGTCAGCGATCTGCCAGCGTGGGTGCGTACCAATAATCTCGAACGCCTGGTGCACCTGCTCGAGACTGAGAGCGCCATGTAGCGGCAGAGCGTTCATTAGATCGATCAGAAACCACGACTCACGGGACATCCCCAGGCCTGGATGCGCATCGAGCATCATCATGAGCATGGTTGTGCCGGAACGATCACTGCCGACGACGAAGAACGGTGGCTGCCGCTCGAACGCGGTTTCTGTCACTGCCTGCCTCCACCTGGACTGGTCAGCATAGGCACGGCCGCACGGTGGCGACGCGAGGTTGACACACTGATGACACACGGTTGACCATGTCAGCGAGTCTGGAAGGTATGATGCGGTCGGTGCAGCGGATCGGTAGGCAGCGCGTTGCGTGCATCCCAGCGCTCCTGTCCCACGCGTATGACCTCTTCCATCCAGCTGCGGTTTTCCGCCGTCAACCACCACCGTCCGACCAGCTCGTCAAGAATCCGCTCGACGTCGATCTCATGCTGAACAGGAGCGGTCAGGCCAAGCAGCCGCGCTAGGGCGCGCCGCCAGCGCGGCAGCGGCCGCTGCTTCACCAACACCGCCTTCTTGAGCTCGTCGGCAAGCTTGCACCTGACAGTCTCACCCCAGAGCTTGGTCAATGCCGCGTCATCGGCGACAAGCCGGTCCAGTTCCTCCAGATACCGCAGCATCTCCTCACGCTCAGTCCCCTGACAAGGTATCGGTCGCTCCTCAGGTTCCGCGCTGATCTCGAAGGGAATGCGTTCAAAGCCAGCAACACCCGCGCGGGTCAACTCCACCAGCAGCAGGAAGGAACGCGCCGTGTCGCGGCCATTCTGACGCATGTACGGCGAGGAGTGGGCCGGAAAGATGAAATTACCGAGCGAATACGCGATCAGCGTGTGGCCTATCCGTTCGCATCCTTGCGGCACGTGCGGGTGGTGACCGAGCACCAGGTCGGCGCCGGCTTGGGCGAAACGGCGGAACGCATCGCGACGCGGAAGGCTGGGCCCGGGCATGAACTCCAGGTCGGCGTGCACGGATACGACTATGATGTCGACATCGCCGCGCAACCGCGCAATGTCCGCGATCACTGCATCGGGTTCGAAGTACGCGTGGCACGGACCCCGCGTGCCCAAGGTATAGTTGTTGTCCTCACAGTAGCAGAGCATGCCGATGCGCAGTCCGTCCACTGTTAGTATGACCGGGCAGCGTGCCTCTTCCTGGGTACCCCCTACCCCGCCGGTGGCAATCCCAGCCGATTCCAACGCGGTTTTCGTGTACTGCATGCCGACCACACCGGCATCCAGCACGTGGTTGGCGGCAAGGTTCAGGAAATTGAAGCCAGCGCGGGCGAGCGCCGCCGCGCATTGCTCGCCCGCGAACGGGGCGATCATACCGTTCGGGTCTATCTCAGCCGGTGGGTAGTCCGGGGGAATCAACACCGTCTCCATATTGCCGAACAGGATGTTCGCCCGGGACAACTCCGCCCGCATGGTCTCGAACGGCCAGTCCATTCCCCGCTGTGCCATCGCCTGTGCCACACCTCTGCGAAAGCCGATATCCCCCACCGCGCCGAAGATGATGCTGCCGTCCGCTCGAGGCTCGGCAAGATGAATAGGATTTGGTTCGTTCATGGAAGCTCCGACGCCCCGGCATTGCACGCCGGACATGGTACGTGGCTTGCCGTGTATAGGAAGCATAACCCACGTATTTTGTGAGAATCCACCAGGGAATCCACCTTCACAGCCGCTCCACACGTATTGTTCTGCCGGAATCCTCTCCAGCCGGCCACCGACAGGTCGCTCACGACCGTCTGCCATCACCTTGCGCCGGCCTTTCCATCCGCACCACAGCGACGCGCCGGCCCAGCCGGCCGGCGTGATCGCCCCACCAGAGGCTGTTGGGCGCAAACTGCCCGTAATTGCGGATCAGGTTCACCCTCGGCCTCGGCACCAGCGCTGCCAGACGTGCCATAAAATCCATCGGCTCCAATACCACAGGGGCGGTACCGTCGCGGTACGACATTTTGAGCCGGTAACGAATATGCCCCTGGGGTGTCAACGACAGGCGCCGCTCGGCGATGGCCGAAATTCCTGTTAGGATCGGACGTGGCGCTCAAATTTCGCCGAACTGCACCTTGTACCCGTACGACCACAGCTTTACGCACGGAAGGCTAATCACCGAGCAACCTTTACAGACAGAAGGAGGCATTATTGTTGACGATAATAAATGCATAAGGTTTGGAGTTATTGTGCCAGATGGAGTACGGATTGGGAAAGGAGCAGTGATAGGGCCAGTGCCATCGTGATCAAGGACATACCGAACGGCGCTATTGCAGTCGGCAACCCTGCTCGTATAGACTGAATGTATTGGAAAAACTAATCCCCAGAGTCAGTTGGCCTCCACAACCTAGTACTTTTGAACAATACTATTCCCAGCCAGAATTGGCCATCCTTGCAGTGACATAAGAATGGCCAGGAGGCGTCATGATTGATTTGGTAAGAATCCTGACGCTGATCAGCATATCTGTGGGCTATAAAGCATGATGAATTCGGGTTCTCAACCTTTGGTAAGCATTCTAACTCCCGTATACAACGGTGAGAAATATCTTGGCGAATGTATTGAAAGCGTATTAGCTCAGACTCACCAGATTTGGGAGTATGTGATAGTAGATAATTGCAGTTCAGATCGTACCTTGCAAATCGCTCAAAAATATTCACATTTGGATTCAAGGATACGCTTGCATAAAAATACTGAATTTTTAGAGGTAATTCAGAACTGGAATCGTGCCATTCGGCAAATTTCTCCTGACAGCAAATATTGCAAGATTGTTCATGCAGATGATTGGTTGTTCCCAGAATGCATAGAAAGAATGGTGAGTAATGCAGAAGAAAATCCTTCAGTAGGCCTTGTCGGCTCCTATGTACTCCGTAATAATCGAGTAGGGTGCGATGGATTACCCTATTCGTCGACAGTCATATCGGGACGCGAAATTTGCCGTTCAGCACTGCGAAAGGAGGTTCTTCCCTTTGGATCGCCAACATCTACCTTAATTCGTTCCAATATAATTCAAGAATGGCAAACCTTTTACAACGAAGCGTACTTACATGCGGATCGAGAGCTATGTTTCAGAGTAT
>CP070733.1:881567-886051 GCA_020347585.1 Pseudomonadota bacterium | reverse complement strand
CTTGCGCGCCTTTTCGCTCGCATCATCGAGCTTGCTGTAGAAATGAATACCTTCATCGAGATATTCGTACTCCCACTTCCACTGCCAACCCGTTGCCTTGATGGTGATGTCGGAGTTGCTGCTGTCCTCGATTGCCAACAGCGTCTTGGTGGCGGGGATAGCGATAATAACCAGAATGATGAAGGGTATGCTGGTCCAGATGACCTCGACCGTGGTGCTCTCGTGAAAGCTCGCCGGCACCGCACCTTTAGATTTGCGGTGATGGATAATCGACCAGATCATCACGCTGAAAACGAGAATACCGACGACGGTGCAGATCCAGAACACAATCATGTGCAGGCTGAATATATCGCCTGCAATCTGGGTGACACCCTGCGTCATATTCAGATCGCTGTAGGCTGCCATTGCCGTGGCCGGCACCAGCAGCAGCGCAGCGCACAACCAGGCGCCCAGCCTTCTTATTGTCTTACACGCTGACATACCTCTTCCTCTCAGGTTGCAATTTTTGCCTTATAGTTTTGAAAATCCTGTCCGATGATGGCCTTTACAGGCGCCACTGTGTCCAATCGTTTGCAACAGTCCGCTCGCAAGTTCACGGCGTTCCTGCTCATCAAGCCAGGAGCCGACCTCGACACTGCGTCCGTGTGAGCGAATCAGCAACCGACTTGCTTGGCTGCGGTTCATCGGCGGCACTAGCGTAACCTGAGCCCAATAGCGCTGAAAACTGAACGATTCGCGCGGACCACCCGCGTGGCGCCGTATTTCAATCCTGTCTTCATCTATGGCGATCAGTTCAAATCGCCTTGCCTTGCGCGTGCACATTTGCAGGGCCAATCCGAGCAATAGCATTTCCATGCCGGCGAACGGCAGTATTGGCCAAGCGCCCGCTAAGGCGAAACCCGTTGCGATGGTTATGGAGACAGCAGCTGTTCCTGCAAAAAAAATCCCCATTCCAAACGAGGTGAGCGACTGATTCGGCTGAATCAGGAAGCGACATGTCGCCCTATCCTGCTCGCACTCACTGGTAACCAAGTCAGCAGCCCACTCATTGGCAGTGCCACGGTTAAACGGTTCGGGATGCTAATGCATGAATCCCGATCCCGCAATATAAAAATTGAGTAGGCGTCTAACACCACAATATATAAGCCAGCACTAATATTAATCTTCACTGTTCATGACGCGCGCGAACAGTTGCTTTGCTGGTCCGTCACTCCGGTACCTGGCGGTCGGAGCGCATAGCGCGATCAAACATACATAATCCGTACGTGTTTGCCAAGCGACAAACAAGAATCATGTGGCAATGATGCGCTGCAGTATTTGCGGTCGAATGATTTCCCCAATTTTATTGTTGAACTGCAATTCGGGATCGTAATCGAGCGTGGCGATCAACGGTGCGGAAATTCGCTTCCGCAGCGCAGCAACGTTCTCTTCCAGGAAAGCAAAATCCGGCGTGACACTGTTGGCCACCCAGCCGAGCAGTTGCGCACCGCAACGATCGATCGCACCGGCGGTAAGCAATGCGTGGTTTAGACAACCAAGTCGCATTCCTACCACCATTACAACAGGCAATCCGAGTTGGTATGCCAGGTCGGCAACCGTGCAGTGTTCATCCAGCGGCACTTGCCAGGCGCCGACACCTTCGACCACCACACACTCGGCACGCGCAGCGAGTTGTTGGCAAAGCGATTTGACGCGTGCTATGTCGATGCGGGTACCGGCATGTGCGGCGGCGATATGCGGCGCAACTGGCGCCTCGAACACATAGGGATTTACTTCATGATAGTCGCAGCGCAGACTCGCACAGGCCTGCAACTGCAACGCATCCTCGTTGCGCAGTTCACCGTCAACGCGCTGTGCGCCACTCGCTACAGGCTTCATGCCTGCCGTCGCGACACCAAGTGCATTCAGCGCATTGATGAACAACCTCGCGACATAGGTCTTGCCGATGCCGGTGTCGGTGCCTGTTATGAATATGCCGTTCATAAACTGGCCCGCTTTGTTTTACTCTTGGTTCCCCGCGTGCAGTTGCTCAAGCGAAATCGGTACGGCACCTCGCTCCGACATGGCGGCGCTTTGTTCCGGCATCCATGCGTGTCCGTACACAACTTCCCCAGTCGCGGGAATGACACCGTCGCGCCGGTGGTGCTCATAGGCGTTGCTCATGGCGCGTAACCTGTTCTTTCCCGTCAGCGTGCGGACACGCGCAACGCCCGCATTGTGCGCGCCAAGTTGCTTGAGATCCTGCATCAGTGCGCGCACGTCACGGTAGGTAAGTTCGAAATACTCCATATCCATTACCGGGTCGGCGAAACGCGCGCTCAACAGCGCATCACCGATGTCGTGCATGTCCGCAAACTCGTGTACATGCACCTGCCCGTTCGCAACCTCCCATGCAGCGCGCAGCTCTTTGAGCGTGTCTGGCCCGAAGGTCGTGAACATCAGCAGCCCGCCTGGCGCAAGCACGCGGCGAAACTCGCGGAACGTACCCTCAAGGTCGGTGCACCATTGCAGAGTCAGGTTGGAGAAGATCAGATCCACACTCGCATCTGCAATCGGCAGTGCCTCGGCATCGCCACACACGAAGCCACAGCGCCCACGCCAGCGCGACCACCAGGAAAAGCGTTGCCGCGCCCTGGCAAGCATGGCCGGTGCAATATCAAGGGCGAGCACCTGCGCGCCCGGATAGCGTCTGGCGAGAAGCTGCGTGCCATGGCCCGTGCCCGAACCAACGTCCAGAATGCGATGCGGCGTGATCCTCACCAGGTCCATGCGCGCGGTGACCCTTGTCCCGACCTCGCGCTGCAACACCGCCGATTTATCATAGGTATTGGCCGCGCGTTCGAACGATGCACGCGCCAGCCGGTTGTCGAGATCGAACCCACCGCTCATCGCAGAAACGACTCCAGGTACTCGAGGAACTGTCGCGGATGTGATACGAACGGCGCATGCGCCGCGCGCTCGATCAGCGCCACCCTCGCATCTGGGAACAGATCGGAAAAAGCGTGCAATGCGGCCGCCGGCACCAGCGCGTCATGTTGCCCGCCAACAATCAGCACCGGGATTCGCAGTGCGTTGAGGGATTCGCGCAAGTCCGTGTCGGCGAGGATCTGCAGTCCCGCCTCCAGCGCACCAGGGTCGGGGCGATGACGCACGAACAGCATCTCACGCAGATGGCGGATATCGCGGCGTGCATCGTCGGCACCGCGCGCCTGCAGGGCAAGAAAGCGCAGAAGCGTGCCCTGGTAGTCGCTTTTCAACTGCTCGTGAAACTGTTGCAGGGTTTCGGGCGCCATGCCCCACGGCCAGTCTGCCGACTGTACGAAACACGGCGACGTCGCCACCGTTACCAGACGTTTGACCAGCTCCGGTGTGCGTAACGCGAGCTTCATGGCCACCAGCCCTCCGAGTGACCAGCCGATCACAACGCCCGAGTTAATGCCGCGCATGCGCAACGCTGCATCGACTGCGTCGGTCACGGCATCCAGCGTCACCGGCGCAGGCAGCGGCCTACTGTAACCGTGCCCGGGCAGATCGACCACGTGCACCCGCCGGTGTACGGCGAACGCGTCAGCGACATCGTGCCAAACGCCACCGTGCGTACCCCAGCCATGAATTAGGACAAGGTCGGCGCCCGCCCCCGATGACTCCACGAACACCTTGCCGGCCGGCGTATCGGCATGCGCCTCAACCACGCGCACACTCCCCCGCGGCAAAGACCGTAGCAAGCGCATCAAGCAACCGATCGACATGTTCTTCTCGGTGGACCGCCGACAGCGTAATACGCAGCCGCGCCGTGCCTTGTGGCACGGTGGGTGGACGAATCGCGCCGACAAGTATGCCGTGCGACTCGAGCTGCTGACTCAACTCCAGCGCGCGTGGAGCCGCGCCAACCACCAGCGGCTGTATCGGGGTGTCCGAAGACAGCACGTTGAGCCCCAGCTGTCCGGCACCGCGCTTGAAGCGTGCCACCAGTGCTTGCAGGTGCTCGCGACGCCACGGTTCTTCCTGCACCAGACGCAACGCGGCGCGCGTTGCCTCGGCGACGACAGGCGGCAGCGCGGTAGTGTAGATATAGCTGCGCGCCGACTGGATAAGCGTCTCGATCAGGGCTTCGCTGCCGGCAACAAAGGCACCGAAGGTGCCGAGCGCCTTGCCCAGCGTCGCCATCAGGACTGGCGCATCGTCACCGGTCAGTCCAAAGTGTTCCAGTGATCCGCGGCCGCCCGCGCCAAGAACGCCCAGTCCGTGCGCATCGTCAACCAGCAGCCACGCCCTATATCGTTGCGCAAGCTGCGTCAGTTCCCTGAGCGGTGCAACATCACCGTCCATGCTGAACACGCCATCGGTGGCAATGAGTTTCTGTGGTGCACTGCAGTCCTGCAGACGCTGCTCTAGCGCCGCGACATCACGGTGCACATAACGGATGAGCCGGGCGCGTGACAGTAGTGCCGCATCGATCAGCGAGGCATGGTTGGTGCGGTCCT
>CP070733.1:877400-881467 GCA_020347585.1 Pseudomonadota bacterium | reverse complement strand
GGGTTGGTCGGCACATTTCGGTCGAGGCCGTAGTACCAGACGCTGGTGCCGAGCACGACGCCGCCGTCAATGTCCTTGTTGAACTGGATACCAATGTCGGGATTGCCGGGGTTGAGTTCTATGCCCGAGAGCAGATCCGCCAGCGCCGAGGCATACCAGGTACCGGGGCGTGGCGCACCACTGAATTCGCGAAAGAAAAACTGCGGTGTCGCCTGGGCCAGCACGGCTGCGGTGCTGTTACCACCCAGGGCATTGAAATTGGCTCTCACAAGGATAGTGAAAGGGGTGTTGAGTAGCAGGCCCACCTGGTTGGCGGCGTATTGCACCGCATTGAGGCGCGCCTGGCCGAGGGTGGTGGCGGGATTGCCGCCCACCGGCGTAACCGGCGTCGGGTCGTTGAAGCCCTCATCGGGGCCATCGAAATTGATAACGGCGATACGCGCAGCTGCGTGCGTCACCGACAACGGCAACCACAGCGCACCGAGGAGCGCCAGGCAGGATGCAATGCGACGCCTACTCATGTGCTTGTCCGTCGGCGGCCCCGCTGTTGATCTCGACCATAACGGTGCCATCGGGAAGTGTGGTCATCTTCGGGGTAGTGGGTCGGCGCAGGGCGGCCGCCTCGTCGAAATCCGCTTGCGGTACGCCCTGCGGCGGTCCAGCGACAAATTCGCCGGTCTCGGGATCCTTGTAGGCGCGCATCGCCGGTGCGTTGGCCGGTACGGCCACAATGCGGGTGCTTGTTGGTGACGTCTCGGTGGACTGGGTGGGCGCGTCCTGCGGTTCGGAGCAAGCGGTGAGTGTGGCACCAGCGCACGCCCCGACAACCATCATGGTGTGTCTGATAGTCTTGTGTAGTCGCATTGTTGTTCTTACCGCGCGTGCCCGATACCGCTGTCGGTGGCGGGTAGATAGGCACGTCTCCTGGGGCCTGAGTATTTCCGTATGTTGCGCTGTGTCGCAGAAAATTTCTGCACCGATCACAATTAGGCCAGATTTTGGTCGCTAACGCACTATTCCCTTCGCGGCGCGGTGGGGAAATGCCAACTGCCGCACAACTTCGCCCGGCGGAACTGGCGTGGTTGCTGCGGCGCAGCATCGGCGACACGATTTTCACTGCGTGAACTTCCCTGGTATTTCGGGCACCAACCTCTTGCGACGTGGGTTGCAGGCCCGTCAGGTCTGGGGTCGCACAACATACCCGCTGGGCCGTCGCTGGAGGGGGAGCAGACATGACAAGAAACGCAAAGTGGTGGAAAGAATGGTCAGGGTTTGCGGTGATCGTTTTTCTGATGTTCGTATTTCGCTCCGCAGTGGCAGATTGGTACGAAGTCCCGACCGGCTCGATGAAGCCGACCATTGTCGAAGGCGACCGTATCTTCGTTAACAAGCTGGCCTACGATGTCAAGGTCCCTTTCACGTTGGTGTCTCTGGCACGTTGGGAACACCCGCAGCGCGGTGACATCGTGGTGTTTGATTCCCCCACCGACGCGCAGAGGCTGGTCAAGCGCGTGGTCGGCTTGCCGGGCGACAGCGTGGAACTACGCAACAACTGCTTAATCGTCAATGGCATGTCCGCCGACTATTCCCTTGAGGATCAAACAATGGTTGAACGGTACTGGCCACAAAGCGCAATGCGACCGGTATTGTATGAGGAGACGTTCAACGGACACAGCCATACCATCACAGTCGTACCGCAGCTTGCGCGCGGGGGCCGGGACTTTGGCCCGGTGGTGGTTCCCGATGAACATGTGTTTGTGCTGGGTGACAACCGCGACAACAGCGCGGACTCACGTTTTATCGGTCCGATCGACGAACGGTTGATCCTCGGGCGTGCCCGAGGCGTGGTGCTTTCCTTTCATCAGCCGCAGCGGTTTCTCCTCGAGCTGCATTAGTTCGAACGCCGCCAATACGCGCGGCTGGGGCCCGCCTCGGCAGTGACTTTTCGTGTCTGCGTTTCGGTCACTCGCCACCGCGCCAGTCAGTGTGTAACATAACGACGCACTGCCGTCGTGGGCAGCGCATAACGATAATTTCGATTGCTTTATTGCGATAACACAATTCCAGGAAAGGGGGATATCCATGTTACGGATTACGCATCTGCTTATTGCCCTGGCGTTTTCGGGTCTGCTCGCGTCTACAGCGTCTTTTGCCGGCGAGGCTATCGTTACCGAAGATATTGCGCGCTATTCGTCTGACGCAACGATTCCGCCGGCAGTGCGCGAAGAATGCGAACTGCAATCGCAGTTGCCAATCTTTGTGCAGAAGTATTCGAAGAAGCAGAAGATCGACGTGACGCTGCAGCCGGATACCTTGCCCAAGGGTACAGGCCGCGAGCTCAAGTTGCAGATCACGGGGGCTGTCGGTGGTGGCGGTGGCGCCTGGAGCGGGCCCAAGATGGTGAGGGTTGCGGGCGCGTTGTTTGAAGACGGAAACAAAGTTGCCGGTTTCACCGGGGTGCGTTCTTCCGGCGGTGGTGCCTTTGGCGGCTACAAGGGCACCTGTTCCATCATGGGGCGTTGCGTTAAGGCCCTTGGCAAGGATATCTCGCGCTGGTTGGTCAACCCAACCGACGGCGCCAAGCTGGGTGAGGCGCACTAGCAAGTTGCCGTTCCCGCGTCGCTTGTGCAACGTGGGAGCGGCTTTGATTTTACTTGCGGGCGATACTTGTATCGCCTGCGGCTAAGTTCAGAGCGCAAAGCCCACCGACAATTCAGGATAGGTGTCGCTGCACGAAACGTAGACGCCCTCATCACAATCGCGCACCCGGTCGTAGACCAACCCAGCGCCAAAATACACTCTGGCACCCACACCAAAGAAAACGCCGGCGCGCCCGCCCCAGGAATCAGTATCGTCAAAGCCATCGACGAACGTGCGCCGGTAAAACAACCCCGCATACGGCTTGACCTTCGGCACCCGGTGGAACACGTAGCGTACCTGCGGTGTGAGCTTCTGGATGTCGGGGTCACCGTTCAGCCAGGCTTCATAGTCGGCGCCCAGCTCCAGGCCGTCAATCACGTAATAGCCGCCGCCCGCACCCAGAATGGTGTAGTTATTGTTGAAGGCCTGCCCGCGCCCAAGCAGAACCGACAGGCGCACCGATCCCTTGTTGAAAGGGCCTGCCTGCAACGCGGGCGCCACTGCCATTGTGGTCGCAATGAGTGCGAGCGCCAGGTAAATTCGGTGCGCTGCAATTGCTGGTTGAGTGGCCTTGCGATCCGACTCGGACGTATTCACATGGGGCTCCAGGGTTAACGCCGGGACAGTGGGGTGATTATACGCTACCGGCGTGCCGTGCGTTGTTTTGCTAACTGTGGGTGGCGAAAACATCCGGTGGTGTGATCGTTGACCATGCCAACCGCCTGCATGAAAGCGTAACAAATGGTCGAACCAACAAAACGGAAGTCGCGTTTTTTCAGCGCCTTGCTCATGGCGTCGGACTGCACGGTCGTTACGGGCACTTGTTTCAGCGTGCGCCAGTTATTGAGTATTGGCTGGTGGTCAACAAACTGCCAGATGAACCGATCGAAGCTGCCGAATTCGTCCTGCACCTCCAGGTACGCCTGCGCGTTGCTCACCGCCGATTCAACCTTGAGCCGGTTGCGTACGATGCCTGGATCCTTCAGCAGCGCATTTATCTTACGCTTGCCGTAACCGGCAACAATTTCCGGTTCAAAGTTGTCGAACACCTCGCAGTAGCGGGTACGCTTCTTGAGGATGGTGGACCAGCTCAGCCCCGCCTGTGCGCCTTCAAGGATCAGCATCTCGAAGAGGTGGCGATCGTTATGTACCGGTACGCCCCATTCCTTGTCGTGGTAGGCGATATACAGCGGGTCGGTCCTGGCCCACTCGCAGCGTTGTTTTGCTTTCGACGTATTCATGTTGTGCTCTGAGCCAGTGTATCGCCGGTGTTGTTACGGGCGCCTGGCGCTGGTGCGGCCCCCCGCCGGCATAACGGTTACGCCGAGCCCATACTATACTTCGATTAGTACGCACGCATCAGTCTGGAGCACTGCCATCGTGAAGACTCTCGACGTTCAGGCCGCCTATGCACTGCTCAACGACGC
>CP070733.1:874729-877300 GCA_020347585.1 Pseudomonadota bacterium | reverse complement strand
TCGCGCACCGGGTTGCTGCTGCACGTGGTCGATGTTGCGCCCATCGACGAGCACATGGAGCCGGTACATGCGGTGCAGGCTATCGAAACCGAGCTACAGAACTTCAGCGCGGAATTGGTGGCCAAGGAGCGCTGGTTGGTCCTCAATAAGGTGGATCTGATTGCGGAAAACGAGCGCGAAGCGCACTGTGCTGAGATCGTTGCGCAACTTGGCTGGCAGGGTCCAGTGTTCCAGATCTCCGCACTGAACAAGCTGGGCACGCGCGGGCTTTGTTTTGCCATCATGGAACATATCGAGCGGGCGCAAGGAGAGGGCGATGATGCCTGCGCCGCCGACGAGCCGGCACCGGCCTCTTAATTCCCCTCGTAGCGCGTATCTTGTATCTTGTGTCCCATGAACATACGCCAACAACTTGGTGAATCACGCCGCTGGGTGGTCAAGATCGGTAGTGCACTACTGAGCAATGATCAAGCCGGGCTAAATTACGAGGGCATCGGTGCCTGGGCAACCCAGATGGCGCAGCTGCGCCAGGCAGGGATGGAAGTCGTGCTGGTGTCCTCGGGCGCGGTCGCCGCGGGTATGCACCGCATCGGGCGCACGCAGCGTCCGCACGCCTTGCACGAGTTACAGGCGGTGGCCGCCATCGGCCAGATGGGGCTGATCCAGGCGTACGAATCGCGCTTCAAGCAATATGACCTGCACACTGCGCAGGTGTTGTTGACTCACGACGATCTATCCCATCGCCAGCGCTACCTCAACGCGCGCAGCACATTGCGCACGCTGCTGGACTACGGCGTGATACCTGTTGTCAACGAGAACGATACGGTGGTTACCGATGAGATTCGCTTCGGCGACAATGACACGCTGGCGGCACTGGTGGCCAATCTGGTCGAAGCCGACGTGCTGGTGGTGTTGACCGACCAGGCCGGCATGTTTGACAAGGATCCGCGCAAGCACAAGGATGCGGAGTTGATTCGCGAAGCGGCGGTTGGTGACAGCAAACTCGACACGATGGCAGACGGTGGGCCGGGCGCCCTTGGCCGCGGCGGCATGGTTACCAAGCTGCGTGCCGCACGTCTGGCGGCGCGCTCGGGGGCGTCGACGTTTATTGTCGCGGGGCGCGAGCCGGATATCCTGCTGCGCGTGCGCGAGGGCGAGCAGGTCGGTACCCTGCTCAAGGCAGGGCAGGCGCCGTTGAGTGCGCGTAAGCAGTGGCTGGCCGGCCACCTGCAGATTAATGGCCGCCTGGTGATTGATGATGGCGCGGTGCGTGTGCTGACACAGGGTGGCAAGAGCCTGCTTCCGGTGGGTGTGCGCGCGGTAGAAGGCAATTTCAAGCGCGGCGAAGTCGTGGCCTGCGTCGATAGCAAGGGCCGCGAGGTAGCGCGTGGGCTGGTTAATTACAATTCCGATGAAGCGAACCGCATCATGTCGCAGCCCAGCGATCGAATCGAGAAGCTGCTCGGCTATGTTGATGAACCCGAATTGATTCACCGGGACAATCTTGTATTGATTTGAACGGGTGGAATGGGACCGGTTACGAGCAACAAGAAAAACAAGAAGCTAACATATTTTGTCTAGGCAGCTTCTGTATTCACCGAGACTCAACAAATTACTCTTTGAGCCTCCACATCTTTGCGGTCTAAAGAAGAGCACCGCTGTATCTGCCGTGGTTCGCACTGCGCAAAGGTGCTATCGTCGCAGCGCTATGCAAGTTTTGAAAGCCCCCCTGTTGTTGCTTGCCCTAGTGTTGCTGGCTGGCGCACCGCACCTGGCCCATGCCAAACCCCTCGCTAACGTCGTGCTCGAAAGCGGCACACGCATGGAGTGGGCCGACTGCTGGTTTGATGCGCCGTTTACCAAGAAGGTGCACTGCGGCTATTTGTACCCGAGTCATGGCTCGGTGCGTGGCACGGTAAATGAAGTGCGCTTGCCGGTGGTGGTGATTGGCAAGCGCTTCTCTCGCCACAAGAACGATCCGGTGCTGTATCTCGAGGGCGGGCCTGGTTATTCGACGGGACTCGACGAGGCCGGCATGGAGCGTTGGTGGGCATGGCTTGACCAGCACGGCTGGCCGCACGACCTAATATTGTTCGACCAGCGCGGCACCGGCCTTGGCGCGCCGGATCTTGATTGTCCCAACATGCTGAAGGTTGCACGCGCCTCGCTGCCAAACGCTCTCGATGCCAGGCAAGAAGGTGCGCTGTGGCGTGAGGCAACCGGCGTGTGTCGCAGATATCTCGAGGAACAAGGCATTGATGTCAGCGCTTACACCACGCAAAACATCACCCGCGACATATATGAACTGATGGAGGCGCTGGCGCGCTCGCAATTGGGGTACGAGCGCTTTAATCTTTATGCGGCGTCCTACGGCACACGCCTTGGTTTATCACTGCTGCGCACTCGACCGCAGCGGGTACGCGCCGTGATTCTCGATTCGGTGTACCCCCCTGATAAGGACGCGCTGCTGGAAGGGCCATACCTGGCCGACAATGCGTTGTACCTGGTGGTGGAGGGCTGCGCGGCCGATGCGGCGTGCCGCGCGCGCTACGGCGATCTAGAGGCGCGACT
>CP070733.1:866240-874629 GCA_020347585.1 Pseudomonadota bacterium | reverse complement strand
CCGCGTGGCGGATTCCCACGCGCTGCTTTGGCCAGCCTTTCCATGTAACTAACTGAGTTATATAGAAAAACGTCGCCTCTGCCGCAACAGCCAAAATCGCGCCCAACTTGCCCGGGCGCTAAAGATTTCCTGCGTGCTACCGAAACCTTTACTAGTTGCCTGCGTGCCGGGGGGAAGGGTTGCAGCGACTTGCGTGTAACAAGAGCTGTGACTGCGAATAACCATGCGACAAGCCGGGCAAAACAACAACACGGATTTATCCGATGGCGACCAGCTGGTCAACCGGCATACGCCACTGGTCACCCGTATCGCGTATCACATCTCGGCGCGGTTACCGCCCAGCGTTATCATCGACGATTTGATTCAGGCTGGCATGCTTGGCTTGCTCGACGCCGCCAAGCACTACGATCCGTCGCAGGGAGCATCCTTTGAAACCTATGCGACGATTCGTGTTCGCGGTGCCATGCTTGACGAGCTGCGTCGCAATGACTGGGCACCCAAATCAGTGCACCGCAAGGCGCGTGAACTGGCCAAGGCCATTCAGCGCATCGAGACCGACACGGGAAGGGACGCGCGCGACAGCGAGGTTGCAGAGGAGATGGGTATTTCGATCGTGGAATACCACCGTATTCTGAAGGATGCCAATACCTGTCGTATACTAAATTTTGAAGACATGGGTGTTGGTGGCGATAGTTTCTCCGACACCCTGCGTGATCGTTCGCCCGGCCCCATGGAAGGTCTGCACAATGAGCAGGTACGGGAACGCCTGGCAGAAGCGATAGCGGGGCTGCCGGAACGCGAACGCATGATTGTTAGCCTCTACTACGATGTCGAGCTCAATCTGCGCGAGATCGGCGCAATGCTCGGCGTCTCGGAGTCTCGCGTCAGTCAACTCTTGAGTCAGGCGCACCTGCGATTGCGCGCGCGTCTGGGCGATTCGTTAGAACGGTAGCGTCCCCGGCACGCACCGGCAGGCCGCCATCGAAACAACCGATACGCGGCCGTGACCGGTAGCCTTTGTCGTGCGGGTTTTATGTGACCGGCTTGGCGGTATGGGGCCGGTTCAGTCGATAGCATGATGGGACTTGGTGGGTGCCAGCCGCTTGATGTATGGGCGGCCCAGGTCGCAAGACGAGCAAGGGTCATTCGTCAGCATCCCGTTATGCGTTTGAATGCAGCGGCCGATAGGCCAGGGTTCCTGGGGGGGCGGTTATGTCTTGGGAAATGTTCAGAATCTTCGACAGCAGTATCGCATCTATCGCGATCTGGCTTTTCATCACAATAGTTCTGCTCTACCTCGCGCGTACCCCTGCGCATCATGCCGTTCGCTCGCTAGCCCGCGTGATACACAGCGCCATGCGCCTGAGTGCGCGTTCGGTGTTGCGCGCCGAGCAGAAACTGGCGGCGCGCAATAAAGAGGTACTGCTGGCCGCAGGGCGCGAGACCGCCGAACGCATCGTTGAACGTGAGTTCGATCGCATAGATGCATCGGTGCGTCGTGATCTCGCAGAGTACCCCGCCCTGCACCGAAAGCTCAGCGAAATCATCGAACGCATTGACGCGGACTATAAAGAGAGTACTGATGTGCCACCTGCACCGCCGGCGTGGATCAAGGCGATCGATGCAGTGGCCAAGATTCCCGCCAGCAAGGGCGACCCGACCGTGGCGGGCGTGCTCGAAGATATTCATATCTCGATGCAAAAAGCCAACACCAATGCGCTCGAGGAATACCGTAAATCGAGCCATACACGCCATCGGTTGCTTAACAAGATGATGCCGCACTGGCGCAAGCTGCTGCGCACGTTGGAATCGGTTAACAAGAATGTCAGTAGCCTGCTGGAGCGATCGAAGGTTATCGATCGCCACATGGACGAGTACGAGAACGTGATGCAGCGGACTGAGCGCGCCGTACGCCAGTTGTCCTCGTCCTCGTTGACCAATTTTTTCACTTCGACTCTTGTAATGGTGATCGTCATTGGCGCAGCCATGGTCAACTTCAGTCTGATCGCGCTGCCGTTGTCCGAGATGGTTGATGCCAAGAGCGAGTTGTTCGGTTTTGCAACGCCCGACGTTGCGGCCTTGTTCATCATCCTCATTGAACTTGCCATGGGACTGTTCCTGATGGAGTCGCTGCGCATCACGCGGCTGTTTCCCGTGATTGGGGCGCTGGACGACAAGCTGCGGGTGAGAATGATCTGGTTTTTCTTTGCCATGCTTCTTGCGATGGCCTGCGTCGAAGCCGGATTGGCCTTTATGCGCGACTGGATGGCTCAATCGAGGGCGGTGACCGACGCGTATGTCATTGGACAGCAGTCTGCCGTCGGTGCCGAGAGCGCGTTCCGGTGGATTACTACGGCGGCGCAGATGGGCCTTGGCTTTGTGCTGCCGTTTGTACTGGCATCTGCGGCGATTCCGCTCGAGACCTTTGTGCACTCACTGCGGACAATGCTTGGCGTAATCGGCGTAGCGTTCCTGCGCGCCCTGGCCTGGTTTCTGCGCCTGCTTGGTACACTGGGCCGGCGCCTTGGCGATACCCTGATCCAGGTCTACGATCTGGTGATCTTTGGCCCGCTGTGGCTGGAGCGCATGATCAAGTCGCACACCGGTACCCCCGAGAAGAAGGAAGACAAGTATGATGCCGACTCGATTTCTGTATAAACGTTCTGGCATCGCCGGCGCGTTGCTGCTCACGTTCGCGCTGTTGGCAGCGTGCACCAAGCATGAAGCGTCGCGCGATCAGGGGGTGTACATGCTGCTAGATACCTCGGGCACCTACACCGCGGAATTGGAACATGCGCAGCGTCTGATAAATTACGCATTGACGCGGCTGCAGCCGGGTGACACGTTCGCAGTGGCGCGGATTGATACCGGCAGTTTCAGTGAGAAGGACATCATCCAGAAACGCACGTTCGATATTCGTCCGAGTTCGGCTAACGCGCAGAAGCGTGAATTTCGCGACCAGATAGACCAATTTATCGAAAAGGTCAAACCGAGCCGCTACACTGATATTTCCGGCGGCGTTCTGCAAGCCATCGAATACTTGAACGAGACCGGCGCCGGAAGGAAAACCATACTGGTGTTCTCGGACCTCAAGGAAGAACTTCCAGAAGGTTACGTCAGAGACATTCCGCTGCAGCTCAACGGATTTAACGTGGTGGCGGTGAATGTCACCAAGTTACGCAGTGACAACGTTGACCCGCGTGAGTATATCGATCGTCTCGATGCCTGGCAGCAGCGCGTCGAGGAGGGCGGCGGCAAATGGACGGTGATTAACGACATGGACCGCCTCGACCCGATATTCTCTGGCTAGCGGGCATGTGCCGGCAACGCCCGGCTTGGAATGGGTGTTCCGCAGCCGTGAGTTCACCGGTCAGGAAAGATTTCCGGTAGTTGATCTGCCGCGTGAGCAACTCCTACCTTATTATCTATCTTCACGGTTTCAACAGCTCGTCGCGGTCGCACAAGGCACAGCAGTTGCGCCAGCTGGTGGCGCATTCGGCCTGCGGCTTCGAGCTGCAAATCCCCACGCTGTCCCACCGGCCACTTGAGGCGATTGCGCAGGCGGAGCGCCTCATCGGCGCAGCGCGCAATCGCCGCGTATGTCTGGTTGGCAGTTCGCTGGGCGGGTTTTATGCGAGTTCGCTTGCCGAACGTCACGGGCTGCGTGCAGTGTTGATCAATCCGGCAGTAGAACCCTGGGATCTATTGGCTGGTCATAGGGGTGCACAAACCAATCCCGCGACCGGTGAGCAGTACGAACTGGGCGAGGAGTGCCTACAGCAGTTGCGCGCGCTGGGGACGCCTGCTATCCGCGATCCGAGGCACTATCTGGTGCTACTCACGCGCGGCGACGAGTTGTTGGACCACCGTCAGGCGCTTGTCAGGTTCGCAGGCGCACAAATCGTTTTGCGCGAGGGTGGCGACCACGCCTACAGCGATTTTGCGGCAGATGCAGCAGATGTTGTCGCTTTTTGCCAGGCGCCTTAGCGCATAATTCGGCGAAGTCAAGGTGCCAACCATTTAAATTCTCAAACACAGCAGAAATTGCATCGGGCGCTGGATCTGCGCCAGCAAGACCAGTAAATTATCAACAGTCGTACCACAATGCGATGTGAAGGGTACGTGCAGGGTGACACATTCAATTCAGCAGACTCGTCATTCAAACCCGATGTGGGTTTATGAACGCAACTATGTTGCGCTCATGGATCTGTTTGAAGGGCTGCGGCGCGACAGCGGCACGCTGGCAAGCGCCAAACTGCAACTAGAAATGCAGGTAATCGAACGCAGTCGGTATACAACTGAAATCTCATTACATCATTCCTTTCACAACCGGATACCGGCGGTGCCGGATCAGAGCATGCGGGTGCGTGTTTACCATGATGCGCAACTTGCCGAGGTTGTTTCCTACCAAGGAGTCGACCGATTGTTGCCGGAATATGTTTATCCCAACGACGAGATGCTGCACCGCGATGAAAAGCGCCAGGCCAACATGCTTTTGCATGAATGGTTGAGCCTGTTTAAGGCCCGGCGCAAGGATCCGGAGCGTACCTCTAACCTGTCAAACGCGTGAACAGATTTCGCAACGGATTGCGTCCCGTTCTTGCCGTGGTCACCGCGGCGGTGATGCTGACCGTCGTCGTGCCCAGCGCCCGGCCGGCCGGCGAGCATGATGCGGCGCTGCAGGCCATGCGCAATGGTGACTACGGTACGGCGCTGCAGCAGTGGCAACAACTTGCCAGCGGCGGCGATGTGGTAGCCCGATTCAACCTTGGATTAATGTACGAACGTGGCCTCGGTGTGGAGGCCAGCGGCCGCCTTGCAGCGCGCTGGTATCGGGCTGCCAACCAGAGCCACTTTGTCGAGGCCTATCACCGGCTCAATGGCGGCGGTGTTCGTCCTGCGCCGCAGACGGTAAGCGCGGCGGAATATGATACGCAGCAGTGGGTGAGCCTGCAAAACCCCGAGTATTTCACGCTGCAGCTTGCTAGCAGCAAGAACGTAACGCTTATCGAGAAATACCTCGATGATGATGAGTTGCGTGGCCGGGCTGGCTACTACCGCAGTGAACGCAACGGCGAGCAGTGGTACGCGCTGGTGTATGGCGCCTTTCCCAGCTCCGAGGAAGCCAGGGCGTCGGTGGCAACGTTACCGGACAACCTGCGCAAGTGGTCACCGTGTGTGCGGCCCATAAAGGATATTCACCGCGTCATGCAGCACTGAGCGTGCCAACAGCACGTTGCGGTGCAGGCGTACCAGTAAGGTCAAAGAGGTTGCGGCGCATACGAGGTCGAACATGAGTAGTGCGACGGATTCGGCCGAGGTTCTCAACCGTGTAATCTGGATGCTTCTGTTCCTGGTCGGCGCGACGCTGTTCGCCTGGCTGGAATGGTCGGGCGATGAGCCTTCCACCATGGGCTGGTTCCTGCTAACCAGTATTTGGTCCGCGGTGAGCGGTATCGGCTTTACCGCGTGTAGCTGGTGGCTACAGCGCGCCAGCCGCTTCGGACCAAGCCCCGCATCGCGACCCGAACCTCACCAAGACGAGTAGGCGGCGCGCTCTGCAGAGCGTTGTGCCAAGGCGGCGGTTTCTTGACTGATATCAATTTCGGACTGTTCCAGTCTGTCTATACTTTTGCCACGAACAAGAATCGATTGGGCGCGGATTTGCATTTCTCTTGTTCCGCCGCTGGCGGGGCCTGCAGCACCAGGTCGCAGTGACCAGGGGCACGGGCAGGATGCGGTGCTTGTTCGGTAGGCGGCGCGTCTGCTTTTTGCGCTAGGGTGTCAACCAGAACGGATGCCAGGCCGATGGTTAACAAGCGAGTACTCTATGTTCGGTTGCCGTGTTGGAAGATCTATCCAGGCGGCGTGATCTACGTTGCGGACTATATTCACAAGCATCGCCCGGATGTCGAGCAGGAAATCCTGGATCTCGCGTTAGTCGCCAAGGGACGGCGCAAACAGGCACTCGTCGAGCGCCTGCGTGAACTCAAACCCGATGTAGTCGCCTTCTCCTGGCGCAATATGCAGTCCTTCGGCCCGCACCCCGAAGACGATGCGCTCGATGTGGTAATGAACTTTGATCACTCGCGCAATCCACTGACAAAGATCAAGGCGGCCAAAGACGCAGTTTCAATTATCTATGACTACGCCTCGGCGCGTCTGAACAACTTCAGTTATATGCGCACCGTTAGGCGGATGCTGCCCGATACCCGGGTTGTGGTGGGCGGTACGGCGGTATCCATATTCGGCGAGTACGTGGCGCAAAAATGTCCGCAGGATTCGGTGGTGATCGTCGGCGAGGGCGAGGACGCAATGCTGTCAGTGGTTGACGGCGCCGAGGATCTGGAGGGCGAATACTACCGCAAGGACCACGAGGGTCGGGTAAGCCACCATCGCCGCGAGCAAATGTTCGATCTCTCGACAGTTACGGCAGTCGATTTTGACTATATCCAATCAATCTTCCCGGACTTCGGCAGCTATCTTGACGACTATATCGGAGTGCAGACCAAGCGCGGATGTCCCTACCAGTGTCATTTTTGCCTGTATAACAAAATCGAAGGGGCTCGGCAGCGGTACCGCGATCCGGTAGAGATTGCCAAAGAGGTCGAGACACTCAACAAGCGCTTTGGCGTAAAGAAAATTTGGTTCACTGATGCGCAGTTCTGTTCGACGCGCCGCAGCACCCGCCATGTGGAGAGCATATTGGACGAGCTGCTGGTGCGGCACACGGACATCCAGTGGTCCGGTTATCTGCGGCTCAATTTTGTTACCCCCGAACTGGCGCACAAAATGCTAGCGACCGGGCTGTGCAGCCTGGATCTGTCATTTGCCGGATCGCAGGAGATCATCGATCGGCTCACGCTGGGGTATTCACTGGCGCAGCAGATGGACGCGTTCCGGATGTTCAAGGAAAACGGCTACACCGATCAAAAGATCAAGCTCTACATGCCGCTAAATGCACCAGGTGAAACACGCGAAACGCTGTTGCAGACAATCGACAAGATAGAGGAGCTGTACGCCATGTTCGGCAGGGACAATGTGCTGCCGTTCATTTTCTTCATCGGGGTCCAACCGGGCACGCCCGTCGAGCAAGTGCTCATCGACGCGGGCTATCTCAAGAAGGACTACGATCCTCTCACCCTCAATCCGTTCGTGATCAAGCGTTTGCTCTACAATCCGCCGCCGCTTGGGCGTATCATCGGTGAGGCATATCTGCAGGCAGTGGACATGCTTGGCGGCACCGAGGACGACGAGTATATCGGCCGGTTAACCATGGAGTTGCTTGGCGAACGGCTACGCGGCAAGGGTAAGGGTAAACAGACCGAGTTCCCGGTGCGCTTTCGCGCGGCCCGCGCGCCTTCGTCGGTCAGCGTTGGCTCTTCGGGCTGACTCGTATCGCATTTCGCCGGGCTGCAGTCCGGCGTGCCAAATGGACGGGCGAGGCAGCGCGGCGTTGCCGTGCGAGCCCTGAATGCTTGTAATTGGAAAACTGCGATGAAGCGAATTGCCGTGATAGGTGCCGGGATCTCGGGGCTTGCCACCGCCTACCAGCTTGAAAAGCAACTTAGCGCGTCTGGCGTTGCGCACGAGCTGCGAGTCTTCGAAAAAGAGGCTCGGCCGGGCGGCAAGATCGGCGCGGCACGGCGCGACGGTTTCCTGTGCGAGTCGGGGCCCAACGGCTTTCTCGACTCCAAACCCTCCACTCTCGAATTATGCGCGGAACTAGGTATTAGCGACCGGTTGTTGTCGAGCAGTGAGGCGGCGCGCCGGCGCTTTATTCTCAAGAACGGACGCTTGCGGGAAATACCCACTGCACCCCTCGCGTTCTTGCGTTCCGATCTGATGTCATTGCGAGGCAAGCTGCGCATGCTTGCCGAGCCGTGGGCGGCGGATCCGAAGGAGGGGAAGGATCAAAGTATTTCGGATTTCGCCCGGCGACGCCTCGGGAGCGAAGCCCTAGAAACACTCATTGAACCCATGGTGGGGGGCGTGTTCGCCGGCAATCCCGATCGGTTGAGTCTTGAGAGTTGTTTTCCGCGCATTGCGGAACTCGAGCGGACCTACGGCGGGCTTGTTAAGGCGATGTTCAAGCTGCAAAAGGAGCGGCGCAGGCAGCGAGGCCAGGGCGGTACAGCGCCTGGCGCCGGGCCTGCCGGCCCGGGCGGGACACTGACCTCGTTTCGCGAAGGGCTGTCGGTGCTACCCGATACGCTGGCACAGCGCTTTGGCGAACGTCTCACATGTGCGGCGCCTTTGAGCGCGGTATTGCGTTCGGGTAACGGCTTTCGTCTGGTGTTTGAGGGGCAAGCCGACTACGAATGCGACTGCCTTATTCTGGCTACGCCCGCCAGCGACGCGGCACAGGCGCTGAACGGCCTGGATGCGG
>CP070733.1:859346-866140 GCA_020347585.1 Pseudomonadota bacterium | reverse complement strand
GGTAAGCCGGAGATTTTCATCCAGGAGCTCGTCACCGGCAAGATCGAGCGTTTGACCACCTACCGCGGCCTTAACAATGCGCCTGCCTGGTCTCCGGACGGGAAACAACTGGCCATGACATTGTCAAAGGACGGGAACGCGGAGATCTACCTGTATGAACTGACCAGCAAACGCTTGCGGCGTGTGACCCGGAATTATGCGATTGACACCGAGCCCACCTGGTTGCCCGACGGCAGTGGGTTACTGTTCACATCGGATCGGGGCGGCACACCGCAGATTTATCGCGTGGAGCTTGGCGGTGACGGCGCGGGGCGTACCAGCCGGATTACGTTCGAGGGGAGCTATAACGCGCGTGCCGCAGTCTCCTACGACGGACGTTACATAGCCATGGTACATCGCGCCCGCGGTAAGTATCGTATCGCGGTGCTGGATTCGGAAAACGGACGCTTCTCAGTGTTGACCGATTCTCGGCTCGATGAATCGCCGAGTTTCGCGCCCAACGCGAGTATGATTTTGTATGCCACGGAGGCAAAACGGCGCGGCGTGTTGGCCGCGGTTTCTGTGGACGGCGGCGCGCACCAAAAGCTGAGCGTGTCCGAAGGCGACATCCGGGAACCGGTGTGGTCCCCGTTCAAAGACGCTTCACGATAATTCGGAAAACCCAGGTAAAGGAGGATCGCTGTGCATAGAATATTGACTCTGATCGTTTTGTTGGCTTTTGTTGCGGCCATCGCAGGTTGTGCCTCGAAATCAGCCAAGGAAGAGGAAACGGCCGCCGCGCCGGCAGAGCAGCAGGCTGCGGATGCCGACCAGACCTACGGTGCAGAACTTGGCGGCGCATTCGCCGGCAGTCCCATCGACGATCCTGCGAGCCCGTTGTCCAAGCGCGTGTTTTATTTCGAGTTTGATAGCAATGAACTCAGCAGCGAGGACCGCGAGATTATCAAGGCTCACGCGCAGTATCTGGCGCAAAATCCCGGCACCTCGATCGTTCTGGAAGGGCACGCTGACGAGCGCGGCACGCGCGAGTACAATATGGCGCTTGGCGAGCGCCGCGCAAAGTCCGTGCTGCAGTTGCTCGTGTTGCAGGGTGCTTCCAACGACCAGGTGCAAACCATCAGCTTCGGCGAGGAGCGCCCGGTAGCACTGGGGCACGATGAATCTGCCTGGCGCCTGAATCGTCGCGCCGAACTGCTTTACTCGGGTAGTCAGTGATGTCAAACGTCCGCAATTTCGCATTCGTCTGCGTGCTGGTTCTGGCGCCGGGGCTGTGCAACCCGGTGCTGGCGGCCAGAAAAATGGAACAGTCCAAGGGCCCGACCGTCGAGGAGCGCCTTGCGCGCATGGAGCGTTTGCTCGACAGTCAGGGCCTGGTGGACATGATGGTGCGGATCGAGGGCCTGCAAAGCGAGTTGCAGCGCCTGCGCGGCGAGATTGAGGTACAGAACCATTCGCTCGAGGATCTCAAGCGGCGTCAGCGCGAGCTTTACCTGGATGTTGACCGCCGCTTGCTGGCAGTTGAACGCAATGGTGGCGCGCCTGCAGCCGCTGCGCCGTCCGGTGGCCCACCCGGTTCCATGGGTGAGTCCGTCGCGGCCAGCGCGGCCGGCGCGACGGCTGCCGCCGCAGCGGCAACGCGTTCCGGCTCGGCCACCAGCGGTGCGGCAGGCGCCTCGACGGTGGATCCCGCCAGAGAGCAACAGGCCTATCAGAAGGCGTTCGATTTGCTGCGCGAATTACGCTACGACGCCGCCATCGATGCCTTCCGCAAGTTTCTCAAGGACTATCCTAACGGTCGCTACGCCCACATTGCGCAGTACTGGCTCGCCGAGGCGAACTATGCCCAGCAGAACTTCAAGGCGGCCATCGCCGACTATCAAAAATTGATCGACAACTACCCCAACAGCCCGAAGCTGGCCGAGGCAATGTTGAAGATTGGTTACAGTTATTCCTCGTTGCGCGATTATCCCAATGCATCCGCCAGTCTGGAGCGGCTTATCAAGGCCTACCCGGGCACCACCGAGGCCGGCCAGGCACAGAACGAACTGCAGAAGATCAAACTGAAAAAGGGCGGCTGAGAGTAGCCCCGGCAGGGGTGCTCCGCAGTTCGTCGGACCCGGACCGGGCGACGCATGGCTTCGCAAGACGCATCCCCAGCTTCGCGCAGTGCCGATGAGCGGCTGCGCATTAGCGAGATTTTCTTTTCCCTGCAGGGCGAGACGCGCACGGTCGGCTTGCCCACCATATTTATTCGCCTCACGGGTTGTCCGCTGCGTTGCGGTTATTGTGATACCAGCTATGCGTTCCAGGGCGGTGAGTGGTACAGCATCGACCAGATCATGGACGAGATCAGTCGCTTCACGGTCCGTAGGGTCACGGTAACCGGCGGCGAGCCACTGGCACAACGGGCCTGCCATTCACTGCTGAGCCATCTGTGTGATAAGGGCTATGAGGTGTCGCTCGAGACCAGCGGTGCCCTCGACCTATGTGACGTGGATGCACGCGTGGTCAGGGTCATGGACCTCAAGACGCCCGGTTCGGGAGAGTGCGAAAAGAACCGCTTTGAAAATCTTGCCTGTCTTGACGACAGCGATCAGGTCAAATTTGTCATCACGGATCGCACAGATTATGACTGGGCCGTTGAGTGCTGTAAGCGACACGCGTTGTTAGGCCGGTGCGAGGTATTGTTTTCGCCCTCACATGGGCAGCTCGAGGCCCGCAGCCTTGCCGACTGGATCCTGGAGGATCAGCTCCCGGTGCGTTTGCAAATTCAGTTGCACAAATACTTGTGGGGCGATCAACCCGGGCGCTGACAAAAAGTTGCTGCGGGACCGCGTTGCGCGCCATGCTGTGGGTTTTGCACCGATGCCCGCTTCCCTAGTATCGTTTCTCCATGAACAAAGCAGTCATACTTCTTTCGGGTGGCCTCGATTCGGCAACCGTGCTTGCACTCGCGAAGTCGCGGGGTTTCGAGTGCCACGCCATCAGTTTCGACTATGGCCAACGCCACCGCTGCGAACTGGAGGCAGCTGAGCGCGTGGCACAGGTTCTCGGTGTCGCCGGGCATCGAATCGTGCAGCTTGGGCTGGACCAAATCGGCGGCTCGGCGCTCACCGACCCCGACATCGCAGTGCCGCATGAAGCGAGTGCCGGCATACCGGTAACCTATGTGCCGGCTCGCAATACGGTGTTTCTGTCCCTGGCACTGGGCTGGGCCGAGGTGCTGGGGGCGCGCGACATCTTCATCGGCGTCAATGCAGTTGACTATTCCGGCTATCCTGATTGCCGGCCCGAGTACATTGGCGCCTTCGAGCGCCTGGCAAACCTAGCGACCCGGGCGGGAGTGGAGGGCGACCACTTCACGATTCATGCACCATTGATTCGAATGAGTAAGGCTCAAATTATCTTGGAAGGCGTACGCCTTGGCCTCGATTACGCCCTGACCGTCTCGTGCTACGACCCGGATCCACAGGGTCGCGCCTGCGGCCGTTGTGATGCTTGCCGGTTGCGCGCCGCAGGCTTTCGCGATGCCGCACTCTCCGATCCGACCCGCTATCAATAGCCCGTGACCACCGCGAGGCGGTCGCCGGCGCGGTTACATGCCGTTGGCCTTCGCGCTATAATTGCGCGCTCAGCGGCGGCTGGCCTCCTCCATTTTCGGGGGTAATCATAATATAATCAGATAGTTAGGCGAGGTTTCCCACATGGTTTTCGAGGACTTTGCAAGCGCACACGGCACGATACTCGGCTTGGCCTTCCTCATCGCGATGATCATGGGTGCTGTGGTCAATAAGACCAATTTTTGCACCATGGGCGCGGTGTCGGACTGGGTGAACATGAACGACACGGGGCGCCTGCGCGCGTGGCTGTTTGCCATAGGGGTGGCATTGCTCGGCGTAATCCTGCTGGAGGCACTCGGCGGGGCAAGCATGGATATCACCCGACCGCCCTATCGTGGTACCTCCTTTGCGTGGCTTGAGTATGTGATTGGCGGCGTGATGTTTGGCGTCGGTATGACGCTGGGCAGCGGTTGTGGCAACAAGACGTTGATCCGCATCGGCGGCGGCAACCTGAAGTCCATCGTGGTGCTGGCCGTAATCAGCGTCTGCGCGTACTACATGGTCAACCCCTTTCCGGGCACCGACGCGACGCTATACTCGACGCTGTTCTATCCCTGGACAAACCCTGCTTCGGTTTCCCTGCCAGCGCGTCAGGACCTGGGCGCCCTTCTGGGTTCGTTTGCCGAAGGCTCGAACCCGGTGACTATCCGGCTGTGGATCGGCCTGGCTGTGGTTGCGGCGCTGACTTGGTTCGTATTCCGGTCCACCGATTTTCGCGGCCGCTTTGACAACATTCTCGGCGGACTCGTGGTGGGCCTGGCGGTGGTCGGCGCCTGGTACATCAGTGGTAACTGGGCGACCATCTCAATGGAGGGAGAGACCTTCAACTGGACCCAGTATGCTAGCGATGAGAACTGGAGCATGGTGGAAGAGGCGCCCCGCCCACGTGGCATCGCGGTGCAGTCCTACACCTTCATCAACCCCATGGGTGAGACCCTGGGTTATATCGCCAGTGGCTTTGACAGCACTAACCGTACCTTCGGCGTCATGGCGCTGCTGGGCGTGATCGCCGGCTCGCTGCTCTGGGCCCTTATCTCGCGCGGTTTCCGCATCGAGTGGTTTGTTTCGTTCAAGGACTTCCTCACGCACGTGATCGGTGCGGTGCTGATGGGGGTCGGCGGTATCCTGGCATTGGGCTGCACCATCGGCCAGGCCGTCACCGGCGTCTCTACCATGGCGCTTGGTTCCGTCCTGGCGTTTGCCAGCATCGTGTTCGGCAGTGCCCTGACCATGAAGATTCAGTACTACAAGCTGGTTTACGAAGACGAGGCGACCTTCACCAAGGCGCTGATCACCGCGTTGGTCGATATGAAGATGCTGCCTGGCGGTATGCGCAAGCTTGAGGCCGTATAACCAACCCGGTGAACCACCTGCAGTGGATCCGATGACCCGCCGGGCTTGCCATTCCCGGCGGGTTCGGTATGATCCCGCGCTTCAAAACCTTCCGGGCCGTTAGCTCAGTCGGTAGAGCAGTTGGCTTTTAACCAATTGGTCGTAGGTTCGAATCCTACACGGCCCACCATTTTCTCCCCGATTTTCCGTCCATGCCGGCGCGATGCATGAGTCTTAGCGTGATGTTCGGGCGTGTCTCGCGCTCATCTGACAAGTATTAATACCCAACCAGGCGATCTAGCCAGCACTACATTGGTTCCAGGCCACTCAGCAGTGCTCAGGGGGCGAGATTGGCGTCCTGGGCGAGATTATGCATGGTTCACGGTCACCGGAGCCCGCTGTCGGGCGCTAGTCAGGTTAGCCAGGGAAACGGGTGGTGACCGTGGATGTTTAAGACACGATGGACGGGCAAAAAAAAGCCCGGCACCAATGCCGGGCTTTTCTGGTATCTGAAGATACCGGTCTTACTGGCGCACACCAGGAGCGTTGATCTTGATGCCGTTGCTGATGTACTGGTGGAAGAACTCCAGGGCCGTGTACTCGTCACCCTGCGCCTTGAAAGGCTTGGCGCGGACCTGCTTGTTGCAGCCGCCATAACGACGGTGCAGCGTGCCAAAACCACCCAGCGCACCGCTGCCTCCGGCTTCCCATTTCTTGCGGTAGACCGGGAAGTGTGTCGTGTGACCCAGAGCCGGGCTCAGCAGGTTGGTGCGTGCACTCATGCCTGACTGATACATGTGGCAGTCAGCGCAGGAGAAGTTAAGCTGACCTCGCTTGGCATAGAAGTGAATCTTGCCTCGCTGGTACATCTCCAGCGCACGCGGGTCATTGGGAACGACCACATTCAGCTTCTTGCCGCGCGAGTTATAGCCCATGTAGGCGGAGATGGCTGCCAGCTTGCCCTTCTTGAAACCAATCTTCTCGGCCTTGACGTCAACACCGTTCTTCTTCAGGCAAGCCATAATGTCGGCTTCCAGCGTGTGAATCTTGCCGGACTTGGTATCGAAGTAGGGGTAGTTCTGACGAATTCCGATTCCGCCGTTCTTGAAGCATGAACCAACCTTGTACTTCGTGAACAGTTCCTTGCCGATGTCGACGCCAGGCTCATACGGAGGAAATTCCTCCATGGATTCCCATTCCACGGCGCGGCCCTTGTCGATGCCGTAGATGCCGTTGGCATACTCTTGCAGAGAGACGCCCGGGAACTTCTTAAAGTAATAAGCCCGGAACTCCTTGAGGTCATCCGCGGGGGATGCCAGCGCCAGCAGCGGCGCTACCAGAGCCAGAGCACCCGCGGTAATAAACAGCTTCTTCATGATTCTAACTCCTGTTTCTAGAGTGGATAGTTTCATTGTAATAGTTACTATCGCTATCCAGCTTTCTTATTTGACCTGTGCCTTCAGGGAGTCACTGCCACCCTTGTTGTCGACCCAACTCACCTCGACGCTGTCGCCGGCCTTGCCGCCGTCTATCTTGAACGACATGTAGGGGTTCTTGGACACGGCCGGGCCCCACTGCGCGGTGAGTACGGCCTTGCCATTGTGCTTGCAGGTCACTTCCTGAATGAAATGGGCAGGGATCTTCTTGCCCGTCTTCTTGTCCTTGCGCATGCCGGTTTCCATCGGGTGCGTCACGAGCATCTTGACCGTGGTCACGCCGTCTTTGGCCGAAGCGCGGGTGCGAATTGAACTTGCCATGAGTGTTATCTCCTCAAACTAATCTCGTGAATACCCGTTAACCGCCGCAGCCGCCGATGGTGACCTTGACGTTCTTGCGGGCCGC
>CP070733.1:849389-859246 GCA_020347585.1 Pseudomonadota bacterium | reverse complement strand
GTCAACATCGATCTCGAACACTTCGATCAGGTGAGCGATCTCGCCGATCGTTATCCGCAGGTGTCAGCCTCGGTCGGGGTGCATCCGAGCGAGCGCGAGGGCCGCGAGCCCGAAGTCGACGAGTTGCTTGCGTTGGCGGACGATCCGCAGGTGGTTGCCATCGGCGAGACGGGGCTGGACTACTACTACAATAAGGGCGATCTCGGCTGGCAGCAGCAACGCTTCCGGCGCCATGTAGCGGCGGCACGCGAGATCAACAAGCCACTGATCATTCACATGCGCGACGCCACCGCGGACACCCTGCGCATACTCGAGGAGGAGGGCGCCGGTGATGTCGGCGGAGTCATGCACTGCTTCGTCGAGGACTGGGATACCGCCCGGGCGGCGCTGGACCTCGGGATGTATATCTCGCTGTCGGGTATCGTGACGTTTCACAGCGCGGGTTCGCTGCGCGCGGTGGCCGCCAGGATGCCGGCGAACCGCCTGCTGATTGAGACCGATTCTCCCTATCTTGCACCGGTGCCACACCGCGGCAAGAGCAACCAGCCGGCCTGGGTGCGCCATGTCGCCGAGTGTATTGCCAACGTACGGGAAACCGGCGTGGAGGAGATTGCGGAAATAACCACCCGCAACTACGTTGAGTTGTTCGGCGAACTACCTGCCTGAACGTTTCCCTGCAGCGGCGGCACGCTGCGCGGTTGGCGCTGCGCATCTATTGCCACATAAGTCAGTTCTGCCTCGCAAACGCGGTCGCACTGGTGAATACTGCGTTCGCGCTCGGCGAACCCGGCGATGGTGATGCGAATCGAGGTGTTGCCGACGCTTTGAACCTCGGCGAACAGACTGACCAGATCGCCGACAAACACGGGCCGAAGAAAGCGGAATTCGTTGACTGCCACGGTCACTACGCGGCCGTTGGCGCGACGCACGGCTTGAATGCTGCCGGCGATGTCCACCTGCGACATGAGCCAGCCGCCGAAGATGTCGCCCAGACCATTGGTGTCACAGGGCATGGCAACGACGCGGATGTCGGGCGCGCGGTCGGTGGGCATCACATCACCCATAGCGGTCCCTAGTGGCCTGCGTAGAGTGTGTCGATTTCGTTGTGATACTTTTCGGTAACCTGTTTGCGCCGTAGCTTCAGTGTAGGCGTGATAAGATTGTTCTCGACAGTCCACGGATCGAGGGTCATCAGCACGCGGTAGATCGCCGCATAACCAGGGAACTCACGCAACTGCGTGGCAATGCGCCCGAGCACGGCCTCGACAACGCGCGAGTCATGCAGCGTTGCCAGGTCATCGGCATCAACACCGAGTTCGCCGGCAAATACATCCCAGTGCTCACGGTTCAAAACAACGACCGCACTCAGGAACGGGCGTCCCTCGCCGAGTACCATGACCTGTTCGAACAACGTTTCGTTCGTGATTGCCATTTCCAGATCGGCAGGCGCAACCTTCTCACCGTTAGCCAGCACGATAACTTCCTTGAGCCGCCCGGTGATGTAGACGTGGTTGTCGACAATCCGGGCAACGTCGCCTGTGTGCAGCCAGCCATCGGCATCGATGGTGTCGTGGGTGGCCTCGTCATTGTGCCAGTAGCCGAGCATGACGCTCGGACCACGAACCTGCAGCTCATTGTTTTCGCCCAGGCGCACCTCGAGGCCGCGCAACGGCTCGCCGACACTGAAGGGATCATTGCGCTCCAGCGGATTCGCGCTGATGATCGGGCTGGTCTCGGTTAGCCCATAGCCCTGTGCGATGTTCAGGCCCAGTCCGATAAAGGTGCGGGCGACGTGCTGCGGCAGCGGTGCACCGCCGCTCACGGCTATGCGCAGCCTCCCGCCCAGTCGATCAAGGATCTTTCGCGCCACCAGGGCATTGAGCAGCGGCCATAGTAGTTGCGCCGGGGTCCAGCCTGCCTTGCCCTGTCGGATCTGAAAACGCTGCCATCCAATCCCTACCGCGGCGCCGAACAGCTTGCGCGCCACGGGTGGTTTTTCGGTGAGTCCCGCCTGCACCTTGTTGTACACACGCTCAAAGATCCGCGGTACCGAGATCAACATGGTGGGTTTGATGTTCAGCAGGTCTTCTGCCAGTTCGGGGATGGAACGCGCGTACGCCACGGTCGCCCCGGTCAGTATCGGAATGTAGTAGCCGGCGGTACGCTCGAGCATGTGCGAGAGCGGCAGGAACGACAGGAAGACATCATCGTTGTAGACGGTAATGTTGCCCAGACCGGCGTGGGCGTTGGAAAGAATATTGTCGTGGCTCAGCATGACTCCCTTGGGCTTGCCAGTGGTGCCCGAGGTGTACACGATGGTGGCCAGCTCGTCGCGCGCAGTGTCCGGGCGGCCAAGCTCGGTGCCGTGCTCCGGAAGCCATTTTTCGATCGGCGTCAGGCGTGCTTCACTCGGATCGTCTACCTGCTCAATCGTCACGATACGTTGCAATTTGCCAAGCTGATCGTGCACCGGACGTAACGTTTCCCAGTGCTCATGCCCTTCGAAAAAAAACAGGCGGGCGTCGGAATCATTGAGTATGTAGGCAATGTTCTCGGCGCGATCGTTGGGATAAAGCGGTACCACCACCAGTCCGAGGCCAAGGGCGGCCTGATCAAACATTACCCACTCCCGGCAATTTCGCAGCATCAGCGCAACGCGATCGCCTGCCTGCAGCCCCTCGCTGCGCATGGCTGCCTGCCAGCGCGCGACGTGACCGGCCATCTCTGCCCATGTTGTATCGATCCACTGTGCGCTTGCGGTATCGAAGTGACGATAAGCAACCCGCTCAGGCGATCGGCGTACGCGCTCCAGGAACAATCCGGCAAGGTCACGGGTGTTCTCGGCAGGGATGTAGTCGATATTGTCGGGCATTGTTATTGTCGGCTCTCGAAGTCAGCCCACCCGGAATCGGCAGCGAAGCGGTCGCCGTGGCGCAATCTAAGGCTGTCCAATGTCTGGTGCAACTGCTGGCTGCCGCGTGTGCGGCTGTAGTGCAGGGGCCCGCCACGAAATGGTACAAAACCGGTGCCGAAGATAACACCCGCGTCAACAAGCTCTGCAGAATCAACGATACCTTCTCGCCAGCAAGCGACGGCCTCATTGATCATGCGCAGGATCATCCGGTCCTGCAAATCGGCAGGCGGAACGTAGTTCTTGTCAAGGGAAGGCTTGACCGGCCTGCCATTTTTAAACGCATAGAATCCGTGATTGGTTTTCTTGCCCAGATGCTTCTGGTTGACCAGCTTGCGAAGCGTTTCGGGAACCTCGATGTTCATTTTCTCTGACAGGAGTTCGGCGACGTGCAGGGCAATGTCAAGGCCAACCGAGTCGGCGAGTTCGATCGGTCCCATCGGCATACCAAAATCCAGCGCAGCCTTGTCGATCGCGGTGGGAGGTACACCTTCGTCGAGTAGCTTGAGTGCCTCGATTAGGTATGGCATCAGGATGCGGTTTACCAGGAAGCCCGGGCTGCTTTTCACTGGCAGCGGCAGGCGATCGATACCGCGGGTGAAGGCCGCCGCGTCGTGCATGGTTTGGGTGTCGGTTTGCTCGCCATGTACCACTTCGACCAGTGGCAACTTTGCCACACGATTGAACAAATGAAGGCCGACCAGGCGCCCGGGGCGCCGCAGCGCGCGGCCAAGAACCTCGAGCGGAATGCTCGAGGTGTTGGTCGCGATGATGCAATGGTCTCGCAGTTGTGGTTCGATGGATCTCAGCAAATCCTGTTTGGCCTGCACGTCTTCGAAGATTGCCTCGATAACAATATCCGCCTTGCGCAGTCCGCAGCCCTGATGATCGGGAAGCAGCCGATCAGCGGCGGCCTGCACCAGACGCGGTATCTTTTGCCGCCTCTTGAACAGCTGATGGGCGCGTTGCACGGAGCGGGCCAGTGCCTCGTGCCGGGTATCCTGCAGCGATACCGTAAATCCCTGCGCGGCGCACCAGGCGGCGATATCACCGCCCATGATCCCGGCGCCGATAACATGAATGTGACGCGGACTGTATTCGGCCGCGCGACCAATACCCTTGAGGCGTTCCTGGAGCTGAAACACGCGAATCAGGTTTTGCGCGGGCTTGCCGGCCAGCAGGTGCGCGACCGAGCGTGCTTCTTCCTCGAGCATCTGTGGCGGATCATCGTAGTGACTTACCCACAGGTCGATCAGCGCATAGGGAGCCGGGTAGTGTGCGCGCGGGGCGCGCGCGGCGACCTTCCTCATCAGGTACTTCGCCAGCCACGGCCTGACCAGGCGGTGGCTTGCCCAGCGTTTCCAGCGTGCCGGTTGGCGTGCAGGGGGCGGACGCAGGATCAGGCTGCGCGCCGCAGCGGTGAGATGGCGCTCAGGTACCGCGTGGTCAACGAGTCCCAGTTTGCGTGCTGCTCGCGCCGACATGCTGCGTCCGCTCAGCATTGCGTCGAGCGCCGCGGGTGCGCCGATGGTGCGAATCGTCCGGTAGGTCCCACCGAATCCCGGATGAATGCCCAGGCGAACTTCGGGCAGGCCAATGCGGGTTGCCGGTTTGTCCTCGGCGACGCGGTACCGGCAAGCCAGTGCCAGTTCGAGACCGCCGCCAAGGCAGTATCCATGAATGAGTGCGACGGTGGGGAAGGGCAGTGTCTCCAGCGTGTTCATCATGCCGTGCACACGCTGTACGAGTTCAAGTGCGGCGGATTCGTCCGCGTATTGCGTGAATTCGTTGACATCGGCGCCGGCGATGAAGCCACCTTCCTTGGCCGAGCGAATCACGATGCCCCGAGGCGGATCGGCCTTCAGTTCATCCAGCAGCTTGCCAAACTCCAGGATAACCGGACTGGACAGGACGTTGGTGCTGCTGTTGGCCCTGTTCAGTGTGAGCCATGCGATACCGTCGGCGTCGCGCTCGTGTTGCCAGTGCTTGAGGCTATGGGTCATTTCTCTACCCTCTTGGCAGGCAGCTATGCGGCACGCTCCAGGAGCATAGCGCCGCCCTGGCCCCCGCCGATACACAGCGTGGCGATGCCACGTTGCGCCGCGTTGCGTTCCATCACACGCAACAGGTGCAGGACGATGCGGGCGCCGCTTGCACCCACCGGGTGTCCGAGGCTGACGCCGCCGCCGTCGACATTGAGGCGGTCTTGGTCGACTGTGCCGAGCGGGCGCGCGAGCCCCAGCTCGTCCTTGCAGTATTGTTTGTCTTCCCATGCGGCGAGGCAGGCGAGCACCTGCGCGGCAAAGGCTTCGTTGATCTCCCAGTAGTCGACGTCGTCGAGTTTCAGCTTGTTTCGCTTGAGCAGCGGCGTGCTGGCGTGTACCGGGCCAAGGCCCATCTGTGCCGGTTCCAGCCCTGCCCATTCGCTGTCGACAATGCGGCCCAGTACCGACAGGTTGTGCTGTTTGACCGCCGCCTCACTTGCCAGGATCAGCATGGCAGCACCGTCGGTGACCTGGGCGCTGTTCCCGGCGGTAACGTTGCCGAACGGACGGTCGAACACTGGCTTGAGCCGGCCTAACTGCTCCATATCGGTGTCGCGGCGCACGCCGTTATCAGCGACGTAGAACCGGCCCTTATAGTCGTAGAGCGGTTCGATCTCCTGCAGCAGTCCATTGTCTTGCGCATGGGCCAGTCGTTGGTGGCTGCGCAACGCGAAGCTGTCCATTTCGGCGCGATCGATGCCGAACCGGTGGGCGAGGTTCTCGGCGGTTTGTCCCATCGACAGTCCAACAATGGGGTCATTCAGGCCGCGCAATAGCGCGATGACGGGCTTGAGGTAGTTCGGTCGCAGTCGGCCGAACGTCGCGAGCTTGCGGCCGACGGTTTTCGCCGCGTAGAACTCGCCAAGCCACGCCACCATGGCATCGTTGAGCAGCACCGGCGCGCGGCTCATGGCCTCTGTGCCGCCGGCCAGCACCAGGTCGGCGCGGCCCGCAGCAATGTCGTGCGCCGCGCTGTCCAGCGCTTGCATGCCCGAGGCGCAGTTGCGTTGCACAGTCCACGCCGGAACGTGCTTGCCGCACCCCAGGCGCAACGCGACGACGCGCGCGATATTGGCTTCATCGGGGCCGGGCATCACGCAGCCGAGCACCACCTCGTCAAAGGCATCGGCCTCAAACGGCTGGCGTGCCAGCAGTGGCCGCGCGCAGCCAATTGCCAGGTCGGCTGCGGCGAATACGCCGGGCTTAGCGCCGGACTTGAGAAAAGGTGCGCGGCTGCCGTCGACGATAAATACTGCGCGCGCGCGGCGCGCGCCGGTACTGCGTTTGCGGGTCGGGGTACCGGCGGTGGCGGGGGTATCAGTCATGGTCTGCCTCCTTGCCCAGATCATTCGGGAAGTCATCCACCCGGATGACCTCGCGGCGTGCTGCGTCGGCGCTTGTTATAAGCTCAGCGTCGCTCGCATCGAGTATTCCCTGTGCGAGCCCTGCCGTAACGAGGTCATCGATGCTGCGATACGTGTCGATGGATTGCGCCAGTTCCTTGCGCAGCTTGCGCTCCACGTACTCGGCGCGGATGACCTTATCCAATGCATCTTCGATTCTCCCGAGTTGATCTTCGAGACCGGTCGGGATGAACATGCCGTCGGTCAGACGATCGCGCGCGGCGGAGGGCGCCAGCAGCATCTCGGCGATCTCCTGGCCAAGGCGATCAGTTGGCGGATTGAAGCGCCGTCCGTACGGAAATATCACCCAACGCAGCATCCATGCCACCGGGCGGTTGGGTAAGTTGGACAACACACCGCTCAGGCTGCTCTGAATCGTATGCAGTGACTGGTCGCAAACCCAGCGCACGAACGGCAAGTCTTCCTGCGGCTCGCCCTGATCGTTGAAGCGCTGCAGTGCCGCCGAGGCCAGGTACAACTGGCTGATAACATCGGCCAACCGCCCCGAAATGCGTTCGCGCCGTTTTAAGGAACCGCCGAGGGTAAGGATGGCGGCATCGGCGAGCAACGCGAACGACGCGCTCATGCGCGTGAGGTGTTGATAGTACCGGCGCACCGAACCGCGCCCTGGAACACGCGCAAAGCGTGCGCCGGTGGTGGCATGGAAAAACGTGCGCAGCAAGTTGCCGAGCAGATAGCGCATGTGGCCGAACAGGGCGCGGTCAAATTTCTGCAGCGACTTTTCCGATTCTTCGTTACTGGCCGCCTCCATGAGGTGGAAGATATACGGGTGCGAACGCACGGCACCTTGGCCGAAAATGATCATCGTGCGCGTAAGGATGTTGGCGCCCTCGACGGTGATGCTGATCGGTACCGCCTGGTAGGTGCGGCCCAACAGGTTGCGCGGCCCGAGGCAGATCCCGGCACCGCCGAGCACGTCCATGGCGTCATTGACCACGCGGCGCATGCCCTCGGTCAGGTGGTACTTGACGATGGCGGAGATCACTGAGGGTTTCTCGCCGCTGTCTATGGCCCGTGCGGTAAGTACGCGTGCCGAGTCCATCATGTAGGTATAACCGCCGATGCGCGCCAGCGCTTCCTGCACGCCCTCGAAGCGGCCGATGGGTTGCTTGAACTGACGGCGTATGCGTCCATAGGCACCTACTGCCCGGCTCGCAAGTTTGCCTGCGCCGGTGCCAAGTGCCGGTAGCGAAATCGAACGTCCGTCGGCCAGACATTCCATTAGCATGCGCCAGCCCTGACCGGCATATGCCAGTCCGCCGATGATCCACTCGATGGGAACAAATACATCCTTGCCGCTGTTGGGTCCGTTCATGAAAACCTGGTTGAGCGGCATATGACGTCTGCCGATCACGACCCCCGCGGTATCGGTGGGAATCAGTGCCAGGGTGATGCCAAGGTCTTCCTCCTCGCCGAGCAGGTGGTCCGGGTCATACAACTTGAACGCCAGGCCCAGCAGTGTGGCCACCGGTCCAAGAGTGATATAGCGTTTCTCCCAAGTAAGTTTTATGCCCAGTACGTCCTTGTGTTCCTCAAAGTCCTGCCGGCATACGATGCCGAAGTCGGGGATGGCGCCGGCGTCACTGCCGGCCTCCGGACTGGTCAGGGCGAAGCAGGGAACCTCCTTACCTTGCGCGAGGCGCGGCAGGTAGTGGTCCTTTTGCTCCTCTGTGCCATATTCGAGCAGTAACTTGGCCGGCCCCAGCGAATTGGGGACCATCACTGTGACCGCTGCCGAGACACTGCGTGTGGCGATCTTCATGACGACCGCGGAATGCGCCAGTGCGGAAAACTCCAGACCGCCATAGGTGCGCGGGATGATCATGCCGAAGAAGCCGTTGTCCCTGATGAAATGCCAGACCTTCGGCGGTAGATCGTGCCGCTCGTGGGTGACTTCCCAGTCATCGACGATGCGGCATAGCTCCTCGACCGGGCCATCGAGAAACGCCTGCTCTTCCCGTGTCAGTGTCGGCGGTTCTTGCTGACGTAATAGGCGCCAGCGCGGCTTGCCACTAAACAGTTCGCCGTCCCACCATACGGTACCGGCATCGAGCGCCTCGCGTTCAGTGCGCGACATGCGCGGCAACGCGCGTCGAACCAAGCGCAGCGCCGGCTCTGATATCCAACGTAGCCGCCAGTCGTAAATCGTTTCGCTGGTGGCGGCGGGAACCAGTGCGATGCCTGGCCGGCGCCAGTGTGGTAGCGCAAGGTGCATGACCACCAGCAACACGACCGCGATCTGCCAAGGCGCGGGCAGTAAATCGATAACCGCGATTAACAACAACGCGCCGGAAAATTGCAGGTAACGCACAGGATTGTTCATGCGGTTTTCCTCTTTGCCCGCACGGCGTGGTTCAATAGATTGATCGACCGCGCCGCACGAGGCGGCGATTGTTTGCTGACCTGTGCAGGTAACTCCTGTTGACCGTCGCGATGTGCGCTGCCCGCGTCATGTGCGTCCTGCGGCGGTGGAGCGATATAGCAGTCGTTCGGATCGTTGCAGTAGCGTCTCTTGTCGCTCCAGGGCAGGCGTCGGTAGGATGCGACATCATCCAAGTCAAAATAGGGGTACTTGATGATGTCGAAGTAGGGCGAGTAGTCGAAGTCCCGCGGTGTGTACAGGCGCGGGTTGCGCTGGTGAAGGTTAATAGTGCCGTGTTCGGATCGCTCTGTGAACGGCAGCATCGGGAAATGCACTGCATGGAATGCCTCGGCCAGCATAGTCGAACACACCGTGCGTGTGGGTGCCCCCGCATTGTGGCTGAACAGGGACGAGCGCCAGCGCCTAGGCAAAATTCCATATGGGAACATGAATCGCGCCAGGTCCAGCAATTGGCGCAGGTCATAGTCGGTGCCGAGGCGCCCAATCGCGTATTCGATCACGCGCTGGGCGTCATCAGGTGCAATGCCGCGGGCACGGCAGATGCGCAGGTGTTCGTTGCGGTACTTGCTGAGCGGATGCACCACCGTGCCTTCCCCCAGCAGAGCTTCGATGATCAATTGCTGGTTCGGGTCGCCATGGTAGTGCGTGCGCAGTTGCTCACGACGCGCGGGATCGTGAATGTCGTACACCCGACCGATGTACAGCGCGGCGTGGGTCCAGGCGCTCTGGGTAATATTCTTGATGACACGGGAAACCTGGCTGCGCCCTTCAACGAGAATGACATCGCCCGGCCTGATTTCGTAGCGCAGGCGCTCGAAATTGCACATTGGTGCGTTGCTGTTGGACGGCGGGCGCTCACGGGTGAGCCAATGTGAGAGCCAACGCACCAACCTCGTTTTCAGACTCGGTTTCATACCGCAGATGCCACGGGCCCTAACTTAAATTTAGGTTACATAAGCCAGTCCTGCAATTTTTGACCCGCCGGGCAGCGGAAAGTTACCGTACGCAATGTGATGGAATGTACAACGTATTGTTATTTTTTCGTTTTTTTTGGTTAAGCCTATGAGAGGTCCGCAGCGATCTGGAGGGCCATT
>CP070733.1:846392-849289 GCA_020347585.1 Pseudomonadota bacterium | reverse complement strand
GGTCTTGCTGGCATCGGTCAGGCACGCCACGCCGAAATCGGTCACCTTCAACGTGCCGCTGGGCTTGTCGTAGAGAATATTCGCTGGCTTGATATCACGGTGCACCACACTCTGGCCATGGGCATACTCCAGCGCCTCGGCGACCTTGATTGTCATATCAAAGACCTCGGCGGCATTCAACAGACTGTCGTGCTGGCAGTATGCCAGCAAATTCTCGCCCTTGAGGTAAACCATGGCGATATAGGCCAATTCCTGGTCTTCGCCAACATCATAGATGGTAACGATATTGGGGTGGTTGAGCCGCCCTGCCGTCTCGGCCTCGCGGAAAAACCGCTGGCGTACGTCCTCAAGCTTACTGCCTTCGAACTCCTGAGAAAGCGACATGGTCTTGATCGCCACGGTTCGCCCAATCTTGGGGTCCTGCCCCAGGTAGACCATGCCCATCGCACCACGGCCGAGTTCCTTTTCGATCTGGTAGCGTCCGAGCATCGGCTTCTGGATACCGGTGGTGTGCAGCACCAGGGTGCTATTGGGATTGCTCGCGGCGGCTCCGCCGAAGGCATGTGCATGCGCCAGTTCCTTGTTGCGCGCCAGTCGTTCACGCACGTCCCGAAATGTTTCGTTCTCGCCGCGGAGATACAACAGTACCGCCTCGGCCTTGTTGAACTGGCGCTTGCGCTCGTAGTCGAGCGCCAGGTGGTACAGCTGGTCCAGCACCGCATCGTCCGCCGGGCACTTGCGATAGCGATCAAAGGCATTGTCCAGCTGGCCCTGGGCGTGGAACGACTGACCCAGCAGCCGATTGGCCTCGCACAGCTCGAGCTGCACGCGCCCGAAGCGTGCTTCCCACATATGCTTGGCCGCCAGCACGACGTGACCAACCAGCAACGCCAGCATGGGCGCCACCAACGGCAGCCAGGTCGCCCTGGAAATCATCAGGATGAAGTACACATTGAGCAGCGCAACGAGCAGCAGCGCGCTCAGCGCCATGCCTGTGCCAATGCCGAAGCGCGGTAGGACAAGCATCAGGTAGGCGCCGACCATCAACAGCACCAGGCCCTCCACCCAAACGCCCCACTCCGAAAACCGGTACAGATCGTCATTGAGCAGGCTCGACAGTGCATGCGCCGTCACCACGGCCGGGGCCATCTTGCCGACCGGGGTATCAACGGGAATCGCCAACTGGCTGGCGGTAACGCCAATGATCACGGCTTTGTCGCGAAATGCGCGCGCGTTTACATTCTTTGCCAGCACATCACCGATAGAGTACACAGGAAAGGCCGGGTTACCGTCGCGGCCCGCGTAAAAATACGGGTAGATGTTCAGCCGGCGGTCGGTCGCGATCGGTGCGCCCGCCAGGCGCACCCCCTTGCCGATAGCGACCTCAACGTCCTTCAAACGCAGCCCCTTGTTGAGGGCCGCCAGAGCCAGCGCCAGAGAAGGTAAGTACTGGTCGCCGAACCGCACCACCAGCGGCTCGACGCGCGCATTGACGTCGCCCTCCGCCGCCCAGCGCATATGGCCCACCGCGTTGCTGGCGCGCGCCAGATTCGCAATCGGCGGGTACACAGCGCTCGCGCCGGTTACCGGCTCGGGAAGAAACTGCCGCAACAGGCCACCCGTGTCATTGACCCTGCCATTGGCGACTTCGACAAGGAGCCGCGCACTGACCTCCTCGCCCAGCGGTTCGGCATCGTGCTGCACGCCACCCTTATCGGTGCGGTACGGAATCGCCAGCACCACCGGCCCGGCCCGATGCAGGCTTCTGGCCAACACACGGTCGGTATCGAGTCCCGATTCCGCCTTGTCGAGAATGCGTTTGACGCTGCGGCCGGCACCGTGCGCATTGGTGCCAAGCGCGCCGCGCAATTCCTTTATGTATTCCAGCCCGCGGGTACTTTGGCTGCTGTCGAAAGGCAGCGCGAAACCTATCGCGTTGGGCCGTGCCCTGGAAATGTAGTCGGTAGCCGTGGCCAGCACATCGCGCGGCCACGGCCAAGCCCCAAGTTCCAGCAGGGAAGCATCGTCGATGGCGACCACCACCACGTCGGCGCTGGCGGTCTTGGCAGAGGTAAATTGCAGCCCGAGGTCATACAGCCGCCATTCCAGACCCCGCAATGCCTGGGTCGCCAGCAGCAGCAGGAACAACGCCGTGACAACCAGGCCGATGAACCAGTCGTTCTTCCAGTACGATTTGTTCACGCATATACCTACTGCGACGCCGGCTCAGATCCTGGCCGGAAGCGCCGGGACACAATGCCCGTCAAAATTCCCTAAGTTTTAGAGGATGTTATAGCGGGGTGCCCGTAGGGGCAACCTGTTAACCGCCCGTTTTTCAGGGTGTTATATCGGCGCACGGCCGGCAAACATGAGGTTTGCGCCGGGGCCGGACCCCTGCGCGCTCAGGGCTGTTCCTTGATGGCCCGCAGCCGAATATTGAGCTCTCGCAGCTGCGCATCGCTCACCGGCGAAGGTGCCTGCGTCAGCAGGCAGGCGGCGGTCTGCGTCTTGGGAAAGGCCATCACTTCACGGATCGATGCGGCGCCAGCCATCAACATGACCAATCGATCGAGGCCGAACGCAATGCCACCGTGCGGCGGGCACCCGTACTTGAGCGCATCGAGCAGAAATCCGAATTTGTCGCGGGCCTCCTGCTCCCCGATGCCGAGGTGGCGCAATACCTCCTGCTGCACCTCCTTGCGGTAGATGCGCATGGAGCCGCCGCCGACCTCGGTGCCGTTGAGTACCATATCGTAGGCGCGCGAATGGCAGACGCCCGGATCGTGCGCCAGCAGTTCCAGGTGCTCTTCCTTCGGGGATGTGAACGGGTGATGGAGGGCCATCCAGCGCCCGCTCGCCTCGTCGCGCTCGAACATCGGAAAATCCACAACCCAAAG
>CP070733.1:841962-846292 GCA_020347585.1 Pseudomonadota bacterium | reverse complement strand
GGGCACCATGGTCCGCGGTTTCGAGTTGATTTTAAAAGGCCGGGACCCGCGGGACGCCTGGGCATTCACGGAGCGGGCGTGCGGCGTCTGTACGACCGTCCATGCGCTGGCCTCGGTCCGCACGGTGGAGGACGCGCTGGGGATCACGGTCCCGCCGAACGCGGAGATGGTCCGCAACTTGATGTTCTGCGCCCAGTACCTGCAGGACCACGTGGTGCACTTCTACCACCTCCATGCCCTCGACTGGGTGGATGTGGTATCAGCGCTCAAGGCCAACCCGAAGGCCACCTCGGAACTTGCGCAGTCCATTAGCCGCTATGCGAAGTCGTCCCCGAACTACTTTGCGGACAAGCAGAAAAAACTCAAGAACTTTGTCGAGGCCGGGCAACTTGGCATCTTCGCCAACGGCTACTGGGGCCATCCGGCCTACAAGTTGCCGCCGGAGGCGAACCTAATGGCCGTAGCACACTACCTCGAAGCGCTCGAGTGGCAGCGCCAGGTGGTGCAGATCCACACCATCTTCGGTGGCAAGAACCCGCATCCCAATTTTCTGGTCGGTGGCACGCCGGCGGCCATCAGTGTGCATCCACGGCAGGAGACAGGCGGCAAGCAAACCGGTGCGGGCGCCACAGCGCTCAACATCGCCGGGCTGCAGCGCATCAAGGGAATAATCGACCACATGCGTGAGTTCGTCGACCAAGTCTACGTACCCGACACGCTGGCCATCGCCGGTTTCTACAAGGACTGGGGATCGCGGGGCGAGGGCCTTGGCAACTTCCTGTGCTACGGTGACTTCCCGTCCAACGGCACCAACGACCCCGCCGGCTTCCTGGTGCCGCGCGGCGTGATCCTCGACCGTGACCTATCGACCCGCCACGAGGTGGATCTCGACGCTGAGGAGGAGATCCAAGAGTTCGTGGCGCACTCCTGGTACGACTACGAGGGCGGCGACGACAAAGGCCTGCACCCCTACCATGGCGAAACCAGCTTCAACTTTACCGGCCCCCAACCGCCTTACAAGCAACTCAACGTCGCGGACAAGTATTCCTGGCTCAAATCACCGCGCTGGAAAGGCAAGGCCATGGAGGTAGGCCCACTCGCGCGCGTACTGATGATGTACGCGGAGGGCCATGAACAAACGCGCGCGCTGGTCGAAAGCACCCTGCGTACGCTAGACGTGCCGGTCGAGGCACTGTTTTCCACGTTGGGGCGCACCGCCGCGCGCACCCTCGAAACCAAGATCTTCGTTGATGCCATGGAGGGCTGGTACAACGCACTGGTAGACAATATCCGCGCCGGCGATGTGCGCACCTTCAACGACGCCAAGTGGGAACCGCGCACCTGGCCAAGGGAAGCCAAAGGGGCAGGATTCATGGAGGCGCCGCGCGGCGCGCTGGCGCACTGGATCGTGATCAAGAACGGCAAGATCGACAACTACCAGGCCGTGGTGCCCAGCACATGGAACGCCGGCCCGCGCGACGCCGCCGGACAGGCGGGTGCCTACGAGGCGGCACTGCGCGGGCACCCGCTGCACGACCCCGCGCAACCCATCGAGATCCTGCGCACCATTCACAGCTTCGACCCGTGCATTGCCTGCGCCGTGCACATGACCGATCTTACCGGCGCCGACCTCGGCAGCGTCAAAGTACTGTGAGACTAGGCAGGACGCAGCCCCATATCAGGGCTGGCGCTTGAGTTCGTGGGTAAAATCCCGTTCGAGGTTCTGCAGGTAGTTGACCTTGGTCGCGCCATAGCCGCGAAGGAACAGGAAGTATACCAGCGTACCTTCCAGCCTGATCTCACTCTTATAGGTTATGTCGCGACGCGCGATCACGCCCTGCACGCTGTTGCCTGCCTCCGCGCTGAGGGTCCACCCGCGTTTGACGAGCGCCGCCTTTGCCGCGCTTTGAAACTTCTCGGCCGTAATCCCCAGCGGCGCAAAATCATTGTAGATCGCCAGCGCAGCGCCGGTACCGGACACCAAGCGCGCAATCTTGCTGTACTCCTCGGCTCGCGCAATACTCTCTGCGGTGCGCCCCTCCTTGTCGCGCAGCGTGTGGTCGGCGTTATGCGCCAGCAGTAGCTGTACGATGTCCGTGTGGCCCCTCCTGGCGGCCGCATGCAGTGCCGTAGTACCCTTAACATTTTGCGCGTTGATGTCCGCGCCCGCAAACAGTAACAACTCAACAACTGCCAGGTGACCCTCCTTAGCCGCCTTGACCAGCACCGGCGTTTCGTTGTTGCCACCACTCTCGTTTACATCCGCGCCTTGTTCAACTAGCGCTCTGACTTCCGACGTGTTTCCCTGGCGCACCGCCTCCCAGAACTTTGAAACGCCTTCTGCAACAGCACTCGACGCAAGCACGAGCAATACAACAAGGGCAACATACTTTGCTCTATTCATGAAGTGGTTCGCTCTCAGGCCCGACTGACAATTTGTACAGTGCATTTTACCGATCCGCCGCCGCGCTGTCAGCAGGACGGTTGGCGCGATTCATCTTCAGTATTCTCAAAAAAGGCAATGCGCTCTTGTTGCTGCGCGCGCTTGGCGCAATACATGGCGAAGTCGGCTTCACCGATCAGCTCTTCAATGCTAACCGTGCTGTCGCTGAGCATACGTATGCCGATACTTGATCCGAGAGTCAGTTTTTTGCCGTACACGTGATACGGCTTCGCGAGCAACTCACGGATTTTCTCCGCCACTCCCAGTGCATGGCCGCGCGCCTGCTGCTCCTCGCTGCCAAGGCGCGGCGTCAACAACACGAACTCATCACCACCCACCCGGCTAATGGTATCTTCGACGCGTGTCACCGACTCCAGACGTCTAGCCACTTCGACCAGCACAGCATCCCCGGCCCCATGGCCAAAGGTATCATTCACCTCCTTGAAGTCATCCAGGTCGATGAACATCAATGCCCCGTAGACGGGATGCCTGTCATAGGATCCCAGCCACTTCGCAAGATACTCGGATAGCAGACGACGGTTGGGCAACTGTGTCAGCGGATCGTGAAATGCCATATGGGTGACACGCGCCTCGGCCTCATCACGAGCAACAACAAACGGGCGGATGACCCACAGGTAAAGCACCGGTGTGGCAAGCACCACCAGCAGCACGGCATCCAGTACGACTTCCGCCTCCCGGCCCAGGCTATGGGGGATGAACAGGATACCCGCCATAATCAGCAACTCGGACAGCGAGAAGATGATCACGATGCGAAACACGACCCTCCCCACGGAAAGTGCATTGCGGGGCGTGTCTGTGCGAATATTCTTGGCTACCGTCATGTCACCAATCTTAACGACCACTTTCACCCGACGCTAACAAATTCCGCAACGCCATGAGGACCCCAACATTGCACAGCGCGATCTCGCCGGGCGATCCCGGCTTGATCCTGCCACCTTCTCAGACGCGGTGATTCGTTACGCAGGGCAGTTCGACCACGATGACCAAACCGCCGTCGGGCGCGTTAGACGCAGACACCGTGCCGCCATGCAGGCGCACGGCGCGCTCGGCAATCGCAAGGCCCAGCCCGTGACCACCGCGCGTACGATCGCGCGCCTGCTCCACGCGCACGAACGGCTCAAACATATGCGCCAGCACCTCATCGGGTACGCCTGGCCCATGGTCGCGCACCTGCACGCGGACGCACTCCTCACTCCCCGGGCAGCGCCGCATTTCGACATCCACCGTCGTGCCCTGTGCAGTGTAGCGGACGGCGTTGCGCAGAATATTCTCGAGGGCGCTGTGCAGCAGCAAGGGAACCCCGTTAAGTGCCACACCCTGCACGTCATGCAATACCACGTCACGGTCGGCGGCCCGCGCCTCGAAGGCGGCGTCCTCGGCCACGTCCGTCAACAACGCCGCCAAATCCAGGGTTTCGCGTTGTGATTCTGAAACACCGGATTCGAGGCGTGACAGCGACAACAATTGTGCGATCAGTTCGTTTAACCGTTCGGCCTCGCGTTCAATGCGATCAAGTTCGCCATCTACCGGCTGCGCACCACGCTGGCGCGCCAGACCCAGCGCTACTTGCAGGCGTGACAGTGGTGAGCGCAACTCGTGCGACACATCGCTGAGCAGTTGTCGCTGGGAGCCCAACAGCGTCTGCAACCTTGCAGCCATGTGATCGAATGCCGCGGCAAGCTGCGCGATTTCGTCGCGGCGCCTGCCAAGGCTCGGGAGCACGCGCTGGTCGAGATCACCGTCGGCGATTTGCTCGGCCGCGCGCCTGAGCCTGGTGACCGGCGCGGCCAGGTAGCGCGCCAGCAGAAAAACCACCACGGCGCTTACCAGCGCGCCGACTAGCAACGGTACGGCCAGGATGCGCGG
>CP070733.1:835747-841862 GCA_020347585.1 Pseudomonadota bacterium | reverse complement strand
CTCTGTCCGAAGGGACTGGAGACGTTATGGCTGTGGGTATCAATGAATCCCGGCGCGACCACATGGCCCTTGGCATTAATCGTTTGCTTACCGGAGATCTTTTTCTTGGTGATCTTGGTAATCTTGCCGTCTTTAATGCCCACGTTGCGCACGGCATCGAGCTTGCTCTCGGGATCCATGACCCGGCCGTTCAAGATCACCAGGTCGTAGTCCTTCGCCTGCACGGGATGAACGGCAAGCCCACAGAGGATCACCATCAGTGTGATCGCGAGGTTCCTTAGTTGCGTGGCCATACGATGACTCCTTTTCTTATATTGATGTGTGTTGTTTCACTGAGGGCTACTGATTCTAAGTTATGCTAAAAACTCTGAAACCGCGCCCAACGGTTTTAAAGACAGTCCTATCTGCCCTGCGGAGCTGCCTGCAATTGTTCCAGAGCATCGCCGACGCTGAAGCTGCCCGGTTTCTGCCTCGGTGGAAACTTCTCGAAGCTCTTGAGGAACTTCGCCACGATCGCCTGGGCAGGCACAAAGGCAAACATGCGCTCGGTTGCCCATTTGTCGTATTCGTAACTGGCGCCGCGCTGTACCGCACGTTCGAACGGGTCCGCATGCAAGTCGATCAGCATCGGCATGCGCGAATTTACGAAGTCATCCTTCCAAACAGCTAGTCCCTGCGACGGCTGATAGTTGAACATGATCTTCCACTTGCCATGGCGAACCGCAGAGAGATTGCCATCGTCGGTGATGTAGAAAATCTCCTTGCGCGCACCCGGGCCTTCGCCCTTTAACAGGGCCGTCTGGTCGTATCCATCCAGATGCACTTTGAACTTTTTGCCGTTCGCCTTGTGCCCCTTCAGGAGTTTCTGCTTAATGTCCGGCTCGCCGACCGCGGCCAGCAGGGTCGGCATCCAGTCCAGATGGGAAAAGATGTCGTTGATCACGGTACCCGGCTTGATCACACCGGGCCAGCGCACCACGGCAGGGACGCGAAAGCCGCCTTCCCAGGTAGTGGCTTTCTCGCCATGGAAGGGCGTGGTGCCACCGTCCGGCCAGGAGAAAACTTCGGCGCCGTTGTCGGTGGAAATGATGACGATGGTGTTGTCGGCAATACCCAGGTCGTCGATTTTCTTCAGCAAAGTGCCGATGTCATTGTCGAACTCGGTCATGCCGGCGCCGTAGAAGCCCTTTTCACCGACCATGGCCTGGTACTTGGGCGACAAGTGGGTATACACATGCATGCGGGTAGCGTTGTGCCAGACGAAGAAGGGCTTTTTTTCTTTGACGGCCTTGTCAATGAACTTGAGCGAGCGCTCAAGCGTCTCCTGGTCGTAAGTCTCCATACGCTTCTTGGTCAACGGCCCGTCGTCTTTGATCTTCTGTTTGCCGACCACACCCCAACGTGGATCGACGGTCTTATCAAATTTGTCGGTGGCCCAACTGATGATGTTATTGCGCGGTCCGAATTTCTTGATGAACTCCGGATTCTTCGGATAATCGACGTTTTCCGGTTCTTCCAGCGCGTTCAGGTGATAGAGGACGCCAGAGTATTCATCGAAACCGTGTACCGTGGGCAGGTACTCGTTGCGGTCGCCCAGGTGGTTCTTGCCGAACTGGCCGGTGGCATAGCCGTGGTTCTTCAGCAACTCGGCGATGGTCGGGTCCTTGTCGCTCAAACCCTGCTTGGCAGCCGGCAGGCCGACCTTGGTCAGACCCGTTCGGAACGGAATCTGGCCGGTGATGAATCCCGCTCGGCCTGCGGTGCAACTCTGTTCCGCATAGTAGTGTGTGAACAGAGCGCCCTCGTTGGCGATGCGATCGATGTTGGGCGTTTCATAGCCCATCATGCCACGGCTGTAGGCGCTGATATTGGTGATGCCAATATCATCACCCCAGATCACAAGGATATTCGGTTTTTCTTTTGCCATCGCCGGGGCGGCAATGGTCGCCAAGACGAATGCGCACAGCAGCGCGGATGCTTTTCCCATTACCCCTTCTCGAATTGCCATGTCATCGCTTCCTGTTGTTCTTTTCAGTAAAAGGCTTGAATCGGGATTCCGCGTTAAAAATGCGGGTTTTTTGCTCAGTTCGTTTGTGTTTGATCCGTATATAGTATGGTGTTACCCGATTCCTTTGTTTTTGGGTAGTATTTGCAACTGTGCCAGATGGGTCTAGTATTGGAGGTATCTAAATTCGGCAAGAAAACTAAAAAGAAGTCTGTCGAAATATTCAGTTAAAAACTCATTGTTAGAGCTTCGTTCACAGACCAGGGTGGGGTGCCGTGGATACAATCGTATACTCGTTGGAATCCCATGATTTCGAAGAGATGGAGCAAACCCTCAGTGGCTGGGACCATCAGTATCAGCAAATTAGCCCGGGGGCATTTCGCGGCAGCCTCTTACATACCCAGACGGGTTCTATAGGCATCTTCAGAAATCGCTGGGAGCGGGCCATTCATTACCAGGGTGTCGCACCGAAGGGAGCCATAGGTTTAGCCATCACCTTGTCACAGACTGAGGAAGGACGCTGGCTGGGACAACGTGCGGGCATTGATGACGTGATCATTCAGCGTTGCGGCGCAGAGGCGGAGTATCTCTCAGCGCCACTTTGGGACAGCGTGGTGTTCGTGATTTCCGAAGAAGAGTTGGTGAATCAGTTTGTCGGCATCACTGACGGAGATCCATACAAGCTACTGCACACCCATGGTGTCGTCCACCTTATACCGCCGCTGGCCGCTCAGGTGCGTCAGGCGTGCCTCTCGTATTTACAGGTTGCGGCACACTCCATCGCGGCACCGGACGCAGCGTCACTGGTCTCGGCGATGGCGAACTCCACGCTAGCATTGGTCGTGCGCGCGTTGGTTTCCTCTTTACCGACGCGCGATATCCGGCACAGTGTCAACCGACACCGTCAGTTGATTAACAAGGCGCGGGAGTTTTCTGCCCATTGCCCGGAGCAGCCACTACGAATTGGCGAGTTATGCCGTGCAATAGGCGCCAGCGAACGCACGATGCGTGACGCATTCCATAAAACGACCGGCATGAGCCCCCTCGCATACCTGAAGAACGAGCGACTCAATCGGGTCTATCGTTCGCTACGCGACGCCGACCCGACCGAGGTGCTGATCAAACAGATCGCTTACGACAACGGGTTCGTTCATCTCGGGCAATTCTGCGGGGACTACAAAGCTCTGTTCGGTGAGTTGCCTTCGGAAACATTGCAACGTTGAACCAAAGAGGATCGTTAGGCCCCTGGTTGATAAAGTGAATAGCTAACAGGAGTTATTTTTATTAGGGAGGGGAACTTTATGGTGCTACTTGCTCATGCTGCTGAAAGTGAGAGGTCGTTTCCACCTAGAATGAAATAATTAACGGTCGTTCTTAGTTTATATTGTTAGTTTGCTGCCGCGCTTACCTATTATGCTACCGCAAGGTTCTTGGCGCGTACTACCTTAGGGTATCGGCGGTATTGCCACGTTTTGGACGATATAGCGGGTGATATCGTTTCTTGCTGTGAAGATATAAGGGCATCTTCTGAGATGTGAGACGAAATGCACTGGGTGATGTCTGCAAGGATATATCCGCCCTGACTGTGGCTGGGGGGATAGGGGTAAATCAACCGCCGTGGCGGCTATGCGTGAAGCAGGCTAAGTGATGGCCGTAAGACGGAGGAGCGCATGATCCCTGAAGCCGCATTGGTAAGTTATATGGCCGCCCTTTTTTCGATGATGAACCCGATCGGCAATGTTGGGGTGTTTGCCAGCCTGACCGAAAACCTATCAGCAACGCAGGCCAGGCGTATCGCCTGGACTTGTGCGTTGTCCGTGTCCGGCGCTTTGTTGATCGTGGCCTGGAGCGGTTCTTTGTTACTTGAAGTCTTTGGCATTACCGTTGACTCGCTGCGCGCTGGTGGGGGGTTGATCGTCCTGTTAATCGGCCTGCATATGCTGTTCAATCAATCCGCGCACAAACAGTCGCCTGCGGAACTGGAGGACGCCGGATCGCGCACGTCGATTGCAGTGGTGCCGTTGACGATCCCCCTTGTCGCCGGGCCTGGTGCGATGGTGACAGTACTCATCGCTGCCGAGCAGCACTCTTCGGTGCTAAACAGAGTCGAGATATCGCTCGTCATCCTGGGCTTTGCCGCGCTGATCGGCCTTTTGTTCACGTTTGCCACGCCTGTTTCAAGACGTATCGGCGAGTCGGGCATGGGGGCCATTACGCGTGTGATGGGCATGATCCTCGCCGCAATTGCCATGGGTATGCTGACAGAGGGATTAAAGGCTCTGCTGCCCGGGCTTGACAGATAGTCTGTAGCGCGGATTACGCCTCCCGGTAGGTACGTCGTTCGAACCCAAAGATGCGCTAGGGTGACTCAATTGCGTCGCAGGGTAATCTGCCGCATGTTCCACATAGCTACCCAAAGCATATTCCAAAGGCCTAAACGAGAAAGGTCATGACGCCCGGCAAGCGAGAGTAAAAGCACGATAAACAGATGGAAAGAAATGGCGAATTCAACCAATGCGGAGTCCGCTTGACGAGGCTATTCCATGCGGAAGGTTACATACTGCCACACCCACGAGCAGCGGAACGCTGACGCCACCCTGCGACACGGTACGTCCAAGTACGAAAGACTCGGGAATGCCATCGAGTACTCCTTGTCACCCTGCGGACAAAAAAACGCCCGCGGGGTGCGGGCAATAGGGGGGAAAGTACAACAAAGTCTACGGCGTGGAGGAATCTATACCCTGTGGTGCTTTCACAGGGCGCTACCGTACTCCAGATCAAGGTCGTAGCCCGAATCTGCGCTTGACAGGTCATCGTCGTCGTCCTCGTCGAACTGCGCTTCCTCGGTGGAGCCTGCCAGGGCAGTAAGGGACGACAGACCTCCGTTGATGACGTTGTTCACCCGATCGAAGTAACCGGTGCCGACTTCGCGTTGGTGCCGGGTCGCGGTATAGCCTTGACTCTCGGCGGCAAATTCTGCCTCCTGCAATTGCACGTAGGCCGGCATTTGCACATCGCGGTAATCGCGTGCCAGGGTGAACATGCTGTAGTTCAAAGCATGGAAGCCCGCCAGGGTAATAAACTGGAACCGATACCCCATGGCAGCTAACTCGCGCTGGAAACGCGCAATCGTTCCCTCGTCGAGATTCTTCTTCCAGTTAAACGAGGGCGAGCAGTTATAGGCCAGTAACTGATCCGGGTACTCGTGGCGAATCGCCTCGGCGAACCTGCGCGCATAGTCGAGGTCCGGTGTGCCGGTCTCGCACCAAACCAGGTCGGCGTAGGGCGCATAGGCGAGACCGCGTGCCACTGCCTGCTCCAGGCCGTTGCGTACGTGGTAGAAACCTTCGGTGGTACGTTCGCCGGTGCAGAACGGTTGGTCCCGCTCGTCGATATCCGAGGTCAACAGGTTGGCCGCTTCGGCATCGGTACGTGCTACTAACACGGTGGGCACGGCCATGACATCGGCCGCGAGGCGCGCTGCGACAAGTTTTTGGATCGCTTCTTGGGTGGGGACGAGTACCTTGCCGCCCATATGTCCACACTTCTTTGCTGAGGCAAGTTGATCTTCAAAGTGCACACCCGCGGCGCCGGCCTCGATCATAGCCTTCATGATTTCAAAGGCATTGAGTACGCCGCCGAAGCCGGCCTCGGCATCGGCAACAACAGGCGCAAACCAGTCGGTGTCGCCGCTGCCTTCCATGTGCTGAATCTGGTCGGCACGCATCAGCGTGTTATTGATACGGCGCACTATCTCCGGCACCGAATTGGCGGGGTAGAGCGACTGGTCCGGATACATCTGGCCTGCTATGTTGGCGTCGCCTGCCACCTGCCAGCCGGATAGGTAGATGGCTTTGAGGCCCGCCTTGACCTGCTGCATTGCTTGGTTGCCGGTAAGTGCACCGAGCGCATTGACGAACGGTGTTTCGTTGATAAGACGCCAGAGCTTTTCTGCACCATCGCGTGCGAGGGTGTGTTCGATGTGTTTGCTGCCGCGCAGCCGAACCACCTCGTCAGCACCGTAGGGGCGCTTGACGTCTTTCCAGCGCGGATTGCCCAACCAGTCGTTCTTTATGGTCTGTATTTGTTCGAGACTCATAACAACCTCCG
>CP070733.1:828474-835647 GCA_020347585.1 Pseudomonadota bacterium | reverse complement strand
GACACGTTCGAAGAACAGGCGCGCCAGCGCGACGCCTGGTTGACGGTACAGCGCGCCCACGCGATCGCCAACGGTCTGCACGTGCTGGCCTGCAACCGCACCGGCTTCGAGGCCGACCCGAGCAGTAAGACCGCGGGCATCGCGTTCTGGGGTTCAAGTTTCGTCGTCGGACCACAGGGCGAGATAATTGCAGAGGCGAGTCAGGATAATGCACAGGTGCTGCTCGCCGACCTTGACCTCGCCCGCAGCGAGCAGGTGCGGCGCATATGGCCATACTTTCGCGATCGCCGCGTCGATGCTTACGGCGATCTGCTGCGGCGCTTTCGCGATTAAACCACGTCAATCCAGAGACAAGCTCATGATCGTCATTCTCAAGCCCAACGTTACGCGCAACAGCGACGAGTTCAACACGGTGATGGATTACCTGTCCGGTTTGCCAGAGATCAAGGTGCGGGTTCACGAGGAGATCGGCACCGAACAGACCCTGACCGAACTCTATCTTATCGGCCGCACCTCCACCCTGTCGGCCGAGGACATCAGCGCCATGCCGGGCGTGGGGCGCGTGGTACGCGTTTCCGAGGAATATCGCATCCTAGGGCGCCATCGCGACGAATCGCGCCCAACCTCGTTTGCCTACAACGGCGTGCGTTTTGGCCAGGACACGCTGAACGTCTTTGCCGGTTTGTGTGCCGTGGACAACCCAACCCACGTCGAACACATGATGCAGGCGCTGCGGGAACACGGCCAGGTGTGTACGCGCATGGGGGCCTACAAGCCGCGCACCAACCCCTACGCGTTCCAGGGCCACGGCAAGGATTGCCTGCCCTGGGTATTCGAACTCGCAGGCAAGTACGGTATTCGTGTGATCGCTATGGAGGTGACCCACGAAAATCACATCGTCGAGATTCGCGATGCCCTGGCGAAAACCGGCCAGCCCACCGGCGTGATGTTGCAGATTGGCACCCGCAACACGCAGAACTTCGAATTGCTCAAGGCATGCGGTCGCCAACGCGAGTTTCCGGTGCTGCTCAAGCGCGGCTTTGGCATTACGCTCAACGAGTCACTCAATGCCGCCGAGTACCTCGCCAGCGAGGGCAATGCGCGCGTGGTGTTCGGCCTGCGCGGCATGAAGACCAACATGGGTGATCCGCACCGCAACTTCGTCGACTTCGCGCATGTGCCAGTGGTCAAGCGCCTGACGCGCATGCCGGTGTGCGTGGATCCCTCGCACTCGGTGGGTAGCCGCGACCGCGGGCCGGAAGGACTGCTCGACGTCATGCACGTCACCGCCCAGGGCATCATCGCCGGCGCCAACATGGTGCTGGTGGACTTTCATCCCGCCCCGGCCAAGGCGCTGGTGGATGGTCCCCAGGCCCTGCTGCTCGAGGAGTTGCCGCATTTTCTCGAAGACGTACGCATCGCCCGCGAGGCCTACGAAAAGCGCGCCGCGCTTGCCCGCGAGTACGTGGCCAAAGACTGATCCGGGGAACCACGCATGTACCATTGCCCGCGATTGCGACCCATCGTCCCGCCCACCAAAGCGCATTGCGTGCGAGGAACGCGCCATGGATAAATATAGCGATGCTATCTCAGGCCAGAAGCGGGCCGGTCGGTGGATGTTTTACGCCATGTGGGCCGGACTACTCGGACTGTTGATGGTGTTTTTCAACGGCGTGCTCGAACGCCAGTACAACCCCAACCGTGCGCTCAGTTACGAACCAGGTGAAGGCGGCGTGCGTGAAGTCACCCTGGAGCGCAACCGCTTCAACCATTACGTCGCGACCGGGGCGATCAACGGCGTGGAGACGGTGTTCATGCTGGATACCGGCGCCAGCGACATTTCGGTGCCGGCACATTTGGCAAAAAAACTTGGCCTTAAACGCGGCGCGCAGATCACGTACCAGACGGCAAATGGCCCGGCGCCCGGTTACCTGACCGAGCTGGACAGCGTATCGCTCGGGCCAATTGGGTTACGCGGTGTGCGCGCCTCCATCAATCCCAACGTCAGCAACGATGAGGTGCTACTGGGCATGAGCTTTCTCAAGCACCTTGAGTTCACCCAGCGCGGCGATACGCTGACGCTGCGCCAGTACCCGGGCCAGTAGCCGTGCGCATCCGAATGGCACAGCATTCCCGACGCACACTGACTACCGCCCTGCTATTGGCAGTCGTGGCGCTGCTGGCCGTACTCCTGATTAAGTTCGGCATGCCATAAAACGAGTGGCATCTAGCGGCCGAAATAGAATGCGACGCCCCACAGCACAAACGGTACTGCCCACAGCGCCATGCCGGGCCAGTTTCCCGCCAGACTGACGAACACCAGAGCGAGGGCTAGCGCGCCCGGTACCCATGCCATCACCTCGCCGGCATCGCCCCTGAGGCCGAGCGCCAGGAAGTTACTTCCGGTGAGGCGCGTGGCCAACAGCAGCCCGAACGGTACCAGGCTTAACATCAACACCGTAGCGATCAAGGTCATATTCATCGTCGGACTCCCCGTCCACGCTTCCGCAATCGAAACGGACCGCGGTCGTTTTCTTGACTACGATCTTCGGGGCAATTCAGCCGAGCACGGTAGTCTCTACACGCCAATCGATGCGCTGGAAACGTCCGAAACGCGCACGAGTAACGATGATCGAGGAACTAGGAACTAGGAACTAGGAACTAGGAACGGATATCGGACGCGGCGCGTCAATCCGTCGCAATCTCAATGTGCTGAGCGGCTTGCCCTGAATAGGAAAACAGGGTTGCCCCATTTGGGTGACGCCGGGCGGAAAACGCGAAAGTCAGGCGACAGCGACGTGCGTGCCGGAGCATACCGACACGCACGTCTGCGGGAACCAAGATTCGTATTGTTTGGTCGGGGCGAGAGGATTTGAACCTCCGACCACCGCAACCCCATTGCGGTGCGCTACCAGACTGCGCTACGCCCCGATGTACGGTGAGCTGTTTAAAGAGAGCCTTTCCTCGCGGCGCGTATGATAGCGCAGATGGATGGGCGGGCGAAGTGCCCGCGGCTACCGCCTCAGAATTGCAAGTACTTCCTCAAGTTCCGTTCGTAACTGATTGATTGCTTTTTTATTTGTTCTATCGTCAGCATGGTTGTTGTCATTGAGTTGCAGCCGTGCGCCACCGATGGTGTAGCCCTGATCGTACAACAGGCTGCGGATCTGTCGGATCATGATGACATCCTGGCGCTGATAGTAGCGGCGGTTGCCACGCCGCTTGACGGGCTTGAGCTGGGGAAACTCCTGCTCCCAGTAGCGCAGGACGTGAGGTTTTACGTCACAGAGCTCGCTCACCTCGCCAATGGTGAAGTAGCGCTTGCTGGGAATGGGTGGCAGTTCATTGTTGTTCGAGGGTTCTAGCATACGCTTCTACGCGGGCCTTGAGCTTCTGACCAGGGCGAAAGGTCACAACCCGCCGGGCCGTGATCGGTATTTCCTCTCCTGTCTTGGGGTTACGACCGGGACGTTCTTTCTTGTCCCTGAGGTCAAAATTCCCAAACCCCGACAGTTTTACCTGCTGGCCGTTCTCCAGCGAGAAGCGGATCTCCTCGAAGAAGGCTTCTACCAGCTCCTTCGCCTCGCGCTTGTTGAGCCCCAGTTCTTCAAACAAGCGTTCAGCCATATCTGCCTTCGTTAGCGCCATAACTACTCTCTCAAGGTCGCCCCAAACTCACTGTGCAAAATCTGGAGTATATTCCCGATGGCATCTTCCACCTCACTATCCGTAAGAGTGCGCGAAAGATGCTGCAAGGTCAAGCCTAAAGCAAGACTTTTTCTTCCAGAATCAATACCTTCCCCGGTATAGACGTCAAACAAATCGACCTGACGCAGGCTATCGGGGCCCGCCTTGCGGATGCACTCCCGAACCTTATCGGACGGTACCGCGCGATCTATTAGCACCGCGATATCCCGGCGAATAGCCGGGAATCTCGACACTGGCCGAAATTCCGGCACCTGGCCGCCTTGCAACGCGGCAACGCTGACCTCAAACACCAGGGCGCGTCCGGAGAAGCCCATTTCCCGACAGATTCGCGGGTGTACTGCTCCCAGCCACCCGACCTCGGCCCCTTGGCGCTCAATCCGGGCACCCTGGCCGGGGTGCAGCGCCGGATGCGATGCCGATACGATGCTGAAACCCGCGCCGTTTCCACTCAGGCCCAACAGCGCCTCCACGTCACCTTTCAGGTCGAAAAAGTCGAACCCGCGGCTCGACACTCCCCACTGCTCTGGTAGTGCATCACCGTATACGAGCCCCGCGATAACATTTTTTTCCCTTATTTCACTATCTTGGCGATAAAACTTAAGACCGTACTCGAACAATTTTAGGCGGGATTGCTGGCGATTCAAGTTAAAAACGCAAGTTTGCAGCAATCCGGTCCAGAGCGTGGTGCGCATGACGGAAAGATCCGCCGAGAGTGGATTGGCCAATGCCACGGGCACGCCGTCAGGATCGAGCGGTTGCTGCACGCGTGGGTCCACGAAACTGTAGGTAATCGCCTCCTGGTAGCCGCGCGCCACCAGTAACTGCTGCACGGCTTGACGGCCCACTGCGGTTTCTTCTGCCGCCCCCAGCGCCAGGTCGGCGTGTGGCTGCGCGCTGGGCAGACGGTTGTAGCCGTAGATACGCCCTATTTCCTCGATGAGATCGACCTCGCGCTCAATGTCGAAACGGTACTCGGGCGGAGTGACCTCCCAGCCACCATCGTAGCGATCGACGCGCATGCCCAGTCGGACAAGGATTTCCTCCACCACGTCGTCCGCGACCTCGGCCCCAAGTACCCGCGCCAGCCGCTGGGGGCGTAGGCTTACCGCCACCCGGTGCGGCATGTGCTCGTTCGCGGTCTGCTCAATCAGCGGGCCGGGCTGCCCGCCGACGATATCCAGCAGCAAGCGCGTGGCGCGCTCGATAGCTACGGGTTGCAGCGTCGGTGACACACCGCGTTCGAATCGGTGCGACGAATCGGTATGCAGCCCATAGCGGCGTGCCCGCCCGGCGATTGCCAGCGGATTGAACCACGCACTTTCCAGGAAAATGTCCGCCGTATCGTCCCCTACCGCGCTGGCGTCCCCGCCCATAATGCCCGCCATGGCGATCGGTCCCTTGCGATCAGCGATGACCAGCGTACCGACCTCCAGGGTTACGTCCTGGCCGTTGAGCAGGCTCAGCGTCTCACCGGTATTCGCATGGCGGACCCGGACTTCTCTGCTCAGTTTGCGCAGATCGAAGGCGTGCATGGGTTGGCCGAGTTCCAGCAGCACGTAGTTGGTAACATCCACCACCGGACCGAGGCTGCGGATTCCGCTGCGGCGCAGGCGCTCGATCATCCAAACTGGGGTCTGCGCGCTGGGGTCGATGCCACGGATCACCCGGCCCACGTAGTGCGGGCAGTCCAGCGGCGCCTGCAGTGTCACATCGAAGGTATCTTCGATGCGCGCCGGCACCGGTTCGATGGCCGGCCCGTGCACTTCCAGCCCATTCAGCACCCCGGCCTCACGTGCCACGCCCGCCAAGCTCAGGCAATCGCCGCGGTTGGGTGTCAGGCCCAACTCGATGCTGACGTCATCCAGCGCGAGGTAATCGCGCACCGCTTCGCCCACCGGGGCATCGGCGGGTAGAATCATCAGGCCTTCGGCCTGCTCGGCAAGCCCAAGCTCGGTTTCCGAGCACAGCATGCCGCTGGACGGCACCCCGCGCAGCTTAGCCTTCTTGATCTTGAGTCCGTCCGGCAACACAGCGCCCACCAAGGCCGTGGGCACGCGCTGGCCTGCGGCCACGTTGGCGGCGCCGCAGACGATGCCCAGCGGCGCATCGGCGCCGACGTTAACTTGACAGACGCGCAGCTTGTCGGCATCGGGGTGTGGTTCCACGGCCAGCACTTCGCCGACCACGACCTTGTCGAACTCACCGGCCACCGGGTCAACGGCGTCTACCTCCAGGCCGGCCATGGTGAGTTGTTCGGTAAGTTCCGCGATGCTGATGGGCGGGTTTACCCATTCGCGTAGCCACTGTTCACTGAATTTCATAACTCAGGGCAAAGAGCAAAGTGTAAAGATGAAAGGGACTGAGCGCATGGCGTCGATGCCGCTACCCTTGCATCTTGTTTCTTCGCCCTTGTCTCTCCTCTACCTTATTTAAACTGCTTGAGAAACCGCAGATCGTTCTCGAAAAACAACCGCAAATCATTGACCCCGTAGCGCAGCATGGCGAGGCGCTCTACGCCCATGCCGAACGCAAAGCCGGTGTATTTCTCGCTGTCGATCTTCACGTGCTCGAACACCCGCGGATGCACCATGCCGCAACCCAGCACCTCGAGCCAGCCGGTATGGCTGCATACCCGGCAACCGTCGCCGCCGCACATCACGCACTGAATGTCCACTTCGGCCGAGGGCTCGGTAAACGGGAAATATGAGGGACGAAAGCGCACCGCAAGGTCGTCACGTTCGAAGAATCGGTGCAGGAATTCATTGAGTATGCCCTTGAGCTGCGCGAAGGAAACGTCGGTGTCTACCATGAAACCCTCAACCTGGTGAAACATGGGCGTGTGAGTCAGGTCGGAGTCGCAGCGGTAAACGCGGCCCGGGGCGATCACACGCAGCGGCGGTTCACGGTTTTCCATCACGCGTATTTGCACCGGCGAGGTGTGGGTGCGCAACAGTAACTCACCTTCGACATAAAACGTATCGTGCATGGCACGCGCCGGATGCGATTCGGGGATATTAAGCGCCTCGAAGTTATGGTAGTCGGTCTCGATCTCCGGGCCCTCGGCGATCTCGAAACCGATGCGCGCAAACATCTCGCTGATGCGATCCATAGTGCGTGTAACTGGATGCAGTCCGCCACTGTGCTCGCCGCGCCCGGGCAAGGTCACGTCGATGGCCTCGGTTGCCAGCGTCGCATCCATAGCTGCAGCTTCGAGCGCCTCGCGCCGCGCCTGAATGCGCGTTTGCACCGTCTGCTTGGCCTGATTAATCACCTGCCCGGCGGCGGGGCGCTCGGCGGCCGGCAACTTGCCCAGGGCCTTCATGCGCTCGGTGAGCAGACCCTTCTTGCCCAAATACTGCACGCGTATCTGCTCGAGTGCGGCCGGATCGGGCGCCTGCGCGATGGCCTGCTCGGCCGCGGCAACCATTTGTTGTAGTTCGCTTTCCACGCCTATGTCTTACCGTT
>CP070733.1:824852-828374 GCA_020347585.1 Pseudomonadota bacterium | reverse complement strand
CAGTCCGCATATAGCGCGCCGACCGCGGCAACATCGACCATATAGACCTTGTGAATAAAGTCATGCAGTTTGTCGATGATGTTCTTGATAAAGAACAGGCGCTCGAGGGTCAGCGTGGACTGGCTCTCCAGGTTAATTGCGTTGGCAACCCCACCGACCGCCAGATTCTGAATGTGCGGCGTCTTCGAGCCAAGTACCGAAACGATCTTGTTCGCCTCGCGCTGCAGCTCCAGCGCCTGGAAGTAATGCACCACCGCCAGCAGATTCACTTCGGGTGGCAGCTTCATGGCGGGATGGCCCCAGTAGCCGCTGGCAAACACGCCAAGCTGACCACTGTCGACGAACGACTGCAGCCTGGCCTGAACGTTCTTGAACTCCTGCACGCCATTGTTCGGCCAGTCAGAAAGGCTTTGTGCCAGCTGCGCCGCCTTGGCCGGGTCGGCCTTCAACGCCGAAACAATGTCGACCCAATCAAGCGCAGAGAGGTGATAGAAGTGCACGATATGATCGTGGATGCCATGCGCCGCGATAATCATGTTACGGATGTACTGCGCGTTGAGCGGCACCTCCAGGTTGAGCGCGTTCTCCACAGCGCGCACCGAGGTTATTGCGTGAACCGTGGTGCACACGCCGCAGATACGCTGCGCAAAAATCCAGGCATCTCGCGGGTCGCGGCCCTGCAGGATGAGCTCGATTCCGCGCCACATTTGTCCGGACGACCAGGCCTTGGTCACCTTACCACCGTCCACCTCACAGTCGACGCGCAGGTGGCCTTCGATACGGGTCATCGGGTCTACGACAATTCGTTTACTCACGGTTCACTCCTCCAGGCGTAGCCGGCCAGGGCTATGCGGCCTCGGCGCGAGGCAACACGGGCAGCTTCTTGACGACGATCAGGTACAACACGACCTCCAGCGAGAATATTCCCACGGTCACCATGATTTCCGCGGCCGACGGGAAGTAGCTCCAACCTTCGACGGCGGGATGAAATCCTACGATGTAGGTATTCAAGCGATAGATCGACCCGGCCAACAGCAGGCTGGTAGCCGACGCGAACAAGATGCGTTGGTTGTAGCGGTTCTCTTTCTTCAGCAGCACCACAAATGGTGCAATAAACAAAATATTCTCCAGCCAGAACGCTACCGCGAAGGTATTGAGCGCAAACGCATCGCCCAGGGCACCGCGCACAATGATGTCGCCGAAACGAATTACCAGATACACGCCCAGCAGAATAGTAAACGCACCCGCAAGTCGAGCGAGCAACGGTGTCTCACTGCGACGAGCAAATCCGAAGGATGCCAACAGACTCTCAAACGGCACGATGGCAAACCCCATCAGCAGCGCGCTCAGCAGGAACAACAACGGCAGCAACTGGGTCTGCCACAGTGGCTCGAGGCGATGCCCGAACACGGTTGCCAGGGTACCCAGCGACGACTGGTGCATGGTGGGCAACAATACGCCCAGCGCAACGATGAAGAACAGCAATTTGCCCAGCTTTCGGTTCAGATCCTTTAGCCCCAGTCGCTCAAGGAACGCCGGCGAGAACTCAATCCACAGCACGACCACGTAAGCCATGACGCACAGGGCCACTTCTAACATCGCTGAATTGAGGTTGATGTATCCCGGCATCAGCAGCGTGTAGAACTGCCAATAGCGCCCCAGATCGAATATGACCGCCATGCCTCCCAGCGTATAGCCGAATAATCCGGCCAGGACCGCCGAGCGCACCAGCGGGTGATATTCGCCCTTGTTCAGCACATAGACCATCAATGCAACGGCGTAACCGGCGCAGCCAAAGGCAGTACCAATCATCACATCGATTACCACCCAGATACCCCAGGGGTAACCATCATTGAGGTTGGTAACCGCACCCAGACCAAACAAGAAACGCGCCCCAAGGATCGCAAAGGCAAGCATCACCAGCAGGGAAAGAAAGACAAAGGGCTTGGTCAGGAGTTTGCCGCTGACCGGTTGGAATTCACTCATGACTCGGCCTCCCCGGATGAATGTTCGCCCCCGGACTTGCCACTGGTGTTGCGTTTGACGACGTACACCAGGCCTGCCAGCACGGCAATCGGCGCGACCATCCATTGATACAGCATGTGTTGAATGCCTTCGGTAATAGCCGGATAACCGTACTCGGGCACATTGACGGGCAAACCAAGCTTCTCGAACGGCACGGCCGACATGTACATCACCTGCGTGCCCCCCAGTTCCTTCTCACCGTACACATGCTGCTCATACAGCGGAATCGCACCTTCGTGGGGTGGACGATCCTCACTTAGGTTGCCACGCGGGAATACGTAGTTATCGCCCGGCGTGGCTTCGAGGCGGCGGTGCGCCTCTTTCTTGAGGTCTTCGACCGTGCCGAACAGCGAGGCGCCTGTCGGGCAGACATCGCAACAGGCAGGCGTCAGGCCTTTGGCCTGCAAGTGACTGCAGAACGAACACTTGCCGATGGCACCAAGCGGATCGTCGAACTGGTATTTCGGAATACCGAATGGACAGCCTGCAATACAGTAACGACAACCGATACAGCTGTCGGCATTGTAGGAGACGACACCGGTCTGCGGGTCCTTGATCATAGCCGAAACCGGACACGCGGATATGCAGGACGGGTCGACACAATGCAGGCAGTGGCGCTTCATGAACGCAAAGCCGTTCTCCTCTCGATCTTTCTGCGCCGCGTCGCCATCGATATACACCTTGATGACGTTGTAGGTGTCGCCGGTGGTTTCCACCGGGCTGTCCCACATGGGTTCATCCTCGCCTTCGGGCTGCGGCGGCAACCCGTTGGCCTGCTTGCAGGCAGACATGCAGGCCTTGCAACCGATGCACAAGGTCGAGTCATACAACATACCCACCGCCTCGGGCGGCAGCGAAAGCGGCTCGCGCATCACCGCACCTGCGTTGCCGCTGACCCCGGCGCCGGCAACGCTGGCTGCACCAAGCTTGAGAAAGTCTCTCCGATTCATCGACATGTCAGCGCCCCCCGCTATTTCGGCGCTTCACTCTCACCTTCGGATTCCGCCCCCATGCTGCGCATGGCCACGGCCCCAGCCCCCAACGCGGCGCCGAGCACACCCGCGGCAACCGCGGCAGCAGCGACGGTCATGCCAGTGCCCTTCTCCTCAACGATCTTCGGGAAGGTTACGGGCGGGGTGACCGTCTTGAGCTCGGCAAGCTGGTGAATCCCCTTGGTAAAACCAATGCCCTTCTCGGTGCAACCGAAACACGGCGCGCCGGTACCCACCGGCCATGCGCCCGGCCCCACATCGCCAAACAACACCGCCGGGCAGTTGGCATAGGTTTCCGGCCCCTTGCAGCCGAGTTTGTACAGGCACCAGCCCTTGCGGTGGCCGTCATCGCCGAAGTCGATGGCAAAACGGCCTGCATCGAAGTGCGCACGGCGCTCGCAGTTCTCGTGAATCAGCCGGCCGTAGGCAAATTTCGGGCGCTTCTGTTCATCGACCTCCGGCAACTTGTTCAGCGTCAGGAAATACAGCACCGTGGCCAGGAAGT
>CP070733.1:818344-824752 GCA_020347585.1 Pseudomonadota bacterium | reverse complement strand
TAACGGCAAGGAGGGGTGGTGATGGACGAGAAGCGTGGGCTTGCACGAGTGAAGTTTGGCGAACTCATCTATATGCGCAAGGAAAATGGGGAGGAGATCGCCACCACGGCGCTGAACTATTCCCTGCGGGGTGTTGGCGTGTATTGTTCGGCGCCACCGACGGTTGGCGAGGTGCTCGATCTGAAGTTCTACGTGAACTGTAGCGACAGGCCACGCGAAGTACATATGCGTGGCAGAGTGAAACATATCCGCCCCCACAATGACGTGTTTTTTACCGGGTTGGCCTTCTGTCACGATGCCTGAGGGCGGCGCGTCGGGCGTTGCGCAGCCCGGTTAGGCAGATCAGCGGGATTTGCTACGGGGACGTAAGGTGGCGGTACACGAGCACAAGCATTGTCCGCGCTGCGGTGAGGGATTTGAATGCAAGCCGGGTCTGGTGTGGCAGTGTCAGTGTGCTGGCGTATTATTGGGCGAGTCGCATCGCGAATACATAGCGCAACGCTACGATGGTTGTCTGTGCGCACGGTGTCTGCGCGAACTGCGTACCGAGCACAATTGCCGCGAGCATGCGCGACGTATTAGCGACCTGATTGGCGCCGGACGCTGAACCGGGGAGGCGGGAATGATACTGGACGTGAGGGCCTTCGCGCTGGCCTGCGCGATCATCTGGGGCGCGGCCATGTTTGTTATCACCTGGTGGCTAATCGCGCGCGATTCTCCCGCCAATGTCATCGCCCTTGTGCGTCAGTTTTACATCGGTTACAGCCTGAGCCCCATGGGCAGCGTCGTGGGCATGTTCTACGGGTTTGTTGATGGCTTGATCGGCGGTGCTGTTTTTGCCTGGTTGTACAACCTGCTAGTGGCGCGGGGCGCGCAGAGCGGCGAATGATACGGCCCGGACGACGCGGCGCGCGCATGGCCGACCGACGCGCAAGTCGCCCAGGGGGCAACCGGTGTCACTTTGGCAGCGCGCTCGGCAGGGCAACCCCGTGCCGGTTGTGATTCGTAACCCTGCGGTGGTTGCAGCCGAGGGCAACAAACCTAAACTGATTGAGGAGTTCATCGGCCGGGTCAACTCGGGTACAGAAACTCTGAGCGTTGCGCGTATGAAGAGCCCGTTCGGTTGGGTGGAGCCGGGACAAACCCCAGAATTTGACGAATACACGATAGTGTTAAGCGGTTCGCTGCGCGTGACATCGAAAAACGGTGTAGTTGACATCGGCGCCGGTGAGGCGGTCGTGGCGCAACGCGGAGAGTGGGTGCAGTACAGCACGCCGGGCCCTGACGGTGCCGAGTACGTGGCGGTTTGCGTTCCCGCGTTCTCACCTGAAACAGTACACCGCGACGCCTCACGCGACGTTGCAGGCGCATACCTGCAAGGAGGAGCAGACGATGGCAGAAAGACGCACCTATTGGCGCAGACCAGTCAATGCACGCGTGCGGCTCAGGCACGCCTCTTTTGGCGAGACCGGGGGCTTGACACGGGACATCTCGGATGGCGGTGTGTTCGTGCACCCCGAAGAGCACATACCAGAACTGGTGGCGGGCAGCGCACTGACCCTGCAGTTCGTCGACTCGGTAAACCCGGATTTACAGTTCAACATGAAGGTCATGCGCGTGCTCGATGAAGGTGTCGGGTTGAGTGTGATGAACTACGAACTGAACGGCGTAATCTACGATTTGGGCGAACTGCGCAGACAGTGGGAACTTTACAACGAGGACAGCGGCGCGCGGCCGGCGCCCGTGTCGATTGCGGAAGACGAGTACCGCGCTGCCGTCAGCGCATAAGTGCGGCGTGGATTTCGGGGACGCTTCTCCGAGCGGCCCTGCTACTACCCGCTCTGGCCGCCGCGGCGCCCGCAACGCTCGAGGGGGGTATACAGCTGATGCAGGCGCACCGCCATGCCCGAGCGCATGCGGTGTTTACCCGCATCAGCACCGGCGATCCCGACAACGCGGCGGCTCGGTTCTGGCTGGCACGCGCGTTGTTCGCCCAGTGCCGGTTCGAAGAGGCGGCAGTGGAGTATCAGCGCGCCGCCGCGCTCGATGCCGCCAATGCCGACTATCATTTCAGGCTGGGCGAAGCCTGGGGCGAACTGGCGCAGCGCGCTGGTGTGTTTCGCAAGGCCAGTTACGCCCGCAAGACCCGCGAGGCAATGGAACGCGCGGTCGCCCTCGACCCGGCGCACGTTGATGCGGGCGTCGCATTGACCACGTTCTACCTACGGGCGCCGGGCTTTATGGGCGGCGGTCTGGACAAGGCCGAGGCGGCAGTGCGGACGCTGTTGGCCGCAAACGCGCTGCGCGGCGAGGTGCAGCAGGCGCGCATCGTCGAAGCGCGGGGCAACACTGCACAGGCGGAGCAGGCGTTCCAGAGGCTGTTGAGAGACTACGCGGTGCCGGACGATGTCCGCTTTGCGCACCTGCAGTATGGGCATTTTCTGCTGCGGCAGCGGGCCCATGCGGCCGCTATCAGCCAGTATCAGCAGGCGCTGGCGTTGGGTACCGATGCGGCGGCCTATATTGCACTGGGGGACGGCTATCGCGACAACGGTGATGGTGTCGCCGCCGCGCGGGCCTATCGCCGGGCTGAAGAACTCGAAAATTCGTGCGTCGCTGCCGAGCGCTTGGAGGCGCTGGGCAGTAGCTGAGCGGCATGCGGGCGGGGGACGGCCCGCACACCTTTTATTGGGGACCGGAGTTGGCGGCGGGGGGGCTGCCGGGCGGATGTAAGGTGGGGGCAGTAATGACACACCAGCATCAACGGCGTTGCACGCAGCGCACCATCAAACGCAGGAAACAGCAGCGGCGTGTCAAGCGGCAACGCCGCTGACCCGCATCGCGCCACGGCGCGCCGACCCACGAACTGCGGCCGGAACCCCGCCTGCCCGCGCGTGTCGAAAAGGGTTATGATTGGAGTCTGTTTTCCGCATGTCGCGGGGAGAGCGGGCGCATCCATGCAGGGTTTTCTTCAGGCAATGTGTGGTGCCGCGATGGCGCTGCTGGCGATTACGACGGGCGCCAACGAGGCGCAGCTGCGTGCGGAGCAGGCGTCCGACGCGCAGTCGTTGAGAGCGGAGCAAGAGGCCTACCGTACCCGCCTTGCGCCGCATACGCCGCGTGCCGAAATGAAGCTGCAAAACCGCATGCTCCGCGAGCGCCTGCAACAGCAGCAGTTGCACCAGCGCCAGCGCAGCCAGGCGCTATACAATCGCGCGGGGCGACCCGGCGTCGCGCCGGGCGACCAGGCTCTGCGCAACGCGCAGCGTCTGCAGTTTCGCAGCGAACAGGCAGCGCAGCGCCAGAGCCTTCGCATCCAGCGCAACAGCCTGCCGGGTACCGGGCGCTGAGCGGGCCGCGCACCGCAAGGGACACTTATGGAACTGCAACCGGCTGAAGACAACATGGGGCGAACGCTCAGCAGAGAAGAGTGCATGTGGGCGATGCTCTGTCACCTCAGTGCACTTTGTATCATGCTGGTTCCACCCATTGGCGGCCTGTTGGGGCCGTTCGTGGTTTGGCTGATCAAGCGCGACGACATGCCCCTGGTAGCCGACCAGGGCAAGGAATCACTGAATTTCCAGATTACCGTGATGCTGGCCGGCGCACTGGCGACAGTGCTGATCGGGGTTGGGATCGGATTGCTGATGTTGTGGGCGTTGGCGGTTTATTATCTGGTGATGGTCGTGATTGCCTCGGTCAAAGCATATGAGGGGCAGGCTTATCGCTATCCATTGACCCTGAGGCTAATAAAGTGAATATCAAACGCGCCCGCGGCGCGGACAGGAGCGGCGGGTGAAAAGAAAACCCAGGCGTATCGTGGCAGGACTGCTGATCGCAGTGGGTGCGGTGCTGATGGTGATGGCGCCGGAGACCTGGGGCGGGCTGCTGTTGATCGTGGTGGGCGTGGCCGTGGAGGTCGCGGGAATTGGCCTGGAGAAGCGCGGCTAGCGTTGGGTAACGACGTAGTATTTTTCAATCTGTAGGCAAGCAACGAAGTGAGAAGAGAAAAACCCGCGCACGAACGCCGTCGGCATGTGCGCTATCGTGTTGAGGCACGTGTTCGGCTCATGATTCCCGCGTTTGGAACACGCGAAGCACTCACCCGTGACATCTCGGACCGTGGTGTGTTCGTCGCTGCGGAGCACTTGCCGGCCCTGCCGCGTGGCGCCCATGTCGAGTTGCAACTGCTGGATTCGGCCTACCCTTCTATCATTTTTAACACCAAGGTTGTCGATGCCACGGTCCGGGGTGTCGCGCTGATGTTTGTCGATTTCGAACTGGATGGTGTGCGTCATACCATGGAGGCACTGCAGCAATACTGGCAGCCACCAACCGGGCGGGACGCAATTGGCACCTGACGTATCGCGTGTTTGTTTCGCGGCTGGACCGGTTCCGCAGGACGCACAGCCGTGACCACCGCAGCGCTGTGATATCCTGTCGCCTGTAGTTTCCCGCAACCCGGCATCGCCGACGTCCCGATTTTACAAAAGGTTTGTCGACATGAGTCTTCAGTTTCTGCTGCGTATCGTTTGCCTGGTGCTCGTGATGCCACTGACGCTCGCGGGTGGCTGCAGCACGGCGAAAAGCCCGGTGCACGCCTACGGAGGTGATCCGCGGCCGGACACCGAGGTAGTGCGTTTCATTGTGCCAAGCGCACTGAAGGTGGTTTCGATCAATCGCCGTGACCTTAAGGTGCCCGACATGCCCGGCGGGCAGTACGAGGTGCATACCTTGCCCGGCAAGCGCGAACTGATGGTCGCCTACGAGGAATACCTGGGCGACGCCACGTCGGGTGGTATCAAGACTACCGACGCGTTTCGCTTTGAGGTTGACGCGCGCGCTGGGGATATTTATCGCTTCGCTCATAACGGGCCGGACAATCCCATCGACGCGGATGATCTCGGCATAGACATTGAGATCTGGCTCGACGACACGAAGACCGGCAAGCGCTACGCGGCTGTCGGTGCAGCCGGCTACGGGTCCTTTATTAACCGCGGACTGGCATCGCTCGGCGGTGGCGGAGTGGTTGAGCCCGACGAGGACAAGACCGACGTAACACCTGCGGAGCAGACGTCCGAAGCCCAGGGCACGGGTGCTGCTGCCGGTGCCGCGGCAGCCGGCGCCGCCGCGGCTACCGGCGGCCAAGACTCGGCATCGGGCGCGACAGAGACGGGCGGCGACGGTGGCGCAGCGGCGACAGCGGAGTCATCGGCGGCGCAAGGCGCAGAGAACACAGGTGGTACTGCAGCGGGTGCAACGGTGGTGGCCGGGGGCGCAGCGGTAGCCGCAACGGCAAGTGCTGGCGCGGATGTCGCCGGCACAGATGTGTCAGGGAGCGAAACGCTGAAACGTCTGCAATACTGGTGGCTGCTTGCCGGGCAGGAGGCGCGTCGCGGATTTCTTTGGTGGACCGAGAGCGAGGCGCCGCGCATCAGCACCGCACACGGCGGTGCCGGGAATGTCGCTGGGTCCGAGGCCGAGCCGGGTGGTCCGGATACGCTGCAGAATCTGAAGCACTGGTGGCTGCGCGCCAATGCGCAGGAGCATACGGCGTTTCGCGACTGGATCGCGCAACCGGACGTGGTCTCGCCGCAGTCGTCCGGATCGTAACGGCGTCGCGGCGTGACTGGGCGTGTCAGGCCGCCCGCGTAGCGCGCCGGTAGATCAAGCCCGGGCGAAACAGCACCTCGCCCTTGTTGAGCTGGTCCAGCGGACAGCCTTCTGCGTCGCAGCGCGCAAGGCGGTCAAAAACAAATTCCTCGTTGTTGCGCACTATTGTCTTGTATATGGGCTTCCCCAGATGGGTGCCGATGGGCGTTCCAAATACCCTGTTGCTCACTTCCTTTGCCTCCTGTGGACGTGGTGGTTTTCACTAGCGGGTCATATACTGGCTATCGGCCCGGCCATTGCTGCCCTTGAATTCGCGTTGCGGACTTGGTGCTGGGTGCGCAGGCGTACCACATACGACACCGCCACACGCGCGAGGTTGCGCTACGATTTGTGATCGCGGTCAATATTCGGCACATGAGTGATCGACTACAGCGAATTCTGGATGGCCACCGGCGCGATGGAGACCTCGCGGCGCTGGACGAGGCCGAGTGGGAGGCCTTGTGTGACGGCTGCGGCCGCTGCTGCCTGCATAAGTTGGAGGACGTGGAGAGCGGTGCAGTGCATTTCACCAACGTGGCCTGCCGATACCTGGATCTGGCGTCCTGCCGCTGCCGCGTCTACGGCCAGCGTGCGCAACGGGTATCCCGGTGCGTGGTCCTGCGGGCGGGTGCTGATCCGGCGGCCTTTGCTGCGCTGCCGGCGTCTTGCGCCTATCGTCGCTTGTTCGAGGGCAGGCCCTTGCAGTGTTGGCATCCGCTGCAATCGGGCCGGCGCGAATCGGTCGTCGAGGCGGGT
>CP070733.1:815173-818244 GCA_020347585.1 Pseudomonadota bacterium | reverse complement strand
GATGATCTGGGCGATGACCATGTTTCAGCATTGTTCAGCGAGGAGCTGGGTGCTGTGCTTCAAGTTCGCCACTGCGACACCGACGAGGTGCTCGCCTGGCTACACGACGCCGGGCTGGCCCACCACAGCCATGTCATCGGTACGTTGAACGATGAGGATCGCATCCACTTCACCCTTGACCAGCAGGAGGTGTTCGGTGATCCACGGGTAACGCTGCAGCGTGCCTGGTGGGAAACGAGCTATCACATGCAGGCGCTGCGTGACAATCCGGATTGCGCGCGCCAGGAGTTCGATACGCTACTCGATGCAGACGATCCCGGGCTTAACGTGCAGCTTGGGTTTGATCCCGACGATAACGTAGCCGCCCCGTTCCTCACCCGCAAGGTGCGCCCGCGACTGGCGGTTCTGCGCGAGCAGGGTGTTAACGGCCAGATCGAAATGGCGGCGGCGTTCGATCGCGCCGGTTTCGCGTGCGTGGACGTACACATGAGCGACATTATCGCGGGCCGCGTGACGCTGGAAGACGTCGAGGGCCTGGTCGCCTGCGGCGGGTTCTCCTATGGTGACGTGCTGGGCGCCGGTGGTGGTTGGGCCAAGTCGATTTTGTTCAACGCCCGAGCACGCGATCAATTTGAGGCGTTTTTCGCGCGTAGCGATACCTTCGCCCTGGGAGTGTGCAACGGATGCCAGATGATGGCTTCGCTCAGCGAGTTGATTCCGGGTACCGCCCACTGGCCGCGTTTTGTGCGCAACACCTCGGAGCAGTTCGAGGCACGCCTGGTGCTGCTGCAGGTACAGGCCTCACCGTCAATCCTGTTCGAGGGCATGGCGGGCTCGCGCCTGCCGGTGGTGGTGGCGCACGGCGAGGGACGCGCGGAGTTTGGTACCAACGAACATCTGCAGGAGACGATCGCCAACGATACCGTGACGCTGCGTTACGTTGACCATGTCGGGCGCTCGACCGAGAGCTACCCTTTCAATCCCAACGGCTCACCAACCGGTATCACCGGCCTGACCAGCACGGACGGGCGCTTCAACATCATGATGCCGCACCCCGAGCGCCTGTTTCGGGTGGTGCAACATTCCTGGCATCCCGACGAGTGGGAAGGCGACTCCCCGTGGCTGCGCATGTTTCGTAACGCGCGGGTGTGGCTGGGCTGAGTCCGGTTGCACCTGCCCGGTGTCGGGCCTTAAAACTTGCATTGGATTGTTCCGATAAGCTATCAAGAGAGGGTGAGTTTGGACTCCGCGCCCAGAAGCGGTGCCGCGACTTGATGGCCTTGGTCTAATTCCATATGAAAATAAAGGTAAACGTCGAGCAGCTGAAGACTGGCATGTATGTCAGCGAGCTCGATCGCCCGTGGCTCGGGACGCCGTTTTTGTTCCAGGGCTTTGCCGTCGAGGACGATGAGCAACTCACTCAGCTTCGCGAACTTTGCGAATTCGTCTACGTCGATGTCGAGCAGTCCGTGCGGGACATCGTGCCGCACCTGCAGAAATTGGCGGCGGCGCCGCAGGTGAAGAAGGCGCCGAAACGCGCACCCCGCCGCGCCCCGCAGGCGCAGGACGGGACCGACCATTTCGCATTTCACGCGGAATTGAGAAAGGCGCGGCCTCACTACGATGCGACCCGCACTTACATCGAAGAGGCCCTGGAAGACGTGCGCCTTGGGCAGAGCGTCGACACCAAAGCGGCGCGCCGTTTGGTGGGCCAGCTTGCGGACAGCATACTGCGTAACGCCAACGCATTGGTGTGGCTGACACACCTCAAGGAGCGCGACCAGTACACCGTAACGCACTGCATCAATGTATGCATACTTACCCTCAGTTTTGCGCGTTGTCTTGGCATCGGACGCGAGGAGATGCAGACTGCCGGATTGGGTGCGCTGCTGCATGACCTGGGCAAGATGCGTGTGCCGTTGGAGATTCTCAACAAGCCCGGCAAACTCACGGACGAGGAATTCGAGATCATCAAGACTCATCCCGTGCATGGTTACAACCTGCTGCGTGACAAAGAAGAATTGACGGAGGAGGTTCTCGATATTGTTCACTATCACCACGAGCGCATTGGCGGCAGGGGTTACCCGAAGGGATTTACAGGTGATCAGATTAGCCAACTGACCAAACTCGTTTCCATTGTTGATGTGTACGACGCGGTTACCAGCGATCGCTGCTATCACGACGGTATCACGCCGCACCAGGCGCTCAACAACATCTACAAGTGGGCCCCGGGAAACTTCGACCAAGAGCTGGTGGAGTCCTTCATACGTTGTCTGGGGATCTATCCTATCGGCAGCCTGGTCGAGTTGAACACGGGCGACATCGGTGTGGTCGTTGTCGCGACCGAGCGTAACCGCCTGCGCCCCATGGTGCTGCTGGTGCTCGACGCCGATCACAAACCCTACAGCCAGCGCACGATCATTAACCTCGCCAATCCCAAATGGGCTGAAGGCGGCGAGAAGCTGGAGATCGTCCACATCCTCGAAGGTGATGCCTACGGCATCAACGTCCCGGCCATTATTGAGGACGAGTGCCGCCAGCTCGAATCCGCCTGACGCCGGTTACGCACCGGCGCTTTCGTTCGCCAGTTCTTTTCAGTACCGCAGGGCACAATGGTCTTAGTGGATGTGGCGTGTCCGCGTTCCCTGCGTATACTATGGCGCACCGGTACGGTGCCGCGTTGTGTGTACCGCCAGGCGGGGAGTTACGGGTGATGAGTTCGGCACTGGAGATCAGAAATCTCGAAAAAGCCTATGCCAGCGGCGTTGTAGCGTTGCGCGGCATCGATCTCGACGTGCCACAGGGGGATTTTTTCGCGTTGCTCGGGCCGAACGGTGCCGGCAAGTCCACCGCCATTGGCATCATCTGTTCGCTGGTGAACAAAACCCGCGGCGAGGTGCGGGTGTTTGGGCATGATATCGATCGTGAACTGGAGGCAGCCAAGACCTGCATCGGGCTGGTGCCGCAGGAGTTCAACTTCAACCAGTTCGAACCGGTCGAGGAGATCATCGCCAACCAGGCCGGGTTCTACGGCATCCCGCGCGACGAGGCCCGCCGGCGCACCGAGAAAT
>CP070733.1:806561-815073 GCA_020347585.1 Pseudomonadota bacterium | reverse complement strand
GGCAAGTCGGTCATCAACCTTGGCTGCAAGACCCATGTTATCGCAGGTGGAGGTTCGACTACCGCGCTGGGCTCGGCGCCTGGTGAGAGCGGCAAGACTGTGATGGGCAAGACTGTAGTCGAACGGAAGTGCAAGTAGCATTGGTAACGTGAGTGTTGTGCCGGCTACAGCAGGCCGATCAAGCGCAGGTTCCTCGCGAGTTTTCGACCCGGAAGTATCCGTGCTGCCGGGCAGGCCGCGTCCCGTGCGATAGTATCGGCACCGCGCGCTGCACCCGCACCGAGTCGTCGAGTATGTACCGACGAGTTTGTCCGAGGCGTGGCAATACCCCGATTGCCCGTATGCTGTGCGCGGCGGTGCTGGCAGCGGGCGGGCTGATTTCGACCGACGCTTCTGTGCAGGCGGACGCCGGGCTTACCGATCCCTCCTATCGTGCGACACCACAAGCGGTGGCACGCACGCACGCAACTATCAAGCGTAAGCTGGCATTCTACAATCGGTCGTTTCCGTCGATACGGTTCATGCACCTCGAGGGCGGGGAGGAGTGGTCAGGCGAGCTGGTTGCCTTGCTGACGTTGCTCGGAGTTGATGCAGTTCCGCTCGACTACGAACATCCGCCTGACATGCGCACAACATTGCTTGAGGTAACCATTGAGCGGCTGCGCCAGATGCTGGAATACGACATCATGTCAGCCACGTTGTTTGGCGTGACGCCGGACGGAGTCGTGGACCGCCCGCATCTTTGTGTTATCACCCTCAACCCTGCGACCTTTCTGGCAGACGATCTTCTTGCCACGCGTTACATGCTCGATTTGAGTGACGAAGTGGCGCGACGTATTCATCCGGCGCGCTACCTGCATAGCGAGGATCTGCTCGAATTTGCCCTCGATCACGAGGCGTTTCATTGTTTGGATTCGCGCTTTCACGGCGGGGCGCCCATGACACAGGAGCAGTTTGGTGGCGAGTACCACCTGTTCCGCCGCGAGAGTGCGGCCGACGCCTATGCCCTGGCAATGCATCTGCACGCACACGGCGAGATTACCGCGTTTGCACGCAACCTGGTGCACGTGCGCGCCCTGTGGATGTTTACCGACAGCCCCAATCGCTGCACCTACGAAACCGTGCGCGTGCTACTCAAGCATGATCCGAAGCGTCTGGCACGGATGTCGCTCAGGGAGGTGATTGACCTGACAGTCAGTGTGCGCGATGCATCGGTACGGCCCTACCATGAATACTTGCACCAGCGCGCGGCAGCGCTCAAGGCGGCGCGCAAACTGGGGATGGATCCGCAAATTTACGGCGAGCAGTGGTGTCAATGCGAGAAGATCGAAACCCAGCCGGAACTGGTGGATGCACTCGTGAACCGCTATCGCTACTACTATCGGCAGTTGTTTACCGATGCACCGCTTGCACTTGAGGCGCCCTCGTTATCGGGCGCGTTGCCGCAACAGTGAGTTGTTCAAGGGCGAATGAGGATATAGCCCTGTTCCACCAGCTCAATGATGCGTGCCGCGCCGCCTTTGACCTCTGCGGCTTGTTCCGACAGGGGCGATTCTTGCCCCGTCATTTTCGACATCTTGGCGTAGGTGTTGCGGCAGGCAGAAAATCGTACGCCCTTGGCGGCCAGCCGGTTAACGCGCTCGCTGTGCTTGCTGTCGGCGAGCAGCAGGCGCAGGCCGGGGCCGAAGGCAACGATCTCGATTTCAGCGTCCCTACCGTAGTTCGCCATGAGGTTGTCGGCAACGTTAAGTACCAAGGCGTGCTTCTCCGGCGTGGCGTCGGTGAGTTGCAGGACTATCTTTTTCGGCGTCGCCGCATGCACGCTGCTCATGCAGCTTAGCAATGCGCAAACCAGTACGACGAAAATGGGCTTTGCGTTCACGACGGTGCCTGTTGCCTGAATAGCCTGAATTCCGGTGAGATCCTTGCGCGTGGTAGGGGTTTACCCTTAGGGCATTTGGATCTTGCCACCGCCGCCGGGAAGGCCGCCTGGCCCACCCATGCCAGTTCCGGGGACCACGATGGACGAGGCCGCTTCGCGGCGCATTTCCTGCAACTCCTTCATGGTCTGATCTACCGCGATCTGTGCTGCGCCGGCAAACTTCTCGATGGCGTCGGCAAGCGAATCTGCGTCGATCTCGAAACTTAGCGGCAATGTGCCGACGGGCGTCAGCAGCTGCGCCTGGCCAGCGTACAGCACCTTGCGTGCCACGTCGGGTTCGCCGGCGCTGGTGACTGGCGTCATCATACGAATGGTGCCAAGCTTGCGGTCGGTAAACACGTCCTCGCGGTACAGTGCCGCGGGGTCCATCTTGAGTTCGGAAGTTTTCTCGTCAGCGCTCATGGTCATACGATCTCATTGCCGCATATTAACGATCAGTTATCAAGAATATCACACACCTTGCGCGGTAACGAGGTGGTGGTGGCCGCGCGTTTCAGGCAAGAGCAGGATTTGCGGGGGCGGTTTCGCTTTCCCACACGACACGTTCACCTTACCATACGGTTGTCATGGAAACCGCGGATGATAGTTGGCCATGAAGCCGCCCAAAGAGACATTGCAGGCCAGCGTCACGCGTCAGCGCGAAGAGCTTGCCGGCATGGTAGCGGAATCGCTGGCGCGCGCAGCGCAAGCCTGCAGCGAAGTGTGGGGTGACCGTGCGCGCCTCGACGCCGCATTGGCAGGGGCCCTGAGCGCGATGCCCTATTGCAAGTTCCTTTACGCCCTCGATACCAACGCTGTGCAGATCAGCGACAATGTCAGCCGCGAAGGATATATCCAGAAAGATTTTGGGCGCGACAGGTCGCAGCGACCCTACGTTAGCGAGATCGTTCCGGCGCAGGACTTTGTCCTGTCCGAGGCCTACATAAGCTTGCGGGCACGTCGTCCTTCGCTCACCGCCATCCAGATCGTGCGAGATGCAGAGCACCGGGTTTTGGGATTTGTAGGTGCGGACTTCGACCTGCGTGATCTTCCGTTAACACGCGAACTTTACGAGGAGCCGCGCTACTGGCAGCAAATCAAGGGTGATCCGTCCATACGCGGCACAGTGTTTCACCAGACCCGGGTCGAAAGCGAGATGGACCGCCGGGTAGACGACGTGTTGGGTTTGATCGAGGAACTCGTGATCGATCATGGCCTGTTCCACGTGATGCTGCATTTTTCCAGCAGCCGTGCGGTGATCTGGTTGTACGACGATCCCTACCGCTACCGGCTGTTGGACAGTGCGGCGCTGACCGATCCGGATACCTGCCTTGCTTATCCGCGTCGGTTATACCCGAACGATGCGGCGGTGCCCGCGGACCGGGTACGTGCGGTGCTCGACGGGTTTCGCCAATTGCGTTTCATGGACGAGATGCTCTACCTGCGCTCGGGTACTTTGAATATATTCAATGGCGTGGTAGGACTGACATTTTCCTGCGACGGCTCGCACTACATTCCATACGACGAGTTTCTGGACAAGGATCATGCCTTCTGGGTGGGCGGGATCGCGGGCAGCTGAGGCGGCGGTTCGCGCTCTCTCCAGGCGTTTTTTCGCGCGGTGCTGGATTTGAGCATCCTCGGCGCGGTAAATTGCGGGACGGTGGCGAGTTTTTCCTGATAGATGGCAGACTAGAGAGTGTCGGCAAAACATCCTGTTGTAGCAGTTACGGGTTCCTCGGGCGCGGGTACCACGACGGTACGGCGCGTGTTCGAACGCGTATTCGTGCAGGAGGGAATCAACGCCGCCTTCGTGGAGGGCAGCGCGTTTCGCCGCTACAATAGCGTGCAAACGCGGCGGCTGATGCACGGCGCCAGTACCAACGGTGCGCGCATCAGCGAGTTCGGGCCTGAACTCAATCTGTTCGATCGCCTCGAAGCGCTGTTTCGCGAGTATTCGCGTACTGGCACAGGCTTGTATCGCCAGTACATCGACAGCGAGGAAGACGCCGTTCTTTTTGACCAGCCGGTGGGTACCTTTACTACGTGGACGGAGATTCCCGCCGAAAGCGACCTGCTGTTTTATGAGGGGATGCATGGTGGCTGCATCGAACAGACCTGGACGCGCCGGCCCATGTCACCGTCCCACAACCCTATCGTAGTGCGCGAGCGCCAGCGCCTCAAGCGCCGCCGCGATATCGGTGTGGATGTGGCGCAGTGGGTGGATCTTCTAATCGGCATAGCGCCCAGTGTCAATCTCGAGTGGATTCAGAAGATCCATAGCGACCACGCCGTCAAGGGGTACTCGGCGGAAGCCGTGACCAACACCATCATGCAGCGCCTGCCCGACTACCTTCGGTACATAACGCCGCAGTTCTCACTCACCGATATCAATTTCCAGCGCGTCCCGCTGGTGGATACCTCCAATCCGTTTATCGCACGTGAGGTGCCGACGCTGGACGAGAGCATGTTGGTGATCCGTTTCCGTGAGCCGGAGCGCTTTGACCTGCCATACTTTTTGCGACGCATCCACAACTCTTTCATGTCGCGCCCCAACACCATGGTAGTGCCGGGCGGCGAGATGGAGCATGTCATGGGTGTGATTTGTACACCGACGATTCACGAACTGCTCGGTCGCCTGCGCGAGCCGGAGTCGGGGTGAGTAGTGCAACGCGCGATAGCGGTGCACTGCTCGACGCTATTGCGCAGGTGCTGCACCGGCATCCCGCGGGGATCAGCGAATATGAACTAATCCGTGTGTTGCGCAGCGCCGGTCAGCTCGAAGTGCCGTCAGGTCCGCGCGTTCTCCCTCATGAGCTTTTCCGGAGCCACTTTCTGGTTTTTCACGCGTTGTACCGTTTGCGCGACCGGTGGTGGCAAGCGCATGAGGCGCACCTTGAGATAAACCCGCTGAAGATCCGCCGCTTGCCGTATACGGCCGGCGAACGTGCTCTGGGAACCCCCGACGGGTTGCGTGAATACTATCTCGATATGGCAAATCTCGAGACGACCAGCGCAGAAGATGTCAATCGGCTTATTGCCTCGTTCCAGGCACGTCTACAGCGCCAGGACCGGCGGGCCGGCGCGCTCGCTGAACTCGATCTGCAGGACCCGATTGAGGATGAGGCCATCAAGGAAGCCTGGCGGCGTCTGGCGATGGAGCACCACCCGGATCGTGGCGGCGACGCCGAGCGCCTGCAGGCGATCAACGCCGCCGTCGCCATATTGCTGAAGCGCCCCTGACCGTGCCGGGCAAAAAAACAGCGTCAAGCGCCAGCGAATCATTGATTCTCGCCTACGCTAAAGTTCTTCCGGGAGGCGACGCTACACGAGAGTGCAGGCTGACTCCATGGCACTCTCCGTCGGAGAGAGTTCACGGGGTCGCTGGCATCTTCTGCTTCAGGGCAAACTCGTCTGAAAAGCGAGGACGCAAAGTTACCGGGCTAAGGAGCCGAAACCCATCGGACTCTATGTCAGCGGGACTGCCGGAAGATGGCATCGTCAAGGAAGCGCGCGTAGCGACATGCAGTCGCTCGCGGGTTCCTTGTGTATTCCATCCGGCAAAGATGCACACCGGAACACCCTGCGTGCAAAAGATGCCTGTTGCACGGACATTCGTACATGCAGGCAGGGTGAATCACATGTTTACACACACAGGTGCGAACCTCGAACCACACGGCATTCGGCCGAGTGCCGGTTTCTTGCGGGTGCTTGGGGTTGCTTTTGACGTAGCACTCTCTGCTCTCGAGTCACGTGTGGCGCTCGATGCCAAGGCGACCGCGCGTTGCCGCTCGCTGCGCGAGGCGCTGTTCGCACGTGCATTGACCCGAGACACCAGCGGGGCACGGGCCACCAGCTCTTTGGGCTGGGATTGGGACGAGCTGGTTAGCGATGAGACCCTGTGTGCCGGGGTTTTGACCGTGTACCGTGGCAAACCCATTCCCATTCACGACCATCCGGGTTCCTGCGGGGTGCTGCTGGTGGTGGATGGAGTTATGGGTGTGCGTGAGTTTCGCCGGGCCGACACCACGGATAGTGGCGCAAGCACCACCGCGTTGCGCCTGGTGGGGCAGAAACGCTTCGCACCGGCCCAACACGCACTAATTACACGTGGCGCGCGCAACCTGCACTCGGTCATTGCGCACAGCGAAGCCTGCGTGGTACTCGATTTGCTGTTCTCGCCTTACAGGGAATCCAAGCGCACGTGGTATATGCCGCTTGACTCGCGGTATGACGATACGTCGCCATTTCCTGTAATTAGTTTTGATCCGACAGGTCGGCAGGGTCGCCGACTGGCCTCCGGTGCGTCAGTCGCGCCACGTGCCCCCTCAACAACCAACTAACATACTCGCAGCAAACAGAATAAACGCACTACAGCACCGCCACTTCGAGCACTGCTTGGCATAGGCGTGGCGGCCGGACTCTATTTATATATTGATCTTGCATGGGGCGAGGCGGCAAAATGCGCGCCTGATGTGTGCGCCGGATCGGGAAGCCTGGTGGCAGAGCCCGACGATTGATTTTGTTTGTCGCGATATAAAGAGGAATTATCAATGAAGCTGATTTTGTTAGGGGCCCCGGGTGCGGGCAAGGGTACCGTCGCCAAGATGCTTACGGCGCTGGATGGTTCGGTACAGATCTCCACGGGCGACATTCTGCGCGGCGCCGTCAAGGCTGGCACAGAACTTGGCAAGCAGGCCCAGGACTATATGAACCGCGGCGACCTGGTGCCCGACGAGTTGATCATGGGCATCATGGGGAAACGCCTGCAGGAGCCTGATTGCGAGCAAGGCTTTTTGCTGGACGGCTTCCCGCGCACCATTCCGCAGGCTGAGGCGCTCAAAGACATGCTGGGCGAACTCAGTATCACGTTAGACGTGGCGGTAAATATCGACGTGCCACGCGACGTGATCCTCGATCGGCTGACCACGCGCCGTACCTGTTCCAACTCGGATTGCCAGGAAATTTACAACGTCAAAACCAAGGCGCCGAAGCAGGAAGGGGTGTGCGACAAGTGCGGCAGCCCGGTGATTCAGCGCGACGACGAGACCGAAGAGGCGATTAGCAAGCGTCTGGATACTTACAACGAGAAGACCGCACCGCTGGTCAATTTCTACGAGAAGGAAGGCATGCTACTGAGTGTGAGCGCCATATCGAGCGATGACGTGATCGCAGCCATCAAGGAGCGGCTCGGCAGCTGAGCCCCCGCTGCCCGGTGCCGGGATGCGCTGTGCCGTATCGTGCGGCGTATCCCGCGGCGCCGCGGCAACGCCGCATACAGTAAGTTTTTTCGGCCGGCGACGGGCTTCGGCGGATAGTACCGGCCAAGTCCAATTGAAACATTTTCTCTCTGTGCGGGCGTCGCTGTGGCGCCGCGCGTACGGGGCCTGTATGCATTTCGGCCGGGATTTGGCTAAAGCCGCCGGGCCCGGGTGCCGAATCAACCTCGAGGGTGTGTGGAGTTTCGCAACCGTACGGGCGAGGATAGTGGAGGTTTTTGACTATGATGATCACCAACCTGGAAATCATACCCGGCAAGCGCATTGCAAAGCACATGGGGCTGGTGCAGGGCAGCTCGGTGCGCGCCAAGCACGTGGGCCGCGATATCATGGCCGGGTTCAAGAACATTTTCGGCGGCGAACTCAAGGGCTACACTGAACTGCTGCAGGAGTCGCGCGAGGAGGCGGTTGAACGTATGAAGGAACAGGCGAAGGCGGTTGGCGCTAACGCCGTGCTCAACGTGCGATTCTCGACGTCGAGCGTGGCAGTCGGCGCTGCCGAACTGTTCGCGTATGGGTCTGCAGTCGTACTGGAGTAGGCAACATGGTCGATCTGATTGTCCTGATCGTCCTGCTCGCGCTTGGCTACGGCTTCGGCCGTTTCGCCGAACAGCGCCACTACCGCTCGATTCGCAAGCGCGAGAGCGAACTGCGCCGAATACCGGCTGTTGCCTCTCGCATTCCGCCGATCAGGAGCACCCCCTGTGATGCCACACTCGTGTGCGGCAGCGTGGTGGTCTCGGTGGATTACTTCAAACGCTTTGTCGCGGGTCTGCGTAACCTGGTAGGTGGGCGCGTCACGTCTTACGAGAGCCTGGTGGACCGCGCACGGCGTGAGGCCATCCTGCGCATGAAAGCGCAGGCGAAGGAACTTGGCGCCGATATGGTGTTCAATATTAAACTCGAAACCTCAAGTATCTACCAGGGCCGGCGTAACAGCATCGGCTCAGTGGAGGTGCTCGCCTACGGCACCGCGTACATTCCGCACTAGGGGGTAGCGCGCTGCAATATACCAATCCCGAGATCCCCGAGGGCATCAACACTACCGACATCCACCCGCTGAAGGAATTTGCGGTGCTGACCGGCGGGGTGCTGGCGGTGGTGGTTGTCGTTGTTTACGTGTTGAGTATGTTCGCCGACGTGTTGGCGCGGCACATTCCCTTTAGCGTCGAGCGGAACATCAGCCTGCCGGCATTTGTTGCCGAGGGGTCCGTCAGCGAAATCCAGGCCTATCTACGGGGGCTTGCCGAGCGTATTGTTGCCGCGCAGCAAATGCCCGATGACATCACCATCCATGTGCACTACGTGGATGACG
>CP070733.1:792261-806461 GCA_020347585.1 Pseudomonadota bacterium | reverse complement strand
TGGCAACCGGGTAATCGCAGTTGTTTGAACAACTCGTGCTTTTCATTGTGGCCTTTGTGTCCAATGCATTTTCGGCCTTCGCTGGTGGTGGTGCCGGCCTGCTGCAACTTCCGGCCCTGATCTTTCTGGGCCTGCCGTTTGCCACCGCACTAGCGACCCACAAACTCGCCAGCGTTGCACTAGGTATCGGCGCTTCCCTGCGTCACTTTAAGGAGGGCACCCTGGATTGGCGTTTCGCTCTGCTCATGCTGGTCAGCGGCGTACCTGGCGTGTTAGTCGGTGCCGGCGTCATTCTCAGTGTGCCAGACCGGGCCGCCGAGGTGGCGCTAGGGGTTTTGACCATGGGATTGGGGATTTATTCCCTGCGCAGGCCCGAATTGGGCCAGGAACATCGTCCGGCGCACCGTGACCGTGGCGGCTACCTAGCCGGGGGCGCTGTATTGTTCGTGATCGGCGTGCTCAACGGCTCATTGACCTCGGGAACAGGACTGTTCGTCACCTTGTGGCTAGTGCGCTGGTTCGGCTTCGACTATAAGCGCGCCGTGGCTCATACCCTGGTGATTGTGGGGTTATTTTGGAACGGCAGCGGCGCGCTGGTACTGGGTGTGTTGGGTACCATCCGCTGGGATTGGATGCCGGCGCTGCTGCTGGCGTCGCTGCTGGGTGGCTACACAGGCGCGCATCTCGCCATCGCCAAGGGCAACCGCATGATCAAACGCGCCTACGAGGTAGTGACCCTGGCGGTGGGAGTAAGCCTGATCCTGCACTAACTTAGGCGCGCCTCAGCCGGCGATGCCGTACTCGGCGCGGTAGGCGCGCACCGCCTCGAGTTGTGCCTTGCTGTCGGGCCGCTGCTCGAGAAAGGCGATGAGATCTGTGAGCGTGACGATGCTGAGCACCGGTATGCCGTAGCTGTGTTCCACTTCCTGGATGGCCGAGTGTTTTCCCTGGCCGCGTTCTTGGCGGTCGAGCGCAATCACCACGCCCGCCGGGTCCGCACCGGCTGACGCGATGATGTCCATGGATTCACGCACCGCAGTGCCGGCAGTTATCACATCGTCAATGATAAGCACGCGTCCCTCGAGCGGCGCGCCTACGATGTTGCCCCCCTCACCGTGGTCCTTAGCCTCCTTGCGGTTGAAGCAGTACGGCACGTCCAGATCGTGGTGCTCGGCCAGCGCTACGGCGCAACTTGCCGCAAGCGGGATGCCCTTGTAGGCCGGGCCGAACAGTATGTCGAACTCGATGGCGTTGTCGCGTATGGCGGCGGCATAGAACTGGCCCAGCCTGGCGAGCGCGCTGCCGGTGTTAAACAGGCCGGCGTTGAAGAAGTACGGACTGATGCGCCCAGACTTGAGCGTGAAGCGCCCGAAGCGCAGCACATCACAGTCCAGGGCGAACTCGATAAATGCTTTCTGGTAGTGGCGCATCGCTCAAGGTGTGAGAAAGCCGGTGAGTGAACGGCTCGTGTATCATACACGTATCGTCCGTACCTGGATAAGCCTGATGCGTGTGATTTCCGCCAACGTCAACGGAATTCGTTCCGCTGAGAGGAAGGGATTTTTCAAATGGCTGGCACGGCAGCGCGCCGACGTGGTGTGCGTGCAGGAGACCAAGGCGCAGGAGCACCAGTTACATCCCGAGGTGTTCTATCCAAAGGCCTTTCACTGCCATTATTTCGACGCTGAGAAAAAGGGTTATAGCGGTGTAGCCATATACAGCAAGCACGAACCCGACAAGATCACTACCGGGTTGGGCTGGGATCACTGCGACCGGGAGGGGCGTTACATCCAGGCGGATTTTGGCAAGCTGAGCGTTGCGTCATTCTATTTACCGTCGGGATCGTCGAGTCCCGAACGCCATGTCGGCAAGCTAGAGTTTATGAGGCGATTGCGCGAGGAACTCGATGGCATGCGCCGCCGGCGCCGTGACTATATCATCTGCGGTGACTGGAATACGGTGCACCGGGAAATCGATATCAGGAACTTCAAGGGTAACCAGAAGAACTCGGGATGCACGCCAGAGGAGCGAGCATGGATCGACGCACTGTTCTCCGACGGCGGGTGGGTGGATGCCTTCCGTGTGGTGGACCGCCGCCCTGACCAGTACACATGGTGGTCAAACCGCGGACAGGCCTGGGCAAAGAACGTGGGCTGGCGTATCGACTACCAGATCATCACGCCAGGTCTCGAGGACACAGTGCGCAAGGCGTCGATCTATAAGACGCAGCGCTTCTCCGATCATGCACCGTTAGTCATCGATTACGATTTATAGATTGTGCTGCGAAACAGCACTGCGGCCCCGGATGGGGCCGCAGTCTTTCGCTGTTACTTGACTCGTACCACGGAAATCCTGGCCGCCGGGTTGCGCCAGTCGTAGGTGGCCGGTGCCAGGTCGCCGATGCCGTGTATCCCAGCATGGATGTGCACGTAGCCCTCGCCGTCTTCCGGCGAGATGGCAGCGCCACCGCATACGGGACCGGGGATGCTGATACACAGCTCGTCGTTTATCTCGCTGCCTGCATCGTAGACTGGTGAGACGGCGGTGGCCGTCTTGTTTCCCCTGGGGCCAGGGATTCCGTTGGCGGCGAAGAATGCATCATTGGTCGGGATCAGCATGGAGACCACGCTCACGTACCGATAGCGTTTCGTTGTTCGCACGTTAACGGTGACGCTTTCACCCGGCCCGAGCAGTGCACCGGACGATGCGGTATCGAATGCCAAGCCCGAGTTCAGTAATTCGTCCGAGAGCGGCTGGGTGTTGCCGCTCTCGGCCACGGTTGCCAGCGCCGGGTCGGCGGGGGCACCGAGAGTGAACAGGGGGTGGCCGCGCTTGTGGCTCGCCACCATGATGGGGGTAAAGGTCTGGCCTCGGGTCAGGTTGGTGATGGTGACAGCGTACATTCCAACCTTGCCGTCATGATCGTTGCTCGCATGCACGGTTGTTGACGCCCCGGCCAGGCAAAACGGCAGTGCGAGCAGGATCGATTTAAGGGTTCTGTTCATGGGCTGTATTCCTCCGTAAAGTTCAGGTATCCACGCTGTGGCGCCAAACGCATTGGCCACGAGGATCAGCATGCAGCCCATGGGTCACAGGCACTTCACGAAAACATCACGAATTGGTCACGCCGCAGGAAGAGGCCCGGACACCTAGCGCGCCGGGTAGGCGGGTACCTGAAACACAAACGTTGTGCCCCGCTGCGGGCGGTTGTGGGCGCGAATTACGCTGCCGTGCAGATCGAGGATTCGCTTGGCGATGGCCAGCCCTAACCCCGCATGCCCGCCGCCATTTTCTCGGTTTTTCTCTAGCCGGTAAAAGCGATCGAATATATGGGGAAGTTCATCCGTGGGTATTCCGCAGCCGTCGTCGGCGACCCTGACCGTGATCTTGTCGGAATTTGCAGCCAGCCGCAGTGTCACTCGACCGTCATGTGGTGTGTGCCGCAGTGCGTTCTCGACAAGATTGTCCAGCACGCGTTGCATCAGGCCGATATCGCCATAGGCAAACGGCAGGTCGGCATCGACCTCGGTCAAAAGTTGGATGCCGCGCGCCTGCGCATCGAGGCGAAATTTTTGTGCGACATCCTGAGCCAGTTCCGCGAGCGAGAAGGGTTCCACATTTAGCAAGGTTTCACACGAGTCGAGCTTGGCCAGTTCAAACAACTCGGATACGAGCTGGTTTAGCTGCTTGCTGCGTGCGGTGGCTATTTGCAGATACTGCCGACGCTCATCTTCGGGCAAGGTTGCGTCTTTCAACGTCAGAGTTTCTAGATAGCCGTGCAGGGAAGTCAATGGCGTGCGCAGATCGTGAGATACGTTGGCGATCAACTCGCGCCGCTTCGCGTCGTTTTGTTGCAGCGCCTCGACCTGCTGATCTATCTGATCTGCCATGCGATTGAAACTGGCGCCCAGTTGATCGATCTCGTCCCGTGCGGCACCCCGAAACGGATAGCGCGACCTGGCGGCGTTCGTGCGCTGCCCGTAGTTGCGCATGGCGTCGGACAGGTGTCCCAGTCGCCGGGTAAGTAGGGCAAAGCCTGCCAGGCCGGCGAGCAGTGCTACAGCCAGACCAACCGCCAGTGTGATGGTCGTAAAGCGCAGAATGTAGCTCTCCTGGATTCGCCCGGTAACGCTGTCGTAGGCCTCGCTGGCGAGAATGACATACAGGTACCCGGACACACCTTTCTCGCTGGCAATCGGCGCGGCGGAAAAGACCTTTCGGCGCTCCGGCGAGCGCGGATCGTCGCCGCGCAACGGGAATTTGTGCTCGCCCGCCATAAAGCGGCGCACAGGCAAAAGGTCAACCGACGCACGCTTGATGCGGCCATAGGGGGCCGCATCGGCAAGGATCCTGCCGTTGGTGTCCAGCAGGTAAATCTCGATGTTCGGGTTTATCACCATCAGCATGTGAAACAAGTGTTCGAGCGCTTCGGTGTTAACATTGCTGCCGTTGAGCAACGCCTCTTCCTCGACGATATGCTGCGCGAGCTCAACGTTGAGCCTCTGGGCAACCTCCTGCTGGTACATTTCAGTCGCATAGCTCACTAGAAGGAAAAACGCGCACCCGATTGTCAGCACGAGCGCGAACAGCATGGCGGTGATCTTGCGGTAGATGGTTCGAAGCATGGTGGTTAGCCGCCTGGCACGACGTTGATGAATTTGTAACCGACGCCCCATACGGTAAGGATGAACGTCGGGTGCGACGGATTCGCTTCTATCTTGGCGCGCAGGCGGTTGATGTGCGAGTTAACGGTATGTTCGTAACCGTCATGGCCGTATCCCCAGACACTGTCTAGCAACTGGCTGCGGGTAAACACCTGGCCGGGATGGCGCGCAAAATGCCATAGCAAGTCAAACTCGCGTGCCGTCAGTTCCACGGGCCGGTTGTTTAGGGTCACGGCGCGGGACTGCTGTTCAATGGATAGCGCTCCGGCATGCACGCATTGGTGCTTGGCGTTGTCCCGTTGGGCGAGTGACTCAACGCGACGAAAGATCGCTTTGGCACGTGCCACCAGCTCTCGAACGCTGAAGGGCTTGGTGAGGTAGTCGTCCGCGCCGAGTTCGAGCCCCAGCACCCGGTCGGTTTCTGCCGTCCTGGCCGTGAGCATCAGGATCGGTGTGTAGCCGCTGCTGCCACGCAGTTCGCGACAGATCTCGAGTCCATCCTTACCGGGCAGCATCAGGTCGAGGATCACCAGGTCGTAGCGTTGAGCCAACGCCCGAGCCAGACCCTTGTGACCATCGTGCGCGAGATCCACACGTGCGCCGATGTCGCGCAAGTGCATGCCAACCAGGTTGGCGATGTCGTGGTTGTCCTCGATGACCAGTATGCGTTTCATGTCGGCAGGTAAGGTGCACTCAACCGATCATAAGACCCGGATTGTCACGAAATCATCACAGCGACCGGAGCTGCAAGGATGCGCTGGCGCCCGATGGCCGTGGTGCTATGCGGCGCGGTAGCAGGCCCTGGGGGCGGGCGACAGTGAGGTTGGTATGGGGGTGGCCCCCCGCCCGCGAGTTTGGGATTATGGTCGCCAGACGGATGTATTCGCTGCGCTGATGGCAGTTGTCGGGTCGAATTCGGTGGCCGTTGCGCCATCGAGTGCCGCCTTGCCCAGGGCGAGTACGCCGAATGCCAGGAACAGCAGCGCCGCAGCGCGATGCATCCAGACCTTAGGCAGCCGCCGCAGCACGGTGCTGCCAAGTATGATGCCGATCGCCGACACCGCCCAGAGCGCCAGCGTGCCGCCGATGAACACCGACCACAGCTTGCCGGTGCTGGCAGCGAAGGCAACGAGTGCCAACTGGGTCTTGTCGCCAAGCTCGGCGACGAAGATCAACCCAAAGCTGGTTATAAAGGCGCCGCGCGCGGTCGCGCCGGTGTCGCCGTCTTCTTCATCGGCATCGGCCTCCTTCCAGGAGCGCCAGGCAAAGAACAGAAACAGTGCTCCCGCGGCGGCCAGTACCCAGTTTTGCGGGACCGCATGGTATAAACCCTCGCCAACCACCACCGCAAGCAGGTTGAGCACCAGGAAGGCGGCAAATACCCCGGCCACCACCGGCCAGGTGGGAAAGCGGTGCGCGAGGGTCATGGCCATGAGTTGCGTTTTATCACCGAGTTCCGCAACAAACAGCAGCACGAATGCAGAGGCGACGATCGACAGGTCCATGCGGGGTGATATGAGGTGGCTATGGCATCTGCATTATATGTGATTAGGGTGGCGGGGCGTGTCGCGTCACACGTTGACGGCAGTTGCTACGTGATCTGTGCTTGTGTGCCGCGCGGACGATGTTTGACAATCAGTTCGCCCAGGGTACGGAACTCCTCGCCGCGCGCGCTGCCGCGGCGCCAGACCAGGCCGATGTCACGGTATGCGGTCTTGTCCAGGGGATAGGTGCGCACACCGGTGTTGGCCAGCAGCGCCGAGCCCTCGGCCATGGCCGGCAGGTATGTCACCCCGAGGTCGGCATCCACCATCTGGACTAGCGTCAACAGGCTGCTCGCGGCAAAGCGGCTAAGCTTCTCCGTGCGGCGGATCCTGCACGCGGCCAGCGCGTGATCACGCAGGCAATGGCCATCTTGCAGCAACAGTACGCTTTCTTTCTGCAATCGGTTGAAGCTGTAGTGCTTCGGGTCCACCCGATTGGTGCCCTTGTGGCAGGCGAGCCGGAAGGGATCGCGCAACAGCGTCATAACCTCCACGTGGCGCAGCTCGTACGGCAGCGCCATCAGCACGAGGTCGAGTTCACCCGTCTGTAGCGACTCGACCAGACGCGCCGTGGTGTCCTCGCGCAGGAACAACTGCAGGCGGGGGTAGGCCTTGTGCAGTGCCGGCATGAAGCGCGGCAACAGAAACGGCGCAATGGTGGGGATCACGCCGAGGTTGAGCCGGCCGGTCAGCGGTTGCTGCTCGTGGCGTGCCATTTCCAACAGCGCCTCGGCATCGCGCAGGCACAACCGCGCTTGGGTCGCGATATCCCGACCGGTGGCGGTGATGGTCACCTTCTTGTGGGTGCGGTCCACCAGCTGCACGCTGAGCAGGGTTTCGAGTTCGCGGATCGCCACCGAGAACGCCGACTGGGACACAAAGCAGGCCTCGGCCGCCCGACCGAAATGGCCATGCTCCACCAGGGCGGCAAAATAGCGCAGTTGTCTGAGCGTGGGCAGATGTTCCATGCAGTCTGGCGTCCTGTACGTTCTATTTAATAGATTACTGTCATGAATATATTCCATTTTACGAATGATTTGCCAGCCCCCAAAATCGGCCTCGTGATAAGGGCTATCCGAAGGAGGCAGCGCCATGACCAAGACCGCCACGTTCGCCGTCGTACATATTTCAGTCGCCTTTAGCGTCGGATACCTCATGACAGGCAGCGCCTTGGTTGGGGGCGCGATCGCCCTGGTGGAGCCGGCCGTTAACACCGTCGCCTACCACCTGCATGAGCAGGTGTGGAAACGCTGGGATCACACCCGGGGGGCGTCGTGCACAGCGCCCGCGCGATGCCCTGACGGCTTGAGCCCTTTAAGCAACTCGCATTGAACGCATTAAGAGCATTGAGGAGTCAACTATGTTAGAAAATCGCGAGGGGCAGCATGTCCCAAGTGTCACCTTCCGGACCCGCCGTGAGCACGAGTGGGTGAACGTCAGCAGCGATGATGTGTTCCAGGGAAAGACTGTGGTGGTTTTTTCACTCCCCGGCGCCTTCACGCCCACCTGTTCGTCCAGTCACGTGCCGCGCTATAACCAGCTTGCGCCCGTGTTCAGGGCGCATGGCGTGGACGATATCGTGTGCGTGTCTGTCAACGACGCCTTCGTAATGAATGAATGGCGCGCCGACCAGAAGGCCTGGAGCATCACCTTTCTGCCGGATGGCAACGGCGAGTTCACTGGCGCCATGGGCATGCTGGTGCCCAAGGACGAACTCGGGTTTGGCGAGCGTTCCTGGCGTTATGCCATGCTGGTGCGCGACGGCGTCATCGAGAAGATGTTCATCGAGCCAGAAGAAGCAGGCGACCCCTTCGGGGTATCCGATGCCGACACTATGTTGGCCTACGTCGCACCTGAGGCGGGCAAGCCGCTGGATGTCACGGTGTTCAGCCGCCCGGGTTGCCCGTATTGTGCGCGCGCCAAGGGCATGTTGAATGATGCGGGTATCGCCTTCGAGGAACTGGTGCTGAACCGGGACTATACCGACGCGAGCCTGCGCGCTGTATCCGCTGCTACCACCGTGCCGCAGGTGTTCATCAACGGCGAACACGTGGGCGGCTCGGAAGAGCTGGAGAGATGGTTAGGCGCGCGGCAGGCGGCGTAGACGGCAACAACACCATGGGCACAATCGGGGCCGGCGAAACATGTACCGCAGAGGTTCGGGACATGCTAACCGGCCCCACCTTGTGCAAGCATATGTAACTCGAGAAGCTATGAAAGCCGGAAACAGGCGCCACCAGCGCGAGGCAAATGGGTTAGCCGGAAATCCCTCACTATGCTGTTGCCATATTCAATCGGCCGATGGTCGTTACGACCGTGCTGAATCCGCGCTGTCCGTGCCGGGCGGGTGCGTATAATCTCGGGCTTGCAGAGCGGTCAGCGCGACGCTGCCAACAACAAATCCTCCATAGCCCCCAATCAGCATGGCGAGGCCTTCGCGATCTTGACCCCACAACCAGGTGAGCAGCGGCATCAGCGCCGCGGCAAGCGCATGAATAAGGCACAATCTGGCGATCAGTCGCGCCAGGCCTGGTTTGTCGTGTACCTGTGAGGCAGTGCGCTGGTTGTAACCTGCGATCAGTTCCATCTTCCGTTTAACGCCGATCTGCCACGCGAACGCCAGCATCAGCAACGCAATGCCTTCCATGACAACAATCTCGATTATTTTCGCGCTCATGGTTTGTCGAGCCTCTGTGATTGCGGGCGTGTCTTGCGTACCGACTATTATCGGCCGGCGTGACCCGGCACTGAAACCCGACTGCTGCGTATTCCGGTAAAAACCAGATCATGGACGCCAATACCTATAACCAGTCATCTGCAGGCGTATCATTTCCGGTGCACCAGCCGGCACAAACTCCACTTCCAGCGGAAATTGTTCTTCCTTCAACTCCCAGGCGCGCATGCTGATGCGGCAGGCCTTGAAGATCACGCCCGCGTTGGCAAGCTTGGTCAATAGCTGCGAGGTTGCGCTGTTGTCGGCCAGCAACGCGTGGATGCCTTCTTCGTATGCCACCACCTCGAAGTGCAGCTTTTTGGCACCGAGGTCGGTGAGGACCTTGTCGATCTGCAGCAAGGCGCGGCGGTGGCCATAGTTGTCTCCGCTGCGGGTCAGTTGTACTACGAAGCGCGTCGGTTCCGGCGTTGCCTGGGCCAGCGAAGGCAACGCAGCAGTGACTGCGAGCAGCAATGACAGGACAAGCGTGCAACGGAAATGCATGGTGTATTCCTCTCGGTGAAAGCGTGCATCAGGCGCCGGCGCGATGTTGTCCGATGCGACGCACCAGCCACGGCGCGACGCCGGTGCACACCAGTACCAGGGGCCAGAGCTGGCCTCGGGTCAGGTCGTAGCTTTGCAGCACCACGGTGAAATCCTCCTCCATGACAGACAGGATCATCCAGGTTTCGAATGCAACCGTCAGCAGCATCCAAAGCAACCCAATAACCAGGGCCAGTGCCGCAGAGGCAATGGGCCATATGCGATGCGCCAGCCATGTGTAGACCACAATTACTACGCACAGGGCCAAGGTTGAGATCTGATGCGCGGTCGATGCGTCCAGGCCCTTGCCGTATACGAAATCCCTTACGCCACCATTGAGTACGGCAAACGCCAGCAGCCCAAACCAGAGCAGGGTGTAGATGCCAAGGGCGCGTGCGGTTGTCATCGATGATGCAGGGGATCGGGCGTGCATCAGTCGCATGGGCTGGCTCGCCTTGGGCAGGCTTTGACTGTAGTATTCCCGAAGCGAAACCGCAACGCCCATACCACATACCGCAAGCAACTTGTCTTCTCCTAGCCAGCACACCAAATCGTGGTCCGAGGCCTTCGCGGTTTATCTTAGGCCGCGCGTGCTGGGCATGCTGTTTCTCGGTTTTTCCGCGGGACTGCCCTACCTGCTGATGTTCGGCACGTTGTCGGCGTGGCTCGCCGAGGCCGGTATCAGCCGCACCGTGATCGGGTTCTTTAGCTGGGTCGGCATCACCTATTCCATCAAGGTGCTTTGGGCACCGGTGGTCGACCGCGTGCCCCTGCCGGTGCTTACCCGTGTGCTGGGGCGCCGACGCAGTTGGATGCTGGTGGCGCAAATCGGCATTGCCGCAGGCCTCGTGGGCATGGCGGGCACCGATCCTGGTCGGCATACCGTCGCGATGGCGTTGTTCGCATTGCTGGTGGCATTTGCCTCGGCGACGCAGGACGTGTCGATCGATGCTTACCGCATCGAGGCGCTCGACAAGGAATACCAGGGTGCGATGGCGGCGACCTATATTCTCGGGTGGCGCCTCGGTTGGCTGGTCTCCGGGGCGGGCGCTTTGTACCTCGCGGACTTTATCAACTGGACGGTTTCCTACATGGCGATGGCGGTGCTGATGGGTGTGGGCATAGCGACTGTGCTCATGATTCGCGAGCCCGAGCGCCCGGTGACGGAAGCAACACTCCTGCGCGAGGAACGCGTGGTTCGCTTCCTGGAGAACTCGGCGCACCTGCCCGAGCGCATGCGCAACGCCGGTGCCTGGTTTATCGGTGCGGTTATCTGTCCATTTACCGATTTCTTCGCCCGTCAGGGCGCGCTGGCGGTGGTCATCCTGCTGTTTATCAGCCTGTTTCGGATCAGCGATATCACCATGGGGGTGATGGCCAATCCGTTTTATATCGATCTTGGTTTTACTAAGACGGAAATCGCGAATGTCACCAAGGTGTTCGGCTTCTTTATGTTGATCGCCGGCGCCATGAGCGGCGGGGTGCTGGTGATGCGCTTTGGCATCATGCGCACGCTGATGCTGGGTGCGGTACTGGTGGTTGCCACCAACCTGTTGTTTGCGTGGCTGGCCATGGTCGGATACGACATTGCGTGGCTGGCGGCAGTGATCAGTGCCGACAATTTTGCCGGCGGGCTCGCCAGCGCGGCGTTTATCGCTTATCTATCGAGCCTGACCAACACTGCCTACACTGCGACCCAGTACGCGCTGTTCAGTTCACTGATGACTCTGATACCGAAGATCGTCGCTGGCTTCTCGGGAATTGTCGTCGACGCGCAGGGTTACGTCTTCTTCTTTATATATGCAGCGGCAGTCGGCGTGCCTGCAATATTTTTGGTGCTCTACCTGATGCGTGCTGCCAATGTTGATGGCGCGCCTGCGGACAGCTCCGCACAGCGGCCCGACTGATACACCCGCCATGCTGGTTGAAGTTTCATGCCTGGGCGCATTTCTGGTCGGCCTGCTGGGCGGGGTGCACTGCGTGGGCATGTGCGGCGGCATCGTCGGCGCGCTCACCATGAGCCTGCCGCAGCCCGGGCAAGGCGCAACGGTGCAGCAGGGCCGCGTGCAGTTGCCGCTGCTGTTGGCCTACAACGCCGGGCGTATCCTGAGTTATACGCTCGCCGGTGCGGCGCTGGGCGGCATCGGTTACCTGGCGGCGCACCTGGTGGCCGTGCACCAGGCGCAGCTGGTGCTGAAGGTGATTGCCGGGTTGTTCATGATCGCCCTTGGCTTGTACCTGGGAAATTGGTGGCGCGGCCTGACGCACCTGGAACGCGCCGGCGCGGTGTTGTGGCGGCGCTTGGAACCGCACGGGCGGCGTTTCCTGCCGGTGCGCACGCTAACGCAGGGCCTAATGCTGGGGCTGATCTGGGGCTGGCTGCCCTGCGGTCTGGTCTACAGCGTGCTGATCTGGAGTATATCCGCGGGCAGCGCTGTGGAGGGTGCACTGCTGCTGCTGAGCTTTGGCCTTGGAACCTTGCCCAACCTGCTAGCGATGGGCGTTTTCGCCGCGGGCCTGACGCGCTTCATGCACCGCGCGTGGGTGCGCAATTGCGCCGGCGCGCTGGTGATGGGGTTCGGGGTGTATACGATAGTGGAAGCATTGCAGTTAAATTAACTGCAATGCTTCTAGGAACCAGGAACCAGGCACTACCGCAAGGCGTCTGAGCCGCAAGGACTTACAACACCGCCGTTTTTTCCCTCGTTCCTCGTCCCTCGCCCCTTTGTAGTTACGCTACTTGCGCTTCCTCGTCGCCCGTCTCGGGCAGAAACGATTCCAGTGGCTTGTTGATGGTTTCCATCAGCCCCTTGATGTCGTTGAGCTGGCCATTGAGCGTGCGTGCGGCGTCTTCGAGTTCCTTGATGCGCGTGTGCAGGGTGTCGCGTGACTCATTGATCTTGCGAAGGCTTTCGAGGCGTTTTTCCATCTGGTCCTTGTGTTCCTTGATGCGTGCGACCAGCGGTGCCATGGCCGCCTTGCCCCATGACTCGGCGTCCTGCTGAGCGTTGTAGAACACGTTGCGCGCATGGCTGACCATGGAAATAAAGAATTTCTTCACCACGAAACTCTGTTCGGTCATGGTCGTTACCGGGCTGTTGCGGTAGGCCTCGGCCTCTTGGTATAGCCGCTCCATGTCACGCTTGTACTTGCTGAAGCTGAAAAGTTTCGGCTTGGCATCAGCCAGCCCGTGTTCCTGCTGAAACTTGCGGTACACGGTCTGCACCAGCATGTTGACCTTGTCCACCTGCTGGGAGGCAGTTTTGACCCTGCCGTTGCTGAGCTCAAAGAAATCCTTCATGGTTTTCTTGAGGCCAATTGTGGTCCAGGTTCCGGACATGTCCTTGCGGGTTTGGCTCATCAGCGCGTCGAACTCGGTGACGGCAAGGATTCCCAGTAGTTCCTTGTGTTTCTCGGCGAAGATCTTCTTGTTGGCCTGGAAGCTCTCGACGCTGCGGTGGTAGGTCACCTGCTCCTCGCGGGTCTTCTTCATCAGGTGCTGAATAACGTCCTCGTTCTTGCCGCTCAGACTCTGGAGTTCCTTGAACTGCCGGCCGGTTTCGCTTAGACGCGACACCAACAACTCGAACGAGCTCTTGGCCATCGCCCCGATCTCGCCGACGATGGTCTCGCGCACGATGTGCTGTTTTTGCGGCTGGATGTCCTGCGACAGGATCGACTCCAACGAAAGGATGTTGCTGCGGGTCAGCAGGTCCATGTCGTGGCGGATCTTGGCCAGCAGGCCTTTCTGGGCCGACACCGGGAACACGCTGGCGTTGTCAATCTCGAGCATCTTGGCAGCGGTGTTGCACTGCGCCTTGATAATGCTGTCGACCGTCTCGTTGTCCTTGAGTTCGTCCCACAGCGTGTCGACCTTGTTGAGTGCCACGATGCGGCCATGGCGGGCATCGCCCCCCAGCGGCTTGACGTGGTGGGTCCACATCTCCAGGTCCGACTTGGTGACGCCGCTGTCGGCAGCGAGCACGAATACCACCGCCTGCGAGTTGGGTAGCATGTTGAGCGTGAGCTCCGGTTCGCTGCCCAGCGCGTTCAGGCCCGGGGTGTCCAGGATTACCAGGCCTTCCTTGAGCAGCGGGTGTGGAAAACTGATCACTGCATGGCGCCACATGGGGATCTCGACGGTGCCGACCTTGGCCGGGTCCATTCCCGGCTCCAGCAGGCCGAGGCGCTGTGCCTCGACGCCCGGAACGCTCTTGGTGCGCACCACTTCTTGGAAGGCATCGGCCATCTTCTCCGAGGAGTGAGTGTCGAGCTCGATGCTCTGCCAGTGGATGGGCATTTTCTTGTATTCCTGGATGCTGGTGTCCTCCAGGCGGGTCTCGATGGGCAGCAGGCGGATGTAGCTCTGGTCTGCGTTCGAGTCATAAAGCAGTTCGGTCGGGCACATAGTGGTGCGGCCCGCTTCGGACGGCAGCAGCCGCCGGTCGTATTCTGAGAAGAAAATGGCGTTAATGAGCTCGGTCTTGCCGCGGGCAAACTCGGCCACAAAGGCGATGGTGAGGTGGTCGGATTTGAGCGCATCGATAAGTTCGAAGATGCGCAATTCCACCTCGGCATCGTTCATGCCGTTGGCATCCAGCCAGTTCTGATACTTCATCACGGCCTGGATAAGGTCGTGCTTCCAGCGGCCGTAGGCCTGCATCTGGTCGGTGAAGCGCTCTTTGGCCATTCCCGTTCCTCGAAAACCTGCTGATTTTGATTTTAAGTAATTAATG
>CP070733.1:784679-792161 GCA_020347585.1 Pseudomonadota bacterium | reverse complement strand
ATAGTCAGACCCTTGATGGGGTTGTCTTTGTTAACGTATACGGCCAGCGCGTCGATGGCAACACGAATCGGCGTCGGCTTGTAGCCGTATTTCTTCTCGAAAGCCTGAAGTTCCTTGTCCTTCATCTTGCGGCTCATGGGCCCAAGGTTCGAGGTGGCTTCGGTCAGTGCCGGTGGCGCCGTGGAGGAACCCGCGGCCTGGATCTGGATATTGACGTTGGGGTAAAAGCGCTTGAAGTCTTCTGCCCACAGCGTCATCAGGTTTGCCAGCGTATCAGAGCCCGCACTGCTCAGATTGCCCGAAACGCCACTGGCCTTGTTGTAGGTCGGCAACTTGGGGTCCACCTTACTGTCCGCATTCACCGTACCGGCGACCAGCAGCGAGGCAGCGGCAGCGGTGATCAGTTTGTTGTATTGCATTGAGTAGTCTCCTCAACCTTGGAATGAAAGCGGCATCAGTATGTGAGCGGCCTGTGACAGGATTGTGAATCCCGTATGACAGTTGTATGACAGGTATCGCGCCGACCAATCAGGGTTCGGTGGCGTTGCGCCTTGGTGCATCTAGCGTATAGATATTGTCCCGGCGTTCGACCAGTTCGGCAGGAAACACGCAGGCGAACTTGCTGCCACGCCCCAACTCGCTGTCAATGCTTAACTGAGCGCCGTGACGGCTCAGCACGTGCTTGACGATGGCGAGGCCCAGGCCTGAGCCGCCTGATTCGCGCGAGCGCGCAACATCGACACGGTAGAAACGTTCAGTGAGGCGTGGAAGGTGGTGTTGCGCAATGCCAATGCCGCTGTCGCTGACTTCAAAATGCGCCCCATCATCCTCACTGGCCCAACGCACGCGGATGAGGCCGCCAGCCGGCGTATAGTTAATTGCGTTCACCACCAGGTTCGAGAACGCACTGTCGAGTTCCTTGGCGTCGCCACGCAGGTAAAGCGTATCGTCCACGTCCCACTCGAAGTGATGTTCGCGCGGCCCGCTGATAAGGGCCGCCTCCTCGCGCAGGGTGGCAAGGAACTGGGGAACAACAACTGTCTCGTGACTCGCTTCGAGCGGCTCGTTTTCCAACCGCGCCAGCACTACCAAATCATCGACCAAGCGATGCATGCGCGCCGCTTGCTGTTGCATGAGTTCGACCGACCGATCCCAATCGCCTTGCTTCACATCACCGCCGTCACCCAGGCTTTCCAGGTAGCCGCTCAATACTGTCAGCGGCGTACGCAACTCATGCGATATGTTGGCGACGAAATCGCGGCGCATCTGCTCAACGTTTTGCTTGATGGTGTCGTCGCGCACGATAAGCAAGGCCTGCTTCTTGCCATAGGGAATGAGCCGCACCGCCAGCACCGCGTTTTCCTTGACCGGCGAGTTCATATTGACTCCCGCGGTAAGCGAGCCGTCGTTATAGGCCTCGATAAACTCGGGGTTACGCACCAGGTTGCTGACGCGCTGGTTCACATCCTGCGGGTATTTGAGACCCAGAAGTGTCTCGGCGGACTCGTTCCACCACTCAATCTCACCGGGTCCCTGCAACACTACCACACCGTCAGGCAGTGCAGCCGTCGATTCGCGAAAACGGTTGAGCAGCTTCACGATACGCTTGTTGCGCTTGCGGTTGCGCTGTTGCATGCGGTAGATGTCGCGGTAGACCTCGTCCCACATGCCAACGGAGCCGGGCGGCGCGTACTTCTTGCCTTTACGCAACCATTGCTCGAGTCTCACCAGGTTGTAGAAATACCAGCCAAAATACCCCAGCGTGTACAGCAGCAGTGCGATGGCAACATGACCTGTCAGCAGTCCAACCAGCAGCGCTAGCAGGCCGAAACCAGCAAATCGCCAGAACTCGTCAGTCCATTTTACAGGCATGGGGTTCTATACCTGGTTGGAAAATCGATATCCGGTGCCGCGCACGGTCTGAATGAATCGATCGTAACCTTCATCTGCCAGCACTTTACGCAGACGGCGGATGTGTACGTCGATGGTGCGCTCCTCGATATACACGTTGTCGCCCCAAACGTGATCGAGCAGTTGGGCGCGGGTGTAGACCCGCTCGGCATGGGTCATAAAAAAGTGCAACAGGCGATACTCGGTGGGGCCAAGTTCGAGCGCCTTGCCATTGGCGGAAACGCGGTGCCCCACCGGGTCCACGCTCAGGCCGCCGAACTCGATAGCCTCGTCCTCGTTCGCCGGACGGGTGCGCCGCAACACGGCGTTAATGCGCGCTACCAATTCACGCGGCGAAAAGGGCTTAGTGACATAGTCGTCCGCCCCGCACTCGAGGCCGCGAATCTTGTGCTCTTCCTCGGTCTTGGCCGTCAACATGATAATCGGCACGTCCGAGGTGCGATCTTCGCGGCGTAATTTGCGCGCCAGATCGATACCGCTAACCCCGGGCAGCATCCAGTCGAGCAGCACCAGATCGGGGCAGGCCGAGGCGATCTCCTCGCGAGCGGCGCTGGCGTCGCCCGCCTCCACCACGTGAAAGCCAGCACGCGCCAGCGTGAAGTGCAGCATCTCGCGGATGGCTGACTCATCCTCAACGACAAGAATTCTTGTGATTGCGCTCATTCGATGCAGGCCTGTCAATGTCCCCGCACTGTATATGAAACTGATGTTACAGGGGTATTACAGCTCATGACAAAGCCCACGGCGTGCCACCCGGTGCTGTGGCCAGCCAGGGACGCCATTGACTCGCCGATGGAATCTGGCTCATTATCAACCCCTTAGCATGCCATCGAATTGTGACAGAGCCCATACATTGCCCAGGGAACGACACTATAAAATGCCTGACTTTCGACCACACCGAACACACCGGGGGACTGCAGTCTTGCTACGCAACCTTGCCATTCTCGCCGTACTGTCGTGCGTCGCAGTTGCCGCCTCGGCGCAGGACACCAGATTCGTCAGTGACGAATTGCGCATCACCATGCGCACTGGCCAGGGCAATCAGCACCGCATTGTCAAGATGCTTACCAGCGGCCAGCGCCTCGAGTTGCTGAAGCAAAGCGACGAGGGCTATTCAAAGGTGCGCACCGCCGATGGCACCGAGGGATGGGTACGTACGCAGTACCTGATGGCCGAGCCCGTTGCGAGTGAAAAATTAGCCGCTGCCGAGCAACGGCTCGCCGCGGCCCAGGCAGAAACGCAGAAACTCAAGACCGAGCTGGGCACCCTGCGCAAAGCGAAAAACCAGCTGGCCAGCGAGCGTACCCAGCTCTCGCAGCAGGCATCACAGCTCGAGAAAGAGGTGTCCCATCTCAGCGAGGTCTCGGCGCGACCCATCCAGCTGGACAAGGAAAACAAGCGCCTCAAGGAAATGACCGTATCGCTGGAAAAGGACCTGGAACTGCGCATGCAGGAAAACCAGGTGCTCAAGGATAAATCCGACCGCGAATGGTTCATGGTAGGCGCCGCGATCATGCTGCTCGGTATTATCCTCGGCCTGGTGATCCCCAAGATCCGCTGGCGCAAGAAGAGCAGCTGGGACCTGTAAAGCGCCCACTGAGGGGTGCGCACCGAACTGGAGCGGCTCCCATGCCAACCATCCCGCCCCTCCTGGATCTGATAGCGGATCTGATCGGCGCACCGTCGGTCAGCAGCGTCAGCCCGGCCTTTGATCAAAGCAACCGCCAGGTCATCGACCTGCTCGCGTCCTGGCTGGACGACCTGGGGTTCAGTGTCGAGGTCCTGCCGCTATCCAACCAGCCACACAAGGCCAATCTTATCGCCACACTCGGCCGCGGCCCGGGCGGGCTGGTACTGGCTGGCCACACTGACACCGTGCCTTTCAATGCCGAGCGCTGGAGCCGCGATCCGTTTCGGATGGTGGAGCATGAGAACCGGCTCTACGGTCTGGGCACCTGCGATATGAAGAGCTTTCTGGCGCTGGCCATCGAGGCGGCGCGCGGGGTACGCGCCGCCGACCTGCACCAGCCGCTGATCATCCTCGCCACCGCTGACGAGGAAAGCTCCATGGATGGTGCGAGCGAACTGGTGCGGCTAGGGCGTCCCAGAGCGCGCTACGCCGTGATTGGCGAGCCCACCAGCCGGCGTCCGGTGCACGCCCACAAGGGCATGATGATGGAAGCCATCCGCGTAAGCGGGCGTGCGGGACATTCCAGTGATCCGCGCCTCGGCGCCAGCGCACTTGAGGGCATGCACAAGGTACTGGGCGGAATCCTCGCCTGGCGCACCGAACTGCAATCCACACATAGCGATGCACGCTTCGCCGTGCCCTTCCCCACCCTCAACCTTGGGCGCATCAGTGGCGGCGACAATCCCAATCGCATTTGCGCGCACTGCGAACTGCACATCGATCTGCGCCCGCTGCCGGGCATGCAACCCGAGGGGTTGCGCACCACCTTGCGCGAGCGCGTCGATGCGGCGCTAGCCGACAGCGAACTGGGCAGCGAAGTGCACCCGCTGATCGACGGCACCGAGCCGATGGAAACCCCGCCCGACGCCGCCATCGTCACCGCCGCCGAACAGTTAACCGGCTACCCTGCCGAAGCGGCCGCGTATTGCACCGAGGGGCCGTACCTGAACGCGTTGGGCATGCAAACTGTAATCCTTGGCCCGGGCAATATCGAGCAGGCACACAAACCGGACGAGTTTATCGAGACCGCCACGCTGCGGCCCACCATCGACACACTGCGTGCGTTGATCGACCGCTTCTGTCGCACGCCCACCGCCTGACGGCGCGCGGTATCGTCTTTTTCGGTACGCCCTGTCATACTTGTTAAACAGGCATCACAGGCGCATTGCCACCTCCGGAGCCGATTGGGTCGTACCTTGGGAAAGAAGAAAAACAACGCGCTGGCGGAGTTCGTCCATTGGTTCAGGAACTCTTCGCCCTACATCCATGCCTTTCGCGGGCGCACCTTCGTCATCGCGTTTGGCGGCGAAATGCTGTCCGACGCGCAGTTTACGCCCTTGGTTCACGATATCGCCCTGCTGAACAGCCTCGGCGTACGCCTGGTGCTGGTACACGGAGCACGTCCTCAGATTGAAGAGCGCCTGCGTCTGCGCGGCGCGAAGATTCGCTACGTCAACGATCTACGCGTCACCGACGACACCGCGCTGGTATGCGTCAAGGAAGCGGTGGGCAGTGTGCGGGTGGAGATCGAATCGGTATTGTCGATGGGCGTGGTCAATTCGCCCATGCACGGCGCGCGCATCCGGGTAGTGTCGGGAAATTTCGTCACCGCCCAACCGCTCGGCGTACACGACGGGGTGGACTATTGCCACACCGGTCAGGTGCGCCGCATCGACGCCCGCGCTGTGCATCGCCAACTCGACGACGGCGCCATCGTGCTGCTCTCGCCGATCGCCTATTCACCCACTGGCGAAACCTTCAACCTCGCCGCTGAGGACATTGCCACGGCGGCTGCCATCGCGCTCGAAGCTGACAAGCTGATCTGCCTGGTCGACGGCCCCGGCGTCACCGACGGGCGCAAGCGCCTGCGCCGCGAACTGACACTGCCCGAGTGCACAAAGGTCCTGGCCAGCAAACACACCATGCACGACGAGACGGTGCGCAGCCTGCAAAGTGCCATGCGCGCCTGCCGCCACGGCGTGGAGCGCGCCCACCTTATCGATCGCAACATCAACGGCGCACTGCTGCTGGAACTGTTTACACGCGATGGCGTTGGCACGCTGATCACCGCCGAGCGCTTCGAAGGCCTGCGTCAAGCCACGGTCAACGACGTAGGTGGCGTCCTTGCAATCATCGCACCGCTGGAAGAGGACGGCACGCTGGTGCGGCGCTCGCGCGAGCAACTTGAACTTGAAGTCAGCCATTTTACGGTGCTGGAGCGCGACGGCATGGTCGTCGCCTGCGCCAGCCTGTATCCGTTTACCGACGAGAAGGTCGGCGAACTCGCCTGCTTGGCAGTGCACCCTGACTACCGCGGTAAGAAGCGCGGCGACCTGTTATTTGATTTCGTTGAACGGCACGCAAAGGAACTAGGCCTGCAACGTCTGTTCGTGCTCACCACGCACACCGCGCACTGGTTCCGCGAACGCGGTTTCAAACCCGCCGATCTCGATGCGCTGCCGGTCAAGCGCAAGCGGATGTACAACTATCAGCGCAACTCCAAGGTGTTCGTCAAGTCGCTGGATTGATATGAGCCGCGCAAATGACGCCACCATACGGCCGTTCCTGAAGTGGGCGGGCGGCAAGTACCGCATCATCGAGCGCATTCGCGAACTGCTGCCCGAAGGTGAGCGCCTGGTCGAACCCTTCGTGGGTTCGGGTGCGGTGTTCCTCAACACGCACTACCCCACCTATCTTCTAGCGGACAGCAATCCGGACCTCATCAATCTGTACCGCACGCTGCGAACGGAGGGTGCGGCGTTTATCGCCTACTGCAAGCGCAACTTTACAGCACGCAACAACAGCGCGGAGAGCTACTACCGGCTGCGCGAGGTATTCAACACCACCCGCGATGTACGACGCAAATCGGCGCTGTTCGTGTATCTCAACCGTCACGGCTACAACGGCCTGTGCCGCTATAACGCCAGGGGACGGTTCAATGTGCCGTTCGGGCGCTACAAGCGCCCGTATTTTCCGGAGCGTGAGATGTGGTTGTTCCACGAGAAGGCGGCCAGCGCACGTTTTGTGCTGGGTGACTTCACCACGGTGCTCGGCGATACGCATGCCGGAGACGTGGTATACGCTGACCCGCCTTACCTGCCACTGTCACGCACAGCGAACTTTACAAGTTACAGCGCCGGGGTGTTCACACTGGAGGATCAGCTGCGCCTGGTACAACTTGCCGAGCAGGCCGCGCAGCGCGGTGTCCCGGTGTTGGTATCCAATCACGACACCGAGTTCGTCAAACGTGATTACCGCAACGCGCACATCACACGCTTTCCCGTGCAACGCTTCATCAGCCGCGACGGCGCAAACCGCCGACCCGCGCGCGAGGTGCTTGCGCTGTTTGCCTAACGGTGTGCGCAGCAACGCACGCAGCCGGGAACACTAAAGTTCGTTGTCGGGAGGCACCACCTTGAGCACTTCCTCAACGGTGGTCAACCCCAGTGCGACCTGGCGGGCGCCGGCAATACGCAATTGCGTCATACCATCCTTGACGGCGTGTTTGCGAATCTCCTCGCCGTCACTGTCGGGGCGGATCTCGCTGCGCAGGCGTGGCGTCATTTCCATGATCTCGTAGATACCGACCCTGCCAAGGAACCCGGTGTCGCGGCACTTTGCGCATCCCAGGGCCTTGAAGAAATGACCCTGGCCACGGATCTTGTACGGTCGGGTGAGCGCATTCCACGCACTCTCGTTGATCTCCGTCGGTGCCTTGCAGTGGGGACACAGGGTGCGGACCAAGCGCTGCGCCATGACGCCCAATACCGTGGCATTGATCAGGTAAGCGGGAATGCCGATCTCGCGTAGGCGCGGAATTGCCGCAGGGGCATCGTTGGTGTGCAGCGTCGATAACACCAGGTGCCCAGTCAGTGCCGCCT
>CP070733.1:781955-784579 GCA_020347585.1 Pseudomonadota bacterium | reverse complement strand
GGCCTTGCACCACGCGCACGAAGACGCCTACGTTGCCGTGCGCGATGCGTTCGATGCTGCACAACGCAAACTGGAAGCGTATGTCGAGCAACGTCGTGGACAAACCAAAGCTCACGAGACGCCACCACACGGGAGAATCTCAGAATTGGTGCCAGCCCAGGACTACGGACGCATCCGCACCTCCGATGAGCGCGACATTTACTTCCATCGCAACAGCCTGGTCGATGCCGATCTCGATGATCTGGAGATCGGGGCGGAAGTGCGTTTCGTCGAAGAACAAGGTGACGAAGGACCTCAGGCGAGCACAGTGCACCTCGTCGGCAAACATCATGTTGTGGGCTGAGGCGTGACGGATACTCGCGCAACACGAGTTATCTCCACGGATGACCCGTTTCGGTTCTCTGATGATCTGGGCCCTCTGAAGATCATTCACGTCCATGAACCCTCCGTCGGTTTGAAAGCTATATTGGTCGTGGACAATGTTGCGAAAGGCCCGTCGATCGGCGGTGTACGCATGGCGGAGGATGTCAGCACGGAGGAATGCTTCCGGCTGGCACGTGCGATGACCTACAAGAATGCGGCGGCCGGTCTGCCCCACGGCGGCGGGAAAGTAGTGCTTTACGGTGATCCCAAAATGCCGAAGCCAGAAAAGGCACGGCTGATTCGAGCGCTAGCCTGCGCCTTGCGCAATGACGAGGACTACATCTTCGCTCCCGACATGGGTACTGACGAGGAGTGCATGGCCTGGGTGCGCGACGAGATCTCCCGTGTTGTCGCATTGCCGCGTGAGATCGGCGGCATACCGCTGGACGAGATTGGTGCGACGGGCTGGGGTCTGCGTCACGCAGTCGAAGTGGCCGTGCGCTATGCCCACTTCGACCTGGCGGGAGCACGCGTGGTGATACAGGGTTTCGGCGCCGTCGGCCGCAATGCCGCGCGTTTCCTCGGCGAGCAAGGCGCAGTACTCGTGGCCGCCGCAGACTCGGTGGGCGCCATACACAACCCTGATGGTATTGATGTAGCAACACTCACTGAAATCAAAGGCCAGGGTAGGCCCGTGACGGATTACAGCGACGCCACCCGCTTGACCTCCGAGGCCATCATTGATGTCGAATGCGACATTTGGATTCCCGCGGCACGCCCAGATGTCGTCAACGAAAGCAACATGCATCGCCTGCACACCAGGTTGGTTGTCGAAGGCGCGAACATTCCATTGACCCAAAGCGCCGAGGAGTTCCTACATGCTCAAGGCGTGCTTTGTATTCCCGATTTCATCGCCAACGCGGGTGGAGTGATCTGCGCGGCAATGGAATATCACGGCGCAAGCCAGGCCAGCGCCATGGAGACTATCGCTGAGAAAGTACATCGCAATACTGAACAAGTCCTAGCAACGATGAGAAACGAACAGGTACTGCCGAGAACCGCAGCAGTCGCGCTAGCCGAGCAACGGGTCCGCCGCGCGATGAGCTTCCGGCGCTGGTCGACGTTTTCGACTGCGCCGGGATGGGTGTAGTTGGGTGAACCGTGAACTGTATTCGGTAGTCTAATGTAGGTTGGACGTGGCGCGAGCGAAGTCCAGAGAACGGCGCTATCCAATCACTCAATTGGCTAGTCAACGAACAAAGGTGGCACACCCGACCAAACATGTACCGAATACGCTTCCACGGCCGCGGCGGCCAGGGTATGAAGACGGCCAGCCGTATCCTCGGCACGGCGCTGTTCCTCGAAGGCTACGAGGTACAGGATGCGCCGCGCTACGGCGCCGAACGGCGTGGCGCTCCGATTTTCGCCTACGTGCGTGCTGACAAGCACACCATCAACGAGCGCGGGATTATCGACAACCCTGACCTTGTCGTGGTGGCCGATGACACATTGGTTCCTGTTCCCGCCGCAGGCGTGCTTGGTGGCATCGACGCACACACCGTTCTGCTGATCAATTCGGACACCGGCGGTGACACCTGGTCGCACCGGCTTGCGACTTCCGCCACAGTCATCGCCTTCCAAGTGCCCGATGGCGAGGCGGGCGCTACCGCGGTCGGCTATACCGGCGCCGCCTGCGCGGCGGCCGCCGCACGGCTTCTCGGTTTTCTAACTGCCAAGCACATTGAGCAAGCCATACACCATGAGTTGAGCGACTTGGGCGATGCTGTACTGGAGGCGAACCTTCACATTGCGCGCGCGAGCTTTAACAGCCTGGCGGACCACGCCGGCGTAGTTGCCGAAGGCGTGCTGCGAGGTGCGTCCGACTACTCGCAACCACAGTGGACCACGCTGAAAGCCGAAGACGTTGCGATGAGTGCTCCCGTAATACGTGCGGCGGCAAACAGCGAACTGTCAAAGACCGGTTCGTGGCGAGTCGAGCGCCCGGTTATCGACTACGAGCGCTGCAACCGCTGTTGGTGGGTGCCGTGTCATAATCACCACGGGCGGCGTATATCTGACTGATATTATTCAGGGTTTTGCCTTCGCCGGCTTTATCGCCAATTTCCTGGCTGATTTTTAAACTTTTCTCAAGATATGTCAGCGCCGTGTCATAATCACCACGGGCTTTAAATATCTGACTGATATTATTCAGGGTTTTGCCTTCGCCGGCTTTATCGCCAATCTTTTCATAGGCAAACAGT
>CP070733.1:778300-781855 GCA_020347585.1 Pseudomonadota bacterium | reverse complement strand
CTGTATGACGAGCGGCGCGGCCACCGTGCTCTGCACTTCCTGTGGCGCCGATCCAGTCCGCGGGGTAAACATCACGTCCCTATCGCCCGGGCCACACATGATGGTCGCCTGTGCCAACGACGCGCTCGGCTGTACGGCTTCAGCGGTCTTCGAGTTTACGATTGAACCAGAGGACCTGGCGATTCAGTGCGCCGACGACTTCACTGTGACATTAAATCCAGGTGAAACCGAGGTTGCCGCTGTCGATCCGCGAATTGCAGATAATCTATCAGCGCAGGTAGTAGGCAATTGTGGTATTGAACCCGTGATTACCCACTATCCGCCAGACGTGTTTGCGGTAGGAGACACGGTAGTGGAGTTTTCGGCCATTGGTGTTGGGAACTGTACCACTACAGTCACCGTCGATGCGGCGCCGTCGCGACACATCGCCATTCTTGACAAGGTCGCCGATGGCTTAGGCATGCTTAGGGTCCATGAGGCATATAGCGGAACTGAGATCTTTGGTTATCCACTGACTGGAGTCACAACTCCGTCGGTTCAATTCGCCTATAGCGCTGACGGTGCTCTGCTTGGTCTAGCATACAACAATGTGTTTATGACTCTTGATGCGGACACCGGTGTCGTAAACGCGGGATCAGAGATTGCCGTGTCTGGGGATCTTGCGCGTGGGCGTATCGCATTTCATCCAAACGACTCGACGCGCTACGCAATTCAGACGGAAACGAGTTCGGGTCAGTTCAAGGTACGCTTATATAACAGTACGGTAGAAGTTGACGCAGTTGATGTGCCGGCGGTGACGAATATGTCCGGACCAGAATTAACCTGGTCACGCGGTGGCAGTAAACTCACAGCAGCTTACACGGTACCCACCGTAGGAGTAACGGGGGCGGAGCAAGCGAAATATCGTGTTTTCGTCCATAAATGGGATGTATCGGCCAGCGGATTCGGCAGTCTATCCAGCCTCAGCGCTGAAAAGGAGTATACGCCTCGCGAAGAGATCCATGAACTGTTTGCGGTTGATGGTGACGTATTTGTTGTGACGACGCGAGGTGTGTCGACCGTAAACGGCGCGGTACCGTGGCTAACGCATCTTGGGAATATATTTATGGACGTCACGAGTAGTGGGAAATACGGCTTGTTGATTCGCAAGATCCCTGATCACTACAAACTGATTCTTGCAAACAATCCTACATCCACTACGAGCATGCTCATTGTTGAGGGCCCTTCCATTGCAGAAGCCGTACTGGCTGGCAAACCACGCCCTGTAGCAATCGCGCCCGACGGTCGAATGGCTGCACTGGTTGTGCAGGACAACGTATTGATCTACCGCTTGCCGGATTTCGTGTCTTCCGTAAACATCGGTGTGCAGCGAGTGTTTGGTATGGAATTTCGTCCAATGCCTCCCTAGGACGTTCTCTGCCACGTGCGCCAATGGTTGCCGCTATAACGGTTGGTGAACTAGTGGTTACACACCGAGGGTTTCAACCTTCTTAAACAAAGGTGTCTGTACAAGGTGCAGCGCTAGTGTAACGAATCAATAGAGTAACCGATGGGCCATCGATCGGTAAGCTAGCCTTGTCACTGCCTTTTCTTGCACTTCTTATCGCAGGGCTCTGCTGCAATTACGCGGTAGGTGTAGCCATTGCCAACGGCCTCGCGCTTACCAGCCACCAGGGGCAACAGGGCGGCATGGACGTGGACATCGACTTGAGTACCAGGCTTAACATCAGGCGGCGCATCCACGCGTAGCGGCAATACAATAGTCTCGCCGGGTTCAAGCAGTATGCCCTTGGCACCCAGCAGCTTGGCCTTGCGCTGCGGAGCGGTGGGTCGTATGCCGGGGACAGGTGCGGGCCGAGGTGGTAGTGTGACGTGCCAATCTTTAGGAATGTGTTCCTTGTCCACCGTGACAACCAGCTCGGAGGCCACCTGCAAAAAATTGGTAGCAGCCACCATGAGTGTGCCGCCTTCCACCACTTCCGTCGTATTGAAGTTGCGAATGCCCATGTTGCTGGTGCGCTGCGCTTGGGTGGTGAGTGGCATGTCATCCGCATGTTTGACGATCGCGCCTACACACCAGTGGCGCTCACCCAAGATGTTGGTGCCCACTGGGGTCTTCCACGGCATGGTCACCGTGATGCCCTCAGGCGGCACGTTGACGGTTTGCGAGCCGATGAGGGTGGCGTCTGGGTTGGGGAACTCCAGTGAGATGCGCGGGTCGGTCCAGTAGACATCGAGTTGGACGTTGTTCTTGGTGACACCGGTGTTGTTGTGGACGCGCACGTTGAGTTCCACGGTCGCACCCTGGTTTAGGGTTTCAGGGACGGTCCAGATATCGGGGCTTTCCCAAAAAGCATGGGTCCATCCAATGGCCGTCCATACCGCCGAGGGCTCTGCGCCGCTATCGGCGGGGTAGTCCCTAATCCAGATTTCGCGCGCGCCGGCGTCGTGAATAAGTGCCAACGCCGCTGGAAGATTTTCCTCGTTGTTGGGAATAATTTCGGTGGCGGGTGGCGAGAAACCCGCAAGACCGCAGGTCGGCGGCAAACCGCAGTGAGGTCGCATCTCGGGTGTGAACGCGGCGGTGCGTGTCTCACCCCACAGGTAGTCGGTGGTGTCGCCCGATGCGGTGTACCAGATCCCGTCGGTGTACGTGTGTCCATGCACGGCCGCGATGCGCGCAATGCTGCGGTCGGCAATGGATTTTAAGGTGCTTTCACCGGGCGGGTCGTTATCGGTGAACGCCCACGGTCGCAAAAAGAGCTCGCTGTAAGTGTGATAGCTGACGAAGGCCTTGAGGTTGTTCACGTTGTTGACCAAATCCCGAATGTCCTGGGTCTCGCGTTCGCTGAACGCATAGGGGCCACGGTAGTTGTCGTCCGACGTGTTGGGCGAGGAGCCGCTTTCCAGTCCCCACGCATAGCCCCAGTTGCGGTTCAGGTCGACACCCCGGGTCCCGTCCCCATTGTCGCGGCGGTTCTTGCGCCAGTAGCGGTCGCCCGCCGGGTCCCAGCTATATGCCACCCCGTCCGGGTTGGAGATGGGAACGATCCAGATCTCAAGGTTATTGATATCGGCACGGAGTTGAGCGTCCGTGGCGTAGTGCTGCAAAAGATACTCCGCAAGATACAACGCCATCTCAACCGAGAGCCATTCGCGCGCGTGATGCGCAGCGATGAAAATCACGTCCCCTTCGTTGGTCTCGTCGGTGCCCACGTTGTCCGAGATTTTTAGCGCGTTAATTGGCTCACCGTTAGTACTGGTGCCAACGTTTACGATCTTGGCGATGGCCGGGTAAGCTGATTGCAGGTCGGTCATTGCCTCAGCTACTTGCGCCGGGTTGTGGTAGTCGCTGAAATCAATGTCCGCAAACGCGACAGAACTCAGCAGCAACGCGCTGAAGATCGCAATAGCGATTCTCATGGTTGCACCTCCTTTCCGATGGTGGAGATGAGCTCAACCTCGAGACCTCGCTCGCGCAAGCGGTCGATCTGGTAGTCAAAGGCACCGCCGTAGACAATATAGCCCGTTTTCGTTTCCTTCACGGTATACACG
>CP070733.1:763873-778200 GCA_020347585.1 Pseudomonadota bacterium | reverse complement strand
GTATCACCACAGGGCGTGGGTTACCCGGCCACGCCCGGGATACACAGCAGCGAGCAGGTTGCCGGCTGGCGCACGGTCACTGACGCCGTGCATGCTGCGGGCGGGCGCATGTTCTTGCAGCTGTGGCACGTTGGGCGCATCTCGCATCCCTCGCTGCAGCCCACCGGCACTCTGCCGGTGGCACCGTCGGCGATCCGGCCCGAAGGCGAGGCGGTCACCTACGAAGGCATGCAACAGTTTGTTACTCCCCGCGCGCTGGAGACCGACGAGGTTCCCGGCATCATCGAACAGTTTCGCGCTGGCGCACAAAACGCAAAGGAAGCCGGCTTCGACGGGGTCGAGATCCACAGCGCCAACGGCTACCTGATCGATCAGTTCCTGCGCGATGGTAGCAATCAGCGCACCGACCGCTATGGCGGATCGCGCGAGAATCGCGCGCGGCTGCTGATTGAGATCACCGAGGCGGTCTGCGGCGTGTGGGGCGGCGGGCGCGTGGGTGTGCGCTTCTCGCCGGGCGGCGGCTTCAACGACATGCGTGATTCCGACCCCCACGCGACATTCACCTTCGCCGCGGAACAACTGAACAGCTTTGGGCTGTCCTACCTGCACGTGATTGAGACCATCGAATCGGTCGAAACTTTCGATTTCTCTACGCTGCGCAGCGCGTTTCGCGGCAACTACATGGCAAATGCCGGGTACGATCTGGCGCGCGCCAACGCCGCGATTGCGTCCGGTGCCGCAGATTTGGTGTCATTCGGCACTCTGTTTCTTGCCAACCCGGACCTCCCGGCGCGATTCGCGGCCGGTGCTGATCTCAATTCACCAGACGTAGAACGCTTTTACGGCGGTAACGAAAAGGGCTACACGGACTACACCTTGATGTCCTGAATCGATGCATCAATGCATCAATGCAGAGCGCGGTGATCAATCCTGCACCGCTCCGGTGTCAGCGGAACACCAAAAAAATTGGGCGAGGCCGCATATACCCGGATACATGAAAAAATCTGTAACGACATGCGAGGGGTCTGCTAACCTATAGGTACCCCCTACAACGATGATAAGAAAAGTGATCGGAGGCCTTGGTGAGCTCGCTGGCGAGGCTTGACGAACGTAGTTCGCTGTCTGAAAAACTCCTTCTGGTGCACGACGCCATAAGTGCGCGTCTCCCCTTTATTCATCGCGCATCGGTCGCGATCTACGATGCGCAGACCGATCACCTTAAAACACTGCTCGACAGCAGTGCGTCCGGTCCTACGCTGTCCAATTACCAGGCCCGCTTGGCCGAGACTCCGAGCCTACAGGAACTTGCCGCCAGCGGCAGTCCGCGCATCGTCAACGACCTTGCCGCGTTCGAGGACAGTGAAGCGCCGCATACCCAACGCATCCTGGCCTCGGGTTTTCGTTCCAGCTACACCATGCCGATGGTTTTCGACAGGGTGTTCTACGGCTTCGTCTTTTTCAATTCCAGGGATAAGAATCGCTTCAGCGGGGAGGTGACGGCCCAGCTTGATCCCTTCGCGCGCCTGCTGGCGCTGATGGTAGTGAGTGAGTTTCGCACCCTGGGGCGGCTCAGCGCAGCAACGCGCACGTTGCGCCACATTACCATGCGCCGCGACTGCGAAACCGGTGCACACCTCGAACGCATGTCACGCTTTGCGCGGCTCATCGCCAGCGAACTCGCGGGATTCTTCCGGCTTAACGACGAGTATATCGAACACGTCTTTCTGTTCGCGCCGATGCATGACATCGGCAAGATCGCCATTCCCGACAGCATCCTGCTCAAGCCCGGCCCGCTCGATGCGAAGGAAATGGCGCTGATGCAATCGCACGCAGAAAAAGGACTGGAGATTGTCGACTACATGCTCAACGAGTTTGACCTTAGCCACCTGGTGCACGTCGAGGTACTGCGCAACATCGTGCGCCACCATCACGAGTGGGTCAACGGCGCCGGCTACCCACGCGGCCTGCGCGGCAGCGAAATACCGCTGGAGGCACGCATCGTGGCCACCGCAGACGTGTTCGATGCGCTAACGAGTCCGCGGCCTTACAAGCCGGCCTGGAGCAACAACGAGGCCTTCGCCGAACTGCGCGCCCAATCAGGGCGCAAGCTCGATCCGCTGTGCGTCGAGGCGCTCGTTAAACACCGCGATGAGGTTGAGGCACTGCAGGTGCAGTTTTGCGAACCGGAACTGGCCTGAACCACCCGCCGCACACAAATCACCTGTCTCAGCGCGGCGAGATTTCTTGCTCTGTGCAAAACCTGCTATCGCGTACGGCGTTCGATTGACTGCCGCGCTTTGTGGGCTTCGACGCACTCCGGAATATCATTGAACATGCGCGGAACCGCCATCCCCTGGGGGTTGGTCGTTGCTTCCCCGAAATCAGCGAAAAGCCGCTCACAATACTCGCGCGTATTGTGTTGTTTGGCGACGCACTTTTCGATTTCCTGCCGGCGGAGCGGCTCAATTAGCCGTTGCCTTGCCGCGGCGACGGTGGTTATAACTTGACGGCGTCCATCGCCTGTTGCATCGCTGCGCCGAGCCCAGCGGGCGAACGCGCGGTCACCACGCCGGACGCTTCGAGCGCGGCGAACTTCTCTTCCGCAGTTCCCTTGCCGCCGGCAATGATGGCACCGGCATGCCCCATGCGTTTGCCTTTCGGCGCAGTCACCCCGGCAATGTACGCGGCCACCGGCTTGGTGACATGGGCGCTGATGTACTCGGCGGCGTCTTCCTCTGCGGTGCCGCCGATCTCGCCGACCATGAGTATGCCCTCGGTGGCGGGATCGTTTTGAAACAACTCCAAGCAATCGATGAAGTTTGTGCCGGGTATGGGATCGCCGCCGATGCCGATGCAGGTGGTCTGCCCCAGCCCTAGCTCGCTGGTCTGGTGCACTGCCTCATAGGTTAGCGTACCGGAGCGTGAGACGATCCCAATGCGCCCGGGCTGGTGTATGGCACCCGGCATGATGCCGATCTTGCATTCGCCCGGCGTAATGATGCCGGGACAGTTGGGGCCGATAAGGCGCGCGCCTGCCTCGGCCACCACTGAGGTGGCCGCCATCATATCCAGCGTCGGGATGCCCTCGGTGATACACACGATAAGACGAATACCTGCGTCCGCCGCCTCGAGGATGGCATCCTTACAAAACGGCGCCGGCACATAGATCACCGTCGCATCGGCAGCGGTCGCCTCGACCGCATCGTGCACGGTGTCGAATACCGGCAGGTCCAGGTGCGTGCTACCTCCCTTGCCCGGTGTCACCCCGCCCACCATGCGCGTGCCGTAGCCGATGGCCTGCTCGGAATGAAAGGTGCCCTGCGTGCCGGTAAACCCCTGGCAGATCACCCTGGTGTTGCTGTTGACCAGTACGCTCATCGCCCTATCCCTTCACCGCGGCAACAACACGCTGTGCCGCTTCGGTCAGGTTCTCGGCCGCGATGAGCGCCAGGCCGCTCTGGTCGAGGATCTCGCGGCCGCGCGCAGCATTGTTACCCACCAGGCGCACCACCACCGGTACCTTCACGTGTACCTCCTGCACCGCGCTGACGATGCCCTCGGCAATCATGTCGCAGCGCACGATGCCGCCGAATATGTTCACCAGGATGCCCTTGACGTTGGAGTCCGACAAAATGATCTTGAAGGCCTCCGATACCCGCTCGCGAGTCGCAGTGCCGCCGACATCGAGAAAATTGGCTGGGCTGCCGCCGTGCAGTTTAATCAGATCCATGGTAGCCATGGCCAGGCCCGCACCGTTGACCATGCAGCCAATGTCGCCGTCGAGCGCGATGTAACTCAGGTCCCATTCCTTGGCCTCGACCTCGCGCGGGTCTTCCTGGCTGAGGTCGCGCAACTGCAGCAGGTCCGGGTGGCGGAACAGCGCGTTGTCGTCGATGTTGATCTTGGCGTCAAGGCACAGCAGGTCACCGGCCGCGGTCACCACCAGCGGGTTGATCTCCACCAGACTCAGATCCTTGTCGCGAAACATGTGCGCCACACCGGCCACGATGTTCGTGAACTGCTTGATCTGATCCCCGCTGAGCCCCAGGCCAAAGGCGAGCCTGCGTCCCTGCCAGGGCTGCAGACCGACTAGCGGGTGTACTGCAGTGCGCAGGATCTTCTCCGGGCTCTCGTGCGCCACCGTCTCGATGTCCACGCCGCCCTCGGTGGACGCCATGATGACAACACGGCGCAGCGCGCGATCCACCACCGCGCCAAGATAGAGCTCGCGTTTGATATCGCAGGGCGCCTCGATCAGCACACGGTGAACCGGCTGGCCTCCCGCGTCCGTCTGGTAGGTCACCAGCCGTGAACCGAGCATAGCGCGCGCCGCGACCTCAGCATCGTCGCGACTGTCAACGATCTGCACGCCGCCCGCCTTGCCGCGACCGCCGGCATGCACCTGCGCCTTGACCACCCAGCGCGCCCCGCCCAGCGCGCTTAATGCGGTGGGCACATCGGCAACACTCTCCACGACCTCGCGCGCGGGGACAGGCATGCCATAGCGATCGAACAGGTTCTTGGCCTGGTACTCGTGGAGATTCATGGGATCGGCGCTCCGCCGCTACTTTTTGGGTTTGCGTATTTTAGCGATATGAATGGCGTTGTCGCCAACCGCCAGCGCCGCTTCGTGCAGAGACTCAGACAGGGTGGGATGGGCAAATACGGTCATGCCGAGATCCTCAGCGCTGGCACCGAGTCCCATGGCAATCACCGCCTCGGCGATCAATTCCGAGGCCTGTGACCCAATGATGTGCACGCCCAGAATACGATCGCTTGCTGCATTGGCCAACACTTTGACCATACCGGTGGTTGCACCCATGGCACGCGCGCGGCCGCTGGCGGCAAACGGGAAGCTGCCCGCACGGTATTCCACCCCCGCGCTTTTTAGGGCCTGCTCAGTCTTGCCCACCCACGCGATTTCGGGGTGCGTGTACACCACTGACGGAATGTGGTCATAGTTGACGTGCCGCGCGCCACCAGCAATAAGTTCGGCCACCATGATGCCTTCTTCGGAGCCCTTGTGCGCCAGCATCGGCCCGCGGACGACATCGCCGATGGCGTAAACGCCCGGTAACGTGGTGCGGCACTGATCGTCAACGTGGATCAGGCACCACTCATCGAGCTTGAGGCCGGCTTCCTCGGCATTGAGCGCCGCGGTGTTGGCGCGGCGCCCTACGGCAACCACCAGCTTGTCGACAGTCAATTTGTGCTCACCGTCGCCGTCCTGGTAGCGCACCTTGACCTTGTCGTCGCTGACGCTCGCGTCTAGCACGCGCGCACCGAGGCGTATATCCAGCCCCTGGGCAGCAAACTCCTTGAGGGCCGCGCGGGCGACTTGCCCGTCGGCCATAGTGAAGAAACTCTCCTGCGCTTCTAGCAGCACCACCTGCGAGCCCAGCCGGCGCCACACACTGCCAAGTTCCACGCCGATCACGCCCGCGCCGATGATGCCAAGGCGCTTTGGCACCTCCTCGAACACCAGCGCGCCGGAGGAGTCGACAATCATGTCGTCGACCAGCGCCGCCGCCGGGATCTGCACCGGCTCCGAGCCGCTTGCGATTATGATGTTTTCTGCCTTGAGCACCGTGGGAGGTTTGCCGTCGAGGCGCTCGACCTCGACCTCCTTGCCGGTACGCAGCCGCGCCGTGCCGTGCACGAAGGCAACGCCGTTGGCCCGAAACAGTTGCTGCACGCCGCCGGTCAGATCCGCGACGATCTTTTCCTTGCGCGCCATCATGGTAGCGAGGTCAAGGCTTACTGTCTTCGCCCTGACGCCATGCTCGGCAAACGCGCCCTGCGCCTCATCGAAGCGCTCGGATGATTCCAGCAGTGCCTTGGAAGGTATGCAGCCCACGTTGAGGCAGGTACCGCCCGGTGAGGGCTGACCGTCGTCATCGATCCAGTTATCGATACAGACGGTAGCAAGCCCCAGTTGCGCGCAGCGAATCGCCGCCACATAGCCGGCCGGACCAGCACCGATTACGACAACGTCGTATTGCTTCGCCATGAACAGTTTCCTTGTCGGCGTGCGCCGATAGCGCTCAGATACCCAGCAGGATGCGCGCCGGGTCTTCGAGTTGTTCTTTTATCGTTACCAGAAACTGCACCGCTTCGCGGCCGTCGATGATCCGGTGATCATAGGAGAGCGCCACATACATCATGGGTCGGATAGTCACCGCGCCGTTTTCAGCCACTGGGCGCTCCTCGATCTTGTGCATGCCCAGTATTGCGCTTTGCGGCGGATTGAGGATCGGCGTCGACAGCAGCGAACCGAAAACACCGCCATTGGTGATACTGAACGTACCACCTGTGATCTCGTCCATCGACAGCGTACCCTCGCCGGCCTTCTCACCGTACTCGCGTACGCGGGCCTCGATCTGCGCCATAGACAGCACATCGGCATCGCGCAGGATGGGCACCACCAGACCACGCGGCGACCCAACCGCAATGCCAATGTCATAGTAACCGTGATAGACGATGTCGGTATCCTCGATAGAGGCGTTGACCTCGGGGAACTTGCGCAGCGCCTCAACCACTGCCTTGACGAAGAACGACATGAAGCCCAGGCGCACACCGTGGGCCTTTTCGAATTGCGCGCGATAGCGCCGGCGTAGGTCCATCACCGGCTGCATGTTGATCTCGTTGAAGGTGGTGAGAATTGCGGCGGTCTGCTGGGCCTCGAGCAGGCGTTCGGCCACTCGCGCGCGCAGCCGGGTCATGGGAACGCGCTTTTCGGGACGTTCCCCCGCAGCGGTCGGCGGCACGGCGGGAAAGGCAGGCTCCGGCTGTTGGACTGTGGCCGGTTCGGCTGCAGGCGCTGCCTGGCCCACCTCAAGGAAACGTAGCACATCCTCCTTGAGCACGCGCCCGTCCTTGCCGCTGCCGCTAATCTGCGTACTGTCCAGCCCGCGCTCGGTAATGAGCTTGCTGGCTGAGGGGGTAATGAACGGGGCGAACGCTGCCCCGGGCGGTTCCTGCGCGACCGCGGGCACGGCATTCGCCGCAGACGCCGCGGTGTCGATGCGCGCGATGACCTGGCCGGAAAGCACGGTATCGCCCTCGCGGCAAAGAATATCCTGCAGCACACCGCTTTGTTCGGCCGGCGTGTCAAACACAACCTTGTCGGTCTCGATATCGACCAGCGTCTCGCCGCGGCTTACCGCCTGCCCGGGCTGCTTGTGCCAGGAAGTGATGGTGCCGTCGGCGATGGATTCGGGAAATACCGGCGCCTTGATTTCGACGATCACGTGTTATGCCTTTTCGCGTTTGGGTTTTGCCTTCACATGAGTATCGTTGCCCAACGCGTCTTTTACCAGCTGATGCTGCTGCTCGAGGTGCCGCGCCGGATAGCCGACCGCGGGCGCCGCCGACAGGGCCCGCCCGGCGTAGTACAGCGGACCACGCTCGCCGATCGCGTTGCGCATGTGATGCTGACTGGTGTACCAAGCTCCCTGGTTCTTGGGTTCCTCCTGACACCAGATGAACACCTTCGCCCGGGGGTAGCGCGCCAGCTGCGCTGCCAGCTCCTCCTCAGGGAACGGATAGAGCTGCTCGATGCGAATGATTGCCACGTCCACGCGGCCGTCCGCACGGCGCTTGTCCAACAAATCATAGTAAACCTTGCCGCTGCACAGCACGACACGCCGCACCTTGCTGTCGTCTAGTTCGTCGAATTCGGGGATGACCTCCTGGAAAGCGCCGCTGGTCACATCGTCCAGTGTCGAGGTCGCAAGGCGGTGGCGCAGCAGGCTCTTGGGCGTCATTACCACCAGCGGCTTGCGGCTTGCACGCATTATCTGGCGCCTGAGCAGGTGGAAGATCTGCGCCGGCGTGGTCGGCACACACACTTGCATGTTGTACTCGGCGCAAAGCTGCAGGTAACGCTCGGGGCGCGCCGAGGAATGCTCGGGACCCTGGCCTTCGAAGCCGTGCGGCAGAAACATCACCAGACCCGTCAGGCGCGTCCACTTCTGTTCGCCGGCGCTGATGAACTGGTCGATCACGACCTGCGCGTTGTTGGCGAAGTCGCCGAACTGCGCTTCCCAGATGGTCAGGGTATCGGGATCCGTGGTGGCAAAACCGTATTCGAAAGCCAGCACCGCTTCCTCGGAGAGCAGCGAGTTGATCACCAGGAAGTTTGCCTGCGTATCCGACAGGTTGCGCAGCGGGATGTACGATTCGCCGTTCACCTGGTTATAGAGCACGGCGTGGCGGTGAAAAAATGTCCCGCGGCCGCTATCCTGGCCTGACAACCGCACGCCATAGCCGTCTTTCAGCAAGGTGGCGTATGCCATGGTCTCACCAAAGCCCCAGTCTACGGGCAGCGCCCCGACAGCCATCTTGCGCCGGTTGTCGGTTATCTTGGCCACCGTGGGATGCAATTCGAAACCTTGCGGCAATTCCACCAGACGGTGCGCCAGGTCGCGCAGAGTATCCATCGGCACGGAGGTATCAACCTTCTTGCGCCAGTCGGCGTCGACGAAGCGGTGCCAGTTGCTGGCGTACTTGTAGTAGGCGCGGCTGTGCGGTATCACGTCGCGCGCCACCACCTCGCCGACCTCAAGCGCGCTCAAATATGCCTCGCGCATGCGTCCCGGCTCGTCGACAGGTATCTCCCCCGCCTCCACCAGGCGTCGCGCATAGAGCGTCGGAGACGATACCTTGTCGCGGATTCGACGGTACATGGACGGCTGCGTGGCCATGGGTTCGTCGGCCTCACTGTGACCGTGGCGGCGGTAGCATACCAGGTCGATAATCACATCCTTGCGGAACATCATGCGGTAGTCGAGCGCGATCTGCGTAACAAACAGCACCGACTCAGGATCATCGCCGTCGACGTGAAAGATTGGCGCGTTAACCATCTTGGCCACGTCGGTGCAGTACAGCGTGGAACGCGCATCCTGCTGGTCGCTGGTGGTGAAGCCTATCTGGTTATTAACGATGACATGCACTGTGCCCTTAGTGGAGAAGCCGCGTGACTGCGACATGTTGAAGGTCTCCATCACCACGCCCTGCCCGGCGAACGCCGCATCGCCGTGGATCAGAACCGCCATCACCTCGCTACCGTGGCGATCGCCACGGCGCTCCTGGCGCGCGCGCACTGAGCCCTGAATCACCGGCCCGACGATCTCAAGGTGCGAGGGATTGAACGCTAGTGCCACGTGCACCGGCTCGCGCCGTGTTCCGACGTTCGAGGAAAATCCCATATGGTACTTGACGTCGCCCGAGCCGTTACCGCCGTCGTGCTTACCCTCGAACTCCATGAACAGGTCGGATGGCATCTTGCCCATGATGTGAGTTAACACGTTGATGCGTCCGCGGTGCGCCATGCCAATGACCAATTCCTGTAGGCCATGCTCGCCGCCGCGCTGAATGAGTTCATCTAGCAGCGGGATTAGGCTCTCGGCACCCTCGATAGAGAAGCGTTTCTGTCCGACGTAGCGGGTGTGCAGATAGTTTTCCAGCGCCTCGGCGGCCATGCTGCGTTCCAGCAAGCGGCGCTTTGTGTCGAGTGAATATTCGGGGTTGCAATGATCGCGTTCCAGGCGATCCTGCAACCAGCGCTTTTCGTCCGTGTTGGTGATGTGCATGTACTCGGCGCCCACGCACCGGCAGTAGGTTTGCGCGAGTATCTCGACTATCTCGCGCAGGGTGGCCCGCTCCGGCCCGGCGAGCGAACCGGTCTCGAACACTGTCTCAAGGTCGGCTTCGGTGAAACCGTGATAGGCGAGTTGCAGATCGGGTGCCTCGGGAATCTCGCGGATGCCCAGTGGCTCAAAGTTGGCAATCTGGTGACCGCGGAATCGGTAGGCGTTGATCAACTGCAGCACCCGCACCTGCTTGCGGGCATGGTCGGCATCGGTAGCAACCGGAGCGCCCGGCACCGCCACCGCCGTGCGCGGCGCTCGGGCCAGGTGCCGAAACGCGTCGCGCACGTTCGAGTGGGCAACATCGGTAACCACGCCGTCCACACGCGGCAGGGTCTCAAAGAAGCTTCGCCACCGAGACTCGACGCTATTGGGGTCTTCGAGAAAGCGTTCGTAGAGCGCTTCGACATAGGGCGCATTGGCTCCCGCAAGAAACGACGCCGCGTGGCGTTCCTGCAGGGTCTTGAAGCCTTTTACCTTGTCGTCCATCACCAGCCCGGTGTACGCAGCGCCTGAAATGCTTGTCGGCACCCGGGCACCACACTTTATTTATTTGATATTTATTGCACAGATTCGGCCAATCGCAAATGCGCTGCGTCAATTCGCCTCTCCTGATAGTAATTGACATGCCCCGCGCCAAAGGTTTCATGGCTTGCTCAGATCACCTGGCCTTTTTCCATGAGCTGGTCGATGAGTTCGCGGCGCTGCAGATCCTGGCTGTCGCCACCCTCAAAGATCAGTGCGCCTGAGGAGAAGCTGCTGCCAAAGGTGGCCGCCAGGTTCACCACCTGGCCGACGCCCGAGACGAATCCGGCGTCGGTCAACGAGCCCAGCGGGTGGATAAAGGCGCTCCACAGCAAACCGCGCGCAATCGAGTAGCGCGCATCCAGCGCCGAGTCGAAATTGGCCTGCAGCACGCGGTAGAGCAGGTCGCGCTCAAGCTCCGCCGAGCGGACCACGGGCACGATGATGCGCATGCGATCGGCGTCCGCATCGGCAAGCACGGTGACCGTTCGCCCATCCACTGACAACTGCCAGTGCCCCTGGCCACCCTCGGCCCGGGTATCCAGGCGTCTGATGAGTGTGTCGAGCCGTGCCTCATCCATGGCAGTGCTCAGCGGCGGTCCCGCACTGACTGCCGGCTCGGCATCCTCGGCGACCGCGATCGACACATCGCGTATTGCCGCTGCCAGCACGACCGCCAACAGTGGACCAGAAATGTTGCGGTTGCTTTTGCCCATGGTGTGTCCCCTGTTGCGGTACCGCGATGCGCACGCCGGCGCTTAAGCCTCGCATAAAGGGACCGGGGCGGCGGCGGTGAAGTTCGCTGCGAACGGGGCGGTGTTAGAAACTTCCGTGCACGCGATCAGCCCCCCGCGGCGACGGCGTCATACCCCTCCTGCTTCATCACCCGCAGCAGGATCTGCTTTGAGGTACGGGTCGGATCGTAGTGAACCACAACCTTGCGCGAAGCGTGCTGACAGCAGCGTGCCGAAAGCACACCGCGCGCGTGCTCGAGACGCTCCGCGACCTGCGTCCGGCTGTGCGCAACAAAGCGCCCGTGCTGGCGAACCATCACGATGGCGAGGCTGCGCGGACACGGGTTCTGCAGGACGCCTCCCCCTTTCGAAAACACTACCTGCATGGTCCTTGCCTCCACGTTGTGCGCGTTCTCCTTAAGATGAAGCATGCACCCTGGCGCCCATACACCGCAGTTAACCAATACCCCCTGTGGCTGTGGAAAATTACCCGCCCGAGCCAACAAACGCGTCCGAGCCTCGTCTTGACAATCAACCTACTTACTACTAAGTAAGTAGGTAACCAGGGAGGATACCATGAGCGCCCGCCCCGATACCCGCGAACAGATACTCGACGCCGCCGAGACACTGCTGCAGCAGCGCGGCTTTAACGCCTTCAGTTATCAGAATATTTCGCAGCCGTTGGGGATCCGCAACGCGGCGGTCCACTACCACTTCCCCACCAAGGGCAACCTGGGCGCCGCCCTGATCGATCGCTACCGGCGGCGGTTTCACGCATGGGTCGCCGCGCACCGGAGGCGGGGCAGCGATCCGGCCACGCTGCTCAACGGCTATTTCGCCATCCCGCTCAACTACCTGCGCCACGACAATTGTGTCTGCCCGCTAGGGGTGCTCGAGGCCGAGTTCAACGCCATTCCCGACGATATGCGCGTGGCCACCCGCGCCCTCGATGCCGAGATCCGCGAGTTTCTGGCCGGCGTGCTGCGCGACGGCCGCGAACAAGGGCAATTTCAGTTTGCCGGTTTGCCCGAAGCCAAGGCGCTGGTGGTGGTCGCGGCGCTGCAAGGCGCGCTGCAGATCGCGCGCGTGGCCGGCCCGACAGCATTTCGCGACACGCTGCGCCAGCTCAAATGCGACCTCGGGATGGACGTGCGGTCAGCGACCGCCGCAGAAGGCACCGGGCCGGGCGCCCACCCAAGCAGGGAGACCAACTGATGGAACAGGCCAACAACAACGGACAGTCCGCGCACGATATCCCTCGCGTAGTGCGCGCGCTGCGGGCGGGCTTTCGCACCCTCGGTCCCATTGTGCCGCGGCTGATGGGCCTGCTCGCCTGGCGGTTGTGGTTCTCGACCCACCGCTTTCCGGCGCCGGCGCGCGAGCGGCGCCTGCTGGAGCGCGCTACGCACACCCGCATCCAGGTTGATGGACATGATGTTGCGGTCTATTCATGGGGCGACGGCCCGCCGGTACTACTGGTGCACGGCTGGAACGGGCGCGGTAGTCAGCTTGGCAGCTTTGTCGAGCCGCTGCGCCGGGCCGGGCACCGGGTCGTGGCACTGGACTTCCCGGCACACGGACAGACCGCGGGCAAACAAACCAATCTGTTCGAGATGGTGGCGGTACTCGAGGCGATCGGCGACGGACATGGGCCGTTTGCCGGCGTAATCGCTCACTCGCTGGGCGTGACTGCGCTGGCCATGGCACTCGCAGATGGCTTTCCGGCCGAGCGCGTGGTCTGCGTCAGCCCGACGGCGCGCCTCGATGAACTGATGGACAAGTTCGCCACCATGCTCCATATCCCAGAACCAGTGCTAGTGCCCGTCAGGCGGCGCGTCGAACGCCGCTTCGGCCCGCAGATCTGGCACGAGGCCTCAGCCGAGCACGTCGCCGCGGGGCTGACGACCCCCGCACTGATTATTCACGATCGTGACGACGAGGACGTACCCTGGCAGGAAAGCGAGCGTATAGCGCGCGCCTGGCCGGGCGCTGGATTTATCCGCACCGAAGAACTCGGGCATCGGCGCATACTGCGCTCGCGGCAGGTCATCGAAATGGCAACGGAGTTTCTCACTAGTCACGTTTTGGCCGGCGACAGCCCCATGGCGCCAAAACTACCCGCAAATGCGATGCAGTTCACGACAAACAGTGTCGCAACTCAAGAATTGTGAAGCCGGACCGTTGTTAATATCAGAAGCCGGATCGTTGTCAATATAATTGGTATCCCCTCGCCAGAGGGCGAGGCGAACGACACCAGGAGCAATGCAACCATGGCCACCCCCGCCCTTGCGGAGCTGGAGCAACGCCACTCCCTTTCCGAGAAGATCGCGATTCTGCACCGCGCCCTGCGCGACCATTACCCGTTTATCGATCGCGTTGCGGTGGCGGTTTACGACCTTCAGACCGACTATCTGAAAACCTTTCTCGGCAGTAACACCGGCGAGGCACCCATAGTTCACTACCAGGCGAAACTCGCCGAGACCCCAGGACTGTGCGAGATCGCGGCGTCGGGGACACCGCGCATCGTTGATGACCTCCGCGACTTCGACGCCAGCACACAGGAGCACACCCAGCGCCTGGTCGCCGCCGGGTTCCGCTCAAGCTACACCATGCCGATGTTTTTCGACGGCGACTTTTTTGGTTTCGTCTTTTTTAACTCCACCGATGCTCGTCGTTTCGCTCCGGACGTGGTTTCGCAGATCGACCCCTTTGGCCGACTACTCGCACTGATGGTGGTAAGTGAGATCCGAGCAATTCGCCGCCTCAGCGCAGCCACCAAAACGATTCGTCACATCACCGCTAGCCGAGACTGCGAAACCGGCGCGCATCTGGAACGCATGTCGCGTTATGCGCGCATCATCGCCTGCGAGCTTGCCGAGGGTCACAACCTCAGCGACGAATACATCGACCACGTGTTCTTGTTTTCGCCCATGCACGACATCGGCAAGATTGCCATCCCCGATATCGTGCTTCTAAAACCCGGCGGCCTGGATCACGATGAGTACGCCCTGATGCAAACGCACACCGACAAGGGACTTGAAATGGTCGACTATATGCTCGCCGAGTTCGATCTCAGCCAGCTGGTACACGTCGAGATCCTGCGAAACATCGTGTTCTCCCACCACGAGTGGATCGACGGCAGCGGCTATCCGTGCGGCTTGGCAGGTGATGAAATCCCGCTGGAGGCACGCATCGTCACCACCGCCGACATCTTCGACGCGCTGACCAGCCGCCGCCCCTACAAACAGGCCTGGTCCAACGAAGAGGCCTTCGCCAGCCTGCGCCGCCTGGCGGGCTCGAAACTGGATAAGGACTGCGTCGAGGCGCTGCAGCGGCGCCAGCAAGAGATTGAAACAATCCAGGCGCGGTTCCACGAGGACGCTTTTGGTTGAGCGGGGCTGGATGACCCCCTCTAAAT
>CP070733.1:758477-763773 GCA_020347585.1 Pseudomonadota bacterium | reverse complement strand
ATCGGCCCACCTAATCTTCACGCGTCACGCGCAGCACTTCCTCGAGCGTAGTCACGCCGGCCAACACGCGGCGCAGGCCATCCTTGCGGATGTTGGGCGCCCTCAGCCGTGCGTGTGCGTCAAGCTCATGCTCGCCGCTACCGTCGTGGATCATGGTGCGCAGGCTGTCGTCGATCTCGACCAGTTCGTACACACCGGTGCGGCCGCGAAAACCCAGTCCCTGGCAGGCCTCGCAACCGACCGCCTCGTAAAGTACCGGCGGGTTGTCGGCCGGGACGCCCAGCAGTTCACAGGTTGCCGCGTCCGGCGTATAGGGCCGTTTACACTCATCGCACAACACCCGCACCAGGCGCTGCGCCAGCACGCCGATGAGGGTAGACGACAACAGGAAGGGCTCAACGCCCATGTCACGCAGGCGGGTCACCGCGCCGATGGCAGTGTTGGTATGCAGGGTGGAAAACACCAGGTGGCCGGTAAGACTGGCCTGCACGGCAATCTCCACGGTCTCCAGATCGCGTATCTCGCCCACCATCACCACGTCAGGATCCTGGCGCAGAATGGCGCGCAGGCCGCGGGCGAAACTCATGTCGACCTTGGTATTGACCTGGGTCTGGCCGATACCATCGATGTAGTACTCGATGGGGTCCTCGACGGTCATGATGTTGCGGCTTTTGTCCTTGATGCGCTCGAGTGCCGCGTACAGGGTGGTGGTCTTGCCCGAGCCGGTAGGCCCGGTCACCAGCACGATGCCGTGTGGCCGGTGGATGAGGTGGTCCATGCGCGCCTGGGCCTCTGCCGCCATGCCGAGTTGGTCGAGCACCAGGCGCCCGGCCTGCTTGTCGAGCAGACGCAGCACCACGCGCTCGCCGTGCCCGGAGGGCAACGTCGAGACGCGCACATCTACAGCGCGGCCGGCGACGCGCAACGAAATACGACCGTCCTGCGGCAGGCGTTTTTCGGCAATGTCGAGCCTTGCCATGACCTTGATACGCGAGACGATAAGCGGCGCCAGCACGCGCTGCGGCTGCAGCACGTCGCGCATCACACCGTCAACGCGTAACCGCACTACCATGCGGTTCTCGAACGGCTCGATATGAATGTCCGAGGCGTCCTCCTTGACGGCCTGTGTCAGCAGGGCATTGATGAGGCGGATGATCGGTGCGTCGTCCTGGGTTTCCAGCAGGTCTTCGGGCTCGGACAACTCCTCGGCCACGCTTGACAGATCGAGTTCATCGCCAAGCCCCTCCATCATCTGCATGGTCTGGTCGCCGCGAGATTCGTAGGTCTGCTGCAGCAGGGCGTCGAATTCTTGGTCCGAGACCATGCGCAGGTTCAGGCGCGCGCCGAAATGACGCCGCAACTCGAACAGCGACTGCGGCGCGACGTCGGCGCGATGCATCACCTCAAGACCGTCCCCCTCGGCGCCGGGCACGACGATCACGCCATGGCGCTTGGCAAAGGTGAACGGCAGCGGGCCGCGAGCAACCGTGCCGCCGGTATTTGGGGCCGGCTCACTCCGCAACGGTTTGCTCCCGCGGCGGCAGCAAGACGTCGTGACCGAACTCGGTGTCCTCGTAGGCCGGCGGCAGACTCAGATAGGCCTTGAACTCCGGCATCAGCGGGGCAGCTTCGTCTTTCAGCAGACCCACGCCTTTTTCGCGATAGGAAAGCTGCTGGTCCCGCACATAGTTGTATTTTTCCGTTGCAAATCCCGTTTGTGTCAAGGTGTTGCGTACGATATTGGGATGCAGGAACACGTAGTAGTTGGTCTTGGTCTTCTCGGTCTTGTGGTATTTGAACAACCAGCCCAGTACCGGGATGTCGCCAAGACCTGGCACGCGCTGCTCCGTCTCGCGCAGCTCATCCTGAATCAAGCCCCCCAGCACGACGATCTGACCATCATCAACCATGACATTGGTCTTGATAGAGCGCTTGTTGGTGATCACATCAACCGCTGCCTGGCTGGGGCTGATGGTCGAGATCTCCTGCTCGACTTCGAGCTTGATCGTGTTCCCCTCATTGATTTGCGGCTTGATTTTCAGCGTCAGACCCACGTCCTCACGCTGGATGGTCTGAAACGGATTGTCCGGCGTGGCCCCACCGCCGACGGTCGAGAACGAACCGGTGACGAAGGGCACGTTCTGGCCCACCACCACCTCGGCCTGCTCGTTGTCCAGCGTGAGGATGGAGGGCGTCGAAAGGATATTGGTGTCGCCATCGCCCGCCAGCGCGGTAATCAGGGCGCCGAATTGGGTGCTACCGCTGGTATCGCCGACCCCGACGTTGAGGCCCGTCAGCGACGGCGGTGAGGCGGGATCAACCGCGAGCAGCGATGTCACCGGCGTACCCACCGCGAAATTGATGAGGCCTATCACGTTGCCCGAATCCAGGCCGTTCACGATCCATTGCACGCCCAGTTCGCGGCTGAGGTTGAACGAAACCTCGGCGATTACCGCTTCCACCAGCACCTGGGCACGGCGCACGTCCAGCTTCTGGATCACCGCACGTAACGAGCGGAACAGGTCCGGCGGTGCGTTGATCACCAGCGCGTTGGTGCTCTCGTCAGCCTGAATGCTCACGGCACCCTGAAAGCCCGCCGCCGCCGCGCCCTTGGCGCCGGCCTTGGCTGCCCCTTTCTTGGCGCCCACCAGGCTCTGGCTGACGCCGGTCAGCACCGCCACCAGATCCTTGGCATTGGCATGGCGCAGGTAAACGACATGCGTGGTACCGCCGATCTCCACCGAGGAGTCGAGGTGCGCGATGATACCGCGTATACGCAGACGCTGGTTCTTGTCGCCGCTCAGCAGGATGCTGTTGGTGCGATCATCGGCAATGACACTGAGCTTCATGCCCGCCGCCTTGGCCTTGGGATCCTTGGAGACCAGCTGTTCGAGTATGCGCACGATCTCGGTGGCAGACGCGTAGGTAAGGGGTATGACCTCCACCTCGGAACTGGTGGACTGGTCGATACGCCGGATGATTTGCACCAGGCGCTGAATGTTGGCCGCGCTGTCCGAGATCACCAGCATATTGGAGGACGGATACGCCGCCAGATGGCCGCGCTGTGGCACTAGGGGGCGCAGGATCGGCACCAGTTGCGCGGCATCGACATGCTTGACCTCAACCACGCGTGACACAAACTGGTCACCCTCGCCCGGGTCGCGTGCGTTGACGTTGGTGACTGCGTCCTGCTTGGCGCTCACCTCCGGTACGATCTTGGTGACATTCGGTCCCGGAATGGCTGCGTAGCCATGCACCTTGAGTACCGAGAGAAATACCTGATACGCCTGGTCCGCATCCAGCTCGGAGTGGGAAATGATGGTGACCTTGCCCTTGACGCGGGGATCGACAATGAAGTTGATCCCGGTCTTCTGTGAAATCATTGCGATAACGGCATTGATGTCAGCGTCGGTAAAGTTGAACGTAAGCTTCTCGTCGGCGGCGTCGGCCACCGGCAGCGCCAGCAACGCCCAGCAGGCGAGCGCCAGGAACGCGCGACGCATGCCGGAGCGGCGCCGCGGCGCGTCGTATCGTTGTTCTTGCGGTGTGGCATACCGCTGCGCGGTTTGCCCCTGGCTGTACCCCATAAATAAAACCCAATCCTGCCAATATGCTGCTGACTCAACGTGCCGCGTCAAGACGACGGCGTTACTGCATGTCAATATCCAGGGTTTGTTGTCGACCGTTGCGCTCGATAGATAAGCTCACGCTCTGTGCCGAGGACAACATGCCCTGCAACTGCGCCAGCGACGAGGGGTCGCTGACCGGCAATCCGTTGACGGCCACGATCACATCACTGGGCCGGATGCCCAGCGAACGCATCACCTGATGGTCCTTGTGACGGAATGTGTAACCCGAGATATTTCCATCCTTGTACTGCGGCTCAATACGCACCTGTGACCAGAATTTCTGCGGGTCGCTCGTCAGGCTGTCGCGCATTCCCTTGAGCGTCGCGCCGGCGCTGGTGGCTGCCTGCGGCCGCGGTTGCGGCAGGCTGCGCCGGCTCGTGCCTTTGTTGCCGGCGCGCACCGAGGTTTTCTCGAGCCGCTCGCGCGGCAGCGGCAAGGTTTCGAGCCGCCCGGCGCGGTCGAGAATCACGCGATCCACATATATTTCGTGTAATTTTGCGTTGCCCGGCACCGCATCACCCTGGCGGTAAGGCATCTCCTTACCCTTGCCGTCCCCGATAATCGCCATGGCGGTCGCAGGATCCCCGGTCGCCATCACACCACGCAACTTCAGGTTCAGGCGCGTCTTGGGCGCGTCGATGGGCTGGTCGCCGCCCGCGACTGGCGCCACCTTTGCCTCGCCAAGCAGGTGCAGCGTGGCCACGTCCTTCAGGCGCGCCTCAGGTGCCGCCTGTGGGGCGGCAGCGCGCCGCTGCACGGGGCGCGCGGCAGTCGTCGGGTCAGGCGTAAGCATCACCCAGGTGAGGTCGGCGAGCAGCTTCGCGATCAACAGCACCAGCAACCACGTCACCCAGCGCGGTGCCTGGTTGAGCCACTGCTTCAACGGCAGCTTCGCCAGCTGCCCCTGCCAGTCGGCCTTGCTCATCGTGGCGATATTTTGCATCCGAACCCCGGCTCCTGCGCCCACAGCCAAAGCACAACCGCCCCTCACCTTTGGGGAAACGGCGCGCACAGCATCAACTATAGCTCATATTCGCGATTAAATGTATAGCTCTATCAATGAGTTAAATCGCAAAAATCCAGTAAATTCACAAGTACGTCACCTGCCGGACTGGCAAGTGACAAATTTTGTCACTTTCTGACGACGCCTGTCAGCAGACCGCGTCACGCGCCGCTACACGTTGTCATTTCTGCCGCGCGTCATTCGTCACGCGCGGCTACCTTTGATTTTAAGTACTTTGCCAGATAACCTTGCTAACCTTCTGTATTATCGAACAAACAATAATCTCGTATGAGCACTTTAGCCTTGGCTTGTGAGATCCACGTCGCATGTTGGCACGCCAGTTGCTGTGTTACAGGCACACGAGACTTCAGTTTTTGCCACCGGCGCCGATGTTGAGCATAACCTCACGGCATCGGCAGGAAGCCCCCCGTCATCAGGATTGATACGCGGCTGGGAACCGGAGTTACGAGTAACTGGTTAAGTTGTTTCTCAACCCCAACGTTGGAGAGAATGAAATGAAGAAGACCCAGGGTTTTACCCTTATCGAATTGATGATCGTGGTCGCGATCATCGGCATCCTGGCCGCCATCGCTATCCCGGCTTACCAGGGCTACATTAAACAGTCGAAGGTCAGCAGCGCCATCGAGAACCACGAAAATGCGTT
>CP070733.1:753151-758377 GCA_020347585.1 Pseudomonadota bacterium | reverse complement strand
CGCGAACTCGCCACCGCGATACCTGCCGTTCCTGCAGGGCAGATACGATGTGACCCCCGGCCTGTACCGCGTCGGCACCGACTTTGGCAACGGCGCTGCAGATCAACAATTGTTTCAGTTCGACGGGCAATTCGTCCACTACCGGGCCGCAAAACTCGCCGCGCGCAGGGAGAACCCGTCCAAGTATATCTGCACCGACGGTTTGACCGCCGAGGTCGCACACACCGTCAATGCTCACCTCGCACACCAGCTCGCCGCTGAGCACCCCGGCCGCTTTACCTTTGGGTCAACTGCGAACCGCGTGCGGCTGGACTGCGCACTCACAGGCGAGACGTTGCACTTCGACGGCCACTACAAATTGTTAACAACCGAGCCGCGCGAAGGCGTCACACCACCCTACCTGCACGGGCTCGATGCGCTGGCCTGTCAGCTGCAGGAGGACCTGGCCGTCGTCGCGGCCGACAAAGACGGCGACCAGGTCTGCGCCATTCACCTGTGCTTTCCCAACCACTGGGCACCGCAGGACAAGATCGCTAGGTCGTTTCACGCGATCCATGCGCCGGTGCCGGGGATGGCACCCATAAACCGCAAGGCCGCCCAGCTGATCACTGCCATGATCCACAAGGGGCCGTTCGTGCGCTTTGCCTGGGGTTTGGCAACCGATACGCGCCTCAATCATCACCCTGTCGCACCGCCCGGCGAGGATCCCGCCTGCTGGGCCGGGCGCAGCTTTGATGCCGACTGCCCGAAGCTTTACCTGCGCGTCGAGCGCCAGACGACGGTCGGTTTCCCCGAGGTCAATGCGGCGCTGTTTACCATTCGCTCCTACTTTTACGACGTGGCGCAAATCAGGCGTGAACCCGCGGCGTGCGCACCGCTCGTCTCAGCCATCGAGTCCATGAGCGGTACGCAGTTGGCATACAAGGGGCTGGCGCGGGACCGCGATGCGATAGTAGCCTGGCTGCGTGGCGGGGGCGGTTAAAAGGTGAGCCTTCAGATTCAATGCCCAGGTACAGCTTGCGCCCGGACGTTAGTCGGCCACGGGCTTCGAGACTCGATAAAACTCCTTGGCGTTGGTGAGACGCACCTTTTTCTCCACTGCCGGTGGCAGCTGCTTCATCCAGGCGCGATGGAAGCTAATCAACTCCCCGAGGTGGTCCCAGCCCTCGTCGGCCTCGTACCAGCGATCGCTCTGGTGCGCACCCCACACGGGATCTGAACCGGTCATGAAACGATCGGGGTGGCGGGAAATCAACTCAACCCAGCCGGGCAGCAGCTTACCCGCATCGTCCACGAGGGTGCCGTAGTGCCAGGGGTCGCGAGCCGAGAACTCGATCCAGATGTTGGGGCAGGCAGCGAGGATGCCGGCAGCATGTTCCGGCCCAAGGTGCCCGCCGGCGTGCGCCCACTGGAACCGCACCTTTGAAAACTTCTGGCAGATCGGTGCAAGGTAGCGGTAGTCGGAGGCCTCGGTGTGCAATAACAGCGGTACGTCGAACTCCTGCGCAAGGCGCAACAGGCCCTCAAAGATCTCGTTGTCGCGGCGCGGCCCGAGGCCCGAGATCAGGTGCACCTCGCCGATACCATGGTACAGCCCCTGCTCCAACCCCTGGCGAGCGCGGGTCAGGACGCGAGTGTCGCGACCCCAGGTATAACGCCCGCGCGCCTCGATATACGGGCTGAAGATTGGCAGGACGAATTCGCCGCCCGCAGTACGCAACTCGAGCGCGGTCTCCGAGGGCAGGCCCGAGACCACCGCCAGCACCACGTTGTGGTCGCGCAGGAGCTGCACGGCCTCATCAGCCGAGACAATCTCCTTGTGATCCCACTTGTAGTGAAGGTGAATATCGGCAAACGGCTCCAGCGCGTGCGCCGCGCCAGACCCGGCCGCCAACACGGCCAGGGCCAGCAGGCGGCCGACTGGCATACGGCGGGCAGCTAGACAGCGGACAGCGCACCACTGTACAAACCGCCCAATCGGTCCGATAGTATTCAAGGGCCATCCGGCCCGAGGTGAGGATTGTGTGTGACACATGAAGCAGTCTGGACTGCTCAATATAGAACGGAGCGCCCCGCGTCGTGGCGCACACTTGGAGCCGGCCGAGCCGTTGTGGCAACGGGTGCCGACGCGTGACGATAACGGCGATCTATTGACCGACTTCATGATGCTGATCCCAAGACTCGGTTCCAAACCACAATCCGTGCTCGACGAAACCATTCACAAGTTACAACAGGTGCTGGCTCTGTACGAGAACATTGTCGTTTTCGCCGACCTGAACCTCAAACTCAACGTGCTTTGGGTGAGCACGAAATCGGTACCCGGCATCTGCCTGGAGCTGCCCGCCGCGATCAAGATGAAGATCCCAGAGGCGCTGCTGGTTGCACAGGGACAGCAGTCCTGAGCTACCTCGCACCAAGCATCCCGAGTTGACCGCCCGCGCCCTACTATCGCACTTGCAACTTGCACGTGGCGCCAAATAACCGGCGATTCACGGCGCTGGCACCGCCAAGTGGCGGCATCAGAGCTAACCTGGCTCGGGTGTGGCTGCATACCGAGCTCATCGCGTCAGCAAATCAAAGGGTTGAAAGTTAGCACCCACTTACCTAACAACCTGGCACGGTCTTGGCTACGCTTTCCTGAAGGCACGCAGATGAGGTTCGAGCATGTCGGTTTTGCAAGCAACCGTCTCCACTGCACCACCGCGAGCACTGATACGCTGGCTCACCCTGGCGGCCATTCCCCTGCTCGCGGCGCTGGTTGCCGCAGTATGGTTGCCGGGCTTTGGCAAACAGGGCACCGAGACGCTGGCCTATCCAGCCCAGTCAGCCGCGCGGCTGATGGAACGCCACCTGTACTTTCACGAGGGCATCAATCAGGTTCCCGCCTGGCAGCGTGCCTACTACGGCTTCCTGTTCGGTAGCCGTGATGATGTGATCGCCGAGGCGATTGCCGCCTACGGCGAAGTGCTGGACTACTTCGCGACACATCAGGATCGCGCCACCGAGTGGAGCACTACCAACACGCGTGTGCGGCTGCTGACGCTGCTGGCAGAAACCGGCCAGTGGCAAGCATTTAAGGAACAACTCACCCTGCTGGGCGATATGCCGGAGGAGGAAGTCATGGGTGAGGCCATTCGTTTCGCCTATGGGCGCCAGATCGTGGAGCCGTATCTACCCGAGATCCATGCCGGCCTGCGCATGCTCCCCAACGGTTGGGCCAAGGACAAGCTACGCCTGCACGCCTACACCCGCGCCAATCTCGACGATCATCACCGCGCAGCCAGGACACTCAGCGCGCGTGGTGCCGAACTGCGCCAACAGACACTGATCGCCACCGGAGTAACGGTGGCAGTATTTGTCATCGGCTTGGTTAGTGCTTGGCTGTTGCTGCGGCGCAACTCGCCGCTGCCCTGGCGCGCCGACGCATTCACTACGCCCTGGGCGTTTGCCGATGGCGTGTTCGTACTCATCTGGTCTGCGACGCTCGGCCTTGGTTGCGCGGTTCTGTTGGCGACCGTCGGCGCGGCGTTTGGCAGCAATATCCTGACGCAGTGGAGTACGCTGCTTGCCTCTTTGCCGATGCTGTGGCTGATACACCGTTGCCTGCTCAAGCCCCGCAACATGAGCCTGGCCTCCGCCTTTGGCATGCAGCTGAATGCGAAAAGCCTTCTACCGCTGGTCGGCATCACGTTTGTGGTTATTCTGGTGGAGCGCAGCGGCGCGCTACTCATTACCTGGTCAACCTGGAGTTTGGGGTTTGAACCGCACTGGTCCGACGGGCTTGCCGAACGCTGGATGTGGGGCTCGTGGGAGAACACCCTGCTGAGTAGTGTGAACGTGGTGGCCTGGGCACCACTGTTCGAGGAGATCGGTTTTCGCGGTTTACTTTACCTGACCCTGCGCACGCGGATGAAACCGCTGCCTGCGGCGTTGCTCAGCGCCGGCACCTTCAGCGCGCTGCATCTTTACTCGCTAGCCGGGTTCCTGGCGGTATTCTGGAGCGGCATGGTATGGGCGGTAGCGTTCGAGCGCTTTCGCAGCCTGTTGCCAGTTATCCTTGCCCACGCCGGCAGCAACCTGTTCGCCGTCAGCATGGTGCTGATGTTCTACCGTTAGGCTTCCCGCTCACCGACCCGCACGCACAATACATCACATTGCGTGCCATGCAGTATCGCATTTGCCGTGGCGCCCAACAGAGTAGCCAGTCCGTGGCGTCCATGGGTACCGATCACGATGAGGTCGCAGCCTAGTTCCCCGGCATACGCCAGGATCTCCCGTTTGACAGAACCGATGCGTACCTCGCGCGGGGTATCCGCCATGCCAGCCTCGTCGGCAACACGTTCGAGAAATTGCACGGCGCGTTCGACGAGCGTGGTCTCCACCTCGACTGGCAAAGCCGGCATTAACTCGTAAGCGCCATCCGTGATAAGGGGTTCCACTACGTGTACCAGCGCCAGTTGTGCGCCGTGACGCTCTGCAATATCGGCAGCGCGCGCGATGATTTGTTTCGCTTCCGGTGACAGATCCACTGCCACCAGTATCTTGCTATAGGCATTCATCACAGATCCTCCGCTCGGGCGCTGCAGACAAGATACATCGCCAGCAACGGGCATCACAAGGTATGGGGGCTTGCGCTGTCGCGTGCGCACCTGGTGATGCCACAGATTTGTCATATACACGACTGAAATAGCCCCGAAATGTTGCCGCGACGTCAACGATTCCAACACTCGCGTCTGACGGGAGGTGCCGCATGCAAGATATTCTATTCAGCCTACTGGCGTGGATCGGTGCGCTAACGGGCTATGACGTGAGATTGGAACTGCCCAACCTGGTAATGACGACAACGCACAACATGTGCGCGCAGTACGGCATTCATCACAAGTCACAATGCGACCACGCCGCGTTGAAAGGTTTCTACGATAAGGATCTGACTATCTACTTCGGCACCGATTTTGACCCTGGCGATCTCGCCGATTAATCCCGCCTGGTTCACGAACTGGTGCATTACGTTCAGTGGCAAAACGGAAAACAACAGTCTACCTGTCTCGGACATCTCGAGGTCGAGGCGTGCGATCTGCAGGACGTTTGGCGAGCGAACCGCGGACTGCCTGCATCACTGAATGTATTCGATCGTGTTCTGCTGGGTGCATCCTGCGACAGCTAAGCAATACTCCGGCAAACTGGCCTTGAGGATTCTCGTGACGCAAGAAAAAACCCCTGACACTT
>CP070733.1:743855-753051 GCA_020347585.1 Pseudomonadota bacterium | reverse complement strand
CTTCCGGCCGGCGGGGCCTTTGCGTCAACCCAAGGACTGGTGTCGCCGCCGCCACTTGCCAATCCACAGGCCGGCGGTGAGGCTGATGACTGCCAGTGAAGCGAGCAGGAGGTACGAGTTGCGGCGATTCATTTCGATGTCTGCGTGGTTGATGGCCGCGCATTATCCCACGAGTGACAGCAATGGTCACTGATAGGATCTGCGCGGGTATCGGTGGCGTCGCGTCCACCGCGAGTGGTACAGGGATTGATTTTTCTTTCTGGTGGCGATAAGTTAGCTGGGAAACGGAGAAACTACACGAATGAGCAGCGTAAACTATCTGATTCCAAAACAAAAACGCCCCGTGTATGTGTCAGGGTTGGAGGCCGCCGCGGTGGCGCCGGTTGACCATGTGGATGTCCCCCTGCTCGGATGGGTTGCGGCCGGCGGACCGGTTGACCTGTGTGAGCAGGATGAACGCGTCCGCGTTCCGGCCAACATGGTGCGCAAGAACACCTACGCGTTGCGGGTGCGCGGCCATTCCATGGTAGATGACAACATTCAGGATGGCGACGTGATTGTCATCGAGAAGCGCGAAACGGCCGAGAATGGTCAGTCGGTGGTTGCCATGATTAACGGCGAACAGGTGACGCTCAAAAAGTTTTACATTGAGCCTAACGGCATCCGGTTGCAGCCTGCCAACCCGGCCATGGAGCCCATCTATTTGCACAACGCTGAGGTCCAAATCCTTGGCATCGTCACGGGCGTGATTCGCGACCTCGATTGACGGCGCCGGAGGTGGGGCGTTGCCGAGTGTTTCGTTAATCCTGACCTGAAAGCTATCCTGCCGGCAGTGCGCCGCGTCCTTCCTGCACCGGCGTGTCGCTGCGATTGCCCCACTCGGACCACGATCCTGGGTAACCCCTGACATCTTTAAAGCCCAGTGACTTTAGCACTATGTAGGTGTGTGCCGAGCGGTGATGCGTCTGGCAATGGGTGATTACCGTCTTGTCCGGGGTGATCCCGAGTGCCGCGAGCATGGCGTGCAACTCGTCCGCCGGCCTGAGGCGCAGATTGCGCGTTTTATCCATGGCTCGTGTCCACTCCAGGTTGACCGCGCCCGGAATGTGGCCTCCGCGTTGGGCGTAAACCTTGGCACCGCTGTATTCCTCGGGAGAGCGGGTGTCGAGAATGGCGACACCCGGATCTTCCATGTGATCGAGTATGTACCGGCGGTCGGCGACCGGCCGTTCAACGAGGTGTGCCGAGTATTCCACCGGGCGTGGCACCGCGATCGCATCGGTGACCGAATGTCCTTCGCTTACCCAGGCGTGCGTTCCGCCGTTGAGTAGGGAGTAGCGGGTGTGGCCGACGGTATCCAGCGTCCACAGGAAACGGCAGGCACGCCCACCCCCTTCGTCATCGTACGCGACTACATGTGTATCTGGCGTCAAGCCGACTGCACCCAGCACGTTTGAAAGTTGCCTCGCGTCGGGCAACAAACCCATCACCGGCGGCGCGCGGTGCACGATCCATGGATACTCCAGAAACACAGCACCCGGCACATGGTGCTTTATGTAGGTTTCAGGCTGGGAAAGGTCTACTATCAGCGGCCGGCCGCTTTCGAGCAACGCTTGCAGCGCCTCGGGTTCGATGATGAGTGGCAATTGCGTCGAGTCATTCATGCCTTGCTCCTGTCGCCGGCCCTGATTTGCACGGGCGCATGTTAGCCGTCCGCTCCATAACGATTCAATCGGCCGGGCTGTCGCAGCTGTGATGCCCGTGCCAATATTGGGGGGATTTCGCGCTTCGCGGACCAACAGTCAAGCGGACATCATGTATACTAGCGCGCTTCGCGCCGCCGCCTTCCCGGGCGCAGTTTGAACGACGCGACCCGTTTGGCTGCCGCAACCTCAACGCCGAATTGTTACAGGTGAGTGCATGACGATTACTTCCTTTCAGCCCCCGACGCGTACCCTGATGGGCCCCGGCCCCTCGGATGTCAGCCCGCGCGTGCTGCAGGCGCTGGCGCGCCCCACCATCGGACATCTCGATCCCGAGTTTGTGCGCATGATGGAAGAGATGAAGCAGCTGCTTCAGTACGCCTTCCAGACGCAGAACGCCTTGACGTTTCCGGTGTCGGCCCCTGGGTCGGCGGGCATGGAAACCTGTTTCGTCAATTTCGTGGAACCTGGCGACAAGGTCATCGTGTGCATCAACGGTGTGTTCGGCGGGCGCATGAAGGAAAATGTTCTGCGCTGCGGCGGTGTCGCGGTTACCGTCGAGGACAACTGGGGCGAGCCTGTCGATCCGGGCAAACTCGAAGATGCGCTCAAGGCTCACCCGGATGCGAAGCTGGTGGCTTTTGTGCACGCCGAAACCTCTACCGGTGCGCAGTCGGATGCTCGCACGCTGGTCGAACTGGCGCATCGCTATGATTGCCTGACAATCGTCGATGCGGTGACTTCGCTAGCTGGCACGCCGCTGAAGGTCGATGAGTGGGAGATTGACGCGATCTATTCCGGTACGCAGAAGTGCCTGTCGGCGCCACCCGGACTCTCGCCCGTGAGCTTCAGCGAGCGCGCCGCCGAGGTCGTCAGGGGTCGCACCACCCAGGTGCAGAGCTGGTTTTTGGACCTCAACCTGGTGATGGGCTACTGGGGCGGCGGCGCCAAGCGCGCCTACCACCACACCGCGCCCATCAACAATCTGTATGGTCTGCATGAGGCCTTGGTAATACTTCAGGAAGAAGGGCTAGAACAGGCCTGGGTGCGCCATGCACACCACCACGCCGCCCTGCGCGCAGGCTTGGAGGCCATGGGGCTGGGCTTTGTCGTTCCCGAGGCGGCGCGCCTGCCGCAGCTCAACGCGGTGACCATCCCCGATGGCGTTGACGATGCCGCCGTGCGCGGGCGCTTGCTCGAGGAGTTCAACCTGGAGATCGGCGCCGGGCTCGGTGGGCTGGCCGGCAAGGTCTGGCGCATCGGACTGATGGGCCATGCCTGTAGCGCCCGCAATGTCGAGTATTGCCTGGACGCGCTCGATCGGGTGCTCGGCGGGATGGATGCGCCGATCACACGCGGCGTTGCGGTGGACGCGGCGCGCCGCGTGCTGGAGGGCGGTGCGGCAAGCGCGCAACGCGCTTAAGCTGACACGCTGCACGCGCCTTGCGCCCCTGCGCAGGCCGTGGCGAGGACTAGTGCGGCTTGTCGACGACCCATGGTTGCGCCGTGCTAGGTCAGGACGGCCCGGTGGTCGGCGACAGCAGGCCGAACCAGTCAAAAAATCCACCCACGAACAGCAACATCAGTATTCCCGCAACGATCAGCAGCGCCGCCGCCACACGCGGGCGCTCGGTGCGCAGAAACAGACCCAGCCAAATCAGAAAGGCGCTGGCGATCGCCAGCAACACTAGGACTCGCATCAATCAACCGCCGCCAGGTGCAAGACTCCAATAACCGTGGTTGCCGGTGCGCCTAGCGCACCGTCACCAGCAAAACGAGCACAAAGCACGCCAGCATGGTGGCGGCCGAAAAGTTCGCCACGCTATTCCAGCGTGCACAGCGGCGCCGGCATTCCTCGCGCAGCGCGTGCCACTCGCGGCCTTGGTGGCGCCTTTCAACCAACAGCCTGGCCAGGTCCGCGCAACTCAGTTGCTGCATTTGCTCGCGATCCATCCAGGCTTCCTCCTGAGTGACGTCCTTCGCGATAAGTGTAGCGCAGTTGCGCAGAGCTGGCGCTGCGATGCCGCGCTAGAGTACAGCCTAGGCACTTTTTTCAGCGAGGTACAGCCAGGTCTCGACCACCGTGTCGGGGTTGAGCGAGACACTCTCGATACCCTGTTCCATCAGCCAGCGCGCGAGGTCGGGGTGGTCCGAGGGTCCCTGGCCGCAGATGCCAACATACTTGCCGGACTTGCGGCAGGCCTGGATGGCCATACTGAGTAGCGCCTTGACTGCGCCGTTGCGCTCATCAAACAGCTCGGCGACCAGCCCTGAATCGCGGTCCAGCCCCAGCGTCAACTGTGTCAGGTCGTTGGAGCCGATGGAGAAACCGTCAAAGTACTCAAGGAATTGTTCGGCGAGCAGGGCGTTGGACGGGATCTCGCACATCATGATCAATCGCAACCCATCCTTGCCGCGCTGCAGGCCATTGTCGGCCAGCAGGTCGACCACGGTGCGCGCCTCGTCGACGGTGCGCACGAAGGGGATCATGACCTCAACGTTGGTCAGCCCCATGTCCTCGCGCACCTTGCGAAGCGCGCGGCATTCCAGTTCGAAGCAGTCACGAAAGTCCTGCGCAACGTAGCGCGACGCGCCGCGAAAGCCCAGCATCGGATTTTCCTCGTCGGGCTCGTAGTTCGCGCCGCCGATGAGGTTGGCGTATTCGTTGGACTTAAAGTCCGACATGCGCACGATGACCGGCTTTGGCCAGAACGCCGCCGCAAGCGTGGCGATACCCTCGGCGAGTTTTTCCACATAGAACGTCACCGGGTCCGGATAGCCGGCCATGAAGCCATCGATCTGGCGCTTTACTTCGGGGGCCTGGCGCTCGTAGTTGAGCAGCGCCTTCGGGTGCACGCCGATGGTGCGGTTGATGATGAACTCCAGGCGCGCGAGGCCGATGCCCGCATTGGGCAGGGACTGAAAGTCGAACGCTCGTTCGGGCGTGCCGACGTTCATCATTATCTTGAAAGGCAGATCGGGCATGGTATCCAGGTTGAGCCGCCGGATTTCAAACTTCTGCAGCCCGGCGTAGATGAAGCCGGTGTCGCCCTCGGAGCACGAGACGGTCACCTCGGTGCCCTCGGCAATGGCGCGAGTGGCATCACCGCAGCCGACCACGGCCGGTATTCCCAGTTCGCGCGCAATGATGGCCGCGTGGCAGGTGCGCCCGCCGCGGTTGGTAACGATGGCCGCCGCCCGTTTCATGATCGGTTCCCAGTCGGGGTCGGTCATGTCGGTCACCAGCACGTCGCCCTCCTGCACGCGATTCATCTCAGCAATGCTGTCAATAACGCGCGCTGTGCCCGCGCCGATACGCTGGCCGATGCTGCGCCCGGTGACCAGGACGTCGCCGCGGGTGGCAAGTTCATAACTCTCCAGTACGTTGTGGGCGGACTGACTCTTCACGGTTTCGGGGCGTGCCTGCACGATGTAGAGCTGGCCGTCGCTGCCGTCCTTTGCCCATTCGATGTCCATGGGACGCTGGTAGTGCGCCTCGATCTTCATTGCGATGTGCGCGAGTTGCTCAACTTCGGCATCATCAATACAAAAGTGGCGCTGTTCTTCATCACCGGTGTCGATGGTAACGGTGGACAGTTCGTGGCGGGTGGTCTCGCCATATACCATCTTGATGCGCTTACTGCCTATGGTGCGGCGCAGGATTGCACTCTTGCCCGCGCGCAGCATCGGCTTGTGTACGTAGAACTCGTCCGGGTTGACCGCACCCTGCACGACGGTCTCCCCCAGTCCGTAGTTGGCGGTGATGAACACCACGTCGCGAAACCCTGATTCGGTGTCCAGCGTGAACATAACGCCGCTTGCGCCCAGGTCGCTGCGCACCATGCGCTGAACGCCGGCCGACAGCGCCACGTCGGCATGGGCAAAGCCGTGATGCACGCGATAGGCGATCGCGCGGTCGTTGAACAGCGAGGCAAACACGGCCTTGATGGCGCCGAGGATGTTGTCCAGGCCGTGTATGTTCAGGTAGGTTTCCTGCTGCCCGGCGAACGAGGCATCGGGCAGGTCCTCGGCGGTCGCCGATGAGCGCACGGCGAAGGACATGTCTTCGCCCGAATCTGCGGTCAATGTGTCATAGGCCTCACGAATCGCTGATTCCAGCGGTGCAGGAAAGGATGCCTCCATGATCCACTGGCGAATCTGCTTTCCGGTGCGCGCCAGCGTGTCGACATCCTCGACATCGAGCGTATCAAGCGCACCGTGGATCTGTTTTTCGAGGCCCGCCGCATTGATGAACTCCCGGTAGGCACTCGAAGTGGTTGCAAATCCGTTCGGTACGCGTACGCCGGCCTCCGCCAGCCCGCTAATCATCTCACCAAGAGATGCGTTCTTGCCGCCGACCTGGTCAACATCGCCCATGCCGACGGACTCAAACCACAACAGATAGTCACTCAATGCCGTGTTCCCGTACTTGTTGGTGTTGTGTCCCCGCGGTGCGGGGCGTTAAGCTGGAGCGCAGCCTCGCTGCTTTTATAACGCATAGCCGCACAAAGATGAACCGTATTATCTTTTTTGTTTCCGACAGTACGGGAATTACCGCCGAAACTCTCGGCAGCGCACTGCTCACGCAGTTTCAAGACGACCAATTCGATACCCATACACTGCGCTATGTAAATACCGAAGACAAGGCGCGTTCTGCGGCTGAGACCATCAGGCGTGTCGGCAAGGACTACGGCACCGCGCCGATCATCTTCAGCACCCTCATCGACAGGGAATTGCGCGAAATTGTGTCCGAGTGCGGCGGTGTGTTTCTCGACTTCTTTGGTTCGTTTATCGAGCCGCTGGAGAATGCGATTGGCCAGCGTGCCTCGCCGACCATCGGTCGTAGTCACAGCATGGAGACCGAGGTCCACTATTCGGATCGTATGGATGCGGTGAACTTCGCATTGACCAATGATGACGGTGTGAGTACTCGGCAGTATGGCCGTGCCGAGATCGTGTTGGTCGGCGTGTCGCGCACCGGCAAGACCCCCACCTGCCTGTACCTGGCACTGCATTACGGGATTTATGCGGCGAACTATCCGCTGACCGAAGAGGATCTGAATCTCGCGCGCCTGCCCGAGCCGTTGCATCCGCACCGCAGCAAGCTGTTCGGCCTGACGATCGATCCGCACCGTCTGAGCGAAATCCGGGGCGGGCGCCGGCCCGACAGCCGTTACGCATCGCTGCAGCAGTGCCGCTTCGAGGTCGCCCAGGCCGAAACCATTTTCCAGACCTGCCACGTGCCGCGGCTCAACAGTACCGCGATGTCAGTCGAGGAGATTGCAACCTCGTTGATGAACCGCCTGGGCCTTAAGCGCCATACCTGATTCAGGTGATCACGCTCGGTGTGTCGCGTCCGGTGCCAGTTGTCACCCCGGCGATGTCATCCGCAACCCGGATGAGATTGGCGAGGGCCTGCTGGGTGTCCGTCCCGTGTCGCGAGGTGTCAGCTTCGTACGACTCTATATATATACGCAATGTTGCGCCGGCGGTGCCGGTGCCGGAGAGACGGTAGACGATGCGTGCTCCGCCCGCGAACAACACGCGAATCCCCTGGCCGGTGCTGGTGCTACTGTCGATGGGGTCGGTATAGGCGAAATCGTCGCAGTGCACGACCTCGTGATCCCCGAAGTGCTTGCCCTGCAGCGTCGGCAGCTTGTCGCGCAACTGCTGCATGAGTTTCTCCGCCGCGTCGGCGTCGACGCCCTCGTAGTCATGCCGCGTATAGAAATTGCGACCGAAGCGTGCCCAGTGTTCGCGCACGATCTGTTCGACTGACTGCTTGCGCACCGCTATCAGGTTGAGCCAGAACAATACCGCCCACAGGCCGTCCTTCTCGCGCACGTGGTCCGACCCGGTGCCGAAGCTCTCCTCGCCGCACAGTGTAATTTTTCCGGCGTCCAGCAGGTTGCCGAAAAATTTCCAGCCGGTGGGCGTTTCGTAGCAGTCGATACCCAGCGTCTCGGCAACACGGTCCACCGCCATGCTGGTCGGCATGGAACGCGCCACGCCTGCCAGCCCCAGGCGGTAGCCCGGCAACAGGTGGGCGTTGGCGGCCATCACTGCGAGGCTATCGCTTGGCGTTACGAAAAAGCGCGAGCCGAGGATCATGTTGCGATCGCCGTCGCCGTCTGATGCCGCGCCCAGATTGGGTGCGCCGGGCTCGTACATCAGCTCCACCAGTTCGCGCGCGTACTCAAGATTGGGGTCGGGGTGGCCGCCGCCAAAGTCCTCGAGCGGTTTGCTGTTCATCACGGTGTCGTGCTCCGCACCGAGCCGGTGCTCGAGAATCTCGCAGGCATACGGCCCGGTAATCGCGTGCATGGCGTCAAAGCGCATACTGAACCCGCCCGACTCGAACATGGCATGGATCAGGTCGAAGTCGAAAAGCTGCTCCATCAACACCGCGTAGTTTTCCACCGGGTCGATGATCTCCACGGTCATCGTACCCAGCTGATGCTCTCCCGCTTGGTCGAGGTCAAGATCGGCACTGTCGTTAATGCGGTATTCGCGAATTGCCTGGCTGCGGGCGTATATCTCCTCGGTAAGCTGTTCCGGTGCCGGGCCGCCGTTGGCGGTGTTGAACTTGATGCCAAAGTCACCGCGCGGCCCGCCCGGGTTGTGGCTGGCGGACAGGATGATGCCGCCGGCGGCGCTGTGCTTGCGAATCAGCGCCGAGGCGGCCGGCGTCGACAGCAGTCCGCCACGTCCTACCAGCACGCGTGCCGTGCCATTGGCGGCCGCGATACGCAGGATGGTCTGAATCGCAGTGCGGTTGTAGTAGCGGCCGTCGCCGCCCAGCACCAGCGTTGCACCGGCGAGCGTCGCGACGCTGTCAAAGATGGACTGTACAAAGTTTTCGAGGTAGTTCGCCTGCTCGAAGACCGTGACTTTCTTGCGAAGGCCCGAGGTTCCCGGTTTCTGATCGGCGAACGGCGAGGTCTGGACCGTTTGAATCGACATTGGCTCCCCTGGGTACTGCGGTAGTTGTGCGGTGAATTCAATCATACTGCGGGCGTGGCGTCGATAGCTGTTGCAGGCCGCCCGCATTGGGTAAGATTTCCGGTCCCGGCATGCCGCACTTGAACCTGGCGGGCCGCGCCCCCATGTGCCCGGATAACGGTAACCATGGGAAAACGAGCAGTAATGGGAGAGAGCAGTGACTATGAGTGTTGACGCCCAGAAGGAAACCCTGAATTTTCAGACCGAGGTGAAGCAGTTGCTGCACCTCATGATCCACTCGCTGTATTCAAACAAGGAAATCTTCCTGCGTGAGCTGATTTCCAACGCCTCGGACGCCTGTGACAAGCTGCGCTTCGAGGCGCTGTCAGATGATGCGTTGTATGAGGGAGAGCACGAGTTCGGCATCCGGGTCGACGTGGACAAGGAGGCGCGACGCATAAGCGTGACGGACAACGGCATCGGCATGAACCGTCAGGAGGTGATGGACAATATCGGTACCATCGCCAGTTCGGGCACGCGTCGTTTCCTGG
>CP070733.1:740754-743755 GCA_020347585.1 Pseudomonadota bacterium | reverse complement strand
CTCTGGCGGCACATCCTGCCGAACATCATGCCGGTGGTGATCGTGCTGTTCACGACCCGTATCGGCGCGGTGATTCTCACCGAAGCCGGTCTGTCCTTTCTGGGATTGGGCGTGCCACCGCCGGCACCGACCTGGGGCAGCATGCTCAGCGGCGGCAAGCATCCACATGCCGGGCGCACCAACGGCGGTGAAAAGCTCTGGTTCTGGATCATCGCGACATTGGGACTTCTTGGTGTGTGTATAACCGGGCTGATCATGGACTTCCCGAATTTCGGTCAGACTCGTGACACCATGCAGTTGGCCAACGTGATTCACTCGGTCTGCGCGCTGGTCTGGATCGCCGTGGCCATGGGGCACATCTACATAGGCACCCTTGGCTCGGAAGGTTCCTTCGAGGGAATGGCCAGGGGCGAGGTCAGCGAAGAGTGGATGAAGCAGCACCACGACTTGTGGTACGAGGAAATTAAGGCGCGCGGTGCTGAAACCGGCGGGTCGACGGAATCCGCAGCCGGTGGTTCATCACCGAGTACCGCGTAGCGCATACACCGATACTTCACGTTCCAGCATTGCAATGCGGTGATACTGTGTGAACATGCTGCTGTTCGCCGCTATGTTTGCGCTGGGCGAGGCATACGCTGTCGCCACAGCTGCTAACAGCGACTGGTGGACAGCCATTGAACAGCGCGACCCCGCGCGCATCGAGCAACTGATTGAGAACGGTACCGACGTCAATCGCCCCGGCGTCGGTGGCATGACGGCGCTGATGGTCGCAGCGGGCAAGGCACGTATTGCGCTAATGCACACGCTGGTCAATGCGGGCGCGCGAGTCGATCAGCGCAACACCCGTGACGGTACCGCGCTGATGTACGCGGCGGTTAGCGGCGATGCGGCCGCGGTGCGGTTCCTGTTGGATGCGCGTGCGGATAGCAATGCGCAGAGCAGCAATGGCTGGAGTGCGCTGATGATTGCCGCGGCTAAAGGCTATTCTGACGTGGCAGCGTTGTTGATGGCGCGCGGTGCCGATATTAATCTGGCTGATATCTATGGTTGGACGCCGCTGATGCGCGCCGCGCACGAGGGCCGCGAGAACATTGTGGGTCTGATGGTGAAGGAGTCAACGCTGAAACTGGACTTGCGCGATGAGAGCGCGGCGACCGCCTTGCACCACGCGGCCATAGGCGGACGCGTGGCCATCATGCAGATGCTGGTTGATGCGGGGGCGGATACCGGCGCAATGAACCAGAAGGGATTGACAGCGCGCATGATTGCCGAGGCGGCCGGACACAGCGACATCGCCACATTGTTGAGCAGACATGAGCGCTGACCGGTACGGTGTGTGCAAAGTATCTAGCAGAGAACCTGGGTCTTACAGTACTCGGCCAGGGGCAGTACGGCTGCGGTCTTCGTGACTGGTGTCTGGATATCTGTGGTGTTGAACTCCAGGCTCAGACGCATCGCAAATTCCCCGAAGAAGCGCTCGAACATCTCCCCGCCGTTGGTGCCGGTGGCAAATAGCGAATCCTCCGCGGCATCGTAGTCGAGCAGGATGGCCGCCAGTGGTTGCGGTGCCGGGCCGCCGAGTACACGTGCGCCCTGTGCCGGGTCATAGACGCTTTTCTCCGAGCAGCAATAGATGACCCGTTCGCGCTGAACGGTATCATTTTTACTGTTGGCAAAGCTGACCTGCTGATGGCGGTAGTTAATGAAGCTGACCGAACGCGCCGGATGCGACATGCGGTGTGCGCAGAGCGCCGAGACCGCCACGATGGAGTTGCTCGGTCCCACGCCGCCACGCCCCTGGTAGGATTCGCCGCTTTCGGTTTGCAGACTGGCTGCCGCGGTCGCGGAGGTACCCAGGTCAATGAGAAAACTCGGGGTACTAATATAGGGGTAATGGAACAGGTAGTTCTCTCCCACGGTCAGTTGCGATGCCTTGAGCGGCTGGCCGGTGGTATCCACCAGGCGAACGCGTTCGTAGCGACGCGCCGGGGCGGCGGAATTCGCCAGCAGGTGCGGATGGGCGCCGACCAGGGCGGCGGCCGATGCACACAGGCGAAAGAAGTTTCTTCGTGTGAAGTGACGGGCCATGGTCCTGCCCTCGTGTTGGCCTGCGCCGCCGCAGGGCGCGGGACTTCAAGACACGGTTTGCTTAATGTCAAATTAAGCAGAAACTTTGCCGTTACGCCATTCGATTTGGTCTGCCGGAAACAACCCCGAAAACTTTGGATGTATTGTTTTAACACCAGACGAGGAACGATTAACCAAAGAATTAGGTACGAGGAATGCGGAGTTCGATGGCTTGGCAGATTCTGTCGGTGTCGCGTGCTTGTTTTCCCAATACCGCGTACCTAGTTCCGGTAATTTAGTTGTGCATCCTGAGAATACGGTCTTTGGCGCTGCAGTAAGCGCTGTCCGACACCACGCCGTCGTTGGCGAGGCGGCGCAACTCCTTCAGTTCAATTGCCAGCATCTCTTCCTGGTTGAACTTTACACTCTGGCTTGCGGCCAGGATACGGCGCTTCACGTCTTCGACAAATTCCGTGAACTCCCTTGTGGTGGGCTTTTTGTAAAACAGGCTAATCAGCACGCAACCACCATAGCGGCTGCGAAACTCGGTGAAGTTGGGTGAGCGCCGGTAAAACACCAGCAGCGCGCCAAGCATCAGGAACACCAGGCCGGCCAGTAACGGGATGCCCCACGCCAGGGTGTCGGTATCCGGGTGGTAGTAAAGGTAGGCCCCGGTGCCCGCCGCGCCTGCCGCGAAGGCGAGCACCGCCATGAGAGAACGCCACGACAGGCGCCGGTGGCGCACCGGCCACGGCTCCATCATGCTCAGGTTGATGTGGTAGGTGCTGGATTTGCCGCGTAGCTGGGTACTGACCTTCATGAACTTCTGGTTGTAGACCTCGAAGGTGCGCTCCTCGCCGGTAGCGCCACTGGTCTGAACCAGAATGCGATCGGTGTGTTTGGTTTTCGCCATCCTGCGTCTTTACCGGACCTT
>CP070733.1:732618-740654 GCA_020347585.1 Pseudomonadota bacterium | reverse complement strand
CGATCCTTGTGTTGGTCATCCTTGGTGGCCGATACCTGCTGCAACCAGTGCTGCATCGGGTTGCCCGCTCCCGTACGCCCGAGGTCTTTACTGCATCGGCCGTCCTGTTGGTACTGGGCGCAGCGATGGCTACCGAAAAGATCGGGTTGTCCATGGCGATGGGTGCGTTCATTGCGGGCTTGCTCATCGCCGACTCCAGTTACCGCCATCAAGTAATGGCGGAGATTCATCCCTTCCGCGGCCTGCTGCTGGGGTTGTTCTTCATGTCGATGGGCATGTCGCTGCGTCTCGACGAATTTTTCGCGCACCCCTGGGTATCAATGGGACTGGCTGCCGCGTTGATGCTTATTAAGGTCGCGGTGCTTTGGCCCCTGACCCGCCTTTTCGGCCTCGACGCAAAAACCGGCGCCGCGGTGGCCTTGGTCCTATCGCAAAGCGGCGAGTTTGCGTTGGTGTTGTTCGCGTTCACGTTTCGCGCAGAATTGCTGAGTGATGGTTTGTTTCAGGATCTGCTGCTTGTGGTATTGCTAAGTATGCTGGCTACCCCCCCGATTGCGCGCCTGGCGCATCATCTAGTGCGCGCTCGCGCGGAAAAGGAACCGCCCCAGGAGACACCCGTTTCCGCGCCCATTGTGCTAGCCGGCTTTGGCCGGGTCGGGCATCGCATTGGTCACATTTTGACGATGGCGGGTAAGCCCTATGTTGCCATCGATCATAATGCATCACGGGTTGCACAGGAGCGCGGCAACGGCTATCCCATATTCTATGGCGATGTACAGCGCCCTGAAGTGCTGCGTGCAGCGGGTGCCGGCAACGCAAATCTGGTAATTGTGACACTGGATGACTTCGAGGCCGCGGAGCAAGTGGTGACATCGCTGTGCCAGTCACATCCTGACCTGACCATACTCGCGCGAGGGCACGACCTGGATCAATGCCGGACGCTAAGACAACTTGGTGCAAGCATGGTTGTATCGGAAAATCTGGAAGCCAGTTTGGAGCTTGCACATGCGGCGTTGATTCGCACGGAGGGAGATAAAGTTGAGATCGAGGCGCTATTGAAGCGTTTTCGGCACGACTACTATGCGCAGGTCGATACCGCCGTGAAGGACGAATAAGCCTGGGGCCGGGTCTTGCGATGCCATAACTCAGCGTCCTTCAGGCGATAGCGGCCCGGTCTTGCGACCGGGCCGCGTTCAGTCGGGTTTAGTAACTCGGCGCATCGGCTTCGTAGAGAAGGCCTTTCTTTCCTGCCTGCTCACGAATGGCACCGTAGAGTTGGTGATCCAGTGAATCTCTGGCACCACCTGTCGCTTCTACCTTCTTTTTCAGGTAGTCGGCGCGCTTGTCGGTCAGTCCGGAAATTTGGCGTTGCAGTTCCGCGCGCTGCTCGGCCTTGTCCTCGATCAGTGCCTTGCGTGCCGCCGGCGCCATCGCTTGGACCGTTGCAGGCAAATGCTCTTCTTCGACCGTCGAGAGATCCACGCGCCCGCTGGCGACATCGTCGACCAGTTCGTTCTCACCCAATAGGTTGGCTTCGCCGCTCTTTGAGGCGTTAAACGCCGCACGCCTTGCACGTGAGGCAACGGTCGCATCCGCGTGGAGCTTGTCGGTGGCATCAAGCTTGCGCTGCTGTTTAGCCTTCTCTGCGCGGGTACCGTAGTAGAGACGGGTGTCGTCCAGCTTCGCGGAGAGTTCAGCGAGCTTCTTGTCGAACGGCGTGGCAATGGCCACCGCACTGCCAGCCTGGTCGACCTGGAAGTAGCGCCCGTGTCCCTGGCTGGCAATCTGTTGCCACTGCGTACGCGTTGCGCCGTTGTCGCCGCACTGGATGGCATTGACCAAGATGCCGTACTTGTGGGCCATTGCGATGGTGTCGGGGTATTTGACGTCGTCCTGGTAGTCCATGTGCGGCGGTGCATCACCAACGAGAAACACAACCTTATAGGTATCCTGGTTCTTGCTCCAGGAGATGTTATTGACAGCTTCGTGCAGTGCCTGGTTGACGCTCTCGGGTGTATCACCGCCGCCGCCGGCCTGAAAATCCATCAAGCGCGCGTACATGGAATCGAGGTTGCCAGACAGATCGACAACTCGGGTCACATAGTCATCGCCGCGATCGCGATATGCCACCAGTCCCATTCGGATCGCGGGTGCCGGCTGTGCCGAGGCCATGGTGGTGGCGATGGACCAAATTTTTTCCTTGGCTGCTTCGATCAGTCCACTCATGCTGCCGGTGGTGTCGAGCACGAACACCACTTCGACCGCGGGACGTTCGTTGGTCTGTGGGTCGACTGGCGGCAACTGTACGTTCACCGGGTCGCCTGGCACATTGTGGACCGCGCCAATGCTCTGGTATGCGGGATAGACTGCCACGGCGGTGGCGGTCAGTGCGAACAGCGAGAAAGCGATGACTTTTGTTTTCATCTCATATACTCCTTTGGGCTATCGGACAGAGGAAAGCTTGCGCAGTGCCGACTCGGCAATGCGGTGCGCGTGCTGGAAGCGGTCGTCGTCATGTTCCGGCGCATGTGCATTGCCGCATTTGGTACGCAGGTGCGAGGGGATGGCTGCGAATAGCGCCTGTACCAGAAAGAAACTCCAGATGCTGAGCAGAATGCTCTCCGAGTGAAGTGCTGTGGCTAGTGCCGCTGCCAGTGCCAGGGCATTGAGACCGAGATCGGCCAGTGCCGGAAACAGGCTGGAATAGAGGTACAGCGAGCGTATCAGCCAGATCATGGCGATGTGGGCGAGCAGGTAGAACGCAAGCGGCATCGCCATCACCCACAGCGCCAGCGAAGCCAGGCCCCAGAGGGCGAGTGTGGTGATGCGTCCCACGCGTTCGCGGCTGCGCCGCAAAAGGTAGATCACGTAAGCAAGCGCGAGACCGGCAATGACAACGTGCAATGCGGCCGAGGCGGATAACACCGAGGTCAGGGCGGTGAAGACTGCGCTGCCGCACAGGCTTGCAACACCGGCCACCGCCACGCCTTCGATGAATGTGGGCTGCCGGTTCATGAGCGGCTCCTTTTCTGCTTCTCGCGCAGTAATGCCACTTCGATGTCGGCCTCGCCGACGCATACGGAGGTGCTCATTGTCGCGGTGTCCCAGGGCTCGGGTGCCTCGCTGCCGGTGTTGCGTTCGGCCAGCAACTCGGCCTTTTGGCGCATGCTCTCGAGGCGTGTGTGGTTTTCCTCAAGGCGGCTCCTGAGCGTGCTGCGAGCCTCCTCCAGTTGCTCGTTCCTGCGCGACAGTAGTTTGAGAAACCGCTGCGTCTCGAGCTTTCGCTTGACCAGCGAACGAGCGAGATCGTCCTTGCCGGACGCGAAGCATACGTCCAGTTCTTCCTCGATCTCGCCTTGAGCTTGCGCTAGATCGTTCTGGCGGGCGAGCAGTTGGCCGTGCTCATGGTCAAGCAGCTTCACGCGCTGTTCGTCACGCGCGAGGTCTTCCTCCATTTCACGCACCGCCTGGCGGAGCAGCACATCGGGTTCCTCGATGCGGTCAAGAACGGCGTTGAGATCGGCGCGAAACAGCCTTGATACGCGGGTGATAAGTGCCATGGCATTTTCCTCCTTCCGGGTCAATTGACAGTACGTGCAGGCAGTCTAGGCGCGGCGTATCCCGGGTTGTAGACACGGTTCGGTAAAACCTTGGCGGGGTGGTTTACAAAACTTTTACATGCCCGGGCGGGCGCAAACTGCTAGGCTTAAGTTCGTTATGCAACGCAAGATCTGCATCCTTGTCGTGGAAGACGAGCCAGCTATCCGCACGGGATTGATGGACGTATTCGTGTTTCACGGTTACGAAGTTGACGATGCCACCGATGGTCCGACCGGGCTGGAAAAGGCCCAAAGCGGCATGTTTGACCTCATCCTGCTCGACGTTATGCTGCCGGGCATGGACGGTTTCGAGATTTGCGAGCGCATCCGCGCGAAGGACCGTGACCAACCCATCATTATGCTTACCGCCAAGACCAGCGACGAGGACATCATCCAGGGGCTTTCACTGGGCGCGGACGACTATGTCGCCAAGCCATTTTCGGTGGCTCAACTGGTACTGCGGGTGCAGGCGGTGTTGCGCCGTGCGCGCATCGGCGCGGAGACGGACCATCATTTGCAACTCGGCGAGGATGTGGAAATCGACATCCGCAATCGCGACGGACGCCGTGGCGATGCTGTGCTGTCATTCACCGGGCGGGAGGTGGAGATCCTGCAATACCTGGGCGCGAACTCCGTGCGTCCGGTGTCGCGCGAGGAGCTACTGAACAAGGTTTGGGGCTACGCAAAGGACCTCGATATCGAGACCCGTACGGTCGATATTCACATCGCCAAGCTGCGCCGTAAGATCGAGCCCGATCCCGCACAACCGCGCTACCTCGTCACGGTGCGCGGTGCGGGTTACCGGCTGCTGACCGAGTGATTCGATGCGTACCGTGCTCACAGGCTGGAGCAAGCAGCGGCTGCGTTTGTGGCTGGCGTTGTTCTTTCTCGCACTTGCCGTTCCTACCGGCATCCTGGTCCGCCAGGCATACAGCCAGTTGAAGTGGGAGGCGTTTCACCAGCACCGTCTGCTCGCCGAGAAACTCGCGGCGCGCATCGATAGCCGCTTGGTAGAGTTGACAAGCGCAGAGGAGGCGCGCTCGTTTGCCGACTATGGGTTCCTGGTGGTTGCCGGTGATCCGTCGGCTAACTTCCTGCAGCGCTCACCGCTTTCGAATTATCCCGTGGCAGCGGCTATCCCCGGCGTGATTGGTTACTTTCAGGTGGACGCCGCGGGCGCCTTCAGCACGCCCCTGGTGCCGCTGCCGGGCACCGCGCCCGATGCGCTTGGTCTTGCCGCGGGGGAACTTGCGCAGCGTGTTGCGCTGCAGGACGATATTCGGCGCATTCTCAGCGAGAACCGGTTGGTCGAGGCGCCCAGGGCGGATGTCGCGGGGCGGCGTCTGGCGGCGGCTGCGGCTTCGGCGCGTAGCCCCGAGTATGAGCGGTCATACACGTCAGGTGCCATCGTTGAAGAGGAGGTGGCACAAACTCGCGAGCGTGACGAGACGGCGGCCGTCATGTCCAGCAACACGCAGCCGGCGGATCAGCTACAGGAGCAGGTGCCGGCACAGGCTGCCTTCGACCGGCTCAAGCAGGTTGCGCCGCCGGAACAAAAGAAAAAGCAGGAGCTTTCCAACAAGCTCGGTCGGATCGAGGATATAGATCTCGACGATCGGTACCAGGTTGCACCCAAGGCCGACGCAGAACGTCAGGCTATGCTGGAAAGTCCGTCATTGCTTGAGAAACGCGCGGCGCGCAAGGAACGTACCGCGTTGCCCGAGCCACAGTCGCCCGACGTCGGTGAAGCGCGCGCGGCCAAAACCGACCAACCGGCTGCGCTGCGCATCAGGACATTCGAAAGCGAAATCGATCCCTTCGAGTTCAGCATGCTCGACAGCGGTCACTTCGTGCTGTTCCGCAAGGTCTGGCGTGACGGCCAGCGCTACATCCAGGGTACACTGATCGAACAAAAGCCATTCCTGCAGGGGGTTGTCGAGTCGGCATTTCGTGAGACCGCCCTCTCGCAGATGAGCAATCTCATCATCGCCTACCAGGGGGACGTGATCTCAGCCATTTCCGGCCTGGCATCGCGCGGCTACCCGCCAAGCACCGAAGAGTTGAGCGGCGCGTTGCTGTACCAGACACGCCTGTCCGCGCCCCTGAGTGACCTGGAGATGATATTCAGTGTCACCCGTCTGCCGGCTGGACCCGGTGCCCCGGTAATCACTTGGGTTGCGCTTGTTATGCTGGCGGTGCTGTGCGGCGGCTTCTACCTGATGTATCGCCTGGGGGCGAGGCAGATCGAACTTGGCCGCCAGCAGCAGGACTTTGTCTCCGCTGTGAGTCACGAGCTGAAAACGCCGCTGACTTCTATTCGCATGTACAGCGAGATGCTGCGCGAAGGCTGGGCGGATGATGGGAAGAAGAAGTCCTACTACGACTACATTCACGATGAAAGCGAGCGCCTGTCGCGCCTGATAGCCAACGTGTTGCAGTTGGCACGCATGACCCGAAACGACATTCAGGTCGATGCAAAAGCGCTGTCGGTGAGCGAACTCACCGACAGCGTGCGCTCCAGCGTGTCATCGCATATCGAGCGGGCTGGCTTCGAGTTGCGGATGGATTGTAACGATGCCGCCACCGCGGTCATGCGGGTCGATCCGGATTTATTTACCCAGATCGTTATCAACTTGGTCGACAATGCCATCAAGTTCTCGGCCAAGTCGCAGACCCTGGTGATCGACATCGCCTGCCGTAGGCACACCGACGCCAGTGTGGTGTTCAGCGTGCGCGACTATGGACCGGGTATCGACAAGGACAAAATGAAGAAAATCTTCAGGCTGTTCTATCGCCCGGAAAATGAACTCACCCGCGAGACTGTTGGTACCGGAATCGGCTTGGCACTCGTGCATCAGCTAGCACTGGCGATGAATGCCAAGGTGGATGTGGTCAACTGCGACCCGGGTGCCGAATTTCGCGTGACATTCCCAACTGTCGAAGCAGGTGCGTGAGTTGCGTTCGACGATCCGACAATCCCTCGGAAAAGCGCAGCGGTGATGACGCATGAGTTCTGCCCTTGCGGTTCGGGACAGCTGTACACGGATTGCTGCGGCAGGTATCTCGATGGTGGAGAGCAACCTGCCACCGCCGCGCAATTGATGCGTTCGCGCTATACCGCCTACGTACGGGGCAATGAGAGTTGGCTCAGGACAACATGGCACCCGACCACCTGCCCGGCGACGCTTGATCCTACAGCGCAGGGGCCGGTGAAGTGGCTGGGGCTTAAGGTGGTGCGGGTAGTGGACGGCAGTGAGGCCGACACGCAAGGGATAGTCGAGTTTGTCGCTCGCTACAAGGTGCGTGGCCGCGCGCAGCGCATGCATGAGGTAAGCCGCTTTCGCCGCGAGCAGGGACGCTGGTTCTATGTGGATGGAGCACCAGGTGCTGGCTAGCGGTACACGCGCTTCGCGCCGGAGCTGCAGCCATACGGTCAGGAGGTAGGTGAATTGAGTAAAGCATGGCAGTGGTCGATTTCTGTCGCCTTGCTCTTCATATACCTGTTCGCAGGTTTGTACCCGTTCGCTTGGCAGGCGCCGACCTACACAGTACACAATTCGGCGCTCCGTACGAGCGAGGGAGCACTGCGCTTCGCCGCGCGCGGTATCGCGCTCACCAACCAGCCTCCGACGTGGGTGCTGGGCGCCATTGGTGGCAAGTCGCTATCGTTGGAACTGGAGCTGCGCACGTACAGCACACCGCCGCTGCGCACCACACGCATCTTTGCGCTGGTCGGTGAAGACGCAGGGCGCAATTTCGTTGTTGACCAGCAGGGTATAGACCTCGTGGTGCGCATGCGAAAGGCGCGTGAGGAAAACGAATCGCTTGCATACCACGTACATGGGGTGTTTGCTGCACCGCGCAGAAAACGAATCGCCGTAACCTTCGCTGCAACGCGGCTGAACGTCAGCATGGATGACAAGGAGGTGTTTTCGGTAGCGTTGGAGCGGGACCCATTTTTGCAGTGGTCCCCCGACTGCCGGGTGGTCCTTGGGAACTCGTTGCGTTTCAACCGGCCCTGGCTGGGCGAGATCCGCAAGGCACTGGTGCGTAGCCCGGGCGAGGCAGTCGACTATGCAGCAACCGGGATGCTGGAGATGCCTGGGAGCCTTACCTTGCGTCGCAAGGACAGCCGCATGCGGCTCGAACCCTTCGACAACAAGGAACTGAACGTTGAGAACGCGACCGACTGGGTGATCAACTTGGTCGGGTTCATGCCATTGGGCATTTGGATCGTGTACTCGCGGCGTCCACGACGCTCGCTGCTTGTGGCAACCGTCGTTTGCGCAGCGCTGAGCCTAGGTATCGAGAACCTCCTGTGCTATCTGGATGAGCGTAGTCCATCGATCGATGACTTTATCCTCAATACGCTGGGCGGAGCGCTGGGGGCGTATTTCGGTCACTATCTTTTCTTGCGGCGAGGCGTACCAGTCGATG
>CP070733.1:729497-732518 GCA_020347585.1 Pseudomonadota bacterium | reverse complement strand
CCGGCGCCGAGGCGCTGCGCGCCGCGCGTCTTACCGTGCGGTCCGGGCGTATAGTGGTTCTGGTATGCGCCATGCCATTCAAGTGCCCGGCCGCTCCATACGAAGCAGCCATGCTGCTGGAGTCCGACTGCCGCAAGCGCCGGGTGCGCGACGACGTTACCCTGGATCTGTACACGCCGGAGCCGGGCCCCATGCCGGTCGCCGGCCCGGAAGTCTCGAGGCAAGTCCGCCAGATGGTGGAGTCCAGGGGGATAGGGGTTCACCCCGGGCACATGGTGAAGCAGGTCGACCCACAAACGCGGTCCATCGAGTTCGCAGATGGCACGAAGGCCGGCTTCGACCTACTGGTTTACATTCCACCCCATCGGGCACCTAAAGTCGTGCGCGACGCGGAGCTTACCGGCGAGTTGGGCTGGGTGTCGGTCGATTCGGGCACCCTCGAGACGAGGATTCCCGGCGTCTATGCCGTTGGGGATGTCACCGGGATCATGTTGGCGATGGGCAAGCCGCTGCCCAAGGCCGGCGTGTTTGCGCATGCCGAGGCCGAGGTGGTTGCTAACAATATTACGCACGCAGTCACCGGCAGAGGAAAACCGACGACCTATGATGGCCATGGCGAGTGCTTTATTGAAATCGGTGACGGCAGAGCAGGCTATGGTCGCGGCAATTTCTTCGCCAAGCCCACGCCGCAGGTCAGGCTATGGATGCCCAGTCGCCGCCTGCATCTTGGCAAAGTGGCTTACGAGAAGCTCTGGTTGTTTCGATGGTTCTGAGGCTTTTTCCGCGCGCAAGGCCACGCGTATTGGAATTCGATGTTTGCGGAGTACAATTATTTGAGTGTCATCCCATCCGGACGACGACCCTTCGTCTCATACGAACAAGACATTTTTGCATAACCTATTGAGAGGGATGCATTTTATGACTAGATTGCGCCTTTTTGTGCTCGCCGTTACCGTCGTTGTCTGGGGTTTCTCGGCAACTGTGATCGCCGAGGAAGTCAAACTTCGTCAGGGAGATCTTACGCTCAACGCAAATCTCGTGATGGCGGATGGCAAGACGCTAAAGGACGGCGTCGTTCTGATGACCCATGGCACCCTGGCACACAACGCTATGGAGATCATGAGTACGTTGCAGGAGTTGCTGGCCGAGCGAGGTGAAAGCTCCCTGGCGATAAACCTCGGTCTGGGACTCGATGATCGCCACGGTTTCTACGACTGTGCGACACCCCACACTCATCGACATACGGATGCGCTTGATGAGATTGGCATTTGGCTCAATTGGCTCCAGTCGAAAGGTGCCACCAGCGTCGTGCTGTTGGGCCATTCTCGCGGTGGCAACCAAACCGCGTGGTTTGCTGCCGAGCGTGATGACGCCGCGATCAAGGCCGTCGTATTGATCGCGCCGGCCACCTGGAGCGAAAAGTATGCTGCCACAGATTTCGAAAGACGATATGAAACGGCGCTGAAACCTCTATTGAAAAATGCTCAGGACCTTGTTGCTGCCGGAAAACCGGAAACCTGGTTGGAGCACACCGATTTCATCTATTGCAAAGACACCAAGGTCACGGCGCAGTCCTTCGTGTCTTATTATCAGGCTGACCCGCGTAGGGATACGCCTTATTTGCTGAAGAGCATACGCAAACCGATTCTGGTTTTTGCTGGCAGTGAAGATAAGGTGGTGAAGGATGTCGACACGAAGGTTGCACCACACGCCGATGGCAAGAAAATCTCCCTTGTGGTTATTGAAGGTGCCGACCATTTTTTTCGCGATCTCTACGCGGAGGACATAGCGGACGCGATCGGTGAGTTCCTTAGCGACTTGTGAACTATGAATTCAAGTAAACGCAGCGATTCATGACAGGTATCACTGATCCGGCGCAGTACGAAGGGTGGTACCATACAAGGCGTGGCTCATGGATCGCGGATCGCGAGTTCGCCTTACTGATGAAACTGATGCGACCGCAGCCCGGCGCTACCCTGCTCGATGTCGGCAGCGGTACCGGTTACTTCACGCGCCGGTTCGCAGAGTCAGGGCTGCGGCCTACCGGGCTCGATCCCGACCAGTCCATGAACCGCTACGCCCGCACCCGGCCAGGCGCAGTAAACTACGTTGAAGGTACCGCAGAACGGTTGCCGTTCAAGTCACAAAGCTTCGACTTCAGCATCGCGGTAACCAGTCTGTGTTTTGTTGCGGATCCGCTCGAGGCGTTGGCGGAACTGTGGCGTGTGTGTCGCCATGGTGTGGCCTTAGGATTGCTGAACCGCAACAGTCTCCTGTACCGGCAGAAGCACCATCGGGGCGGCTATGCCGGGGCACGTTGGGACGACTGGTCGCAGGTCAGGATCTGGCTGAAACATATTTTGCCCGGCCCGGTCCTGGTCACACATAGGACGGCTATTTTTCTGCCGTCCGGCGGCGGATACGCGCGCTCTCTCGAGCGCGGGTTGCCTGGGGTCTTTCCCTGGGGCGGTTTCCTGGCGGTCTATATGGCCAAGGGTGTACAAGGGGCGGTGATGCCTCAGTTAGAAAACACGTCAGATTGCGATGGCAAACCAGATTCAGGTTCCTCAGATTCACGCGAGTACAGAAGGCTACCTATGGCCATCGGACGAGTATGACCGCCAGGTGGAACGCTTGACGGGCGCGTTACGGTCAATCAATCATTCGATCCCAACGAGGAAAAACTGGCGTATAAGGAACACTTTTTGATGCGGCAACTGGTGTAACCCGAACGACGGCGTAGCGACGAATCTATTCACAAGATATCGAAGTTGCAGTTGGGGTATATTCTCGGATAGATGCCTGGCTGCATATTGGGAAAAATAACCCGGATTACTGAGACGTGTGATGCACGCGACATTGCCATTACTGAGGGATACCGACTTCCCAGCGATGCTGCGCCGGGCGCTGGATACGCTGCAGGTCAACCTCGGATATCGCTGCAACCAGAGTTGTCTGCATTGCCATGTGAACGCCGGTCCCAAGCGCACTGAGGTCATGTCGCGCGAGACTGTGGAGGAT
>CP070733.1:723500-729397 GCA_020347585.1 Pseudomonadota bacterium | reverse complement strand
GGTCGTGATGTTGCAGGCGCAGATCGGCGCAAAAAGCTCGGCGCCCTTCGTCCGCAACAACATTCGCTCCACGGAGTTGATGCTGGAGACCGCCAAACAGCACGGCATCAATAAGTTGGTGCATATCAGCTCCTCGGTGGTCGAGTCGGTAGCTGATGACAAATACACCAACACCAAGAAGGAACAGGAAAGGCTGGTCTCAGCAAGTGATCTTGACTACTGCATCCTACGCCCGACGTTGATGTTCGGCTGGTTTGACCGAAAGCATCTTGGATGGCTATCACGTTTCATGGCCAAAACGCCGGTATTTCCGATTCCCGGGGACGGCCGGTACATGCGACAGCCACTGTACGTGCGCGATTTTTGCAGCATTATCGTACGCTGTATCGGGGACCTGCCGGTCGGCAAGGTGTTTAATATTACCGGGCGCGAGGAAATTGACTACGTGGACATTATCAAGGCAATCAAGCGTAGCCTTGGTTATCGCACATTGATCCTGCATATCCCGTACAAGCTGTTCTGGTGGTTGCTGCGGATCTACGCGGTGTTTGACCACGATCCGCCTTTTACCACCGAGCAGCTCGAGGCGCTGGTGGCAGAAGATAGCTTCGAAGTGATTCCATGGTGGGACATCTTTAAGGTACCTGCAACGCCGTTTGCCGAGGCCATCGACGAGACCTTTCACAACGACACCTATTCGAAGGTTACGCTGGAGTTTTAGAGAATCAGTATGAGTCACGTGGCAGTAATCGGCGCTGGCGTCATGGGTCTGGCATGTGCCTATGACCTGCTGCGCAAGGGCCATCAGGTCACTATCTACGAGGCAGACGACCGCGTTGGCGGCATGTCGGCGCACTTCGATTTCGGCGGTCTTAGCATCGAGCGTTACTATCATTTTATCTGCAAGCCCGACAAGGATATGTTTCGCTTGCTGGCTGACCTTGGAATTTCCGACAAACTCAAGTGGCGTCCGACGAAGATGGGTTACTTCTACGATGGCACCTTGTACGAGTGGGGTACGCCGCTTGCGTTGTTGAAGTTTCCGCGCCTGTCATTGTTGTCTAAGCTGCGCTACGGATTTCACATGTACCTGTCTACCAAGCGTGAGCGCTGGCAACCGCTTGACGGGCGCGAAGCCACCGAATGGATCAAACGCTGGATAGGCGGGCAGGCCTATGATGTTCTGTGGCGGCGCTTGTTTGAGCTCAAGTTTCATCGCTTTACGGGCAACCTTTCGGCGGCCTGGATCTGGGCGCGTATCAAGCGCGTGGGCCAGTCCAGAAAAAATATGTTTCAAGAAGAGATGGGTTACCTGGAAGGTGGTTCGGAGTCGTTGCTGGTGGCGCTGGAGACGGCGATATGCGATCTGGGTGGAGAGGTGTGCCTGAATACACCCGTCGAGCAAATCGAGAACGAGGGCGAAAGACTTACCGGCGTGTGTGTACAGGGCGCACTTCGGAAATTCGATGCCGTGGTGAGCACAGTGCCGCTGCCGTTTGTGCCGCGGCTGATACCGGGGCTGCCGGAGGACTATCTCGCACGTTATCGCAGCGTCGAAAATATTGGCGTGGTATGCGTGGTATTTAAGCTGCGGCGCGGGGTTAGCGATAATTTCTGGCTCAACGTCAGTGATACGCGTATGGACATTCCGGGCATCATCGAGTTCTCCAATCTGCGCCCGCTGCCGCAGCATGTGGTCTATGTACCATACTACCTGCCGCAGGATCACCCCAGATATCAACAGCCCAACGCGAACTTCATCGTAGAGGCAACTGGCCATCTTAAGCAGATCAATCCTGAACTGTCCGACGATGACATTGTGCATGTGCATGCCTCGCGTTACGGGTTTGCCCAGCCAATCTGCCCGCCCCGGTTTCTCGATAACCTGCCGCCGATCAGGACGCCAGTGCGGGGCCTGTATGTGGCGGATACGTCCTACTACTATCCCGAGGATCGATCGATTTCGGAAAGTGTGCGCATTGGGCGCGAGATCGCGGCCATGCTATGAGCGTCGGTAAACGCACGCCTTTGGTGTCATCGCAGTTTATGCGGTTCGTGCTAGTTGGCGGGGTGGCAGCGCTGGTCAATTTTGCCAGCCGGTTTTTCTACAATGAGCTGATGTCCTATCGCGTGGCGATTGTGTTCGCCTATGCGACGGGCATGATTACGGCCTTCGTGCTCTCCAAGTATTTTGTCTTTAAGCCCAGTGGTCGCCATACGGCGAAGGAGTTTTTCTATTTCGGCGTTGTGAATCTGCTGGCGGTGGCGCAGGTTTGGCTCATCAGCGTCGGTTTGGCCGAATTTCTGTTCCCGGCGGTTGGTTTTGGGTTCTACCCCTACGCGGTTGCGCACCTGGTTGGCATCAGCGTGCCGGTGGTGACCAGTTATCTTGGGCATAAGCATCTTTCGTTTAGACGAGTTGGCAGCTATTGAAAGAGGTGGGGCATCCCCCTATCATTGGCGGCGGATTATTTAGGGGAATAGACAACAATTATGAAGATTATTCGCAAGGCGGTGTTCCCGGTGGCGGGCATGGGGACCCGCTTTTTGCCGGCAACCAAGGCCAGTCCCAAGGAAATGCTGCCGGTGGTGGACAAGCCGCTGATTCAATATGCGGTCGAAGAGGCGGTTTCCGCAGGGATTGAGCAGATCATCTTTGTTACCGGGCGAAACAAGCACTCGATTGCCAATCATTTCGACAAGGCCTACGAGTTGGAGGTCGAGTTGGAGAAGCGGGGCAAGGACAAGCTGCTGGATGTCGTGCGCCGTATCGTTCCGGATCATGTCTCCTGTATCTACACCCGCCAATCCGAGGCGCTGGGTTTGGGCCATGCGGTGCTGTGCGCTGAACCCATCGTCGGCAACGAGCCCTTCGCCGTGCTGCTGGCCGACGATCTCATCGACAGCGGCGAGCACCCCACCTGTATTGCACAGATGGTGCATCAGTACGAAACCCACGGCTGCAGCGTGCTTGGCGTGCAGGAGGTGGCGCGTGAAGAAACCGACCAGTATGGCATCGTGGCGGTGGCGCCCGGCGAGCCGGGCATTTCACGGGTCGAGGAGATCGTGGAGAAGCCTGAACCTGCAGCGGCGCCTTCGCAGCTCGGTGTGGTCGGGCGCTATGTTCTCACCCCCGCGATTTTCAAGCAGCTCAGGCAGACTGGTCGGGGCGCTGGCGGCGAGATTCAGCTCACCGATGCGATCGGCAAGCTTATGACCGAAGAGCAGGTGCTGGCCTATCAGTTCACGGGCAAGCGCTACGATTGTGGCAGCAAGCTGGGTTACCTGGAGGCGACTATCGAGCAGGGGCTGCGACACGCTGAATTGCGTGACGGCTTTCGCGACTATCTGTCGAATCTCGACCTTAGCAAGTTTTGAGTCGCGTCGTCGGTGCCGACGACCCACAGGGCTGCCATAGCATCAGACACAGACGAAAAAGGCCAGGTCCTGCAACCTGGCCTTTTTGCATTCAGGGAAGTTGTCTGGCTCCCCGGGACGGGCTCGAACCGCCGACCCGCTGGTTAACAGCCAGCTGCTCTACCGACTGAGCTACCGGGGAAAGAAGGCGTGTATGGTACTGAGCCGCCCTGCCGCGGTCAACCGACCGCCGGCGCCTTAATTCGCCTCGCCGCCGCACGGCAAGGCACCGCCATCGGCGCTGTGCTTGCTTGCCCGCACCCGGCCCGTCTTGTAGAGGATCACGGCTCTGGCCAGTTCCGAACGCGAAGGGTCGCAGATCGTAAAGGTACCGTTCATTTCGGTGTAGCCGCTGGGGCGGTACTCGATCCAGTTGCTGGAGCGAAAGCCCCGGTAGCGAATCTCTAACGTGCCGACGCGTTGCTGCACACGCAGCAGTGGTTCGTCCTCGTTGCGGTCCCGGTCACCGTCCAGGTCTTGAAACACGATCCAGCCGTCATGCCAGTTCGCCGCACCCGTACAACCTTGCCCGTCGCTGCTTTTGCACAGCATCACGGGTGCGTTGCGCGTGATGGCCTCGGAACGTGTGTACGCCAAGTGCGCAGAGAGGTTGTTGACGCTGGCACTGATGCGGTTGGAGGCCAGCAGGTTATCGAGTGCCGGGGCGCCCGTCGCTGTGGCGATGGCCACAACTGCCAGGGTGGTGGTCAGTTGTATCAGTCCGTAGCCACGGCAAAGCCAGGTGCGGCCAGGAGACGGTACTCGAAAAGTGGCGGGCCCCTGTACAGGGGCCCGTCCGGAATTGGTGACGTCCATGTCTACCCCCCACTTCCATGTTGGGAATAAAGATAGCGGAACGTTCGCTTGAGGGATGTAGGACTATCTTGGCAATCCGTGTAGGAAAAATCTGATAGTCCTATAGGAATTTTCCGAGGCGTTGCAGCGCCTCATTGAGGGTATCCATGCCGGTAGCGAAGGACAGGCGCATGTGCCCTGGTGCGCCGAATGCCGAACCGGGCACCAATGCCACGCCGGCATCCTCGATCAGTTGCTCGGCAAATTCGACGTCATCGGCGACACCGTGCGTGCCGGCGATCGCTTCGTGCATGTCGGGAAAGGCGTAGAAGGTACCTTCCGAGGGCAGGCACGTCACGCCCGGCAGTGCGTTCAGCCCGGCGACCACCGCGTCGTGGCGTTTGCGGAACTCGGCGCACATGGTGCGCACACATTGCTGGTCGCCCTCGAGTGCCGCCTGCGCGGCCACCTGCGCGATGGAGGTGGGGTTCGAGGTGCTTTGCGACTGGATCTTTTTCATGGCGCCGATGAGCTTTGCCGGTCCTGCGGCATAGCCGATGCGCCAGCCGGTCATGGAATAGGCCTTGGAGACACCGTTGAGCACGATGGTGCGTTCATAGAGGTCCGGTGCCGCGTTGAGGATATTGGTAAACGGTTGATCGCTCCATAGGATATGCTCGTACATGTCGTCAGTAGCAATGAGCACATCGGGGTGAGCTCGCAGCACCTCGGCGAGGCTCGCGAGTTCGTCGCGGCTGTAGGCCATGCCGGTGGGGTTGGACGGGCTGTTGATCACCAGCAGACGCGTTTTCGGCGTGATGGCCTGTTCAAGCTGCACGGCGGTAATCCTGAACTTCTGGGCGCTGCCGGTTTCCACGATGACGGGCGTGCCATCGCCGAGCAGCACCATGTCCGGATACGACACCCAGTACGGTGCCGGCACGATCACTTCGTCACCGGGGTTCAATAGCGCCTGCGCCAGGTTGAAAAAACTCTGCTTGCCGCCGCAAGACACCAGCACCTGCTCCGGCGAGTAATTCAATCCGTTGTCGCGGGAAAACTTGTCGACAATTGCCTGTTTGAGCTCCGGCGTGCCGTCGACCGCTGTGTATTTGGTGAAGCCATCGCGAATCGCGCGGATCGCGGCTTCCTTGATGTGCTCCGGCGTATCGAAGTCGGGCTCCCCCGCCCCGAGCCCGATAATGTCCTTGCCTGCGGCACGCAGCGCGGCAGCGCGCGCGGTCACGGCTAACGTGGGTGAAGGTTTGATGCGCTGTACGCGCCGTGAAAGCTCGATGTTCAACCTAGTGCTCTCTTTGCTATGCGTGTGGCTCGCGCTGGCCTGGCCGGTATCCGTCCAGTGCGTCGTCAAGCGGTGAGAAATCCGCGTCAGCTGTTTAATATACGTGAAACACCCACATCGCAGGTAGTCATGGAGAAACGTTTTGAACTCGTTGCCGAATTTGAACCCGCCGGTGATCAGCCGGAGGCCATCGGGAAACTGATCGCGGGCCTCGCGCAGGGGGAGGCCGGCATGACGCTGCTTGGCGTCACCGGTTCGGGCAAGACCTTCTCCGTCGCCAATGTGATCCAGCAGGTGCAGCGCCCGGCCCTGATTCTGGCCCACAACAAGACCCTGGCGGCCCAGCTCTATGGCGAGATGAAGGGCTTCTTCCCGAACAACG
>CP070733.1:720285-723400 GCA_020347585.1 Pseudomonadota bacterium | reverse complement strand
TCGAGACCGACCACAGGGGGATTCTTGGGCTTAAACAGCTCGGCGAGACCCATTTTTCTTATTGAATCCTGTAAGTTATCGGAAAGTCGTGTATTTCTACATTAAGTACCACAGTCAACTATAGGTCAAGTAATAGATAAAAACAATCTGACGTAGTTTTCCGTGGTTCCACCTTTTATACTGTGTTTTCCCCTGAACCTGAGCCATCTGTATCGGTCACAGTCGCCGAAGTCTTTAAGTTCCCGACCTTATGAAGCCCGTTTACAAGAAGCTGATTATCGTCAGCGGCGCCGCCGTATTGACTTTGATGTTGTTGGGCGCACTCACGCTGCTCGGCCTGTATGCCTATCTGGTTCCGAAACTGCCCTCTATCGAGACCCTCAAGGAAGTGCGTCTCCAGGAGCCGTTGCGGGTCTATGCGCGCAACGGCGAGCTGATCGCCGAGTTTGGCGAAATGAAGCGTACGCCGCTGGACTACGACGAATTTCCCGAGCAACTCATCAAGGCCGTGCTTGCAGCCGAAGACGATCGCTTCTTCGAACATCCCGGCGTGGACTACCAGGGCATCCTGCGCGCGGCCTTTCACCTGGTACGCACGGGCGAGCGTACCCAGGGTGGCAGCACCATCACTATGCAGGTGGCGCGCAACTTCTTTCTCAGTAGCGAAAAGACCTTTCTGCGCAAGTTCAACGAGATCTTTCTGGCGCTCAAGATCGAAAGCGAACTGAGTAAGCAGCAAATCCTCGAGCTGTACCTCAACAAAATCTACCTTGGCAAGCGCGCCTACGGCTTTGCGGCCGCGGCGCTGGTGTACTACGGCAAGGACATCGGCGAGTTGACCCTGCCCGAGCTGGCCATGGTGGCCGGTTTGCCCAAGGCGCCATCAAGCTACAATCCCATTAACAATCCGCAGCGCGCCCTGTTGCGTCGTGACTATGTGCTCAATCGCATGTACGACCTCGGATTTATCGACGAGGAGAACCACCGCGAAGCGATCGGCGCCGCTGACGAGGCGCGGGTGTATGCGAAGGCAGTCGCGGTTGAGGCCCCTTATGTGGCCGAGATGGTAAGGAGCGAGATGCTGGCGCGTTACGGCAGCGACAGTTACAGCGCCGGCTACAAGGTAGTGACTACTGTCGATGCCGATCGCCAGCGGGCCGCCAACCGGGCGCTGCGCAACGCGCTGCTCGGCTACGAGCGCCGCCACGGCTACCGCGGCGTCGCTGCTCACGTGGATCTATTCGTTGATCCCCACCGGGATGATTCCGATGTGTGGCGGGAGATTCTCGGCGAGGTGGCGACCGCGGGCGGCCTGATACCGGCGCTGGTGTTCGAAGTGGACGAGCAGGAAGCTTTCGCGCTGGATCGCGACGGCAATGTCCGCTATCTGCCATGGGAGCGGCTGCAATGGGCGCGGACATTTGTCGATGAAAACACCGTCGGCCCGGAACTGACGTCGGCGCACGAAGTTCTCAAACCGGGCGACATAGTATTGCTGCATGCGCCGGAGGACGGTTGCTCGTGGCTGGCGCAGGTGCCGCGTGTCGAAGGCGCCCTGGTGTCGCTTGATCCCGCAGACGGGGCAATGGTGGCGCTGGTGGGCGGGTTCGACTACTACAGCAGCAAATTCAATCGTGCCGTGCAGGCCGAGCGCCAGCCCGGTTCCAGCTTTAAACCCTTCATTTACACCGCGGCCCTCGACAAGGGGTTCACCGCGGCGAGCATCATCAACGACGCCCCGGTAGTATTCGAGGCCCCCGGCCTCGAGGACACCTGGCGACCCGAGAACTACAGCGGCCGCTTCTATGGGCCGACACGGCTGCGCGAGGCGTTGGTGCACTCGCGCAACCTGGTGTCGATTCGGCTGTTGCGCGATATTGGCATCGGCTATGCGGTGCGCTACGTGAAACGTTTTGGCTTCGACACGCGCGCCTTGCCGCGCGATCTGTCGTTGGCGCTAGGCAGCGGTACGCTGACCCCGCTGCAGGTGGCAACCGGTTTTACCGTGTTTGCCAACGACGGATACCAAGTCACCCCGTATTACATCGATCACATCATCGGGCCGGACGACACAATTGTTATGCGCACTGTGCCCACGCGTGTCTGCCCGGATTGCGACGAGGCGCAGGCCGTTGAGGGCGAGGCCAAGGCCGGAGAGGGGAAAGATACATCACCGCAGGCGAGCAGCGCTGCCGCGGCGCCGCCGGATGTGGCAGGCGACGCAGGCGCGGTCAGCGGCGCCATGCCGGTGATGCCGGTGAAAGGTGGCGAGCTCGCGCCGGTGATTCCGGGTGTTGTCCTGCCCGACATGGTGCCGGCAAATCGGGTGCTGAGTCCGCAGACCGTGTTCCTCATGAACACCATGTTGCGCGACGTGATTGGCAGCGGCACGGGTCGCCGTGCGCTGCAGCTTGGACGGCGTGATCTGGCGGGCAAGACCGGCACGACCAATGATCAACAGGACGCCTGGTTCAGTGGTTTCAACCACAGCCTGGTGACCACTAGCTGGATAGGGTTCGATACCCCGCAGCCGCTGGGCAGCCGCGAAACTGGAGGACGTGCCGCGCTGCCAATGTGGATTGAATACATGGGTGAGGCGTTGCGCGGTGTTCCCGAATCGGCGCTCGAGCAACCGCCAGGTCTGGTATCAGTGCGCATCGACTCGCGCACCGGCCGCCCGGCGGGCGCGGATACTCCTGATGCAGTGTTCGAGTTTTTCCTTCAGGACCAGGTGCCGGACCCACGCGCACCCCAGGGCGTTGCGCCCCCGGCCGGTGCTGAACCTGCCGACATTACAGAGCAGTTGTTTTAGACAGAGATTGCCGGGCACTTGCGCCGCGGCGGTGGTGAACAGCGGAGCGCTCGTTCGGTCAGGACATCATGCCACGCAACAACAACAACCGGGACCGTCAGCTGCGCATCCGCGTGGCGCAGGAGGCCGCGCGTATCCTGCTGCACTCGGGGACGCGTGATTTTCTGGCGGCCAAGCGCAAGGCGGCCGAGCGCCTGGGCATGGGAGATATGCGCAACCTGCCGAGCAACATCGAGATCGAAACCGCGTTGGGCGAACACCAGCGCATTTTTCATGCCCACAGCCAGCCGCAGCGCCTGAGGG
>CP070733.1:716263-720185 GCA_020347585.1 Pseudomonadota bacterium | reverse complement strand
GAGCCAGCGATTTGTGAGTCCTGCAATGGAATTTTGCTCATGAATCACTAGCGGGATACGCAGCAGCCATGCGGCCAGCCCACCGGGGCCGGTGACATAGCCGCCCATACCCAGCACCACCTGCGGGCGACGCCGCCGGACCACCGCCAGCGCCTGCCACAGCGCGCGCACCAGTCGCAGTGGTGCCAGCAACAGGGTAACGACACCCTTTCCTCGCAAGCCGCTGATCGCTATGAAGTCGATGGGCAGCCCGGCATCAGGAATTACCTCGGCTTCGAGTCCATGACGTGTTCCAAGCCAGCTCACCTGCATGCCTTGGCCTCGCAAATGCTCGGCGACCGCGAGCGCGGGAAATACGTGCCCGCCGGTGCCGCCGGCCATCACCAGCACGCGGGTCAGACCCTGGCCCATGGGCTGCGTCACGATCTCCTCCTGCCCTTGCGCTGGGTCATGCGGTCTTCCTTGCGAGTCTCGTAGTCGACACGCATGAGTAGCGCCAAAGCGACGCAGTTCACCACCAAACTGCTGCCGCCGTAACTCATCAGTGGCAGTGTTAGGCCCTTGGTCGGCAGGACGCCGGTGTTCACGCCAATGTTGATGAACGCCTGCAGGCCGATCCACAGGCCCAGGCCCCAGGCGAGATAACCGGCGAACGGGCGCTCGCTCAGTTGGGCGCAGTGACCAATCCGAAGCGCACGCCAGACCAGTGCGGCGAACAGGACGATAACCACCGCGGCGCCAAGCAGCCCCAGTTCCTCGGCCAGCACTGCAAACACAAAATCGGTGTGCGCCTCGGGTAGGTAAAACAGTTTTTGTACGCTCTCGCCCAGCCCGACCCCGAACCATTCGCCGCGGCCGAAGGCGATCAGCGCCTGGGTGAGTTGGAACCCGCTGTCGAAGGGGTCTTTCCACGGATTGAGAAATATCGTGAGGCGCTCCAGCCGATAGGGCTCCAGCCAGGCGAGCAGCGCCAGCGCGCCGGCCACCAGCACCAGCAATAGGCTGAACTGCAGCAGGCGTACGCCGCCGAGCCACATCATGCCCATGGCGGTCGCGAGCAGCACCGCTGCTGCACCAAAATCTGGCTCGAGCAACATCAGCACCACCAGCAGCAACAACAGTACCATTGGCCGCAGGAAGCCGGCGGCGCTGGAGCGCACGGCGTCTCGATGGCGAACCAGGTAGCCCGCGAGGTAAATAATGGTGAACAGCTTGGCCACTTCAGAGGGCTGCAGGTTGACCGGGCCCAGCGCGATCCAGCGCAGGCTGCCGTTCACCTCGCGCCCCAGACCCGGCACAAAGATCACCAGCAACAACAACGCCGCCAGCGCGACAAGCAACGGCCCCGCGCGTTCCCAGACCCTTAACGGCACCATCAGCACACCGGCACCAAGCAATAGGCCCGCGCCAGCGAATAGACCTTGGCGCATCACATAGTAAAAAGGTTGGCCCAACTCGCGTTCGGCAACCGACATGGATGCCGAACCCACCATGACCAGGCCAAGTGCCAGCAACGCCGCCGCGCACCCCGCCAGCCACGGATCGACGCCGAAGCTTGTGACTGGCCACCACGACGTGGCCGGGCCGGTGCGATGTTTGAGCGCTGCGCTCAGCATCCGAGCAAGTCCCTGACCGCGGCGATGTACTGCGCACCGCGATCTTCATAGCCATCGAACATGTCAAAACTTGCGCAGGCGGGCGACAGCAGCACGGCGTCGCCGGCCACCGCCACCGCGGCGGCCGTGGCAACCGCATCTGCCAGCGTCGCCACACGGTGCACGGGCACCGTAGAATCGACCGCCGTGGCAATGGCCGACGCATCTTCACCGAGCAACACCAGCGCGCGAGCCCGGCGATGCACGGCCTCGCGTAGCGGCGCAAAATCCTGGCCCTTACCCTGTCCGCCGGCAATCAACACCACGCCCTCTGCTGCGATGCCCTCCAGCGCCGCCAGCGTGGCGCCGACATTGGTTGCCTTCGAATCGTTGAACCAGGTCACCTCGTTGTGCCGAGCGACCCACTGGCAACGATGTGGCAGGCCGGTGAAATGTTCCAACGCCTCCAGCATCGCAGGACGTGCAAGCCCCACGGCCTCGCCCAGCGCCAGCGCAGCGAGCGCGTTGGCGTGGTTGTGGCGGCCGAAGATGTGCAAACGGCTGACCTCAAGCAGCGCCTCATCGCCTCTGGCCAGCCATGACTCGCCTGCCTGTTCCGTAATCCCGTAGCCATCCGTTGCGGGTGTTCCGAGGGTGAAGGGAATCACCCGTTGCGGCCGCTGCGTGTCGAGCATTGCCATAACCGCCGCATCATCCGCGTTGACCACCGCGCTCGCTGCACCGGCCAGCACCCGGGCCTTGGCTGCCGCATATTGCGCCAGCGTTGGATAGCGATCCATGTGATCCTCGCTGATGTTCAGTACCGCCGCGGCCGCCGCACGCAAGCTAGCGGTGCTCTCAAGTTGAAAGCTGGACAGTTCCAGCACGTAGAGATGCGGTTCGTCCGGCCCAAGCAGCTCCAGCGCCGGCGGGCCGAGGTTGCCTCCGACACGCACTATGCGCCCTGCATAACGCGCCATCTCGCCCATCAGCGTGGTGACGGTGCTCTTGCCATTGGAGCCAGTGATGGCAACCACCGGCGCGCGCGCATAGCGCGCGAAGATCTCGATATCGCCCAGCACCGGCACGCCGCGACGAAGCGCTTCGGCCACCAACGGCTCGCGCAGCGCGACCCCCGGGCTCACAACCAGGCAATCCGCGCGCTCGAACGCCCCAGCATCGAAGCCATCGACAAATACCGCAAGGTCTGGCAATTCGGCGCGTACGCCGTCGAGGCCCGGCGGCGCACCGCGGCTGTCGGTAATCGCAACTTCGTAACCGCGCGCGTGCAGAAAGCGGGCGCATGACAATCCCGTCTTGCCGAGCCCGACGATCAACATGCGTTGCCCAGGCAACACGCCGTCTGTTAGTCGCTGCTTTGCCAATGTCGGCATTTCCTTTAACGAATCTTTAGTGTTGCCAGCCCGACCAGCACCAGGATTACCGTGACTATCCAGAAGCGCACGATCACACGCGGCTCCGGCCAGCCCTTGAGTTCGAAATGATGATGCAATGGCGCCATGCGAAAGATTCGCCTGCCGGTGAGCTTGTACGAAGCCACCTGCAGGATCACCGACACGGTCTCCACCACAAACACCCCGCCCATTACGAACAACACCAACTCCTGCCTCACCAGCACTGCCACTACGCCAAGCGCCGCGCCCAGCGCTAGCGCGCCGATGTCGCCCATGAACACCTGGGCCGGATAGGTGTTGAACCAGAGAAAACCCAGGCCCGCGCCGATCAATGCGCCGCTGAAGATCGCCAGTTCACCGACGCCGGGAATAAATGGGATCGCAAGGTAGTCGGAGAAGCGCGCATGGCCGGTAACGTAGGCGAAGATACCCAGCGCCCCACCCACCAATACCGTCGGCATAATTGCCAGACCATCGAGTCCGTCGGTCAGATTTACCGCGTTGCTGCTGCCAACGATTACGGCATAGGTAAACAGCACGTAGGCCACCAGTCCCATATCGATAGCGACTGCCTTGAAAAACGGCACGATGAGCTGCGTTTCAGCCGGCGTTTGCGCGGTGTAGAAAAGCAGCACCGCAGTGCCCAGCCCCGCCACGGATTGCCAGAAATACTTGTGGCGCGCCGCCAGACCGCGCGGGTCGCCCTTGACCAGTTTCTTGTAGTCATCGATCCAGCCGATTACGCCGAACATTAGCATCACCGCGATCACCACCCACACATAGCGATTCGCAAGGACGGCCCACAGCAGCGAACTGACGCCGATCGCCACCAGGATCAAAGCACCGCCCATTATGGGCGTTCCAGCATTGATGAGGTGGGATACGGGGCCGACGAACCGCACGGTCAGACCG
>CP070733.1:711184-716163 GCA_020347585.1 Pseudomonadota bacterium | reverse complement strand
ACCTCCGCGACCTCTGCGAGCGGCGTGTCCTCATGCACATCGGTGAGCACCGGAACCCCTATCTCGTCCCTGACCCGCTGCAGGATTTTCAGGCCCTCATCGAGACCCGGGCCCCTATAGCTGCCCGTGGACGTGCGATTGGCCTTGTCAAACGATGATTTGTAGATAAATGGAATATCCAGCCGCGCGGCAATGGCCTTAAGTTCGCCGGCGGTATCAAGCGCCAATTGCTCGCTTTCGATCACACAGGGACCGGCGATAAGGAACAGGGGCTGATCCAGCCCGACGTTGAAACCACAGAGGTTCATACGCTCAGCGCCTCTGGGCGCTGTGATTGGCTTGATTCGCGCGCGGCCTGGATAAAACCGCTGAACAACGGATGCCCGTCGCGTGGCGTAGATGTGAACTCGGGATGAAACTGGCAGGCGATAAACCAGGGGTGATCTGCAATCTCCACCACTTCGACCAAACTGTCGTCGGTGGACTTGCCGGAGAACACCATGCCGGCCTTGGCCAGTGCCTCGAGATAGTTGTTGTTGAATTCGTACCGATGGCGGTGTCGCTCCAGAATCTGCTCCTTGCCATAGACCTCGCGCGCGTGGGTACCAGCCAATAGCTTGCACGGTTGCGCACCTAGGCGCATGGTGCCGCCAAGATCGGATTCGGCGCTGCGCCGCTCGACCGTGCCGTCCTCACGCTGCCACTCTGTAATCAGCGCAATCACCGGGTGCCGCGTGGAGCGATCGAACTCCGTACTGTGCGCGCCGTCCAAATGTGCGACATGCCGCGCAAACTCGATTACCGCGACCTGCATACCGAGACAGATGCCGAGATACGGGATTCGCCGTTCGCGTGCGAAGCGCACCGCCTCGATCTTGCCCTCGACACCGCGTTCGCCGAAGCCGCCTGGCACGAGGATCGCATCCATCCCTTCAAGACACCCCGTGCCGTTCTGCTCGATATCCTCCGAGTCGATATAGCTTATTTCAACCTTTGTGCGCGTATGTGCGCCGGCGTGGATCAGCGCTTCAGACAGCGATTTATAGGACTCAGTAAGGTTCACGTATTTGCCTACCATCGCCACGCGCACCTCGCCGGTCGGATGGTCCATTGCGTCAATAACTTCCTTCCATTGCGACAGATTGGCCGGCTGACGGGGTAGTCGCAGCTTGTCCACCACAATATCATCGAGCCCCTGGTCATGAAGCAGCAGCGGTATCCTGTAAATCGTATCGACATCCAGCGCGTTGATAACTGCGCGTTCCTCGACATTGGTAAACAGCGCGATCTTGCGGCGCTCCTCGGGCGGCATCGGCCGGTCGGAACGGCACAAAAGCACGTCGGGCTGAATGCCGATGGAGCGTAGTTCCTTGACCGAATGCTGCGTCGGCTTGGTCTTTACCTCGCCGGCGGTGGGTATGTAGGGCAGCAGCGTCAAGTGTATAAACAGCGCGTTGTCGCGGCCCTGCTCGATTCCCATCTGACGGATCGCCTCCAGGAACGGCAGTGACTCGATGTCGCCCACCGTGCCTCCGATTTCAACCATCGCTACATCGGCATCACCAGCGCCCTCAACGACGGAGTGCTTAATCTCGTCAGTAATGTGCGGAATAACCTGCACGGTCGCACCCAGGTAGTCGCCGCGGCGCTCCTTGCGAATTACGTTGGCGTAAATACGCCCGGTGGTGAAGTTGTTGCGCTGGGACATGGTAGTACGCACAAAGCGCTCGTAATGTCCCAAATCCAGATCGGTTTCCGCGCCGTCCTCGGTGACAAAGACCTCACCGTGCTGGAACGGACTCATGGTGCCAGGATCCACGTTGATATACGGATCGAGCTTGAGCAGCGTGACCTTCAGTCCGCGAGATTCAAGGATGGCGGCGAGAGAGGCGGAGGCGATGCCCTTGCCCAGTGAGGACACAACACCGCCCGTAATAAAAATGTATTTCGTCATTCAGCCGCCAAGCACCCGGAAAAGCAATCGGCGCCTGACATGCGCCGATTGACGCGGGTATTGTCGTTGTTTTCGCCGGCGGATTCAACGCCCGCCCGAAGGCGACAATGGCCGCATCTGCACCACAACCGCGCGCTCGCCGGCGCGCGCCTGAAACGGCTCACACACACAGTAACCCACCACCTGTGCAAGTTCCTCGCCCGCAAAAATCAGGGGGATCCGGTCGCGCTGCCAGGGCGGCACACCCCACTCCTGAAACAGCTTTTTCAGCACATGGTGATGCGCGCGCCCAGCCGGCACACAGCGCTCACCACCCTGGCGAAAGCGCACCGTGAGGGGCAGCGATGCGAGACGCACCACGGCGAGCCCTTCGCCCTCGCTGTCTGAACAGTGCAATGTTGCACCGAGTTCGAGCAACGGCAGCGGTGCACGCAGATCCCACACTAGGCGTCGCTCCGGGTCATGCCGGGACAACGGCGCCTGCGCCACTAGGGTATCGCGGTAACGGCGCACCTGCGCGCCGCTCCAGGCCACGCACGGCTGAGCGTGTGGCGCCGCGCCGGCCACCTCGTGAAGAATGCGCTGCAGGTGGCGTGTGTCCGGTAACGGCAGGCCACGTTGGTCGGCAAGCCAGTAGCGCAGCAGATTACGCTGGCGGGCCTCGTCGAGGGCGCCCAACGCCAATACCGACAGCGCGTCATCTGGCAACGCAACCTGGCGCCAGTCCTGCGCGGCAAGTTGGTTGAGCAAGGTGGCCGCCTCGCCCTGGTGGCTGGCGGCACGGGCAAGCGTCGCGCTGGCTGCCGGCCAGCGCTGGTGCAGGAGCGGCAGCACCTCGTGGCGCAGAAAATTGCGGTCGAAGGCGCGTTCCTGATTCCCCGGATCCTCCACCCAGCGTAAGCCGTGCCGTGCCGCGTAGTCGTCGATGGCGGTGCGCGGTACATCCAGCAACGGCCGGCCCAGCCAGCCGCCGCCTAACACTGCATGGCGCGGCATAGCCGCCAGTCCACGTACGCCGGCCCCCCGCAGCAGTTGCAGCATCAGGGTCTCAGCCTGGTCATCGCGATGCTGCGCCAGCAACAGCGCGTCGCCCGCTCCGACCCGCGCGGCGAGCGCTGCATAGCGCGCCTCACGCGCCGCCGCCTCGGGGCTCTCGCCGTGACACGCCGCGGCATGCACTGTCAGGATTTCATACTCCACACCGAGTTCTTCGCAGGTCGCCACGCAGTGGCGTGCCCAACGCGCCGAGTCGGGGTGCAGGCCGTGATCGACATGCAGCGCGCAGAGCGCCCGGCCGCTCAGACGGGCCCGTGCGTCGCTCAACAGATGCAACAGCACATGGGAATCACGGCCGCCGCTGTAGGCGACCAGGTAGCGGGTCGCTCCCGGCATTGCGGAGAGGTGGTGGAGGATGAATTCGGCGTTCAGCATGGTGCCATCCGCTGCGTCTTGCCGACGGGGACGCGCGAGGCGCTGATCAGGAACTGAAATGACCGTAGCTCATCAGGCGCTCGTAGCGCAGGTCCAGCAGCTTGTCGATGGCAACAGCCTCGAGATGCTCCAGGCTTTCGTTTAGTGCATTGCGAATACGCTGCGCCGTCATATCGATGTCACGATGTGCGCCACCAAGCGGCTCGCCGATGATCTCCTCGATCAACCCGAGTTCCTTTAGCCGCTGCGCCGTCAGCCCCATAGCTTCGGCCGCATCCGGAGCCTTTTCCGCGCTCTTCCAGAGGATGGATGCGCATCCCTCGGGCGAGATCACCGAGTAGGTGCTGTATTCGAGCATCATCACGCGATCGCCGACGCCGATGGCGAGCGCGCCGCCGGAGCCGCCCTCCCCGACCACGGTGCAAATAATCGGCGTTTTGAGGCGTGACATCACCAGCAGATTGCGCGCGATAGCCTCGCTCTGGCCACGTTCCTCGGCGCCGACGCCCGGATAGGCGCCCGGGGTGTCGATAAAGGTTAGCACCGGCAACCTGAAGCGTTCGGCCAGTTCCATCAGCCGCAACGCCTTGCGGTAACCTTCGGGACGCGGCATACCGAAATTACGCCGTACCTTCTCGTTGGTATCGCGGCCCTTTTGCTGACCGATAACCAGCACCGGGCGACCATCGATTCGCGCCATGCCGCCGACGATCGCGGGATCATCGGCAAACGCGCGGTCGCCGTGAAGCTCCTCGAACTCGGTGAAGATGCGCTCGACATAGTCGAGAAAATACGGCCGCTGCGGGTGGCGCGCCAGCTGCGAAATCTGCCAAGGTGTAAGGTTCGAGAAGATCGACTCGGTCAGTTCGCGACTCTTGCTCTGCAGGCGCGCGATCTCCTCGCTGATGTTGATCTCGGCATCCGAGCCAACGTAGCGCAGCTCCTCGATCTTTGCCTCGAGTTCAGCGATGGGTTGTTCAAATTCCAGGAAGTTGAGATTCATGCGAAACCGGGCACGGGGTCCGAAATACGGGCAGCCGCCAAAAACGGCACGATACTATCACAGCCGGCAGCCACTTGCCGGGATTTGTCCCGAACAGCGCCGTTCTTGCTACGCTATTGCCGGGATTCCCGCCTCCGCTGGCCACTCAGTAAACGACCTCCACCGACGCCGCGCCTGCCAGCTCGCCGAGTCGATGTAGCAATTCATCCGTCGGTCGCACTCGCCAGTCGCTGCCGAGTGCAACCTCGGCCGACGCGCTGGTACCCTGGTAGCGTACCACCACCGGACAGAAGCCCTCGCGAAACGGCGTGAGAGTGTGCGCCAGATTGCTGACAAAACCGTTCCCGGCCTGCTGCTGGTCGACCGCCACAACCAGCCGCTTGGCAAAATGCTCGCGAGCCTGATCCATGTCGTAGACCTGTCGCGCGCTCATGCGATAGCCTCCGCTGTACTCGTCAACGCTCACCTCACCCTCGACAACGATCAGCTGGTCCTTGGCAAGCAGGTCACGGTAGCGCTCGTAGACGTCGGAGAACACCGCCAGTTCAATGCGCGCGCTGCGATCATCAATGGTAATAAACGCCATCTTGT
>CP070733.1:702527-711084 GCA_020347585.1 Pseudomonadota bacterium | reverse complement strand
CTGAGAGGACCCGGCCTCGGGTTCCCCGCGGGTGCGATACGGCACAATTGCCCGTCGCAAAAGGCTTTTTTGCCCCTCATTGGGTATTGGTTTTCGGTCAAGAAGCGATTCGACTTTAATTCCGTGTCCATTGAGGGTATTACACTCCCCACACCTGCGTGTCAATTCGCGCCGCCGCAAGTACCCCCACAGCTTCATAGTCCCGTTTGCAGATTGGCCGCCGTAACGGCGCAGTTGATTCCGCGCCTACTGTTCGAGGAGGATGCGCAACATGCGCCGCAGGGGTTCGGCAGCGCCCCACAACAGCTGATCACCCACCGAAAACGCGGCAAGGTACTTGCTACCCATGGTCAACTTGCGCAGCCTGCCGACCGGCACATCCAGCGTACCTGTTACAGCGGCGGGGCTGAGTTGCTGCATGGTGAGTTCTCGATTGTTTGGCACCACCTTCACCCAGTCATTGGCACCCGCCAACATCGAGTCAATTTCATCAAGCGGCACGTCGCGCGTGAGCTTGATGGTAAGCGCCTGGCTGTGACAACGCATAGCGCCGACGCGCACGCAAATACCGTCGATTGGCACCGGGTTATCAGCGCGACCAAGTATTTTATTGGTCTCAACCTCGGCCTTCCACTCCTCGCGGCTTTGGCCCGACTCAAGTTGACTGTCAATCCAAGGTATGAGACTAGCCGCCAGTGGCACCGGCCACTGCGCTAGCGGATAGGAATCGCTGCGCAGGAAGTCGGTGACCTGGCGATCGATATCCAATATTGCAGTGGCGGGATCGTTGACCAGGCTTTCAACGTTGGCATGGATGGCGCCCATCTGGCGGATCAACTCGCGCATGTGCTGTGCGCCGGCACCCGAAGCAGCCTGGTATGTCATGGGCGAGAGCCACTCCACCAGGCCCCGTTCGAATAGCCCGCCCACCGCCATCAGCATGAGGCTGACCGTGCAGTTGCCACCCACGTATATTTTGACACCGTCCCGCAAACCCTGATCGATCACGGCACGATTGACCGGATCGAGCACGATGATACTGTCCTGGTCCATGCGCAGCGTCGAGGCAGCGTCGATCCAGTAGCCTTTCCAGCCCGCCGCACGCAGCTTCGGGTACACCTCACTGGTATAGCTTCCGCCTTGGCAGGTGATGATCGCCTCCATGGCCTTGAGTTCTTCGATATCCTTCGCGTCCTTCAGCACCGGCACTGGTTTGCCAATATCAGGTCCCGCTTGGCCGGTCTGTGAGGTACTGAAGAACACCGGATCGATCTGGTCGAAGTCGCGCTCCTCTCGCATGCGCTGCATCAGCACGGAACCCACCATGCCACGCCAGCCAATCAAACCCACGCGTTTCATCTCTTGCCCCTTTCTATGAAATTCATGATTTCACAACTCCGTGCTATGCGTCTGCCGCTAGTGGTCTGGATCCGCAAGTGCCTGTACCACAGCGTCGCCCATCGCAGACGTGCTCACCTCGCTCATTCCGGTGGTATGAATATCCCGGGTACGCAGCCCCTGTTCGAGTACCTGGTCCACGGCCCGTTCGATGCGCGTGGCCATTGCCGTCTCGTCCAGCGAATAACGCAGCATCATCGCCACTGACAGAATCGTCGCCAGCGGGTTGGCAATGCCCTGCCCGGCAATGTCGGGAGCCGAGCCGTGTATCGGCTCATACATACCCTGACCCTGCGCATTGAGCGAAGCCGACGGCAACATGCCGATGGAACCCGTCAGCATTGCCGCGGCATCTGACAGGATGTCACCGAACATATTGGTGGTGACTACCACGTCAAACTGCTTCGGCGCACGCACCAGCTGCATCGCGGCGTTGTCCACGTACATGTGGCTGAGGTCCACGTCGGGGTAGTCCTCCCCAACCTGGGTCACCACTCCACGCCACAGTTCGGTGCACTCGAGCACGTTGGCCTTGTCGACCGAGCACAGGCGCCCGCCGCGCTTGCCGGCGATGTCGAATGCCACGCGTGCGATACGCTCAATCTCGGAGTCGCGATACACAAGCGTATTGACTCCCTGGCGCTCGCCATTCTCTAGCTTGGTCACGCCGCGCGGCTGGCCAAAATAGATACCGCCGGTCAGCTCGCGCACTATCATGATATCCAGCCCCGCCACTACCTCCGGTTTGAGCGTCGACGCACTGGCCAGTTGCGGATACAGGATGGCAGGGCGCAAGTTAGCGAACAGCTCAAGACCGGCGCGTAGACCCAACAGGCCTTTCTCAGGCCGCACCGCGATATCGAGCGACTCCCACTTGTAACCACCTACCGCCCCGAGCAGCACCGCGTCAGACTGGCGCGCAAGGTCGAGGGTCACCTCCGGCAACGGCGTTCCAGTGGCATCGTAAGCAGCTCCGCCCACCAGCGCCTGTTCGGTTTCGACATTGAGTCCGAAATCCAGACACAGGCGCTCGATCACTTTAAGTGCCTCAGCCACTATTTCGGGGCCGATGCCATCGCCGGGCAATACTAGAATCTTCTTGGTCATTTTGCTTTTCGTACGTCAAACACCGCTAATGCCACACAAAGCACAAAGAGCAAGGAGAATACACATGCGTGCCGATCGATACTGCAAGATCTGTCTCCGGTAACAGTTTGCTCAGTGTGCGCTGTGGTTGCGAGTCAGTTCCCGAACAACCACGGTGCTTCAAACTTGCGCCGCGTTTCGTAGGCGCGGATCTCATCAGCATGTTCCAGGGTGAGACCGATATCGTCGAGTCCTTCCAGCAACCGGTGCTTACGGAAGTCGTCGACCGGAAATTGCACCACCGTGCCGTCGGGCTTGGCAATGGTCTGCGCCGCCAGGTCCACCGTCAACCGATATCCCGGGTTTCCTTCCACTTCCATGAACAGTTCCGCCACCGTGTTCGCATCCAGCACGATCGGCAGGATGCCGTTCTTGAAGCAGTTATTAAAGAAGATGTCCGCAAAACTCGGCGCGATGATAACGCGAAACCCGTAGTCGAGCAGCGCCCAGGGCGCGTGTTCCCGGCTCGAGCCGCAACCAAAATTATCCCGTGCCAGCAGGATCTGTGCACCGCGATAGCGTTCCTGATTCAGCACGAACTCGGGGTTCAACGGACGTACACTGTTGTCTATGCCGGGCTCGCCATGATCCAGATAGCGCCATTCGTCGAACAGATTCGGGCCGAAGCCGCTGCGCTTGATGGATTTGAGAAACTGCTTGGGAATTATCGCGTCGGTGTCGATATTGGCGCGATCCAGCGGCGCGACGATGCCGTTGACGGGGATGAATTTTTCCATTTGTCCAGCCTGCTGCAGCTAATAAACCGGGGGCCACGACCATGCAAAGTCAGGTTGCGGTACGCGGTGCCCCCAATGTTTGGTTTTACAGTTCGCTTACGTCTACGAAGTGTCCAGTCACAGCCGCGGCGGCGGCCATGATCGGGCTGACCAGATGCGTGCGCCCACCCTTGCCCTGGCGGCCCTCGAAATTGCGGTTCGAGGTCGATGCGCATCGCTCTCCCGCTTCGAGGCGGTCGGCGTTCATGGCAAGACACATGGAGCAACCCGGCTCGCGCCACTCGAAACCCGCCTCCGCAAAGATCCTGTCCAGTCCTTCGGCCTCGGCCTGCTGTTTAACCAGCCCTGAACCGGGCACCACCATTGCCAGCTTGATGTTATCCGCCACCCGGCGCCCCTTGACTACCGCTGCGGCGGCGCGCAGGTCCTCGATTCGCGAGTTGGTGCACGAGCCGATGAAGACCTTGTCAGGCGCAATAGCGCTCATCGGTGTGCCCGGATCGAGCCCCATGTAGGCAAGTGCGTGCCTGGCGCTCTCGCGCCGCACAGGATCCTCGAAACTCTCCGGGTCCGGCACCGTGCCATTCACCGGCGCCACCATCTCAGGTGATGTGCCCCAGGTCACCTGTGGCTTGATATTGCCCGCGTCGAGACGCACCACGCGATCGAATACGGCGCCTGGGTCGCTGTGCAACTCGCGCCACGCGGCTATCGCTTGCTCCCATTGCGCACCAGCCGGTGCATACGGGCGGCCCTTGATGTACTCGATGGTCTTGTCGTCTACCGCCACCATACCCGCGCGCGCCCCGGCCTCAATGGCCATGTTGCATACGGTCATACGACCCTCGATGGACAAGCCGCGGATCGCCTTGCCGCCGAATTCGATAGCATAGCCCGTACCGCCAGCGGTACCGATCTCGCCAATAACCGCCAACACTAGGTCCTTGGCCGTCACACCCGCTCCGAGCGTGCCGTCGATACTGATCAACATCGACTTCGACTGCTTTTGCACCAAGCACTGAGTGGCCAGCACGTGCTCGACTTCGGAGGTACCGATGCCGAAGGCCAGCGCACCGAACGCCCCGTGCGTTGAAGTGTGCGAATCGCCACACACCACGGTCATGCCCGGCAGCGTCGCGCCCTGCTCGGGCCCGATCACGTGCACAATCCCCTGGCGTGGGTCGTCCATTTTGAACTCGGTGATGCCAAAGGTGGCGCAGTTGTTATCCAGCGTCTGCACCTGCAAGCGCGACACCGGGTCATCGATGCCCTTGCTGCGATCGGTGGTGGGCACATTGTGATCCGGGGTTGCCAGGTTGGCGCTCACGCGCCACGGTTTGCGCGCTGCGAGCCGCAACCCCTCGAAGGCCTGCGGCGAGGTTACCTCGTGGACGAGGTGGCGGTCTATATATAAGAGGGACGTACCGTCGCCGTTGTCCCGAACAACGTGGGCATCCCACAACTTCTCATACAGTGTCCTGCCTGGCATCGATGCAACCCTCGCTACAAGCAGTCATCCTAGCCCTCGTATTCCTATTACACAAATTCATATTTTTCATATAATGTATTCTCTGTAGTTATCTAATATTATTGCCGCAGGTTGGCCGGCGCGCCACCCAAGACGAGCGCATCCCATGGATATTGCTAACCTCGAGACCTTTATTGCTGTCGCGGAACTCGGCTCTTTTTCCCTAGCTTCGGAGCGTCTCTATCTCACCCAGCCGGCGATCAGTAAGCGCATCGCTGCGCTGGAAGCGGAGCTGGACACACGCCTGTTTGACCGCATCGGGCGGCGGGTCGATCTGACCGAGGCCGGCAGCGCGCTGTTGCCACGGGTGCGCTCCATCCTGCAGGCGGTAGAGGATACCCGGTGCGCCATCGCCAATCTGGCTGGCAAAATCAGCGGACGACTCGGCGTCGGCACCAGCCACCACATCGGACTGCACCGCTTGCCACCGATTCTTCGCGCCTATTCGAGACAGTACCCGGACGTCGAATTGAACCTGAATTTTATGGACTCGGAGGCGGCATGTCGCGCGGTCGAGCACGGCGAGCTCGAGCTCGGAATCGTCACACTTCCGCTCACCGCCAGCGAAGCGCTGCGCGCCAGACCCGTGTGGCCGGACCCGCTCGACATCGTGGTCGGCAAAACCCATCCGTTGTCGGGTCGCAAACGCATCACACCGCACGCGCTTGGTGAGCATGCTGCGATCCTGCCGGCGCGTGGCACCTATACCCGCGAGATATTCGAGCGTACCTTCACACCGCTGGGCGTTTCACTGCGCGTGAGCATGACCACCAACTATCTAGAGACCATCAAGATGATGGTGGTGGTGGGACTGGGCTGGAGCGTACTGCCGCGCACCATGCTGAGTCCCGATCTCGAAGTGCTACGCGTGCCCACGATAAAACTTGAACGCACGCTTGGCGTGGTGTGGCACGCCGGGCGTACACTCTCAAATTCGGCGGTGGCTATGTTGGATGCGCTAACGTCAGGGACCTGACCACACATGCAGACAGGGAAACATCTTGTTCCAAGAACTCGTTTCTGGTGAACTTTGGCATACCGTGTACCCGATACGCTTTGCAGGCATGTCGGTTATGGCGCGCATGAGCGTTGCGCGCTTCGGCGACGGGCAACTCTGGGTACATTCCCCTGGACCGCTGGACGATGCGCTGGCTGCGCAGCTCGATGCACTCGGCGAGGTCGCCTTTATCTGCGCGCCCAATCGCTTCCACCATCTGTTTGCCGGCCCTTTCCGACAACGCTATCCGTCGGCCCGGCTTTTTGGCGCGCCGGGGCTGTCCCGGAAACGTCCCGACCTACCGCTCGATGGCACGCTCACCGTCGATACCAAAACGCTGTGGAGCGATGCGCTCGAGCATCTGCTGTTTGAAGGAATGCCGCTGTTGAACGAGGTGGTATTCCTGCATCGGCCATCGCGCACGTTGCTGCTGACGGATCTGTGCGCCTGGTATGCGAAACCGGACTCGCTGATGAAAAAGGCCGCTGCCCGGCTACTCGGCGTAGATCGCCAGATGGCAACAGCCCGTACCATCAGGTTCATGGTCAGGGACCGGCCGGCGGCGCGCCGCAGCCGTGACCAAATCCTTGAATGGGACTTCGATCGGGTCATCCTCGCACATGAAGACATCGTGCCTAGCGACGGGAAAAGCGCGTTGCGCAGGGCGCTATCCTGGCTAGATGCGAGCACATAGCGAGCGCATCCCGCACGAACGAACCCTGCCACGCCCTCTCCCTGCACACCCGGGAACCGCCGCGTTTACGCAGGCGCCGCGCGACGGCTAAGATAGGCCTGATCAGGAAAGGCGCAGGACTGTCAGCCCGACGGGACCACCGGCCACATATCACACTAAGGGGACACGCGGATGGGTCTATACAAGCAAATCGAGGAAGCGGATGTCGAGCAGCTGCTAACGTGGTGGGACACCGCTCCCGACTGGGCCGAACACGAGGAGTATCCGTTTGTCCTGGACGAGATCGCCCACACCATCGTGCTCGAGCACCCCGAACATGCGCAACTGTTGCGCACCCACGCGCGCAGTGGCGATACCATGCACCGCGCCGCCGCCATCAGTGCGCTTGCCTGGACGCCCGAACTGTTTCCGGAACTCGAGGCGGGCCTCGCCGAGGCCTTCGCGGAAGACAGCGTCGAGCTCAAGACACGCGCGCTTTGGGGCGCGATAGACGCAGGATTGCACCCCTTCGACCGCGAGGTCATCGCCGATCTCAAGGCCCATGCCGATCCGCGGCTTGCGGCCTTGTCCGACATCTACCTGGCCTACACGTTCCCCGAGGAGCGCATCGCAGTCCTGACGCGCTGCCTAGCAAGCGAAAACCCGCGCTGCCGTGAGTACGCCTGCGATGCGGTCGGTGATCTCGAGGTCACGGAGCTGCGTTCAACACTGGAGAAGCTGCGCGATGATCCCGATGAGGGGGTGCGTGCTGCAGCAGAGGCAAACCTTGGCTGATACCCGCGCCCCGTACACGCGTATCGACGCACTTGGCGATGACCATATCGCTCAGCTTGTCGCGCTCTACAGCAAAGAGTTCTGGTGCAACAACCGCACCCAGCCCGACGTGGAACGCATGCTCAAGCACACAGATGTCATTGTCGGCCTCCTGGACACAAAATGCGCTCTCGCGGGTTTCTGCCGCGTACTTACCGATTTCGTGTATAAGGCAACCATCTACGATCTCAGTGTCCACCCGGGCCATCGCGGCAAGGGCCTCGGTGCGGTGCTAATGGATGCCGTGCTGGGTAACCCACGCCTGCGGCAAGTCGAACATTTCGACCTCAATTGCCTGCCCGCGATGTTCGGTTTTTATCGCAAGTGGGGCTTCACCGAAGATACAGGTGAACTGGGTTTGATGCGCCGCGATAAGCGCTACGCAGGAAGCTATGCGCGGCCGCGTTGAATACAGACTGGCGCAACGCAGCGAGGCTGGGTTAATTGCCGACATGTCGCGCAGTCTGATCGAAGCCGGTCTTGGCTGGTCATGGACGCCGGACCGGGTAGACCTTGGCATCGTATCAGCTGAAACCACCGTACTGGTGGCCGCATGCGATCAGCACGTCGCCGGGTTTGCCATCATGGAGTTCGGCGCCGCACACGCCCATTTGAACCTGCTCGCAGTACAACCGCGCTGGCAGGGTGCGGGAATCGGGCGCGCGCTGGTCGCGTGGCTGGAAGATTCCGCGCGTGTGGCCGGTACCTTCACGGTACGTCTGGAACTGCGCGCCGCCAACGAGGGGGCGCACCGCTTCTATCGCCGATTCGGTTACACCGAAGTCAGCCGCGTTGCGGGTTACTATCGCGGCCGTGAAACCGCCATTCGCATGGTGCACGATCTGCGCACCGCGCCAGCGCTTATTCGTGTACCGCGTACACCGCCCGCCACGCGATAAGCAGCGCCAGCACGCTCACCAGCGCAGCAATCGTAAAACTTGCGCTGGCACTGATGTTGTCCCAGGCATATCCGCTGTACAGGCTCCCCACCGCCCCGCCCGCGCCAAAACTCAGGCTGCTGTACAGGGCCTGACCGCGCCCCTGGTGACGCCCGGTGAAGAGCTGGTGGATCAACTGGATTGCCGCGGCATGGAAAATGCCAAAGGTTGCCGCGTGCAGACACTGCGCTATCAGGATCGCTAACATGCTGTCGGCCAGCATGGCGATCATCCAAGGAAGAAAGCGATACAAAATTGGAGGCTGAGAACAAGCCAAAGAAGGTGAAGAAGTCCATCGACGGCGAT
>CP070733.1:698698-702427 GCA_020347585.1 Pseudomonadota bacterium | reverse complement strand
TAGAGCTTGGTTACAGTCGCGAGCAATTTCTGTAAAAAGATCCTGTATTCCTCGGCGACCTCCGGGCCACCGCTTTGTCCATGTCCCGGGATAAAAATTGTGCTTTTGGTGGCAAGTCCGGCATTGATCGCTGCCAGGTTTCCCTTGAAGCTCCCCAAAAAGGGACCGATATTCGCTTGCCTTACGATATCGCCGAAATACAGGACTCTCTCTTCCACAATTTCAACCATTATGTCGTTGTCAGTATGCGCGTTGTCGCCATAGTGAATCCGGAACGACGTTCCGCCTAGTGTAATGACGGCACCATTCTCAACGGACGTCGTTGGCGCGACGGGTTGTGTTCCTTCGATTGCGCCACCGGTGCGTTGATTTATCGCCTTGATCCACATGTCACCCTCGCCCTGCTCGGCACGCGACTTCATCCGGGGATGGCCATAGATAACTACGTTTGGATATGCATCGCTTATTCCATGATTTCCCAACCAGTGATCACCATGGATATGAGAATCGAATACCGCAATTATCGGTAATGATGAGATTGCTTTAACCTTTTTCACGATCATTTCGCCAACGTACCGGCTGGTGCCTGGATCAAAAACTACGACGCCCGCGTTGGTAATTACGATCACCGGGTTGTTTCGAAAACCTTGATTCTTTGGGCTTGGCATTTCATTTGGACCATGTATGACGTAGACATGGTCAGTCAGTTTGGTCAGCGGATAGTCCTTGGCTATGTTGCGCTCGGCTGCATTTGCGCCGAATGCAAGAGCGGCTGTGATCGCGCATTTCGCGCACAGCCCAACGAAACTTCTCTTGTCATGTTTCATCTTGGTGCTGCCTCCTGTGACGGGCCGGATGCGTACAACGTCAGTATGGCGCCCGGCCCGTGCAGAGTTTCTTTAGTGTCAGGCGACTTTTCCCTAACGCTCAGCTACAAAGGCGTCATCGAGATCTGGGTCCACTATGTGATTAGCATAGATCGCAATCGACTTCATCGCGGTGATGAGGATGAGTTCAAGGATATTCCGGCGGTTGTAACCGTGGCGGAAGAACGTAGCGACTTCCTCGTCGGTAACCCATCCGCGGCCACGCACCACGCTGGAAGTAAACGATCTCAGAGCATCAAGCCTATCGTCACCAAGCGGCTCGCAATCGACAATGTTTCTGACATGCTCTACGGGCACACCATGGGACTTGGCGAGTGTGGCTACCGCAGGTACGCAATAGGGACACTCGTGTTCGCGTGCCACGGTTAGCATGACCACCTGTTGCTCCAGCGGACTGAGACTGGATTTGGCAGCCAGTTCGCCGATGGTGAGATATGCCTGGAGCGTTTCCGGGGACTCGGCCATAGTCGCCAGTGAGTTAGGGATCATTCCAAAGTTCTTCTGTACCGCGCCTAGAAGTTCGCGAGAGGCGAGGGGTGCCGTTGACGCGTCATAGATTTGATATCCGTGTTTCATCGCATTGTTCCTCAAGTCTAATTTGAAAAGTCGGTCTGGCAGCGAATACCACTCGCTGCTTGGTCAACCCTGGCACCGATTGCTAGAAATGTTATGGCGAAAATCTGATTTTTTTACCGTCGTTTTTTGAGCATCAGTGCGATCAAATAGTTACGTTGTTCGCTGGGGCAGCGGCGCCCTCGACGTCAGCAACCGTCATCTTCCATCAACAGGCGTCCGCTGGCCGGATCGCGTTGTACCTGGCCCGCTTCGTCCGTAATCAGGATTCGGGTGAACATCATGTTTTCGATCCGATCAAAGTGCTCGTCGAGGGCTTGCTCCACCGTGACATCCTTGAGGTTGTCGTAGATGACAATGTGGCCGCCTCGTTCGCGGCTGCGCTCATTATTCGTGGGATGAAGCAGACGGTTGGTTTGCCAACGGTCCAGAGCCGCGAAAGCGGCGTCGGACTCGCTCTCTGCAAAGGCAGTTCCTACAGCCAGAATGCTGGAAAATGACACAAATATCATGGTTTTATGGACTTTGTCAGGGTATCGCATATCATTACTCCTGCTCGGTGGCGGTGAGGGAGCGGGCTGAACTGCGCCGTCGCTATTGATCAAACCGTAGCAGCGACCAGCCGAAAACTTGCGGCTAAAACACGATGTTTTGGAAACGTTTTTCCGGCTCTTCCACAGCAGTAAGTACATTTCGCGTCTGGAGCGGAGTTGCAGATGAACTCTCGAGCAGGGAACGGCGATGCTCAGCGGTCCTTTCAGGTCGGTGACTGGACGGTGGAACCCGGTAACGGGCGCCTGCGCCGCGGCGATGTCGAAGTCAAGCTAGAGCCTAGGGTAATGGATCTCCTGGTCTGCCTGGCGCGTCGTCCCGGGGAGGTCATAACGCGAGAAGAACTGGAGGCAAGCGTTTGGTCTGGATCCGTGGTGGGATACGATGCGCTCACCAGTGCCATGATCAAGTTGCGCCGGGCTTTCGGAGACAACTCGCGGCACCCCAGGGTAATCGAAACGGTGTCCAAGAAGGGTTACCGCCTGATTGCTGCTGTCAGTGAGTGTCGCCCGGCGGCTGATGATGCACCTGTACAAATACCCGCCGCACCCCTCCAATCCCGCACGTCACCTTGGTCATCCGCAACGAGGGCGATCGCAGTCTTTGTTGGGCTGGTAGCGCTGGCGTACTTTCTGGCGACAGCCAGCCGTGTGTCAACCCCAAAACATTTCGAATCTCCGCGGGTGGACAAGCCCTCGCTCGTAGTATTGCCTTTCGTCAACATGAGCAACGACCCCGGCGAGGAGTATTTCTCTGATGGTATTACGGACGATCTGATTACGGATCTGTCGAAGTTCTCAGGGCTATTTGTAGTTGCGCGCCGCACCGCGTTTGCGTACAAGCAGCGCACAATGGATGCCAAGGAAGTCGGCAAGGAACTTAGCGTGAGCCATGTACTTGAGGGAAGCGTACGTAAGGCCGATGGTCAGGTACGCATAAATGCCCAACTCATTGATACCGATACCGGTTTTCATGTCTGGGCTGAACGCTATGACAGGCGGCTCGAGGACATATTTGCCGTCCAGGACGATGTGCGACACCGGATCGTCGCTGCTTTGTCAGTGAGTCTCACGGAGGAAGAAAAGCGGCGCATTGCACGCAGGTACACAACGAGTGTTGGTGCTTACGATCATTTTTTGCGTGGCCAGGCCTATTTCGCCCGGCACACCCAGCAAGACAATCGGCTGGCGCGCGAGCAATTCCGAGCCGCCATCGATCTCGATCCATCCTTTGCGCGTGCATATAGCGCGCTCGCCCTGGCGAATGTGGATGATTTCCGCTACCAGTGGTCACAGGATAGTGGGCGTTCGGCCAAACTGGCGCTTGATCTTGCTACTAAGGCAGTTGCCCTTGATAAGGAATTGCCCCAAGCACATTGGGTTCTGGGCTACGTGCATCTGTTCGGCAACGGCAATCACGAGCAGGCGCTCGCGATGGGGCAACGCACTATCGCGCTGGATCCCAACCATGCAGATGGCTACGCATTGCTAGCAGTGACCCATGTCTATGCTGGGCAGTCGGAACGAGCTAAGGCCTTGATCAGTGAGGCTATGCGACTGAATCCGGACTCGCCTTCCCAGTACGCTGCCGTGCTCGGCTACGCCAGGTTTTTTGGCGGGGACTACACAGGCGCGCGGCGCGCGCTAGAACAGGCACTGGAGATCAACGTCAATCGCTTGATGCCCAATTTGTACCTGACCGCCACCTACGTTCGCCT
>CP070733.1:687471-698598 GCA_020347585.1 Pseudomonadota bacterium | reverse complement strand
GGACACCTTGAGCGCAGTAACGTTACCCCAGTCAGGGGTATCACGACTGCCTGCGGGTTGTCCAACTTGATCTGCCGTCTGAAAGGTATCGGCACTGCCATCGGCGTTGGTGTCCACGCCATAAAGGACTCTCATATCCTCGACGTTGCGCACCAGGGGCTGGGTCACTGGTTGCAGTGCGCCGGCCTGGTTGACAAAGCTCATCTTGAACAGTGTCGGGGTGAGATCCGGGTCATTCGGGTCATCGCGAATGACGTAGGTATTGCGCACGATGCGCATCACTTGTGCGTTTTGCTGGTAGGGCGCAGACAGCGCGGCGCTCAGGTTGGCGGAGGCATCATGCTCAAGCGTAACGGCGCCGGTGTTGGGCGGATCGTTGGTGACCTCGAAAATATCGACCCGAGCACAGTCGGAGACCATCAGTACGTCGCCCTGCGTGAATCCACAGTTGTTGAACACATTGATTGGGCTGGTTTCATCCGCCATGCGGTTACTCAGCGACGCACTACACTCGGAGCCGCGGAAGACAGTTACTGCGTCGGTGTCGGGGCGGGTATCAGCAATCGCTGTATATAGCCCCGGGGAGAAAGTGCCACCCCCACTGTCAGAGTGCCCCGTGATGTAGTGATTGACCCACATCTCTTGGCCAAGAGCCTCGTCAGCGGCACGCGTCGCCTCGATAGTCGCGATGTCGCCAGGCGGATTGATCGCCAGTACTTGCGGCACCAACTGGTCCTCGGCGAGCTTGCTGCAACCAACGTAACCTGCCATGCGCAGATCCGTCGTCATAGTGTGGTACACAAAGCGCGCATCTTCTTGAAGCTTGGCAAGTTCATCCTGCAACTTGTAGGAATGCTTGCTGGTAACGTAAACGGTGCCAACGCCCAGCATCAGTATTGATGAAATCGCCAGCGCTACCATCAGCTCCACCATGGTGACGCCGCGCGGCTTGTCGAAGTGTGCAAAGGACCTGGTCGCGGTTCCTAAGGAATATTGGGTTGTCACGGCGTGGGGCGAACGGTGAGTTGAATGCAGTCCATGTCATCCGGGCCCTGCGGTGGGCAGTTGGTTCCCTGAGCTCCGCGCCGGTTGCCGTCCCACTGCACGGTAATGGTGAATTCGCGGCTCAACCCAGCAAGCGCACCTTGTACCGTACCCTGGCCAGCGGGCAACGTGGTGTCGATGGCGGTGCTCCACTCCAGGCGATCGTTCAATGCGGTCTGCGACGGGTCGCACCTGTTGCTGCATGCGGCGCCGCTGACTCCGGCACTGATAGTGTCGTAATTTCCATTGATGGCACCTGCGGGGTTGGCGCGGATGCGCTCGGCCATGTCCGCCGCCTGTTGCACTGCCGTGGTGCGCAGAAGTGCGTCGTTGATATTTTGCACGCCGGTTAGCTGCAGACCCGCCAGGCCGAGCAGGCCGACCGAAAAAATCACCATGGCGACGGCAACTTCCATCAAGGTGAAGCCGCCGACCCGGGAGGAGAAATTCTGGCTTGAATTGAACTGCATGGCTCTCATCCCCGTTCAGTAGTGTTACGACCCACAGTCAACGTCCGTTTTGGTCAATTCGGGGCGTCCAGTGACGTTGATGGTGAGTTCCCGTCCGGGAACGGCCTTGTCGGCATTGTTACATAGCGTGAAGGCAACCGCGGCTGCTTGGGTTTCTACGGCGGTGCCGTCGGCGTCGTAAACGATGGTTGCGCTGCCGGTATCGTTGGTCAAGGCAATATTGGCTGGCATTGCTTCTGCGACCCGCAGCCGTTCTTCGCCAGCATCCATGACGCGGTCGCCATTGTCATCGACCCAGACCGTCCACCCCGCTTCCCAGTTGGCGCCGCCCGCGGACATTAGGCCGACCCGCTTGCTGCGGGTGACTGCCTCGCTGCGGGCGTAGGCCAGGTGATTGGAAAGCTGGTTGATCTGCGTGGTCAGGCGGTTGCCGCTGATAATGTTGCGCAGGTTGGGTACACCCACAGCGATCAGTATCGCAACGACCGCCAACATGACCATCAGCTCAACCAACGTTAGACCCGAGATTCGGTTTTTCATGGCCCCTGTTATAGCGAGGCCTGTCGAACCTGTCCGCTCAATCCCGACAAAGCGCCGGAATCCACCGACCGGCGGTGTCAAGAATTTCGCGATACAGGTTTTGGCGCCCGCATGGCCGCCAGGGGGTGGTAAGCAAGAAAAACGGCCGGGAACCCGGCCGGTGCCCAGCCTTTTATATATGAAGCAGTGATTTAATCGATTCCAGCCCCGGGCGGGGGTGCCCGGGGCCGGATAGTAGTGCGGATTCTAGCTGGGCCAGCAGCGCTGCATGGGCGCAGTGCCGGTGTGGGTCTTCTGACCGAGGTGGTTCAGGCTCAGGTCGCCGCAGTCGGCGTCCGCATTGTCGTTCTTGGTGGCGGTGAGCGTGAAGCCGGCGCCGCCGTTGGTGGCAACCATGGCGACGGCATAGTGTCCCCGCGGTGACGGAGTCGTTACCGGGCAGCCGGTGTAAGTGCCGTTGCGCGCCAGACAATTTTCCATCTCCATGGCGGCGATGCCCAGGCCGCCCACGCCGTCGGCGCGGGCCTCGCGCTGGCGCTGGTCGTCGTAGAGCGGCCACGCGATAGCGGCCAGCACGGCGATGATGCCGAGTACCGTCATCAATTCAATGAGCGTCAAGCCTTTACACTGTCGCATTAATTTTCTCCGTTGAATTTCGTTATAGGTGCGGCATCGCCATGGCGTTACTGCGGTATGACCCAGATCTCCTTGATCAGATCCTCGCGCCCGGTCTTGGGGTTGCGTACCACATTGAAGCCGATGTCCATACCGCGGCTCAGGTCCGACACCGTCGCGAACACTTTGGGAAGCCCATGGATGTTCACCGTCTTGTCCAGCACGTAGATCTGCTTTCGAATGACCACGGCGTTCGTTGTCGCGTCAAGCTGCGAGATGAAGCCGGTGTGGGTGTACGGCCTGTCAGCGGCGACGGCCAGGCCGACGGTCGCCAGCAGCGCCAGTGTCACAAATGTGCGTGCGATAAATGTTTTCATGGTTCTTCCTCGATCCGGTTACTTGAGCTGCCGCCAGGACTGACGCCCGTAGGTGCCGACCGGCGGATTCTCGGTGATCTTGTTGATGTTGCCGGTGGAACTCGACATGTACTTGTATTCCTTCACGCCGTCTGTGATGACAGTCGGAATCGTCACGATGCCGTCCATTTTCCAGCCGTTCATCACAGTGGTGTCGCCCACGTTGTCGAGGCCGTTGATCTTGTTGTCAAGGTTCAGGTCGAACACCGGCTTTCTGGTCTTGCTGCCATCGCGCGCATCAACCTCCATAAGCCAGGAGGAACCACCGAAGGCACAGGCGTCCGCCGAGGGCACGCGGGTAACGAAGATCAGGTTCTTGACCGGTGCCCCGCGCACGAACAGGTCGGACACCATGCGCTCACCCTGGGTGGGCAAATCCAGGAACCAGCTCTGATACTTGTCGTCGCCCTTGTTGCTAACCTCGCGCACCTGCTGATCTTCGCAGTTGGACTTGCTCTCGTCGCAGAACGCTTCGAGCTGCCCATCGGCGCCGTTGACGATTTGCTGCTGCAGGAAGGCGCTGCGGTCGGCAATGGCGACACCCTCGTCGAGCACGCCGTACACCGACTGGGTGGTGGCACCCACGCTGGTGTTGTCGGATAGCTCCAGGTATTTACCGGTGCCGAAGTACACCATCAGTGAACCGTCGACGTTGTTGCTCTTGACTACCTCAGGCCGGCTGGTAATCGGCTGGCGCTTGCCGCCGGCGTCCTTGGCCACGAACAGCGGTTTAAAGATCTTGCCGGTGGTATTTGCGAAGATCCACTTGGTCGGGCTTGGGTCAGTGACGTCCAGTTTCCACAGGTTTCCGAACAGGTCGCCGGCGTAGATGTAGTCGGCGATATAGTCACCGTCGAAGTCCACCGGCGCCACGGTGGCCACGCCGTTGGGGCGGCCCAGACTTTCCGGATCCTGGGCGGTGCCCTGACCGGTATCGAATTTCTTGATCAGCTTGCCGGTCTCGAGATTGACGACATAGATAGCGCCGTTGCCGGTGGTGCTCACCTTGCCGCCAGTGGCGGTATCGTCCACGGTGTTATTGTAGCCGTTGCCAAACACCGCGGCCCAGTCGCCGTTTTGCATGCGTACGATTGCAGGGCGGCTGAAGCTGAAGCCCATGTCCGCATCACCAGTGCCGGTGGCTGCTCCGATGCCGTCGTCGTTGAACTCCCAGAGCACAAGTTTGCTGGCATTGGTCTCGCTGAATTTGGTCGGGTCGGTGACATCCAGCGCGAACACGCCCTGGCCGCCGTTGTTCAGACCGGATACCAACACCGTATGCCAGGTGTTGTTATAGAAAGCATCGATGATCGTCGGTGTGCCGTCGACCATGTACTTGTGACTGTAGGTCGTTTCGCTATAGGCCTTGAGGTTCGGGTATACCATCGACGGTACGTAGGCGAGCAGTTCCTCGCCGGTTTCGCCGTTGAACCCGTGCAACATGCCATCGTTGGCCCCGACGTAGACCACCGGCTGGCGGTTCTTGTTGTTCTCTTTAAACTTGGAGTATTTACAGCTGTCGGCGCCGCAGTTTTCCGGTGCGGCCTTCTGGAAGGTGTTCCAGATGTCCGGGTAACGAAATGCCGGCGGGCCCACATAGTACGGTGCCGAGTTCACGATGCTGCCCAGCTTGTTGCTGCGATCGCGGAACGTACCGCCGTTCTTGATTTCGTTGCTGGCATCACCGCGCAGGTAGTTCAATCGATCTTGGGTTTCGACGAAGGCCAGTTGCGCCGCGGTCAGGGTATCGGCGGTGGCCGCCGCTGCCCAGGCAAACGGTACCCCCTTGGTGCCGTTATAGGAGATGATTTCACGGCTGCCGGCGCTTGGCATGAGCTTGGGGTCGCCGGCGTCCCACTGTGGCAGGACATCTACGTCGCCGGAGAACGGGTCGATCTTGTAGCCCAGCAACTGGCCGTCCCAGCCCACTGAGTTGAAGCGCCCCTGGTAGAGGAACGTGTCGCTGCTGACGAAGCCGGTACTCGAGGAGACCGCTGAGGCCGAGCCGGTTTTGCCCTCGATATCTACAATGGCCTTGCGTAGCGAGTCGGTCAGCGTGACGGCGTCGCTCGCGGTGAAGTAGGTACCGTCACCGTAGGCGGCTGCGTCCTCCAGCATCTGGTTGGCGGTAGAGAACCCGACCGTATAGGTGATCAGGTTCTGCTTCTCGTAGGCCGGGTCGTTGAAGCTGACGCCGGCGGCGTCTGATCCGGTCGGGCGCAGGTCTACGTCGTGGGCAAACTTGGCGATATCGTCCAGCAGCAGTGTGGCCCCCTCGCTCGAGTAGGCATTGTTGTCATTGCCCTTGGTAAGTACTTCAAATCCATCCGAGTATTGCGGGAAGTTCGGGTAGTCGCCGCTGACGGTGGCCGGCGCCAGGCCGTCGCAGTTACGCACGTCGCTGCTTACACAGGTGCTCGCGACAGGCTCCCCAGTGCCGTTGCTCGGAATATCGTTGTCATAAGTGGGGTAGCCATCGGTGACGATAAGTGCGAAGTTCTTCTGACAGCGGTACACGATCGGGCTGGTGTGGGTGACACCTGTGGTGAAACGACTACCAAGGCCACGGAAATAGCGCGTAACCTCATAGTACGTTTCGGCCAGCGGCGTCCAGGTGGATGCGGTCAGCCCACCAATGGCCGTTGCCACCGAGCTGGAGTTGTTGTCGGCGCAGCCCACGTCGATCTTACCGCCGTCATCGGTATAGAACGATGTAACGCCAAAGCGCATATCCGGCGTGCCGTTGACCAGGTTAGTACTGACGGTGCGCAGCACATTCATGCGGTAGTCGTTGGGGATCGTCCCGCCGGTCAAGTCGGTATTGTCGGCATAGGTCGAGAACAAATAGTTGAGATAATTGCCGGCGTAGCGCGTGTCACCCCCGCCCACGGGATCAGGTAGCTTGAGGCATTTGGTTGTAGTGCCATCATTGCCTTCGTAGTAGCCGGTCGTCGTGCACGACGTCAGGCTCGATAGTCCCACGTTGCCGCTGGTAGCTGACCACAGATTGCCACTGTCACTCCAGTCGGGGTACGTCGTGTTCGCGTTATAGCCGGAGGCCCAGATGATGTTGTTCATGCTGCCGGAGTTGTCCAGCAGCAGCATGACGTTGGGGTTCATAAAGTTGGCGACGGGCAGCGGTACATCGGGCAGCGCCAGCGGCGCGGCCTGTACACTGGTGTGGGCGGTGAACGCGAAAAATAGCGTTGCCAGTAACGTCTTGCTGAGTCGTGGGCGGACCATCTTCTTAACCTCCACATGGCGCGTGGCGCAGTTTGCCGGCGCGCTGGAACCAAAACCTGTGTTGTGCAAAATCGGATTCATTTGTATCTTCCTGATGGAAAACTCATCAGTTCTCGCGCTTGGCGGCAGTCGATTGGATAATCGCCTGCGCGGCGTCGGTGGCGCCGCTGCCACGCGCCGTCACGCGGTAGTAATAGGTGTAGCCATCACCGCCGTGCCCCAGACGGGCGCTGTCTTTGACATCGCTCTGGAACTCGGCCACGTAATGCGGCTCCGTATTCACCAAGCCTTGCGACTTCAGTGAATCTCCGGTCACCTCGTTGTAGGCGATGCCGTTGGCGTCCCACCAGGTGTGATTGACCGTCGGGTGAAGCCACCAGTCTGTGCCATACAGGTCTACGAGCACCTTCGGATTTAGGGCGCAGGGTGCGGGTTGCCCGGAGCAGTCGGACACGCCCTGCGGTGCCAGACCGGGGCGGTCCAGTTCGCGTTGCATAACGCGCATCACCGTCTCGGCGGCATTAAAGGCCTGGTTGTAGTCGGCCATGTTGGCGGCCATGCGCTGCTCCAGCGAATTGCTGCTAGTGGCAGCCAGGCCCACCAGCGTCAGCGCGACCAGCAGGATGAGACCGGTCACAAGTGCCGCGCCGCGCTGTGCGCGGCCAACGGAGACTCGGGAAAGTGACATTGAAATTTGCTTCGCCATTACGGTGATCCTCAGTTACGGCGTGCGGTTGCGAATGTTGACCGTGGTGGTGAACTCGCGGCGGTAGCGCTTGTCGCCCGGCGTGGTGACAGTATTGCCGTCGAAGGTGAATTTCTTCTCGGCCTTGCCGACTTCTTGGTCCGAGCGCATCAGTAGTGCCAGCTTGACACTGGTAACGAGGCCCCAGGTGTCGGCACCCGCCGACTCAACCTCTTCGGCCGTCATGTAGCGATCGGCGCTGTAGTTTTCGCCGGAGTTGTCCACACCGAAGAGCACATGAAAGTCCTCGACGTTGTCCACCAATTCCGTCTCCTCACTGGTGACGGCGCCGCCGTTGTTAACCCAGGCGGACTGGTAGAGGCTTGGGATGCCGTCATCGTTGTTGGCGATAAAGTAGGTAACCTGCTCGAACTTCATCACCTGGGCATCATCGAGATAATTTTTGCTCAGGCGGTTGCCGATGTTGCTGCCGTTGGCGTGTGCGAGCGTGGTGCTGCTGCCTTGGCCACCGGGGGTATTGGTGATGGTAAAGATGTCCGCGCTTTCGCAGTCGGTAATCATCACCACGTCGCCCTGCTCGAACCCGCAGCTGTTCATCAACTGCACGTTGGCGTTGGCGACCGTCATCACGCCGGTCAGCGTTGCACCGCAGGATGACGCCTTGCGCACGGTGACGGCATCGGTGCCGGCGAGCGGTGTATGGGTTGGCGTTGAAGGCAGTGCCGGTACCTGCGTACCGTCGCCGTTGGAATCGCCGTGGCCCTTGATGAAATTGTTTTTATCGAACTCGAGCGCACCCGGTAGACTGCTGGGGTCCGAGATGACGTTGGGCTGCAGGTACTCGAGGCGTGCACAACCCTGGAAGCCGGCCTGGCGCACCTCCTTGGTCACCAGATGATGGGCATAGCGCGCGTTCTCCTGAATCATGGCGAACTGGTCCTGCACCTTGTAGGACTGGCGGCTGCCGACGTATACCGTGCCAACACCCAATAGCAAGACGGCGGAAATGGCGAGGGACACCATCAATTCGACGATGGTCAGACCCAGTGCGTATTTTCTGTTCATTGCGTAGGAATCCTGTCGTGAGATGGCAGTCATGGTCACGGCCTGAAGATCAGTCGGACACATTCGAGGTCGGCATCGCTTTGGGGCGGGCAATTCAGCCCTGCGGCGCCGCTGCGGTTGGCGTCCCAGTGCACAGTGATGGTAAAGCGCTGGCCGCTGCCATCGCCCTGCACCTGGCCCTGGCCTGTCGGCAGCAGCGCGTCATTCGCGGTGTTCCATTCAAAGAGATCGCGCGTTGCAACCTGGTTGGCCGTGCACGAGGTCGCTGTGCAGGCGGGCATGGAGCCGGGAATGCCCGCGAGACTTTCGTAGGCCGCGCTGTCGCGAAAGCCCTCGGTGTTGGAGCGCATGCGGTCTGCCATGTCGTAGGCTTGCTGTACGGCGAGCGAACGCATCAGCGCATCGTGGTTGGACTGGGTGCCGGCCAGCTGCAGCCCAGCCAGACCCAGCAGGCCGACCGAAAAGATCACCATGGCCACTGCCACTTCCAGAATCGTAAAGCCGCGGATTGCGGCTGGCATTGATGGGATTGGGTTTCGCTTCATGTCATTTGTCCCTCATGACTGGCTACGGGCACTTGTACTTGCTGTCGGCCAGACGTCCGCGGCCGCTGCCGGTAATCTTCAGCTGTTTGCCATACGGGCTGCTGGTGTTGCACAGGGTGAACGTGACGGGATTGCCGGCCAGGGCGCCAGTGCCGTTGTAGGTGATGAAGTCGGTGCCGTTGTCGGGCGTCAGCACACTCGCCGCGCCGAATGCCTCGCCGATGCGCAGTTCTTCGCCGGCATCCATCAGGCCACTGTTGTTGGTATCGACCCACACCGTCCAACCGTCCTGCCAGATCGCGCCGTTGTTGGAGGTAACGGTCACTGGCGTGCCGCTCTTGACCGCTTCGCTGCGCGCGTAGGCGAGGTGGTTCGACAGCGTATTGACCTGGGCGGTCAAGCGGTTGTTACCGACCACCCCAGGCAGATGCGGGACCCCCAGAGACACCACGACAGCGATCACCGCCATCGCGATCATGAGTTCGACAATCGTTAGACCTGCAACGTGTTTGTTCATGCTGTGCTCTCTTGTTTTGTCGCGCGAATCTTCTTTGCTACCGGGATTTGCGTCCCGGCAGAGGGGTTCTTTAAGAAAGCCGACGGACTGGCAGCTGACGGGGATAAGCGGCGAAAATGCGCGTGTTGCAGGTGTGCACAGTTGGTAGATATCGCAAAATGCATGTGATTTACTTCACACTTTTCGGGGCAGGTAGGCCTGACGGATGAAGGATTGCGTGGTGGTTGGCGGCGGCCTGATTGGCATGCTGGTGGCACGCGCCCTCACTGATGAGGGCGCGCAGGTCACCGTGCTGGAGCGTGGCGCCACCGGTCGCGAGTCATCGTGGGCGGGCGGCGGGATCCTCTCGCCGCTGTATCCGTGGCGTTATGCGGATGCCGTGACGCGCCTGGCGGGCTGGGGCCAGGCGCGCTATGCGCTACTTACGCAAGAACTGCGCGCGCGCACCGGCATCGATCCCGAGTGGACGCAGAGTGGTCTGCTGATCTCGGACATGGCGGCCGAGACATCTGATGTACTGGCGTGGGGCAGGCGTTTCGACGTTGAGGCGCGCATCACCGACCTCGCAGAGGCCAAGCAGATCGAGCCCGCGCTGGGAGAGGTAGATACGCCGTTGCTGTGGCTGCCCAGTGTCGCCCAGGTGCGCAATCCCCGGTTGATGAAGGCGCTGCGTGCGGATCTGGATGCGCGCGGTGTGCACGTCCGCGAACAGGCCGCAGTGACGGGGCTGATGGTCGAGTCCGGGCGGGTGAATGGCGTCAGGCTGAATGGCGAGACGGTGGCCTGCGGCACGGTGGTGATCGCCAGCGGGGCGTGGAGCGCTGAATTGCTCGAACCACTTGGGCTGCACTTACCGGTCGTTCCGGTGCGCGGCCAGATGCTGCTGTTTCGCGGTGCGCCAGGGCTGGTGCGCCGCATCGTGTTGAGCCGCGACCGCTATGTGATTCCGCGGCGCGATGGTCGGGTGCTGGTGGGCAGTACCCTGGAGCACGTGGGGTTCAACAAGGGCACCACCGGCGAGGCGCGGCAGGAGTTGGAGGCGGAGTCCAGACGCATTGTTCCAGCGCTTGCCAATTGCGAGGTGGAGCGCCACTGGGCGGGGCTGCGGCCTGGCTCTCCGGATGGCATACCTATAATTGGGGAGCATCCGGGCATCGAGGGCTTGTACGTGAACGCCGGCCATTTTCGTAACGGCGTGGTACTGGGCCCCGCATCGGCGCGTTTGCTGGTGGACCTCATTACCGGCGCCCAGCCGCTGGTGGACCCTGCGCCTTATCAGCCGAGGGTTATGGCCGAGGCCGTGTGACCTCCCAATTTGCAGTTGGACGAATTTTGAGCACTTGGTTTATACTTTTCACAATGTCTGATTCCTTGAAAAATCAAACCCTTACAAAGGATGAGGGTATTGCCCTGCTGAAGGCCCACGATGTGACGCCGACCCAACAGCGGGTGGATATCGCGCGCATTCTTTTTGCCCGTTCGCAACACATGTCGGCCGAGCAGGTCATGCTCGCGGCTAACCGGGCGGGCGCCGATGTCTCAAAGGCCACCGTCTACAACACCCTGGGTCTGTTCGCCGGCAAGGGTATGGTGCGCCAGGTCATTGTTGATTCCGCCAAGGTGTTTTACGACTCAAATACCTCCCCGCATTTCCATTTCTACAATGTCGACACGGGAAAGCTCACGGACGTCGATGAGCGGCAGGTCAACATCACCCGCTTGCCCACGCTGCCCGACGGCACGGTGACGGACGGCGTCGATGTCATCATCCGCGTCCGCCAGGACAAGTCCTAAGCGACCGGCATTTCTTCTACCGCGCAGTGCGATCCAGTATACTTGAGCCCTTCGCGCTGGCGCCTTGCTTGGCGCCGCATCACTACCAGGTCAAAGCCGACGTAGCTCAGTTGGTAGAGCAACTGATTCGTAATCAGTAGGTCGGGTGTTCGAGTCACCCCGTCGGCACCAT
>CP070733.1:684113-687371 GCA_020347585.1 Pseudomonadota bacterium | reverse complement strand
CCAGCGTGTCCTGGTTCACGGTGGCGCAGGTGGCGTGGGGCATATCGCCATTCAGCTCGCCAAACTGCGGGGCGCGAGGGTCTGCACAACGGTTAGCTCTGCGGCCAAGGCCGCGCTGGCTGAATCGGTGGGTGCCGATGATGTCATCTACTACCGCGACGAGAACTTCAATCTGGCGATCCTTGACTGGAGTGAGGAGGACGGCGTCGACGTGGCGCTCGATACGGTTGGCGGACAAACCTTCGAGCACAGCTTTACCACGGTGCGCTGCTATGGAAACCTGGTAACGCTGGTCCAGCCATCATCGCAGACCAACTGGACAGTGGCGCGACAACGCAACCTGAACATCAGTTTCGAGATGATGCTGACACCTATCTACCTCGGGATGGAAAAGGAAATGCAGCGCCAGGGGCAAATTCTGCGCGACTGCGCCCATCTGATCGACGCGGGAAAGCTGCGCATTCACCTTGACCGGCATTTCGCGTTGGCACAGGCCGGTGACGCGCATCGCTGCCTTGAAGCCGGCGAGGCGCTTGGCAAGCTCGCGCTCAGCGTCGCATAGTGCAGCGCGGCGTTTGGCGCCGCCTACATGGGCGCAACCGCCAAGATGCGATCGATGGTCGCCTTGTCTGCGATCAGCAGGCCGGCCAGCGCCAGGCGTTCGACCATCAGGCGCCAGCGCTTTTCGCCGGCAAAGATGGTCCTGAAAATGGGCAGGGACTCATCGAGCCGGTCGGCGTTCACCAGTGATACGGCATGCCAGAACTTCATCTCCAGGTTGTCTGGCACCAATGCCTGGGCCGCACCGTATTCCCGGAGCGCACCGTCCACATCATCCTGTTCGATCGCCAAGTCACCGCGGTTCATGTGCCCGTAGGCACGATGCAGGCGCAACAGACGTCCGAGTTCCTTGAGCGGCGCAGGATGATCCTCCACGTGCAGGTCCACGATACGATCCTCCCACGCTCGCCCGGTGGGCTCGCCACGCACCACCAGGATCGCTGCTGACTGCTTGCCGCGCAGATCGCCGCCGGTAGCCTGCGCGGCCTCGAGCGTTGCCAGCAGGCGCTCGGCGAGGCTGCCTTCAGCTGTGCGAAACGCACCGGCCATGGCCTGAGGGACACCTTTATCGACCATCAGGTTGGCCTGCACCGAAAAGTTCTTTTCAATCAGGTGGCCGGCATGCTGAATGCACTTCCCTCCCGTATGCGCAGCAATGTTGCCCTTGGCGTCGATCATGGCAACCTGCCGCACCTCTGGATGGGGATCGGCTTCGCGCAGCGCGGCGAGTGCACGCGTTGCGCTCCAGCCGGCGCGCATCAAGTCCAGCCCTGACGCGCCATAACGCACGTCGACGAAAGACTGGGTCGCAACTGCGCCGACGCCAGCCTCGGCCCAAGGCACTAACGTTCCGATCGAGAACCAGTGCGATTGCACGGCAACGCCAAGTTGCCCCGTCTTTGGATCCCGGGCCACGATGGAATAGGTATGCACTGGCCGTAGCCCGCCTGCCGCAGCAGTGGTGCCGCTCCCCGGCGTAACGCCCAGGCAAAGTGCGATCACAACCAGCACTAGTGCAATCGGCATTCTCATTGATTCTGCTCCCCCTGTGTTCTGAATCGGCTATACTCGACTCGGTGTGCAACTCGCCTCACTCGCGCTGAATGGTAAAAACACATATCGGACTACTGTGCACAACCGCGTTGGTAGTTGTGTCTTTTTGTGGTCCCTTCTACTTGCCGGGTCAGGCGCTCGCTCAGGAAAAGACCGCACGCCCCGAACACCCTGCGCTCCTGTTTCGTCTGGGACCGCGCACGCCCGAGCAGATTGCCGCGTTCTATGAGGCGCGCGGTTTTCCCGCTGCCGCCATCGATGCGCTCAATCAGACCTGCTTCATCACCGTCAGCATGCGCAACAAGAGTAACAAAGTCATCTGGCTCGAGTTGAAAAACTGGCGCCTCATTGCCGCGTCGGGAGAGATCCAGCGGCTCAAACGCAGTTACTGGCAGCAGCTATGGTCCCACCTAAACGTGCCACAGGCCAACCGCTCAACGTTTGGCTGGACACTGCTACCCGAAACACGTGACCTGCAGCCCAGCGAACCGGTGGGTGGCAACATCACGTTGCCGCCAACCACGGAACCATTTACGCTCGAAGCACGCTTCAAGACTGGGCGCGAAAAGCGCGCCGGCGAGATCATCCTGCGCTATGACAATGTGCGCTGCGCTGGGCGCGAGGCAAAACAATGAGAGCTATCCTGCTCGCCGGCATCCTGCTGGGCGCCGCCATGTCTAACGGCCTGGCCGCGGAGTCGTTGTTGCCGAGGGGCGTAATGAAGCAAGACGGTCGCCCCGCACCTGCACTCAGGCTCAAGGATATGGATGGCAAACTGTTTGACCTGGCAGAGGCAAGGGGACGTTGGGTATTCGTGCATTTCTGGGCTAGCTGGTGCGGTCCGTGCCGCCGCGAGATGCCCACCATTCAACGCCTGATCGCGACGAGGGGTAACCTGCCACTCGAGGTAGTGCTGGTCAACACCGCGGAGACCGAAGACGCGGTATTCAGTTTTCTGGGTATCGCCGGTCCGGATCTCAGTACCCTGCTCGATCCTGATGGCCTAGTGACCGAAGCCTGGCAACCGCGCGGCCTGCCCGCCACTTTTCTAGTGGACCCGGAGGGACGTATTCAGTACCTCGCCCTCGGCGTGCGTACCTGGGACAGCCAACCCTACGTCGAATTTCTGCGCAGAATTACCGAGCCGACGTCCTGACGCGCCACGCCCCAATCGGCTAATAATTCACATTTGTCCGGCCACTGTTTCACTGCCGCGTCCAATAGCGGCCGTTACTCTGCCTGCCATCAACACGCTGTTCCGTTGAGCAAACCACAAGCGGCGCGACACGCAACGCGCCGGGGGAGGAACAGACATGCACATCAACATCAAGACATCATTTGCAGTTATTGTAGCCCTGACGCTGGCAGGACCAGCCACTGCCACTAACGCGGGGTGTTACTACGCCGGCGACCCCGTCGTTAACGAGGATGGTACCGTTGAGTCAGTCGAATATGGAACGAGCGAGTGCTACTACGGCGGCGACCCGGTGCTGGCCAGGGGCGAGCAGGACATCCCGGAAGTTCAGACCGCAGGCTACGCGGTCTATGAAGGCGACCCCGAATACTGCGGCGACGCCGAACAGATGATGAGCGCGCGGCGTTAGTAACCCCGATTGGCAACAATGACCGCGCGCAGCCGCCGCT
>CP070733.1:677044-684013 GCA_020347585.1 Pseudomonadota bacterium | reverse complement strand
GCGCTCGGCGTGTCACTGGTGATCCATCCGCGCAACCCATACGTGCCCACCTCTCATGCCAACGTGCGTTTCTTTATTGCCGATAAGCCGGGCGAACCGGCGGTGTGGTGGTTTGGCGGCGGCTTTGATTTAACACCTTACTATGCCTTCGAGGACGACGTGCTGCACTGGCACACCGTGGCGCGGGAGGCGTGCAAACCGTTCGGCGCGCAGGCATACAGCAAGTACAAGCAGTGGTGCGACGAGTACTTCTACCTCAAGCACCGAGACGAACCACGTGGCGTCGGCGGTCTGTTCTTCGATGATCTCAACGAGGGCGGATTCGAGGACTGCTTTGCCTTCATGCGCAGCGTCGGGGATCATTACCTGCCTGCCTACCTGCCCATCGTGCAGCGGCGCAAGGACACCGAATACGGCGAGCGCGAGCGCGAATTCCAGCTTTACCGCCGCGGGCGTTACGTGGAGTTTAACCTGGTTTACGATCGCGGCACGCTGTTCGGCCTGCAGTCCGGCGGGCGCACCGAATCGATCCTCATGTCACTGCCGCCGCTGGTGAAGTGGCGTTACGACTGGCAGCCTGAACCTGGCACGCCAGAACGTGAGTTGTATGAAAAGTATCTAAAGCCGAAGGACTGGCTAGGCGCGGGTTGAGCGAGTTTCAGGTACTTGTGATCTGGTTGAGCACGCCTGGTTACTCTGCGAGCAGTTTCTCAAATACCGCGATGGTTTGCGGCGTGTCCCAATCGATAGAGCCGAACAGCGCGTAACGTATTCTGCCGTTCTTGTCGATCACGTAGCTGGTCGGGAAGGCGAACACCTTCCAGCGCTTCAGCGCCGCCCCGTCGCTGTCCAGCAGGATGGGGAAGTCCACCTTTACCTTGGTGTCGAGAAACCGGCGAATGGTTGCCTTGTCCTCTGCCATGTTGACGGCCAGCAGTGTGAACGGCTTGCCGGCAAGGCGATCGGCGAGGCGTTGCATGGATGGCATCTCGTGTACGCACGGCGGGCACCAGCTCGCCCAGAAGTTAACCAGCACCACCTGGCCCCTGAGCGCCGCGAGATCCACTGCTTTGTCGTCGAGGTCCGGTAGCGCGAGGGCGGGCGGGGCGGGTTCGCCGCGATAGGGGCGCAGTTGTACTGCGCGCTTTATGGTGCCGCGCGTATCGCCCCCGTTTGCCTTGAGCGCCACGGCCCGGCGTGGGCGCGCATGGGCGTCGAGCAGCGGTAGGGCGCTCGCGAGTACCCGCGGCAATCGCTGCGCAAACGCCAGCTCCTCGGGGGTGGCATCGGGTCGGAAGTGAAAGCGATCGCGCAGGCCAGGCAGCTTTTTCAGGTACACCTCGCTACCCCCGGACGACAGGCGCCGGTTGAGTTCGGCCAGTTGCCAGCGCCACGGCGAGAGCGCCGGTTGCAGCACAAACAGTGGCAGGTTGGTAGCCGAAGCGATGCGCAGGTAGTCGGCCGGTGCGCCCGGCTCGGGGGTGCCGACGTAGAGGTTGGGGTGTAGTAACAGCGCACCGCCAAGGGCCGGATTGTCCGGGTGCTGCTGCTGCCACTGGCGGGCGCCGCGCAGCGCCAGCACCGCGCCGCGCCCGCTTGCCAGCAGGTAGACCGTCTTCTTGCGCGTGGCTATGGCATGCTCAATCAGTGCGGCGGTCGCACCGGGCGGCACCGCATCGATGCTGCTCGGCTGCACCGGCAGAAAGTACGCCGAGAACAGGTCGGCCTGCCACGTTTCAATACCCTGCCCGGCGAGTTTTGCGGCGACGTTGGCGTGATAGGACGGAAAGCCGTGCTCTGAGGGTAGCCAGATCACCAGGCGCGAGCCCTGCGCCGAGTGAACCGTGACTATGGCCTCGACGCCCTCGCCCAGCGATACCGGTATCTCCTGCGCGCCGCGTGCGGCCGGTTCGCTACAGGCGGCAAGCCACAGCACGAGTGCTATGATGCGCGTGTATACCATCGCTGTGTCCGATTTTTGATCTGATTTCAACGGGCAACGCCTACTTGCGTGGCCGCATTATCGCATGTGTTGCAGCACACGTTGTGACGGCGTTGTCACGGCAGTAACACGCACCGTAACGGAAGCGAAAGATGCAATCTGTTGTCATTGTTGGTAGCGGTCTGGCCGGGTACACGCTTGCCAGGGAGCTGCGCAAGCTAAACGGCGATATCTCACTGACTGTGGTGTGCGCGGACGACGGGCGCTCTTACTCCAAGCCCATGCTGTCCAACGCGCTGGCCAAGGGCAAGGGCGCCGACGAACTGGCAATGGCCGACGCGGATAAGATGGCCGCGGATCTTGCGGCGACCATTCACGCCCGCACCCGGGTGCTGCGCATCGACACGGCGCAGCGCCGGCTAATCACCGATGGTCCCGAGGTGCCCTACGACCGGCTGGTGCTGGCAGTCGGTGCCACCCCCATTGAGTTGCCGGTGTCAGGCGATGCGGCCGACGCGGTGATGCATGTCAACAATCTTGAGGACTACGCGCACTTGCGCGAGTGTATCGACCCGGTGCATCGGGTCGCCGTTGTTGGCGCGGGATTGATCGGCTGCGAGTTTGCCAACGATCTGCTGGGCGCCGGGTATACCGTGCACGTGATCGGTCGCGCGCCGCAGGCGCTCGATCGCCTGCTGCCACTCGAAGCAGGTGAGCGATTGCAGCACGTCATGGGCGATGCGGGAGTGCATTGGCACCTCGGTACTACCGCGATGGAGATCAACCATGCCGGCGATGCGCTGGAGTTGCGCCTCGCCGATGGTGATTGCATTCAGGTGGATGCCGTGTTGTCGGCCATCGGCCTGCGGCCCAATACGGCGCTGGCGGACGAAGCCGACCTAGTGGTTAACCGCGGTGTTGTGGTCGATCGCCATTTGCGGAGTTCCGATCCGAACATCTATGCGCTGGGCGATTGCGCTGAGGTTGACGGCCTGGTGCTGCCCTTCGTGATGCCCATCATGCATGCAGCGCGCGCGCTGGCTGCAACGCTCTACGGTACGCCAACGCCGCTGAATTATCCTGCCATGCCGGTGGTGGTAAAGACCCCGCTGCATCCGGTGGTGGTGTCACCGCCGGCGCGCGACGCGCAGTGCCAGTGGCAGATCGAGGCAAGCGAGGGCGGGGTGAAGGCCTGTTGCTACAGTGAGGGTGGGGAGTTGCTGGGCTTTGCACTGACCGGTGCGACGGTGGCCGAAAAACAGGCCCTGACTAAACTCCTGCCGCCGCTACTAGGGTGAGCCCGACCCGCTACCGGAGTACACACACACCCGGTTGCGCCCCTGCGCCTTAGCTTGGTACAGCGCGTTATCGGCGGCATCGTTGAGCCGCGACGCATCGCTGCAGTCGGGGAAACGCGCCAGTCCACAGCTCAATGTGATGGAAAACTCCTCGTGGCCGTGACTGTGGCGCAGGCCGGCAAACTGGTCGCGAATGCGTTCCAGTGCCTTAGCCGCGTTGGCGAGGTCGGTTTCGGGCAGGATCACTGCGAACTCCTCACCGCCATAGCGACCTACGCTGTCCACGCGGCGCAGTCCGCGCCGCAACAAGCGGGCCAACGCCCTGATCACTGCGTCACCGGCGGTGTGGCCATATGTATCATTGACTTCCTTGAAATTGTCGATGTCGAGCATTGCAAAGCTGAGCGGGTGCCCATTGCGCGCGGCGCGCGCTACCTCGGCGGCGAGCTTGTCCCTGGTGTTACCGTGATCCAGCAGCCCGGTGAGGCTGTCGTTGATCACCAGTGAGCGGATCTGCCGAAAGCGTTGTACGCGTGCAAGTATCGTGCTCACCAGGTGCTCCGGCGCTATTGGCTTGGAGATAAAATCGTCTGCGCCGTGTTTCATTGCGCTGAGCTTGACGAAGGTTTCACTCTCGGCGGATAGGTAGACGATCGGTGTTCCGGCGTGGTTGTGCTGCTGGCGGATCACTGCCACCAGTTCGGCGCCGCTCGCTGCGGGCATGTAGAGATCCATCAGGATTAGTTCGGGACGAAACTCCTCGAGTGCCTGCAACATGCACAATGGATCAGTGACGATGGCAGTGCGCATTCCACTGTCCTCGAGGGTATGTGCGACATACTGCGCATTGTCGGCATCATCATCGATAATCAGGATGCGGTAGGGATCACTGCGGCGCTGGCGTATTAGGGCGTCGATCTCGTCGAGCAGGGTCGGCATATCCGGTGGCCGGGTGAAGAAGGCCGAGGCACCGGCCCGCACGGCGCTCAGTCGCGTCGTGAGTGAGCCGTCCGCGGAAACAACCACGGACGGGATCGCTCTCGTTACGGTATCCCGCAATTCTTCGAGCACATTGCTTGCCGTCATGTCCGGTAATTCGGCATCAACAATGAGCGCCGCAGGTGGCTCACCCCGGCAGGCGTCGAGCAACTCCTTGCCGGTGGCAAAGGCTCCTACCTCGAAGTGGTGGTGCGCCAGTTGTTCACACAGCGTCGCACGCGAATCGTCGGGCGCGACCGCGACGTAGATGGGCGAGCCGCATGGCGATGCAGGAATCGGTGTGGCGGACGCGGGGTGCGCGGCCGGCTTGCCTGTCGGTTGCAGATCGCCTTGCGCGGCCAGGGCGTTGAGGCCGATGTCTATCTGGTCGTGAACCTCAATTAGGGTATGCTCACCGGACTGCACAACGCGCAGCAGGTGCTCAACGTCGCGCGCCAGCGCCGTGACATCGGGAAAGCCGAATGTCGTGGCCGAGCCAGCGAGCTTGTGGCACTGGTGAATGAGCGAATCAAGCGTTACGGCGTCGTGCGCGTCGTTGCACAGCCGCTGCCAGTTGCCCGCGATCGCCGCCAGCCGCCCGGGCAGCTTTTGTGCGTAGTCGTGGCGCAAAGCGGCGAGCCGTGCTTGTACCCCTTTGTTCGGGACATCCATTGCATTGATGTTGAATATCTCGGCAGGCCACGCGTCCGGGACATAAAACCGCCACGTCGGGCAGGGGAATTTCGCCGCCGGGCGCAGGCTGCCGTTTGATACCATTCTAGTATGGATGTTTCGAATATTCTCGACCCGCTGAACGACGCCCAGCGCGAGGCGGTTTGCGCCGCACCCGGTAACGTGCTGGTGCTGGCCGGGGCCGGCAGCGGCAAGACACGGGTCCTTGTACACCGCATCGCCTGGCTGATGCAGGCCGAGCAGGTATCGCCCTATGGCATCCTGGCGGTGACGTTTACCAACAAGGCTGCCGGGGAGATGCGCGGGCGCATCGAGCAGCTGCTGGGCGTTCCCACCGGCGCGCTGTGGGTTGGTACCTTTCATAGCATCGCGCACCGCCTGTTACGCGCGCACTGGAAGGACGCCGAGCTGCCGCAGGATTTCCAGATCCTCGACAGCGAGGATCAGCTGCGCGCCGTCAAGCGCGTGGTACGCGAAATGGGTATCGACGAGTCGCGCTGGCAACCGCGGGAAGCGCAGTGGTACATCAATGCGCGCAAGGATGAGGGCTTGCGCCCACAGCACCTTGATCACCACGGCGACCCTTACCTGCGGCACATGATCGAAATCTACCGGGCCTACGAACATTTTTGCCGGCGCTCCGGGTTGGTGGATTTTGCCGAGCTGCTGCTGCGCGCCCACGAACTATGGCAGCAGCGCCCCGATGTGCTGCAGCACTATCAGGGTCGCTTCCGCCATATCCTGGTGGATGAGTTCCAGGACACCAACACCATCCAATACGCCTGGTTGCGCACGCTGGCCGGTGAGCAGGGTTGCGTGTTTGCTGTCGGCGATGACGACCAGTCCATCTACGGTTGGCGTGGCGCTCGGGTGGAGAACATCCAGCAGTTCGAGCGCGACTTCGCGCGTACCACTATCTATCGCCTGGAACAGAACTACCGTTCCACCGGCACCATCCTGAGCGCGGCCAACGCCCTCATTGCCCACAACGTGGGCCGCATGGGTAAGGAATTGTGGACGGCCGACGAACAGGGCGAGGCGATTCGACTGTACGCGGCATATAACGATCAGGACGAGGCCCGCTACGTGGTTGAACAAGTCCGCGCCTGGGCCGAGGACGGCGGGCAGCGCAGCGAATGCGCGATCCTGTACCGCTCCAATGCCCAGTCACGCGTACTTGAAGAGGCGTTGATCCAGTCGGGGGTACCGTACCGAGTCTACGGCGGTCTGCGCTTTTTCGAGCGCCAGGAGATCAAGGATGCGCTAGCCTATTTGCGGTTGGTTGCCAATCGTGCCGATGACGCCTCGTTCGAACGTATCGTCAATCTGCCCACGCGCGGCATCGGCGGGCGTACCTTGGCGCAGGTGCGCGACTATGCGCGGCTAAACGGGGTGTCGATGTGGCAGGCCACCCATGCGGTTATAGAGCACCGCGAACTCGCATCACGCGCGCTGTCGGCGCTGCAGGCATTCGTGGACCTCATTGAGCGCATGGGCGACGACACGCAGGGCCTGGCGTTGCACGAACAGGTGCAGCACGCCATCGAGGCCAGTGGACTGTGGGACCACTACACGCGCGAGAGGGGTGAGCGCGGCCAGGCGCGCCTCGAGAACCTCGAAGAATTGGTCAACGCGGCGCGTTTTTTCAGCAGCGAGGAGCCGGACGACGAGTTGCAAGACATGGATGAACTCTCCGCCTTTCTGTCACATGCAGCGCTCGAGGCGGGCGAGCGCCAGGCCGAGGAATGGGAAGACTGTGTGCAGCTTATGACGCTGCATTCGGCCAAGGGGCTGGAGTTTCCGCAGGTGTTTCTTTGTGGTATGGAGGAAGGGCTGTTCCCACACCGCCTGTCGGTCGAAGAGCCGGGCCGACTCGAGGAGGAGCGTCGCCTGTGCTACGTGGGTATGACACGCGCCATGCAGCACCTCACGCTGAGCTTTGCGGAGAAGCGCCGTCTGTATGGCGAGGAACAAAACGCGCGACCGTCGCGTTTTCTGCGTGAGCTGCCGACCGAGTGCGTGGAGGACGTGCGTATGCGTGGCACCGTGATCCAACCT
>CP070733.1:674163-676944 GCA_020347585.1 Pseudomonadota bacterium | reverse complement strand
GGAGATCGTGCACGCAATACGCGAGGTGACAGCGGACCGCCGCTATATAAGCCCCGCCATCGCTCAGCAAATGGCCCTGTCCCAGGTCTCGGGTGACGGCGAATCACCTTTCGATAGTCTGTCGGAACGCGAGACCCAGGTCATGCTCATGCTCATGGAGGGACACAAGATCAGCGTCATCTCCGAAAAGTTATGCCTGAGTCCCAAGACTGTCAGCACCTATCGCTACCGCCTCTATGACAAACTGGGTGTCACCAACGACGTTGAGCTGGCGCGCCTGGCGATGCGCCACGGGGTCATTGAGGGCGATGGTCCCCGCTAGTTCGCTGACCAATCCTCAGGTGGTGGAGAGTTCGATTGCATCGTAATAACAATGGCTTGACGACTAATTGTCACCTAGTTTCTACATTATCAGGTTCACAGCGTTAGGCATGGTCTCGTCGTCGCGCAGCGCAGCGCAGGGCAGGCCGTAGGAGTAGGAGAGCCGTTTGCACAGCGACGCGTTTGACCCGGATTGCCGGCGCTGTCCGCGCCTCGCGAGACATCTCGCCCAGGTCCGCCGCGACTACCCCGATTACCATGCGCGTCCCGTCGCTCCCTTCGGGGCGCGCGATCCGGCCCTGCTGATTGTCGGACTTGCTCCGGGCATGCACGGCGCCAATGCCACCGGTCGGCCGTTTACCGGTGACTACGCCGGCATCCTGCTTTACGAAACCTTGTACGCGTTCGGCTACAGCAACCGTGCGGAGTCGAAAGCGCAGGACGATGGACTGAAACTTAAGCACTGCCGCATCACCAATGCGGTGAAGTGCCTGCCGCCCGAAAACAAACCCACCGGCGAGGAGGTCACCACCTGCAATGCCTTCCTCACACGGGAGCTGGCGGGCCTCAAGCGCGGTAGCGTGGTGCTGGCCTTGGGTGGCATCGCTCATCGCGCGGTACTCAAGGGGCTGGGGCTCAAGCTCGGGGCGCATCCGTTCGGGCATGGCAACCGGCATGATCTGTCCGGCGATCGGGTATTGATCGATTCCTACCATTGCAGCCGCTATAACACGCAGACTCGGCGTCTCACTGAGCGCATGTTTCAGGATGTTTTTCGAAAAATAAATAATATAATCAATAGATAACATATATATTTTAATGTAGTTTGTCATTTGTGATGAGTCACGACAAACAAGCCTTTGATCCTGATGCAATTCTGGCCTCGCTGCCGCGCCGCCCCGGCGTCTATCGCATGCTCAACGTCGATGGCGAGGTTATCTACGTCGGCAAGGCCCGCAGCCTGAAAAACCGGGTTTCGAGCTACTTTCAGAAAGGGGCGCAGGACCCCAAGACCCGCGTCATGGTCTCGCATATCCGCGACATCCAGGTCACGGTGACCAGCAACGAAAACGAAGCCCTGCTGCTCGAAAACAACCTCATCAAGCAGCTCAAGCCACGCTATAACGTCTACTTTCGCGACGACAAGAGCTATCCCTACATCTATCTGTCCAGCCACCAGGAGTTTCCGCGCCTAGGCTTTTACCGCGGCGCCACCCGCGGCCCGGGACGCTACTTCGGCCCTTACCCCAGCGCTGGCGCCGTACGCGAGACCCTGAACCTCCTGCAAAAGCTGTTTCCTGTGCGCCAGTGCCGCGACAGTTTCTTTCGCAACCGCTCGCGTCCGTGCCTGCAGCACCAGATCAAACGCTGCACTGCGCCGTGCGTGGGACTGGTGAGCCCGCAGCAGTATGCGGAAGACGTGCGCCATGCCGTGATGTTTCTGGAGGGCCGAAATTCGCAGGTCATCGACGAACTGGCCGCGCGCATGGACGAGGCGGCGTCCAGCCTCGAGTATGAGCAGGCCGCTCGCTACCGCGATCAAATCGGTAGCCTGCGCCGTATTCAGGAAAAGCAACACGTCGAGCAACAGGATGGGGATATCGATGTCATCGCCGCGGCAACCGACCAGGGCCTGGGCTGTGTACAGGTGTTTACCATCCGCGGCGGGCGCAACCTGGGAAACAAGACCTTTTTCCCGCGCAATGCCGACCAAGTGATGCAAAGCGCGTTGCTGGAGGCCTTCCTACCGCAGTATTACCTCGGTGCCGAGGCCGGCACGCGACACGAAATCCCCGCCGAGATCATCCTTGGCGCCGAAATTGCCGATCACGAGGTCGTCGCCCAAGTCCTCAGCGACCGGGCCGGACGGGGCGTGCGTCTGGGCTGGCGGGTGCGCGGCGAGCGCGCGCGCTGGGTGGAGATGGCGTCGGCCAACGCGCGGCATGCGCTCAGCGCGCGCCTCAATGACCGCTCTACGGTAAGCCGACGGCTCGAGGCGCTGCAGGACAGCCTGGGGCTCGATGAGGTGCCCGCACGTCTGGAGTGCTTCGACATTAGCCACACCATGGGCGAAGCCACGGTCGCCTCGTGCGTGGTGTTCGACAGCAGCGGGCCACTCAAGTCCGACTACCGGCGTTTCAATATTAACGATATCACCCCCGGCGACGATTATGCCGCCATGCGCCAGGCGCTGGAGCGACGTTACCGACGACTCCGGGAAGGCGAGGGCATGCTGCCCGACGTGCTGTTTATCGACGGTGGCAAGGGCCAGCTGGCGCAGGCCGAGGAAGTGCTGGAGGAACTACAGGTGCCGGGCATCACGCTGGTGGGTGTTGCCAAGGGCCCCGGTCGCAAGCCCGGCATGGAAACCCTGTTCGTGGCCCGCGCCCAGGGCGCCGACGGCGACGGTTCCTTGTTGGCGCCGGCAGCCGAGTTTATACTGCCGGCCGACTCCCCGGG
>CP070733.1:664709-674063 GCA_020347585.1 Pseudomonadota bacterium | reverse complement strand
ATTACCCCCGAGCAGCTTATCGAACGCATGCACAGCGAACATGCCACGGATTTCGCAGCGTTCAGGGTGGATTTCGACAACTACTACTCCACCAACTCGGACGAGAACCGCGAACTCTCGCAAGGCATCTACCGGCGCCTCAGGGAGGCCGGACTTATCGAGTCGCGCACCACCGAGCACTACTACGACCCGGACAAGGAGATGTTCCTGCCCGACCGCTATATAAAGGGCGAGTGTCCGCGCTGCCACGCGCAGGATCAGTACGGCGACGGCTGCGAAGTGTGTGGCGCCACCTATACAACCACCGAGTTAATCAACCCATACTCAGCCATCTCGGGCGCGACGCCGGTGAAGAAGGAGACCGAGCACTTTTTCTTCAAACTCAGCGAGTGCGCGGGTTTCCTCAAGGGCTGGATCGCCACCGGCCATCGCGGCGACACACCGCCATTGCAACCGGAGATGGCCAACAAGATCTCCGAATGGTTTGAGGCCGGGCTACGCGACTGGGAAATCTCCCGCGACGCGCCCTACTTTGGTTTCGAAGTACCCGATGCGCCAGGCAAGTACCTGTACGTCTGGCTCGATGCGCCAGTAGGCTACATGGCCAGCTTCATGAACCTGTGCACCCGCACCGGCATGGACTTCGGCGAGTGGTGGAACAGGGACAGCAAGACCGAGTTGTACCACTTCATCGGCAAGGACATTCTTAACTTCCATGCCCTGTTCTGGCCGGCCACGCTGCACTTTTCCGACTACCGCACGCCGGACAAGATCTTCGTGCACGGCTTCCTGACGGTTAACGGCCAGAAGATGTCCAAGTCGCGCGGCACCTTTATAACGGCGCGGTCCTATCTGGATTTTCTCGAGCCCGAATACCTGCGCTACTACTTCGCCGCCAAGCTCAACGAGCGTGTCGAGGACATCGATCTCAACCTCGATGACTTCGTGGCCCGGGTCAACAGCAACCTGGTGGGAAAGTACGTTAATATCGCCAGTCGCACCGCGGGTTTTGTCGCCAAGCGTTTTAACGGCCGCCTTTGCGACGAGTTGCCCAAGGATCAACTAGCGGTAATTGCGCGGCTGCGCGACGCCGCCGAGGAAATCGCAGAACACTACGAGCAACGCCAGTTCAGCGAGGCCGTACGCGCTATCATGGCGCTGGCCGATGTCGCCAACGAGTACTTCGACGAGACACGTCCCTGGGAAGTAGCAAAACAGGAAGACCAGACGCAATACCTGCACCAATTGTGCACCACTAGCATCAACCTGTTTCGCCTGCTTACCCTGTACCTCAAGCCGATCCTTCCCGGGATCGCGCAACGCGTCGAGGACCTTCTCAATATCGAACCGCTGCAGTGGCGCCACACCGGGCAGTTGCTGCTTGATCATCCGATCAAACCCTACAAGCACCTGGCAAATCGCATAGAACCGAAGCAGATCGAAGCAATGACAGAGAAAAACAAGACCGAACTGGAAAAGGCTGCTGGCAAGCAGGAACATTCACCCGCGCGCCACGCCGAGGCGCAGCAACCCGAACGACCGGGCGCTGAACATATCGAGTTCGATGACTTCACCAGGGTGGACCTGCGCGTGGCGCGCATCGTCAGCGCCGAACATGTGGAAGGCGCCGACAAGCTTTTGAAACTCACCCTGGATATCGGCGACGAGACGCGCAACGTGTTTGCAGGGATCAAGTCCGCCTACGCGCCCGCGGATCTCGAAGGCCGCCTGACCGTCATGGTCGCCAACCTCAAGCCGCGCAAGATGCGTTTCGGTGTCTCCGAGGGCATGGTGCTCGCGGCAGGACCCGGCGGCAAGGAGTTATGGCTGCTGTCACCGGACGAAGGTGCGGAGCCGGGGATGAAAATTAAATAGCGAAAACCAGGTAACGAGGAACGAGGAAATAACAACAATGCACGCGCAGGTATTCAACCGCAACGATGTGGTGTTGTTAATGCGAACAACTGCCCCTAGTATGAATGAGGTTCCTGAAACCGGCGAAACTGTGCAGCGGAGAAGCACACCCCGTTCCTCGCACCTCGCCACTCGAACCTGGCAGTTATGAAAGAATACGCCCTCATTCTGGTCAGCACGGTCCTGGTCAATAACTTCGTTTTGGTGAAGTTTCTTGGCCTGTGCCCTTTCATGGGCGTATCACGCAAGCTCGAAACCGCCACCGGCATGGCGCTTGCCACCACCTTCGTGCTGACCATGTCCTCGGTCTGCAGTTACCTGGCTAATGAGTACCTGCTAGCACCGCTTGGTCTGGAATACCTGCGCACCATTACCTTTATCGTGGTGATCGCCGTGGTGGTGCAGTTCACCGAGATGGTTGTGCACAAGACCAGCCCCCTGCTCTACCAGGTGCTGGGAATTTTCCTGCCGCTCATCACCACCAACTGTGCGGTGCTGGGGGTAGCGCTGCTGAACGTGCAGGGCCGGCACGGCTTCGTCGAGTCGGCACTGTTCGGTTTTGGGGCCGCTGTCGGCTTCTCACTGGTGCTGATCCTGTTCGCGGCGATGCGCGAACGAATCGCCGTGGCGGACGTGCCGACGCCGTTTCGCGGTCCATCAATCGCACTCATCACTGCCGGGCTGATGTCGATGGCCTTCATGGGCTTTGCCGGCCTCGTCAAACTCTGATATGTCCGAGATCGCAATCGCCATTGTCGCGCTGTCGGGCATGGCCGTTTTGTTCGGCCTGCTGCTCGGGTTCGCCGCGATCCGTTTCAGGGTCGAGGCCGACCCCGTGGTTGATCGCATCGACGCGATCCTGCCACAGACCCAGTGCGGGCAGTGCGGCTATCCCGGGTGTCGCCCCTACGCCGAGGCCATTGCCGGCGGTGAGGCAGACATCAACCGCTGCCCGCCGGGCGGCGAGGCGGGCGTGCAGGCACTGGCCGACCTGCTGGGCCGCGATCCGCTGCCGCTGGACGAGTCGCGCGGCGAGCACATCGCGGAAACTATGGTTGCCGTCATCGATGAGCAGGTGTGCATCGGCTGTACGCTTTGCATCCAGGCCTGCCCTGTGGATGCCATCGTCGGCGCCGCTAAGCAGATGCACACGGTGATCGAGCAGGAGTGCACGGGATGCGAGTTGTGCCTGCCGCCCTGTCCGGTCGACTGCATCGACATGGTGCCGGTGCAGCAGGACATCAGCGAGTGGAAGTGGCCGTACCCGGTCATTCCACTGGAGCAGATCTGATGGCAGCGAGACTGTGGCACTTTAAGGGCGGCCTGCACCTGCCGGACCACAACGCCATGTCCATGGCCATGCCGGTGCGCGAGGCGAACATCCCGCGACACCTGGTACTGCCGCTGCAGCAACATATTGGCAACCGCGCCGAACCCGTGGTCGATGTCGGTGACCAGGTGCTCAAGGGTCAGCTAATCGCACGCGCAGAGGAATACGTGAGCGCACCCGTGCACGCCAGCAGCTCGGGTACAGTTATTGCGATAGAAGAACGTCCGGTGCCCCATCCGTCGGGGCAGGCGGCACCGTGTATCGTGATTGAGACCGACGGTGCGGACGCGTGGTGCGAACGGGAAGCACACCGCGGGCACTATAGCGACCTGGACCCCAGCGCGCTGCGCAACATAATTCGCAAGGCGGGCATTGTAGGACTCGGCGGCGCCGGTTTTCCTTCCTTTATAAAGCTGAATCCCGGCCCGGCCCGCGAGATCGACACGTTGATACTCAACGGCTCTGAGTGCGAACCGTATATCACCTGTGATGCCATGTTGATGCCGGAGCGCGCGCGCGAGATCGTTGAGGGACTGTTGATCATGCGCCACGCGGTACATGCACGCCACTGCAAGATAGGCGTCGAGGACAACAAACCCGAGGCGATTTCTGCACTGCGCGAGGCGCTTGGCAACGAGGAAGCCGGGTTCATCGAGATAGTTGAGATCCCCACGCTCTACCCGGTCGGTGGAGAAAAGCAGTTGATCAAGGTACTTACGGGCCGCGAGGTGCCCAGTAACGGCCTACCTCTGGACGTAGGCATCGTTTGCCACAACGTCGGCACAGCGGCGGCAGTGCAGCGCGCGGTGGTGCATGGCGAGCCATTGATATCGCGCAACGTGACAATTACCGGAGACGCCGTCGGCCGCCCGACCAACCTGAACGTGCGCTTCGGCACCCCCATTTCCGAACTGCTCGCGCAGTGCGAGGTGGATACCGAAGGGCTGCAGCGCCTGGTCATGGGCGGACCGATGATGGGCATCGCGTTACATGACGACGCGGCGCCCGTCATCAAGACCACCCACTGCATACTCGCAACCCGCAAGGCGCCGGGGGCAGCGGGTGCCATGCCTTGCATACGCTGCGGACAGTGTGCCGAGGTATGCCCGGTGCGACTGCTGCCGCAGCAGATGTACTGGTACGCGAAGGCTCGTGAGTTTGACAAGGTTCAGGACTACAACCTGTTCGACTGTATCGAGTGCGGCTGCTGTTCATACGTGTGCCCAGCGCACATTCCGCTGGTGCAGTATTATCGTTACGCCAAAACCGAGATCTGGGCGAAGGAAAAGGAAAAACAAAAGGCAGATGCCGCACGCGAACGCCACGAGTTCCACCAGTATCGCCAGGAACGCGAAAAGCAGGAAAAGGAGGAACGTCACCGCAAGAAACGCGAGCAACTCAAGAAGGCGCGCGGCGAGGGCGGCGAAAGCAAGGCGGATGCAAAACAGGCCGCGATAGAAGCAGCCACGCAGCGCGTCAAGGCCAAACGCAGCCAGCAGCAAGTGACGCCGAAAAACACAGACAACCACACCGACGAACAGAAACGCGCAATTACCGAAGCGCACGAGCGCCGCGCGCGAATACGCGAGGCCAAGGACACGCCGGAATCATCCAGTGAGGAGCCAAAGTGAAGTTTGAGCAAGTGCCGAGTTCGCCGCACCTTGCGGGCGCCACCAGCATCACACGGGTGATGCTGACGGTGGTGGCCGCACTGGTGCCGGGCATTGCCGCCTGGGTGCTGTTTTTCGGCGCGGGGGTAGTCGTGAACCTGGTAATTGCGGTGCTGACGGCGTTGGCAGCCGAAACGTTGATGCTGAGGATGCGCGGGCGGCCGTTGCTGCCGTTTCTTAGCGACGGCAGCGCCGTGGTCACCGCCATGCTGCTGGCGCTGGCCCTACCGCCACTTGCGCCATGGTGGCTGGTATTTCTTGGCACAGCGTTCGCCATGGTAGTGGCCAAGCACCTCTACGGTGGACTGGGCTACAACCCTTTCAATCCCGCCATGGCCGGCTATGCCATGTTGCTGATCGCCTTTCCGCTCGAGATGACGGCCTGGCTACCACCGGCGGCGCCCGGTGACGCGGACCTGACCGTGGCAGACCATTTGCGCTATGCCTTCACTGGCGCACTGCCCGGTGGCGCCAGCTGGGATGCACTCACTATGGCCACGCCGCTGGACACGGTGAAAACAGAACTCGGCGCCTTCCAGACCGTCGGCGAGATCACCGCCGCCAGCCCGCACCTGTTTGGCAGCTTTGCGGGTGCGGGCTGGGAGTGGGTCAACCTGATGTTCCTGGCCGGCGGCCTGTGGCTGATCTACAAACGCGTCATCACCTGGCATATACCCGTGGCGTTTCTAGGTGCACTGACGTTAATGGCCACACTGTTCTATCTCGGCGATCCGGGGCGTTTCCCCTCGCCGCTGTTTCACCTTTTCAGCGGCGCGGCAATTCTGGGTGCGTTTTTTATCGCCACCGACCCGGTCAGTGGCGCAACCACGCTACGGGGCCGCCTGATCTTCGGCGCCGGTATCGGGGTGCTTGTTTACCTGATCCGCACCTGGGGCGGCTATCCGGATGGCGTCGCCTTCGCCGTGCTGTTGATGAACACAGCGGTGCCCACCATCGACTACTACACACAACCGCGCGTGTTCGGGCAGAACAACGAGTAGCCTTTCATGAACCTGGCCCGCAACATGACCGTCAGCGCAATCCTGCTGGGCGCCTTTGCCATCACCGGAACCGGCCTGTTGGCGCTAACACACCAGGCCACCCGCGAGCGTATCGCACAGAACGAGCGCGAACTCCTGCTGCGCACCCTGAACGAACTTGTTCCAGGCACCGAACGGGACAACGATCCCTATAGCGACATCACGCAGGTACTCGAGCCCGGTGCACTGGGCAGCGACAAGCCGGTCACCGTATACCGCGCACGCAAGGAGGGGCAGCCCGTGGCGGCCATCATCAACGCAGTAGCACCCGACGGTTACAGCGGCAGAATTGGGTTGCTGGTCGCGGTTCGCTATGATGGGACCCTTGCCGGCGTGCGCGTCACCGCCCACCGCGAAACTCCGGGACTAGGCGATGCCATTGAGACCAGCCGCTCGGACTGGATTCTGGGTTTTGACGACAAGTCGCTCGATAACCCGCGGCCGCGCGGTTGGCGGGTCAAACGCGACGGCGGCGAATTCGACCAGTTCACCGGCGCGACGGTGACGCCCCGGGCGATAGTACGGGCGGTGTTCAACACCTTGCGCTATTTCGAGTCAAATCGCGAGGCAATGTTTGCCCCTGCGCAAGGCGGGCAGGAGCCAGGAGAAACAATAGATGACGCCTAGCTACGGTCAGGTGATACGCGACGGCTTGTGGTCGAACAACCCGGGCTTCGTGCAGCTGCTCGGCCTGTGTCCGCTGCTCGCGATCTCCAATACCATGATCAACGCGCTGGGACTCGGGCTCGCCACCACGTTGACCCTCGTCGCATCGAACGTGACCGTGTCGCTGATCCGCAACTTTGTGCGACCGGAAATCCGTATCCCCGTGTTCGTCATGATCATCGCCTCGGTGGTCACCGCTATCGAACTGGCCATGAATGCGTATTTTCACGAGCTGTACAAGATTTTGGGTATCTTCATTCCGCTCATTGTCACCAACTGCGCCATCATGGGCCGCGCCGAGGCGTTTGCTTCCAGGCAAAACGTGGGGCGTGCGTTTGTGGATGGCCTGGCCATGGGGGTAGGCTTTACCATCGTACTGCTGCTGCTCGGTACCATGCGCGAGGTCATTGGTTTTGGCACCTTGCTGCAGCGCGCCGATCTGATGTTCGGCGAAGGCGCGCAGTGGCTGAGTGTTACGCTTTTTGCAGACTACCGCGGCTACCTGCTGGCGATCCTGCCACCGGGCGCGTTCATTGGCTTGGGCCTACTGATCGCCATCAAGAATATCATCGACGGCAAACTAGAGAAGCGCAAAAAGGCCGTTACGCTCGAGACGGCGGGAGCAGCGGCAACATAACAGCAGGGAAAAGGGTAAAGGGCTAAGGTACAAGGGAAACCCGGACCGTTCCACGACCCTGGCGTCGAACGAACGGCTTGTTGTGCCCTGTTGCCCTGCCCTGACATCAGGACCGGCGTTGATGTATGAATCCAAAGAAGCGTGCCGAGATTTTCCGGCGACTCAAAGAGCACAACCCCAATCCCACCACCGAGCTTGTGTATCGTACGCCGTTCGAGCTGCTGGTCGCGGTGATCCTGTCGGCGCAGGCGACCGACCGCAGCGTCAACCAGGCCACCGCCGGACTATTCAAGGTGGCCAGCACCCCGGAAAAGATGCTCAAGCTCGGTGAGCGCCGGCTACGCAGCCACGTCAAGACCATCGGTCTCTTCAATACCAAGGCAAAAAATATCATCAAAACCTGCGGCATGCTGGTCGAAGAACACGGCAGCAAGGTTCCCGAGGATCGCGCCGCGCTTGAAGCCCTGCCGGGGGTGGGACGCAAGACCGCCAACGTTATCCTTAACACCGCCTTTGGCCAGCCGACTATCGCGGTAGACACCCATATCTTTCGCGTTTCGAATCGCACCGGGCTGGCGCCCGGTAAGAATGTCGTGGAAGTGGAACGCAAGCTCAATAAGTTCGTCCCGAACGAATTCAAAAAGGATGCGCATCACTGGTTGATCCTCCTCGGGCGCTACACCTGCGTCGCCCGCAAGCCGCGCTGCGGCTCATGCGTTATCGAGGACCTGTGCGAGTACAAGCACAAAACCGAAGACTAAACTTAATTTGGCACTCACAAACCACGGGGCGCCTGGGGAACACGGCGAGAGCCCGAGCGAACAGGCAAACACCACCGACGCTGTCGCAGAAGCCCGGGTATCAAACCCTGTATTCAATAGGGTTGAATACGCGACACCGCTTGACTAGCGTAAGCACCTCCTCGGCAGACGGTGCCGGATCCGAAATCGACCTTCGATTCCCTGCGTTTCCCATGGTTAGCTGACAATGTTCGGACAAGACCGCTCTCAGCTGCGCAAGATGTTCTTTGAGGCCTGGCGCAAATCAACGGCAGGCGAGCCGTTGACGCCGCTGGAGCAGGAGATTTCCCGGGTCGCGGCAGAGCACCCCGAATACCACGCCCTACTGCAGAGCGCGGAGCGCCACCTAGCGCGCGACTATCTGCCAGAGGCCGGCGAAACCAACCCTTTTCTGCACATGGCGATGCACCTGTCCATCCGCGAGCAGCTTGCCACGCAACGCCCCGCGGGCATTATGGAGGCCTACCGTGATCTGGTTGGCCGGCTCGGCGAGCCTCACGAGGCAGAGCACCGGATGATGGAATGCCTGGGCGAGATGCTGTGGCAGGCCCAGCGGGACAATCTGCCACCCTCGGAATCCGCCTACCTGGGATGCCTGCGCAAACTAACGTCCTGAGAGCGTGTAATGAAACCTTGCGGGGCAGGGTCTGTATAGCTGGCAATCGGCAATCGGCGGACAGCCGGCCTGTTTTTCTCGGGCCCGGATGCACGCCGGGCTTGCGTTTTATGAAAAGATCCTGAAACTTGGTGTCTCGGGATCTGTCATAATCGCGAGTTGCGGTGGCAGGAATCCCATCGTAGCCAAAGGACACCGGAGCCACTAGGGCCCGGGATGACAAAAACTTTCGGAGGCATTATCAATGGCTAAATCCCAGATGAAGACCCTTTCCCTTGCGCTCGGCACCGCGTTTGCTGCCAGCCTGGCAGCAAGCAACGTCGCCTTAGCCGACGCCGGCCAGAACCCTTTCGGCATGTCCGACCTTTCCAGCGGCTATATGCAGCTCGCCGGCAAGGAAGGCAAGTGCGGTGAAGGCAAGTGTGGCGGCGAGAAGAAGTCTTCCAAGGAAGGCAAGTGTGGTGAAGGCAAGTGCGGCGGCGAGAAGTCGTCCAAGGAAGGTAAGTGCGGCGGCGAGAAGAAGTCGTCCAAGGAAGGCAAGTGCGGTGAAGGCAAGTGCGGCGGCAAGAAGTAACTTGAGGCCGAACCCATGAATGAGAACCAGTATCCCGTTCATGGTGCCGGGTTAGGTCTGCGGCGGACCCTTCTGGGTCCGCTGTCTGACCAGCCGCCCGCCCAAGT
>CP070733.1:659494-664609 GCA_020347585.1 Pseudomonadota bacterium | reverse complement strand
TTCTCGATGACCATTTCGGCGACCTGCACGTGCCGGCTGGCGGGTTCGTCAAAGGTGCTGGAGACCACCTCGCCGCGCACCGAACGCGCCATCTCGGTCACCTCTTCCGGGCGCTCGTCAATGAGCAGCACAATCAGGTAACACTCGGGGTGACTTGCGGTGATGGATTGGGCGATGTTCTGCAACATGATGGTTTTGCCGGCCTTGGGCGGCGAGACGATGAGACCGCGCTGGCCCTTGCCGATAGGCGCCACCAGGTCGATGACCCGCGCCGTGATGTCCTCGGTGCTGCCGTTGCCCTGTTCCAGGGTTAGGCGCTTGTTGGCGTGCAGCGGCGTGAGGTTTTCGAACAGGACCTTGTGCTTGGCCTTCTCCGGCGGTTCGAAATTGATCTCGTTGACCTTGAGCAACGCGAAATAGCGTTCGCCGTCCTTGGGCGGTCGAATTTTTCCGGCGACTGTGTCACCGGTGCGCAGGTTGAAACGCCGGATCTGGCTGGGGGAGACGTAAATGTCGTCCGGTCCGGCCAGGTAGGAACTGTCCGCCGAGCGTAGAAAACCGAAACCGTCCTGAAGAATCTCCAGCACACCGTCGCCGTAGATGTCCTCGCCGTTCTTGGCGTGCGCTTTGAGTATGGAGAAGATAATGTCCTGCTTGCGTGCCCGGGACATGCCTTCGACGCCGATGCTCTCGGCGAGCTTGATGAGTTCGGGGACGGGGGTCTGCTTGAGTTCGGTAAGGTTCATGGTGGTCTGCTTTGGTAGGAATTAACGATCGAATGACATACAGGCTGTAGCGCGGCGATATGCGCCGCAGGGATGTTCGGGAAAACTGTTTACGGGTTACCGGAGGATTGCCTGTGCAGGCAGGCTAATGCTTGTTTGAAATTCTGTTTCTTAATTCTAGCAAAAGCGGGTTGATTGTCTACCTGCATCGCGGACAGCCTGCCGGATGCAGAACCGGAAATCCGTACTTAAAGGTTGCTGTCGATAAAAGCGGTCAGTTGCGATTTGGACACGGCGCCTACCTTGGTCGCCTCCACGTTGCCGTTCTTGAACAGCATCAATGTCGGGATGCCGCGAATTCCGAACTTGGGCGGCGTCACCGGGTTTTCGTCGATGTTAAGCTTGGCGATCTTGAGACGACCGGTGTATTCATCGGCAATCTCGTCCAGGATGGGAGCAATCATCTTGCAGGGTCCGCACCAGTCGGCCCAGTAGTCGACCAGCACCGGCCCGTCGGCTTTCACTATTTCGTCTTCAAACGTGTCATCAGTGACATAAACGATCTTGTCGCTCAACGTGTTGTCTCCCGTGGTACGCCGTATTTGAACATTGGAAGTGAATGGCAAGCGCTGCGGATGCAGAGGTCTGGCAACGTCAAGCCCGCATTTGAGCCCAAGTCGACCGGCTTTTCAAGTCCAAATGTCACACTAATCTGGTATCCTGCATGGCCATGACTGATACCCATCTGTCCGACGTCAAGTTCGCCAGCCTCAACCTGCCCCCCGTTCTGCTGCAAGGTATTGAAGAAGCGGGTTTTTCGCTCTGTACGCCAATTCAGGCCGAGACCCTACCCGTGGCACTGGCGGGACGTGATATTGCCGGCCAGGCGCAAACCGGCACCGGCAAGACCGCTGCGTTTCTGGTAGCGACCTACAACCGGTTGCTGACCAGCGAACCGCCGCCTGGGCGGCGCCCGACCCAGCCGCGCGCGGTGATGATCGCGCCGACGCGCGAACTGGCTATCCAGATCCATAAGGATGCCGTGGAGCTTGGCAAGTACACCGGCTTTCGCCTTGGACTGGTATATGGGGGCGCCGGTTACGACAGTCAACGCCGCACCCTAGAAGAAGGCGTGGATATCCTGATCGGAACACCGGGAAGGATGATCGACTACTTCAAACAGCACATTTTCGACCTTAAGGCGGTGCAGGTGGCGGTAATGGACGAGGCGGACCGTATGTTCGATCTCGGTTTCATCAAGGACATTCGCTACCTGCTGCGGCGCATGCCCAAGCCCGAGGAGCGCCTCAGCCTGCTGTTTTCAGCCACCCTGTCGCTGCGTGTGACCGAGCTTGCCTACGAGCACATGAACAATCCCGAGCACGTGGTGATTGATGCCGACCAGCGTACTGCAGAGCGTGTGCGCCAGCTTGTTTACTATCCAGGCAATGAAGAGAAGATCCCGCTGCTGCTGGGGTTGTTGCGCAGCATGGATGTTTCGCGGGTACTGATCTTCACCAACATGAAGCGTACTGCTGAGAATGTCGGCGCCTATCTGGATGGCAATGGCTACGAGGACGCGGTGCTGTCAGGGGACGTGCCGCAGAATAAGCGCCTTAGCCTGCTGAAGCGCTTTACCGCGGGTGAACTGCCAATCCTGATCGCGACGGATGTGGCGGCGCGCGGCCTGCACATCCCGGAGGTCAGTCACGTCATCAACTACGATCTGCCACAGGACCCGGAAGATTACGTGCACCGCATCGGGCGCACGGCCCGGGCCGGCGCGGAGGGCGATGCCATCAGTTTCGCCTGCGAGGATTCCGCCTTCGCGCTGCCCGACATCGAGGCCTACATCGGCCACAGTATCGCGGTTGCGCAGTTTACGCCCGCGATGCTGGTCGAACCCAAACCGCCGATCCGCAAGCCGCGCAAGAAACGCCCGGGTCCCGGATCCGGACGCCCACGCGGTGACAAAGGCGGTGGCCGGGGGCGCCGCCGTGGTCCTCCTGGGGAGCGCGGCCGCGCTAAACCCTCCTGAGCGGCGCTAGATAGCGTCGAGCGCCTGGATGATCGCATCGGGCGCGATATCGTGCATGCACTGATTCTTTGGACACTCCGCGAAGCGCTGCGTGTGGTAACAGGGGCTGCACGGCAGATCGGCGCTGATTATCCTCACCGCATTGTGTTCGGTGTTGTACGGTGCGGTTCGCTTCGGGTTCGTCGGGCCGATCAGTGTGAGTACCGGCACGCCAACGGCGCCGGCAATGTGTGCCGGTCCTGTGTCGGTCGTTACCACAGCGTCTGCGTGTGCCAGAACGCCGACCAAATCCGGAAAAGCGGTTTTACCGACCAAATCGAGCACATTGTCGGGCCAGGGCTTCAGATGTTCAAAGTACTCGGCCTCGCTCGCCCCGCCGACGATCACGACCTGGCGTTCTTTTTTTGCGAGTTGTGCTATCAACCGGCGCCAGTGTTGCACCGGCCAGTTGCGGTAGTTCTTCTCCGGCGGCAGCTGGTGATGACTGTTGCTGGGCACCAGCACCACGTAGCGATCCGCCAGCGGGTAGCGTTCGCGGACGGACTGCTCAGGGGTGCCGATCAGGTTCGGTTCCGCTAGGCGCAAGCTGTGTTCATCCATGAAGCTGCGGTAGATCAGGCGCAGGTTTTCAACGGCATGGTTTTCGGCTGGTTCCGTGAAATGCCGAAAGGGCATGCCAATCTTTCTTTTCGCCCTGACCAGCCGCATCACCGTATTGAACATCGGGCCCAACTCCATGTTGACGGCCAGGTCATAGGGCTGTCGCCACGACACGCCCACGATCGCGCGTTTGCCTGCGTTGAACGGGAAAGGTGCGCGCCGGCTATCGAGTTCGAAGATGCGGTGAATGCGCGGATCGGAGGAAAAAATGCGCCCGATGCCTGCCTTGGCGACCCAGTCAACGACGACATCCGTGCCGAACATATGGCGCAACGGTTCGATGATGCTGGATGCGCAGACGGTGTCACCCAGCTGCCCGGCACGGATCACAAGGACTCTGGTTGGTATTCGGCTCATCGATCGCTTGGCAGCAAGGTGCACTCAGGGTGACGTTCTAACACAACCCGCGTGCGGCGTTTCAGGTGCCCTGTTCGCCGGTATGCCCGCCGTTGTTGTGCCTTGAGGTATCGCAGGGTCGCTGAAAGAAGCAGGTCAGTAGCGAGGAACCCGCGGTCAGGCCCCAGAACAGAAAAAAGCCGATGGTGTAGCCGCCCAGACGACTTATCTCGCCGTAGCCACCGACGTTGACCAGGGTCTGTGGGTCGAAGGCGGTGAAAAATAACCCGGTGGCCAGGCCCGCCAGCAAAAAAGAAGGCCACAGCACGGCAACAATGCTCTGGGTTTTCGGAATCGCTCGGGGACTGTCGGGCATCATTTGCACTCCATCATCCGCTGCTGGCACTTGCCGTGTGGCTGCAGCGGTTCTGCTTTATGGTGTTGCACCGATGCGCCAGCGCAGGGCCGGTGTCGCATCGGCGGGGAGCCACAGGCGGCCGCTCAGCCGCCAGCTGCCATCCTCAGGTTCCAATTGTACATGCCAATCTGCCGCCGGGAGCGCTGGCCACTTCCCGACGTAGCCAGGGCCGGCGGTGTCGCGTAGCAGGCGGGTCTGTGCGTCGAGGTTCTTGCGCGTCGGGTGTATCAAACGCAGCTCAAGCATCGGCGGCGATGCGAAGGGCTGTGCCGCTTGCAGCTGCAGGCGCAATCGGCCAAGGCGCCGGTCCACCTCGGCGCTTGCGGTGAGGCCCAGCGCCTGCGCGGTGTCCTCCATGGCCAGGGTGCGATTTATCCCCAGCCCTTCCTTGTAATAGTCATCGACCACCAGGCCGTCAGCTGTGCGTACCGCGAGAGTAATGGTAATGGCGCTACCGATTACCGCCAGCAGTGGAAACGTGATCAGCACCCACGGCCAGAACTGGCGATACCAGGGCGTGGCGTCAGCCGCGCCAGTTGCGAGGGACGAGGGACTAGGGTCTGTCGACTCAGGGTGGGAGTTATTCATGCCGGTCACTGTGTTTCCTCGTTCCTATACCCCATGCCTCGCCACTCAGTTCAACGAACCGCCGGCCCGATAAAGCGTCCGGTTTCGGTGATCTGCAACGCCGGGTTAGTCAGGGACTGCAACGTAAAGGCAATGTCCACGCCGGTACGCGTGAGGTGGATGGGATCGACCCGCACCTGCACCGGCACAGTGGCGACTTCGCCGCGTGCCACGTCGATTTGACCGCGGCGGTTGATGAGCTCGATGCCTTCCAGACCGTGGGCGCTGAGCCGGTAGCGGTGCGCCCTGACGTCCATGTTAACGACCTTCAGGGTGTAGACGTTCTCGATATACCCTTCGCGTGTCTCGCG
>CP070733.1:652763-659394 GCA_020347585.1 Pseudomonadota bacterium | reverse complement strand
CGATCGCGCCTGGGACGACCTCGACCCCGCGCGTCTGGCCTCTCTCCTCTCCACCCACGGCCAGAACGTCGCGAAGCACCCCGACCGCAGGGAGTGGGCGCTCGTTTGGGCCGCCTCCTGCGCGACTGGATCGCTATCCACGGTCCCCCTCCGGATCCCTTGGAGCAGGCCATGGACCAGGCCCAGGGGCAGTACCTGGGTGCGCGGGAGCAGATCCAGACCATCCGCCACGAGTCTGATCATACGGTGAACCTCGCCATGCAACTAACCCAGGCCAGCCAGACTAGGATCGCTGACCTTGAGCGCCAGCTTGCCGACCTTCAGGCCGCGGAGGAGATGCATATCAGCGACTTCGAGTACGCGCTCAAGCGCGAGCGCGAGCGCAGCGATGCCGAGGAGGCGCGCCTGCGCGATCGAATCGCGGCGGCGGAGCGTGCGGCAAAGGTCGCCGCGGAACGGGCAAACCGGCGTCTTGCAGCAAGCCAGGCCGAGACCGAGCGCACCCGGCAGCAGGCGCTTGAAAGGGAAAGAAAGCTCGCCGAACAACAGGCGCAGGTCGATGCGCAACTTTCCGCATCCGCATTTTACAAAGAGGAACTGGACGACTTGCGCCAGCGGTTTGATCGACGGCAGAGGCAACAGGAATTACACACCGCCGAAACCGCGCAGGCAGATACCGACGGAGCGCGGCATAAGGCGGTAACCCTTGCCGGGCGGCTTGAGGCTTCCGACGACTGAATTACTGCCCTGCCCGTCTAGTGCGGGCGGCTCACTCCTGAGTTACGGCGCCAGATCGGGATCGCTTCCCAGGGCCGGTCCCAGTCGAAGGGTAATGTCCTTAAGGGTTTTGCGGGCGGATTTCATCGCGAAGCTGAGTGCGATCAGCGCGACCAAGTCGCTCGGCCGACGCAACACTGCCCCCAACAGGCGCCCTGCCCTTGGCCGTCCAGTTTCATCCACCGCAACGAGCGCCGCCGCCGGCAGTGTTCGGTCTGCGCTATCGACAATGGCGCGGATGCAAAGGAAGGGAAGCATGGCGTCGGCCGCGACACGCGCCACCGCCGCGCTTTCCATATCAACCGCAGCAGCGCCGCTGCGCTCGAACAACGCCTGCTTTTCCGCGACTGTTGTCAGCACCTGTTCGCTTTCAACCAGGGCGCCATCCGTCATTTGAACGTTGGAGCCCAAGGCCGCCTCGACACGCGCGCGCCAGAGCGAATCGGCCTGATGCAAGACACCGTCCGCCGATGTGACCGTGCGCGGGACGACTAGGGCACCTGCTGCGAGCTGAGACTCCAGACCACCCGCAACCCCCCAACTGAGCAGCGCCGTGGCGCCGGATGCCACCAGCGTTTGTGCCGCACACGCCGCGCGGTTTGCGCCGATGCCCGCAACTTCCATCCAGCCGGCATCATCGAGAGCCACACGTTCAAGGGGATTGACACGCCTGCCTGCCAAGCAGGCGCCTTCGGCCGGCAGGGCGGTAACCACCCCGAGCAAACACTTCACACCCGCTCGGCCTGCAGGTTGTAGTAACGGGCCAGTGCCCAGAGCGGGAAGAATTTGTCGTAACCGTGGTATTTGAGATAGAACACGCGCGGAAATCCAGGTGCGGTAAAGCCACCGTCGTTCCACAGCCCATCCGTCTGCTGGGTGTTAAGCAGGTACTCGATGCCACGGCGTACCGCCGGCGTATCCACTTCACCCGCTGCCATCAGCCCCAGTAGCGCCCATGCCGTCTGGAACGCTGTGCTCTGCCTGCCCTCGCCTGCCTCATTGGGATACATGTAGGAATCGTTGCTTTCTCCCCAGCCGCCGTCATTGCGCTGCACATGTTGCAGCCACTTCACGGCGCGCTGGATGTACGCCTGGCGCGGTGACTCCCCGGTCATCTCGAGCCCGACCAACACGGACCATGTACCGTAAATGTAATTGGTGCCCCAGCGGCCGAACCAAGCGCCGTTGACTTCCTGTTCGTTCTTGAGACAAGAAACACAACTCCGGATTACCGTGTCAAAACGTTGCTCGCCAAGCCGACCGAACATACCCGCGCAACGCGCCGACACGTCACTGGTAGGCGGATCGAGCAAGGCGCCATGATCGGCAAACGGAATGTCGTTCAGGTAGTAGCACGTATTGTCGGCGTCGAACGCGGCGAAACCACCATTTTTCGACTGCATGCCGGCAGTCCAGTCGGCCGCGCGGCGAATCGACTCGGCATAACGCTGCGGGTCTGCCGCATGCATGGCCCACACCACGGCGGCAGTATCGTCCAAATCAGGATAGTGCGCATTGCGAAACTGGAATGCCCAGCCGCCACCCTCCAGGTTTGGACGGTAGTCGCGCCAGTCCGCAGGCTCATCGCGACACTGCACACTTTGCATCCAGTCCAACCCGTTGATGACCGCTTCCGACGCCTTGCCGCCGCGCGCCTCGAGCAGCGCCAGCGCCGCAAGTGCCGTGTCCCAGACCGGCGATACGCAAGGCTGGCAATACGCCATGGTGCCACGATCGACCAGCAACTTGTCGATCGCCCGTTTGGCGGTAACGCGGTGAGGATGATCGGCCGGGTAACCCAGAATCGCCAGTGATTCGTAGGCATTGACCATGGCCGGGAAGATGGCGCCGAGGCCATCTTCGCCGTTTAGACGCTCGATAACCCAGCGCTCGGCCTTTTTTGTCGCCCGATTGCGCACCCATCGCGGAATCAACCGGGCGAACAAGCGCGCAGTGCGCTCCAAATACAAAAACACTTGGTTGCGCCGCGAGCGCACCGGGAAGTAGTTACGCTCCTCGTCGGCAGGCAGGGTAAACAACTCGCTGATGCCTATCTTGTGCGGATTCTTCGCCTCGACCTTGAGCGATCAAAGTATCGCCAGCGGTACCATCACCGTGCGCGACCAGTACGACACCTTGTCAATGCTGAATGGGAACCAGCGCGGGAACAATACGAACTCCACCGGAACCCACGGCACAGCGCGCCACGGTACCTGCCGGAACATCGCCAACGCAATGCGCGTGAACACATTGCTGCGCGCCGCACCGCCACGGGCAAGAATGGCCTCTCGGGCGCGCACCATATGCGGTGCGTTGATGTCGTCGCCGGCAAGCTTCAGCGCGTAGTAGGCCTTGACCGAGCAACTTAGATCGAAGTCGCCGCCGAAGTACAGCGGCCAGCCGCCGTACTCGGCCTGGTGCTCACGCAGATACACTGCGAGTTTCGCCTGCAACGCTTCGTCAATTTCATCCATGAAGTGCATCATCATGATGTATTCGGCCGGAATGGTGCAGTCGGCTTCCAGCTCAAAACACCAGTACCCCTGCGGGTCCTGCAGTTGCACCAGCGCGTCCTCGGCGCGCTTTACTGCGTCGCGCAACTGCGCGCGCCACACGTCGGTCATAAGATCGCCGCGCGCATCAAATATATCGCCGTGTATCTCCCTGCTGTGGGGCACGGCCGAATCAATCGCTTGCCTTGAATCCTGTCGACTGTATGGTGTGCGATTGCTCATGGTTTCAATTCGTGTGTTCTTGTTTTGTGTCGTTTGTTGCTTTTACGTGCAGTTACGCATGGCGCTCAGGCGGCGCGGCGCGCATCGGTGCCGGTTTCGTAGGTGATTTCGCGCGGCGGGATGTACGACGGCAATCCTCCGGCGGTACCCGACAAATGTGGCAATCCCGCCGCAGTCAGTCGAAACAGCAGCCGCGGGCGTAGATCGCCTCCGACCACCAAGTCGGTTGCGAAAATCGTTGCCTTGACGCTCTTGCGGGAAATCTTCACCGAGTTGCCGGAAGTGTAGTCGCGATGCTTGTTAATCTTGCGCAGCGTCAGCAACGCCATCCCCAGCGCCCAGAAACAGAACCGGCGAATGCCCTTCTCCTCGCTGGGTATCAGCAACGTGTAACACAGCGCATTTTGCAAATGCGCGTGTGCAATGGCAATAAGCTTCTCCAGGGCAATGGCGAACGCCTCGTCGTGATTGGACTCAGAGAGCATGCCAAGATCAAACCCATACTGGCGAAAGATGTCCTTGGGCAGCCAGCAGGCGCCGCGTTTTCTGTCCTCCCAGACATCCTTGAGGATATTGGTCATCTGCAAACCTTGGCCAAAAGACACCGCGAGCTCCTGAAGGGTGTCGCGATGCTGCGCAATCTCGTCCGAATACTCGCAAAATAAGTCGGTCAGCATCTCGCCGACCACGCCAGCGACGTAGTAGCAGTACTGGTTAAGCTCCTCGATATTTGCGAGACCGGCCGGATCGATCTGTGCCTGAAACCTCGCCATGCCATTGGCCATAATATCCACGCAACGCGCCATCGCTGCACGCTGGCGCACATTGAACCCGTGCGTCAGGCGAATCACGCGGGCAGTGTGTTCCACCAGGTCGCGCTCGGCTTCAAGGGTACTGTCTGACAAGAGGGGATGTAGTTCGCGCGCGAACTGCTCGGCAGCAAATTCGCCGTTAACCACCTTGACGAACTGATCGGAAAAATAGCGCTTCTGCGCAGGGCTCAGCGCCGGTTCATCCTCAATGGTGTCGGTAATGCGGCACAGCAGATACGCGTTGCTCACCGCGGTGCCGAGGGAATCAGGCAATTGCGGGATGGTGAGCGCGAAAGTCCGGGATACTCCCTGAAGGATGTAGTCCTGGTACTCGCGATCAGTAAGCTGCTCTGTAGAGGCCGCCGCCCAGTCCGGCATCTGGCTGTTCCTTATTCGATATTGTCAACCGCTTCGAATGCGATGCGCAGAAAATCAACAGGTTGCAAATTACGGGCCGCATCCGCTGGTAGCGTGCACGGCGCCGGTATTATCGCAGATCCGCCTCGGTCTGTCAGTCCGGACGCGACAGTCGCTGGCTACAATACCCGGTCCAGAAATGTGTAAATTTCTTCGCGGATGAAGTTACCACCGCGGGGTGTCATGGCGAAAAATGCACCCTGGTGGTCATTGATGATACTCCCGCGCTCGGGGCGGCCCATGGCTTCCCACAGGTCATCGCGCGAGTTGCGGGGGATGCAATCGTCGTACTTGGCATCGAAGATCAGGATCTTCGATGGGTCCACGCGCCCCGGGAACTGCGCCGGGTCGACTGGCGTAAATACGGGGGTCAATTCCTTGAGATAACGCTCGATGGTCCAGTCAAAGCGCGTAATCACATCGGTGCGCAAGTCGCCGGCCCGCCCCAGACAGGTGGCAAATACATCCTGCGGGTGTGCGCCACCCATTACCAACACGGCAGCGGCAAGCCGCGGTTCATTGGCCACGGCGGACGAAGCAATCATTGCACCGATACTGAACCCGATGACCGCAATACGCTGCGGATCGATGTCAGGCTGGGTTTCGCTCCAGTCGATAACCCGGCGGATGTCGATCAGCGCATCGCGAAAACGGTTTGACTGGCCGCGCATCACCCGCAGAAACTCTTGCTCGGTTGTCGCCTCGCGCGCACCCTCCCAGTCGATCAGATAGCGCTCACCGAGCAGTTCGATAATGTTGGTGTCGCCACGGCTGTGCTCACGCAGGCCCTCCGCAATCTTGACCGACGGGTAGTCACTGACACCCCAGATTGGCAGCACGATAACAAGCTTCTTCTTGCCCGGCAGCTTACTCTTGTAATAGTGGGCGGTGACGAGGTTGTTCTTCTGGCCGTTCTTGCCGTAGGCGGGGAAACGCAGAAACTTGACGCGGTAGTGCTCGTCGTCGAGATGCGTCAGATCGCCGTTCTTTAACGGTACCGGCTGACGCGTGTAAGCCATTTGCGGCGACGTACCGCGCGTAAAGGCATGTGACTGAGGCGCCTCGGGATCAAACGGCATGCGCGTGTGCGCTGCGCAGCCGCCAAGGATTGCCAAAACCAAGGCGCCGGACAACAGCGCGGGCACGCGCCGCACGTCGAACAACAACCTCCGCCCTTTTATTGCAGTGAACTTCATGTGCTTCCCCAAATTCCCAGACCCGGTAATCCCCGGGCTCTATGCATGCTTCCGTATGGTGTAGTCGGCTCCCGTGGACTCAGGCTTTACTGCAACGCCTGCCCCGCCACGCCGTTGGCTTGCCCTGCCAATGTTTTGTCGCCGATGACCACGTCATTGCCAGGTAAAGCGTCGCAATGACGGGGAGTGCAAGCGCCCAGGCGGGCGACTTGCTGTAGAACGCGAGGGTCGGCAGGTAACTCACCATCATCAGACCGAGCGCCACGCCAGCCAGCAGTTGGGTCTTCGTGTCCGCCGCAAACAGACCCGCTACCGGAATCCAATAAAACATTATAAAGGTTCCGGTCACGGCAAGTAATAGGGTCGATGAATAGCGCAGCTGCGTGAAGGCCGAACGTGCCACCATGTTCCAGATATCGGCGAAACTGTCGTAACGCCGCCGGCTGATAACCGACCGGGTCAATCCAACCCAAGTGCGAAAGCCCCGTCGCTTGACCCGCGCGGCGAGTGAGCAGTCGTCAATGAGGGCGTCGCGAATGACCTCAAACCCGCCTATATCCCGCAGCACACGGCTCTCAACCATGACGCAGCCGCCGGCAGCGGCCGCGAACCGCTCAAATCGGGGTGCAATGGCCAGACAAGGTGCGCCAATACGAACCTGTAATGCGGATAGTAGCAGATAAGCGTGAAGGCT
>CP070733.1:643700-652663 GCA_020347585.1 Pseudomonadota bacterium | reverse complement strand
CTTGCTGACGATGACCACGAAGCGGCACGCGTATTGGTGGAAGCAGGGGATATCTTGCCACTGGACGTGATCCTGGAGAAGGCACAAGCGCGCTATCGCGGCCGTGTGCTGGAGGTGGAGCTTGAGCGTGAAGCGGGTCGGCATGTTTACGAGATCGAGATCGTCGATGAGCAAGGCGTGGTACGCGAGCTCTACCTGGATGCAAGCTCTGGTGAGTTGCTGAAGGCTGAGCAGGAACACTGATTGTGCGCCTGCTACTGATCGAGGATGATGCGGCACTCGTTGAGACCTTGTGCAGGGATCTCGTGACGGCTGGTTATGCCGTGGATGTCGCGCAAAATGGCATCGAAGGTGAATACATGGGTAACGAGTCGGGCTACGATGTGGCAGTGCTCGACCTTGGGCTGCCCCGGCGCAGCGGTCTGGAGGTGCTTAAGAATTGGCGGCGGGCCGATAACCGGCTACCGGTAATAGTATTGACCGCGCGTGATGCCTGGCATGAACGCGTCGATGGATTTCAGGCCGGGGCCGATGACTACCTCGGCAAGCCATTCCACCCGGAGGAACTCATTGCCCGCATCAACGCGTTGATGCACCGCGCCCATCAGCAACCACCCGGCTTGCTCCAGACGGGTGGTTTGGTCCTGGACGAGGCGCGCCAGGTAGTGACGACTGCAGCAGGCAATAAGGTCGATTTGACCGGCACGGAGTTTCGATTATTGCGCTACTTCCTGTTGAATCCAGGCCGCGTGCTGTCCAAATCCTCGCTCGCCGAGCATGTGTACGATTTTGATTCAGACAAGGGTAGCAATGTCATTGAGGTTTATGTGCGGCGCTTGCGCAAGAAACTGGGAGAGGAGTTAATCGAGACGCGCCGTGGCCAGGGATACGTTTTCCGAGGTACGCCTTGATGCGGTCGATCCAGGCGCGCCTGGGAATCGCGTTGTTATTGAGCCTGCTCGTCGTGTTCGCTGCGCTGTGGTACGGGGTCAGCAGTGCCATTCACTATCTCGCGGAAGATTACATCGTTTCACGTCTGGTTCACGACGGTGAAAATCTGTTAGCCGCCGTGGGGATAGATGCGGACCGGGCACTTTCGTTGGATGAAAAGCGCATTGATGCAATCTACCAACGCCCCTTTTCCGGTCATTATTACCAGATCCAATCAGGGAGTCAGGTGCTACGGTCGCGCTCGCTGTGGGATCAGACGCTTGCGTTGCCAGAGTTATCATCCGGGAAAAGCACGCTGGTACACATTGACGGGCCGCAACAACAGCCCTTGTTGGTTAATGTTGCAGGGTTTCGCAAACAGGGACAGGCGTTTAACCTCGCGGTCGCCGAGGATCTCACCGCTGTTGAGGCCGATATCGCAGCGTTCCAACGCAAGTTCGCTATAACAGCGGGTGTGGCGTTGTTTGTGTTGGTGGCTATTCAGGGCGTCATCATACGGCTGAGCATGAATCCGTTAACTCGTTTGCGCGGCGAAGTGCGTGCCCTGGAACGTGGTGAGCGACAGACGCTTGGCACGCATATTCCACGCGAAGTCGTCCCGCTGGTCGAAGAAATTAACCGCTTGCTGGTGGTGCTGGATAAGCGGCTAAAGCGCTATCGCAACGCGCTTGGTGACCTGGCCCATGCATTAAAAAGACCGCTGACCGTCATGCAGCAGCAGTCACGTGATGAGCGTTTGCGGCAGCATCCCGATCTGGCCGAGGGGTTGATAGGGCAAACACGAGCGATGCGGCGCACGATCGAGCGCACATTACAACGTGCCCGGCTGGCAGGCGAGGGACCACCGGGCGCACATTTCGCCGTTGTGCAAGACCTTGCAGGTCTCGTCGATGCGCTCGAGCATATGTACCCAAACAAGTCTCTCAGCGTTGGCACAATAGAAATTGACAATGCATCGCTGCCGCTGGATAGAGAAGACATGCTCGAGCTACTTGGAAATTTGTTGGACAATGCATGTAAGTGGGCGCGGCACAAAGTCGAAGTGGGAGTCCGCCTAACGGCTAAAGCGCTAGTCGTTGATATTGAAGACGACGGTCCCGGCGCCAGCGAGGCCGATATTGAGAATCTGACACGACGCGGTACACGCCTCGATGAGACCAGGGAAGGGCAGGGACTAGGATTAGCCATCGCTGCGGAGATTACCGAGCAGTATCGGGGCGAGCTCACGCTGACAGAGTCGCAACGCCTGGGCGGTTTGGCAGTTACCCTGGAAATCCCTATCGCTTGAGGCCGAAATGCGAGCGGGTGGGAATTCGTCCCGCAAGGGCCGGCGCACAATGGGACAGGCCTGTTCAGCCTAGCTCTGTCCCCTGTACACACACCAAGCCATTAGCGCCGAGCATCTGTTAAACGGCCCTATCTCCCCAACGCGCCTTTGAGCCTATCCCGGGCCTTTTGCTTTTCGGCTTCGATTTTCTCGTCGGACTTGGCCTTTAACTTTGCTTTCTCGGCTTCGACCTTTTCCTTGGCCTCCGCCCTGAGTTTATCTACTTCCTTGTCGAGCACCTCCTTCTTCACTACGGCGATGGCGCGATCCGTGAGCCGACGCAGAATCTCCTGAGCGAGCTCGGAGCCGGTAGCCCCCGATTTGCCGCCGAGGTTCGACATGTCGATAGTGGGTAGCTTTAGGGTGTATTGCTTGTTATCCAGGGGTACAAGTGTGGCGTTCAATGTACCCTCGGAAAAGTGCAGTCTGCGAATGATAAATTTCGGCTCGGCACCCCCCTTTTCCTTAGTGGTATCTTCCTGCTTCGTGGCGGGTTGGCTGGGAGCGCTTTTGGCCATACTATCCTTCAATACATCCAGGTTACCCGTGCGTTCGGCGTTCATCTCGTAAAATACTTCTGGTGCACGAACCGTGATGTCTTCAATGACAACTGGGTCCTCCATCACGCTACCGAGGTCGATCTGCGTTCCGATCGAGCCGAGTGAAAACACGTAGGGTGTTGAAAAGCCCTTAGGGTTGGCTACAGTCAGACCGTTGATCGCGCCTGCGCCATCCTTAAGGTTGAGCGTTACCCCGTCGACCCGTACCGCGGTGCTGGTTGCCTGGCTGCCGTATTTTTCAATGGCCGCTTTTACAATGGCGTCGAGATTGGCGAAAACCAAATAGAGACCAATGCCTATAGCAATAGCGACGACAACAATAATTCCCAGTATGAGCTTCTTCATTTCCATTTCATCCCTGTGCAATCCTTCCCGGGTGTGGGGATACCCATCACCATAGCGAAGTAGATCGATTTAGATTCTAATGCGAGAGCGGGATGTCTGTTCAACACTCGGTTCACAGCACAGGGATCCGGCGCTTAGTCCTCGTCATACAGTGAATTGCGCCACGCCTGATCGTCGCGGTCGAACAGCCGCACGTCCTCTGCGGGTCCCCAACTACCGGCCGGATAGGTGTGGATGAAGTCGCGCTCGGTGGTCCAACTTTTAAGCACCGGGTCGACCACGCGCCACGCCCAACAGATCTCGTCGTAGCGTAAGAACAGTGAGGCGTCGTCCTCAATCACGTCCATCAGCAGGTCTTCGTAGGCGTCGGTGTGATAGGTGGATGTGCCGCAGTAGCTGGCGTCAAGCTGGGTGGTGTGCACGCGCATCTCCAAACCCGGTTCCTTGGTGAGCATCTGCAGGCGAATGCATTCCTGCGGTTGGATGCCAAGCAAAATCCAGTTGGGGTGCATCTTTTCAATCTGGGTCTGGCGAAACAGCTGCTGTGGTGGATGTTTGAAGCGAATCGCGATCACCGAACTGCGCTGGGCCATGCGCTTGCCGGTGCGCAGATAAAACGGCACATTGCGCCACCGCCAGTTGTCGATGTAAAGCTTGAGCGAGGCGTAGGTCTCGGTGGTGCTCTGCGACGGGATGCCCTCTTCCTCCAGATAGCCCTTGGCCCGTTCACCATCAACTGTTCCCCCGGCATACTGTGCGCGAAAAGCATGGGCGTTTACGGCCTTACGAGTAATGGGGCGAATCGACTTGAGCACCTTTACCTTTTCGTCGCGCAGCGAGTCGGCATCGAGGCTGGCGGGCGGTTCCATCGCTACCAATGTCAGCATCTGCAACAGGTGACTCTGGATCATGTCGCGCAATGCACCGACGTCGTCGTAGTAGCCGGCACGCCCGCCAATACCCAATGATTCTGAGTGCGTGATTTGTACATGATCGATGTAGTTGCGGTTCCACAGCGGCTCGAGCATCAGGTTGGCAAATCGAAACACCAACACATTCTGCACCATCGCCTTGCCAAGATAGTGATCAATGCGAAAGATCTGCCGTTCAGAGAAGTTGCGATGCAGGCGTTCATCGAGCGCCTCGGCGCTCTCGGCGTCGTAGCCAAACGGCTTTTCGATTACCAGGCGGCGCCAACCATGTTCCTCATTGCTTAGTCCGGCACCGGCCAGCAATTGGCTGACTTCGGCGTACTCCGCCGGTGGGATCGCCATATAGAAGGCCAGCTTGTTCGGCAGATCAGATGACTCGTCGAGCGTGTTGCGCAGGCGATCAAATGCCTGCGGATCCGTCAGGTCGCCGGAGAAGAAACGCAGCCGCGCGCGAAAGCGTGTCCGTACCTCTTCGTCTACGCCGCCGCGTACGCGGCCCTCGAGGGCTTCGCATACATACTGGCGCCAGTCCTCATCGCTCCAGTCGCGCCGCCCGAACCCGAGAATCGAAAAGCCGTCGGGCAGGCGCTGCGCCTGGTCGAGGTGATACAGTGCGGGGAGCAGCTTGGTGCGCGCCAGGTTGCCGGTCGCGCCGAAGATAATAAAGGTGCAGGGTTCGACCATGTCAGCCCTAGTCTCCCTTGACGAAATGGCCGCCGAAGGCATTGCGCATCATGGCCAGCATCCGGTTGCCGTAGCCTTCGCTGTCCTGGCTGGCAAAACGCATCTGTAGCGCCAGCGACAGCACCGGCGCTGCGCAGCCCTGGTCGATGGCTTCGGCGACCGTCCAGCGTCCCTCCCCCGAGTCAGCGACAAACGGTGCGATATCGGCCAGCGCTTGGTCCTCGGCCAGGAAGTCGGCGGTGAGGTCCAGCAGCCAGCTGCGCACCACCGAGCCGTGTCGCCACAACTCGGCAATTTTGCCGAGGTCCAGGTCGAACTCGGTCTTGCCTCGCAACAGGGCAAAGCCCTCGGCGTAGGCCTGCATCATGCCGTATTCGATCCCGTTGTGAATCATCTTGGTGAAGTGCCCAGCCCCCACCGGCCCGACGTGCGCCCAACCCCGATTCTCGGTCGGTGACAGGGTCTTGAGCACCGGCTCGATGGTGGCGATGGCCTCCTTGTCGCCACCCACCATCAGGCAATAGCCGTTGTCCAGGCCCCATACGCCGCCGGAGGTCCCGGCGTCGACGAAGCGGATGCCGTGCTGCGCCAGTGTTGCGCCGCGGCGCTGGGTATCGTGATAATTGCTGTTGCCGCCTTCAACAACAATGTCGCCTTCAGACAACAGCGGCGTGAGATTCTTGATCATCTGTTCGGTGGGCTCGCCACTGGGCAACATTAGCCATACGACGCGGGGCGACGGTAGTTGCTGAATAGCCGCGTTGTAGCTGTCGGCCGGCGCCATGCCCTCCTCGCGCGCCAACTCCGCGACGATGGCCGGCGAGCGGTTGTAGCCGACCACCTCAATGCCGCCGCGCAGCAGGCGCCGCGCCATGTTCGCTCCCATCTTGCCCAGTCCGATAAGCGCAATCTTCATGGTGTCGATATCCTTTTATCCCCTGTCGTGCCTGGTGACGCATGAGGTAAGACCCCCGATGCGCCTTGGGGGTTTCCCCGATTGTATCCCTGACGCTGTTACGGCTATATTCCAGCGACCGACAAATGTCAGCCGATGATCTCCGTCGATGACACAGGCGGCGCCCCGCTTGTCACATTTAAGTCTAAAGCAAAATGGATTCCCAGTTTTGCTACATGTGTCATTGAAGCTTCATGGGTTTCGCCTAGGATCGGTGCGTATAGCGAGTGGATGGAGCCACCTTGGTGCATGTTTCGGCGATGCCGGCTGCGACAATTCCCGGAGTGTTACTCCATAGCCCTGAGTGCAAGGCGCTTTGTACTTGCATGGTGTCAGTTGGCCTGGTTCTTGCGGTGCTCACTCGTTGTTTCAAATATCGTTTACGCAATGCACAAGGAGAGGTAACGGGTAATGCACATGCAAGATATTCGTGATGTCGCGCGCGGACGCGGAATGAAGACAGGGCGGCTCACCAAGGTAGAACTGGTGCGGGAGATTCAGCGCACCGAGGGCAACGCTGACTGCTTTGCGACCGTGTCGAGCGACACCTGCCAGCAGATCGCCTGTCTGTGGCGCGACGACTGCCAAGCGCTGGATAAAAAGACTCTGTCAGCCTAAGACCTCCGGCGACGGTGTACTGTCGCGCCGCGCCTGCTCGTATAAAGCCTGATAACCGGCAGCACTGCGCCGCCACGAGTGGTCGCAGCGCATGCCGTTGATCTGCAGTTTGCGCCAAGCGGTACGGTCCGCGTAAAGCTCGGCTCCGCGCCGGATCGTTGCCAGCAAAGCCTCACCGTCGCTGCTCTCAAACGTGAAACCCGTCGCTGTGCCGTCGGCCAGCGTTTCGGTTGTCGTGTCGGTTACGGTGTCGGCAAGTCCGCCGACCCTGCGCACCACGGGTACAGTGCCGTAGCGCAGGCTATACATCTGGTTTAATCCACAGGGTTCAAATTTCGACGGCATGAGAAACATATCGGCGCTCGCTTCTATGCGGTGTGCCAGTTTCTCATCGTAGCCCACTGTGACCGAAACACGATCGGGGTAACGCTCCGACCAGTCACTCAACTCCTGCTCAAAGCGTGCCTCGCCTGTGCCGAGCATGACGAGTTGCATTGGCATTTCGACCAGTTGTGGCATGGCATCGAGAATGAGATCGATGCCTTTTTGCTCTACCAGCCGCCCGATGAAACCAAACAATGGCAGCTCCGCGACGTGTGAGAGCTGCATTCCCTTTTGCAGGTCAAGCTTGTTGACCTGCTTGTCGTCCAGCTTGCGCGAGTTGTAATTCTGAATCAGGTGCGGGTCCGTACCCGGGTTCCACTCGCGGGTATCGATACCGTTGAGAATCCCGCTCAGGCGTTTTGTGCGAAACTGCAGCAACCCGTCCAGCCCGTAACCGAACAGCGGCGTCTGGATCTCCTGCGCGTAGCCCGGGCTAACGGTATTGATGCGATCCGCGTATACCAGCCCCCCCTTGATGAAAGACAGGTGGCCATGGAACTCCAGGGCATGATGTGACCAAAGCGCATCAGGCAATCCGAGCGCGACGAAGGTCTCGTAGGGAAACAGCCCCTGGTAGGCAATGTTGTGAATGGTAAATACCGTCGCCGGTGGTGTCGGCTCGAGGCTCAGCAGCGCCGGAACCAGACCTGCCTGCCAGTCATTGCAGTGCACTACGGTGGGTTGCCAGTTCAGGCCGACGCGGTCGCACGCAATCTCCACGGCGGTACGGGCAAACAGGTGAAAGCGGTCGGCGTTGTCATGCCAGAGTTGACCGTCGGGAGCCAGATACGGGTTGCCTGCGCGATCGAAAAATGCCGGGTAGTCTACCAGCCATACCTTAACGCGCGTGCCGGGCAGCACCGTTTCGAGCAGACGTACCCGTCCTTGCATGATATCGAACCCGGCAACCTCCCTGACCTTACCGTGCGCTTCGGCGCGCTCCAGGGTGTCGCGATACGCCGGCATGAGGATGCGTGCTTCATGGCCGAGCGAATGCAACGCGCGCGGCAGGCTGCCAGAGACATCGCCGAGTCCGCCGGTTTTGGCGAGCGGATATGCCTCACTGGTAACGAAAAGAACCGTTTCCATTGTGGTGGCGCTGCACTCAGCGCTCGCGCTGCAGCACGATGCCAGAAAGCGGCGGCAGGTTCAGGCACAGGGAATGAGGCCGGCCCATCCACGATACATCCTCGGCAATTATCGGATACTCGTTGCCGACATTGCTGCCGCCGTAAAACACGGAATCGGAATTGTGGATTTCGCGGTAGTGCCCGCCCTCGGGTACGCCAATGCGATAGTTGTGGCGTGGCACCGGGGTGAAGTTGAGCACAACAATGGTGAATTCGCCGCCGTCCCAGCGCAGGTAGCTGAGCGTCGACTGGTCGGAATCGTGACAATCTATCCACTCGAAACCCTGCGGTTCGAAGCTGATGCGATGCAGCGACGGTGTATCGCGGTACAGGCGATTGAGATCGCGCACCAGCGTTTGCACGCCGTGATGCAGCGGGTAGTCCAGCACATACCAGTCCAGTGCCTGATTGTGGTTCCACTCGATGCCCTGGCCAATTTCGTTGCCCATGAATAACAGCTTGGTGCCGGGGTAGGTAAACATGTAGGTATAGAGCAGGCGCAGGTTGGCAAAGCGCTGCCATTCATCGCCGGGCATCTTGTTGAGCATGGAGCCCTTGCCGTGGACCACCTCGTCGTGGGAAAAGGGCAGCACAAAGTTCTCCGTGAAGGCATACAGCAGGCCGAAGGTCAGTTGATCATGATGATAGTGTCGATACACCGGGTCCTTGTCGAAGTACTGCAGCGTGTCGTGCATCCAGCCCATGTTCCACTTCATTGAAAAGCCCAGACCGCCGAGCCATGTTGGCCGCGTGACCTGCGGCCAGGCCGTGGACTCCTCGGCGGCAATCAGCACGCCCGGATGCTGGCCATGGGTCACCTCGTTGAACTCGCGCAGAAAATCTATCGCCTCCAGGTTTTCCCTTCCGCCGTGAATGTTGGGCAGCCAGTCCTCATCCTCCCTGGAGTAGTCCAGGTACAACATGGAGGCAACGGCATCGGCGTGATACTCGACTGGGTGCCTGGCCATTTCCCCAAGGACGAGCACAGCCTGGCCCGCTTTGACGGCAGCGCCCTGTACGAACACGAGGACCCCCGCCGCGGCGAGCACCGTGACTGGGGCACACTGATTTTCAATT
>CP070733.1:640713-643600 GCA_020347585.1 Pseudomonadota bacterium | reverse complement strand
GTATTGCAGGTAACCCCTTCCTCTACGTCACGGTGCGGAAGCTGCTTGATATAGTAATGGCAGTCATTGCACGGCACATTGCGGTGCACGGTATTGCCGAAGACCTTGGGCATCACGTAATACGAACGGCGCGCCCCGTCCTCGGTAACCCTGCCCATTTTCGGGTACTTGTGGCATAGCAGACATCCTGCATCATCCTCGAATGCGTTGGCGATGCCACTAGCAGTTACCGCCAGCAGCACTACGACCCACCATCCCGCAAAAGCTACAACTCTGCTCCGCCCCATATCTGCCCCCTTTGCAGGCCTGCACACAGTTACAGCCACCGGCGCGCTGACTACCGGAAAAAGTATATATCAATATCCCTGCAGTCGGGATTCTGGCTCCCTGCCGGGAAATACACCCTGCCGTGACAGGGAGACTGACCTCGTACAACAAACTGCAACAGCGACAGGTACCCGCCTGATACCCGCGGCTGGCCGCCTGCTGCGCCCACCAATCAAAACCCCGTTAAATTCTCCAAAAGCCGCGCGTCCGGAGCGTCAGCGGTGCGACGCACGCCAAGACCGCGCGCTCGCCTATTTGTTCTGTCGACTGTCTCCTCACCCTGCGATCGAGAATAGGAACCCGTCATCAGTACCTTATTGATCTATATCAAGCATTCGATCCCTAGCTGTGGCGGTGCTGACTCCCCTCACGGTATCGTTTCATACCAACAAACCGGCCGACTCGCTGCCTGCGAACAATCCGGGATCCGCGCGCCTGGCTGAGACCGGCTTGGCGCGATCATTGGCGCTTCCGGCAAATATGTGACATTCGGGGTGTGGCCTTGTCGGACAAACGAACAATCCCTTGCAGCGCTGCTTTCACCATACGTTACCGCGCGGTGACGCCGCAGGTGCGCCTCGCCCTTGCGACAGCGTGGATGCTGTGCATGGTTTGCCTACTTGCCGGTGTCGCAACCGCTGCTGATTTGCGCGCCTTCATGCCCGACGACTGGTCAGTGACCACGGTCAAGGGCGAACATTGGATAGTCACAGAGAACGACCAGCGCGATCAGCTCGCGGTGCTACGCAGCGAGCGCTCTCGGATCCTGGTAGTGCTCGAGTCGGCCAGAGCGAGGCCCAATCTTAAGGAGCCCGTTCGCGTCTGGGTGGACGGCTCCGACCCTGTCAGCACCATGTTGCGGCGCGAGGCAGCCTGGACCGCCGCACGCGCCCACAGCCTGGACTTCGATCCCGATCAGGAGGTCTACTTCATGAGGCGCATGATCGCGGGAATAAGGCTGTACAAGGAGTACCGCGATGAGGCGGACATGCCGGTGCAAGTCAATTTTTCGCTGATGGGCTTCACCGCCTCGCTCAATGATCTGCTGATCGCCGAGGAACTGGGAACGCTCGATCCCGAACGACTCGCCGAGACAGATCGGGAAAAGGAATTGATGTGTCTCTATGCCGCCAATATATCGGTTACCGCCATGCGAGATCGCAAACAGGGACGAAGCCATGAAGAAGCGCTGGCCCGAGTCAAGAAGACTGGGATAACGACCCTCGACGAGGCGGCAACCAATATCGTCGCGGGGGTCTACCAACTGCCTGAATCAGACATCCCGCGTGAACCGCGCGGCGATAAGTACGGCATATTCCGCCGTTGCATGATGCAATACCAGGTCTACCAGTAAATCCTTTGTGCAAACGCATAGCCGGCGGTGTGTCTGGCGTCTCCTGCGCCACCCTCTGCGCAGTTATCCGTGTAGCAACTCAAAGCGAAGTAAACGAGGAGAAACCCGACGATGGCGCAGCAGCATCGCAGCGCCGGGGCGCATAGGCCGCCGGCGCCCTGCGGGCACCCGCACTAAAACTCGACGCCGGCCGGCGTTACTGGCCCACGCCCGGCTTGAGGAAGCTGGGAATCCAGAACTTCTTGTACTTGGTTATCATGCCGACCACCGCGGTACTGGTCAGCTCTTCCACGCGGCGCGGCGGAAATCCTAATTGCGCGTAGGGCAGATACGGGTTGTCCATGCGGTGGCATCCATCACACTCAGTCGGCTTTTTATTGACCTTCTTGTGAATCACCGTTTTCATCTGCGACTGCTGCGCCGTACCGAGCATGTGCTGGTTTTCCAGGAACTTGAGAACGAATTCCATTTCCCTGGCGCCGTCGAGGAACGCGAACTCCCCGCCTGATACCCTACCCGGTGCCACCTTGGCCCCGTAGTCTCCGTAGGACACATACTTGGCTTCATAGTCCTCGAGGCTCATTCTGACCCGGTCGTCAATAGTCACCAGTGACTGGGGGTTCGGTATTTCCTTGCCGGTATCCTTGTCGTACCAACGGAATTCGTAGGGCGCCTCACCCTCATTGGGGCGCACGTGGCAAGTTTCACAGGCAAGGTAGAACGTATGCATATTCAGGAACGACCGCACCTCGCGTGATGAATCGTGCGGCACATTGCCATGACAGCGAATACAGTTACTTGCCTGGTCGGGCTGAATCTGGAAACCGATATGGTGAAAGCGTCCCTCACTGTAGGGCTGATCGATAACGCGATAGCCAAGATCAGTCTTGCTGGTCTTAGTCTGTTCAGCGATCAGCTTGACGAACATGCGCTCCTCTTCGGTACCCGCCTCGCCCATCTCCAGCAGTGTTTCCTCGGCGCCCTTTTTACCCTCGAAGCCAAAGATCAGGGGGTACATAAAAGTGCCGTACCAGACAGTGAACGCCATCAGGAAAATGACGTAACCCTTGTAGATGATTGCCTTGAGTATTTTTACCATCTGTACGTCACTCCGCCAAAGTGCTGCGGCTTGATCTCATCTTCTCGTCCCTCTTCGATCATCACGCGCAGGTATTCCTGATAATGCTCATGAATCATGTCATCTTC
>CP070733.1:636893-640613 GCA_020347585.1 Pseudomonadota bacterium | reverse complement strand
GTTGGCGGGGATTGTCGGGATCGAGAAAATCGACGTCCTGCAGGGCGCATTCGAAATGCTCGTACAGGCCGGCCATCTCCGCGGCGGTCGCGGACGGAAATTCCTGCTCCAGTACATACTGCTCACCGTTTCCCCCTGTCTCGCCACGCACGGCCATGAGCAATTCATAGGCGAGGACCTGGACCGCAGCCGCCACGTTCAGGGAACTGTATCCGGGATTTGACGGGATATGCACAAGGTAGTTGCAGCGCTCCAATTCTTCATTTGTCAGGCCCGAGTTTTCACGGCCAAACAGCAGCGCCACCGAGGCGCTGGCTGCAGTACTCACCGCCTCTCCGGCACACCGGCGCGGATCAACCGTCGGCCACGATATCGCCCGATGGCGTGCGCTGGCACCCACCACCAGTGCGCAATCGGTCAGCGCCTCCTCGAGCGTACCCACCACGTGTGCACCCTGCAGCAGATCGGCGGCGCCCGTGGCGCGCGCCGTGGCATCGGCATGGGGGTACATCTGCGGCGCCACCAGGTACAGATGCCGCAGGCACATGTTCTTCATCGCCCGCGCCGCGGCCCCGATGTTGCCCGGATGGCTGGGATTGACCAATACCACACGTATGTTGTCGAGCACGTTTTCTGCAACCATGGTAGCTCCCGCTGCCGGCCGTGTGCCTTGTGCAACACGGCACGCCGGCTGTAATTTCCTCACGGCCTGTTAGAATACGCCCGCGCCTGCGACCCGCCGCATTCCCCGACGACAAGGACCACACCGTGCACCCGATGCTCAATATCGCCATACGCGCCGCGCGCGCCGCCGGCACCATTATCACCCGTTCCGTGGAACAAGTGGACACGCTGACCATTACCAGCAAGGCGCGCAACCAGTTTGTCAGCGAGGTGGACGAACGGGCCGAGGGCGAGATCATTGCCGTGATCCACAAGGCCTACCCGGACCACGGCATCCTGGCCGAAGAAAGCGGCACGCAGGGGAACGATGAATACCAGTGGATCATTGATCCGCTGGACGGCACCACCAATTTTCTGTATGGCGTGCCCCACTTTGCCATATCCATTGCGCTGCGCCACAGGGGGCGTCTGGAACATGGCGTGGTCTACGATCCGATCCGCAATGAACTGTTCACAGCCAGCCGCGGCGCCGGCGCGCAACTCAACAGCCGCCGTATTCGGGTTACCACGCGCCGCGGTCTCGATGAAGCCCTGCTCGGCACCGGTATGCCGTACTCCGATATGGTCCATCTCGACGCCTACCTCGGCATGCTCAAGGCGCTGATCCCGCCTACCGCAGGCATTCGACGCCCGGGCTCAGCTTCGCTGGACCTGGCCTACGTGGCGGCTGGCCGCTACGATGGGTTTTGGGAAATTGGCCTTAACCCTTGGGATATTGCGGCGGGTGTGCTGCTGATCCAGGAGGCCGGCGGCCTGGTTTCGGATCTCGCCGGCAACCCGCGCCACATGGAGACCGGCCACATCGTGGCCGCCGGTCCGAAGGTCTTCAAGGCCATGCTGCAGACCCTCAAGCCGCATCTTACTGACGCGCTTCGGTAGCCCGGTGTCCCGCCGCCGCCCTCCGGGCGGGTTTTCCGCCCATAGCATGGTCCTTGGCGACCCGCGCAGATCTCAAGCTCCCGCCGGTTTGTCCGACATAAGAGGCATACGGAAATACCGGGGACATCCATGACCGAACCGACAAAAGTCTCGCCTGAGAAGGCGGTTGACGGCGCTGCAGACGCGGCCCGCACGCGCGCACCGCGCGCCGAGGACCAACGCGCGTCGAAGGTTCGCCGAATCCCCATGCGTCGCAGCAGTGACGTGGTGGCATATCTCATGGAGCGCGAGCACCGCGCCACCGGCAGGGTTCGCCGCCCAGCCGCATAATCCCCGGGCTTGGCCGTAGCACGCGGCGCCCATTTGACCGATCCCATGCTTCCGTGATATTCATCGGTGGTAATACACACCACTCACGGTACCGTTGCACCATGAAGACGCGGGGATGGCAATGAATCGATTTGTGCTCGCCTCACTGATACCACCGCTTGCCGTATGCCGTTACGGATGCGCCGGCTGCTGTGCAGCTCCTATCGCGGTTTTCTGGATCACCGGCATCGTCAGCCTCGTCTACGGTTACTTTGGTGGACCCTCCGGCGTCGACCAGGTCAGTTGGGGCACCATGGGACTCGGGGTAGTGTTGTGGGCCATCGCGGCCGTATGGGCCAACATGACCATACGCACCGTTGCCGATGATCTGGGCGACCCAAAATGTGAGAATCGGGCCAGCACCATTTGTCGCATCGTGCCGCCGCACCTCGATGATTCGGACCCCATGGACGAACTGAAGAAGTACCAGTAAGCGTCACCACGACGAATGAAAAAAGGCCCGCGATGCGGGCCTTTTTTGTTGCGTGATATTGCTGTCGCGACGCCTCAGGGTGCAATCTGCTCCTGGTCAGCACCTTCCTTCTGCACCGGCATCAGATTGGCGCGTGTCATACCCAGCGCCACCGCCGAGCTGGTCGCCACGTAGATGGACGAATAAGTACCCACCACCACGCCCAGAATCAGGGCAATGGAAAACGAGTGGATCAGCTCACCACCGAAAAAGAACATCGCTATCAGCACGAGTAGTGTGGTCAACGAGGTCATCAAGGTACGAGACAGGGTCTGGTTGAGCGAGGTGTTAACCACCTGCAACTCGGTGCCCTTGCGAATCTTGCGGAAGTTCTCGCGAACCCGGTCGAACACGACAATGGTGTCATTGAGCGAATAGCCGATCACCGCCAGCACCGCTGCCAACACGGTTAGGTCGAAATCCCACTGGAACAACGCAAAACAACCCATCGTGATGAGTACGTCGTGCACCAGCGCCGCGATGGCCCCGAGCGCCATGCGCCACTCGAAACGCACCACGACATAAATCAGGATGAAGAACAGCGCCCACAACATGGCCAAACCGCCATCGTCACGCAGTTCCTCGCCAATTTGTGGACCCACAAACTCCTGGCGTCGCATCTGTACGTCCGCCTCGCCCTGGCGCAGAATCTGCAGAACTTCGTCGCCGATCTCCGCGCTGGGCCTGCCTTCCTGCGGTGCGATTCGCACCAGGACGTCCCTGGCGGTGCCGAAATGTTGCACGATGGCATCCGCATAACCGCCCTCGCGCAGGGCCTCGCGCACTGGCGCGAGCTCCACATTCTGCGGATATCCAACCTCGATGAGGGTGCCGCCGGTGAAATCCAGACCGAAGTTCAAACCGCGCACTGCCAGCGCGACGATTGCCGTCACCATAAGAGCAACCGACAACGCGGCCGCAAGCTTGCGCTTGCTCATGAAGTCGAAGTTCGGCGTCTTTTTGAAAAATTGCATCCGGCCCGCCTCAGATAGACAAGGTTTTTATGCGGCGTCCACCGACGAACAGATTCACCACCGCGCGGGTTCCCATGATGGCAGTGAACATCGAAGTCACAATACCAATGGACAGCGTTATGGCGAAGCCCTTGATGGGCCCGGTACCAAAAATAAACAGCACGATGGCGGCGATCAGCGTGGTGATGTTAGCGTCAGCAATGGTCTCGAGCGCCTTGGCGTAACCAGCATGAATACTCGCCTGAGGTGTATTGCCGATGCGCAATTCTTCGCGTATACGTTCGAATATCAGCACATTAGCATCAACCGCCATACCGACCGTAAGCACGATACCGGCAATAC
>CP070733.1:634089-636793 GCA_020347585.1 Pseudomonadota bacterium | reverse complement strand
CGAACGATATGCGCTTCGAGCGCATCAATATATTGCGCAACGGTGATCAACATAAGGGGCTATCCGCTTGCATGCCCTCAATGTACAGAGAAGAACCGATCCGGCGCGTCGCACCCAACTAGTGCACAAGCCCAGCCTTGTGCAACCCGTCAATAAGGTGCTTGCGCTGGATGGGGTCGCTGAGGGGAATGACCTCTGCAATGTGCGGCAGCGACAGATCTGCACCGGTCGCCCGAATCTGTTCAAGCTCCCACTCGGCGTCATCAATACGGCCGGCATGCGCGTATGCCGCCGCCAGCCACAAGCGCGGCTCCTGGGCCTCGGGATTGCGCTGGAGGGCGACGGTGAAGTTCTCGATCGCCTTGTCGTAATCATGCAGGTTGAATAGGATCTCGGCATAGATCGCCTTATAAATAAATGGATGGCGCGGATTCAGGCGCATCGCCCTTTCCATCATTGCGACACCCTGCTTTGGTTTGCCGGCATAGTTGAGTATGTTGGACAGCAGACCGTAGCCGTCGGCGAAGTTCGGGTCGACCTCGATGGATTTCTCGGCCGATAGCAGCGCCTCCTTGTACTGCTTGTCAAACATATAGGTCAGACCCATCGCCCAGTGCACCTGCGGGATCGCAGCATCGATTGAGATAGCTTTTTCAGCGAAGCGGTGCGCCCGCGCCAGCGACTGATGGGGCACGTCGCTCCAGCCGTTGTAATAGTCATAGGCATGCGTCAATGCCAGGTTGGCGTAAGCGCGTGCAAAACCGCCGTCGAGTTCGATGGCCTTGAGATAGTACTCCCGCGCCGTGCGATTGCTCTCCTTTGAGAACTCCCAGAAGCTCTGCCAGCCGTGCAGGAAACTCTCGTAGGCCTCGATGCTCCCGGTGTATTTGCGCGACAGCTGCAGCCGTTCGTTGTCGGTGAGCCTGATCTGCAACAGAGAGACGATTCGGCCGGTGACCTCATCCTGCAGCGCGAACACATCATGTAGTGCGCCGTCGAAACGCTCTGCCCAAAGATTAACGCCGCTGCTCGCATCTATGAGCCGTGCAGAGATGCGTACCTTGTCGGCGACCTTGCGCACGCTGCCCTCAAGCACATAGCGCACACCGAGCTCCTTGCCCACCTCGCGCACATCGACATTGGAGTCCTTGTAGGTGAACACCGAGTTACGCGCGATAACAGCCAGCCCCGAAACCTTGGACAGGTCGGTAATCAGGTCGGCGGTCATGCCATCGCTGAAATATTCCTGTTGCGGGTCGTTGCTGAGGTTCTCGAAGGGCAAGACAGCAATGGACGGCTTGTCGGCGACGCCATTTTCGATGCCGGCCGACTCCGGTGTTGGCGTGGGGGCGAGCAGCCAGACCAGCAGCACGCCGAGTACTGCCGCCCCGAGCGCCGCGGCTACCACATACCTTGTATACGAGGTCGGTGGTGGTGACACAGCCGGCTGGCCGGCCCGCACGGATTGGGTGGGCACAGATGGCGCCGCCTCTCCAGCAGGCTCGGCAGAGCGCACCTCCGCGATCAACCGATAGCCCTTTTTGGGCACGGTCTCCACAAAGCGTGGCTGTTTCGGATCATCGCCAAAGGCTTTGCGCAGCTTAATGATGGTGCTGGCCAGCGAATCGTAACCCACCACCATACCAGCCCAGGCCGTGGCCTCGAGCTCCTCGCGGGTCAAAACCGCACCCGCTCGGCGCGCCAGGCACATCAGCACCGTCATCACCTTGGGCTCGAGCTTAACCTCCTCGCCCTGGCGTGAAACGCGCCCGGTATTCGGGTCCACATACCGGTCGCCCACCCAAAACGGCGCGTCGCCAGTGATTTCTTTTTCTTCTGCCATTCAGGACGGCGCCGTGGTTCTGCGGCCGGATCTCCCTAAGTAATTGATTTTCCAAATCATAGAAAAACCATCGGAAAACCATCGAACAACCACCGCAAATCTTCCCAGCATTTTACCTAGTTTTGTTTCCCGAGCAGAGCGGAGTGAAACCCCGCCGTTCAACCACAACAAAGGAGGAAAGAAACATGCAAAGCACAGCGTACACCATACAGGAGCCCATCATGACCGCCGAGCTGGCGGCCCTCAAATCTCGCCTCAAGACCACCTGGAGTGCCGGTGACTATGGACGTGTCGCCTGGGATCTACAGGACAGCGCGTTGCAGTTCATGTCGCGAATCCCCATCGAGCCCGGCACCCGCCTCCTAGACCTCGCCTGCGGGACCGGCCAGATTGCTCTGCCCGCGGCCCGTGCCGGCGCCCATGCAACCGGCATCGACATCGCCTCCAACCTGATTGCCCAAGCGCGCGCCCTGGCCGCAGCAGAGGGCCTCGATGTAACCTTCGACGAGGGTGACGTGGAAAAACTACCCTACGACGATGCCTCGTTCGATCTGATATTCAGCCTCATCGGCGCCATGTTTGCGCCGTGCCCGCAAGTCGTCACTGCCGAGATGCTGCGCGTGTGCCGTCCCGGTGGCCGTATCGTGATGGGCAACTGGACAGCCGAAGGCTTCATTGGCCACATGTTCAGGACCGTCGCCAAGCGCGTCGCACCTCCACCACTGATGCCCTCGCCGTTGCTGTGGGGCAACGAAGAGACCGTACGCAGACGGCTCTCCGATGGCATCGGCGACCTCCAGTTAACCCGGCGCATCTATCCGTTTTACTACGCGGCAACTCCCGATCAGGTCGTCGACTACT
>CP070733.1:630467-633989 GCA_020347585.1 Pseudomonadota bacterium | reverse complement strand
GTAAGTTGGGAGAAGTTTGTTTGGTAAATCGGCGCCGCCTCTTGTAGCGCGGCTGCCTGACTGACCAGGATTGCGTACACGCCATAGTTGGCTAGCAACAACACCAGCACCGCGAAGGTGTTGGCGAGCCAACGCGGGGGGTGTCGGCCGCCCAGTTGAAAGCGCTCGAAAAAGCTTCTAAGTGCGTTGAGCAGACTCCAAAACAACACTGCCACGGCCAGGGGAATTAGAAAAGTACGACCTATAACAAGCAGTCCAAGGGTCACCGCAAGGATGACGCTCCAGTTCATCAGGGTGCGTGTGTTGAACTCCAACGTCGATTTTTCACTTGGGCTCATACTGTGACCGGACCCGCTGATCGTTACTTGCCGCGTCCTTTGAGTACATCGATAAGCATAGTCACCACCGGCGCAAGACTAGCCCAACCCGCGCCAATACCCCCGCCGCCGGTAAACGCCGCAAAACCCGATCGAATACGCTTTACATCGGCACCGAGTTGCGTGAATTCTTGCTTAATCTCATCGACATCCGCGGTGACCTCAGCCAATGCCATTTCGCGAATTTCGCGCACCATCTGTTCCTCAGGTCCGGGCTTGAACTGACCCGCCGCAAACACTAGCACGCCCGCTAACACACCGTTGCCAACTGCCACCAGAAACGCCGCAGCGGCATTGCCGTAGATCTCAGCAAGAAGCTGATAGGCACCGACGTTTACCATCACCACGGCCAGAAGGACCAACCCGATAGCAATCGCATACAGCTTGGCGCGATTCGCCGTACGCTGGGCATTGATGCGTGCCAGGGTGATCTCGGCGCGCCCTAGGATGCGTAATTTCATTATCAACTCGTCCATTGTATTTCCCCTTAGCGCATATACCGACCCATGAGAATACCGAGTGCAAACACCGCCATCGTCGTGATCGCGGGCATGTCGCGGATCTCATCCTGCAACAGCTTGAGCAGCTCCTCGACCTGCCCTTTAATCGCATTTTCGTCCGCCCCGGGCTCCGCTGTTACCGGCGCCTCCTCTTCTTCCGGAGGTGGTTCCGGCTCGCGCTGCTTGCGCGCCTTGGAGAGAGCTGCCACCTCCTTGCGTAACTCGTCGAGCTCGCGTTGCATATCTTGGTTGCTCATTGCGATTTCCTTCGGTTGCCTGTTACACGAAGTCTTCCCATTATCCCACCGCAGGGCCTTGCCTCGACAGCAGTGGGCACGTTGCAGGCACAACCAGTTGGATGGCCTTGGGCACAACCTCAAAGCGCACTGATTCAACCGCAATGGGTTCTCCATCGAGGTTAATCGGCATTTTGCCCGATGAATGTGATTCGAGCCAGGGCACCTGGTAGTAGGAGACAAACTCACCGTCTCCGGCCAAGTTCTCTAACTCGTCAACCACGGCACCAAGCTTATCCATTGGGAATTCCCGCACTACCAGGACATCCAATAGCCCATCGTCGATAAAGGCGCTCGGAGCCAAAACCTGCCCACCCCCCGCTTGCCGGCCATTTCCCACTGCACCGACCAGGGCACGCATCTCGTGCTCGGCATCCGGCAGCACCAGGCGTCCCTCGTGGGGCTGGAAGTTGACCGCCATGATCATACCCATCAACGTGTAGGCCGCGCCTCCCAGCAGGCGCTTTACATTGAGTGGCGTGGCCGTGGTCACCGCAGCGCCAAACCCCCCGGACGCAACATTCATAAAATAGTGCTCATTGGCGCGGCCAACATCGACCGGCACAGGTGTGCCATTCACCGCCAAGCGCAGTGCCTCAGCCAGGTCCTTGGGAATGCCGCAGCTGGTCGCAAAATCGTTCGCAGTACCGAGCGGAAGGATGCCAAACGCGGGGCATTCAGGCGCATCAGCCTTGAGCATTCCATTGAGCACTTCGTGCACGCTGCCATCCCCTCCGCCTGCGATGACTCGCTCCACACTTTCGTGGCACGCCTCGCGAGCGAGACGCGCTGCGTCACCACCTTCCCACGTAACGCGCACTTCGAGTTCTGTACCTTCCTCGCGCACCCGCTGGACGGCCTCGCGTACTGCCGGTAGTCCCGCAGACTTACCGTTAAGAATGAGCCGTGACGTCATGATTATCACCTCCGCACCTCAATGACCCGCAGTTGGCAACATCGGCTTTCCGCGAATGCACTGCGCTTGGTACGCAAATACGGCTACACCTACGCGGACAGCCTGTCATTTGGGCGCTGCCTCGGACAGGCGGTTCGCCGCGTCCTCCAGGCTGCGACGCAGTGTTCCCAACGCATCTGCGGCGCCCGACTGTACAGTCGCCCAGCTTTCGGCCGCGGCAGCGGATACCTGCTCGTACTGTTGCCGTGCTTCGGCCAACTCCGCATTCAGTTCCATGATGGTCGGGTCGAAATCTGCCGCCGACAATTTTTCATTCACCTGCGCCTGCAACTTAATGACATCAATGCCAACCTTTGCCGTATCCAGTTGATTTTGCTGCACAGCCTCAGTTAGTTGGCGTATGTGTGTCTCCAGCGCCGCCAAGCGTTTATCTTGTTCATCATCGCGTCCAAAAAGTCCCATGATGTTCTCCTTTATGTGATCACTATGAAAGCCAGCCTCACTAGCGAGAGCCGGCATGTCCGAAAACGGTTCCGTCGTCAGTGATTCTCCTCACTGTTTGCGGTAGGTCCTCGGTGCGAAATACGCCGTCAAAATCTACCTAGTGAATTCTTCACCCTATGCGATGGCCCATGTTAAAAAAGCGTCACTGCCAATCCTCGAGCCTTTCCTTCCCGCATTGAGATCACTAGTCACTCCCCCAAAACTTCCGAAAGCGGCGCTCCAACGGCGCCGGATGGCGGCTTCACCTTGAGAAAGCTCGCCAGAGTCACTGCGATATCGTAGGGGGTGACGGAACGGCTCACTTTTGTCGCCTTCAGCCTGGCGCCGGCAAACATGACCGGCACATAGGTATCGTAGCGCCACGGTGAACCGTGGGTTGAGGCGACTATCAAACCGTCGAAGTCATTGATAAAGACATTGGGCTCAAAGACCAGGTAAATGTCACCGGAGCGCTTGGGGTGGAAGTTGCGCAACATCGAACGCGTCAACAGCGTGTCCGCTACGCTGCCTGTACGCAGCGCGGTACTTGATACGGCATAAGCCACACCCTTGAACTTCAGCAACTCCGCGGCTACGGCTTTCTCTACCTTTGCCTGATCAAGTTTCTTGGTACGAATTACGTTGTGGTTGAGATAAAGGTAGGGATGAAAATAGGCTTCGATAAGCTCCTCACCAATACCAAACTGTTTTTTTAGTGCTGCAATTGCCGGTGCCTTATCCAGACTCTTGGTATCGAAGTAATGCGCCTTGCCGATACCTCGCTCATGCAGATGACCAGGCACCTCCGGCTGGCCATGATCCGCCGATAATACAATCAAGGTATTCGCCAACCCGATTTTTTTATCCACATAGGTAAACAAATCAGCCAGCGTCCGGTCGAGACGGGCAAGATTATCTTCCGTCTCCAGGCTGGATGCCCCGAACAAATG
>CP070733.1:626671-630367 GCA_020347585.1 Pseudomonadota bacterium | reverse complement strand
CGGTACGCTCAGTGCACGAAACTACCTACGCGTCGTTCGACATAGGGAAAAAACGGATTGTGACTCAAGCGCACTTGATCACTGGCAGGGATAAGGAGGAGGCCTTTCTCACCACGCAGCTCGATACGACCCAGGTAGATTCCCTTGCGTTGCTCGGGCTCGGCGGAACCAAAGATTGGATCGTTGGGCGCAAACGGCAACGCGGTATGCGACAGGGAATACACCCCCCGCGGCCATTGCAGCCCGAGCGGTTCATCGAGAACGTCGTCAGTAGTCGCGGGTTTGTGGCGAACCCCGACCGTTTCACTTTGCGAGTCATCGTTGGTCACCAATGTCAGGGCGAAGGGCAACGTGACGTCTGATAACAGCGCTGCGAGCTGTGCGCGCGGATCGTGCGCCAGTAACGCCTCGACCTCAGCATGGCGATTGATGTCGAACAGCACTAGTTCGTGCCCGCCGGGGGCGAGCCGGCGCATCAATACCCGCGCCAGCGCCTTGCTTGATACCGTGGCGTCGGCAACCGACTGGAAGGCCAGCAGCGGCGGCATCCCTGTAACGCCCTGCCCGGTGTCGAGGCGCGTGATGCGCGCCGCAATGATCTGCGTCAACTGGTAGATCTGATCGCCGGCGTTGACGGCGAATGAGTTGTACTTATGGGGAATGTACTCCGGCAGGATCGACTGCCAGGCGAGTTTTTCCAACCCGAGCAGTCCGCCCAGCCGCGCCTGCCATTTCGCTAGCGCCGCCACGGGCGACACGCCGATCGCAGGCGACAGCAGTATCAGACCATCGGCCGCCGGCAGATCCTCGCCCTCCAGTTTCGCCAGGGAATACTCCACGGCCCGGGCCGCGCCGGTAGAGTAACCGACCATATAGAACGACAGCGGCGCCTTGAACCTGGCGCGTATATCTCGCGCCGCCAGCCGGGTTGCAGCGGCAAAATCTTCCCAGCGTGCATGCACCAGGCCCGACGGCGCGGTACCGTGCCCGGGCAGACGCAGCGCCACCACATGGTAGCCACGGGCATGGAGCAACTGCGCAAGAGCGCGCATGCTGTAGGGCGAATCCGACAAACCGTGCAGCAGCAACACGGCGCCACGCGGTGATTTGTGAGCCAGTTCGAAGCTGCGGTTCCAGTCGCGCTCGTAGGCAAGCGGATCGGCCAGGCTACCTTCGTAATAACGGTTCAACAACCGTGCATCGGCGGCTGTTGTTTGCGCATATACCTCCGTACGCAACTGCCCGAACAGGCGATCCTCAAGCGCCAGGTAGTCCGCCAGACTGTTGACCTGGTGCGAATCGTCCGCAGTGAACTCGGCGTCAAGTTCGGCGAGATGCCACGGCCGCAGGTCCGGCCGGCTCTCAAGGTAGTCGACGTAAAAGGCGATGCCGACGATCAATGCACCGGAGATGCCGTACATGACCGCGAGCAGCAAATGCCGAACAATGCGCATCGGCAATCGCACTGCTACGCCGAAAGTCGATAGGCAGTGGGACTTTTACCCGTCCAGCGCTTGAAGGCGCGCGAAAAATTGCTGGGTTCGGAAAACCCGAGCAGGTAGGTCATCTCGTTGATGGAAACGCGCGAGTCCTGGATGTACTGGCGGGCAAGATCGCGGCGTGTCTCGTCGAGGAGTTCCTTATAGCTGGTGCCGTCCTCGCGCAATCGGCGCTGCAGACTACGCAAGCTCATATTGAGGGAGCGGGCGATCGCCCCCTCGGCGACATGACCCGAGGGCAATTGCTCGATGATCTTGATCTTGACCTGCATAACCACGTCGCTGCGATCGAGGTGCGCGATATAGTGCTGTACGACTTTTTCGTTGGCCAGTGCAAGTTCGGCATTGGCCGTAGGCAACGGCCGCTCGACGTCTGCCTTGTCGAAAAACAGCGCGTAGTTCGGTGCACCAAATTCCACGGGCGCCGCGAAGTACTCAGCGTAGCGCTCGGCGCATTCAGGCGCCTCGTGTTCGACAGTGATCCGCAGCGGTCGCAGGCCCGAACCGCAGGTGGCACGGCACACGTCCATAAACAGCGCCATCATCATGTCATACTCTTCATCGAGCGCACGGTACTCGACCGAGTCCGTACCAATCACGAATTGGTAGTTATCCGTGTGCTCGACAAGTTCCAGCGCTTCGGGATCGGTGGAGACAATTCGGAAATAGCGCACAGTTCGCTCGAGCGCATCTTTCAGCGTGGCGCTCGCCATCAGGGCGTAGCCTAGCCCGTGGAAATTGGTGGGATGCCAGTGGTGCGCCGTGGTCAGTCCGAGGCAGGGATCGCCGCTTGCCTCGACAGCGTGCTTCCACAGTGTGCGCACGCTGGCATATCGATACCGAGCGTTGGGGTCACGCAGCGCCTCAGGATCGAGGCCGGCGGTGCGAAACAGCGCGCTGCTGTCGCAGCCGTATGACTCGAGCGCATTCCAGATCACCTGCGTGGTTGAAGCCAGTACGGTTGAATGCATCGGCAAGTTCCCGGCGCGTTATTGGTGTGCTGTCGGGTGCAGCCCACTGTCCCTGATGAGCCAAGCATAGGCCAGCGAGCCCATGCCCACAAGCGCAGACATGCGCGCAAAAAAAAACCCCGCCATAACGGCGGGGTTTGTCGTACAGAGCGATGGCTCAGGCGGGCAATTACATCATACCTTCCATGCCACCCATGCCGCCCATACCCGGTGCGGCAGCAGCGCCTTCTTCCTTCGGCGCTTCGGCAACCATGGCCTCGGTGGTGATCATCAAACCGGCCACCGACGATGCGTTCTGCAGCGCGGTGCGGGTCACCTTGGTGGGATCCAGGATACCCATCTTGATCATGTCACCGAATTCACCGGTCGCCGCGTTGTAACCAAAGTTTCCCTTGCCTTCCGCGACCTTGTTGAGGACGACCGAGGCTTCGTCACCGGCGTTGGCCACGATCTGGCGCAGCGGCTCTTCCATCGCGCGGCGCGCGATCTTGATACCGACGTCCTGATCATGGTTGTCGCCCTTGACCTTGTCGATGGACTGCAGTGAGCGCACCAGCGCCACACCGCCGCCGGGCACGACGCCCTCTTCGACCGCGGCACGGGTCGCGTGCAGCGCGTCTTCGACGCGGGCCTTCTTTTCCTTCATCTCGACCTCGGTCGCAGCGCCGACCTTGATGACCGCCACGCCGCCGGCCAGCTTAGCCACGCGTTCCTGCAGCTTCTCGCGATCGTAGTCGGAGCTGGCTTCCTCGACCTGGGCGCGGATCTGGTTGACGCGCGCCTCGATCTCGTCGGGGCGCCCGGCGCCGTCGATTATGGTGGTCTCTTCCTTGGTGACCAGGATCTTCTTGGCCGAACCCAGGTCATCGAGGCTGGCCTTCTCCAGTGACAGGCCGACCTCTTCGGAGATCACGGTGCCACCGGTGAGGATGGCGATGTCCTGCAACATAGCCTTACGGCGATCACCGAAGCCCGGCGCCTTGACCGCAGCGACCTTGACGATGCCGCGGATAGTGTTGACCACCAGCGTTGCCAGCGCTTCGCCGTCGACGTCTTCGGCGATAAACAGCAGCGGCTTGCCGGCCTTGGCGACACCTTCCAGCACCGGGAGCAGGTCACGGATGTTGGAAACCTTCTTGACGTGCAGCAGGATGAACGGGTCTTCCAGTTCGGCCTGCATGTTCTGCTGGTTGGTCACGAAGTAGGGCGACAGGTAACCGCGGTCG
>CP070733.1:623780-626571 GCA_020347585.1 Pseudomonadota bacterium | reverse complement strand
GCGAGTCTTGAGGAGGCGTTCACATCTTTCTGTGGGGGAATCGTCATACATTGCGAACTCTAATGTGATTCGATCACGTTAGATTTTGATTGGTGGTGTCACCACGCGTCATCTTGAGCGTCAGACCTCGTCGGCCCGGGCGTGACCCGATCCGCGAGCAGGTCTGGTGGATGAGGTGGCACTGTAGGGACACCTGATCGTAAGACTGGGTGTCGGCAGTTTATCCGTTGCGCTGTGCTTTGGAGCAACGCATAGATATATGTGACGGGGCAGTGCGTTCCAGCCAGTAGTCGCAGAGCGCACCTACAGGTAGTCAGGCGGCAACGCCAGCACCGGTGCTACAAACTATGCATATCGCATTTTTGAATCTCCACGGCAATTTTGATCCAGAGGATCGTTACTGGACTGCCCACCCTGACTTTGGTGGCCAGCTCGTGTATGTCAAAGAGGTCACCCTCGCGTTGGGGCGTATGGGACATAGCGTGGATATTCTCACGCGGCGCATCCGCGATCCGCAGTGGCCTGGATTTGAATCCGATATCGACGCCTATCCGGGAGCGCCAAACGTGCGCATTGTACGGATACCCTGTGGCGGCGATGCATTCTTGCCAAAAACCGAACTTTGGCCATTCATCGGTACCGAGTGGGTGCCGAATATCATTGATTTCTATGAAAGAGAAGGCAGACAGCCTGACGTAGGTACCTCACATTATGCTGACGCGGGCCTGGCCGCGGCACTATGGCGGCCACAGGGTGGTCCGCGGTACACGTTTACCGGTCATTCACTCGGTGCGCAAAAACTCGAGCGTCTATTGATACTCAACCACACAAACCTCGCCAAGCTGGATTCGGAGTTCTTTTTTGCGCGGCGCATCAGTGCTGAACAAATTGCGATAAACCACGCCGACTCTGTGATCACGTCGACCACGCAGGAGCGCACGTCGCAGTATGGACATCCGGCGTATCAGGGTGCGATCGACACAGGCGACACACGACGTTTCAACGTAATCCCGCCGGGGGTCAACTTAGAGATCTTTGATGCCAATGTTTACGGCCCTGATGATGAGCGGGTCGCCGCGGAACTTGAGCACGTGTTGACCCGGGATATTGACCAGGGGCGCCGCCACTTGCCGCTGATCATCTGTTCCAGCCGGCTCGACCGAAAGAAAAACCACATCGGCTTAGTACAGGCGTTCGCGCAGAGCCCTGCGCTACAAAAAGCTGCGAACCTTCTGGTGGTGGTGCGTGGCGCGACAGACCTCCGTCATGTCACTGTATTGGACGATGAAGAGCAGCAAATCCTGAATGAAATTGTTGCCATCTGTGATGATGCAGAAATTTGGGGCAAGATTGGCGGCTGCTCGCTTGAGAGTCAGACCGAGCTGGCCGCTGCCTATCGACACCTGGCGAAGCGCAAGTCCGTGTTTGCATTGACAGCGTTGTATGAGCCGTTCGGCCTCGCGCCACTCGAGGCGATGGTCGCAGGGCTACCCGCATGTGTGACGCGCTGTGGCGGGCCGAGCGAGTCGTTGCGCGATGGGCACACCAACACCGACTACGGAGTTCTGGTCGACCCGGCCGATCCCGATGATATTGCGCTTGGGCTGCTCCGCCTGGTGAAGGGCGACAGTCAATGGGAGCACTTTCACAAGATGGGCCGGGAACGTGTTCTCTCGCGCTATACATGGGACGCGACAGCACGCAACTACCTGGATACGCTGGATTTTGTGTTGCACAATGAACCGTTGGAGCACAATAGGTCACCGATCCCCAACTTTTTCTATGACCCCAGACCCGAAAACGACATTGGTTCGACAACCCTCGAGCAGATCTTTGCCCCGACTATGTTAGGACGCGGTGAACCGCAAGGTAGCGGATGGGGTGTCGGATCAGGCTTCGAGCGCTAGGGAGTTTAGTGGTGAGCTACTGAAAAACCACCCAAGCGATCAACACAACAAGCAACTTGATCACCTCTATTTAGATCACCAATTTGGCCCCAATCCGCGTCATAATCCTTTCGATATGCGCGATGAAGAATGTGTAGGGTTCTTGCAGTGGGCCTTGCCGCGCCTGAATATGCGTTGGCCAGGGTTCCGCAAGGTGCGCTTGCAGGTTTGCAAGCGCCTGCAACGCCGTCTCACAGCGTTAAGGATTTCCAACGTGAGCGGTTATTGCAGGTATTTGACGCAGCATCCGGAGGAATGGCGCACCTTGGATGCGTTAACGCGGGTAACGATCTCGCGATTTTATCGAGACAAGCTTGTATTCGAATTTATTGCGCAGGAGGTATTGCCTCGCCTGGCAAAACAGGCGAGCGAACGAAACGATGATGTTTTGAGCATTTGGAGCGCGGGCGGCGGCTCGGGGGAGGAGCCTTATACGCTGGCGCTTTTCTGGCACCTCCTAGTGCAGCCGCAGTTTCCAAACCTGCGCTTACGTATCGTTGCCACCGATGCCGATGCGAATCAGTGCCAGCGTGGGGTTAGGGCGTGTTATTCCTATAGCAGTATCAAGAATCTGCCGGCGCAGTGGCAGGAGCACGCGTGTGCGCAGCAACAGGACGAGTACTGTCTTAACGCTATGTACCGCGCCGATGTGGAGTTTCGAGTACAGGATGTACGCGAGGCGGTTCCACCAGAATCTTTTGATGTGGTGTTTTGCCGTAATCTGGTATTCACCTATTTCGATGACGGGCTCCAACGCGAGACTTTGGGACGCATGCAAGGTGCGATTAAGGTTGGGGGTGCCCTAGTGATTGGAATACACGAGCACTTGCCCGCAGAGAGCGGCG
>CP070733.1:610248-623680 GCA_020347585.1 Pseudomonadota bacterium | reverse complement strand
GCGACGAATGATCCACTCGCGCAGATCCAGCCTGCCATCCGCATACATCAATTTTGCGATAACCATCCTGAAGGTTTGATATTGGGGGCCGCTGAGTTCGCGCAGCGCCGGCAGGCAAAGATCGATTAAGGGCAAGTACAATCTTTTGTCCAGACCCAGAATGGCTGGCGTGATGTCGGCTGCGACGGTGACAACGTCAGGATCAGCGTTTTGCTCGAGAATCGCCTGTTGGTTTGCACGCGTCGCGGGGTCAGAATGCATGACCAGGCCGTAGATGACGGCACGCGCCCCGTGGGGATCCTGGGTCTGCAGTTTCAGCGCCGCGGGGATGCGGGACAATAGCTCGCGGGCATAACCCACATGCGCTTGAGTGGGATCACCAATCTGGTCGACGGCATGAATCGCCTCGGCCACCGCCGCGCCAACTAACAGCTTGTCGACCATGCCGGTAGTGGCAGGCGCTTCCTCCGCTTCCGCTGGTAGCGTGGGTTTGGGAACAGCGTAGCGCCCATCCCATTGTGGGTCGATGCGCTGGATGCGTTGTTCGAGCGGGGGGTGCGTCGCGAACACTGACTGCAACCATAACGTGATCCCCTGGACGAAATAGGCATGGCTGAATTCCGGCGCGGCGGGGCTCGACAGCAGCGACCCGGCACTCGTGCCGCCGATCTTCTTGAGCGCCCCGGCAATCCCGTCGCGATCCCGCGTATAGCGCACCGCCGAGGCATCGGCGAGAAACTCGCGCTGGCGGCTGACCATGGCCTTGATCAGCTGACCGCAAAACGTGCCGACGTAGCCGATTACCATTAACCCGAGCCCTAGCGCCAGTACCGCGACGATGGCGCCCCCACCTTTCTCGCTGCGACTGCTGCGCGCGTGGCGCAGCGAGCGCAAGACGAAATAGCCGATCATGCCCAGCAGCAGGATGCCGTGGAGAATGCCGGTGAGCTGAATGTTGAGCCGCATATCGCCGTGCAGGATGTGGCTGAATTCATGGGCGATCACGCCCTGCAGCTCATCCCGGCTGAGCGTTTGCAGTGCCCCTTCGGTAATGCCGATCACCGCGTTTTGCGGCGACCACCCGGCGGCAAAGGCATTGATGCCCGATTCCTCGAGTACGTAGACCGCTGGTACCGGCGTGCCGGAGGCGATCGCCATTTCCTCGACCACGTTCAGTAGCCTGCGGCGGCCTGGCTCTTTGCTGTTGGCCGGTACCAGTACACCGCCCAGCATCTCGGCAACCACTCGTCCGCCACCCCTCAGCGAGACAATCTTGTAGAGGCTGCCACCGGAAACCAGCACCAACACGCCAAGCGCTACCAGCATAAAGGTGCTCCAGCGGAACAGGCCGGCAAGGGCTTCGGGGTCTACCTGAATAGTGCCGGTCTGACTATAGGTGAGCAAGCCCAAGACAAGTAGGTTGGTCAACACGATGAGACCGAGCACCGCCGCACAAAAAAGCAACTCCAGCCAGAAGGTATTGCGACGCGCGGAGTCCTGCGCTTCGAAAAAATTCATACCAAGTGTGGTGCCCGCTGTGTGCTAGAAGCTGACCTTGGGTGCGGCCTGAATCTGTTCGGTATCCTCGAATTCGAGTAAGGAGGCATCCGGGCCGTGGCCAAATGTACCTGCCAGCAGGTTTTGCGGCAAGGATTGCTTGTAGGTGTTGTATTCCATGACCTGGTCGTTGAAGGCCTGGCGGGCGAAGGAGACCTTGTTCTCGGTGCTGGTGAGCTCCTCGGACAGCTGCATCATGTTGGCGTTGGCCTTCAGGTCGGGATATGCCTCAACCACTAGATTGAACTTGCCCAATGCGCCCGCCAAGCCGCCTTCGGCCTCGCCGAGTGATTTCATCGCCGCCGCATCGCCTGGTGCGCGGTGCGCCGCATCCAGACCTCGCACTGCCGTATTACGTGCCTGCACTACCGCATCCAGTGTTTCGCGCTCATGCTTCAGGTAGCCCTTGGCTGTTTCCACCAGGTTGGGGATCAGATCATAACGGCGCTTGAGCTGTACCTCGATCTGGGCAAATGCGTTCTTGTAACGGTTCTTAAGCGTAACTAGCTTGTTGAAAATCGCGATCAGGTATAGCACCAATACCCCGATCACTATCAGCACCACAATTGTCGATACACTCATCGCGTCCCCCTCGTCTCGCCTGATGCATGCCTAGCACGCCATTTCAGATCTGTTACAGTGCCAACCGCGCGCGCAGCCCCAACAGCCATAACGAATCGTGGCTCGGGCTCAACGCCGGATCTCTTATATATTGGATGTCGGGCGTCAGTGCAATCTGCTCGGCTAATTGAAAACGGTTAAAGACCTCGAGTGTCTTCTGTGATCTGAGGCGCGGTTCCGCAGCGTGCGGCGTGCGGGGGAAACACCGTTCAATATTGTGCTCGAAGCAAAAAAATGATGGGCGGTGGATGGTGCCGCAAAAAAAAACGCGCCCCGCGGGGCGCGCTTTCCTATTCGCCAAAAGACCCAGCCAACAATCTCAGCAGTCGTCTCCTTCGGTGATGACGACGCCGGTTGTCGGATCACGGCGCACTGCGCCCTTCTCGTCGGTGACGATCACGTTGGTAAACATCATCCATTCAATGCGGTCGAAATGCTCATCCATGGCCTTTTCTACCTCCTTGTCTTTCACGCCTTGATAAATGAATACCTGCTTCCTCTGCTCAGATGCCCGCTGAATTTCTGACGGCGCAAGCAACCGCGCGAGCTGCCACGTATCAACGTCAGATTCACTGTGTGCGGCCTGCAGCGGAACCATGCCCAGGACGAGCGCGGCGAGGATGACGGAAGCCTTTTCTGCGATAATTTTCATTGCTTTACTCTTTCTTTTGTCGCCTTGTTCAAAAAACCGCGGGAAAAACAGTAGGTTAGGTTGTCTAACCTTGGTCGTGCTGGCGTCCAATCAGCTCGCCGCCTCGATATGTTTCCCGCACCCAAAATGTGACTCGTGTCACAGTAGAATTGCGTCGCAAGTCACATAAACTTTAGGGTGAAAGTGCAAAAGATTTGCAGATATCGGACTGGTCACGGAGTAAGCGCCTGACGGTATCGATTTTGGCGATTCTCCGGAATCGAGGCGTGCTGTGTGCGGCGATCGCCTTCCCGCCCTAAGCCGTCGTATGCGCTTGATTGTAAAGACCAGACCGAATCAGATGATCGGAAGATCTATATCCTCACGGCCTTGTTCGGGCTCATGGTCAGCCTGGAAATCCTCGACACGCTGCGCCACCTGTCGGGTGCTGGCCTCGAAACGCGCGATATGAAATGTCGCCTCTCCTTCGTGCTGGGCGCTTGCTTGTTGGAGGGCGTCCCATCGCATACGAGATTGAAGAGTCAACCAGGAACCGACCCTCGATTGCGGTGCGTCCCAGCAACATGCGAAAGCGCATGGTATCGCGATCGGTCAGTGCGAATTCGGCCTCCCAGCGTTGCAGGCCGAGGACAACGGGCGTGCGAATCACAATTCGCCGTTCACGGTGCCCGCCAGAGTCCGATACCGTGCGCATCGCCAGTACGTCCGCGACACATTCCGTTACCACGTCTGCTCTGCGCTGCAACGGATGCAGGAAAAAACGTACCCGCTCTTGGCGGTTTTCTTCGAAGGGCTCAACACGAAACGCGTGCAGCGCTGAGGTGCGGGCCCCCGTGTCCACTTTGCATTTGATGCGTGGAACCCCGAGCTGCGGAAGACTGACCCACTCGCGCCAGCCGACCAACGAGAGCGAGTCACTATTCGAAACACTTCCGAAAGTCTTTTCCATTACTCTGATTGTCTTGTCCGCAGCGCCGATCTGTCTGCTCAGAGTCTGTGGGTTGCACCCTCGACATAGCCCAAAACCAAGCGGCGCGAAAGCTCGAGGTAGCTGTTGTCGGTGCCCGTGTTGTTCGGCGCGCGGCGTGATGTAGAAGTGTTCGCGCGTATGCAGCCACTGGACCGAATTATCTTTACCCATGTGCCTGTGCGCCTTACCCTTGTTGCATATGTTCCACGTCGTCCTGTATCAGCCCGAGATTCCGCCCAACACGGGCAATGTCATTCGCCTATGCGCCAACACGGGTACACAACTGCACCTGATACGGCCGCTGGGGTTCGATCTCGAGGACAGCAAGCTGCGGCGTGCTGGCCTCGACTACCGCGACCTGGCGGTGGTGCATGAACACGCAGACCTCGATGCCTTCCACGCGCAGGTTCAGCCCGCGCGGATTTTCGCGGTATCAACGCGCGGTACTCATCACTGTCACGCGGCGCGCTTTGCATCCGGCGATGCGTTCCTGTTCGGTCCCGAGACGCGCGGCCTGCCGCAGGCGATGCTCGACGCAATGTCGCCTGGGCAGGTTTTACGCATCCCGATGTTGCCGACCAACCGTAGCCTCAACTTGTCCAATGCCGTTGCGGTAGTGATTTACGAGGCGTGGCGCCAGGTGGGGTTTGGCGGCGCAGTCTGACTGGCGGGAGTCGTACGGCGAGCAGCGCGTAGCGGCGCAGTAAGCTAGTTGCTTAGACGTTCTCGGGTTTCAAATGACGCTCAAGCAGCGCGTGCACCGCGGCGTGAGGATCCTCGCCCTCGTGGAGTACGCGATGGACGTGCGTGGTGATGGGCATGTCGACGCTATGTTCACGGGCCAGCGCGTAGGCCTCGCGCGTGGCGTGATAGCCCTCCACGACGCCGATGGCCTGCATCGCGGCGTCCATGGTCTCGCCGCGCCCGACTGCGAGCCCGAAGCGCCGGTTGCGCGACTGGTCGTCAGTACTGGTCAGGATCAGATCGCCGAGCCCCGCCAGCCCCATGAAGGTCTCGCGATCCCCGCCCAGGCTTGCGCCCAGTCGCATCAGTTCGTGCAGGCCGCGCGTGATAAGTGCCGCGCGCGCATTGGCGCCAAAGCCCAGGCCGTCGGAGATGCCCGCGGCGATAGCCAGTACATTCTTGACCGCGCCGCCCAGTTCCACGCCGATCATGTCGGTACTCGTGTAAGCGCGAAACACACTGCTGTGCAAAATACCGGCCAGATCCTGGGCGAAGTCCACGTCGGTTGATGCTACCGTGATGGCGCTTGGCATGCCCTTGGCCACCTCGGCTGCGAAGGTCGGTCCGGAAACCACTGCGGTGGGGATATGTGCGCCCAGCTCCTCGGCGACTACTTCATGCAGCAGCTTGTGGGTGTCGTGCTCGAAACCTTTGGTGGCCCATGACAGTCGGTGTTCGGCGCCGATGTAGGGCTTGATGGCCGTGATGGTCTCGCGAAAGGCGTTGCTGGGAACTACCACCAACACGTCCCGCGCGGCGTTGACGGTCTGTGCAAGATTGCTGACCGGGACCAGGTTCTGCGGAAACGCAATGCCGGGCAGGTAACGGCGGTTAGCGCGCTCGGCCGCCATGGCCTTAGCGTGGGAAGCGCGGTGTGCCCAGAGTGAGGTTGGGTAGTCATTGCCCGCGATCAGGATGCCAAGCGCCGTGCCCCAGGCACCGGCACCCAGCACTGCCACCTGATGCTTCTTGCCAGCCATGGTGTGTGCGACGTTGCGAGCGCGTTATTGTACGGACTTGGGACCTTCGCCTTTTGCTGACGATGCGCCCTTTTGTTCCTGCTTGCTCTGCTCGACGTGCTGCGCGTACAGAGCGTCAAAGTTGACCGGGGTGAGCAGCAGTTGCGGGAACCCGCCGCGCGTGACCGTATCGGAGACCGCTTCCCGCGCATAGGGAAACAATATGTTCGGACAGTAACTGCCAAGCATGGCGTTGAGCGTCGGGGTGTCAAAGCCAGTGAGCGTGAAAATTCCGGCCTGCTGGACCTCGACCAGAAATGCCGTCTGCTCTGCATTCTTCACTGTGACGGTCAATGACAGCACCACCTCAAAGACGCCCTCCTCGAGTCGTTGCGCATTGGTGTTGAGTTCGAGGCTGACCTCGGGGTTCCATTCAACGCGAAAGATACCTGGTGTGTTGGGCGCCTCGAAGGAGATGTCCTTGACGTAGATCTTCTGGATGACCAGATTCTGTCCAGTGGTCTCCTGGGTCTGCTGATCGCCCTCGCTCTTGTCGTTGTCGGCCATAACGGGTATCCCGGTTTGATGTGCGTTGATTAATCGAAGTCAATTTTCAAATGGTAGCAGAAAGGTGCTATCCGTCGCTTTACGCGTGTTGCTGTGCCCACGCGGTGAGATCTGCCAGGTTCATAGCACCCGCGCTCCGCGCTACTTCCTGGCCGTTCTTGAAAATCGCCAGAGTCGGAATACTGCGGATCCCGAACTGCATCGCGAGCTGCTGTTCGGCCTCGGTATCGACCTTGGCGAAGCGCACGCGCGTTTGTAGCTGTTGTGCCGCCTGTTCGAACACGGGTGCCATCATTTTGCACGGCCCGCACCACGGTGCCCAGAAGTCAACGACCACCGGCAGATCGCTGCGCGCAACGTGCCGATTGAAGCTGTTGAGAGTCAGGGAAAACACGCGCCCGTCAAGAAGCGGCTGCTTGCATTTGCCGCACTTGCCACCGGCGGCGAGCCGCTCTGCCGGGACGCGGTTGATGCTGTCGCAATGTGCACAGACGATGTGTAACGGGTCCGCCATCGCCGGTGCAGGAGGCTAACTGTCGGTGCCGGTCTTCGGTTCGAGGAGCCCGTCGAGGTTGCCCTGGCCTTCCAGCGCATAAAGGTCATCGCAGCCGCCGACATGGTAGTCATCGATAAAGATCTGCGGCACGCTGGTGCGCCCGTTGGCGCGTTGAATCATCTCGGCCCGCAACTCGGGCTGCACATCGACGCGGATCTGCTCATACTGGATCCCCTTCCGGCGTAGCAGCATGTCGGCGCGCACACAATAGGGGCAGGAGGCGGTACAGTACATTACAACTTTGGGCATTTCGAAAGTGCTGTCCTATTTCTTGCTGACGGGTAAGTTGGCATTCTGCCAAGCCATGATGCCACCGCCCAGGTTGTACACCGACTCGAAACCGCTTTTCTTCAGGACCGAGCATACATGCCCCGAACGGCTGCCGCTGCGGCAACCAACGATGACAGGCTTGTTGCGGTATTGTTCCAATTCGCCGAGACGACTCTTTACGCGCCCGAGCGGAATATGCACTGAGTTCAGGATGTGTCCGGTGTGGTATTCGTTGTCCTCGCGCACATCGAGCACCACCGCGTCTTCGCGGTTAATGAGCTGGGTGGCCTCGGCGGGGGACACACTCTTGAAGCCGCGCAGCCTGCTGCCCAGCAGGTTGTGCGTCAACATTGCCAGCGTCACCACCAGCGCGCCGACCAGCAGCATGTGGTTCTGAGCAAATTCTATATACTGTTCGATGGGTACCATGGCTGTTCCGAAGATCCCCTGGCCGGCGCTGAAGTGTGCGTGTGCCGCAGGGCATTATGATACGTGACGGTGGAATTTCAAGTTAGGCTGTATGCCCTGGGGCGCGGCCGGCAGCGGCGTGGACCCGACGCTGTGTGGGCGACGCTAGGCGGTGGTGCAGAAGACCTCCCGCATCATCCCAATGAGGCGCAGGGTACGCTGGTCACTCACCCGGTAGTAGACGCGATTGGCGTCCTTGCGAGATGCGAGGATGCCCTTATCGCGCAGTATTGCCAAATGCTGAGAGATGTTGCTCTGAGAGGTGCCGACGCTTTCGACAATGTCTTGTACGCTGATTTCCTGGTCTCCGAGTGTGCACAGGATCTTGAGTCGTAACGGGTGGGACATTGCCTTGAGGGAGCGGGAAGCGCGGTCGATATCTTCGTCGCGTGTCAGCAGAAGTGCCGATTCGAGATGTTCCATGCGTACGCCCTTGTAGGGGTCACAAAACACGTGCATTGCTCGGGCCTCCTGCCCTTGTGTTCTGACCGATGCCTTCCATTAATATAACATTATACAATAAACTACCGTTTTGGAAGTGCCATACCCCGAAAAATCTCCAGTCGTAGTAGGGGCTTGGCGCCGCTGACATATTGGCCACTGATTTGGTTTAGAATTAGTCCAAATTTATTCGGGTACTACGCATCAACACACCACCATGTCCCTCGAACGCACGCCCATCGCACTAATCATCCTCGATGGTTGGGGTTATTCCGAAGAGCAGGAGTGCAACGCCATTGCCGCCGCGAAAACACCGGTGCTTGATCGGCTCTGGGCCGAGTGCCCGCATACCCTGATCCGCGGTTCGGGCGCCGAGGTAGGTCTGCCCGCCGGCCAGATGGGTAATTCAGAGGTCGGACACCTGAACCTGGGTGCTGGCCGGGTGGTTTACCAAGAGTTCACCCGCGTTAATCGCTCGATCAAGACTGGCTCGTTCTTTAACAATCAGACCCTGACCGACGCCATCGACCTTGCCGCAGATACTGGCAAGGCGGTGCATATCCTGGGATTGCTGTCAGACGGCGGGGTGCATAGCCACGAGGACCACATCCACGCCATGGCCGAGCTGGCGGTGACGCGCGGCGCACCGCGGGTCTATATGCACGCCTTTCTCGATGGCCGCGATACCGCGCCCAAGTGCGCCGACGAATCGCTGCGGCGCATGATCGAAAAGTTTGCCGCGCTCGGCGGCGGGCGCATTGCCTCGATCATCGGGCGTTTTTACGCCATGGACCGCGACCATCGCTGGCCGCGTATCCAGGCCGCGTACGATTTGATCACCCAGGGCAAGGGCGAATACACCGCGCCAGATGCCCTGAGTGCGCTCGGCATGGCCTACAGCCGAGGCGAATCCGACGAGTTCGTCAAGGCTACGGCGATCGTTCCGCCGGGTGAGGCGCAGGTGCGGGTCGAGGACGGCGACGTGGTGGTGTTTATGAACTACCGATCGGACCGTGCACGCCAGATCACCCGCCCCTTCATCGAGCCCGACTTCGATACCTTTGAGCGCGCCGTGGCGCCAAAACTTGGCAGGTTCGTGAGCTTGACCGAGTATCACTCGGAGTTTGAGGTGCCAGTAGCCTATCCGCCGGAGCGGCTCAAGAACGTGTTCGGCGAGTATGTCGCCCACCTCGGTCTGCGTCAGTTGCGTATCGCCGAGACCGAGAAGTACGCCCACGTGACGTTTTTCTTCAACGGCGGGCGCGAGGAACCCTTTGAATTCGAGGATCGCATCCTGGTGCCGTCCCCGTCGCATATTTCCACCTATGACGAACAGCCCGAGATGAGCGCGCCCGAGGTGACCGACAACCTGGTAGCGGCGGTGGAAAGCGGCAAATACGAGGTCATTATCTGCAACTACGCCAACCCCGACATGGTAGGACACACCGGTAACTTCGAGGCCACGGTCAAGGCCATGGAGGCGCTGGACGCATGCGTCGGACGGGTCGCGGAGGCCGTGCGCAAGGCGGGCGGCGAATTGCTTGTCACGGCCGATCACGGCAACGCCGAGCAGATGCAAAATGCCACCACCGGGCAGGCGCACACCGCCCACACCTCCAATCTGGTGCCGTTGATCTATGTCGGGCGACCGGCCACCATGGAGGCAAATGGTTCGCTGTCGGATGTCGCGCCCACCATGCTAGAACTCATGGGCCTGGAGCAACCCGCAGAAATGACCGGGCGCTCGCTGGTGAGCTTGCAGGGTGAGGATCTTCAGCAAAGCGCCTGACGCTGGGCCCTTCGCCCGGGCCCATAACCGGGGGATATGGTACTGAATGCTACCCGTCTGTTGCTGATCCTCGCTGCGCTGTTGCTGCCAGCAGTCAGTGCGCTACCCGAGCCGCCGACGGGCGACGGCGATGCCGACCGCGCGTACAAGGCACAGGAGCTCGAGCGCCTACGAGAGCGCATCGAGGAGCTGCGCGGTGATCTCGACTCCATGCGTGGGAAGCAGGGCGAGGCGCGTAACGAACTGCGCTCTACAGAAACCCGGATAGGCGCCCTAATCAAGAGCCTGCGAGTACTCGAGCGCAAGCTTGCTGCCAGGCAGGCACGCCTCGCGGAACTGCGGGGCGAGCAGCGTCGCCACCGGAGTGAGTTGTCCGAGCAGCGCGAGTTGCTGGTGCAGCAGGTCCAGGCCGCCTACGCCATCGGGCGCCAGGAGTATATGAAGCTGGTGCTCAACCAAGAAGATCCCGCCGTGGTCGGCCGGGTGTTTGCCTATTACGACTATTTCAACCGCGCCCGCAGTGCCCGCATCGAGCAGGCGCTCGGCACGCTCACCCGCCTGGGCGAGTTGGAGCGCGACATTGAGGTCGAGAACGCCAAGCTGCGCGAGTTGAGCAAGCGCCAGCAACGTGCCAGAGTCGCGCTCGAGAGCAGCCGGCGAGCACGCGAGCTGGCCGTTTCACGCTTGACCAGCGCTATCCACAACAAGGGCGAGGAACTCACCCGGATGCTGGAAAGCGAACGCCAACTCGGCAAATTGCTCAATGCAATCCAGGAAGTAATGCCGGACATTCCGGAACAGCCCGGCAAGCAAATGGTGTTTGCCCGCCAGAAGGGCAAGCTCACCTGGCCCACGAAGGGCAAGGTACGCGCCTTGTACGGCAAGCGCCGCGCGGAAGGTAACGTCAAGTGGAACGGTATCATCATCAGCGCCGGCGAGGGCACGGACGTTCATGCGGTGTCGCACGGCCGGGTTGCCTACGCCGACTGGTTGCGAGGCTATGGTTTGTTGCTTATCGTCGATCATGGCGACGGTTACATGAGCCTGTATGGCCACAACCAGAGTCTGTACAAGGAAACCGGCGACTGGGTCGAGGCGGGCGAACTGGTGGCCAGCGTCGGCGCCAGCGGTGGTCAGCGCAGCGCTGGATTGTACTTCGAAATTCGCCACAACGGACGGCCCACCAACCCATTGAAATGGTGTCGAAAAACCCGACGAGGCTGAGCCGGCAGGACTTCTTGCCAACGGAAACCCTAGTGTTTCCCACGGTATATTTATTAAGGTACCATCGGGTATTCACCGATATAGATGTAATCGCTGTATTGTTCGGGCGACCGACGCCCGCGGAGCTTGTCTGAATGAATGTGTATTCGCGCAACGCGCTTATCCTGGGGTTTGGCTTACTGCTGGGCGTCATGCTCGCTGTCGGGCATGGTGTCTGGGCAGACCGAGACGCGGGCGCCAGAGATTACTCCGGGCTGCCGCTCGACGAGGTCCGCAGCCTCAGTGAGGTGTTCGGCAAGATCAAGGAGAACTACGTCGAAGACGTGGCCGACAAGGATCTGCTAGAAAATGCCATCCGTGGCATGCTGACCGGGCTGGATCCCCACTCGACTTATCTCGACAAGGATGCATTCCAGGAGCTGCGCGTGGGCACCACCGGCGAGTTCGGGGGCCTCGGTATCGTGGTGGGAATGGAAGACGGTTTCGTGAAAGTTGTCTCGCCCATCGACGACACGCCGGCACAGCGCGCGGGCATCAAGGCCGGTGACCTCATCATTCGCCTCGACGACACGCCAGTCAAGGGCATGACGCTGGATGACGCAGTCAAACGCATGCGCGGCCCGGCGGGCACCGATATCACACTGACGGTGGTGCGCGAGGGCGTCGACAAGCCCTTCAAGGTGACCGTTACCCGCGACCGCATTCGGGTCAAGAGCGTCAAGAGCCGCGTCCTCGAACCCGGCTATGGTTACGTGCGCATTACACAGTTCCAGGAACGCACCGGCAAGGAACTGCGCGACGCCATCGGCAAGTTGAAGAAGGACAGCGAAGGCAACATCAAGGGCTTGGTGCTGGACCTGCGCAATAACCCCGGCGGCCTGCTCGATGCGGCGGTGGCGGTTTCCGACACCTTCCTTGACCAGGGCGTGATCGTCTCGGTGCGCGGGCGCGGCAAGGAAACCCAGATGACCCATCAGGCCAGTCCGCAGGACATGTTGAGCCAGTCGCCCATGGTGGTACTGGTCAATGCCGGTTCGGCATCGGCCTCAGAAATCGTCGCCGGCGCGCTGCAGGATCACAAACGCGGCATCATCATGGGCCAGCGTACCTTCGGCAAGGGCTCGGTGCAGACGGTGGTGCCGCTTGGCAACAACACCGCATTGAAGCTCACCACCGCCCGCTACTACACGCCGTCGGATCGCTCGATCCAGGCCGAGGGAATCGTGCCCGACATCGCTCTTGATGATTTCCAGGTCGCGATGCGCAAAAAGAGCGAGTTTGAACCCATCAAGGAGGCCGACCTGAGCGGGCACCTCGACAACGGCAACAAGAAGAAAGACAAGGGCGCCGCGCCGCAAGGCAAAGGCAAACCCAAGTCTGGCGCCGAGCCGCTTGAAGGTGACGAACCCGAGCAATCCCTGGCCGAAAGCGACTATTTCCTGTATGAGGCGCTCAACCTGCTCAAGGGTCTGCACCTGCTGAGCGCGCGTTAGGGGCCAGATGCCGCGCCCGGGAGCGGCGTCACTGCAAAGGGAAAGGGGCGACGGTGCACAGAGTTTGGCCGCTGATCGCTGTCTCGTTGTTCGTCGGCGCCACTGCGGCGCCGGCTGCTCCTCCCGTTCCGTCTGTCGATGCCGCCCCCGCCATCGCGATCATTATTGACGACGTGGGTGACAACCTATCGGCGGGGCGGCGCGCCGTGGAATTGCCTGCGCCGGTCGCGCTAGCCTTCCTCCCCCATACGCGGTTTGCACGGCCCCTCGCCGAGCGTGCCCACGCGCTGCACAAGGAAGTCCTGCTACACCTGCCGCTCGAATCCGTGGACGGTCGTCCGCTTGGCCCGGGGGGCCTGTACCGCGACATGCCACAGCGCGATTTTCAACGCATCCTGCAGACCAACATCGCGGCGGTACCCCACGTGCAGGGCATCAACACCCACATGGGTAGCCTGTTGACCCGTTACCGGCGTCCCATGGAATGGCTCATCGATGTCGTGTACGGTTACAGCAACCTGTACTTCATCGACAGCCGCACCACGGCACAAAGCATTGCGTTGAATGTGGCGCGCGAGATCGGTGTAAAAAGCATGGAACGCCACGTGTTTCTCGACAACGTGCAGCACGCTGCGGCCATCGCAGATCAGCTGGATCTCGCCATTGCGCGTGCGCACGAGCAAGGGGTCGCGTTGGTAATCGGCCACCCGTATCCGGCGACGCTGGCGGTGCTGGAGGGGCGTTTGCCGCACCTGCACGAGAGCGGGGTGCGTTTGGTGCCGGTCTCGCAACTGATTGCCATAGACCAACAATGGAGGGCGAAGCAATGGCGACTGTCCTTGTCCCCCTGGCACAGGGATGCGAAGAACTCGAAGCGGTAACCATTATTGATCTCCTGCGTCGTGCAAGTATTGAGGTGCTCACGGCCGGGCTCGATGACCAACCCGTCAAGGCCAGTCGTGGCACGGTGCTGATACCGGACACCACGCTCGCTGGGGTGAAGGGCCGTACTTTCGACATGATCGTATTACCCGGCGGTTTGCCCGGCGCCGATCACCTGGAGAATGACCCGCGGCTGCGCGTCATGTTGCGCGATGCTGCCGGCGAGGGGCGTTACGTGG
>CP070733.1:607152-610148 GCA_020347585.1 Pseudomonadota bacterium | reverse complement strand
GATCAGGTTGATTTCCTCGTCACTGATCTCCTCGATGTCCTCGATATCCATCACCGCCAGGATAGGGTGCTCCTCGACGTTGGGGTCGCGCAGGGCGATGCGCTTGTGCCCCTTGATGGCCTCGATATCGTCGGTGCAGTTCAGAACAGGAGTCGGCCAGAACAGGCCGTCGGTGGTCTTCATGTTTTCCGCCACGCTGATGGCGTCGGCCAGGTTCATATAGCCGGTCAACGGGTTGAAGTAACCTGCGCCCATCATCACCGCGTTGGCCGCCGCTGCCGAGTTGAGCATCATCGACGGCAGATTCTCAGCCTCGTGCAGCAGCTCGGCGTGCTCGCGCGAGTCGTACACGAACAGCGGATTGAGGGCGTCAGATCCGTGGGGTTTAATCATTGGTCTTCTCCTGTGGGATAATTCGGCACCGTTTTGCGGGGTATTGTACCGATCTCGACGCCGCCGCGCCCGCTTGACAGTCCAGAAACCCGCCCTTGCGGCGCCGCTTGACCCACGTCGCGGATTTGGCGATGCTTGGCGCCCGGCACTTGAGGGACCCGCTGGTGGACCATCTCAGGCAAGCACTTTTAATCGCCATACTACTGTGCGGACAGGTTGCCCTGCTGGCGCACCAGACGGACCTGCCTGCTCACTCGGCGGGCGAAAGCTGCGAGGTCTGCCTGCAGGCCAGTCCCCTCGATAGCCTCGCCGCCACCTCTATCTCGAACCTGGAAACGAACACCGGCCACTCACTGCGCCCTGTTCCCCTAATCGCGGCGCGCCCTTGGCGCCGCAGCGGCGCGGCCTTGGCCCGCGCACCACCGCCCGCTTCCATCTGCTGACCGAGCCGCCGGCGGCGAGCTTGGTGCCATACGACCGCCTGTGGGCGGGATTCATCACGTATGCGGGTAACACGTGAACCCGACGGAGCAAATCCATGAGTTCCTATCGAAAGTCTGGCTGGTTGCTACTGGCCGCGGCTTGTTGGCTGAGCCCCGCAGCTGGCGCGGCAGGGGCCACGTATAGCGGCATCACCTCCAACAAGTACAACCCGGCCATCAGCCTAATTCTGAACGGGAAATTCGCCAGTTTCTCGCAGCCGCCGGAAAGCTATGAGTTGCCCGGCTTCCCACTGGCCGGGGAGACCGGCCCCGGCGAGGAGGGCTTCTCCCTCAGCGAGTCGGAGCTGACCATCAGCGGCAACATCGACGACCTGTTCTTCGGCAGCTTTACCGCAGCGCTGACCCCGGAAAACGAGGTGGAAGTGGAAGAAGCCTTTTTCGAAACCTTGGGCCTGGGCTACGGACTGACGGTGCGCGCCGGGCGCTTTTACTCCGATATCGGCTACCTTAACGATTTCCACTCCCACGCTTGGGACTTCGTTGACCAACCGCTTGCCTACGATGCCTTTCTGGGCGGCCAGTACGGCGACGATGGCATCCAGCTGCGCTGGGTGGCACCGAGCGACCTGTTTATCGAGTTGAGTGGAGAGTGGTTTCGCGGCGAGAGCTTCCCGGCCGGGGGCGCCGCCGATGAAGGCAAGGGCACCGCGACCGCCGCCGTACACTTCGGCGGTGATGTCGGCGCCGGCCACAGCTGGCGCGCCGGTGTGTCGTACCTGGAAGCCGAAGCAGACGCCCGCGAAACAGCGGGCACGGCTGGCACCGACGTGTTCAGGGGACGCAGCCGCACGGCGATCCTCGATGTGGTCTGGAAATGGGCGCCTGACGGCAACCCGACCCGACGCAACCTAAAGGTGCAGGCGGAGGTTTTCTTAAATCGCATGGACGGCGAATTCACCCCGGCAGGATCTGTGCCCTCGCCGCTGGACAGCGACCAAACCGGTTGGTACGTGCAGGGCGTCTACCAGTTCATGCCGCGCTGGCGCGCGGCGCTGCGCTATGACCGCCTCGCAGCCGACGACCCCGGCGCTGCCTTTGGCGGCACCACGCTCGATACGGCCGGGCACGAACCGGATCGTATCAGCGCCATGCTGGACTGGAGTCACAGCGAATTCAGCCGAGTACGCCTGCAGTACAACCGTGACCGCTCGCGACCCGAAACGGACAACCAGTGGTATGTGCAGTACATCATGAGCATCGGCGCGCACGGCGCCCACAAGTATTAGGAGCACGTCATGCGACACGCAATTTCTCTGCTGTCACTGCTTGGCCTGCTGGGCCTCGGCACGCCCGCTATCGCGCAGTTGAAGGTTTTCGGGTGCGAGCCGGAGTGGTCGGCATTGGCCGGCGAGCTGGGCGGCAAGCACGTCGAGGTTTTTTCCGCCACCACCGGTCGCCAGGACCCGCACCGCATCGAGGCGCGGCCCAGCCTCATTGCCAAACTGCGCCGCGCCGACCTGCTGGTATGCAGCGGCGCCGATCTCGAGGTGGGCTGGCTGCCCCTGCTGTTGCGCCAGTCGGCCAACAAGAAGGTGCAACGCGGGCGTCCGGGTTACTTCGAGGCCGCCGCGGTTGTCGAACGCCTGGACGTACCGGAGAAGGTCGATCGCATCCTGGGCGACGTGCATCCGGCGGGCAATCCGCACGTGCACCTCGACCCGCGGCGCATGGCGCAGATCGCCGCCGCGCTCGCCGCGCGCCTGCAGGTGGTCGACCCGGCCAACGCCGCGCACTACGCACGGCGCCACAGCGATTTCGCCGCGCGCTGGCAATCGTCCATCACGAGGTGGGAACAGCTTGCCGCGCCGCTCAGGGGCGAGCGCATCGTGACTCACCACCGCGACTGGATTTACCTGTTCGACTGGCTGGGGATCACGGCGGCCGGTACCCTGGAGCCCAAGCCGGGGCTGCCGCCGGGGGCCGGTCACCTGGCGAAGCTCAAGGCGCAACTGGCTGCCGAACCCGCGCGCATGGTGGTGCACGCCGCCCACCAGAGCCCGCGTTCCTCGCTATGGCTCTCCGAGCAAACCGGCATGCCGGCCGTCACCCTGCCCTATACGGTAGGCGGCAACGAGCAGGCCACGAATCTGTTCAGCCTGT
>CP070733.1:604416-607052 GCA_020347585.1 Pseudomonadota bacterium | reverse complement strand
TGACTGACATGGTCCCGTGGGTACCGGGCATGATGTCGATGAACTGGTGGGTACCTTGGGCATTGGTGCGGTCTGTATCCGCAAGGTGTGCCCTGCAGTAGTCCAGCGTATACAGCCGCGCATCCCATAGCACGGTTTGGCCCTCGAATGGCCCTAGAAAACAGATCTGTACATGGTCGGCGTGGGCTGTGCCTATCACAACGTAGTCGGCGTCACCGCGCTCGAGGCGTTGTCGTGCGTACAGCAACGGGGAGTTCATTGCGGTACCGGTGGTGTTTAGCCCGGCCGCGGTAAACCGCGCCGTGCTCTCAGCTCGAAGTGCACCAAGGTGTGCATAATCTCGGAGTAGGGCAGATCTGCAATCATTTCGAATCGCCCGAGCGCCTCGCACAGCGTCGCGTCGATGTCCGGAACCGGCGGAGCTGAGCCGGGCGCCAGGGCATGGGCCAATCCATGGACGCCGCCCAGTTGTACCTTGATCTCCTTGGTGTGGGGGAGCGGGCCGCCTATCGTAGGTTGATGCAGCGCGAATCGGGCGCGGTCGCGCAGTTGCCCGAGAAAGGCGGTGCAGCGATCCAATGCGGCGGGTGAATTGCAGGCTACGCCTTCGCGATCGGCGAGGCAGAAGCGGTGTGATCGTGCGCAGCCGCAGCGTCGCGTATTGATAGCCTTCTCGAAAACGCACTTCTGTTGATTAACACTGCGGTAGATCGATTTGTACTGGTCCTCTTCCATGGGGCAGGGTGCTCTGGAGAGCGGATCCGGAACGGGGCGCTGACGCAGACTTACTTCTCCCACTCCCTGAGAATCGGGGCGTCGCGGTGTTCGAGCAGGCGTTCCTCTGCCTGCAGCCGGTTGTCGGCGAACATTACCTTTACGGTATAGGCTTCAGCGGCGCCTGTCTGGGTGCGCAACTCGCGCGCGTGGCCTTTGGCATCCTTGAAAGACTCGAATTCCTCATCTAGTTCAAGGTTTTTTACGAGATCGGTCGGACCAGAAAATATCTTGAATACGTAATACGGCATGGAGGTGTCCTTCGGGCGCGGCTCGCTGGCGAGTCAATGGGACGGTTTGCGAGGTGCAGATTTTATTCACCCCGGTGACGATCAGGCAAGCCCGGATCGAGCGCTGTTGCAGCGCGTGCTCGGTTTGGCGCGGTATTCGCCCAACGGATATCATGCGCACCACATTTGCTATGGCGTGCACACCGCAGCGTCCGGGATTTAGTTTTAGGTCGAGGAAAGACGATGCCTACACAGAGCAAGGGCAAGGTCCTGCTGTCCATCGTTGAACTGGGTGGATACCCAAATTTTGCTTCCCTGTATGGGAAGCTCGGTTACTCGGTGCTTGTCGAGAACACCATGCGCAAGGCGATCTCAGCGATTCGCAAGCATTGTCCGGATGTCATCGTGGCCGAATTCAACTACCAGTCTGATTTTCGTGATCGAACCAGCAGCCTGGAAACCATGCTGGCGGTAGTACAGCGCTATCCACATACTCGCGTGATCGTGTTTTTCGAAGACGAGTACGCCCATCAGTTCGAGCGGGTGACGTCGCGCTTTCCCATTCACGCGGCATTGAAGTTTCCGGTCGACACCGATGAACTGCAACGCGCTCTTGTGAGCGCCGCGAGGGATGCCTGAGTATGCAGCGCACCCGCTGTGGATTCAGGCCTCGATATCCGGGATCAATAGGCTTTCGAGACGCGAGATCAGGTCCTTTAGCTGTAGGCGCTTTTTCTTGAGGCGTCGCAATTGAAGTTGATCGACCGCCATGTCCTCTGACAGGCGCATGACCACGTCATCAAGATCACGGTGCTCGATGCGTAGTTCGCAGAGCTTTTTCCGTATGAGTTCCGCGTCACGCTCGTTCATCAACCCGACTCGCAGTAGCCGTTCACAAGGGCTATTTCAACACGTTTTTTAACAGATTCGGGGTGTAAAGGAAATGACGCAAGGCGCGCAATAGGGTAGCCTATGGGGCCGATGCGGAATGACGCAATGCCGCATGGCGCCAATTGATGCAAATGTCCTGCGGCGCCCGGCGATTTGGCCCCGCGTAAGCTGCCACACTTCAAGAAACTCCCTGGTATCCGTATTTCACCATGGTAAACACAGACTACGAAGACCGGGTCGCGCTGACGCGCGCCATCATGCATATTCTCGACGGTTGGGGGCTGGATGCAGCGGAGCAAATGGCGATTCTCTCGCTGCCCAAGGGCACGCCATCGCGCGCGCTGCGCCGCTACCGCGACAACACGCCATTCCCTGAAGATGCAGGGGTGATGGAGCGTATTGAGCACCTGGTGGGGATAGCCGACGCGCTGCGAACCAGTTATCCGCATAACCCGCAGATGGGCGCCTACTGGGTCAATCAACCCAATCGCCGCTTTGATGACAACACGCCGCGCACCATAATGACCGCGGGCGGATTGTCCGGGATTGTTGCGGTGCGTTCCCACCTGGATTGTGCCTTCGATCAGGACGAACACCTGGTGCTGCCCGGCACGGGCGGCGACTAACTGCAGCCATCGCGCTGAACTTGCTCGCCGTACTCGAAACTCTCGTCAAGAAGGCTGCTGCGGCTGCCGTGCCGCATCCCGGCGTAATCGCCAAACCCGACGGCAGCATTGTGAC
>CP070733.1:597217-604316 GCA_020347585.1 Pseudomonadota bacterium | reverse complement strand
GGTATCGAGCTCGATCGTCTGCCAGTGAATCGGCATTTTCTTGTATTCCTGGATGCTGGTGTCCTCCAGGCGGGTCTCGATAGGGAGTAGCCGGATGTAGCTCTGGTCTGCGTTCGAGTCATACAACAGCTCGGTTGGGCACATGGTGGTGCGGCCCGCTTCGGACGGCAGCAGCCGACGGTCGTACTCCGAGAAGAAAATGGCGTTGATGAGCTCGGTCTTGCCGCGAGCAAACTCGGCCACAAATGCAATGGTGAGGTGGTCCGATTTGAGCGCATCGATGAGTTCGAAGATGCGCAGTTCCACTTCAGCATCGTTCATGCCGTTGGCATCCAGCCAGTTCTGATACTTCATCACGGCCTGGATCAGGTCGTGCTTCCAGCGGCCGTAGGCCTGCATCTGGTCGGTGAAGCGCTCTTTGGCCATTCCCGTTCCTCGAAAACCTGCTGATTTTGATTTTAAGTAATTAATGAATATAGCTTTTATTTGCGGTCCGGGACAATCCCCGCGACGCACTGCGTCGGCGGGCGTCGCGGCCACTCTCCAGATAACGGCAGGCGCGACAAAAATGTTTAGTTTTCGGGCGCCTGCGCCGCTACCGGCCGGCGTTCTGGCGGCTGGTGGCGGCCCAGGGCGGCAGTCGGCGCGGTGCCTCGACCCTCATCTGCTTGGTACGGCCTGTGGCCCCCGCGCCAGCGTGACCTGCCGAACGGGGACGTCGAACACGCCGGCCAGGAACTTGCACAGCTGGGCGTTGGCTTTGCCCTCAACCGGCGCGGCGGTGAGGCGGATTTTCAGCGCCTCGCCCTGCGGGCCGACGATCTCGTCGCGGCTGGCACGCGGCTGGACACGGACGGTAAGCACCAGGGTGTCCTGACGCCACCTGCACCAGGGCGGGTCGCTCACCGTGGATAGGCCAGCATACCTCCGAGGTCGACAATCGGCTGAACGACCAGCATGTAGGCCAATGCCAGCGCAATCGAGGCGAGCAGGGGTGAGAGATCCAGCCCCCCTGTCGACGGAATGATGCGGCGCAGCGGGCGCAGCAGCGGCTCGTTGAGCTGGTGGACCAGCCGCGCCAGCGGGTTGTGATAGGCGGCCTGCGGATTCACCCAGCTCAAAACTACCTGCACCAAGATGGATACGAAAAAAATAGTGACAACCATCCCTAGCAGCTGCCCAATGGCCATCACGGCGAGCCCTGGCACGGTAGGCAGGGTGTACCTGGGCAGCAGCCGGATAACAACCATCTCGGCGCACTGCAGCGCGATCAACAGCACTACCGAGGCGATATCAATGCCGCCGACCCCGGGGATGATGCGCCGCAACGGACGCAGGACTGGGTTGGTGATCTTGACCAGAAACTGCGATACAGGGTTGTAGAAGTCCGCTCGCACCAGCTGCAGCAAAAAGCGCAGCATAACCGCCAGGATGTATAGCCCGAAAACGATGCCGATCAGAAACTCGGCTGCGTTGCTGAAGTAATGGCCTCCCACTGCTAGCTCCCCAGCTCGTTTGCAAGTTCAACGGAGCGGCGGTGCGCCGCGGAAATTGCGCGCTCGAATAGCCTCACGAGATCGCCGTCCTGCAGCACCTTCAAGGCCTGCTCGGTGGTACCACCCGGCGAGGTGACCTTCTCGCGCAGTGCGGCGCTGCCTTCGCGTGCCTCCAGCGCCAGCTTCGCTGCGCCGAAGGCGGTTTCGACGGTCAGCAGGTGCGCCGCCTCGGGCGTCAGCCCCAGTTGTTGCCCGGCCTTTTCCATGGCCTCCATGACCAGGAAGATGTACGCGGGGCCACTGCCCGACAGGGCGGTGACGGCGTCGATTTGCGCCTCGTCTTGCACCCACAGCGTCATGCCTACCGCGCGTAACACCGATTCGGCGTCGTCCTTTTGTGCGTCGCTGACTTCGGGAGTGGCGTAAAGCGCAGTGGCGCCGCTTTGCACCAGAGCAGGGGTGTTGGGCATGGCACGCACGATGGCGCAGCCACCGCCCAGCCAGCGTTGCAGCGCGCCGGCGCGGATCCCGGCCGCGATGCTTACAAACAGTACCTTGCGTGCGGCCGGCACCTTGAGCATGCCAACGGCGGATTTCATGGCCTGCGGTTTCACCGCCAGTACGACGATGTCGCAATGGTCGAGCAGTTGCTGGTTGTCCGGCACGGCGCGCACGCCAAAGTCGCGCACTAATGCGTCGACAGCGTCGGCCTTCAAATCGTGAACCTGCAGGGCGTCCGGTGCGATGCCGCTGGCGACCAGGCCGCCGATCAGGGAACGCGCCATGCTGCCGCCGCCGATGAAGCCAATTGTGACGTTTTTCATGGTGGCATAAGGTACAAGCTAGAAGCAGCCAGTTACAAGTACGATAGTTTCCGGGACAAGTGGCGAGGTACAAAACGGCGAGTGCGCATGTGGCGGTTTTGCTCTTTCCTCGTAGCTTGCCACTCGCTAGTTTCTTGGTCGCGGTCCAAAGATCCCGGTGCCGACTCGTACGATAGTAGCGCCCTCGGCGATGGCTGCCTCGAGATCATCAGTCATGCCCATGGACAGGGTGTCGAGCGCCAGCCCGGCGGCGTTGAGCTCCTCCAGCAGGTCGTGCAGCGCGCGAAACGGCGCGCGCTGGCGGGCGGGATCTGGCTCGCGGGCCGGGACCACCATCAGCCCCCGCAGGCGCAGGCGCGGCAGTTGCGCGACGGCCTGGGCCAGCGCCAGGGTGTCCTGTGGGCGGGTTCCCGACTTGCTGTGTTCGCCGCTGAGGTTGACCTGCAGGCAGACGTTGAGCGGCGGCGAAGTGCCTAGCCGTTGCGCGCTGAGGCGCTCGGCGATCTTGAGGCGCGCAACGCTATGCACCCAGTCAAAGTGCGCAGCGATGGGCCGGGTTTTGTTGGACTGGATGGGGCCGACGAAATGCCACTCGATGCCTCTGCCGGCGAGTGTCTCGATCTTGGCAAGTGCCTCCTGCAGATAGCTCTCGCCAAAGCGGTGCTGCCCGGCCTGCAGGGCCGCCTCGATGTTGACCATCGGCCAGGTCTTGCTCACCGCCAGCATCGCCACTGACCCCGGCGGGCGCCCGGCGCGGGCCTCGGCCACCGCAATGCGTTCGCGCACCATGGCGAGGCGCCGAGCGATGTCGGTTTCAGGGTGGGTCAACTTGTCACCGTCGTTGGGGGTGGGTAAGTTAGGCTACCTATATGTAAGGTGGGGCTCAAGGAAGCCGCGAGCACGTCCGATAAAGTTCAGGCGAATTTGTGCTACGGTCGGCGTCGCGGCTGTATCTCATCAAGAACACTGAACACAACTCGACTGGCGGTTTATGGACATTACCGAACTCCTCGCTTTTAGCGTCAAGAACAAGGCATCCGATCTGCACCTGTCGGCGGGACTGCCGCCGATGATCCGTGTCGATGGCGATATCCGCCGAATCAACGTGCCGGCACTGGAACACAAGACGGTCCATAGCCTTGTCTACGACATCATGAACGACAAGCAGCGCAAGGACTTCGAGGAGTTCTTTGAGACCGACTTTTCGTTCGAGATTAAGGGCGTGGCGCGCTTTCGCGTCAACGCCTTCAACCACAACCGCGGCGCGGGGGCGGTGTTCCGCACCATCCCTTCGCAGATCCTCACCCTCGAGGAGCTGGCCTGCCCGGCGGTGTTCAAAGAGGTCTCGGATAATCCGCGGGGCCTGGTGCTGGTCACCGGGCCGACTGGCTCCGGTAAGTCCACCACGCTGGCAGCCATGATCGACTACAAGAACAGCAATGATTATGGCCATATCCTGACGGTAGAGGACCCGATCGAGTTCGTGCACGAGAGCAAGAAGTGCCTAGTGAACCAGCGCGAGGTACACCGTGATACGCTCGGGTTCAACGAGGCACTGCGCTCGGCCCTGCGTGAGGACCCTGACATCATCCTGGTCGGCGAGTTGCGCGACCTGGAGACCATTCGCCTGGCGCTGACTGCGGCAGAGACCGGTCACCTGGTATTCGGTACCCTGCACACCAGTTCGGCGGCCAAGACCATCGACCGCATTATCGACGTGTTCCCTGCCGCGGAAAAGGACATGGTGCGCTCGATGCTGTCCGAATCGCTGCGCTCGGTCATCGCCCAGACGCTGCTTAAGAAGATCGGCGGCGGGCGCGTGGCGGCGCACGAGATCATGATTGGCACGCCTGCCATTCGTAACCTGATCCGTGAGGACAAGGTGGCACAAATGTATTCGGCAATTCAGACTGGTCAGTCGGTCGGCATGCAGACCCTCGACCAGTGCCTGCAGGATCTGGTTGCGCGCGGCGTGGTGAGCAAGCAGGAAGCGCGCATGCGCGCCATGAACAAGGATGATTTCCGGTAGTTCATTAGACGATCACAAAGAGCAGACGACCATGGAATTTGAATCCCTACTCAAACTGATGGTGCACAAGAACGCCTCGGACCTGTTTATCACTGCTGGTGTGGCGCCAAGCCTCAAGGTGAACGGCAAGCTCAGCCCGGTGACCCAGGCCACGCTAACCCCGCCGCAGGCGCGCGACTTGGTGCACTCGATAATGACCCCGCCGCAGCGCGAGGAGTTCGACCGCACCCGCGAGTGCAACTTCGCTATCAGCGCAACCGGCATCGGCCGTTTCCGTGTCAGCGCCTTTCAGCAGCGCAACCATGCCGGCATGGTGTTGCGCAAGATCGAGACCCATATTCCGACCGTCGAAGACCTGAAACTGCCGCGCATCATTAACGATTTTGCCATGACCAAGCGCGGTCTAGTCATCTTTGTGGGTGCCACCGGCTCCGGTAAATCCACCTCGCTGGCAGCGATGCTCGGCTACCGTAACAAGAACAGTACCGGCCACATCATCAGCATCGAGGATCCCATCGAGTACGTGCACTCGCACTCCGGGTGCATCGTTACCCAGCGCGAAGTTGGCATCGATACCGATTCGTTCGAGGTTGCACTCAAAAATACCTTGCGCCAGGCGCCTGATGTCATTCTGATCGGTGAGATCCGCACCCGCGAGACCATGGACCACGCGGTCGCCTTCGCCGAGACAGGCCATTTGTGTCTTGCGACGCTGCACGCCAACAATGCCAACCAGGCGCTGGATCGTATAATCAACTTTTTCCCCGATGACCGCCGCAACCAGTTGCTGATGGATCTTTCGCTCAACCTCAAGGCGATGGTTGCCCAGCAGCTCATCCCGCGCCCGGACGGGCAGGGACGTCGCGTGGCCTGCGAGATCCTCATCAACACGCCGCTGGCCTCGGATCTGATCCGCAAGGGTGAGGTGCACGCACTCAAGGAATTGATGGGCAAGTCGCGTCAGCAGGGCATGCAGACCTTCGACCAGGCGCTGTACGACCTGTATCGCGAAGGCGAGATTACTTACGAGGACGCCATCAACCACGCCGACTCGGCCAACGAATTGCGTCTGATGATCAAGCTCGGCGAGTCGAAGGGCGACGCGAATTCGATGGCGGCGTCGTTCGATGGGATAACGATACAGGAAACGGAGTAACGAGGTTCGCTGGACGAGGAAACACATGTCCGCGGTATTTCCTCGATACTGGTACCTCGCTCCTGTTTGATGCTCAGCGTGCAAACACACGCTGAGCATCAAACACGGGTCCATCCACGCACACACGTTTCATTGCCGGGCCGTCGTCGGTCTGCACCTCCACCACGCAGCCGGCGCAGCCACCCACGGCACAGGCCATGAATTCCTCGAGCGATACCTGGCACGGTAGCCCGTAGGCGCATGCCAGGTGCGCCACGGCCTCGAGCATCGGGTGCGGGCCGCAGGCAAACACTTCCACCTCCTTGCGCGCGGCCTCGTCCAGCGCTTCCAGCCAGTGCCGGGCAAGGTCGCTGACGTAGCCTTCGAAACAGCCGGCGTAGCCCTGCAGGCTCGCCAAACGGCTGGCAGTGCCCCAGTCCTCCAGCAGCGGCATCGCCGCGATGGTCCCCTCTGGCATGCCGGGCACCATGAAGCGTGACGGGCGCGGCTCGAAGGGAAACGGCACCTCGGAACCCATAATCACGAACGGGGCGTATTGCGGGTCGCGGCGCAGGGCGTCGGCGAGGAATACCATGGGCGGGATGCCGACCCCACCCCCGATCAGCAGTGGGCGCCGCCGCTCGGGGTGCGCCGTGAATGGCTGGCCGATGGGCCCCATGACGCTGAGCGACTCGCCGATCTTTCGCTGTGCAAGCAACGTGGTGCCGGCGCCGACGGCCTTGTACAGGAATTCGACCCAGCCGGCGTCGGGGTCGACGCGCATGATCGACAGCGGCCGGCGCATGGCCAGTAGGGGATCGCAGGTGAGATGGGCGAAACTTCCGGCCCGGGCACGCACGGCGATCTGCGGCGCCCGCACCCTGAGCACATACTGGGCGCCGGCGAACGCCTTGTGCTCGAGCACCTCGGCATCTTCGACGAAAATCGTGTCGCGATGAAAGGCTGTCATGCGACTAACCCACAGAAGCAATCGAGCGAGGGAAAAGATGCAGGGGCAAAGGGAATGCGCCTTGCGGCGCCGTTTGCACAAAACCGCTGGCGTTCCCTTGTATCTTTGCCCTTACTGATATTCATAAACGATCCGCCCGTCCGACAGGGTGTGCGTCACGCGCCCCCGCATCTCCCAGCCGCCATACGGCGTGTTCTTGCCGTGGCTCAGCAGCGCCTCGGGTTCGACCTGCCAATGCCCTACGGGGTCAAAGATGCAAATGTCGGCGCGTGCGCCAACGGTAAGGGTTCCTGCCTGGATGCCGAGGATTCGCGCCGGCCGGTGCGTCAGGCACGCAATCGCATCGACCAGCGACAGCAGGCCGCTGTCCACTAGCCGCAGCACCAGCGGCAGCAGGGTCTCGAACGCGCTGATCCCGGATTCAGCGTCACAAAACGGCGCGAATTTGGCGTCGTGGTCGTGCGGTTGATGGTCGGAGACGATGCCGCCCAGCGCACCGCGGCTCACACCCGCGCGCAACCCATCCAGATCGCGTTGTGTGCGCAGCGGCGGGCGCACCTTGCAATTGCAGTTGAAGCTGGCGAGATCCATCTCGGTCAGGTGCAGGTGATGAATGCTGACATCGGCAGTGACCGGCATGCCGTC
>CP070733.1:591214-597117 GCA_020347585.1 Pseudomonadota bacterium | reverse complement strand
TGCGCCAACAGCCGCCTGGATAACCGCCAGGTGGATGCGTTCTGCAAACTCGATCGCGAACAGATCAGGCTCCTCGAGGACGCCATCGAACGGTTGGGACTTTCGGCGCGCGCCTACCACCGCATCCTCAAGGTGGCGCGCACCATCGCCGACCTGGCCGACAGCGACAGGATCGAAACCGCCCACGTCGCCGAGGCCATCTCCTACCGCCAGCTCGACCGGCCGTTGGTGTAAAACCGCTACCGGGCTTAAAGACCTGAATCGATTTTCAACGTCGTCGTCATGACGGAGCCAGCACCCGCCGTATCTTCACGCGCAGTTAAAGCCGGCTCGCACAATGTCAAGACGCGGTGACGACTTTCTTTCCTGTGCCGGATCCCACCGGCCTGGTAAACTCACGGCCCATGCAGCAGTACTCTCCCGCCCGAACATGTCCAACGCGCTAAACCCGCACCAGCGCGACGCGGTACGGTACGTCGACGGGCCCCTGCTGGTACTGGCCGGCGCCGGCAGCGGCAAGACCCGCGTCATTACCCGCAAGGTTGCCTACCTGATCAGGGAGTGCGGCATTGCCCCGCAGCATATCGCCGCGGTGACGTTTACCAACAAGGCATCGCGGGAGATGCGTTCGCGCGTCGCGAACTTGCTCAATGGCCAAGACAGCAAGGGGTTGCGCAGTTGTACCTTCCACACGCTGGGCCTGGATATCATTCGCCGTGAACTTAAGCTGCTCGGCTACAAATCCGGTTTTTCGATCTACGACCAGCAGGATAGCATCGGCCTGCTCAAGGAGTTGATGCGCAAGGCGTTCGGCGATCACGGCAACCAGGCCGAGCAGATGCTGTGGCGCATCTCGCGCTGGAAGAGCGCCTTTGTCACCCCGGCCCAGGCGCTGGCCGGCGAACTCGGTACCATGGACCCGCATACGGCCGCCGCGGCACGCCTGTACGACGAATACACGCGCCACCTCAAGACCTATAACGCCGTCGACTTCGACGATCTGATCTACCTGCCAGTGGCGCTGTTCCGCGAGCATCCCGAGGTGCTCGAGCGTTGGCAGAACCGCGTGCGCTACCTGCTGGTGGACGAGTACCAGGACACCAACGGTGCGCAGTACGAACTGGTCAGGTTGCTCACCGGCATTCGCGGCATGCTGACGGTGGTGGGCGACGATGATCAGTCCATCTACGCCTGGCGCGGCGCGCAACCGGAGAACCTGGCGCAACTCAAGGACGATTTCGCCAACCTACGCATCATCAAGCTGGAGCAAAACTACCGCTCCGCGGGCCGCATCCTCAAGGCCGCCAACCGCTTGATCGCCAACAACCCGCATGTGTTCACCAAGGCGCTATGGAGCGAGCTGGGCTACGGCGATCCGATCCGAGTGATACGTGCGCGCGACGATGAGGCAGAGGCACAGGAGGTGGTCGCGCAGTTGTTGCATCACAAATTCACGCAGCGCACGGCGTTTCGCGACTACGCCATACTCTACCGCGGCAACCACCAGTCGCGCCCCTTCGAGCGCGTGCTGCGCGAGCATGACATACCGTATCACCTGAGCGGTGGTATGTCCTTCTTCGCCTACAGTGAGATCAAGGACATCATGGCCTACCTGCGACTGCTGAGTAACCCGGATGACGATAACGCCTTTTTGCGCGTTGCCAACACGCCGCGACGCGAGATCGGTCCATCCACCGTTGAAAAACTGGCGCGCTATGCCGCCGGGCGCAACGTCAGCCTGTTCGCGGCCAGCCTTGAACTTGGCGTCGAGGCACAACTGAGCACCCGCGCCACGGAACGGCTGCGTAACTTTGCTGAGTTCCTGGTACGCATGTCAGACCGCGCGCAACGCGAGGACCCAGTGTCGGTGGCGCGCGATATGATCGATGCCATCGACTACGAGCGCTATCTTTACGACACCAGCAATGACGAGCAGGCGGCACAGCGGCGCGTCGGCAATGTCAACGAACTGTTGGAATGGCTGCGCCGCCTTGCCGCACAGCAAGGTGCCGATGCAACGATCGGTGAACTGGTGGAACGGCTCACCTTGCTTGATATCCTCGAGCGTGACGACGAGGAAGACAAGGGTGATCGCGTCAACCTGATGACCCTGCACGCGGCCAAGGGTTTGGAGTTCCCGCACGTGTACCTGGCAGGGATGGAAGAGCAACTGTTGCCGCACCGCACCAGCGTCGAGGAGAACAACGTCGAGGAAGAACGACGGCTGGCCTACGTCGGCGTCACCCGCGCGCAAAAGACTCTTACGCTTACGCTCGCCACGCAACGCAAACGCTTTGGCGAAGTGATCGACTGCGAACCGAGCCGCTTTCTGAACGAGCTGCCCGAAGAGGATCTGAGTTGGGAAGGTCAGGGCATCGAGCGCGACCCCGCCGAACGCCAGGAACGCGGCCAGGCGCACCTGGCGAATTTGCGGGGAATCTTACAAACCAGTAGCTAGGAACGAGGAACGAAGCAACGGGTTATGTAAGAAAAAGATACCGCAAGCGCAGTTTCGAAATATCGCGAAAATTCGATACTCGGTTTTCCTCGTTCGTCGTTCCTCGCCCCCGGATTTATTTGCTTTTCCCCACCATGTAGTCGACGGCGGCGACCACATCAACGTCGGCCAGGTCCGGGCGACCGCCCTTGGCAGGCATTGCATTGAGTCCCTTGAGGGCATGGTCGTTAAGCGCATCCGCGCCCTGCGCGATGCGCGCCTTCCAGGCCGCCTTGTCGCCTAGTTTGGGTGCACCGGCCGCGCCGGTGCCGTGGCAAGCGAAGCAGGCCTGCTCGTAGACCTGTTTACCCTTGCCGGCGTCAGCGCTCGCTGCGGGCGCGGGTGCCGCGCTGGCCTTGGGCGCTGGCGCACCGTACGCATCCTTCACCCCGACCTTCTCGAGCATGTAGCCCACCACCGCCTTCATGTCGTCGTCCGTCAGGCTCGGATCACCACCACGCGGTGGCATGGCACGAATGCCATTGATGGCGTCCTCAAGAATATGCTTGGCACCCTGCTTGATGCGCGGGGCCCAGGCCTCCTGATCGCCGAGTTTGGGTGCATTGAGCGCACCCGTGGCATGGCACGCCGCACACACTGCATCGAAGATCTCCTTGCCGCTGCGCGCCGCCTGCGGTGCGGCCGCACCGGCCTCGCCCACAGCGACCTGCCCCAATGGCTCGATGTTCTCCAGCATCGCTGCCACTTTCATTGGATCACGGCCGCGGTCCGCGGCGTTTTCCACGGCAGGTGCAACGAGCCGGGCAGCAAAGATTATTAGGATCATGAATACGACCAGCATGCCCAAGACCAGTGAAAAGGTTCGGACAAAGGTATCTTCTTGCTCGCTCACGGTGTTACCTCTGAATTCGCTCTAGAAATCGTCCGCGTTACCGTTGCCGGTCCCGCGCTTGCTCCAGACTGCGCTGGAGAGGATGTCTGTTCTGATGCAAGACGGATAATGCACAGCGCCCTGCGAGTCCACAAAAGGGCGTCAAGTATACCGGGAAGCGCCAGCGGGGGAAACTGAGCCAACCGTGTGGAAACCCCTGCTGGACGGCCGGCAATCGGGTCGGTATCCTTTGTGCCCCGTGCCGGCGACGGGTCCATTGTCCCACTGCCCGGTGACGGTGGAACCCATCGCACCGGAGGATTCACGCGAGGCGAACGTCGGATAATCTGTAATTTTCGGGCCGGGGAAGCCGGCAGAGACGGGGGCGTTGCCCGACGGGAGGGCGGCACGAATATTGGTGTCATCCGCATGCGTTATTGAGTTAACGTGATATTAGATTTTCTGCGCCTGTAGCTCAGCTGGATAGAGCGCTGCCCTCCGGAGGCAGAGGTCAGGGGTTCGAATCCCTTCAGGCGCGCCATTTTCTTCTCCCCCCACCCGCGCAGCGCGCCTTTATCCGTTTGGTACCAGGCCGGGTTCAGTGCGCCTTGTGCAGTAGTTTGTCCAGCATGTCGTACAGCGCGTCGTCATTGACCGGCTTACGCATCAGCGCGTAGACGCCTTTGGCAACGACATCCTTTTCGGACAGGTTCTCGCTGTAGCCCGTATACATGACAATCCTGGCGCGGGGATGCTGTGCCAGGATCTTTTCTGACAACTCAAGGCCGTTCATCTTCGGCATGATGTAGTCGACGATATACACATCGTAGGGCCGATCACGTAGCGCGTGCCGTGCGAGGGCTTCCACACCGTTCGCACACATGGTCACGTTGAGCCCCCAGTCCTCCAGGCGGTCCTGCATGTACTCGCTCACGTTGTTGTCATCCTCGACCACGAGGATGTCCCCCGCAAGGCCCTTGTCCAGGATCGCGGACCTGATATCCGCGTCCGCCTCGTCCTGCCCGGGCGGCACATGGTTGGATACCGGCAACATGACGCTGAATTTAGCGCTGTGACCCGGCCGACTCTCGACCAGAATATGCCCGGAATATTCATGCACGATACCGTGCACAGTCGATAGCCCCATGCCACTGCCCTTGCCAACTTCCTTGGTGCTGAAGAAGGGCTCGAATATACGGTCTACCACCTCGGGCGCCATACCCGGGCCCGTGTCTCGGACCCACACCTCCACGTAGTCGCCTGTCAACGGTTTGTGGCAGGACGCACAGATACAACTTGAATCGCAGCTCACCTGGCGCAGGCCGATTTCCAGTTGCCCGTTGCCGTCCATGGCATCACGCGCATTGATGCACAGGTTCATCAACACCTGGCCGATATGCACCGGGTCGATCATTACACGCGGCACATTGTCGGCGCAGTTGACGCTGATCTCGATTGACGAGGGCAGGCTGGAATCCAGCAGCTTGACGCTCTCCTTTATATAGGGCCGCATGCTGAGCGCGCGCGGCTCGCCGCGCTGTCCACGACTAAAGGTCAGCATCTGCTGGATTAGATCACGTGCGCGCTGGCCGGATTTTTGCGCACGTTCAAGATAACGCTGCAGTTTGTCGTCTTTGTGCCGCTCTTCCCATTCCTGGGCCATGACAACGTAGCCCATGATGCCGGTAAGAATGTTGTTGAAGTCGTGGGCGATGCCGCCCGTGAGATGGCCGATCGCCTCCATCTTCTGTGCCTGGCGCAACTGGGTTTCGAGGCGGGTTCGTTCTTCCTCGGCCTGCTTGCGCTCGGTGATATCGCGGATATAGCTGATAAATATCTTCCCTTCCACTCCGTTGGCGACGTCGATCGCAATCTCCATCGGGAAGGTAGTGCCATCGGCACGCAATGCACTGAGTTCGATACGCCGCCCGAGAAAGCTTCCCTCACCGGTCTCGAGATAGCGCTGCATTCCTGCATGATGCCGGGCGCGGTACTGCTCGGGCACGATCGTCTCGGCGAGAGGCTTGCCAAGTACATCGCTACGCCGATAGCCAAAGGTTTTTTCCGCCGCGGGATTGAACTCAATAATGCGCCCCTGTTCATCCATGCTAACGACACAATCAAGTGCCGCCTCAATGGTTGCACGAAGCCGATCCTCACTCTTGCGCAGCTCCTGCTCGCTCTGCTTTGGCTCGCTAATATCGCGCAGAATCAGGAGAATGTGTGGTTCGCCTCGAAACTCGACCGGCTCCCCACGCACGTCTAGGTAGAACACGCGACCGTCCTTGTGGGTAGCAACAGCCTCGTCCTTGTAGGACTTTCCTTCGCGCACATTGGCCATCAGGTTCATCAGGATCGGCATACTTTCAGGCGGAACGAATTCGGTGAGTTCTGCCTTGAGCAATTGCTCCTTGGTCATGCCGTGCAGAGCGCAACAGGCTGGGTTCACGTCAACCAGTTCACCGTTGCTGGTCCACAATGCCATGCCGTCGGTAGTCGTATTGAAGACGGCACGATACTGTTCCTCGCGGCCTTTGAGCTGTTGTCGCGCGCGCTTCTCACCGGTAATATCGC
>CP070733.1:585488-591114 GCA_020347585.1 Pseudomonadota bacterium | reverse complement strand
CGGAGATGGTGGCGGTGATGGTGGTGGTAGCTCCGGTCCGCCGTCGAGCCATACCGACAGCCAGGGCGGCGCCCTGCATGCGCCCGGTAAGGATCAGCCGTACACCAATGGTTGCACCAGTTGTCACGGTGCGGACCTGAGTGGTGGCGCCGGTCCGTCGTGCACCACGTGTCATGGTGTGGAGTGGAGTGAGAGTGCACCGAGCGGTGGTGACACGGGTGGCGGTGGTGATACCGGTGGCGGCACGCCAGACGGACAGGCGTTGTATGAAGTAGGTTGCCTAGGTTGCCACGGCGATCCGGCCCAGGAGTTCCCGGGTGGGCGCTCAGCCACGCAGATTCAGACTGCTATCAACAACGTTGGGTCGATGCAAGGGTTGTCGTACACCCAGGCAGAGCTTGATGCCATAGCGAGCTACATCACCAGTGCAGCAACCGGTGGTGGAGCGGCACCGCCGTCAACCGCAGCGGACTTGTACAACGTGATGTGTGGTGCATGTCACGGTGCGGGTGGTATGGGTGGCAGTGCAGGTAGCGTAATCGGCGCCACGAGCGACGAGATCATTTCGGCAATCAAGAGTGAGTCGGCAATGTTCTCGCTGGCCGGTTCGATGACGCTGCTCGACATTGACCACGTCGCTGAGTACCTGAACGGGCGTGACGGTTCGCTTCCGGAAGGGTCCGTCGATAACCCGGTATCGGGTGCTGACCTGTACGGCGCCTACTGCCAGTCGTGCCACACGACTCAAGAACTGGCGGGTACCACGGAAGCGGCGATTACCGCGGCGTTGCAGGATTCGACGAACGTGATGTCGATCTACAGTTCGTCGCTCACCGTATCCGAGGTTGAGGCTATCTCCGATTACATCGACACGGAGAACAGCACCTCCAGTAGCGGTACGAGCACCGGTGGCGGCGGTGGTGGCTGTACGCTGAATGCGTCGACCACGACCGACCCGACGCTGCCTCTGCTGTTGCTGCTGGCGCTGGGCTACATCGGACGTCGGCGCCTGGTGGCGGTAAGGAGTTAACTCAGAGCAAATAAGGCGTTTGCTTCACAAGCATTGAAGGGGGCTTCGGCCCCCTTTTTTTGACTGCAAACAAGGGACGAGGGGCACTACTTGACGAAAATCACGCGACTGCGTTTCGGTTATGTAGGGGATAAGCTTTCTTTTGTCTGTGTTTTTTGCGCCTTCTGTGGTTAACAAGTTCATCGGAAATCCCGTGACTGCGTTTCCAGCATGCCCAACAACTGCGAATGATCCTCAAGATGCGCGGCGACGATGTGAATGACCTGTCCCTCGCGCTGTAGCTTGCCCTTTACCCCGAGCAGGTGCGCGCCCAGCACTTCCTTGCGGTGGCGCTGAGTGATGTTTTGCCAGACGATGATGTTGGCACTGCCGGTTTCATCCTCCAGCGTAATAAAGATCACGCCGCCAGCGCTCGCGGGATGCTGGCGTGTTACCACCAGGCCAATCAGATGCACGAAACAGCCATCGCGCAAGTGCTGTAACTGTTCGGCGGCCACCGCATACAACGCATCCAGCCGTGGACGCAACAGCGCTAGGGGATGCCGGCCCAGCGTCAGCCCCAGGCTTCCATAGTCGGCGATCAGGTCCTGTGCCTCGCTCGGCCGCGGCAGCATGGGGGTTGCCGCGTTGGGCGCGTCGTTGCAGAAAAGCGGCAATGACGGCTCCGTGCCCAGCGCTTGCCAGCGTGCCTGGTGGCGGTTGCCGGCCAGACTGGCAAGCGCACCGGCTGTGGCGAGGGCGTCAATGTCTTTCTTTGACAACTGCGCACGCTGCACCAGGTCTTGCACATGACGAAACGGATCTTGTCGGCGCGCCTCCACCAGTCGCTCTGCGCCGGCGCGACTCATACCCTTTACCATACGTAGCCCCAGACGCAAGGCCAGTGCGAGGTTGTTGTTTTCGCAATGTGGCTTGGTGGCTTGCGCTGTGTTGCTCCTAATAAGCTCAAGATCGCAATCCCATTTGCTGACATTCACATCCACCGGCCGCACCTCGACACCGTGACGCTGCGCATCCTGCAGCAATTGCGATGGCGCATAAAACCCCATGGGCTGGCTGTTGAGCAACGCACAAGCGAAGGCGGCGGGTTCGTAGTGTTTTAGCCAGGCGGACACATACACCAGCAAGGCAAAACTGGCGGCATGCGATTCGGGGAAACCGTATTCACCGAAGCCCTGGATCTGCTGATAGATCTGCTGCGCGAATGCCTCCGTGTAACCGCGCCGGCGCATGCCCTCGATGAGGCGTGCCTGAAAACGCGCAAGTGTGTCACGATGCCGCCACGACCCGATGGCACGGCGCAAGTGGTCGGCCTCGCCGGCGCTGAAGCCCGCCGCCACCATGGCCAGCTTGATGACCTGCTCCTGAAAGATCGGCACGCCCAGCGTACGCGCCAGCGTGTCGCGCACCGCATCGCTGGGGTAGGTCACCGGCTCGAGTCCCTGGCGGCGCTTGAGGTAGGGATGCACCATTTGTCCCTGGATCGGTCCGGGGCGCACGATGGCAACCTCGATGACGAGATCATAGAAGTTGGCGGGCCGCAGTCGCGGCAGCATACTCATCTGCGCGCGCGATTCGATCTGAAACACGCCCACCGTATCGGCATTCTGAATCATGGTGTATACCGCGGCATCCTCCGGCGGCACGTTAGCCAGCGTGAGCTGGCGTCCCCGATGGGTGTGTACCAGGTCAAAGGCACGGTGAATTGCACTCAGCATACCAAGGCCCAGGCAATCCACCTTGAGCAGACCCAGTGCATCGAGGTCATCCTTGTCCCACTGGATCACGGTGCGATCCGCCATGGCTGCGTTCTCGATCGGTACCAGGTGCGCCAGCGGCCCATGGGAGATCACAAAGCCGCCAACATGTTGCGAGAGATGACGGGGGAAGCCGTGCAGTTCACCGGTGAGTTCGATGAGTCGCGCAATGGCCGGGTTGCCAGGGTCGAATCCCGCTTCGCGTAGCTGCGCGTCCGGCACGCCTTCGTCCCACCAGGCCACGGCACTGGCAAGGCGTTCGACCTGCTGCAGGTTCATGCCCAGTGCCTTGCCAGTATCGCGCAGTGCACTCTTGCGCCGGTAGGTGATCACGGTGGCTGCCAACGCGGCACGCTGCCGACCGTATTTCTCGTAGACGTATTGCAATACCTCTTCGCGGCGTTCATGCTCGAAATCGATATCGATGTCCGGCGGCTCGTTGCGTTCCTTTGAGATAAAACGTTCGAACAGCATTTGCATGCGAGCCGGATCGACCGAGGTGATGCCGAGGCAATAACACACCGCGGAGTTGGCGGCCGAGCCCCGTCCCTGGCACAGGATGCCGCGTTGGCGGGCAAAGGTGATCAGGTCATAAACAGTCAGGAAGTAGGGTTCGTAGTGCAACTCGGCAATGATCGCCAGTTCATGTTCGACCAGCTCACACACCTGCGGCGGCGCGCCGTTCGGCCAGCGCGTGCGCACGCCGTCTTCGGTCAAGCGGCGCAGGTATGCGCTTGCTGTCTGCCCCGCCGGCACGTCGTCGATGGGATATTCGTAACGCAACTCGTCGAGACTGAACTGGCAGCGTGCAGCAATCGCCAACGTCTCTTGCAGCCACTCGGTGCGATAGATCCTTGCCAGCCGTGCGCGGCTGCGCAAATGACGCTCGCCACTGGGGAACAGTGCGTGGCCGGCGGATTTGACTGTGGTACCGAGGCGAATCGCAGTCAGTAGATCCTGCAGGGTGCGGCGGTTGCGCCGGTGCATGTGTGCGTCGCCAGCGGCAACCAGCGGTAAACCACTCTGCAGGCTCAACGCCTGCAAGCGCTGTATGTGTTCCCTGTCAGTGGCACCGTGGTGCAGTTCCATCGCAAGCCAGGCGCGTTCCGGAAATAACTTGGCAATCCACCGTATGTCCTCGATGCGAGTGTCGGTATCGGGAAGGAGCAGGGCGATGCAGTCGGGCAGGCCATGTGCGAGATGTACGCGCTGCAGTGAATAATGCCCCTTGGCGGCGTTGCGTCGTCCTTCGGTAATTAGTTCAGAAAGGTTGCCGTAGCCGATTCGACTGGTTGCCAGGAATACCAGGCGCGGGCCGTCATCGAGCCGGATCTCGCTGCCGATGATCAGTTTCAGCTTGTGTTTCTGCGCGGCGAGATGGGCGCGCACCACACCCGCCAGTGAACATTCGTCGGTGAGCGCCAGCGCGCGATAGCCGAGTGCTGCCGCCCGTGCGACCAGTTCCCCGGGATGCGATGCGCCGCGTAGAAACGTGAAATTGGAGATGCAATGCAACTCGGCGTAGTCGGGGAGGGTGGGCATTGATTGAGTAACAAGGAACTAGGAACTAGGAACTAGGAACTAGGAACTAGGAACTAGGAACTAGGAACTAGGAACTAGGAACTAGGAACTAGGAACTAGGAACTAGGAACTCAAAAATGGTGGCCCGACGAAAATTGGAGTTCAAGAGGGCTGTCTCGGGATATTGAGATGGGCTGACGCCAAGCTTTCCTCACCCCTCGAACCTCGTTCCTAGTGTTTTATCCAAAAATCCCATGCAAAAACCACCGCTGCGGATTCGTTAATTCTCTGAAGACCCACAAGCGCACGGCGTGATCGTTTTCAGCAACAAAGTAATCGCGTGCGACATCAGCGTTGTCCCACCAGCCGGCCTCGATGCGTTCGGGACCACGCACCAGGCGCAGTTTGCCTTCCATGTACGGAACGCCGTCCCGCATTACCAGTCGCAGCGGTGTTTCGAGCAACCACATCGGGCGCGGCGCATCACTGGTTTCGCCGCCGCTTGTACCCGGTGCGCAGTAATCCCAGGCACGGTCCGGTCGATGATCCGCTACCGGGCGCAAGCCCTTCACCGCATCGCTGCCAACGCGCACTTGCAGGCGTTCCAGCAAGGCTGGCCATGATTCAGTGCCAGCATGGGAACTCACGAACAAATCGTCGGGCTCGTGTGTCAGCGGCACGAACGCATCGGAATGCAATGCAATACCTTCCGCCGGCGCGCTAAGCGTATGCCGGTCGAGGCGCTCGCGTAGCAGCTTTAACAGGTGCGCGGCATCACGACTGGCCTGCAACAGCCCGATATGCAACGCCGTCGCGGCACGGTGATGATGCAGGATATGGAGTCGTAGTAGTTGCACGCCACTACCCCTTGCACGCAGGAATCCTACAAGTTCATCTAGCAATCGCTTTGCGGCAAACAGCAGGGCCTCGATATCACTGGTCTCGGTAGTAAGGAAGATCTGACTCGAGAAATGCGGTGGTGAAACAAACGGTACTTGCGGATCGTCGATCCTGCCCAGCAGGCGATCGATATAGTGCAAAAGGTCCGGGCCGAAACGCTTGCCCACACCATCTCTAGGCAGGCGAAGGCAATCGCCAACGGTGCGCAGCCCGATGCCGCGCAGCTTGTGGATGATGTCGTCCGGTTGTTGCAGTACGGTGATTGGCAGCCTGCGCAGAAGGGACAGTAGTGCCGGGCCATCGAGCGCCTGTTGTCCGTTACCTGTGATCGAGAGCAGACGGGCACCCTGGGGGGTTGGAGCGATCGCGGTATGCGTTTGGTATCCCAGTTGTTGTAGTCCGTTTGCTGCGCGTTCCT
>CP070733.1:581747-585388 GCA_020347585.1 Pseudomonadota bacterium | reverse complement strand
TCAGCGACAGCACGGGTGAGGAACTGTTCGCAGCGCTGTCCGGCTGGTGCAGCTCGCAGGCTGGCAAATCAATTAGTCTCGCAACGCCGTGAGCAGCGAACTGCCGGACACACTAGAACTTGGCCCGCCGGATGCGACCTGCTCCGTCATATGGCTGCACGGTCTAGGCGCTGACGGCTACGACTTCGAACCTATCGTCCCGGAGCTGGGACTGCCCGCCGATCTCAAGGTCCGGTTTGTATTTCCGCACGCGCCGCATCGTCCGGTAACCATCAACAACGGCTTCGTAATGCGGGCCTGGTACGATATCGCCGCTGCGCAGATCAATGCCGCCGAGGATGCTGTCGGCATCAGCGCCTCCGCCGGCCAGCTTGAGGCGTTGGTCGCCCGTGAAACAGCGCGCGGCGTGATGCCCGGCAACATCGTACTGGCAGGCTTTTCGCAGGGCGGCGCCATCGCGCTTTACACCGGGCTGCGATACGGTGAACGCCTTGCCGGCATCCTGGCGCTTTCCACCTATCTGCCACTGGCGCAGAGCTTTGATGCCAACGACTACCCGGCCAACCGCGATGTGCCGATTTTCATGGCGCACGGCACCTACGACCCGATAATCCCCATCGCCCTTGCCGCAGCGACCCGCACGCAACTCGAGGGCGCGGATTATGCCTTGGAGTGGCACGACTATCCTATGGATCACAGCGTAGTCCCCGACGAGATCGACCACATCGGTGTCTGGCTGCAACGGGTGCTGGCACGCGAGGCGTCGGATGGCATGTGAATTTGTCACGTTTTGCTGCCGGGTAAATTAACTGCGCACCGGGCACTCTGGCGTGACACTGCCGCCATGGCAGGAGAGTGGACCATGGCATCAACCAGGCAAGTCGCGCTCATCGTAGCGCTCAATCTGCTGACCCTGATGATTCTGTACGCAGTTGATACCGACTCCGTTGCAGTTCAGCAGACGCTGAGCGTGGTCGGTCAGTACGTGGTCGGTCAGTAAAAAACAATATGCCGGGGACACGGCGCGCGACTCTGGCTTAAGGGCGGGGCCAGCCCTACATCGGCGCATTGATGGTGCGTTTTATCCAGGCGCTGATCGCCTCGACCACCTGCTGCTCGATGCCGAAAAAGCCATGCGCAGACAGGGGGCCACAGGTATCGCTCTCTGATGCCACGCCACCCGTAAACGTGAGCAGTTCGACCCGCGGCGCGGCTTTGAGCTTTCCGACCAGCCGCTCGGCACCATGGTAGGGCGTCACATGACACTCATCGTCACGGTGATGCAGCACCAGCGTCGGCGTGGCGATGTTTTTGAGCTTTACATCGTACACCGAGCCGCGGTTGTGATTGCCCCGGACAGTGACCGAGGCGCTCAGTACCAGGCCGGCAGGGCCGGCGGCACCCGGGTTGGCCGCGGCATGGGCCGCGGATATGGTCCCGCGACTGGTTCCTACTACCCACACCGGTGCCCTGGTGGTCTGGTTTAGGCGTTCGACAAGCAACTGTATGTCACTAAGGTGACGCGTGCCATCACGCCGGCCAAGCAAGCTGCGCATGTCCGATGGCGTATCCGGGACCGCCACCAAGAAACCTTGCTCGAAAAACAAATGTCGGGCGCGCACCAGAAAATTGTCGCTCGGACCCTCGAACCCCCTCTCCGTGACATTGATGAATCCGTCGTAACCTGCGAACAGAATCAGGCTTGCAACGGGCGCATCGGGGGTCAACTGCAGATATCGCAGCGTCGCATCCGGCGCTACCTGCAACGTAACGACCTCTTCGTCCGGCGCGGCGAACGCCGTAGCGAAGAAACTCAGCAGAACGAGGCAATACCCAACCAAACGCGGCATCATGTCGACCTATTTCCCGGACACCCGGAACAAGTGACACGATGTTACTGCAGGTCTGAGGACACAACAATGGCGCACACCAGGTACAACAAGCAACCAACTCGTTGTTATTGTGCGGCGGTACGCTCTTACGGTCCCTGCATCGCAGCAAGCGCCGTTTGTAGTTCAGCCGACAATGCTTGCAGCACAGAGATATCAGGCTCAAAGGATGCTAGCGCTGCGGTTTCTGGCGGAAACTCGCTAGCCGCCAAACCGTTGCGCCGCGCCAGATGATAGGCCGCCACCATAAAGCGCTGATGCTCGCCTAGCTCAGGGGAAAGATGCAGTGCCTTCTGCTCCGCCAAGTCTACCAACCCCACGATGTCCTCGTTGGGGACACCATGTGCTGGCAGAGCCGCAAGCTGCCGCAACGCCGGTACGGTGTAATGGGTTGGATCCCAAGACAACAAGCCAAGGGCGCGGATACGCGCCAGACTGGAGAGGAATCCGCGCTGCGTAGGATATCGGGCGAGGTGTGCAAGGGCGGCAAAAATCTCAGCGCGCAACTCGGCACGGTGGTGGTGATAGCAGGATTGGATATCGCTCAAGGTACGAGGGTAAAGAGCACCGTTTCGAAACCCATCGACACAATGAAACAGTTCATGGTCCAACGTGTAGTGCACGAACGCAGTATTGTCCAGCACACTTGACTCGGGTACCCGCGTAAGTTGTTCATCGAGGAAGTCCGTCATGAACGCGGTAGCCGCACGCGGATGGTGCACAAAATTTCGTTCGTCCATAGTAAGCAGACAAACCAGCGGGCGTGCGGTCAACGGTGCATCGTTGACGCGGAACAGCGTAGCCGATGGCAGACCGTGGATGAGCATTTGTGTAAGGCGCTGGGTCTGGACGTCGAGCAGGGTCTGGCGCAAGTCGGCGGGATGCTCGTAGTCGACATTACTTGCATCCGCACCGAGCGAATTGGCAAGCGGCAGTAACGGTGCCAGATCTTCAAGATCGCGCAACTGCACAAAGGCGATTTGTGGGAATGCCTTGTGATACTGTGCGATGCGCTGCTCGACGCGGATTTCCAGGGCAGCTGCCGCGCCTGTGCCGGCCGCGCATGTTGGTGACGATGCGCTCAGCAATAAGGCTAGTAGAGCGCCGCTCATGCAGTAACTTGATGTTACCCGCAACATGGCAAGTCCCCTCAAATATTATCCCTCTAATCTCTATTAGCGACAACCGTAAACGAAAGCGGTCAGGGGTGCTGCGCGACCATGTTTACTAGTAGAACGCTAGGAATTAACCAGGTAAACCGGCCTGCCGCAACGCCTCGAGCAGACGCTGCAGGTCCCCCGCTTGCTGAAAGGGAACCGTTGCCTCGACATGCCTGACGGTGAGCTGGGGGTTCCAGGTTAAAGGCTGGGTAGGCCACCCACAGAGCCCGCAGCAATGCGACTGGCAACGATCGCTTGAACCTCTGGGTCAGGGGTGTGTGTCATGTCCTGGTAGAGCAGCGCGCCGGAGAGCGCAGCAATGCCAAGCAGTACAGCGAGCGCCGACGCCCGGTTACGGCCGATGAACCGCAACAGGGGATAAACCGGCGTCGCCCGCCGTGCCAGCACGGGGCGATGGCCAAGGTAACGCTGTATGTCATCGCCCAGATCGGCTGCTGAGCCGTAGCGGCTCATCGGCGCCTTCTGCAGAGCCTTCATTACGACGCTCTCAAGGTCGCCGCGCAACTGCCGGGAGAACGTCGCGGGGCTGGCGTGTTGCGCAACGGTGCCCGTTACCACGCGGCTCGGCTTA
>CP070733.1:574572-581647 GCA_020347585.1 Pseudomonadota bacterium | reverse complement strand
TCGGCGCAGCACTATGTGCGCCTCAAAAATCGTCATACGGGCACCGCTGGCGTCTGAACGGCAAATCGATGCCAAATTAGCTAGAGCCCCGGCGGACCAGGAGAACCTGCGCTTTGAAACTGCGTTACTCCCCGACCTCGCCCTACTCGCGCAAGGTGCGTGTGCTGGCGATCGAAACCGGCCTGATGCATCGCATCGAACCGGTGGTAACCAACCCCTGGGCCGAGGACCACGACCTGCTGGTCGACAATCCGCTCGGCAAGGTACCGACGCTTGTGACAGACGATGGCGAAACGCTCTACGACTCACCGGTGATTTGCGAGTACCTCGACAACCTGCACCAGGGCACACGCCTCATTCCACCCGCCGGTCCGGCGCGCTGGCAGGCGCTGCGCGAGGAGGCGCTTTGTGACGGCATTCTCGATGCCGCGGTGCTGCGCCGGCTCGAAAGCCAGCGGCCTGCGGAACAACAATCGTCGCAGTGGGACGGTCAGCAACTGGCGGCTATCTATCGCGCACTCGACGCGCTGGAACATGACATGCGCGAATGGAGCGGGGTGTTGACCATCGGCACCATCAGCGCCGCCTGTACGCTGGGTTACCTGGATTTTCGCAAGAGCGCCGAGGACTGGCGCGAGCGCCATCCGGCGCTGGCGGCATGGTACGACACCTTCTCGCGTCAGCTCTCCATGCGCGAGACTGAACCGCAAGAGTAGCCAGACACCAAAAAAATATGGATGAGCCACCTCGCATAATCGACGGCGCACTGGTTCAGGCGTTCGCGATTTGTGACGCGTCTGTTCGCTACACCGATAAATCCTCTACATATCACGACGGAAAACCGATTGGGAATGTTCCCGGTCTTGCGCTCTGCCGTGATATGCGCACTGGTGACCTGTTGCTGTTTTATTGCGATGAAAACTGGGAAACGCTGGGTGCAAGAGGATTCGAATCCTTGGAACAAGCAAAGCAGCAAGCGCAAATGGAGTACGAGGGCTTATCGTCAAGATGGCGCGATACCAACTACACCAGGGCTGACCTTCTGCCAGAAGACCTCCAACCCCAGTGCTCTTTCTGTGGTACACCGTGGTTCGAGGCCGATGGGCTAATCAAGGGCGATAACGCATTTATTTGCTATAAGTGCGTAAAACGGGCTACTACAGGTGTTACCAAAATCGAGAATGGGGCGTGAAAGAACGCGCAAATTTGCGGCGCCTGCTTCATCTGTAGTTCGTAGACAAGGTCACTTGCGTGGCGGAACATCGGCAAGGTTCCGCTTTCGCGCCTAAGCGACAATTTCCAACAGAGCATTCCATTTTCCGCTCAGCAGAAAGAAACGGTCGTTAACGACAAAGCTCAGCCACGCGTTTTACGCGTCGGCTGAAGCGCTTGATTCAACGTCCCTACTTCGTAATTCTTACATCCTGCTATCTGACAGTTGCGGAGGCAATAATCTCCTTGACGTCATTGCCAGCGTCTGCCATAACATCCGCTATGGTGCCACCAAACATCATGCCCAATAATCCAACGTTAAGTTCAGAGATATAGACTTGTTCATCCTTGTCTTGATAGACACCGATGCCTAGTGGCATAAATGCTGTCACTTTCCTGTTTTCGTCTTCTTGAAGAATCCTGGAGGCGTAGAAAGGATTACACAGTGCAACAGTACCAACTCGTGAAATAGGTCCATGCCCTGCGTCTTGTATATTTTTCTGAAAATCGAAAGTCTTTGGAACCTTCCAGTTTTGCTTTTTTTCTATAACATCGTTTAAGGCAGCTACTGTTTCCTCATAGTTCAGTGGGCTCTTATGTTCGATTAGCATCAATGATGGCATGGCAAACCACACAATGGCTCCCATAAGAGCCATTCCACTCAGCATCCATAAAAACACATGCATCACTTTCTTTCCCATTTATTCTATCTCCTGTAAGGATAATACTCGCCTAGTGCACTCAAAATCCGTCAATGCGCTGTTGTGGCGTCAACGTCGCAAATCACCGGCAGCGAAAAAGCAGAGCAGGGAACGAGCGGGGCGGTTTGCCGTCCGAGTGCATTTGCCTTGTTATGCGATCTACAGATTGGCGGCTCGCTCGGAAATACACTCGTATTCTCCCATCTCAAATTCACGGCATACCCATGGCCGCTTCTCGTAAATCGTACAACCCATGGTGTTTCGGTCCAAGGCCGAACACCAACCATCTTCTAGCCGCGCCATCTTTCTCCCGCCCCACTCATCGATCTCAACAAAATTATCGCGCACTCCAGTATCGGTAATGAGCATTACTTCTAATCGGCAACAGCAGGCCTCGCAGTTTACACAGGTCACCTTGGTATCAGGCTGGGTTGTAGCTTTGATTGTCATAATTTACTTTTAATATAGGTATCCGTTCACATCGCCCAAATTTGTATTTTCATAACGTTTGAGTTATGTGGCGCCTAGAACCGCGAAGCGGTTGGGCGTCGACGGATTGAACGATTTTTTAGGAGTCAGCTATTTGTTATCGATTCATCATTTAATGTCAGCCTCCGCAAGGCGGCCACCATCATACGGTAACAGCCGAATGACAGAAAAATCGGGATCACGCTTAGCAGGGCCGCGAAGCCGGTGTTCTCGGACTGCATTGCTTGCTCGAACGCGGGCTGCAAATACTCAGCCGGCGCTCCAAGCAGGAAAATCGTCAGAAGTGCAGACAATAATTTCACCGACTCGATTGAATAGGCGCAGATTGCTCGGTATGCCGTCCACATCATTGCGGCCCCAAGCAAAACGAATAAAAGGCAGAATAATGGAAACACATAGTCGATACCTAGAACAGACTCATACCCCCATTGGACAGCAAAGATCAGCAACACAGCTCCCGCCGCTCCGATTAAAGCGGCCATCGTTTGAACTACGCGCTGATATACCAAACTAGCCATCGAATGGACTCCAGTGCTGACTCTAACGTCGGCGATAACCGGCATGCCGTAGTGGTGTTTCGTTTGTGCTATCAAAGCACCAACGTAACACCGCAGAGATATGTCAGGGTTTGTTGCCCTTGTTATGTGTGATTTTTCTCACGATAATTTTCCAATTCTTTTAAAAGCCATTCTCTCGTTTTGAACGGCTGACTGTCTCCACACTTGACCAAGTAGTACTTACCACTCATTGTGCTTTTTGTTGCCGAATACTCAATGAACTGCTCAGCCGTATTTATTCTATCTTTAAAATACTCATATTTTTTCTGTATATGAGAAATAGCCTCGCTTCCATCATGATACTTACCATTTCGGTTTATTTTGCATGGCGTGTTCTCGACAAAACTAACAAGATGATCAATTTCCATTTTACTTTCTGAAGAGACCTCAGCAAATACTGCACTCGACAATAAAACTGCCGCTATTAACAATACACTTTTCATATATCTAATAACGATTACTCATTCACACATAAGTTGTATTAGACGGACCCAGCAGTTCGTCTATCCTGGATTAGAATTCCCTAAACCACCTTCGGTTTGTCACGCCTTCTCATAAGGTTAGCGAATTTGGATCCGTTTATCACGGCCGCCAGATGCTGACCGGGAGTTGAGAGCGGGGTTGCGCGAATTTTCCATCACGGAGGTCTCTAGACAGTTGCACTTGAGCCGTTCCGTGGTCCGTCACTCAGAATCCGCCCCTGGCCGATTACTTGCCGGCGGTTCTGATTGAGGAAAGCGGCTTACGCTTCCAAGGAGTTGCGCACTCGGTATCGCGGCGTTGCCGAAATGATTCGAGCTGGGGTGCGCGTCCTGCGGGTCCAAGGTTGGGTCCCCCGAGAGCGACGCCGCGATTGTGCTCACTCCCCAGGCTGCAGTTCGTCGCGCAGCGTTGCCAATACCTCGGCGGTACGCGGGCGTACGCCGCGCCAGATAAAAAATGATTCGGCCGCCTGCTCTACCAGCATACCCAACCCGTCGAGAATGTTTGTCGCACCGTGCGCCTGCGCCCAGCGCATGAACGGCGTGGGTTCGGCACCGTACATCATGTCATAGCAACAGCCGCCGGCAGAAAACACGCCATCGGGCAGCGGTGGCAACTCGCCCTGCAGCGAGGCGGCTGTGGCATTGATGATAATGTCGAACTGTTGGCCTTCGAGCGACGGGTAACCGCTCCCACTAACCGCGCCGAGATCAGAGAAGGCGCCAGCAAGTTCCACCGCCCGGTCGGGGGTGCGATTGCCTATCACCACACCGGCAGGCTGGTGCTCCAGGAGCGGTGCAAGTACGCCGCGCGCAGCGCCGCCCGCACCCATCAACAAAATGCGCCGCTCGCGCAGCGCGATGCCATGGATGTCCACCAAATCTGTGACCAGACCAACACCATCGGTGTTGTCGCCACTCATTCGGTGCTGATCGAAGGTTATTGTATTGACGGCGCCGGCGCGCTCGGCGCGCGGTGTGCGCTCGTCAACCAGATCCCACGCCTCCTGCTTGAACGGCACGGTGATATTCAGTCCCTTACCGCCGGCTGCATCGAAATTGCCAACTGCCTGTGCCAATCCGCCCACATCCACCAGTATGGCAGTGTACTCGATGTTTTGATCGGTTTGTTTGGCGAACAGGCTGTGAATGCGCGGCGACTTGCTGTGGGCAATAGGATTGCCCATCACTGCGTAGCTATCCTTGCGCACAGAGAAATCGAACAAGTCACTCATAATGACTCAGGATGAAAAAATGCTCTTGAGCACAAAGAAGAACAGGATTGACAGCAAAGCGCCGGCCGGCAGGGTCACCACCCACGACATGAAGATGGTGCGCACCACTTTCATGTCAAGGGCCGCGATGCCGCGCGCGATGCCCACGCCCAGCACGGCACCTACCAGTGTGTGCGTGGTGGAGATCGGTAGGCCCGTGCCCGAGGCCAGTACCACGGTGATGGCGGCGGCTAGCGTCGCGGCGAAACCGCGGCTCGGCGTTAACTCGGTGATGCGCGTACCGACGGTCGCGATCACCTTGTGGCCATACATCATCAAGCCGGCGACGATGCCGACACCACCCAGCACCAGGATCCACGCCGGCATCGCCATCTTCTGCGTCACCTCGCCGCCGCTTTGCACGACGCCCACCACCGCTGCCAGTGGCCCCACCGCATTGGCGACATCGTTTGAGCCATGGGCGAAGGCCATGGCGCAGGCGGTGATCATCATCAGTACGCCAAAGATCTTCTCGACGTTGGCGTAGTGAAAATCACGGTCGGCGCGTTTATCGTACTTGATGCGCCGAATTGCCCAGACGCCGATCGCTGTAATGATTGCCCCAGTCAGCAATGCAATCGCGTAATTTTCCCAGATGCCAAGCTGCAAACCGATGTGCTTGAGGCCCTTCAGCAGGGTCACCAGCGCGATAATGAACCCGACCAGAAAGATGTACACCGGGACATAGCGCCTTGCGTTCTCGAACGGGTTCTCGGTGTTGATAATGAAGGCCTGTACGCTCATGAAGAGTGCATAGGCGATACCACCGGCCATCACCGGCGAGACTACCCAACTCATGACGATGGAACCGACCTTGCCCCAGTGCACCGCGCCGATGCCCACGCCGATCACCGCGAACCCAACGATCGCGCCGACGATGGAGTGGGTGGTGGACACCGGCCAGCCGGCACGTGTCGCGACCAGTAGCCAGATACCGGCCGCCAGCAATGAGGCGAGCATTCCGTAAATCAGCAGATCAGGCGAATTCGCCACCAGCGCTGAATCGAGGATGCCCTTGCGGATGGTGGCGGTGACCTGTCCACCGGCAAGGTAGGCGCCCGCAAACTCGAAAATGGCCGCGATAATTACGGCCTGCTTGATGGTAATGGCTTTGGAGCCAACGGAGGTTGCCATGGCGTTCGCCACGTCGTTGGCTCCGACCCCCCATGCCATAAACAGACCGAATACGCAGGCCAGTACGATAAAGGTCGTACCGAATTCCATAGTTCCCCCGAAACGCTGTACGTCAGCGTGCCAGCATGACCTCCAGCCGGCTACCCACACGCTGGGCGATGTCCGCCAGGTCGCCGATCCAGTCGATGATGCGGTAGAGAAACATCACGTCGACTGGCGGCAAGTCTTGTTCCTTCTTGAAGAGGGCGGAACGCAACTCAACCTGGATGTCGTCAGTGTCGCCCTCTAGCTTGTCGAGCTTCTTGATCATCTGCTGCACTACCTTGACCTCGCCGCCGCGAAAGCCCGCCTCGACCAGTTCGTCCAGTTCATTGATCACTACCTGTGCTTGCTGCGCAGCGTCGATGCTGCGAAGCAGGAATTTGCGAAAGCGCCCGCCGAGACCCTTGGGAATTTCCATCTGCCGGCCGAGCATCAAGCCGGCGATGTCCTTGGCCTTGTTGGCCAGGCGATCCTGCATGGTCAACACCTCGAGCATGTCGCGCCTTGAGACCGGCATGAACAGGCCCTTGGGTAGTTGCAGACGCAGTTCGCGCTTGAGGTCATCGGCCTCGCCCTCCCTGCGCGCAATGCGTTGCTGAATCTTCTCGGCCTTCTTCCAGTTACCGTCCAACACGGCATCGAGAAACGGTACCAGTTCGGCGACACACTCCTGCACCTTTGCCATTTGCAGTTGCATGGGGCTCACCGGTGAACTGCCGAACATGTTGGCGAAGTAACTGCCTCTAGCCATGGCGCGCTTCCTGTGATGATCGGTTGATGGGTATTTACACGGCTGTGCGATGCACACTCATTCGCCAGTTCTCAATATATATAGTATTGCCATTCTGATTGCATCCGTATTGAATCACGCGTCTTCGCGCAACCATTGCGCCACCCGCCGGGCGAAATACGTCAGTATGCCGTCGGCGCCGGCACGCTTGAAGCCGACCAGCGCTTCCATGATCACCGCCCGCTCGTCCAGCCAGCCGTTTTGCGCCGCCGCCATCAGCATGGCGTACTCACCGCTCACCTGGTAGACGTAGGTCGGTGCGCCGAACTGTTCCTTTACACGACGCACTATGTCGAGATACGGCATGCCGGGCTTGACCATCACCATGTCGGCGCCTTCCTCGAGGTCCAGCGCTACTTCCCACAGCGCTTCGTCGGCATTGGCCGGATCCATC
>CP070733.1:562224-574472 GCA_020347585.1 Pseudomonadota bacterium | reverse complement strand
CAAAGGCCCCCAGCGCGGCGCGTAACGTGCCCATGCGTTCGACCTGGCTGGCATAGGGTATGGCACTGCTGAGCATCGACGGCAGGGAAGCGGGCGGGTTCTCAACGATCAGGCGGTGCAGGCTTTTGCGCCGATCCACCATGGAGAAGAATGGCAGGATCTTCAGTTGGCCTAGATCCTGTTTGTCGCAGAACGATGCCAGTTGGGCCAGCGATCGCAGCGAAAGCGTGGTAGGTATGGTGGGCACCAGCAGTGCATCGGCGGCATGGAACACGCTCTCAGAGACAATGGAGATGCTGGGCGGGCAGTCGAGGAACACGAAATCGTAATCGGTCTTGATGGCCTTTAGAACCTTGTGCAGGCGGCGCGCCGGGCGCTTGACCTGGTCAAGCACCAGGTCCATGTTGCGGTATGAAAATCCGCCGGCACCAAATCCAGACCCTCGTAGTCTGTACCCTTGATTGAATCGGGCATCGGCCGCTTGCGTCGCAACAGATCCTTGGCGCCGCCCTTGACCTTCGGCTTGATGCGAAAGTAAAAGGTTGCTGCGCCCTGCGGGTCCAGATCCCAGACCAATGTTCTGGCGCCGTCGCGCGCCGCGAGCCACGCAAGGTTTACGGCGGCGGCGGTTTTACCGACGCCCCCTTTGATGTTGTAGCAGGCGAGGACTTTCATTGACTTCATACTAACGGCTGAGCGGGTGCAGAGAACAGCCTAGTGAACGACTGCCGGTTCTGCTTGCAGGCGAAGCGAGCAAAACGCTCGTCGAAGCCGCGGCGGCAATCCGCTTGGCGCTGCGCGAGGGCCTCGATGAGCACGGCGATGGCCTTTTCGGTGCGCGGCGTCAACTCACCCTGGCCCTGCATTTGCGCAGCAAACTGCCCGAGCGAGCTGATCTGCACGTGCAGGTCCTGGAAGTCGCCCAGCACGTCCTGCAGTTTTTTGAGTTCCTTGATGAGCTGCTTCATCGGTCGGTCGGAATAGAGGCTGTAAAACAACTCGAGCAGGTAGCGCAGCTTCTTGCAACGCTTGCGCAGATCGTGCAGCACCGCGGCCGGGGAATCGTCGCTGATCGCCTTGCCATGGCGCATAACGCCACGGTAGGTGCGCCAGATGCGCTCGTTGGCAACCGCGAGTATCGGACGAGCGGCATTGGCCAACCGCGTGTTCACCGGCGCCGGCATCTGCAAGAACTCTTCCCAGTCCTGCGCAAGCTTTGCATAGCGTGCCGAGCGCAGCGACTTCGCCAGCCGCGTGTGTTCGCCACGTTGCTGGTGTTGGAGGAATTCGCGCAGCGGTTCGAGGTCGGGTCGCACCGCTGCCGGCAGTGTTGACTGGTAGGCGGGAAATTTCAGCAGGTAGACGTCCATGTCACGAGTCGGGCCAGTCAACTGTCCCAGCCAGGCGAGTCGCACGCGAAAGCGTTGAACTGTACGTTGCGGAAAAACCCGTTTCATCAGTCCCAGCAAGGTGCGGCTTTGGCGCACGGCGATACGAAAATCGTGCAGGAACTCCGAATCCAGGCCCGCAATCACTCCGGCTTCATTGGCATACATGATGCCGAGCAGTTCCCGCAACAGCGACCGGGTCGCTTCGTCGGCGCGCATGTCCGGGGTCAGGGTGACCATCACCTTGCCGGTGTATTGCTCCGGTTCGATCCCGAGCAAGGCCAGCGCATGACCCAACAATCCCTCGGGCAGTGGCTCCAGGCTTTCGCTTTGCAGTGTGCGCTGCACGCGGCGCAGAACACCGGCGTAGCCACGCACCGGGTCAAGGCGCACGCACTGAAGTCGGTGTGTCGCGTTGTGTCCCGGGGTTGTGACCTCAAGGTCTTCGAGTGCGAGACGCAATACGGTTTTCTCGTTCGGGTTGCGCAGCAGCAGTGGTTCGGTCCGGCCAGTTTGTAACACCTGCGCGAGCAGCACGCGTGTTTTGATGAGCGGTGCGAGCGCATCGCGTAGCGTGCCCCGGGGCAGTTCCCGGACAAAGCGTGCCTCAGGTGCGGCAAGCGTCCGTGCACGCACAGTGGCACCGTTTCGGTCAGAGTAGGTTAGCCGTTTGTGCTTGCCTTCGGGTTCGCCGAGCAGCGCGCGCTGGTGGCGATAGAGCCGCCAGTCAAACGTGTCATACCAAGTGCGCTGTACCGAGCTGCGGGGGGCTGCATGCTCCGCGCCCAACTCGAGCAGCAGGGCTCGGATCCGCTTGCGCCCGATGCGGCGTGGAACGAGAAACTGCAATGCGTGCGCTGACATTTTTTGTAACGATCGCCCCGGCACTTCGTACAACTCGTGAGCGGGTACGCCTGGGGCATCAAGGCGCATATTATCAGTCTAACCGCAAACCGGCCCACCTGCAGGGACAAACGCAGTCCGTCAGTCTAAGGCAAAACTGTTACGAAACTGTTTCGCTGTGCGGCCGCTGTGAACGCCGCGCGCGAGTGCGAATTGTCGGGCTGCCTCATGCAGTACGGCGCGGTCGCCGCGATAGTCCGGAAAGTAGCCGTCGACGATGTTAAGGTACTCCTGCATGGTGATCGGGTAGAAGGACAGCCACAGCCCGAAGCGATCTGACAGTGAGAGTTTCTCATCAGCCGCCTCGCCGGGATGTATCTCGTTGGCGACGCGCTGCATGGCCCGGTTCTCGCTCATTTGCTCGGGCAGCAGGTGGCGGCGGTTGGACGTGGCATAAATTAGTACGTTCTCCGGCGGCAGTTCCACTGAGCCTTCCAGTGCGCTCTTGAGATCTTTGTAACTGTCGTCTCCGGACTCGAAGGACAGATCATCGCAAAACACGATGAAGCGCTGCGGTGTCTCGCGCACCTCGTCGACAATTTCGGGCAGGTAAACTAGGTCGCGCTTGTCTACCTCAATGAGCCGCAGCTCCCGGCCGGCGTACTCGTTGAGCATTGCCTTGATCAGCGAGGACTTGCCCATGCCGCGCGCACCCCAGAGCAGTACGTTGTTGGCTCGCCGTTGGGCGATAAAACGCTCGGTGTTAGCGACCAGTTGTGCTTTTTGCGTGTCGATACCGATCAGTTGATGCAGGCGAATGGGGTCAGTCGCCTAGACAGGCCGTAGGTATTGGCGGTTTGGTCGCCACACCGCAGCGTTGACGTTGTGCCAATCGACTGTCGTTTCCATCGGACTATGATGCCGAATTATCCATCGGCCGTGAAGCGCGCTGCAGGGTCTCTTGCCAGCCCGGGTTTGGTTCACCGCGGGCCAGGCGTATGCTTCGACCTACCTCGTTTTCATACCAAGCGCGCTCGCTGCGGTTCGGTTCGTGTTCGAACCCCCACCACGTGCCGTCGGCATCCTGCGCGATCCACCGCACCCATCGTGGGAACTGTTGCAGTGGGTCGTTGCCTGGCATGGTCCGCGATGGGGTGTCAGCTGTTGTTCACGTTGTTCGCGAGCATTGCAGTGATCTCCCTGCGCAGTGCGGCGAAATTCAGGGTACCGGTGCGCTGCCTGACAATGCTGCCCTGCGGGTTAACAAGGAACGTGGTGGGCGTCATCTGCACGTTGCCGAAGGCCCGCGATACCTCGGCCTGAATGTCGATGGCAACGGGATACGGTAGCCGCTGGCGTTTCGCCACGGCGAGCGCGGCGTCGGGTCTGTCGTAGTAAATGACCACGCCAATGACTTCCAGTCCCTTCGGTGCCAATTCCTCGTAGAGCCGTACCATCTGCGGCATCTCGCGTATGCACTCGCGGCACGTCGATGCCCAGAAGGTGACCAGCACCGGGCGGCCGCGTAGATCGGTGAGCGTTATTGCGCGCCCATCGGTGAGGCGGAATGTGACATCGGGCGCCGGTTGCACCCGCATTGGTCGGTGCCAGGTGAAAAGCGCGATCCCTGCGGCGGCGATCACCGCGGCAATTACGACAAGTTTGATCTGGTATCGCACTGCTGTTGCTCACGCGCCTTGACTCATTGTGGGCCCTGATAGCGGTAGTGGCTCTCGATATCCTGCCGGGTGAGCACGCCATAGATTGGCTTGCTGGCCGCGGTGCCGTCGCGCGTGACAAACAGCGCTTCAGTTCGACTTCGGTCCAGCACGTCCAGCGCTTCCTGCAGGTTGGCTTGCAGGCCAATGGGTGACAGGTCACGCCGTCGTGCCGGGATTCCCAACAGGTCGATCTCTGCTGCTTCCGTGTCCGTGCTCTCCACAGCCGCCTGCGCCTCTGCATCCTGTAGGTATCGCCCGAGGTCACTGGCCGGCAGCAGCGCCCGGGGCTCGTCCTCGTCGCTAACTACAATCCACTGCGGTACGTCTGTTAGCAGGGCTGCCGCGTCGCTGTGGCACATGCTGCGTGCCGCGCTAACGACTTGGCGATTCATAACCGCGGCGATGCCCAGGGCGCGTAGCGACTGCGCCACGGGGTCGTTGCGGTAATCCAGGCCGCGTGCGCGCAGCATAGTGACAAACACCGACTCTTTGTTAAAGAGTTCGCTGGCTGTCATGCCGGCGGTGATCACTGCCAACATCCCCGGCAGCAGGATGTTGGGGTTGGCGGTCAGCTCCAGCATGGCCATCAGCGCCGCGAGCGGTGCCTGCAGCGTGGCGCCCATCATGGCGCCCATGCCGAGCATGGCGTAAAAGCCGTGCGAGGACACGTGCTCGGGAAACCAGAGGCCGGCGACCAGCCCCATGGCGCCGCCGGCGGCAGCGCCGATCACCAGCGTCGGCCCGATAAGCCCGCCCGGTAACCCCAGGCCAATGGCAGCGGCAGTGGCTACCAGCTTGAACAGCACAATGCCGGCCATCAGCCCCAGCCCCAGTTTGCCGAGCATGGCGGCGCTGACGGTATCGTAGCCAATGCCCATCACGGCGGGAACTGCCAGCGCGCAAAGGCCGGTGATAAGTCCCGCCAACGTGGTGCGGCTCCACAAGGGAGCTTTTGGCAGCAGCGCGGCGAAGCGCCGCAGCAGGGTTATAAACCCAACCGCCAAGACGCCGATGGCAATACCCGCCAGCAGCACATAGGGCAGTTCCAGCACCGAGCCCATCTGCAGCGGCGGCACCGTAAATGCCGGCTCCGGGCCGTAGACCAGGCGGGTGAAGGCGGTGGCGCTCACCGAGGCTGCGATCAGCGGGGTGAAGCTGCGCAGGGCGTATTCCATCATCACCACTTCCATGGCAAAGATGACACCTGCGATGGGCGTGTTGAATGACGCGGCGATCGCGGCCGCCACGCCGCAGGCGGTCAGGGTCTGAATGCTGTTGTTGGGAAGCCGCAGCCACCGTCCAAGCTGGCTGCCGCTGGTGGCGCCGAGGTGAATTCCCGGTCCTTCACGGCCCACCGAATGGCCACTGGCAACACTGAGTGCGGCGCCGACAAACTGTGCAATCGCGTTTTTCCACGGCAGGCGCCCCTGGTGGTAGGTCAGGCGCTCCATAACGTGCACCACGCCCACCTGCCGCGCGTCGCTAAACAGGTACTGCAGCAGCAGGCCGATAAGTAGCCCACCCAGAGTAGGCAGCGCAACGCGCATCACAAGGGACAACGCTTCATAGTTCTCCGGTTGTCCGCCGGGGAGAAGGCCCATCTGTAAATACTCGATGGTGAATCGAAACAGAACGATGAGGGCTGCTACCAGCACCCCGAGGACCATCCCGAGCAGCGCCAGGGGTAGCAATGCCTCGGCTGAGGCAAGTTGCATGCGTAGTTTTTCAAGCATGGGGTCTGATTTTACCGGAGCACGAACACGATACGCGTTATTTCAGCAAATACAGGCGAAAAAGATACACTGCTCATCGGAATCATCGCTATGGCGACTTGACGATTAAGGGGCGCGGGGTTAACGTTGTGTTCCAACAATAGGGTCCAAGAACAACAACAGTTCTATTCGTGATTGGAAGCGGCGCAAGCCGCTTTTTTGTTGCCCGTTTTCTCTGCAGTCGGGTTTCCGCTGGGCGGCAATAGTAACTACTTCTTCCTCGCCGAGTTCCGCAACGACGGCATCACCCGCCTTGATGACGGCGCCGGCCCGAGAGGGCTGGAAACTTCTTGCCTGGTATCAGGACGGCAACCGTACCCTGACGCGGGAGCAGGGCAATGCTGATCCGACCGATGATGTTACTTCCGAGTTTCACCGAATGCGCTGGGGCCTGGGTACCACAATCCGCAAGGGTAAGTTCCGCGGTGAGTTCGAGCATATCAGTGCCGAGGGTATGATATTCACCGCTACCGACGGTGGTGCGGTCGCGGGTTCAACAGCGACGGTGGCCGGATCGACGGCCTTGGCTTCTTTCAATTTTGCGCCGGACGATAAGGCCGGCGGCTGGCACGCGGACTTCGGTTTCAGATTCCACACCAAGTGGGAAGTCGATGCTCGTTATGGTCTGCTTAACCGCGCCACCAAGACCGGTGCCGGCGAGCGCAAATTCGAGACGCTCTCCCTGGGCCTGCAGTGCTTCTTACACAAGCAGCTGCCTCATCCCTAACTATGAGTTCAGGGAAGCCGAGGCGCCCACCCTGGCGGACAGCGATACGGCGACCCAGGTGTTCGAAAGCTTGGACGATCGTTTCTTGTTGCAGGTGCTGGCCATCTTCTGATCCTGCGGCATTTGGCTGACGTACCAGGCCCCGGCCACCGGCCGGGGCTTTTTTTTGCCAGCGCTCTGCGACACCGTGCCTCTTTCGCTGCGGGCCCGCGGCCTATACTATTGAATGTTTTGAAATTTGGTTGATTTGGCAACACCATGAGTACATCCGGGATCAAGGCGGGAATCGTCGGCGGCACGGGCTACACGGGCGTGGAACTGCTGCGCTTGCTGGCAACCCACCCGCAGGTGGCGCTAAGCGCCATCACCTCGCGCTCGGAGGCGGGCACGGCAGTTGCCGACCTGTTTCCCAACCTGCGCAGCCACGTTGACCTGCGATTCAGCGAGCCGGATTCGGGAGCGCTGGCCGACTGCGACGTGGTGTTTTTCGCCACGCCCAACGGTATCGCCATGACCATGGCCGAGCAACTGCTGACGGCGGGGGTGCGGGTGATCGACCTGGCGGCCGATTTTCGGCTAAAGGACCCCGTCGAGTGGGCCGATTGGTACGGGATGGTACACGCCTGCCCGGATTTGTTGGGTGAGGCGGTGTACGGGCTGCCCGAGGTCAATCGCGAGGACATTGCGCAGGCGCACCTGGTAGCGAACCCCGGCTGTTACCCTACGGCGGTGCAACTGGGCTTTTTGCCGCTTATCGAAAATGGATTGATCGACACCACGCACCTCATTGCCGATGCCAAATCCGGGGTGAGCGGCGCGGGGCGCAAGGCCAGTGTCGGCACCCTGTTGGCCGAGGCCAGCGAGAGTTTCAAGGCCTATGCCGTGCCGGGACATCGTCACCTGCCGGAGATCTGCCAGGGCCTGAGTGCGGCGGCAGGGGGTGCGGTCGGATTGACTTTCGTGCCGCACCTGACGCCGATGATTCGCGGCATCCACGCGACCTTGTACGCGCGGCTGACAGGCGAGACGGACTTGCAGGCCCTGTTCGAGACACGCTATGGCCGCGAGCCGTTTGTCGATGTGTTGGCGGCTGGCTCCCACCCGGAAACGCGCACGGTGCGTGGCGCCAACACCTGTCGTATCGCGGTGCACCGACCACAGGGCGATGAGACGGTGGTGGTGCTGTCGGTGATCGACAATCTGGTCAAGGGCGCTGCGGGCCAGGCGGTGCAGAATATGAACATCATGTTCGGGCTGGACGAGACCGTCGGACTGGACACTATAGCGCTGGTGCCATGAGCGGATTGGTGGTCAAGGCTCACCGGCCATGGTTGTCGCGCTTGCTGCTGGCGCTGATGGTGCTTGCCGGGGTCGTTGGCGGGTGGTCACTATATGAGTACGGGCGTTACCGCGCGGGTTACGATGGGATCGCCGCCGAGCAGGAACGCGACCAACTGGCTGCCACGCTCGATGAGCGCGATGACGAGGTTCGCGAATTGCGGGAAAAAGTCGCGGTGCTGGAGCGGGCCGCGCAGGTCGAGCGCCAGGCCTACGATGAGGTGAAGGCCTCGTTGCTGGTGTTGCAAGACGAGATGCTGGAGCTGAACGAGGAACTGGCGTTCTACCGTGGTATTGTCTCGCCGCGCCAAGCGGCCGAGGGCCTGCAACTTCAGAGCTTCAGGCTGGAGCCCAACGGCCTGGTGCGAGGCTATCGCTACAAGATTGTTTTGACTCAGGTTTTGAAGAACACCAGGTCCACCTACGGTAAGGTGAAGCTACGCTTAGAGGGTATGGCCGACGGCCGCTCCCGGGTGCTGGGCCTGGCGGACGTAAGCCAGAAGAAGGTCAGTGAGCTGGACTACCGGTTCAAATACTTTCAGGCGTTGGAAGGAAATATCGAACTGCCCAAGGGATTCAAGCCGCAGCGTGTGGCGATACAAGTGTTGCCCCGGGGCAAAAGCAAGAGCGCCATCGAAAAAACCTTCGATTGGCATGGAGAGGAGAGAAGCATCGATGTGGGGAAACGCGAAAAACCCAAAACCGGCAAAACAGAGCGCGAAGATTGATACGCTGATCGGTCAGAACACCGAGGTTAGGGGCGACATTGTATTCAGTGGCGGTCTGCACGTGGATGGAATTGTCCGCGGCAATGTCATCGCCGAGGAGGGTAGCGGTTCCCTGCTTACCCTGAGTGAGCGCGGTCAAATCGAAGGCGATGTTAAGGTCCCGAACGTGGTTCTAAATGGTACGATCGTCGGCGATGTACATGCTCCGGGGCATATCGAGCTGGCAGCTCAGGCGCGCGTAAATGGCAATGTGTACTATAGTCTTATCGAGATGGCGATGGGCGCTGAAGTCAACGGCAACTTGGTGCACCGCTCTGAGGCGGCAGACTCGGTAGTGGCGCTCAAGCGAAACGGCAATTCCAGCGAACCAAAAACCAGCGAGACTGCCGATTCTTGACTATTGTTCTCGGGAATTACATAATCAGCGTCCACTGATATACTATCTAGTTCTAATACTGCAACGTCCGAGTGGAGAAATCGCATGAGCACAGCTGCTACTGAAACCGAAGCCCCGTTGCTTTTTACCGACAACGCGGCGACAAAGGTCAAGGAGCTCATCGACGAAGAAGGTAACGTCAACCTCAAGCTTCGCGTCTTTATTTCCGGCGGCGGCTGCTCCGGTTTCCAGTATGGGTTCACCTTCGACGAGAACGTTCAGGACGGTGACACCGAGGTCGAGAATGGCGGCGTGACGCTGCTGATCGATCCCATGAGCTTTCAGTACCTGGTTGGCGCCGAAATTGACTACACCGAGGGACTGGAAGGAGCGCAGTTCGTGATTCGCAATCCCAACGCGACCACCACCTGCGGCTGCGGTTCATCGTTCTCCGTCTGATCGGTCTCACACCGGGCGCCCGCCCGGTGCACTAACCCCGTGGCAAGCGCTGTGGGGCGGCAATCCCGTCCTGTGGCCACCTGTTCCTATCCGGTTTTGTACCTGATGTGTCACAATGACGTCCCTGTTGTGCACGGCCGTCCTGCGCAGGCCGGCGGCGAGTGGAGTTTCCCATGAGTGAGTATTTGCCCGGCCTTGCCGGCGTTCCGGCGACCAAATCGAATATCTCCGACATCGACGGCGAGAAAGGGATCCTCGCGTATCGCGGCTATCCTATTGAGCAGCTTGCCCGGCACAGCAGCTTCGAGGAGACCTGCCTGTTGTTGCTGGATGGGCGTTTGCCAACAGGCGCGGAACTCGATCTCTTTGACCAGCAACTGCGCGAAAACCGCCGGGTCAAATATCACATCCGGGGTTTAATGAAGAATCTGCCGGAAAGCGGCCATCCAATGGGGATGCTACAGACCGCGGTGGCCAGCCTCGGTATGTTCTACCCCGCCAAGGAGTGCCTGATAGGCGGTGATGCCTGCGAGGACCTTAATTACATTCACAACACCACGGTCAAAATCATCGCACGCATGGCGACCATGGTGGCGATGTGGGAGCACATTCGCAACGGCTATGACCCGGTGACGCCACGCCCCGATCTCTCCTACGCCGAGAACTTTCTCTACATGTTCACCGGCCGCAAGCCTGATCCGATGCTCGCTCGCATCCTTGATGTGTGCCTCATCCTTCACGCCGAGCACACTATCAATGCCTCGACCTTTTCGGTGTTGGTCAATGGCTCGACACTGGCAAATCCCTACAGCGTGATCGCAGCGGCCATCGGCGCCCTGTCGGGTCCGTTGCACGGCGGCGCCAACCAGCGCGTGGTCGGGATGCTAAAGGAAATCGGTACGCCGGATCGCGCTGAAGAGTACGTCGACCGCAAGCTCTCCAACAAGGAAGTGATCTGGGGCATGGGGCATCGCGAGTACCAGACTAAAGACCCGCGCGCGACCATCCTTCAGAAACTGGTGGACGAACTGGTTGAGGCGCGGGGCGGGGACGTGAATCCCATGTTCGAGGTCGCCAAGCAGGTCGAAATCATTTGCGAGGACCGCCTGGCCGAAAAAGGCGTGTACGCCAACGTCGATTTCTACTCGGGCATTTTGTACTCGGAGATGGGTATCCCGGCGGATCAGTTCACCGCCATCTTTGCCATCGCGCGCTCGGCCGGCTGGTTGGCACACTGGCGCGAGCAACTAGCCGATAACCGCATCTTTCGTCCCACACAGGTCTATATCGGTGAGCCAATGCGCGACTACGTGCCAATCGCGCAGCGCTGAGTGAGAGAAGATACGTAGCCACCATCCATAGGACCGCAGTGCCGGCCAACAATAGGCAGAACCATAAGGCTTAGGACCATCAACCATCGCCTTGCTCTGACGCGATGCGAACGGTGCCCCGACCAATATTCCGAAGCCAGTGAGCATAGGCGAGCACTAGCGAAGGACAAAGGCATGCGCATCATGATCGGGGGCTTCCCGCCCGATACCACAGAAGATGAAATACGTAAGGCGCTTGAGGATTACGGTGTAGAGGTCAAAGGACTTTCGATTCAGACACCTAACAACCTGGCAAGATACCTGGCGACGGTCGACGTAGATCTGGACAAGACAGGATGCAAAGTGCTTACAGAGAAAATAAACAACCGTTTCTGGAAGGGCCACCGTCTAAAGGCAGACTACTTTCTGTTCGAAGCGACTTGAGCTGCGCGCCATGTGGTCGGCAATAGCATTCGTTAATTGCCCCTTTTACCTTTGCCCTTTGTCCTTCCCTGATAAATCGCACCGAGAACCACCGGGTGGTGCGCCCCGGTAACGCTGGGCAGGTTGCCCGGTTCACCTTGCAGCGTTTGCCGTGCCAGCCAGGCGAAAGCCATCGCCTCGACCCAGTCCGGCGGCACGCCCTGCTGCGCGGTGGATGAGACGTTACGCTTTGGCATGTGCGTCGTGAGGCGCTGCATCAGGTAGCTATTGTGGACGCCGCCGCCGCATATCAGCACCTCTCGGGTGGCCGGGGTACTCGCTTCGATGGCAGCGGCAATACTCACTGCGGTGAGTTCGCATAGCGTTGCCTGAACGCGTTGCGCGGGCAGGCCGGAATGATCGGCAAGCCTGCCTTGCAGCCATGACAGGTTGAAGTACTCGCGGCCGGTGCTCGTGGGCGGTGCCTGCTTGAAGAAGGCGTCGGCCAGCAACGCTTGCAGCAGTGAGTCGTCCGGTGTGTCGCCGGCCGCCCACGCGCCATCGGTATCGCAGGCCCCCGGGTTATGTGTGCGGTACCAGATATCCATCAGGGTATTGCCAGGGCCGGTGTCAAAGCCGGTCACGGCCTGACAGGTGTCGGCAGGCAGGCAGGTAATATTGGCGATGCCGCCAATGTTCACCACGACCCGATCCTGCGTCGGGTCATGCAGCGTCGCGGCGTGAAACGCCGGTACCAGCGGTGCGCCCTGTCCGCCGGCGGCGATGTCGCGGCGGCGCAGGTCGGCCACGGTAGCGATGCCGGTTTGCTCCGCGACGATGTTTGGATCGCCAATCTGCAGCGTGGTCGGGAATTCGCCTTCAGGCAGGTGCCGAATGGTCTGGCCGTGCAGGCCGATGGCCCGAACCGCAGCGGCGCTTCCCTCTGCGCCCAGCAGCGCCGCTACCGCGGCGGCACAGAGGCGGCCAAATTGTACGTCGAGTTGAGCCAGACGTGCGAGTTCGTTATTGCCCGGCTCGATAAGCGCCTCGAGATCGCGGCGCAGGTTGTGGGGTAGTGGTTCAGAGTGTGAGGCGAGCAGACGGATCCCATCTTCGAAGTCCACCAGCGCCGCATCGATGGCGTCCATGCTGGTGCCGGACAT
>CP070733.1:558485-562124 GCA_020347585.1 Pseudomonadota bacterium | reverse complement strand
GTGCACGAACCCGAGGCCACTGGGACAACCTGAGCGCCTAACAATCGCATGCGATAGACATTCGGCGCCTGGCGCTGGATATCTTCCTTGCCCATGTATACGACACATTCCAACCCAAGCCGCGCAGCGACAGTGGCGGTGGCAACACCATGTTGCCCCGCGCCGGTCTCGGCAATGATGCGTGTCTTGCCCATGCGCCGCGCCAACAACGCCTGACCGACGGTGTTGTTGACCTTGTGTGCGCCGGTGTGGTTGAGGTCTTCGCGTTTGAGGTAGATGCGCGCGCCGCCCAGTTCGCGGCTCCAGCGCGCCGCGTAATACAGCGGTGAAGGCCGGCCCACGTAGTGGCGCAGCTCGTCATCAAGCTCCGCCAGAAACGCCTCGTCCTGCAGGTACTTCTCATAGGCCTCGCGCAGTTCGGCCAGCGGGCCCATGAGGGTCTCCGCCACAAACATGCCGCCGTACGGCCCGAAATGACCATGGCTGTCCGGCAGGTTGTACGGACCCTCAGGCTGTTTCAGTTTCGTCTGTTCCAACTCGCTTTACCTCACGCATGAACGCGGCCATTTTTTGGTGATCCTTGATTCCCTTCGCCGCCTCGATTCCGCCGCTCACATCCACAGCGTAGGGCCGCACCTGCCGAATCGCCGCGGCGACATTATCCGCTGTCAGACCGCCCGCCAGGATCAGCGGCCGTTCTACCTCGCGCGGGACGCGCCCCCAGTCAAACGACTCGCCGGTACCCCCCGGCGTGCCTTCGCGCCAAGTGTCCAGCAGCACCGCACCGGCCTCGCGGTATGCCGCAATTGCTACCGCCGGGTCGGTGTCAGACTCCATCCGCAGCGCTTTAATCCAGGGGCGGCCGAACTCACCGCAGGCGGCGGGCGGCTCGTCGCCGTGAAACTGCAGCACGTCAATGCGCACCACGTCGAGCACTGCGCGCACCTTGGCTGGCGCGGCATTCACAAACAGGCCCACAACTGCAACCAATGGCGGCACCGTGGCCACAATTTCGCGCGCCTGCGCGATATCCACGCTACGTGGGCTTGGGTCATAGAACACCAGGCCCACGGCGTCAACACCGAGCCGCACTGCCTCGGCGGCATCCTCCACGCGGGTAAGACCGCAAAATTTTACCCGGGTGCGCATGAATGATAGGGCTCCGTCCGTCAGGGGCCCGCCAGCCTACCAAACCGCGCTCGTCCGGGAAAGCTGCGGCAGCCCGTACTCGACGGGATAAGCGATGCGCGCCAGGTACAGTCCGTCGGGCGCCGCAGTCACACCACCGAGCGCGCGATCGCGCAGCTCGAGCACCTCGGCGGCCCACTGCGGTGGACGCCGGCCGGCGCCGATGCTCATCAACACTCCGGCGATGTTACGCACCATGTGGTGCAAGAATCCGTCTGCTTCCAGGTCCAGTAACACCAGTTCATCGCGGCGCGTCACACTAACCCTGTGCAAGGTGCGCACTGGACTTTTGGCTTGGCAGGCAAGCGCACGGTAGGAAGAGAAATCGTGGGTCCCGATCAGGTGGCACGCGCCGGCCTGCATGCGCGCAATGTCCAGCGCACGGAACTCCCAAGTGACCCGCCGGGCCAGAAACGTGGGGCGCACCGCGCGGTTAAAAATGACATAGCGGTATGAACGTTGCTGCGCCGAAAACCGCGCGTGAAACCGGTCGTTGACCGGATGTGCCCACAATACGCTGACGGTCTTGGGTAGATTGGCATTGGCGCCCAGCATCCAGGCGCGCATCGGCCGCTGCACCGTGGTATCGAAGTGCGCCACCTGTTCGATAGCGTGTACGCCGGCGTCGGTGCGTCCCGCGCAGATTAGGCGTACCGGCGCAGCAGCCACCCGCGACAGGGCCTCCTCCACCCTGCCCTGGACGGTATCGGTCCCGACCTGCAGTTGCCAGCCGCTGTAGGGCGAACCATCATATTCGATTCCGAGCGCGATCCTCATGCTTTCTCCCGCGGGCCGCCCGCCCAACATCCGGCCGCAACACGCAAACGGCCGCGATGCTAAACACCGCGGCCGTTGCTGACGTACTCCATCCCGGCGAGGCTCGGCGGCCTTCGCCCGCGGGCCCCGCCCGCTGACTTCTCTCAGGCGATCTGCTGCAGTAGTTGCTCCGCCTCCTGCTTCTGCGACGTGTCACCCTCGGCAAGCACTTCGTCGAGAATGCTGCGGGCGCCGTCGGGGTCACCCATGTCGATATAAGCCTTGGCCAGATCAAGCTTGGTACCCACCTCATCGGATACACTCGCCTCATCGATTGACCCCATGTCGCCGCCACCCAGATCCAGTTCCTGGCTAAGGTCCGCAGTAGACTCAAGATCCAGCGGACTACCAAGATTCACCTGCGTGGTGTGTTGTCCGGCCTCATCCTCTGTCTCTGCCGCACCTCCACCGAGGTCAAGATCGAAGTCCAGAGCGCCTTCGTCTTGTTCCTCAGTGCCGGTGTCCGCGCCCGTATCGATACTGAGTTCACCCAGATCGAAGCTCAAATCACCGCCTTCGGCGGATGCTGGCTCGGTTTTTTCGGCGGGCGTTTCGATATCGCCCAAATCCAGGTTGAAGTCCAGGGCCTCACTCGACTGTTGTGCCGCCATGTCACCGGCCTCAAGGTCAACCTGGGTTGTCGCCTCACCGCCGCCAGCGGCGGTATCGAGACTAAAATCGAGTTCCTCTGAAATACCGCCCGGAGCGGCCTCAGCCGTCGCGGGACCCGGCTCGGTCGCCTGGAACACGCCCGTGTCCAACCCGATGTCCATAATCTCGCTGGTGGACATCGTTCCGCTCTCGCTTGGCGCCGGTGCTGCCGCCGCGGGGGGCGTTGCTGCGGGTGCGCCCGTACCGCCAAACATGGGGTTGTCCGACGCCAGCTCGGCGCCCATTCCGGTCACCTTCCCCCACATAGGATCGGAAGCCGCACCATCACCCAACGCCGCGTAGAGTTCGGCGGCAGCAGCCTCGAAGGAGGCTTTGTTCTTGGTGGTGTAGTACAGCTCAATCAGCTTCAGTTTGAGTTCCTTGCGGGCCGGCTCGCTCTTAATCGCGTCGGTGAGGCGCTCTTCGGCGGCCTCGTAACGCCCGTAGGCCATAAATACGTCCGCCTCGGTCAACGGATCGACCTCGGTGTCCTCGGTCTGAATCGCGTTCATGCCACTGATGGCGAAATCGCTCAGGAAAGATGACTCCTCCTGGCTGCGGCCGCCTTCGGTTGCGGCTGGGGTCCCTATCGATTCCTCTTCAGTACTCGGCCCCGGCGCGCCCATCAGGATGCTCTCAGCCGACTGCGGCTCGGCGGCACGCCGGCGACGCAACAAGACCAACAGCAACACCAACACGATGACGCCGACTCCCACGGCCGCCAGGAGCAGCGGGCTGGACACCAGCGCCGTGACGATTCCTGCTACAAAGGCGGTGATGCCGCCAAGGACACCGAAAACGGTATCCATGATGCCACCCTCAGGCTCAGGCTGCGGCGGCACAGGTGCCTCGATGGCAGCTTCGGTCGGCGGCTCCATTGGCGCGACCTCCGCATCCTCAACGCCCGAAGGCGCCTCGAGCGGCTCGGGTTCAACCATTTCCGCGACCGGTGCTTAGGGCTCACCTTCCGCGACAACAGAACTG
>CP070733.1:549567-558385 GCA_020347585.1 Pseudomonadota bacterium | reverse complement strand
CGCATGAGCACGCACGAGGGCGGCCCGGTGGTGCTGGCGCTAACGGGCGCTTCGGGGGCACAGTACGGTCTGCGCCTGCTCGAGTGTCTGCTCGGCGCCAAGCGTGAGGTTTACCTGCTGGTGTCGCGGGCGGCGCAACTGGTGCTAGCAATGGAGACCGACTGGAAGGTGCCGGCGCGCGAGTCAGACATGCAGGCGTTTTTCACCGAGCGTTTCGCCGCGGCAAGCAGCCAGCTGCAGGTATTCAGCCGCGAGCAGTGGACCGCGCCGGTGGCCAGCGGCTCGAGCCCGGGCTCGGCAATGGTAGTGTGCCCCTGCACCATGGGGACTCTGGCAGCCATTGCCCACGGTAGCAGTGATAACCTGATCGAACGGGCCGCAGATGTCATGCTCAAGGAGCAGCGCCGGCTGGTGCTGGTGCCCCGCGAGACGCCATTCTCGGCCCTGCACCTGGAGAACATGCTGAAACTAGCGCGTCTCGGCGTCATTATCCTGCCTGCCAACCCGGGGTTTTATCATCGTCCTGCCAGCGTGGAAGCGGTGGTGGATTTCGTAGTGGCGCGAGTTCTCGATCATCTCGGCATCGCCAACGAGCTCATACCACGCTGGGGTTCAAAGGGCGAGAACCAGGTCCGGTCCTGAGCCCGGCAACGCCCGCTTGGTGCTTCCAGGCGCGGCATTCCGGTGTACACTTGGTGTTCGCCCGTCGGGGCGCGTGTCATGACCATGCCGATAACGCCGTTGGTACGCGATGTCATTTCGGATTGGATTGTTCCGTTTCGGGCCCCCTTTTCTCGCCGGGGTTAGTCGCTGCGCGACGCCGGGCTACATTGCCATCTGGCAGCAGTAACGGTTTAACAACGCAATGTCGCTTCGCATCCCGCTGTTTCCGCTCAATACCGTGCTGTTTCCTGACGGGCCGCTGCCGCTGCGCATCTTTGAACCCCGCTATCTAGATATGGTCAGCAGTTGCCTCAAGACCGGCACCGGCATCGGCGTGGTCCTGATTCAGGACGGCTCAGAGACCGGCGCGGCCGCCACCACCCATGAAATCGGCACCCTTGGCCACATAAACTACTGGAACCGCCGCAGCGACGGCATCCTGGGAATCACGGTGGTTGGCGATCAGCGTTTTCGTATTCTCGACCAGCAGGTCGAACCCAGCCAGTTGCTTATGGCAGACGTGGAACTGATACCCAATGAGCCGGGTCAGGACCTGCCCGTCCAGTTCGTGCCACTCGCTAAGGTGTTGCGCGAGATCATCAGCCAGCTCGAGCCCCCCTATACGACCATGCCGACGCGCTATGACGATGCCTGCTGGGTAGGGGCGCGTCTGGTGGAGCTGTTGCCAATGGAGCTGGCGCAGAAGCAGATGTTCCTGCGCATGGATGATCCGCTCGAGCGTCTCGAGCGCCTGTCGCGCATGCTGCAAGAGGCAGAGCACTGGTCGGCCTGAGCGCCGCCCCCGGCGCTCTGGAAAACAGCAGTACGACCTCGATTCCATTTTTGGCCGCATCCGCGCCGCGGCGCAACAGCTTCGGTTGCGGCGCATCGGACCCCGCCAGGTCCTCTAGCAACCGGTGCAGGGGTACATCGAAATCGTCGCGAGTGCGCAGCATTGCGATCCCGGCGGTGCGCGTCATCTCCAGGCGGCCCACGGTACCGTGCCACAGCGGTACCTGCCCGTCCGCCGTATCGATCTGCACGCCCGCATCCCACAATCGCACCACCAGCAGCTGATTGTCGGCGTTGGGTTTGACCAAACGAAGGGTTTCGTAGCGGCCCGCATGCACTTGTGGCAGCACCGGCAGTGCGTCCACGGATGGCCTCGGGTTCAGCCACTGCATCACGCTGGCGGCATCCACGGTAACCGGGGCGCGCCAGCCGGCCTCCTCGAGGGTGTGGCGCACCTGCGTCGGATCGCCCGCCCACTGCAGCGTCATCGGCTGGGTATGTCGGTCACGCAGGTCCTCGCGAAAGCTCGGCAGCGTCTGCCAGAACACCTCTTCCCAGTCGGCGCGGGTCACGATGCGCGGTTCGGCAGCGGGCACATAGGCGAGCAGTTGTTGCGGGTGGCGAATCGCGGCATCGACACTGGCGGTGGCAAGCAGTATCAGGGCCGTAATTGCGACGTTGGCGGGTTGCTGCGCAATGTTCACCGTGTGGCGGCGATAACCAATGCCGAGCAGGGCGACCCACGCCAATCCGAGCAGCATGCCGCCGAGTACCGCCGACAGCCAGTGTGTTCCCAGGTACAGCCGCGAGAGCGCAATGCTGCCGGCGAGCACTACGGCACCGGTGTAGAAAACGATGCGGTAGCGTGCAGGCGACTCGCGGGCCATCAGTACGGCCAGGAAGCCGTACACGGCAGTCGCTAGCGCGGCGTGGGCCGCGGGGATGCTGTGATTGTCGACGTTGGCGCCGAAGCGCAGCGGCGGTTCGACCTCGATGAGAAGCGGTAGCAGGTAAACAACCAACAGCGGTACCGCGTATGCCGCGAGCAGGTGCAGTACGGCCTTGCGCCGCCGCTGCATCGCATACCAAGCTGCCACCGCCGCCGTGACCACCGCCAGCGCGGCGGGGTCGCCCGGGCTGGTGAGCCCTACCATCAGCCGGTCGCCGAACGGGGTGCGCAGCGATTGCAGGGCATGAAATACCAGGCGGTCGAGATTCTCCAGCGGCGTATGTGACAGAATCGCCGGTACCAGCAGGGCCAGCCCAGCCATGGCGCCAAGCAGCAGCAGCGCCAGCAGCGACACCGCGCGGGCCTCGGGATGATCCGGGTCGACCAGCGCGGCAGGCAACTTACCAATGCGCGGGTGGCGCTCGCTCCAGCGCAACACGCCGGTAATCAGGCGGTCGACGCGCGGCAGGATAAAACGATAAATTCTGCCCGCCAACCACGCCAGGGCGAACACGAAAGTCAGCAGGCCGAGCAGCAGCACGGCCAGGCGGCCGGCGACCTCGGTGGCCAGTTGCAGTGACAGTCCGAAGGCGATGCCGGGCAACAGGTAGAGCGGTGCCCAGGTGAGGCCGGAAAAGACATTGGCGGCCGCGAATCGCGCTACCGGCATGTGCAGCATGCCGGCTACCGCGGGAATCACCGCGCGTAGCGGCCCGACGAAGCGGCCGAGTACCACGCTTTTGCTGCCGTGGCGGTTGAAAAAGGCAATGCCGCGCTCCAGCAAGCCGGGATGGCGCGACAACGGCCACACACGCGCCAGTTGCTCGCGGTAGTGATGGCCGAGCCAGTAGCTCAGTCCGTCACCGGCAATGGCGCCGGCTGCCGCCCAGGCCATGGTGGTCCAGAAATCCAGGTGACCGGTTGCGACCAGCGCGCCGAAGCCGAACATCAGCACCGCACCGGGTACTATCAGCCCGACAATGGCAAGCGATTCGCCGAATGCAACCAGGAACACAATAGTGCCGGTCCATCCGCGGTGGGCCGCGAGCCAGTTGAGGATATCGGTGAGAAAGTCCAGGGACATGCCAGCGATTATATGCCAGGGGCGGCGCGCCCATGAGTGAGTCCACGAGCGGCGGGTTGTGGTGTTTCTCGCTCGAGTGCTACGGGCATCAGCCGGTGGAGGATATCTGCCTGCAATTACAGGATCGCTACGCCCTCAACGTCAATGTCATGTTGTGCTGTTGCTGGCTTGGTTTTAGCGGCCGGGGACAAGTCGCGAAGCGCGCGCTGCAGGACGCGATCGATGCGATTGCGCTCTGGCACGATCGTATCGTGTTGCCGCTGCGTGTCGCGCGTCGAACAGCAAAGGCCGCAACGCCGGACAGGGCGTTTTCGGCGTTGTACAAGGAACTGCTGCGCAGCGAGGTTGCCGCAGAGCACGTTGAGCAACTGCTACTCGAACTGACGTTGCGCGGTATCAAGCCCTGCGGGCGCACCACAGCGCAACAGCGCCGCCGCGATGCCCGCCGCAACCTTGCCATCGGCGTGCGCCTGCTGGGGGCATCGAGCGATTCGCCGTTGCACCGCGACCTTGATGCGTTGGTAGAAACGATCGCGGCGCTTCAATCCCGGTCGGGCCGGGCGGCTGGTTAGTTGCGGCGGTGCGTCGTCAGTTCCAGGAACTTGCCACGGCGGCCCATTACAGCGTCTCGAGGGTTTGCGCGGCTGCCTCGAGGGTCGCCTCGAGGTCTGCATCGCTGTGGGCGCTGGACACGAAGCCGGCCTCGAACGCCGAGGGCGCAAGGTACACGCCGCGTTCCAGCATGCCGTGAAAGAATTTTCCGAAGCGTTCAACGTCACAGGCGCTGACCTGACGGAAGTTGCTGACCTGCGGTGCATCGGTGAAGAAAAAGCCGAACATGCCGCCGACCTGGTTGGTAGTCAGAGGGATCCCCGCCTGCCGCGCGCGTTCGCGCAGGCCGTCCATGAGAGCGGCGGTGCTGTGCGCCAGATCGTCGTAAAAGCCAGGCTGCGTGATGAGTTCGAGGTTCGCCAGGCCCGCTGCCATGGCGACCGGGTTACCCGACAGCGTGCCGGCCTGATACACCGGACCCAGCGGTGCAATTTGTTCCATGATGGCGCGCTTGCCACCGAAGGCGCCCACTGGCATGCCGCCACCGATCACCTTGCCGAGCGTAGTCAGGTCCGGTGTAACGCTATAGTGTTGTTGCGCTCCGCCCAGGGCGACCCGGAATCCGGTCATCACCTCATCGAAGATCAGGACGGTGCCGTGTGTGTCGCATATCTCGCGTAGTCCTTCGAGGAAGCCGGGTACCGGCGGTACGCAGTTCATGTTGCCGGCCACCGGCTCGACGATGATGCAGGCTACCTGGTAGCCGATCTCCTCCATGACCGAGCGTACCTGCGCTATGTCGTTGTAGTCGAGCGTGACGGTATGCTCGGCGAGCGCTGCCGGTACGCCGGGCGAGGTGGGCACGCCGAGCGTTAGCGCGCCCGAGCCGGCCTTGACCAACAGCGAGTCGGCGTGGCCGTGATAACAGCCCTCGAACTTGATGATCTTGTCGCGCCCGGTATAGCCGCGCGCCAGGCGTATCGCGCTCATGGTGGCCTCAGTGCCTGAGTTCACCATGCGCACCAAATCCAGCGACGGCACAAGCTGGCAGACTCGATCTGCCATCTGCGTTTCCAGCGCCGTCGGCGCGCCAAAGCTCAGGCCGCGTGCCGCGGCGTCCTGTACTGCCTTGACTACCTGCGGATGGCTGTGGCCGACGATCATCGGACCCCAGGATCCAACATAGTCGATGTAGCGCTGACCGTCCTCGTCGAACAGGCAGGCACCCTCGCCGCGTGTAAAGAATACGGGGTCCCCGCCCACGCCCTTGAAGGCGCGCACCGGCGAGTTCACGCCGCCGGGAATATGTTGTTGAGCTTGTTGAAACAGGTCGTGCGAGCGAGTCATTTTTCTTCCTCAATGGGACGAAGGAATCGCAACCACAGATCACGCCGGGGTTGCATAAAGTTCACGGTCCAACTGTTTGTCGCCAATGGTGCGCATCGGTTTGACGTTCTGCCGCCATCGAGACGCAATTGTGCGCCGGCTGTCCCGGCACAGTGAACGCAGTTCTTCTACATGGCGATATTATACGTTCAGGTTACGCTGTGCCCTGCCTGATTTTCTGGCTTTGAATCAGCTGCACGAAGCGCCGCGCCGTCGCCTCGATGCCCTGCGACCCGAACAGACCGTGGATGACGGCCAGCATATCGGCGCCGGCCTCGAGCAGCGCTGGCGCATTGTCCAGGGTGATGCCACCGATGACGGCGATCGGCACCTGCAACTCCAGTTTCGCGCGTGCAATCAACTCCATTTCCGCCTGTGGCGCCTCAGGCTTGGTCCGCGAAGCAAAGAACCGGCCGAATGCGATGTAGTTAGCACCGCTCTTCGCCGCGGCCACGGCCAGCTCGTAGCGGTTGTTGCACGATACCCCGATGATGGCATCCGCGCCGAGCCGCTCGCGCGCCAGGGCCAAGGGCGTATCCTGCTGTCCGATGTGCACTCCATGTGCGCCTACCTCCAGCGCCAGCTCCGTATCGTCGTTGATTAGCAGTGGTACGTGATAACGGTTACACGCGTCGAGCAGCAAGCGCGCCTGCGCCGTGCGCTGTTGCGCATCGCCGCCCTTGTTGCGGTACTGTACCAGCGCCGCGCCGCCCGCCAGCGCCTGCAACGCCGCATCGATAAGTCGCCCGGCGCCGGCGGCGTCAGTGACGTCGACGATGGCATACAGGCCGCGCAGTGCGAAATGGCTCATTCTTCCTCCGTGCCGCGCGCCCAGAACAGGCGGTTGGGAATCATCTGCCCCCTGCCGATGCGGTAGCCGTGGCGCAGCGTCTCCCACGCATATTCCTGCGCCTCGTGTACGGCGGTGAACGGCTCGCGGCCCTGCGCCAGCAATCCGGCAATCGCGGCGGCCAGCGTGCAGCCCGACCCATGGTAGCTGTGGGGCAGGCGCGGCCAGCGAAACGTCTCGAGGCGGCGGTAATTGCCGTACAAGACGTTCACGACCTGTTCGGTCGGCTCGTGTGCGCCGGTGATCAGTACGTACTCGCAGCCCAGGTTCTGCAGTTGCTGCGCGCAGGCATCAAGCGTGTCGGCTTCGTGCGCCAGTGCACGCGCTTCAACGCTGTTGGGTGTGAGGATCGTGGTCTGCGTGAGCAGCAGGGATTTAACCGCGGCAATGGTCTCGTCGCCGGCCAGCTCCCCACCGCCGCCGGCGGCCAACACCGGGTCCAGCACTACCGGAACATCGGGGTAGTCCACCAGCAGGCTATGCAGCACTTCGGCAACGGCGACGCTGCCGACCATGCCGATCTTGATGGCACCGACAGTCATATCTTCGAGCACCGCACGCGCCTGCTCCACCAGCAGCAGACTGTCGGTGGCGACGAAACGCTGCAGGCGTTTAGTGTCCTGCACGGTCAGGGCGGTGACTACCGGCGCGGCGTGACAGCCCATGCTGGCGATGGCCTCGATATCCGCCTGGATGCCGGCTCCGCCGCCGGGATCGAGGCCGGAGACGGTCATGACCACGGGGATTGCGGAGGGTTGATCGGTCATGGTATCGGGTCGGGCGATAATCGCGTGGCAGGAATGCGGAAACGAAAAATCATTTTAACACCCTGCGTCGGCCGCGGATTTCGCGCCGCACGAAAACATGCGACAATCGCGCCGTCTTTGGCGACGGGACAGGTTAATGGCCTACAAATCCTGGATGTGTGTTGTTTGCGGGTTTGTCTACAACGAAGAAAAGGGGCTGCCGGACGAGGGTATCGCACCTGGTACCCGCTGGGAGGATATCCCGGAAACCTGGGCGTGCCCTGAGTGCGGCGCCAGCAAATCGGACTTCGAGATGATTGAGGTGTAAGCTGGCGCTACATGTTACCGAGCTGGCGCGCCAGGTATTCCGTTTTCGCGGATTGCTCCAGTGAGCAGGTCCACTTGTATGCGAGGTTGACCGACTCGGCCTGCGCGTACACGCCGTGGCCGCGCACCACTACAATGCGGTAGTCGGCGAGCGTTTCGGCTACGCGCCGCGGGGCATCACGCAGATATTCCTGGTGCGGTATGTCGATCACCGGCACCAGTGGAAAATAAAACTGGCCTTCGAAGTCCACTGGTGAGTAGTCCTCGCCCTTCAGCGTTAGTGCGACGGTGAACGGGCCGTGGCTGTGCAGTACTGCGCGCGCGTCGGGGTTGTGCTGGTAGACTGCGATGTGCAACGGGGCGTCGATAGAAGCGCTGCCGCCCACGTTACCATGGATGTCGCAGCGCACCAGTTCCCCCGGTTGCACTGTGTCGGCGCAGGCGCCGGTTGGCGTGACCCAGATACTGTCGCCCTCGCGTACCGAGCCATTGCCGCTGTGCGAGTCATTTAGGCCGTACTGGCGCAGCCAGTGATAATGGTCGATCAGATCTTTGCGCAAGGTCATGTGCGCTGCCCCTCGGGGTGACGTGTGACGATGCTCATTTTCCGGCCGGAGCACTCCGGCTTTTTTCTACGTGCAGGTCTATTTCTCTGCCGGCACTGCGCCGAAATCATAGAAATGCCCCGCCACATAGCGGCTGACATCGCCTATTTCCTGGGTGCTCCAGTGAAGTTTTAGCTCACTCGCCCAGCGCGCGACCTGCGCGCGCACTTCCTGGGTGTTGGTGGCCTTGTGGCTGGCGCGGGTATGCGCCACGCTGTCGTGGCAGCCGGTACAGTGATTTTCGTACAGCAGGCGCCCGCGTTGCGGGTTTTCAACTTGCGCGAAGACAACGCCCGACAGCACTACTAGCGCCGTTGCCGCGCCGGCAAGAACTACCCTGGTGCTATCGCTCATGGGGCTTGCTCCGGGATGTATGCGCGAACACCGCCATGTGCTGGTGTCCGTTTGTTAACAATATAGCAAACACAATGTTCCGCTGCGCGCGCCTACTCGCGCGGTTTGGCAAAGGAGCGCATGGCGTCGAGCAGTTCCATGGGCAGCGGGAACACAATGGTCGAGGATTTGTCGCCGGCAATCTCGGTGAGCGTTTGCATGTAGCGCAACTGCATCGCCTGTGGTTCTTGTACGAGAGTGCGTGCCGCGCCGAGCAGTTTCTCGGAGGCCTGCAGTTCGCCTTCGGCATGGATGATCTTGGCGCGCCTCACGCGTTCGGCCTCGGCCTGCTTGGCAATTGCGCGCACCATGCTCTCGTCCAGATCGACGTGCTTGATTTCGACGTTGGAGACCTTAATGCCCCATGCGTCGGTCTGTTCGTCGAGGATTACCTGGATGTCCGAATTCAGTTTCTCGCGTTCGGAGAGCATCTCGTCGAGTTCGTGTTGGCCCAGCACCGAGCGCAGGGTG
>CP070733.1:544308-549467 GCA_020347585.1 Pseudomonadota bacterium | reverse complement strand
AGCCTATGAGAGGTCCGCAGCGATCTGGAGGGCCATTGCCATGGTCTCTTGAGGGGTATGAAAGTGAGGCGAGAACCGCACACCGCCGCCGCGCGCGGCGCATACGACGCCATGCTGTTGCAGGTGACGGAACAGGGTTTCGCTGTCGGTGTGCCGGTGGCGAAAGGTCACGATGCCTGCGTGACGCTTAGCGCTGTCGTCGGTGATGAGTTGCAGTGGGTCGCTCGCGCGAATGCGCTCGAACAGCCATCGTGCCCGGGCCAGGACCTCGGACTCGACGGTCGCCATACCAACCTCTAGCAACAGTGAAATGCTGGCGCGCAGCGCATGGACGCCAAGCATATTCGGGCTGCCGCACTCGAAGCGACGCGCCGAGGCGGCCACCTCCCAGTCATTGCGATCATAGTCGGTGTGGTGCTCCACCATGTGCCAGCCATACTGGCGCAAGGTCAGGCGCTCGCGCAGTTCGGGGCGGCAGTAGAACAACGCTAAACCCTCCGGTCCCAACATCCACTTGTGGCCGTCGGCAACGACAAAATCAGCCTGCATTTCCGCGACATCGGTGCGGACCGCGCCAATACTCTGGATAGCATCGACACAGACCAGAATTCCGTGGGCCTGGCAGTGCGCCCCCAGCGCTGCGAGATGCATACGCAGCCCCGTGGCGTACTGCACCGAACTTATTGCAAGCAGGCGTGTGTTACGGTCGGTGGCATCAGCGAGTGATTGTTCCGGCGTAACACCTGCCGCAAGATCGACGTGGCGGACTTCGACGCCAAACCCTTGCAGTGATTCCCACACGATACGGTTTGATGGAAACTCCTGGTCGCTGATCACGACGTTGTCGCCCTCTCGCCAGTCGAGACCGTGCGCGACGATCGACAATCCTTCGGAGGTATTTTTCAACAACGCAATGTCATCGGGGCCGGGGGCGCCAATGAGATCGGCCAGTTGTTGCCGCAACTCGGTTTCATGCGCAATCCACTCAGCGTAGCGCTGCGAGCCGCGTGCGGCGTTTTCTTCGGCGAAGGTTTTTATCGCTCGCACGGTGCGGGTCGGCCAGGGAGCGACAGCAGCGTGATTGAGATGCAGTATGTCGGAATCGAGCTGAAATTCGGACGCGATTAGCGCCTTAAGATCCATTTGCGCGTCCTGCACGCGTGGGTCCGCCTCAGTTGTCCTGGCCGAACTGCGCGCCGAGCCAGCCGCCGTGCGATTTGAAGTATTCGATGAATAGGGACTCGAAATCGTCGACGACGGAACGCCGCACGGCATCGAGGCCGAGCAGGGTTTGGGCCCATGCGGCAAGTCGCGGCTTGTTGTCGAGCAGCCCGATTGGGTGTTGGCGTTCGATAATTTCAAGGCGCAGGAAAATGGGGGCATAGGCGGTATCTACCAACGATAGCTGTGCACCGTTGAAATACGGACCGTCACCGAACGCCGCCTCAATGCGTTGCAGGTGTTTTTCGAGTGCGTCGCGCGCATCGCGCGAATTCTGTTCGGTGTCGGCGGTCAACATGCGGTACTGCGCAATGATCATTTCGGACCCGACTTCGATCCACGCGCGGTTGAGTGCCTTTTGCAGCGGGTCAGCGGGTAGCAAACCACCGCCGCTTGTTTCGTCGAGGTACTCATTGATGACCGCGGACTCGAATAGCACGGTGCCGTCAACCTTCAGCACCGGTACCTTGCCGAGCGGCGAGATGTCGCTAAACCATTGCGGGAGGTCCGCGAGGTCAATGTAGGTGATGTCAAAGTCGACGTTTTTGTATAGCAGGGTAATTGCCGAGCGCTGCACAAACGGACAGAGTTTGAAGCTGATGAGGTGTGGCTTTGCGGAAGGTGTGGATTGTGGATGGCTCACTGTTTTCAGGCACTCCGAACAGGAATAATCGGTTGGCGCGGCAAGTATAACAGGGGCAGCGCGTGGCTCGCCTCGCCTGCCCGGCACGGGCCAAGTGGGGCCACCGGCCGGAAACGAGGGTAAGGTAGTCGGCGCGACAGGCGCAAATTTACCAGCCGTTTGGCTACAATCAAAACATAGGGAGAAGAAATTCTGCGGCCCATCAGCGCACATAAATGGAAGGTTATATATTTCGTAAATACAGTGTGTTATCGATACTATCTAATGTAGTTTATACGTTCTGGTGAAGTTGTAATTCTGTTGTTGTCGGCATCGGTGCGATGCAAATTGGATTGTGCCCGGGGTGACCCTGCCTTTCGGGCGAGACAGGCATCAGCTGTGCCCATGGTGCGGGTGACGCGTGGCAATGGAACTGGTAACGGGATTTACCAATGCCGCAGCAGGGGGGACTTATTTCCCGATGGGGCCCGACGGATGGGGCCGCGTCACCCGCACCATGGGTACAGGTTCACACCCGTGGATGTCGACGCTCAGGAATTTCCGTCTTCGGCCGATTCAGCGAATCTGGCCCGCCGACCTTGCGCGTCTCCGATCGCGCGCAAGGGTGCCGGAACTATACGCATATTCCGTGTCCTAACACGGGGTTGTTGGCCGCGAGCCGCATCATGGTTCCGGGTCGCGGCCCGGTTGGTTTCGGCAGTCCCCGAGGCTGCCCTCGCTATCCTGAGAGTTGTGTATCCGTGAGCAGTCCTGTCACCGCCCAGGCCCCGGCAACATTCAGCGCATCGCTACGCCGTCGCGCGGTCATTGAGGTTGTCACGCTGGCGATTGCGACGCCCATGTTTATCCTGCTCGCCCCGCATAGCGGTCCGCTGTATGTGGTGATGGCCGCGCTGTTTCTGGTATTTGTCGGCCTCAACGCCCGCGAAATTCGCACCGCAGTTTGGACTGGGCCGCTGTCGGCCGGAAATGGCTGGTGCTGGTACTCGGCACGTTCGATTTTGTTGCTGACGGCGCTGGTGGTGGCCGTGTTTTTTGGCTGGTACCTGCTGAGTGAGCATGAGGCGTCGTTTGGCAATATGCTTCTCACCATTGCCATCTATCTCCCCTGGGCGCTGGTGCAGGAAACCATTTTTCTGTTCTATCTGCTTGGCCGGCTGCGCGTTCTGTTTCCGGCGACCTCGCCCGTGGCGCTTTCCGCCGTCAACGGTACGGCTTACGGTGCCGTGCACTGGCCGGACCCCTGGGTGGGCGTTCTGGCGGCGCTGATCGGCGCCATCTGGGCCTATTCCTATTTCCATCATCAGCGACTGCTTCCAATCGCCGTGTCCCATGCGGTGCTGGGTGCCACCTTTTACTATTTGGTCGTAGGTCGCGACCTGTTCAGCGAATTTCTCGCCCTGATTTGACCACGCCCAATAGGCGCTGGGGATGTGCTTTTGAGCGGGTTTTGGCGGCCGCGGGTCGATGGTACAATGGCCAGACATTTGTCCCAGCGCCGTACTAGGTTATTCGATGGTCGCCGGGGCCAGGCCGGAATAAACGAAAACGACAGGAATCGGACGCACGATGGGTATACCGTTAATTCAGCAATATCGGGTAGGCGAGTATTTGCTCAAGCAGAAACTGCGTGGTATCAATCGTTACCCGGTGGTTCTGATGCTCGAGCCGCTGTTTCGCTGCAACCTCGCCTGCGCCGGGTGCGGCAAGATCGACTACCCTGATGAAATCCTGAATAAGCGCCTGAGCGTCGAGGAATGCCTGGCAGCGGTGGACGAGTGCGGGGCACCCATTGTTTCCATTCCCGGCGGCGAACCGTTGATCTACAAGGAAATCGACCAAGTGGTCGAAGGCATCATCAAGCGCCGGAAGTTCGTGTACCTGTGTACCAATGCGCTGTTGCTCGAAAAGAACCTGCACAAGTTCAAGCCCTCGCCGTATCTCACCTTTTCCGTACACCTCGATGGCCTGAAGGACAAGCACGACATCTCGGTGTGTCGCGACGGCGTGTTCGAGAAGGCGGTGCAGGCTATCAAGGCGGCGCTTGATGCGGGTTTCCGAGTTACCGTCAACTGCACACTGTTTCAGAACGAAGGCCCGGAGGAAGTGGCCGAGTTCATGGATTTCGCCACCGATCTCGGTGTCGAGGGCGTGACGATTGCGCCGGGCTACAGCTACAACCATGCGCCTGAGCAGGAGATTTTCCTGCGCCGCGCGGCGAGCAAGCGTCTGTTCCGCGAGGTGTTCAAGCTGTGGCGCGGCAAGCGCTGGCGCTTCAACCAGTCGAGCCTGTACCTGGATTTCCTGGCCGGCAACCAGACTTACCAGTGCACGCCGTGGGGCAACCCGACGCGCAACGTGTTCGGCTGGCAGAAGCCTTGCTACCTGCTCGTGGACGAGGGTTATGCGTCGAGTTTCAAAGAGCTCATTGACGACACCGACTGGGAGAAATACGGCAACGGTCGCAATCCCAAGTGTTCTGACTGCATGATGCACTGCGGATACGAACCCACCGCCATTGACGATACTGTCAGTCATCCGTTGAAAGCGCTGTGGGTCGCACTCAAGGGGCCGCGCACCTCCGGCCCACTAGCGCCCGAGTTGCCGGTCACGTACCGGCAAAGCGCGCGCGAACTCACCAACGTCAAACTCGAGGTAACGCCGCCCGCTCAGGGTGAGCGCGCCTCCTGACGATCCCCGTGATGGAAGGGTACCTGCTGGTGCTACCGGCGCTCGGCGCGTGGGCGCTGCTGCTGTTGTTGCCATGGCGGCCGTGGAGCACCCGCGAGGTGCTTGAGGCACGCGAAGATGCCGCGGAAGAAGACCTGAGTGATGTCACGGTGTTGATCCCGGCGCGCAACGAGGCAACTTCCATCGGTACGACGCTCGCTGCGCTGACGGGGCAGGGCAAGGGCCTGCGCATTATCGTCGTGGACGACGAATCCGACGACGGCACGGCAGAGGTGGTGGCCGGCGTTGCGGGCGGGGACGTGACGCTGCTACGGGGCGAGCCGCTGCCGGCGGGTTGGGCGGGCAAGGTCTGGGCGCTGCAACAGGGCCTGGCGCGAGTGAACACGCCTCTCACCCTGCTGCTCGATGCCGATATCGAGTTGCGGCCGGGAATGATTGCTGCGCTGCGGTACAAGATGCGCGAGGACGGACTGCAATTTGTGTCCCTGATGGCAGCGCTGCGCATGGCCAGCTTCTGGGAACGGTTGTTGATGCCTGCCTTCGTTTACTATTTCAAGCTGATCTACCCGTTCGCGCTGGCCAACGCACCCCGATTTGAGCGGTT
>CP070733.1:522260-544208 GCA_020347585.1 Pseudomonadota bacterium | reverse complement strand
CGGCGTTGGCACCATGCCGATATCGATCACCTGCAGCCCAGTGGACTGCAGACCCGTTACCAACGCACCGCCAAGTTCCGGCCCGGACAGACGGCCGTCGCGCGCAAACACGATTTTCGACAAACCACGGCCGGCCGCCTCGCTGCCCAGCGCGCGCCCGATTAACAGCGCGTGCTGCGGGGTCAGTGTGCGCCCGACGATGCCGCGGATATCGTAGGCCTTGAAGATTTCGGGGGGCGGAACGGGTGGCGCCGCAGCGGGCGCGGGGCGCGGCGGCGCCGTCGGAGGCGTTGCGGGAGCGGGTGCAGACTGCGCTGGCGTTGGCCGGGGGAATGTCCCCGAGGCGCTTACCTCCTCGACAGCCAGTCCGTCCCGGCCCGCGAACAGCGGCTCTGCCTCCGCCGCCGCTGTGTGCAGATCAGCAAGATCCATCGCATTCGGATCGTCGTCACGCTCGCGTTCCATCGCGCCCCGCTGTGCCGGCAGCTCATCGAGCATCCTCGCGGCGTCCTTGAACTCGCGCATACGTAGGCTGTACTCATGACTCCTGTTGCCGCGCGCGGAATCAACCGCCATGTTCATCAGACTCTCAAGATCCGCCCGCACACCACGGCTTAGTGCCCGGTTTAGCAGGAACACCAGCAGCGCGACCAGCGTCACGGCAGCGCCATACACGCTCAGCGCGGTGGCGTTAAACATCGATCCGGGCGGTGCGACCTTCGCCCACACGTGCACTGTCCAGCTCGTACCCTTGACCGGCAACTCGACAAAGGACTGCTCGGACTTGCCGCTCTCGTCGCCTGCACTGGCCAGCAGTACGGGTGTACTATCGGCCACCTTCTGGTGCAATTCTACATAGTCCTTGCCAGCCGCCTCGAGCACCCATACGTCAATCATGCGCACATGCACTGCCAGCTGTAGATGGCCGACGACGCTCTTGGTATTGCGATCGACCACGGGGGCGACGATGTCAACGTGCTGCTGCGCAGTGCCCGGCGCGTGCACCTCCACGGGCGGCACCCCGTGGCCGCGCTCGGCGGCGCGCATCATGGTTATGCAGGCATAGCCCAGGTGCGGCTCCGTACTGGTATCCACCTCGCGCACGCCCGCTGGCAACAGGCGCACCCGAATTGTGCCGCTCAGGGCCGCCTTGATTTGCGACTCCCGGTGCGCGATGGCTTGCGGATCATTTGCGCGCAGTAGTACCAGTGTGTACGGGTCCGCGGCGAAACCACGTAGCGCATCTCTGTAGTAGGCAACCGCATCCTGAACCGCATTGGCAGCGTGCTGGGCATCGACGCGGGTGATTTCGCTACTCTGCCACTTGAGGCGCGACAGCGTATCGATCTGTCCGACGGTGAGAGCCAACCCCAGGATAATGCTGAATGCGACAAACGCGATGACACTGATGGTTGAAATCGACAGGCCGCCACGGCGCGTCCTGCCGGGGCGCCGCTTGCGTTTACGTAGGCTGCGGGTCTTGGCCACTTGGGATTCCCGAAAAAATATGCGCCGCGCTTCAGCCGACGCCCGTGTGCCCGAAACCGCCGCCCGCGCGGGCGCTGGTCTCGAAGTCATCCACTACCTCGAAATCGGCTTGCACCACAGGGACAAAAACGAGTTGAGCGATACGTTCGCCGACGCCGATGGTAAAAGAATCACCACCTCGATTCCAGCACGACACGTAGAGCTGGCCCTGATAGTCCGAATCGATCAGTCCGACCAAATTACCAAGCACAATTCCGTGCTTGTGGCCTAGGCCAGAGCGCGGCAGCAACACCGCGGCCAACCCCGGATCATCGATGTGGATCGCAACCCCGGTCGGGATCAGGTGAGAGTCACCGGAATGCACTTGCAGAGGCTCGTCCAGACAGGCGCGCAGATCCATGCCTGCCGAGCCGTGTGTTGCATGCTCCGGTAGCGGGATCTCCTTGCCCACCCGTGGATCGAGAATCTTAAGCTTGATCCTTCTCATGCGAATCCGCCCCCCATTTGGTCGCCGCGTATTGCCACCGCCGCACTCTGCGATGCGATTGCGGCTACGCATTACGAAAAAAACAATGCAGGTTTCAATTAGGTCTTACGCGGCGTACCGCCGCGCAGTTCCACGATATTGTGATGTTGCCGCCGACCAGGCGGGCGCCGCTCATAGCGCTGCGCAATACTGGCGACAAGCTGCCGGGCCAGGCGATCCTTGGAAGCCACTGGCAGGTCTAGTTCACCGTCGGCCCAGTACAGCCTCAGCGCATTGGTGTCGCTGTCAAACCCGCCACCGGTGTCCGGCGCCGCCGGCCCCACCCAGTTCGCCGCAACCATGTCGATGCCCTTGTCCTCCAGCTTGCGCCGCGCATGCGCATCGAGGTTTGCCGTCTCAGCGGCAAAGCCGACGCAGAATACCCGCGGCCGCCGCGACTTGACCGTAGCCAGGATGTCCGGGGTGCGCTCCAGTTCCAGCGTCAGGTGCGCCTGATCCTTCTTGATCTTGTGTCGCTCGCTCTGACGCGGCCGGTAGTCAGCCACCGCCGCCGCGCCGATGAAAATATCGACTCCGTCCATGTGTTCGAGCACCGCGGCGAGCATTTGCTCAGCGGATTCCACGTCGATGCGCTCGACACGCTCCGGGGTGGCCAGCGTGCTCGGGCCGCTAACCAGGATTACGCGGGCACCCGCCTCCACCGCCGCCGCGCACAGCGCATAACCCATCTTTCCTGAACTTCGGTTGCCGATGTATCGCACCGGATCGACGGCCTCGCGGGTCGGCCCCGCGGTAATCAGCACCGTCTTGCCCGCCAGCAACCCGGTCTCGAACACCTCGGCAACCCGTCGCATCAGTTCCGCGGGTTCCTCCATGCGTCCGGGTCCCACCTCGCCGCAGGCCTGTTCACCCGCGGCCGGGCCGAACATCAGCACCCCGCGCTGTTGCAGTGTGCGTACGTTTTTTTCGGTGGCCGCATCGGCCCACATCTGGCGGTTCATCGCCGGGGCCAGCGCCAGCGGCACGTCCCTGGCCAGGCAAACGGCGCTCAGGAGGTCATCGGCGCGACCCTGCGCCAGTCGGGCAATGAAATCCGCGCTGGCGGGCGCCACCAGTACGCAGTCAGCCCAGCGCGACAGTTCGATATGGCTCATGCCAGCCTCGGCCTGGGTATCAAGCAGTTTCTGATGCACCGGGTGACCCGACAACGCTTGTAGGGTCATGGGCGTGATGAATTCGGACGCCCCGCGTGTCATTGCCACCCGCACCTCAGCGCCGGCGTCGCGCAGGCCGCGTATCAGTTCGGCCGCCTTGTAGGCCGCGATACTGCCGGTAACACCGACCAGAATCCGCTTGTTCGTCAGGCTCTGCATGTCAGCGCGATAATAGCAGAAACCACCTCGAGCCAGTTGGCCACCACGCACAGGCGAGGCGACCGCCCGTGCTAGAATCGCGCGCAGGGGCCAGCGCTCGGCGGCCGCGCCAGGGATAACGGCGGCAAATAAAACGAAAAGGGAGTTCATACCATGGCGATTACTGACTGGCCGGCCGCGGAGCGGCCACGTGAGAAGCTGCTCGACAAGGGTGCAACCAGCCTGAGCGACGCCGAGCTTTTGGCCATCTTTTTGCGCACAGGGACACGCGGGCGCACCGCGGTGGACGTGGCGCGCGAGGCGCTAACCGAATTCGGTGGCCTGCGCGCCCTGCTTGGCGCCCCCCACGGGCAGTTCTGTGCCCACCGCGGGCTGGGCACAGCCAAGTACGCCCAGTTGCAGGCCGCGCTGGAAATGGCGCGCCGTCACCTGGCCGAGTCGTTGGCGCGCGGCGAAGCACTAACCGACCCCGGCGCAACCCGCGCCTTTCTCACCGCCCAACTGCGCGACCACACCTATGAGGTATTTGCCTGCGTGTTCCTCGACAACCGCCACCAGGTGATCCGCTTCGAGCAGCTATTTCGCGGCACCATCAACGGCACCAGCGTCTATCCCCGCGAGGTAGTCGCGCGCGCCCTGCAGCTCAACGCTGCCGCGGTGATCTTCGCCCATAACCACCCCTCGGGCGTTGCCGAGCCCAGCCAAGCTGACCGCCAGCTCACCGAGCGCCTCAAATCGGCCCTCGGGCTGGTCGATATTCGGGTGCTGGACCACTTTGTCATCGGCGATGGCGAGGCCTTGTCATTCGCGGAGCGGGGACTACTCTAGCGGCGCAGCGCGCCGCCGTTCCGCAGGGCGAGGAGCGGGGGACGAGAAGCGTTCCCGGGCGGCCGGCAGGAGCCTCGGATTTCCGGCCTCGCGCCTCGTCCCTCGCCACTTGTCGACGGCGTTCACAAGGCCACCTGCGGGCGATTTACCCCAGCGCGCCGGCCTTGTTTCGCCGGGCGGAATTGCATAGAATGCCCGGTCTTTCCGCCGCATAGGCGGGTGTCGGCTGGAAATATTTGGAGTTTTACCATGGCGAGAGTCTGTCAAGTTACCGGCAAGCGTCCCATGTCCGGGAACAACGTGTCACACGCGAACAACAAGACGCGGCGTCGCTTTTTGCCCAACCTGCATACGCACAGGTTCTGGGTCGAGAGCGAAAAGCGCTGGGTGAAACTGCGCGTAAGCACCAAGGGGCTGCGCATCATCGACAAGAAGGGTATCGAGGAAGTCCTCACCGACATTCGTGCCCGCGGTGACAAGGTTTAGGGAGGCATCGTCATGGCCAAAGGCGCACGAGAGAAGATCAAGCTGGTTTCCAGCGCAAAAACCGGGCATTTCTATACCACCACCAAGAACAAACGCAACATGCCCGAAAAGATGAAGATCATGAAGTTCGACCCGGTGGTGCGTAAGCACGTCGAGTACAAGGAATCTAAGATCAAGTAACCGGGCGTCACTCACCGCACAAAAAAACCCGTTGCCTCGGCAACGGGTTTTTTTGTGCCCGGCGACGGGCTGGGATCAGATCGCCGCGGGCCGCAGCGTGTACCCGTGCAGGGTATGCGCAAAATCCTGCAGGGCCTTAATGCCGCTGGCCTCAGCCTGACGGCACCATTCCTGGATGGACTGCACCAGCTGCTCCTGCGAAGCGGCGGTCTGCTGCCAGATCTGTTGCAACCGCTGCTTGTACTCGTAGACCGTCTTCATGGCCTGATTCTGCTGCAGTACGTCGTCGAGGCGGCGCCGCGCCCGCACGTCCATCAGCGAATCCTCGCGCATCACCAGGCGCCGCGCGCCCTTTAGCAGGCGCCGGCAACCATCATCCACGCCGCGCCGCAATTCCTCGCGCTGCACCTTGCGCACCACCTCGCGGCCGTAGCGCGCCATGACCTGAAAGCGGGTGGTGACAATGGCCTTCATGGCCTCAGCATCGAGGCGGGTCTTGCCCTCCACCACCTCGGTACGCGGCAGCACCTTCTTGACCCGCGCCAGGCCCAGGGCACACATCAGCCGAATGTAGAGCCAGCCGATGTCCAGTTCCCACCACTTGTCGGACAGGCGCGCCGAACTGGCGTGGGTGTGATGGTTGTTATGCAGTTCCTCGCCGCCGATCAAGATGCCCCACGGCAGGATATTGCGCGAGGCGTCCGGCACCTCGTAGTTGCGGTAGCCCCAGAAGTGGCCGATGCCGTTGATCACCCCGGCGGCCAATACCGGGATCCACAGCATCTGCACCGCCCAGATGGTCAGCCCCAGTGGCCCGAACAGCGTCACCGCGACGCCCAGGTACAAAGCCACGCCCAGTGCCGACGAGGCGCTGTAGACATGTCGCTCAACCCAGTCGTCCGGAGTGCCGAAGCCGTATTTTTCGATAGTCTGCGTATCGCTCGCCGCTTTGCGGTACAACTCACTGCCCCGCAGCAGCAGCGTCCTGAGCCCCCTCACCTGCGGGCTATGCGGGTCCTGCTCGGTTTCCACGAATGCGTGGTGCTTGCGGTGTATTGCAACCCACTCACGGGTCTTCATGCCGGTGCTGAGCCACAGCCAGAATCGAAAGAAATGGCTCACCAGCGGATGCAGTTCGAGTGCCCGGTGGGTCTGGTGGCGATGCAGGTACACCGTCACCGAGACGATCGTGATGTGGGTGGTAATGAGCGTGTACGCAATGACGGTCCAGATGGACCAGTCGAGCAATCCGTTAAACATGAATGGTTGCGTCCTCTTCGGAAGTTGGTCGGGCGGCGCACCGCCTCAGGCCCGAACGTTGCATCGTGATTCTATAGGAGGTTTTCGACCGCGCGGAGGGGGTTCTGAATGGCTACAAAATCAGCTTTGAAATCAATGCATTAAGATCATCCGAGGCGTCCGTTTCAGGTCACCTCGCGAAATCTGCAGGCATTACACTCCCATGCCTCTTAAATGGGGGTGGCAGAGCAGATCTCAAGTGCGCTCCAGCAGCAGATTGCCATCCGGGTCCACCACGGCACGCCAACCCTCAGAAAGAAAGGTGGTCGACACCGTTTCGGTAATCAGCGCCGGCCCCTCGACCCGCCGGCCGGGCGTCAGATTCACCCGCGCCAGCACGGCCACTGGGGCATGAATGCCGTAAAGCCTTACCTGCCGCGGCGCCGCCGCGGCGTCGGCATTGCCCTGCCAGGCGAGCGGCACGTGTGGCGCACGGCTGCGCAGTGCCACACGTAGGTTGACCAGTTCCACCGGGAGGTCGAGGCGGTGGCCGTAGCGCCGCTCGTGTTCGTCGTGGAACTGCTGTGCCGAGCGCGGGACGCCGCGCCAGGCAACAGTCAAAGAGTAGGATTGGCCGGCATAGCGCAGATCCGCGCTGCGCTCGACCGTGATGTCCGCCGACGCAACGCCCTCGCGCCCCAGCGCATCCCGTCCCTGCGCCTCCAGTGATGCCAGCCGGGCATCAACCTCGCCCGCGATAACATCCGCCAGCAGGTGATTGACGGTGCGCGAGAGCCGCCGCTCGCGCGGCGCAGCCAGCATCCCCAGCGCTGAGAGCACGCCGGCATGTACCGGCACCATGGCCTGCGACATCCCCAGCGAATCGGCCAGGGCGCACACATGCAAACCACCCGCCCCACCGAAGGAGACCAGCGTCAACTCGCGTGGGTCAACACCGCGCTGCACCGACATCACGCGCAGGGCGCCGGTCATGTGCTCGTTAGCCACGCGCAGGATGCCTACGGCGGCCTCCTCCGGCGTCAGGTCAAGGCGCTCGGCCACCTCGCCCACCGCGATACGCGCCGCAGCCTCGTCCAAAGTCATGTTGCCACCGAGAAATGCATCGGCGCGCAGCCGGCCCAGTACCAGGTTGGCATCGGTTACAGTGGCGCGGGTGCCACCATGCCCATAACAGGCCGGCCCTGGGTCGGCACCGGCCGACTCGGGCCCCACCTGCAGCAAGCCGCCGGCATCGACACGGGCGATGGAGCCGCCGCCGGCGCCGATGGTGTGCATGTCCACCATGGGCACCGCCACCGGATAGCGCCCGATATGTCCCTCGCTAGTGAGTTGCAGGGCACCGTCAATCAACGCCACGTCGGTGGAGGTGCCGCCCATGTCGAAGGTGAGCAGGCGTGTGCGCCCTGCTCCGTGGCCGACAAAACGCGCCCCGGCCAATCCGCCCGCGGGCCCGGACAAAAGCATGTGCACGGCCTCGCGCGCCGCCTGCTCGGCGCTGATGGTGCCGCCCGAACTTTGCATGACGCTCACCTGCGCGCCGGGCAGTCCTGCCGACAGGCGTCGAAGATAGCCGGCCACCAGCGGCCCTACCCAGGCGTTGAGCCAGGTCGTCACGCCGCGCTCGTATTCGCGATACTCGGGCAAAATCGTCGAGGAACGTGAAATGAAATACTGGGTGCCCAGCGCCTGCTCGATGGCACGTTCGTGCGCATCATCGAGCCAGGAAAACAACAGGTTGATGGCCACGGACTGTGGCGCAAGCCGGCGCACCTGTTCGGTGAGCGCTGCAAGATCCGCCTGTGTGAGTGGCTCGACCGTCGTGCTGTCGGCCGCCACGCGCCCGCCGGTTTCGAGGCACAGTTCGCGCGGCACCGGCGGCGCTGGCGGCTGCGGCTGCAGGTCGTAAAGATCGGCGCGGGCCTGGCGCCCCAGCGTCAGCAGATCGCGCAGCCCGCGGTTGGTGATAAATACGGTGCGCACGCCTTTGCCTTCGAGCGCTGCATTGGTGGCCACGGTCGAACCATGCACCACGGTCAATTCGCGCAGTATGTGCGGCGCATCAATCCCGAGATCGGCGATTCCCTGCAGTATCGCATGCTCGGGCGCCTGCGGCGTCGACAACACCTTGTGAATGCGCACGCCGTCGGGAGCGAGCAACACGAAGTCGGTGAACGTACCGCCGGTATCAACGCCGAGCAGCATCGCCGTCACCGGAGGCTAGCTGGGGCGAACCCCGACCGTCGTATTTGAATGCGAGTTTGTAACACCGTGTTTCTGACATATAATTCGGCGCCGACGCGCAAGGTGACGCCATGATGCCACAGCCACCCGCGCAAGAAACCCGGCTCGAGGAATTCGCACCCATGACACAGGACACGCTGGTAAGTGTTGAGCACCTAACCCGCCACTACGGGCCGCTCACGGCGGTCGACAATATCGCCTTCGAACTCGCGCGTGGCGAAGTACTCGGTTTCCTCGGCCCCAACGGGGCGGGCAAGTCCACCACCATGCAGATGCTCACCGGCAACCTGGCACCGAGCGCAGGGCGCATCAGCATCTGCGGGCTGGACCTGCTGGACTCGCCGAAAGCGGCCAAGGCACAGATCGGCTACCTGCCCGAACAACCGCCGCTGTACCTCGAGTTCACCGTCGATGAATACCTGAGGTTCTGCGCGCGTCTCAACCGCATTGCCAACGACCAGGTAACACAGGCTGTGGAACGCGCCCGCGAGCGCTGTGGCTTGCAGCAGGTGGGCAACCGGCTGATCGGCAATCTGTCCAAGGGCTTCCGGCAGCGCGTGGGCATCGCCCAGGCAATCATCCACTCGCCGTCGGTGGTAATACTCGATGAACCGACGGTGGGCCTCGACCCTATCCAAATCCGCGAGATCCGCGCGCTGATCCGCGAACTGGGTACCGAGCACAGCGTAATTCTCTCCACGCATATCCTGCCCGAGGTGCAGATGACCTGCGACCGGGTACAGATCATCAATCGCGGCAAGCTGGTGTTTTCCGACAGCGTGCAGCACCTCAGCCAGCGCATGGAATCATCCAGCCTGGTGGTGGGCTTCAGGAACCCGCCGTCCGGTGACGCGCTTGGCGCGTTACCGGGCGTCACCGCCGTAGAAGCGCTCTCCGGGCAACGCCTGCGCATCAGTCACAGCGTCGATCAGGATCCTACCGACGCGCTGGTCGAGCACGCTGTCAACAGCGGCTGGCAACTTACGGAATTGACACCCGAGTACAAGACGCTGGAGCAGATCTTTGTTGATATCACCGCCACCGAGTACGAAACCGAAGCCGGGGAGGCCGCGTGATGGTACTGGTCCTGGCACAACGTGAACTGCGCAGCCTGTTTCTCTCGCCGCTGGCATGGTCGGTGCTCGCCGTCGTGCAGTTGATCCTGGCCTACCTTTTTCTTGCCACCCTCAACGAGTATTTCACGCTGCAGCCGCAGTTGCAGGTGCTCGACAACGCACCGGGTGTCACCGAGATCGTGGTCGGCCCGCTGTACGGCAGCGCCGCATTCATCTTCATGATGGTAGTGCCGCTGCTGACCATGCGTCTGGTAAGTGACGAGCGCCGCAACCGCACCCTGCCGCTGTTGTTCGCGGCACCGGTTTCCATGTCCGAGACCATCGTTGGCAAGTATCTGGGTGTGGTCGCGTTCCTTGCGCTGATGACGCTGATTATCACGTTGATGCCGCTGTCGATACTGATCGCCGGACCAATCGACTTCGGCCTGCTGGCACTGGTGGCGCTGGCACTGGTGCTGCTGGTCGCATCCTTTGCCGCAGTGGGGTTGTTTATGTCAACACTGACGGTGCAGCCGACGGTGGCCGCGGTAAGTACCTTCGGCGTGCTGCTGCTCTTGTGGATCATCGACTGGGCCGGCGCCCGTGTCGAGGACCCGGCGGCCACCGGACTGCTCACCTACCTGTCGATGCTGCGTCATTTCGAGGCGCTGGCCAAGGGTCTGTTCAGCACCACCCACGTCACTTATTTCATCTTGTTTATTAGCGTGTTCATCGTGCTCAGCATTCGCCGCCTCGATGGCGATCGCCTGCAACGATAGTTGAAAGGCTAAGAGATTAATGGAAGTTACCAAACAGTCACGTACCCGGCTGCGCCTGCAAAACTACGCGTTCGTCGTGCTGTTCCTGGCGGTGATCGGCCTGCTCGCCTGGCTCTCGCACCGCTACAACTTCGAGGCAGACTGGACTGCTACCGGCCGCAATGTGCTCTCGGAGGCCAGCAAGAAGGTGCTTGAGCGCATGGAAGGCCCAGTGAGCGTCACAGCATTTGCCACCGAAAGCGAATTGATTCCGACGCGCAAACGTATCCGCGAGACGCTCGCACGCTACCAGCGCATAAAGCAGGACATCGAACTAAGCTTCGTCAACCCGCAGACCGACCCGCAGCGTACCCGCGAACTGGGCATCAAGGTCGACGGTGAACTGGTCATCGAATACAACGGCCGCAGCGAGCACGTTCAGAACCTCACCGAGGAAACACTCACCAATGCTTTGCAGCGCCTGATGCGCAGCGGCGAGCGCAACGTGGTCTTCATTACCGGCCACGGCGAGCGGGCCCCCAGCGGCACCGAGCGCTTCGATCTGGGTGCCTTCACGCGCCACCTGGAAACCAAGGGCATTAAGGTAAGCGCGGTCAACCTGGCCGAGGCACGGGCGATCCCCGACAACACTGCTGTGCTGGTTATTGCCAGCCCGCAGGTCGCTTACCTCGCCGGCGAGGTACAGTTGGTGCGCGACTACCTGCGCGCCGGCGGCAACCTGCTGTGGCTGCACGAGCCGGGGAATACACATGGGCTCGATGCGGTGGCGCGGGATCTCGGCGTCAGCTTCGTGCCAGGGGTCATTGTCGACCCGACCACACAAATGCTCGGTATCGCCAACCCCTCGCTGGCGCTGGTTACCGGCTATCCAGAGCACCCCATCAGCAGTGACTTTCACCTCATGACGCTGTATCCACAGAGCGTCGGCGTTAGGCACGACACGAGCGTCGGCTGGAACGGTGCGCCCTTTCTGCAGACCGCACGCGGCAGCTGGTCGGAGACGGGTCCCATGCGCGGCGTGGTCGAACTCGATCCTGCCAACGACACGCTAGGGCCGCTGACCATTGGGCTCGCCCTGAGCCGTGAACTCAACGAGGATGCCGCAGCGTCAGACGGACAATCAGATGCGGGTGACCCGGCGGAAGAGAAAGCCAGCAGCGATGATCAGGTCCGCAAACAGCGCGTGGTGATCCTCGGTGATGGCGATTTTCTGTCCAACACCTACCTTGGCAACCAGGGCAATCAGGACATGGGCCATAACATCGTCAACTGGCTGAGCCATGACGACAGCTTTATCGCCATTCCTGCCAAAACCGCACCTGATACGCAACTGAGCATCGACGAGGCCACCTGGTCCGTGGTGGGGCTGTTTTTCCTCATTGTCCTGCCGCTGCTACTGCTCGCCAGTGGCGTGGTTATCTGGTGGCGGCGGCGTAAACGCTGAGCGTCGAATTGGATCTCAACGCGATGAAAATGAGTTCACGCAACCTACTCAACCTAGCACTGCTGATTGCGTTGGCTGTACTGATCGCGCTGGTCATCTGGGAGCCCGGCAAGGAGGAGCCGCAAGAGGTCAAGCTAACCACGTTGGCAGCAGATCAAGTCACACGCTTCGTTATCACGCGCACCGGGCAAGCGGATGTCTTCATGGAAAAGGAGGATGGCAGCTGGATGCTTCACGAGCCGTTTGGTGCACGCGCCAACAGTTTCAAGATTGAATCCATCCTGCGGCTGCTGGAGGCAAAGAGCCACGCACAGTACGACCTGGCCGGCAAGGACCTGAAACAGTACAAGCTCGATGAGCCAGTCGCGGTGATCAACTTCGACGATTCACTCACCATCTACTTCGGTGGCAATGATCCCATCAACCACCACCGCTATGTGCGCATCGACGACACCCTGCACTTGATCACCGATACGTTCTATTACCAGCTAGCCGGAAAGGCCCACACCTTTGTCGATTCCGCGTTGCTCGCCCCAGAGAGCAAGCTGACCGGGCTTGAGTTGCCAGGCCTGCGCCTGGAGCTACAGGACGATAAATGGCAGGTCACCCCCCAACCGGAGAATTTCAGCGCCGACAGCGTGACCGAGCTGATCGACGCCTGGCAGCAGGCGCAGGCCATGAGCGTCGAACCCTACACTGCCGGCGAGGGTGGCCAGCGCATACGGCTGCGGCTGCGCGGCGAGTCTGCGGCGCTCGAGTTTAGATACCGCAAGACTGAATCCGCACTGGTGCTAGCGCTACCCGATCGCGGCCTGCAGTACCTGCTACCGCTGGACAGCGAGGAACGCCTGTTGCGCCTGCCGCCACCGGTGGAAGATGCGGCGCCCGCATCCGAACCGCTGCAGGGAGACGAGCCTGCACCGCCCGCCGCAAAATGATTGCGCCGCACGGCGGCACCACAGATCAATCCACAACCGAACGAAACGAATGCCTCGACGGTTCACGGCCCCGCTGCACGGAACAAGGCCGGCATCGCCAAACTGGCTGACCCATGCCTGAACTGCCCGAGGTTGAAACTACGTTGCGCGGAATTGCGCCGCACATTGTCGGACGAACGGTTCGCAAGGTTGTGGTCCGCGAGCGGCGCCTACGCTGGCCGATCAGCCGCACCCTGCAAAGCGCCGTGCGGGGCCAGCCGATCAGTGCGGCAAGCCGGCGCGCCAAATACCTACTGCTGACCACGCCCGCCGGTACCATCGTGATCCATCTCGGCATGTCCGGCAGTCTGCGCATCGTCCCCGCCGACACCCCGCCGCAGGCGCACGATCACCTCGACATTGTGTTCGATAACGGCAGGTGCCTGCGGCTGCGCGACCCACGTCGCTTTGGCGCCGTGCTGTGGACGGTGCGCGATCCGATGACACATGCGCGGCTGCGCGATCTCGGCCCCGAACCCCTGAGTGACGCGCTAAGTGGCGACTACCTGCTCGCACGCTCACGCGGACGCAGGCTTGCCGTCAAGCAGTTCATCATGGACTCCCACGTTGTGGTCGGAGTAGGCAATATCTACGCCAGCGAGGCATTGTATCTTGCCCGCATCCATCCCAAGTGCGCGGCCGGGCGAATCACCCGCCAGCGTTACACGCAACTTGCCGATGCGATCAAAGCGGTACTAGGCAAGGCCATCGGTTTTGGCGGCACCACATTGCGCGACTTTACCAACAGTGATGGGCGACCCGGTTACTTTCGCAACCAGTTGTGCGTGTACGATCGCGCGGGTGAGCCGTGCGAACAGTGTGGTACACAGATAAGAAAAATTCAGCAAGGGCAGCGGGCGACATATTACTGTTCAAAATGTCAGCACTGAATTTTGACAACCAAGGTTAAGGCCTAACGCACCTCCGCCAGCCCCTCGCCGCGCGGATCGCTTGCTGCGCTCACCTTGTTCGCTCCGCGATCCCAGATCACCGTTTGCATGTTGCCGTAGTCGCTGTCCAGCGGCTGCAGTTGATGTCCCAGCAGCTCCAACTCGGCCTGTAGTTGTGCGTCGAAAGCGCCAGGCTCGAACTGAATGGCATCGGGCAGATACTGGTGGTGATAACGTTTTTTCGCCACGATCTGCTGCGCATCAGCACCGGCATGTAGTGCCAGGATGCCATGTAGCACCATGGTGATGATACGGCTGCCGCCTGGCGTGCCGATGATGCCCACGCCTTGTTCGCTCTCGACAAAGGTCGGGCTCATGCTCGAGAGCATGCGCTTGCGCGGTGCAATGGCATTGGCCTCGGCGCCGACCAACCCATAAACGTTCGCCACCCCGGGCTTTGCGGAGAAATCGTCCATTTCGTCATTCAGTAACACACCGGTGCCCGGCGGCACGAAGCACGCGCCGAACGGATAATTGATGCTCAGCGTTGCAGCGACCCGGTTGCCTTCGGTGTCGAGTATCGACAGGTGCGTGGTGTGTTGCCCGGCCGGCTGCGGAGCAACCGGCCGCAGCTCTTTACTTGCGCTCGCCCGGTCGAGGCGAATTGTCGCGCGCAGGCCAGCGGCGTAGTCGCGGCTGGTCAAACGGCGCAGCGGAACCTGCACAAAGTCCATATCCCCCAGGTACTCAGCGCGATCGCGGTAGGCGCGGCGCATCGCTTCAACCGTCAGATGCGTTCGTGTTGCAAGGTTGAGTTTTTCGAGCGAGTACCCCGAAATAATGTTGAGTATCGTCAGTAGTGCCACGCCGCCCGACGAAGGCGGCGGCGCCGAGACGATGCGCAAGCCGCCGAACTCGCCGGTCAGGGGCGCACGTTCCTTGACCTGGTAACCTGCCAGATCGTCGAGCGTCCAGATACCGCCAGCTGCCCGCGAGCCCTCCACCAGCATGCGCGCCACCGCACCGCGATAAAAGCCATCGGCGCCTTCGCGCGCGATGGTCTCGAGTGTTGCCGCGAGATCCGGTTGACGTATACGGTGGCCTATAGCGGGTACTTCACCATTGCTGAGAAATACTGCCGCCGCCGCGGGCGAAGCACGCAACGCCTCGAGACGAAACTCCGCCATGCGCCGGTATTGCTCGGTTACCTCAAATCCTTCGCGCGCGGCGCGGATCGCCGGTGCCAGCGAGCGTGCCAGCGGTAACCGGCCGTAGCGCTGCGCGATGTGCTCGAGTGCGGCGGGCTCACCGGGAATGCCGGCAGCGAGCGCCCCGTCAACGGACAGCTTCGGTACCACCTCGCCATTTGCGTCCTGGTACATCTTGCGGTGCGCCGCACCTGGCGCGGTTTCTCGCCCGTCGACCATCCTCTGCATACCGTCTTGCGCGCGATGCAACAACCAGAACCCGCCGCCACCGATACCCGAACTGTAGGGCTCGACCACGGCCAACGTTGCGCTCACCGCAATTGCAGCGTCAAAGGCGTTGCCGCCGCCGGTCAGCACCTCGAAGCCCGCGGCGGTGGCCACCGGGTGGGCGCTGGCGATGGCGGCCTGTGGCGGACCGGGCGGCGCGGCATCCCGCTCGCTGGCACAGCCGCCGACCACAAGCATCGCGATCGACAGCGTGGCAATGACGGTTGTGGTTATAGTTGGCTTCACGTCACTCACTCTTTGTGCCGTCCCTGCCAAACATAGCAAATGCCCGCGGGGCTCGAAACCGCGCACAAAAAAGCCCCGCAAATGCGAGGCCACGTGGTGCGCAAACGAATCGCACTGCGCGTCAGGCGATCTTGTTCATCAAACGCTGGTACTTGACGAGCAGTTCCTCGCTGCTTTCCTCGAACTCGGGGTTCAAGGGGATGCAATCGACTGGGCAGACGTCCACGCATTGCGGTTCGTCGAAATGGCCAACGCACTCGGTGCACAGTTGCGGATCGATGACGTAGATCTCCTCACCCTGCGAAATCGCCTGGTTGGGACATTCGGGCTCGCACACATCACAATTGATGCACTCATCGGTGATCATCAACGCCATTTGGGAATTTCCTCGACAACCGGACTGCAGGGAAACTGCAAAAAATGTTAGCGCAACCGTTCTGCCAGTGCAGCCACAACTTTTTTGTGGACAAAGGGCGCAACGTCCCCGCCGAGCGTGGCAATCTCGCGCACCAAGCTAGAAGATATGTAGGCATATTGCTCGGCGGGCGTCAGGAATAGCGTTTCCAATTCGCCAGCCAGGTGCCGGTTCATACTCGCGAGCTGAAACTCGTACTCAAAATCCGATACCGCGCGCAGGCCGCGCAGAATTACCCGGGCACCGCGCTCGCGCGCAAAGTCCACCAACAGGGTGTCAAAACCGCAAACCTCCACCTTATCAAACGGCGCCAGTACCTCACGCGCAAGCGCCAGACGCTCGTCAAGCGAGAATACCGGCTGTTTGTCACTGCCTTTGGCGATGGCGACGATCACGCGATCGAACAGCGTGGCGGCGCGCTGCACCAGATCACTGTGCCCGTTGGTAACGGGATCAAACGTACCTGGATAAATTGCGGTAACCGCCATAAAACGCTCCCCATTGCCGTGCACCTAGTCTAAGGCCTTCAGCCGCCCGACACCACGCCGGCCGGCGAGTTCAGGCGGGTGCGTCGGACCGCACAAGATAGTACGCGACCTGGCCCGCGGTCTTGTGCCTTTGCACTACCCACCCCGGCGGCAGGTCAGGCGGCGTCTCATCGCGCGCAGTCTCAAAGTACACCCAAGCACCCGGCACCAGCCAGCCACCCATCGCCAAGCGGTCAATACACGGCTGCACGAAATGCGATTGGTATGGCGGGTCGAGAAACACAATGTCGAAACACTGCGCGGTACCGGCCAGATAGTGTCGCGCCTCGGCGCGAACCACCTCGGCGTTGTCGGCACCAAGCAATTGCAGCTGGGATTGCAGGCATTCGGCGACCGCGCTGTTGTTCTCCACCAGGGTCACCCGCCGCGCACCGCGCGACAGCGCCTCGATACCCAATGCGCCGCTGCCGGCAAACAGGTCGAGGCAGTTGGCGCCTTCGATGATCGGCGCCAGCCAGTTGAACAGCGTCTCGCGAACCCGGTCCGGCGTGGGGCGCAACCCAGGTGCAGCGAAGAACGCGACCTTGCGGCCACGCCACTTGCCTGCGATCAAGCGCAGCCGGCTGGTGGTATCACGGCGCGGCACTGGACTACGCGACAATCAGCGCGGGCTGGCCAGCCCCGCCTTGGCGAGATCGCCCACTGTCACCGTGACTAGGGCGTCGGGATTTACGCGTCGCGCGAAAGCCGACTGGATCTGCTCGGCAGTTACTGCGTTGATGTGGTCGTTGAATGTCGCCAGATAATCAAGTGGCAGTTTATAGAAGCCAATCATCGCAACGTACTCGACAATGTCGCGGTTGCTGTCGAGGCGCAATGGAAATCCACCGGTGATGTTTTGCTTGGCGCGCTGCAGCTCGTCGGCGTCGGGCCCACGCTCGACAAACTTCGTCAGGATCTCGCGCAGCAGGCCGAGCGCCTCACCCACTTGGTCGTTGCGGGTTTGCATACCGATGATGAAGGGGCCATCAACGCGCATTGGCAGAAAATAACTGTAACTGCTGTAAGCAAGACCGCGCTTCTCGCGGATCTCCTCCACGATGCGCGAACCGAATCCACTGCCGCCGAGGATATGATTGCCGACGTAGAGCGCGAAATAATCCGCATCGCCGCGCCGCATGCCGGTCTGTCCCATCATGATGTGCGACTGGCTGGACGGGTGCGACTCGCGCACCTCCTTCGCGCCGTTCAGGCGGATCACCGTGGGCAGCGCCGGTGCGGGTTCGCCGCGCGGCAGACCACCCGCCAGTGTTTCGCCCAACGCCCGCGCCGCAGCGGCGTCAACATCGCCAACGATGGCGATCACCGCATTGCTGGCCGTGAAATAACGACGATGAAATTCCACCAGCTGATCGCGCTCAATCGCCTTCACGGTGTCCTGCTCGCCAAGCACCGGCGAACCGTAGGGGTGCGTAGCGAACACGGCTTTGTAGAAAGCCCGTTCGGCAAGATCACCGGGCGACTGGCGAACGTTCTGCAGCGCCACCAACGCGCGCCTGCGCTCGCGATCGAGTTCCCCGGCGGGGAAGCGGGGTTGCTGCAGGATGGCGGCGAACGTTGCGATGGCCGTATCGAACAACGGTGGATCCACCAGAGTGCGCACGCTGACCACTGCCATGTCCCGCAACGCGTTCGCGCTGTATTGCGCACCCGTTTTATCGAAACGCTCGGCGATGGTATCGGTGTCCCATTCCCCGGCGCCGTGACTCAACATAACATTGGTGAGCCGCGCCAGTCCCGGCGCATCACCGTCGCGCGCGCTGCCGGCATCAAAGACCACACGCACGTCAACCATAGGCAACTCGCGTGCGGCAACAAACAGCACCGTTGCACCATTTTGGGTATTCCAGCTCTCTACGGCAACGCCATTGTCGCCGGCGCCCGCCGGGGCCTGTTCAACCACCGCGGGTCGCTGCTTGAACAGCGCAAACACCACGATAAGCACCAACAGGCCCAAAACGATATACAACGACTTTCTGCTACTTCCCAGCATGCTAATCCGGTCTCGTCAGTTGAAAATGAAGTGGGTACGCGTCAAGGTGCAAGGGCTGGCCCGGCTTGCTGTTGTGTACCCGCTGCCCGACTCTCCAGCGACAGTGGCTCGAGCTGTGCGACAGTCAGCCCTTCGTCGACAAAATACTTATTCACCACCGCCTGCACCTGTTCGGCGGTAACGCTGCGCACGCGCTCAACGTATTCCTCTGCACGCCGCCAACCGAGGCCAACCGTTGCCAGTTGCCCCAGCTCCATGGCCTGGTAAAAGGCCGAGTCCTTTTCATATACCGAGGCAGCCACCACCTGCGCCTTGATGCGATCGAGTTCCTGCGCGCTGACCAGCTCGCTTTTCAGACGCTCAATCTGGGCGCGAATCGCCTGTTCCACTTTCTGCACATCGTGTCCGGACGCAGGCGTAGCATCGATGAGAAACAGCTCGTCCTGGCGGGCATACAGGTTATAACCGGCCTCGGCGGATGCGGCGAGTTGCTGGCCGCGCACCAGTTCGCGCGGAAGACGCGCGCTGTTGCCACCGCTGAGGATCCCGGTCACCATCTCCAACGCATAGGGCTCCCATTCAACTTCAGCCGTACCCAACACCGGCACCTTATACCCCATTAACACATACGGCAGTTCCGCGGGTACGCGAACACTGACACGCCGTACACCACGTTGCGGCGCTTCGCGGCGCGGTTTGAGCGCCGCAACCGGCGATCCGGGCAGCGGCCCGAAGTACCTGTTGGCAAGATCGTGCACCGCCTCAGGCTCCACGTCACCGACAACCACCAGTGTTGCGTTGTTTGGCGCGTACCACTTTTCGTACCACGGGCGCAGATCCTCAACCTTGAGGTTCTCGAGATCATTCATCCAGCCGATAATCGGCTGCTTATACGGGCTACTGGTCCAGGCGGTGGCATTGAACTGCTCATAGGTCAGCGAGCGCGGCTGGTCCTCGGTGCGCAGGCGGCGCTCCTCGATCACCACTCCGAGCTCCCTGGTGAATTCCTCCGGCGGCAGTGTCAGGTTGCGCATGCGGTCGGCCTCAAGTTCAAGCGCGATTGGCAAACGGCTTTTTTCGAGTTGCTGGAAGTACGCGGTGTAGTCGCGACCCGTGAAGGCGTTTTCCCTGCCGCCGTTGGCAGCGATGATTTCGGAAAATTCACCGGGCTTGAGCTTGCGGGTGCCCTTGAACATCATGTGCTCAAGCACATGCGACACCCCGGTTATCCCGTTGTGCTCGTAGCTCGAGCCCACCTTGTACCAGACCTGCGAAACCACGATGGGTGCGCGGCGGTCGACCTTGACCAGCACCTTCATTCCATTGTCCAGTACATATTCGTGCACCGTCGCGTGGGTCAGCAACGGCCAGGCAAACAGGCCCAGCGCTGCCGCCACTACCAGTCGAGCCCTGATCATGTCGATTACCTTCTCCTTTGGATCAATGTCTTACGCAGCGTAGTCCCCGCCGCAGTAGCGGGCTGGTGTGTTAGGATACTCCATCGCGGCGCGGGCCGCCGGGGCCGCAGCTGCGGTGGTATTGACCTTCCGACCACGCAACCGATGTTAGGTTTCAGGAAATCATCTTCTGCGCAAACACCGACTGAGCGCGGCGGGCTGCTGGGCAAGCTGCGGCGAGGTCTCGCGCGCACACGCTCGGGGCTGAGCGCCGGCGTCGCCGACCTGCTGCTGGGCAAAAAGGCTATCGACGAGGAGTTCCTCGAGGATCTCGAAACGCTGCTGCTGAGCGCCGATGTCGGCGTCGATGCCACCACACAAATCATCGGTGATCTCACCGCCAGGGTGGCGCGCAATGAACTGAGCGACCCTGCGGCCCTGCTCGATGCGCTGCGCACGGAATTGCTGGCGATACTCGAGCCTTGCAGCACGCCGCTGGCCGTCGACGCATCGGCCCGGCCATTCGCCATCCTGATGGTGGGGATTAACGGCGCCGGGAAGACCACCACTATCGGCAAACTAGCCCGGCGCCTGCAGGCCGAAGGGCGCTCGGTCATGCTCGCCGCGGGTGACACCTTCCGCGCTGCGGCTGTCGAACAATTGCAGACCTGGGGTAAGCGAAATGATGTCACCGTCGTTGCCCAGCACAGCGGCGCCGACAGCGCCTCGGTAATCTATGACGCATTGGAAGCGGCGCGCGCGCGCGACGCCGACGTACTGATCGCTGATACCGCGGGTCGCCTGCACACCCAGACCAACCTGATGGACGAGTTGCGCAAGGTCAAGCGCGTCATGGGGAAGCTCGATGCCGCGGCGCCGCACGAGGTGTTGCTGGTGGTGGACGCCGGCACCGGGCAGAACGCCCTGGCGCAGGCTCGCCAGTTCGACGAGGCCGTAGGCCTTACCGGCATCGCGCTGACCAAACTGGACGGTACCGCCAAAGGCGGAATTATTTTCGCCATTGCGCACCAGATGAAAATACCGATTCGATTCGTTGGGGTGGGGGAAGGCATCGAGGATTTGCGGCCCTTCAATGCCGAAGAATTCGTCGATGCACTTTTTAGCAGTAACGAGGAACAAGGCTCGAGGAACTAGGAATAGGCCGGTGATGCTGCGACATCAATCCATGCACAAAACGCTCACAGCAACCCAATCTACCTTCCCCCTCGTTCCTCACTCCGCGCCCTTTGATTCATGATTCGTTTCACCAACGTCAGCAAGCGTTACCCGGGCGCCAAGGACGCGCTAGTTGATGTCAGCTTTCATCTGGCACCCGGTGAAATAGCGTTTCTCACCGGCCATTCAGGCGCCGGCAAGAGTACCCTGCTGAAACTCATCGCGCTGCTCGAGCGCGCCACCCGAGGCCAGGTGCTGATCAACGGCCAGAACCTGGGCAAGGTATCGCGGCGCCGCATCCCGTACCTGCGCCGTGACATCGGCATCATCTTCCAGGACCACCGCCTGCTGTTCGACCGCACGGTGTTCGACAATGTTGCCCTGCCCCTGATTATCGCTGGCCATCCGCGCAGCGAGACCGAGCGTCGAGTGCGTGCCGCGCTCGACAAGGTTGGTTTGCTGGGCAAGGAGAAACTGTTTCCGATTACGCTCTCTGGCGGCGAGCAGCAGCGCGTCGGCATCGCGCGCGCCGTGGTCAACAAACCACCGCTGCTGCTCGCGGATGAACCCACCGGAAATCTCGATCCTGAATTATCCGAGGAGATCATGCGCCTGTTCGAGGCCTTTAATCAGGTCGGGGTAAGCGTGCTGATCGCCAGCCATGATCTGGATCTGATCGGGCGCCTGGGCCACCGGGTACTGAAACTGAAGGAAGGGCGTTTAATCGACGACGGCAGCGGGCCTCGGCAGGGCGTAGCGTGAGCAGCGGCGCTAACGACAGGCGACCGCGCCAGAACACGCGCGGCACACGCAAGGGCCCAGCGAACAGCCTCCAAGTCTACCTTGCACGCCATGCCCAGGTGTTTTTCTACAGTCTGGGGCGCCTTGTGAAAACACCGTTTGCAACCTTTATGACTGCGGCGGTGATCGGCATTGCGCTGGCGCTACCCTCTGGCTTGCACGTCATCCTAAACAACGTGCAGCAACTGAGCGACGGCTGGGGCGGCGCAACGCAGATCTCCGTGTTCCTGCGCAACGGCACCAAGCAGGACACCGCCCGGGGCTTGGTCACGAAGCTCTCGCGCATGCCGGAGATCGACGAAGTCCACTACATCTCGCCGGACGCGGCGCTCGAGGAGTTCAAACGCTTTTCCGGTTTCGGCGATGCACTCAAGGCGCTGGATGAAAACCCCTTGCCCGGCGTCGTGGT
>CP070733.1:511108-522160 GCA_020347585.1 Pseudomonadota bacterium | reverse complement strand
TTGGCACGGCGCGGTTTGCGCAAGTGCTCGAAGCGCAGTGCTGCGAGCGCGGGATCGTCCTGGCGCTCGCGCCCATAGGCGGAACTGGGACCGTCGAGTTGCTCGGTATCGCCGCGCTCGGCGATACACGCCTCGCGCACGTTTGCCAGCCCGAGGCGCAGGTCGATGCGCGCCTCGGGGTCGGTATAGGGGCCGGAGGTATCGTAAACCGTGATCGGCGGATTGGACTCGCTGGCCGATGCCCCGGGGGTCTCGGTCTGATCAATTTCGCGCATACCGACCCTGAGGTCCGAGCGTGGGCCCTGCACGTAAATCTTGCGCGAATTGGGAAACGGCCGGGTGACCGCTTCGGAAAGCCGGGCGGTCTTTTGGGCAAATTCCTCGGGGATTGCGCTCATCGCTGTCGTCCTCACAGTTCAGGCCACCGTCGGCGTCTGCTGCGCGCGATTCGGTGGCCGGGGACGGCTGGCGGGCGAAGAAAGGGCCTTCTCAGCGAGGCTGTGCTTCCCTACGCGGGTGCGAGCCGGATCAGGTTCACAGGGTGTGTCTCAGCCCTGCTGCCCTCAGGATTTTGCGCCATGGCAGCCGGGCACCCCCAGCAAAAAAACCAACTTATCCGATCGGGTACCCCTTTGCAAGCCATCGCAGCTAACCCGCTGAAAATCAATGGGTAAGGGCGCATTCAGCGGCGGCTGCGTGGCTTGCCTCGACCGGATAAACTACGTACTCTGTAGCGTCGCAACGCAGTGACGGAATAACAGAACAATGACCGAACTGAACCTCGAACAGGCACGCTTTAATATGATCGAACAACAGATCCGGCCCTGGGAGGTGCTGGATCAACGGGTCCTCGACCTGCTGGCGCGGGTGCCGCGCGAGGACTTCGTGCCGTCGCAATACCGCAACCTCGCCTTCACCGACATGCGTATCCCGCTGGGACACGGCCAGGTCATGATGTCGCCCAAGGTCGAGGCGCGCATGCTGCAGGCCCTGGACATCCGGCCCGATGACACAGTCCTGGAAATCGGCACCGGCAGCGGCTACGTGACCGCGCTGCTCGCCAACCTGGCGCGGCAGGTGTACAGCGTCGAGATTCTCGCCGAACTCAACGTCGAAGCCGGTAACAAGCTTGCTGGTCACGGTCTGGACAACGTCACTCTCGCAGTGAGCGATGGCCTGCGGGGACCGGATGAACACGCTCCCTTCGACGTTATTGCCCTTACCGGCTCGCTGCCAGTGTTGCCTGGATATTTCGAGCAGTCCCTGAAGGTCGGCGGACGCCTGTTTGCCATTGTCGGTGATGCGCCGGTGATGCAAGCCGAGTTGATCACCCGGGTCGGCGACAACGATTGGGCGCGGGAGTACCTTTTTGAAACCAACCTGCCGGCACTCGCCAATGCGCCGCAGCCGGAGCGATTCGTCCTTTAAGCGGGCCGTTTGAACGCCCCGACAACGCGGACGTTGGCCTGTGGCAATGTCAGGGTAACGCCGACGAGGATGCGTAACCTTACCCCGGTCGAGCTCAAGGCGCACTTGGAATCGGCGCAGCAACCACCGCTGCTGCTCGACGTGCGCGAGCCCTGGGAATTCGAGTACTGCCGCATCGAAGGCTCGGAATTGATACCGATGGGACAGATACCGGCCGCAGCGGAAACGCTGGACAAGGACCGCGAAACGGTGGTGATCTGCCACCACGGGATCCGCAGCCGCCAAGTGGCCTATTTTCTCGACCACATCGGTTTCAGCAATGTGATCAACCTGGCCGGGGGCGTGGAAGCCTGGGCCCAGGACGTTGAACCAACCATGAGACGCTACTGAACTAAGGATGTGACATGCGCGACCTGATAATGACACTGAGCCTGTGTCTGCTTGTGACTGGTTATTCGCCGGTTCGTGCCGCGAGCCTGATGGATGTCTTTCAACAGGCCGTGGTCAGCGACCCAACCTACCTTGCGGCCATTTCCGAGCGTGACGCTGCGCTGCAAGCCAAACCGCAGGCCCGCTCACTGTACCTGCCACAGTTGTCGGTTGACGCGCGTTACGGGCGCATCCGCGATACGCTCAATCAGACCAACTTTGCGCCGGCAACCGGACTGCCTTTCACCAAGGAATACAACAGCGGCTCGTACGGGGTGAGCCTGAACCAGGTCATCTACAACGGCGACTTCATCCAACGGCTCAAACAGGCCGGTTACGAGGTTATGCGCGCCGAGGCCAACTTTAATGCCGAGCGCCAGGCGCTGCTGGTACGCGTGGCCGAGCGCTACTTCAATGTGCTGGATGCGCAGGACAATCTCGAGTTCGCGCGCTCAGAGAAAAAGGCCATCGGCGAACAACTCAACCAGACCAAGCAGCGTTTCAACGTGGGCCTCACCGCCATCACCGACGTGGCAGAATCCCAGGCCGGCTATGACCAGTCCGTGGCCCAGGAAATCGCCGCGGAAAACCAGCTGGCCATCGCGCGCGAAGAATTGCGCGAGGTGACCGGCGTGTACTACGACAATTTGGCCAGGCTCGCCGAGGACTTTCCGCTGCTCACGCCCGAGCCGGCCAACATCGAGGAATGGGTCAAGACCGCACTGGATCAAAACCTGTTCCTGATCGCCGCGGAGAATGCCATGCAGACCGCCGAGCACGAGGTTAAGCGCCAGCGCGCGGGCCACCTCCCCACGCTCAACCTCAACGCCGGATATAGTGCCACTGATCAGTCCGATGAGCCCATCGTCGGGCGGGAAAGCGAGGATCTCAGCGCCACGTTGGTGCTGGAGGTTCCAATCTACGAGGGCGGGCGCGTGCAGTCCCAGACCCGCCAGGCAGCCGCGCAGTACCAACAGAGCAAGGATTTATACGAGGCGCAGCGCCGCGCCACCGAGCGCGAAGCGCGCAGCGCTTACCTGACCACGCTGGCCAACATCAGCGGTGTGCGCGCCGTGAAACAGGCGCTGGTGTCAACCCAGACTGCGCTCGAAGCCACCGAGGCCGGCTTCGATGTCGGCACCCGCACCGCGGTGGACGTACTCAACCGCCAGCGCGACGTGTTCCAGGCTAAGAGCGTGTATGCCGGGGCGCGTTACGACTACGTGCTGCAGACCCTGATTCTCAAGCAGGCCGCAGGCGTCCTGACCGTTGAGGACCTGGAGAGCCTCAACAAGTGGCTCCGGTAGACGGAACCTAGCACGCTCGATCCGGCCGGCCACGACACACGTGCCGCCGGCGATTTTGAGCAACGCGTGTAATCTCTTACCATTGCCGCATGACCGGGCAGCAAAACGCGATTCCCTTGCGCAAGTTCATTGGCCCGCGCTACTGGCCGACCTGGCTCGGCATGGGCGCGCTGTGGCTAACCACCCGCTTGCCCTACCCGGTGATGCTCGCGCTGGGCCACTCCCTGGGCTGGCTTGGCTACTACCTTTTGTCCTCGCGGCGCGCCGTGACACTGGCCAACATTCGCCTGTGTTTTCCTGAACTCGACACGCCGGCGCAACAGCGGCTGGCACGGCGCAGCTTTCGCTCGGCCACGCTTGCCATCTTCGAGTCACCGCTGGCGTGGTGGGGCAGCGACAGCAAGCTCAAAAAGCTCTATCGCATGGAAGGCCTTGAAAATGCGGACAAGGTGGAACGCCTTGGCAAGGGAGTCCTGGTACTTGGCGGACACTACACGACCCTAGAGATCGGCGGCCGCTTCATCTCCTATCACTGGCACCCGCTGAACCCGACCTACAAGCGTGCCCACAACCGCCTGTTCGAGACCGTGCTCTCCGCCTCGCGCCACCGCGTCTTTGGCGGCCTGGTACGCAGCACCGACATCCGCGATATCGTGCGCAAGCTGAAGCGTGGCGAGATTGTATGGATGGCGCCGGACCAGGACTTCGGCCCCCGACGCTCGGTGTTCGCGCCCTTCATGGGCGTGCCCACCGCCACGCTCAACGTTATCGCGCGCATCGCCCAGCTCGCTGACGTACCGACAGTGCCGTTCTATTCCGAGCGCCTGCCCGGTACCCAAGGTTACCTGCTGCGCATCGGACCGATGTTCGAAAACTTCCCCAGCGGCGACGAAGTTGCCGACGCCACGCGCATCAACCAGGCCATCGAAGAACAGGTGCGGCGCACCCCTGAGCAATACCTGTGGGCGCACCGCCGCTTTAAGACGCGCCCGCCCGGCGAGCCCGACGTTTATCCACCGCGGCGCGACCGCAGCCTACGTCACTATACCCGATTCATGACGCTGCTGGCGTTGCCGGCGCTGGTCTATACCGCCTGGCTGGCGCTGCGCCAGCGCGACGCGCGCTACCTGCGCCAGCGTGCCGGCATCCCCGGCGCAGCGGGCGGGCCGGTGGATGTCTGGGTGCATGCGGCATCGGTCGGCGAGGTCAATGCCGTACTGCCGCTGATTCTGGCAATCCGTGCAATGCACCCTGATCTCACGCTGGCACTGACCACAGCGACACCCACCGGCGGCGAGGTCGCGCGCAAGCGTCTGCCGCCTGAGGTGCGCCAGCACTACCTGCCGCTCGACTGGGAACACAACGTGCGTCGTTTTCTCAACTGGCTGCAGCCCGGCTGCGCGCTGATCGTGGAGACCGAGCTGTGGCCTAACCTCTACGAGCACCTGCACAACCGCGCGATCCCGATCTTTATCGTCAATGGCCGCATCTCGCCGCGCACCCTGCGGGCCAAGGGCTGGCTGCGTCACCTGCTGAGCCGCTCGATAGAGTACACCAGCGCAATTCTGGCACGTTCCGAGGAGGACCGGGCGCGCTTCATTAGCATGTCGCCCGATCCAGACAAGGTAGAAGTTATTGGCAACATTAAGTTTGCAAGCGGCGAACATGCGGCCGTTGAACCCATCGACCTCGGGCGACGCTACGTGCTCGCGGCCTCAACCCACGACGATGAGGAACTGCGCCTGGCGCGCCTGTGGTTGCGCATCGCGCAGGATTCCCATCTGTTGGTGATCGCACCGCGCCACCCGCACCGCGCTGCGAAGATCCTCAAACAACTTCGCACTGTCGCCGCGAACGTCGCAGTCCGCAGTAAGGGGGATGCAGTCACCCCGCTCACCCAGATCTATGTGGCCGATACCTTTGGCGAACTCACGCAGTTCATCGCCGGCGCCGATCTGACGGTGATGGGTGGTTCGTTCGCGCCGGTGGGCGGACACAACATCCTCGAGGTTGCGCAGTTTGGCAAGCCGGTGGTGTTCGGTCCGCACATGCACAACTTCGAGGATGAGGCGCGGCGCTTCGTAGCGGAGGATGCGGCGGTGCAGGTGCCGGACGAGGCCGCGCTGGGTGAGTACCTCGAGCGCTTCCTGCGCGCGCCGGACAAGGCTCTGGCACTCGGCGCACGCGCCCGACAGTTACTCGAAAGCAACAGCGACGTGGTAGAGCGCTACCTCGCGCGCCTCGAGGCATTGTGCCCTGCATTAAAGACGGGCACCGGCGATCAGGTCGAATCGTAACCGTCCAAAAGCGCTCGCCACCCAGTTTCACCAAAGGCAAAACCGTCGTACTGGGCGTGCAGCTTGTCGAGTGAGCGCCGTAGCCGGTTGAGATTGCCACGGCGCCAGCTTCCGGGACTGCGCCGCCGCCCCCGGTCGAAGTCGATCACATACACCTCGCCGTCACCATGGATCAATATATTGTGGGCATTGAGATCTGCATGATACACACCGGCCTCGTGAAAACGCCGGATACAGTGCCCGATGTTCCGCCAGCCTTGAATGTCGAGCGACTGTTGCCTGAGTCGCTGCGACAACGATGTGCTGTCAACGATGCGCGCAGTGACGATATCGGCGCTGTAAAACGGGCCGTAGCGACGCACCCGCGCTGTGAGCGGTTGCGGTACCGGCAACCCCATACCGTGCATCTCGCGCAGCAGGTGCCACTCGCGCCATGCCCGGGTACGTGCGAGTCCCGTCCACAGGTAACGATCGCCAAGCAACGCCGCCACCATCCCGCCGCGGTGATAATGACGCAACACTGCATGGTGACCGTCGAGTGTGACGAACCAGGTGGTGCCGCGCCCCGCGGCGCGGCCGGCCACCAGACCTTTTTGCTGAAGCAAAACGGGATCGAAAAGACCCGCGTCAGCATTTGCAAGCATATCGGCATCGTATAGGATGCAACCGTCATCTGTGCTGCGCTCAACCGCTTTCATGATCGGATGAAGTTACCCCTGACCCGCCCGCCGCAAAGCCTGTGCCTGCTGCGCCTGTCCGCCGTTGGTGATATCTGTCATGCGCTGCCAGTGGTGCGAACCCTGCAACGCGAATGGCCGCAAACGCGCAACACATGGATCATTGGCAGACTCGAGTACTCGCTGGTAGGTGACATACCCGGCATCGAGTTTATCATCTTTGACAAATCGAAGGGCCTGTCCGCCTTCCGTGAACTGCGTAACGCACTAAAGGGCCGGCAATTCGACGTCTTGCTGCACATGCAGATGTCGCTGCGCGCGAGCATTGCGGCGTTGCTGGTCAATGCCGACATCAAGCTCGGATTCAACCGCGCTTATGCCGGAGACCTACAGTGGATGTTCACGTCGCACAAGGCGCAATATCGCGAACACCAGCACGTGATGGACAGCTTTTTCAACTTTATCGAGACTCTCGGTGTAACCCGTCGCGAACTGGTATGGGACATCCCCGTGCCGCCTGCCGCACGGGCCTTTGCCCGCCAGGTGCTACCAGGCGATCAGCCGCTGATGGTAATCAGCCCGTGCTCCAGCATGAGTTACCGAAACTGGCAAGTCGAAGGATACGCCGCGGTGGCCGACTACGCACAGGAGCACCACGGACTCGCAGTGGTGCTCACTGGCGGCCCCAGCGAAATAGAGCGTGACTACGGCGAGCGCATCAGCGCTGCGGTCCGGCATCCAATCATCAACCTCATCGGCCGCACCGACCTCAAACAACTCACCGCAGTCATCAGTCGTGCAGTGTGCGTGGTGGCCCCGGATTCGGGTCCAGCACACCTGGCCACTACGGTGAACGTTCCGGTCATCGGCCTGTACGCCACCACCAACCCCGATCGAGCACGCCCCTACCTGAGCGCCGACTACACCATCGACCGCTACCGCGAAGCCGTGCAGGACAAGTGCGGCAAGCCACCCGAAGAACTGCCCTGGGGTATCCGCGTGCGCGATGCGGGCACCATGGAACGCATTGCGGTGGCGGATGTGACCGGGATGCTCGACAGGCTGATGGCGGCGCACACCGCAAAGATATAGTAGACTTGCAACACCCGGCGCGGCGGGCGCCAGTTCATTGACGGCGAAACGACATGACACGAGCACACCAGCGCAAGGCAATCCTCATCACCGGCGGAGCAGGATTTCTCGGCTCGCACCTGTGTGAGCGTTTGCTCGATCAGGGACACGATGTGCTGTGCATCGACAATTTCTTTACCGGCAGCCGCGACAATATCCTGCACCTGCTCGGCAATCCTCATTTTGAGTTGATGCGCCACGACGTGACCTTTCCGCTGTACGTCGAGGTTGACGAGATCTACAACCTCGCGTGCCCGGCTTCGCCGATCCACTACCAATTCGACCCGGTCCAGACCACCAAGACCAGCGTGCACGGCGCCATCAACATGCTCGGTCTCGCCAAGCGTGTCAGGGCGCGCATCCTGCAAGCCTCCACCAGCGAGGTCTACGGCGACCCCGAACTACACCCTCAGCCCGAGAGTTACTGGGGCAACGTCAATCCCATCGGCTTTCGTTCCTGTTACGACGAGGGCAAGCGTTGCGCCGAAACATTGTTCTTCGACTACCGACGCCAGCACAACCTCGGCATCAAGGTTGCGCGCATCTTCAACACCTATGGCCCGCGCATGCATCCCAACGACGGGCGGGTGGTATCGAACTTTATCGTGCAGGCCCTTAAGGGCGAGTCCATCACCATTTACGGTGACGGGGCGCAGACGCGCTCGTTCTGCTATGTGGATGAACTGGTGGACGGTCTGGATCGGCTGATGAACACCCCGGACGATTTCACCGGGCCGGTGAACCTCGGGAATCCTGGCGAGTTCACCATCCGCGAATTGGCCGAGAAGGTTATCGCCATGACCAATAGCACCTCAAAGCTGGTATTCGAGCCCCTGCCACACGACGATCCCACCCAGCGTCAGCCGGACATTGCCCTCGCCCGGGATAAGCTCGGCTGGGAACCGGTCATTGCACTGGAGCAGGGACTGGAGAAGACCATTCCCTACTTTGATGACCTGATCAAAAAGGGACTGGCCTAACCTATTGCCTGTGCCGCCTGCGCCCTCACGCAAGAAAACTCAGGTTGTCACCAGCTCGTTCAGGTACGCAAATAACTGCGCATAATGGGATTCGGTCGAGAACAACCGATCGGCCTTTTCCTTGCCCGCCTGCGCGAGGCGCTTTCGGTAGCCTTCATCTTCGTACAGGGCCCTGAGCTTCTCCGCCAAGTCGTGCGCGCTGCCCGGCGTGACCAGCAGGCCCGTCCGGTCGTGGTCGATGATCTCCGGTACCCCACCAGCATCGGTACCAATCACCGCCACGCCACTGCGCATGGCCTCGATGAGCACCAGGCCAAAAGTCTCTTTTTTGGTCGTCAGTACCACCACATCGAACGCAGGCATGATCTGCGTCGGGTTCGGATGAGCGCCGTAAAACACCACCTCATCGGCCAAACCCAGATCCCTTGACTGCTGCACGAGGCGCTCGAACCAGGCCTCGGTCATCTTCGGCCCGACGATCACCGCGCATGCCGACACACCCTCGGCTTTCAATTCCCCCAGCGCGTCGATCAGTACGTGCTGGCCCTTGCCTTCCTCGATGCGCCCCACCAACCCAACCACGAATTGCTGCGGGTTGCGGACACCCAGCGACGTGCGCAGCGCAACACGATCGGCTGAGGCGTCGGTTGGCGGCGCGTCAACGCCATAGTACAGCCGCCTGATACTCGCGGACGGCAACGGCAGATATTCTCGGGCAAGCTCGAGAAGCTGGTCGGTAATAGTCAGGAAGAGGTCAACGTGCCGGTATAGAAAGCGGTGGTAAATGTCGTGCTTGGGACGTGTAATCATCATCTGACGCGTATATACCAGCTTGACGGGCCACCGGGCCAGCGTCTTGGCCAACACGGCAGTGGTGAGATCCTTGCCCCAGTGCATGTGCACCACGTCAACCGCCTCGCGGTCAATGATGCGCGCAAGCCTGTTCGCCACAAGCAGAGGCATAAAGGCCCTTGAGCGTCGCACGCGTAGCGTACGCACCCCCGACTCGGGCATACGCTCGGACAGCATGCCGGACTCGCCGACCACGGCGATGCAATCCGCGCCTCGTGCGGCAAGCTCGCGGGCCGTGCGCAGCGCGTAGAGTTCCAGCCCCCCCACCCCGTCCGACAAGCATAGCTCCATGACCTTCATCTCAGGCGACCTGTCCGGTGTTCATGTCAAGCCCGCTTTAGCGGCACGCTGATAAAAGAGCACCTTGCTGTATTTTACAAACACGTGCATATAGGACAGCACGGCAACCACCAGTCCGGCAAAACCGTCCAAGAATCCCGCACGCAAGAAATACAACCGGATAAAGGTCCAACTCGCATGTAGCAACGGGGAGAACACGTTCACGCGCTTGCCCTTCTTCAGGATCTCCTGCGCGCCGATTTCGGTGAACTTGTCTAGGGTCTGAATGTGCGCCGAAATGCTGTCAAAGGAGTAGTGCTGGATGTCGCCGGCCAGGTCGTAAATATCATCACTGCCAACCATCACCTTGTCGTGAGGATTAGTCCCGCCCCACTTCGCCGATTGCTTGTTAAACAGGCGCACCTTGCGGTCGGGATACCAGCAATGGTTCAACCAACGGTAAACATAAAATGTCTTGCGTGCCATCCGGTAGGCATCATGGGCGTCAATCTTGTCCCTAATACGCTGTATTGAGCTCTGCAGTTCGGGCGAAAGGCGCTCGTCACAATCGAGGCTAAGTATCCAGTCGTGGGATGCTTTGCTAACAGCGAGGTTCTTTTGCTCCACGTGTCCCAGAAATTTCTGGTGAAATATCTTGTCGGTGTACGCCGATGCGATCTCAACTGTACGATCCGCGCTTAGCGAATCTACCACGACAATCTCGTCCACCACTGGCTGCAGGGACTTGAGACAATCCTCAATCTTTTTCTCTTCGTTGTAGGAAATAATACACGCGCTAATCTTTGCCATGCTCATGCACCAGTAGTCTTGTTTGGCGCGGGCCAATGGCCGGTCGTGACCGGCGTCTCACCGCAGCAGATTGGGTTATTTGGCATGCCTGCAGAATCTTCCTACAATAGCGTATCGTCCGACTCCTGGCACAACCATGCCTGCACTGAAAAGAATCCTTGTTGTCCGTAACGATAAACTGGGCGACTTCATGCTCGCCCTGCCTGTCTTCCACCTGCTGAAACGGGCGCTGCCGAATACAGCGATTCATGCGCTAGTGCCGGCATACACGAAATCCCTGGCGGATGCCTGCGAGGCGATTGACGCGGTGCAGACAGACCCGGGCGCCAATGCGTCACAGCTGCAACAGTTACGACTGCTGCGGTCCGTGCGCTCGGCCCATTATGATGCAATGGTCACGCTTTTTTCCACTACGCGTATTGGCCTGCTGGGCCTGCTCGCCGGGATTCGGTATCGCCTGGCGCCGGCGACAAAACTTGCGCAGGTGTTTTACAACAGCCGCTTGGTGCAACGACGCTCGCGCTCGGCGCAGCCCGAGTATGCGTACAACCTGGATATCGGGGAACGTTGTCTGCGGGATCTGGGTGTGGCGATACCGGAGCGCCCCCCTCCGCCTTACCTGAAGTTTGCCGATGACGTTGTCACCGGGTTACGACACGCCTTTTGTGAAGCAAACGGTATTCCGCACTCGCATCGCCTCGTGTTCGCGCACCCCGGCAGCGGCGGTTCGGCAAGCAATCTCGCCCCTGCGCAATTTGCAACACTTGCACAAGCGTTGCGCTCGGACCGTGGCCACACGGTGGTGGTCAGCGCCGGCCCCGATGAAATTGACCATGCCCGTCAGGTCGCCGATCGCCTGGAC
>CP070733.1:498983-511008 GCA_020347585.1 Pseudomonadota bacterium | reverse complement strand
GGCTAAGAAGAAAGTAGCCAAGAAAAAGACGGCGAAGAAGAAGGCCAAAAGGCAGACGGCCAGAAGGAAGAAGCGGTAATTCGCCGTAAAGTGCAAGTTCCGGGACTATCCCGGAAACCCACGAAAAGGCCTGCGTTTGCAGGCCTTTTCACATTGCAGGGCAGGAAAACCTCGCCGTTCACGGAACCGCTAAACGGCCCGCGCAGACGTCAGCGTAGGAACAGTTGGTAGGCGGGGTTGGCGCTCTCGTCCCAGTACGGGTAGCCCAGCTCGTCGAGAAAACTGCCAAAGGCCTCCTCGTCCTCGGCGGCTACCTGCACCCCCACCAGCACCCGCCCATAGGCGGCGCCATGGTTGCGATAGTGGAACAAGCTGATGTTCCAGCGCTCGCCCATGTGGTTGAGGAAGCGTAGCAAGGCGCCGGGGCGCTCGGGAAACTCGAAGCGCAGCAGACGCTCATCGGCGACGCCGCCACCACGGCCACCCACCATGTAGCGCACGTGCATCTTGGCCATCTCGTTGCCCGACATATCCGTCACTGCGTAGCCCTTGGCTGCGAGGCGCTCAAGCAACTCGGTCTTCTCATCGCTGGTCTCGTGCATCTTCATGCCCACGAAGACGTGCGCCTCGCCGGGTCCGAATAGCGGTAGTTGAACTCGGTGATGCCGCGCAACCCGATCGCATCACAAAATCGGCGGAAGCTGCCGGGACGTTCGGGAATCGTCGCGGCGAACAGCACCTCGCGCCGTTCACCCAGTTCGGCACGCTCTGCGACATGGCGCAACCGGTCAAAATTCATGTTGGCGCCGCTGTCGATTGCCACCAGCACCTGGTCCGTGCACGCCTCGCGTTCGACGTACTTCTTCACGCCGGCGACCGCAAGCGCGCCCGCCGGCTCGGCAATGGTGCGGGTGTCATCGAAGATGTCCTTGATGGCGGCGCAGATCTCATCGGTGCTGACCAGAATCATCTCATCGACGCACTCGCGGGCAACCCGAAACGGCTCTTCGCCAGCCTGGCGTACGGCGACACCGTCGGCAAAAATGCCGACCTGCTCGAGCACCACACGCTCACCGGCAAGCAGCGCATCGTGCATACACGGTGCGTCATCAGGCTCAACGCCGATGACGCGGATGTCGGGGCGCATTGCCTTGACCCAGGCGCTGACGCCGGCGATCAGGCCGCCGCCGCCCACCGGCACGAAAATAGCCGCGATGTCGCCCGGCCCGTCGCGCAGGATCTCCATGCCAACGGTTCCCTGGCCGGCAATCACGTCCGGGTCATCGTAGGGATGAATGAAGGTGAGCACCTGTTCAGCCGCCAGTGTGTTGGCGTGGGCGTACGCATCGTCGTAGGTGTTGCCGTGCAGCGCAATTTCCGCGCCCAGCTCCCGCACCGAGGAGATCTTGATCTCCGGCGTGGTCTTGGGCATGACGATCAGGGCGCGAATGCCCAGCTGACGCGCCGCCAGGGCGACGCCCTGGGCATGGTTGCCGGCCGAGGCGGCAATCACACCACGGGCACGCAGCTCGGGATCGAGATTGATGATCTTGTTGTAGGCGCCGCGCAGCTTGAACGAGAAGACCTGTTGCAGGTCCTCGCGCTTGAGCAGCACCGTGTTGCCGGTACGCCGCGAGAGCCCCGGCGCACGCTCGAGCGGGGTTTCGCGCGCCACGTCGTATACTCGTGCGGCACGGATCTTCTCGACGTAGGCGCCAGGCGCTACGGCTGATGATGGTGTGGACATGTCCGTGGGTTCATCAATCAGGCTGGATGCGCTGTCTCATTGGCTAATATAATAACGCCCTTTTCCACGAACACTACGGGGCGGCACACGCCGCGCCGAACCGGCGCACCGCCAGCGGTGCGGCCTCACCGGGAGAATAACAGATGAGCCAGGATGAACTAAAACGCGCCGTCGCCGAAGCGGCCCTCGACTATATCCAGGTGGGCGAGGTGATCGGTATCGGCACCGGCTCCACCGCCAATTACTTTATCGACGGCCTGGCCGCGATCAAGCACAAGATCGAGGGTGCGGTAGCCAGCTCGGTCGCCAGCGCCGAGCGCCTCAAGGGCCACGGCATACCGGTGTTTGAACTGAACGACGTGGCTGGCATCTCGGTCTATGTCGACGGCGCGGACGAGGCTACCCGTCACCTGCACCTGATCAAGGGCGGCGGTGGTGCGCTGACCCGCGAGAAGATCGTCGCCGCCGCGAGCCGCAAGTTCGTGTGCATCGCCGACGAGTCCAAGCTGGTGGGTCGGCTGGGCAAATTCCCGCTGCCGGTGGAGGTCATCCCCATGGCGCGCAGCCTGGTGGCACGCGAAATGGTCAAGCTGGGGGGCGAACCGGTGCTGCGCGAGGGTTTCACCACCGACAACGGTAACGTGATCCTCGACGTCCACAACCTCGACATTCTGGACCCGGTGGCGCTGGAAGAGACTATGAACAACATCACCGGCGTGGTAACCAACGGGCTGTTTGCGCGCCGCCCGGCCGACGTGCTGCTGTTGGGCACGCCCGGGGGAATTCAAACCCTGGAATAGAAAAAGAGCCGGTCTGCCGCGGCCGCGGCAGACCGCAGTACTCCCCGCTCCTCACCCCTCGAAAGTCATCCGGCCTTGTAGTTCGGATCCAGCCAGCAACGCGGCAGCGCCTCGTCGGAAGGGAACATCAGGCTCGCTTTGCTGAACGTTTCGGGATCCTGCATTTCCTCGCCGGCGTGAAAACGCCCCACAAGCTGCACCTTGCAGGGATCAAATAGTGCGCCGGTATCGAGCACCTCGACCAGGTCACCACTATTCCTGTCCTTCAGAAACATGGCTCACCTCTTTGCGTTGAATATGTATTGTTGACTGCCGCGGCGCGGCGGTCGGTTCATCTGCTAGTCTATGTCCGCCATTTCCAGGTCGGCGGCCACCGCCTCCACGCCAGCGCGGGCGCACTGCTCGTCGGTCTTGCCCGACGGTGCACCGCTCACGCCCACACCTCCAAGGATAGTACCGCCAGCCTGAACCGGTACGCCACCCGCCGAAGGCAGCACATTGTCGACCTTGGCGATGGAGACCGGTGATTTAAACCGTCCCTGCAGCGCCGAGGTTGGCGTGTTGAAGGACATCGCCGTGTAGGCCTTCTGGTAGCTGATGGGCAGCGTCAGATCCATCGCCAGCACATCCCGCAGCACCACCTGCGAGTGGCCGCCGCGGTCCACCACGGTCACCGCAACCTGCACGCCGGCCTTACGGCACTCGTCGATGGCCGCCTGCGCGATCGCCAGTGCGGATTCGAGCGACAGCCGCTTGATGTTCACTACCACCGGCTGCTCGGCGTCTGCGGCCTGCGCCTGTGCGGCGGTCAACATTGACAGTGTCAAAACCAGAAAAACAACAGCAAGGGAAATTCGCATCGTCCGTCTCCCCATGGAGGAAAACAACGCTTAAAGAATAGACGCGCCGGACGGCGCTGCAGATGATATGGATCAAAAACAGGGAAGTAGGACGAGTAACGAGGAAAAGCCCCGGGTCTTGACCGTCGCTCCTAGTACCTAGTTCCTACCTAGAGAAGTACCCTTTCGATCCCACCGCGCGTGGCTTGGTCGAGGAAACCGCGCTGCCAGTGTTCCCCCAGCAGGTGGCGGGCAAGTTCCACCACGATGTAGTCGGTCTGCAGGCCGGTCTCCTCACGGTAACGCGCCAGTCCCTGCTGGCAGGCCGGGCACGAAGTCAGCAGCTTGACCTCGCCGCCCTCGACGCGGCTATTGCCGGCCAGAGAGACGATGCCCTTTTGCAGTTCTTCCTGCTTGCGGTAGCGCAACTGGCTGGCGATATCGGGGCGTGACACGGCCATGGTGCCGGCCTCGCCGCAGCAGCGATCGGAGAGTGTGACGCCCTTGCCGACCAGCGCTGAGGCGACCTTGACCGGGTTGTAGGTCTTCATGGGTGTGTGGCACGGGTCGTGGTAAAGATACTGCACGCCGCTCGCCTCGGGCACGCTAACGCCCTTTTCCATCAGGTACTCGTGGATGTCAAGCAGGCGGCAGCCGGGAAAGATCTTGTCAAACTGGTATTCCTGCAACTGATCCATACAGGTGCCGCAGGACACCAGCACCGTCTTGATGTCCATGTAGTTGAGGGTGTTGGCGATGCGGTGGAACAGCACCTGGTTGTCTACCGAGATCTTCCTGCCGCGCGCCGCGTCGCCGCCCGCGGTCTGCGGAAAACCACAGCACAGGTAGCCGGGCGGCAGCACGGTCTGCGCGCCGGTCTCGTAGAGCATGGCCAACGTGGCCAACCCGATCTGGCTGAATAAACGCTCAGAGCCGCAGCCGGGAAAGTAGAACACGGCGTCGGACTCGTCCGTCACCTTGGCCGGATCGCGCAGCACCGCCACCACTTTATTGTCTTCCACGTCGAGCAGTGCGCGCATGGTCTGGGACGGCACATCGGACGGCATGGGGCGTGCCATGAAGTGCACCACCTGCGCGGGCAGGCGGGTGCGGCCGGTAGTCGCCGCTGGACGCGCATTGTGGTTGGTCAGCCCGAGGCGCCTTGCCGCGGTGTGCGCAAGGCGCTGGCCGCGGTAGCCCCACTCAATGGCGACCTTGCGCATTGCCTTGATGGCGGCCGGGTCCGAGATATTGAGAAACGCCATGGAAGTGCGCGTGCCGAGGTTGATGCGTTTATGCCCCTGCACCCTGAGCACGCTGCGCATGCGCACCGACACGTCACCAAAATCGATGTTGACCGGACATGGACTGAGGCACTTGTGACACACCGTGCAGTGGTCCGCCACGTCGTTCATCTCGTCGAAATGGCGCACCGAGATGCCGCGCCGGGTCTGCTCCTCGTACAAAAAGGCCTCGATGATTACCCCGGTGGCCAGGATCTTGTTGCGTGGTGAATACTGAAGATTGGCGCGCGGGATGTGCGTGTTGCACACCGGTTTGCACTTGCCGCAGCGCAGGCAGTCCTTGACCATGGCGTTCAGTTCACCCAGTTCGCTGGCCTCGAGTATCAATGCTTCCTGCTCCACCAGGCGCAGCGACGGGGTGTAGGCATTGTCCAGGCCCGAGCCAGCGATCAACTTGCCCGGATTGAACACCCCGGCAGGATCGACACTGTGCTTGTAGCCGGCGAAGGCATCGACGGTCGCCTGGTCGAGAAACTGCATCTTGGTGATGCCGATACCATGCTCGCCTGAGATCACTCCGCCCAGCGATTCAGCCAGCTGCATGATGCGCTCCACCACCCGCTCGGCCTCGTGCAGCATGCGATAGTCGTTGGAGTTAACCGGGATGTTGGTGTGCACGTTGCCGTCACCGGCGTGCATGTGCGTTGCGACGAACAAGCGACTGGAGCGAATCTCGGCGTGTATGGCGTCCAGACGCTTGCGTACGCCTTCGAGTTCCAAACCCAGGAAAATCTCCTTGAGGGGACGCTCAACGCTCTGACGGAACGATATGCGCGCACCGCGCCTTTGCAGCACGCGAAAAATGGTGTCATCAGGGCCGACTCGCGGGCGCACCGCCTCTTCAAACAAGTTGAGATGATCCATGGCGCGTGCATCAAGACCGTCAAGTAACGCGCGCCAGCGATCGCGCGTACGCTGCACCATCTCAACCACAGCGCGTAGTTTGCCCTGCAGAATGGCCTCGCTTTCGGCGTTCTCCTCGAAGTCGGGCGCCTGCCCGGGCACCACCCGGTGCAGCTCAGGCATGGGGCCAGCAAGATAATCCAGCACCGCGTCCACCATGCGCAGCTTGTTCTGCGTAGAGAGCTCGATGTTGATGCGCTCGATACCGTCGTTGTACTCGGCCAGACGCGGCAGCGGTATCACCACGTCCTCGTTGATCTTGAAGGCGTTGGTGTGCGCGGCAATGGCGGCCGTGCGCGCGCGATCCGACCAAAAGCGCTGACGCGCCTCGGGGCTGACGGCAATGAATCCTTCGGCATCGCGCGCATTGGCCATGCGCACCACGCGCGAGGCGGCCTCGGCGACCTTATCCTCCGCGTCGCCGGCCAAATCGACCAGCAGTACCATCTTGGGCAGGTCGGCGCGCGGCGCCTTGGTAGAGTAATCCACAGCGCGTACATAGCGCTCGTCGAGGTGCTCCATGCCGGCAAGCTGCACGTCGTTTAGGCCGTCGAGATAGTGCTTGGTCTCGACGATTGCAGGTACCGCGCGGGCCAGATCGGTACCGAAAAACTCCAGGCACACCGTGCGTATGAAATTCGGCATACGGTGTAGTACGAATTCCGCCGAGGTGATGATGCCGTCGCAACCCTCCTTTTGGATGCCCGGCAAACCACCCAAAAACTTGTTGGTGACATCCTTGCCCAACCCGCTCTTACGCAACTCGGCACCGGGAATACGCAGCATCTCGGGCTCAACGAGTGGCGTGGTACCGTCCGCGGCGAAGCGGTGCACGGTGAACTCGGCGGTCTCTTGCTCGTGGATCTTGCCGCGGTTGTGGTTAACGCGCTGCACCTCCAGCCAGGTCGCATCGGGCATTACCATGCGCCACGCGGCCAGGTTGTCGAGTGTGGTGCCCCACAGCACCGCCTTCTTGCCGCCAGCATTCATGGCCACATTGCCACCGATGCACGAGGCGTCCTGCGAGGTAGGGTCCACGGCAAACACAAAGCCGTCGGCCTCGGCGGCCTCGGCCACGCGGCGGGTCACCACACCCGCCCCGGCACGACTCGTCGGCACCGGCTCGGCAACCCCGGGCAGGTGCTTGCGCTGCACCGAGTCGAGGGTGTCGAGCTTTTCGGTATTGATGACCGCGCAGTCAGGGTTGAGCGGCACCGCACCGCCGGTGTAGCCGGTGCCGCCACCGCGCGGGATGATGCCGATGCCCAGTTCGATGCAGGCGGCGACCACACGCTGCACCTCCCGCTCGGTGTCCGGAGTTACCACCACGAGCGGATACTCCACACGCCAGTCCGAGGCGTCAGTGACATGCGAGACACGCGCCATGCCACTGAAATCGATGTTGTCGCGGCGTGTGACCGCCGCCAGATGGCGTTTCACCTTGCGCCGCAGATCGCGCTGGCGATCGAACCACGCCTCGAAGTCACGCACCGCGATGCGCGCGGCGCGCACCAGTTGCAGCGCCATTTCGTTGGTGGCCTGGCGTTGGGCATCTGTGGACGCGTCCGGCTTGGCTCGCAACTCGATTTGATCGAGGCGGTGATCCATGGCCTGTACCAGCGCGGCGCGCCGCTTGGGATTTGCCAGCAAGTCGTCCTGGATAAACGGGTTGCGCGAGGCGACCCAGATATCGCCCAGCACCTCGAACAACATGCGCGCCGAGCGGCCCGTCACCCGTACCTCGCGCAGGCGGTTGAGCAAATCCCACATCCCCTCGCCGAGCAACCGGATCACGATCTCGCGATCCGAGAACGAGGTGTAGTTATAAGGGATCTCGCGAATGCGGGCGGGAGCGGTCATCGCAACGGATCGGTCACAACATGGGCAAAGAAGCGGAATTCTAGCATGTAGCCATCACAGCGGCGGAAAACCCCGGGACAACGGTATTCCTAGTTCCTAGTGCCTAGTACCCCGTTCCTAGGCAAAAAGGGCAATCACCCCTGCATATCGCAGTGTCTTTCCGACCCCGATTAAAATCAGACACAGCAACCAATGCATCTTCAGCCAACCCGCCGCTACGCAGAGCGGATCGCCAATCAGTGGCAGCCACGAGAGCAGTAAGGCCGGAGCGCCCCAACGCCGCAGCCAATCCAGCGCCTGCCGGTGGCGCGGCTTCGCAAGTTGATCCACCGGATAGCGCCAGGCGATGAGCCGACCCAGACCCCAGGAGGTCATACCACCCAGCGTATTGCCGGCGCTGGCCACAGCCAGCAGCAGCCAGGGCGAATGCACCGTGTCACTGGCCAAGTAAGCCAGCACCGCCTCAGAGCCGCCCGGAAACAGTGTGGAGGAAATAAATGCGCTGAGGAACAGGGCCCAGAGAGACATCTTCAGTTTTGCGGACCGCTTGGTGTCCGTTTACCCTTTTACCTTTCCCCTTGTACCTGAACTAACACAATTCAACCAGGCTACCCAGTGACTGCTCAAGTGGCCGCAGTTCGGGATGCTTCTCAATCTGCGGGAACACCTTCGCATTGTGTATACCCAAAACGGTTTCGACCTTGGCAATCGTCAAAGCCACATCGGCCAGTCCGTCCCCGCCTTGTTCTACCGCCTGCCAGCCAAGCAATACCTGGAGCAGCACATACGGCACCACGCAATCCAGAAACGTCGCTACATGGTCATCCTGATGCAGCGCATACGGGAACCCGTGGTTCACAAACTTGACCCTGAGGTATTGCTCGAGAAGGGTATCCAGCGCGGTGCGCGTTTGTGCCGATACAGCTTGGTATTGCCTGACAACGGTACGATACACCTTAATATCGCGCTGCCGCTCGTCGGCATCACTTTCAACGGCACCCGCACACAACGCTGACAGCCCTGGGATTTCTGGAACCAAGTCGCTGCCCGGTCCCCGGTGAGCTATCGCGTATGTCAGCCGCCAGAAACAGCCTGCCAGCGCCTTATTGTGCTTGTACTTGCCTTTGCGCTGCAGTTGTTGCAGGCGGGACACGCGCGCTCCCGCGCCCTCGAACGCTTTCTCAATCAGGGTAACCGCACCACTAAGATTTCCTCCGGCTCGACCGAGGTATGCATCCAGTTCTGCAACGACTGTGGCGAGGGCATACACGCGCAGGTTGAGCGCAGCCTCGCGCATGCTCAGCAACCGATTGACAATCGCATTGACGCTATCGCCAAGCCTCGCACGCTCGCTGCGATCCGCATCTGACAAACCGTCCTCTGCAACCACGAATGGGTCATGGCCGCTGTCCTGGAGTACCAACCGCACCAACTCGGGACAGGAAAGGAACGCCGTCTTCAACTGCAGCGACTCCGGTTGAAAGGTGGCGCGAGGGTACTCTTGGCAGGTGGCCGGGATTGACTCGTGGCCAAAACGCGCCTGCACGCCGCACAGTCCGGCCTCGGTAAGATGGACGCAACGCCCATCACCGGCGTGCTTAAGGACGAAAAACTGCTTCCCCTTGTCGTGGGTCGATATCGCGGAGTCAAGCAGCCTCTCGCGTACATCGGGCTCGGGGAGAGAACGCCACTTGGCCAGTGTGGCTGCGTCGACCTGTATCGACCATCCCCGAGTACAGCAACTCAGCGGGCACTCCGCACCCGTGCAGGTGAACTGCTCGAGGGCGCGCAGGGTGTAGATTGCCGGCATCGCGATATTGTATCAGCGGCGATACACGGATGGACGGCGCCAAACCGCATAGTCCCCGACGCTTGCACCATCACACATACCTTTCCCTTGCATTAAGAATTCTCTGTGTCCCTCGTACCTCGCCCCTGGCGAGGTTTTCCTTGTACCTTCGCCCTTGTCTCTTGGATCTGGTCCGCCAATAAAAAACGGGGCCCGAAGGCCCCGTTTAAGCACGTAACGCTTGGTTATTGTTAGAAGTCGACGCGCATACCAACCGAGAACACGTCCGCCTCCAGCTTGTCGGTGGTCGAACCGTTCGACAGCGTGTAAGTCGCGGTCGGGTCTTCCTTGAAGCTGGTGGTGCGATAGCCAACAAACGCACGGGTCTTCTTGCTGAACTTGTAGGTGTAGCCCAGCGCAACGTAGGTGGTATCGGCTTCCTGCTTGACGCCAGCAACGGTGCCTGCATCAAACGCGGCCAGACCACCCTGGAGGGTGAAGTTGTGCTTGGCCATGGTGAAGGTGTAACCGAGGAACGCGTAAGTGCCCTTGAGGTCAGGGGTGCCCGCGCCAACGGCGGCTTCCTGTCCCAGCTTGGTGGACTCCAGCTGACCCACGATCTTGTGGCCACCGGCCTTCCACATACCGAACACCTTAAAGGCATCGTAGCTGTCGGTCGGCGGTGCACCAGAGGCTTCGAAGCCGACATTGCCAACCTTGTCGTCATGCGCCGCGGCAACACCCACTTCCCAGCTCTTGCGGCCATACTTGATGCCGATGGTGTAGTCACCCGAGCCGCCGTCACGTGCGTTGCGCTCATCGAGGCTGTAGGTCGCACGAATGCTGACACCACCAAACTTGCCCTGGTAGGCCAAGGTGCGCTCGAGGAAGCCATGCTGACCGAAACGACCGGCAGAGCGGTTAAAATCCGAGTCACGACCACTCATGCCGCCGTTGGAGCGGGCTTCGAGGGTGGTAGCTACGAAGGCGTCGTACTTCACACCACCGTAGTACTTGTAGGCACTCTTCAGCTGACCGAACTCAACCTGGCCCCAGTTGCCCTTCAGACCGACGTAGGACTCACGACGACCGTCGTTGACTTGCGCCTGGGTGGTCTCGACCTGCCACTCGAACTTGTAGATGGCCTTGAGACCGCCGCCCAGATCTTCGGTACCCTTGACACCGAGACGGCCACGCTTGTTGTCGTCCTGAATGATGCCGGACTCGCCGGTGGGAACGCCGAGGTAATCACGGTTACCGCCAAGTGCCTTGGCAAGGTTACCGTCGCCATAACCGTCGTTCGATACTTGGGCGAGTTCAACCTGCAGTTGTCCGTATAGCGTCGGGGCTGCGCTGGCGGCCATCGGTGCGGCCATGGCAGCGCCCACTGCAATTGCAATAAGCTTCTTGTTCATCCAGATGTTCTCCTTGAAGAGATAAACTAGTTCGTTAGGGTTGTTACGTGTTGCGTTATAGCCAATTTTCGGCGGGTATGCAACAAACTTGAATCAAAAAAACAACATTGCGAGCAATTTCACAAGTTTTGTTGCAAAAAGACAACGTATTGGACGAAAGTTAGCCAGTTAAAATCGATTTAATCGTTTTTTCTACAACGATCAAAAACACAGGGACCAGGCACTGGGCATGCCTGCTCCTGATGTGAGGATTGAGTAAGACCTAACAGGTATACAGGTCAGAATGGCGCCAGGCCACCACCGTTGCTCAGCACACGCCTGGAACCACATCGGCAACCAAATACGGGGTCGGGTACGTCGGTGTGTTCAAGGTTCAGGTTTTCAGTTCCTGTTACCTCGAACCTTGCCACGCGTACCACGCAACTGGTTGTTAAAAAGAAATGCCCGCATTCGCGGGCATCGGTGTGTTTGGCTGGGGGACTAGGATTCGAACCTAGATTGACGGAGTCAGAGTCCGCTGTCCTGCCGTTAGACGATCCCCCAATCAAAACAGGTACGAGTTACGAGGAACGAGTTCCTTAGTTCTGATCGGTCTGCTTTTCGAAATGACCAATCAGTCCATACAGCATCCGTGACAGTTCTTTCGCTTCCTGCTCCATCCTCTTGCTTTCGCCGGCCTCCAGGAAACCCGCCGCTCGACCTATCATGAGCTGGGTCCAGAGTTCGCCGCATGATCCTTTCGCGATTTTCAAGAACTGAATTCGCGATCTTCCGGCGCCTCGCTCGTAGCCCTCCGCAACGTTGGAGGGTATCGAAAGCGCCGCGCGCGTGGCCTGGTCCTTGAAGTTGTATTCGCGACAGTTCGCTAGCGCGTGGTAGAGATCGACGGCGAGGCGACTGGCGCGTTTCCAGACCTCGAGATTCTCGAGTGCATCCATGTCGCACTTCCCTGTCAGCACCAAAGGGACATCCTCGTCCCTCGAACCTTGTTCCTCACCACTGCGCTAATGAAACGCAGCGCCGTTTTATTAGCGCTTGGAGTACTGCGGACGCTTGCGGGCCTTGTGCAGGCCGATCTTCTTGCGTTCCACCTCGCGCGAATCACGCGTTACAAAGCCGGCCTTGCGCAACACTTTCCTGAGACAGTCATCATAGTCCATGAGCGCCCGGGTAATGCCGTGCCGGATCGCACCGGACTGCCCGGTGCCGCCGCCGCCGCGAACGACAACATCGATATCAAAGTTATCAGTCATTTCGACGCATTCGAGCGGCTGGCGCACGATCATGCGTGCCGTTTCGCGACCGAAATATTTGTCGAGCGGCTGGTTGTTCACGGTAATGTTGCCGTCACCTTTTTTCAGGTAAACG
>CP070733.1:496013-498883 GCA_020347585.1 Pseudomonadota bacterium | reverse complement strand
GCCACAGGCGCGATCGCGCGGCACGATCACCGCGTGGGCACCCACGGCATCGGCGGTGCGCAGGCAGGCGCCCAGATTGTGCGGATCCTGCACGCCGTCGAGCACCAGCAGCAGGGCCGGTGCTTCCAGTGTCGCCAGCAGCGCCTCCAGGGTGCGCTCGTCGCCGGCCACCTGTGCCACAGTGCGCGCCGCCACGCCTTGATGGCGCGCCCCCGCCGTCATCTCGTCGAGCACCTGGCGTTTGACCTGGTGCACGGCGATGCCGGCCTGTTGCGCGCGCCGCAGGATATCGGCACAGCGCTTGTCGCGCCGGGCGCTGTCCACCCAGAGCTCGCGGATCAGTTCCGGCTCGCGGTCCAACACTGCCTGCACGGCGTGCAGGCCCCAGGCTAGGTCGTCGTCTTCTGGTGCTGCGCTCAACGCCCGTCCCGTTAGCGCCGGCGGCGTTTGCGCCCGCCGCCCTTCTTGCGGCCCTTGCCTTTGTCGGAATCGTCCTTGCGCCCCTTTTTACCAGCGCCGGTCTTGCGCCCGCCGCCCTTGCGTGCGCCCTTGCCGGTACCCTCGTCTGCCAACTCGAAGTCGGTCTTGCGATCGTCCAAGTCCACGCGCATGACCTTCACGCGCACCACGTCACCAAGGCGGTAAATCTTGCGGGTGCGCTCGCCCATCAACCGGTGATGCGCGGCGTCGAAGTGGTAGTAGTCATTGCTGAGCGAGGTGACATGCACCAGGCCTTCGACATAGATCTCCTGCAGTTCGACGAACACGCCAAACGCCGCCACACCGCTGATAACCCCGTCGAACTCCTCGCCGACCTTGTCCAACATGTACTCGCATTTGAGCCAGTTGATGGCGTCCCAGGTCGCCTCGTCGGCGCGCCGCTCGGTCATGGAGCAGTGTTCCCCGATCAACTGGATGTCGTCCTCGCTGTAGGCAAAGGTCTTCGGCTTGCCGCCGCGCAGCACGTGGCGAATGGCGCGGTGCACCAGCAAATCGGGGTAGCGCCGGATCGGCGATGTGAAATGAGCGTAGGCCTCGTAGGCCAGCCCGAAATGGCCGGTATTGTCAGGCTGATACACCGCCTGCGACAGGCTGCGCAGCAACACGGTCTGAATCAGATGCGTGTCGGGGCGGTCCTGAATCGAGGCCAGCAGGCGCGCGTAGTGGCGCGGCTCCGGGTCGTCACCGCCGGCCAGGTTCAGGCCGAGTTCGCCGAGGAAACTGCGCAGATCGGTAAGCTTCTCGCTGCTCGGCCCGGCGTGCACGCGATACAGCGCCGGCATCTTGTGCGTGAGCAGGAAGTCGGCGGCGGCCACGTTGGCCGCCAGCATGCATTCCTCGATCAGTTTGTGCGCTTCGTTGCGTACCACCGGCACGACGCGCTCGATCTTGCGATCGGCGCCGAACACGATGCGCGTCTCGGTAGTTTCAAAATCGATGGCACCGCGCTTGTCGCGCGCCCCGCGCAGCACCTGGTACAGCGCGTAGAGATCTTCCAGGTGTGGCACCAGCGCGGCGTACTCGCGGCGCAGATCCGCATCGCCATCCACCAGCATCGCCGCCACCTTGTTATAGGTAAGGCGCGCGTGTGAGCGCATCAGGCCCTCGAAGAAACGATACTCACTGACCTTGCCGCCGGCCGTCAGCGAGATTTCGCACACCATACATAGCCGGTCCACCTCGGGGTTAAGCGAACACAACCCGTTGGACAGGATCTCCGGCAGCATCGGGATCACGCGCTCGGGAAAGTACACCGAGTTGCCACGCTCGCGCGCATCGGCATCCAGCGCCGCGGCCGGCTCCACGTAGGCCGATACATCGGCGATTGCCACCAGCAGCCGCCAACCGCGCCCGCGCCGCTCGCAGAACACCGCATCGTCAAAGTCACGCGCGTCCTCGCCATCGATAGTTACCAACGGCAACTCGCGCAAGTCCTCGCGCCCGACCTTGGCGGCCTCCGGCACCACGTCGCTCAGCCCGCCGATCTCGCTTTCCACCAGCGGCGACCATTGCTGCGGCAAACCGTAGCTGCGAATGGCAACGTCGATTTCCATCCCCGGCGCCATGTGCTCGCCGAGGATCTCGATCACACGGCCGATGGGCTGGCGATAGGCAGTCGGCTGCTCGAGGATTTCCACCACCACGATTTGCCCGTGTTCGGCGCCGAAGCGCCCCTCGTCCGGCACCAGGATGTCCTGGCGCAAGCGCTTGTTATCGGGCACCACAAAGCCAACGCCGGTTTCGAAGTAAAACCGCCCCACCACCTGGCGGGTGTTGCGCTCCAGCACCTCGACAATGGCACCTTCCTTGCGCCCGCGACGATCCTCGCCGGAAATACGCGCCACCGCGCGATCGCCGTGCAGCACCCGCTGCATCTCACGCGCGGAGAGAAACAGATCATCGCCGCCGCCATCGGGCACCAGGAAACCGAAGCCGTCGCGATGGCCGATGATGCGCCCGCGCACCAGGTCCATTTTGTCGATCAGGCAAAAATCGCCGCGTCGGTTGCGCATCAACTGGCCGTCGCGCAGCATGGCGTTAAGACGCCGGCGCAGCGCTTCGGTGTCGTTCTCGCCATGAATGTCCAGCGCATCGGCAATGGCCGTGCGGCTCATCGGCGCCTTGGCGTGTTCAAGGTGGCGCATGATGTACTCGCGGCTGGGAATTGGGTTGTCGTATTTGGCCGCTTCGCGCGTGGCGTAGGGATCGTTCTTCGGTACTGATTTGCTCATGGGTGACTGATGTATTCCGTGTGATTGGGCGTTCGCCTGTGGCGGGGAATGCGGAGTCCGGGCGGCCGAGGCCGCGTTGACATACCCGGGGAGTCCCGGTAAAGTTCGCGGCTTCCAGCCCGGTTACCTGCGCCATGC
>CP070733.1:484806-495913 GCA_020347585.1 Pseudomonadota bacterium | reverse complement strand
CGCCGCGTCCTCGCGCGGGCTGCCGGGCGCGGCAATCCTGTGGGCCGAGTGCTTGACGTGGCCGATCGCCGCGACCGGTGCCGCGAAGAGGTTGGTCAGCGCCTCGCCGACCGCCATGCGCGCCGAGGCCGCGTGGTCGACCAGCGCCACGGGCGTTCGCTCACCAATGGCCATGGCCTCGCCGCTGTAGACGTCGTAACTGCTGGCAGTGACACCGACATCGGCCACTGGCACCTGCCAGGGCCCCACCATCTGGTCGCGCGCCACCAGCCCGGTCACCGAGCGATCGCCAATGGTGATAAGAAAGTTCTTGGCCGCCACGGTGGGCAGGCGCAACACGCGGAAAGCCGCGTCGCGCAAATCGAGCGCCACGGTATCAAACTCTGCCTTGTGGAAGGTCTGGCGCTGCACGTCACGCAGCATCTTGGGTGGCTTGCCCAGCAGCACCTCTAGCGGCATGTCGATGGGCGTGTCGTCGAAGTGCGCGTCGCCCAGCACCAGACGCTGCTCCTCGCTAGCCTCCCCTACCACCGCATATGGACAACGTTCGCGTTCACAAATGGCCTGAAACAGCGGCAAGTCGTCGGGCGCCACCGCCAGTACATACCGCTCCTGCGCCTCGTTGCACCAAATCTCCATCGGTGACATACCCGGATCATCATTGGGCACCAACCGCAATTCGAAGCGCCCGCCACGACCGCTGTCGTTGACGAGTTCGGGCAGCGCGTTCGAGAGACCGCCGGCGCCCACATCATGCACGCTGACGATGGGGTTGCGCTCGCCGAGTTGCCAGCAGCGATCGATGACCTCCTGGGCGCGGCGTTGCATCTCGGGATTGCCGCGTTGCACGGAGGCAAAGTCCAGGTCTTCATGGCTGGCGCCACTCGCCATGCTTGAGGCGGCGCCGCCACCGAGCCCGATCAACATGGCCGGCCCGCCGAGCACCACCAGCTGGGTGCCCGCCGCCATGCGTCCTTTCTGCACATCGTCACCCCGAATGTTGCCCACGCCGCCGGCCAGCATGATCGGCTTGTGATAGCCACGCAGCTGCGGTCCGCCGGGTCCCCGCACTTGTTCCTCGAAGGTGCGGAAATAGCCGCAAATGTTGGGGCGGCCAAACTCATTGTTAAAGGCCGCCGCACCGATCGGACCCTCGATCATGATGTCCAGCGCCGAGACGATTCGCCCAGGCTTGCCGTGGTCGGTCTCCCAGGGTTGCTCAAACTGCGGGATGCGCAGGTTGGATACCGAAAAGCCGCACAGGCCGGCCTTGGGTTTGGAACCGCGGCCAGTCGCGCCCTCGTCGCGGATCTCCCCTCCCGCGCCGGTGGCCGCGCCGGGAAACGGGGAGATAGCGGTAGGATGGTTGTGGGTCTCTACCTTCATGAGGATGTGGACCGGTTCGTGGTGGTAGCCGTACTCGCCACTGTCGCGATCGGGAAAGAAGCGCCCGGCGTGCGGCCCCTCGATCTCCGCGGCGTTGTCCTTATAGGCCGACAGCACGCCCGCCGGGTGGCACTGGTAGGTGTTGCGGATCATGGCGAACAGCGAACGCCCCTGCTCCTTGCCATCCACCACCCAGTCGGCATTAAATATCTTGTGCCGGCAGTGCTCCGAGTTCGCCTGCGCGAACATCATCAATTCCACGTCGCTGGGATTGCGCTGCAGGGCGGTGAAGTTCTCGACCAGGTAGTCCACCTCGTCCGCGGCGAGGGCAAGCCCCAGCTCGCGGTCGGCGCGCTCCAGGGCATCGCGCCCGCCGCCCAGCACGTCCACGACAGACACGGGCGCCGGCGATGCCGTTGAGAACAGGCGTTCGGCCTCGTCGAACTCGGAGAACACGGCCTCGGTCATGCGGTCGTGCACCAGCGCAGCAAGTTCCGTCAGCTCCTGCTCGCTGAGCTGACGGGCCGATTCGCTATACAAATGGTAGGCAACGCCGCGCTCGAGGCGGCGCACCGTGGCCAGACCGCAGTTATGCGCAATGTCTGTGGCCTTGCTCGACCAAGGGGAGATGGTACCGGGCCGGGGCACCACGAGTAGCACGGCGGCAGCTTCCTGTGGGTTCGCGTTGGAAGCCGGCTCGTAAGCAAGCAACCGCTCAAGAACCTGGAGTTCGTTCTCCCCTAGCGCCTGCTCCATGGCGACAAAATGGCAAAACTCGCCGCGCACGTCCGTTACCGCGGGTACCTGCGCCTGAATTCTCTGCAGCAACCGCTTTCGCCGATGTGCAGAAAGCGCCTGGCCACCTCGCAGTTGGAGCATTGATCAGTCCATGGATTACAGCGTGCCGGGAAAGCGCGATGATACTTGAAGCGGACACGGCAAGCCAGCGACCCGGGGCAACGGTGGCGTTTCAACGACACCCGGGCGCGGCGGCACTCTACCAGTGAGCGACCTCGTGCAGCTCACTCATGACCTCGTTCAGCGACACTCCATTGTTGTCGATAACGCAGATCAGGTTGCCCACACTGCACACCGACAACTGCGGACCACGCACCATCCAGCCGCCCGGCGGGGTCCAGCCACCGGTCTGCGTAAACATCGACAGTTGATCCGCATTGCCCTGTACTAGTCGCTTGTAGTCATGGCCAAACTTGGCCAGACCGGCCATTTGCTCTTCATCCAGCATTCCGAAGCCTTCCACCAGCGCGCCATCGTCGCGGAACTGGCATGCCACCATGACACCGTCGAGCGCAAGCAGTCGCTTGATCATGGTCACGCGCCCTGTCCGCCAAGCACCGCGTAGGCGGCTTCAAAATCGGCGTGGTCATTGGGCACCACCACCCCGTGCTCGCCGTTGACGATTGCTGTCCAGTCAAAGCCAACCATGCTGAACCCGTTGACCGGATAGAAACCCTGCATGCCGGTCATCTTTTCCCAGCCACGCGCCTGCATGGTAGCGATTGCCACGTTGGCCACACACACGTGCGACAACAAATCGAGCACTGTCTCGTTTAGCGGACTGCCTTCGGCGAGTCTGTGATCCAGCAGTTCGCCCTGCGCCGAAAACCTGAACGCCCCCATAGCGCCTTCCAGTTGCATCAAACTGTCCAAAACGGACATACCGCACCTCCCGAGTAATACTGAATATCCCCTGAACCGGATCCACCCGCGGTCGGGCGATGACCCTGCTTACACCAGCGCGCCTTCCTGGTGCTCGACCTTTTCCAGCATGAGTTGCATCACCTCGTTTACCGACGTTGCCGAGTTATCGATAAAGCAAAACGTATCGGCGATGACGCATACGCTGAAATTCTCACCGCGCACCACCCATCCGCGCGCGGGCGCACAACCGCAATCACTACGCAGTGACTTCATCATGTCAGCTTGCATATGCACCGCCATGGTGGTTGCGCGACACATGATCGACGCCCAGCGCGCCTTCTCTTCATCAAGTTGACCTTCATAGGAAAATCGATCGCCGCGGTATGAATACTCGCCGGCTGCGATTACCCCGGGCGTTCTGGAAAGCTCATACACGATGCTCATGGTGCTACCTCATGATTGCAGCCAAAATCCCTGGCATTATTATCGCGCGCTTATATTCCCCGCGCCTGTCTTAGCCCTATTAAATACGCAGCCGCGCCCGTTTTGCAACACGCGCTGGCAGCCGCAGTAACACACATGCGCTGCGCCACGAACCCAGTAAGATGGTATATTGTGCGGCTGCCGCGCGCCGGGGCATCCGGCGCCGCGTCATGCTGTCATACAGCCCGTTGGCGTACGATGATGCACACACCGCAACCCAAGCCGACACAGGAATCCGCTGCCATCTGGCGTCGGCTCGCCGCGATCGTGTATGACTCGCTGGTGCTGATTGCAGTGATATTGTTGGCCACCGCGCTCGCCTCGCCGTTCATTAACGAGGATACAACGACCTCTGTAAACCCCCTGCTAAGCATCTACCTGTGCTGCGTTGCATTCGGTTTTTTCGGCTGGTTCTGGACGCACGGCGGACAAACTCTTGGCATGCGCGCCTGGCGTCTGCGTCTGGTGTCAGCGAACAGCGAGAACGTGGGCTGGCGGCAGTCATTGGTGCGCTTTGTGAGCGGGGTGCCGGCCTGGGCGCTGTTGTCGATTGGCGTGATCAGCTGGGCTACCCCGGTGCGTCCCGCCGCGGACGCGACCGTGGTATGGCTGTTCGATCTGCCGCCAGGCTGGCTGACGCTAGGCGCCACGCTGTGGGTGATCTGGGACAACAGCCGCTATAGCTGGCGCGAGCGTGCCTCGGCTACCCGCGTGATACTTCTACCCAAACGCTAGCGGGCGCGCTTTGCCAGTTCACACGGAACGGCGCATCAGCAGGATCGCGCCTACCATCACCACCACCGTCGGCAGCGTTGCGCTCAGCAAGGGGTGAATGTCGTACACCAGCCCGGCCTGGCCCACGATGCGGTTAAGAATAAAGAAACCGAGTCCGGCGAAAAAGCCGATTACCACGCGCCGGCCAACACTGATGTTTCTCATTGATCCAAGCACAAACGGGACCGCGATCAGCACCATGACGCCAATGGTAAGCGGCATGGTGACCTTGGACCAAAAGGCCAGTTCGTAGGGCGCAGCGTCAAGCTCGTTGTCATTGAGATAGCCGATGTAATCCCTGAGCCGCCACAGTGAAAGCACCTCGGGCGAGATCGACACCGTCGCAATGACATCGGGTGGCATCAGGTCATCACGTGCAAGTTCCGATACGGCCTCGGTTCGTACCTCGTCCTTATCTATGCGGCTTCGCCGCACGTTGTTGAGCACCCATGCACCATCGCGATGCTCCGCGCTACCCGCCTGCAAAATACTGGTCATGCGCTGCTGATCGTCCAGCGCGTAAAGCGACACCCCTTCAAGACGACCCGCATCATCGACCCGCTGCACATGGACGAAGTTCTGTCCGTCACGCACCCACAGTCCGTAGGCGGTATTGACACTCACCTGCGAAGAGAGCGCGCGCAGGCGCATCTGCTGCGCATACTCCAGCGCCGGGGGGGCCACCACCTCGCCGATCAACAGCGCCACAATCACCAGCACCAGCGCCGCGCGGGCAATCGAGCCAACGATACGCAGCATCGACACTCCCGAGGTGCGCACCACCACTAGCTCGCTACGACTCGCCAGCGCACCCAGTCCGAGCATGGCGCCCAACAGCGATGCCAATGGAAATGACTCATACACCTGGTTCGGCACGCGCAGCAGCACGTACAGCATTGCCCCCCACACGGTGTACTGATGGTTGCCTATCTCGTCGAACTCCCCGGCGAAACTTATCACCGAGAACAGCGCCACCAGCACGGTCAACACCCCCAGCACGCTGACGATCACGGCGCGGCCGATATAGTTGTCAAGTATGACCATGGTTGCCTACGCCTACCGGACACGCCCTAGGCGCAGGGCGCGCCACCCGAACTGCTGCGCGAACAGAACGAGGGCCAGCGCGCCCATGCACAGGTGCACCCACCACAGTCCCACGTATTGTGGAATGTTGTCATCCTCGAGCCAGGCCCGCGAAACGTTGAGCATGTTGGAGTAAACGATATAGATAAGTATTGCGATGCCGACGCGCAGATAGTGTCCCTGGCGAGGTGAGGTCCGACCGAGCGGTACCGCGATCCAGGTCAGGACCAGGCACAGCAACATCGGTGACACGCGCCACTGCAGCTCGGCCACGTCGCTCGCCGCACCCGAGCGTAGCAAATCAACGGTCGGGGTAGCCTTGAGGCGAAAGGTCACCTCGCGGGGCGGTTTGCGCTCGATACGGATGCCGTGGCGGTCAAACTCCACGATGGCGAAATCCGGCGCCCCGGGCCGACCCTCATAACGCTGGCCATTCTCCAGTACCAGGTACCGGTCGCCGGTTCTTTCGTCGATGCGCTGGTAGGCCGAGAGCGAGGACACGATCACCTGTCCACGCTCGCCCTGGCTCTGAAAAAACACGTTGCGGTACTCACCCAGATCCTCGTCAAAACGCTCGACGTACACCGCACCGGCCTCACCCTTGAGTTCGATAAATCGCCCGGCGATCACGCCCTGAACATCGCGGGACTCCTGGTAGAGCGCCACGAGCTTCTCATTCTGATTCTCCGCCCAGGGACCGACGTACAGGCCAAGCGCGCCAGTAAGCACGGCGAAAACCAGCCCAAGCCACGTGAGCGGCCGCAAGATTCGGCCGGCACCGACACCGCAGGCAGCCAGCGCAGCCATCTCGCTGTCCTTGTGCAGGCGAATCAGTGTTAGCAGTACCGCCAGGTACAGCGCCAGCGGCAGGATAAACACAAGATTGGCAATGCTTTTCAAGCCAAGGGCAATGAGTATCACGTCCACAGGCAGGTTGCCCGCGGCCGCCTCGGCAAATAGACGCACCAGGCGCACGCTCAGCAGGATCAGCAGCAGCACCGCCACCACCCCGAACAGCGTCGCGAGAACTTCCCTGACCAGATAGCGATCGATAATCACTGCATGAAGTCTAGCGCGTAGCACACGCGTCCGGCTGAAAATCGAAATCCGATTGGGTAGACTAGCGTTTTTACTGACCTGCGCATTTGCGCCGGCCGGGCTGGCATCATACCGCAGAACCCGGCTCGTATCATGGCCCGCCACGGGAGTCTTGATTCATGGATATCCGCATTCAGTCGGCTGCCCCCGAAAAGCAAGCCAGCGCCTGTGTCGTTGTGGGCGTGTTCGAACCGCGCCGCCTGTCGGCCGCCGCCGCGCGCATCGACCAGGCCAGCGGTGGTTACCTGAGCGCGCTGCTGCGTAAAGGCGATATGGACGGCAAGCCAGGTCAAGTGATGATGCTGCACGATGTCGCCGGCATACCCGCCAACCGCCTGTTGCTGGTGGGCTGCGGCAAGGAACGGGAACTGGGACCGACGCAATATGGCGCGGCTGTCACCGCTGCCGTCAAAACGCTGAATGATACCGGCGCCCGGGATGCACACTGTTTTCTGACTGAATTGCCGGTCAAGGATCGCGATGCACACTGGCTGGTCCGCCAGGCGGTGGAAACGACCCTGCACTGCGTTTACCGCTTTGACCGGCTCAAGAGCGAAAAGGATACCGTCCGCAACCCGCTGCGCAGGATCGCGTTCAACGTCGAGCACAAGCGCGACGTCAAGCGTGCCCAGAAAGCGGCCGCAGAAGGACAGGCCATCGGTGCCGGTGTCAGCGTCGCGCGTGAATTGGGTAACCTGCCGGGCAATGTCTGCACGCCGACCTACCTCGCCGACGAGGCGCTCGGTATCGCGCGCAAGTACAAGAACATTAGGGTCAAGGTACTTGAACAAAAAGACATGGAGCGCCTGAAGATGGGCGCCCTGCTCTCGGTGGCCCGCGGCAGCCGGCAGCCGCCCAAGCTGATTACACTTGAGTACAAAGGCGCCGATGCCAAGCACAAGCCAGTGGTGCTGGTCGGCAAGGGCATTACCTTCGATGCCGGCGGCATATCAATCAAGCCGGCGGCCGCCATGGACGAGATGAAGTTCGACATGTGCGGCGCGGCGAGCGTACTTGGCACCCTGACGGCGCTGGGCGAATTGCAGTTACCGATAAACGTCGTGGGGATCGTCCCGAGCTGCGAAAACCTGCCCGACGGCAACGCCAACAAGCCCGGCGACATAGTCGAGAGCATGTCGGGACAAACGATCGAAGTACTCAACACCGACGCCGAGGGCCGCCTGATTCTGTGTGACGCGCTGTCCTATGCCGAGCGTTTCAATCCGACGGTGGTGATCGACATTGCCACCCTGACCGGTGCATGCGTCATTGCGCTGGGCAAACATGCCAGTGGACTGCTAAGTAATCATCCCCCACTTGCCGATAACCTGATTACGGCAGGGAACGAAAGCGGTGACCGCGCCTGGCAGTTGCCGCTCTGGGAGGAATACCAGCAGCAGCTCAGCAGCAATTTCGCCGACATGGCCAACATCGGCGGGCGCGAGGCCGGCACCATCACCGCCGCATGCTTTCTGGCGCGCTTCACAAAGAAATACAAGTGGGCGCACCTGGATATCGCCGGCACCGCCTGGAACACAGGCCAGGAAAAAGGCGCTACGGGCCGACCGGTGCCGTTGCTGACCCAGTACCTGCTGGACCGCGGCCGCCGGCGGTGAGCGCACCACCTGGTGGCTGCAACGCGTTACAGGTACACCGGGCCGGATGTGCCCACATGCACGGAATGATATGACAAGAGTTGATTTTTACGTTCTTGATAGCGGTGGGGCTGCCGCGCGCAACACGCTGGCATGCCGGCTGGTGGAAAAGGCCTGGCTGCGCGGCCACCAGATCTACATGCACGCCCCGTCACCTGCTGACGCAAAGCAACTCGATGACCTGCTGTGGACATTCCGCGCTGGCAGCTTTGTGCCGCACCGCCTGCAAGAGAACGCCAACGAAACACCATGTCCGGTGCATATCGGAACCGGCGAGGCGAAGGTAAGTGCAACTGACGTGCTGATCAATCTGGCCGCAGACGTACCCCCGTTCTTCAGCCGATTCGAGCGTGTCATCGAGGTCGTAGCCCCCGATGCACCGGTGCGCGACGCGGCGCGCGAGCGCTACCGCTATTACCGCGACCGCGGCTATGCGCTCGAGAGCCACAACATTAGCGGCAAGAGCTAGGACGATGGTTATGAGCACCGGCAAGAACAGTCAGAATTCCGACGCCGACCACGACAACCTTTTAAAGTCGCTGGAGTCGATTAAGGATCTGCTGGTCGAAAGCGAACACAAAATCTCGGCGGCCCGCGAAAGCATTGCACTTGCAAATGCATCGAGCCCGACCAAAGACGCCGCCGCGGGTACGCCTGCCGACGCCAAGAGTGTAGTCGCAGGGTTACCTGACGCCGAGGCTTTGGCCGAAGCGCCAATCGAAGTAGCTGCGGAGTCCGCGGCGGACCACGAGAACCTGGTACCCATGCTCGAGGACGTAGTCATGCCCGGCGCGTCCGCCAATACCGAGCCCGCTCCGCAGGAGCTTGATGTCCCGCTTGAAGAGATCACTGCTGCCGAAGGCGCAGCGCAGGCGCCAGCCGCTCCGTCCGCGCAAGCCGCCGGGCGGATGTTCGCCGAACTGGCAAACAACCTGGAAAACGCGCTACATGACGCATTGATTCAGGCAGTGGTGCAGCTTGAAACCGAGTTCAAGCATCATGTCGACGAACAAATCAGCGAACTGCGCAAGCAACTCGGCATGGATCAGGACGACTAGCGTCCATCCCGCTGTGCGGGGACGCCGTAACGCTCGTGCATGTAACACGTACTGACCGGCAGGAAGTCGGGAATCGAATAGTAATTGCGGATAATCCCATCCAGCACGTCCCGCTGATATTTCTCGTAGCGGAATCCTCGTCCGAGTACGTAGTAGAACTGCACGCCCTCCATCTCTAGCGTCTTCAACTCGGCCGAGTCGAAATACTCGCCGAAACGCTCGATGCCCGGGAAATAGGCCAGGATGAGAATGTTACCGCCGTCCAGTTCCCGGAAATCAGTCAACAGGTCGTCCTGACGTGCGTGGTAGGATCCACCACCAAACACCATGACATGTTCACGCGAGGTGTAATACAGGTCCGCTGACTCGCGGTAACTGTCGGTCGCTAGCTTGAAATCGTCGCGATACTTGTCGAGCGCCGCCAGGATCTCCTCGTTGCGCGTGGCATATATCACGTCCTTGTAGGGACTCTCGGCGACCTTGAACGGATCGGGGAGTGCACGCAGCAGCTGTGGCGAATACTCAACGACAATTGCCAGGCTGACGAACACAACGCCATGTACCAATGAAAACCACACCATGAATTTCAGCGTGCGACGCAGGCGCGGGGCGTCCAGCAGAGCAGCCGCGCCAATGAATAGAAACGGATAGAAACTGAATAGCCAGTGCAAACCGATACTCTTCCAGCCCGACAACAGCGCGAACAACGCTATGGGAATCAGGAACAGCGCCAGGAATACCCCGGTCCCACCGAGGCGCATTGCCGGCACAAAGCGGCGCCATTCGCGTAGCAGGTAGTACAGCAGCGGCGGCGTGGCGAGGTACAGCAGCCAGAACGCATATTTGCCGGGCGTCTTGAGCGACAGCGCCGCCCCCTGGGTGCGGTTGAGCAGGTTGAACAGGTAGTTGTTCCAGCAATTGTTGTAGTTCCAGATCAGGTTCAGGCCGATAAACGGCAGGGTACCCAGCACCACCAATGCCAGCCCGAGATACGGCTTTGGGCCGCGGCGCACGAATAGCACCACGTACAGCACGTAGGCGATCCCGAGCAGCCCGGCGAAAAACTTCGAGAAGAAGGCCAGGCCAAGAAACAGGCCCGACAAGGCATACCACAGCGGCCGGTCGCCATCCTGTGCGCGGAAAAAACAAAGCCCTGACAAAAAGCCAAACAGAATCAGCGGCGTATCGGTGGTGATAATGACGCCCAGCAGGTTTACCGGCGCCAGCAGGTACAGGGCCGCGGCAAAGGCGGCGATTTCCCGGTTACTGTCGCGCAGCAACCGCCATATCGACCAACCGATAAACGTGCTGATCAGGATGCTGGGCAGGCGCAGCCAGACCACGGCGTCACCCACCGCCAGCAGCGCGGCCAGAACCCAGCCGACCATGGGTGTGTGGTCGTAGTAGCCATAGTCCAGATGTTTGCCCCAAACGATGAAATACGCCTCGTCACCGGTAAGCGGAAGCAACTGCGCGGCAATCAGTTTGATCACCACCGTGCTCACCAGAACGACGGCAAACAACCTGTCGGGATTGTCTGTCTTCAGCACGCGCGGTTTCCTTGCGGTGTAGTGTGATCGGCGAAATCCGGGTTGGCGCATATGGTAACATCTTCGCCGCACCGCCCGCGGTTCGCGCGGGTTACGACCCGGCGCCCGCTTTCTGTATAATCGCGGGCGTTCCGGTGTCATAAACACTCCCGCACGGGCCGCGCCGGACCGGCCGCACCGGGCATCTTCCGCAGCAATCCCGAGTCAGGATCCAGTGGACAAGACCTACAACCCGCACGCCATCGAACAACGCTGGTACCAGGCCTGGGAAGACAAAGGTTATTTCGCACCAGGTGGCACGGGCGAATCCTATTGCATCATGATCCCGCCGCCCAACGTCACGGGCAGCCTGCACATG
>CP070733.1:477571-484706 GCA_020347585.1 Pseudomonadota bacterium | reverse complement strand
CCCCGGGCTGGGGGTGGAACTACGGCTATGGCGCCGGACCCTACGGCACCGAAACCTACACCTAAGAATACGAAGAAGGCACCCTGATGATCGACATCGTCGAGCCAAAGAACAAGAAACTGATCTGGCGCGGCTCGGCACAGGCGGAGCTCAAGCGCAAGGAAACCCCCGAGCAAAGTGAGCAGGGTATTCGCGAGGCGGTGCAGAAGGTGCTGGCAAGCTTCCCGCCTGACAAGACGAAGCAAAAATCCAAGTAGTTTCCGGACCTCGAGCCGTTTACCGCATGCGCCATACTTTTGCATACTGCGTACCGGCCCTGCTACTGGCGCTGTGCTCCACACTCGCGTTTGCCAGCAACTGGGCCACCATGCACGAGCAGGGGCCCATCAGTTTCTTCAAGGAACAGGACCTAGCGCTGTTTGAGCGCAAGGTGCAAGAGGCGCTGGACAGCACGCCGGACGGCGCAACGCGTTCCTGGAGCAACGAGGAAACCGGTGCCTCTGGAACGCTCACCCCATCGGCAAGCCATGAACGCGATGGCACGAAATGCCGTCGGCTGGAGATTTTCAACAGCGCGGGGGGAAGGCAGGGCCGATCGGTTTTCAACTTCTGCCGTCAGGCAGACGGCAGCTGGAAGGTCGCGCAGTAAGGGTTCAGCGAATCAGTGCGCGTGCCATGATAACGGCGTCCTCGCGTTCGTCGGTATCCGTCGGATAGTAACCGCGGCGCATACCCACCTCGTTGAAACCGCTCGAGTGGTAGAGCCCGATGGCCGCGCGGTTCGAGGGGCGCACCTCGAGTAGCAGTGTCTCGGCACGGTGCGCCATCGCGACCCCGGCCATGTGCCCCAGCATCATGCGGCCCAGGCCCTCTCCCTGCCGCGCAGGCTGCACGCACAGGTTGAGCAAGTGTGCCTCGCCCGCTCCCATCGACATGACGTAATAGCAGTATATCTGTCCCTGTTCCTGATACACCCAGCAGCAGTAGCCTACATGCATGCAGTCGCGAAAAATGCCTGCCGTCCAGGCATGTTGATACGCGGCAGTCTCGATGACCATGATCTCGTCGAGATCGGCCAGCGTCATCGGCCGAAACCCGTCTGCTTCCGTTTTGACTACTGCGCTCATATGCCGATCAATATCGTTCCAGCCGCCAGATCCTTGACCTGTGTCGCCAATCTGGCGCGCAAGGGCAACTCCGTCACGCCCTGTCGCTTGCCACGGAGCAGGCGAACAACAGGTCCTGCCAGGCCTTGCGCTTTTCCGCCGGTGAGCGCAGCAGGTAGGCCGGGTGATAGGTCACCACCACCGGCGTGCCGGTTGCCGCGTGAGTGTGGACGCTGCCACGCAACCGGGAAAGGCTGGCATCGGTTCCCAGCAGACGCTGTGCGGCAATGCGCCCGAGGGCCAGTACCAGCTTCGGCTGAAGCAGTTCAATCTGGCGGTAGAGGTACGGCGTGCAGGCGGCCTCCTCCTCGGGGCGAGGATCACGATTGCGCGGCGGGCGGCACTTCAGAATGTTGGCGATAAAGACCTGCTCTCGCGACATACCAACTGCCCTTAGCATTTCGTTGAGCAACTGGCCCGCTCGCCCGACGAAGGGCTCGCCCTGGCGGTCCTCGTCGGCACCCGGCGCCTCGCCGATCACCAGCCAGTCGGCTGCGCGGTTGCCGACGCCAAACACCGTTTGCGTGCGGCTCCGGTGCAGTTCGCACAACGTGCACCCTGCCACCCGCGCCTCCAATGCCGCCCAGTCGAGAGTTGCCACATCGCCGGCCGGCATTGGCATGCCGGACGCCGCAACCACCGACGGCACTTCGCCCACCGCGGCTTCAGTATCGCTTGTGGATACATGTTCACGCCGCACCCAGACGTCGATACCCATTGCCTGAAGATAGGCGATGCGCGTCTGCTCACTGGCGGTCATTCACGCCCCCGTATGCGAATCGCATATTACCGCGTAGCTTGTTGATCATCCTGGGCTAAACATCCGCCGTCTGTGGATGCTCGCGTTGTACCGGCGCCCGCAGCTTGTTAAGCGCGTTGACATAGGCCTTGGCCGAAGCGATCACGATGTCCGTATCGGCCCCCTGGCCGTTGACAATGCGCCCACCTTTCTCCAGGCGCACGGTGACCTCGCCCTGCGAATCGGTGCCGGTGGTGATGTTGTTGACCGAGTACAGCAGCAGCTCGGTGCCGCTGGCGACAATAGACTCAATCGCACGGAACGCAGCATCCACCGGCCCGCCGCCGGCGGCTTTCGACTGGCGCTCGTCGCCGTTAACGCGCAGGGTGATGCTAGCCTCGGGCGTCTCGCCGGATTGAGAACACACGCTGAGGAAAAGCAAGCGAACGAACTCGTTCTCCGCCTCGATGTTGGACTCGGTAACCAGCGCCTGCAGATCTTCATCGTAGATCTCGTGTTTCTTGTCGGCGAGGTCCTTGAAGCGGCTGAAGGCATCATTCAGCTCTTCTTCGGATGCGAACTCCACACCCAGCTCGGCAAGCCGAGTGCGGAAGGCATTGCGACCAGAGTGCTTGCCGAGCACCATGCGGTTGGCAGTCCAGCCCACATCCTCGGCACGCATAATCTCGTAAGTCTCGCGGCTTTTGAGCACACCGTCCTGGTGTATGCCCGATTCATGGGCGAAGGCATTGGCCCCGACGATGGCCTTGTTGGGCTGCACCGCAAAACCGGTGATCCCCGAAACCAGTTTCGATGCTGTCACGATCTGGGTGGTATCGATATGATCGACTGAACAGGGAAAGATGTCCTGGCGCGTCTTGACGGTCATCACGATCTCTTCGAGTGCCGCATTGCCGGCCCGTTCGCCCAAACCGTTGATGGTGCACTCCACCTGGCGGGCGCCGTTCATCACTGCCGACAGCGAATTGGCCACGGCCAGCCCGAGATCATTGTGGCAGTGCACCGAGAACACCGCCTGGTCGGAATTGGGTACCCGCTCGCGGAGCGTGCTGATCAGGTTGCCGAACTGCTCGGGAACGTTGTAACCCACGGTATCCGGGATATTGACGGTACCGGCGCCCGCATCAATTACCGCCTCGAGTACCCGACACAAGAAATCGATCTCCGAGCGGCCCGCATCCTCGGGCGAGAACTCCACGTTGTCGGTGTACTGCCGAGCGTGCCTGACGGCGCGCACCGCCTGCTCGAGCACCTGGTCGGGGCTCATGCGCAGTTTTTGCTCCATGTGGATGGGCGAGGTCGCTATGAAGGTATGAATGCGGCCGCTGTTGGCCTCCCGGAGCGCCTCGCCGGCGCGGTCGATGTCCTTGTCCAGGGCACGCGCCAGGCCGCACACGGTGCTGTCCTTGACGGCGCGCGCCACCGCCCGCACCGCCTCGAAATCGCCGGGGCTGGCAATAGGAAAGCCAGCCTCGATCACATCCACCCGCATGCGCTCCAGAGCGCGCGCGATACGCACCTTCTCATCGCGGGTCATGGAGGCGCCGGGGCTCTGCTCCCCGTCGCGCAAGGTGGTATCAAAAACAATTAATTGGTCTGTCATGGTCCTGCTCCGCTCGAACGGTCATTATGACACGTACTGATCCGGTCACAAAAAGGCCTTGCCCGGCGTGGGGTTGGCCTGCGTTTGGGTGGATTGCGCGTGAAGCGCTTGTCGCGAACGAGTATCTGCCCGTCAGGGCAGCAGTCGCAGGGAAAGCAGGGGGGCGCACAGACACGGGCCGCGGCCGAGCGGGCGGCGCGGTTGGCGAAAATCGTTGTGCCGTGCAAACATGTGCATAGTCATTTCGGATTGCATGTCATCCGAATATAGCCTGATTCGGCGATGCTGCCAAGCCCCACCGTGGAGGCATGTGGGACAAGAAACCAGCGGGATTTCCGCCGCTGTAGATTGCCCGGCGACAGGTACCTGATAGGTCGCTACTCGCTGGCCGAATCCTGTGCGCGCTGCGCCTTGCGTTCTGCGCGGCGCCGGCGCAACTGGACCAGGGTAAATACTGGACCTGACAGCGCATAGATCAGGAAGCCCGCAAACAGCACCAATGGCGGGTCATAGGAAACCAACACGATGAGCAGCACGAATACCAGCGGCACAACAAAGGGGACCTTGCCCTTCCAGTCAATGCCCTTGAAACTGTAGTACCGTACGTTGCTCACCATTAACAGCCCGATGACGATGGTAAGTACCAGCGCCACGATGCTGTAGCTCCCGTTATATAGGGCGTAGCTGTCGCCCACCCAAACGAATCCCGTCACAATGGCCGCGGCCGATGGGCTGGGCAGCCCTTGGAAGTATCGCTTGTCGGCGATGCCGACCTGGGTGTTAAAACGCGCCAACCGCAGCGCCGCCGCGGCCGTAAAGATGAACGCTGCCAGCCAGCCGGGCTTGCCCATTCCCGAGAGGGTCCACTGGTACATCACCAGCGCTGGCGCCAGACCAAACGAGATCATGTCGGACAGGCTGTCGTACTCGGCGCCAAAGTCGCTCTGGGTATTGGTCAGACGAGCAACGCGACCGTCGATGCCATCCAAGATCATTGCAATGAATATCGCTATCGCGGCAGGCTCGAAATGGCTCTTCATGGACGCCACGATGGCATAGAAGCCGGCGAACAGCGCGGCTGTAGTAAAGACGTTCGGCAGCAAATAGATACCGCGCCGCCTGCGCTTCACCGGAACTTCTTCCTGGCTTTCCGTCTCAGACATGTGCTGTCAACCGTTGCCCCAATGTCCTGCCGGCAGGCTGTGGCACCTGCCGTTACCCATGCACCAGGTCAGCAATGATATCAGCCCCCGCCAGCACTTTGTCACCCGTGGCGATGCGCAGGCGCACCCCCGTGGGAAGCAACATCTGCACGTCGGTGCCAAGCAGAATGAAGCCCTGGCGCTGCCCCTGTCCGACGCGCTCGCCCGAGCGCGCGTAGCACTTTAGGCTACCCAACACGCGGCCTGGTTTTAGGACGGTGACGATATCGTCGGATTCGTCGGTCTGCAGCCACAACGCCAACGTTCGCGCGCGACCGCTGCTGCCGCGGCACCACTGGTTCATAATCTTCCCTTCGGTGACGCTACGCAGGGTATACACCGCGGTAACCGGAATGCGTAGATCAACGCGGATGGCGCGGCGTTGTAGATAGGGATCATCGTCTTCCTCGATGGCGACGACGCGCGCATCGACCGGGCTCAGCAGCCCGCGCGGCGCGGCCGGGATGTCCCGTGGCGGGTCACGGTATAACCACAGCAACAGACCCGGCAGCAGCCAAAGCAACAATACCTTGATGCCCAAAAAGAAATGCGCGACCAGAATCAGCGCCGCAACGACGGTGACTATTGGCCGCCCCTCGGGGGCGAGCATCGACTGGTTTGAGGTTGCCATATATGGCAGGCCCGGCGTTGGTCACATGCCCATTGTCGGGCGGTGCGCGATCAATTTTTCGACTTGTCGACGATCTTCTGGGCCTTGATCCAGGGCATCATGTCTCGCAGCCGCCCGCCCACTTCCTCGATGGCATGTTCGCGCCCGATGCGCCGCTTGGCCTTGAGCGTCGCCGCGCCGCTCTGGTTCTCAAGGATAAATTCGCGCGCGAATTCGCCGTTCTGAATCTCTTCCAGGATGCGGCGCATTTCGTCCCGGGTCTCGTCGGTAATCACACGCGGGCCGCGGGTCAGATCACCATACTCGGCGGTGTTGGAAATTGAGTAGCGCATGTTGGCGATGCCGCCCTCGTACATCAGATCGACAATGAGCTTGAGTTCATGCAGGCATTCGAAGTATGCCATCTCCGGTGCGTAACCGGCCTCCACCAGTGTCTCGAAGCCCGCCTGCACCAGCGCCGTCGTGCCTCCGCACAATACCGCCTGTTCGCCGAACAGATCAGTTTCGGTCTCTTCACGGAAGGAGGTTTCAATGATTCCGGCCCGACCCCCACCATTGGCAGACGCGTAGGAAAGTGCAATGTCCCTGGCCTTGCCGGAGGCATCGCGATGAACCGCGACTAAACTGGGCACACCGCCACCCTGCGTATAGGTGGAGCGCACGAGGTGACCGGGGCCCTTGGGGGCGACCATGATGACATCGAGATCCTCGCGCGGCTCGACCTGACCGAAGTGAATGTTGAAGCCGTGGGCAAACGCCAGCGTACCGCCCTGCTTGATGTTGGGTTCTACCTGCTCACGGTACAACCGCGCCTGGTGCTCGTCCGGCGCAAGAATCATGACCAGGTCAGCGCTGCTCACAGCCTCTTCCACCGGCTTGACGTCGAGGCCCGCTTGCTCGGCCTTGGCAACCGACGCTGATTCCGCGCGCAGCCCCACCGTAACACTTACACCGGAGTCCTTCAGGTTGTTGGCGTGTGCGTGCCCCTGCGAACCGTAACCGACAATGGTCACCTTCATGCCGCGGATGATCGAAACGTCGCAATCTTTGTCGTAATAGATATTCATTGAGCTTTCCTTAAAGTAATAACTTTATTAGCTGAAGACAGAAACTGGTTCGAGCAGTCGCGCGACGGCCCCGACTGTCACAGGCCGCAGCGCAAACCGGCGTTGTATCGCACTAGATCCGCAGGCTCCTTGCGCCGCGCGCAATGCCGGTGGCGCCGGAGCGCACCGTCTCGAGGATAGCGGACTCATCCACCGCATCGAGAAAAGCGTCGAGCTTGTCGCCCGTACCGGTTAGTTCGATGGTGTAGGTGTTATCGGTGACATCGATAATGCGCCCACGGAAGATGTCCGTCATGCGTTTGAGCTCGTCGCGCTGCACGGACTCAGCCGCCTGCACCTTAATCAACATCAGTTCGCGCTCGATGTGAGTGCCTTCCGTGAGGTCGGAGAGCCTGACCACGTCGACCAGTTTGTTAAGCTGCTTGGTGATCTGCTCGATAATTTCCTCGGAGCCGCTGGTAACCAGGGTCATGCGTGACAGCGACGGATCCTCGGTGGGGGCCACCGTCAGCGATTCGATATTGTAACCACGGGCCGAAAACAGGCCGGCAACGCGCGACAGCGCGCCCGATTCATTTTCCATAAGTACCGAGATGATGTGACGCATGTCAGGCCAGCTCTCTTTCTGGTGACAGGTGCATCTCATGATGTCCCTTGCCCGCCGCTATCATCGGATACACATTCTCCGTCTGGTCAGTAACAAAAT
>CP070733.1:474691-477471 GCA_020347585.1 Pseudomonadota bacterium | reverse complement strand
GTCTATCAGGGTGGCGTCGAGCAATATGCCTGGTTGAGCGGGCCGCAGATGATCGACGGTCTCGCGCTCGGTGAAACTACTCCCGGGCCGCTGATCATGGTGGTTGCCTTCGTGGGCTTTGTGGGTGGCTGGACCAAGGAGATCTTCGGGCCGGAAATGTTGCCGTTGGCAGGTATGGCAGGCGCAGCCATCGCTACGTTCTTCACGTTTTTGCCTTCCTTCTTGTTTATCCTGGTGGGCGGCCCGGCGGTCGAAGCGACGCGGCATGAAGTCAGATTCACGGCTCCACTCACCGGTATTACCGCCGCGGTGGTTGGCGTGGTGATCAACCTGGCGGTTTTTTTCGCCTACCATGTGCTTTGGCCGCAAGGGTTCGAAGGCCGCTTTGAATGGTTTTCCGCGCTGATCGGGGCCGCGGCATTTGTTGCGCTGTTCAGGTATAAGGTAGGTATTCTCTCAGTGATTGGGGCATGTGCCGTGGTAGGACTGGCCTATACGATGTTGCCTCTTTAACGGCAGGTCTAGACAGAGGCAGTAAAGCATAAGTTACATCGGCGTTATTTCTACTGCCTTGTTCGAAAACGCAAGACGGCTATGGCAATGCGCGTGAACGATAGTTCAATGCGAATGATTCGAATTTACAATTCAATTGCAGCTTGCCGGGTTCTGGTTTTCTTACAGCCACCCGTGCGCCAGTAGTCGCTGTCGAGACGGTCTTTGCACCACAGGCGGGCGCAACGGCGTAGACCATCAGTTGTCAATACCCGTGACTAGATTGTTAGCTGTGCAACACGCGATGCGATCCTGCTAAGCAATGTGAATCCCGTGCTATTGCGCTAGACTTGGGTTAGAGCATTTTCTTGCGTGGGTTTACCTCAAGGGAAAGCGTCACTTCGACCGGTACTTCCATCCCCTTTTTTCTAGAAGGCATGTGATTCCCAGACCCGCGCAGCGGAGAATCGCTAGTATGAAGATCGCAGTGATCTACAGCACTCAGGCGGGACATGTCATTCAGCACCGGGGACCGTTAGCCCACGAAGAGTATCCGCTGGAAAATGTCCAGCGCATTGTCGATGCACTACGAGTGCTGGAACATGAGGTGGTGCTGCTTGAGGGCGACCAAGACATCATCGAACGTTTGCAGAATTTCTTCGGTGAGGTGCCCGATGGCCAATGGCCCGGCCTCGTGTTCAACCTGGCGTTTGGCATGCAGGGGCAGTTGCGCTACTGTCAGATGCCGGCCCTGTTGGATACCTTGGGCCTTCCTTACATCGGCTCCAGTCCGTGGGGACACGCGCTCGCTTCGGACAAGGCAGCCGCCAAGGCACTGTTCCAGCACTATGGGTTACCGACGCCGGCTTTTGCGGTGATGCGAAGTGCCGATGATCCCGATCCGGGTATGAGCTATCCGTTAGTAGTTAAGCCGGTGGCGGAGGCTTCCTCGTTCGGATTGCATTTGGTCCACACAGTGCGCGAAATGCGAGACGCAGTGCGTGAGAATTTGGTGGAATATCAACAACCGGTATTAGTCGAACAATTTGTCGACGGTCGGGAACTCAGTATCAGTATCCTGGGTAATGGGTCCACTGCAGAGCCTCTGCCGGCAGTCGAAGTTATCCTAAGCACTGACGGGTTACCGGTCTATACGCGGGAAGACAAGAACGGCACTGCCCTGCGCCGTTTTGAACTACTGTGCCCGGCCGCGGTGTCAGATGCTATAAATGGAGTGTTACAGCGAGTGGCGCTGCAGGCCTTTGATGTTTTACATTGTCGCGACTGGGCACGGGTCGAGTTCCGAATGGATGAACACGACCAACTCTATCTTCTTGAAGTCAATACACTCCCTGGCCTAGGTGTACTCGCGTCGTTGCCGGTTTCTGCCAAAGCGATTGGTCTTGGCGATTTGCCAGCAGTCGTCAATCGTCTGGTGCAGGTTGCGACGGCACGGTATCGGGATTCCGCATAGGACAAATGATGCGTAAGCCAACGCATTTACCGCACGATCGTGATTCGGAAGAGTTGGGTGAGCGCATGCTGCCGCGCCCGCAACGACTGGCCGCCTCGAAACACGGCATGGTCGCCACAGCCCACGACCTGGCCACGGAGGCCGGAGTGGAGATACTGCAGGAAGGTGGCAATGCCATCGATGCTGCAGTGGCCGCGGCGTTCGCGTTGGGTGTGTGCGAACCGGCGGCCTCCGGGCTTGGTGGCCAAAGTATGCTGCTGATCTACGAGGCCGCATCGCGGCGCAAGATCGCCCTGGATGGTTCATCTCGCGCTCCACACCGCGTGCCGCCGGGTGAACTTCCGCGAGAACAACGCTTTCGGGGTCATCGCGCCACCACCGTGCCCAGCACACCGGCAACACTGGGCTATGCCCTCAAAGCGTACGGCAGCCTGCCGTTGAGTCGCGTTCTGGAGCCGGCGATTCGAATCGCCGAGCAAGGTTATCCCATCAGTCAGCTGCAACATGATCTGACAAAGCGCGAACGCGAACATCTAACGAGCGGAACGGCGGCGCCGTTTTTTCTTAAGGACAGTCGAAATCTGTACCGGGTCGGTGAAATGCTACACCAGCCCGTGCTGGCCGAAACGCTACGTCGCCTGGCGCACGCGGGGGTGGACGACTTTTATCATGGTGAGATTGCGCAGGCGATCGTGCGTGATATGGCTCAGCATGTTGGACTGATACAAGAAGACGATCTGGCGCAAATACCCTGGCCCATCGAGCGCCGACCCTTGGCCACCTGGTTTCACAACCATCGGGTATTTACTATGGG
>CP070733.1:459331-474591 GCA_020347585.1 Pseudomonadota bacterium | reverse complement strand
CGCATGGACAACCGCCTGCTCGATCTCATCAGCGCATCGGTAGCGCCGGTGCGCGCCGGGCGGGATGTGGCGCAGGATGAGGAGACCGCCGACTTTTCACAGACCAAGGAGATCAGCACATCGCGGATCATGTCGCTGTTCAACCGCGAACTGCATCTGTATCTTGCCTACAACGAAAACATTAAGGAAATCTCATCGCGTTCCCCTGACTTTGTGTTTGGGCGCAGCGGCGAGTGCGACCTGGTGGTGAACTCCGAGTTTGCATCGCGCAAGCATGCGCGCATCCTGTTTCGCAAAGGCAAGTTCGTGCTTATCGATCACAGTACCAACGGCACCTTCGTCAAGCCCCAGGGCGGCAAGGAAGTTTACGTGCAACAGGAAGAAGTACCGTTGGCTGGGTCAGGATTTATCAGCTTAGGCAAGTCAGCATCGGTCAGCAATGCCCACATGATTTACTTCAACGTTCAGTAGCGCTGCCCGCCATCTGGGCACGACCCCAGTCACATCGGATCCCGATCGGAATTAGAGTTGGGTGTACCAGCGCCCCGGATTCAGAATGCACGCCGGATCGAAGGCACGCTTGAGGTTTTCGTGGATCTGCATAAGCCCGGGTGGCAGCGGATGAAATACCTGCCCGTCACGATCGCCGCCGCGAAACAGCGTTGCATGGCCACCGTGGCGTTCGACTAGTGTACGCATGCTAGTCGCATCGTCGGTGCTCTTGAGCCAGCGCAGGGCGCCGTTCCACTCGAGCAGTGATTTGCCGCGCAGTGCCAGCGGCGCCGTGCCGGGTGCGACCGACACGCGCCACAGCGGTGTCGCAGACTCGAAAAAGCCGTGACGATGTTCGCGCAGGCGTTCCCAGATCTGTTCGTCCTCTGCGAGCACGTCGCCACCGATCTTTTGCCCCGCGGCCTTGACTCCTTTCGTGCTTCCGGACAAGCGGATGAACATGTGTTCGCCGTCACAGGCCGCGGCTGACAGCGGCAGCGGCAGGCCCGACCAGCGATTCATCGCCTTGAGGGCGCGGGACTCGTCGAGGTCCTTGCGCAGCGTTACTTCGACCGCGGGGCGCGGTAGCACCTTTAGAGAGACTTCGAGCAGCACTCCCAGTGCCCCCATGGCGCCGGTCATCAACCGTGCCACATCGTAGCCGGCGACGTTTTTCATCACCTCGCCGCCGAAGCGTAGCAACTCGCCCTTACCGTTGAGGATCTTTGTGCCCAGCACGAAATCCCGTGCGGCGCCCGCGTACGGTCGGCGCGGTCCAGAAAATCCGCAGGCAACTGTGCCACCCAGGGTGGCGCCGGCGCCGAAATGTGGTGGCTCGAACGCCAGCATCTGGTTGTGCGTGGCAAGTTCGGCCTCGATCTCCGCCAGCGGTGTGCAACTAGGCGCTGAATTCACGTGTTCGTTCGGACTATATTTGTTGCGCCCTCGGTGTGCGCCTCGCGACAGTGGCTCGCCGTGCGGCGTGCGCCCGTAAAACGCCTTGGTGCCGGCGCCGGCGATTTGCAGCGGCGTGCCTTGCGCATACGCCTCGCTGATCTGTTGCTGCAGTTCGCTGGTGAGATCGTTACTCATGCATCAAGGTCCTGCGCCTGAGGTGTTGCGCCTGTGCAGTGTTGCGGGCAGGCTGCGCCGCTCAGAAACGCTCCAGTTCCGGGTGCGGCAATTTGCCGTGATGTACGTGCATGGCGCCGAACTCGGCGCAGCGCGCCAGGGTCGGAATGGCCTTGCCGGGGTTGAGCAGGCCGCGCGCATCAAATGCACTTTTGAGGGCGTGAAACTGTTGGAGCTCCTGTTCGTTGAACTGCACGCACATCTGGTTGATCTTCTCCACCCCCACGCCATGCTCGCCGGTGATTGTGCCACCGACCTCGACACACAACTCGAGGATCTTGCCGCCCAGTTCCTCGGTGCGCTCCAGCTCACCCGGTGTATTGGCGTCATACAGGATCAATGGATGCAGGTTGCCGTCGCCGGCATGAAACACATTGGCTACGGGCAGCTCGTATTCGCGCGACATCTCGGCGATGCGGTTCAATACCTCGGCGAGCCGGCCACGCGGAATGGTGCCATCCATGCAGTAATAATCGGGGGCGATGCGCCCGACCGCCGGGAAGGCGGCCTTGCGTCCCTGCCAGAAGCGCAGACGCTCCTGTTCATCGCGCGCGGTGCGCACCTCGGTCGCGCCCGCTTGCAGCAACAGGTCGCGCACCAGCAGGATTTGTTCCGAAACCTCGTCGTTGGTGCCGTCCAGTTCGCATAGCAGGATCGCTGCCACGTCGACCGGATAGCCGGCATGCACGAAGTCCTCGGCGGCGCGTATGGCGAGGTTGTCCATCATTTCCAGGCCAGCGGGAATGATACCGGCGCCGATGATTTCCGCCACCGCCGCCCCTGCGCTGGTTACGTCACCGAATGCTGCCATCACCACCTGGGCGCGTTCGGGTTGCGGCAGCAGCTTGACGGTGATCTCGACGATGATGCCGAGCATGCCTTCCGAGCCCGTCATCAGCGCAAGCAGATCGAACCCCGGGGAATCCAAGGCGCTGCTGCCGATGGTAAGCAGTTCGCCTTCGATGGTTACGACCTTTAGCTGCAGGATGTTGTGCACGGTAAGGCCGTACTTGAGGCAGTGCACGCCGCCCGAGTTTTCGGCGACGTTGCCGCCGATGGTGCAGGCGATCTGCGACGACGGATCAGGCGCGTAGTACAGCCCCTGGGGTGCGGCTGCCTCGGAGATCGCGAGGTTGCGCACGCCGGGTTCGACGCGCGCAGTGCGGTTGAGCGGGTCGATCTCGAGCACGCCCGACAGCCGGGCCAGGTTGAGCAGTATACCGTTCTCCAGCGGCAGCGCACCGCCGGACAGACCGGTGCCGGCGCCGCGCGCCACCAGCGGCACGTTGTTTTCAAAACACAGGCGCGCGATGCGCTGCACCTGTGCGGTGGTTTCCGGTAACACCACCAGCCACGGGACGCGCCGGTACGCGGAGAGTCCGTCACATTCGTAGGGGCGCGTGTCTTCTGCCGCGTACAGCACGGCATCGTCACGCAGGAAACGGCGCAACTCGCGCACTAATTCCTCGCGTGATATGCGCCGTGCGATGGTTTCCTGCTCGCTTTGCTGCATGGCGGTGGGACGTCTCCGTGAGGGTTTACCGGTAGCGGTACAAGATACAAGATAAAGGGGAAAAGTAAAAAGACAAGACCATGATCGAGGCGTGTCTGCATCGCGATTGTGGGTTGCGCGGTAGGATCGGTACGGGCAAAAGCCCTACGCGCAACCGGCGCAGGTCGGTTAACCTTGGGGTGGTGCGATATGCGGGTAGCAAACCATGAATGATCAGGACCGGGTGCGGATCGACAAGTGGCTGTGGGCGGCGCGCTTCTACAAGACCCGTGCGCTGGCGGCCGAGGCGGTCAGCGGTGGCCATGTTCACATCAACCACCAGCGGATCAAGCCCTCGCGCCCGTTGCAGGTGGGCGATGAACTGCAGATCCGCAAGGGCCAGCAAACCTTTGTGGTTACCGTCAGGGCGTTGGCGGAGCGCCGTGGCCCGGCCAGCCAGGCGCAGCAGTTGTACGAGGAGCACGTTGACAGCGTCATGGCGCGGGCGCCGGCTGCGGAGCAACGCAAGTTGCTGCGCGGGGCGACCCCGGCGCCCGGCCGGCGCCCCGACAAGCGCGCACGGCGTCGACTGATGCGCCTTGCGCGCCAGGATGACTAGGGGGCGCCTATGCCGGTACCCGAGACGCCACTACTGACCGTCGACATCGTGATCGAACTGCACGCTCACCCGCGTACCCCGATCGTGTTGATCGCGCGGCGTAACCCCCCGCACGGTTGGGCCCTGCCGGGTGGTTTCGTCGACAAGGGTGAGACCCTGGAGCAAGCTGCGGTACGCGAGGCGCGCGAGGAAACCGGTCTCGAGGTGAAGCTGGTCGCACTGCTGGGTTGCTACTCAGACCCGCAGCGCGACGCACGCGGCCACACGGTGAGTGCGGTTTTTGTCGGCGAGGCCGGGGGTGTGCCGCAGGCCGCAGATGACGCCGCAGACGTGCGACTGTGCTATGCGGACGATCCCTTGGAGGACCTGGTGTTCGACCATGCGCGGATCGTCGCTGACTACCGGCGCTACCGCGCCACCGGCACGCGCCCGCTGCTGCAGCCGGATCCCCGCGACGCACTGTAGTCGCACCTCGCCGGTGGCATCCTTCCGGCCCGTGTATTATTATTCTCTAATATTCCAGCGGCGCGTGGTATCCGTCGACGCCCGTGACTCACTCACCGCCCACCGGAGAAACCACATGGCGACAGTCGATCTGACCAAGGAAAATTTCGAAGCAACCATCACCGGCAACGATTTCGTCATTATCGACTTCTGGGCGCCTTGGTGTGGCCCCTGTCAATCCTTCGGTCCCGTATTCTCCGAGGTTTCCGAAGCGCATCCGGACATCGTGTTCGGCAAGGTGAACACCGAGGCGGAGACCGAGATTGCCGGTCACTTCCAGGTGCGCTCGATACCCACCCTGATGATCATGCGCGAGCAGGTCATTCTCTACGCCGAAGCGGGCGCCCTGCCCAAATCCGGATTCGAAGAGCTGATCAACAAGGCGCGCGAACTGGATATGGCCGAGGTCCACAAGGAGATCGCTGCGGGCGAAGCGGCGTCCTGACGAGGTACCGGTTCAGCGGCGGCGAAACGCAACCGCCGCCACATCGCTGAAATGCTCCGCGAAGTGCGCCGTCATCCCCTTGCGCACGTGGTCAGGCAGTTCATCAAAGTCGCGCCGGTTGGCCTCGGGCAGGATCAAGCGGCGGATTCCCGCGCGCCGCGCAGCGATCACCTTTTCCCGAATGCCGCCCACCGGAAGTACCTGACCGGTGAGCGTTAGCTCGCCGGTCATGGCGAGCGGCTGCAAAGGTTTTTGCTGGCGCGCCAGCGACAACAGCGCGGTGGCCATGGTCACGCCGGCGCTGGGGCCGTCCTTGGGCGTCGCGCCCTCGGGTACGTGCAGGTGTACGAAGGCCTCGTCGAAGAATTGCGAATCACCGCGGTAGTCGGCAAGGTGAGAGGCAACGTAACTGTAGGCGATTTCGGCCGACTCGCGCATCACATCGCCGAGCTGGCCGGTCAGTTTGAAACCCCGGTTCTTGGTATGTACCAGCGTGGCCTCCACGCTGAGGGTTGCGCCTCCCATCGTCGTCCATGCCAAACCAGTGACCACCCCCACGCCCGACAGCATTCTCTCTTTGGCGAACAGCGGCTTGCCGAGGTTTTCCTCAATCTCCTCGATCCCGAGACGGATCGGGCCCTTCTCGCCACTGACCAGTTTTACGACCGCCTTGCGCACCACGCGCCCCAGTTGCTTGTCGAGGGCACGCACACCCGCCTCGCGCGCATAACCCTCGATCAGGTGGCGCAGCGCCGCGTCGCTGAGCTTCAACTGGCCGCGTTTGACGCCGGCGTCGCGCAGGCGACGCGGCAGCAAATGTTTCTTCGCAATCCGCAGTTTTTCCTCGGTTATGTACCCGGCCAGGCGAATGACCTCCATGCGGTCGAGCAACGGTGCGGGAATAGTGTCGAGTTGATTGGCGGTGCATATGAACAGCACCCGCGACAGGTCGTAGCGCACGTCGAGATAATGATCGAGAAAGTCGCGGTTCTGCTCCGGGTCCAGAACCTCGAGCAGTGCCGAGGCGGGATCGCCACGAAAGGAAGCGCCGACCTTATCGATCTCGTCGAGCATGATCACGGGGTTGGAGGTATCGGCATCCTTGATGGCCTGGATGAACTTGCCCGGCATGGCACCGATATAGGTGCGCCGGTGTCCCTTTATCTCCGCCTCGTCGCGCATGCCGCCGAGCGAAAAGCGGTAGAACTTTCGTCCCAGGGTGTCGGCGATGGAGCGACCGATGGATGTCTTGCCTACCCCGGGCGGTCCCACCAGTAACAGAATGGACCCGCCGATCTCGCCCTTGAGGGTGCCCACGGCGAGAAACTCAACGATGCGTTGCTTGACGTCCTCGAGGCCTTCGTGGTCGCGGTCGAGCACTTTGCGCGCGTGCTCCAGGTCGAGGATGTCCGCGGAGTAGTTGCCCCATGGCAGGGCCGTAATCCAGTCGAGGTAACTGCGCGTAACCGAATACTCGGGCGAGCCGGTTTCCAGGATGCCGAGCTTGTCCAGTTCGTCATTGATGCGCTGCATGGCCGCATCGGGCACTTGCAGTGCGTCGAGGCGCTCGCGGAAGCGCTCGACGTCCGCGGTGCGATCATCCTTGGCGATGCCAAGTTCTTTCTGTATTGCTTTGAGTTGCTCACGCAGGAAAAACTTGCGCTGCTGTTCGCCCATGGTTTGTTCCACCTGGCGGTGGATCTTTGCCTGCAGCTTGGCCAGTTCCAGTTCCTTCTTGAGCAGCGTGATCACCTTTTTCATGCGCTCAAGCACCGGCAGGGTTTCGAGTATGTCCTGCAGCGATGCGGTTTCGGCCGAGGTCAGTGCCGCGGCGAAATCACTCAGCGACGAGGGGTCGTTGATGTTAAAGCGGTCGAGGAATATTTTGAGCTCCTCACTGTATAGCGGATTGAGCGTGACCAGCTCTTTGAGCGTGGAGATAATGGCCATGGCGTAGGCCTTCTCCTGGTCGGCATCCTCGGCGCGCTGTAGTTCCTCCGGGTACTCGACCTGCGCAACATACGGGGCCTGCTTGCTGAGCCACTTGACGATACGAAAGCGCTGGCGCCCTTCAGCGATAAACTGGATCTTTCCCTCGGCGTGCATAGGATTGTGCATGCGCACCACGGTGCCGTAGCTGGCGAAATCGTCCACGGTGCTGGCGGCCGCCTCGTCGGCGCCTGACAGCAGCAGCCCCGCCATGTGGTGCGCGGTGTCGCCGATTTGCTCAACGGTTTCCATCCACGGCGCCTCGTCGAGCAACAACGGCATGGCCTGCGCGGGCAGGAACGGACGGTCGGTTACGGGCAAAATGTGCAGGGTAGTCGGCAGAATATCCGACGCAACGGTGATGCCGCGCGCGGGGCTGCCGGATTCGCCTTCCGGCGGGAGGATTTCCGAAGATGGTGCGTCGTGTTCGGAGTCGATGTCGCTACTCATGGGCCAGGTGTCCTGCGGATGGTATGCGTGCCTCTGACGTATCTGGTGTTTTTGGCAGGCAAACTCAAGGTCCACGATGTTGCATGGCAGGCGTCGGCTAGATGAGCCCCGCAAACGGTTGTACGTCGACGATACTTCCTGGCTCAACGTCGCCCTGATCGGCGGGCAAAATAATAAAGCAGTCGGCATTGCTCATTGACGTCAACACGTGCGATCCCTGCAGTCCCGTGCTGGAGACGACCAGTTCGCCGCTGTCGTCATAGCGCAGCCGACCGCGTTGAAAGTCGACCCGTCCGGGTCGCTTCTTGAGGTGTGACTCGCAGCGCACCTTGATCACTACGGTGGTATCGACATGCTGGCCGGTCATATGCCGCAGCGCCGGGGCAACCAGTTGGCAAAAGGTAGCCATCACCGACACCGGGTTGCCCGGCAGGCCGAAGAACACCGCGTCGCCTACCTTACCGAAGGCAAGCGGCTTGCCCGGCTTCATGGCGATCTTCCAGAATCCTACCTCGCCGATCCTATCCACGGTTTCCTTTACATAATCGGCATCGCCCACCGACACGCCGCCCGAGGTGATGACAACGTCTGCCGTGTTGCCCGCTTCGCGAAAGGCCGCCTCGACCGCCTCGCGCTGATCGCGAATCACGCCCATATCGACGAGTTCCACATCGAGGCGCGTCAGCATGCCGTACAGGGTGTAGCGGTTGCTGTCGTAAATCTGGCCGTCCCGCAACGGCTCACCCACGGGGCGCAACTCGTCTCCGGTGGAAAAGAATGCCACGCGCAGACGCCGGCGCACCGTGACCTCTGCAATACCAAGCGAGGCAAGCACGCCCAGTTCAGCCGGGTCTATTTTCGTGCCGGCGGCGAGCACCGCGCTGCCCTGCTTGATGTCCTCGCCGGGATGGCGCACGTTCTGACCGGCGCGGTGGCCGGGCCCGATGCGTATTGCATCGTCGCTGTGCTCGACATGCTCCTGCATGATCACCGTGTCGCTGCCGTTCGCCATTTTCGCCCCTGTCATGATGCGCACGCACTGGCTTTGCCCCACCTCACCGGTGAACGGATCGCCGGCCCAGGAGGTGCCGATCACCTGCAGCGTTGAAGTGCCGTCGGCGGGAAGATCCGCGCTACGCACTGCGTAGCCGTCCATCGCCGAGTTGGGGTAGGGCGGCACATCGAGTGGTGAGATGACGTCGCTGGCCAGCACGCGGCCAAGCGCCTCGCGGATCAGCAACTGCTCCTCGCCGTCCACCGGAACAGCGAGTTCCATGATGCGCGTGTGTGCCTCGCTCACGCTTAGTGAATTAGGATCGTATTCATCGCAGCCGGGGGCGGCCGGTTGTGTTGACTTTGACATGGGCGTGCGTTGGGCCTGTGTGTTCGTGCGGGTGATTGCCGCGGCAGGGGCGCCCGGCATCGCCGTTCAGTGTAGCCGAAGTGGGGTGGCTGATTACAACCGCGATTGACCGGTGTTTGTGGTGTGTGTGCTAGCCCGGTGTCAGAAAACGCGTGACGATGAATTCGGCGATCGCGCTCGGCTCGTTGAGATCCAGTTGGGTAAGGGGGCAGGTTGCTTCCAGCGGTGCATCGGTAGCGATGGCGACTACCGTGTCATCCTGCGGGTACAACAGCGGGTGGCCGAGGGCGGGACGGTGCAGTTCGATCTTTTCAAAGCGCACGTGTTTGAAGCCCTCCACCAGGATCAGATCGAGCGCGTCCTGGTCGAAGCGCCGCAACAGCGGTTCGAGCTGCGGATCGTCGCCCTGACCCGGCGTCTCCACCATCAGCGCCCAGCGTTCGCGCGATGCCACCAGCACCTGCTGCGCGCCGGCATGGCGCAGTTCGTAGCTGTCCTTGCCGGGATGGTCGATGTCAAAGGTGTGATGCGCATGCTTGAGCATGCCGACGCGATAGCCGCGCTCGTGCAGTATCGGTAATAGCTGCGTCAACAGCGTGGTCTTGCCGGTGCCGGAAAATGCGGCAAACCCCAGCACCGGCACCATCGGGCTATCGGGCATGACGGCCCTGCGCGCGCTTGCCGGTGGCCACATCGCCAAGCACCGTTGCCATGCGCGCCAGTTCCTGGTGGTCGTTGGCGTTGGCAAAGCACTGCGCGGCATCGGAAAAGTCGACACTGACATGGGGCAGGGCATCGACCCAGCGCCAGGCTGCGCGCCCGTCATCCGCAAGGAACGCTGCCAGGCTGTCGGAGAGGCTGCGGTGCGCCAGCGCACACAACGGTTGTAAACGCGTGCCATCGTGGACCACGGCGAGTTTGGCCTGATGATCCGATAGTGCAGCGCCAAGGCGCGTGGCAAGATCATCGGGTACAAGTGGCATGTCGCACGGTACGACCAGCGCCCATTCGGTTGTCATGCGCTGCAGGCCGGTGAGCATGCCGGCCAGCGGGCCGGCATGTCCCGCCACGCTGTCGCCGTATACCGGGTGGCCAAATTGACGGTAAGCGCCATGGTTGCGGTTGGCGCTGATGAGCAGTGCGCCGCATTGCGGAGCGACGCGTGCAATAACATGCGCAACCAGCGGCAGGCCGGCGCATTCGATCAGGCCTTTATCTGCGCGGCCCAGGCGCGTAGCCTGTCCGCCGGCGAGGACGATGGCGGTGATGTGTTGTGTATCGATGTTATGCATGCCAACCGGTGTGCGTGTGCGACGTTAACGCGCGTGCCAGTATATCACCCCGCGATCGCAGTCCCGGTAATGCGCGCGCGGCCTACTGCGCGAATTCAATGGCCTCGCGAATGGCTTCGATGCCCGCCTGTGCGCATTGCTGATCGATATCGCCCGTGGTCTTCTCGGCCGGCGCGCCGGACACACCCACTGCGCCATAGATGTGGCCACCGATGCGCACCGGCAGTCCGCCGCCTACCAGCATGACCTTCGGTGCGCTGCGCAGCCCTGCAAAGCGCGGCTCCTGCATCTGCGCGGTGCTGGTCTGAAACGAGGCGGCCGCGTAGGCCTTGCCGATGCTGACATCGATGGTGTGCGGCCCGGCCAGCGGGTCGCGCGCAAACGCCAGTAACCCTCCGCTGCGATCGACGACCGCCACCGCGACCTGGAAGCCGCGTTTGCCGCACTCACCGGCGGCGCCAAGCGCAAGGCGGTTCGCGGCATCCAGTGACAGGACGCGGGTAGTGACAAACGGCGCCTCTTCGGCGCCATGTAATGGAGCGCCGAAAACCAGTGTGGCCGTAGCCAGCGCGATCGCTGCGTGCATAACTTTCATGGCGCTTCTCCTTGTGTGCGGTGTTCAGTCGGGTGGGTGTCGATGCCGTGCCGGCGCAACGCCCAGGCGACGTGTTCGCGTACCAGCAGTGACGAATGATTCGCGCGTGCGCGCAGGGCGTCGATAACGGCGCCACCGCTCGGTGCATTGCCGAGCGCTACCGCGATATTGCGCAGCCAGCGCACATGACCGATGCGCCGGATCGGTGAGCCCTCGGTGCGTGCGAGAAAGGTATCCTCGTTCCAGGCAAACAGATCGACAAGTTGCGGCGCGTCGAGTCCGTGGCGCGGCAGAAAATCCGTTTCCGCCGTGGCGTGCGCAAAGCGGTTCCACGGGCAGACTTCCTGACAATCGTCACAGCCGTAAATACGGTTGCCCATTGGCGCGCGCAACTCCTCGGGAATGCTCTCCTGCAACTCGATGGTCAGGTACGAAATACAGCGCCGCGCATCCAGTCGCCAGGGCGCCACAATGGCACGCGTCGGGCAGATGTCGATGCACTCCCGGCAGGTGCCGCAGTGCTCACTGGCGGGCGCGTCTACCGGCAGCGGCAGGTCAGTGTAGATCTCGCCGAGAAAAAACCACGAGCCGGCGCGACGGTTGATGAGGTTGGTGTGCTTGCCGATCCAGCCCAGGCCGGCCTTCTCGGCAAGCTCTTTTTCCAACACCGGCGCACTGTCCACGAACACGCGATAACCGAACGGGCCGGCCGCTGCGGTGATGCGCTCGGCAAGCTGTTGCAGGCGCTTGCGCAATACCTTGTGGTAGTCGCGCCCCAGTGCGTAGCGCGACACCGTGCCTTGTTGACCGTCCTGCAGCACGGCATCGAGCGGCTGCGCGTCGCGTGGGAGGTAGTCCATGCGCGCACTGATCACGCGCACCGTGCCGGGCACCAGTTCCGCGGGCCGGCTGCGCCGTTCGCCGTGACGGGCCATCCACGCCATGTCACCGTGGTAGCCCTGCGCCAGCCAGCGCAGCAGATGCGACTCCGCGACCGTCAGCTCGGTATCGCTGATGCCGAGTTGCTGAAAGCCCAGTTCCTGCCCCCAGCGTTTGATGTCGCGCGCAAGGCCGTTGAGCGCAGGTGTTGTGGAGGGATGGCGTTTCTGTACCGGCGACATAGTCGTTATGATAGCGCTCATGTCGCAACTGCCCCACAACCTTTACACCGCGCAACAGGTGCGCGAACTCGACCGCGTTGCCATCGAGGAGCGTGGCATCGCCGGCGCGGTGCTTATGGAGCGCGCCGGTGCGGCCGCGTTTGCCGTGCTGCGCGAGACCTGGCCGCAGGCCGCCCGCATCGCCGTGCTGTGCGGCGTCGGCAACAATGGCGGCGATGGCTTCGTGGTGGCGCGCCTGGCGCGCGAGGCAAAACTCGAGGTGCAGGTGTTTCAACTCGGTGATGCCACGCGTATCGCGGGCGACGCGTTCACCGCGGCGCAGCGCCTGTCCGAGGCCGGTGTTAGCGCCGAGCCCTGGGGCGACCAGCAACTGGCCGGCTTCGACCTGGTGGTGGACGGCATGCTGGGCACCGGGCTCAGCGGCGAGGTGCGCGAGCCCTGGCGCGGCGCCATCGATGCCGTCAACGCGGCGGGTACACCGGTGCTGGCCCTGGACATTCCCTCGGGCCTCGATGCCGATCGGGGTGCGGTGCTGGGTGCGGCGGTGCGCGCCAATGCGACGCTAACCTTCATTGGTGCCAAGCAGGGCATGCTGACCGGCGCCGGTCCCGATTGCTGTGGGGACCTGCATTTTGACGATCTGCAGGTGCCACAGGAGACCTACACCGCGTGCACGCCATCGGCGCAGCGCCTTGACTATACGACCTTGGCGCCGCGGCTTGCGCCGCGCGCGCGCGGTGCTCACAAGGGGCATTTCGGCCACGTACTGGTGATCGGCGGCGAGGCCGGTTACACGGGAGCGGCCCGCATGGCAGGCGAGGCAGCGGCACGCAGCGGCGCGGGCCTGGTAAGCATTGCCACGCGCGCCGCCCATGCGGCGGCGCTCAATGCGACGCGCCCGGAGCTTATGTGTCACGGTGTGGAGTCGGCCCGGGATCTCACACCGTTGCTGGGGCGGGCCAGCGTAATTGCCATCGGGCCGGGGCTCGGGCGCTCGAGTTGGGCACGCACGCTGCTGGCGGCGGCACTGGAGTGCCACTGCCCGCTGGTGGTCGATGCCGATGCACTCAACTTGCTGGCCGACGAACCGGCGCGGCGCGATAACTGGGTGCTAACGCCACACCCCGGCGAGGCCGCGCGCCTGCTGGGACAATCGGCGGCCGAGGTGCAGGCGGACCGCTTTGCTGCGGTGCGCGCCTTGCACGAACGCTTCGGCGGGGTGGCCGTACTCAAGGGCGCCGGCACCTTAATCGCGCAGGAAGGCAGCGCGGTGCGCCTGTGCAACGAGGGCAACCCCGGCCTGGCCAGTGGCGGCACAGGCGACGTGCTGACCGGCATCATCGCGGCATTTGTGGCGCAGGGCATGGCGCCGTTGGCGGCGAGCGAGCTCGCGGTATGCCTGCACGCCCGCGCCGGCGACGAGGCCGCGGCGCAGGGTGGTCCGCGCGGCTTGTTGGCCAGTGACCTGCTGCCCTGGGTTCGCCGCCTTGCCAACCCCTGACACCGGGCAGGTCGCGCCCATGGATATTGGATTGGCCGACGAGCAGGCGACGCTCGATCTCGGAGCGGCGCTGGCGGCGGTGTGCCCGGCGCGTTGCCTCATATTTCTGTCGGGCGAGCTGGGGGCGGGAAAGACGACCCTGGTGCGGGGCTTTCTGCGGGCCTTGGGTCATGCGGGCACGGTCAAGAGCCCCACCTATACCCTGGTTGAACCCTACGAGCCCGGGGGCCGGCAGGTCTATCATTTTGATTTGTACCGGGTGGCCGACCCCGACGAACTCGAGTTTGCGGGCGGACGCGACTACTTTGCCGGCGAGGCCACCTGCCTGGTCGAATGGCCCGAGCGGGGTAGTGGCTGGCTGCCGGCGCCGGACCTCGACATCACCCTGTTCCATACCAGTGACGGGCGCCGGGCCCGCATCCAGGGGTTGGGAGCGACCGGGGCGGCGGTGATCGCGGCGCTGCGTGGGCACTTGGCGTAGCCCTAGTTACCGGCATGGGTCGGTATCAAGACGCCAAATAGTCTGCCGATACTCAAGTTATCCAGATTTTCTAGATCTTTATGTAACTTTAGGTGCTATCTATCTAAGTTTTATCAATATTTCGCTTGAAATTCGCGTCAGATGCTTCACAATTACCCTGAGTCGGACTACCACAAGAAGAGGAATCCGATGAAACGGACGGGCTTAGCGTTAGTCCTGCTGCTCATAGCGTCGGTATGTCAGGCAGGGCCCGTACAGATTCAGGGGCTGCGCATGTGGCCCGCCCCCGACAATACCCGGCTGGTGTTCGATCTGAACGCGCCGGTCCAACATTCCCTGTTTACCCTCTCCGGTCCCGAGCGTCTGGTCATCGACTTGAAGAACGCGTCGCTGCTTACGCGCATGCCGGCGTTCGACTACGACAAATCCCTGCTGCGAGGCATCCGCCACGCCCGCCATGGCGAACGCAATCTGCGCGTAGTGCTGGATCTCAAGGGCAAGGTGCGCCCCAAGAGTTTCGTCCTCAAGCCCAACCGCGAATATGGCCACCGCCTGGTCATCGATCTCCACCAGGCGAAGACCGTCAGTAATAACGCGCCGGCTCGCACCGTGCAATCCATGAAGCGCCGGCCGCGCGACATCATTGTCGCCATTGACGCCGGGCACGGCGGCGAGGACCCCGGCGCCGTCGGACGGCGCGGCACCCGCGAGAAGGACATAGCGCTGGCAGTCGCGCGCCGGCTCGAGCGCCTGATCGCGCGCGAGCGTGGCATGCGCGCGGTGATGATTCGCAGCGGCGACTACTACGTCGGCTTGCAGCAACGAGTGAAAAAGGCGCGTCAGCATCGGGCCGACCTGTTTATATCGCTGCACGCAGACGCCTTTCGTTCACCCAAGGCCAAGGGGTCGTCCGTGTTCGTGGTGTCGCACAAGGGTGCCACCAGTGAAACCGCGCGCGGGCTGGCCGAAAGTGAAAACAGCGCCGACCTCATCGGTGGCGTCAGCCTCGAGGAAATGGATCCGCTGACCCGCTACGTGGTCGTGGACATGCTCAAGAACTCCACCATGGAAGACAGCCATGCCGTGGCGCGCGGCGTGCTGGGTTCGCTCAAACACGTCAACGCGCTGCACAAGAATCGCGTTGAGCAGGCGGGTTTTAAGGTACTCAAGGCGCCCGACATTCCCTCCATCCTGGTGGAAATGGCCTTTATTTCCAATCCGTCCGAGGAAAAACGTCTGCGCAGTGCCAAGTATCAGCAACGCATGGCCGAGGCGGTCATGAAGGGCGTGCGTGCGTATTTTCGCAAGGATCCGCCGCCTGGCACGCTGCTGGCGGCCAGAGATCGCACCCCCGAGGCTCGCCGGCATGTGATCAGCCGCGGCGACACCCTCAGCGGCATTGCCAACCGCTACCAGGTGAGCGTGGCGCGCCTGCGTGATGCCAACGGCCTGCGCGGCGACGTGCTCACCGTCGGCAAGGTATTGCGTATCCCCTGAGTTTGCTGCCAAGCGTTCTTTCACGCGGGCGGTCGATTCCGATATGCTTGTCCGATGCCGGAATTCACAGCCGCGCCCGCGCCCATTCACGTCCTCCCGCGCCATGTGGCAAACCAGATCGCCGCCGGTGAAGTGGTCGAACGTCCTGCCTCGGTCCTCAAGGAATTGCTCGAGAACAGCCTCGATGCCGGCGCCACACAGATCGATATCGACATTGCGCGCGGTGGCCTGTCGCGCATCCGCGTGGTGGACAACGGCGCCGGCATCCGCCCTGAGGATCTCGAGCTG
>CP070733.1:452596-459231 GCA_020347585.1 Pseudomonadota bacterium | reverse complement strand
ATCTCTTCGATTTCCGCATCTGAATCGTTCTCGCCCGGAATCAGTAGCGTCGTTAGTTCGAACCAGACATCGGTTTCGTGCTTCAGATACTCGAGGGTCTCCAGCACTGGCTGCAGATGACCACCACAGATCTTGTGGTAGAAACGCTCGGTGAACGCCTTGAGATCCACATTGGCGGCATCCATATGCTCGTAGAATTCCGCACGCGGCTCGGCTGTTACATAACCGGCAGTAACTGCTACCGATTTGATGCCATGTTCGTGACACGCGAGAGCTACGTCGATGGCGTACTCGTGAAATATCACCGGATCATTGTAGGTATAGGCAACGCTGCGGCAGCCGAGTCGAGCGGCGGCGTGGGCAATCGTTTCCGCACTCGCGGCGTCGGCCAGTGTATCCACCTCGCGCGATTTGCTGATGTCCCAGTTCTGGCAAAACTTGCAGGCCAGGTTACAGCCGGCGGTGCCAAACGACAAAATGGGCGTGCCGGGCAGAAAATGATTAAGTGGCTTTTTCTCGATGGGATCCACACAGTACCCGCTTGAGCGACCATAGGTGGTAAGCACCAGGGTGTCACCCTGACGGGCGCGCACAAAGCACAGACCGCGCTGGTCGTCGTGCAGCTTGCAGAACCGCGGACACAGGTCACACTGTATCCGTCCATCGTCCAGCATGTGCCAATAACCAACCTTGATAGTCGAACTGTCTATGAATTCACGCATGGCGGCTGACACCGGGGGGCTGGTTGTTGATGTGGGTCATTTACTTGTGACCCTGATGGTTCATCATAAGGGTCTGACGCGAACCATCTCCTGTCCACCATTATATTGAACCGCGCGGCAGGCGGCACTATTGTTTAAGGAACGAGAGACTTCTCAGCGAGGCACCCCATGAGTGATGCAGTTCGCCGCCCGGCAGTTGCGGGTATGTTCTACCCGGACAATCCTGCCGAGTTGCGGGCCATGGTCGACGGCTTTCTCAGCCAGGTGCATCCTGCCGCGGGCCCGGTGCCCAAGGCGCTGATCGCCCCCCACGCGGGCTATGTTTACTCCGGCCCGATCGCAGCCAGCGCCTACGCGCAGCTCGCCGCGGCGCGCGGCACTATTACCCGCGTCGTATTACTGGGACCCTCACACCGCGTGGGATTTGAGGGGCTGGCGACCAGCGGCGCAAGCCATTTTGCCTCACCGCTGGGATTGGTACCGCTGGATCGGGCTGCCATCGACACCCTCGCCGATCTTGCACAGGTCAGGCAAATGGATCAGGCGCATGCACTGGAACACAGCCTGGAGGTTCACCTGCCGTTCCTTCAGGCAGTTCTGGCGCGGTTTTCGCTCGTACCGCTGGTGGTGGGCGATGCCACTCCCGCGCAGGTCAGCGGGGTACTCGAGCGACTGTGGGGCGGCGATGAGACGCTGATTGTGATCAGCTCCGATCTCAGCCACTACCACGACTACGCCACGGCGCAGCGCATGGATCGCGCCACCACCGATGCCATCGAGGCGCTGCGGCCGGAAGCAATTCACTACGAAAGCGCCTGCGGGCGCAACCCCGTCAACGGCCTTCTGCACCTGGCGCGGGCACACGGCCTGACGGCGACAACCGTCGACCTACGCAATTCCGGAGATACCGCCGGCCCGCGAGACCAGGTCGTGGGCTACGGCGCCTATTTGTTTCACTAGAGGCAAAATGCTGGACCAGTCGCTGCGCGCGACGCTGCTCGACACCGCGTCGCGTTCCATCAGGCACGGACTCGATCATGGCCGGCCGCTGCCTGTCACGCCATCGGACTTTCCCGAAGAACTTCGTTCACACCGCGCCGCCTTTGTAACGCTTACAATCCACGCAGCGCTGCGTGGCTGTATTGGCAGCCTTGAGGCGACGCGGCCGCTGATCGAGGATGTCGCAGACAACGCGTTCGCGGCAGCGTTCCGCGATCCACGCTTCCCACCGCTGGGGGAAGAGGAGTTCCACCAACTACACTACCATCTCTCCATCCTCGATATTCCCGAGCTGATGATGTTCTCCAGCGAACAGGATCTTGTCTCCCAGCTACGTCCGGGAACCGACGGATTGATACTCGAGGAAGCCGGACGACGCAGCACGTTCTTGCCACAAGTTTGGGAAACGCTCAAGGAACCGCGGGACTTCCTGCAACACCTGAAGCTCAAAGCAGGGCTGCCGCCGGATCACTGGTCCGACACCATCAAGCTCAGCCGTTACACCGTCGAAGACTTCGAGTCCGCGTCGTAACGGATCTATACCGGGCCGTACCTGCCCGCCTGCCGGGATTCAATCCCGTGCAACATTAACAGCATGCGTGGCCGGAAACGTCAGAAGCAATATCATGCGGCGCGCGCACGGAAAGACACCGTGCGACGGATATGAGACTGGGGGGGGAAGTTGTATGGTCTGTTAGGAAGCCCAGGGAAAGGGTGTGTGGCCCGTGGTCACATACTGCACCACGGGCCACGCGCGCAGCTTACACCAGATGCTCGTCGCCGCGCACCGAAAGGCGAGCCTGTAGGCGAATTACCGCCTGGCTGTGGATCTGGCTAACGCGTGACTCGCTGACACCGAGCACCGCGCCGATTTCACGCAGATTCAGCTCCTCGTCGTAATACAGCGCCATCACCAGGCGCTCGCGCTCGGGCAGACCTGCAATCGCCTCGCTGACTGTGCGGCGCAGATCTTCCTTCTGCAACCCATCGAGGATACCGGGCGCATTATCCGACAAATTATCCAGCATCGATTCCTCGCCGATGCCCATATCCTCGAAGCTCAACACTTTGTTGCTGTTGGCGTCCTGCAGGATGTGGTAATACTCCTTGAGTTCGAGCCCCAGCGTCTGTGCAATTTCATGATCGCGTGCGTCGCGCCCGTGAGCATTTTCGATCTCGCGCACCGCTTCGGCCACCATGCGTGCCTTGCGATGCACTGAGCGTGGCGCCCAGTCATTCTTTCGTATCTCGTCGAGCATGGAACCGCGAATTCTGATACCGGCGTAGGTCTCAAAGCTCGCACCCTGGCGTTCGTCATAGTTTCGTGACGCCTCGAGCAGCCCAATCATGCCAGCCTGGATTAGGTCCTCGAGCTGAACGCTGGCAGGCAACCGGTTAATCAAGTGGCACGCAATACGCTTCACAAGGGGAGCGTGTTGGGTGACAAGGTCGTCGCTTTTTGCAGTTCTTGCGACGGCATACATTGCCAGGCCGCTCATGGCATTACCTCCGTTTCATGCATGTTTCCATCAATTAAACGCTCAAAAAAGAATTCCATATGCCCACCTGCCGCAACAGGCAACGGCCAGTTGTCCACTTTCTCGATCAGGGAGCGGAAAGCCGCCGCCGCATTGCTGTGCGGAAATGCTTCAACGACCGCGCGCTGCTTGCGTATGGCGCTGACCAGAAAATCATCGCGGGGAACATGCCCCATGTAGTCCAGGGCAACATCCAGAAAACGGTCAGAAACCCGGGCAATCTTCTCGTAGACCTCACGTGCCTGACGCGCATTGCTGGCCATGTTCACGAGTACTCGGAAGCGAAACACGCCCTGCTCCCTGTTGAGTAGTTTGATCAGCGCGTAGGCATCAGTGATAGACGCCGGTTCGTCGCATACCACCACCACAACATCCTGTGCAGCACGCGTGAAACTGACCACACTGTCGGAGATGCCTGCGGCAGTATCAACCAGCAAGACATCCACATCGAAGCTCAGTTCGCTGAAGGCACGAATCAGCGCGCCGTGTTCGCCGGGTGAGAGTTCGGCCATCCTCTGCACGCCCGAGGCCGCCGGCACGATACGCACGCCCTTGGGCCCCTCGACCATGACATCCTCGAGGCTGCGGCTGCCGTCGATAACGTGCTGCAGGGTCAATTTCGGATTCAAGCCGAGCATCACGTCGATATTGCCCAGCCCGAGGTCGGCGTCCATGATCATGACCTGCTTGCCGGAATCGGCAAGCGCCATCGCCAGGTTGACCGACACGTTGGTCTTGCCCACGCCGCCCTTGCCGCCGGTAACTGCGATGACGCGCACCGGCTTGTGGGCGTCGCGGCGCAATGCCGTCGAATGATCTATCGAAAACACCTCAGCCATGAACATGCACCAACCTTTTGCTTGTCTCGTTGGGCAGGGACGACACGTGACGCTTCCCCACCTTGTTGCTGCCAGTACCGCGATCCGGTGCGGTATCCGGGCGGCACGACCGCCACCGAGTGTGCTGGCCCGGTACTTCGAAACTTTCGGGCAGCAACCTGAGTGAATGCAACAACCGTTCCAGCTTGCGAAAATTCGATGCGTATGCCATTTTCGCCTGTAACAGCCTGTTTATTAGTGTTTTTCCTGAGAGCCCCACTGCTCCGGGGCAACTCAAGGCAACGTCAGGGTTTTGACACCATGGAGCGTGGGATGCCAGAGAACAGACCTGCGGGAGAGAAAATGGGGGGCCGGAGTTACGCGGGGTCCCACCGGCAATGCAAGACACCTGGCGGCTCAGCGGGGCTGCTGCAGGTGCGCGGCGCCGCTCAGAACCTCGGTCAGGCGGATTCCATAGCGTTCGTCTACCACGACCACCTCGCCACGGGCGATAAGCGTGCCGTTGACGCGCACATCGAGCGGCTCGCCTGCCAGCCGGTCAAGCTCGACCACCGAGCCCGGGTTCAACTGCAGCAACTCGCCGATACTGAGTTGCGTTCGCCCGAGTTCGAGGGAGATGGTCACAGGAACTTCTCGCAGCGCATCGAGCCCGACGCTGGAGCCTGCGCGCTGGGATTCGGTCCGGCTGCTCGCCGCGGCGCCGGCGTCTACGCCGACGGCCTTGTTGCGTTTGTCGCTGTCGCTCATGGCTTGTCCTGCCCCGCCACCGGTAGGCGCCCGGTCGCGATGCCCGCTGCATGTGTTGCTTCGCTCACCGTAACTACCACCTGACCTCGGGCGGTGCCGCGCGTGCCGTGAAACAGGATGCTGTCGCCCGCCTTGACGGTGACAGCATCCGAGACTGGGATCGGCAGGATGTCGCCAACCTTAAGCCCCATTACCTCGGCAAGCGACAAGCGAGTTTCTGCCAGAAACGCGCAAAGTTCCACATGCGCCTCCCCGAGTGCAGTGAGCATCGACGGCTGCGCGCGCTGTGCCTCGCCGCCACATTCGGGCGCATTTACCAACGCAGCATAACCGCGTACCGGCTCGAGCATGGGACACGGCAGGGCCAAGTGCAGTTCGCCCTCCGCTCCCTTCAATTCGATATGAAAGGTGCTAATCGCGACCGTCTCGGTGGAGATGGACAGGTCGGGATCACAAGGCCCGGTAGACCGCTCCGCCGCTTCGAACTGTACCGGGGTAACCGGCCGCCACGCCTGCGTCAGGGCACGCAGCGTTCGTCCCAGCATGAGGTCAATCACGTGTAGCTCGGTCAGGTTGCGTTCTCGCCCTTCGACACCCGTATGCAGCCTGCCATAACCACCAAAGTAGTTCTCGACCACTGCTGAAACAAGCTCGCCGTCGAATACGCACAGGCCAGCGCCGCGCAGCGACGGTGCCGTAACCAGATTAATGCTCGCCGACGTCTGCAGATTGCGGGCGTATCGGCCATAGTTATCGGCGCGAGTGCTGCCGGCTGTGACTTTAACCGCGCAACGCAGCATGCCGAACAGGCTGGCCTGAAACATTCTGGCAAATCGCCGGTTAACCGGCTGCAACGCTGCCTCAGCGTTGGCCGCGGTGCGCTCGCCGTTAGCTATATCGTAGGTTCGCACCCGTCGGGAGACCGTGACTGGCTCGCTTTCGGCCGCCCGTCCGGCGCTATCGCCTCGCAGCAGCGCGTCGAGTTCGTCCTGTGTCAACAGTTGGTTCACGGGTGGCACTCTTGATGCGATTCAACAGCCACGCGCGCCAGCAAATCACCACGTCCTACCCGTCATCGGGAAGACTTGCAGCTCAATACCGCGCGCGCCGTGTTTCTTTACAACAGGAATAGCAAGAGGTGTGCCACAGGCACTGGAACTGGTAAGCCGTTCAATTCTTTATAGTTGTCGACATACTTCGGGAGTGCGTGCCAAAGAATTGACATCGAAGCCGTCGCCGGCGCGACGGTATACCGCCTAACCTGGGAGGTTGAGCAACCGTTCGCGGTAGAGGCGCAACTCGTCGATTGAGTCACGGATATCGTCTAGCGCCAAATGGCTGGACTTCTTGGTCAGCCCCTTGAACACTTCCGGAGCCCAGCGCCGTGCCAGTTCCTTGAGGGTGCTGACATCGAGGTTGCGATAGTGGAAATAGTCCTCCAGAGTCGGCATCAGGCGCGCTAAAAAACGGCGATCCTGGCAGATGCTGTTGCCGCACATGGGAGATGCCTTGGCCGGGACATGCTGGCCGAGAAACGCTAGCGTTGCCTGCTCCGCATCCGCCGCAGTGGCCGTGCTTTCTCTGACCCGTTGCGTCAGTCCCGAACTGCCATGTTGCCGCGTATTCCAGGCATCCATCGCTGCCAACACCTCGCCAGGCTGGTGTATTGCGATCACCGGCCCCTCCTCTACCACATTCAGGACACTGTCGGTCACAACGGTTGCGATCTCGATGATGTGGTCACGCGTGGTATCGAGCCCGGTCATCTCGAGATCGATCCATATAAGGTT
>CP070733.1:445210-452496 GCA_020347585.1 Pseudomonadota bacterium | reverse complement strand
CCATTTCACACCCCGGATGTTTCGGCGGGTAATCACTCCCGGAGAGGCTGACCAAGCTGTGCTTCGCCTGCCGCGCTGGCTAGCACCACTGTACTACCTCGTGCGGCCGTTTCGGCTGGTAGCGAAGTACCTTACGAAAATGGAGGGTAACCGTGAACATCGCGGTGAATGATCGAGAAGATCAGTGGCGAAGTGTCCCTAATCCGCCAGAAACAACGAAATTTCTTTACAGAGATACTAAATAATCTACGTAATTGTACGAATAGTACTGACATACAGTAGAGAGCTAGATTCGAATCAGGTACACGGAAGCGAGGAAATGTTTTACCGACAATGCTCGAATATCACCAGTCAGACGGTTGACGACGAAGCGCTGTTGCTCGACGTCGAAACGAATCAGATACATCAGCTGAACCCCACTGCGTGTTTCATCTGGAGCCAGTGTGACGGTTCGACGTCAGTAGAGCAGATCGCGGATATCGTGGTGGAGCGTTTCGAGGTCGAGCGCAGTGCCGCGATCAACGACATTGAGCGGATACTGCAGCAACTCGATGATCTGAAGCTGATAGAACGGATCTCGGAGCAAGACTAAGGAAACACCGCAATTCGAAAATGGGGGATATGGCGATGACCAGTAACTCCAGGCGTGATTTCCTCAGAAAGACGGCCTATATAGCGCCAGCAATACTCACCCTGAATGCAATGCCCGCATTTGCCAGGAACGGCTCGCCCCGCTGTAACAACGGCGTGGCGCATCATGACTGCCTGCCGGCCGGAATTCAGAAGAACGGCAAGACCTACCTGGACAACGACGACAAATGGGGACGCCCAGGCAATCCGCAGAATCGCGGAGGTTTCAGGGGACATAGGAGTTAAGCCGCGCGGGAACATGCAATAGGCGCGACTCTTGCCGTTGTCGGGTGAAACGCTCGGCAAATAGCGTGCGTTTATGTTTCGTTAAAAAAACATCGAATTCATCGAAAACGGTGCAGCTATCTGCACGCGATCGACTAGTATCCCCAGTAACTTGGTTGACAACTAATTGACGCTGATCGATAGTAACTGCACACGGATGTCAATCCTGCCCATGTATTTCGGGCTTCGTTAGACAGAAGGAATAAACAATGACCGATAACTCGAGACGCGACTTTCTTCGTAAGACCACTTATGTAGCACCGGCGATTTTGACTTTGAGCGCTATGCCGGCATTTGCAAGGAATGGCTCACCCAATTGCAACAATGGTGTCGCGCATCAAGACTGCACGCCGAATGGAATCGTGCAAAACGGCAAGGACTACCTGATCAACGATGAGAACACGGGCACACAGGGCAATCCGTTGAATCGGGGCGGCTTCAAATAACCAGCGGGAAACTTCCCGAATCAGCGCATCGTCGACCCGGCTATCGCGCAGCATCGACAAGGGCCCTGATGGGCCCTTTTTTGTGGTCGAGGTTTCTAGCATCGATCCAATGCGTTCAGATATCGATTTCATCCGTTTGTGTCCCCATCGCAGCACACGCCTGACGAAAATCTCGTTGACAAAATTTTGACGCAGATGCAAATTAGGACCTAGCCCTGCAACGAAGGAACAACTTGCAGTTTGTCGATAAAAACAGACAAGCAGGGTAAGGGAAAACCGCTGTTTGCCGTTTTGGGGGACAAGTAGTATGGCAGATAAATCAAGACGTGAATTTTTGAAGAAAACCGCATACGTGGCGCCGGCTGTTCTTACACTTAAGGCCGCACCAGCCCTGGCAACAACCGGGTCGCCCCACCAGTGTCAAAGAGATGGCTACAAGAGTTACTCGGGAAGCTGGTCAGGGAGCTACAGAGATAACGACTAGGTAGTCACATCACACGGTAGCGCGGGTCAAGATTCGGTGGAATACGCTGATTGAATACGCTCTACCTACAAATCCTTGACGTAGGGATAAGGGTCCAGTGTATGGACCCTTATCCTTTTGAGCTACTCTCAGAGGGCTACGGCGCCTTCGTCTGCAGCAAACGCGCCTCCGATCTCAGCTGCTCCATCAGCAGACAAGCGGACAACACCTTTGTTGTTGAGCTGCAGGGAAACCCACCCCAGACCGCCCCTGATTCCTACGAGCTGATATATGCCTTTGAAAAGGGCATCACCATTGAACTGCAGAAAATACGGCGCGACCTGCTGTTTCTTCATTCGGCGGCGTTGGAATACGACGGGCAGGCGTGTCTGCTGGTAGCCGCCGCTGGCAGCGGCAAGTCCACCACCACCTGGGCGCTGCTGCACCACGGCTTTCGCTACCTCAGTGACGAGCTTGCGCCCATTGATCTACGCACCCGCGACGTCCACCCCTATCCACACGCCCTGTGCCTCAAAGCGGACCCACCCACTCCCTTCGACTTGCCCGAGAAGGTAATTCGCACAGCGCACACCATCCACGTGCCGGTGTCACAGATGCCGGCGGAGGTCTGCCGCCGGCCCGCCCACCTCGCGGCGGTGTTCTTCGTTCGCTATGACCCCGCAGCAACCCGCCCGATGGTGGCGCCAATCTCCAGGGCAGAGGCGGGCGCCCGCATCTACAGCAATGCGCTAAACCTGCTGGCGCACGAGCGCTACGGACTGGACGCAGCAGTGACGGTGGCAAACAACAGTGAGTCGTTTGAACTGGTCTCGGCAGATCTGATCCAGACCAGCGAACTGATGAAATCGGTGATGCAAGAAATTCCGGGCGCCTCGTAAGTCACGCCCGCGTTGGGCGGCGATCATTGCCCGAGGCCAAAAAACGGCTTGATCGAAAAATACAGCACCACGGCAATTGCGATCAGGTACACCAGGAACTGCAGTGGGTGTTCCCTGATGGCATGCGCCAGCGTCACGCCCCTGCCCTCGGCGATGGATTGCTGGTGTTGTTCCCGCTGTCGCGCAAATCGCTCTGCCTGGTAATTATCGAGAAGCAGCTTTGCTTCTTGCGCTGCACTGTCATCGCGCAACCAGATTGCACCGGCGGAGATGCCAAACACGCTCGCCGGCGTCTCATACCAGTCGACGCCATGTTGGTCGAGCAGCGCGCGGATCTCGTCAGCCTCATCATCGGGAACGTTTCGCAACGAAAACAGCAGTGTCGCCACGGGGTAGTCCGCTCAAGGTCCGGCCAGGTGCGAAGCAGCACGCTTAGCCAATGTACTTTGCCCAGTTGACGTCACCGTCGCCGTAGGCGAAGAAATGCGGATTGAGCAATGAGTCCCGGGTGTTGTAGCGCAGTGGTTGCATTGAGGTGTCGGTGACCCGGCCACCGGCTTCTTCAACCACGCACTGCGCCGCTGCGGTGTCCCACTCACAGGTGGGTCCAAGGCGCGGATAGATATCCGCCTTGCCTTCGGCAACCAGACAGGCCTTGATCGAGCTGCCCATGCTCTTGAGGCTGCAGTGGCCGACGTTACTCAAATAGCGCTTGAGCGCCTTGCTGGCATGTGAGCGGCTGCCGACGATGACGACCTGCTCGGCACACTGTATGCGACAGTGAATGCGCTGCGCTTCAAGGTCGCCCCTGCGCTTGTAGGCGCCATGTCCCCTCGCCGCGTAGTAACTCGTACCCGTTACCGGCACACTCACCACACCCAGTACCGGCTCGTGACCGTCGATCAGTGCAATGTTGACCGTGAACTCACCGTTGCGGCTCACGAACTCGCGCGTTCCGTCCAGCGGATCGACCAGCCAGTAGCGTTGCCAGCCGCGACGCACCTTCCAAGGGATGTCAGCGGCCTCCTCGGACAGGATCGGAAGTTCCGGAGTCAGCGCCGCCAGTCCCTCGACAATCGTGTCGTGCGCCGCCATATCGGCCTCGGTCACCGGGGACTGGTCGGCCTTCTGCTCAACGGTAAACCCAGTGTTGTAGACCGCCATGATGCGCTCGCCCGCAACCCCCGCCAGCTCGAGCACCGGCTCGAGCAACGCGGCAAACTCATCGTTGGACGCCTCCGGATCAGCCATCAGCGAGCATCTCCCGGACCAGGAACAGTGCCGCGATGCTACGCGCCTCGTTCGCATCGTCACGCGCCAGGAGTGACGGGATATCGTCCAGCCGCCAGGGCACGACTTCGATCTCTTCCGGCTCGTCGCCGCTGCGCCGCTCGGGGTACAGGTCCTGCGCCAGGACCACGTGCGTGCAGTGGTCTATGTAGCCCGGTGCGAGCGACAGGCTGCGGATGTGCTGCAGGCGCGTCGCTCCATAGCCGATTTCTTCCTGGATCTCGCGGTTGGCCGCCTCGAGGATGTCCTCGCCGTCCTCGATACGTCCCTTGGGCAGGCCCAGTTCGTAACGCCCGACGCCCGCCGCGTACTCGCGTATCAGCAGTACCGTGCCGGGGTCCAACATCGGCACCACCAGGACCGCGCCATTGCCCGCGCTGCGCAACCGTTCGTAGGGCACCACCGTACCGTTGGCGAACTCGAGATCGAGCTGTTCGATTCGGAACATGCGCGTCTTGGCGAGGGTGCTGGTGCGAAGAATACGTGGCAGTTGTTTCATTAGGTTGTCAGAAATCGCGAGGCTCACCGCACACGGGCCTCTTCGCGCATTTTGCCAAAAAAAACGCCCGAGCACCCGCGCCATGTGCCTGTGCCCAAGAACACTGGCGGGCAGCCCGGAAGTTGGGCGCCGCACTGTGCACGCCAGTCACATATTCACCAGTGCTAACAATGGCTTGCCGATGTCGGCAACCCGCGCACCAGGTTTCCGCTTGACGGCCGGCGTCACCGGCCCCTACCTTACGCAGGCATGAAGCCTAACTCCGAGACCCGCGCGAAACCCGCCAGTAAGGACGTCGCCATCGACTGGAACACCGTGGAAACAGTGCTGCTGGATATGGATGGCACGCTGCTCGATCTCAACTTTGATAACTATTTCTGGCGCCACCATGTCCCGCAGCGCTACGCCGAGAAACACGACCTGGAACTCGATGACGCGCGGGATATCCTGTTTGGCAAATATCAGGCCGTGGAAGGTACCATCGAGTGGTATTGCGTGGACTACTGGACCGACACACTCAAACTCGACATCGCGGAACTCAAGCAGGAAGTAGACCACCTAATCGCGGTACATCCGGATGTCATCGCGTTTCTCACCCGTCTGCAGGCACTAGGGCGTCCCGCGGTGCTGGTGACCAATGCCCACCACAAGGCCCTGACCTTAAAGATGGATCGCACCGGGCTGCATGAGCATCTTGACCTCATCATCTGCGCCCACGAGTTCGGGATACCCAAGGAACAGGTCGAGTTCTGGGAACGGCTCAGAGAACGGGTACCCTTCGAAGCGCACAGCACCCTGCTGGTGGACGACAGCCTGCCGGTGCTGCGCTCGGCGCAGCGCTACGGCATTGCCCATTTGCGCGCGGTATACACACCGGACAGCCAACACCCGCCAAAAGATGTCGGGGAGTTTGCCGCCATCCACAGTTTCGCCGAGATTATGCCGTAACACCAGTGGCGAGGAACTAGGAACTAGCCAACAGTGCGCCTGTGAGTTGCCGACCACAAGTGCCATTTTCCATGCTCGCGAAAATCTGCTACAAGGTTATCCTCGTACCTTGTTCCTCGCTACTCGTCGTTGAAGCGTTTATCCCAGTTCTTGAACCGCTTGCGGCAATACGCAAGCAGGGAATCATAACCATCGAAAAACAGGTCGAACCCTTCCTCGGCGGGTGAATCGTACTCACAGTAGTCGTTGCTGTAATCCCGGCACAGCTGCGGGCGCGTTTCGTAGATCCCGCAGCGCCCGTCTGGCAACAGCCGGGTACAGGTGCTTAATACCAGCAGGAACCACCCGTCTTTGTCCTTGTACGCCTGCACGTTGCGATGCGCGAGTTGCCAGAGCAGATGATCGAAGTCGTCCTTGCTGCGCGGCGCATCGATGGACTGGGTAATGTAGTTACAACACCGGGCGCCCGCACAAAACCCGCATTTGGTCTCCGGCGTTATCTTGAGCGTGGTGTCGGCCCATGTTACGACTTTCTCGTCTGTCATCTTGTTTTCCAGCCCAATTATGACAGGAATGCGTGTTCCTACCGTAATTAATGTAAGATAGCAGCGGTATTCAACCCGCTACCAACGCTTGATGAAGTATCCAGAGCCGACGCTGCGCTCCAACCAGGAGTTTCAGGCAGCAATCATTCGCCTCGCAATCTGGGCTATTGCCAGCCTGTTCATTCTGTGGGGAATGACGACTGGATACTTCCCGACTCACTACGTTGACTTTCTGACGCTGGGAGTCGCCTTCCTCGGCTTCTCGCTGATACTCCTTCTGAGTATCCTCAAGATCAGAACTTTAAAAATTAGGCCCTATGTTGCGCTGGTCGGTGACATCATCGGCCTGACCTGGGCGATGATTATAACCAATGCAGGGCCACTGAGCCCGTTCTATCTGGTTTACGTCTGGCTCTACATTACCAACGGCACCCGCTACGGGCGCAACGAGGTAATCGCCGCCACTGCGCTGAGCCTTGCCAGTTTTGCACTGCTGCTGTTTATGTTCGGTACGTGGCGCGAGCGGCCGCTCGATGTCGCCGCTTACCTGGCCTTCCTGATTGTAATACCGATTTACTTGATGCTGCTGCTTCGCAACCTGCGGCAGGCGCGGCGGGACGCCGAGCAGGCCAACCGCGCGAAAAGCGAGTTTCTCGCCACCATGAGTCACGAGATCCGCACCCCCATGAGCGGCATCATCGGCATGGCCAACCTGCTCAACAGGACCAGGCTGGATCGCGAGCAACGCGACTACGTTAACGCATTGCGCGAAGCCTCATCCGCACTGCACACGCTAATCGACGACATCCTTGATCTCTCCAAGATAGAGGCCGGCAAGCACCAGTTCCTGCAACAGGAGTTTGCGCTGCCGAAACTCATCCACGGCGTGGCACAGATGTTCACACCCAACGCCAACAGCAAGCGCGTAGAACTTGTGTGTTATGTAGAGCCTGCGATACCCGAGGTACTGATCGGTGACCCAACGCGCCTGCGCCAGATCCTGATCAACCTGGTGAGCAATGCAGTTAAGTTCACACAGCAGGGTGATGTCGAGATCAACGCCCGGGTCAAAGAGCGCCGCGACGATGCGGTGGTGCTGCGCTTCGAGATATCCGACAGCGGCCCAGGCATCGCCAGGGAACAACTCGAGCGCATCTTCGATCCCTTCTACCAGGGCAGCCACCCGCCGCGCGACCAGCACAGTGGCACCGGGCTGGGCACCACCATCTCACGCAACCTGGTGCGGCTGATGGGCGGCGAGATCGGCGCGAACAGCGAGTT
>CP070733.1:440031-445110 GCA_020347585.1 Pseudomonadota bacterium | reverse complement strand
GGTGAAAACCCTTAACGAGGAGAATCCTCGTCTCAAGAGTGAAAGAAGCGATCTCCAGAAAGCGCTGGCTAAGCAGACAAAGACTGCAGAGGCCCTGAGTGCGTCCTATGAAACCTTGAAGAAGGAATCTTCTGAATTTCTGGCCTTGAAGGCTTCCCATGAAAAGGTTTCTAAAGAGCTGGCCGCAAGGACCCAGCGTCAGGGGGAACTTGAAGAGCAAGTAAAAGACCTTCAAAACACTCGGACTCTACGTTTATGGTGTGGTGGCTGTTGATCCGGACCCGGGTGATACCCTCATCATCAGCGCGTATGTGCTGCCGAACTGGCTCACACTCAGAAAGTCAGGCAACGGCACGGCGACGCTGGCCGGCACACCGCGCCGTGACGACGTTGGCGAGCATCCCGTGGTGCTACGGGTGACCGACAGCGGGAGTCCAATGCAGTTCGCCACCCAGACCTTTGTGATCCGGGTCAGCAGTCGCTGGGGGCTGGACGATGGTGACGATTTGGTGGCGGCAACCACGGGAATTACCGATACGAACACGCCGGAAGAGTCGATGGCGGGTGGCGGCGGTTGTTGGACGATAGTGCAGGCCGACACGCTCGTTGCAACGCTACCAGATGAACCCGAGCTTGACGCACCGTTGCGCTACACCCTGGTGACCCAAGCGGTCCACGGCACGGTGGCGGTAGATGCTGATGGGCAGTTCAGCTATGTGCCATTGCCGGGCGGGGCGCGTGAGCGCGATTCCTTCGGGTATCGCGTCGAAGGCGCCGCGGGCGGCAGCCTCGCGCGCACGGCGACCGTGATCATCGCGGCGGCCGTCATGCCGTTGGGCGATTCCATCGCCACCGGCATTGTTGATGCATCGGATCCGGCCAACCCGTTGCCGGTAGCTGCGCGACGCACCGGTTACCGCGGCGCGTTGCACAAGGCGCTGATCGCGGCGGGCTATGGCGTTGATTTTGTCGGCAGCCAGGTGGTTGGGTTGCAGGGTGATTCTGGTTTCGATCCCGACAATGAAGGTCACGAAAGCTGGTCCGCGGCCGAGATTGCGCTCGGCGCCCCGGCGGCGGACCCGGAATACCCGAACTCGGGTGTCTATCACTGGCTCACCACCAACTCGGCTGACGTGGTGCTGCTGCACATTGGGACCGACGTGCCCGCAGGATCGGTCGATGGCGTGGCGGGCGCGCTTGATGCTATCGATCGCTTTGAGGCCGATATGGGCAGTGCGGTTACGGTGATTCTCGCGCGCATCATCGATCGCAACCCGCCCAACGCCGGCGTGAGCGAATTTAACGCGCAGCTCGATGCACTGGCCGCGGCGCGTATCGCCGAGGGCGACAACCTGGTGGTTGTTGACCAACAACGTGGCTTGTGGAATAGCGAGGGCGTGCCCGAGCCGGCCTGGTATGGCGATGAAATCCATCCCAATGCGACCGGCTACGCGCGCATGGCCGACGTCTGGTTCGAAGCGCTTGCCGGGTTGCTGGACAAGTGCCCGTAGATTGCGCTGGCCAACCGTCAGCGGTATGCCGTGTAACTGATGGATAACGAGATCCGGATGCAAGCCATGGGCTATGTTCCGGGGCGGGCTCACGGCGTGCTGCGCCTTGGCCCTGACGCAGGCGCTTGCGATGGCACCATCGCACTAATCTACAGGGAGGAGATTGCCGCCCTGTGCGGTGATCCCGCTGGCATCATCCTGGTGGACGGTGCACCCTTTGCCCACAAGACCATCGAGTTGCTCGCTCGCGGCATACCTACGGTCATCGTCGATGCTACATCGGCCGCAGCGCTACGCGAAGGGACGCGGTTGCTGATCGATGGACTCACCGGCCGGATTTGCAGCACGACCGGTTCGAGCGACGCCGCTGACGCACCACGGCCACATCCCGCAGGCACCACCACACAAAGCGCCGACGGCGTCAGCGTGGAACTTCTCGCCAGCGTGCGCAGCGAGTCGGCCGCGCGGCGCGCCGTAGAGGGCGGCGCTGCGGCAATTGGGCTGGTGCGCTCGGAGTACCTGCTCGGGGCGGGCGAGAGTCCGCCCAACACGGCCTATTGGAAGCAGACGTTGACGGGCGTATGCGAGGCGGCCGCGCCACTGCCCGTGACGGTGCGCCTGCTGGATGTCGCGCCCGACAAGCTGCCGCGGTGGTTGGCCAATATCACGGAGGGGCACAGCGCGCTCGGTATGCAGGGCGTGCGCCTGTTTGGGGTGGAGCCTGTGGCGGGTGTAGTGAACGCACAGCTGGATGCACTCGCCGAACTAAGCGAGCAATATCAGCTGCGTGTGCTGGTTCCCTTTCTCACGCGTTTTGAGGAACTATCGCGCTGGATTGAATTGGTGCGACAGCGCTTGCCGGCGACGATGCCCGTTGGGGCGATGGTGGAAACCCCGGCCGCCGCCCTCGATATTGCCACCTGGTTCGACGTGGCTGATTTTATCGCGATCGGATGCAACGATCTCATGCAATGCCTGTTTGCCGCTGATCGGGATCAGCCGGCGGTCAGCGGGTATCTTGATCCCTGGTCACCGGTCCTGTATCGCTTCCTTCGCCAGGTCGCTGCGTCCGCAGCGGGCAACGTCAGAAAGATCCAGTTGTGCGGTGTGCTCCCGCAACTCAACGGCGTGCTGGCCGTGCTGCTCGGACTGGGTTATCGCGCATTTTCGGTTGACGCTGCCCTGGTGCCCTGGCTGGCGGCGGCGGTTGCCGCCACGCATGTTGGTCAGGCGGCCGAATTGGCATCCACGGTTTGCGATGCCCGCACATCCCAGGACGCAAGAAAGCTTGCTATCAAATAGCGTCGGCAGGTCCGGAGATCCTGATCGTGAAAAGACCGTTGCGACGTTGATTTTGATGCACATGCATCATTAACAGCACGGGGCATGCCACCTACCGTAGCGTCTAGACAAATTGGGTATTCGACGCAACCTGCGCGATTCGGCCGAGAGGAACGGACGGTTGGATCGTGTCAGACAGTTTTCGGAGGCGTACTTATGAAAACGATTTTGCTGGCAGTTGATGACACCAAAGGTGCCGAACGTGCAGCGGAAACGCTTGCCGGTTGGGCGAAGGTCTTGCACCCCGAATCGGTAATTGTCCTTCACGTTCAGCAGATGTGGGGCCGTTCGCTGGTGGGGGAGGGACTGGTCAGTGACCCCGATATTCAAGAAGTCAGCAAGGCGCTGGAAGGCACCGAGTTCCTAGAGAAACTAGATGCGGCCAGCGCGAAAATCGTCGCGCATTTTACCGCGTTGCTGCAAGAAGCGGGCTACCGCGATGTGCGTACCCTGATAAGAAAAGGTCATCCAGCGGAGCAGATCCTTGAGACTGCCAAGGAAGAAGACGTCGAACTTATCGTACTCGGCTCACGCGGCAAGCGCCTTCATACTTTATTGCTCGGCAGTGTTAGCCGTGAGATCGCCAACACCAGTGACATCTCTGTATTAACCGTTCACTAGCCGAAGGTGCGACCGCTCCCGTGCGTCGTTCCGAGGCGCGCTAGCGGCCAGGGACGTCTAAAGGGCGGGGCAGCGATGTCGATACAAAGGCATGGCAGTCTCGAGCCTTGTGGAATGGATCTTCAAGTGGCTGTTGATAGCGAGCCTCGCTACATTGGCTGCAACCTGGTTACTGAAGGATCGTCTCCCTGATCCGTCGTATTACGACTCCGACTTTCTTGATGATCCCGTGCAGCGGCGCACCGCGCTGCGCCCGTTCGTGACTCGCGTCAATGGCCAGGAGTACCACATCGAGCCGAAGTTCAACTACGAGTTGCACGGCGTGGTGGTCAGTTACCACGATGCGGATTCCTTCACAGACATCTGGCACCATGACAAGTGGAAGGACTACCTTAACCTTCGCGACCTGTGCGTCATCTGGGGCGATAACGTCGATTCGGGCGTCTACCAGGCGATGGGCTTCAGCAACGACAGTTGGACCTGTTGGTTCAGCTGGACCGATCGGGAAACAGGCCAGCAGTTCGCCTGGGACCAGCTCTCGAATAATCATCTGCTCACCGACGATACCGATCTGCAAAGCGCCCTGATGAGCGCTGCACCCGGTGATGTCATCCGGCTCAAAGGCGTGCTGGCGGCGTACGCTAATCCTGGCAACAATTTCCAGCGTGGCACCAGCACGGTCCGTACAGACACGGGTAACGGCGCGTGTGAAACCATTTTTCTGCAGGAGTTTGAGGTCCTGAAGTCGGCGAACTCGGGCCTGCGCCTGGCTTTTGAACTGTCAAAATGGGTGTTACTGGTCTCGCTCATCGGCTTTCTGGTGATGATCTTCATCGCGCCGGCGCGAAACCCGCTGGTGCGCTAGCGTCACGGCAAGGCCGGGTGCCGCGAGCGGGTAGGGCATGGAACCCATGGCGCTCGGCACTCTCTAACTGCCAGGCACCGTTGGCACAAGTTAGCGGGATTCTGCTAAAATAACCTATCGCGTTAGTTCATAACTGGTTGTATTGGATGCAAAAAATCGAAGTCTTGTTTATCTGCATGGGCAACATTTGCCGCTCGCCCACGGCCCAGGGGGTGTTTCGCCACCTCGTGGTGCAGGAGGGTATGTCAGATGTGGTCGTCACCGATTCGGCGGGCACCCACGCCTATCACGTAGGTAACCCGCCCGACGGACAGGCGCTGGCAACGGCGCAGCAACGAGGCATTGATATTAGCGACATGCGCGCGCGGCGCGTCGGCGAGGAAGACTTCGAGCGTTTTCACTACGTGCTGGCGATGGACCGCGACAACTACGCCATCCTCGAGGACATGTGTCCCGAGCAACACCGTCATAAGCTGCGCTTCTTCATGGAGTTTGCCCCTGAGCGGCGCGAGACCGAAGTGCCCGATCCCTACTACGGCGGTCGCCTGGGTTTCGAAAAGGTGTTCGACCTGGTCGAGGAGGCCTCGCGCGGCCTGCTCGAAGACATCCGCACGCAGTTCCTTCCCGGCGGTGGTGAAATGCGCAGCGCCTGATTCCGCACCCCGGGGCCCGTACTGAGCCCCCGCCTCAAAACTGACACCTGTTACTCCGTAGTGTCCGCCACCAGTGGGCAGAGGGGTT
>CP070733.1:430374-439931 GCA_020347585.1 Pseudomonadota bacterium | reverse complement strand
TCACCAAACGCCGGAGCTAGCACCGGGCGCGGCCTTGAAGCAAAGCGATACCGCGCATCGTCTCTCAGGCCTCTTCATCCGAATCGTCAGGTTCATCCGCTGGTGCCACCTTGATGCGTTCAATGACAGGATCGCTCCAGCTGCCGCTAACTTTGTACTGGCGCGCACTGGCCTTGGAAATGGGCGAACCGAACAACTTGTCGAGCAGCAGCACCACCGCACCCACCGGCGCACCGAAGGCAAGCGCGCCGCCGATGGCCGCCGTCTCGCCCAGCTTCGGTGTTACCGTGACCGTCTGATCGAAATCCTGGTTGCCAAGCCCGGTGCGCCCCTCAAGATCCACTGTGGCAAGCGGACTCTTGAGCCGCAGATCGTCCGTAAGCGCGTTGCCGTCCTCGATATTGAACGTCCCGGTAATGCGATCGAAATGTAGTCCCGCGCCAAAGGCGTCACTGAAATCGCCAATCAACCGCCGCGGCAGCGCCGACAGACTCAATAGACCGAACAACCGGCCTGCACCGGGGTCCACCTCGGATATCGACCCCTTGCGCAGATCCACGCGTGCCAGCCCCGAGACCTTGGCGAAAGAAAAGTCTGCGAAAGGCGCTCTCCACATGGCCGAAAGGTCCGCCTCGCCTTCGCCCTTTTCGATCACACTCGCAAAGCCGAGCCGTCGCGCCATCTCGCCGATGTCGGTGCTTTCCAGATGTGCGTACAGTGTGCTTGTATGACGTCCGCCACGATAGTTCCAACCGCCGCGTGCCCTGACCTTCATCAACTCCGAGGTGATGTCGAAACGCTCGATACGAATTCCCGACGGGGCGCGGCTGGTGACCAGGTCAACTTGACCCAGTTCGTTGCCCTCGTAGTAGAGGCGCCTGATAGCACCTCTAACCAGCGGAAAATCCACGGGCTTTGCCGTGCTTAGCTCGTCAGTGACTTCCTCGTCCAACGGCTTGACGTGCAAGGCGTCCAGATCCAGCACGATCGGCAGAGTGAAGGCTGCCTGTGTCTCACCACGGCGCGACGGCGCGGGTGCCGGCTTGAGTTGGGCTAGCCATTCGTCGAGCGCGACGTTGGTGGTGTCCCCCGAGATCTGCAGCGCTGCGTCCTTTGGCAGGGCCGAGCGCCCGGCACCGAAGTGCACTCCTGCGCGCAGTAGACTGATCGTGTCGCCGGTTGCCATCTCCGCCCTGGCGGACAGTTCGTTGTGGTAGTCGATACCGAATCCCAGACGCTCGGGGCCATACAGGGTCGCACTGAGTTCAATGGGCTTGGCTTCCTGCGCGCGCTTGGCCAGCGGTGGGGCGAGATCCATCGCCACTCCGACCAAGTCCGATGTGATACGCAGTTCCGCCGGCACGGCCTGCCCCGCGCGAGTGTGACCCAGCGTCAACACGCCCTGCCATTTTGCACCTCCCTCACAGGCCTGAAGTTGCGCCGAATCGAGCCGCTTGCCGAGCAGCGCCGGCTCGATCCGCCCATGCGCCACGATATGCGTCGAACGATCCGACTCACCCCAGGCGCGGGTAAACACATTGATGCTGGCATCGTTGCCAACTACCTTGGCGGAAATCCCCTCGGCATGATGTCCCTGTTCCGAGAAACTCAGCGTACCGTTAGCTTCCGTGATATCTATGGCACCACCGAACAGTGCAAACTTGCTGTTGTCGAATCCGACGGTACCGGAATAACGCAGCGGGTCCTTGCGACGGACAAAATCCGCCAGCGGCACCTGCAGCTTAAGGGTCACAGGACTCCGACCGGCAAAGGCGGCGGATTCGAAAAACGCGCGGTGCTCGGGCGCGATGGGCGAGGTGTACAAAAATCTGACCACATCGTCGGTACCGGTGATCCCCTTGCCCTCGGCGATCAACTGCGGATAGAGATAGTCGGGAAGACGCACCGTGGCAGCCGTGATTCTGCCGCCGAGCAGGCGCGCGGCATGTACATCGATCTCCATGCCCTGGCCGGTAAAGCGAATGTCGGACTCAAGTCCGCTGAATACCGGCCAGCCCGGCATGTAATTGAGCACAGCGTTCTTGGTACGAAAATCAACGAGAAACCGCCCGTCCGGCTTGTCAAATGGAAAGCCATTCACCCTTCCGCTGAATACCACGCCGCCCTCGGGCGCGGTACCGGAGACTACCCCCTGATCCACCCACTCGACCACCTCCCCCGGCATGATGCCGACAGGAAGGTACAAGGACTTGTGCGCCGCATTGCCATTGCGAAAACGAGACTGCAGATCCAGATACGGCGCAGCACCATCGCCAGGGAAGGTCAGCAACAGCGCGGATTCGGTGGAGACATGCGCATTGCTTGCTGCCAGACGATCCGTGCTCACCCCCCACTCGCCATCGCGGTGGCGCCAGTCCAGCCTGCCCGCCAACACCGCGATATCCAGCGTGTTGCGAAACAGCCAAGGAATATTCAACACCACATCCTTGCCGACCAGCTCGACGCTGCCCGCCCCGTGCAGATTGACCAGCGTGGCGTCGAGACCCCGCACTCCCGGGAAAGTACCGTCGGGGCGCACGCGAAGATCACTGACACGCGCGCTGAAGTAGGTATTGTCCACGCTAGGCTGTGGCGGTCCGCGAAAATGCAACTGCGCCACATCGCCGCTCGCTTCCAGGCGTGCCAACCGCTTCGCGTGTTGCGGCTCCAGCAACTTGCTGTCGAGCAACAGCGCCGCGAGATCCTGCAGCCTGAAACGGTCGAGCCCGAGTTCCAGCTCCGATTCGGCATCGGCGGTGCGTCGTGCGACACGCATGCGCTTTGTGGGCCATTCCCTGCCGCTAGTCGCAAAGCGCAGGCGATCGACGTCAAGCGACCATGCGCCCGGTCCGCCTTGCCAAGCGAACACACCGCTAAGGCGGTCAACCTTGAGCTGCGCGGTGGTCCCGGGCCGGGACAACTGCGCATCGGTGACCCGTACCTCACCACTGACACGGGCCAGCATCCCGCTCCGCCATTCACCCCACAACCGAATCCGTGTGTTACCCCGCTCCGCCGACACACCCAGCAGTTTCGGGATGTATCCCCAGCTCCCGAGTTTCACTTCGTCACTGAACAGATGCGCCTTACCCTCCCAGCGAGTGGGGTCGAGCAGGTCGCCTGCGACATCCAGCGCAATCCGCAGCGTCCTACCGGTGCCTTCGGGAAGCTTCAACTTACCGTCGACTAAATGGCGATCGCCGCGGTGTAGCAGGCGCAGACTGACGTCGGAGAAGAACAGCTCCTTGCCCTCGTTGCGCATATCCTTCCATAGGATTCCACTTTCCTCCAGGCGCAGCGTACTCTGCTTGAGCATCCAGCGCGCCAGCTCGCTCGATCCCTCGTCCACCTGCGGTGCCTGGCTTTCAGGGTCGGCCAACTCGATACTTTGCATCCACAGAGTGCCATCCGCACGACGCGTGATAGCCAGGTGCATGCCCAACACGGTGAGACTGTCGGGCACGAAGCGACGCTGCTGCAGCGAGGCGATCAGTGCAATGCCCACCTGCGCCTCGGCAAAGCGAATGAGTTCGCGCCCGGTACCGGGCTCGACAAGACGCACGTCCTTGAAGACAAATTTGGGAGTAAGCCCGGCCAGGCGCGCATCGAACGACGCGATGCGCACATCGTGTCCGAGCGCCGCGGTTGCAACCTGCTCGATCTGGTCGCGGTAGACCCGCAGCTCGGGCATGACAACCCGCGCCAGCGAGATCAACACAGCACCGACGACCAACAGCGCTACCAGGCTGTACCAGAGTGCCCGGGAAAAGCCGTGCATGAGTTTTTGAAGCTCGCGCATTTGTTAAATCACAGTACCGGGACAGCCGATGACCTGCGCATCGCGCAGCATGCTCGGAACCAGGACGACACCGCCCCGCGGCCGGCTACATCGGCACCACGTCGTACTGTTCCTGGGTATATTGCGACTCTACCTGCAGCCTGATGGGTTTTCCGATAAACTCCTCGAGCTCTGCCACGCTAGTCGACTCCTCGTCGAGCAGCACGTCGACCACTTCCTGGGAGGCCAGCACCAGCAGCTTGACTGCGTCGAACTGGCGCGATTCGCGCAAGATCTCGCGGAAGATCTCATAACACACGGTCTCGGCGGTCCTGAGCGATCCACGTCCGTCGCAGGTCGGACAGGGCTCGCACAGAATGTGCTCGAGGCTTTCGCGCGTACGCTTGCGGGTCATCTCAACCAGGCCCAGCGCGGATACCTCGCTGATCTGTGTTTTGCAGTGATCGCGCTCGAGCCCCTTCTCCAGCGCACGCAACACCTGGCGGCGGTGCTCGGGATCAAACATATCGATGAAATCCAGAATGATAATGCCACCCAGGTTGCGCAAGCGCAGCTGGCGCACAATCCCCTGGGTCGCCTCCAGATTGGTCTTGAAGATGGTTTCCTCGAGGTTGCGGTGACCCACGAACGCACCGGTATTGACGTCGATGGTCGTCATCGCCTCGGTCTGATCGATGATCAGGTATCCGCCCGACTTGAGTTGCACCTTGCGCGCCAGCGCCTTCTGAATTTCGTCTTCGATACCGTAAATGTCGAAGATCGGTCGCTCGCCCGGGTAATACTCCAGCTTGTCCACCAGATCCGGAATATAACGATTGGCAAAATCGTGCACCTTTTGGAACTTTTCGCGCGAGTCAATACGAATCTTCTCTATCTCGGTGCCAACAATATCGCGAATGGTGCGCATCACTAATGGTAGATCTTCGTGAATTAGCACGGCATCGGAACCGCCGTTGACGCGCTCACTGATCGAAGCCCAGAGCTTGTGCAAGAAACCCATGTCCACGAGGAGCTCCTCCTCCTCGGCGCCCTCGGCCACAGTACGCAATATGTACCCGCCCCCGCCGAACTCCGGCGCAATGGACGTGACGTAGTCCTTGAGCCGCTGGCGTTCCTCTTCGTTCTCGATGCGCTGCGACACACCGACGTGCTCCACACTCGGCATGTACACTAGGTAACGCGAGGCAATGGACAACTGTGTGGTAAGGCGCGCCCCCTTGGTGCCGATGGGATCCTTAATAACCTGCACCAACACCTGCTGACCTTCCTTCACTAGGTCGTTGATGTTCACATCGGAGGATTTCGCCCCCCCATTGTCCGTCGGGCCGGACGCCTGGACAATGTCCGAGGCGTGAAGGAACGCGGTACGCTGCAGGCCAATCTCAATGAACGCTGCCTGCATGCCGGGTAGCACGCGGCTGACCACACCCCGGTATATGTTGCCCACCAATCCGCGCTTGCGCGCGCGCTCGATGTGAACTTCCTGCAGCACCCCGTTTTCGACAAATGCGATGCGGGTTTCCTGCGGAGTTACGTTGATTAGTAGTTCTTCACTCATTGTCAGCATGCGGTGCAAGCCGGGTTGTCACTGCCCAGGCACAGGTAAGTGCATCGACACCGGCATGCGCCAATAGTTGCGCGGTTTCAAACAGGGGCAGACCCATGATACCCGAATAGCTGCCGCTGATATGCGAAATAAACAGCGCAGCGGTGCCCTGGATCGCATAGGCGCCGGCCTTGCCGACGGGCTCACCGCTGTCCCAGTAAGCCGCACGCTCTGCGGCGCTGGTATGGCGGAAGGTCACGCTGCTGCGGCTAAGCGTGGTGTGCAGTTCCGCGGCAACGATCGAAACTGCGCTCAGCACCTCGTGAGTGCGCCCCGACAACAGTTCCAGCATATGCAGGCCGTCCGACCGGTCGCATGGCTTACCGAGTATTTTTCCGTCAATAACCACCACCGTGTCCGCACCCAACACCGGCCGACGTTGCTGATCCGTCAGCAATGCGGCGCCCGCGCTGGCCTTGGCGAGCGACAGGCGCCGCGCAAACTGTTCGGCCGATTCACTCGCTGCGGGAATTTCAGGCACTGATACATCTAGTAGACGGTAGTCAATGCCGATTTGTTCCAGCAACGTGCGGCGGCGAGGCGAGGCGGAAGCCAGATAGATGTCGGGCAAACCTGTTGGCATAGTGTTGTTTTCCGTTGTTATACCGGACTGCCGGGGCCATCAAAGCGGCCGGTTGCTACCGCGGGATGCCGCTATTTGTGATACGGATGACCCTTGATAATGCTGAAGGCGCGATATAACTGTTCGGCCACCAGCACCCTCACCAGCGGATGCGGCAAGGTCAGGCGTGACAGCGACCACAATCCGTCAGCGCGTGACCTACACTGCGTGGCAAGACCGTCCGGCCCGCCTACCAAAAGGCTCAGGTTGCGCCCCGATTCCAGCCATTCGCCGAGACGGACTGCCAGTTGCTCCGTTGACCACTGCTGGCCGGCGACATCAAGCGCCAACACGCGGTTACCTGCAGCGATTGCCGCCAGTATCTTTTCGCCCTCGCTGGCGATCAGCCGGGGCGTGCTTGCCCCCTTGTTCCGTTTCGCCAACGGTATCTCGACCAAATTAATGCCGCATTCGCGCGGCATGCGCCGCGCATATTCCTCGAAACCGGCATCGACCCACTTCGGCATGCGGGTACCGACCGCGATTAGCTGGATGCGCATTGGCCGATCTGTTATGCGCGGATGCGCCGCCACACGAGCGCAGGGGAGCGGCTACTCCTGGCGTTGCTTCGGGCTTTCCTCACCCCAGAGCTTCTCCATATTGTAAAAGTCGCGCACCGACGGCTGCATCACGTGCACGACAACCTCCCCCAGGTCCACCAGCACCCACTCGCCCTGACGCTCGCCCTCTACGCCCAGCGGGCGAACGCCATTTTCCTTCGCCCGCGTCACAACGTTGCCGGCAAGCGCCTTGACCTGGCGATCAGTGTTACCGCTAGCGATGATCATGATGTCGGTGAAACCGGATCGGCCGCGCAGATCCAGCACCCGGATATCGGTCGCCTTAATGTCTTCGAGCGCTTCGATCACCAGCGCCTGCAACTGCTCGGTACTCAACATTGCATCTGTTACCCGTAGATGGCCTGTGCCTTGATAAGCTGATGCACGTGTTCGGGCACCAGGTAGTGAATGTCCTTGCGCGCCCGAACTAGTGTGCGAATGCGCGTGGCGGAGATCTCCAGTTGTGTGACGGGCTGAAAAACCAGATAGCCGGCGGGGCTGTGGTGCAGCATGCCCGTATCTTCTACCGCACGCTCCGACACCAGTTGCAGCAGGGCACTGCTACCGCCCAGTTGCTGCAGCGACCAGCCTGGTCGGTGGGTCACGACAAGGTGCGCAAGCGTGGGGATACGCTGCCATTCATGCCACGTATCGAGCCCCAGAAATGCATCCATGCCGATGATAAGGGCCAGTGGTTCTGCGCCCAGCGCGCCGCGCAGGGATTCCAGGGTGTCAACGCTGTACGACGGGCCTGCACGCCGCATCTCCCGGTCGTCAACCCGCAGTGCGTCAACGCCCTGCACGGCGGCGCGCAACATGGCGAGGCGCTGTAAGGCGCTGGCCACGGGCGGCTCCCGATGCGGCGGGCGGGCAGACACGACCAGCCGCACTTCATCGAGTTGCAACTGCTCGCGGATTTCCAGCGCCGGCCGCAGGTGGCCGAAGTGTACCGGATCAAAAGTGCCGCCGAGGATACCGATCATCTACAGCCACGGTTGCGGTGGACCAGACACGGAAGGTGGACTAAATGAATTGCTTGTTGGACGATGATGAGCTCCACGCATCGCTAAGTGTTGTCCGCCCCGCGCTACGCGCCGCTACTTGCGAATGTGTCCATCGCCAATAACGATGAACTTCTGTGAGGTGAGCCCTTCGAGCCCGACAGGACCACGCGCGTGGATCTTGTCAGTGCTGATGCCGATTTCGGCCCCCAGGCCGTACTCAAAGCCGTCGGCAAAACGCGTCGATGCGTTAACCATTACCGAGCTTGAATCCACCTCGCTAAGAAAACGCCGCGCGCGAGTGAGATCCTCGGTAACAATAGATTCGGTGTGTCCGGAACTGTGGGCATACACATGCTCAAGCGCCGCTTCGAGGCCAGCCACCACACGGATCGACAGGATCGGCGCCAGGTATTCGGTGTCCCAGTCTTCGTCGCTGGCCGCGAGCACCTCAGGCAGAATCTTGCGCGTGGCCTGGCAGCCTCGCAGTTCGACCCCCTCCGCGCGGTACTTCGCGCCAAGCTCCGGCAATACACGCGGCGCGATATCGGCATCCACCAGCAGGGTCTCCATGGTGTTGCACGTGCCGTAGCGTTGGGTCTTTGCGTTGAAGGCGATGGCCACCGCCTTACTTTCATCTGCCGCAGCGTCGATGTACACGTGACAGACGCCGTGCAGGTGCTTGATTACCGGCACCCGCGCCTCGGCACTAACGCGTTCGATCAGTCCCTTGCCACCGCGCGGCACGATAACGTCGACAAACTTCTGCATGGTGATGAGTTCGCCCACCGCCGCCCGGTCGGTCGTTTCCACAACCTGCACCGCCTCGCGCGGCAAGCCTGCCGCCGCAAGCCCCTCGTGGATACATGCAGCGATGGCCTGGTTGGAATGCAATGCCTCGGACCCGCCGCGAAGAATGGCAGCGTTGCCGGACTTCAGGCACAAGCCGGCGGCGTCAGCGGTAACGTTGGGCCGCGATTCGTAAATGATCCCGATCACCCCCAGCGGCACGCGCATGCGTCCGACTTGGATGCCCGAAGGGCGGTAGTTGAGATCACTGATCGCACCGACCGGATCGGCAAGCGCAGCAATCTGGCGCAGCCCCTCGGCCATGCCGGCGATGCGTTCGTCGTTGAGCTCTAGGCGATCGAGCAGCGCGGCATCGAGCCCGCCGGCTTCGCCGGCCGCAAGATCCTTGCGGTTGGCCTCGAGCAGGCGCGCCGACTGCGCCTCGATAGTCGCCGCCATCTGTAGCAGAGCGGTATCCTTGGCCCCGGTGCTTGCACGCGCGAGCGCGCGCGACGCGGCGCGCGCCTGCCGCCCGAGGTCATGCATGTAACGTTTGACGTCCACTTTGATGTCCATCGTCGTTCCCGGTGCCGGAATACGGCTATCGCGAGACACAATCGCCACTGTGAAGCTGCCCCGGTTACGCCTGGGCACGCACTGCAGCTTGCGCGCCGCTGGCAGGCGCAAATAACGGCCGGCCCGCTATGGCAAGTAGCAATTGTAACAGTTCATCCCACACGCTGCCCTGGGCGCGCCCCTTGATGACACGCTCAACGCGGGCGGCCCGCCCCAGCAGCCCCCGCCAGCGCGCCGGCGGGTGGCGCCGCAAGGCGGCGCGCAGGCTGGCCTTGCGCTTTTCCCAGACCCGGTGGGCGGCGAACACTGCCTCAACCGCGCCGCCGTCGGCAACCTCGGCCGCCATCACGCACACCAGACGCAATTCGCGGGTCAGCGCCCAGAGCACCACCGGCGGCTCCGCGCCCTCGGCGCGCAGGCCGTCGAGCATGCGCACCGCGCGTGCCGCTTCTCCCGCCAGGGCACAGTCGGTGAGTGCAAAGATATCGAAGCGCGCGCTGTCAGCAACGGCGCCAGCCACCTGCTCGCTGTCGACGCTGCCCGGCCCATGCAGCAGGGCCAACTTTTCGATGGCCTGGTCGGCCGCCAACAGGTTGCCCTCGAT
>CP070733.1:415850-430274 GCA_020347585.1 Pseudomonadota bacterium | reverse complement strand
TCGTATGGCGCCAGGGACTCACGATGCGCATCGAACGTGTGTCGGATACAGAGCGTCTGTTTTTGCAAGTCGTTGCCGATGCCTTGCCGTTCGGCGAACGGTGTGAGGGGATGGCGCGCGCGGTGCCCGGCGTGGATCCCGGCGCCTTGCTGGTCGAGGCTATCGAGGCGGGCCAGATTGTGTCGTTCGATCTGGCGGCGAGTGATGGCGAGGGCGCGGCGTCGTGAAGCGCAGCAGCAGGGTGAAACCGGCCAACTGAACGCATCGCCCTGGATGCTGCCGGGCGCGGGTTCCCGGGTCCGCCCCCTGGAAACTACCCCGGCGCTGGATCATACCTGATTCAGTGAATGCCGGACCCGGTGGCCGGGAACGACGCCAACACCAAAGCGTTGAACTCACGTATCGACAAGCTGCCGCGCTACAGCGGCCAGCCGTTCGGGATGGACGCGTCGCGCTACAACCGGGTGCGACGGGGCCTGCTGCGCCTGCACGGGCCGCTGACGTTTCGCGCTCCCGGCTTGCGTCATCTGGATGTGATCCTCGAACCCGACGCCTGGATCTGTGTCGACGCAAGTCTCAACGACATACCCGTGTTTGCGTGGACCGATTTTGAGGTAAAGGGGCGCAGCGCACTGCACGAGCCGGTGCGTTGCAAGCTCTATACATACCATGCCCACGCGCTGATCATTGTCGATCGCATACTGGAGGCGATCGAAGATCACCTGGACACTCTGTTGCAAGATCGCCTGGGAAACCGCTGATACCGCTGCGCACGCGGCCCACGGAAGCACGTCTTAAGTATCCTCGGGCGCCACCCGCGCCGAACGATGATCCATGTCATGGAAACGCCCCCCGCGAGGGTGGGAAATTGGTCGCGTCACAACAAGTAAAGAAAACGACAAACACGGCGGTATTCTGCGCCTGGCCCCTGCTATGCCACGGCGTGTGCGCCCATAGCCTTGGGACACGACCATGGCGACATTGTGTGACCTGATGTTGCGCGCGGTCGATGGTGCTTTCGCCATCGACAACAAGCAACGCATTATTTACTGGGATCCCGGCTGCGAGGATCTTTTCGGTTATACCTCCGAGTGGGCACTGGGCAGACCGTGCTGTGACGTGATGGGCGGCGCAGATCCGGTTAGCGGCGAGCCCGTGTGCCGAGCGGGGTGTTCTGTCGCTGCAATGGCCTGCGGCGCGGATGGCCCCAAGCGCTACGCGTTGCGCACGCAGGATGCCCGAGGCGAGCCGCTGCGTCTGTCGGTGAGCATCATGCTGGTGCCCGCGACCTGCAGCAGCCGCTGGTACGTAATTCACTTGCTGCATCGTGAGGGGCATCCCGACGTGTTGGCGTCGCTGGAGTATGCCACGCACCAGCAGCGTCGTGCCAAGAGCAATGCCGATGCAATCCCGGTGGTGAATGACGGTCCGCGTGCACCACATCTCACCAGGCGTGAGCGCGAGGTGCTGATGTTGCTTGCCGAGGGCCTGCCGGGCACGGCGATCGCCAGTCGTCTGGCGATAAGCGTGACTACGGCGCGCAACCACATACAGCACCTGCATGCCAAGCTCGGCGTGCACAGCAAGACCGAAGCGGTGGCATACGCATATCGGCACAACCTGGTATAAAACCGTTTCGCCAACGGTGCCGTTGCCTGCGCCAGGTCATTTTGCCCACAGGAGGATGCACATGACCCGCAAGATTGCAGTAGTCGTTACCGACCGCCAGGACGAGGCGCTGCGCATGTCCGTCGGCCTGACGCTAATGGACGACGAGATCGACGTGTTCATGCTCAACACTCCGGTGTCCACGGAGCAGGACGTGGCGCTCAACTTCGAGTTGCTACGCGAGATGGAGCGACACGTTTACTCCAGCGAGTCCGGTGAGCCGGGCACCGAATACCTGCCCACGGCCGCGATGGCTGAAAAACTCCTCGAGTACGATCACATCCTGCCTTACTGAGGCACCGCGCGCGCCGCGACGCGCCACACAGCAGCGCACGGCATTGGGCGCCCGACCCCGCAGGGGGTTCGGAGGCGCGGCTGCGTTCGCACAGGGCATCCCGCAGCGCCATCCACGCGCCCTCTTGATCCCGCGCCGGGTCGGCGCACCGAAAATGATGCAATTGCATCATTCCGCGATCCACCCCCCTATAGTATTCGTGTGCATCAGGCAGTGGAGTGTATGCGCGACCTGCGATTCGGCGTGTGGCAACAGCACGTTGGTGCGGCCGTTCAGCAATACAGCGCGAGACGCGAGGCAGGGCGAAGACAATGAAACTGGGGCTACTGATAAACAGCGACCGACACCTCGAGCATGTGATTGGGGTGACCCGCGCCGCCACCGACCAGGGGCACGAGGTGATCATCTTCTCGATGGACGACGGCACCCGGCTGATGGGATACACGGAATTCACCGAGTTGTGCCTGCTCGAGGGGGTGACCATGAGTTTTTGCCGTCACAGCGCCGAGGAAGCGGGTGTGGAGACCGGGGCTCTATCCCGGGAGATCGTGAGCGGCAGCCAGTTCAACAACGCGTTGATGAGTCACGAGGCCGACCGCGTCCTCGTGTTTTAGCCGACGCGATGCACAGGCGCGAAACCGGGAAACGCGACATGAAGATACTGCACATACTGAATGACGGACCCGAACCAGGGGCCCGCGAAATAATAGAAGAACAGGGTGAGCACCACGAGGTCGAAGTCGTCGATCTCTCTGTGCAATCCGTGTCGTACAGCGAACTGGTCGAGAAGATCGCGGCAAGCGACAAGGTTCTCACCTGGTAGTCACGGGAGGCGGGCGGCCCGGGCGGGGCTGTTTCAACCGGTTCGTATGTAGCGCAGGATCGGCCGCCAGTGTGCCGGGAGGCATACGGGCGGCTGGCTGGCAAACGTTGACTGAAACGAGGGAGGCAACGACGCCGTGCCGAGCATCGTACCACTGCATACGCAACCCTGGCCCATGGGCGCGGTGCGTGGTCGTTCGCTTTTCGCGAGAGGTGGTGTTGTCGATGGTGCGGCGCGCGACGCGCGCTGTGCGATGGCTGCATTGCTTGCCCTTGCCACCTTTCTGTTGCTCCTCATCCTGCGCGGCGCCGATGACAACCGTCTGGTGAGCTGGCAGTGGACATTCGCCAACGCCGACATCGCGGCGCTCATCGCGATGTTTGCCGTCGCGCTGGCTGCTGCGTATGTAGTGCTGCGCGCCGCGCATGTCGTGGAGGTGGGGCCGGCGTTGTTATTTACGCTGGCGTTCGCCGCCGGCGCGCTGTGCTGGCGTGAGCCGGAGGTCATTGTCGACGCGGCACGCTACCTTGCCCAGGCGAAACAATTGCAGGTGTACGGCATCGGCTATTTCCTCAGCGAGTGGGGCCATGGCATCTGGGCGTGGACCGACCTGCCGCTGGTGCCGTTCATATACGGCCTGGCGCTGGAGCTGGGCGGCGGCGAGCGCATCGCCATCCAGTTTGTTGTCACCGCGATGTTTGCCGGCACCGTCGTACTTACGTACTACATCGGCGGGCTGTTGTGGAACGCGCAGGTCGGGCGCAGTGCGGGCGCGCTGCTGCTGGGCATGCCGTACCTGTTGACGCAAGTGCCTCTCAGCTTGGTCGACGTACCGACCATGTTCTTCCTCACCCTGGCGGTGTACCTGTCGCTGCGTGCGCTGCGCGAGGGCGGCACTACGCGCGTGGCGCTGGCGGGCGCCGCTATTGTGCTGGCGCTACTCGCCAAGTACTCCACCTGGCTGATGCTCACGGTGCTGCCGGTGATGGCTGTAGTGTGCGCGCTGGAGGCGCCGCGCATCGTGGCGCGCCGCACCGCCGCGCTGTGCACGTGGGTAGTGCTGCTGAGCATTCCGCTGCTGATGTGGCGCGCCGAACTGTTTGCCGTGCAACTGCAATTGCTCATGGACTACCAGCTTGCGGGTCTGCAGCGCTGGCACGAAACCATGGTGTCGACCCTATTGTTCCAGGTCCATCCGTGGATCACCCTGTTCGCCTTGGTCGCGGTGGCACTGGCGCTATGGCGCCGCGACGCTCGGTTCCTGATCGTCACCTGGATGTTGTTGTTAATCGTCATGCTCGAAATCAAGCGCAGTCGCTACATGCTGGTGGCGTTTCCCATGCTGGCACTGATGGCGGGCTACGGCTTGACGGTGATTCGCAACCAGACGTTACGCGGCTACGTTGTGATGTGTGTGGTCAGCGCCTCGCTGCTGACCGCGATGATCGGCTACCTGCCGTTTCTGCGTTCCACCAGCGCGGCAAACCTCCAGGCCGCTGGAAGTTATCTCGATGCCGGCACGGCACCCACGGCCGAGGTTATCGTGCTGCCGCAGCGGCACTCGGTGGTCAACCCGGTGGTGGCCGTGCCGATTCTCGATTTGTATACCCGCAAATCGCTGGTGTTTGAGCGCGACGCGGAGTTGCACGGTGCGCCGCCGTCCGACTTGGCGACCTCCGCGCTGCGTTTCACCTGGGAGTATCGCGACCCTGCATACCTGCGCGCGCCGCCGGGGCCGAGCCACGCGCACATACCTGTGGTGGTGATTCTGGATGCGCCCGATCAGGCGCTGCCGCCGCGCGTCGCACAGAAAGTCGCCGATCTGAATCTGGCGCGGGAATTCAACAACAGCAGTGAAATCTTCAGGTTTCGAACGGTTGTGCGGGTATACGAACCACGGCAAGGCCCAGGGAGTGCTGGCCTGTCCGGGACTTCAGAAAAGGGGTAACGACTATGGAACAGGATCTGCGAAAGAAACGCATGTGGGCCTACGGAATCGTCGGATTCTTCGCGTTGATCAGTATCAGCACCTACTCGTTCAACGAGTACTACATCTATCTTTCCGTTTACCTATGGTTCGGGTTCCTCTATGGCATGTGCCTGCAATACGGGAGATTCTGCTTTTCTTCGGCGTTCCGTGACTTGTTCGCAGTAGGAGTGCCGCGCATGGCGGTCGGTATCATGATCGCCACGGTGTTGTTCGCGCTGGTCAGCGCATTCGTTACTGCTACCGGGTTGAGCACGTTTCACGCCGCGCCAACCAGCGTGCACGCGGTGATCGCAGGCCTGATCTTCGGTATTGGCATGGTATTCGCCGGCGGTTGCGCCTCGGGCTCGTTGTACAAGACCGGTGAGGGCAACGGCGTCGCGCTGATGGTAATCCTGTCCATCAGCGTTACCCAGGCATTGTTCGCTGACGTGGCAGGCTGGACCAACAAACTGGTGCCGGCCTCGTGGCATGAGTCGGCACTGGCCAAAGGGCTGCCCGAGACTATCAACGCCGGCGATGGCTGGGTGGACCAGTACCTGGCCGGCTACGTCTGGGATCAGCCGGTGATGACCTTTGCTAGCACGCTCGGCATGAGCAATGAGTCGGTCTCCGGCGCCTTCGTCGGCAACCTGCTGCTCGGTGTCATCATCCCCGCCGCGTTGTTGTTGGTGGTGGTGTATATCGGTTGGTCGCGTACCGGCTTTCTGAGAAAGCGCAAGAAACAGCAGGGCTCCACGGGATTCAGGGACGAACTGGCCGGCTACTGGACGATGATCCTGGCCTCCAAGCGCACCGCCATCGCCGGTTTGCTGCTGGGAATCTTCTGCGGGCTGCAGATGCTGGTCACCCAGGGACTGCGTGTGAAATTCGGTGTCAAGAACGCCGGCACCTTGCTCGAGCGTATGGGCTTTGACTACGGCATTTCCGTCAACGGCACGGTATTTGACCCCGGCTACTGGTATGTCACCACGCAGGAGGCGCAGTGGGTGGGTTGGGTGTTCAACAAGCTTGGCGCCGACAACATGGACAACATTTACTTCGGGTTCGTTAACGGCATACCTAATCCAGCCATCAATCCCGCCGACTGGATGTCGCTGGCACTGATCGGTGGCGCGGCGGTAATGGCGCTGCTGCACAATGAATTCAAGTTCAAAAAACCGACGCTGGAACTCGCGACCTGGGCGATCATCGGCGGCGCCCTAATGGGGATCGGTTCGCGTCTGGGGCTGGGCTGCAACGTGGGTGCGTTCTTCGTACGTGTCTCGCAGGGTGATACTTCAGGCTGGCTGTTCGGGCTGGGCATGATCGCCGGCGCGTACATCGGCGTGAAGTTCTTCAACTGGTGGACCGAGCGACGCATGGCTAAGGAGTTCCAGGCCTGCGAACTATAAACATGGTGACGGGAGGCGATGAGTATGAAATTCGAAAAACGGGAAGACGTCGTGTACGTGCTGGACGTCAAGGGCTACGTTTGTCCGCATCCGCAAATCTACACCAAGAAGGCCCTGTCTAAGGTGTCCTCTGGCGATGTCATCGAGGTGATCTTCGATAACCCCTCCTCGGGTGAATCGATTGCGACGATGTGCGACAACACGGGTGATGAGATCGTCAACAAGCAGCAGGAGGGCGGTCTGTTTGTCTGGGACATCGAGAAGGCTTAAGCGGCGCAGCGGGGTAAACGAGCCATGAAAAGCGGATTGTGGGTTGTCATCCTGGTGGTGGCGGGCTTTATGGGTTTCATGATGGGCTATAGCCTGCCGCCGATGCTTGAGGTCGGCATGATCGGTGGCGACGGCGCTGAGATTGGGATCAAGTCGGAGGTGAGCGAGGACATGGAGAAGTACTATTCGGATCTGCTCAAGCAGGACGAGTAAGTCCCGGACACGTTTGCGCACCGAACGGGCGGTTTGCACAGGAGACAGGACATTGAAAACCAGTTTGTGGTTAGGCCTGACGGCAAGCATTGCGGTGGTCGCATTTCTTGCGGGTTTCAACATCTCGGCAAGTACCGGCGTCGAGCCCGGCTTCTTCGGGGCAGTTGAAACCGCTGGCTATGGCGCGGGCGTCGAAGGCAAGGCCCCCGAAGGTATTAGTGACGAGCTCAAGCAGTACTACGACAGCCTCGCAGAATAGTCGCGGGGAAGCGAGGCAGGCGGGGCAAGCAATGCCGATGGCGGGAGGCGAGCACCTGTGGATGACAAGGTAAGCGGCACGCACGACGCGGTGGTCCTTGGCGCGGGACTCGCCGGACTTGCGGCCGAGCGGCGTCTGGCCGATGCCGGGCGCTTTGTCACCGTGGTTGAGCGCGGCGCAGTCGCAGGTGGCCTGGCGCGCACAGTAACCGTGCGGGGATTTCGCTTCGACCTTGGCGGTCACCGTTTTATTACCGACGATCCAGCTATCGAGGCATTCGTGCGCGACCTGCTGGGCAGCGATTGCCTGAGCGTACCGCGCTCGAGCCGCATTATGCTGGGAGGCAAGTGCTTTCATTATCCGTTGCGCCCGCTCAATGCCATCTTGGGATTCGGCGCGTTGACTAGCGCGCGCATCCTGTTTGACTACGCTTGCGAACAGCTGCGTGCGCGTTGGCGCAGCACCACGCCGCGTTCGCTCGAGGACTGGGTGGTACGCAACTTCGGACGGCGCCTATTCGAGATCTACTTTCGGGATTACAGCGAAAAGGTCTGGGGTATAGACAGCCGGCATATCGCCATGCAGTGGGTGGCGCAGCGCGTGCAGGGGCTGTCGCTGGGGCGGGCGATCCGGCATGCAATGTTGCCCGCGCCGTGGCCCCGGCTCCATACGCTGGCCGATCGCTTTTTGTACCCGGCGCAGGGCATTGGACAGATCGCGCAGCGGCTGGTCGGTTCGATGGGCAGTCGAGCACGCCTGCTCAACGATACGAGCGTGGTGCGCATCGAGCATCGCGACAACCATATTACCGGCGCGGTGGTTCGCCGTGCCGGGTACGAGCAACGCCTGGTTGGCGAGCATTTTATCTCCAGCATTCCCTTGCAGGCGCTCATCGCCACGCTTTCACCACCGGCGCCGGCGCCGGTGCGCGCCGCCGCAGCAGGATTGCGTAGCCGCGACCTGGTGCTAGTCACGCTGATGCTCGATCGCGCGCGTGCCACCGGGCACACCTGGATCTATTTTCCCGAGCCGCAGGTACCGTTCGGGCGCATCCACGAGCCGACCAACTGGAGCACGCAAATGGCGCCGTCGGGGAAAACAGCGCTGGTAGCCGAGCATTTCTGTTTTCGCGGTGACGGCACCTGGGGCAGCAGCAACGAGGCGCTGGTGCAGCGTACTCGGCAATGGCTGGCGCGGCTAGGTTTCATTGATCCCGCCGAGGTCATCGATGCCGAGGTGGTGCGCGTGCCCAATGCCTACCCGTTGTTCGAGGTAGGGTACGAAACACGTTGCCAGTGCATCTGCGACTACCTGGCACGCTTCGACAACCTGCACCTCACGGGGCGCGGCGGCAAGTTTCGCTACTACAACATGGACCAGGCCATTGGTTCTGGCATGCAGGCCGCACAGGCGGTGCTCGATGCGCCGCTGCCGGCGTACCTGCATCTGGACACGGTGCAGACGCGATGAAGTGCGCACTGGTGATACCGGCCTGGCGCCCCGAGGAGGTGTTCCCCACTCGCACCGCGGCCTCGCAGGTCAACTACTGGGAGCCGCTTGGCACGCTGTACGTGGCGGCCTGCTTGCGGTGTGCTGGCCACGAGGTGCAGTTTTTTAACGGTGCCTTCTTGTCGCACCAACAGATTGTCGATCGCCTGCGCCGCTTCGCGCCGGCCCTGGTCGGCCTGTATTCAACCACCTTCGGCTGGCCGAAGGCCATTCACGCGGCGCGCGCCATCAAGGCCATCAACTCGGACATCGTTATTTGCACCGGCGGGCCGCACCCGATCGCCGAACCGGTGCGCTGCCTGCGGGAGGCGGGCGATGCCATCGATGTGGTAGTGAGTGGCGAGGGTGAGATTACCGTGGTGGAAGTGGCGCGGCGCGTGGCAGCCGGGCGTACGCTACGCGGTGTGGCGGGCACCGTGGTGCGCGAGGCGGGGCAAATTATATGCAACTCCCCGCGCCCGCTCATCGAGGACCTGGACAGCATTCCCTTTCCGGCGCGCGACCTGCTGGGTGACATTCATCGCTACGTGCCGCCGCCGGCTACCTACCGGCGCAAGCCGGTGGCCGTGGTGATGACCTCTCGCGGTTGCAACCGGCGCTGTATTTTCTGTGCACAGATGGACCGCGAGCGGCGGTTCGGTGTGCGCGGGGTGCGTTATCGTAGTGTCGACAATGTGCTGGACGAAATAGAACAGTGCTTAGCATTGGGCTACCGCGAGATCAAGTTCATTGACGATAGCTTTGCAGCGGATCCGTCCCGCGCGCTGCAACTGACGCGGGGGATTAAGGCACGCGGCCTGGACTTCACCTGGTTTGCCTCCGCCTGCGTCAACCAGGTGGACTACCCGTTGTTGCGCGCCATGCGCGATGCCGGTTGCTGGTCCGTGCTGCTCGGCGCGGAGAGCGGTGTACAGAAAAACCTCAACACCCTGCGCAAGGGCATCACCCTGGCGCAGACGCGCAAGGCGGTGCGCGCCGCCAAGGACGCGGAACTGTCGGTGAGCACGCCGTTCCTGTTCGGCATCCCCGGCGAGACCTGGGAGGATGGCCTCAAGACCATCGAATTTGCGCTGGAGCTCAATCCGGACCTGGCCAATTTCCATGCGCTGACGCCGTTTCCGGGTACCCATCTGCACCAGAACCTCGACAAGTACGGCACCGCCTCGCGTACACCGTGCGACTACACTTACCAGGGTGCGGCCTTCACCCCGCATACGCTGAGCCGCACCCAGATCCAGGAACTGCGCCAGCTTGCGTTCCGGCGTTTCTACTCGCGCCCGTCCTTCCTGTTGCGCCGGCTCCTGCAGGTGCGTAGCTGGAACGATTGTCGCGCGGCCTACCGCGGTGTTAGGAGTTTATTCTGGCTGTGGGCAAAACGCCGCCTGTTTGAGCGCGGCGCGCCACCGTCGACGGATCACTCGGTGGATCCATCACCGGACGCCGCCGCATAAGCCCGGCATACTCGCGTAGCTGAGCGGGTTAAACGCGCGGACTGAACAGGATTTTTGACTTCATGTAACACTCGTGGGTGCAGTGAAACTCTGCGCGTCGTATAGAGTCCAGCGTGGTGCGCGCCGCGAGCGTGCGGCACACCCGGCGCAGGTCGTAGCCATGGTCGCGCACGTTGCCGAAGCTCTCGCCGCGCATCTCGCACGGGAACACCTCACCGGTTTCGCTCAGCACCAGGTTGATGCGCCCGGCATGGCAGGGAATCTGCCGTTGCCCGCTGCGCAGTGTGCGGTGGATCAACCGGCGCTGCACGACGTCCTGGGCGGCCTTGAGCTGCGCGCCAAAAAATCCGTACGTGGCGGCGCTGCGTTTCTGCAGCGATTGCTCAAGTCGCGCGACCACCTCTCCGTACTTCGACGCGTCGACCGCTTTGAACTCGTGGCGCGCCAGGTCGCCGCGCACCAGCGAGATGGTGTGGGCCGGGGCGCCCTCGAGCGAGGCGACGAACTGCATGATGTGGTCCATTTGGTCCTGGTTGCCGGACAGGAACACGGTGTTGAATCCCAGCTCAAGACGTGGATACGCGCGCCGCAAGGCGCGCAGGCGATGGTAGGTGTCAAGGGTCCTGGCGAAACAACCGGGGGTATCGCGCAGGGCATCGTGCGCACCGCCCAGCCCGTCGAGGCTCAGCTTGACCACCACCACGCTGTGGGGACAACGCTGCAGGATGCGTCGAGTCTGGCGTTCGATCAGCTCTGGCATCATACCGTTGGTGGGAAACAGCATTACTGATGGGCGATTGCGGGCGTGAAACAGCTCGGCGATCTCCACCAGGTCGCGGCGCAGAAACACCTCGCCGCCAGAGAAGGCCAGCCACAGTAGCCTACCCAGAGAGCGCGACAGCGCGTCTATTTCGTCAAGTCGCAGTTCCTCTCCCGCGCTGCACGGCTGATCGTTGCCCTGCAGGTAGAAGCACCACGGACAGCGCGCGTTGCAGCGGCGCGTGACAAAGAACGTCAGCTGAATAGGCCGCCGTTTGTGAAAGATCGACGTTAGGTGGGGAAGTGCCCAATACATGGCTTGCCCCTGCGTTTGCCCGATTCAAGGAAGTAGCGCGTCATGCCAGCCAATGCGCCGAGTCCCACCGCCATCGGATAGAGCCCCAGGTAGTACAACCAGGCGGCGGCGGTGAAGCGTGTCGCGCCCGTTTCACAGAAGGCCGCCAGTTGCCGCCGGTTGAACCACAGGTTGAACGCCACAACCGCGGCGATACCGGACAGCGCCGCGGCTTGGCCGCTCAGGGCGTACAGGGCCAACAGCGTCAAGGCCAAAAAGTATGCCACCACGTTGATCTTTAGTTCGTGCGAGGCCGTGCCCGAATCGGCGCACAGGTCGCGGTTTCTGAGCGAGTACATGGTCCAGTACATGGCCTTGCGCAGCGCGTTGCGCATCGAGCGCTGCAGCGAGAAATTGAAAATGTGGCGCACGCGCAGCGCCGGGTCCAGCGCCAGGCGTACCCCTTGGCGGCGCAAGCGGTGGCTGAACTCCACGTCCTCGATGATAGGCAGGCCGATGTCGGCGAAGCCCCCGCTGGCGTGGAAGGTGTGCGCCGGGATCGCCAGCGCGTGAGTGGCGAGATAGTCCGGGGCGCCTGGGCGTCGGGTTTCCGAGTAGTTGACAAAAACAGCCTGAAATTGGCTGAAGAAGGTCGGATCAGCCGCCCGGGGCGCGTAGGTACCGCCCACCGCGCTGTTGGTACCGGCGGTCTCGAGCGCGGCACACGCCCGCGTCAGCACATCGGGTTCGGGCAGGCAGTCGGCGTCGGTGAAGAACAGTACGTCGCCGTGCGCGTGGTGCGCGCCGACGTTGCGCGCTCGGGCAGCGCCGTACTGATTTGCCAAGTGGATCAGCCGGCAGGGAAAGCCGCTGGCGAGCGCGGCGGTGGCATCGTCCGAGGCATCGTCCACCACCACTACCTCGAAGTCGCGGTGGCGGCAGGCCAGCGCCGCGTCGAGGCAGGCCTCGATGGTCGCCGCGGCGTTGTGCGCAGGAACAATGATGGATACCGATGAAGCCAATGCTGTCGTCCTTTGCGGCCGTGTACTGGGCCGTATAACCCCGTTTTTACCCCCACCGGGCGCCACGCAAAATGATGCAGATGAATCATTTAATCGCGCTTGCATGGGGGGGTCTAATGAACGTGGCGAGGTGAGGCACGCCGATTCCTGCAAGAGCGTGTGGACGAGGCTAGTCAGCATGGGGCCGCTTGGTACGCGCTGCGGGTGTCGCCACACGGTTAAGAGGAGGGGGCCAGAATCATACCGGTGCGCCTCGAACCCCGATAACAAAGCACAAGGGGCTACAAGCCACGTGTCACCGGCAAAGGCCGCGGTGCGTGGCATCCAACCAATGAACGCTGGGACGGGAGGAGGTGTGAGATGAACGGTCTAAACGTGAAGCGACTATGCGCGTGGTGCGTTACGGCAATGCTCTTTGCAGGCTGGGCCGGTATGGCCGCGGCCGCCCAATGGGCGAACCCCGGGCTGCTGGTGGACGCCAAGACAGTGAAAGAAAACGCCGGCAAGGCGAACTGGGTGGTGGTCGACTGCCGCGATCTGAAAGACTATGCCAAGGGGCATATCCCCGGCGCCATCAGTCTTGGCAATCGCTGCAAGAAGGCGCTGCGTGACAGCACCTCACGGCTGTATCGTGATGCGGGGCGTTACGAGAAGTTGTTGGGCAAGATTGGCATCGGCAACGATACCCACGTGGTGTTCTATTACGGTGACCTCAAGACGCTGACTGATGCTACCGTCGGTTTCTGGCTGATGGAATACCTGGGACACGACAAGGCGCACGTTCTGAACGGCGGTCTGGATGCCTGGCGCAAGGCAGGCTACCGGCTGGACAACAAGCCGGTGCGCAAGGAAGCCACCACATTCAAGGCCAAAGTCGCTGCCAGCAGCTACGGTGAAACAGCTGAAGTACTGGATGTGGCGAGTGGAGAGTCCAAGGCGCAACTGGTGGACTCCAGGACCGCGAAGGAACACAAGGGGTCGGATATTCGCGCCATTCGCGGCGGGCACGTGCCCAACACCACCGTAAACGCGTCCCATCTCGACACGCTGGCCAAGGCCAAAAACCCCAAGACCGGCAAGCTTGAGACTACCGCGTATCTCGATGCGGATGCAGCCAGCAAGGCATTTGCCGGGCTGGACAAAGGGAAGCGCACAGTGGCCTATTGCCAGACCGGTACGCGCTCGACGCTGACCTACCTGCAACTGCGCTTGCTGGGCTTCAAGGACCCGGCCAACTGGGACGAGTCCTGGCGGGTGTATGGCTCGCAGCTTGCATATCCGGTGGCGGGTGAGCAGTGGTACAACTTCGCCAGTATGAACAAGAAGATCAAGAGTCTCGAGAAACAGGTCTCGGCGCTGGAGGCAGCGAAGAAGAAGTAGCTTTGTCCGCAAGACCGGCCGAGCACGGCCGGTGGGGCACAACAAACCGGATGGGGCGTACACCCCATCCGGTTTCTTTTGTGCGTTGCTCAGGTGCGCGCCGCCTGGTCGGCGCGTATCGGCACGAGCAGCGGCGATTCGCCGGTAAACTCGTCGCCAATCTGCTCGAACGCGTATTTGACGGCGTCTCTGCTGGTGCGAAAGTAGTGCTCTGGCGGCAGGTATACCTCGGCATGCACGCGCTCCAGGGCATCGACAAGCTGCTTCTTGGCGCGTGCGACAAGGAAGTCGATGCCGATCGCGTGCAGGCGCTCGGCGATGCTGTGCAGGATCTCCTCGCCGGTCGCGTCGATCTGGTTGATACCCTCGGCGTCGAGGATGACGAATTTCAGATTTGGTTTTTCCGCGATGCTCTGCAATACCCGGTTCTCGAGATAACCGGCGTTGGCGAAGTACAGCGAGCCGTCGAAGCGGAACAGCGAGACGTAGGAGCAGGTCGCAAGGCCATGGGCATGCGCGTCGTGCAATGAGCCGTCATCATGCATGGACAGCTCGGCGAACCGCGGGCGCATGGTGCGGTACAGGTACAGGACCAGTGACAGGAGCACACCGGTGGCAATGGCCCATTCCACGTGCGGCGCAATCACCAGCGTCATGGCAAAGGTCACGATGGCCACCGCACCGTCCATGGGCTGTACCTTGATAGCGTGCTTGATGGGCTCGATCTTCACCAGGTTGATCACCGCCATGATGATGACCGCGGCAAGGGTGGCCTGCGGCAGGTGGTACAGCAGCGGCGTGAGGAACAGCAGCGTGGCGGCAACCACCGCACCGGTGACCAGCATCGAAAAACCGGTCTTGGCGCCGGCGCTGAAGTTGACCGCCGAACGCGAAAACGACCCGGACACCGGGTAGGCCTGGAACAGCCCCGCCGCCATGTTCGACAGGCCCTGGCCGATCAGTTCCTGGTTGGGATCAAGGCGCTGGCGGGTCTGCGACGCCATGGCCTTGGCAATGGAAATCGCCTCCATGAAACCGATCAGGGAAATGAATACCGCGGCCACGGACAGGTCCACGATCACACCGAAATCGAATTCGG
>CP070733.1:406041-415750 GCA_020347585.1 Pseudomonadota bacterium | reverse complement strand
TACGCCTACTACGCGCTCGCCGTGCTGGTGCTTAGCGTAATGGCCCTGCGCGGCTACGTGATCTTCGAGGCCCAATCAATCACCTGGACCGTGCTCGCCATCAGCCTGCCGTTTCTGATTGTCGCTGCACTGCGCCACCCGCTGCAGCGAGTGTTCGTCGACCGCTCGCCGACTCTGGAACAGCCCAAGCGCCAGCTCACTTTCGACCTGCTTCTTTACGTAGCCGCTGCCACCGCCCTGTTTATCTACGAGTCGGTGCTAAACAATCATCCGTACTTCATTGCCGGCAAGGCCTTCGTCACGGTACTCGTTATCGGCTACTTCGCGAGCATGGACAGCGCGCTCAACCGCGAGCGCACCTGTTTTCTGAACCACGACCTGCCGCGTCACATCAATGTACCCACTGTACCGACCTCACGGCGCCTGAGCCTGTTCCTGACCATTACGGTGCTGATCATCATCCTGGCCAATTCCCTGTCGGCCTACAGCTACATGAGCATGAACCTCGGACCGGCGCGGTTCTCCCTCGACGAACTCAAGCGCGCCTTCCTGATCGAAACCCTGTTTACGCTGGGTATCGTAGTGAGCCTGACGCTGCGCCTGATTCATTCCTATTCGCTCAACCTGCAGCATCTATTCGACACCCAGGTCGGCGCCTTGCGCCACATCCGGGAGGGACACCTGGAAGACTACGTGCCGGTGCTCAGCCGCGATGAGTTCGGCGTCATCGCACAGCAAACAAACGCGGTGATCGACGAATTGCGCGAGAAGGAAAAGATGCGCCAGACCCTCGCGCAGATCGTCAGCCCGGATATCGTTGACCGGCTGCTGCGCACCGATGCGGGAGCACTCGCGCAGACCGAGGAGCGCCTGGTCGCCGTACTGTTCTGCGACTTACGCAAATTCACCAGCTACGCCGAAAATACCGATCCAGAGGATGTGATTTTCTTTCTCAACGCCTACTTCTCCAAGATCGTCGACATCGTTTACGAGCACAATGGCATCGTCAACAAGTTCATGGGTGACGCAGTGCTCGCGGTGTTCCCGCTCGAAGAAGGCACCGCAACCATTGACGATGCAGTGGACGCCGCCTGGGACATCCTGCTGCACTCGCAGGCGATTCGCATGCCCGACGGTCGTTCCTTCGATGTTGGCGTCGGCCTGCACATGGGCCGCGCCGCGGCGGGTACCATCGGCTCCAGCGATCGCTACGAATACACCTTTATCGGTGATACGGTGAACACGGCCAGCCGTCTCGACGGCCTGAGCAAGCGCCTCGGCTATCACATAATTGTTTCGGACGAGGTATACCGCAACCTCGTGGCGGACAGCCAGGAGCGCTTCGCCGACTTGGGCCTGCAAAGGCTACGCGGCAAAAAGACCCTGGTGCACGTGTACGGCGCGGCGGAAAACGAAGAATAGGAAGCGATGCTGCCGATCGGAATAGCTCGCCCGAAAAGGCCCGAGGCAGCGGCCGGGAAACTGTCAGGCGGTGCCGGTCTGCGTGACCGGATCGCGGTCCGCGTAGAGTTCGCGGAGAATGTAGCGACGCACATCGATATCGTAGTCTTCCGGGTGCACCACGCACCTTACCTCGTACCGGTGCGTCTCATCATTGCCCCTGAATTGCGCCAGGTTGATGATGCGCGGCGGTTCATAGGGTTTAGCTTCCGCGTCACGCAGAAGCATGATCTTCGGGGTCAGACGGGTCTTCTCGTCAAGCGCGATAACGATTCCGATCTCGCCTGACTTGAGCGACACCACACTGCCGACTGGATAGATACCAAGGCACTGAATAAACTGCTCGACAAGCTCGCCGTCGAACAGGTCGTCACGCCAGTCATACATGCTTTTGAGCGCATCGGTGAAGGAAATGACCGGCTTGCTCTCCAGTCCGCTGGTGACGCTGTCATAGACGTCCACGATGGAAACGATCTTGGTGAAATGCCCGATCTCCTCACCTTCGAGCTGGCGCGGGAAACCCGAACCGTTGTTGCGCTCGTGGTGATCCCGGGCAATGGCCACGGCGGTCTCCGGAATGCCTTTACTTTTCTTCAGAATTTCCACGCCATAGTCTGTATGGCGGTTGAGGTGGTCGCGCTCTTCGTCAGACACCACACCGCCCTTGGCACGAATTTCCTCCGGCACGCGAATCTCGCCCACATCATGCAGCAGTCCACCGACCCCCAGCGTGTACAGCCGCTCCGTCGGCAACCCCAGATGGCGCCCCAAGGCAAGGCTCAGAATGCACACGTGCAGCGCGTGGGAAACGTCCATACGGTTCTGGTCCCGAATAGCGCACAACAGCTTCAGCGCATCGGGGTGGCGGATAATACTATCGGCAATGGCAGCAACGGAGTCGCGCACGCGACCGGCATCGATCGTCCGGCCCATGCGCACGTCCTCAAACATGTCATGCACGGTGTCCGCCGCTTCCTGGAATATGGCCTTGGCGACCGGAAACTCGTCCTCGAAATCCGCCGAGCACGGCGGACGTACGCGACGCCGCGGTTTCTTCACCGCGCTCGCTGCCGGCGCCTGCCGGGCAAGTCCGCGGCCGCCGGGCACAACACTCGCCGCACTTTTCTCCACGTCCACAAACACATACTCGCAGGTTCGCTCCAACTGCGAGAGTTCCTCGTCGCTGGTAATGCGAAAACCCTGAAAAAGGAAGGACGTCTCCACCCAGGGGCGATCGAGTTCGCAGACATACATGCCCCTGCAAAGGTCCTGGACTTCCATACGAATCTTGTTCATATGCTGCTTGTGCCGCTGTGGCGTACCTGAACACTTGTTGGCTTATATAGTTATTTCGGCACAGGGCACCAAGATTTTAGGGCTGAGAGCGAAAAAATGACGCCGAACAGGCACTTGTGTGGACTGGTTCACATGCCGAAAGGCGTCCCGGGCAGCGGGTTGGCAGCCCAAATACGGAGCCCAGAACAGACTTGAAATCGGGCAATCCGGAGCCCGGATTCAGCGACTACGGACGGCTCTGAAAAAGCTCAGCGCCGTCAACAACCACCCGGCCACCAGCAACGCCATCACGGTTTTCATTTGGCCGACCGCAAAGCCTTCTGTACCGAAAGCCAGCGCCTGCTGCGGATAAATCAGGAACGACGGCATCCCGCCCACACCGCAGAGGTTCCAGGCAGCGAGTGCAAAACACACGTAACCTGCCCCTTGCAGATCCGCCGAACCGCGCGCGCTTTTCGCAAGGCGCGATCGATGTTCCCCCCAGTACCGGATCGCCATCGCTACCAGTATCAGAATCGCCACGCCACCGGCTCCGAAAAACAATGGACTTTGCTGATGACCGAACAACATAGGCGCCGCTACCGCGGCGGTCCCGGCGGCGAAACTCAGCAGGATGAACACGGCCAACCGCGCCCTGCGCCGCTCACTGAGTAACAGTGCCCCCGCGCTTGCGGCAGCGACTCCGAGCGGAAAGGCAAACGCGAAAACCATGAAGCCCGCCGCCCCGTATCTGGCGTTGTACTCGCGCATCCCAATGATCTCGAACTCGGGCTGAATCCACTGGGCCGCGACTACAGACACCACCATGGTGGCTGCGCCGATGAAGTACAGTGCCATTGCCACGTGTCTGCGGTGCATGAGGGAGCTCCCGGTTGTCGTCTGCGCTTAGGGGCGTGACGAAGCGATAGTGTTAGTCAGCCTGGCCCCAGGGTACGCTTCATGTTGCATGACAGCGGTTCTACGAGGGTCGCATCGAGGTAAAAGGCCATCGTGCCGCGGTTGCACGCGACCCGTACCGCGGCAGTCGCCAGCGCACATCACATCGCGTTGCTCACTTGCCGAGCATTGCCAGCACGCGTTCCACGACCTTGCCGCGGGCCACGACGTTGGTCGCACCCGCCGCACGCGCCTGCTTGAATGCGCCGCCATCGACATGTGGCCCAAACGCCAAAATGTCCACCTCAGGATGCATCTCACGCAACCTGCCGATTTGCGCGAGCGCATCGGCGGCGGTGAGGTCGATGACAACCAACTCCGGCGTATCTTCGCTGTTCTTGCGCAGGATATCGGCACCGGCCTGGCGCCAGCGCGACTCGACCCGGGTGCGGGTCATAAGATCGTCAACCCAGAACAGGATTTTCATTCGCAAATTGCTGCTGATAAGGCAGGGTTCGACTCGGGAACACCCGGCACCGCTGTGACTGCAGGATGTTTCGAGCATAGCATACGGCTCTTCGCAATCCTCACACCTGGTATTGACCCGAACGCCCGTCGCGGCCACGATAGGCTGGCGTAGGGTCGCCGGGAAGCCTCACGGGGTGCCCGCGCAATACTGAGGGGACTGACGATGTTTTCGCTCGAGGAACTGCAAAAGCAGAACCAGGAGATTGCCGATTTGTACGACATACTGTCGGTGCTGATCGAGTACCCTGCGCTGCGCAATAATCCGTTTGTCTGCGCGCTTGTATCGCAGTTCAACGACAAGGTATGGATGCACCTGGTCTTCGAGGACAACACCCTCTATTCAGAGTTGTTGCGCCACCACGATGCACAGGCCCGCGAAATCGCATCACGCTTTCGCGATAGCGCCACGGAGTTGCGAAAACGCTTCGTGCACTATGTAAAGCGCTGGTGCAAAGCCGCCAGCGACGAGGCAGATGAGGAGGGTTTTGTCAACGAATCGCGCGAGATATTCGCGATGATAATAGAACGAGTGCGCTATGAGAACGAGGTGATGTTTCCGCTGGTGGAAGAACACCTGCAGGCATAGCGCCCCGCTACTTGAGACGGATCACGCGAATGTCGTTGCGGGTCAGTTCGAACGAAACGGCGCCGCCGACCATCCGACGCTCGAAAACGAGAGCGCTTCCCTCCAGATCCACCAGCCGTACCTCGTGCCGCACGCCGTTATTGGTGAGCACCGACATTTCCCTGCCGACGTAGTTTACGGCCTCTTCATAGGTAATCTCGCGGCCCGCTGAAGCGCGGGTAACCTCGGCTGCGGTATCCTGCTTGGCCACCGTTGGGCGGCGCGCCGGCGGTGCTGCCTCGGTGTCGGCGGGCGCATCGCTGCTTGCGGAGGCAGCTGGCTCATCCTGCGGGGTTGCCACCGACGGCTCCACACCACTCATTGCCGTAAGCGCCTGAACCTCTTCCTCTTCGTCTGCCGGTGTAGCCTGTGCCGGTGCCGCCGCTTCGGATGGAAACTCGGCAGCCGGCGCGACAACCGCCGGTTCTTCCTCGGCCGTGACTTGCGCGGCATCCGCGGTTTCATCGACACGGGGCATCGGTTCGTCCTCGCTGATGCCGTATTCCTCGCGCAGCGCCGCAAGTTCGAGTTCGAGTTGCTGGTCGGTAAACAGGCCCATCTCGTGCATCTGCCGCGCCTGTTGTACGAGGTAGGCGTAACTGCCCGGCTCCGGCTCAGCCGGCGGCGGGGTTTGGGCGGACTGCACCGCCTTGCCCGCTGGCGCCTGATCTGGCGTCGCGATGGTCGGTGCGTCGTCACCGCCCACCAGCATCACAACCACGAGCACCGCGGCCACCAGCCACGAACTGACAAACAGCACGAACGGCCGTGCCGATTCGTTCCAGTATTCAATAGCGAACTGAACTGCGTAGAACGGCAGCAGCGGCGATAACGCCAGCTTGTATGGCCACGTGCCTGCCCGTTCGCGCCGTGCCACCGCGATCAGCCAGCCCAGCGCGCCCGCTGCAATAAGGCAGACCAGAACGAGAAACAGACCTGAAGAGTGAATTACCATTTATTACTACTACCGCCACATCCGGCCCCAGTTTCACCCAGCGGCCTATCGAGTCGTGCCCATAAGATACCACAAACGCGGTGGACCGCTGACGGACGCGCTGGATCGTGCGCTTCAGTCAGGGCAGTAGCAGGCCGATGTGCCCCAGTCAGGATGCGCCTCGCGGGCGTGCGCGAGGCAGGCATAGCGCGCCGCATCAATGGTGTCAGCGTAGAAATGTTCGTGGCACACGCGACACCGGCAGAACTTGGGTTCCTTCTTTACCGGGTGCGCGGGCGGTTTGTCGCGGTCCGTATTCACCTGCAGTCCAGGCCCGTATCAACTCTGATTCAGTGCCTCCAGTATATCCTGCAACATGGCGTGCAACAGCTTCCACCCCTTGTCGGCGTCGGCAAGCGTGGGATCGCCATACACACCGTCGGGTGAGTAACCCGGGGCAGACGGGTCAGTGCGGCTGAATACGCCGCTGATCTCGTGCGTGTCCCAGCGGTTTGCGTTTGCCATGTCGACGCGCTTCGGCGCTATGTTCAGCATAATGGAGGTTTCCAGTTCATCGGCATGCCCGCCGCGCACCTGCTGTTCCGTTCGTGCGGCGAGCGCGCGGTAGCGCGCACCCTCATACACGTTGCACAGCACGATACGCCCTGCCCCACCCGCGTGTGCCTTGGCCTGCTGCAACGGCGCAACCGTGCTGATACCTGTGTTGATGATCAACACGCGCTGCACGCCGGCGCGCAGTATATCCCGCAGTATCTGTTCGACCAGCGCGCGAAAGGTATCCAGTTCCAGGCTGCAACTGCCTGGATAGTCGACAAACGCCGGATAGTGACCGTAGCTGACGGTGGGCCACACCAGCACCGGCGCACGCTCGGCCAGCGCTGCGCCCAGCCACTCAGCCTGCAGCTGATCAGTGCCCATGGGGAGGTGGCGCCCGTGCGCCTTGCAGGCTGCACCAACCGGCAGCACCGCTGTAGCACCGGCCTCGATGCGCGCCAACACTTCCGGCCAGGCAACTTCGGCAACCCGTATTCCGCGCATCAAGTCACATCCACCCCAAACGTAAAGCCCGGCTATGCCGGGCTCTACGGTTCACTCATGCAGGAACATTACATCATGGAAAGGCAGGGAGGGAGGGTTCGACGCCATGCATATCTGCCTCGGGATGATGGCTCTTTATCATCGCCGTAACCTCGTCAACACGCTCCTTTGGTACATCCAGCATCACCAGGATATGACCGCGCTGCAGTGCACTCTCGAAGCGTTTGAGCCGAAAGTTTGGAATACCGACGGCGACCATGCTGGCGGACCACGCGCCCATCAAGGCGCCGGCGATAGCGATGGCAAGTACCACGATGCCGCCGCTTTTTAGGGTCATGCCCAGCACCGGTATCGATATCAGCCCGGCGAAAACACCCGTCACACCACCGTAGATTAGGCCGAGTTGCACACCGTGCACCAGGTCACTGCGTTGCAGCAGGGTCGCTTGCGGCAGATCCTGCAGGTCCACATCTTCGTCGGCAAGGAAATGCATGTGGCGCTCCTCGACGCGAGCCAGCAGCAATTCATTGTGGGTCTGCCGCGCGCTGTCGAGGTGCGGAAGCAAGAAATAGAGTCGTCTCCTCATCACACCCTCCTTTCCCACCGGATTGGTAGGTTTTGATGTAAGTATAGGACGCTCTGTGCGAAGCGCAGGTTCAACTGTCCGCGTTGTTAATTCGCTTTTAATAATATTCTAATGCATTAATAACTGGGAGCCAGTAGTGCGTTGGCGTTAGTCGTCGTCGCCCTTGCGCTGTCCACCCAGCAGCGCCTCCAGACGCGCCTGCGCCTGCTCGGCCTCGGACTGCATCCCTGGCTTTTCACTTTCTATATCACCTGCACTGCTCTCGGTCTCGCCGAACAGGTCCGCAAGGCGCGCCTGCGCCTCGCGCGCCCGGGTGTCCCCCCCCGCGACAAAGGCGCCGGGACGCGGCTGGAAGTAGCCGCAGAAATTTGCCCGAGTTTTCTCTTTCACCTCCTCGGCTATAGGCTCGCGGCACTGCTTACTGACCGAGGTATCGTAGAACGCGCACATACGGCACGCATGCATCTCGGCGCGGCAGGCCGGACACTCCGCGTAGCGGCTGAAGGGCACTGGCAATTCCTCTAGCGAGGCCCCGCATTTCCAGCACACCAATGCATCGTCGGTCATGGCGTTCCCTCCGGCACGGTTGCGTGTTCCAGTGTCTGCAGGCGTTCGACAATCGCATACATCGCAAAGGTATCGCGCTTACAGTAGCGACGCAGATTCTCCGTCAGGGTCTGCCGTTCGTGAACGCTCAGGTCGCCGAAGACAATGTCCAGATACGCCGCCTGCGCCTGGGTGCCGTCGCGCACTCCCGCAAGGTGGCGATAACTCAACTCTGGCACCAGGCATTCGAGCACGTTCTTGATCGACCACGAACCCTTCATATGCGGATGATAGTAGTGCGCCCGTACCACGGGCAGAAGATCGAAAACGCGCTCCGGCAGTGCCAGTAACGGTACCCGCAGATCGGCGAAGCTATCGGCCAGTTCGCGAATGATGCGTTTTTCAAAACTCTGATTGTAAACCACAATGGGACCACGCTCGCCGCACGCAGCGAGCAGGCGCTCGGCAAATTCACGGCGCGGATCCTGGCCGCAAGTATCGAGAAACTCGTGATGTTCGAGCGCCTGCCCCTCGCGCTCGATGTGACAGGACCACTGGAACGGCAATTGCTGGTAGGGTGAGGTACCGCGCCAAGCCGGAATGGCGAACTGGATACATTCGAAATCGAGGTAATAACGTGGGTACGCCAGCATCTCGAGTGTGTGCGCAGCGCCCGGGCGCAGCTCCGCCCGCCCCGTGACCGTGACATTGCGAACCCACAGATGCCGGTCGCTCTCCAGCAGTTCAGCGGGTACCTCCCGCAAATCGTATAACCCCTGCTGCAACAGCGCGCCGACAACAGCGGCGGCGTTGGGTAGCAGCGCCACCGGGTAACCGCCGTCCTGCGCATCGCACCAATCGCGGAACTCGCAGGGGTACGGCTGTTTGCACTGGGGACCCGGATGAACTTCCGGTTCGGCGCCCGCCAATATTTCCTGCAGCGCCGCGATCTGCGTATCGATAAAAGCCACGTGCGCACGCGCCTTCGCGGTGATTTCCTCTAGCACGAACAGTCCGGGATACTCGCCATCGCCCTCGTGAATGTAGCCGCCGTTGATATGCATCAGGTACGCGCGCTCAACGTTCAGCCCGGCGCGCCCGGCAACGGACAACTGGATCGCAACATCATCGATATGCGTATCCTTGACACCGGTTGATGCCTTGACCTCGATCAGCTCCCAACCACGCGCAGCGCGACGCAGCACATCGACGTAGACGATAATGCCGTCCGCGGCAAATGCCGCCTCGAAGATAGCGTCAACACCGGGATCATCAAGCAGACGCTGCGTTTGGGCCAGTGCCGCGTCGGCGCCACCGTCACGCGCCACGCATACTCCTCCTGCAAACGCCTTGCGCGCCTGCTCACCAACCCGCGTACCAGTGCGCATCGCGAGCGTTTCCTCGCGTTTCGCTCGTGTCGGGTTGTGCACCAGCTGATGCAGATGGCGCGGACACTGCAGGCCTGCCTGGATGCCAGTCTTGCCGAGATACCTGCCGGCTTGTGCCGCGTCGCTGTTAGCTATCATCGCGCGCCGCCGCCCGGAGCACTTACTTGTGTTCGTCCTTGTGCTCGTCGGTGCGCTCGCCCTCGGAGTACATGCGCGCCACCAGTTCGCGCACACTGGCAGCCGTCCCACCCTTGCGCGAGTTATAGCGCCACACGGCATAGATGGCGAAAACGGCCGTTGCCTCGACGGCCAGCATCAGCGGCAGAGTGAGTTTCGGGGTGAGGTCAAAACGCGATGGGGCTTCATAGACTGCAAAAAATACCCAAGCCGCTACCAGCAACACTGCTGCT
>CP070733.1:403282-405941 GCA_020347585.1 Pseudomonadota bacterium | reverse complement strand
GGTTTCGGTCAATACCCAGGGCATGTCGCCGAACACCACGCCATCCATGTCGCGGTCCTTCTCGGTATTGAGATTGCCGGTGAATATGTGGGAGGTTGCGTACACTGGCACGTAGGCGGCGTGATAGAATTTCAGTTGTGGTCGTATCTGCCGCGCCTGACGCGGATAGGCGGCGAGAAAAATAAAATCGACGTCCTGGCGGCGCCGCGGCGTATATTCCAGATTGCGTTTGAAAATCGTGGTGATCGCGCGGTGGCGCCGCTTGCTGTCGTCGAGGTTAAGCAGCATACGTATTGGTACCGAGAAGTCTGTATCGCTCGGGCGGTACGTTTGTACCTCGACGACGTTCCCACCCAGTTGCTGCCAACGCTCCACGAACGCCTGCAGCACGCGCTCGCCCCAGGGGCCGGCCGGAACCAGCGCGGCGGCGTTGACGTGACCGTCCAGCCAGGTGCGCTCGGCGACCTGGCGCGCTTCTGCTTCCGGCGACAGTCCGAACTGGTAAAGATTGGCAATGGCGCGTTCCTCCTCACCGATGTAGTTCAGTGCCAGCGTCGGCACCGTCAGTGATTCACGCTGCGCAAGCAGTGAGAGTGCGTCCTTGTCGAGCGGGCCAACAACAAACTGTGCACCGTCATCGAGAGCCTGCTGGTACACAACATCGATGTTGAACGGATCGTCACCGGCGTCATAGACGCGTACCGCCTGCTGCGCGACCGGCTGGTGTGCATAGTATGCGGCGAGGAAGCCGTCGCGCACTGCCTCGGCTGCCTTGGCGAAGCGCCCGCTTAGAGGCAGAAGCAGGGCGACGCGATCCGGATAGGCGACCTCGGCTTCGCTGCGGGTTGTGAGCCCCTCCAGCAATGCGTCGTCCGCGGGATGATCGGGATACTGCTGGCGCCACATTGCCACCTCGTCGCGCAACAGCGCGGGGCGCAACTGGTAGGTCTTGGCGATGCGCACGAGATGCATCCAACCGCTGAGCACATCCGGCGGTGGCGCGGTGCGCAGTTGCTCAAGCGTGCGTTCGGTGAGTGTGGCCAGAGAAATCCAGATGGCCTGCTGATTCAGAGCGATGAGTTCATCGTCGTCAAGGTAGTTCTCGCGCATCACCAGGTCATGGGCACTGTCCAGTCGGTTGCCGAGCATGGTCCACGCATCGGCGCGCAACTGATGGTACTCTGCGCGCCGCACCGGCGGTACCGAATCCGGCAGCGGCTCATCCAGCAGGCGCAGTACCATTTCCGGTTCACGCTCACTTAGGGTGATATGTGCGTCGGCTAGCAGCGACAGCACGCTGAGTTGTGCATCATACGGGTCGATGGTGGCGGCACGGTAAACCTGCTTTGCCTGGTGGAGGTTTTCCGCGCGTGCCAGCGTGGCAGCCACGCGTAACATCAGTATCTGGCGTTCGCGCCCCTCGGCGGATTGCGACAATCGGTTGAACTCGTTGGCCGCCTCGTCGTATTTTCGTTGTGCGAAGAGCGTTTCGGCCGCGGCGAGCTCATCGGCGGGCGGCGCCTTGTCGGCGGTGGGCGAAACGGCACACGCGCCGAGCAGCGCCAGCATGACTAACAGGAGAACGTATTTTGAGAGCATCAATTCAGTCAGTTGTTGCCTGCAGGTATCGCGAATCGTACCCGCGCCGGGGTGGGGACAGTATCTAGACGGGGTAATATTGTGTCAATCGAAATGGGCACCCTTTACATAGTCGCAACGCCGATCGGTAATCTGGATGATATCTCTCGGCGCGCGCTGGATGTGCTGCGGGTGGTGGATGTGATTGCAGCGGAAGACACGCGCCACAGCCGCAGGCTACTCAGTCACTATGGAATTGACACACCGCTGACCGCGTTGCACGAGCACAACGAACGCCAGGCCGGCCCAAAGCTCGTTGCACGCCTGCAGGACGGCCAGAGCGTTGCGCTGATTTCCGACGCCGGTACACCCCTGCTCAGCGATCCGGGCTATCACCTGATTCGGGCGGCGCAGGATGGTGATATCACAGTGGTGCCCGTGCCCGGGGCAAGCGCCCTGCTGGCGGCGCTGTCGGCCTCGGGGTTACCCGCACAGCACTTTTGCTTCGAGGGCTTCTTGCCGGCCAGGGGCGCGGCGCGGCGCGCCTACCTTGAGTCCCTGGCAGATGAGACACGCACGTTGGTGTTTTTCGAGGCGCCGCATCGCATCCTCGATACGCTGCGTGACCTGCTGGCACTGTGGGGCAAGGATCGCGAGGCGGTACTGGCGCGGGAGTTGACCAAGACCTTTGAGACCGTGCGCCGCGGCACCCTGGCGCAGTTGCAGGCGTGGGTGGCGGGCGACGAGGACCAGCGCCGGGGCGAGATCGTGCTTCTGGTGCGCGGCGCGCGGGCATCTGCCGGCGAACAAGATTTGGATCGTGACAGCGTACGTACGCTGCAGGTATTGCTCGATGAGTTGCCGGTCAAGCAGGCGGTGCGGCTGGCAGCGCAGATCACCGGTAAGAAGCGCAACATGCTCTATGCGTTTGCTGTCGACGCGAACAGCAAAAAGGACGCGGACTGAGCAACGGGCCGGGGTGCGAGATTTGCCGATTTTGGCTTGTATCCTTGCGTGTTCGCCCGTACCTTGTTGAGTGGGAGTCGGCCGGGCAGTCGCTCCGCGCCTCGCTGGCGCGGGG
>CP070733.1:397748-403182 GCA_020347585.1 Pseudomonadota bacterium | reverse complement strand
GCGCAGTCATTTGTATCCGGGGGCGCGCGAGGGCCTAGACTATCTCAAGGGCCAAAGCTACAAACTCGGCTGTGTCACTAACAAGGCGGCACAGTTCACCGAGCCACTGCTGCAGGATCTGGGCGTATACGACGAGTTCGCCATTGTGGTCAGCGGCGACACCCTGCCGCAAAAGAAACCCGATCCCGCGCCGCTGTTGCACGCCGCTGCGTTTTTCGGCGTGGACCCGCACGCAGCGCTGTTGGTTGGCGACTCGGTCAGTGACGTTAAGGCAGCGCGCGCTGCCGGTTTTCAGATCGTGTGCATGAGCTACGGTTACAATCACGGCATGGATGTACGCGATGCTGACCCCGATGCGGTTATTGACTCCATGGCCGAGCTCAAAGACCTGCTGTCGGCGGCGGCCTCGCAGCACGTGGCCTGAGCGGTACGAAAATACACGAATTACGCATGAACCTGGTTGGGCAACAAACGCAAGGGCGATGGCGTCGCTGGTGAAGCGACCATCGGTTTTCGTTTATTGTGCCCTGCCAGGTGATATGACATGACAGAACAGGAATTCAACGCGCTTGCCGCGCAAGCCTACAATTGCATACCCGTTACCCGCGAGGTTCTTGCCGATCTCGAGACCCCGCTGAGTACTTTTCTCAAGCTCGCCAACGGGCGCTACTCCTATTTACTCGAATCGGTGCACGGCGGCGAAAAATGGGGACGCTACTCCATCATCGGCCTGCCCTGCCGCACAGTGCTGCGGGTGTCGCAAAACCGGGTTGCCATGGAGCAGGACGGCGTGGTCGAGGATGTCCACGAAACCGCGGACCCACTGCGTCGGGTGGAAGAGTTCCTGCGACAGCGTCGTGTCCCAGATCTGCCGAACCTGCCGCGCTTCACCGGCGGACTGGTCGGCTATTTCGGTTACGATACCGTGCGTTACATCGAACCACGCCTTGCCCATTGCCCCAACCCCGATCCGCTTGCGGTACCCGACATCCTGCTGATGGTGTCGGACGAGGTAGTTGTGTTCGACAACCTGAGCGGCAAGCTGCACATCGTGGTGCATGCCGACCCGTCGGTGGAAGGGGCGTATCACAAGGCGCAGCGACGTATCGACGAACTCATCGCCCGCATGGACCAGCCTGCGCCGCATTACCCACGCGGCCCGTCGCAACAGGTCAGTGAGGCCGACTTTGTTTCCGGCCTGACGCAGGAAGGGTTCGAAAACGCTGTGGAGCGTGCCCGCGAATATATCGTCGAGGGCGACGTGATGCAGGTGGTGCTGTCGCAGCGGCTGTCGATCCCGTTTCAGGCGCCGCCGCTGGATTTATACCGTGCGTTGCGAGTCCTCAATCCCTCGCCCTACATGTATTATCTCGACCTCGGTGATTTTCATGTGGTTGGTTCCTCACCGGAGATCCTTGCCCACCTCGAAGAGGGTCAGGTCACGGTGCGCCCCATCGCCGGTACGCGCCCGCGCGGCGCCAGCGAGCAGGAGGATCTGGAACTGGAGCGCGATCTTCTCGCCGACCCCAAGGAACTGGCTGAGCACCTGATGCTGATCGATTTGGGCCGCAACGACGTGGGCCGCATCGCGCAGACCGGATCCGTGGAACTCTCCGACAAGATGGTGATCGAACGCTACTCTCACGTGATGCACATCGTCTCCAATGTCACCGGCAGGCTCACCACCGGAATGAATGCCATCGATGTGCTACGGGCGACGTTTCCGGCCGGTACGCTCTCGGGCGCGCCCAAAATTCGCGCCATGGAGATCATCGACGAACTCGAACCGGTCAAGCGCGGTGTCTATGGCGGCGCCGTAGGTTACATATCCTGGACCGGCAACATGGATACCGCCATTGCCATTCGCACCGCAGTAATCAAGGACAACACGCTGCACATCCAGGCGGGCGCCGGTATCGTTTACGATTCAGTGCCGCGCAACGAGTGGGATGAAACCATGAACAAGGGCCGCGCCGTGTTCCGCGCGGTGGCCATGGCGTCCGAAGGTCTTGAGCCCGGCTCAGGCCAACGGTAGGGGGGTCGGACATGCTGTTAATGATCGACAACTACGACTCCTTTACCTACAACCTTGTCCAGTACTTAGGCGAGCTGGGCGCGGATGTGCGCGTGTTTCGCAACGATCAGATCAGCGTGGCCGAGATCGAACAGCTCGACCCCGAGCGCATCGTGATCTCGCCCGGCCCGTGCACGCCCAATGAGGCGGGTATCTCGGTGGAGGCCATACGCTTCTTCGCAGGCAAGTGCCCGGTATTAGGGGTATGTCTTGGCCACCAGAGCATCGGCCAGGCGTTCGGCGGGCGCATTGTGCACGCGCGCGAAATCATGCACGGCAAGACCTCGATGATTCACCACAGGGATGTCGGCGTCTTCGCCGGGCTGTCCAACCCGTTCGAGGCCACGCGCTATCATTCGCTGGTGATAGAGCAACAGAGCCTGCCCGAGTGCCTGGAGGTAACGGCGTGGACCGAAATGTCCAACGGACAGCACGACGAGATTATGGGCGTGCGGCACCGAGAGTTTGATGTACAGGGCGTGCAGTTTCACCCCGAGTCCATACTGACGCGTGTGGGCCATGACCTGCTGCGCAATTTTCTTCAACCCAGGTGAACACCACAGAGCACACCGAGGGCGCACAGCGCAAGGCAATTGTTGAGCGGCGCAGCGCCACGGCTGTGAAGGTGATGCCCGTACCACGTTGCGTTTTCTCTGCGCCGTGCCTAATAGTCCCTCTTGATCTGTGTCCTCTATGGTTAAATGTGTGAGAATCGGACTATGGATATGCCATCTGCCATCCGCGCGGTAACCGAGCGCCGCGACCTGCGCGCCGATGAAATGACCGACGTGATGCGCCTCATCATGACCGGCGAGGCCACCCCCGCACAGGTGGGCGGTTTTCTTATCGGACTGCGCATGAAGGGCGAAACCGTCGACGAGATCGCTGCCGCCGCGGCGGTGATGCGTGAACTCGCGGCCCGTGTCGAAGTTAGCGGTCCGCACCTGGTGGACACCTGCGGCACCGGCGGTGACACCGCCTCTACCTTTAATATCTCCACCGCCGCGGCCTTCGTGGTCGCCGCCGCGGGCGGCAAGGTCGCCAAGCATGGCAACCGCTCGGTGTCCAGCAAATGCGGCAGTGCCGACGTGCTCGAAGCCGCCGGCGTCAATCTCGATCTTGCCCCTGACCAGGTGGCGCGCTGCGTCAATGAGCTTGGTGTTGGTTTTATGTTCGCACCGAAACACCACAGTGCGATGAAGTACGCGATCGGCCCGCGCCGCGAGATGGGTGTGCGCACCATCTTCAACGTACTTGGCCCGCTCACCAATCCGGCCGGCGCGCCCTGCCAGGTGATCGGCGTGTTCGCGGAGCAATGGATCGAGCCGCTGGCCCACGTGCTGGACCGCCTGGGCAGCGAACATGTCATGGTGGTGCACGCCGAAGATGGTATGGACGAGATCAGCATCGGCGCTCCGACCAAAGTCGCCGAACTGCATGACGGCAAGGTAACCACGTTTACCATCACGCCCGAGCAAGTCGGTATCGCGCGCGGCGACACGGCGGCGCTGGCGGTGGATAGTGCAGCGCAGTCGCTCGAAAAAATCCGGTCGGTTTTTGCCGGCAACGCGGGTTCGGCGCGCGACATCGTCGTGTTGAACGCGGGCGCGGCGGTCTACGTGGCGGGTCTTGCCGACTCGCTTGAGGCTGGCGTGCAGCGCGCGGCGGAGGTGATCGCGAGCGGCGAGGCAGGGGAAAAGCTCGAAGCGCTTGTCGCACTGTCTAACGACATTCAGCACGCAGCACCAACACCGTGAGGTAGGGGTCCTCGGCAACCCGCACGCGTTTTCTCCAATGACTGATACCCCCGATGTTCTGAAAAAGATCCTGCATCGCAAGGCCGAGGAGATTGCCGCGCGCAGTGAAAAGCTGTCGCTGCGCGAACTCGTTGAACAGGCGGGCTCGGCACCGCCGGTGCGCTGCTTCATCAAAGCGATCGAGCGTCGTCTGGCGGCCGCGGAGCCGGCGGTGATCGCCGAGATCAAGAAGGCTTCGCCCAGCAAGGGCGTCATCCGTGAGGACTTTCACCCTGCGCAGATAGCGGCGTCCTACGAGGCCGGCGGCGCGGCATGCCTGTCAGTGCTGACCGATGTGGATTTCTTTCAGGGCAGCGACGAATACCTGCAGCAGGCACGCGGCGCGTGCTCTTTGCCGGTGCTGCGCAAGGAATTCACCATTGATCCCTATCAGGTCTACGAAGCGCGTCAGATCGGCGCCGACTGCATATTGCTGATTGTCGCGGCGCTCGGTGATTCACAACTCGGCGAACTGAGTGGCCTGGCGCACCAGCTTGGCATGGACGTGTTGGTCGAAGTGCATGACGTCCTTGAACTCGAGCGTGCGCTGGCGCTGAACTGCCGGCTGATCGGTATCAACAACCGCAACCTGCGCACCTTCGAGACACGCCTTGAGACCACGCTGGAGTTGCTCGACCGCATTCCCGATGACCGCATCGTGGTGACGGAAAGTGCAATTCACACGACGCAGGATGTCGCGTTGATGCGCGAACACAACGTCAATTGCTTTCTGGTCGGAGAGGCGTTTATGCGCGCCGACGATCCCGGCAAGAAACTGGCGGAGTTATTCAAATAACAGGGACAAGGAACTAGGAACGAGGGGAAGATTCGTGGGTCCTAACCGGTTTCCAGGTTGACCGCCGAACCTGAGGGTCTGCCTAGTAACTCGCCCCTCGTTCCTCGCGTGCGGTTCGCGTGTCAGCGTGTGCCGTAGACGACGATTGTCTTGCCCTTCACTGAGATCGCCCCGTTCTCCTCCATGGTCTTGAGCACGCGCCCGACCATCTCGCGCGAGCAGCCCACAATGCGGCCAATCTCCTGGCGGGTGATGCGGATCTGCATGCCGTCCGGATGCGTCATGGCGTCGGGCTGTTGGCAAAGATCCAGCAGCGTGCGGGCGACGCGCCCGGTGACGTCCATAAAGGCCAGATCGCCTACCTTGCGGCTGGTGTTGCGCAGCCGGCTGGCGAGTTGCGAAGAGAGCCAGACCAGTATCTCGGGGTTTTCCTGGTAGAGCTGACGGAACTTGGCGTAGCTAATTTCCGCGACCTCGCACGCGGAGCGCGCCCGGACCCAGGCGCTGCGGTTGGGCTCTTCCTCGAACAGCCCCATCTCGCCGAAGAAATCGCCCTTGTTGAGGTAGGCCAGCACAATCTCGTGGCCCTCCTCGTCCTCGATCAGCACGGAAACCGAGCCATCGAGTATGAAATACAGGACATCAGGCGTGTCCCCGGCATAGATAATGACGCTCTTGGCCGGGTAGTTGCGCCGGTGGCAGTGTTCCAGAAACTCTCCAAATCCGCGGAGTTCCGGTGGGTTGGCTATGGTCTGCGACATACTGCTT
>CP070733.1:392654-397648 GCA_020347585.1 Pseudomonadota bacterium | reverse complement strand
TCCGGTCGCAATGGCTCGCTAAGCAGAAATCCCTGCACTTCATCGCAACCGTGGGTGCGTAGGAATTCGAGCTGTGCTGCATTCTCCACGCCCTCGGCCACCACCTGCAGCTTAAGGCTTTGTCCCATCGCGATGATCGTCGTAACGATGGCCTCGTCATCCGAGTTTCCCGGCACATCGCTGATAAAGGAGCGATCGATCTTGAGCGAGTCTATCGGCAACTGCCTGAGGCGACTCAGCGACGAATAGCCTGTGCCGAAATCGTCTACCGCCAGCATTACCCCAAGTTTCCTGAGCCTTGTTAGGATCCCGATCCCGGGTTCGGCGTGTTGCAACTCGTGCTCGGTAATCTCCAAATCTAGCTGCAGTGCACAGGGAGGGAACGTGACCTCCGTCAGCACTTTCTCCAGCAAGCGCAGGCTGCTTTCACTAAAGATTTGTCGACCCGAAATATTGATCGCGAGCTTCGGACCGGGATTGGCGTGCGTTCGCCAGATTGATGCATCCTGGCACGCCCGGCGCAGCACCCACTCACTCAAGGGATCAATAAGGCCCGATTCTTCGGCAACGTGGATAAATGTGTCTGGCAGCAACAACCCGCGCTGCGGGTGCTGCCAGCGAAGCAGCGCCTCAACGCCGACAATGCGGTCGGTACGCAAATCGACCTGCGGCTGATAATAGAGCACAAGCTGATCATCCTGAAGCGCAATGCGCAGATCGTGCTCAACCGCCAGATGTTCCATCGCCCGGTCGGTGAGTTCCGTGGTATAAAACTGGAACGTGTTTCTGCCTTTCCCTTTGGCGTGGTACATGGCGGCATCTGCCGCTTTTATAAGGTCCTCGCAGTTGTTTGCATCACCGGGGCTGACGCTGATGCCAATACTGGTCGTGGTGAGTATTTCACGACCCCGGATGCGCAGCGGCTTGTTGATACGCTCTAATATCTTCTCTGCCAACAGCGCGGCATCCTCGGCGTGATGAACTTGAGAAAGAATTACGGTGAACTCGTCGCCCCCTAGTCGCGCAACCGTATCTTCCCCACGCACACAAGCGCGCAGTCTCTTCGCGACTTCCTGCAGGAGTTGATCGCCGGTTTCGTGACCCAGCGTATCGTTGATCATCTTGAAGCGATCAAGATCAAGAAACAGCAAGGCGACCTTGTGATCATGCCGTCGACTGCGTTCCAACGCCTGATCGAGATTTGCCGTAAACAACAGTCGGTTGGGCAGCCCGGTCAGCGCGTCATGGTGCGCAAGGTAGCTCAGTCGTTGCTCCGATTCCTTAATGACACTAATGTCGGAGAATACCGAAACGTAGTTTGTAACTTCACCGTTCGCATTGCGTATTACGGTGATATTCTCCCACGCCGGATAAACTTCGCCGCTCTTGCGCCGGTTCCAGATCTCGCCTCGCCACTGCCCAGTCTGCTCAAGCGATTCCCACAGCGCCTTGAAGAAGGCGTCATCGTGACGCTTCGAATTTTGGAGGCTTGGGCTCTTGCCAAGCACATCGTTGCGCTGGTACCCGCTAATATTGGTGAACGCCTTGTTGACTGCCACGATCCTACGCCGCGCATCGGTAACAATAATACCCTCGTCGGTATTCTCGAATACTGTTGCAGCCTGCATCAGTTCCGCCTCGGCGCGCTTACGCTGTGAGATATCGACAAATGTCACTACCGCGCCGCTCTTGGTGCCCCGGGACCATACCGGATTGGAGCGATACTCCGCGTCGAAACTCGTTCCGTTGGCGCGCCAAAGCACTTCGTCATCCGCGTGGAAATTAGTGTCCTCACGAAATGCGCGATATACCCGGCACTCGGTGTCAGGGCACGGCGAACCGTCGCGACGCGTATGGTGAATCTTCTCATGAATGTGTTGGCCAACCAGTTCAGACGCGTCCTGGTAACCCAGTAACCGCAGCGCTGCCGGATTTACAAATGTACACTCCCCTGCGAGGTTAACTCCGAACACGCCCTCGTCGATCGAATCCAGTAACAAGCGAGTTCTGGACTCGCTTTCACGCAGCGCCTCATCGGCCCGCTTGCGTTGCAGCGCATTTGCAAACACCTCCCCAACCAGGCGCAGCTGCTTGACAACCCCGTCTGACCAGGCACGCTCGCCCCGTGTAGTGCTGAAAGCAGCCACACCGATCACATTGCCTCCGACCATCAGCGGAATACACAGACATGCACGAGCACCGGTCGCCTGGAAAAACTCGCGCTCGCGTTCCGCCCATCCTGCAAGGTCGTCGATGTTGCTGAATTTGAACGTTTCGCCGCGCATCAGAGTACCGGTTGCAATCGGCATATCGTCCTTTCGGATACTATCCACGTGCAGTTCGTACCCTGATCTGGCAACGGAGTGGGTTACCCGCAACTGCTCGCCTTCGTCTGTGCGTTCGAGCACCGTGGCGCGGTCGATGTTCAGCAACTCGTTCAACGTACGGAGGCAGTGCTCGATTTCGTTGTCACCCCGTTGCGCGGGAAGGTTCACGAATGCAGCCGACAGACTCGAAAGCAGGGATTCAAAGCGCAGTTGTTCCTCGAGATCCTGCTCGGCGCGCTTGCGTTCCGTAATATTCTCGATCATGCCAACAACCGAGCTGACCCTGCCGTTTTCATCTTTGGTGGCCGACACGGTCAGGTTGGCCCAGATTAGGTCGCCACTCTTTCGATAGTAGCGTTTCTCCATCTTGTAGTGTTTGCGTCCGCCGGCGATAAATTCGCGAAACGTTTGCGCATTGTTTTCGTTGTCTTCGGTATAGGCAAGATCCTCCAGGACCTCGCCGGCCAGTTCGTCGGCGCGATAGCCAAACATGTTCTGCAGAGCATTGTTTGCGACCATAATGCGTCCATCAACATCAAGCAATGCAACGCCAATGCCGGCGTCCTCGAAGATCGCGCGGAACCGTTCCTCGCTTTCACGCAGTGCCTCCGCCGCTTCCCTGCGCGAACTGATATCCCGCACCGTTGCGACAACGTGAATTTCATCGCCCCGCGTTGTATAACCTAGACTGATCTCTACGGGGATCTCCTGCCCGCTCTTGTTCAAAGCCATAACATCGCGCGGTTCGGCCATGGCACGCATGGATGGGTTTGCAAAAAATTTCTCACGCAGTGTGCTGTGCTTCTGGCGAAAGCGTTTTGGAACGAGTTGGTCAATGTTCATCGCCACCAGCTCTTCGCAGGTATAGCCGAACAGCTTTTCCGCCTGGGGGTTGGCCTGAACGATAGCGCCATCGCCTCTTACACTCAGTACGCCGTCGGGTGTCGAGCGAAAGATGTCATCAAGCAAGCGATGCGCCGCCTTGATCTCGCCTGTGCGTTGTTCAACGCGAAGTTCCAGATCATCCCGTGCGCTACGCAATGCGACATTGGCATGCCGCATGGCTCTGGTTAGCGAATAGAGCAGCAACATGGTCAACAGCACGGTCACTACCAGCACCCCAACGATCGTCGCGCGCGTTTCCCGGAACGATTGCAACGCATCGGCCTCGTCGATCTCGGTGGCAATACCAATGCCAAGTATCGTGTCCCACATCCAAGCGCCCAGCACCCGCACACCCCGATAGTCTCGATAACCTGCCGTGTTGGCGCCGGTGCCGCCCGCGATCGCGTGGCGTGCCATATAGGTGAATTCGCGCTGCTGCTGCGGCGCGCTCGGCTGGTAGCCCTCGTAAAGGTTGCCGCCCGGATCGCTGAGCCGTATACCGAGAATTCCGCTCTGGTTCGCGGCGATGATGCCAACGCGTCGAAGTGACTCAGTGAACCTGCTCTGCGTCAGCATCATTCCGTTCTCATCGAAGGCATAGGTTTCACCCGTCTCACCGATGCGTCCCAGCTGTGTGATGCGTGAGAAATCGTCGTCTGGCGCGAGACGTATGGTCAAGACGCCCATAACTTCACCGGCGTGCGAACGGATTGGGGCTGCGATGAACATCGTTGCCGCTTCGACAGCCAACTCCCCGTCGCCGGTGGGCAGCGGTACATCTGAGCGCACGGGTGGGACAAGCACGGTATCTCCGTCAAAGGTGCGTTTAAGGCTGCGTATGCGCTGCGTGGCGATGAGGTTCGTGGCGCCAATGTTGGTATCGCGCATTGATGCCACATTGACGTAGTCCGGCGCAATGATGAAGAACCCGGTGTGCCCGTAGTGGTCGCGGTTGCGTTCGAAGAACGCGCGCAGATCGGATGTCGACGCGGCGTTTAGCAGTGCATCTCGCGTGCGCGGTAACGCCAACTGCAGCCGCGCCAAATGCCGAAGTTCCGAGTTCTCCGCCAGGCGGCGCACATAGTCCTTGCGGTCCGCGATCCAGATCTCGAGGGATTCGTGCGTCGTGCGTACAATGGTACGCAACGCGTTTCCGGCATCTTCACGCACGCCGTGTTCAATCTGACTTAGTGAAAACCAGGCAACGGCCGCCACCGACGTGAGGAACAGCAACAGAAGTGCGATGGGAAATGCGCTGATGGTGGGCAGGCGCGTAGGAAGTTTGCGCGCCGAAGTTAAGCGAGTTGGACGATCCTGTTGGCCCGTACTGTGTGTCATCGGAGTATCACACCGTGTCACCGCGGCTACGGTAGGTACGGTTCAGACGGCCTCGCAACCTATCTGCCGTTTCCCGGAAATTTTCCAGAAATGCCGCATACCTTCAGGCGTGCGAAACCTCCGGGCCGCACGCCGAATTCTTGCCTAACCAACTAAAATGTACAGGTTTTCCGGAAACCCTTATTGACCTACATCAAGAGGTCCGTCAGCGGAATCCGGCAACCCGCCACGATGCCGGGTCCCGCCTGCATCACCGGATATTGCAACGGTTCCTGCATCCAGCGCTTCGACGAAGCCGGGGTGCATCATGTCGATAAAGCGCCGCGCCGGCGGCGTCAAGAACTTACCCTTGCGTACCACGATTCCGTAGCTGCGCTTGGGGAAATAGTGTCCGAGCGGAATGCGAGCCACGCGGTCATTTTCGGTCAGGCACACATCCGTCAC
>CP070733.1:389591-392554 GCA_020347585.1 Pseudomonadota bacterium | reverse complement strand
GCGCGGGCGTCGCGGCCGGTTTGGCTTCAGCACCGCCACCCGCAACCTGGTTGCCACCGGCCTTGACCGCTGCGGCAAGGTGTTGCTCGGTAGTGCTGAGCAGGCTGTCCAGTACCAGCGACTCGTCGACTGCTGGTTCGTACAAGCCAATACTTGCAGTGATGTGAAAGACGTTGTCGCCGTGGCTATGGCCGGCGGCGCGTATTTCCCGACGCAATCTATCTGCCAGAACCCGGCCGCCTGCCAGGTCGGTGGCGGGTAGCAGCAAGGCAAATTTTGCCATCCCGATGCGGGCGGCTTTGTCTTCCTCGCGGCTGTTGGCGCGCACCAGCTTACCGATTTCCTTCAGTACGGCGTTGGCTGCCTCCTTGCCGTGGCGTATGAAGACGTTGTTGAAGTCGTCGATATCCAGCCGCAACATGACGCATTGTCCGCCGTGGCGGCGCAACTGGGCGAGCAGCTCGGTGGCGCTTTTCTCGAAGTAGCGGCGGGTGCCAAGTGATGTCTGCGGGTCGACAGTTGCTTCCTGCTCCAGTTTTTCCGTGGTTTCACCCAGTGCCTTCTCGGTTTGCTCGAGGCGCACGTTTGACTTGGCCCGCGCGATGAGTTGCACGGACTCGAACGGCTTACTGATGAAATCGTTGGCACCCTTGTCCAGGGCAGCTTGTTTGGCGTCGTCGTTGTCTTCCTTGCCGGTGACGATGACGACCGGCATTTTGCTGAGCCGTTCGTCGTCCGATTCGCGAATGCGGCGCAATAGCCCGTAACCGTCCAGGTTCGGCATCGATAGGTCAGTGAACACCACCTGAATGGACGGATCCTCCTGCAGTACCGACCAACCGTGTTCGCCGTCTTCGGCTTCGGCCACCTCGTACTCTGCGGCGAGGATCTTGCGCACTGCAACACGCATGACCCGAGAGTCATCGACTATGAGGATTTTCGGCTTGGTGGATTGCTCACTCACGCACAGTACCTTCGGGTGGAACGCTGACTTACGGTCGCCTCTGCTGTGGCGGGTGCCGTCAATGGCGCGGGCAGCGTGCCACCCGTACCTTCACTTCAGTGTATACGGCCAACGCGGAGGGGTTCTTTAGCCGCGCCAAGGCAGAATCTTGCATTCAGCAATCGATTCGAATAGCGTACTGCCAATGTTGAAATCTGCCTTGGAGAGCATCATGCGGCCTGTATTGCTGATATTGCTGTCGATATCGGTGGTTTTTCCGGCAATTGCCGGTGACCAGCCCCGAGACTACATGCGTCACTATGTGGTTAGCGGCACGTTCGAGGACGTCCGTGACGATGTTGAACTGGCGATTACCGGCAGGGGTATCAAAATCAACAACGTAGCGCATATCGGCAAAATGTTAGCCCGCACCGGCAAGGATCTCGGCGGTGCAAAAGAGGTATTCACCGAGGCACAGGCCTTCGAGTTCTGCAGCGCCACGGTGTCACGGGCGACCATGGAGGCCGACCCGCACAACATCGTGTTCTGTCCCTATGTCATTGCGGTATATGCGCTTCCTAACGAGTCCAACAAGGTGCACATTGCATTTCGCAGGCCGCTGTTCGTCGGCACAGCGGCATCCAAAGCGTCGCTCGAGGCGGTCGATAAGCTCCTGGCTGACATCGTGTCCGAGGTAGCCAACTGAGTGCGTCAGTGCAGCGTGCGGCCGCCCTGGTGCTGTGTTGGGCGCTGCTGCTGGGAGCTGCAGCGGCGTCTGATACGCAGCAGCGGATGCGTGCGGCGGGACACCCTGCGACAACGACCGATGAACTGGCGCGTTTGGCAGGTGATGCAGATTGGCGCGTGCGCAAGGCTGTGGCTAGCAACCGCAAAACAACCCCCGACTTGTTATTCGCACTTGCCGGTGATAGCAACCGCGAGGTGCGCATCGCCGTCGCAACCAATCTCGCCACCGACGAGCGAACCTTCCTGAAACTGGCGGAAGACCCGCAGGTTGCGGTGCGCAGCGTGGTATCGCGTTTCGAGTATGTGCCAGCTAGTGCATTGCGCCGCTTGGCCGAGGACGAGGTGCCCGCTATTCGCCTAGAAGTGGCGCGCAACTGGAATACGGATATCGAGACTCTGACCCTCCTGATGCGCGACAGTGACGAGCAAATCGCTGCGATTGCCGCGCATACTCTAGAGGAACGTCGCGCCCAATAGGCACGCCCGCGGCGGTGTCTGCGAAGGCCTGGCCAAACCATTAGCATGGAACCCGGTGGTCTGGCACTACTTGCGGACATTGTCCTCGTCGTTCACTTCCTGTTCGTGTTATTTGTGGTCGGTGGTCAGTGCCTGATCGTCGCCGGCTGGTTGTTGAAGTGGCGCTGGGTGACCAGGCGGTGGTTTCGCTTTGCACACCTCGGGGCGATTGGTTTTGTCATGCTCGAGGCCTGGATCGGCATGGTCTGCCCTCTCACCGACTTCGAAAAGCACCTGCGACGCAGTGCGGGACAGGAACCCTATGGCGAAAGTTTCGTAGGCTACTGGCTTAACCGACTGCTGTTTTACTCAGCACCCGAGTGGGTTTTTATCGTTGCCTACACACTGTTCTTTGCGTTGGTGGCGCTGATGTGGGTGGTATATCCACCCGCCCCGCGCCGCGCCGGTTCTCGCACTAGCCACTGATTGCCGCCTCGCGCCTGGTCCACCACGTGCCCTAAAGTATGCGCGGGTGTCTCCGCTAATACCGGGTAGTTCCCCAACAAGAATCATTTCAGGAGAATTCCGGTTGAACCCCAAAGAGCTTGTGTCCGGTGTTGTGCGTCTGGTTTCACTGCCCGAGGTGTGCCTGCGTGTTAGTGAAATGCTTGAAGATCCGGCAGTATCGACTGCGGAACTGGGCAGGGTGATCAGCCGCGATGCTGGTCTGACCGCACGCCTGCTCAAGATCGTAAACGGAAAAAGCTACGGGTTTCCGGCGCGCATTGAGACGGTTTCACGCGCAGTGGAGGTCGTT
>CP070733.1:371041-389491 GCA_020347585.1 Pseudomonadota bacterium | reverse complement strand
CTCAATCCGGACAACGCCGCGGCATACAACCATCTCGGAATCGTCCACCGCCAGCGCGGCGATTTCAAAAAAGCGCAGGATGCCTACCGCCAGGCGCTGAAGATCGAGCCCGATTACGCCCTTGCCCACCGCAATCTGGGCATTCTGTATGACCTGTATATGGGTGATCTCAGCCGGGCCCTTAAGCACTACGAACGTTACCAAGCACTGACCGGCGGCGACGACCGGCAGGTAGACAAGTGGATCGTGGATCTCAAGCGTCGCGATACGGCGCAGCACCAAACCGGGGACGATAGAGGATGAGGCATGCGCAGTTTTTTTTGGCCGTTGCGGCAGTCCTGATTCTGGCAGGTTCGAGTCACGCTCAGGAGCCCATCGAACTTGAAGGCACCTCCATCATCGGCAACCGCGAACTGCCGAAGGTACTTTACGTTGTACCGTGGAAAGAATCCGAATTACCCGACCTGGGCGAACCGACACTTGAGAGCCACGTAGAACAGGCGCTCAGCCCGGTGGACCGCAACGTGTTCCGGCGCCAGGTCCACTACTACAACAGCCTGTCGAAATAAGCCCGGTCGCTCTCGCAAAACCCCAACACTGAGTGCCGTTGGATTCGCCCCGATTCGCGAACAAGGTGAACCGGCGTGAGTGTTTGCTGAAGCAGTAACAGGCGCGGCACCGATGGTGCCGGAAGCGCTGACATTAGGCCAGTTGCGAACGGGTGGGGCATCACGGCCCGGCGCACGCGCCGAAAACAAGCATGGGCAAGGCCCTGATTAACTTTGAATCCAGTCGATAGGCAGGAGAATAGCTATGGAGTTCTACGGCAGTATCGTCCGCTTCTTTCAAGAAGGTGGCGTTTTCATGTATCCAATCATGCTGGTGTTCGCTGCCGGCGTTGCGATCGCGATCGAGCGCTATGTTTACCTGACCGCGTCCAAAGCGCGCAATCGCAAGTTGATTACCCAGCTGATGCCGATACTGAAAACCGGTGATTTTCAAAAAGCGTTTAACGCCGCGGGCAAGTCCAAACAGGCCATTAGCCAGATCCTTGCGCTGGGCCTGAGCCGCCTGAACACGGCGAAACGACGCGATGACATCGAAATGGCGATGGAAGAAGGCATGATGGAAGTCATTCCCAAGCTTGAAAAGCGCACCCACTACCTGGCGACCTTTGCCAACATCGCCACGCTGCTCGGGTTGCTGGGCACGATCATCGGCCTTATTCAGGCCTTTACCGCCGTCGCCGCCGCCGACCCGGCACAAAAGGCAGACCTGCTTTCCTCGAGCATTTCAGTCGCCATGAACACCACCGCATTCGGCCTGATGGCCGCCATTCCCCTGCTGCTGATCTACACGGTCCTGCAGACCAAGACCACCGAGATCGTTGACAGCCTGGAGATGGCCACCGTCAAGTTTGCCAACGTTATCACCGAGAAGCAGGTCAGCAAGGCGCAATGAAGCATCTGCGCAGCAGACGCGGTCGCCGCAAGGCGGAGGCGGACCTGAATATTACCGCCTTCATGAATCTGATGGTGATCCTGGTGCCGTTCCTGCTGATCACGGCGGTATTCTCACGGCTCACGATTTTGGAGCTGAATCTACCGACCGACGCCAAAACCAACGAACCGCCTAAGCAGGAGTTTCAGCTCCAGATAGTGATACGCGATGCGGCCATTGACGTTGCCGACAACAAGGGCGGCCTGATTAAGCGCATACCGAGGATTTCCGGAAAACACGACTACAAGCAGCTGTCAACACTATTGCAGCAGGTTAAAGCACGGTTCCCTGACAAGACCACCGCCACGATACTCCCGGAACAGAACACGCACTACGAAACGCTGGTCCACGTCATGGACGCCGTGCGCATGTTCCGCGTGGTGCAGGGCACCGAGGTAGTCAATGCTGAACTATTCCCGGATATCTCAATCGGTGATGCGCCCTGAATAGAATGTTGTTAAGGGAAGCTTGCCAATGAAGATGTCACGCCGCGCCCGGCGTATGGAGCTGCACCACAAGCGCAGCAAGCGCACCATGGGTCTGAATATGGTGTCCTTGATGGACATCTTCACTATCCTTGTGTTCTTCTTGCTGGTCAACGCATCGGAAGTCACCAAGCTCCCCAGTACCAAAACCATCCGGCTTCCCGAGTCAACTGCGGAGCAAAAGCCGCGCGACACCCTGACCATCATGGTGAGCAGCGCGGACATACTCGTGCAGGGACGTCGCGTCACCACCGTGCGCGAGGCGCTGGGTAGCGCCGATGCAACCATTGGTGCACTCAACAAGGAACTCAAGTACCACGCCCGGCGCAACATCAGGCAGGCGGGCGTCCAGGCGTTCGACGGCCGCGTAACCATCATGGGCGACAAGGTCATCCCGTATAAACTGCTCAAGAAGATCATGCTGACCTGCGCTCAGGCGAACTACCCGAACATCTCCCTAGCGGTGCTGCAAAAGCCGGCGAGCGGAGAGTCGAGCTGATGGTTGCAAAGTTTCACGTCTGGCGCGACACCGAGCTGCCGTGGTCTGACTCGGAGAATGAACGGCGGTTTAAGAATGTCCTGACCGCAACGTTCATCGTGTTCGTGCTGTTCGGGGCCGCTATACCGTTTCTGCCCGTGCCCGAGATCTCGCGCGAACAGCGCGAACAGATACCACCGCGCTTGGCCAAGGTCATCATCGAAAAGAAAAAGGCCCCGCCGCCTCCGCCACCCAAGCCCAAGGAAGAGCCCAAGAAAAAGGAGGCGAAAAAAGAGGAGCCCAAGAAGAAAGAAAAGAAAAAGCCCAAGAAAAAGACCGAGAGCGCCCGCAAGAAAGCGGCACGCTCTGGGGTCATGGCACTGAGCGACGACCTCGCGGACCTGCGTGAGAGCTTCGATGTGGCTGCGCTCGATAATAACAAAACCCTGAGCAAGGGTGCTGCAACCGAGCGCTCCAGCAGCAGCACGCAGCCGGTGCTCAGCGCACGCGCGGGCAGCGGCAGCGGTGGCATCAATACCCGCAGCCTGAGCCGCGCCACTGGCGACACCAAACTCGCTGACAAGAGCAGCTCGCGGGTTTCAAGCAATATTAAGTCGCGTTCCGATTCGACCGCCGGTCGCGCGGTGCGCAAGGCCGGGCGCAGCGAGGAAGCAATCAGTCTGGTATTCGACCGGAACAAGGGAGCAATCTACTCGATTTACAACCGCGCACTACGCAAGGATCCCTCGCTGCAGGGCAAGGTAGTGGTCAAGCTCACCATCGATCCTTCGGGCAAGGTCACGGCGGCGAGCATCGTTTCGAGCGAATTGAACGATCCGGAGTTGGAGCGCAGACTGGTGTCACGCATCAAATTGTTTAACTTCGGCGCGAAAAACGTCGCACCGGTTACCATTACCTACCCAATCGACTTTTTGCCGTCCTAAACCTCGAGAGCCGGATGATGCACAAGACCCTGCCCGGAACCTTGCTGATGCTGGCGCTGCTATTCGCTGTCGGCCAGGCGAGCGCTGCTCGGCAGACTGCGACGCCTTACCATGAGCTGACCCTGGTGGGCACGATGACCGGGCAATTCCCCATTGCACTGGTGCGCGCCGCCGACGGCAGCGAACAGATCCTCGGCGTCGGTGACCGCCTGGGCGATCTGCGCATCAGTACGATCGATGCCCGTAGCATGACGTTGCAGGGCGAGGATGGGCCGCATCGGGTGAGCATGGGCACCCGTGTCGGGACATCGGGGATCCACCAGGCGGGTTCGGAGGCAAACGGACATGAGCAGCGCTACACCATCAGCCGCGCTTTGCTGCGGGACATCGCGGAAAATCCCCACGTATGGCTGAGCGACGTGTCCCTGCGCCTCGAGGTCAGGGACGGCTATCTGGCCGGCTATCCTATTCAGTCAGTGCGGAAGAACAGCCGCGCGGCCATGCTGGGCCTGCGCGACGGTGACGTAATTCGCGCCGTCAACGGCGTGCCCGTGCGCCAACCCTACCTGTTTGCTGATACCGTCAACAACCTCGGCGAAGCCGGCCAGATAACCATCGAACTCGAGCGCGCCGAGGCCCTGATCAGCCTGCACTACACCATCCAGTAACGCCATCCCAACGGGTTTGAGCGAGATTTTCCCATTATTTCGCCTACTTGCACCCTTACCGTCCCAAAATCGCAGCTTATTTGTGAGTTGATTCACAACGCCGCGGGCCGGGATCAACTACATTTAGTGTGAAGTGCAACCATAGCGCCCGCGCATTTTGTGAGGCACTTGGCATTCACTAATCCACTGATGAGTAAAGGAATTGTGGCGGCTGCCGACACCTTGGGGATAAGTGTGGCCACCCCCTAGCACCCCGTATTGCGATCATGGCGAGAAAACAAATTGATAAGAAGATCCTGAAGACCCTGAACCCGCTGGGCCAGCTGGGCGCCGACAAACTGAATGAAATCGCCGAGAAATCGGTGCAGGAAGACTATCCGGCCGGCCGAATACTGTTCCGCCAGGGTGAACGCGACAAGCGCGCGATGTACGTGCTCTCGGGCCAGGTGGAATTGAGTAGCACCGGCAAGTCGCGTTCCAGCATCATCAAGGGTAAAAGCCCCGAGGCCAACAGCGCGCTCGCGCCCGAGCTTCCCCGCACCTGCACCGCCCGCACCAAGACCAACGCAACCATCCTGTTCGTCGACAATGATCTCCTCGAGATCCTGCTTGCCGATGACCAGTCCGGATTTCACTCCTACGAGGTCACAGAGATCAGTGCCGAGAGTGACGGTGGCGACTGGATGCTGCGTTTTCTGCAATCACGCGCCTTCCTGAATCTTCCGACCGAGAATATTCAGTCGCTTCTGATGCGAATGGAGGAGGTTGCTGCGAAAAAGGGTGAAGTCATCGTCAAGCAGGGAGAGAGGGACGACTACTACTACATAATCAAGAGTGGTAGCTGCCAGGTATCACGTCGCCCGGCGCCAAAGGCAAACGATGTCCCGCTGGCCACCCTGACCCATGGCGAAGGGTTCGGTGAAGAAGCACTTATCACCCTTGGCAAGCGCAATGCGTCCGTCACCATGATGGAAGACGGCGTCGTGATGCGAGTCCACAAAGACGATTTCATACCGCTGCTGGTTGAGCCGCTGATCAACGCGGTCGATGGCGAAAACGCCCAGCGACTGCTCGCGGCAGGCAGCAAGTTGATTGACGTTCGGACCCATCACCAGTTTTCGCGCGACGGCCTCGAGAGGGCCGTGAACATCCCACTCTCGATGTTGCGCTCGAAACTGGGGTCGCTGGACCCCATCCACAATTACCTGCTTTACTGCGACGACGGCAGCCGCAGTTCGGCCGCCGCGTTCCTACTCAGCCAGCAGGGGCTACAGTGCAGCATTCTCAAGGACGGACTCACCGCGTCAGGTGCGACACTGCCGCGCAAGACATCGCAGGCCGAGGACACTACGAGCGAACCGGCGGAGGCACCCGCCGCGCCGACGCAGCAACAGCCGACGGCAACGGGGCCGACATCGGCGCATGAAGCCGCCCCTGCAGCCGTTGCCCCGGTGGCGAAAACCGTGACTACGGCTCAACAGGCGCCGGCCTCAGCGCCATCGGCGCACAGCGCGCCCGATCTCGACATTCCGGCGCGCGCTCCGCAGCCTGCCGCATCGGCGCGCCACGAACAGGTACAAAGATCCGGTCGTACCGAACAGGTGCGCGAGAAGGCCGAAGCAAACTCGCAGCGCCTGCAACGCGAGGCGGAGGCGTTGAAGAGTCGATCTCGGAATCTTGCGCAGCGTACCGCCAGCGCTGAAGCAGCACAGCGCGATGCCGAAATGGAACTCGAACGTATCAAGCAGGAGGAGCAGGCCCGGCGCGCGACGCAACTCGGTGCCGCGAAAAAACGCGTCGAGGAAGAGATGCGCCGCGCGCGTGCTGCCGAACAGGCGCGCAAGCAGGCCGAGGCGGCACGCATCACCGCCGAAGAAGAAGCACGCCGCATACAGGCGCAGAACGACACTCTGCGCGACAAAGATATCAAACAGGCCAGACAGCGCGCCGAGGCGGAAGCCCGGCGCGCCAAATCGGCCGAGCTCGCAAGCCGCAAGGCAATGGAGGACGCGGAGCGTGCACGCACCGAGGCCGAGACTCTGCGCAAGCAATCGCAGCAGGAAATAGAGCGCCTGCGCGTAGAGGCGGAAGCAACGCGCCGCAAGGCTGAGCAGGAACTCGAGCGGGTGCGCGTGGAGGCCGAGGAGGCATCACGCCGCCAGGCGGCCCTCGAGGAGGAACGCAAACGCGCCGGGCAGGAAGCTGCAGAGGCCGCACGTGCCGCCGATCTTGCGCGCCGCGAGAGTCAGGAAGAAGCCGGGCGCCTGCGCGCCGAAGCTGAGGCGATCCGGCAGCAGGCGCAGCAGGAAGCCGAGCAACTGCGCGAGCAAATGGAACAGGCGCGCCGCGAGATGGCCGAGGAGGCCGCACGGGTCAGGGCAGAAGCCGAACAAACGGCGCGGGCTCGCACTGAGGCCGAAGAAGCCACCCGCATCCGAGTCGCCGAGGAAGAAGCGGCACGCGCGAGGGCCGAAGCTGAACAGGCCGCGCGATCGCGCGCCGAAGCCGAGACCCAGTTGCAGCGCGCCCGGGCAGAAGCAGAGGAAGCGGCGCGGCGCATCAAGGCCGAGGCCGAAGAAGCCGCTCGGGCGCGCGCCGAGGCCGAAGCCACGCTGGTTCAGGCCCGAGTGGAAGCCAGCGCGTTGAAACAACGCGCCGCCGAGGAAGAACAAGCGCAGCGTCGTGCCGAAGAGGAACACCATGCGCAGCGCCGTGCCGCCAAGGAACAGGCACGCCGTGCCGCCAAGGAACAGGCACGCCGTGCCGAAGAGGAACAGGCACGCCGCGCCGCAGAGGAAGAAGCCCGTCGCGCAGAAGAAGCCGAACGCGCCGCACGCCGCCGGGCAGAGGCGGAGGCGGCGGCAAGGCACAAGGCCCTACAGGAGGCTGCCGCGCGTCAGCGCGCTGAGGAGGCCGAGGCCGCACGTCAGGAGGCACTGCGCCGTCGCGAAGAAGAGCGCGCCCGCCGCGCTAAGCAGCTTGCCGCCGAGGCACAAGCCAAACAGCTGGCCGAGGCAATTGTCGGACAGTTGCAGGAGGCGGAACGTACCCGCCAGGAGCAGACTGAGCACGAGCCAAATCCCGGCCTTTCAATGTCCAGGGCGACGGTACGCGAGGTCAAGGGGCGCACCATCCTGGAGGGTGATGAGGATATCTTCGTGTTTCAGGCTCCCAAGAAATCGCCGCCGCCCGGGACAGAGGAACCCATCCCCGTGTTGTCCGAGGCACAGGCGGTCGAATCAACCGCGCCCATAAGTGCCGGCCTGGCGGGCAGTGCCGATGATGAGCTGCCGTCGTTCATCATCGAAACCGATGATATAACGATGAGCATGGATACGCGCCGCGAGGATACCGACATCGGCGGCGACATCTTCGAATTTCGCGAGGAAGAATCTGCGGACGAGGATCCTGCGTCGGTTGTCATCGACACCTCGGCCCCTGCCCCAGCCCGTGGCGTGACAGTGCCGGAGCGATTTGTGCGCGACAGCGGTGAGCGCCGCGGCGGCAAGGCCTGGTGGGGGATCGCGGCCGGCGTGTTACTGGTCGGCGCCCTCGGGTTTTTCGCCCTTACCCAGGAGTCCTACGTCGACGTGCAGCAGGTAGCGGCCTGGTTTGGCGACAAGCAGGCGCCACAGACTGCCGCCGAGGAAGAGGGAAACCTCGCGACACGCCGCCTGGCCCAGTTTGCCAGCGCGCGCCGCCAGGCCGAGAAGGTGGCCAGGAGCGAAGCCGAATCTGAGTATAAACGCCTGCTTGCGGTATGGAAAACTCGCATTGCGCCAGGCCTTACCGAGCGGCGTGCGGATGAGGTACCGACTGTGCAGGATGAAGTAGCCGCACCGGCGCAGGACGAAGCTACGAGCACCGCCCCGCAGAAAGAACCGGCCGATGATGTTACCGCACAGTTTGGCGAGGGCGCTCCAGCGGCAAGTGATGCGGCCGACAACGGCGAGAAAATCCTTCCCTAGGCATCGGTGGATGACGCACCTGCGCAACCTTGAACTGGCCGACGCCTAATTGCGAATGCCCGGCGGCAGTATCGCTGGCGCGCCTTTGACCTCCCCGGCATCCACGTACTCGAATATCACCACCTTCAACGGCCAGCCCCGCTCGTCTGTAACCACCACCGTCCATTTGCCGAGCAGGGTCGGCGCAAGCGTCTTCTTGGAGTATACGCGCCAGCGCGGGCCCTTGACCTCAAAGTCGACGCTGGAGACAACCTCGCCGCGATATTCCCAGCGGTGCGTCACCGCATGGCCATCGAGGTGACGCAGATCCGTGAAGAAGTAGACAGTATCGACATCACTACCCAGGGTCAGGATCTGGTCGGCAGGTTCACGGTCGATGATCTCAGTTGTGAACTGCGCTCTGGCCACATAGCCCTTTGACGATGCTGCGGTGCGCTCAGCGGTGGCCTGCGACGCCGGCTCTGCAACCAGCCCCGCCGACCACCCGCACAGTACAAACACCGGCACAATGGCCAGCAGGCACGGCATGGTTCGGGCAATTCGGTTGTGGTTCATAGCAGGTACAGGAGTACAACCTATTTAACAAGCATTATCAAGGCCTTAGCCCACAGTTTCACGACAACACGGGCATTGCTCCGAAAACACGCGGCCTATCCGCGCTGCGCCGCATGCTTGGCGCGAATAAAATCGCCGTGACTGACGTACAACAATTCGGCGGCGCGACGTACCAGGTGTTCTTCGTACTTGTCTACCGTGCCGTCGGAATACACCACGCGCCACATTTGTTCAATCACGTGAATCTTGTCTTCGTAGCTGAAATGGCGGTGAATCAGCAACGTGAACTCGTGCAGCGGGGTAACGTCGGCAACGCGTTCCTCGGCCAGTTCCAGCAGATCGCTGCTCTCCTCTGCGGACAAACCAAAGGTAGCTTGCAGCGCCTCGCGTACCGTATGTCGCTCCTGCTCATCTACCTGGTGATCGGCGTGTACCACCTCGGTCAGCAATACGGCCGCGGCGAGACGCAACCTCCGTTGCAGAGTCGCTTCACTATCAGGTTCCCGGGCACTCAAGGAATCGCGCAGCAGGTTTTTCAGTTGCCTGATCATCGCCCGTCGCCGTGCTCCTAAAATGCCACAGACAGCGCGACTCCCAGCAACAGCGCCGCCACCAATGCTACCGCGCCTGCGTACACGCGGCGTTTGCCGCGCAGTTGCGGCGCACCAATCGCCAGTGGCGGCTTCGCTTCCTGTGCATCACCTCCCCTGCCCTGTATCAGCGCATCCCAGGCGGCCTGCAGGGGCGTCGGGATCGCCTCTGACTCGGGCACATCAAGATCGCCGCGCAGTTCCTGAAGCCTGGACACCGGAGGCGGTTTGCCCTTTGGAAATTCGCTGTCCGGCGCAAACACAATGCGCCCCGACACCTGCTGCGTACCCGCTGCGTTGCGAACCAGTGACACAATCACCTCGAGATGCCGCAGCGGATTGGGAAACTTGTAACTATGTGTGCCCACCAGCTGCGTCCACTCCTCTATCTGTTCGCCGGCGAAGATCACACCAGAATAGCGTTTCTCCATCAGCACCACGATTCCGTGCGGCAGCAGCGACAGGTGATCAACTAGTTCCGTGCCGCCAACGCCGTCGGGAATCAGAACATGGTGGTAGGTCGCCGCACCGGGCCTGCAGATCGCACGCACATAGCGCGAGTCCTCGAGAAAATCACCCAGCGCCGGCAGAATCATCAGCAACGCGATCGCGAGCAGCAATAGCGCGCCCGCCCACAGGGCAAACCGCGCGCCATCACTCGATAGGGCTTCCGCCAGCATGGCGAGAGTTTCAGTCATTACATTGCTTCCCGCACAATCCCGGAGGCGATACGGTCGCTGGTGCCATCAACAACATTGTGTTAAGTTTTTGCGAATATTGACACGCTCAAATTTACTCTCTTATTGTGCCATCTGTGGAAACGAAATTTTGCGCCTGACATCAAGTTTACAGATGCCGCACATGAAAAATAAAGAACTCCAGGTTTTATCGTCAGCAAGGTTGCTGGCTTTGGCAGTTTTGTTGTCGGCGTTGTGCAATGGCAACGCCAGCGCTGCCAGCACCGGCCTGCCGGTGGGCCAGGTGGCGCCCGGCTTCGAGATCAAGAGCATCAACGGTGAACCCCGCACGCTGAACGGCCTGATTGATACCGGCAGCCTGCTGGTGGTTTTCTGGTCGACCAATTGTCACCTGTGCCACGCTTTGGTCCCGCGCCTCAAGAAGATACACAAGGAATACCATGGTAATGGCCTCACGGTAGTCGCGATAAACGTGGGATACGAAGACAACAGTGAGGTCCGTCGCTACGCCGAAAAACACGGCCTCGAATACACAATCCTCAGTGACCCGGAGCAAAGAATACAGATTGCCGAGACGTTCCGCCTGTCCGGCACCCCCACCGTGATGTTGGTATCAACGCGCGGTACCATCGAGTACTACGGGCATGAACTACCCGACCTGTCCGCATGGGCGTTTGCCACCGAATAGCGCTGGTGCATTCGGTACCCGCACGGCGAAACCCGGCTACCCCGAGATGACAGAGCAACAACACGAGGAAATGTTGCGCCGGGCACAAACCGTGGTCCGAGAATACGGCAACTTCCTTGCGACGGCCAACCCCTCGGTTTACGCTATCCCGGCATCATCCCTGCCCCATCCCAAGCAGGAGATCCAGGAAGCGATTCAGTTGCTGCTGTGGGAGGTCGGCGACGCCGATGAGTCGGTGCGCAACAGCCTGGCCGAGGCCTATGTGTTCCTTGCCCAATTTATCCCCGACGCCGACGCCGAAACGGTGTCACGCGGCTACGGCCTGCTGAACAGCAAGAAACCCGAGGATGCCGACTGGGATTCGGCCGAACGGGCGGCAAAACTAGTAAATCAGATCAAGCTTGAAATGGAAGCACGCCTCGATGAGATCCGTGTTTTTATGCGCAAAAAAAATAGTGGCCCAGCCGCGCGTTCCTAACTACCCAGGCGCTGTAGGATCGCCTCGAGCTGCGTGAAGTTCAGGGCGAGAATTCGCAGCGTATCGCGTTTGCCCTTGACGCGAATCAACTGTTCCTTGCCTTCCCAGTAGTTCCGGGGTAGGAAACGATACGAACTCGCACTCATTACAACATCCGAACCCAGCGCCTTAGTGGCGTTTTCCAGCCGAAAAGCGATGTTAACCGCGTCACCCAGCGCTGTGTTGTCCAACCCAACCCCGACCGATGCCGGCCCGGTGTTAATTCCCACGCCGATGCGCACCTTCTGGGTCACTTCGGGAAACGTTCGGTTAAGCTTCTCCGTCACCAGGCTGATCAGCCACGCCGCGCGCAGCGCCTGCGCAACCGTGCTGCGCTCGCCAGAATCCGAATCCCAGCGCGCGAACACACAATCGCCAATAAACTTGTCCACTGCACCACCGTTGTTGACGATTACGTTGCTGACGTTATTGAACCAGCTGTTCATCATCTTCGTCAGCGTCTTGATGTGCACCTGTTCAGACAAGGTCGTGAAACCGCGAATATCGGCAACCAGAATCGTACTCTGCCTGATAGTCGGGTCATCGGCTACAATCGTGTCCTGCAGTGACACCGCGTCAGCCTGCTCCTTGTCCGACGGAGACTGGTTGAACAGAAAGTCAATGTGGCCGACGGTAACCCAGTCGCCGTTCTTGAGCAGTGTAGGCATGGCAACGCGACGCTGATTGACATAGCTGCCGTTGGAACTGCCGCTGTCGATGAGATAGTAGTCACCGCGCCCGATGCGGCGCACAATGGCATGGTTGCGCGATACCATCAGGTCATCGAGAACGATATCGCTGTTTTTGTCACGGCCAATGGTCAGCACTGTCTTGCAGGGCATCTCCCGCTCGCTGTCACCAATTGTGTATTTCAGCGTCGCCGACATCTCTACCCTGCGCGTACCCTGAGGGCCAGGAACAACTCACTATATACTACTTGGTTCTGGTGGTTCTGTAATCGGCGGGCCGCAACACACCCGGAAATGAATGCAACGCAACACGCTGCGATTCCTTGCGTAGTGTTTGGTTGACGCCGCAGCCAGAGGGATCGGCGGCCAGCGAATCACGCGGGCTGCTGCAGTAACCCCGCCATGGCGCCCGTTTCGGCAACCGGGCGCAAGAGGTTAACCTGTGCCGCCGCGCGCAATCCGCGCGCAATTGCCTGGTAGTCGTCCCGATCCGGCGTGACGGGCGTGTTGGTGAACTCACCGGTGTCGCCGTAACGGCTCTTGATGTAGGCCTCAATGGACTGCTGCGCATGCGGATTCGCCGCGAACCGCGATACCGAGCGCGCGATACGGAACAACCACGCCTGGGCAAAAATATCGCCCTGGCGCTCACACTCGGCTTTGTCCGTTCCCTCAAGAACTTCAACGAACTTACTGCGGTCCCTGACCAACGAGCGCTGTAGCACGCTGAACGTGTAGACGGCGCTCTGCGGCGTTGCGGCCAGACCGATAAAGTGAAATGCGGTTTGCGGAGTTTCGCCCCGGCGCACATATGCCCGGCAGTTGTAAGCATCGGCGACAAGTTCGCCGAGGGCCAGCAGCCAGAACGGTGGGGCAGGGCAATCTCCGGCTTGCGCGGCGGCCTCGGAGACCTGTCCGGCAAGCATCTGCTGGCGAGTAATACCGTGCTTGCGCATCAGGCGCTGTGCCTGACGCATTGCCGCCGCCGCCTCGTTCGGATTTACCGACTCGGCAAGCCGCAGGCACTTGTAGATCTTGTCAATTATCTTTTTTCTTTCCACGCCTATACCCTCTTTTGGGCGCCGCAGAGAGCGGGCCGTCGGTGCACTGCCCCGCTCGCGCCGCGCACTGGCAGGGCTTACTGTCTGCCAGCGTGTTTGTGTTTCTACCACTTTTATCTTGATTTATAAATAGTTAAAGCCACAAAACCACAAATCACGTAAACTTACCGGGAGTTCCTGTGCCCGACTCGGCGCGCGATAACCGCCCATACTCGCCCGGGACGATGTGTGTCACGGCGACGTTAATGCACCGACACTGCGAGTGCCCATGGACAGTATATGAGCAACAAGACGTTCACGTTGTCCGAAGATCTTTATGACTATCTGCTTGATGTTTCGCTGCGGGAGCCGCCAATACTGCGGCGCTTGCGCGAAGAAACCGCTGCCGACCCCATGGCACGCATGCAGATCGCGCCCGAGCAGGGACAGTTCATGGCCCTGTTGCTGCAGTTGACAGGTGCAGCGCGTGTGCTCGAGGTCGGGGTGTTCACTGGATACAGTTCCCTGTGCATGGCGCTGGCGCTACCGCCGACGGCGAGCCTAGTGTGCTGCGATATCAGCCCGGAGTGGACGGCCGTTGCGCGCCGGTACTGGCGCGAGGCCGGGGTTGAGGCAATGATCGATCTGCGGCTCGCACCCGCGCGCGAAACACTCGATACACTGCTGGTTGAAGGGCATGCGGATAGCTTCGATTTCGCATTCATCGACGCCGACAAGGAAAATTACATCGACTACTACGAGCGGGTGCTGAAGCTCGTGCGCCCTGGCGGGCTGGTAGCTGTCGACAACGTGCTGTGGTCTGGATCGGTTGTCGACAAGACCATACAGGATGAACCCACGCAGGCCATTCGCGCTTTCAATGCTCACGTACGAGATGACAGACGCGTCGCACTGAGTATGCTGCCGATAGCAGACGGTCTGACCCTGGCAATGAAGCGAACCGGCGAATGAAAGCGCGCACCGCCAAAACCATTCGACTCGTGAAGCAATGAACCTGCAACGCAGAACCAGCGCGTCGTTCATCGCCTGCGGTACACTACTGGCCCTGGTATACCTGGCAACGCTGGCGGTGGCGGACTTGCCGGAACTTTATGTTCAGCTGTTAACCACGCTCTGTTACGTGCTGCTCGGGGCCGCGATGCTGCTGAGCGCACTGTTCAACCACAGCCGTGAATTCAATGTACTGCTGGTCACGGGGCTTTCTTTCTGGAGCATACAGGCAGTGTTCTGGCGCCTGGGCGGAACACTGGCGGAGGCCGACGTACTGTTTGCATGCATCTGCGTGTTGCTGCCATTCAACTTCGTACTGCACACGCTGTTACTCGAGCGCGGCATACTGACAAGCCACGGTCTGGGCAGGCTGGGTGCCACGGCCATTCAACTCGCGTTGTTAATCTGGCTGGTCGACAAGCATGCTGAAACAATTTCCCCATTCGTTCTGTATCAGCCATTCCGTGACGATGCCTTTGCACTTAGCGCAATGCCGCAGGTCGGACTCATCAGCGTCGCGCTGGGACTACTCATTGTCGTGGTGCAAAGCTTGCGCAGACCGTCCACGCTGCAGAACGGCTATTTGTTCGCGTTCGTGGCGGTTGCGCTCGGCCTGCACTTCGCCCGCAGTGAACCAGTCGCCGCCCTGCTGTTCGCCGCAGCCCCGCTGCTCATCATCACCGCCGTGGTACTCAACTCCCATAACCTTGCCTATTTGGATGACCTCACCGGCCTGCCCTCAAGGCGGGCATTGCAGGAAGCACTGATGACGCTGGGCAAGCGTTATGCGATCGCCATGGTGGACATCGACCATTTCAAAAAAATCAATGACCGCCACGGCCACGATGTCGGCGACCAGGTGCTGAGGATGGTGGCGGCACAAATCAGGCGCACGCCGGGCAGCCGGGCATTTCGCTATGGCGGCGAGGAGTTTGCCGTGCTGTTCGCCGGCAAGAATGCCGATGAGACCTACATGCATCTTGACAGCCTGCGCGCACGTATTGCATCGACGCCGTTCGTCCTGCGCAGACATTTCAGGCCGCGCAAACGCCCGACCCAACCCAGGCCACGGCGCGCCAACAAGACCATCACTGTGACAATCAGTGTCGGTGTGGCACAAAAGCGCTTGCAGCACAGCCTGGCGCCGGAGGAGGTGTTGAAGTCCGCCGACGAAGCGCTTTACCGCGCCAAGGGCAGCGGGCGCAATCGCGTCATGCGCGCCTCGCCTCAATAACCCCCGGTCCGCGTAGCAGCAGCTCAGGCGAGGCTCTTGCTCGCAATCTCGTAGACGTCTTTGGACAACCGGGGATGCTCCACAATAACCTCCAGTTCCTTTTGCATCAGCGCCTGACGCCGCTCATCGTAGCGTCGCCAACGACTCAGGGCCTGCACCAGACGCGCCGCGATTTGCGGGTTGAGGCTGTCCAAGCGCAGCACATACTCGCGCAGCAAGGCGTACCCTTCACCGTCCGCCGCATGGAAACGCACTGGGTTACCAACACAGAATCGCCCGATCAACGCACGAACCTTGTTGGGGTTAGTGAGGGAAAATGCCGGGTGCGCGGTCAGTTCGCGGACCCGCGCCAGTGTGTCGGGCCGCCGCGAACCAGCCTGCAGTGCAAACCACTTGTCCGTGACCTGCGGGTCTTGAGACCACTTTTCGTAAAACACTGTCAGCGCCTCGTGCGTTGCGGGAAGGTCGTGATGCACCAGCATCCCCAGCGCCGCCAGCGTATCGGTCATATTGTGTGCCTGCGAGAATTGCGCAACGCAGCGCTCGCGGACGCCCGGATCGTCGAGTTCCATCAGGTAGGCAAGGCACAGGTTCTTTAACGCTCGCTGCCCCATGGCGGCAGCGTCAAAGGCATACGGCCCGGTATCCTGGTTTGCCTCGTAGGCGTACAGCAGATCATCGACCAGCGCGCCGGCCATCTCGCGCCGTACAAACAGGCGCACCGCGTGAATTGCATCCACGTCAACCACCTCGCACTGATCGGCAAGGTAGGCCTCCGCCGGCAGGGCCAGGGCGCGCGCCAAAAATGCCTTGTCTAGCTGCTCATTTAGCAAGGTCTTGCGGAATGCTTCGACAAAATCCGCATCGAGCTCCAGCTTGCGTTGCTTCCGGTATGCCGCGATCATGCGGCGCATGGTATTGACTGCAAGCTGCTGCCCCGCCTCCCAGCGATTGAAGGGATCAGGATCGTGCGCCAGCAGAAACGCAAGTTCATCATCAGCGCGTTCCATAACCAGTTTGACCGGGGCTGAAAATCCCCGCAACAGCGACGGCACCGGAGGCTCAGCGATATCCGTGAAACAGAATTCCTGTTCTGCCTCGTGTAGTTCCAGCACACGCGCGGGTGGCCCATCGCTGCCGGTTTCGCCCTGCAGCCGCAGCGGCAGTGACTGGCCCTGCATGTCGAGCAGGCCAATACGCAGCGGAATGTGAAACGGCGCCTTATCTGGCTGGCCCGGAGTCGCAGGTGTGAACTGGCGGATACGCATAGTCCAGGTCCGGCGCGCTGCATCATGCACGCTGCTCACGTGCAACTCGGGCGTACCCGCCTGCGAATACCAGCGCCGAAACTGACTAAGATCAACACCGTTGGCGTCTTCAAGCGCCGCCACAAAATCATCGGTTGTTACGGCCTGGCCGTCGTGACGATCAAAATACAGGTCGGTACCGGCACGAAACCTTTCATCCCCCAACATTGTTTGTAACATGCGCACGACTTCGGCGCCCTTGTTGTAGACCGTGACCGTATAGAAGTTGCTGATCTCCATGTACTCGGCAGGACGCACCGGATGGGCCATGGGGCCGGAGTCCTGTGCAAACTGGTGAGTGCGCAGCACGTTCACATCGTCAATGCGCTTGACCGGCGCCGAGTTCAGATCAGCGCTGAATTGCTGATCGCGCAACACCGTGAAGCCTTCTTTTAGGCTGAGCTGGAACCAGTCGCGGCAGGTCACACGGTTGCCCGACCAGTTGTGAAAATACTCGTGGCCGATAATGCTCTGGATGTTGTAGTAATCGTCGTCGGTCGCGGTCTCCGGGCTGGCCAGCACACACGACGCATTGAAGATATTGAGGCTTTTGTTTTCCATCGCGCCCATGTTGAAGTCGTTGACCGCAACAATGTTAAAAATATCGAGATCGTATTCGCGGCCATAGGTCTGCTCGTCCCAGCGCATTGCCTGGCGCAGCGACACCAGCGCGTGGTCGCACTTGTGCAGGTTTTCCTCCTCGACGTATATTCGCAACGTCACCTCGCGGCCGCTGCGGGTCACAAAGCGATCTTCCTTGCAGTGCAAGTTACCTGCCACCACCGCGAACAAATAGCTCGGCTTGGGAAAGGGATCGTGCCAGCGGGCAAAGTGGCGCCCGCCATCGTATTCGCCTTGGTCGACCAGGTTGCCATTGCTCAGCAAAACCGGATAGCTGTCACGTTTAGCGATCAGCGTTACCGCGTAGGTCGTCATTACGTCCGGTCGATCGGGAAACCAGGTGATGCGCCGAAACCCCTCCGCTTCACATTGCGTGCAAAGCATTCCGCTTGACAGGTATAGTCCTTCGAGAGCGGTGTTAGTATGTGGGTGTATGCGCGTTTTGATCTGCAGTTCAAAATTATCGGGCACATCGGCCAGCGTCAGCAACGAGGCATCAAGAGCGTAGTCGCCGTCGGCCAGTAGCGCACCGTCCAGACGCATTTCGAGCAATTCCAGCTCCTGTCCGTCGAGTACCAGCGTTCTGTCCGCGCGCGCCGCGGGATTGCGGCGCAGCATCATTCGCGCGGTCACTTCAGTATCGGCCGCGTCCAGTTCCAGAGTGAGTTCCAGAGCATCCACCAAAAACGCCGGGGGGGTATAGTCCTCGAGGCGCACGACGCGCGGCGCGCCCTGGGGTTCGTTCTCCGTGACATCCACTTGATTCAGTTCCTCGCTACGAATTGCCGGTGGTTTGCGCAAACCGAACGCTAGCCGGGTTTGCGGCGCATCACTGTAGCACGGTGCACCGTTGCCTTACCAAAGCGACGGTTAATGTCGTCAAGCACCGCATCGATGGCTTGCGTATCCTTGCGTGCATCGCCGCCTGCGTCGGTGAACAGATCATTTTGCTGCGGCCGGGCCGTCTCGAGCCCTGACACGCCAACGCCGATCAGGCGCAGCGGCGGGTGATGTGGTGGCAAGCGATGCGCCAGCAGATCGCTTGCGGCGTCCCACAGTGACTGTGTCGACTGCGTCGGGGCTACCAGGGTATGGGCGCGCGTGACAGTCGAAAAATCCGCGAATCGCACCTTGAGTTGCACCGTGCGCGCATACAACTCGTGACGGCGCAGGCGCCAGGCCACCTGTTCGGTTTGCAGCATCAGCCAGCCGCGCACCACCAAGGTATCGGACAGGTCCTCGGCAAAGGTGGTTTCATGCGATATCGATTTGGCCTCACGGTCCGGCACCACCGGGCGTTCATCGATGCCGCGCGCAAGGCGCCAAAAATGTTCACCCAGTCTGCCGAAATGCGCCGTGAGCGTGGCACGCGAACGCTGACGCAATTCACCGATGGTATGAATGCCCAGTCGATCAAATGCACCGACGGTGCACTTACCCGCACCCCACAGGCGGCT
>CP070733.1:362819-370941 GCA_020347585.1 Pseudomonadota bacterium | reverse complement strand
ACCACGCCGAGGAACTTGTCCGGCACGGCGCGCAGGATGGCGTAGAACGGCGTGAAGTACCACAGCGGCACAATGTGCTCCGGCGTCTTGAGCGGATCGGCCGGGACGAAGTTGTTGGCCTCCAGGAACCAGCCGCCCATCTCCGGCGCAAAGAACAGCACAGCGAAGAAGAACATCAGGAACACCACCACGCCCACGATATCCTTGACCGAGTAATAGGGGTGGAACGGGATGCCGTCCAGCGGCTTGCCGTCGGCATCCTTTTTCTTCTTGATATCGACGCCGTCGGGATTGTTGGAACCCACCTCGTGCAGCGCCACGATGTGCAGCGCAACCAGCAACAGCAGCACCAGCGGGAGCGCGATGACGTGGAAAGCGAAGAAACGGTTCAGCGTGGCATCGGAGATGACGTAGTCACCGCGCAGCCATACCGCCAGTTCTGGCCCCACCCAGGGGATGGCGCTGAACAGGTTGACGATTACCTGCGCACCCCAGAAGGACATCTGGCCCCAGGGCAGCAGATAACCCATGAAGGCCTCGGCCATCAGCGCCAGGTAGATGAGCACACCGAAGATCCAGATGAGTTCACGCGGCTTTTTGAACGAACCGTATACCAGCCCACGGAACATGTGCAGGTAGACCACGACAAAAAACGCCGATGCGCCGGTGGAGTGCATGTAGCGGATCAGCCAGCCCCACTCGACATCACGCATGATGTACTCGACCGAGGCAAACGCCAGGCTGGCGTCCGGCTTGTAGTTCATGGTCAGGAAAATACCGGTGACGATCTGGATGACCAACACCAGCATCGCCAGAGAACCGAAGAAATACCAAAAGTTGAAGTTCTTCGGCGCATAATACTCGGAGAGGTGCTCCTTCCACATCTTAGTCATGGGGAAGCGCGCATCAACCCACTCCATAGTCTCTGCCATCATAACTGCCATCTTGCTCATTTATGCGGCTCCTTGATCTTCGCCAATCAGGATCACGGACTCGGTCACGAAGCTGTAGGGCGGGACCTCCAAATTAGTCGGCGCAGGCGCGCCGGCGTAGACACGACCGGCAAGATCAAAGCGCGACCCGTGACAGGGACAGAAGAACCCACCGAGCCAGTCCTCACCGAGATCGGCGGGTGCGAGTTCCGGACGGAAGGTGGGCGAACAGCCGAGGTGGGTGCAGATACCTACCAGAACCACGAATTCCGGGTTCAGCGCACGGTGCTCGTTGGTCGCGTACTCGGGCTGCAACGACGCCTTGGATTCGGGATCGGTCAGCACGGTATCGAGCGTGGGCAGATCCTTGAGGGTTTTCTCGGTGCGACGCACGATCCACACGGGCTTGCCGCGCCATTCCACAGTCATCATGGCGCCCGGTTCGAGCTTGCCGATGTAGGCCTCCACCGGAGCGCCTGCGGCACGCGCACGGGCACTCGGCTGCATGGAACTCACAAGCGGTACGACCGCCGCCGCGGCGCCCACGGCCCCGACCACCGAGGTGGCCGCGGTCAGGAAGCGGCGCCTGCTGGTGTCAACGCCCTCTGTACTCATAACACGATCTCCCCAAAAAATATCCGACGAGAAACAAGCAGTCGACTCCCCACGGGCGACCGTCGGTGCAGTTTTATTTCCCGGGTGAAGCAAACCGAATCGAAACCAAACTGGAGCCAATCACGAAGCGCCCGGCGCGCAAGGGCGTAGATTCTCGCCGATGCGCCCTGTCGGGTCAAGCCGCAGCGCTAATAAGTTTTGTTAATCAGAGGGTTACGCGGGGTTATCAATATCGATAAATTCATGCTCGAGGGAGAAATTCGCCGCCAAATGCCGGCCCAGCGCCCGCGCACCGTAGCGCTCGGTGGCGTGATGGCCGGCGGCGATAAATTGGATGCCGCATTCTCGCGCCACGTGCACGGTTTGCTCGGAGATTTCACCGGTCAGGTAGGCGTCGACACCCAGTGCCACGGCTTGCTCGATGTAACCCTGCGCCGCGCCGCTGCACCAGGCCACAGTATCGATGAGCGCCTCATCGCCGGCGCCAGCCACCAGCAACGGTCTACGCCCTAGCACCTGCGCCACGTGGCGCGCAAAATCCGACGCAGAGGCAGGCCTGGCGAGCCGCCCGTGCAGCCCAATGGCAGGATCGCCCGCACTCCCGAAGCGGCCCTCCACCACCAGACCGAGTTGTTCGCCCAACTGGGCATTGTTGCCGTAGAGGGGATGGGCGTCGAGCGGCAGATGGTAGGCAAGCAGACTGGTATCGCTGTCCAGCAACCGCCTGAGGCGCTGCTTTTTCATGCCGGTGACGCGTGCGTCCTCGCCACGCCAGAAATATCCATGGTGGACCACGATGGCGTCAGCGCCCGCCCCGATGGCAGCCTCGATCAACGCGAGGCTCGCCGTAACACCGCTGACCAGCTTGCCAACGGCAGCACGGCCCTCGACCTGCAGGCCATTCGGACAGTAGTCGCTGAATCGGTCGACCTCCAGCAGATCGTCGGCATAGGAGACAAGCTCCGTCAATTGCACCATGCGCCCGAGCCCCGCTTCGGTTACTATTTCGAGCCTGCAAGTTTATCCGAAATCTGCGGCACCATGCGTATACCCAAAACAGTTGCATCCCTGTTCCAGATCATCACCATTGGCCTCGCGGCCGCCTTTGTGGTGCTGTATTTCTTCCCCGACGCGGGCGAGGACGAGAAATCCCAGCCGGTGGTCGAGTTGCGCGAGACCCAGGCGCCAACCAGCGCACCGCCCGTTGCCGGACCGGCATCCTATGCCGCAACCGTCGAGGCCGCGGCCCCTGCGGTGGTCAACATCTACACCCGCAAGGTTGTCACCGAGCGTGCCCATCCGCTGCTCCAGGATCCGTTCTTCCGGCATTTCTTTGGCGATGAGTTGGGGGCGCCACGCCAGCGCCTGGAGTCCAGCCTGGGCTCCGGCGTGATCGTCAGCGCGCAGGGTTACATCATTACCAACAACCACGTCATAGAGGGCGCCGACGAGATTCAGATTGCGCTGCGAGACGGACGCAGCGCACAGGCCAGCATCGTCGGTACCGACCCGGAAAGCGACCTCGCGGTGCTGCGGGTGGAACTCGATAAACTGCCGGCGATTACCCTTGGGCACTCGAATCAGGTGCGTGTCGGCGACGTGGTGCTGGCAATCGGCAACCCCTTCGGCGTGGGCCAGACCGTCACCTCGGGCATCGTCAGCGCCACCGGCCGCGATACCCTTGGCCTCAGTACATTTGAAAACTTTATTCAGACTGACGCGGCAATCAATCCCGGTAACTCCGGCGGCGCACTGGTTAACGTGCAGGGTCACCTGGTCGGCGTCAACACCGCAATTTTCTCGCGCAGCGGTGGGTCTCAGGGGATAGGCTTCGCCATCCCCGTGAGCATCGCAAAGGACGTCATGCAACAGATCATCGAGCACGGCAAGGTGATCCGCGGCTGGCTAGGCGTGGCGATCCAGGAGCTGACCGACGAACTTGCCGAGTCGTTTGGCCTGAAATCCGCCGACGGCGTGCTTGTAAGTAACGTGTTTCGCGGCGGTCCCGCCGACACTGCCGGCATCGCGCCCGGCGACGTGATAACGCACATCAACGATACCGTGGTCAACGATGTTGGCGATGCCCTGAACCTCATCAGCCAGGCGAAACCCGGCGACCAGATCCGCGTAGAGGGAGTTCGGCGCGGCGAGCCGTTCACTAAGGACGCTACTGTCGCGCAGCGCCCGCAGGTGCAGAAGGAATAGATGCGACTCAGGCGAGCGCCGTGCGCAGCGCGGCCACGAACACCTGGTTTTCCTCCGGCGTACCGACCGTGACGCGCAGACAACCACGGAGCATGCCGCCGGCAGGATCGAGGTTCTTGATTAGCACACCTTGCTCCTGCAGGGCCGCAAACACCTCCCCTGCCCCACCCTCGCTGACGCGAAACAGTATGAAGTTGGCCCTGCTCGGGTAGGGTTCGATGCCTTCAATGTCTGCCAGCGTCGCCAACAGCGCATCACGCTGCTCGCAGACGGCGTGCGTCTGCTCATCGAACACAGCCTGATGGCGCAGCGCGAATTCGGCACTGGCCTGGGTCAGCGCATTGATGTTGTACGGCAGGCGCACCTTGTTCAGCTCGTCCAGCCATGGCGGCGCACCCGCCAACATTCCCAGGCGCAGCCCCGCCAGCCCGACCTTGGAGAGCGTGCGCATCACCAGCAGATTTCTATATTCGCCCAGCGCTCCCATGAAGCTGCTTTCGGCGAAGGCGTGGTAGGCCTCGTCGATCACCACTAGCCCGGGCGCGGCGGCGATGATGTCATGGACCTGCTCCGCGTCGAACAGGTTGCCGGTGGGGTTGTTGGGGTAGGCAAGAAAGATCACTGCGGGCGCATGCACTCGGATGGCCTCGGTAAGTGCTGGCATGTCCAGCGAGAAGTCCGCCTGTAGCGGCGCGCCGATATATTTCATGCCGCAGGCTACCGCGAGCATGCGATACATCACGAAGCCCGGCTCCACAGACAGCACCACACGGCGAGGCGCCGCGATTGCCATCATAACCATCTGGATTAGCTCATCGGAACCGTTGCCGAGCAGCAACGCCGAGCGGCGCGGCACCGACATTGCCGCGTGCAGCGCTTTTTTCAGCGCCGCGGCGTCAGGGTCCGGATAACGATTCAGTTCCACATTTCTGAGCACTTCCAGCCACTGCGCCACCACCGCCTCGGGCAGGCGGTAGGGGTTTTCCATCGCATCGAGCTTGATCATGCCGCGCGCATCGGGCACGTGATACGCCGACAGGGCACGAATCTCCGGACGCACCAGGCTTGAAACCAGGTCCTTGGTGCCACGTGCGTCGGTGGCCAGGGGGACCGAATTGGGATCGTCGGTGCGGGACATGAAGGGGCGGCGTTGGGCGCGGGCCATCGCTATTGCTTAATGCGGAATTCCGCCGAGCGGGCGTGAGCCGTCAGACCCTCACCGCGCGCCAGCACCGACGCCGTCTTGCCAAGTTCCGAAGCACCCTGCGCCGAACACATGATCAGGCTGGAGCGCTTCTGAAAATCGTAGACACCCAGCGGCGAGCTGAAACGCGCGGTACGCGACGTCGGTAGCACGTGATTGGGCCCGGCGCAGTAGTCGCCGAGCGCCTCGGCAGTATAGCGGCCCATGAAGATAGCGCCGGCGTGGCGAATGCGCGTGGCGACAGCGTCGGGCTCATCGATGGACAGCTCAAGGTGTTCCGGCGCTATATGGTTGGCCACCGCAACAGCTTCGTCGAGATCGCGCACTTTGACAAGTGCGCCGCGCGCGCCGAGCGAGGCGCGAATGATCTCGGCACGTTCCATTTCGTGCGCCAGGCGATCAATGCTCGCGCTGACCCGCTCGAGAAAGGCGGCATCGGGCGACACTAGAATCGACTGTGCATCCTCGTCGTGCTCTGCCTGCGAGAAGAGATCCATGGCAATCCAGTCCGGGTCGGTCTTGCCGTCGCAAACCACCAGTATCTCAGAAGGCCCGGCGATCATGTCGATGCCCACCCGGCCAAAAACCATCGACTTGGCCGCGGCCACATAGATGTTGCCAGGCCCCACTATCTTGTCCACCGCGGGTACCGATTCGGTGCCCCAGGCCAGCGCCGCGACTGCCTGCGCACCGCCAATCGCAAACACCTTGTCCACGCCGGCGATGCGCGCCGCCGCCAACACCAGTTCGTTGCGGATGCCATCAGGGGTCGGGACCACCATGATGAGTTGATCCACCCCCGCTACCTTCGCTGGGATCGCATTCATCAATACCGAGGACGGATAGGCGGCCTTGCCGCCCGGCACGTAGAGTCCAACCCGGTCCAGCGCGGTGACTTGTTGGCCGAGGACAGTACCGTCCTCCTCCGTGTAAGACCAGGACTCGAGCTTTTGATGCTCGTGGTAGCTGCGCAGGCGTTGTGCCGCCAATTCAAGCGCCGCGCGCTGTTGCTCCGGGATCGACGCCAGCGCCGCATCGAGCATTGTCGCGCTGATCGTGAGCGCGTCGAACGATTCCGCATCGACGCGATCAAAGCGCCGCGAATACTCCAGCAGCGCCGCATCGCCGCGCGCGCGCACCTGTGTGAGGATCTCGCGCACGGTACCGATGACGATCTCGTCCGCGACCGACTCCCAGGCCAGCAACGCGTCAAGATCGTCCCAAAAACCGCTGCTGGTACTGTCAAGTTGCCTGATTTGCATCGTAAGCTGTCCCGAATTGCACGGCCGCCCGGCGCATCCCAACATGCGCGCCGGTGCCACGTATCAAGTGGCACTCCGCGTGCGCACCGCCTCCGCAATACTGTCGATTAAGTCGGTTACCAGATCGTGCTTCATCTTCATTGACGCCTTGTTGACAATGAGGCGCGAGCTGATATCGGCGATATGTTCCAGCGGCGCCAGACCATTTGCCTTGAGAGTGTTGCCGGTATCCACTAGATCGACGATGCGATCAGCCAGACCAACCAGCGGTGCCAGCTCCATCGAGCCGTACAGCTTGATCAATTCTACCTGCTCGCCCCGCGCCGCGAAGTAGCGACGCGTACTGTTCAAGTACTTGGTGGCCACGCGCAGGCGCCCGCCCTGCGGCGCGGCGCCTTCTGGCCCCGCAACCATCATGCGACAGCGGGCGATACCGAGGTCAAGCGGTTCATACAGCCCTTCGCCGCCGTGCTCCATCAACACGTCCTTGCCCGCAACCCCAATGTCGGCCGCACCGTATTGCACATAGGTCGGCACGTCCGTGGCACGAATGATGACCAGGTGGACGTGCACCTGGCTGGTGTCGAGGATCAGCTTGCGGCTGGATTCGGGATCGTCGAGTGGCTCAATGCCGGCGTGCGCCAGCAGCGGCAGCGCCTCTTTGTAGATGCGCCCCTTGGATACGGCAATCTTTAACGTCTCTGGCATTTCAATCGCCCTGCGGGACCACGACTCCAGACGATGCACGGTTAACCATAAGACCAGACCGCAGCGCGCGTCGCAGCGTACCCTAGTCAGGCCGGCACGCGCCGGATCCTCGCTCCCAGTTGCTGCAGTTTCTCCTCGATACACTCGTAACCGCGGTCAATATGATAGATACGATCGACGATCGTATCGCCGGTCGCAACCAGCCCCGCAAGCACCAGGCTCGCCGAGGCGCGCAGGTCAGTAGCCATAACCGGCGCCGCCTTCAACTGATCAACACCCGTGCTGAATGCGGTATTGCCCTGCAGGTTGACCTCTGCGCCCATGCGCTGCAATTCCTGAACGTGCATGAAACGGTTTTCGAACACAGTCTCGGTGATGGTCGCCGAGCCGGCCGCAATGGCGTTGAGCGCACAAAACTGCGCCTGCATGTCGGTGGGAAACGCCGGGAACGGCGCGGTGCGAATGTCCACCGCCCTCGGGCGCTGCCCCTCCATGTCCAGGCTCACCCAGGTGTCACCGGTGTCGATCTGCGCGCCGGCCTCGCGCAATTTCCCAATCACCGAATCGAGATGTGTGGGGTTGGAATCCTTGAGCTTGACCCTGCCACCGGTGATAGCCGCGGCCACAAGGTAGGTGCCTGCCTCGATGCGATCAGGGAGCACGTAGTAGCGCGTACCGTGCAGACGATCGACGCCTTCGATCATGATGGTGTCGGTACCTGCAGCATGCACTTTTGCCCCCATGGCGTTGAGGCAATTGGCGAGATCGACCACCTCGGGTTCGCGCGCCGCGTTTTCGATAATAGTCGTACCCTCGGCAAGGGCGGCGGCCATCATTAGGTTCTCGGTGCCTGTCACCGTCACCATGTCCATAACCAGCTTGGCACCATGCAACCGCTTGGCACGTGCCTTTATATAGCCGTTCTCGACGCTGATATCGGCACCCATGGCCTCTAGGCCGTGGATATGTATGTTCACCGGTCGCGAACCAATAGCACAGCCACCCGGCAATGACACCTCCGCCTGACCGAAACGCGCCAGCAGCGGGCCCAGCACCAGGATGGAAGCGCGCATGGTCTTGACCAGCTCGTAGGGCGCGAAGAATTCCTTGATGGTCGAGGAATCGACCTCGATATTCAGCTTCTCGTCGATTACCAGCTGCACGCCCATGCGCCCCAGCAGCTCCATGGTCGTGGT
>CP070733.1:347462-362719 GCA_020347585.1 Pseudomonadota bacterium | reverse complement strand
GATGGAATCGCGCCTCAGCGGCCATGATCTTGGCTTTGACGGCGCAGACGATGACGGCGAGGACAGCAGCCCGCCGGCTCCAGCAGTCTATCTGCAGGACCTGAGCAGCGAGCCTGCCATGCAGGTCGAGGCCGCCAACTGGGCCGAGCACAACGAAACACGGCTGTACGCAGCGCTGGAGACCCTTGACGAGCGCAGCCGCGACATCGTGCGACAGCGCTGGCTAAGCGAGGAGAAAGCCACCCTGCAGACGCTCGCCGAGCGCTACCAGGTATCGGCCGAGCGCATCCGACAGCTGGAAAACAACGCTATCAGAAAACTGCAGCAAAGCCTGCAGCCCTAACCCGCCATCAAAGGCCCCCGTCGCGGGGCCTTTTTCATTGCTTCGCTTCGAGGGTTGCGCTAGGCGGCTGGCGACTGCGCGCGGTAGGGGTTCAGCCGTTGGCGAGAATGACCGTCAGGAAGCTGAGCCAGGCGAGCACAACGAGTGCAATGATGATCGCCATTGGCAAATTCTGGAAGGTGAACATTTCTTTCATGTCAGTGCCCTGTGGTGCGCTCCGCAAAGATTAGCGAATTCTAATTTACAGACCCCCGCGGTTCAACTACGAGCACGGGGCTCGCCTTGCTCCGACCCCTTGTCTGTGTCCAGATCCGCTCCCCGATCGGGCCCTGGTATGCGCGGATCATCGTCGTCCATCAGGATACGGTGCGCGGGACCTTCCAGATCCTCAAACTGGCCGCTGCGGATCGCCCACACCAACCCGACCAGCGCGATCGCCATAACAAGCACCGCCAGCGGAATGAGCATGTAGAGGATTTCCATCGACCGTAATGCGCCTTACCTGCGTATGTCGGAATATTCTGACAGAAATTTCAGATATCTCCGACAGACGGCACCGGGATCCGCCATCTATTATTTAAGCATAACAATCGGTAACAGGCAGAAGTCGGGGGGAAAGGCAGCGATGGCCCTGGTACTCAATCTCAGAAAGCAACGCCCGCAACCGCGCCGCACGGCCAGACGGGAGCGGTTTTTTCACGTCGACAGCGAAGGCTGGTACCTGCATGCGCGCGAGGGGGTACGCGGGCCGTTTGCCTCACTGCAACAGGCCGAGGAACACCTACGGGCGCTCATTCAACTTCCCCGCAAGCCGGTTCCGGCTGGCTCGCGGGCCTGAGCGAGGTATTGTCTCGGTTCGAACCGAGCCGCGGCGGATCCCGGCGCGCAAGGCGCAGCGCGTTCAACACCACCAGCAACGAGCTGGCTGACATACCGATAGCGGCCATCCAAGGAGCAACTAGCCCGGCTGCCGCCAGCGGCAGCGCCGTCAGGTTATACAGCACCGCCCATCCCAGATTCTGACGAATCACGCGTAAAGTGGCGCGCGCGGTGTGTACTGCGCCCGGCAGACGCGCCAACGAGCCGGACAAAAGAATCATGTCGGCGGTCGCCTGCGCCAACTGGGTTCCACTTCCCATGGCGATCGACACCTGGGCACCAGCTAGCACCGGTGCATCATTGACGCCGTCCCCCACCATTGCCACAACGGCCCCTTTGGCCTGCAGCGCCCGCACGTGAGCCAGCTTGCGTTCCGGCGTATAGCCGCCGCAAGCTACGTCGACCGCCAGTTCCCGCGCCACCTCGTCCACCATCGCCGCGACGTCGCCGCTGAGAATCTGCACTTTCAGGCCCATCGCCTGCAGATCGCGCACCGCAGCAGGGGCCTCACTGCGCAGGTGGTCACGCAATTCAAACCGGGCCAGCAAGCCCGCCGCGCTGCCCAACCATACCTGGGTGCGCGGCGGCGTACCTCGTGGGACCGCCGGTGTTTCGCCTGCCAGTTCGGCGACGAACTGCGGGGCCCCGATCCGATAAAGAGTACCTTCTACGCTTCCCTCCACGCCGCGGCCCGGGCTGGCGGTAACCTGCTCCGCTGCGGGGGCCTCATCGGCGACGCGGGCGAAGACCCCCGCGATGGGATGCTCGGAATGCACTTCGAGCGCCGCCGCCACAGCAAGTGCCGATTCCTGCGGCACATCGCCACACACCTCGGTTTGCGCCAGTTCCGGTCGGCCGTGGGTCAGTGTGCCGGTTTTGTCGAATATGACGTGGGTCGCGCGCGCCAAGGTCTCCAGCGCATGGCCACGTGTCGCTAGCACTCCACGACGCGTCAGGGCACCGGTAGCCGCAGCGATAGCCGCCGGCGTCGCCAGCGATAGCGCGCATGGGCAGGTCACAACCAGCACCGACAGCGTCACAGCAAAGGCGTGTGCCGGATCGTACAGCCACCACCACCAGGCAACGCCGCTGGCGATCAGCAGGATGGCACCGACAAACCAGCCAGCCACGCGATCGGCGAGCCGTGCCACGCGCGGCTTCTCACCCTGGGCACGGTCCAACAGGCGTACGATAGCTGCTAGCACCGTTTCAGGCCCTACCCTCTCCACCCGCACCGTCAACGGGCTTTCCACGTTCACCGTCCCGCCGACCACCGCATCGCCCTCAACTTTGGCTAGTGGTAGGCTCTCGCCGGTTAGCAAGGACTCATTAACTGAGCTGGCGCCGGCAACCACGCGCCCGTCCGCCGGCACGGTTTCGCCAGGCTTGATCAACACCTGCTCACCGGGACGCAGGTCGGCCACCGCTACCACCTCATGGCCATCCGACGCGATACGAGTAGCGACAGCCGGCAACAGGTGCACCAGCTCCTCGGCGGCCTCGCCGGCGCGGTGGCGCGCGCCCATCTCAAGATAACGCCCACTCAACAGGAAGAAGGTGAACATGGTCACCGAGTCAAAATAGACCTCACCTGCTCCGCTCAGGGTCGCCAACAGGCTGGCGAAAAAGGCCCCGCCGATGGCAAGCGATACCGGTACATCTATACCGAGCCGGCGGCGCTTTAGGTCACCCAGGGCGGCAGCGAAAAACGGCCGCGCCGAATACACCACCACCGGCAGCGCGATAAGGGCGCTTACCCAGCGCATGAAGCCTCGCAGCCCCTCCTCCATGCCGTGGTAGTCACCGGCATACATCGCAACCGCCAGCATCATCACCTGCATGGCGCCAAGACCTGCCACCGCTATGCGCCGCAACGCGCGCTTGCGTTCGCGCCGAAACAGCTCTTCCTGACGCCCGGGATCGAACGGGTGCGCAATGTAGCCGATGGCGGCGATGGCGCGAATGATGTCACTCAGATGTATGCGCGAGTCGTCCCAGCGCACCTGGGCGCGGTGCGTGGCATAGTTGACGCTAAAACTCTCCACGCCCTGCAGGGCACTGACGTGGCGCTCGTTGAGCCACACGCAGGCGGCACAGACGATGCCTTCCAGGATCAGCGGGGCCTCGCGCACCTGCGCGCCCGCATCGCGCACAAAGCTTTTTTGCACGGCAGGGTTGTCATAAAGCTGCGCGTCGCTGAGCGCGGCGGGTATCAGCTCGCCGGGGTTGCGCGCGGCATGGGTGCGGTGACGGTAGAAGGCCGTAAGGTTGTTGTCGATGATCGCCTGCGCCACCGCGCGACAGCCGGGGCAACACATGGGGCGCGCCGCACCATCGATCTCCACCTCGTAGTGGGTGCCCGGCGGTACCGGCAAGCCACAGTGGTAACAGGAGGTGTCCCGATTGCCCATTAATCCCCGGTGTCGACCTTCACCTGCGTGCGGCCGATGATCTCGTGCGATGCGCCGTCACGCGTGATCCTGAGGAGCAGTTGCCACTGCCCCGGTTCGCCTAAGATTAGCTTCGTGCGATACACGCCGCGTTCATGCTCCTGCATCGCAAATTTCTGATCCAACCTACTGTCGGCGGCGCGCTGAAAGGTGCCTGTCACCTGCGCACCGGCCACCGGGCGGCCGTCGCGATCGCTGACGCTGACCTGAAACAGCGCCGGTGCACCCGCCACCGGCTCATCGAGCCAGCCCTTGCGCACCTGCCAGCCGCGCTGCTGCTGCGCCGCGAGCCGTTCCCGCCACGTATTGTACTGGTCTTCCTTTTGCTGGTAATCGTGGGTCACGGTACCCGGAAAATGCGAACTAACCTCGCCGCCGCCGCGTGGCTCGGGTAACAGCGCGCGCGCCAGATCGCTGCCCAGCCCGGCCTGGGCTAGGTATAGCAAAACGGCATTGACCGCGATGACCACCACGAAGAATCCCACCATAGCGGCCGGTCCCCAGTGAAACCAACGCCCGTCTCCGGCGCGTCGCGCATCAAGCTGCGTGGCGACAATACCCAGGACGTAAACGGTCACCAGGTAGACGGCCAAGTGAATGGCAAACACGTCCGCACCCGGCCAGCGCCAGCTCGCCAGCGGTACATAGACCAGCAGCACAATGCCCGAGAGCAACAGCGCCGTCGCCTTGCCGCCCAACCCGCTCAGGCGCGCCAGCAACACAAATCCCAACGCGATCAAAAGCACCCCGCCGGGCAGCGTAAACAACATGCTCTGCATCAGCGCGCACTCCTCGCCAGGCGTGCGGGCGGCATATAGAACACCGACTCCCAGGCCAGTGGTTCGTCTACCGGCGTATCCAGCGGCGTGACAACGAACTCGAACAACTGGCGGCTAGCCGTGGCGTCGCGCGGCTCAAGCTTGACACGCGCCACCAGTTGTACGTTGCCCTGAGGCGGCGCCTCGATGACGCTCAGGCCCCCGGTGTCGAGTTCGGCACCGGGCAAACCGGCGATCGAGAGACGATAACGCACCGTGCGGTTGGTCTTGTTGTTAATCTTGACCTCGTAACGGTTCTGCTCGCGCCCGTCAGACAGCGTCACTGACAACGGCTGGCGCACCTGGCGCGCTACCATTTCCACTTGGTTGCGGGTAGCAATGCTCCACACGAGCGCCGCCATGACAGCCAGCAGTGCTAGCGCATATCCGATGTTCCGGGGTCGCAGGTAGCGGTTCTTCTTGCCGATCAGGTGGCGCTCCGACGAGTAGGCCACCAGGCCGCGCGGAAAGCCGGTGGTGTCCATCACGGTGTCGCAAGCATCGATGCACAATGCACAGGAGATGCACTGGTATTGCAGGCCATTGCGAATATCGATGCCCACCGGGCACACCTGCACGCAATAACCGCAGTCGATGCAGTCACCAACGCCTTGCGCCTGGCGCGCCTCGCGCTCGGTCATGCCTTTGGTCGGCTTGCGTCGCCCGGCCGTGCCCTCGCCGCGCGCCGCATCATAGGCCACAACCAGCGTGTCCTCGTCGAACATCACGCCCTGGAAACGCGCGTAGGGACACATATAGGTGCACACTTGCTCGCGGGCCAGACCAGCCATGACGTAGGTAGTGGCGGTCAGGAACAAGGTGGTCGCGTACGCGGGAAATGGCGCCGCGCCGGTCAACACTTGCACAGCCAGTTCGGGGGCATCCGCCCAGTAGAGGGCAAAGGTCAGGCCGGTGCCGAAAGCGACCCCCAGCCATAGCAGGTGAGTGGCGCCGATCTTCAGCAACTTTTGCCCCGTCCATGGTGCCGCGGCAAGGCGGATGCGCGCGTTGCGCTCGCCCTGCACGAGGCGCTCGATGAATACAAACACGTCAGCCCACAGAGTCTGGAAACAGAAGTAGCCGCAGAACACACGCCCGGCGATACCCGTAACAAAGAACAATAGAAACGCGGCGATCACCAGAAAGCCAGCCAGCCAGAAGATATCCTGGGCGTAGACCACCAGATCAAACAGGTAGAAGTGCCTGGCCTGCAGGTCAAACAGCACGGCTTGGCCGGTCGTGCCAGCGCGCTCCCAGCGCAGCCACGGCAGCAGAAAATACACCCCGTAGGCCAGCACGAGAATAGCGGTTTTGAGCGTGCGGAAACGTCCCTTAACCGAGCGCGGGTAAATCGGGATACGTGCCTGATAGGCGTCGGCGCTCATGCAAGGTTTTCCGTACTGGAAAGCGCATCCCGGGAGCCGTGCGACTCCCGGGAATACCAAACGAACTGAATCGTGAAACGTGCCGCGTGCGGATCAGGCGCCGCCGCCAAGCTCACGCACGTAAAAGGTCAGAATCTTGATCTCGGCCTCATTGAGCCGCCCCGCCCAGCCGGGCATCTGGCGGCTTACCCCGTGTTCGATCACCTCGCGCACCGCGCGGCGCTTGCCCTCAATGTCTCCCTGTCCGGGCACATCGGCAATGGTCCATACGCTGTCCGTGAGGTTCGCCGAGCCGAGCGACACCATGCCGGTTGCCTCGCTGGTATGGCACAGATGGCAGCCGCCATCCTGGCCGTTAAAGATATCCTTGCCGCGCGCCGCGGCCTGGACGTCAACGGCGTGTCCCGACAGGCTGAGCACATAGTCGGTCACCTCGGCCAATTGCGTCTCATCGAGGCTCTTGCGAAACGCCGGCATGTAGCCGTTGCGACCGTCGCGAATAGTCTCCTCGATGCGCGCGAAATTGCCGCCCCACAGCCAGGCATCGTCGGCCAGGTTAGGATACATGCCAACCTTGCCGGCACCACCGGCCTGGTGACAGGCCGCACAGTTGTCAGCGTACAGCACCTTGGCCATCGAATAGGCAAAAGCGCTCTTGCGCTGGTCGGTGCGGATATCGGCGTAGCTGGCACCTTTCAGTTCATCGAGGAACTGTTGCTGGTCGCTACGGGCCTGCGCCATTTCCTTGTCGAGTAACGAGCGCGTGTTCCAGTGCCGGGTCACCTCGCGGCCGTCGGCAGTCGTGTACGTAATGTCGTTCAACACCCCCGTTGTGAATCCCGTGCCGAATGGCCAGGCAGGAAAGAACACCCAGTAAATCACGGCGAACACGGCGGTGCCGTAAAACCCCCACAACCACCAGCGTGGCAGCGGGTTGTTAAATTCCTGCAGGTCACCGTCCCAGGCGTGGCCGGTTGTCTGGACTGACTGCTTGTGACTGTCTTTTTTCATTGCTCTTTTCCTGCGGAGGATGCGGCATCGTCATCCTCTTCAAACGGGATATTCCGGTAAGACTCGAACCGTTCCTTGCGCTTCTTGCCGGTGTAGACATACAGCACGATGAGAGCGAATGTCACGAAGAACAGCACCAGCGCACACGGCTTGGTGTTCTCCATGTCCGTGAACCATGTCAGCAGTTCGTCCATTAGTCGCTCACCATGTGACTTCACCGGTATTTGGCGAAGTGACCCTCATCGAACTTGCTGAAATCGACCATCGTACCAAGCACCTGGAGGTAGGCGACTAGCGCATCCATCTCGGTGATGGTATCGCCATTGCCGTCATAGTTGCTGCTCTGGGCCTGACTTAGCAGGTTGTGCTCAGCACTGTGGATATCCAGCAGGTCCGCCGCCTCGCGGCCGAAACGCTGGACGTTGGCGTCGTATTCGACCTGCGTCTCCGAGTAAGGTACCCCCACCGCCTTCAAGGCGCGCATGCGACCGTTAATATCCTTGTAGGCCAGATTGTTTTTTAGCAGCCAGGGATAGCCTGGCATGATGGATTCAGGTACCACGCTGCGCGGGTCATACAGGTGCTGCACGTGCCACTGGTTCGAATACTTGCCGCCGACCCGCGCCAGATCCGGGCCGGTGCGCTTGGATCCCCACTGGAAGGGATGGTCATACTTCGACTCGGCTGCCAGAGAGTAGTGTCCGTAACGCAGCGCCTCGTCACGGAACGGCCGGATCATCTGCGAATGGCACACGTAGCAGCCTTCGCGCTGATAGATATCGCGGCCGCGCAGTTCGAGCGGCGTATAGGGGCGAACCGTATCACGCCCGGCAACTTTCACTTCCTCGACGGTACCGTCGAGGAAGTACAGCGGCACGATCTCCGCCAGCCCGCCAATACTGATCACGATCAGCGTCAGGACAATCAACAATCCTGCGTTAGTTTCTATTTGTTCGTGTTTCATCGATTACCTTCCCGCAATTACGTGCGTGCCATTTTCGCGGCGATCTTTGCTTCCAGCGCGGCCTCTTCCTGGCGTGCCTTGCGCACGGTCATGTACACGTTGTAGGCCATCACCAGCACGCCGGAGACGAACAGCGCACCGCCGAAGGTACGCACCATGTAGGGTAGGTGCAGGAAGTTTACCGTTTCAATAAACGTGTACACCAGGTTGCCGTACTCGTCGAAGGAGCGCAGCATCAGGCCCTGGCCGATACCGGCCACCCACATTGCGGTGATGTAGATCACGATGCCGATAGTCGCGAGCCAGAAGTGCAGGTAGATGAGTCGCTTGCTGTAGATAGCGGTATTGAACAGGCGAGGTATCAGGTGATATAGCGAACCGAAGCTGATCATCGCCACCCAGCCCAGCGCGCCCGAGTGCACGTGGCCGATGGTCCAATCGGTATAGTGCGACAGGGCGTTAACGCTCTTAAGCGACATCATCGGGCCCTCGAAAGTCGACATGCCGTAGAACGAGAGCGCGACGATCAGAAAACGCATGATCGGATCGGTACGCAGGCGATCCCACGCGCCGGAGAGCGTCATAACGCCGTTAATCATGCCGCCCCACGATGGCAGCAGCAACAGAATCGAGAAAGTCGCCGCCAGCGTCGAGGTCCAGTCGGGCAGCGCCGTCCAGTGCAGGTGGTGCGCACCCACCCACATGTAGAGGAACACCAGTGCCCAGAAGTGGATGATGGAGAGCCGGTAGGAGTAGATTGGCCGGCCCGCCTGCTTGGGTACGAAGTAGTACATCATGCCGAGGAAGGCCGCGGTAAGAAAGAATCCCACCGCGTTATGGCCGTACCACCACTGGGTCATGGCGTCCTGCACACCCGCGTGCAGGCTGTAGGACTTTAGCGAGAACATGCTCACCGGGACTTCCATGTTGTTGAAGATGTGCAGGATCGCGGTAGCAAGAATGAAGGCGATAAAGAACCAGTTCGCGACATAGATATGCGGCTGGGTGCGCCGGCGAATCGTACCGACGTAAACCAGAAGGTAGGCGACCCAGGTCACCGCGATCAGCAGGTCAATGGGCCACACCATCTCGGCATATTCGCGCGCCTGCGTGTAACCGAACATATAAGAGATGGCGGCGATACCGATGGCGACCTGCCACCCCCAGAACGTGAATGCGGCCAGTCCGTCGCTAACCAGCCGCGCCTGGCAGGTGCGCTGCACCACATAATAGGAGGTGGCGAACAGGGCGCTGCCACCGAAGCCGAAGATGACCAGCGTGGTGTGTACCGGGCGCAGGCGGCCGAAGGTGATCTCGGGGATATCGAAATTGAGGACTGGCCAGGCCAGTTCCGCTGCTAAATACACGCCGGTCAGCATGCCAAGCACGCCCCAGACCAGGGACATGATGGCGAACCGGCGGACGATGTCGTAGTTGTATTGCTCGGGCGCACGCCCTGCGGCATCGGCCATGGGTTGCCTCACTGTGTCGTTTTATAGCCCGGAGGTATTCCCCAGGATTCTTCTAGGAAAATAAGTAAATCCTAATATGATAAATTACCAGGGCCTCGCCAGCAAGCAAATCCAAGGCCACTAAGTATAGTACAGGCCCTAACTTACTGAATCAGGGGGGTCTGAAGGGTATTGCAGGTCAAGCTGTACGCACTACTACCACAAGCGCGGCACACACAGCAGTGAGGCCCCGGGGTATCCGGGGCCGGCGGCCCGATGATCAGGCCGCGTAGATCAAGCGCACGATGTGAGGTACGTAGTGATCCACCAGAAGGAAGGCAAACAGGGCCATCAGGTAGGTAATGGAATAGCCAAAGGTCTGCATCGGCAATTTCGGATCCTTGTCGGACTGCAGCCGGATAGCGTAATACAGGAACAGCCCACCCAGACCCAGTGCGCCCACCAAGTACAGCACCCCACTCATGCCGGTGCCGAAGGGGAGCAGCGTCGCCACAACCAGAATGATGGTGTAAAGCAGTACCTGCAGGCGCGTATACTTAACACCGTGGGTGACCGGCAGCATGGGCATATCCACCCGAGCGTAGTCCTCGCGTCGATGAATGGCCAGCGCCCAGAAGTGTGGCGGGGTCCAGGCAAAGATGATCATGAACAGTAGCAGGCTGTTGGGATCGACCTGCCCAGTCACCGCGGTCCAGCCCAGTACCGGTGGGGCTGCCCCGGCCGCTCCACCGATGACAATATTCTGCGGCGTGGCGCGCTTGAGGAACAGGGTGTAGACCACAGCATAGCCGATCAGCGACAGGAACGTGAGCAGCGCGGTGAGCGGGTTGACCAGCAGCACCAGTAGGCTCATGGCGATGACACACAGGGCCACAGCGAAGGTCAGAGCCTGGCGGGTGCTCAGGGTGCCGGTGGGCAACGGGCGACGGTAGGTGCGCGCCATTTCCGAATCGATGTGGCGTTCTACCAGTTGGTTGAACGCAGCGGCCGAGGCGGCGGCAAGCCCGATGCCCAGGGTGCCGAAAACAAGCGCCGACCAGGGCACCATGCCCGGTGTCGCCAGGAACATGCCAACAATGGCGGTGAACACGATCAGCGCCACCACGCGCGGCTTGCACAATTCGTAGTAGTCCCGCCACTGGCGCAGCCAGTCGGCGCGGAACACGAGATTCCGTACGAGTTCCATGTTTCAGGTCACCTCTGCCTTGGGGTTCAATGCGTGGTTCAGCGTCACCAGCGTCAGCAACAGCAAGGCGCCGACACCGTTGTGCGCGACCGCTACTGGAAGCGGCAGCGACAACACCACATTGCCGATGCCCAATGATACCTGCGTTACCAGTACGATCAATAACACCAGTCCGATAGTTCGCAGCCGCGGGCTATAGCGCCCGACCGCCATGCTGCGCAGCGCCACCCAGCCCAGCACAACCAGCGTGATGAGCGCGCCGATGCGGTGCATTACGTGAATGGCGACGCGCGCATCGTTGCCCAGCACGCCACCCTCGTAATCGACCCCCAGCCCACGCCACAGGGTAAAACCCTCGCTGACGTCCATGGGCGGCCACCAACGGCCCTGGCAGGTAGGGAAATCAGGACAGTGCAGTGCAGCATAGTTGGCGCTGGTCCAGCCTCCAAGCGATATCTGTAGCATCAGCACCACCAGTGCCAACAACGCCCAAGGCCGCAAGCGACGCAGCTCGCTGCGGGCGCTCGCCTGCCCGGACGACGGGGCACTGCGCAACCAGAGCCACCACAGTATCGCCAAGATACTCATGCCGCCGAGCAGGTGGGCCATGACCACGACCGGCTTGAGCAGCAGCGTCACGGTCCACATTCCGAGTGCCGCCTGGAACACTACCAGCAATACCAGCAGCGCCGGCAGCACGAATAGCTGGCGCGGATCGTCGCGGTTACGCCACGCCAGGAAAGCCAGGGCAGCGATGATCAGCCCCAGAGTCCCTGCGAAATAGCGATGCACCATTTCCTTCCACGCCTTGGCGGGCTCCACCGGACGCTCCGGATAGGCCTGTTCGGCGCGCGCAACTTCGGCCGCGGAACGCGGGACATCAATTTGCCCGTAGCAGCCGGGCCAGTCGGGGCAGCCCAAGCCAGCATCGGACAGACGCACGTAGGCCCCTAGCACCACCACTACGAGGGCCAGTGCGGTGGCGAACCAACTCAAGCGCGCGAACACCGATGCATGCATTTCCGGTTAACCTATCTGCGAGGCGCGTAGCAGCAGCCGCAGGTCCTTGGCCAGCCCTTTGGCATCGAAGCCGGCCGGGTAACTCATCATGAGATTTCCCAGCGGGTCAACGATGTAGACGCGCTCAGCAGCGCGGGGCGCCGCGCCCGGCAGGTCAAACTGAGCCACCAGCGAGTCCAATTCAGCCGGTCGACCCGTGAGCACCTCCAGCCCCTCGTGCTCGCGCAGCACTTCGGAGAGCGAATCTCCCGGGGCTGCGTCCAGCAGAATGTAGAGGCGCCGAACGCGCTTAATCTCCTGGCCTTGAGAAAGACGGCTCTGGCGCATCTTGTAGAGATTTTCCGCGCACGCTGTGCCACACTCACCCCCACCGAAGTAAACCAGCGACCACTTGCCCTGCAACTCATCAGCGCCAAACGGCTCGCCGTCCAAGGTCTGGAGCGCAAAAGCGCTGAGGGGACGGGCCGGTTGTACCAGCTCACCATAATTCTTGGTCGCGCCAGGGGCGCCAGCATAATTCACATACCAGAGAGCGAACAGCATTGGCACGATGAACAGGGCCGCTAGTGCCAGCACGGCGCGCCGACTCGAGGTCGGATTGCGCTCCGAGAGTTGCGGACCCGGATTCTGTTCAACGCTCATCTGTATCTTTCCTGCGCAGATTCACAACCACGAAAATAATTAGCAGCGCGGCCGCCAGTGCGAACCACTGCACCGCATAGCTAAGGTTCTTCTCGGGTGGTGACACTACCCATTTCCATTCCCGTACAAACCCACCAGGGTCCGACGGATCCTGAAGCACCACCACCGGCTGCAAGGGGTAACCCAGCTCGACTGCCAGCGCGGCGACATCCACCCATTGCACTACGGCCGGCCAGCCCGTCCCGTCACGGTAACCCTCGCCGAGTTTCAGCGCCGCTGTCGGGGGCGCCTTGAGTACCCCGTGCACCATAACCTCACTGCGCGGCGCCGCCGGTAACGGCACCTCGGCGCGGCTGCGCCCCTGCGGGATCCAGCCGCGGTTGACCAGCACTGCAAGCTCCGAGCCGCTGACGTGTAATGGTGTCAACACCTCGTAGCCCGCCTTTCCCTGGTGAGTCCGGTTGTCGAGCAACAACTGGTGCGCCGTGTCGTAGCGACCGATCAGCAGCGCGCGGTATTGTTCGGCCTCGGCTGCCCCGCCAAGCGGCTGCACCAGGCGTAGCGGCGGCTGCTGCGCGCGCAACTCGAGCCCGGCCTGGATCGCACGTTTCTCATCGGCCCGCTGCAACTGCCAGAAACCCAGGCTCACCAGCACTGGCAGCAGTGCCAACGTCACCAGTGTGGGCACCGCACGCGGGCGAAACACGCGGCTACCACCGACACGCATTACTCTGCCGTGCTCGCCCCTCCCCGGTGCGTCGGTTATACTCGCTGCATACCCGACCCCGGAGACAAATCATGCTCGTCAAGGCGCTTATCGTGCTCGTCCTACTCGTCATTTTTGGCAGCATGGCGAGTGCGCTGATCTGGCTTATCAAGGACAATGGCCGCTCCGAGCGCACCGTCAAAGCACTCACCGTGCGAATCGCGCTGTCGCTCGGCTTGTTCGTATTCCTGATGATCGGCTACGCGGCCGGCTGGATTGCTCCGCACTCTCTTTAGCCGCTAACGCCTCTTTTAACAATGCCTCAAATGAAAAGGCGCCGCTTTCGCGGCGCCTTTTCCCTGTGCGCCTTCGCCTATTCGCTTATAGCCAGTAGACAAATATAAACAAGCCCAGCCAGACAACGTCCACGAAGTGCCAGTACCACGCCGCAGCCTCGAAGGCGAAGTGCCGCTCGGCGGTAAAATGACCCTTGATTGAGCGCAGCAACATCACCGTAAGCATGATGGCGCCGATAGTTACGTGCAGGCCGTGGAAGCCTGTAAGCATATAGAAGGTCGAGCCATAGATGCCGGTGGTCAACTTCAGGTTCAGATCGTTGTAGGCATGCCCGTACTCGTAGGCCTGCAACGCCACGAACACAAAGCCTAGTGCGACGGTCGCGAACAGCCCCAAGATAAGCTGGCCCCGGTTTCCCTTCTTCACTCCCCAGTGCGCCCAAGTCACCGTGACGCCGGATGTCAGTAGGATAAGGGTATTGATGGCCGGGATGCCCCACGCACCCATGACCTGGTAATCACCGCCAACCGCAGCTGGGCCATCGCTTGGCCACATGAACTCAAAGCCCTTCCAAAGTACCTCATTGGTCATGACGTTGCTGCCCTCACCACCGAGCCACGGGCCGGAGAGTACGCGAGCATAGAACAGCGCGCCGAAGAACGCTGCAAAGAACATGACCTCGGAGAAGATGAACCAGCTCATGCTCCAGCGGAAGGTTCGGTCGACCTGATCGTTGTACATGCCGGCCTCGCTTTCGCGAATCACCGTGCCAAACCAACCGAACAGCATGATAAGGATGATTACTGCGCCGATTGCCATCCACAGGGCACTGGCACCGTCGAGAAATGCTGCAAAGCCGCCCAGCAGGAAGAACAGGCCAACCGAGCCGACTAGAGGCCAGTGGCTTGGCTCCGGCAAATAGTAACTACCTTGTTCTTGTGTCATCGTTACCCCTCTCTTTGGTAGCTAAATCCAGGTTCGTCAATTGTTGTAAATTCGTTTACCTGACCACACCGTCGTCGACACGCGAGACCTGCACGCCCGGCGCGGCATTCTCCTGCGGCTGTTCGCCCGTATCGAAGAAGGTATAGGCCAGGGTAATTTCACCGATTTTGCGCGGCAGGTCCGGGTTCACCACGAAACGCAGCGGCATTTCGCGCCCTTCACCGGGCTGGAAGGTCTGCTGCGTGAAACAGAAGCATTCCATCTTGGAGAAGTACTTCACCGCGTTGCCGGGCACCAGGCTCGGTACCGCCTGCGCGACCACGGTGCGGCCGGTGAGATTCTTCGCATAGTAGCGGACCTCACGCACCTCGCCCGGGTGCAGTTTCATACTGCGCGTCAGCGGCTTGAACTCCCACTGCAGGTTCTGGTTGCGGCTGGCCATGAACTGAACGGTGATGGTGCGCGAAGTATCCATGCGTTGTTGCCAGGACTGCGCGCGCTGCGCCTCGGCGGCAGCATCATACTGACCGCTTTCGATGTCGATAAAGCGCCCGTTCAGACCGAAGGTGTCGCAGATCACGCTGTAGAGCGGCACCAGCAGGAAACCGAAACCGAACATCGCAACCGCAATGACAACCAGTTTGCCTGTCAAACGCCGGTGGGGGTTTGTTACCTGCTGCGTCATGACCGAATTACATGTTGATGAAGAAACTCATCACGAAGAAGAACGCCGCGATGCCAAACAGCAACGCCACCAGCCAGGGGTTTACGCGTTGCCTGGGTGAGTCGTTCATGCTCAGGTTACCTCAGGGTACGGCCCGCGCACCGACTGGGACGCGGGCCATCACCGTTACTTGACCGCCGGCGGCGTGGCAAAGGTGTGGTACGGTGCCGGCGAGGGCACGGTCCACTCCAAGCCGTCTGCACCTTCCCATACCTGGTCGGTCGCTTTGTCGCCGCCACGGATCGTCTTAATGACGATGTACAGGAACAGCAACTGTGATAAACCGAACACAAAACCGCCGATCGACGACCAGAAATTCCAGTCAGCGAACTGTACGGCATAGTCAGGGATGCGTCGCGGCATACCGGCCAGACCCAGGAAGTGCTGCGGGAAGAACAGCACGTTCACCGAGATG
>CP070733.1:343526-347362 GCA_020347585.1 Pseudomonadota bacterium | reverse complement strand
CTGGTTCGGGTAAGACCACCACGCTGTATGCAGCGCTCGAGCGTATTAAGGACAAGAGCCGCAATATCATGACGGTCGAGGATCCGATCGAATATTACATCGACGGCATCGGTCAGACTCAGGTCAATACCAAGGTCGACATGAGCTTCGCGCGCGGCCTGCGCGCCATCTTGCGCCAGGACCCGGACGTGGTGATGGTAGGTGAGATTCGCGACCTCGAGACCGTGGAGATTGCCGTGCAGGCCAGCCTTACCGGCCACCTCGTGTTTTCCACCTTGCACACCAATACGGCCATCGGCGCGGTGACCCGCCTGCGCGACATGGGCGTTGAGCCCTTTCTGTTGTCATCCACCCTGATCGGCGTGCTGGCGCAGCGCCTGGTGCGGGTGCTGTGTGATGAGTGCAAACGGCCTTATACCCCCGACGAAGCTACCTGCGAACTGCTGGGCATCCCGGCCGACAACCCGCCGGTGATGTATGAGGCGGTCGGCTGCGAGGCTTGCCAGGGTCTGGGTTTTCGCGGACGTACCGGTGTGTACGAACTGGTCGAGATCGACGATGCACTTCGCACCATGATCCACGACGGCAGTGGCGAGCATGAGCTAGACGCGCACGCGCGGCTGACTTCCCCTAGCATCCGCAAGGATGGTCTGCGCCGGGTATTGGCCGGCGAGACCACGCTCGAGGAAGTGCTGCGCGTGACGCGTGAAGATTAGGTGGGCCGATGGGGGCCTTCGAGTATCTCGCCTACGATCCCAAAGGCAAGGAGCGCAAGGGCGTACTGGAGGGGGACTCCCCCCGCCAGATCCGGGCGCAGCTGCGTGAGCAGGGTATGCTGCCGTTGTCGGTGGAGGCCGTCAGCGAGCGCGAGGCGACGCGCGGCCCCTCGGTCGGCATGCGCCGCGGGATCAGCGCCGCCGACCTTGCCATCATCACCCGCCAGCTGGCCACCCTCAGCCGTGCCGGTTTGCCGCTGGACGAGGCCACCTCGACGGTAGCGCGCCAGACCGAAAAGCCCCGCCTCAAGCGCTTGCTGCTGGGTGTGCGTGCCAAGGTCATGGAAGGCCACACGCTGGCTGACGGGTTCAAGGAATTTCCCCACGTGTTTCCCGACCTGTATCGCTCCACGGTCTCCGCCGGGGAACAGTCGGGCCATCTCGACGTCGTGCTGGAGCGCCTTGCCGACTATACGGAGCAGCGCCAGCAGCTGCGCTCGCGGATTCAGTTGGCGCTGTTCTACCCGCTCATCCTCACCACCATGGCGATAGTGGTGGTGGTCGGCCTGTTGACCTACGTGGTGCCCGAGGTGGTCAAGGTGTTCGAGGACACCGGGCAGCAGCTGCCGCTGCTGACTCGCATCCTGATCGCGGTCAGTGACTTTCTGCGTGACAACCTGCTGTGGCTGGTATTGTTGATTGGCGCCGCGCTGGGGACCTTCTCCTACCTGGTGAAACAGCCCGGGCCGCGCCACCAGATTCATCGCCTTTACCTGCGCATGCCGCTGATCTCGCGCCTGGTGCGCGGCGTCAATACGGCGCGCTTTGCCCGTACTCTGAGCATTCTGGTGGCCAGCGGTGTGCCGTTGCTGGAGGCGCTGCGTATTGCCGCCGAGGTGATGTCCAACCTGCCCATGCGCTTTGCCGTGGAGGAGGCCGCGCACCGGGTGCGCGAGGGCGGCAGCTTGTCCGGCGCGCTCGAGCAGAGTGGCTACTTTCCACCCATGGCGACCAACCTGATCGCGAGCGGCGAGGTGAGCGGCAATCTCGAGGAAATGCTGGAGCGCGCCGCGGTCAACCAGGAACGCGAGCTCGAGACCATTATTTCCACATTGATGGGCCTGATGGAGCCGGTGCTGATACTCACGATGGGCGCGGTAGTGTTGGTCATCGTGCTGGCGATTCTGCTGCCGATCTTCGACCTGAATCAACTTGTTAAATAAATAGGAACGAGGGTCGAGGAACGAGGGACGAGGGACGAGGAAGGGAAAAGGTACGAGATACAAGGTACAAAGGTACAAGGGAAGGCATTCGTGAGGTGAGTACCACGGTGGTCGCACATCCAGCGATGAACCGGGGCCGGCAAAGTGCATCTAATTCGGAGAATTGCGCGGTTTTGGGGCGCAGTGCGAGTTCAGGCGGCCGCAGCGCTGCGGTTACAATGCCGGGCACAGACAAATATTGAGGTGGAGACAACAATGAAATTCAATGGCAGGGGTGCGCGGTCACGCGGATTCACACTGATCGAGGTGATGGTGGTCGTGGTGATCCTCGGGATCCTGGCGGCGGTAGTGGTGCCGCGCATCATGGACCGTCCCGAACAGGCCCGCATCACCAAGGCACGCCAGGATATTCGCGCCATGGAGAGCGCGCTGGACCTATACCGGCTCGACAACTTTAACTACCCGACCACCGATCAGGGGCTGGAGTCGCTGGCCAGCAAACCCTCGGGCACGCCCGAGCCCAGGCGTTACAAGGAGGGCGGCTATGTGAAGAAGCTGCCGGTAGACCCGTGGCAAAACCCCTACCAATACCTCAACCCCGGGGTGCATGGCGAGATTGACGTTTTTTCCTGGGGACCGGACCAGCAGCCCAGTGAGGACGACATCGGCAACTGGAATATTGACTAGCGGCGCGCGACACGCCGGCTTCACCTTACTCGAGTTGCTGGTCACGCTGGTATTGATCGGCATCATCCTGAGCTTTGCGCTGCTGGCGATACGCGGCGGCAGCGCGGCCGAGCAACTGGAAGAGGAAACCTGGCGCCTGCACGCGCTGCTGCGCGTGGCGCGCGACGAGGCGGTGGTGCAGGGCCGCGAGCTGGCCCTGGTGGTGCGCGAAACCGGCTATGAGTTCCAGGTGCTGGGCGAGGAGGAGTGGGGTGGCGTGGAGGGGGATCGCCTGCTGCGCGCGCGGGACTTTCCCGAAGGCACCGAGGTTGCCCTGGTGATCGAGGAACTACCGGTCACCCTCGAGGCGCAGGAAGAAGCCGAGCCGCCGCGAATATTTGTGTTTTCCAGTGGCGAGATGACACCCTTCGAAATTGGCCTGCGGGTTGAAAATGATGGCCCCGGCTTTTATCTACGCGGCAATCTGCTCGGTGAGCTTGAGATCGAAGGACCCGTGGAATGAGCGACAGCTTCAAGGCAATTCGCGGGCGCAGCGGTGGGTTCACGCTGCTCGAGGTGCTGGTGGCGCTTGCCGTGCTGGCGGTGGGGCTGGCAGCGATCACCAAGGCGGGCGGCGAGAACGTGCGCAATACCGCTTACCTCAAGGAGAAGACGCTGGCGCACTGGGTGGCGGTCAACAAGGCCACCGAACTGCGCGCCACCCGCGCCTGGCCGGCGGTGGGTCGGCAAAAGGGTACCGTGATCATGGCCGAGCGTGAGTGGCGCTGGGAAACCAACGTCAGCGCCTTCAAGGTTGAGGGCGCCGGCGCGGAGGAGGTACGCCAGGTCAACATCGAGGTTTACGCCGAGGACCGCGACAGCGAATCGCCACTGGCCTCGGTGCTGGCGGTGCTGGGCAAGCCATGATCATGCGCACATCTGCTCCGCGCCAGGTAGGGTTTACGCTGCTGGAATTGCTGGTGGCGCTGGCGGTGTTCGCGGTGATGTCCGCCATGGCCTACGGGGGCTTGAGCTCGGTACTGAATATGCGCGAGCAGACTGACGCCGCGGCGCAACGCTTGGCCTCGGTTCAGCGCGCATTTCTGCGCATCGAGCGGGACCTGGAGCAAAGCGTGACGCGCGGAGTGCGCGATGCGTTCGGCAGTATGCAACTGGCGCTGGAGGCCGCTGAGGACGGCGACAACGGGCGGCTGGAGTTTACGCGCATTGG
>CP070733.1:332148-343426 GCA_020347585.1 Pseudomonadota bacterium | reverse complement strand
GTTATCGGGGTGGCTTTTCTCATTACCGCCGTACTGATGATTTTTGTGATTCCCCAGTTTGAGAGTTTGTTCGGCAGCTTTGGTGCCGATTTGCCAGCACCGACGCGGTTTGTCATCACCATGTCGGAGTTTTTCCAGGCCTACTGGTGGGCCGTGTTCGGTGGAATTGGCCTAGCGATCTACGGGGCGATTCAGGCAAAAAAACGTTCCAAGGGCTTCAATCACTTCCTCGACAAGGCCATTCTCAAGGTGCCGATCTTCGGCCCCCTCATGCACAAGGCGGCCATCGCCCGCTACGCACGAACCCTCTCGACCATGTTTGCCGCCGGCGTGCCACTGGGGGAGGCCATGGAATCCGTGGCGGGCGCCGTGGGCAACGTCGTGTACGGCGAAGCGGTGCTGCGCATGCGCGACGAGGTCTCCACGGGTACCCAGCTCAACGTGTCCATGCGCCAGACGGGAATGTTCCCCAACATGGTGGTGCAAATGGCCGCCATTGGCGAAGAGGCTGGCTCGCTGGATGCCAGGCTCGCCAAGGTTGCCGACTTCTACGAGGAGGAAGTCGACAATGCAGTGGACTCCCTGAGCAGCCTGCTGGAACCGATGATCATGGTGATCCTGGGTGGCCTGATAGGCGGCCTGGTTATCGCCATGTACCTGCCCATATTCCAGATGGGCAAGGTGGTCGGCGGTCACTGATTCTGCGCTCCGTCGCTAGACTGAAAATCCGTACGGTCCGGCTTATTCATGGCTCTGCTTGAGATCCTGCGCGACAGCCTGGTCCTTTGGCTGTTCGTTGTTGCGCTCCTAGGCCTGCTGGTCGGCAGTTTCCTCAACGTCGTCATCCATCGCCTCCCCGTCATGCTCAAACGGCAGTGGCGGCGCGACTGCGTCGAATACCTGGGTGAAGCCGGCGAAATTGACCTCGCGAAACACGCAACCGCTGGCGAAGCACCCTACAACCTGGTGGCGCCACGCTCGGCCTGCCCGCATTGCGGCCACAAGATAACGGCGCTGGAGAACATCCCGGTACTGAGTTACCTGATCCTGCGCGGGCGTTGCTCCGAGTGCCGCGCGAAAATCTCCATACGCTATCCCCTGGTCGAGAGCCTTTGCGCGCTGCTGGTGGTGGCGGTCGCCTGGCGCTTCGGCGTGACAGTGGAGGCCGGCGCGGCCATGCTGCTGACCTGGGCGCTCCTCAGCCTTAGCCTCATCGACTACGACCACCAGTACCTGCCGGACCAGATCACCCTACCATTCTTGTGGCTGGGGTTGTTTTTGAACCTTGACGGCATGTTTGCTCCTGACTTGGCATCCGCTGTCATCGGCGCAGCCGTTGGCTACCTGATCCTCTGGTCGGTCTACCAGATTTTCAAACGCCTCACGGGTAAGGAAGGCATGGGCTTTGGCGACTTCAAGTTGCTGGCCATGCTCGGTGCCTGGCTGGGCTGGCAGGCGCTACCGGCGATCATTCTGTTGTCATCGCTGGTAGGCGCAGTGATCGGTATCTCGCTGATTGCGCTGCGCCGGCACGAGCGCAGCGTGCCCATACCCTTCGGGCCATACTTGGCCATTGCGGGCTGGATCATGCTGGTGTGGGGAGACGAGATTAATGCGGCCTACTTGCGCTGGGTGGGAATGGGCACGTAGCCCGACCAGTTGAATCACAGAGAGCACAGAGATGTGGAAGTGTTCACCTCACAGGCTGAATCGGGAACCAGTCATGCGGCCATGTCCGAACCCGATCAGTGGGCCTGCAATCAAGACCAAACACAACGCTTTAGCTTGTCCCTAGTCGCTCGTGACTCGTCCCTGAATTCCTAGGCGCTTTATCCCGCGTGTCTACTGCTTGCGACTCTCATACGAGAGTTCAAGATAACGTTGGTGGAGGTCTTGCACCAGGCTGCACAATTCGTTCAATCCAGCGTCATTGGTCAATATGTCATCTGCGCCAGCGAGGCGCGCCTCGCGTCCAAGCTGCGCACACATAATCGCGCTTACCTGCGCCTCCACCGCCCCGTCACGCTGCGTGGCGCGCGCCATCTGCAGTTCCTCCGAGGTATCAACCACAAGCACACGATCAACCAGATCACGTTGATCTGATTCGAACAGCAGCGGTATCACCACCACGCAATAAGGCGCATTCAGTTCGGCGACACGTTCCCGCACAAGCTGTCGAATCCGGGGGTGGAGTATGGATTCGAGTTTTCTGCGACTGTCTTCCGATTGGAACACCAACTCGCGCATACGAGCGCGATCGAGGGTTCTATTCGGCCCAAGCACACTCGCACCAAACGTGGCCACTATTTCACTAAGCGCAGGCTCACCTGGTGCCACCAGCTCCCGCGCCAGATCGTCAGTATCAATAACGGGCACGCCAAGCGCGGTGAACATATCCGCCACCGTGGATTTTCCACTGCCGATGCCTCCAGTCAGTCCTATGATAAGCATGCAGTCAAGATACAAGGGTCAAGAGCCAGGAAACAAGGGGCATCACAAGGATGCCGCGAACGACGCAAATCCATTGTCGCGGAGTTTCCTGCCGACCCTTGCATCTTCCTCCTGCCACGATGCTCGGCCCGCCCCGATCGCCATACACAAGACAGGCAAACACCATCTCGCTCCGCTTTTTCCATATCCTCCGTGTCTCAAAAGCTGCCAGACCACAAGCACCAGGTACGGACCGGCGTTTTGCGACCTGCATATTTGCCATTGCACACAATCTGGCAGAAAATGCGCCCTGACCCGACGTTTTGCGAACCGATTTTACCGTGCAGGATATCATCACCTACGAACAGCCATTGAACGAGCGCATACGCATGTTTCTGCGCCTCGATCACCTATTCCGCAAGACCACCGCCACACTCGAGGGAACATCAAGCTGGGACAGCCGCACCACCATGGGCGGCCTGATCGCCATTCTGGAATTGTTATCACGCACCGACGTAAAGAACGAGATCCTCAAGGACTTGGAGCGCCACCAGATCACCTTGTCCCGGCTGCAAACCAAGGCCGGTGTCGACCACGACATGCTGCAGAAGACCCTCGATGAACTGGAGCGCTACAGCAGCCAGTTGCATGCCATCGACACACCTCTCGGACTCTCTCTGCGTGACACCGATCTGATTGCCGGTCTGACACAACGCGGCGGCATGATCGAGAGCCTGTGTAGCTTCGATGTGCCTGCCTACCACTTCTGGTTGTCCAAGCCCGCTGAAGAGCGTGTCACACAGCAAAAAGCCTGGTTCCACGCGCTGCAGGTGGTTGAGCACCCCATACGCCTGCTGGTCTCCATCATTCGGGAAAGCACCGTGCCAGCATCAAAGGTCGCCGTCGAGGGCTTCTACCAGCAATCGCTCAGCACGAACTCGCCCTACCTGTTGCTGCGTGTGATCCTGCCGGCGAGCGCGCCGTATTTCGCTGAGATCAGCGCCGGCAAGCATCGCTTCACGGTTCGCTTCATGCAGCCGCGGGCAAACCAGCGTCCGCTGCAGTATTCCGAGGACGTGGAGTTCAAACTCAGCTGCTGCGCACTATGACCCGCACCGTAAAATGCCCGATCTGCGGCAAGTCGGTCGAGTGGTCCGAGAAATCACCGTGGCGCCCGTTCTGCAGCGAGCGCTGCCACCTGATTGACCTTGGCGAGTGGGCCGACGAGTCGCGACGCATCCCCGCCGAACGCAATATCATGGACGAGTCGCTGGACGAGCTACACAAAAAGGACGACCCGCCCGACTAAAGACAGCCGGTACGGATGGTCCGCAAATGAAGCAGCAGTTGCGCTGCAGTCGGTTCGCACTATCGTTTCGCCGCTTCAAACCCGAACACTACACGGTACGAGCGTTGCCCGTTCCCTGCGGATACAATCGCCTGCCAATCGGTCCGGCCGCTGGCACATACCGGCAGCATGGCCTTTCCAATCCAAATCGAAGGTTCCGCGCCGGTTGCGGCGGGATGCAATCGTATGCGGTTCATTCCCATGTTCATCCCGGCCATTTCGAACGTTACCGTAACCTCGCCGGGACCCGTTTCTCCTGCGCTCCGCACACGAACCTCTACCTCGAATTCACGTAGATAGGTCACCACCGCGGGCAACCTCAAGGCGATGTCGCGTTTGCTATCGCGCGCCCGGCACCAATTACCCAAAGGTATACAGTCAGCCGGCGCGCTCAGTTCAATAATCCGGGGTCTCTCGGGCGCCCGGTCGGTGAATGCCAGCCAGTAGGCCAGTGCGGTCAGGGCCGCCAGCACAAACGCCGCACCCACCACAGCGAGCACGTGTACCCGTGGCGTTTTTTCCGCCATCAACCGCGCACCTCCGAACCCCAGAAAGCGCTGATGGCTGCGATGCCCTGCGCACCGTGTTGCTGCGCGCTGTGCAGCCGGCTGTTGGTCATGCCACCCAACGCGTAGACTGGACAGTTAGCCTGCTCGGTGAGCCTTTCCAGGCCCTGCCAGCCGAGCGTGGACGCCCCGGGGTGGCTTGTGGTCGCCAGCACGGGAGAGGCAACCACAAAATCCACGCCGATTCGTTCGGCGTGGGCCAGCTCCTGTGCGTTATGTACCGACGCACTGACCCAATGGCCACGTTCGAGAGACCGTTCACTGGCAGCGCGCAGACGCGCGGAGGTCAGGTGCACGCCATGTGCACCGGTTTCCGTCACGGTCCGCGGATCGGCATTGAGCAACAATTTGGCCCGATATTCACGACACAGCGCCAGCGCGTCCAGAGCCAGGGAGACAAAATCACCCTCGGCTAGGTGTTTGGCGCGCAACTGTACCAACCGGAGGGCGGACTCCAGACAACTCCGCAGCCGTCACAGAAAATCCGCCGGGTCGGCGAATGTGCCAGTTACCAGGTAACGGTCCGGCAAGCGTGCGGCGGTGACAATGGGCAGGTTCGCAGCGGGAAAATCCAGCTCCGGCAGCGCGTCAGGCGCCACCCAGCGCACCGGCTGGCCTTCCCTACCGTGGGCCTCGCCGTCAAAGCGCGTGACCCGCCACACGTCCAGCGTCACGGCGCGATCCGGGTAGTTATGGTGGATTCGTATCAGCGGGATTGCCGCGCGCACATCGATGCCAAGCTCCTCGTGCAACTCGCGCCGCAGCGATTGCGCTGCGGCCTCGCCCGGCTCGACCTTGCCACCGGGAAATTCCCAAAGCCCACCCTGGTGAGCATGAGTCGGACGTCTGGCCACCAGGATTTCGCCCGCCGGGTTCCCGATGACCGCGGCAACGACGTGAACGCGATCGCGATGTGTCGGCCTGGAGGAAGACATGTTCCGAACTACTCAGTTCAAAAGGACCAACCGGATCAATAATGTCAGAAAAATCGCAATGCAGAATTGATCGTGTACAACATCCGATTGAGGACCTGCCAAGGGCCCGCCTCCGGGGGAGGGAAAGTCTATGATGCTACACCAACCACCCTGATGATGCCTCAGGTTCGGTACTCGGCGTTTATTTTGACGTAGTCATAGGAAAGATCGCAGGTCCAAACCGTCGCACTCGAACGGCCGCGCCCGAGATCCACACGTACCGGAATCTCCTGCTGCGACATGACGCTCTGTCCCTGCTCCTCTGTATACGCCGCATCACGCCCACCGCGGCTCACGATGCATACTGTGCCAAGATGCATTGTCACCTTGTCAATGGCGAGATCGTCAACGCCCGCACGACCGATCGCGGCAAGGATCCGGCCCCAGTTGGGATCACCGGCGAAGAACGCAGTCTTGACCAGGGGCGAGTGTGCGATGGTAAAGGCCACGGCGCGCGCCTCGTTCTCACTGGCTGCACCTGCTACCTCGACCGTGATGAACTTGGTCGCACCTTCGCCGTCGCGCACAATTGCCTGCGCCAGATCCTCGCAGACCTCGCGCACCGCTGTGCTGAACGCCTCCCGGGCGGCGCTATCGCCCTCGACGATAACCACGCCGCTGGCGCCGGTGGCAAACAGCACACACGCATCATTGGTGCTGGTGTCGCCATCCACGGTAATGCAATTGAAGGACTGTGCAACAGCCTCGTTCAGGCACTGCTGCAGGAGCGCCTTGTCTACCGCCGCATCGGTGCCGACAAACGCCAGCATGGTAGCCATATCGGGACGAATCATACCTGCGCCCTTCGCGATGCCGTTCACAATCACCTCCCGACCGTCCACCACCAGGGTGCGCGATGCGGACTTTGACACCGTATCGGTGGTCATGATGGCCCCGGCGGCATCGGCCCAACCGTCCTTGCGCAGCGCGCTGGATATTGCAGGGATCGCAGCCGTCATACGTTGAACGGGCAGGGGCTCGCCGATTACTCCCGTGGAAAATGGCAACACATGCTGCGGTTCGCAACCGGCACTCTTGGCAACTGCCGCGCAACAGTCGCGTGCCGCCGTGATGCCGGGAGCACCGAGTCCTGCATTGGCGTTGCCGCTGTTGATTAACAGGAAACGGGGCGCGGCGTGGCGCAGGTGCTCTCGGGCCACCACCACCGGCGCGGCGCAAAACGCGTTGCGGGTGAATACTGCTGCAGTCTGTGTCCCCGGTGCCAGCTCGATCAGCACCAGGTCGCTGCGGCCCCCGGCCTTGATGCCGGCAGCAGTGGCCGCAAGACGCACCCCGTCAATGGCGGGTACCGCCGAATCAGTCGGTGAGGACATCACTGCTTCCCCGGTTGAGACAGCGCCTCAGCTCAGGCGACCGTGGCAATGCTTGTACTTCTTGCCCGAGCCGCACGGGCACGGTTCGTTGCGGCCAATCTTGCGGCCCTCGCGTACGAACGGGGTCTTTTCATCTGACTCGTCGGCGCCTTGCGGCTGCGGGTTCATGGCGCTAGCCTCCGCGTGCTGGTACTCCATGCCGGTTTCCGGGCTGCGGCGTTGCGCTTCGACGGCTTCCACGTCCTCCTCGCTGCGCACCTGAATCTTGCTCAGCAAGGTAATCACTTCATGCTTGATGCGATCCAGCAGTTCCGAGAATAGTTGGAACGCCTCGCGCTTGTACTCCTGCTTGGGGTTCTTCTGCGCATAGCCGCGCAGGTGAATCCCCTGACGCAGGTAATCCATGGTCGCAAGGTGTTCCTTCCATTGGGCATCAAGCACCTGCAGCATCACCGCCTTTTCAACGTGCCGCATGACCGGTAAACCTACTGCCTGCTCCTTTGCTTCGTAGGCGTTAACGATTTCGGTGAGGATTCGCTCACGAAGCGTCTCCTCATGCAACGACTCGTCCTCGTCGAGCCAGCGCTGCACCTCGGCGGGAATTGCGAACTCAGCGTGAATCGCCTCTTGCAGCCCCGACACGTCCCACTGCTCTTCCATGCTCTGCGGCGGAATGTAGACATTGATGATGCCGTTAACCACATCTTCGCGCACCGCCTTGACGGTATCGGAGATATCCTCGAGGGCCATGAGTTCGTTGCGTTGCTCGTAGATCACCTTGCGCTGATCGTTGGCAACATCGTCGTACTCCAGCAACTGTTTGCGGATATCGAAGTTGTGCCCCTCGACCTTGCGCTGCGCATTCTCGATGGCCTTGCTAACCCACGGATGCTCGATGGCCTCGCCCTCTTGCATGCCAAGACGCTGCATCAAGTTCGAGACACGCTCCGAGGCGAAGATGCGCATCAGGTTGTCTTCAAGAGAAAGAAAGAAGCGGCTGGAACCGGCATCACCCTGCCGCCCCGATCGACCGCGTAACTGGTTGTCGATGCGGCGCGACTCATGGCGTTCGGTGCCCACGATGTGCAGGCCGCCGGCCTCGAGTACTTGCTGGTGGCGCTTTTCCCAGCCCGCGCGATGTTTCGCCACGGTCTGTTCGTCGGGGTCGCCTAGCGCCTCGAGCTCGGCTTCAAAGCTGCCGCCTAAAACAATGTCCGTACCGCGCCCTGCCATGTTGGTTGCGATGGTCAGCGCACCGGGTCGCCCAGCTTGTGCGACGATATCGGCCTCGCGCTCATGCTGCTTGGCATTGAGCACCTCGTGCGCAATCTTGTCTTTGTTTAACAATTCCGAAAGGTATTCGGAGACCTCAATAGATGTGGTACCCACCAGCACCGGCTGGCCGCGTTCGTGGCAGTCCTTGATGTCCTCGACGATTGCGTCGAACTTTTCGCGTTGTGTAAGGTAAACCAGGTCTACCATGTCGTTGCGAACCATCGGCTGGTGAGTCGGAATGACCACCACTTCGAGCCCGTAGATTTGCTGGAACTCGTAGGCCTCCGTGTCCGCCGTGCCGGTCATGCCCGACAACTTGCCGTAGAGGCGAAAATAATTCTGAAAGGTAATCGATGCCAGAGTCTGGTTTTCCTGCTGGATGGGCACACCCTCCTTGGCCTCCACCGCCTGGTGCAGTCCGTCGGACCAGCGCCTTCCCGGCATGGTGCGCCCCGTGAATTCGTCGACAATTACCACTTGGTTGTCGCGCACGATGTACTCGACATCGCGCTGATACAGCGCGTGGGCGCGCAGCCCCGCGTTGACATGGTGCATCTTGGTGATATTGGCGGCGTCATACAGACTCTCGCCCTCGCCGAGCAACCCGGCTGCGGCGAGAAGGTCCTCGACGCGCTGGTGCCCTGCCTCTGTTAGAAACACCTGCTTGCCCTTTTCATCTACCGAGTAATCACCGGGTCCTTCCTCCTGCTCTTGCTTTTGCAGCTTCGGGATCAACTCGTTGATGCGGTAGTACAGTTCGGAACTTTCCTCAGCCGGGCCGGAGATTATCAGCGGGGTACGCGCCTCATCGATCAGGATCGAGTCCACCTCGTCCACCACCGCGAAGCCATGTGCGCGCTGCACCTTATCCTCGGCGCTGAACGCCATGTTGTCGCGCAGGTAATCAAAGCCATACTCGTTATTGGTGCCGTAGGTAATATAGGCACCATAGGCCTCGGTGCGGCTGACCGGTCGCAGGTGACGGAAGCTCTCGCTGCCCGGCTGCCCCGGGTCAAATAGATACGAGGAGCTGTCGGGACCGCCACCGCCTGATGAGTTGATTACACCGACGGAAAGCCCGAGGAAGTGGTACAGCGGCCCCATCCAACCCGCGTCGCGACGGGCAAGGTAGTCGTTGACCGTGACGATATGGACGCCTTCACCTCCAAGGGCGTTGAGGTAGGCCGGCAGCGTTGCCACCAGCGTCTTACCCTCGCCGGTGCGCATTTCCGCAATCTTGCCCTCGTGCAGCACCATGCCACCGACAAGTTGCACGTCGAAATGGCGCATTCCGAGCACACGCTTGCCCGCCTCGCGCACGGTCGCAAACGCCTCTGGCAGCAGCGTCTCAAGAGTTTCCCCCTGCGCGATGCGTTCGCGAAACTCGCCGGTGCGCGCGCTGAGTTCCTCGTCACTGAGGGCCGCGATCTCCTCTTCGAGTGCGTTGATTTTGGCAACGCGCTTGCCCATCTGCTTAAGCAAGCGTTCGTTGCGGCTACCAAACATCTTGCGGAAAACTTTTGCGATCATAGCTTGCTCATGCCGGTGTCGATGGCCCCGTCAACGGCGGCGCATCTGACATCCTTTCCTTTTAGTTGGTGCGCGGTGCGCAAACGCCAATATTAACACGACCGCCGCGCCCGTTTTGCGCGCACGGCCGTAATCAGCATGAGATTTAGGGCGTGGAGAGGGGTTTCGAGCGCTGCGCCAGGCTCTCTTGTTCCACCGTAATCGAGCCGTCGATGTCAACGCGCAGTGGCGTGGCGGGAAAATCGTTCCTAGTCAGACTGGCGATGATCTGCGCGGCCTCCTGCTGTGGATCCGGCAGCGGACCGGCCGGTCGCTGCTGGCGTGCCGATACGATCTGCCCGGAAAGAAACTCGCCGTCCGGGCCCAGTTGCGCGACCAGTACCGGGGCCACGCCGTTGACGCCGGAAACCTTGATGCCGAAGTAGGTGCTGAAATTTCCGAGGCTATAGGCAACCAGGCGGCCACGGTAAAGTTCCATAGCGCGCGGCACGTGCGGTCCGTGACCCAAAACCAAGTCGGCGCCTGCGTCAATAACCGCATGCGCAAATTTCACCACGTCGCCCCGATTCTCACCGTGGAAGTACTCGAATGCAAACGGTACATGCATGTTATCGCCGCCCTCAGCGCCGGCGTGCATCGACACGATGACCACATCGTGCTCCGCCGCCAGGGCCGCAACCATACCCTGCGCGCGTTCGGTGTCGAGGAAATCATTGGCGCCAATGAACGGCGCAAACGCGATGAATGCGACACGCCGCCCTTGCACAGACCAGCTGGCGATATCGCCTTCCTGCCCCGAATGGCGTATGCCCGCCGCGGCGAGCGCCGCCATGGTCTGTAGACGCCCTTCCTCGCCGAAGTCACGTGCATGATTGTTGGCAAGGCTAAGTACGTCGAATCCGGCCTGCTGCAGGTGCGTCACATAGTGCGGCGGTGTGCGAAACACGTAACAGACCGAGGGGTCGCGGCACTCCTTTTCGGACTCGCCGCCGTTCATGATTACCCCTTCCAGATTGCCGATGGTCAGGTCCGCTGAAGCGAGCACCGGTGTCATCGCGCTCAACATACCGGCGCCATCATTCGGCGGCAGGCGGTCGTCGGGAAAATCCGTGCCCAACATGATATCGCCGACTGCCGCGATCACCAGTGGCGATTGCAACGCGTCCATCGGCGAGGTAGCGGTCCCAGGTGCGGGTTGCACCGGCTCCGCTGCAACGCTAGTGTCTGGCGACTGCTGTGCGGTATCAGGAACTGTGCTGCAAGCCGCGGTGAGCACAAGCAACAGCGCTGTAAGAAGGCTGGCCCGCGGCACACATTCCAGGGCTCGTGAATATCCCGCGCGCGACAACGCCAGGGGCGATGACTTTGATACCGGACCCATCGCGAGTGAATTGCCGGGAGTCAAGATCTAGCGCGAGGCGTGAACGTACTTCTTGGGGTTGACCGCGCGACCGTTCAACAGCACCTCAAAATGAACGTGCGGTCCGGTTGAACGACCGCTGCTACCCATTTTCGCGATCAAGTGGCCCTTCTTGAGGGTATCTCCAACCTTGACCAGGTTCTCACGGTTGTGGCCATAGCGCGTCGAGTATCCATTGCCGTGATCAATCTCAACTAGGTTGCCGTAGCCATAACGCTTTCCGGAGTAGGTGACCACACCGGCGGCCACCGCAACCACGTCGGATCCGAGCTTGCCGGCAAAATCCACCCCGGCGTGATGGACGCGCCGCCCGGTAAACGGATCGGTGCGCTTGCCGAAATAGGAGGACAACCAACCACGCTTCACCGGTCTGCCGGCGGGCATAACCTCTGCCTGCAGGT
>CP070733.1:329289-332048 GCA_020347585.1 Pseudomonadota bacterium | reverse complement strand
TTGCTTACCGCGCCGACGGTGGCACGGCACTCGCTATGCACCCTGCGCATCTCCCCGGAACGCAGTCGTAGCGTGGCGTATTGCCCTTCTCGAGCAACCAGTTGCACCGAAGCACCCGCCGAACGCGCCAACTGTGCGCCCTTGCCAGGCTTCAGCTCGATGCAGTGCACCGTGGTACCCACCGGGATGTTGCGCAGCGGCAAGCAGTTGCCTGGCTTGATGGGCGCTTCACTGCCCGACACCAGTTCGCCGCCCTCTTCGAGCTTCTGCGGCGCCACAATGTAACGACGCTCGCCGTCCGCATACAGCAACAACGCGATGTAGGCGCTGCGATTGGGATCGTACTCGAGACGCTCCACCTTCGCCGGCACGCCATCCTTGTTGCGCTTGAAGTCAATCACGCGATAGTGCTGCTTGTGACCACCGCCACGATGACGCGTGGTAATGCGTCCGTTGTGGTTGCGTCCGCCGGTCCTGGACTTCTTCTCGGTCAAGCCCTTGTGGGGCGCACCCTTGTGCAGCCGGGGCTCGACGACCTTGACTACGAAGCGACGCCCTGCCGATGTTGGTTTTGCCTTGACGATTGCCATGGTTCGAATTCCTTACCGTCTATTCGCCGGCGAAACTGATGTCCTGTCCGGCCTTGACGCGCACATACGCCTTCTTCCAATTCTTGCGACGCCCGGTAACCCACTGATAGCGTTTTTCCTTGCCTTTGACATTGGCAAGCTGCACGCCTTCGACGTCAACCTTGAAAAGATGCTCGACGGCCTGCTTGATCTCGGTCTTGGTCGCGTCCGGCACAACCTTGAAGATGTACTGATTGGCAAGCTCACCGACACGCGCGCCTTTCTCGGAAACATGAGGCTCCAGAAGCACTTTCATCAAACGTTCCTGGTTCATGCCAGCATCTCCTCGAGCGTCTTCAACGCCGGTACCGTGATCAGCACCTTGTCGTGACCTACCAGGCTCACCGGGTCCAGCGCGCCGGCCTCGCTCAAGCCCACCTGGTGCAGGTTGCGCGCCGCCAGAAACAGGTTATCGTCCATGGCGTCGGTTACGATCATCACGTTACCCAGATTCAGCGCCTTGAGCTTTTCCACCAGGTCTTTCGTACGCGGTGCATCGACGGCGAACTTGTCGACCACCACCAGGCGCTCCTGACGCGCCAGCTCCGAGACGATGGAGCGCATTGCGGCGCGGTACATCTTGCGGTTGACCTTCTGCGAATGATCCTGGGGCTTGGCCGCGAACGTTGTGCCGCCGGTGCGCCACAGCGGACTGCGGATGGATCCGGCGCGTGCCCGACCGGTGCCCTTCTGGCGCCAGGGCTTGGCGCCACCGCCGCGCACCTGTGCGCGGGTCTTTTGCGCTCGGGTTCCGGCGCGCGCGCCGGCAAGATACGCGGTAACCACCTGGTGCACCAGTGCTTCGTTAAACTCGCGCGCGAACGCGTCGTCGGAAAGCTCGACAGACTTGGTCGACGCCTTGCCGGTGGCGGTTGTGAGTTTCAGTTCCATCGCCTATCCCTTCGCTGCCGCTTTGACTGCCGGGCGAATCACAACATCGCCGCCCTTTGAACCCGGTACGGCACCCTTAACCAGCAGCAGGCTGCGCTCAACATCGACGCGCACCACCTCGAGGTTCTGACCGGTGCGGGCCGCCGCACCCATGTGTCCGGCCATGCGCTTGCCCTTAAACACACGCCCCGGGGTCTGATTCTGTCCGATGGAACCCGGCGCGCGATGCGACAGCGAGTTGCCGTGCGTGGCATCCTGGGTGCGGAAGTTGTGGCGCTTGACGCCACCAGCGAACCCCTTGCCGATGCTGGTACCACTAACATCGACTGTCTGACCGCTCTCGAAGATGTCGACCTTGATCTCGCCGCCCGTGGCCAGGTCCTCGCCCTCACCATCGTCAAGCCGAAACTCCCACAGGCCGCGCCCTGCTTCGACCCCACCCTTCGCAAAGTGTCCTGCCTCGGGCTTCGTCACACGCGAGGCCTTGCGGGCGCCGGTGGTCACCTGAACGGCCCGATAGCCATCCGTGTCGACCGTCTTAACCTGCGCCACGCGGTTGGGTTGCACTTCGATCACCGTCACAGGCACAGAGATGCCCTCGTCTGTGAAGACGCGGCTCATGCCCAGTTTGCGACCTACCACACCAATAGTCATTGTTAACTCCAGTAACCCGTGACGAGCTTCGAGCAATACGCAGTGTGTGCTGCGCTGTTCCTCAGTGTTGGCGGTCCATTCCGCGCCAACGCCATACCCCATTCCTCGTCGCGCGCTCCTTATTGCAGCTTGATTTGAACGTCCACGCCTGCGGCGAGATCCAGTTTCATCAGGGCGTCCACCGTCTTGTCCGTGGGATCGACGATGTCCATCAGCCGCTTGTGGGTGCGGATCTCGTACTGGTCGCGCGCGTCCTTATTGACGTGCGGCGAGATCAGCACCGTAAAGCGCTCCATCTTGGTCGGCAGCGGAATGGGACCTCGCACCTGGGCGCCAGTGCGCCGGGCGGTTTCCACGATCTCGCGCGCCGACTGATCGATAAGCCGATGGTCGAACGCCTTGAGGCGGATGCGGATGTTCTGGTTCTTTGCCATAGTTTTCGCTACTCGCGATTCGTTTGCCTGTTACTCGATGATCTTGGCGACTACCCCGGCGCCGACGGTGCGGCCACCTTCGCGAATCGCAAAGCGCAGCCCCTCTTCCATCGCGATCGGGGCAATCAGCGATACCGTCATGTTCACGTTG
>CP070733.1:326078-329189 GCA_020347585.1 Pseudomonadota bacterium | reverse complement strand
GCCCATGCCACCCTTGATGCCGAGAATCACCGGCTGGCGCACCGGATTATCGTAATAGGCCAATACGCTCAGGGTCGACAGGTTGGGCGGCGAGATGCCGCAAATCTTTTGGCCGATCAGTTGATCCGGCCCCGGGTACTGGGTGTCTTCTGCGCGGCGCAGGAGGTAGAACTCGAGCGTACCTGGCAGCTTGACGACGGCCTTGTGGCCCAGATGTGCCATGCGCCAGGAGGCGAAGTGCGGTCCGTCAAATACGATGTCGTAGACACCATTGCGCATGTCACGCTGATAGTTGAGCCAGTTCTGGGGGTGCTTGTAGACCACTTTCGTTCCGAGCAGGCCGCCGAGATACTGGGCCATCGGGCCATAGAGCTTGTTTCCCGCGTCCACCGACTCGCGCGGCGGGGCGGTCATGATGAGTTCCTGCGCTGCCAAGGACAGGCTGAGAAGGCTCAGCACCATGGCGAGCAACAGCATTCTTGCGGGTGAGGGGGTAATTCGCATCTTCATCAACTCCTTCCAAAAGAAAACCCTTCAAGAGGTCGGTCTAGGCTGCCATGTTTCTAGTCTACTTGTGCGTAGATTTTGCATATTTCGGCAATCTCTTATCGGCAGAAAAACCGTTAGTCTACTTGTGCGTAGATTTTGCGTATTTCGGCAATCTATTATCGGCAGAAAAACCGTGTTCTGAACTCTGAAACTCACGGCTGGCGCGATTGGAACAAAATCTGGGGCTTGATGTACATACCGCAAGTATAAATTCGGCGCCACTTCGCTTGCCAAGGGATCCGATAGTACCGCCTGGCCAATCCGTGGGCCTGTTTGGATGACCGATTCGATTAGAACGATTAGACTGAATCGGTCATGAATGCAAGCGGCTGAAGTGACAGTTTTTCGCCACCCTATTAGAATCGACGACAAGCACAATAACAGGCGAACCCGATGCACCCGCCGGTTTTAAATATCCCCACCCAGCATTTGCAGAATCGCCCGCGGCCCTACCTGAAGACGCGGACCCTGGAGCGTTGGCTGGACGAGCTGCCCGCGGCGAGCACCGACGAGTCGGCGCGGCGGATGCTGACCCAGCTGCGCACGCTCAATCAGTCCCAATATCCGGTCGACCACCGCATGAAACTGCTCGAGCGCCTGCAGCCGACGGTAACCCGGCTGGTAGAGGCGTTGTCCAACGCGTTGCGCCACGCGCCGCTGCCCCTGTCCGACAAGCTGCAGAACAAGGCTGAGCTGCTCGACCAGTTACTCGAGGAACTGGGCTGCGGCTACAAGCTGTCGGTCAGCGAGCTGTCGCTGGTGGCAAAGCCGCGCGAAAACGAGCAACTGCTCCTGCAGGAGGCCGTGTTCGGCGCCATCACGAACCTTGGCCGGCGCCTGCTGGATGCCTATTTGCTGTATCAGCCGGAGCCGCCCGATGTCTGGCGCGACCTCAACCAGCTGGACCGTTTTGCCGACCTGCACGATATACACACCGCGCAGGTTGACACGACCGCGCTAGCGCGCCGACACCCCGACAGTGTTGACGCGGCCTACAAGCAGGTCGTAATGCTGGCGCTGTCCGAACCCTACAGCCTGATGCAAAACGAGGCGCAGCACATCTATGAGCTTTCATGCGCGTGGGCCGAGGAGTGCCAGCTGTTCCAGATCGGCGATTTGCCGCCTCGCGGCGAATTTGTCATTGACCTGGCAGCTGACCGAGGGCCGCGTTATATAGCCGATGCGTCCAGCATGAGCTTCGAGGACGCCCGCATCGTCGATTTCTCGGCCGCCCGTGCCAAGGTCGACACGCGGCTGGGGAAGCTGCTGCGCCGGTTCACAGAGCATAAGACGCCTGATACCCGTGCCTTGCGCCAGCGCCAGGAGCGCGACATGCTGCTGCGGCTCACCGATCTCTGGCACAGCAGCGCCACGCGGCGCGAGGAACGCAAACCGCTTGGCAACCGCATCCAGCTTGCCATCGGACTGAATCCCTGCCACTACTTCGCCTCCGGCGAGGCTGCGTTTACGCCCGCCATGGACGAACTGAAAGTGCACAGCGCCCGCGGCCACGGCGCCGCAGACGTATCCTTCGCCGATGCGTACCGCGAGGCGCTGCATGAGGATCGCAAGCGCGCGCACCACGGCTATGCGCTCAGTCCCTGGCAACAAGTCAACGCCAGCACGCGCGGCATGGCGATCCTATGTGCCGGCAAGGACTGCCAGACGATGCCGACCAGCGTGGGTGAACTGGTGGGCTATCGTTTTGGCACGCGCACCGGCGAGCGCTGGAAGATTGGCGTGGTTCGCTGGCTGCAGTCGCTGCCGGACATCGGCCTGGAGATGGGCATCATGCACTTGGGCGCGAGTGGCGTGCCCGCGACGGTGTGTGGCATCAAAGGGTTTGGCGCCGGGACGGGCTATTTTCGCGCCCTGCTCATCGCACGTCAGGTGTCGTTGCAGCAGATCCGCACCCTGCTCCTCCCCGCATCGCTCTACGATGTGAACTCAGTGCTGACGATCAACGTCAAACAGCGGTTGTTCCGGGCGCGCCTCAGCCGCCTGGTGCGCGCCACACGGACCTTTGCGCAGTTCGAGTTCGAGGTCATCAAGGAAGACCAGCCCTGAGCGGATTGGATTGTGCTGGCAGCAACTCTGGATTGCGGGCCGAATACAGGTCTGCACCCCCCGTGTCCTTTGACCTATTCCCCTGTATCTGATCTTTGTTCTTTGTCCCTGACTCCAGATAACGCTGAACAACGCGGATCCGGGTCGCGTGCCAGAACGGTTGCGCTAGCACCGCGTCATGCCCAAGGGCCAGCGCCGTGGTGGCCTGCTTGGCCAGCGTCGGATCCGCGACCTCCAGGCTCAGGCCCGCGAGGAGAGCTGAGGGCGCAGGTAGGGGGCCGTCGGGCAATGCCCGACGCCCAGCGCCGTATTGCAGCAGCATGTTCTCGGCCATCTGCCAACCCTGCGGCCCATGGAAACGCCGCCAGGCCTGCGATACCAGCCGCTGCGCCAGGCGCCGATCCGACTCGCTGTTCGACAACTGAGCCCAGTCCAGCAGCGCAGCGGCGACGTACGCGTAGTCCTCCAGCGCCGCCTGACCAACGGGCGCGGGCT
>CP070733.1:318730-325978 GCA_020347585.1 Pseudomonadota bacterium | reverse complement strand
GCGTGGCGTTGGGGCTGTTCATCGGTGAGTATGCCGCGGTTTTGCAGCCTATTGGTGACGGCTTTGTCATGTTGTTGCAGATGGCGGTGCTGCCATATTTCTTCGTAACCCTGGTGCTGGGACTGGGCAGCATCAGCTTTGAGCAGGCGAAACTACTCGGGTTACGCGGCGCGGCCGTGTTAGCGACGCTGTGGTCGCTGTGCTTCCTGATGATCTTCTCGTTGCCGCTGACGTTTCCCGATATTGAGTCGGCATCGTTTTTCAGCACCAGCAGCGTACAGCCGGTCCAGGAGATCGATTTTCTCAAGCTCTATATCCCCGCCAACCCTTTCAATACGCTGGCATCCGGAGTGCTTCCGGGCGTGGTGGTGTTTGGCTTGTCTTTGGGGGTGGCGTTAATCGGGGTCAAAGAAAAGACTGCGTTACTCGAGACCCTGTCCAGCGTTCAGGCCGGGTTGATCCGTATCACCCAATTCGTGGTCAGGCTCACCCCCATTGGCGTATTCGCGTTGGCGGCCGCTGCTGCGGGAACCATGACCATGGAGGAGGTCGAACGTCTGCAGGTCTACCTGGTCATATACACCGCGGGCGCGCTGATTTTAACTCTGTGGCTGGCGCCCATGCTGGTATCGGCAGTCACGCCGTTCAGCTTCCGCGAGGTGTTCCGGGCGGCTAAGGACCCGCTAGTGACAGGGTTTACCACCGGAAACCTGCTAGTAGTCCTGCCGCTCCTTACCGAGAACATTAAGGCCCTGTTTCACAGCAAGGGCATCGGCAGTGATGAAACCGACTCCCTGGTTGGCGTGACCGTTCCCATCAGCTACCCGTTTCCGGACATCGGCACGCTGCTGATAATGGTGTTTGTGCCATTTGCCGCATGGTTTTCGGGAAGTCCCTTAACGTTTGATGACTATCCCGGTTTCTCGGTGGTGGGTTTCTTCAGCTTCTTCGGCAGCGTTGAGATCGGTATGCCGTTCTTGCTCGATCAGTTGCGCCTGCCCTCGGATATGTTCGAGCTATATTTGATGACGCTGTTCTATATTGGGCGCTTCGCGACCTTGGTAGCGGTCATTCACATTGCGGCACTGGCGGCTATGACGACCTGCGCCGTGACGGGGGTGTTGCGTTTCAACTACCGTCGCCTCGCAATCTACGTCGGTATCAGCGTTGCTATTCTTGGTGCTGTGCTGCTGGGCCTGCGTGCCTATTTCGGCTGGAGCGTCAGCCAGGCCTATACAAAGGACCAATTGGTCGCGAGCATGCGCTGGCTGCAGGATCCCATGCCGTCGATCGTCCAGCGGGAAGTACCGGACAAGGATTTTGCCCTGCCACCCGCCGATCAGCCGGTGCTAGACGCCATCCGCGAACGTGGTGTATTGCGCGTAGGCTATGTAAGAGATGCACTACCCTATTCGTTCTTCAACACCAACGACGAGCTGGTGGGCTTTGATGTCGAAATGGCGCAGCTCCTGGCCACCGATATCGGCGTGCAACTGGAGTTCGTACCCTTCGAGCGCCATTCCTTGCTGGATCAGTTGAACGCGCGCCACTTCGATATCGCCATGGCGGGCATCGTATCGACGCCGCCGCTGGCCGAGCGGGCGGGCCTCTCAGACTCCTACCTGGATGTAAACCTTGCGGTCGTGGTGGAGGATCACCGCCGCAAGGCGTTCGATACCATGGATGAGATTCGCGCCATGCCGTCGATCAGTCTCGGTGTGGTCGGGGACAACTACCTTGGCACCAGGCTCAAGCGTGCTATGCCGCAGGCAGAGGTGCGGATATTCAGTTCGCCTGAAGAGTTCTTCGATGGTGGGTTTCTCGAGGTCGACGCGCTGGTGATGAGTGCGCAGGCCGGCTCGGCATGGACGCTGTTGTATCCACGCTTTTCCGCTGTTGTACCGCGGCCGTTGCAGGGTGCTGACCCGCTGGTCTATGTCATTCGCAACCGCGATCGCATTTTCACGGAGTTTGTGAATCGCTGGATAGAGATCAGGGTAAAGGATGGAACCGTCCAGAAGCTCCACGATCACTGGTTCTTGGGTAAGGATGCAGGGCACACGGGGAAACGTTGGTCGGTGATCCGCGACGTATTGGGGTGGGTTGAGTAGGCGGATTGAATGATCCTTGTCGTCCGAAACTTGGCAGACGCCTGGCACACTGGCATGGTGGAGCACCGGCGAGGGATTGTGGCGTGAGCAGAGCGGACGATTGCGGCGCTGCGAAACAATCTGACTGTTGTATCATCGTGATGGTGGGATTGGTGTATATGGTGCGACGGCGTTGTGATAAGCATGAGGACAGGGTAAGCGAGTGGCACCGTCACTGACGGCATTCTTTTATGTGGGTCTGGGCGGGCTGATCGGCGCGTTGATGCGGTTTTCGGCAACGCTGCTGGCGGCTAAGTTCTCGGTCAGCTTTCCCTGGGGAACGCTGGTGTCGAATCTGGCAGGATGCTTCATGATAGGTTTGATTATGACGCTTGCAATTGATTCGGACTTGGTTTCACCGGAACTGCGCCTGTTCTTTGCGACCGGGATTTGCGGCGGATTTACCACCATGTCGTCGTTTGTCTACGAGCTGGCGCAGTTCCTCCAGGACAAGGAACTGTTCCTCGGGTCACTGTATCTTGTTGGCACGCTCGCCGGCGCGGCGATGTGCTTTTATGTGGGTAGCTGGCTTGCCAGTGGATTGTTAAGGACGTAGCGCGCTGATGGAGATAAAGGGACAGGCAAAACTACTGCGCATCTTTGTTGCCGAGTCGCACAAGCTTCATCACCAGCCTATCTATGAAGTGCTGGTGGAGAAGGCGCGCGCGAGTGGTATGGCGGGCGCAACTGCGTTGCGTGGAGTGTTGTCCTTCGGGGCAAGCGCGCGAATTCATACCCCAAAGATTCTGGACCTTGCGGCGGACATGCCGATGGTCGTTGAGATAGTCGATGAGGAAGACAAGATCGATGCCTTCGTGGCCAACGTGGACGCACTGTTCGAGGCCGCCGGTTGCGGCGGATTGGTCACCATGGAACGGGTGGAGGTGATTCGCTACCTGCCTGGTGCAAGGTCATGACACAGAAGACGCCCGGCAAACGTAACCAGCGGCATTGCACGGCGCCGGAGGCTAATCCATACTTCAATATAAATTGCTCGAATTTTCATATTTATGGAATCGAATAACCCCCGCGAAATCGTTCACGCCTACCTTGATGCCATCGAGGGCGGGGATTTCGATCGCGCGCGGGGCTACCTGTCGGACGAGCAGTTTGTCTACCGTAGCCCGATCTTCAACTACGATAGTGCCGACGAGTTCATCATCGACATCGCCCGCGTTGGCGCGATACTGGAACGTATCGAACGACGCCGCAGCTTTGCCGACGGTGACGAGGTCTGCGATGTGCTGCGTTTCGTGACCAGCTGGTCAAAGCCCACCAGCACGGATGTTGTGCACTGGTCAAAGGTCAAGGACGGCAAGATCACCTTGATCGAGGCTATTTTCGACGCGCGCGGCTACCGCGAGATGTTCGAACACTAGCCGGCACCCGGCGCCCCGATCAGCACCCCACCTCCGTAACGCGATGCGCTCGCCCCCCTAGCGGTTGGTGCTCTGCCTGCTTTGCCATGCGCGGCGCCGCCCCGGTACACTCGGGGCATGGCAGCGACCCCGCAGGCGGCAATTCTCCAAACGGCACTCGACGAGATGCCCGAAGCGTTGCGCGCCCGAGTGCAGCATCACTGGGAGCGCTGGTGCGAGGTGGCAGCGCTGGGGGCCGTGGGGGTCACGCTCGATGAGGCGCAGGCTGCGGCGCTGGTGCGCGTGTGGTCGGCGAGTGATTTCGTGGCACAGGCCTGCATCGGACATCCCGCCCTGCTGACCGAATTGCTGGCCAGCGGAGACCTGGCACGTGACTACCCGTCCGAGGAGTTTGCAGCGCGGCTGGCGTCGCTGCTTGCGACTGCCGGCGATGAGCCTGCGCTGCATGCGGTGCTGCGCCGGTTGCGCCAGCGCGAAATGGTGCGCATTGCGTGGCGTGACATTGCGGGCCTTGCGGATCTGCAGCAGACCACCGCCGACCTGTCGTTGCTGGCTGAGGCCTGTATCGATGGCGCGCTAGCGTGGTTGCACGCGCGGCTGTGCGCAGAACTGGGTACGCCGCGAAGTCGTCAAGGTGACGCGCAGCAACTCGTCGTGATCGGCATGGGCAAGCTGGGTGCCTGGGAGCTAAATTTCTCCTCGGACGTCGACCTGGTCTTCTTCTACCCCGAGGAGGGTGAGACCGACAAGGCGCAGCAGCCACTGAGCAATGGCGAGTTCTTTACGCGACTGGGCAAGGCGCTGATCCAGGCGCTCGATAAGGTAACCGCTGACGGCTTCGTGTTCCGTGTCGACATGCGGCTGCGGCCCTTTGGTGACAGCGGGCCGCTGGTATTGACCTTCGATGCCGCTGAACACTACTACCAGACCCACGGGCGAGAGTGGGAGCGCTACGCGTTTATCAAGGCGCGTGTGGTGGGCGGGGACCGTGCCGCGGGCGAGCATTTGAGTGCCATGTTGCAACCCTTCGTCTTTCGCCGCTACCTGGACTACGGTGCGTTCGAGGCGCTGCGCGACATGAAGCAGCTTATTGATCGGGAGGTGCGGCGCAAGCAGCTGGAGCGGAACATTAAGCTGGGCAGCGGCGGGATCCGCGAGGTTGAGTTTATCGGCCAGGCCTTTCAACTCATCCGCGGCGGCCGCGACTCCACCCTACAGGAGCGGCGTATCCTCAGGATACTGGATGTACTGCAGGGGCAGGGCGTGTTGCCGCAGTTTGTGGTGAGAGAACTGCAGGAGGGATATGTGTTCCTGCGTACGGTGGAGCACCGCCTACAAGAATTCGCCGACCAGCAGACCCACGTGTTGCCGAACGATGATCTGGCGCAGTTGCGGCTGGCGTGGAGCATGGGCTATGCGGACTGGCCTGCGTTCGCGGCGCAGCTCGCGGCACATCGCGCACGCGTACAGGGCCACTTCGAGCGCGTCTTCGAGGCCCCGCAGATCGAAGCTGGTGAGGGCGAGGCGCTGGATTTTGAGGGGGTCTGGGCGGGGTCGGTGTCGGATGCCCAGGCAGACGAGATGCTGGGCGAGGCGGGGTACGGGAACACGCAGGAAGTGCGCCGGCGCCTGGCGGCGCTGCGCACCTCGCGCCTGCGCAAGACTGCAAGTGCGCAGGGGCGCCAGCGCCTCGACCGGCTGATGCCGCTACTGGTGGCGGCTGCTGCGGGCAGCGAGCACGCAGACATCACCTTGACCCGCCTGCTCGATCTGGTCGAGGCGGTGGCAAGGCGCAGCGTATATCTGGCGCTGCTGGTGGAGAACCCCCTCGCGCTCTCGCAACTGGTCAAGTTGTGCGGCGCCAGCCCCTGGATCGCGCGCTACCTCACCCGCCATCCGCTGTTGCTGGACGAACTCATGGACCCGCGCACCTTGTACGCGCCACCGGAGCGTGACCAGCTAGCGCATGAGTTACGCCAGCGCATGAGTGAGGTCGGCACCGATGATGATGAAGGCGCCATGGACGTGCTGCGCCATTTCAAGCAGACCAATGTGCTCAAGGTCGCCGCCGCAGACCTCGCTGGCGCGTTGCCGCTCATGAAGGTCAGCGACCGGCTGACCTGGATCGCCGAGGCAGTGGTTGATGCGGTGCTGGAGCAGGCCTGGCGGCATCTTGCGGGGCGCCACGGTCGACCGGTGTGCAGTGCGGATGGGCGCGTGTGCGACAAGGGCTTTGCGGTGGTCGCTTACGGCAAGCTGGGTGGAATTGAGCTGGGCTATGGTTCGGACCTCGATCTGGTGTTCCTGCACGGGGGCGAGGACGACACCTTGAGCACGGATGGCGAGAAGCCATTGGCGGTGCCGGTGTTTTTCGCTCGCCTGGGCCAGCGCATGATACATATTTTTACCGCGCATACGCCCGCTGGGGTGCTGTACGAGGTGGACCTGCGGCTGCGCCCTGACGGCGCCAGCGGCATGATGGTGAGTAGCCTGCGTGCCTACCGCGCCTACCAGAAGGAAAAGGCCTGGATCTGGGAGCACCAGGCGCTGGTGCGGGCGCGGGTGGTGGCCGGCGACCCCCTGATCGCGCAGCAGTTTGACGTGCTGCGCCGCGAGGTGCTGGGCCAGCCGCGCGACCCGGAACCGTTACGCCGTGAAGTACGCGAGATGCGTGAACGCATGCGGAGCGCCAACAGCCGCAGCAAGGCCGGCGAGTTCGACCTCAAGCAGGATTACGGAGGTATCGCGGACATAGAATTTATGGTGCAATACGGGGTTTTGGCGTGGGCCGCCGAGCACCCGACATTGCTGGATTTTCCCGACAATATCCGGATTCTCGAAGGTTTTGCCGGCGCCGGCCTTATGCCGGCGGACGAAACCGCATTGCTCACTGACGCCTATCGCACCTATCGCGATCGTTTGCACCGCCTGACGCTCCAGGAGTTGCCCGGGGTAGTTCCCGAGGCCGAATACGCCACGCAACGGGAAGCGGTGGCGCAACTGTGGCGCAACTGGCTGGGGGCGTGAGCACGGCGGCAGACGCCGGCCTGATCGATTGACTGGGAGAATTGCTGTATGACCATGGCTGACCGCGACGGGGTCATCTGGCTCGACGGGGAAATGGTGCCCTGGCGCGAGGCCCGGGTGCATGTCCTCACCCACACCCTGCACTACGGCATGGGTGTGTTCGAAGGTGTGCGTGCCTACCAGACCACGGCGGGCACGGCGATCTTCCGTCTCGTTGCCCATACTGAGCGTCTGTTTCGCTCGGCTCACATCGTCGGCATGCCCATGCCTTTTGATGCGGCCACGCTGAACGAGGCCCAGCGTGCCGTGGTGCGTGACAACGGCCTGGAGACTGCCTATATCCGCCCGATGTGTTTTTACGGCGCGGAGGGCATGGGATTACGCGCCGATAACCTCAAGGTGCATGCTATGGTCGCGGCCTGGTCGTGGGGCTCCTACCTTGGCGAAGAGGGTCTGCAAAGAGGGATTCGCATCAAGACCTCCTCGTACACCCGCCACCATGTCAACATCACCATGTGTAAGGCCAAGGCCAACGGTAATTACATGAACTCCATGCTGGCGCTGCAGGAGGCGATACGTGACGGCTATGACGAGGCGCTACTGCTGGACGCGGAAGGCTACGTGGCCGAGGGCAGCGGCGAGAACATCTTCCTCGTTCGCGACGGATGCATTTACACCCCGGATCTGACCTC
>CP070733.1:315177-318630 GCA_020347585.1 Pseudomonadota bacterium | reverse complement strand
CGAGGCGCTGCTTGAGCATCTCAAAAGCGCGAAGCAGGGCACCGTCACCAGCTTCCTCCATGTGCTCGATGATGAGTTGGAATTCGCCACGGGCCTCGTACAGGCCAACGCGCGCGCGTGCCAGGACCTGCATACCGTTGTCGGGCCGAAAACGCAGCACGGCGTTGCGATTGCGAAACATGGCGCAGCGCACCTGTGCAACCTCGTCCTTGAGCGAGAAATACCAGTGTCCCGAGCCCGGTCGGGCGAGGTTGGAGATTTCCCCCTCCACCCAGATGAGCGGAAAGCTGCCCTCCAGCACGGTGCGCACCTCACGGTTGAGTCGCGAGACGCTGTAGACGTCACGCGGCGTCCCGCCGGTTGTTTCGTCGTAGCTGATACTCATCGCACTCTATATAGCAGACCAGCGGGTGCGGGCGAAAGGGGAGGGATCTGCAGAAAGCGAAAGGCCGGGACTAGCCCGGCCTTCGCTGAAATTACAGGTGCTGCCGGTTCAGTAACGTGGCCCGGCCCCCTTGTTGGCCTCGTACTGCGCATAGGCGTTCTCGCTCTGGCGCTTGGCCTTGTTGGCAAGCTTAATCGCGTCCTCGACCTTGCCTTCCTTCAGGGCAGCCTCAGCGCCCTTGATCACTTTGCCCGTGTCACGCCACTCGTAGCCGACGCTTTTGGCCTTGTTGGTGGCGTCCTTGGCTGCGGCGATAGCCGCTTGTGCATCCTCGGCGCTGACCGCGGGAGCCTTCTCGCCGCCGGCGCAGGCGCTCAGCATCAGCGCAACAACAATAGCAATAGCTAGGGAAGCAAGCTTCTTCATTGAAATCCTCCAGGTGGTCTGACTGTCTTGTTTGATTATATTTGGTCTGATGTCTTCGTGGAGCGGAACCTACGCTCTCTCCTTGCACGGGCCGGCGCCTGCCGGGGCCGGCGCGACCGAGCGGTTATTATGCGGTCCTGCGCCGGGCAGTGCAACGGGGCATAACGAGCCATGCGCCGGAGCGCCCATTTACCCACCCCGGAGAACTCATTATAATTCGTCGATTTTACCAACCACAGGCGCCGGGAGCCCAAATGCTGCGAATCGTTGAGGAAGCACTTACATTCGATGACGTGTTGCTGCTCCCGGAGCACTCAAATGTCGTGCCACGCGAGGTGGACCTCAAGACCCGGTTGACCCGCGACATTGTACTAAATATCCCGCTGGTGTCCGCAGCCATGGATACCGTGACCGAAGGGCGTCTTGCGATTGCGCTGGCCCAGGCGGGCGGCGTTGGAATTATGCATAAAAACATGCACTTGGAGCGTCAGGCGGACGAGGTCCGGCGGGTCAAGAAGTTCGAAAGCGGAGTGATCCGCGAGCCCATCACCGTGCAGCCAGGCACCAGCATCCGCGAGGTGCTGGAATTGACGCGGGCGCACAACATCTCCGGCGTCCCGGTAGTGGAAGGCGAAAACCTGGTGGGCATCGTCACCAACCGCGACCTGCGCTTTGAGACCCGCTACGATGCGCCGGTGTCGAGCATCATGACCCCGAAGGAGCGCTTGGTGACGGTCAAGGAGGGGGCGGCACGCGACGAGGTGCTGCGCCTGCTCCATGAGTACCGTATCGAGAAGGTGCTGGTGGTTAACGACCAGTTTCACCTGCGCGGCCTTATCACCGTCAAAGACATCCAGAAGGCCACTGAATTCCCCAACGCCTGTAAGGATGAACAGGGCCGCCTGAGGGCCGGGGCGGCGGTCGGTGTGGGTGCCGGTACCGAGGAGCGGGTCGAGGCGCTGGTGGCAGCCGGCGTGGACGTCATCGTGGTCGATACTGCACACGGTCATTCCCAGGGTGTTCTGGACCGGGTACGCTGGCTCAAGCAGCACTACCCCGATGTGCAGTGCATCGGCGGCAACATTGCCACTGCCGACGCAGCGCTGGCACTTAAGGAGGCCGGCGCAGACGCCGTCAAGGTCGGCATCGGGCCAGGCTCCATCTGTACCACCCGAATCGTGGCGGGTATCGGCGTGCCTCAGATCTCGGCGATTGCCAATGTTGCCGCCGCGCTCGACGGCAGCGGCATTCCGCTTATCGCCGATGGCGGTATTCGCTATTCCGGCGACGTTGCCAAGGCCGTGGTGGCCGGCGCGCACTCGGTGATGGTGGGTAGCATGTTTGCCGGGACCGAGGAGGCGCCCGGCGAGGTGGAACTCTATCAGGGGCGCTCCTACAAGTCCTACCGCGGTATGGGCTCGCTTGGTGCCATGACGGAGGTACACGGCTCCAGCGACCGTTACTTTCAGGAAGGAGGCGAAGCCGATAAGCTGGTCCCCGAGGGTATCGAAGGTCGCCTGCCTTTCAAGGGCCCCTTACAGCCGGTCATCAACCAGCTGCTTGGTGGATTGCGCGCCAGCATGGGCTATACCGGCTGCAATGATATCGAGCAAATGCGGACCCGGCCGAAGTTTGTGCGCGTCACCGGTGCTGGCATGCGCGAGAGCCACGTGCACGATGTCACCATCACCAAGGAAGCGCCCAACTACCGGATTGATTGACTGAAGGTCCCGGTAACACGCGCCGGGTGACAGCCTGCTCGCATACTATAACCGCGGAGTCGAACCTACATTGATCGAAGCTCGTTCCTCGACCCTCGCCCCGGGTTCTGACATTCATCACGACCGAATCCTGATTCTGGATTTTGGTTCGCAGTACTCGCAGCTCATCGCAAGGCGCGTGCGCGAGGCAGGGGTCTACTGCGAGATTCGCGCTTTCGATGTAGCTAACGAGCAGATCCGCGCGTTTGCTCCCAAAGGCATCATTCTCTCCGGCGGTCCCGAGACCGTCACGGTTGAGACCACGCCGCGCGCGTCGGACGCCGTGTTCGAGCTTGGCGTACCCGTACTCGGGATTTGCTACGGTATGCAGACCATGGCGGCGCAACTCGGCGGCGAGGTGGAAACCCACCACAAGCGCGAGTTCGGCTACGCTCAGGTGCGTGCCCGCGGTCACTCGACGCTGCTGAACAACATCGAGGACCACACCAGTCCCGAAGGCTACGGCTTGCTCGATGTATGGATGAGTCACGGCGACCGTGTCGCCAAACTGCCCAAGGGCTTCAAACCGATCGCGACCACCGACAACGCACCGCTGGCCGGTATGGCCGACGAAGTGCGCCACTTCTACGGTCTGCAGTTTCACCCTGAGGTGACCCATACTCGCCAGGGCGCGCGTATCATCACGCGCTTTGTTATCGATATTTGCGGCTGCGATGCGCTGTGGACCCCGGGCAACATTATTGATGACAGCATCCGGCACATCCGTGAACAGGTGGGAGACGACGAGGTATTGCTGGGTCTGTCCGGCGGTGTGGATTCCTCGGTTGTGGCGGCGCTGCTGCACAAGGCGATCGGCGATCAGCTGACCTGCGTGTTTGTGGACAATGGCCTGTTGCGTCTACACGAGGGTGACCAGGTGAT
>CP070733.1:311508-315077 GCA_020347585.1 Pseudomonadota bacterium | reverse complement strand
CCGATATTGATCCAGGTTTACCTGAATTCGGGGCTTGCCTATGTGCTTAACCGCCGGTTCGGCTTGGCGCACTGCGTGGCCGCGCCCTCGGCGCTGATCGGCGCGAGCAACTTTTTCGAGCTTGCGGTGGCGGCAGCGATCAGCCTGTTCGGCTTTTCCTCGGGCGCTGCGCTTGCCACCGTGGTGGGGGTGCTGGTCGAGGTGCCGGTGATGTTGTCGGTAGTGAAGATTGTTAACGCCACCCGTCCCTGGTACGAACGGGGGTCGGGCGCCGCCACGCAAAACAGCGACGCCTGATCCGGGTATTCGCGTTGCGGGATTGCCGGTAGCGACCGTGACGGCTTGCGCCTCAGGGCAGCTGCTCAAGCCAGGCGGCGTTTTCTAACCAGCGGTCTTCCAGTTCTTCCATACGTCCGGTCGCGGTGAGCATGGCAAGGAAGTTTTCCATCCAGTTCACCAGCAGCGGATCGCCGGCCGGGAGTGCCACGCCGAGTGGTTCGAAGGTGAGCGGCGTGAAACTCGAGACAAAGCCCGCGTCGGGATAGCGCAGCAGCGACACCATGCAGATCGCAAAGTCTGCGACCAAAGCATGTGCCTGGTCTTCCAGCACCATCTTAACCGCCGCGTCGTAGCTTGGGGCGCTGGTTAACTGCGACTCCGGAAATACCGAACGCGCAAAGGCTTCGCTGGTGGAGCCGGCCAGCGCGGTGAGCTTGACGTCGGCGCCGATGACGGTCTTCGGCTGTTGCGATTCGGCGATGTGCTTCTGCTTGGTGAGAAAACACTTACCTGAGGAGAAATACGGGCCGACAAATGCGATCTTGAGATTGCGCTCCGGTGTCATGGTCATGTTTGAGATGATCATATCGATCTTGCCTGACTCCAGCGCCGGAATAAGGTCAGCAAAATCCATCGCCTCGATGCGCAACTTCACACTCATGCCTTCGGCAACGTACCTGGCCATATCCGCCTCGAAGCCAATGACCTGGCCTTCCTTGTTGCGCATGTTGAACGGTGGCATGTCACCGGTCATGCCGACGACGACTTCACCTCTTTCCGCTATGCGTGACAATACCGGTGTCGGATCCGCATTGGCCGCCGGCGTCGCGTGCGGCTTGTCCGACGGTTGGCAACCTGCCAATCCTGCCAGGAACAGAGCCGAAACTGCCAGTGCGAGAATAACCTGCTTCATTGCCGTACTCCTCTGCGCATCCGCTTAACCGCACACACTGTAACCCATCGGCGGGCGGCGCGGAACCGTGTGCGGCTACTGTTTGCAGCAGCGGTCCGCTAGAATGCAAGGGGGCAGTGCAAAGGGCGCCCGGTGTCCACGAACACAAATCGGACCGGTGCGCCTTCATGCTGCGTCAACTGGCGAACACATGACGGCACCGCTTATGAAAGTGTTGCTCATTCACCCCTTTACCCGCATGCGTGAGTTTCTCAGAGTGCGCGCCGCTCTCAGGGATCGCATGCGGCGCAAGGATGCGATTGTCATCGAGGCCATCGAGAACGTCATCGACGGCACCGAGCCGCGCATTCGCCTGGTGCCCGGCTATCGCAAGCAGCTTCATCAGGCGGTAGCGGGCGCGCTTGCCTATGTCGATGCACTGGTGGAGCAAATTCCCGAAGCGATCGGTTTCAACAAAAGAGCGTTCGGCTGCGACGCGCGCGTCAATGCATTTTTCGCAAGTGCCGACGAGATGCGGCAGTTGTTCAGCGCGAGCTCGCAACTACGCGAGTGCGTTGATGCCCCCGATGGTTGCGGGCGGCCCGAGTGTTTTGCGCTGCTGTGCATGCGCATGGAGGAAAAGAGCCGGCTGGGTGTGGAACTCAACGGCGAAATCATAAAGCGCGATGTGCCGCAGACGGTGGTCAACTTCTCCGAGCACAAGCTGCTCGCACCGGGCGCCACCGAGCAACAGGTGCGCCAGGGGCTGCGCCGCTGTATGTTCGATGCGCTGGTAACGCACGTGCTCGAGGTCGTTCTGGCGGAGCGCGCAAATCATGGCGCGCCTGAGGATCCTCGCCAGGTGCTCGAGGCACGGCGACGCGCCTTGCACACCCGCGATCGTGAATTGGCCGCCCTGCTCGATTCAGCGCAGGCAAGCCTTCCAATCCGCGCGGCTGTGTCAGGCGTGGTGGCCAACGCTGTGGTACTGACCCCCCAGGACTATCTGCAGCAAGTGAAAGAGTTGTTGAGCTGCCCGCAGGACTTCGTCAAGCTCTCGCGGGTAACCCTGAACCTGACTCGCCTGGGGGTGCTCAGCGATCGCGGGGATTCAGCCGCGAGCGCAGTTCAACTGGTTCAGATCGAGATAGGTGAGGTACTCAAGCGCGTGGTGGTATTGGTGCGCTACCCGCGCGCGGAGTTGCTGGCGCCCGGTGATTTGCTGCCATCGGCGTGAACGCGTCCTGGCGCGGCACCCAGAGGTGCCGCAGCCGGAACAGATTGGGTTAGATCAGCAGCCTCCGCCGAGGCTCCCACCGCCACCACCGCTGGCCTTCTTGGCCTTCTTGGGCTGGATGATGGCCGGGGCCGGCTTGGACGGATTGAAGCTCAAGAACTGCTTCTGGTCGCGCGCCACGTCGGACATGACCAGGCCGACCTTGGAGCCAAACATCCATCCCATCAGCCCGGCGTTCATGGTGCCGATGTAAGTTTTGCCATTCGCCTTTTGGTAGACGCCGATGGTGCAGGGCATCATCAGGGACACCCGGCGTGTGGCATCATCCTTGATCAGCGGTTTCGAGTAGTCGGTATTGCACGCCTCAATCAGCACGGCATCCGGCACGTTGGCGCCCTTGGAGCGGATGGTGGCGGACGGATTACGCAACCCCACCAGATCCCAGTTGCCTGTGTCCTTGATGTTGTGCTGAATCCGGGCCACTGTCTCTTCAAGGCCAAACGGGCTTTCGGTTTCCTTGATCATCAGGCTGGATGCATAGGTCCCAGCGAGGACCAGGGTAAATACGATGCCCAGGAAAAAGGAGGTGATGGTCTTCCACATGGCTTTACCCTCGAGTCAGTTGGAGAAAATCTTGTCTTGTATATAAGTATAGTCTAATTTACTGAAATAAAAGTGTCCTGGATCAATTCCGGCGCCAATTGCCACCAGCTAGGCGCGCCCGGCACATCGGTTGCACTCTGTTTCTCGGCCGTAGAGACTATTGGCCGGCCTCAGCTCACACCCCGGCAACTTCAGTGGCTTGAATCCAGGTATTTTGATATGTTTTTCAGAATGTTAGCCAAGCTGTCGCCATTTGTAGCGGCCCACAGTGGTCGCATGTCAGTCCTGTTGGCCGGGCTGGCACTCCTCCTGGGACTGGTGCCCTGGCCCGCGGCGCTGGCCGGGGCAGGGAGCGCCGAGGACGTGCCGCACCTCGATGCGCGCGGGCGTGCCGATTTCGAGGCCTTTCGCGATGCGGACCGGCACCGCGCCTTCGTTATCGCCCCGGGCGGCGCCTGGGCTTGGATAGGCGCCAGCCAGACGCCCGAGGCGGCACTGGATGCCGCCTTGGAGAACTGTGCACAACACTCGCCCTTTGCCTGCGTACCCTATGCGGTG
>CP070733.1:297769-311408 GCA_020347585.1 Pseudomonadota bacterium | reverse complement strand
CTGCTCAAGGCGCTGCTCGTCCACTTCGACCTGCACCTCGCTGATGCGCGTGCGCAACTTCTCGCGCCAGTGCGCACAAATCGACGGCAGCAACTCTCGAACCTCGGCAACCACCTGCTGCATGGCGGTACGGCGCTGCGCGATGGTTTCGGCGAGCTTTGTTCCTTCGCGCTCGCGCACCGTCACCAGGTCTGCGATAGCCTCGTCGAGAAGTTCCAGCGTCTCGCTGCGCAACTGCTCGAGATCTGCCTCGGGCGTTTGCAGCACCCCTGGCCAGCGCATGACGTCGAGCGAACTGATCGGCGCGGGGTTGTAGAGCAGGCCGTCAACCTCGCGACTGGCCTGCGCAATGTGCTTGGCAAGATCCTTGTTGACGGTAAACCCGGCCTCGGCTGACTCCGGAGAACGATAACGCAGGTACAGATCGACCTTGCCGCGCCCGAGCCTGGCGCCAAGGCGCTCGCGAATCTGCGGCTCCAGCACGCGCAATTCGTCGGGAATGCGCGGCGCAAGCTCCAGGTAGCGGTGATTGACACTGCGTACCTCAAGGGTGAGGCTCCCCCACGGCCCGGAGCGCTCCTGGCGCGCGAACGCGGTCATGCTTCTGATCATCAAACCGACCCCTGCAAGGTCCGGAACCCGCCGGACACACGGCAATAGTACCCCGCGCGGCATCAAGACTGAACCGCGCCTGCCGATTAAGGGGGAATGGACGATCCACAGGCCAAGACAGGCTGTGATAATCTAGTATTTGGGCGCATTTACACGTGAAAGCGGTCTTAGGGCAAGTGGCACACAAACTCCCGCGCGGCACCATGGTCGATAACTATGTGATCGACGGCACGCTTGGCGGCGGCGGCTTCAGCATTGTGTATCTGGCACACGAGCGCGACGCCGAAGACAAGGTGGTGATAAAGGAATATATGCCGGCCAGGATAGCCACGCGCGCCAGCAACCTGGTGGTTACGGCGATCGACGAGGCCAACGTGGAACGCTTCGCCCACGGCCAGCGGCTGTTCTTCCAGGAAGCCAGCACGCTCGCTACACTTAAGCACCCCAACATCGTCAATGTCATCAACTTTTTCCGTGCCAACGGCACGGTATATATGGTGATGAAGTACGAGGACGGCAGTAACCTCAGCGCCTACATCAAGCGCCATCGCAAGAATCTGAGCGAGACCTTCATTCGCACCGTGTTCGTACCGCTGCTCGAGGGATTGCGGTTGATCCACTCGCGTGGATTGCTGCATCTGGACATCAAACCCGGCAACATCCACCTGCGCAAGGGCGGCAATCCGCTGTTGCTGGATTTTGGCGCCGTTCACGAAATGATGCACACGCGCCAGTTTCAGGCCACCCAGGTCGTCACCCCCGGCTACTCGCCCATCGAGCAGCTCGACCCGGGCGGTTACGTTGGGCCGTGGACCGACATCTATGCGGTGGGCGCCACCATACGCACCTGCATTGACGGCAACGCGCCGCCCTCGTCGGTGGAGCGCCGTGAACGCGACACCATGCGCCCAGCCACCGGTGCGTTCAGGAAACGCTATTCCCAATCACTGCTGCAGGCTATCGACTGGGCCATGGAGGTCGACCCGCTGCTGCGTCCACAGAACGTTGATCAAATGCTCGAGGCGCTCAATCGAGAGGAACCGCGCGCAGAGCTTTCCCGGACCGGCTGGTTCAAGGGGCTGTAATTCCCGGTCGCGGGTACGCCACCATGCAATACGATATTAGCCGCACATCCCGACTCGGCAACCGCGAGGCCAACCAGGACCGCGTAACGGCGCTGGAGCGCGACAGCGCCGTCCTGCTGGTGCTGGGTGACGGTCTCGGCGGCAAGGCGGGCGGCGAGATCGCCTCCCAGGCGCTGGTGGACACCGCCGCCGCCCAGTTCGAACAGGCCGACCTGCCGATCGCCCAACCGGCCGCCTTTCTCAAGGACGTCATGTTTCGCGCCCATCGGGCGATCATCGAAGCAGGCAAGGCGGCCGAACCACCCGTCGAACCCGCCACCACGGCAGTACTGTGCCTGGTGCAGAACGGTCGGGCCTTGTGGGCACATACCGGCGATAGCCGCTTCTACCTGTTTCGCAACGGCTTGTCGCTGTACCGCACCGAAGACCACTCCTACGTTGAGGAGTTGTACCAGAAGGGGCAGATCAGCCTAGACAAGCGCCAGGGACATCCCATGCGCGGCTACCTGACGCAGTGCCTCGGGCAAACCACCAAGGTTCCGGGGATACAGATCAGCCAAGAGGTGGCATTGCGCGAGGGCGACACACTGCTGCTTTGTTCCGACGGACTTTGGGAGCCGTTGGACGACGCGCAAATAGGTGCCGTGCTTTTCGAACCGCCGCTGCGCGAGTCGCTCAACGCTCTGGCGGAACGCGCCGAGCAAATCAGCTACCCCTCCAGTGACAACATCAGCGCGGTCGTGCTGCGCGTCACATCGGTGCAAGCGAAGTCGGCCACCACGCGCAAAATTGCCGACAAGCCGACGCAGCACTCGCCATCCGATCGCCTGCAAGATGCGATCGAGGAAATCGAACAGGTTATCGAGCAGTACCGGGACGAGATGGACAACTGAGGCCGGCCAGTCCGCGCCGGCGTGCCGCGATGCTATAATGCCGCGCCATTTTCCTGCAACGCCCAGTGCACTGAGAGGTCAGCCATGCGCCCCAGCGGTCGCGCACCCGATGAACTGCGTCCCATCATCATCACCCGCAATTACACCCGCCATGCCGAAGGCTCGGTGCTGGTCGAATTCGGCGATACCAAGGTTATTTGCACCGCCAGCGTCGAAAACCGCGTGCCGCCGTTCCTGCGCGGCAGCGAGCAGGGTTGGGTGACGGCCGAGTACGGAATGCTGCCGCGTTCCACAGGCAGCCGCATGGGACGCGAGGCCGCACGCGGCAAACAGGGCGGGCGTACTATGGAGATCCAGCGCCTCATCGGCCGTTCACTGCGCGCCGCCATCGACCTCAAGGTGCTCGGCGAGAATACCATCACCATTGATTGCGACGTCATACAGGCCGACGGCGGCACGCGCACCGCGTCCATCACTGGAGGCTACGTGGCGCTGGCGGATGCGGTCAGCCACATGCTGGCCAACAAGATGATTAAGAAGAATCCCATCGTGGCGCACATCGCTTCAGTGTCGGTAGGCGTCTACGACGGCGTGCCGGTGCTCGACCTAGACTATCCCGAAGACTCGGGCTGCGAGACAGACATGAACGTGGTCATGAACGGCGCTGGCGGATTCATCGAGATCCAGGGCACCGCCGAGGGCGAGGCGTTCAGCGAGAACGAACTGCAGGCCATGCTCGCACTGGCGAAACAGGGCATCGAGCAACTGATCGAAAAGCAACGTGAAGTATTGGAAGAAGTGTAATCACAGAGCACACAGATCAAAATCCGAAAACCATTTCGTTGAACAAAGCGGACAGTCGTGTCGAAAAACCGATGGGCACAAACTCTACCTCGATTATCGATTCGCAGATAAGATTTTGCATATTTTTCTCTATGTTCGCTGTGCACCTGTAGCTAACCTGTGATCGCTATGAAACGCATCGTTCTGGCCAGTAACAACCCAGACAAGGCCCGAGAAATCGGCCACATCCTCGCCGAATGCAACCTCGAGGTCTTGCCTCAGTCGCAGTTCGATGTGGTCGAGGTCGAGGAGACCGGTCTGAGCTTCGTCGAGAACGCCATTCTCAAGGCGCGCAACGCCGCCCAGCACAGCGGACTGCCTGCGCTGGCGGACGATTCTGGTCTGGAAGTCGACGCACTGGAGGGCGCACCGGGCATCTACTCGGCGCGCTACGCCGGCGCCGGTGCCACCGACCGTGCCAATCTCGAGAAGTTGCTCGTTGACATTGAACACGTTCCCGATGGCGAACGCACCGCGCGCTTTCAGTGCCTGATGGTCCTGATGCGCCACGCATCAGACCCCACGCCATTGATATTCCAGGGTACCTGGGATGGCAGTATCGTGCGGGATCCGCGCGGCGAGAGCGGCTTTGGCTATGATCCGGTGTTCTTCGTACCAACTCACGGCTGCACGGCGGCAGAACTGCCGCGCGAGGAGAAAAACCGCATCAGCCACCGCGCCCAGGCCCTGCGCGCGTTGCTGGCGGCGTTGCGCCAGCCGGCGCGCGCGTAACATACTGAATTGCGTCACGGTTTTGTACGGCGAGCTAAAGGAGCACGCCGCCTGACCGTTACATTCACAAGGCAGTTCCCACGAGAGGTCAATCATGAGCCGCAGGTTGTTGGCTACCGCAGTTACCGTATTGCTGCTGGGTAGCGCCGCGTCAACGCACGCGCAGGAGGCGAAAAACGAGCTCACCGGTCGCATCTGGTACAGCTTCGGACAGACCGTTTGGAGCCACGATGCCTCGGCGCTGGATCCCAACTTCGGCAACCCAACCTCCGAGCTCTCGTACGAAGACATCAACGCGCCGGTGCTCGAACTCGAGTATCGCCGCAACTTCGGCAGCCGCCTGTCGCTGCGCTCCACCCTGGGCCTTGGCACCATCAGCGACGGTACGCTCATCGACGACGACTACCTGAGCGCCGACGGTGCCGACAACCTCGGCGCCATGCAAACCGGCGCCCACCGCTTCTCGCGCACTGAAAGCGACATCTCGGGCGATAACCTGTTTTATCTGAGTGTGGAGATGGGCTATGGCCTGCTGAAACCCAATGCCTGGCACAGCCTCGATTTCGTGTTTGGCTACCAGTACTGGCGCGAGAAGTACGAAGCAAAAGGCGTAAAATCGCTCGAGTGCACGCTGCCCGGCACCGGATGCCTGCCGGTCGGCACCGAGGCCTTCCAAGACATGAGTGTCATCACCAACACGCTGACTTGGCAATCCGCCTATATTGGCGTCGACGGAAACTATGTCTTCAACCGCCACTGGTCACTGGCCGGCCGCGGCCTGTTGGTGCCGTTCGCCGGACTGGACAATGAAGACGTGCACCACCTACGCCAGGATCTCGGCCAGGACCCAAGTTTTGCCATGAAGGGCGTGGGCTACGGCGTTGACCTGGAAGTTGAGGGCGTGTATCGCCTGACGTCGCTGATGACCCTGCGCTTCGGTTACCGCTACTGGCTGCGTACGGTGGAGAACGAAACCTGGCGAGTATACGAAGCTGACGGCAGCACCGCGCGTGCCAACCTCAACCAGTTCGAAACAGTACGCCACGGGCCCCACGTCGGGCTGCAGTTCGTGTTCTGACGCCGACACAGCACTAGTCCCGGTGCGCGCACACAGGGCTTCTGCCATGGTGGATTGCGGCGGCAACCGCGCAATTGCGGGCGGAAGTTGCGCCCGCACCGCAGCGACTCCCTGACATCCCTCGTTCCTCGCGCCCCGCTCCTCTCCTTTCTCGGGTTCTATCCTGTATCGTGTAGCTTTACCGGTAAGTTCATTTCCGCGAGTCGATCGTTACACACGTGCTGCAGGTCACCACCCAACCTCCGCTGGCGCTCTACGTGCACTTCCCGTGGTGTGTACGCAAGTGCCCGTACTGCGACTTCAATTCCCATGAGGCTCGCGAAGCGGTGCCTGAGCGCGACTACGTCGATGCGCTGATTGGCGACCTAGAGCAGGACCTGCCGCGAGTTTGGGGCCGATCCGTCACGGCAGTGTTCATGGGTGGCGGCACGCCCAGCTTATTTTCGCCCGAGAGCATTGAGCGCCTGATGGCCGCGCTGCGCGCGCGCTTGGCGTTGCGCCCCGACATCGAGGTAACCCTCGAGGCCAACCCAGGCACGGTGGAGCAGGCAAAATTTGCCGAGTTTCGCGCCGCAGGCATCAACCGCCTGTCCATTGGCGCACAGAGTTTCAACGATGACAGCCTCGCGCGCCTGGGCCGCATTCACGGACGCCGCGAGGCGCTGCGCGCCGCCGAATCCGCCCATGATGCCGGCCTTGCAAACTTCAATCTGGACCTGATGTTTGCGCTGCCAGAGCAGGACTTGCACAGCGCCCTTGAAGATCTGCGCACAGCCATGGATCTGGAACCGGCGCACATCTCCCACTATCAACTCACCATTGAGCCCAACACCCTGTTCCACGCCAGGCCGCCAAGCCTGCCGCATGACGATCTCGCCTGGGAGATACAGACGCAGTGCCAGCAGTTGCTGCAGGAACGCGGCTACACCTACTACGAGGTCTCGGCCTTTGCGCGGGGCGACCGGCAGTGCCGGCACAACCTCAACTACTGGCGCTTTGGTGATTACCTTGGGATCGGCGCTGGCGCACACAGCAAGCTCACCGACGTCAACCGAAATTCGGTTAGCCGAACATGGAAGGTGAAGAACCCGCGTGATTACCTGCAGGCGGCCAGGGGCGGCAACTTCACCGCTGGTGAGCGCAGTCTCCAACGCGACGACCTGGCGCTCGAGTTTATGATGAATGCGCTGCGCCTCACCGAGGGATTTGAAACCGCACTGTTTGCCGAGCGCTGCGGCATACCGATTGCGACGGTTCAGGCGCAGCTCGAGCAGGCCGAGCAACGCGGCTGGATCCAATGGGATACGCAGCACCTTGCGCCAACCGCCGACGGGCTGCGTTTCCTCAATGCACTGCTCGAACTTTTCGTCCCGGAGATACCTACATGATGCACGAAGCTGCAGTTGACTGCCCGTACTGCGGGGAGCGATTTATCACGTTGGTGGATACCTCGGTAGGCAGCCAGAGTTACGTCGAAGACTGCCAGGTGTGTTGCCAACCCATTGTGCTAACCAGCATCGTTGACGCCAAGGGTGAACTTGCCGCACTTGATGCGCGGCGCGAGAACGACTGACTTCAACAAAACACCTAACTGACAGCGCGCAGCACCCCGAGCGCGCCGCAATAGGAGCACATCGAGATGGCATCCGTCACACATTACCGGGACATCGCGCCCTATGCCACGCGCGACGGCTCGCAAATCCGTGAACTTATGCATCCCGTCCGTCATGCCTGCCGAAGTCAGAGTCTTGCCGAAGCAACGCTCATGCCAGGCGAGCAGACCCGGCTGCACAGACATACTGACACCGAGGAGTTGTACCACATAAGCGCCGGTGCAGGCCGCATGCGGCTGGGCGATGTAGAGGTCGAAGTCGCCACGGGCGATACGATCTGCATCGCGCGCGGTACGCCCCACTGCATCGCCAACAGCGGCGATACCCCCCTGCGCATACTTTGCTGCTGAACACCGCCCTACAACCACGACGACACGCTGCTGCTCGATGAGGCGTGAAGGCGATCACATAATTTAGAGGGCGCCGGAACGAGAATTGATGACCATTGCGGCCGCGCTATAATCGCACCCCGTAACACATGCGCTCGATTTACAAACTCTCTTGCAGGGGGAAAACCAATGAGAAAGTCTGCTTTGATAGTGTTGGCGATGATGCTGATAAGCTCGGCGGCCATCGCCCAGGAAAAGGGTACCGGCCAGTCGGGCTGGGGCAACCTGTTCTACGGCGGTAAGGCCGGGTTCATGAAGCCGGATGGTAAAGGCAACGATTCGGCGTTCAATATCGCCGGCGTGATCGGTATGCCGCTGCAACGCTATTTCTCGTGGGAGGCCGAGCTTGGCTTTTCGGTTTCCGATGGCACGGTAGGCACCAATAACAACTGGGACATCTTTACGATCTCCGGTTTCGGCGTGTTCCGCACCGAGGGACGGGTCGGCGTAAAGGCCAAGCTCGGGCTTTCCTACTGGGATGATCCCAATGACAATACCACCAGCCTGTCGGCCGGTATCGGCGCAGGCATTCGCCTTGGCCCCAAGGGCATGCTTGATGTGGAGTACACCCAGATCAACAGCGCCGTTGACTTTATCAGCGTAGGCTACGTGTACAATTTCCAGTAACGTGTGACACATGCGCATTGGTATCGACCTGGGCGGAACCAAGATCGAAGGTATCGCCCTGGCCGATACCGGCGCACAACTTTTGCGTCAGCGCGTCGACGCGCCCCGCGGTGACTACCACCAAACTATTTCTGCCGTTCGCGCGCTGGTTGCGCGCCTGGAAACCAAGCTTGGTCAGCGAGGTACCGTTGGCGTTGGCATCCCGGGCGCCATCTCCGCGACCAGCGGCCTGATCAAGAATGCCAACTCCACCTGGTTGATTGGCAATCCACTCGATCAGGATCTTGCCGCAGCGCTGGAACGTCCGGTGCGCGTTGCCAACGACGCCAATTGTTTCGCAATATCCGAGGCCACTGACGGCGCCGGACGCGACGCCGCGGTAGTATTTGGCGTGATCATCGGCACTGGCACAGGCGCCGGGATAGCGGTGGACCGGCACATCCTCACCGGCGCTAACGCCATCGCCGGCGAGTGGGGGCACAACCCGCTGCCCTGGCCGCAACACGACGAGATGCCGGGGTCTAGTTGCTATTGCGGCAAGCGCGGCTGCATCGAAACCTGGCTGTCAGGTCCAGGGCTCACGCGCGATTTTGCGCAGCACGGCGGGCGTGAACTGGACCCGCCAGACATCGTCACCCTGGCGGAACAGGGCGACGCAAAGGCCGAGTCAGCGCTACAGCGTTACGAGGACCGCATGGCGCGCGCGCTGGCCAACGTCATCAATGTGCTGGATCCCGACGTGGTGGTGCTCGGCGGCGGTATGTCCAACATCACGCGTCTATATCCCAACGTGCCGCGGCGATGGGCACGTTATATATTTTCCGATGAGGTCTGTACGCAACTGCGAGCGCCGGCGCACGGTGACTCAAGCGGGGTACGCGGTGCAGCCTGGCTGTGGCCCGCAACAAGTGCGCCGCCGCCCGTCGTCTAACCGGCGTCGGGCAACACCGGGTTGGGCGGTAGCTGCAGGTAATATCCCTGGTCCTGCAACGCCGCAATTACCGCGTTGACATCGGCGCGCGCCAGATTGCGCCCGACGTGCAATTCCAGCTCCATTGCCTGATCGAGCTGACCGAGCATCTCGCGCAATGTTTCGGGAACGCATGCCAGCTCTGCCGCGCCGTCAGGCCCGACGCGCACGTATAAATAGGTCTCGTCCTTTTTCGCGCTGCGGTAAACGATGCACTGCATTGGTTTTACTCTACCCGCTCGAAGATCAAATCGCGCACCCCGTGTCCGAGCCGCCTGCCGCGGCGCTCGAACTTCGTCTCGGTGCGCCAGTCGGGGGGTGCTGCGAATCCGCCCGCACTGGCGATATTGCGAAACCCCGGCGCGACAGACAGTACCTGCATCGCATGCTCGGCGTAGTCTTCCCAATCGGTGGCCATATGAAAGCGGCCGCCAAATTTCAGCTTGCGGCGCACCAGTTGCGCGAAGGCCGGCTGCACCAGACGACGCTTGTGGTGACGCTTCTTGTGCCAGGGGTCGGGAAACAACAGCAGCAGCGCATCGAGGCTGGCGTCGGGGACCTGCTGCCCGAGCACCTCTGCCGCATCAGCGCAAATGACGCGCACGTTTTCCAAGCCAAGCGCCTCAACCGCATTGAGAAAACTCCCGACCCCAGGGCGGTGTACCTCGATGCCGAGGTAATTGTTGTCCGGGTGGCGCTGCGCCAATTGTGCCAGCACCTCGCCGTTACCGAAGCCGATCTCGAGAATGCAGGACGCATCGCGACCGAATTCATGCACAAAATCGATCGGCTTGTCGGGAGCAATGCCGTAACGCGGCAGCAGATCGTCGAGGGCGCGTTGCTGGGCCTTCGTGATACGGCCCTCGCGGCGTACGAAGCTGCGAATACGGCGCGGCGGTGGTTGCTTGCCCATATAAGCGAACCACAGAGTACACAGAGCAAAACCAGGCGGGTAACGGCGTTGCGCGCGAAGCGATAACGGCGGGATGGCTCCGCGGCCACCTGTCAACCGGAGCGTTACCCTTATGCGTATTCGCGCTGTGTCCTCTGTACCCTCATTGGTTATCTGCTAGAAGAATGTGCCGTCGATAGGCGATGAGGCGCTGGCGTAGAGTTTTCGCGGCATACGTCCGGCGAGATACGCCTCGCGACCAGCCTCAATGGCTTTTTTCATTGCCGACGCCATCAGCACGGGCTGCTGAGCCGCGGCAATGGCGGTGTTCATCAACACGCCGTCGCAGCCAAGTTCCATGGCGATCGCCGCATCCGAGGCCGTGCCTACCCCGGCATCGACCAGAATCGGCACCTTGACGTTCTCGACGATCAGGCGGATGTTGTAGGGGTTGCGAATGCCCAGCCCCGAGCCGATGGGTGCTGCCAGTGGCATTACGGCCACGCAACCCATCTCCTCGAGACGCTTAGCCATGATCGGATCGTCGGTGGTGTACACCATGACCTGGAAGCCGTCCTTGATCAGAACCTCCGCCGCCTCGAGCGTGGCGGTAAGGTCCGGGTACAGGGTCTTTTCGTCACCGAGCACCTCAAGCGTCACCAGGTTATGCCCATCGAGCAGCTCACGCGCCAGGCGGCAAGTACGCACTGCGTCCTCCGCCGTGTAGCAACCGGCCGTGTTCGGCAGAATCGTGTAACGCTGCGGCGAAATGACGTCCAGCAGGTTGGGTTCATCAGGATTCTGGCCGATGTTGGTACGCCGGATAGCGACCGTAACGATCTGCGCACCGCTGGCCTCGATGGCCGCACGCGTCTCTTCAAGATCCTTATACTTGCCCGTACCGACCAGAAGCCGGGACTCGTATTCAACGCCGGCGACCACCAGAGGCCGTTCGACAGCTGCGGATTGATTCATGGTTGTTCCTGCAATTGACAGAGGTGACAATTCACGCGCGTGGTGCCGCTTGCGCGGGCAACGCCGGGATCAGTGTTCTAGCGGGGTATTATAACGCGCGCGCCGGGCGACCCGGTCAGCCGCCGCCGATGGCATTGACGATTTCGACGCGGTCGCCCGCCTGTAGTGGATGCGCCGGATAGGCGCTGCGCGGCACGATCTCGGTATTGACCTCCATCGCGATACGCTGCCCCTCGAGCCCCAGCACCGAAACTAGTTGCGCTGCGGTGCAATCGTCAGGCACCTTGCGCCCTTCACCGTTTACGTATATTTCCATACCGATAGACTACCTACGAGTAGCCGCAAAGGTCAATTCACACTATTATTCGCCAACCGGCGCGCGGGAGAAATGCCGGAGTTCGCGTTTATCGCTTTATTTCGAAACCATGGCCGGAAACCCTTCTTATATAGGTGCAAATGTCGCCGGTACGCTTGACGGACTGTTCCGCGAACGTGTGCTGCGCTCGCCCGGTGTGGTGGCCTTCGCCAGTTACGATAGCGAATCCAATGCATGGCGCGACACCACCTGGGCGGAAATGGGCCAGTTGGTGGGCCGTTTTCAGGAAGCGTTGCGCGGTGAGGATCTGCAGCCCGGCGACCGCGTGGCCTTGCAACTGCGCAACTGCCTGGAGTGGGTCGCCTTCGAGCAGGCGGCGCTCGGTCTCGGCCTGGTCGTGGTCCCCCTGTATGTCGACGATCGGGCGGACAATGTCGCCTATATCCTGGGCGATGCGGGCATCAAGGTGCTGCTGCTGCAAACCCCGGCGCAGTGGACAAAGCTGGTGGAAGCCAGCAACGCCCATGAGCTCGACACGCTGCAGCGCGTACTGATTCACCGCCAGGAGGCAACGGCAGGCGCCGCGGCCCCCGATGACGAGCGCCTGATGCCCCTGGCCGACTGGCTCGGCGCCGAGCACGGCGGCCTGCACGAGCGTGGCGGCGACCCCAACGCCCTGGCCACTATCGTCTACACCTCCGGCACCACTGGCCGGCCCAAGGGCGTAATGCTTAGCCACCGCAACATTCTGACGGTTGCCGACACATCGTTGCAGGTGATCGACGCCAACGCGGCCGACCGCCTGCTGTCATTCCTGCCGTTGTCCCACACCTTCGAGCGCACCTGCGGCTATTACACGCCGATGATGGCGGGCGCAAGCGTGGCCTTCGCGCGTTCCATCCAGCAACTGGCCGACGACATTGCCAGCTGGCAACCGACAATCATCGTTTGCGTGCCGCGCATCTTTGAGCGCATCTATGAACGGCTGCACAAGCAACTCGCCGAGGGCCCGCGTGCGGCGCGCCTGCTGTTCGGGCTCGCAACCCGCATTGGCTGGCGCCGGTTTCTGACCCGCCAGGGCCGTGCGCGGCGTGGTCCGAGCCTGTTGCTCTGGCCGCTGTTGCAACGACTTGTCGCCAACAAGCTCCAACAGCGACTCGGTGGCCAGCTGCGCCTGGCCGTCAGCGGCGGTGCCGCCCTGCCTGCCGCGGTGTCACGGCTGTTCCTGAGCCTGGACATACCGATCATCCAGGGCTACGGCATGACTGAAACCAGCCCGGTGGTGTCCGCCAACACCCTGACCCACAACGAGCCGTACAGCGTAGGCCGGCCCCTGCCGGGCATCGCAGTGCGCATCGGCGAAAATGAGGAACTGCTGGTGAAAACGCCGGGCACAATGCTTGGCTACTGGAACAACCATCGTGCCACACGCGAGGTCATCTACACCGACGGCTGGGTGCACACTGGCGATCAAGCGCGCATAGACGGCGGCTATATCTACATCACGGGTCGCATTAAGGACATCCTGGTGATGTCCAACGGCGAGAAGGTGCCGCCGGGCGACATGGAAAGTGCCATCACCCTCGACCCGCTATTCGACCAGGCACTGATCCTCGGCGAAGGCAAAGCCTTCCTCGGCGCGCTGGTGGTGCTGAACCCGGACTACTGGTTCAGCCTCGCCAAACAGCACCAGCTCGACCCGTTCGACAAGGCGGCGCTGCGCGACCAGAAACTCAATCGCTTTCTTGCGCAGCACATCGGTGAATTGCTACGCGATTTTCCAGGCTATGCGAAGGTACGCCGCGTCGCCCCGTTGCTCGAACCGTGGACCATCGACAACGGCCTGCTCACCCCCACCCTTAAAATCAAGCGCGCGTTGGTGCTAGAGCGCTACACAAAAGAGGTCGAACGACTTTACCAATAGGCCCGGGCACGGCTGTTGCTAACGTCGCTTGAAGTATCCTCGTATATAGCGCCCGTGCAGCTATAGTGCTCGAGTCAAAGTGGAGCTTCCCAAGCCTCAATCGCGGATTCGGTTCTCATCGCCCGCGCCATTAGTCGTTTTTCCGCATTCTCCGGAGACCCGTGAGTCAGAGCAGACACAGAAATACAAAGGTTCAAGCAAGCAGAAAACTCAGGGATAGAGGGCAAGGACCATTCATTGCTTGTTGGCAAACAGATGAGCCAGGCAATAGTATGCAGACTTAATGTACATTGCCTCTCCGAGACGTTTCGTCGGAAAGAGACTTACGAGATCAACCTATGACGGATAGCCGGCTGGCAGAACTTCCCGTATTGCAACAACTCGTGGATTCCTATGAGGGTTCGAAACCGCTGTCAGGAAACAGCTTGTTGTTGATACAACACCAGTTGGGCGATGCGCCCGCACAGATCGAAGCTTTTTTGGCTTTGGGAATCGAAAGCGGAGATATCTACTGGATCGACATCCCCTATACTTCATTCAGTTCGATTCGCTCAGAGGTCAAGGGACTGGGGGTACCGGAATCAAACTTCCTGGTAACTGACTTGGTACCAACTACAGGCTACGTGAACTGGCAGGTAACACGGGTAAAAAATTGGTTTTATGCACATCGAGACACCTCAAAGAAATGGT
>CP070733.1:293099-297669 GCA_020347585.1 Pseudomonadota bacterium | reverse complement strand
GCACCGGTCTGAAGAAAGGCGCCTTCTATCATCACTTTCCAAGTAAGCAAGCGCTCGCTTATGCGGTGCTCGAAGAGGTGATCACCGGCTCGGTTGCCCAGAGATGGATTGAGGGGATGGCCGCCAGCGACGATCCAATCCAGGCACTCGAAGGGGTGCTGGACGCGATGGCCGAGGGCGTTGCGCCCGGGGAGTGCTTCTGCGGCTGCCCGCTTAACAATCTCGCCCAGGAGATGGCGCCGCTGGATGCAGGTTTTCAGGAGCGCATCCAGCAGGTGTTCGACAACTGGATCGGGCTACTTGCCGAGGCATTCGCCCGCGGGCAGCAGAACGGTACCATTTCACCCGACGTCGATGTGCAGGGCGCCGCGACCTTTGTCGTGGCGACGGTCGAGGGCTGCACTGGCCTGACCAAGGCGAATCAACGCCTCGATACCTTCAGCATCTGCCGCAGGCAGCTCTCGGCCTGGTTGCAGACGCTGCGTCCCTGAGTGGCTCGCCATCATAGAAACTGGCGACTTGGGTCGTTTTCCTTATAGATTAGTTCTGCAACAATAGCTGGCGTTTATCACTCAGCCCGGTAAGGATCCCCAATCATGGCCAGTCGCAAATCGAACAAGCGCCGCACCCTCGATGAAGTTGTCCGTTTCACCACGTCCATCGGCGAGGGCACCCGTTTCACCGGTACCTTCAACGGCGGTGAGAATTACGTGATCCAGGGCAGTGTCACCGGTGACAGTACCGTTGATGGTGCTGTGGTGGTGGCGGAGACGGGTGAGTGGATCTGCACGATCAACGCGAGCGTGGTGGTGGTGGCCGGTCGCGTCGATGGCGCCATCAACGCTCGGGAGAAACTCGAGATCCTCGCCACGGCAAAGGTGAAGGGCAACCTGCAAAGCCCGGTGGTGGCAATCGCGGCCGGCGCAGTCCATGAAGGGGAACTACGCATGGGCGAACCGGGCAGAAAGACCGAGTTTGACGAAAAGCGCCAACCGCACATCGAGCCCTCCGGCGACGCGTAATCCCCGGCGCGGAATTCTCCCGCACGTCTCGAATACCCAACCTACACACCGTTCCCTGGCTCGTGGGTTGCCCGGCACCCGAAGTTCGCCGTGTGCGCCACGACCGTCGGGTGGCATCGTTATTGCACCATCTTTTTCAGCAACCAACATCAAACACCAGGAGCCCCCGAATCGTGATTGATAAGATGCTGAAAATCAGTGTATTTTCCGGTTTTCTGCTGCTTGCGCCACTGGTCGCCAGTGGTCAGAATTTTGACACGACGGTTTCCATGCAGGACGGTGGCGCAGCAACTTACTACGTTAGCGGTGAGATTGAGGGCTTTGGGCCGTTGGACCTCATGGTGGACACCGGCTCCGGTTATATGACCATCAACGAGGAGATGCTCGCGGTACTGCAGCGCGAAGGGCGTGCGCACTACGTCAAGGATCTCTCCGGGATCCTCGCTAACGGCGCGCGTATGGTGGTGCCTGTCTACGCCATCTCGGCGGTGAATATTGGCGGCCAATGCTGGTTGCGTGACGTCGAAGCCGCAGTTTTTCCGGGCAAGACGCGCTCCATACTCGGCCTGAGTGCGCTCAGCAAGGCGGCGCCTTTCATTTTCTCAATGGATCCGCCGCAGCTAGTGCTTAGCAATTGCTCGGGTGTGACGAAGGCGACCGCGACGGCCGGCTAAATGGCGCTAGGGATGTGCGTGTGCAGGTGAGGAAGGAAAAGGGCGGACCCGCTGCGCGGACCCGCCCGTAGTGCCTTTACTTCATAGGCTTGGGAGGCGCTGAGCCGCCGCCAGTCTCGAACGCGCTGAACTCGGCGGCATCCAGGGTGCCGTCCTTGTTGCTGTCGAGCGCGCCATAGTTCTCGGAAACGCCCTTGCTGGCCTTGGCCTCATCCTGGCTGATGCGGCCGTCCGCATTGGTGTCCAGGGACTTGAACGAGGCCGAGGCGCCGCCTGCGTGAACTGGCATGACCAAAGCGGCCGCGACGACCGAGGCGCTGAGTAGAGTTGAGAGTTTGATCTGCATGTGCAATTCCTCCGTGTTCCGTGTGATACGCGTTACGCGCTGTCCTTAACCGCCACGCGGCGGGCTTCCCTGGCTGCAAGACTACTTCGCACAAACTGCCCTGAGTCGGGCCGCACGCCGTGATGGCGACGCGCGAACATTACTACGAAATCTGCGGCCAAAGTGTGACAAGCGTCACACCAATTTGACCCGACAATAGGTCAGTGTTTTCCGCCTACGGGCTGTTCGGCAGAGCCGGTGGCGCCGGCACCGCTGCGCGCGGTTGGCGCCGGGTTACTCGTAGCGCAACGCGTCAACCGGTTGGAGCCGCGCTGCGCGCCGCGCCGGGTGCAGGCCGAAAAACACCCCGACCAAAAGCCCGAACACAAAGGCGATGCCGACCGCGCCGGCCGTCACGGTGACCGGCAGCCCAGAGAAGCGGGCAAGGAGTGAGGCACTCACCACGCCCATCGCGACACCGAATATGCCGCCCGCACCGCTCAGCAATATCGCCTCGAGCAGGAACTGCGCAAGAATGTCGCGCTGGCGTGCGCCGAGCGCCATGCGGATGCCAATTTCGCGAGTACGCTCGGTCACGGACACCAGCATCATGTTCATAATGCCGATGCCACCTACCAGCAGTGAGACCGCAGCGATGCTACCGAGCAGCCAGGTAAACACGTTGGCGCTTTGCTCGGAGGCTTCGGCGATCTCCGTGCGATTGTGAATCCGAAACGCACCCGTTTGCCCCTGTTCGATACGGTGGCGACGTCGCAATAGCTGGCGGATGTCCAGATCTAGCTGTTTGGTTGCCTCGCGGCTGCTGGTTTGCACCACAATGTTATGCAAGTACGGCTTGCCTCGAATCTTGCGCTGCACCATCGAGAGTGGAGCGAGCAATATATCGTCCTGATCGCGACCCCAGGAGGAGGCCCCTTTTTCCGAGAGCACGCCAAGTACGCGACACGGCAAGCGGCCAATAATTACAGTCTCGCCCAAGGGGTCTGTGACGCCAAACAACTCGCGCGCCACTGTATACCCCAGCACGCACACCTGCGCCGCATTGGCGACGTGCCAGTCGGTGAAGAAATCCCCCGAGGCCAGCGTCCAACGGCGTACCACCAGGTAGTCGGGCGTCACACCTTCCAGGCGCGTCGCCCAGTTGGTTCCGCGGTAGCGCAGCTGCACATTCTGCCGCGCCATCGGTGCAACGGCGGAGACCTGGGGCAATTCGCTAATCGCCACGGCGTCTGAGGTTGTCAACCGGATTGCCGTACCGGCCCCGGCACGGACGCCGCTGCGTACCGCCGAGCCTGCTCGCACCACGATGTTGTTGGTGCCCATCTGTTCGAGTTGCTCCGCAATTCGCTCGCGGGCGCCCGTGCCGATTGCCATCATTGCGATCACCGAGCCCACGCCGATCACTATGCCGAGCGTGGTTAGTACAGCGCGGGTGCGGTTACGTCGCAGCGCCCGCAGCGCCAAGCGCAGACATTCCCACATGCTCACGTCTGCGACTCCAGGCGGCCGTCGTGCAGCATCATGCCGCGGCGCGCGCGTGCTGCCACTTCTGCCTCATGGGTGATGAGAACAATGGTTAAACCCTCATCTCGATTGAGTTGCTCGAGCAGGTTGACGATCTCCGCGCCCGTAGCCGAGTCGAGATTGCCGGTGGGTTCATCCGCCAGCAGCACAGTGGGGTTGTTGACCAATGCGCGTGCGATCGCCACGCGCTGCTGCTGTCCGCCGGACAACTGGTTGGACAGGTGTCCTATGCGATCGCCAAGACCGAGCTTTTGCAGGAGATCACCGGCGCGCCGGCGGCGTTCCTGTCGCGCTACGCCTGCGTAAAGAAGCGGAGTCTCGACGTTTTCCAGTGCGCTGGTGCGTGGCAACAGGCCGAAGTTCTGAAACACAAAGCCGAAGGTGCGATTGCGTGCCTGCGCCAGCGCGTCGCTGCCGAGCCGGGTGATGTCCTCGCCGTTGAGTTGGTATATGCCAGCATCCGGGCGATCGAGGCAGCCGAGGATATTCATCAGCGTGGACTTGCCTGAGCCCGAAGGCCCGGTGATGGCGACGAACTCGCCCGGTTGAACCTCGAGGCTTACGCCGCGCAGGGCCTCCACGTGCAGGTCACCACGCGCGTAGGCCTTGCGGATATCTTGCATGTGAATGACAGCGGACATCGCCGTGGACCTCAGAACAGGCTCAGTCCCCATTTGCGCTTGCCGCGGCCCTTGCGCCCGCCGCGCACCGCGACCTGCGTGCCGGCCTCGATACCTTCCCCGCTGACTTCGGATTCCTCCTCGCCGCTGAGGCCGACCTTGACCTTTATGGGCTGCAGCTCGTTGCCGCTCGCGGTCCACAACAGCGTCTCGTCACGCGTGAGGTTGTACTTGTTGCGCAGCGCCCCGAGTTCGTCGGGCGGGACATCCGGAACGTAGCGCAGCGCGGCGTTACGTACCTTCAGTACGTTCTCCCTGCGATCCACCTCGATAGAAACCGTCGCGGTCATGCCCGGCTTGAGGCTGAGATCGCTGTTGTCGACG
>CP070733.1:289171-292999 GCA_020347585.1 Pseudomonadota bacterium | reverse complement strand
GTGTCCATGCGTTTTGTGGCCGGCCGAAGTAACCTGCTAATATACGCTGCCTGTCGGGGCCGGCGCAAAATTCGCCCCGGCCGCCGCCGCGCGGTAGACAACGCCCATTGCCGTCATGTCGCACCGGTAACTGATTGAAAACGAACAAGAGCATTTGGTCCGCGCTGCGCCCTTTTTACCTCAGCCGAATCCGCCAGCGATCCAGGAATTCCCAGTGCGCCAAGACCGCATGACCGGCAGCGAGCGCCGCGTGGCGCTGTCCCTCGCCAGCATCTATTCCGTGCGGATGTTGGGGATATTTATGATCCTGCCGGTGTTTATGATGTCTGCCGAGGGGCTCGAGGGCTACAGCGCGGCGCTTGCCGGCATCGCCTTTGGCATCTACGGGCTGACTCAGGCGGTATTCCAGATCCCACTTGGGCGCCTGTCGGACCGCGTGGGGCGCAAGCCGGTGATCATCGGTGCATTGCTGGTGTTTGCGCTGGGCAGTGCCGTGGCGGCGCTGGCCGACTCGGTTACCGGCGTGATCATAGGCCGCGCGCTACAGGGCGCCGGGGCGGTGGCCGCGGCGGTCCTGGCGCTGGCGGCCGACCTGACGCGCGAAGAACACCGCATGAAGGTGATGGCCTTCATCGGCGTGAGTATTGGCCTGTCCTTCGCGCTGGCCATGGTGCTTGGCCCGCTGCTACACGGCTGGGTTGGGTTGTCCGGCATCTTCTGGTTCACCATGGCGCTGGCCCTGGCCGGCATCGCCGTGGTGCTGTTCTGGGTGCCGACCCCGGCCGCCAGCCGCTTTCACCGCGATGCCGAGGTGGAGGTGAGCGTATTTGGCCAGGTGCTGGCCGACCCGCAGTTGCTCAGGCTCGACGCGGGCGTGTTGCTGCTCCACCTGATGCTCACGGCCACCTTTATGGTGGTGCCGTTTCTGCTGCGCGACGAGTTGGGATTGGCCGAGGCGCGCCACTGGCAGGTCTATCTGCCGGTGCTGGTGCTGTCGATGGCAGCCATCGTACCCTTCATCATCTATGGCGAACGCCGCCGACGGCTCAAGCAGATCCTGGTGGGCTCGATTCTGGCCTTGCTGGCCGCCACCCTGGGGCTGCAACTGCTAGGCGACTCGCTGGCGGGCCTGGTGGCGATGTTGTGGCTGTTTTTCTGCGGCTTCAATCTGCTCGAGGCCGGGCTGCCCTCGCTGGTGGCCAAGGTGGCGCCGCCGGCCCGCAAGGGCACCGCCATGGGCGCCTTTTCGACCTCGCAATTCCTCGGCGCGTTTCTCGGTGGCACGCTGGGTGGTTGGCTGTATGGTGCCTGGGGCGTCCCCGGGGTGCTGTGGTTTAACGCGGCGGTGGCGGCACTGTGGCTAGTGCTGGCGCTGACCATGCGCAATCCCACCTACCTCAGCAGCTACCTGCTCAACGTGGGTGAGGTGGACGAGGCCGGGGCGAGGGCGCTGGCCATGCGTCTCACCGCGGTGGCGGGTGTGGCCGAGGCGGTGGTGATTGCCGAGGACGGCGTGGCTTACCTCAAAGTGGATGCCCACGCCCTGGACCGCGATGCCCTCGACGCGTTTTCGGCCACCAAACCATAGTATGATAGTCGGGCGCGGGCGCGGAAACGGCACTCCGCAGGCACATATAACACCAACGGGAGGCTGACATGGCACGTGGAATAAACAAGGTGATTCTCATCGGCAATCTGGGTAGCGACCCGGAAGTGCGCTACATGGCCAATGGGGGCGCCGTGGCCAACGTCAACCTGGCCACCAGCGAGAGCTGGAAGGACAAGAACACCGGCGAGCAGCAGGATCGCACCGAGTGGCACCGTGTGGTGTTCTACCGCCGCCTGGCCGAAATCGCCGGTGAGTACCTCAAAAAGGGCTCCAAGGTCTACGTTGAGGGCAAGCTTCAGACCCGAAAATGGCAGGATCGTGACGGCAACGACCGCTATACCACCGAGATCATTGCCAACGAGATGCAAATGCTGGACTCGCGCGGTGGTGGCACCGCGGCCTTCAACGACGCGCCGGCCAAATCGACCCCTGCAACGGCGCCAGCCAACGAAGGCTTTGACGACGACATCCCGTTTTAAACCGCGCGCTTTAAGGCTTTCTCCCGCGCTGTCGGCCCGCCCTCGTGGCGGGCCCTTGCGTTGGGGGCTCCCCTCCCCCGTGTAGGAAAATTCCTACACGAGTTTCAGCGGATCGCGGACATATTTCCGCAATGCTCCCGGCTAGGCTGTATCGCATCCGGTGCTGATCCTGAGTTGCGGGCAGCACGTCTCGCAAAGACGCGAACCGCAGGAGTTTACAGCCATGCCAATCAACCGTTTTGGAGAACGTGGCCCCATTCCCCATCGCTCGGACCGACTGTACTGCAGCAGCGGTGACTGGTACTTCGCCATCCGTCGCGGTATCGATCAGGGGCCGTACGACACGCGCGAGCAGGCAGAGGCTGCTCTCAAACTGTTTATCCAGGACCAACTCGCGTTCGAAGACAGCCTGCGCGTCGCGTGCGGCTGACGCATTACGGGTCTCCCGATGGATATGGGATAGGATCTCGAGCTCAGCCTCCCCACCTCGGTACCGGGCGCTGAAACGGCGCCCGGGCCGCTATCGTACCTCCCTTGTTACCATACAGCGCGTCGCCGGTTAGCGAAGACTTACATTCCAACTGAAAATTGAGCGCAGGCGGTTGCTGGGGCTGGCGCAGCCACGTCCGATCGGGATTAACTGTCGAGGTGGGTGGCGGTGGGCTTGACCAGCAGGCCGCCGCGCCCGCTCAGCACGCTGCGCAGCTTGGCCGCAGCGAAGCCCAGTCCGCAGCGCAGCAGGCGCAGCGCGTGGTCCGGGTTGCGCAGGGTCATGCCCAGGTAGTGGTGGCCGACCCGGGCACGGCGGTAAAACGCCGTCAGGATCTGCTGGTAGTGGCGGTCCAGCTCTTCGACGCTCATGCCCTCAGGCGCCCACACGAAATTCATGCCGTTCATCTTGTCCCAGTGGTCCTCGCGGATATTGGTGCCGTACAGGTCACGGTAGATCGGTGAACCCGGGTAGGGGGTGAACTTGGTGAGGTTCATGATGGTCATGGGGATGCGCTGCGCGAAGGCCCTGGTCTGCGCGATGGTGTGTTCGTCCTCGCCGGGGTAGCCCAGCATGAACAGCCCCTTGGTGCGGATCCCCGCCTGCGCCGTCCAGCCCACCGCCTGCTCGGATTTCTCCACCCGCGCGGCCTTGTCCATTTGTTGCAGCAGATCGTCCGAGCCGGTTTCCAGCCCGAAACTGATTTCCCAGCAGCCGGCCTTTTTCATCAACTGCAGGATGTCGGGCTTGACCGTATCAACCCGCGCCGTGCACGACCAGGTCATCTTCAGGCCGTGCGCGAGGATCAGATTGCACAGTTCCGCGGTGCGCACCTTGCTAGCGAGGAACAGGTCATCGACGAACATGATGTGGCGCACGCCGTAGGTCTCGTGCAGGTGTACCATCATGTCGAACACCGCGCGCGGCGAATAGTGGCGTACCGTGGCGCCGAAGGTCGAGGTGTCGCAGAATTTGCAATGGAAAGGACAGCCCCGCGAGGCGGCGATGGTGGCCACCGGTCCGCGCGGATAATCGTAAATGGCCGGCTTGTAGGCGCGCGGAAAGTCCGGCAGCAGGTCCCAGGCGGGAAAGGGCAGCTCGTCGAGTACGCGGTTGATGGGTTTGCCCGGCGAGACTCGGATGAACGCGCTGTCGCGGTAAATGAGTTCAGGCACGTTGGCCAGATCGCTTCCATTTTCCAGTGCCGCAAGTAGCTCCATCAGCACCTTTTCGCCCTCGCCGAGTACCGC
>CP070733.1:275981-289071 GCA_020347585.1 Pseudomonadota bacterium | reverse complement strand
GTTATGTTGTGGGGACCGCCCGGTGTCGGCAAATCGCAAATGGTCGCTGACATAGCCGCGCGTCACGATGCACCGTTGATTGACATCCGCCTTTCCCAGATGGAACCGAGCGACCTGCGCGGCATACCGTTTCGCGAAGCCGGGTTGGTGGAATGGGCGGTGCCCGCCATGTTGCCGGACGAGAAGCGCCATGGTGCCGACGGTATCCTGTTTCTCGACGAAATCACCTCGGCGCCGCCCAGCGTATCCGCGGCCGCCTACCAGTTGATTCTGGATCGGCGCCTGGGCGAATACCGTGTGCCTGACGGCTGGGCGATCTTCGCCGCCGGCAACCGGCAGGGCGACCGCGGTGTCACCTATACCATGCCGGCACCGCTCGCCAACCGCTTCTCGCACTTCGATTTCGATCTCAACCTCGATGACTGGGTGGCCTGGGCGTATGCCAATGGCATCGACGAGCGGGTGATTGCCTTCCTGCGCTTTCGACCCGACTTGTTGTTTGAATTTGACCCGGCGCATAACCCGGTGGCGTTTCCGTCGCCGCGTTCCTGGGAATTTGCGCACCGCGCGCTGCAGAAATTTGGCAATCAGCCTCAATTGTTGCCGGGCGCGCTGCAGGCCTGCGTGGGACCGGCGGCTGGCATCGAACTCAACGCCTTTGTAGAGAACCTCGACCAGATGCCAGATCTCGACGCGATTGTGCGCGGCGAGGCCGTGCCCGCGCCAAAGGAAATCGATCTGCAGTATGCCGTTGCCTCGGCGCTGGTGGGGCGTGCCATTCGGGCCAATGAGACTTCGGAAGCGCACGATGTGCAAGGTCACATCCTGGACTACGCCGGTAAATTCCCGCAACGCGAAATGGGTGTGATGCTGGTGTCGGACATGCACCGCGCTATTGGCGAAGATTTGTTCACGGTTCCGCAGTTTGCACAATGGTCCAACGCGGTGGCCGACCTGATGCTCTACGACCACTGAAGGCGGAATGCGGTCCGCGCGGGGTGTCGGTGCAATGAGCGAGAAGGATACCGAAACCAAAATCAGCGCAGCGCGCACACGGCTGATTATCGAAAAACCGTTTCTCGGCGCGCTGGTGTTGCGTCTGCCACTGGTGGCTGCCGACTCGAAGTGGTGCCGCACCACTGCCACGGACGCGCGTAAGTTTTACTACAACGCTGACTACATCGAAGCCCTCGACCTCGAACAAACCCAGTTCGTGCTGGCGCACGAGGCACTGCACTGTGCGCTTTCCCATTTCGCCCGCCGCGATCATCGTGACAAGCAACGCTGGGACGTGGCCTGCGACTATGCAATCAATCCGCTGCTGCTAAACGACAGTCTGAAGCCGCCGCCTGACTATCTCTACGAACAAAGCTACGAGGGGATGACCGCCGAGGAGATCTATCCCTTTATCAAAGAGAATCCCATGGAACAGACCATGGATGATCATCTGTACGATGATCAGGAGAATGAAGGGGGCGAGTCGCGCGGCCAGTCGCCTACCGATGGCAGACCCGAGCAGCAGCAGGATCAGGGTGGCGCCGGTGAAGGCGAGCGCCGCCAACAGAGTCAGGGCGGCGGGGAAGGGGCGAAACAACCGCCGCCACTGTCGGCGAGCGAGCGTGATGCCCTGAGCGTGCAGTGGCAGCAGCGCCTTGCCGGCGCGGCGCAACAGGCGATGCAGGCCGGCAAATTGGGTGGAGCGATGGCGCGCATGGTGGATTTCCTGCTGCAGCCGCAACTGCCCTGGCGCATGTTGCTGGCCCGCTATGTCACCTCCGTGGCGCGCGACGATTACTCCTATTCACGTCCATCCTCGCGACGTGGTGACCCGGCGGTGTTTCCCAGTCTGCGCAGTGCGCAACTGGACGTGACCGTGGCGCTTGACGTCAGCGGATCCGTGTCCGAACGTGAGATGGGCGAATTTCTCTCGGAAATTGACGCCATCAAGGGCCAGATGCGCGCGCGGGTTACCTTACACGCCTGTGATGCCGTGTTGGCGAAGGACGGGCCATGGGTGTTCGAACCGTGGGAAGAATTCGCCATGCCCCGCCGGTTTCAGGGCGGCGGCGGCACCAGTTTCAAGCCCGTGTTCGACTGGGCAGACGTCCAGGATCGCGCCCCCGACCTGCTGGTGTATTTTACGGATGCACAGGGGGAGTTTCCGTCACAGCCGCCCAACTACCCGGTGATCTGGTTGGTGAAGGGCAAGGCGCCGGTGCCTTGGGGCCAGCGTGTTCAACTGAACTGAAGTCACATTGCACAACGAGAGCACAGAGCAAATGGTTACGGGCACGGAAACAGAGGGAGTGACGAACGCATTGCCGGAGTCTGACGTGGCGTCTGCCTGTGCCCAATGTAGATTCCGCTGTTTATTCGGGCTGTGACTATGAGTTTGTCGAGTGAAGACAGTTTTCGTTTAAACGTTCTGCTTAATCAGCGGGCAGAGGCGATTCGCATCGACGAATCCAGCATGACGGTGTTCGCGCTGACCGAAAAGGGCGAGGCCAAGGTCAAACTCAATCCCAACTGCCGCGACGAACGTTATCTCAAACTGGTGCGCGAAACGGTCTCGAGTCACGTACTGGGATCGCCAGGCGGTTACCCGGTGTACCTGCGGCGCTGGACCCGCATGGGACAGGCGCGCGACGAGAGTCTTGGGCAACTGCTCATGCTCGGCGAGCCCGAGGCAGTAGTCGCAGTGGTACATGCCGCGGGACTGACCAACGATATTGCACGGCGCGCGTGGTGGGCAATGCCGACTTCGGAGAACGCGCGACGCATGCTGGAGCGCGAAGCCGTGGTGCATGGCGGCATGGGCCCGGTGCTCGCGGAGTTTTTGTATGAGTACCTGCCCTTTGAGACCGAGCCGCTCGCTATGGTGGAAAGTGTGCGACTGATGTTGCAGCCAGGCGTGATGAGCGAGGAGCAGCGTCAGGCGTTATGGTCAAAAGCGGCTCGAAAAAATACTTATTACGTCGGCTTTCTCGCTGCACTCCCGGACGAATTACCGGAAGAGGTAGCTGCGCATCCACTGTACAGTGACGCCGAAGTAGAGCTTACCAGGCTGCAACAACCGGGCAACGGATATGCACGACAACTCAAGCGCGTACTTGCGCCTTCCGGTCAGGCATTTGTAAAAACCGCGCTGCGGGTATTTCAAAAGCCCAATAACCAGGATGTGGTAGTAGCGCTGCTGCGCGCGGTGCACGACTACTTTGCGCCGGTGCACGAAGAGGCGAGCGGGAGCGATGCCCTGGATAATACGGACGCAATTGTCGCTAACGCACGCGCGGCTTGCGAACTGATGGGAAGTTCGTCAGCGGAGGTTAAAGCGATTTTGGATTCGTTGCCTCAGTTACGGGCGCAACTGGTTGCCGTGATGGCACTCTCGAACGTGAGTGAGCAGGTGGTCAATCCGGTGTTTTCGCGCTCCGATGCCATCGGAACGGTCATGCGACGCAAGCTTGAGCCGGTATTTACTCCCATCCTCGAGCAGTTCGCGGCGCTGCATAGCAGCTGAACGATGGTGTCCTTGCACGTAGCGCGGGTCGCCGTCACGGTATTGATCAGGGTGTCGCATTCGACGCTGCAACATCGTTCGCCGGCATCGCCGGAGATCATTGGCGGTGAATTGGCGCAGCAGGTAAGTGCATATGTCCAGCAAGAAAAACTGGGGTATTATCCTGCACTGGACTATTTTCGGGATCATGGCGAACTGGACAAGGATCTGCTGGATGCGGTGGAGGCCGTAGGCTGGCTGGCATCGCAGATGGTCAGCGGCGAGGTGCGTAGCCGCCTGCGCCCGGTGTTTTCTTCGTTGCGTTTCGAGTCGATCCAGACCGTGGCTTTTACCATGCCGGGCGTGCGCCCGGGCGACACAAATGCCTTGCACAAGCTGGCAAATCACTACACGCCCGACACGGTCAAGCTGGCGATGATTGTTTCTTTACTGCAGCGACACGAGAGTGCCGAGGCCGCGCAGCGCGCCGCGCACGGTCTGGTTTGCCGCTGGCTCGCGGATCGTTTTGATGCCGTTGATGTCACCGCTGCTACGGTGCTTGATGCCTGAGTCGGATTTGAGTTGCGGGAGAATGTAGACGAATGTCAAAGGTTCGCATGTACTGTACCGATGATTGCCCATTCTGTCGCCGTGCCGAGGCGTTGCTGGAGAAGCGCGGTGCGCCCCCGGAAAAGATCCGGCTTGTGGATGCGCAGATGTGGGAGGAAATGGAACGCATCACGGGGCGCAACACCGTACCGCAGATCTTCATCGGTGATCGCCATGTCGGCGGGTTCGACGACCTGGTCGAACTCGACATGGAGGGCGATCTCGAGGGATTGCTCGGCGCCTGATTGATATGTCCGTTCTGTTACCGCGTGGTGACAGTGTGCCTCATTTGACTTCGACGCCACGCCAGAACGCAATGTAACCAGTGATGTGCGCCGCGGCACTCAGGGGTGCCGGATAGTACCATGCGGCATCGGGATTCAATTTCCCTGCAACGCGGACATGGTAGTAGTGCGCGACGCCTTTCCAGTGACACTCCGTGCGCTTGTCGCTTTCCTGCAGGTATTCATGGTTAACGGACTCGGGAGGAAAATAGTAATTCCCCTCGACGACTAGGCAATTGTCGCTATCTGCAAGATTAGTTCCACTCCACACCGCTTTCACGCCGACAACTCCTTATTTCTCTCGATGCACACACCACTTTACGACATGTGACATACGTGTCGGTCGAAAGTTTGTTTGCAAAATCGGTCTGTGCAAGAATGTGCGTGCGCGACGCAGGGAGATCGCTATGATCCATTCAGTGGGCGCCGGTGCGGCCGGCGCAAGGGATGACATCCAACAACAGGGAATGGGACTGCTGAGCCGGTATTTCGCGGTCAGGCAGCGCTCACAAGCAATCTGCGCGCCGCTGGCAGAGGATGACTATGTCATACAGACTATGGCGGATGTCAGTCCGCCAAAATGGCACCTCGCACATGTCAGCTGGTTTTTTGAAACCTTTCTGCTAACGCCATTCCTGCAGGGCTACCGCGAGTTTCATCCGCGCTTTGCGTACCTGTTCAACTCCTATTACTACACCGTCGGCATGATGCACCCGCGTCCGCAGCGCGGGCTGTTGTCACGACCGACTGTCCGTGAGGTTTATAGCTACCGCGAACATGTCGACGAACACATGGAGAAGCTAATCACGCAGCTCGATGCAGGACATCCCGATGCGGAGGCGATTACGGCGCGCATCGATGTGGGGCTGAACCATGAACAACAACACCAGGAGCTGTTGTTCACCGATATAAAGCATATCCTCGCCACCAATCCACTTCGCCCGGGCTATCACGAGCTTGGTACTCCGAAGTCGAGTGAACCACCGGCTGTGGGGTGGGTCGACATGCCTGGCGGGTTGCACGAAATTGGCCATGGCGCGGACGGGTTCGCATTCGACAACGAGACACCTGCGCATATGGTGTTCCTTAATCCGTACCGGCTGGCCTCACGTTTAGTGACCAACGGCGAGTTTCTCGCATTTATTGAATCCGGTGGCTACCGACAATGCGAGCACTGGCTGTCGGAGGGCTGGAAGACTGTTCAGGATGAGGAGTTGCAGGCCCCCTTGTACTGGGAGCGAGTTGACGGCGAGTGGCAGCACATGACGCTGGGCGGGATGCGGGCGCTTGATATCAATGCGCCCGTTTGCCACGTGAGCTACTACGAGGCCGATGCCTATGCGCGCTGGGCCGGCAAGCGCCTCCCGACCGAAGCGGAGTGGGAGATAGCGGCCCGCCAGGTACCGGTGCGTGGCAACTTCTGCGGCGAGGGCTGGTTACACCCGGTGGCGGCAGGCGTTGTGAGCGAAAGCGACGCTACGCCATTCATGCAAATGTACGGTGACGTGTGGGAATGGACCCGCAGCCCGTATGCGCCTTACCCGGGTTTTCGTCCGCTGGCGGGGTCCCTTGGGGAGTACAACGGCAAGTTCATGTGCAGCCAGATGGTACTGCGCGGTGGTTCGTGCGCCACACCGTCGGATCACATGCGCGTGACCTACCGTAATTTCTTTTACCCTGGTGACAGGTGGCAATTCAGCGGCCTGCGACTCGCGGAGGATGCGTAATGCGCCAGAGCGCGGCAGAAGATATCAGTTTTTACGACAATCATCCCGAGCCAGCGGACTTCTACTCGGAAGTGATCGAGGGACTGGGGCGCAAACGCAAGATTATTCCACCGAAATTTTTCTATGACGCCGAGGGTTCGCGCTTGTTCGACGCCATTTGCGGTCTGCCGGAGTATTACCCGACCCGCACCGAAATGCAGATCCTGCGCGACAACGCGGCCGATATCGCAGGGCATGTCGGTGAGGACTGTCTGCTGGTAGAACCGGGCAGCGGCAGCAGCCACAAGGTGCGCTTGTTGCTCGACAGCATTCGCCCGAGCGCCTATATGCCGATGGACATTTCAAAGGACCACCTTATTGGTGCCGCGCAGCGCGTCTCGGCGGAATATCCGTGGCTGGATGTGCATGCCACCTGTGCCGATTTTACCGAACCGCTCGATCTCCCGTACGAACCACCGCAGGGACACACCGTAGCGTTTTTTCCCGGTTCCAGTATCGGCAACTTTGAGCCTGAGCGCGCCGTGGAGTTTCTGGCCAATATCGCCGCGATGGTTGGCAAGCAGGGGGGATTGCTGATCGGTGTGGACCTCGTAATGGATCACGAGATACTCAACGCGGCCTACAACGACTCCCAGGGCGTGACCGCAGCCTTTAACCGGAACCTGCTTGTGCGCATCAACCGCGAACTGGGCGCTGATTTTGACGTAGACAGCTTCGACCATCATGCGTTTTACAACGCACAGGAGTCCCGCGTCGAGATGCATCTGGTGAGCGAGGTTGACCAGGTGGTCTGTGTGAATTCGCATCGTTTCGAGTTTGCCGGCAACGAGACCATTCACACCGAAAATTCCTACAAGTACAGCATCGAGGCGTTTCAGACGTGTGCCCGCGAGGCCGGATTCTCACCCATCAACGTCTGGACCGATGCGCAGAACCTGTTCAGCGTCCACTATCTCGAGGTTGGAAAGTAGGGGGACGCCTCGGGAAGCGGGTCGAGGTGAAAAAAAAAGGTGCCCCGGAAACCCAGGGCACCTTTCACAAGGTAGAGAGTACACCATGGCAGAAATACCGGAGGAGACCACATAATCTGCCAAAGCCAAACTATAAGAGGCAGTTTGCGTGCCAGTTCGATCGGAATGTCATTCACCGAATAAATAATTCTTTTTTCAATGCGTTACAAGCAATCAACAAGGTCGGCCATAGCGCGGCAGCGCCTCAGGTGCGCCGACAAGATACCATCTCGCACCGAAGACGTGCACGGAAGGGCGCTCTTGACCGGCGGCGTGATGCCGCTGCGCCAATGCAGCTGAATCCGCCTCAGATTGACGGTCTGGGCGGTGCCTTCAATGTCGCGGCGTTGCCGCGCATCGTCTTTGGTCCTGGGCGCATCGCAGAACTTCCTGATTTGCTAAGGCCTTTCGGCAAGCGTGTGCTGATAGTTACCGGTGCCCGTTCGTTCCGAACGACGTCCCGGTGGACGGCGCTGGGTGCTGCGCTGGAATCCGGATTTACTCGCCAAGAGATAACCGTTGACGATGAACCCAGCCCGGCGTTGGTTGACGCGGCCGTGCACCGCTTCGGCGGGCAGGACATCGAGGTGGTGGTTGGTATCGGCGGTGGCAGTGTTCTCGACGCGGCCAAGGCCATCGCTGGGCTACTGCCATTCGGCAACTCGGTGCTGGATCATCTCGAGGGCGTCGGGCGGGGCATAGCGTACACCGGGCCGGCGCTGCCGTTTATCGCAGTGCCGACCACCGCGGGTACCGGCTCGGAGGCGACTAAGAACGCAGTACTCAGTGTGCGTGGGGAAGGGGGCTACAAGAAGTCCTTTCGTCACGACACGCTCGTGCCGCGGATCGCGCTGGTGGATCCGGACCTGCTGGCATCCTGCCCGGCAGCCCAGGTCGCCGCCAACGGCATGGATGCGTTCACCCAGTTGCTCGAGTCATGGGTATCGCTCAAGGCCAGTCCCTTTACCGATGCGCTAGCCTGGAGCGGCATGCAGCAGGTGGCACGGGGTTTCATCGATGCCTGGCGCGGCGGCGACAGCCACGCCGCCCGTGCAGGGCGCGCAGCCATGGCCTATGCCTCCCTGCTGTCCGGGATTACTCTGGCGCAGGCGGGACTCGGCTCGGTTCACGGGCTGGCCTCGCCGCTCGGGGCGTTCTTTCCGATTCCGCACGGCGTGGCCTGCGGCACCATGCTGGCAGATGCGACTCGCATCAACATCGCGGCCCTTAAAGCGCGGGCGCCTGAAAGTCCCGCGCTGCCAAAGTACGCGGCGGCAGGCCGATTGCTGGCGAACCGGCCGGATCTGGACGACGAGCCCGCACGCGAGTCACTGGTTGCACAGCTTTCCGAGTGGACTGAGTTGATGGGTATGCCGAGGCTGTCTCACTACGGGGTGGTCGATTCGGATACCGATCGCATCGTTGCCGACAGTCGAGGCTCCAGCATGAAGACCAATCCTGTAGTGCTCGCCGACGAGGAAATTGCTGCGCTGATCAGGGCGCGATTGTAATCCAGCGCCAAAGGAGAGATTTGCGAGCTGCGTACCAGACGTCGGCTGTATCTTGGTCAAACGTTACCGTGTGCAGGCTGCGGCGCCAGTGTAACGATGTTTTTGCACCACGCTGCTGTGGTCGGGCGGCGCGTTGGCCGCCGGTAACATCGGCGGTTTCATCGGCGGCAAAGGTCTCAACCAGGACGACTGGGAGCCGGTCGAAGCGCAGGGGGAAATTGGAGTGCGCGTCGATTATCAGGGCTCCGGCTGGCCGGTCGTTATCGCAGTGGATGCATTTATCAGCGCGGCTGAGGACGACGGTGTGCTCAAGGGCACCCCGGCGGTTGGTGCGTAATCGCGCACCTGGACAAGGGCGACGGCGGAGCTTGACATTGGTGTTCGCAAGACATGGGATACGCGCAGCGTCATGCGACCGTTTTTTGCGGTGCATTCGCGCTGATTCGGGTTGGGCTCGAAGGCAGGCGTACAGGAACCGCAAATATCGACGACACCGACAGCACCGTTGGGTTGTGGGTCGGAGGTGGGGTCTACTGGACGCTTAAGAGGCATTTCAACATTGGATTCGACCTGCGCTTGTCCGGTGCAGAAGTAACCCTGTTTGGCAAGGACAGGCAGGCGGGCGGGTTTCACTCCGGCTTGATATTGGGCTATCACTGGGATTGTGTGTAGTTCGGACGCGGTAAATCAACGCGGTATTGCCTGCATGGTGTGCTGCAAAACTGTGTCAGTGATGGCGTGGGGGCCAAATGCAACGTGCTGCGTTTGCAGATTGCACCACAGCAGGACCCAGCAACTGATGAATTCGCTCGACCGCTTTACATGCTCCAAGCACGGTGGTACATAGTACTGCGCGCCGAATGCGGCGCATGTTTTTTTACGGCGGCCCAACAAATTTGTTTACCACTATGTGTACTATCTGCCCCCGACCGAAAACTGACAGGACGTATGCGGTTCAGTACATTGCAGTCAGGGGGCGATCATATTGATGGACAGGCGCACGGAGTTGCGGCGGACGGCACGGGTCAAGGCTTACCTGTGTCGAAGCGGTTCGCCACCGGTACGCTGTGAGACAACCAACATCAGCGCGAGTGGCGTGCATGTACAAACCGTGTCGCGCCGCGGCGCATTTGCGCTGCGCGAAGGTGAAACGCTGTCGCTGTTTATTACCCTAGATTTCAGCCCGGTCGTGAAAGCCTATCACCGGCGCGCGACGGTGACCCACCGCACCGAGCACGGCTTTGGTTTGCGTACCTACCGGATTAATCCGCCCGCCTCGCCGACCGGGCGCATGCCCATACGCGTTGACAATACAGCGCGTGAGCGCGTGATCTGGCTATTCAACCGCCGGCGTACCTGACCGACTGGCGGGTTACAATAAACCACCGATCCCGTCCTGCATCTCGCCGGCCTCCATCCGGGCGCGAACCAGTAGCGATTCAAGCGAAGTCTGGCGCTTGAACCAGTTGTTTTTTAAGAAAATTCTTATATGAGGCCTTGGTAATACTAAAGGTAAATTGGTATCCGGACGATGCTAAACCTATAATAATTGGTCCTTCTGCGCGGTTGGGCGCGGCGGGACCCATCCAGTAGTGCCCGGGACCTTTTGTGGTATCGGGCAGTGCAGGGAGCGAGCGCAGCAGTCTGATGAGTCTCTTAGACGACCTGAAACGCCAGGCCGACGCCAAGAATGCCGAATCCGGCGAAGAACTGGCCCGGCAAGCGGAACGCGAAGAAAACTACCGTACCACCCTCTATCCGAAAATGATCGAGGTGTTCCGCTATCTTTCCGATATGGCGGAGCAGCTCAATTTTGTCGACACCGCAGTTCATGTTTCTTATCCCATCAAGAACTATGGAACGCTCGAGGATCTTCGTCAGACCGAATTCAAGGTAAAGGCAGACAGCCAGAAGGCGATGAAGGAGATTACATTCACCTTCGCGTGTGTTGGTGATAAACGCATCGCCTTTGATGTGCATGACCGCTACAACGTTGACCATCTGTCTGACTTTCTCAATACGCAGCATATTACCTATGTGTGCAATCGGCGCAGGGACGACAAGTTCAGCGTCATGGGTGCTGGGTTCCGGGTCGAACCGCAGGTACCGATTCGCTTTGTTTTCCGGGCTAACATCGAAACCGGCATGATAGAACTTAACATCATGAACTTCGATGGCTTGAATAACGATCGTTTTATAGTCAATCCCGATGTGATTACTTCTGCCTATCTCGACGAGTTGGGCAAGTACATTTTGCGGCGCGAGTCGAGATTGTTCCGCCTCGAGATGACCGAGGACGAGCGACAACGCCTGCGCGAACGCCTGACCGATGACCGCGCGGGTGAAGGACTCGCCCGGCGTTTGGGAAAGGCGGCCGCGGAGAAAAAGAACGGGCGGCGCGCTGGTACGGCCGGCAAAGCCGAGAATGTATCCGGTTCGCAGCAAGCTGCGGCGTCGCCGCCACCGATGACGCAACAACCCATCGAACCCGTTGTCGAGATACGCAATGAAGCGCCGGTGCAAGTGCCTGTGAGTGTGCCTGCCAGCGCAAAGGATGAAGCACCGGCCAAGGCGCCCGCAAATACGCCTGCCGAAGTGCGCGATGAGGCGCCGATCCACGTACCCGAAAGTGCGCCTGCAGAGAAGCCCGAAGAGCGTCCGACGGTACCTCCGCTCAACTTTGCCAATTTACCCAATGCGAGCGGTTCGCCTGAGGATTTGGATCTGGACCTCGGCGAGCAGGCGCACAAGCTCGAGCAGTTGCGAGGCGATCCCGTGCGCCTGTTTCACAAGGCGGCACATACGCTCTCATCCGTTAATCGCACGGCGCTGCGTTCCGAAGAACGGCTCACTATTGCGGAACTGGTGGGCGGCCATGTCTATCCGGTCGTTGAACGCGTGTACGACGACTACCGCCGGGGTGAGAACAGCCTCGTGGAGGACCAACAGCGGCGCACGACGCTCAATGCGTGCATCAAGTTTGTTGAGCAATTGGCTGTCAGTTACAAACATGCCTTTGTATCTGACTACGACGCCACCGTAAGAGTCGGCGAACCGGCACATGCGCGGCTCGCTGAATGGGGATTTCGAATTCTCGAAGCCTTGCGTACAGAACAGCGACTGCGTGCGCTGCGTTACCAGAAACTCCACGGCGGCGCGTGGTGGGACTGAAATCAGGTGTTGTTCGTGCTGCTCGAGCACGGTGATGTTGAGCAAAGCTTTGCGCTGTCCTGTCCGCTCGGCGCCGGCCACGCGTCACAGCGCCAGGATGACAATGCATCTCCGCAAGCCAGCGTGCAACGTCTGTATGTGTCATTGCAGCTCTACGGCATGCTGGATGTAAATACCTGGCTCGGACATCTGCTCGACTTTCCCGAAAAATATCTGTGCAGCCTGGACAGCCCCGTAACAACGGCTTCGGATAGCGGGCAGGAACTTGGGGTCGGATACGTCGTGGTCTACGCCAACAGTGATGGACCGCCACTGCATCAACGTACGGAATCAAACCGTGCCGCCAGCCTGGTGATCGATTTTTCCAAGCTTCTCGAGCAACTTGTTGCAGAGCATGAGGAACTGGCACGGATGATATTCATTTCCGCTGTCGATCCGGCCCGGCTGAGCACACCGCTTGCGACGCTGGACGAACAGGATCGCATTCCGGTGCTCGAGTTGATGCTGCTCGGCTTGCAGCGCCGTGAGCGGCGCCACCAGCGCCACTTGGTAGTGGGCTCCGAGCGCCTTACCCTGAACTTCGGTTTTGCCGAGACCTTCAAACTGATGTCCGGCTATGCCCGTCCTGCGGATGATGACAGCGCCGAGGCACGGGCCAACGTGGAGAAGGTTCAACAGGCGTCCATTGAGCTTGCCGAACGCGACGTCCGGCACCGCGCCTCGCATTGGCAAATTGTCAATTTCAGCACCGGTGGTTTGATGCTGGCCGGCGTCGAGTCGGAGGAGGCAGGTGCCGCGTCCATCGGCCAAGTGGTGGCGTTCAAGCCGGAGGGTAACAACAATCGGCCACTACTGGGCTATGTCGGGCGAATTCACCGTCCGCAGGATGGCGAGCTTGAGGTCAGTGTGATTCGGCTGGCGAGCCATGCCGAGGCGGCGCTGGCGATAGATATGGATATCGCCAAGAGCGGCGCTGGACGCCCGGTGTTGCTGATTAAGGATTTTGATGAGCACTGGCACCTATACGTGCCATTCGGTTACCGCTATACCTCTGGTACCCCCATGAGGCTGGTGCGCTCGGACGGAAGCACCGTGCTGGCGCGGCTTGGTGACATCTGGCTAACCAAGCGCGACTTTACGGTCTTCGATATGCGCGCGTCCGGTCTCTAGGCCGCCGACGCAGCTACTCCGTGGCGAACAGCCGAGCCGGATCCCTGAACGCCTTGAACTCCAGGTAGTTGCCGCTGGGATCGGTAACAAAAAACGTACCCTGTTCGCC
>CP070733.1:272856-275881 GCA_020347585.1 Pseudomonadota bacterium | reverse complement strand
GGCAGTCTACGGCGAGCCGCTGATCACCGACGAACTGGAGAAGATCGTTGCCCATTCCGTTGAGTTCTTTGAGCGAAATATCCTCGAAGACCCGGCAAGCTGGGCATATCTTGGTGACAGGCGCTGGCGCCGTGTGCTACGCGAGGCGGCGGCCGAACACTCATAGTGCTAATCGCCAAGGTAGCGGACCGCAGCATACCAAGGTGTCGTCGTTTGCTTGCATCACACGCTCTTACGAAACGTCCGATGCAACTTGCGGCGTAACAGCGTACGCACCAAGTGAGTTGCGGTGCCACGAAAATCGCGATGCGAGGCACAAATATCCTCAAGCGCATCTGCGGCACGTTGCAGTTGTTCATCACTCACGGTGAGCGGGGGCTCAAAACGAATGGTGTTGGGATTGTTGAACGTGAATGCGGATATAATTTGGTATTCCTCAAGGAGCAGGCCGCAAACCGCTGCACCGAGGTAGCCACGCACCCATTCGGGCCCGGCTTGCGGCGAATGAAATTCGACGCCGATCATCAACCCACGACCCCGCACTTCCTTGATCAGCGGCAGTCGCTCAGCCATACCCTGCAACCGCTGTAGAAATAGCGCTCCCTTGCGCTGCGCCTTGGCGGGCAAATCGTCACGTAACAGGATCTCCAGCGTTTTCAGTGCTACGGCCGACGCGCGGGTGTTGCCACCAAACGTAGAAGTATGAAGCAGGGAGCGATCACGCCTGCCATAGGCCTTTCGCCACACATCATCCGTGCTTAGGCAGGCGCCAACCGGAACCAAGCCGCCACCGAGGCTCTTGGCCAATGCCATCACATCGGGTTCCAGCTGGTCATGCTCCGCCGCGAACAAATAGCCAGTCCGACCGAGGCCCGTCTGCACCTCATCGAGAACAAACAGGGTGCCGGTGTCGCGACATAGCTGTTGGGCTTCCCACAGGTAGCCTGCAGGCGGCACAATGATCCCGCCCTCTCCCTGCACCGGTTCGACGATAAACGCAGCGTATCGTCCGGTGCGTAACCTGTCCTGTAGTGGGCGAAAATCGCCGAACGGCACGTAGTCACAACCCGGCACCAGCGGCTGGAACGGGGCGCGATAGTGGGTGCGGCCGGTGACCGACAACGCACCAAACGTCTTGCCGTGGAAAGATTGCTCGCAGGACAGTAGTCCCTCACGGCCTGTCGCCGCCCGGGCCAGTTTGAGCGCGGCTTCCACCGCCTCGGCACCGCTGTTACACAAGAAGTTCTTCTGCAATGCGCCCGGACTAATATGCGCAAGGGACGCAGCTAGCGCACTTGCGACTGGATTCATGGAGGCTTGCAGTATATTCGGTAGCTCCGAGACCGACGCCAGGGCCGCAAGCAGCTCAGGGTGATTGTGACCCAGGTTGAGGGAACCGTAACCACCAAGGAAATCCAGATATTCGCGGCCGTCGGCATCCGCCACAGTCATGCCGCAGGCCGCTACGTAACGCCGATCAGCGCCGACCAGAGTCAGGAGGCTCGCCAGCTCAGGGTTAATGTAGGCAGCAAACCACTCTTTAACATCGGAGCCCGTAGAGGCAAGCGCCTGCTCCAGGGTGACAAGTCTGTTGACGCGCGCCATCGGCATCGACCTTCACCATCGACTATAGGCAGCGGCCTTCGCACAGATCCATTTGCGTACGTCGGCGAGGAGCCCGACGCACTATCCCGAGAGGAGGATGGAAGCCTCAGCGGTGATGGCTGAAGGTGCCGTGTGCCTTCTCCGCCAGTAATTTCTCAAAATCCTTGCCGCGCATGTGTACCAGTTCGGTGTGGTCGCCAGCCTCAAAATAGATGTCGTCGCACTTTTGCAGACTGTCATCGATGATCACGTCCATGCCCCAGGCCTGACCTAGCGGCGGGATAGCCCCGATATCACAGTCATCAAACAGCGTGCTGATCTCCGACTCAGTGGCCAGTCCAAGGCGACGCTCAAGCTGGTGACTCAATACCCCGATTTCCAGCCAGTGTGTAGCGGGGATCACCGCCATCAAGTAGCCCGTCTCGTCTTCGAGGATCACAGGCTTTGCCAGCTGTTCACCCGGTACATGGGCGGCCTCTGCCGTTTCCATACTGGAACCAGTGTACTCATGGGCCAAAAGTTCATAGTCAACGTGTTGCTGAGCAAGAAACTGCTTCAATGTCATTGCCATGGCCATGACTGCTTCTCCCTGTCCTAGAAAAATATTGCGGGCCGGGGCAAGTAACCGCGCTGGTTACCGGCCTCCGACCCGGTTTCGAAAAAAACAAGCTCTAGCGAGTTTCGGCTCCGGTCCTCGCTGTTGATTTGGGCTTCATCTTCGCACTGATATCCGCGCCTGCCCATTTTTCGTAGCAATCGAGTCCGCAGAAATACATTACGTAATCCTGTGCCTCACTGCTGTTGGCCTCCGATGCGGGGATTTCCTTCATGCAAATCTCGCAGGCGACGTTTGGTGTTTCCTCCGGTTTTGGCATTGCGTTCATGGCATCACCCCCTTCGGGTCATTACACATGCCACAGTAAAGCACGCACGCATCACCGCCCGCTGCGCGGCACTTCGGTCGGTCATAGAAATTATCTATCAGAGAAGCGCCAGCGACGCGCAAACGGTGCTGGTACGACATAAATACTCTTAGCACACTGCGTACTCGTTGACATTGACGCGCCGCAACGAAACTGGAGAAACCGCGCAACCGCCGATCCGATCCCCACTGGCACGGATCCGTCTGCGCTTATTTTTTTGCCAAACTGGTGCACGCTTACCGATGTAGCGCCCGTTGTGGTGCATGTTGGACAGCAGCATCAGTGAAACACCGCTGCAACTCCTTTAATCACACTGTCATATAGTGATGGCACAGTTTGTGCTCATGTTTCGGTGAACCGACGAGCATTGTCGCGAGCATACCGGCGGAAGCGGCCCCCGACGGTCGCCTCGCTAGTCTGATGCAAGTGAATTGGGGTGTTGTGCGGGTTCCGCACCTGCGCGAATACCTCCCGACCTTGAGAGGTGACACTATGCT
>CP070733.1:256826-272756 GCA_020347585.1 Pseudomonadota bacterium | reverse complement strand
GTTTGCTGCGGGTCATGGGGGCGTCCTCCGCTGGCGGATGGGTCTCTTAAGCATAACAGACCATCCAAATCGCGCAGCGGTTCGCCGCGGGAGGCTTTGCCCACTAGCTGTGGCATGTCGCCCAGCGCCTGCGCAGCTGTTTGGGTGGGGGTGGCACCATCTCTCAGGTCGCTGGTGCCGGAAAACACCGACCACAGCAATGCCGTCAGCGCGTGGGGGGCAAGCCCCGCAGCGCGTCTGCCCGCAGACCGGGAACGTGGCGCGCGTGACTAGCCGGCAGGTTTGCCGGTCGATGCGAAATGTGGGCTGGATTGTGCGCCCGGCGCATGGCCGCTGGTTCCCGGTGTGTCAGCGCCACCGGCGAACCAGACAATGGTCAGGGCCAGGGCGAAGGCGCCTGCCACGGCCGCCAAGCGGCGCAGGGTGCTTAACGGAGACACAAGGTGCGGTGTATGTTCCTGTCGAGTCATCGTCGCGGACTCCTTTTTGTTGTATACGGGGCGACACGGCGCTGGCGTGGCCGTGTTCTGCCGCTTCCCTGGAACGTGCGATATCTGTTCCCGAAACGCATCATAAAACCATTGGGATTTTATTCCCATACCGCCTGGCAGACAAATGCTACCGTGTATCCTTGCGGCCACCGCTTGCATCGGTTGCACCTGCCACAGCCGCAACATTGCCGCCGAACAGCGCCAATCTCGCCATAGTTGACTATTGTGCTAGGGAATGTAGAATATCCGAGCGTAACGCTTGGTTTTCAAGCCCCGCCCGCCGTGCTTCCTTGAGCCGACGGGCGCACTAATTCTGCAAAGCTGGAGATACGAAACGATGCAAGTACCAGAGCGTGATGGTGACGGTTATCTGAATGACATGAGTCAGTGGACGCCGGAGATTGGCAAGGCGATGGCCGAGACCGACGGCGTCGAGATCGACGACGTCAAGTGGGACCATATCCTGAAGGCGCGCGAATATTTTGAGGAATTTGGCGTGGTGCCGCCGATTCGCAAGTTCGCCAAGTTCGTGGGCGAGGACCAGAAGCTCATGTTCAAGATGTGGATGACCGGTCCCATGAAGCCCATCACCAAGTACGGCGGTCTGCCCAAGCCCACCGGCTGCGTGTAGCTGGCAGGCAGGTCGGCCTCAGCGCCCCATACTTCTCTACCCCCCTAACATCAGCCGCCTCCGGGCGGCTTCTTTTTGTCCTTTTGCGCCGAGTCGCTCGCGGGCGCCAGCAGCATCGTGCCCATGACTTGGCCCACTTCCCAGGTCAGGGCGACCTTGCCCATAAGAAAGCCGAACTGCCTGACACCCTCCAGCGCGCGCAGGAAGCGGTCCTCGATTGCCATCACCGGCTCCGGGCATGCCATGCGCGTGGCGCCCACCGGGCCAACGGACAGATCGTAGGGATCCTTGCCCTTGACGGCGCCGAAGTAGCGGTTGCACCCGGCCGCGCCCGATATCTTACCGTCGCTGAATGTTACGCTGACCGTAACGTCGTCGGGGACCGCGTCGTTCCGGTCGAGTTGCATCACCTTCCCTGCTCCGTTGAGATCGGCGATACCCAGCGTGCCGAGTTGTACCGAGGCCGCTTGCACAAGTTGCCCGCCCTCCAGGCGATAGCTATTGCGCAGCTTCTGGCGCGGGCAGCACGCTCCGTCTGTCGGCCCGGCCACGATCAGCTCCAAGACAATCGCCTGTTGCTCGATGCGTAGCGCGCGGATCTGTACACGATCCCCGATGCGCTGCGTTGCGATGTTGCGTAATTGATCGTTGCCTCGCGCCGTCACTGCCAGGTAGATTTGTGTGCCGCTGCCGCCGGTACTAGCGCTCAGCAGCACCACCGCCTCGGCGGCGCCATCGCCGCCGAGATTGCCTGTGACGAAACTGTGCTCGATGAGTTCCACACGCGGGCGCGATGCCCCGCCCGGCACAAACGGCGCGCCCTCATACACGCCGTCAGACAGCGTAACAGGCGTGTCATAGATGCCTTGGTAGCTGAGGTTAGCGAGTTGTTCCGGGCGTGGCGGTTTGTGCGTGGTCGTGCAGGCGCTGACCCCAACACCACACGCCAGGGTTACGGCGACGGTCAGATAGAATCGCAATGTGTTTGCCGGGATGAGCAGTTGCGGGAACATAGCATCTCCTCGCGCAGCGTGACGACGTGTGGCGCGGCAGCATCAAGTATAGTGCGTGCTAACGAGCGCCGGTATGCCGCAGCAGGACGGATACACGCTATCTCAAAATCGGGAGAAACTCACGACTCAGTCGCGGTCCGCGTGTCTTCGCCCGTCGCTGCCTGCAGTTCCCTCAGCGCCGCGATCACGTCGTCGCTGTGGCTGGATGGACTTACGCTGCGATACACCTTTACCACCTTGCCCTGTGTGTCGATGATGAAGGTGTGGCGGCGGGCAAAGCGCACAAAACCAAACGACCACAGCGCACCGTAGCTCTTGGCGACCTTGCCGTCGGTGTCGGCGAGCAGTGGAAAGGGCAAACCGTGCTTCTCAGCGAAGGCCTTGTGGCTTTCCTGATTGTCGATACTGACACCGAGCACCTGCGCCCCGAGGGCATGCAGCTGGTAGATGTCGTCACGGAATTGGCAGGCCTCCGTGGTGCAACCCGGCGTGTCGTCCTTGGGGTAGAAGTACAGCACCACCCATTTTCCCCGGTAGTCCGCAACGCGCTGCGTATTGCCCTTTTGATCGATCAACGCGAACTCCGGCGCCAATGCACCGAGCATCGGGTCCGCGCCGTGGGCCAGCCCCGAAAACATCAAGAGACCGGCAATGACTTCGGCTCCCGGCAGGCCGCTTGGTGTACGCTGTTTCATCACGTAGTGGCTCCTATAGTGCTATGTTTTGCCTGCGGCGTGTCCCCACACCGCAAACACCGGGTCCGAGTGAGGCGTGAGTCGTGCGTACTTGTCGTCCGCCGGCCGCGTATAGCCGCGTATTGATTCAGTGTGGATATTGGCAAATCTGCCGGCACGGCGAAAGTACTCAATCACCAGGCCGAGCCGCTCGAACGGATGCAGTTCTGTCCACAGCCTGATCACCTTGGGCGGGAACCAGCGATCGGAGAAGGTGACCACGAATAGTGCTCCCGGCTTGAGCACTCGCGCCACTTCGCGGAATACCTCGATCGGGTGAATCAGGTATTCAACCGATACAGTACATACCACGGCATCAAATGCTCCATCATCGAGCGGCAGCTCAGGGTTCTGGTTGAGATCGTGCACCAGGCGCTCGGCTAGGGCAGGATTGTTGCGTAGTTCTTCGTTGTTCATGCCGAGGCCTGTGACATGCTGGTTGGTTCCCTGGCGAGGCAGGTGCGAATTGCAGCTGCTCATCAGATCCAATACCTGCATGCCAGGCGAGAGCAGATTGCCATAGATGGCGCTGATGTGAGAGCGCGCCACCGCGTCGATGTGGTCCACCATACGGGGCTGCGCGTAGAAGTCGTGATCGCCTCGCTCATCCTCGCGCGCGAAGGGTTTGCCAGAAAAGAAGTCCGTTTCAACGTCGCGCAGACTGTCTTGGAGACCGGGTCCATTTTCGGTCATGTCCGCGGCGATATCGTTGCAGCGCCCACCGCGCTCCTCGCGTCGTGACAGTTGCTCGATGACGCATGCCTCTACCGAGAGTGCATTGCGTGACAGGGGGTGGTTCAGATCCACATGCAGGCTGTCATCGCCTGCGCCGAGGCAGCGAAATGGATGCGTGTCCTGGGGGTAGATGCCGTCGACGCCCGAGAGCAGGCCGCGCGGATAGAAGCGCCCGGCGTGAGGCTCGATTGGCATGCCGTTGCGACCGCGAATCTGGCTCCGGTTTACGCTGCGCAGCTCGTGCTCGCGAAACGCCGGTACCAGCTCGCCGCTGGCGAACTGCTCGGTGACGATTTCGCCTATGTCCAACGCCGCCAGTCGCTCGCCCAGTGCTCCGGGCATCAGATCGCGCCAGAAATCAACCTTGTCAAAGTGGCACCGGTCGCGGTGACGGGCTTGCGTGCCCTGCCAGCTGAGCGCGAAATCGATGCTTGCCAGTTCACTGGATTGCATTGCTGACCTCCCTAGTGCGACGGACTCACGGGGTGGGTGTTGCAACTGCGGCTTGCAACGGCGGCAGCAGCGCATCACGCCGGCACGACGGCTTGGTAAACAGCGCCTGTACCGTGCCGACGGAACGCTCGAGAAAGCCGCCCTCGCAGTAGCAGAAGTAGAATTCCCACATGCGCACGAATGACTTTGGGTAACCCAGCGCCCGTACCGCATCAACATTGGCAATGAAACGATCCCGCCAGTGGCGCAGCGTGGTCGCGTAGTGGGGGCCGATATCTTCCAGATGAAACAGACGCATGTTGGTGACGCGTGCGATCGAATCGTTTATCGCCGCCACCGAGGGCAGGCAGCCACCGGGAAAGATGTAACGCTGGATGAAGTCGGCATCGTGCCGGGCCGCCTCGTAACGCTGGTCGGCAATGGTAATTGCCTGCAGCAACATCATGCCCTCCGGTTTGAGCAGCCGGCTGCATTGCTCGAAGTAGTTGTCGAAAAATTCATAACCAACAGCCTCGATCATTTCAATGGAAACCAGCTTGTCGTACTGGCCATCCAGGTCGCGGTAATCCTGGCACAGCACAGTGATGCGATCGCCCAGTCCGGCCGTTTCGACGCGCTCAACCGCTAGCGCATGCTGTTCGCGCGAGATGGTGGTAGTGGTGACGCGGCAGCCGTAGCGCTTTGCTGCGTGCAGGGCGAACCCACCCCAGCCGGTGCCAATTTCCAGGATATGATCGGCGGGCGACAGATCCAGCTTGCGGCAAATGCGGTCGATCTTGGCCATCGATGCTTCCTCGAGGGTGCTATCCGGTCGATCAAATACACCACAGGAATACATCATGGTCTCATCGAGAAACAGCTGAAACATGTCATTGCCAAGATCATAGTGGGCGGCAATATTCTTGCGGCTGCCGTCTTTGGTGTTGCGGTGCAGCCAGTGGAACATCTTGTGCAACGGTGCCGTGATCCTTCCCGCGCTGTCATCCATGTTGCTCAGCACGTCATAATTACGCAGCAGTATGCGTACCGCACTGGTCAGGCTGTCACACTGCCAGTGGCCAGCCATGTAACTCTCGCCGGCCCCGATGCTGCCGCCGAAGGCAAGCGCGTTGTAGAAGCGCGGGTGCAAAACACGTATCGTTGCGCCTACGGAAAATTCGTCGCTTGCGCTCCCGAACTCATGGCGCTCGGCGCCATCGATTAAAGTCATCCGACCTTCCCTAATCCCGCCCAGGCGCATCAGCACCATGCGCTTGGCTAGCCCATTGAACCAGCCGACCCGTGCGGGAAAGGGGTGCGGTTTCTCAATAACGGTTTCGGATGCTCTCATGCGTTTTTCGCCGCGTGCGGCGCCTCCCTTTTTTCTGGATGGTCAAATATCGGTACCTTCTTGAGCCACAGGCGCAGCGCCTCGAAATATATCGCACCAGTTACCTTTGCGGTTACAACCGGAAATTGCGTCAGGGTGCCTGCCAGCGCGCCGTGTCCGATGGCACGGCGCTGCAGGTTCAAGGTGGCGTCGAACATTTTGTCGCCATCCTGGCTGTTGGCGATGTGCACCGACAGTCGCTCCCCGGGTGTGCCCAGCCGCCAGTCGTATTGCATGTCCATGTCCATGAACGGCGAGACATGAAATTGTTTTTGTACTCGGTAGCGCATATATGCAGCCGCGCCGATGTTTTCTGCTTCGTCGAGGACGTAGCAGTACTGTTCGCCCCACGGTGTATTGTTTACCTCCGCTACCACGGTCCGCACCCGGGTGCCACTGCGGTCGAAGCAATAGTAAAAACTTACCGGGTTAAAGCCATAGCCAAAGTAACGCAACTGGGTCAGCAGGCGCACGGGTCCCGCCGGACGCCGGCCGGTGCGCGCCGCGACCAGATCGCGCACGGCCTCGTCGAGTGGCTGGCTGGCATCGCCCAGGTGATCGGCGCGCCGAAACCAGGCAAGATTTCGCCGTTGCGTGGACCACAGCCAGTAGCGTTGAAACAGCTGTGGCAACTCCCCAAGGTCGAGGTACATCATGAACACGCGGTAGGAAAACGCGTGTTGGCGCGGCGCAAATCGCCGGTGCCTAACTTGCCCGACGTAGATGCAACTGTTCATGGGCGTTGTTTTCCTCAAATTGTTGCAGGGCCGCCAATGCGCTCACCACGCCGTCCTCGTGGAAGCCGTAGCGCCAGTACGCACCGCAATAGTAGGTGCGGTTCACACCACTAACCTCGCCGTGGCGCTGTTGCGCGGCAACCCCCTTCGGGGTAAAAACCGGGTGGTGGTAGCTAATCCGTTTGATAAGGTGGCGCGGGTCGATAGCGTCGGTGTTATTTAGCGTGACACAGAAAGTTGCGGGGGCCTTTAGTCCCTGTAGTATGTTCATATCGTAGGTTACTGCCACGCGGCCGCGCTGTTCCGGCAGCACGTGATAGTTCCAGGCGGCCCAGGCCAGTCGACGGCGTGGCAGCAGCGAGCTGTCGGTGTGCAGCACTGCCTCGTTGGCTTGGTAGGGGATAGCGCCCAGCACCTCGCGTTCGCGCGCGCTGGCATCGGCCAGCATGCGTAGCGCCTGATCGCTGTGGCAGGCAATGAACACCTGATCGAAACGCTCCGGCAAGCCGCCGCGCGCCGTGATTTCCACGTAGCCATTGCATCGGCGTACCATCTCTACAGGCGTTGCGGTGCGAATGCGATCGCGAAATGGCGCAACTAGCCTCTCGACGTAAGCCCTTGAGCCGCCCTTGATGACGCGCCATTGCGGGCGGTTGTTGACACTCAGCAGGCCATGGTTATGGAAAAACTGCATGAAGTAGCGGGCGGGAAACCGGTGCATCTGCTCGGGCGCTGACGACCAGATCGCCGCGCCCATGGGAATCACGTACTGCTCGATGAACTGGCTGCAGTATCTACCTCTGGCGAGGAACTCGCCTAGCGTGAGGTGGTCATGGTCACGCGCAAGCAGCTTTGGGGCCTCGCGATTGAAGCGCAGTATGTCACGCAGCATCCGGAAAAAGCCCGGGTTCAGCAGGTTGCGGCGCTGGGCGAACAACGTGTTGAGGTTTTGGCCGTTGTACTCCAGCCCGGTCCGCTCGCACTTGACACTGAAACTCATTTCGCTCGGCTGCGATTCGGCGCCAATTTCATCAAGCAACTGTACGAAATTCGGATAGGTCCGCTCGTTGAAAACAATGAAGCCCGTGTCCAGTGCATAGTGACGGTCGTCGTGCTCGATATCGTGTGTGTGGGTGTGCCCGCCCACGTAGTCGTTGGCTTCGAACACTGTGATGTCGTGGCGCTCGTGCAGGCGCCGCGCAACCACGTTGCCCGAGATGCCGGTGCCGATGATTGCGATCTTCATGCGCCATGTTCCCCCGGTTGTTGCAACGCCGTGTCGTGCTCAGCACCTTCCCAGCGCTGCGGTACTTTCTGCAGTTGCGAAACGTCGTAACCCAGCCCCTCTATCAGCCGCAACACATTTGCATAGTCGCTGTCGGATATCTGCGGGGTGCGTGCCATGACCCAGACATAGTCACGCTTGTTGCGCCCGATCACCGTCAAGGTGTAGTTAGCGTCGAGATAGACAATTCGGTAGTCGGCCTTGATTGGCCATACGAACTGCATGCCCCACACGGCATTGCTGTTGGTGTCGCGAATGTAGCCGGTGGGCGTGTAACGCTTAATTTCGCCCTCGAAGCTGCCATCGCGAAAGGTAAATGTGGTGGCGATCGTGCCGTCCGCGGCCTGCCGGTAGGTTTCAACGGCATTGTGCGCATTCTTTTCGAGAAAGGTGGGGATGCTGGCGATCACATACCAGTCGCCCATGAAGCGATCCAGGTCGACATGGGGAACGGTCGCAAGCTGCCCGTGCTGCGTACTACTGCATCCGACCAGCGCCAGCAGTGATATCGCCAGCCAGTGATGTTTGCGGTTCATGCCGTAAATTTCCTGCGAAGATCGGCCACAATGTTTCAGTCAATGAGATAGCGCAGCTTGCGCCCGCTTTCGGTGGTTGATTGCAAGGCAAGCCAACGGTCATTGGCTGAGTACCACAGGTCGATCACCATATCCTCTGCCAGCAGGCGGTAGCCGCGAGCCGGCACAGGTTTGTCGCGCACCTCGATGATTGTTTCGCCCAGTGGCTCTACCTCGATGTCGATATGCTCGCCGGTCTGCGAATTGAGCAGTCGCTTTCCCTTAAGGAAGCTTCGGTCCCAGTAGGCAAAGGTCTTGACACAACCTGACCTGGCCTCAGCACCGTCGGTGGTGTAGATCATCAGGCTGTCGTCACGCGTTACCCCGCGCACGACCGACAGGTCGCCGTTATCGTCGGTCGATGCGTAGATACGCCGCAGGCAGCCGCGCTGCCACAACTCGGTGCTGGCGTGCGAGTAACGGTATACGGTCAACATCAGGAACTTCACCTTGAAGTCGGCCGTGCTTTCCAGTGCCTGTAAGTCGCCGGTGGGTGTAAGGCGAAAGTTGTGGTAGCCGATGTGCTTATCATCGAGATACACGCGGAAGCGCCACTCGTCGGCGGAGTTGGCCAGCGCGGCGGACGCGGTCATCACGCCCGATAGGAGGGTGAAAAGTGTGAATGCGATCTTGCCTAATGTCCTGCTTGTCATGGCACTGTCTCCCCATGGTTGGTAACAGCGGCGGTCGGTTTGCGCGGCGGGCCGGGAAAAAAGGCGTTGGTGCGCCGTATGTAACCTGCGTAGTTCGGGCGTCGCGCCATGATGTCCCTCTCAAGCAGTGCAACGCCTGAAACACGCAATAGCAGAAAAGTGATCAACAGCGGTGCAACGATGCTCCACCACGCCCCCGCGCCCAGTGCGAGCAGGTAGAAGCCCCACCAGATCAGGAATTCCCCGAAATAGTTCGGGTGGCGTGTGTAGCGCCACAGCCCGCGGTCCATGACCTTGCCGCGGTTGACCGGGTGTGATTTGAAGCGCGACAATTGATGGTCGCCAACGGTTTCAAATACCATGCCCGCTGTCCAAAGTGCGATGCCGAGATAGTCAAACGTGCCGATCGGCATCGGTGAGGCGAGCGCGGGTAGCAACGGCAGCGAGATGATCCAGGCCAGCACCGCCTGCAGGCCAAACACCAGGTACAAACTTTTTACGGCAAAGCCCGGTTCATTGCGTTGGCGGATGGCCTGGTAACGCGGATCCTCACCGTGGCCGCGGTTGCGCAAGGTGATGTGCACCGACAAACGCACCGCCCAGGCGGTTACCAGGAATAGCACCAGCATGGCGCGGGTGCCGGTGTCGGGCAGCATTGTGAGATACACGAGCGTCGCAGCCAGGAACATCAACGACCACAGGCTATCGACGATGCTGACGTCATGTTTGACCACGCTGACCGGCCATGCCGCCAGTGCCATCAGCACAACGGCGGCCAGTCCCCACAGGTAAGCAACCCAATCGAACATTTCGATCTTCCCCGGTTAGTTCGCTTTACCCGTCGCACTGTGGTCCACCGCGGCAAGTGGCCCGCGCGTTCCGTCAAGGTGCTGCGACAGCCTTGAGAGCAACGGCATCCAGCAGGCCCAGCCCACTGCCAGCGCAATCAGCGCGACGCGTCCGTTCTCGAACATCATGCCGCCCAGCTTTGCTCCGCCGTAGTAGGCAAGCGGCCCGAACACCGCGCCCAGAGTGGCAGCCAGCAGCCAGCGGCCGCGCAGCCAGCGCAGTGAGACGTTGAGCGTGGTGGCGAACAGCATCCACATGGCGATGAGCCAGTGTGGCGCAGTGCCGGCGATCACTGTGCCTGACGGATAGCTCATCAAGCCGAGAGAAACCAGGGTGCTATCGTAAATTGCACCGATGGCGCCCGCGCCCAGCACCAATGTTGCCTCGCGTGCAGGCTGCACGGCTCGTCCCAGGTGCAGTGCCACGACGATCAGTACTGTCACTGAACCAAGCCATGGCAGGTTATTTGCGCCGCCCAGCACGCAGGCGAACCAGCCGATTTGGAACAGCGCGAAGTTCAGCAGCATTGGCATGATGCAGTGCTCAGCAGACTCAGAGTTTTTCGAACAGGTAGTGGCTTACGAACCACTCCTGGCCATCTGAATGGCCGAACAGTTCCGCACAGGCCATGAAGAACATGCGCCAGCGCATCCACCACTGCTGCACGGCGTGCGACCCATATACCTGCTCGAGCAACGGCCACAGTTCGTCGCGTGCGCCATCCATGCGGGCGAGCCAGGCGTTGGCCGTCTTCTCGTAGTGAGATCCCGACCAGCGCCAGCGCTGCAACAGCTGCAAGTCTCGCTGAAAGTGCAGCGGCAGGTCGTCGCTCGGCATGATTCCGCCGGAAAAGAAGTAGCGGCTCATCCAGTCGCCTGCGCCGTTGTCAACGAATGCATACGGCACGGCGCGGTGACAAAAAATGTGCATGAAGAACCGGCCCCGCGGGCGCAGCCAACCGGCGATCCGTTCGAACAAGCGCGGATAGTTTCGCATATGCTCAAACATCTCGACTGACACAACGCGATCAAAGTGCCGGTCGGTGGAAAAATCGTTCATGTCCGCGGTAATCACGCGCACGTTTTTCAGACCGCGCCAGCGCGCCTCGGAGAGAATCTGGTCATGCTGCGAGCATGAATTTGAAACCGCCGTGATCGTGCTGTCGGGATAGCGTTCGGCCATCCACAGGGTCAGCGATCCCCAGCCGCAACCCAATTCCAAAACGTCCATGCCGTTGTCGATACCCGCATGGGCACAGGTCGTCTCCAGCGCCGCAGCTTCGGCCTCGTCAAGTGATTCGATACCCGCCGGCCAATAGCAGCAGCTGTACTTCATATGGCCGCCCAGCACCCGGGCGAAGAACGCCGCCGGTACCTCATAATGCTGTTCGTTGGCCTTGTGCGGCAGGGGGGCGATCGGCGCGCCACGCATGCTACGTACGAAGCCGCGTTGCGCATCGGCCATAGTTTCCACATCCTTATGTGCGAGTTCGTCGAGGCGTTCGCGCAGGAGGCGCCGTATGCCGCGGCGAATCATAAGGTCCGGCACAAGTCCCTGCTCGGTCCAGTCGATGGCGTGTTGCGTGGGGTATTGCATAATGGCTGTCCCTGTGGTGTTGTCGGTGCTGCTGCTGTTACCTGCCGCGGCCGTGCTGAATAATGTCGTTGATCTGCCTTAACCCCAGCGCCAGTTCGGCGCCAACTGCAATCGCGCCCGCATCCTCGATGGACACGCGCTGTTCATCGGCGGTCTTGCCGCCGATGAAAACTGGCACCCCGGCGGCGCTCACCAGCGCCGGCAGGTCGCGGTCCAGCGTCCCGGGCTGGGGTTTAACGGAACTCGATAACACGATGCCATCGGCCTGGGTTCGTTCCACGACCAACGGCAACTCGTCCAGCGGCAGGTCGGCGCCCAGCAATATCAGACGAAAGCCGCGATCGTGGGCGGCGAGGGCAAACAGCAGCAGACCAATTTCATGGTATTCGCCAGGCATACAGGCGACGATAAGTCGCGGGCCCCGGTTTCGCTGGCCACGATGGTGAAAGCGGGCGCCCAGCTTATTGCGCATGTAGACACCGAAAAAATGCTCCTCGGCGATGCTGCCTTCGGCGCTTAACCAGCGCGTACCGAGGGTTTGCAGCAGTGGCAGCAGCAGTCGCCGCGTTACCACGTCCACGGGGTAAAGCGACATGGCATCGTTATACGTGGCTTCGAGCCCCGCCTCATCAAAGCGCGATACCGCCTCAACCATACGCTCGAGATAACTGCGCCAGGCATCCATATCTTCCGGTGCAGGCGCGGCGGCCGATTGCTCCTCCAGTCGCAGCGCCTCCCGCACGCGGCTGATGGGCACGCCTTCCTCCACCAACCGCAAGATCTGGCGGATGTGGTCAACGTCTCCCGCGGTGTACAGGCGATGGCCTTTTTCGGTGCGTTGCGGGCGAACCAGCCCGTAGCGGCGCTCCCAGGCGCGCAACGTCACGCTGTTGATTCCGGTGAGTTCGGAGACTGTGCTGATCGGGTACAAACCGGTTCTCTCTTTCGATGCCTTTGTGCGACTTGACATGATTTCCTCTTGTACAATACTTATACACATGCTATACAACTGTTGTCAAGGTTGTACAGCTTATTTCGAGAGGGGCGCCTGTTGGCGCATATTAAAGGGTCAGCGTACCCCAAATTTGTACAAAAGTTACACAAACAACGTGGGTTCTTGGAGAAACATGTACGGGCAGAACTCGTTTTTGAGTGAGTTGGTGTTGTGGCGCCACGATCCGGCACTTGTCGACACGCTGCGCGCACAAGCCCGTTCCGGCAACCGCGATGCGCGCTATGCGCTGGGCCTGGTGTACGCCGAGGGGCGTGGTGCCCGCGGCGACTCGGTGGAGGCTTACGCCTGGCTCACACTGGCCATGGCGCAGGGCGACAACGATGCCGAACTGCTGCGTCAAATCGTGATGGAGTCCATGACGGTTGCTGAAGTGCAGGCCGGCGAGCGCCGCGCCGAGGCCCTGTCGGGTGGTAGCAGCATTGAGGAAGCTAAATCCTGAGTGCCGGGGCCAAAACCAACGGCACCTGTGAGAGGACTTAAGCAGGAGGAGCACGAAAATGAGGTGTGATATTGAGGCCCGTAACCACTGGACAATGCGCCCGAGACTGGCCGCCGTCCTTATAGTCGCCGGCCTGATGGCCGTGCTGCCCCTGGCGAGTGTTGCGGCGGCGGCAGCCTGTCCCGGCGCTCTCGATTTTCGTGTGCGCCCGCTCGGCGAATCACAACCCGTGCGGTTGTGTGATGCCTATGGCGGCAAGGTAGTGCTCATCGTCAACACCGCCAGCAAGTGCGCCTATACGCCCCAGTATGACGGCCTGGAAACACTGTACGAGAAGTATCGCGAGCGCGGTCTGGTGGTACTGGGGTTCCCGTCCAACGATTTTGCCAACCAGGAACCGGGCAGCGAGACGCAGATAAAGGAGTTCTGTCGCCTGACCTATGGTGTCAGGTTTCCCATGTTTGCCAAGACACGCGTGAGCGAACGCAGCGCCGATCCCCTTTACCATGCATTGGGCGGATTGGCGGGCGAGTACCCGCGCTGGAATTTTCACAAATACCTGCTGGATCGCAACGGCAAACTGATTGGCAGTTTTCCGAGCCGGGTTGCGCCCGATGATCGCGCCCTGGTACAGCAGATAGAGAGCCTACTATGAGCACGCGCGTTGATGGCGCAATGGCCACAACCGTACGCCACCTGTCGCGGACATGCCGCTCGGGAAGTCGTCAGGAACTGGCAGAGCATGGTTTGTGCTGGTCGTTGCCATATTCACATATGGGCTGTTGGCGATATGCGTTGGAAAGCTACATTTCTGAGATGCAATTCGCCAGTCAGAACACTTAACTTGGCAAGGAGTTTGATATGAGATACGCGTTTTGGAGCCGCTGGACGCTACCGCTTGGGTTTGCCGCACTGCTTGTTGGCTGCGCCGGACCGCAGGTGTCCGGTGACGCAAGCGACACTGGCGAACCATCGACACAGGTGCAGATGGTAACCGGCGAGGATATTCAGGCGCGACTGCTATGGCACTACCCGGCGGGCAGTGGACCGCACGCTACGGTAATTGTTCACCCGGGTCGTGGCGAGGATGCGCTCGACATGCGCGATACTCTGCGCGCGCTCTCGGCACAGGGGTATCTCGCTGTGGCGCTCGATTACAAGCGCCGCGTACGCGGCGAATTTGATGCCGTGCCGCTGCCGTGGCGCACGCTGGAGGATGCTCAACATATCCTTGAGGTCATCTGCGACAATCCGCGCGTCGATGCGACCCGCATCGGCGTGCTGGGGTTTTCGCTGGGCGGTGCCCACAGCCTGCTGTTGGCGGCCAGTTCTCCGCACGTGAAGGCGGCCGTGGTGTATTACCCTATGAGCGACTTTTCGAGCTGGTTCGAGGAGAAGAGTGAAAACAGCGTCTTCTGGCGGTTCATGATCAAGCGCTGGCGGGCGAAGTACGCGAACAATTCACCTAACGACAATATAACGCTTGACGAACTACTGGCGTTTTACTCACCGGTGAACCACGCACAGCGTATCGACGCGCCGCTGCTAATTATTCACGGCGACAGGGACAACACCACACCGCTTGCACACTCGGTTAGTTTCAGTGAAAAATTGCGTGCGGCAGGCAATGAAGATACCGACATGATGGTGATAAAAGGCAAGGGACATGCCTTCAATTTTCGCGCATCTTCCGAGGCTACTGCGCAAAGCTGGAACGCCACCCTGAGTTGGCTGGATCGCCACCTTGGAAACCCATCTGCGGTCGCCAGACTCGGTCCGCAAACACCGCCATCCTGGCACAATGTGTCAGGACGACTTTAGCTGCGAGGAAGAACCGAGCCAGGTTCAAGAGGCAGGATCAAAAAGGGCGACGCGCGAACGCGCCGCCCCGCGGCGATGCATGCCGCGTTCAATGGGTTACCACGACATCGAGTACTTCGCCTGCAAGGTCGTGAGAACCCCGGGCCAAGTCATCCACCGACAGCAACCCCGCCATGGTGTTGTCGCGGTTTAGCACCGCAAGTCGGCGAATGTGCTTGTCTTCCATGAGATGGGCCGCTTCCTCGATCGGCTGATCGCCGAAGCAGCAGGTAACGTCCGCGCTCATGATGTCACGGACCCGGGTAATGGCCGGGTCCAATCCCTCGCTCACTACGCGGCAACAGATATCCCGATCGGTAACGATTCCCGCGAGCCGATCGCCGTCCATCACCGGCAGCGTGCCGATGTTGAGAGTGTGCATCTGGTGCGCGGCTTCGCGGATCGAGACGTCGGGTGAAATCGACGTGATCCTGTTTGTCATGATCTCCTGGACTCGCATGGTTCACCTCCATATCGGGCGGTGAAACCTGCTCACTCTCGCGCACTGCGTCGAGTCGGGCGTGGATTGAGCAGGCCAGTAGTATCCGGCCGGCGGAATTCACCGTCGGCACGCCAGCCTGCAGCATTGCGGATTTTCGAATTCTTTGGGGCGTTCCGGCGGAGTGCCTTCCGTTGCTGGTGCGTCATGCGCCTGAAACCTGCGCGTACCCGTCGGGTCGTCCAACCCTGCTGCGGAATATAAGTTATTTACCAGAACCGGCGTGCGCCCGCCATGACCGCGGTCAACGACTCGTCATATTGAGGTGGCAAAATCATGACGCAATAGGGTTGCGTGAGGCGGGTCTTTGACAATGCGGTGCCGAGTCGGCATTCTGCCCCGGTGTCATCGCGGCCGTGCTCGCGTACGGGAACGGTCGTAGCTGACGCAGGCGCGACGCCACGGATGGCCGCCGCGGCAAACGGAAGACCCACGACAAAATGGAATCGAAGGAGAGAACCGATGACACCCGAGCAGATTGATCTGGTCAAGACCAGCTGGGCGAAAGTTCGACCGGCACCCGATGCCGTGGCGGAGATGTTCTACACGCGGTTGTTCGAACTGGATCCGTCGGTGATGCCGATGTTCAAGGTGGGCATGCAGGAGCAGGGCGCCAAGCTTGTCCGCATGATCGATGCCACCGTCGCTGGTCTGGAGAGGTTTGACAATCTAGCGCCCGTGGTTGAGGACCTGGGGCGTCGCCACGTTAGCTACGGTACGTTGCCCGAGCACTACGACACCGTGGGCGTGGCCCTGCTGTGGACACTAGAGCAGGGGCTGGGTCGCGAATTTACCCCGGAGGTTAGGGACGCCTGGGCTCAGGCCTATACCGCGCTGGCGGACACCATGAAACAGGCGGCGCCAGAAGCAGTAGTTTGACAGCGTCCCGTGCTGGCGGCCAGAAAGTGGGTTCGCCCTGTAACGACGACCGGGCCCAGAGGCCCCGGCGACACTTACACAGAAGCAGCGCTGAATCACAGCATCAGCGCCCCCAGT
>CP070733.1:253312-256726 GCA_020347585.1 Pseudomonadota bacterium | reverse complement strand
GCAAGGCCACCGCCAAGCAGGGCGTTGTAGACGGCGTTATCAAAGTTGATGCGCTGGATCTCGACTTCGCGCCGTTGTCAGAGAAGGACGCCAAGCGGCTTTCCGATAGGGCGGGCGTTCCGATCGAGACGGCGGTGGCACTGCTGCAAGACAAGGACGGGCGCATCAAACTGAAGCTTCCGGTGACCGGAACAATAATGGAGCCGGAAGTCGACATCAGCTCGGCGGTAAACAAAGCGATTGGAAGCACCTTGCAGAAGGTGTTCCCGCCGACGTTGATCGGTTCAATGTTAACGTCAGTAGGCGAGGGTGCGGGTGGCGGCGTCAGGTTTGACCCGATCAAGTTTGCACCGGGATCCGCGGAGCTCGACAAAGCTGCAACGAAGTACATGGACGAGCTGGTGGCGTTATTGCAGAATCAGCCCAAGCTTTCTCTCAAAGTCTGTGGCCGTGCGACGATTGCAGACCTGTCGGCGGTGAGCGGAACACCAGTCAAACCGGCTGCAGCACCTGAGGCTGGGAAGGCGAAGGCATCCACACCCGAGCAAGCGGGCGCCGTAACGGTTCCGAATGCGTTGCTTGAAAAGCACGGTCCCGAGCTGCGCGAGCTGGCGGCGGAACGTACGCGGGCGGTGCGGCGCTACTTCATCACCGACAAGGGCATCGAGTCGCGACGAATCTCCGAGTGTCGCGTTACCTTCGACGCCGAGGACAGCGGCCCGCCGCGGGTGCATGTTTCGCTCTAGCGGAAGACAAATGCAACCACGGGGAACACGGGGAAACCGTCAAGAAAATGCAATGTAACCACGGAGGGCACGGAGCACACGGAGAAAAGCGAGCTAGGCGAAAACACATGGCTACTTCATGATCTGTCGCGCTTTAGCTCGCGAGGCTGGGGGGTAACACCGAGAACGATTTCGTTCGCGAAGCATCCCCGGGGCCTTCCCCGTGTTCGCCATGGTTCAGTGTTTTTCACCTAGTGTTCTTTTCTCCTTAAGCTCCGTGCCCTCCGTGGTTAAAGCTGTTCTTCAGGTGGCGTCAGAAGATCACGTTCAGCATCAGCAATGACACGACAAGGAACAACACCGTCATCACACCACCTGCGCGCATGAAGTCGGCGACGCTGTAGCCGCCCGGGCCCATGATCAACGCGTTGACCTGGTGGGTTGGAATGATGAAAGAGTTGGAGGTCGCGATGGCCACGGTCAGTGCGAACACAGCCGGATTGGCGCCGGCGCCGATGGCAATATTGACGGCGAGCGGCACCAACAGCACTGTTGCACCGACGTTGGACATCACCAAGGTAAAGAAGGTGGCAAGCACTGCCACTGCAGCTTGAATCACCCAGATCGGCATGTCACCGACGACCAATAACGTTTGTTCGGCAATCCACTTCGCGGTTCCGGACGTCTCAACGGCGAGGCCCAACGGAATCAGCGACGCGAGCAGGAACACGGTTTTCCAGCTGATTGCCTCGTAGGCTTCTTCGATGCTGAGTACCCGTGACAGCACCATGCCGAGGGCGCCGGTCAACAACGCCACCGATAGGCGAATATCCGTGAACAGCACCATGACCAGGGCAACGCCAAAGAAGGCCAATGCCCAACCCACCTTGTTCGGGCGCAATTCTTCGTGCGGGTACTCGGTGGTGACGACGACAAAGTTGCGATCATGTTCCAGGCGGGCGAGGGCGTCCCACGTGGTGTGCACCACGAGCGCATCGCCAGCCTGCAGCGGCAAGTCGCGAATGCCTTCACCTTCCCGCAACGTTTCCCCGTCGCGATGTAGCGCGACCATGGCGATACCATAGGTCTTGCGCATCCAGACATCACGCGCACTCTTGCCGATCAGGTTCGATCCAGGCGGAATGACGACCTCACCGATGCCAGCCTTGGTTGGTGACAGGGACTCGGTGAAGGTTTCGATGCCGTCGTGCACCTCGAGGGAATAGTCCTCGACGAACTTATTCAGCTTCTCGGGCGCACCAATAACCCCCAACACCGTTCCGGCTTCAATGCCGACATCACGTGCCAATCCGCCGGGGCCGATACGCAAGTCGTCGGAACCGCGTAGGGCGGCAATGACACGGATGCGCGATGCGGACTCTACGTCGTCGAGCATCTTGCCAACGATTGGACTGCCCTGCGGTACCACAATTTCGTACAGGTCGTAGTGCACACCATAGACGTCCTGTAAATAGCGCATGGAGCTGCTGGCCGAGGCCACACCTTCTTCAATCACAGAGGGCAGCACGGCGCGACCGGCGAGCACGAAGTAGGCAATGCCAGCGACAATGAGCGCGAGCCCAACGGGTGTTACCGAGAACAGACCCCAGGTGTCCATCTGTTGTTCGGCGGGCAAGGCCTGATTGGACGCCAGGATCAAGTCGTTGAGGAGAATCAAGGGACTTGAGCCGACCATGGTGACGGTGCCCCCCAGAATGGCGCAGAAACCCATGGGCATGAGTAGCCGCGACATGGGAAGTCCTGCGCGTGCTGAGATTCGGCTTACCACGGGCAAGAACAGGGCGGCTGCGCCGACGTTTTGCATAAACGAGGAGATGATACCGACTGTCGCCGAAATGATGGGGATGATGCGCGATTCCGTCGTGCCGCCGACGCGCAGAATAAAGCCCGCTACTGTGGTCATCAGGCCTGTCTTGTCGAGCCCGGCGCCGATGATCATGACGGCGATGATCGACATGACGGCGTTGGAGGCGAAGCCGTCGAACAACTGGCGTGTATCGACCAATCCCTGTTCCAGCCCCATGATCGGCGCGAACAACGAGCTGAGACCGAGCAGCACCATTATGGTGATAGCTGCCACGTCGACGCCCAGGACCTCAAAGGCGAACAGGTAGACCGTGAACAGCAGCAAGGCCATGACCCAGGCGACTTCCACGGTGGGTACGATCTGGCTCAGGTAGAGCGCGAGCAGGGCAAAGATCGTCGCTGCAATCAGGAGCTTGAGCGAGGGGCGGGTGCGGCGCGGGCGGGTTTGTTCTTCGTCTGCGAGCGCGGTCATGTTGGGTCTCCTCAAGAACGATTCTGATCGGCGCGGCGGTGCACCGTTATCGTAGCAGTATCAACGGATTACACACTGATTCTGGACGAATCAGGTGCGGATCGTGCGGCGCACCGGCCTGCGTGCCGGCAGGCCAGGCATACTACCTGTGTGGAGTAGGGGATTCAAACGAATAGCCTGTCAGCGGAGAACCCTAGTCAGCAACAGGGGAATAGAAGGTGAGGCTCGATGCCCGGTCCGGTGCTGAGTCGCCCGCCGAGGTCGGCGCGTGCCAACCTCCCGTCCGCGTATCAGTCGACCGGACGGGAGTCGTGGTTAGCTCGCGCCGACGATCCCTGCGGTACTTAAGGCGAATACCAGATCGGCGAGGTGTAGGCGCGCTCCTGGGTC
>CP070733.1:246833-253212 GCA_020347585.1 Pseudomonadota bacterium | reverse complement strand
GATCAGCCGGAAAGCTATGTATGGCTGGGCACAGGACCTTCCGCGCAGAGTAAGGGCATTTCCGGGCGTGGTGAGTTTCCCGCGGTGACCGTGGCAATAGCCAAGCAGCCCGGCACCAACGCTGTCGATATCGCCAACCAGGTCGTCGAGCGTATCGAGCAGCTCAAAGGAATCTTCATCCCCGACGGCGTGCACGTGACCGTCACCCGCAACTACGGCGAGACGGCTGACGCCAAGGCGAAACAACTCATCAGTAAGTTGTTGTTTGCCACGATTTCGGTGGTGTTGCTGGTGCTGGTTGCCATTGGCTGGCGCGAGGCGCTGATCGTTGGTCTGGCCGTGGTCATCACCCTGGCGATCACGCTGTTTGCGTCCTGGGCCTGGGGTTTCACGCTCAACCGAGTGTCGCTGTTCGCGCTGATATTTTCCATTGGCATACTGGTCGACGATGCCATTGTGGTGGTCGAGAACATCCACCGGCATATGGCAATGGGTGCGCGCAACATGCTCGAGGCGATTCCGCATGCGGTGGACGAGGTCGGCGGGCCGACGATCCTCGCGACCTTTACCGTAATAGCCGCACTGTTGCCGATGGCCTTCGTCAGTGGCCTGATGGGACCCTACATGAGCCCGATACCCATCAATGCCAGCATCGGCATGCTGATCTCGCTGGTGGTCGCGTTTGTGGTTACTCCCTGGATGGCCAATAAGTTGCTCGGTGCCCATGTCGCACACGCTGGTGGCGAGTCCGGCGAGAAGCGTCTGTACCAATGGTTCAATCGTTATATGGGGCCGTTTCTCCGAGGCGATGCGGGCAGGACAAAACGCTGGTGGTTGTTCGGCGTCATCGCTGCGCTGATCGTAGTATCGGTAGGATTAGTCGTGGTGCAGGCGGTGATCCTCAAGATGCTGCCCTTCGACAACAAGTCGGAATTCCAAGTCGTAGTGGATATGCCGGAGGGGACCAGTGTAGAGAAAACCGCGCAGGTGCTCGGCGAACTTGGCCGTTACATCGCGACTGTCCCCGAGGTTACTGACTACCAGGCGTACGCCGGCACGGCGGCACCGATCAATTTCAACGGATTGGTGCGCCAGTACTACCTGCGCGAGGCCGCCAATGTCGGAGATATTCAGGTCAACCTGGTTGACAAGGCCGCGCGCGAGCGCAAGAGCCATGAAATCGCGTTGGCGGTGCGCGCACCCCTGCAGGATATCGCGCGTCGCCACGAAGCCAACGTCAAGATCGTCGAGGTTCCGCCGGGTCCGCCGGTACTGGCGCCACTGGTGGCTGAGATCTATGGACTGGATTACGACGGGCAGCGCCAGGTGGCCATGCGAGTGCGCGAGTCGTTCGCGGCCACGGCGGACGTTGTCGACATCGACGACAGTATCGAGGCGACTGCGCCGAAGATTATGGTCCGGGTGGACCAGGCCAAGGCGGCGCTGCTGGGTGTGGCGCAACAGTCGGTGGTCAGTGCGCTGTCGGCGGCGCTGAGCGGCGAAGACGCCAGCTACCTGCACTTCGAGAATACCAAGTATCCGGTGCCGATTCGCCTGGAATACGCGGTCGCCGACAAGGCGCACATCGAGAACCTGCTCGACATGCGAGTGCGCGGCCGTGACGGCACGTTGGTGCCACTGGTGGACATCGTCGAAGTGATTGAAACCCGCCGCGAACATGCTATCCATCACAAGGATCTCTTGCCCGTGACCTACGTGACGAGCGATGTGGCCGGCGAAGTCGACAGTCCGCTGTACGGAATGTTCGGCATCATGGCGCACCTTGGTGCGCATCCGGTTGAGGGCAGTGAGCCGCTGGCGCAGTACTTGTTCAGTACGCCGGAGAACCCCTACCAGGACGCCCTAAAATGGGACGGCGAGTGGCAAATCACCTATGAGACCTTCCGCGATATGGGTATTGCCTATTCGGTGGGACTGGTGCTGATCTTCCTGCTGGTAGTCGCGCAGTTCCGCTCCTATCTTGTGCCGCTAATCATCATGGCGCCCATTCCCTTGACCATTATTGGCGTGATGCCGGGCCATGCCTTGCTGGATCTGCTGTTCATGGACGCCAAGTTTACCGCGACCTCGATGATTGGCATGATCGCCCTGGCGGGTATTATCGTGCGCAACTCGATTCTTCTGGTGGACTTCATCAACGAGCAGGTGCGTATGGGCACGCCGTTTGAAGAGGCGGTAATACGCTCGGGCGCAGTGCGCGCCAAGCCGATTGTGTTGACCGGCGTGGCAGCCATGCTGGGGGCGTTTTTCATCCTCGATGACCCGATCTTCAGCGGGCTGGCTATTGCGCTCATCTTCGGCATCCTGGTCTCCACGGCGCTGACGCTGTTGGTTATTCCCGTCATGTACTATGCCTTTATGCGCAAACGGCTGGAGAAGCCGGTGGGTGAGGGGTAACTGGCCGGGTCACGGTGCACGTCAGCAGGCACTGGCGCACTTTCCAGGGTAACGGCAAATGGCAGACTTGGGGCCCATTTTGGGGTGCCGGCGGCTATGTTCGTCGCTGCGTATGTATTCAAGCCGGCGATGTTAATGTTATATTTATAAATTAAATACCAATATAGAAACAGGTTATCGCGGCAACGCCGCAAGGCAATAATGGCTGATCGTCGATTACAGGTATTTCACACCGTTGCGCGTCTGCTGAGTTTCACCAAGGCGGCTGAGGAACTGCACATGACGCAGCCGGCGGTGACCTTTCAGGTGCGTCAGCTTGAAGAGTATTTCAACACCCGGTTGTTTGACCGTACCCATAACCGCATCAGCCTGACCGAGGCCGGCACACGGGTTTACGGCTATGCCGAGGAGATTTTCAGGCTCTACGGCGAAATGGATAACTCGGTGCGTGAACTGACCGGCGAGATCAGCGGCGTGCTGATCCTCGGCGCGAGCACCACCGTGGCCGAATACATGCTTCCCCACCTACTCGGGGACTTCAAGGACAAGTTTCCCGAGGTGGCCATTCGCCTCAAGGTTGCCAACACCGACGGCATTGTCTCACAGGTCGAAAACAATACCATCGATCTGGGTGTCGTAGAGGCCCCCGTTGCCAACAAGAATCTAGTGGTCGAAAAATGCCTGACCGACCAGATGGTGTTGATTGTGCCGCTGAGTCATCCGCTAGCACAGAAGGAATCGGTGACCATGGAGCAACTGATCGAGCACCCGTTTATTTGTCGTGAGGAGGGTTCAGGTACGCGCGAGGTGGTGATCGATCACTTGCACCATGCCGGCGTCAATCCCGCGGACATGAATTTCACCATGGAGCTCGGCAGCCTCGAGGCGATCAAGCGCGCAGTGGAGGCGGGCATGGGTGTGTCGATCCTGTCACGTGCAACTATCGCCAAGGAACTCAAGCTCGGCACGCTGACTGCGGTAGGCCTCGAGCCGCCAATCAACCGGCCTTTTTCATTTGTTCACCAGAAGCAGAAGTTTCGCGCCCGCGCTATGGATGAATTGCTGAACTTCGCGCGGCAGTACTGCCAGAGCCACCAGGATGATTTCAGCTAAACCTGCGTGATGATGGTCCGGGCGGACAGGCTGCGTTGAAGAAATCACAAAAGCAACTTGTCGAGTGTTACCGTGCCCTACCCGAAGCAGAGCGCACCGCGCTGCTGGCGTTCGCCGAGTTTCTCGTGCAGCGTTGTGAGCCGCTGACCGATCAGTTACTCAAGCCTGAGCCTATTGCCCGACCAGAGCAGGAGAGCGTGATCGCCGCTGTCAAGCGCCTGTCGGCAACCTTCCACATGCTGGATAAGGGCAAGATGCTGGGTGAGACCTCGGAGCTGGTGTCGCAGCACGTGGTGCGGGGCCGTGATGCATCCGAGGTAATCGACGAACTGGAACGCGTGTTTCAGCGCCACTACGAAACCTACAAGGCCGGTAAGTCGCATTCCTGATGCTGGATTTTCTCAAAGACTGGTACGAGCGCAACTTCTCCGATCCTCAGGCGGCCATCCTGGCGATTCTGTTGGTTGTTGGGTTTACCGTGGTATTGACACTAGGTGGAATGCTTGCCCCGGTGTTGGCCGCCGCGGTAATCGCCTATCTGCTGGAGGGCCTGGTGCGTTACATGGAGCGGCGCGGCCTGGGTCGCCTGTGGGCCGTGGTGTTAACCTTCGTGTTGTTCATGGCCTTCGTGGTGTTCGTGATGTTTGGGCTGGCGCCCTTACTATCGGCCCAGGTAACAGACTTCGTCAAGGAGTTGCCGCAGTTTATCCGCAAGGGACAGGCGCTGTTGCTGCAGTTGCCCGAGCATTACACCTTTATCACTGTCGACCAGGTACAGCAGCTTATTACCAGCATCGGTGCGGAACTCGGCTCGCTGGGTCAACGGGCGGTAACGGTCTCGCTGTCGTCGATTCCAGGGATCATCACGCTACTGGTTTACCTCATCCTGGTGCCGCTGCTGGTGTTCTTTTTTCTCAAGGACAAAGACCTCATACTGGGGTGGTTTTCCGCGTACATGCCGCGTGAGCGACGACTTACCGATGAGGTGTGGAGCGAGGTGGATCAGCAGCTCGGCAACTATGTGCGCGGCAAGTTTTGGGAGATCGTGATCGTGGGCGTGGTTACCTACGTTACCTTTGCCGCGCTGGGCGTGCGTTACGCCGAGTTGCTGTCGGTTGCCGTGGGACTGTCGGTCATAATTCCCTATGTGGGTGCAACCGTGGTGACGATACCCGTGGCGGTGGTCGGCTTCTTTCAGTTTGGCTGGAGTTCGGACTTTGCCTGGCTAATGTTCGCCTACGGCATCATCCAGGCGCTTGACGGTAACGTGCTGGTACCATTGTTGTTTTCAGAAGTCGTTAACCTGCATCCGGTGGCGATCATCGTCAGCATCCTGGTGTTCGGCGGACTGTGGGGATTCTGGGGAGTGTTCTTCGCCATCCCGCTCGCGACGTTGGTCAAGGCGATACTCAGTGCCTGGCCCCGCGTACCGCAGTCGACTGCGACGCCGCCGCCCGGCGAGGGCGAGGTCGCCGGTGCGTAGGCTGTCTTGTCTTGTTACCTGAATATTGCAGTCACAGCACTTCTGAGGCGTAGTCCGCGAGGCGTGAGCGCTCGCCGCGCTTGAGCGTGACATGCCCGCCGTGCGGCCAGCTGCGGAAGCGATCCACGACGAAAGTCAGGCCCGAGGTGGTTTCGGTAAGGTAGGGTGTATCGATCTGCGAGATGTTGCCTAGGCAAACGACCTTGGATCCCGGTCCGGCACGCGTGATCAGGGTTTTCATCTGCTTGGAGGTCAGGTTCTGCGCCTCGTCGATGATGATGAAGCGGCTGAGGAAGGTCCGGCCGCGCATGAAGTTGACCGAGCGCAGCTTAATGCGCTTGGCGATGAGATCGTTGGTGGCGGCTCGCCCCCAGTCGCCGCCCACCTCCGAGCTGGTAAGCACTTCCAGGTTGTCCATCAATGCGCCCATCCAAGGCGTCATCTTCTCCTCTTCGCTGCCGGGCAGGTAGCCAATGTCCTCGGCGACCGGCACGGTGACGCGGGTCATTATGATTTCCTTGTAGCGGTTGTCTTCCAGCGTTTGTTCCAGACCTGCCGCCAGTGTCAGCAGCGTCTTGCCAGTGCCCGCCATGCCTACCAGGGTAACGAAGTCAACTTCGGGGTCCATCAACAGGTTGAGCGCGAAGTTCTGCTCCTTGTTGCGGGCGTGAATGCCCCACACCGGATTGTTGGGATTGGTGAAGTCCCGAATGACCTCGATGATCGCTTCATCCCCGGACGTGTTGCGCACAATAGCAGCAAAGCCGCCATCATCCGCGGCGTGTAGCAGTTCTCCGGGGTACCATTCGCCCGCGCCTGGCCCGCTTATCCGGTAGTAGGTGCGCCCGTCTTCAATCCAGGAGTCCATGCGGTCGCCGTGCGTCTCCCAGAAATTGCCCGACACTTCGACGTAGCCGGTATACAGGAGGTCGACGTCTTCGAGCACCTGGTCGTTGTAGTAGTCCTCGGCGTGAATTCCCAGGATTGCGGCCTTGATGCGCAGGTTGATGTCCTTGGAAACCAGCGTCACCTGGGTATTGATATGCAGTTGCCTGAGGGCAAGTGCGGTGCCGAGAATGTCGTTGTCCGGGCGGCTGCCAGGCAGTGACTCGGGCAGCGGGTTGGAAAACATCTCGGTCTGGAAGAACAGCCGGCCGGGCGTGACGCTTACCTCCGGGCGTATTCCGCCGCTGATGCGGTTGAGGTCCAGCTGCAGTCCGTGCTCGATCTCATCGGGACCCGCGTGCGACATGAGTTCATCGAGGAAACGGCTGGTCTGGCGCGCGTTACGCGCCACCTCCGAGGGACCTTTCTTGTGGTTGTCCAGTTCCTCGAGTACCACCATGGGCAGGAATACATCGTGCT
>CP070733.1:243773-246733 GCA_020347585.1 Pseudomonadota bacterium | reverse complement strand
TGGCCGAAGCGCGGGTGCGAATTGAACTTGCCATGAGTGTTATCTCCTCAAACTAATCTCGTGAATACCCGTTAACCGCCGCAGCCGCCGATGGTGACCTTGACGTTCTTGCGGGCCGCATGGGCCTTGCCGCCGGCCTTGACCACCGCGATGACATCGGAGGTCTTGCCCATCTTGATGCGGGTGGAGATAAAGCCCTTGGTGCCCTTGCCGAGCTGGAAGTTGGCGGCCAGGGGGCTGCCGTTCTTCTCGGCGAGGATGGCAATGGATTCAACCCCGGCGATGGAGGTGGTCACCGACACCGGCACCACGGCGCCGTTCTCGGCGATGTCCGGGGCCTTGATCTTGATATCACCACTGGCATCGGTCTTGGCCGAGCCCATCAGGTTGGTCAGCGCGTCCTGCACGCTCTTGGACTCAAAGGCAGCCTTGGGCCAGGCGGCCAGTACGGCCTGCGGGCTCAGCAGGCCGGCGCCCACGGCGACCGCCACGGTACCGCCGGCAAGCGTGCCCTTCAGAAATGTTCTGCGTTGCATGGTTGTTCTCTCCTGAAATTAGAAGTATGTACTTATCCAAACGGAAGCAGAGCAATAAGCGGGCCATGGTTGGAACGACCGAAAATCAACCGCTTGGGGAGATTTTCAGGAGAGGCAGAAACGCCCGTCATGCAAATTGCACGACGCGGATTGCAAAATTGAATTCAGAATGGTGCCTGGGGCCGCACCAGCAGTTTCCGACGCCTCCGGCAGGTCGGGCGGCGACGCGACTGCGTTCCTTCCCGTCCTTGGGCGAATGTGCGTCTATCTCGCAATCGGGTGGAATAATGCTCCCTCCCCGATTGTTTACCTCTGTTGAGATACCCGTGAATTCCGTATCCATGCAGACTGACAACCATCGAGGAGAGAAGAATGAAAATCACATTGGCACTATGTTCAGGGCTCGTATTCCTGGGCGGCAGCTTCGCAGCGTTCGGTGGCTCCCCGGTACCACCGGCCCCCAACGGCATAGAATTTCCCGCCGGTTACCAGGATTGGCGCGTGCTGGCCGTTTCACACCGTACCGATAACAAGACCTTGCGAGTCATTCTGGGCAATGACGCCGCCGTGGCAGCGGCGCGCAGCGGGAAAACCAATCCCTGGCCGGACGGTGCTGTGCTCGGTAAGCTCGTCTGGAAAGATGCCACGGCGTCGCACTGGCCTGCGGCCACGGTGCCCGGCAATTTCGTCCATGCCGAGTTCATGATCAAGGACACCAAAAAATATGCCAGCACGGGCGGCTGGGGCTGGGCGCGATGGAAGGGCCTCGATCAGAAACCGCACGGAAAAGATGCCAATGCCGCCCAGGAATGCGTGGCTTGTCATACGCCTGTTAAGGGCAATGACTGGGTCTTCACGGCGCCTGCGCCAATGCCGCCGGTGGCAAAATAGGCAGATGGTCGGGGCCGGCGCCGGGTGGCGTCGGCCCGCCCGCCACATTTGAGTCGCCCATGAACCAATTCGGAAAACAGCTTACCGAATACATCCCGCGGCTGCGGCGCTATGCACGCGCCCTGTTTCGCGGTGACAGTACCGCAGCGGACGACCTGGTACAGGATTGTCTCGAGCGAGCACTGGATCGTCAGCACTACTTCAGAGCCAACAGCAACCTGCGAGCGTGGCTGTTTACCATTATGCATAACATCTATGTCAACCGTGTCAGGCGGCAAGCAAACGTGCCGGACATTGTTGCAGCCGAGCCAGATTCGCTGCCCGCAAGTTCCAGGCCTGAAGATGCCGTAGCGCTGGACGACTTGAGTCGTGCAATCCAAGCCTTGCCGCACGAGCAGAAGACGGTGCTGCTTCTGGTCACGCTCGAAGGCATGAGCTACCGTGAAGTCGCAGACATGCTGGAGGTTCCCGAGGGCACCGTTATGTCCAGGCTGGCGCGCGCACGCCAACGACTGCGGGCCGGCTTGTCGGGTCATCGCGAAACACCCTTGAGGCGGGTCAAATGAAATACGAGACAAATATCACCGAGGCGGACTTGCATGCCTACGTCGATGGACAGCTTGACGCGGTGCGCCATGCGCAGGTTGAGGCCTGGTTGAAGACACACCCGGATGCCGCGCGCAAGGTCGCCGACTACCAGCTACTGGACCGCAGCATCCATACGTTGTTCGACCCTGTTCTTGGCGAGCCGGTACCCGCGCGGTTGCGTTTTGGCGCATGGCGCGCACGCATTTCCGGTATCGCAGCATCAGCAGTCTGGCTGGTGTTCGGCGTGCTTGTTGGCTGGGGCGCACATGCGATAATGGCGAAACAGGAAGAACCTGCCTTGTTGGCGCATCTGGCGCGACCTGCAGCCTTTGCCCACACCGTATACACAACGGACTCCCGTCGCCCCGTCGAGATAGATGCCCTCGAGGAGCAGCGCCTGATCGACTGGCTGTCAGAGAGACTACGTACCGAGGTGCGGGCACCGAACCTGGTTGCCTTTGGTTACCAGCTCGTTGGTGGGCGCCTGCTGCCCTCCACTGATCGCATGGCAGCGCAGTTTATGTATGAAAGTACGAATGGTGTACGTATAACCTTGTACGTTCGTCGTATCGACGGTGCTGATATCGAACCGGCGTTTCGCTTTTCCCGCGACCGCGGCGTGCATACGTTGTACTGGATTGATGGCGAACTGGGCTACGCGATATCAGGAGAGATTCAACGCGATTTGCTATTGCCGCTGGCCGAAGCTGCGCAACGTCAACTGGCGATATGATCGCGGGTTGCGAACCGTTGTTGCGCAAGTCAAATAGAGCTATTTGCTGCACACATAACCAATTGACAGCGTTCTCGCTCAATCGAGGTTCCCTTCAGGGCCTCCGACGCCGCCCGGTGACTGAAACCGACCCTTAGGCGACCTTCATACTACGTCGAAAGAACGACTGGTATGGTGGTATCAGCAGACGCTGGGCGAACGAGTAACGGGCA
>CP070733.1:239148-243673 GCA_020347585.1 Pseudomonadota bacterium | reverse complement strand
AGGGCACCGGTAACGGCAGCACGCGCCCGCCCGTCGCGCCAGCACGACACCCACACCATCGCCGCCGCCATCGCCACCACCAGTACCAGCAGCAACAACATGTCGCCGGCTGTTCCCCAGTGCGGCAGGAACGGCATGTCCAGCGCCTCGCGCCGGCTGAGGCCTGCGGTCGGAAACCAGCGCCACCAGCGATCGCTGGCAAAGAAACCGATCAACAGCACGCCTGCCAGCATGCTTGGTACCGACCACAGGCCCAGCATCATCGCGCTTGAACCCACGTCGAACGGCTTGCCGCGCTGGGTCGCGGCATGTACACCGACGCTGATGGCGACCAGGTAGATAATAGGAACGGAAATGATGTTCAGCAGCAGCGTAATGGGCACGCGTTCAGCGAGCAGATCCATCACCGGCCGACCGTAGCGGAAGCTGGTTCCAAGATCCGATCCCTTGGCCAGCGAGAAGCCGTCGACCTCGTTTTTCTCATCGAGCGTGAATCCGATCGGCGAGACGTTGTTGAGCCAACGCAGGTACTGCACCGGCGCCGGCAGGTCGAGACCATAGCGGCGATTGTAATAATCCTCGAGCGCCTTTTTGGCCTGGGGCTCGAGATTGAAGCCTTCAACAAGACTTTGTGCGCTGATGCCGCCAGGCGATGCCGCCATCACCGTGAACACCACCAAGGTGATCCCCAGCAGCGTCGGGATCATCAGCAACAGTCGTCGAAGTATATAGGTATACATTAGCCGGGCATCGACCGCGGGGCCGCGCGTATCACGTCCTCAGTTCGTGTACTTGTGCATGGCACCGGGCACGTAGACCTCGATCGGAACCGAACCCAGGTTGAGACCAAGGCGCGTGATTTTCAGGTTGTGTATGCGCTTGTCGATAAAGCGCAGCGACTGGCGGCGCAGAAGAAAGGTATAGGGTTGATCTTCGTAGAGGATGCGCTCGCAGCGCTGCCACATTGGCATACGCTTGTCCTCGTCGACGGTGGCGCGCGCTTCATCGATCGCCGCATCAAGCTCTGGGCTCTTGTAACCGACAAAATTGTCGGCGCCGGTTGCGGTCTGGCTGCCGTGGAATATCTGAAAGATGTCAGTTTCGACCCCGGAGGTCCAGCCGAGTGTAATCGCCTCGAAGTCACGCTTGTTGATAAGGTCGAGCATCACCGACCACTCGGTCGGCTTGGGCTGCAGGATGATTCCGGCGCGCGCATAGATGTCCTTGAGGAACAGCACCATGCGTCGGGTGTCCTCGCTGTCCTGGAAGTACACCAATTCAAAGGTAAACGGCTTGCCGTCGGCGTCTTCCAGCACGCCGTCACCGTCATTGTCCGCATAGCCCGCGTCGCGCAACAATGCCCGCGCCTTGTCGAGATCCAATTCGCGCGCCTTGAGACTCGGATCGTGCTGGCGGGTGGTGGGGTTGAACGGACTGATTGCCGGCTCGGCATAGCCGAGAAAGATTTCCTCGGCAATGCGCTGGCGATCGGTCAGGTAGGTCATCGCCTGTCGCACCCGCGCATCGGCAAAACGCGTCTTTTGCGCGCCGCGCTGCTGGTTCCAGCCGATGTAGGTATAACCGGCGGTGGGGCTCATGTACTCGAAGGTCTGGCTGCGCGCGGTCAGTTCCTCATCGGCCAGCAAGCGCTTGTACTCGAGCGGGCGGGCCGAGTAGGAATCGATCTCGCCGTTGCGGTAGGTCGTCAGCCGTGCGCTGTCGTTTTCGATTACTTTCCACAGCAGCCGATCGAATGCCGGCAGCACCGGGCCCCAGTAGCGCGGGTTGCGCTCGAGCTCAACCAGGCCAAGATCCGGAGTCCAGCCCTTCGCATCCTTCAGGCGATAGGGACCCGAGCCCAGCAGCAGGCCCCTGGACTCGTTGAACTCATGCGCTTTCTTGAGGTAGGGCTCGTAGAAGTGCCGCGGCATTATTGCCATGCCCCCAGCCAGCGCGAGGCTGTTGAAGTACGGTTCGCGGAATACGAACACCACCTCGTAGTCCGCGGTTGCCGTTACGCTGGCAATCTTTTCATAATAAGCACGCTCGCGTGGCGCTGCGATCTGATCGTTCATGACGAAAGCGAAGGTGAAGGCCACGTCATGTGCGGTCAGAGGCTGACCGTCGGAAAACTTCACATCGTCGCGCAGTTTGAACGTAAAGGTCAGCCCGTCTTTGCTAACCTCCCACTGCTCTGCAATAAGGCCCTTCCACGCGAGCGTGTCCGGATCACGCGTCAATAACGACTCCTGGACGTAACCCTGAACCTCCGAGGCGTACGCATCGGTAGATACCAGCGGCGTGATGGTCTTTAGACCGACGCTGAATGCGGATACCAGCCAGTCACCGGCCTGATAGCCGGGCTGCGTGCTCGCTTCGAAAGCGCGCACGAACGCGTCCGGGATGTCGTCGGCAGCAGCGGCGCCTTCGGCGCCGCCCACAACCACACCGCCCTGCACGCGCTGGTCAATGGAACGCACGAGAGAACGCAGGCTGCGCAGATCGTCGGCCTGCTCCGCCATGGTGCGCTGCATCTCATCCATCTTGGTCCACTGCCGATCGATCTGGTACATGGACAGGATGATGCTGATGAGCAACATCAGCAAAAAGGCAAGGAATGTGATGTCCTTGGCGGTGAAACGCCGCTCCATCTGTCTGGCCACTCCTCCGTGGGGGCGCTCGCCCGCGCGCCTGGACGTTGAAACCGGGCGGTGCCTGCAGCTTACAAACGCGTCAACGCGTACCCCGCACATCCAGTACGTCGGTGTGCGCTTGCCGTAGAGGTTCGCCGCAGGTCGCAGGAACTTTATCAGACTCCGGCAATTATTATAATATGCGTGCGTCCGGCCTTTTGAATTGCCCCGGTCGGCTGTATTATTGCCCAACCAGACAGGCACGGGTTTCCTGTCTTGCTGACAACAACGTATGACACGAGGAGTCGGACATGGGATTTCTTGAAGGCAAGCGCGCGCTGATTGTCGGCCTGGCGAGCAACCGCTCTATCGCATGGGGCATTGCCAAGGCAATGCATCGCGAAGGCGCCGCGCTGGCATTTACTTATCAGAATGAGAAACTCGAGGACCGCGTGGGAAAGATGGCCGCCGAGTGCGACTCTGACATCGTATTGCCCTGCGACGTTAGCTCGGATGAAGCCATAGAGGCAGTATTCGAACGCCTGGACAACTACTGGGACGGACTCGACATCATCGTTCACTCGGTGGCGTTCGCACCCCGCGACGAACTGATAGGTGACTACCTCGATACCGTGACTCGCGACGGCTTCCGGGTCGCGCACGAGATCAGCTCCTACAGCTTCGCAGCGATCGCCAAGGCCGGGCGCAACATGATGGAAGGTCGAGACGGTGCGCTGCTGACCCTGAGTTACCTGGGCGCAGAGCGCGCTATGCCCAACTACAATGTGATGGGCCTCGCCAAGGCCAGTCTGGAAGCCAACGTGCGCTACATGGCGCAAAGTCTCGGACCGGACGGCATTCGCGTCAACGCCATATCGGCGGGACCGATCAAGACGCTGGCCGCGGCCGGCATCAGCAACTTCCGCAGGATGCTGGACCATGTCGCGAGCACCGCGCCGCTGCGGCGCAATGTCACCATCGATGAGGTAGGCAACGCAGCTGCCTTCCTGTGCTCCGATCTCGCCTCGGCGATCACCGGCGAGACTACGTACGTGGATTCTGGCTACAACACTATCGGCATGTGGCCGCTGGTCGAGGGCACTACGGATTCCTGACCGGCTCCGGATCGTCCTTTTCCACGGCGCTTCCCGTCAACAAATCGCGCTCGCCTTCGAGACGTGCCACCAGTACCGCACCGCACGAGTCACTGAACACGTTCACCGAGGTTCGGAACATATCAAGTATCCGATCCACTGCCAGTATCAAGCCCACCGCCTCCAGCGGCAGACCGATGGTTGCCAGGATGATGGTGATCGCCACCAGACTCGCAGACGGAATGCCGGCCACCCCGATGGACGTCAGCAACGCCACCAGCACCACGGTAAACTGAGTCACCAGCGAAAGCTCCAGCCCGTAGGCCTGGGCGATAAAAATGGCAGCCACGCACTCGTACAGGGCAGTGCCGTCCATGTTGATGGTTGCACCCAGCGGCAACACAAATGAACTGGTGCGATTGGAAACCCCGGCGTTGTTTTCCACGCATTTCATAGTCAGCGGCAAGGTCGCCGACGATGAGGCCGTGGAAAACGCAGTTAGCAACGCGGGCGCCATGGCGCGATACAGCCGCAGCGGATTGACCTGCGCCACCAGACGCAACACCAACGGCAAAGTGACAAACGCGTGCGTCAGCAGGGCCAACACTACCGCCAGCACAAATGACCCCAGCGTGAGAAACAACTCGTCGAGCATGTCATCGTCAATATCCGCCACCACCTTGGCGACCAGACCAAATACGCCGATCGGGGCGAACTTCATAATGAGGTTGGTGATCTTCATCATGATCTCGAACAAGCCCTGCCAGAAGTTGTACTGCGCCTCGGCGTAGGCTTCGT
>CP070733.1:233765-239048 GCA_020347585.1 Pseudomonadota bacterium | reverse complement strand
CTTCGTCTTGCATTCTCACTAGGCGCAGTTTTGTAACCGGATTTGTAACCGAACCGCTCAATACTGACTGGAACCACCAGGGGGTATTCGAGAAGTTAACTCCGCTATCTCTTTGATTTTAGGTACTACCGGGGACGAAGCGGGCGCTACCGGTATCAGCGATAGCGAATTTCAAGACCGCCGCTTTCGACCACTCAGCCACCTCTCCGTATTCGAAACCGCGAATTCTGCAAGTGCCGCTCTCGAGGTTACACTCGCGTTATCGGTCTCAAGCGGCTCTACCCGCCGCTTTGCTCGTCCCATCCCTGGGACTCGCCCCTCTCGGGGCCAGCCTTCGGCTGTCCAATTTTGTTCCCGACAAAATTGTCAACCACTCAGCCACCTCTCCGGAGCCGGCAAGGATACCGAAAAGTCCCTACAAACCGCCAGCTTGAGATTCGTGGCGGCAGGCCCAATATCCCATTTCGAGCTTGATATTCGGAACCAAGACGGTATCCTTTGTCTAACCGTTTTAGTCGAGAAATGCCCAATTAGGAGGAGTATCCATGGCATTGAATGAACGCGCCATTCGCCAGCCGGCGGAATCGGTACTGGCGACCAACAAGGTCTTGCGCAACACCTATGCACTGCTGTCAATGACGCTGCTGTTTAGCGCCGCAGCGGCCGCTGTGTCGGTTGTCATGGGCGTCGGCCACGGCGCCGGCCTCATCAGCACGTTGGTGGCCTTTGCGCTCGTTTGGTTCGTATTGCCTCGGGTTGCCAACTCAGCAGCGGGCATTCCGGTGGTTTTCCTGTTTACCGGCCTGCTTGGCTTTGGCCTCGGCCCGATGCTCAGCTACTACCTGGCGATGCCGGGCGGCAGCTCGCTGATCATGACGGCATTGGGTGGCACCGGGCTGGTGTTCCTCGGCCTGTCGGGCTACGCGCTGACCACCCGCAAGGACTTCAGCTTCCTGGGCGGCATGCTGTTCGTGGGTATGTTTGTGGTTCTGCTCGGCATCCTGGCTGTGCTAGTGCTTGGCTTTTTTGGCATCGCAGTGCCGGCGGCACAGTTGGCTATCTCCGCGGTGCTGGTGTTGCTGATGAGCGGGTTTATCCTGTTTGATACCAGCCGCATTATTCACGGTGGCGAGCGCAACTACATCATGGCGACCGTGGCGCTGTATCTGGATATCCACATCCTGTTCCAGAACCTGCTGCACTTGCTCGGCGCCTTTGGCAGCAACGACTGACGCAGGCTTCGCCAACCCAACAATTCACAGGTTCAGTAATGAAAAAGCCCCGGTGCAAGCCGGGGCTTTTCTTTATTTATAGGGTGCAGTCAGATGGATAACTGGATGCTTATCCTCAACGCGGTCTTCATCGTGATGATCCTGGTGTTCCTGTATCCGCGACTCAAACAGGTACAGAAGAACACCCGCAAGGCCTCGTCGCAGGAGTGGCTGAACTTCGCCGCAATCATGGGCGTGGTGGTACTGTTCGTGGTCTTCCTGATAATGCTGGTGCGAGGCTAGCCCCCGAGTACACCCTGCCCGCCCGTATAGTCCCGCAACACCTCCGGCACCACCACCGTGCCGTCCGCCTGCTGATAGTTTTCCAGCAGCGCAACCAGGGTACGTCCCACCGCCAGTCCCGAACCATTCAGCGTATGCACCAATTCCGGCTTGCCGGTGTCCGGGTTGCGCCAACGCGCCTTCATACGCCGCGCCTGGAAGGCACCGAAGTTGCTGCACGAGGAAATCTCCCGGTACTTGCCCTGCCCCGGTAGCCATACCTCAATGTCATAGGTGCGTGCGGCGGAAAACCCAATGTCGCCGGCACACAGGTCCACCACGCGATACGGCAACGCAAGCCGCTGCAACACCTGCTCGGCGTGGCCGGTGAGTTCCTCGTGTGCCGCTGCGGAGTGTTCAGGTCGGACGATCTGCACCAATTCCACCTTCTCGAACTGATGCTGGCGGATCATGCCGCGGGTGTCCTTGCCGTAGGAGCCCGCCTCACTGCGAAAGCACGGCGTGTGGCAGGCGAAGCGCCGCGGCATGTCATCCGCATCCACAATCACATCGCGCACGAGATTGGTGACCGGTACCTCGGCCGTCGGTATGAGGTAATACTCCTGCTCGGCGTAGAGCTTGAACAGATCCTCTTCGAATTTGGGTAGCTGCCCAGTACCGCGCAGGCTGTCGGCGTTGACAATATACGGCGTGTAGATCTCAGTGTAGCCGTGTTCGCGGGTATGCAGATCGAGCATGAACTGCACCAGCGCGCGATGTAAACGCGCCATCTCGCCGGTCATTACCACGAAGCGCGAGCCGGTGATCTTTGCCGCGGTCTCAAAGTCCAGCTGCCCAAGTTCCGCGCCAATATCGACATGATCCTTGGGCTCGAAATCAAATGGAGTGGGCTCACCCCAGCGCCGGATCTCAACGTTGTCGTTCTCGTCCCTGCCGTCTGGCACCGCCGCATCGGGCAGGTTGGGTATGCCCATCAACAGATCGTTGAGTTCTGCCTGCAACGTGGCGAGACGTACTTCGGATTCTCTGAGGCTATCGCCAAGCTGGGCCACCTCGTCCAGCAAGGGCTGAATGTCCTCGCCCTGCGCCTTGGCCTTGCCGATCGCCTTGGATCGTGTGTTGCGCTCGTTCTGTAGCTGCTGGGTCGCGGTCTGCAATTGCTTGCGTTCGTCCTCCAATGCCTGCAGACGCGTGACATCGAGTTGAAAGCCGCGCCGCGCAAGGGCCGCGGCGACGCCCTCGAGATCATTACGAATCAACTGTGGGTCCAGCATGTCTTGCCCTTTGCCTGTTGTATGGTCAGTGCGAGCGTACCCGCGTGGTTGCGATGGCGGCCAATGGTACGTTTCCTGACGGCGCCGTCAATGCACCGCGCTGCCCGACGGGCGGCCATACTATGATTTGCGCGCCTTGCGATCGCGTTCGGCGAGTTCCTTGAGACGCTCGGCGATGCGTGCCTCGAGTCCGCGCGATACCGGGTGGTAGTAGCGCTTCTCGGTCATGCCCTCGGGAACGTAGTTTTCGCCGGCGGCGTAGGCATCCGGCTCGTCGTGGACGTAGCGGTAGTCCCTGCCGTAATCGAGTTCCTTCATCAGGCGGGTGGGCGCATTGCGCAGGTGCAACGGCACCTCGAGCGTGCCACCGTCACGAACGTCCCCCATGGCGCTGTTGAAGGCCTTGTACACAGCGTTGCTCTTGGGCGCGCACGCCAGATAGACGATCGCCTGCGCCACCGCCAGCTCGCCCTCGGGACTGCCGAGGCGTTGTTGGGTTTCCCACGCGTCAAGGGCCAAATGCAGCGCACGCGGGTCCGCGTTGCCGATGTCCTCCGAGGCCATGCGCACCACGCGCCGCGCGATATACAAGGGATCGCAGCCACCGTCCAGCATGCGCGCCATCCAGTACAGGGCCGCGTCGGGCGCCGAACCGCGCACCGACTTGTGCAGCGCGGAGATCTGGTCGTAGAACAACTCGCCGCCCTTGTCGAAACGCCGGTGGCCTGCACCAAGCACTTCGCGCATCAGATCCTCGGAAAGGTGGGCGCCCTCGCCGCGTGCACGGGCGAGTTCCGCTGCTATCTCGAGCAGGTTCAGGGCACGGCGCGCATCACCGTCGGCCGCCTCGGCGAGCTGATCGCGAACCGCCGCGGGACAATCGAGGTTGTCCTTACCCAAGCCGCGCGCCTCATCGGTCAGCGCATGGCCTATAACGTCATGCAGGTCCTCCTTGCCCAGCGCCTTGAGTACATAAACCCGGGCCCGCGACAACAGCGCGCTGTTCAGTTCAAAAGAGGGGTTCTCCGTGGTGGCGCCGATGAAGGTGACGGTGCCGTCTTCCACATAGGGCAAAAACGCATCCTGTTGTGCCTTGTTGAAACGATGCACCTCGTCGACGAACAGCACCGTTGCACGAGACTGGCCCTCGCGCGCGCGCCGCGCTTGTTCCACTGCCGCGCGTATGTCCATAACGCCGGCCATCACCGCCGACAGGCTGAGAAATTGCGCGTTGCAGGTGCCGGCAATAATGCGTGCAAGGGTGGTTTTGCCGCTACCCGGCGGTCCCCACAGCACCATCGAATGCAGGCGCCCGCCCTCGATCGCCTTACGCAGCGGCGTATCGGGACCGAGCAGGTGCTGCTGGCCGACAAAGTCATCGAGACCCAATGGGCGCATGCGGTCGGCAAGCGGTCGCCACGCATTGTCCTCGACTGGCTGGTCGGTCGTTTCGGCGAACAGATCGCGCGTATCCGTCATCGCGGCAAAATACCGGCGCGCTTGCCGGCCTAGAGGTTGTCTTCGGTGATGATGTCGACACCGGCCGGTGGTTTGAATCGAAACAACTCGGGGTCAACAAGAGGGTTTTTCTTCATTTGTTCAAATTCCAGCCGGGTCATCTGGCCGAAGCTGTCGTGCAGTTCCATATAACGCAGCCTGCCGTCGGCGAAGGACAGCAACAGGCGCTCGAAATTCGAATCGGCGCGTTTGGGCGTGAGTTCGAAACGGTCAGGACCTGCGCCTTCGAGCTTCGTGACAGTGTAATTATCGGTAAGACCCTGCGGGTTGCTGAGCAACATCGCCGGTGAGTTGGCCAGCGTGCCGGCCTGCTTCTTGACTGTGACCTGCTCGAGGTCCTCATCGTAGGCCCATAGCCGTTGCCCGTCGGCGACATAAATCTGGTGATAGGGCTCGGTGTACTCCAGATGAAAGCGGTCGGGGCGCTGCACCGTAATTGTGCCCTTGCTCTGTTCGGTCGGGATCTCGGCCGCATCGAACAGTACCTGGGTAAACCGCGCTTGCAGGGTGTCGACGTTCTTGAAGTAGTCCGCCACTGGGTTGGCGAAGCTACCCTGTGCACACAGCAACAGGACAGCGCCGACAAACGAGTGATGCGCGCGTGTGCGTAACGCTACTGACATGGGCCTCAGTCCTCGGGCGGCGGTGGGGCCAGCACGTCGCGGCTGCCATTGGACTCGAGCGGGCCGACGATGCCCGCATACTCCATTGCCTCCACCATGCGCGCGGCGCGGTTATAGCCGATCTTGAGACGGCGCTGGATGCCAGATATCGACGCACGGCGCGTTTCGGTAACAATGCGCACCGCCTCATCGTACAGCGGATCCTGCTCGCTATCGTCCATGGCGGCGACGCCCCCGCCGTCGGTGTCCCCGGCATCGGCCAGCACCTCCTCGACATACGCCGGCTTAGCACGGTCTTTGAGTTGCGCAACAACCTTGTGCACCTCGTGGTCCGCGACAAATGCGCCGTGCACG
>CP070733.1:230971-233665 GCA_020347585.1 Pseudomonadota bacterium | reverse complement strand
CCCGCGCAAACAGATTATCTAGTCATGGCGAAGGAATCCCCCCAATCACCGTACGCGCTGGTAATCGATGACGAGCCGGATATTCGCGAGCTGCTTGAGATAACGCTTTCGCGCATGGGCATCGAAACCCGCAGCGCGGAGAATGTCGAGCAGGCCAGGAAGCTGCTTGGCACGCAGTCCTTCGATGTCTGCCTGACCGACATGAAACTGCCCGACGGCAACGGTATCGATCTGGTACGCCACGTTCAGCAGCACTACCCGCAAACTCCGGTGGCCGTCATTACCGCCCACGGCAACATGGAGTCGGCCATCGAGGCGCTCAAGGCCGGTGCGTTTGATTTTGTGTCAAAACCGGTGGACCTCAACGTACTGCGCGGCCTCATTAACACTGCGCTGCAACTGGAAAAAGAGCCGCTCGATACGGCACGCGAGTCATCGCGCAAGCTGCTGGGGGCCTCAGCAGCAATGGACGCGACCCGCCGCACTGTCGCCAAGGTCGCACGCAGCCAGGCACCAGTCTACATTCACGGCGAGTCGGGCACCGGCAAGGAACTGGTGGCGCGGCTCATTCACGACCAGGGGCCGCGCGGCGACAAGGCCTTCGTGCCGGTTAACTGCGGCGCCATTCCGACCGAACTCATGGAAAGCGAATTTTTCGGCCACAAGAAAGGCAGTTTCACCGGCGCCAATACCGACAAAATGGGTCTGTTTCAGGCCGCCGATGGCGGTACCCTGTTTCTCGACGAGGTGGCCGATCTGCCTGTGAGCATGCAGGTCAAGCTGCTGCGCGCCATCCAGGAAAAATCCGTGCGGCCCATCGGCGCACCGCGCGAGATCCCAGTCGACGTTCGTATCCTGAGCGCGACCCACAAGGATCTCGTGCAACTAATCGCCGCGGGCCAGTTTCGCCAGGACCTCTATTACCGTATCAATGTGATAGCGCTACACGTACCCAGCTTGCGCGAACGCGTCGAGGATATTCCAGCGCTGGTGGATCATTTTCTGCGGGGAATCGCGCAGCAATGGCAAACCGCGGTACCGCGCATCGACGCGAAAGCCATTGCGGCGTTGCAGCGCTATGCGTTTCCGGGCAACGTGCGAGAACTGGAGAATATTCTGGAACGCGCCATGACCCTGTGCGACTCGGACATCATTACCGAGGCCGACCTGCAGTTGCCCGCCGGCAACGACACTGCGCCACAGGGGATGGATGGCGGGCAGACACTCGAGCCGTACCTCGACGACAAGGAACGCGAGGCGATCCTAAGGGCGCTGGAGCAAACCCGCTACAATAAGACCGCGGCTGCGAAATTGCTGGGCATCTCATTTCGCGCCTTGCGCTACCGGCTCAAGAAACTTGGAATTGAGTAAACCCCAGGAACTAGGTACTAGGCACAAGGTGCGAGGGGAACCCTAGTTCTAGTTGATCCGTGTTTTACGAGGTACCGAATTGACAGGTGGTGTTTTCCTAGTTCCTATTACCAACCAGGTAACTTCCCGCGGCGCTTGAACGTCACCTTACCTTGGGCATCGGGTCGGCCCAGCATGCCGAGGGCGGCCTTGAGCGGGCTTTGTTCCTCACGCGCAGCTAGCCGCGCATCCAGATTGTATTGCCCGCTGGCCGCGATGTTCAGCAGTCCCTCGATCTGCATCGGCCCCCCCTTGTCCGCGAGCACGCCCTTGCTGCCGTCGTCCGTCGGCTCAAGGGTGAGCAGCAGATCTCCGAACGCAAGTGCCTGCGGCGCGCTGACGCCCGCCCCCTGCCACGCCACGCGGCCACGCGCCGCAAAGGTTTGCCCCTGTTTAACCGCGAATTGCTCGAGATTGGCAGAAAACTCTCCCACGAGACTAATGGGATACCCATAGAACAGCGGCATTAGCGCTTGCGCGGGCACACGCGCCACAACGTCGCTGAGTTGCATCTCACCGCCTAGTTTCAGCGCCACATCGCCGTCAGCCCGCAGGCCGTTGCCCTGCATGCTGACATGGGCACCAAGGCGGCCCAGCAACAACTGCAGCATGCGCATATCCCACTCCAGACGCCCCACCGCGATACCGCCGATGCGCGCGCTGGCGGCCGAACCGGACCACAACGTGCCCTGGATCCCGGTCAGGGCCAGGCTACGCTGCGCAGGCTTGCCCGCAACCAGATACCCATAGGGAATGCTCGCCGGAATGGTCGCGACCAGGAACACCAGCCACGCGACTAACCCTACTACGACATACTTAACACTCGCAGCCGGGAAGCGCGGCCAGCGCCGCGGCATTGGCAAGCGAAACTTCATTGCACCTCCAGCACGGCTCGCCCGTTGACCTTGCCCGGAGAGGCCTGACGCTCCACCGACAGTTCCTGAATCAGCACGCCGTGTTCATGCTGCAGGCGATCCAGCCACAGCAGCACATCGTCAAACGCCGCCTCCTCCAGCCAAACGCGCACGCCCCGGTCGCCCTCGTCCTGCACCTTCTTCACGGCCACTTTTGCCTGGCGCGCGGTGCTTTCGGTCAGCGACAGTAACGACCCGGCGCTGGTCGGGCGCTTGCCGCCGCCGGCACGGCGCAGCACCTGGATCTGCTGCGTAGCCTCCTGCATCCACACCAGCTGCTTCTGTTTAGCTGCGACCTCTTCCTCCATGGCACTCACGCTGCCGGTGATCGGGACCCAGATCAGCTGGTAGGGAACAAACACCGCCAATG
>CP070733.1:227548-230871 GCA_020347585.1 Pseudomonadota bacterium | reverse complement strand
CAGCGGCGGTGCAACTATAGTTCTGAGTAGTAGTTGCGGTACTAGCACGCGAATTTGACGGGGCAACGATGGCTGATACCAACAACACAGCATGTGGTGTGTGCGTCTATGTCGGTGCGGAGCTGGCCCGCTATGGTTTCGGCGATGACCATCCGTTTGGTCCCGATCGGCTCGACGCGTTCTGGCGCTACGCGCGCAAGAAAGGTTTGGATAAGCAGGTGACGATTCGTGCACCGGTGGCTGCGGACGTTGCGTTGATCGAGTTGTTTCACGAGTCCAAGTACGTGGCGAGAGTGCGTACCCAGTCCAAAACAGGAACGGGGTTTCTGGACTATGGGGATACGCCGGCCTTTGCCGGCGTGTTCGAGGCTGCTGCCTATGTGGTGGGCAGCAGCGTCGATGCCGCGCGGCGCTTGATTGCGGGCGAATGCCGGCGCGCTTTCGTGCCGATTGCAGGTCTGCACCATGCCCGCCGCGACGGCGCGGCAGGGTTTTGTGTCTTCAACGACTGCGGCGTCGTCATCGAGTCGCTGCGCCGCGATCACGGTTTGCAGCGCATCGCCTACGTGGACATCGATGCTCACCATGGCGACGGCGTGTTTTATGGGTTCGAGGATGCCCCCTGGCTATGCGTGGTCGATATTCATGAGGACGGTCGCTTCCTCTACCCCGGAACCGGGGCGGCGGACGAAACAGGGCGCGGCAAGGCACGCGGCACGAAACTCAATATCCCCATGCCACCGGATGCGGGCGACGAGGAGTTCATGGCCGCTTGGACGCGGGCGGAGGACTTCGTCGCTGCGGCGCGACCGGAATTCATCATCCTCCAATGTGGCGCGGACAGTCTGGCGGGTGATCCCATTACCCATTTGCGCTATTCGCCGGCTGCGCACCGTATGGCCACGGAGCGTTTGTCTGCCCTGGCGGACCAGTTCAGTAACGGCCGGCTGTTGGCGCTGGGTGGGGGCGGCTACAACCGGGCCAATCTGGCTCGGGGCTGGAGCGCCGTGCTGGAGGAATTGATCCACGGCGCCCGCGCCCCAACATAAATATTAGTATTCTCTTATATTAGAGCTTTTGCTATCATTTCCTACGCGCGTCCTGAGCGCCACTGGAGACCTTCACGATGCCCGCCCGCCCTTCGCTTTGGACCCTGATCGCGCTAGTCAGCGCCTTCGCATCGACCGCTGCGGCGGTCGAGCTACCCTTTGCCGTCGCCCCTGTCAGTCTTCAAGTGATGGCTCAGGAGCGCACCTTCGACGGGCTCACCGAGGCCGTCCAGCAGTCCACCGTGTCGGCACAAGTGACTGGTCGCATTACCGAGATCAACTTCGATGTCGACGACTTCGTGACAAAAGGGGACACAATCCTGCGTTTTCGCGACAAGTCCCAGCGCGCCGCTGTCGACGCGGCGCAAGCACGATTTGAGGAAGCTTCTGCCGAATTCGATCGGGTCGCCGACCTGCACGAGCGCAAGCTGGTCGCGCGTGCGGCCTTTGATAAGGCCCAAGCGGGTCTGAAGGCGGCCAAGGCGGAGCTCGAACGCGCGCAAGAGCAACTCGAGCACACGGTGGTTCGCGCACCATACGCCGGCATCGTAACCGAACGCCACGTGGAGCTGGGCGAAACCGCCAACGTTGGCCAGCCCTTGGTCACGGGCCTGTCGCTGGAGGAGGTTCGCGTGACGGTTAACCTGCCGCAGGACATGGTTGGCGTGGTGCGCGAGCGTGGCCAGGCGCGCGTGGTGTTGCCGCATCTCGGCGGGCGTGAGGTGGCCGCAGAAAAGATCACTGTGTTTCCTTACGCCGATCCCGTCAGCCATGCGTTCACGGCGCGCGTCGAGTTACCGGCCGGTCTGCAGGGCGTGTACCCAGGCATGTTTGCCAAGGTTTCGTTCGTAACTGAAGAGGTTCAGCGCCTCGTGGTGCCCGCTTCGGCGGTGGTCCATCGCAGTGAGGTGACGGCGGTCTATGTCGTGGGCGCTGACGGCGAGGTTGGGTTTCGCCAGGTCCGCCTGGGCAACGTCGCCGGCGACAATGTCATCGTGCTGGCAGGGTTGAGTGAAGGCGATCGTGTTGCGCTGGATCCGACCGCGGCTGCGGTGTACCTCCAACAACAGGCTTCCGGCACCTCGTCATGAGTCACGACTTGGGGATCTCCGGTGGCGTCGCGCGGCGCTTCCTCACGTCCGAGATTACGCCGCTACTGGCATTAGTGGGCCTGTTGCTTGGGGTGTTTGCGATCATCGTAACGCCTCGCGAAGAAGAGCCCCAGATCAACGTCACCTTTGCCAACGTATTCATCGCCTTTCCCGGCGCATCCGCGCAGGAGGTCGAGGATCTGGTCGCAACGCCGGCCGAGCAGGTGCTGTCCGAGATCGAGGGGCTCAAGCATGTGTACTCGGTATCGCGCCCCGGCATGGCGGTGCTAACGGTGCAGTTCAAGGTCGGGGAGGATCGCACTCAGGCCATCGTGCGCCTCTACAACGCCATGTATTCCAAACAAGATTGGTTGCCGGCGAATCTGGGTGTGGCCCAGCCGATCATCAAGCCCAAAGGGATCGACGACGTGCCGATCGACGCACTGACCCTGTGGACCCCCGATCCTCAACGCGGTGGTCACGAGCTGCGGCGTGTGGCCCATGCCATCGAAGCGGAGCTTAAACGCGTTCAGGGTACGCGTGACATTTACACCATCGGTGGTCCAGATCAGGTGCTGCATGTGTTGCTCGATCCGGCTGCGCTTAGCGCCTATGACATCGCTGTTGACGAGCTGCGGCGTGCTCTGCAGATGAGCAACGCCAGCCGACCGTCGGGTCAGCTCGTTGGTGAGAACCTGGAGATACCGGTTCAGGCCGGGACGTTTCTCACTACCCCGGAGGAGGTCGCCGGTCTTGTGGTCGGCGTCAAGGAGGGTCAGCCGGTATATCTGCGCGATGTCGCGACGGTTAGGTTGGGCGCCGACCAACCGGAGCAGTATGTTTGGCTCGGCACTGGGCCTGCTGCGCGCGACGCGAGCCTGCTTCAACATCCCGGTGAGCATCCTGCGGTAACGATCGCGGTGGCCAAGCAACCCGGTACCAACGCGGTAGCCGTTGCCAATCAGGTCATTGAGCGTCTCGAACAGTTGCAGGGCGTGTTCGTGCCGGACGGCGTGTATGCCACGGTTACGCGCAATTACGGCGCGACTGCGAACGACAAGGCGCAGCAGCTGATTGGCAAGTTGATTTTCGCTACGACCTTCGTGGTACTACTCGTTCTTGTCGCTCTGGGCTGGCGCGAGGCAATCATTGTCGGCGTTGCGGTGGTGATAACCTTGGCGAT
>CP070733.1:223106-227448 GCA_020347585.1 Pseudomonadota bacterium | reverse complement strand
CGGCGACATGCCCTGGGTATTGACCGAAACCCGCGCGCCGAGCGCGCTGCGCCGCGAGGTCGAACCCTACATATCACCCGCGGGACAAAGTCTGCAGCGGCTGTATGCCCTAGGTATCGACACCTTTAATATTATCGCGGCGCTCAATCCGCTGCGCCGCTATCCCTACGAGCGCTATGATGGCGAGACTGGCAGCCTCAGCCTTGACACCAGGAATCGCGTGCATCGTACGCTTACGTGGGTGCGGTTCCGCAGCGGGCGGCCCGCGCTGCTCGATGCTGCGAATCAGTAGACGAAGCGATGCGCCGCAGCAAGACAGGCAGCGAAGCCGAACAACTGGCATGCAACTATCTCAATAGTCACGGGCTGCGGCTGGTTGAACGCAACTTTCGCGCACCCTGGGGGGAAATCGATCTCGTCATGCAGCACGGCGAGCAGATTGTGTTCGTCGAAGTGCGCTACCGCCGCGATACGCGCTATGGCACAGGCGCCGAAACGGTCGACCGAAAAAAGCAGACCAAACTCGTCAGGACTGCGTTATACTTTTTGCAGAACCGCCGGGGGGCTGGCGATATACCCGCACGGTTTGACGTAATATCCATCACCGGTGAGGGTGCCAGCGACGATATCGATTGGATCCGGGACGCATTTCAGGCCTAAGCGCAACCATGAGTATCAGTGAGAGCGTTCGACGGATCTTCACCGACAGCATTCGCGTCAAGCAGGAAGCGTTACAGGTACTCGATGCACCCATCGCGCGGGCGGTAGAGGCCATGGTGCAAACTCTGCGCGACGGTGGCAAAGTACTAAGCTGCGGCAACGGCGGTTCGGCAGCGGACGCACAACATTTTTCTGCCGAACTGCTCAACCGTTTCGAAATCGAGCGCCCCGCCCTGCCCGCCGTTGCACTGACCACTGACAGTTCAACGCTGACCTCTATCGCCAACGACTACCACTACGATGAAGTGTTTTCAAAGCAGGTAAGAGCACTGGGTCGCAGCGGCGACTGCCTGCTGGCAATTTCTACCAGCGGGAACTCACCCAACGTGGTGCGGGCAATCAACGCTGCACACGAGCAGGGAATGCGCGTGGTCGCGCTGACCGGCCGCGACGGCGGTTCGATGGCCGGCATGTTGACCGCAGACGACACAGAGGTACGCGTGCCAGCAGATTCGACGGCGCGCATACAGGAGGTCCACCTGTTAACGATTCACTGCCTGTGCGATCAAATCGACGCGCAACTATTCCCTTCCACCACTTGATACGCCCGTTCCGGGCTGGCAATGCTGCAATCCGGCTTCATAACTTCGCTGCGCTCATCGCTTGACGCCGATCAGGTGCTTAGCGAGGAGTCCGAGCGCCTTCCCTATGGTTACGATAACAGCCGCCGCCAGCAGTTGCCCGATGCGGTTGTGTTTCCTAAAACGCATCAACAGGTAAGCGCCATCGTCGCGCTATGTAACGAATTCCGGGTACCACTGGTCGCCCGCGGCCGCGGAACCGGCACCACCGGCGCTACCGTACCGACCAGCGGCGGCGTGGTGCTGTCCACCGAGCGATTCAACAGGATCGTTAAGGTCGACGCTGCCAACCGCTGCATGCTGGTAGAACCGGGCGTAACCAACCAACAGGCGCAGGATGCGGCTGCTGCACACGGGTTCTTCTGGCCGCCCGACCCAACGAGCGCCGCCTATTGCAGCGTCGGTGGCAATCTCGCCTACAATTCGGCGGGACCGCGTTCACTCAAGTACGGCACCCCGCGCGAAAACGTGCTTGGCCTGCGCGCCGTTACCGGTCAGGGCAGCGAGATCCGCACCGGTGTTTACACAACCAAGGGCGTGGTGGGCTACGACCTAACCCGTCTGATAATTGGCTCGGAGGGCACGCTGGCCATCATTACCGAGGCCACACTCAAGCTTACGCCTCTGCCTGAAGCCACGCGCCTGCTGCGGGCCGTCTACCGCGATATCGAATCGGCCACCGCTGCGGTTGTCGCCATCATGTCCCAGCCCGACATACCGTGCGCACTGGAGTTCATGGATGCCAAGGCGATCGAAATGATCCGCACCTACTCACAGGCGAGCCTGCCAGAGAACGCCGGTGCACTGCTAATGATCGAGATCGACGGGCCAGGGGAGTACATGGACGTTGCGACCGCCAGCGCTCGCAACGCTGCAAGCAATGGTGGACTCGTCGACTTGCGGGTAGCGCAAAATGCGCAGGAGGCCGACGCACTGTGGGCAACGCGCAAGGCGTTGTCACCGGCACTGCGCAATATCGCGCCAAAAAAAATCAATGAGGATGTGGCAGTGCCGGTGTCGAACATACCTTCGCTGATACGCGGACTGGAGCAACTTGCAACGGAATACGGCATCACCATCGTGAATTTCGGACATGCCGGCAATGGCAACATTCACGTGAACTTGCTGGTAAACCCGGACGACCCCGGACAAATGCAGCGTGCGTCGCGTTGCCTGGAGCGCGTATTCGCGCTGGTACTCGAACTCAACGGGACGCTGTCGGGTGAGCATGGGGTCGGCCTCGAGAAGCGGGACTTCGTAGGGTGCGAGATAGAACCGGCAACTCTCGAGTTGATGCGCCGCATTAAGGAGCAATTTGACCCCGCCGGGATCCTTAATCCGGGAAAGATGTTTCCGGAACAATCAGAAATCAAGGAGTAAAGGAACAGGGGAAAGTGAAACCACCCCGAATGCGTGTTGCGGAACCATACGCAGCATGAGTGTTCGTCCCTTGTATCTTTTACCTTTTACTTTTTCCTCTGTGCTTTTTTCTGGCTCCCCTTACTTCACCTCGTTCAACATCTGCCGATAGAGGTCCGCATCCTTCGCAGTGTGACAACAAGCGATGATCCGATCGAACCGCGTTTCGAATTCGCGCATGACCCGCGTCGCAATCGCCGCAGCCTTCGGCTTGGGATAACCGTACACGCCGGTGCTAATGCCGGGAAAGGCAATACAGTGCACACTGTTCTCAAGAGCAAGTTCCAGTGAACGTCGGTAACAACTCTCGAGCAACTTCGGCTCGCCGCTGTGTCCATCGTGCCATACCGGTCCGACCGTATGTATAACGAAGCGGGCAGGCAGACGAAATCCGGGGGTGATTTTGGCGTCGCCGGTAGCACAGCCATTTAGCGGACGGCAGGCCTGCAGCAACTCCGGGCCGGCGGCGCGATGAATCGCGCCGTCAACGCCGCCTCCGCCTAGCAGGGAATTGTTCGCGGCGTTGACGATAGCGTCCACGGCAAGCCCGGTGATGTCAGCCACTACGATTTCGATCATCGCCGCCTGGCCTTTACTGCAGCTGCTTGCTCCCCCTACTTGACGAGCTTCAGCCGCGGCTTGCCCGGCTTATCGGGCGAAGGATCGGGGGTTTCGCCACCCGTTTCATCACTGAATACCATCCCCTGCCCATTCTCCTTGGCATAAATGGCAAGACTTGCTGAAACCGGAAACATCACCTCGGTGGGATGGCCGGCGAATCGTGCACTGAACCGGACCACATCGTTGCCCATATCGAGGTCGTTGACCGCGCGCGGACTGACGTTGAGTACAATCTTGCCGTTCTCCACGTACTGTCGCGGTACGTCTACGCCCTCTTCCTCGGCGTCCACGAGCACGTACGGGGTCATCTCGTTGTCGATGATCCAGTCGTAGATAGCACGCAAAAGATAAGGGCGGCTGGAAGTCATTTTTCGCGTTGGGTCAAAGTGACAGATCGCCCGGATGCCGGATTCGCCCCGGTTCTCGCACCCTTGCGGCAGCCTAGCGGCTCTGCATCTCCCGTTCGGCGTCCGTCAGGCTGGCAGAAAAAGCCTCACGGTTGAACATTTTCTTTGCATAGCGTTGCAAAGCCTTCGCCTGTGGCGGCAACGTGATCCCGTAGCCTGGCAGGCGCCAAAGCAAGGGCACAAATGCACAGTCAACGAGTGACAACTCGTCGCTCATAAAATAGGGTTTCTGCTCGAATATCGGTGATACCGCAACCAGGCTGTCGCGAAACGCCTCTCGGGCACTGGCCGCCGCCTTCGTGGTTCCCTCCAAGTCGTCGACGCGGTCATACCAGTCGCGCTTAATGCGGTAGAGCATAAGCCGGTTTTGCGCGCGAGAGACGGGATCCACCGGCATCAGCGGCGGATGAGGGAAGCGCTCGTCGAGGTACTCCATGATGATCTGCGCCCCGTACAGCACCAGTTCGCGATCAACCAGCGTCGGTACTTCATTGTAGGGGTTGAGATCCTTCAGGTCCTCCGGTGTATCTCCCGGATCAAGGCTCTGGACATCGAAGCTAATACCCTTCTCTGCGAGTACCAGCCGCACCATAT
>CP070733.1:217106-223006 GCA_020347585.1 Pseudomonadota bacterium | reverse complement strand
ATGTGCCTGGTGGAGGTTGAAAAGGCGCCCAAGCCGCTGCCGGCCTGTGCAACGCCGGTCAGTGAAGGCATGCGCGTTTTCACCCGATCACCCACGGCACTCGAAGCCCAGAAGGGCACCATGGAGTTTCTGCTGATAAACCACCCGCTGGATTGCCCGATCTGCGATCAGGGTGGTGAGTGCGAACTGCAGGATGTTGCGCTGGGATATGGAGAGAGCCTGTCGCGCTTTACCGAGAAGAAACGTGTGGTGGCGGAAAAGAACATTGGACCGCTGATCGCCACCGACATGACGCGTTGCATTCACTGCACGCGGTGCGTGCGCTTTGGCCAGGAAATCGGCGGCATCATGGAACTTGGTGCCACCGGCCGTGGTGAGCACATGGAGATTGGCACCTATATCGAAAAAGCAGTGGCATCGGAGATGTCAGGCAACGTTATTGACCTCTGCCCGGTCGGTGCGTTGACCTCACGGCCTTACCGCTACACGGGCCGGCCCTGGGAGAATCAGCAGACTGAGTCCGTTGCAGCGCACGACTGCATTGGATCGAACGTTGTGGTGGAGGTACGCCGCAACGAGGTGATGCGTGTTTTGCCGCGCGAAAACGAGGACATCAACGAGACCTGGATATCGGACCGGGATCGCTTCAGTTACAGTGGCCTGCATCATGCGGAGCGTCTGCAGGCGCCGATGGTCAAACAGGGTGAGGACTGGCGCGAGGTCGATTGGGAGAGCGCACTTGGTTATGCCGTTGAGGGCATCAAGCGCGTCATGCAACTGCACGGGGTCGACGCGATGGCCGCATTGGCATCGACCAACTGCACTGTCGAGGAACTCTATCTGCTGCAGAAACTGCTGCGCGGACTGGGTGCCGCCAGTATCGATCACCGTCTGCGCCAACAGGACTTCAGTGATCAGGACGCAGCACCGGTTGCACCGGGCCTGGGGCAGGGCATCGCAGATCTTCAGAACCTGCAGGCCGCGTTACTGATTGGATCGCATGTGCGCAAGGACCAACCGATTGCGGCACACCGCTTGCGCAAGGCCGCGTTGCGCGGTGCCAGCGTGATGTCCATCAGCAACCTTGACTACGATTTCAACTTCCCGGTGGCGCAGCAGGTGGTTGCAGCGCCGGGCGCCATGGTTGGCGAGCTTGCCGCGGTGGCCAAGGCGATCGTGGAGACGAGCGGTGTTTCGGTGCCCGCGCAGTATCAGTCAGCGCTGGACAGCGCCAGCGTGCAGGATTATCACCGTGCCATAGCGGCTGATCTCAAGGCCGCCGACAATGCGGCCGTGTTGCTTGGCAGCCAGGCAGAAGGTCAGCAGGAGTTTGCCGCACTGCGTGCCCTTGCGGCACTGATCGCGGAACTTGCAGGGGCGCGGTTCGGCTATCTGGCATCCGGGGCCAACAGCGTTGGTGCGTGGCTGGCCGGCGCGGTGCCGCACCGTGGACCAGGCGGTAGCGATATCGAGACACAAGGCAGGAACGCGCAGGCAATCCTCGACGGCACCATGCACGGTCTGGTGCTGGTGGGCGTTGAGCCGGAATTCGACTGCGCGGATCCCGGAACTGCGCTTGAGGCGCTGGACGCAACGGATTTCGTGGTCAGTGTGACGCCCTTCGTTACTGATTCGATGCGCGCCTACGCCGATGTGCTGCTACCGATGGCGCCATTCACAGAGACGTCCGGCACCTACGTCAACGCCGAAGGACGCTGGCAGAGTTTCACCGGCAGCGTAAGACCACCGGGTGATGCACGGCCCGCCTGGAAGGTATTGCGCGTGCTCGGCAACCTATTCGACCAACCCGGATTCGATTATCTCAGTAGCGAAGAGGTGCGCGATGAATTGCGGACGCTTGTCGGTGACATCGCACCGGACACGGCCGCGCGAGGCGCTCTTTCGTCGCCCGCTACAGTCCCGGCCAGCGGGCTGACCCGCATCGGCTACGTATCCATCTATGCCACGGATGGGCTGGTGCGCCGGTCGGCGCCGCTGCAAGCGACCGGCGATGCGCCGCATTGCGCGGTGTATATCAACCAGGCTACGGCCAGCAGCATTGGGCTCGAGGATGGAGCACAGGCAAAAGCAACCCAAGGCTCACACAGTGCGAACCTTCCTGTGATCATTGACGAATGCGTGCCGGACAACTGCGTGTTGATCCCTGCGGGCGTGCCCGGTGCCGATTTGCTCGGCGCGGCGTACGGTTCCATTGAACTGGGCACGGGCGAGGGCACCTGAGTATGACGGAGTTCGCACATGGCTGAGTGGATTCATTTGGCGCAGGAGCTGGGCTGGATCCTCCTCAAGATCGTGGTGATCGTATTGCCGCTGATGCTTGTGGTTGCCTACCTGACCCTCGCCGAGCGCAAGATCATCAGCTACATGCAGGTGCGACTCGGTCCAAACCGTGTCGGCCCGCGCGGTTCGCTGCAGCCCATAGCCGACGCCGTCAAGTTGATGTTCAAGGAGATCATTCTTCCGAGCGGCGCGAATCGCATTTTGTTCCTGTTAAGCCCTGTGATTTCTATCGCCACCGCACTGGCGGCCTGGGCGGTAATTCCCTTCGATGACGGCGCCGTGCTTTCGGAAGTCAACGCGGGTTTGCTGTATGTGCTCGCGGTGACGTCACTGGGTGTGTACGGTGTCATCATCGCTGGCTGGTCGTCCAATTCCAAGTACGCCCTGCTTGGCGCGATGCGCTCTGCGGCGCAGATCGTCGCCTATGAGATCGCGATGGGTTTTGCCCTGGTGGGTGTGTTAATGGCGGCCGGCAGCCTCAATCTGGGCGACATCGTGCGCGCCCAGTCTGGAGGGTTCTGGCATTGGTTCATGTGGCCATTGCTGCCATTGTTCGGCGTGTACTGGATCTCGGGTGTTGCCGAGACCAACCGCGCGCCGTTCGATGTGGCCGAGGGTGAATCTGAGATCGTCGCCGGCTTCCACATCGAATACTCGGGCATGGCGTTCGCGGTGTTTTTCCTTGCCGAATACGCCAATATGATTCTGATTGCCGGCTTGACCTCGGTGATGTTCCTCGGCGGCTGGCTTTCACCGCTGGAAGGCATCCTGCCAGAATCGGCGTTTGCGCTACCGGTGATCGGGCCGCTGCTGGGCGGCGGCATTCACTGGTTCATCCTCAAGATGAGCTTCTTCCTGTTCTGTTACCTGTGGTTCCGCGCCACCTTCCCGCGCTATCGCTACGACCAGATCATGCGCCTGGGCTGGAAGGTGTTTTTGCCGCTCACCATCGTATGGCTGGTGGTCCTGGGTGTGGCGATCTACATCGGAGTGCCACCCTGGTTCGAAGGCGTGGCCGGCTAGTGGAGACGCAACGATGAATCATGTCGGACAAGTCGTAAAGAGTCTTTTCCTTCTCGAGTTGTTGCGCGGACTCAGGCTCACCGGGCGCTATTTGTTCAGCCGCAAGTTCACGCTGCGTTACCCGGAGGAGAAGACGCCGTTGTCACCGCGCTTTCGTGGCCTGCATGCGCTGCGCCGCTACCCGAACGGCGAGGAGCGCTGCATTGCCTGCAAGTTGTGCGAGGTAGTGTGTCCCGCCTTGGCGATTACCATCGAGTCCGAGCAGCGTGAGGATGGAACGCGGCGCACGACGCGCTACGATATCGATTTGACCAAGTGCATTTTCTGCGGGTACTGCGAAGAGTCCTGCCCGGTCGATTCCATTGTCGAGACACATATTTTCGAGTACCACGGCGAAAAGCGCGGTGATCTGTATATGACCAAGGAAAAACTTCTGTCCGTCGGTGATAAGTACGAGAAGGAAATCGCAGCGGCGCGCGAGCAGGACGCCCCTTTTCGCTAAACGCACACGGGACTGACAACATGGGTATGGAGAAATTCATGTTCTACGTTTTTGCGGCGATGGTGGTTTTCAGCGCCACGATGGTCATCAGCGTGCGCAATCCGGTGCATGCGGCCCTGTTCCTGGTCCTGACCTTCATTTCCAGTGCTGCGCTGTGGTTGATGCTGGAAGCAGAATTCCTGGCCATAGCGCTAGTTTTGGTTTATGTCGGCGCGGTTATGGTGCTGTTCCTGTTCGTTGTCATGATGCTCGATATCAACATCGCCCGGCTCAAGGCGGGCTTTATACGCTACCTGCCAATCGGGGCGCTCGTGGCGCTGGTTATGGTAGGGATGATGGCAACGGTCGTCGGGCCGGCACAGTTTGGGCTCGAGCAATGGTCCGAACCTGCACGCCACGCCGCGGACTACAGCAACACCTAGGAACTGGGGCGTGTGTTGTACACCAAATACGCATATCCGTTCGAGATTGCGGCGGTAATCCTGCTGGTTGCGATCGTTGCGGCCATTGCACTGACGCTCCGGCGCAGACCATTCACGCGCTATCAAGATCCGGCGCGGCAGGTGAGCGTGAAACGCAACGACCGCGTCAGGGTTGTAAGCATGCCGGCCGAGAAGCAAAAGTAAGGCGTGTTAAGGAACGTGGGGAAGCGGAGCTAATATGATTGCGCTGTCTGACTATCTTGTGCTCGGGGCGATATTGTTCTGCCTCAGCGTGGCGGGAATTTTCATCAATCGCAAGAACGTCATCATCCTGCTGATGGCGATCGAATTGATGCTGCTGGCCGTGAACATGAACTTTATTGCATTTTCCCACTACCTGGGTGATACGGCCGGACAGGTGTTCGTGTTCTTTATTCTTACGGTTGCCGCGGCGGAGGCTGCCATTGGGCTGGCCATCCTGGTAGTCCTGTTCCGCAACAAGCGTACCATCAACGTCGATGATCTAGACTCACTGAAGGGATAGGTATGTTTGAAAACATGCAACTGGTCTATCTCTGGATCGTGCTGGCCCCGCTGCTCGGCGCGATTGTTGCCGGTTTTTTCGGTAAGACCATCGGGCGCGCAGGTTCGCACTGGGTGACCATCATTGGCGTTGGCATCTCGTTTTTCCTGTCACTCATTGCCTACAAGCATATCGCGATCGATGGTGCGCCGGTGTTCAATGGCGCCGTATATACTTGGATGGTGAGTGACGGCATTCGGTTCGAGATCGGTTTTCTCATCGACAACCTGACCGCGTTGATGATGGTGGTGGTGACCTTCGTCTCCTGGATGGTCCATATCTACACCATCGGCTACATGCGTGATGATCCCGGTTACCAGCGGTTTTTCAGCTATATCTCGCTGTTCACGATTTCGATGTTGATGCTGGTGATGTCCAATAACTTCCTACAGCTGTTTTTTGGCTGGGAGGCGGTTGGCCTGGTTTCATATCTGTTGATCGGGTTCTGGTATACCCGTGAGAGCGCTATCTTTGCAAATCTCAAGGCGTTCCTCGTGAACAGGGTAGGGGATTTCGGCTTCCTGCTCGGTATTGCGGGGGTGATGATGTATTTTGGTTCGCTGGATTACGCCACGGTGTTCAACAGCACCGACCAGGTCAAGGACCTCACGATGGAGATATTTCCGGGCGCCGAGTGGAGCGCGGTCACGGTTATCTGCATCCTGCTGTTTATCGGGGCCATGGGCAAGTCCGCCCAAGTACCGTTGCACGTGTGGCTGCCTGACTCGATGGAGGGCCCAACTCCGAACTCCGCACTGATTCATGCAGCGACGATGGTGACCGCCGGTATCTTTATGGTGGCACGCATGTCGCCGCTGTTTGAGCTATCCAACGTTGCCCTGAGCTTTGTGCTGGTCATTGGTGCCATCACTGCCCTGTTTATGGGGCTACTAGGCTTGGTGCAAAACGATATCAAGCGTGTGGTTGCCTATTCGACGCTCTCGCAGCTCGGCTACATGACCGCGGCGCTTGGCGCGTCTGCCTACGCGGCAGGTATTTTCCACCTGATGACGCACGCCTTTTTCAAAGCGCTGTTGTTCCTCGGCGCCGGTTCGGTAATCATCGCCAT
>CP070733.1:210464-217006 GCA_020347585.1 Pseudomonadota bacterium | reverse complement strand
GTGTTGCCAGCCCCAGCGCGCAGGGACAGGCGATGATCAGTACCGTCATGGTGGTTACGAGCATGTAACTGACGCGCGGCTCGGGTCCGAAGTTGAACCAGGCAAGAAAAGTGATCACCGCGATAATAAGCACCGCGGGCACAAACACCGCTGCCACCTTATCGGCAAGACGGCCAATGGCGGGCTTGGTGTTCTGCGCCTGGCGCACCATTTCGATGATCTGCGCCAGCGCGGTGTCCTTGCCGATGCGCCGGGCGCGGAATAGGAAGCTGCCGGTCTTGTTGAGGGTACCGCCTACCACCTCATCGCCGGTCCGTTTGCTCACCGGTAGCGGCTCACCGGTAAGCATAGATTCATCCACCGTTGAGTGGCCGTCGATAATCTCGCCGTCCACGGGGATCTTCTCACCTGGGCGAACGCGGATAGTCTCGCCGAGTCCAACCTCTTCGATAGGTACATCGACCTCCTGGCCTTCGCGGACCACGCGCGCGGTGCGCGGTTGCAAGCCGATAAGACGCTTGATGGCCTCGGAGGTCTTACCGCGCGCGCGCATCTCTAGCGCCGCGCCAAGGTTGATCAAGGCGATGATGATCACTGCCGCCTCAAAGTAGGCGTGGCGCGCCAGCGCGGGCACTAGGTTGGGCAGCAGCGCGATCAGCATGGAATAGACCCAGGCGGTACCAGTCCCCAACGCGATCAGCGTGTCCATATTGGCGTTGTGGACGCGAAACGCCTTCCAGGCGCCAAGGTAGAAATGCCCGCCTGAGTACACCAGCACGAACAGGGTCGCCAGCCCCGCCAATACCCAGAACAACTGGCCGCTGGCACTGTCCAGCGCCGGCAACCAGCCGGCCATGCCGCCGGTGAACAGCGGCACGCCTACCACGGTGGCAACCGCAGTCTTGCGCAGGAGACGGCGGTAGTAGGTCATCTCCGCCGCTTCCTTGACGCTTTCGTCCGCAGCGCTGCGCAGTTCGCTGGCCTCGTAGCCGGCCTCGACCACCGCATCGATGAGTTGCGCGGCACTGGCCGCGCCGCTCACCGTAGCGGTGTGTTCGGCGAAGTTGACCTCGGCCTTTTCCACCCCGGGTGCCGCGCGCAGTGCCGTTTCCACGGAATTGACGCAACCGGCACAACTCATGCCGCCGATGGAAAGCCGGATGGTGTGTTGCTCGCCCACGTTATCGTCCACCTGCGCGGTGTGTTAATTCCCTAACCGTCAATCCTTTTGACACCGCACGGGCCAGCGGGTTTGCCGCACGGCTGAGGCAGTGCAGAATCAGGGCAAGGCGTCCTTAACACGCTGCAGGCGCTCGCGCACCTCGCTGGCCAGTTGTTCGATGCCCTCTCGATCTACTAGGGTCATGACCGCCGCGGGGTCCATGAACTCGACATTGATGCCACCCTCATCATCCTCGCGCACCACGACGTTGCATGGCAGCAGCAGGCCGATTTGCGGTTCGGCACTCAGTGCCTGGTTGGCGAGTGCCGGATTGCAGGCGCCGAGGATCTTGTAGGGGCGCTTGTCGATATCGAGCTTCTTCTTTAGTGTGGCCTTGACGTCGATCTCGGTCAGCACCCCAAAACCCTCTTTGGACAGTTCCTCGGTGACTTTTTCCACCGCCTCGTCGAATGAACAGTTCACACGCTTGCCGAATCCGTACATTTGGCTGTCTCCCTTGCTGAAGTCAATCTGAAACAAACTGCGGCTATTCTACACCGGCGGCCCATTGGCGGGGCGTCCGTCACCGCGCCCTCATGCCTCGGCGAGCCCGCGGCCCTTCCATAACAGGTAGACTGCGGGGATCACGACCAACGTCAGCACCGTGGCGCTGACCATGCCGCCCACCATGGGCGCCGCGATGCGCCGCATGACCTCCGAGCCGGTACCGCCACCAATCATGATCGGCAACAGGCCTGCGATGATCGCGGCCACCGTCATCATGATGGGGCGCACGCGCATCAGGGCACCGTCGATCACTGCCTCGCGCAGATCGCGCCGCGTCATACTGCGACCCTCGTGTTCGATTGCCTCCAGCTGGCGTCCGAAGGCCTGGTTGAGATACACCAGCATTACCACGCCAATCTCCACCGCCACACCGGCCAGCGCGATAAAACCGACGCCCACTGCCACCGACATGTTGTAGCCGAGCCAGTGCAGCAACCAAAAACCGCCCACCAGCGCCATGGGCAACGTACCCATGATGATAAGTACCTCGGTGAAGTTGCGGAAATTGAGATACAGCAGCAACACGATGATCAGTAACGTAACCGGCACCACCAGCTTGAGACGTTCCTTGGCGCGCACCATGTACTCATACTGCCCGGACCAATTGATCGAGTAGCCCGCTGGCAACTGCACCTGTTCACCAACCACGCGCTGCGCCTCCTCAACGTAGGACCCCACGTCGCGATCCTGGATGTCGACGAAGGTCCAACCGTTGGGTCGCGCATCCTCGCTCTTTATCATTGCCGGGCCATCCTCGATGCGCACGTCGGCTACTTCCTGCAGCGTGATGTGTGCGCCGCTTGGTGCGACCACCGGTAGGTTGCGTAATTTCTCCAGCGAGTCGCGCACGTCGCGCGGATAACGCACGTTGATCGGGTAACGTTCCAGACCCTCGACGGTCTGCGAGACGTTCATGCCGCCCACTGCGGTACTGATCACCGCCTGCACGTCGGCGATGTTCAGCCCGAAGCGCGAGGCGGCAACGCGATCGATATCCACCGTGACATAGCGCCCACCCGCCACGCGCTCAGAGTACGCCGAGGCCGTGCCGGGCACCTGCTGCACCACTTCCTCGATACGCTTGCCGATCTCCTGGATCACCGTAAGATCAGGGCCCGCCACCTTGATGCCGACCGGTGTCTTGATGCCGGTGGCCAGCATGTCGATGCGGGTCTTGATCGGCATTACCCAGGCGTTGGTCAGACCGGGATACTTGACCAGCCTGTCCAGCTCGCGTTTTAGCTTGTCGGTGGTCATGCCGTCGCGCCACTGATCGCGCGGCTTGAGCAATATGGTGGTCTCGATCATGGTAAGCGGCGCGGGATCGGTGGCCGTCTCTGCGCGGCCGATCTTGCCGAACACGGTCTTGACCTCCGGCAGCGTGCGGATCAGCTTGTCGGTCTGCTGTAGCAACTCCTGCGCCTTGCCAACCGACACCCCCGGAAAGGTGGTGGGCATGTACATCAGATCGCCCTCGTCGAGGTCGGGCATGAACTCGGCGCCGATCCCCGTGCCAAGACGGGCCAGCGGCTTGCTCCAGGAAAACGCGCTTTGCCATGCCTCACCCATCCCGTCCTGCCAGTCACCGATGGCGTCGAGGTAACTTCGTCCGGCACTGTCACCCTGCGGCTCGCCGAACACGGCATGGGTGATCTGCACCGGCCACTTGAGCGGCGCCAGCAGGCTGCCGGCGCCACCCACCGGCAGGGCCATGGTCAACGTAATAAGCGCCGCGGCCCACAGCGCATGGCGCGGATGCACCAGCACGTAGTCGATGAAGGGGCGATAGCCCGCGACCAGCATGCGGTTGATCGGGTTCGCATGCTCGGGACGAATATGGCCGCGAATGAAATACCCCATCAATACCGGCACCAGTGTCACCGACAGGCCCGCCGCTGCCGCCATGGCATAGGTCTTGGTGTATGCAAGCGGCGCGAACAACCGGCCTTCCTGCGCCTCGAGCGTAAACACCGGCAGGAAACTCAGGGTGATAATGAGTAACGAGAAAAACAGCGGCGGCCCCACCTCGCGGGTCGCCTCGCGCATGATGCGCCAGCGGTTTTCGTCGGTGAGCGGCTCGCGCTCGATATGCTTGTGCACGTTTTCGATCATCACAATCGCCGCATCCACCATGGCGCCGATGGCGATGGCGATACCGCCCAGCGACATGATGTTGGCGTTGATCCCCTGGTAATACATGACGATGAACGCCACCAGGATGCCGATGGGCAGGCTGATGATCGCCACCAGCGCCGAGCGCAGGTGAAACAGGAACACCGCGCACACCAGCGCCACCACGAGGAACTCCTCGACCAGCTTGCCGTAGAGGGTGTTCACGGCGCGCTCGATCAGCGATGAGCGATCGTAGGTTTCGACGATCTCCACGCCATCGGGCAGACCTTTGGCCAGCTCCTGCAACTTTTGCTTGACGCCCTCGATGGTGCGCAGCGCGTTCTCGCCGTAGCGCATGACGATAATGCCGCCGACCACCTCGCCCTCGCCGTCGAGGTCGGCGATCCCGCGACGCATCTGCGGACCGAGGCGCACCTCCGCCACGTCCTTGAGCAGCACCGGCGTGCCCTGTTCACTGACACCCAGCGGCACACGCTGCAGATCCTCGGGGCGCTGAATGTACCCGGTAGCGCGCACCATGTACTCGGCTTCGGCCATTTCGATCACCGAGCCACCCACTTCCTGGTTGGCGCGCTGGATGGCCTGTTTGACGCGCATCAAGGGCAGGCCGTAGGCACGCAGCTGGTCCGGGTCGAGTACCACCTGGTACTGCTTGACCATGCCGCCCACCGTGGCGACCTCGGACACGCCATGCACCGTCTGCAGTTCGTACTTGAGGAACCAGTCCTGTAACGAGCGCAGCGCGGCGAGATCTTGTTTGCCACTGCGGTCCACCAGCGCGTACTCGTAGATCCAGCCGACGCCGGTGGCGTCGGGGCCGAGCGCGGGACGCGCCTGGGGCGGCAGGCGCCCTGCCACCTGGCTCAGGTACTCCAGCACGCGCGAGCGCGCCCAGTAGGGGTCGGTGCCGTCCTCGAAGATCACATACACGTAGGAGTCGGCAAAGAACGAATATCCGCGCACGTTGACCGCGCCGGGTACCGACAACATGGCGGTGGTCAGCGGATAGGTGACCTGGTCCTCGACCACGCGCGGGGCCTGCCCCGGGTAGGTGGTCTTGATGATCACCTGCACGTCGGACAGATCGGGAATGGCATCGAGCGCCGTGTTGCGCACGGCAAACATCCCCCAGCCGATTAGCAGCACCGTCAACAACAACACCAGGAAGCGGTTGCGCAGCGACCAGTCGATGAGCTTGAGTATCATGTGTGCGCTCCCCCGCTACTGCCCGGCCGCATCGCGACGACGCATGGCATCGATCACGTAGCCGTCTTTGGTCTCTTTAAGTTCGAATTCGACCGCATCACCGGGGTTGAGACCCTCCAGCGATACACCCTCGCCGAGGTCGAAGTCCATGGTCATATCGGGCCAGCCCAGCGCCTCGATGGGGTCGTGCTGCATGTTTACCTTGCCCGCCCCGGGCATCAGCTTTTTCAGCACACCGGTGCCGGAAACAGGTGCTGCTGCCGGGGACATGGAAGGCGCCTCCTGCCCGGGCGCCGACATGCGCGCCAGGCTGGCCTTGAAGCTGGCCTCCGAGTCGATCAGGAACTGTCCCGAGGTAACCACCCGCTCGCCTTCCTCGAGCCCGGCGGCAATCTCCACCCACTCGCCGCTCTCGGTCCCCGCCACTACCGTGCGCGGCTGAAACCTGCCCTCGCCCAGCGCGAGGATCACGCGCTGCGCCTGCCCGGTGCGAATCAAAGCCTCGCGCGGCACGATCACCACGTCTTCTTTCGGGCCGCCGTAGATGGTCACATTGGCGTACATGTTGGGTTTCAGGTCCTCGTCGGGATTGTCAAAACGCAGCCGCACCTTCAGCGTGCGGGTCTTGGGGTTGAGGCTGGGATAGATGTACTCAACGCGCCCCTGCCACTCCTTGCCGGGGACGAAGGACAGGCGCACATCGGCCGGCTGGCCGACCTGCACCCAGTCGGCCTGGCTCTCGAACACCTCGGCCAGCAGCCACACCGAGGACAGGTCGGCGAGGCTCATCACCTCGGTGGCAGGCTTGACGTACATGCCCTCGCGCACCTTCAGTGAACTGATGATGCCGGCCTGCCCTGCGTGAAACCGGACGCGCTGCCGCACCCGGCGGGTTTTCTCCAGCGTGGCGACCTGCCGCTTGCTGATCCCCAGCGCAACGAGGCGGTCACGCGAAGCCCGGATAAGGCGCCGGTTGCCGGTGCCGAGCGCCTGCACGTATTCCTCCTGCGCATTGACCAGTGCAGGGGAGTAAAGCTCGAACAGTAACTGGCCTTTCTCGACGCGCTCGCCCTCGGAGCTGACCGCGAGTTTCTCGATCCACCCTTCAGTTCGGGGGTGCACATGACTCATGAGGGTCTCGTCGAACCCGACATAGCCCACCGTGTCAATTCGGCGCCACAGCCGGCCGCGCTCGGCAGTCGCGGTGCGCACGCCCATGTTCTGCACCACGTGCGGCGCGATCTTCACCGCCGCACCGCCACCGTCGTCATAGACCGCGACGTAATCCATCCCCATCTCGTCTTTCATGGGCGTATCGGAAACGATGGTCGGATTGTGCGGATGACGGTAGTAGAGGATCTTGCGTTCACCGGTTTCTTCTGCGCCCTCCTGTTCCACGGCAACCAGGTCCATGCCGCAGATGGGACAACTGCCCGGCTCGCCACGCGCAATCTGCGGGTGCATCGGGCACACC
>CP070733.1:207109-210364 GCA_020347585.1 Pseudomonadota bacterium | reverse complement strand
GTGGACCGCGGCGAGCATACCGTGCAGGCAGTAATCAAGGGGCTGGACGGCAGCACGGTAGCAAGTTCGCGTAAGGTGACCTTCTACGTTCAGCGCACGACCGTGATCAATCGTCCACCGGGCCCGACGGCACCCAGCGCGCCCGGTGCACCGTCCGCGCCCGGAACCGGGTCCCGTCCGCGTACTTTCTGATCGTTCGCACCATTTTGGTGCAATTTCTCCCCCGAAAGGGTATCCTGTGATTGCGCGGTGCACTGAATTGCAGCGTGATCTCCCTGAAATCGTCCGGCATCCGCCACTCATAGTTTTAAGTGCCTGTTTTGCTTAGTATTTTAATCTGGTGCAGCACCAATACGCCAAAATTGGTGATGTCTCGGACCTTTGGTGTGGATTTTGCTAAATCCACCGCATGGTCGCCGTAATGCGAAAACACATCGGGCAACAGAGTCGGATTCTCGAGAACCTCGATACTGCAGTCATGCTGTTCGACGAGCACCTGGTGCTGCGCTACGTCAACACCGCGGTGGAGCGGCTGTGGGCGGCCGGCGCACGCCAATTGCTTGGATCGCCAGCCGACAAACTGTTTACAGAGGGTGAACTGTTCCTGACCACCCTGCGTGAGGCGCAAGAAAGCGGCGACCCTGTGACCCGTCGCGAGATCACGCTGGACCTGGCACATGGCCAGCGCGTGACTGTGGATATGACCGTCACGCCAATGCTCGAGGGCAATGCCGGCGCAGAGCTGTTAGTGGAGGTCAGCCAGGTGGACCGCATGATGCGCATCTCGCGCGATGACCATATCCTGCAACAGCACCAGGCCACGCGCGACCTGATCCGTGGTCTCGCCCACGAGGTGAAGAATCCGCTCGGCGGCCTGCGCGGCGCCGCGCAACTGCTCGAACGCGAACTCGACGATGAGGACCTTAAGGAGTACACGCAGGTCATCATCAGCGAGGCGGATCGCCTGCAGAAGCTGGTCAACCGCATGCTGGGCCCCAATACGCGCCCCCACCAGCAGCTCACCAATGTACACGAGGTGCTCGAACGGGTGCGCAGCGTGGTACTTGCCGAAGTACAGCCGGACCTACACATACTGCGCGACTACGATCCGAGTATCCCCGATCTGCAGGCCGATCGTGAGCAACTGATCCAGGTGTTTCTCAATATCGTGCGCAATGCGGTGGAGGTGATGCACGGCGCCGGCAACGTCACATTACGCACGCGGATCCTGCGCCAGTTCACCATCGGTCACGCCCGGCATCGCTTGGTGGCACGGGTGGACGTGATCGATAACGGCCCCGGCATACCCGAAGACCTCAAGGACAAGATCTTCTTTCCCATGGTAACCGGCCGTGCCGAGGGCACCGGGCTTGGGTTGTCGATTGCGCAGTCACTGACTCAACAGCACGGCGGCATCATTGAATGCGAGAGCGCGCCGGGCCAAACCGTCTTTACAACTCTGTTACCGATTTCAGGTGGTGAGCCAGCAAAATGAGCAAGGATACAATCTGGGTAGTTGATGATGACCGTTCCATTCGCTGGGTTCTGGAGAAGGCGCTCAAGGGCGCGGACATGGAGGCGCGCAGTTTTGAGGACGCGAACGGATTGCTTGCCGCGCTGGAAAGTGATGAGCCCGATGCCGTGATCTCCGATATTCGCATGCCGGGTATCGACGGACTGGAACTGCTTACCCGCATTCACAATCGTCACCCGGATCTGCCCGTGATCGTTATCACTGCGCATTCGGATCTCGACAGCGCGGTGTCAGCTTACGAGGGCGGGGCATTCGAGTATCTGCCCAAGCCCTTCGATGTTGATGACGCGGTAGAACTAGCACGCCGTGCAGTAGCGCATCGACGCACCAGCGCCGAGAGCCAGACGGGGGACCAACTCAAGGCACCCGAGATCATCGGCGCGGCCGCCTCGATGCAGGAGGTGTTTCGCGCCATCGGCCGCCTGTCACGCTCCAACATCACGGTACTCATCAACGGCGAGTCGGGCACCGGCAAGGAGCTGGTGGCCAAGGCGCTGCACCGTCACAGTCCGCGTGCCGAGCGGACTTTCATTGCGCTCAATATGGCGGCCATCCCGCGCGACCTGCTCGAGTCGGAACTGTTCGGCCACGAGCGTGGCGCCTTTACCGGTGCGCAGAGCGCGCGCAAGGGGCGTTTCGAGCAGGCCAACGGCGGCACCTTGTTTCTCGACGAGATCGGCGATATGCCCGCTGAACTGCAAACCCGCCTGTTGCGTGTGCTGGCCGACGGTGAGTTCTATCGTGTCGGTGGTCACGATCCCGTCAAGGTGGATGTGCGCATCATCGCCGCCACGCACCAGAACATCGAGGAACGTGTCGAGCAGGGGCTGTTTCGCGAGGATTTATTTCATCGCCTGAACGTAATACGCATCCACATACCCGCGTTGCGCGAACGTCGCGAGGATGTCGCGGCACTCGCCCAGCACTTTCTTGCCGCCGCTGCCGAGGAACTCGGTGGCGAGGTCAAGCAACTCGACGCCGATACCACTGCCTACCTGGGCAAGCTGTCCTGGCCCGGCAACGTGCGCCAGCTCGAGAACACCTGCCGCTGGCTGACGGTAATGTCACCCGGTCAGGTGATACATCTCGATGATCTGCCCCCCGAATTGCTCGAGGGCCACGCCGCAACTACGCAGGAAGAGGACTGGGCCGAGGTGCTGCGCCACTGGGCCGATCGCCAGCTAAGCCGCGGCGACACCGGGCTGCTGGATCATGCAACGCCGCAGTTCGAGCGCATCATGATCGAAACCGCGCTGCGTCACTCCGGCGGGCGCCGCCAGGACGCGGCAAAGATGCTGGGTTGGGGACGCAACACCCTGACCCGCAAGATCAAGGAACTGGGAATGGAAGAAGGCGCGGTCGGTTAGTGCGCCGGCGGGTGCGGCTACACCCCGCAGCCTCTGGGTTTAGCACTGTTGAGCGTCAGGCTGCCCACCAGCTCGCTGACGTTGCTCATGTCGTGGCGCTCCAAGTAACTGGCAATGCCGGCGTTCAGTTTCGGGCAAATCAGCGGATCGTAAAACAGCGCGGTGCCTACCCCGATCGCCGAGGCCCCGGCAATCAAGAACTCCAGCGCATCGTCCACCGTGGTAATACCGCCCTGACCGATGATCGGCACGCCGTGCGCACGGCACACCTGGTAGACCTGGTGCACCTTGAGCAGCGCAATGGGTTTAATGGCAGGCCCCGAGAGCCCGCCCCGGTTGTTGCCGTTTACCGGG
>CP070733.1:201731-207009 GCA_020347585.1 Pseudomonadota bacterium | reverse complement strand
TACAAGATCGGTTGGCGCGATGTCACGGCGCAGCACCGCAGCCAATTCCTCATCGTTGAGCTTGGCCCAGCGTGCCCGCGCCAGGGTGTGGTCAACCCGCGCATGGTCCCAGCATGGCTCGCGCAGGTTGATATCCACGAACAGCGGCACGCCACAGCCCGCCATTACCGCGTCCAGCGCGCTGCGCGAAACGTCGGTGCGCGCTGCCAGGGTACCAGCATAGAGCAGGGATAGTTGCTGCGTGCGCAGTGCGGCGAGCGCCTGTTCGGCGTCGATATAGTCGTAGGCCTGTGCGGGTAGGATCTCGAAGCTGTGCCCGGTGTCATTGAACGTGATGCGAACGGTGCCGGTCGGGTGGTCGGGATCGCGTTGCATACCCATGTCGTCCATGCCCCAGGCGCGCATCCGCGAAAGGATCGTCTCGGCGTGCGCATCGGTCCCGACGCGGCTGACAAACAGCGGCTGCAACCCGAATCCCCGCAGGTGCCAGGCCACGTTGAAGGGTGCGCCGCCGAGCACGGCGCCGGAGTCGGGAAAAACATCAAACAACACTTCCCCGAAAATTACCGGGCGTCCTGGCGAAATCCCGCCGGTGTCCTCTACCATGACGAACGACTCGTTTGCGTTGTGCCGTGCTGCGGTAGTTACGCCGTGTGCGCCCGGCACTATCCCGACGCCCATCATAGCACCGCATGCAGCGAATATCTCAGGCGCGCCGCGCTTTTACTGGCAATTGCGCTTTCACTATAATCACATCTGGCGCGCAGCTGAATTCCGTAAAACGAACAGTGCGGCGCGTGCAAACCAAACCCGACCTCACCCGCAGATCCCACCTATCATGGAGTTGCTCGATCGACTGGCCGGCCGTCTCGAATCGCTCAGCGAGTGGAGCGGGCGCGCCGTGGCGTGGATGACGCTGGCCATGGTCGCTATCACCTTCGCCGTGGTGGTGCTGCGCTACATGTTCGACACCGGCTGGATCGCCATGCAGGAATCCATCACCTACCTGCACTCCCTGGTGTTTCTGATCGGCGCTGCCTACACGCTCCGGCACGACGCGCACGTGCGTGTCGACATCTTCTACCGCAAGATGGGGGAGCGCGGCCGCGCCTGGGTGGATCTCATCGGCAGCCTCGTGCTGCTGCTGCCAGTGTGCGCCTATATCCTCTGGTCAAGCTGGGACTACGTCACGGGCTCGTGGGCAATCCGCGAATCCTCGCCCGAAGCGGGCGGGTTGCCCTGGGTCTACCTGCTCAAGACCACGCTGTTGGTGGCGCCTGCGCTACTGATTTTGCAGGGGGCGGCGCGGGCAGCACGCTGTGCGCTGTTCCTCGGCGGCTATGGCGCGGCGCCCACGCCCGCGCCGCCTGACGAAGCGAGCCGGGAACTGTAAGCAATGTCAGAAGCCATGGCACTGGCTATGTTCGTGACGCTGTGCGTGGTATTGCTCGCCGGCTACCCGGTGGCTTTCTCGCTTGGCGGAACGGCACTCGCGTTCGCGGTACTCGGCAACCTGACCGGCAGTTTCGATGCGGCCTTTCTCTCCGCCTTGCCCAACCGCCTGTACGGCATCATGACCAACGGCACGCTGATCGCGGTACCGCTGTTTGTGTTTATGGGCGTGATGCTCGAGCGCTCGCGGGTGGCCGAGAATCTTCTCGAAACCATGGCGCTGTTGTTCGGACCACTGCGCGGCGGGCTAGGCATCTCGGTGACGGTGGTCGGCATGCTGCTCGCTGCAAGCACCGGCATCGTCGGCGCTACCGTGGTCACCATGGGGCTGCTCTCGCTGCCCACTATGTTGCGACGCGGCTATGACCCGGCGGTGTCGACTGGCACCATCTGCGCCTCGGGCACGCTGGGTCAAATTATCCCACCGTCTATCGTGCTGGTTTTACTTGGCGATGTGCTCTCTTCGGCCTATCAGCAGGCGCAACTCGACATGGGGCTGTTCTCGCCGGACACGGTTTCGGTGGGTGACCTGTTCGTTGGCGCCCTGATCCCGGGGCTGCTGCTGGTAACGCTGTACATCGCGTATCTGATCGCCATGGGGTGGCGTCGGCCGGATGCCGTACCCGCGATCCCCGAGCATGAGCGTGAAGGCAACCGCGCAGCGCTGCTTAGGCGCGCGCTGGTGGTGCTGATACCGCCCTTGCTCCTGATCGTGTCTGTGCTGGGTTCGATCATGGCCGGCGCAGCAACGCCCACTGAAGCCGCCTCGGTCGGTGCGGTGGGGGCAATACTGCTCGCCATCAAGCAACGCCGCTTCAACCTTGCCTCACTGCGCGATGTCATGCGCACAACCACCCGCGTCTCCTCGATGGTGTTTCTCATTTTTGTCGGGGCCTCGATCTTCTCGCTGGTGTTTCGCGGTTACGGCGGCGACGACGTCATCCGGGAGTTTCTCACCGACCTGCCGGGCGGCGTGGTCGGTGCGATGTTGCTTGTCATGCTGGTGATGTTTCTACTGGGCTTCATACTCGACTTTATCGAGATCACCTTCGTGGTGGTACCGATCGTCGCGCCGATCCTGCTCGCCATGGGCCTTGACCCGGTGTGGCTGGGGGTGATGATCGCGATCAATCTGCAGACCTCATTCCTTACCCCGCCGTTCGGCTTTGCGCTGTTCTATCTGCGCGGCGTGGCGCCGGCGAGCGTGACCACCACGGATATCTACCGCGGTGTTGCGCCTTATATTCTGATTCAATTGCTGGCGTTGCTGATGCTGGCGTTGTGGCCCGCGCTGGCCACCTGGCTGCCGGGGATGGTGTACGGAAGCTGAACCGGCGCGGCGACGGCAAACCGGCCGGCTATCAGGGATAACCGCCGGATTAGAGCAACGTGGCAGAAGAGGCGTTCAACAGATAGAGTTGGTAGCTCACCAGGCAGATATACACCAGCAGCATGGAGGCAAGTACCTGGTAGCCGCTGAGCCGATTGAGCAAGCGGAATTTCTTGTGCTGCACCACCAGCGCGACGCCGCCAGCGGTCAGCAACATTTTCGCGGCGAAGAACGCCAGGCCACCAAACTCCAGCGCAAAGGCCATCACCGGGTTAACCTCGATGGCGCCCATGGACAGCAGTGCCATGGTGAAATAAGCGTCCGTAATGGACAGCAGAACCACGCCTAGGGCTACCAGCAACAACCACGGCTCGTGCACATCGACGTAGTGCGGCACGCTGCGCAACTCGGCACGGCGCTCGCCGCGGCGGCGGCCCATGAAGACCGAATAGATGGCGGTGCGCAACACGCGCTGGCGGCGCTCAACCCGGTAGCGCTTGCAGCCCGTGTCGACTGCCGGGGCGTTGGGACCGGTGGCAAAAGAAGGCAGGTTTGCTCTAATTGTTATCATGACCTCAAACTTCCATGAACGACTTGTGAACCAGGTCACATAATACCCAATGCAACCCGCCTGTGCGACAGTTTTTTGACGTTTCGCAAACGGCCGCTCCGGAAAAGTGTCGCATATACGATTTCGCTTGAATCGATTAGAGAGCCGGATGCGACGCTCAGCGCGCCTCCTGCTGCGCCGTGCGCAGGTTTGAACTGCGTGTATTCTGGTGCAGATGGGCCTCGAATTGGGCCGTCGCTGCCTCCCAGGTGTGTCCCAGCGCGTAGGCGCGGCATCTGCGTCCGTCAAAGCTGAGCGCCGCGCGTACTGCCGCACCGAGGTCCTCATCCAGGATGCCGGTCTCGCCGTTGAACACCACATCACATGGACCGGTCACCGGAAAGGCGGCCACGGGCACCCCGCAGGCCATGGCCTCCAGCAGAACGGCACCAAAGGTATCGGTGCGGCTGGGAAATACAAACCCATCGGCAGCGGCAAGATACCGACTCAACTCCGATCCGAACCGGAACCCCGCAAACCTAACTCCCGGATAGCGACGCTTTAGCATCGGCAGGTCCGGGCCGTCGCCAACCAAGTGCAGGTAGAGATAGTCACATTCCGTTGCGCGCAACAAGTCCAGGAGGTAGTCGACCTTGCAACCCGTGGTGCCGAGGTGTACATCGCTAATCCACACCGTGCGAAAGCGCCGCGCCGGCAGCGTGAATACAGAGCCCATGGTTTGCTCCCCGGGTTGCCTATACCCGGGGTTGCAGTGTGGGAAGCGATTGTTACAAAGGTGCCACGCTCGCATGAAGTTTTAGTGACAGCCCGCACAGTGCGGATTACGCTCTTGCAACATATGCAACTTGCGGAGGGAGACTGCTATGGGATCTAAGGTTGGAAAAAACGATGCCGAGTGGCGCGCGCAGCTCGACGACGAGACCTATCGTATTACCCGGCAGAAGGGGACCGAGCGCGCGTTTACCGGCAAGTATCACGACTGCAAGGACGAGGGCACCTACCGTTGCATCTGCTGTGGCGCGCCGCTGTTCGAGTCCACCACCAAGTTTGATTCGGGCACCGGCTGGCCAAGTTTCTTCGCGCCGCTGCAAGACGAAGCAGTGGGCAGTGAAAGCGACCACAGCCACGGCATGCGTCGCACAGAGGTCCATTGCAACAATTGCGGCGCACACCTGGGACACGTATTCGAAGACGGCCCGACACCGACCGGGCTGCGTTACTGCATCAACTCCGCGTCGCTGGACCTAGAAAAGAAGGAGGATTAGGCGCCAAAGCAAAACCCAATGGACTTTGTTGTGTGCGGTCCCCTGGCTTGCCTTCGAGCTGCTATGAACGGCCCCGTGCTCCACGGGTTCCCGGCGCTCGTGCCGCCGTATCGAGTGCGGTCAGTGGTTCAATGCCGAGATCACGATCTCGCCTTCATGTAGGCCAGTTCGGAAATATCGTGCCACTTCTTCGCTTGGTCGCGAAACTTGCGGAAGGAATCAAACACCCGCTTTGACGCCTTGTCCCTGGCGGCCACCTCGGCGACAACCTCGTCGGACAACGCGCGCAATTTATTGAGCACGTCGTCGGGCAGGGCGCGCAAATCAACCTTGTGGGTGTTGACCAAGGTGTGCAACGCGGCGTTGTTGCGCGCTGTGTACTCGGCGAGCATGTCCTGATTGACCACCTTGCAAGCGTTCAGCACGATGGACTGCAGGTCCGCCGCTAGCGCCTCGAAGGCCTTCTTGTTGACCATGGCCTCGAGCGTGGTGCCTGGCTCGTGCCAACCCGGGTAGTAGTAGTATTTGGCCGCCTTGTACAAGCCAAAGGCCAGGTCGTTGTAGGGGCCGACCCACTCGGTGGCATCGATGGCGCCAGACTCCAGCGATGAGAAGATCTCACCACCCGGCAGTGAGACCGGGGTACCGCCGAGGCGACGC
>CP070733.1:199085-201631 GCA_020347585.1 Pseudomonadota bacterium | reverse complement strand
GGCCTGCGTACTTGAACCCAAAGCGCTTGAAGTGCGCTCCCTGCAGGCGCCGGTTGATGCGCTATGAGCGGCCTTGCTGCGCCGCTGCCTCAGGAAACCCTATTTTCAAAGGCGCGCAGCGTATCTACGTCGTTGATGTGGATGGTGTTGCTGTCGACGGTGATGAGTCCGGCCGTGCTCAACTGGTGAAGAATGCGCGACAGCGATTCAGGTTGCATGGAGAGCCGCGAGGCGATGACCGCCTTGGGGACTTCCAGCTCCACCGTCACGGGTTGGCCGCCCCGCACGGAGGGCGGCACGCTGCCGAGCAGGTAGTGAATAAAGCGCAGCTTGGCGTTTTGCATGGTGAGCGCGTCGATCTCGCCAAGCAGTTGGCGCAGGCGCATACTCATGGTGCCCATCAGGCGAAAGCAGGTGTCTCCTGACTCGCGCAGCACGGCCATAAATGCCTTGTTGTCGATGGCGACGACCTCGGTGGTGCTCAGGGCGTCGGCCGCGACGGGGTAGGCTTTGGCATCCATGAACATGATGGCCTCGGCGAAGGTCTGTCCAGCGGAGACGATCTCAACGATCTTGTCGGTACCAGCGGGGGTAATGCGAAACAGTTTGATCTGCCCCTGCAGCAACAGGAAGAAACGCTCAGCCTCGTCCTGGTATTCGAAAAGATGCGCGCCCTCGTCGAGGTGGATTTTCTGCGTGCTGTGCAAGATGCGGGCGAGCTGTTCCTCGCTCAGATCCGCAAACAGATGATTGCGACGCAGCGCTTGCTTGAGTTCGTCATCGGCGTTCATTGCAGGAAATTCTACTTGAGCCGGCGTGGCGGTTTCCATCTCGGTGCAAGAGGGGCGGCAGGGCTGGGCGCATGGACTGAGTACTTAAACCCGGGTTAACGCGCCACTCGGTGCGCCATGCGAGATCCGGCTGCGGTGAAATGTGACAGCAAAAAATGCAACCACTCAAGATCGAGGAGATTCGCAAACCCCCGCCAGGCGGCTTCGCACTGTTTGCGCTGGGCTTTCGCCCGTTCTTTCTGGGCGCTTCGTTTGCCGCCGTGGTCCTTGTTGCGATGTGGCTTGTCGTGTACCTGGGCGGATTCGCGATCGGCTACTACCCGGCGCCGTTCAACTGGCACGGCCATGAGATGATCTTCGGTTACACAGTGGCGGTCATTGCCGGGTTCTTGCTCACCGCCGTAGGCAACTGGACCAATTGCGTGACCGCGCAGGGTAAGACATTGGCGCTGCTGTTCGCGCTGTGGCTGGCGGGGCGGCTCGCACCGCTGGTGTCGGGGGTGGTGCCGCCATGGATGGTGGCGTTGGTTGACCTTGCCTTCCTGCCACTGCTAACGGTGGTGCTGGCGATTCCCTTGTTACGCAACCGCCAGCCGCATAACCTGGTGTTCATCCCCGTGCTCGGTTTGTTCTTCGTCGCGGACTTGTTGGTTCATCTCGATGTGCTCGGTGTGGCGACAGGATGGGGGCCGCGTGGTCTCGATCTGGGTTTGAACTTGACGCTGCTGCTTATCACCATCATGGGGGGGCGCGTAATTCCGTTCTTTACCGAACGAGGCGTGCAGGACTTTGCGGCACGGCGCTGGCGCGTGGTCGAGGTGCTCGCAGTGGCGAGTGTGATCGGCCTACTGCTCGGTGACGTATTCGGCGCGCCATCCGTGCTCACGGGCGCATTGGCGGTGCTCGCGGCGGCAGCGCATGCGGCGCGCCAGGCCGGGTGGTATACCCATCGGCTGTGGCGTGTGCCGCTGGTGTGGGTCTTGCACACCGGCTACGCGTGGATGATTGCCGGTTTCGCGCTCAAGGCATTGGCCGCCGTCGGTGTGGTGGCGGCCGGGTTTGCGGTTCACGCCTTCACCACAGGGGCCATCGGTGCACTCACCCTGGGCATGATGGCGCGGGTTTCGCTGGGTCACACCGGTCGCGCGATGCAGTCGGCACGTGCAGTAAATATTGCGTTCGCCGCCGTCGTGGCGGCGGCACTGCTGCGGGTTGTGGCGCCGCTGCTGGTTCCGCAGTGGTATGTCGCGTTGGTAACGTTCTCGGGTGGGATCTGGGTGCTGGCTTTCGTGCTGTTTGCCGTTGTCTATGCACCGATCTTGATTCGGCCGCGGGTGGATGGGCGGCCTGGGTAGGGCGGTTGGTTGCTAAGTCAAGTGTTGCTGTGCGACGAGCGCTAAACGGGGAGAAAGCGCGACCAAGGCCCCGATCACTCAGCGGCGAGGGGTGTAGATAAATCGGGGAACAAACAGGATGGATTGGTCGGAGTGATAGGATTTGAACCTACGACCCCTGCCTCCCGAAGGCAGTGCTCTACCAGGCTGAGCTACACTCCGATAGTTTTCAGTGCGTGCGGTTGACGGCGAAGACGGCCAGGGTCAGCAGGGCGTCCTTGTAGGTGGACTCGGGAATGCCTGCAATGGCCGCGGCGGCCGTCTGAGCCTAGGTTTTCGCCGAGCGCGCAGTGTAATCAATGGCGCCGGTCGATTCAATGGCGGCCCGGACGGCGTCGATGTGCTCGAGGCCGCCGTTTTC
>CP070733.1:185334-198985 GCA_020347585.1 Pseudomonadota bacterium | reverse complement strand
TGATTTTATCTCTTTGCCTGGCAGCAATGCTCAGTGGTGCTGCCTGGGCCGAGCAGTATGTCATCAAGTTTTCCCACGTGGTCGCGCCGGGCACGCCCAAGGGCAAGGCCGCTGATCTGTTCGCCGAGATGGTGAACGAGCGCCTCAAGGGCAAGGTGCGCGTGGAGGTGTTCCCCAACTCGCAACTGTACAACGACAACAAGGTCATGGAGACCATGCGCCTGAGCAGCAGCAAGACCACAGGCATCATGGCCGCGCCCAGCCTGTCCAAGTTCGTCAAGTTCTCGCGCCAGTTGCAGGCCTTTGATCTGCCCTTTCTGTTCAATGATATCAACGACGTGCACAAGCTCGTTGATTCGCCAATCGCAGCGACGATGACCGCGCCGATGGAGCGCAAGGGCATCAAGGCGCTGAGCTTTTGGGACAACGGAATGAAGGTGTTTTCGATACGTGGCGACAAGCCGCTGCTGCGCGTACCGGAGGATTTCAAGGGCAAGAAGTTCCGTATCCAGTCCTCCGAGGTGCATGCCGCGATGATCAAGGCACTGGGCGGCACACCGCAGAAACTGCCCTTCAAGGAGGTCTATACCGCGCTTGGACAAGGTGTGGTTGACGGACAGGAAAATGCTTGGTCCAACGTCTATTCGAAAAAATTCTTTGAGGTACAGGACTACATTTCGGTTTCCAACCATTCCTATCTCGGCTATCTGGTGGTGGTCAGCGCCGAGTTCTGGAACAACCTGCCCGCTGACTTGAAGGATCAGCTTGCCGCAATCATGAAGGAGGCCACCGAGGCCAACCGCAAGTTCGCGGCTGAAGCTGACGCCAGAGATCGCGAAAAGATCGCGAACGACAAGTATGCCAAGGTCATCGAACTGAGTAGCGGACAAAGAAGCGACTGGCGCAAGGCCCCGGCCGGGGTTGAGAAACAGTTCAGCAAGCAGATTGGTGCCGATCTCCTCAAGGAAATCCATACGCTACTCGGCCAACATTAAAAACGCCGGGGCACGCGACCTGGCGCGTTTTTCAGCACAGTGGTGAACCGGCAAAAGGTCAAGCATGCTGCAGACGCTTAACCGGTTTATTGACCTTGTTGAGAAGTACGTGATCTCCGTAGGGTTCGCAGTCGCCACATTGTTGTTATTCACCAACGTGGTGCTGCGCTACCTGTTCGACACTGGCCTCACCTGGGTTCTGGAGGCTGTGCAATACCTGTTCGCCTGGGTGGTGCTTATCGGGGCCGCCCACGGCGTCAAGGTCGGCATCCATCTTGGCATTGACATCCTCGTTGAGCGCTTCCCCCCAAATGTGCGGCGCATTGTCGCGCTGATTTCGCTGCTGCTCTGTCTGGTCTTTGTCGGCGCGGTCGACGTCCTGTCGATTGAGTATATCGTCAAGATCTACCAGTGGGGGGACCTGTCGCTCGACCTGCAGATTCCGCAGTGGATACCGTACCTGGCGATTCCGGTCGGGCTGACGCTCATGTTCTACCACTTCCTGCATGTCGGCTGGCTGATCTGGACCGGCAAGGCACTGGGCATTCACTCCAGTGAGGCTGCGCAGGCACTGGAAGAGTTGCAGAAATGACGACGCTGGCGCTATTTGCGGGGTTGTTGCTGCTGTTGCTAATGGGTGTTCCCATCGCCATTAGTCTCGGCCTAACCAGCCTGATCTTCATCGTCGTTGCAACTGATGATGCCCCGGTGGTTATCGCGCAAAAGCTGTTCGACACCATGGAGCACACCACGCTGCTCGCCATCCCGTTTTTCATACTTTCATCTCACTTTCTTACTACCGGCGGGGTTTCCGCCCGTTTAATCGATTTCGCCAAGGCGATGGTGGGCTGGATGCACGGCGGGCTGGCAATGGCAGGCGTGGTTTCGTGCATGCTGTTTGCCGCGATCTCGGGTTCTTCGCCCGCTACCGTGGTCGCCATTGGCTCCATACTGATCCCCGGCATGATCAGCGCCGGATACGACAAGCGCTATGCAGTGGGCGTCATTGCCACCTCGGGCAGCATGGGGATCCTCATTCCACCTTCGATTCCGATGATCGTCTATGCCGACGCCGTCGAGGAATCCGTAGGCAAAATGTTCATCGCCGGGATCCTGCCCGGCATTCTGATGGGGTTGTTCTTACTCACCGCCACCTGGCTCGTCGCCCGGCGTACTAACATGCCACGCGAACCCTGGCAGGGGTTCGGTCATTTGGCTAAGAGCTTCGCGCGGGCCTTCTGGGGGCTATTTCTGATCGTGATAGTGGTGGGCGGCATCTATGGCGGCATCTTCACTCCAACCGAAGCTGCTGCGGTAGCCGCCGTGTACTCTGCAGTTATCGCGCTGTTCGTACACCGCGACATGGGCTTCAAGGACGTGCCGAAGGTCATGCTGGATTCATCCAAGATGACTGCTGTACTGCTTTTTATTATTGCCTGCGCGATGATCTTCGCGCACGTCCTGACCGAGGAACGCATCCCCCAGAACCTCGCCGAGTCGATACTCGCCTACGATCCAAGTCCCCAGGGCTTTTTGCTGCTGGTCAACGTGATTCTGTGGTTTGCGGGTGATTTCATGGAACCGTCGGCAATCCTGCTGATCATGGCGCCGCTGTTCCACCCCATCGCAGTTAACCTGGGGATCGATCCCATTCACCTCGGGATTGTTATGACCACCAACATGGAGGTGGGCATGATCACGCCGCCGGTGGGTCTGAACCTCTATGTAGCAGCTGGCCTGACCGGCATGAGCTTGGGCGAGGTAACGCGAGCGGCACTGCCGTGGATGCTGGTGTTGATCGCTGCGTTGCTGGTGATTACCTATGTGCCCTGGCTAAGCCTGTTCCTGGTGAGCCTGTTATACTAGACGCTTGCCGAGCGGACGCATCGCATCCTCACGGTGCAGTGGCAAAAATCCGCCGCAGCAGATACAGTGCACCGAGGTCGTACAGGGTGTGCATCACCACCGGCGCCAGCAGGCTGCCGGTCAACTCGTAGAGCGATCCCATCAGCAGTCCCAGCAAGGTGGCGAGTAAGAAATAGCCCGGCGTCAGAGCGTGCAGCGCCCCGAAAATCACGCTGGCGCCAACCAAACCGACAAGCGGCTGCAACGCGCCACGAAACAGCATCTCCTCGGCAACGCCAGCAAGCACTGACAGACCAACCAGTTCCCATGCACCCATCGCCAGCAGCGGCACAGCCAGCAGCGGGCGCAAACGCTCAATGATTCCGGCAAAGGCAGTCCACACGCGCGGCGCGCGCCGTCCACGGTCACGCCAAATCCACCAGTTGGCTGCAAGCGGCACAAGCGCACCGAGTGCACCGGCGAAAATGGCCTGCGACGTCGGCGCCAGGGCGAACGCTAACCATGCCCCGGTATGCAGCCGGACTATCAGCAGTGCGACGAGCATGCACAACAACTCGCCCACAACGATAAACAACAGTAGCTTCCGTCTGCTTTCGCCCACCGCCGTTCAGCATCCATCCGGTTGCGGGCAGTTAACCCTGGCTGCGCTCATTGATCAGCGTGTCAAATTCGCCAATGTATTTCAGCAAAGCCCCGCACTCCGGTGCCATATCACGAAATGACTCCTCAGCAAACGGCAAAATCTCGCTTTTCCCAAGTAGTTCTCCCCCTTCCTCGAGCAGGCGTTTCATCCTTGGCAGACAAATCCATTGTAGCCACTGCGCCAAAGTAAGCGTGTCATAGCAAAACGGTTGCGCGCTGCGCAGCGCCCGAAGGTCAGGCGGACTGGCATCCCATAGCCCGATGCGCCGCAACTCCACCTCGATATTGAGCAACACGTCGGCCAATCTTGCCGGAAAAGTATCGGAGTGTGAGGAATTTGAAGGATTCATGGCGCAATACGGGCATTGCAATGCGGTACTGGCACCGGCTTGCCGCAGTTTCCGATTATGTGGCACCCTTGTTTCAATTACCATAGCAGGACGCTTGCGCTCTGGCGTGCGAGCAGCACGGAGTCCAACCCGGATTAAGAATGAAGCGTGTTTCAGAGATTATTGAGTACCTGCCCGCGCTGATCTGGGATGCAGACCTGCGCGACGCGCCGCGCTGGAAGGTCTGGCTGGTGCGTACAGCTCGGCTCGTTTACGTTGTAGCGCGCGACATTGCGAAGGGCCAAGTGACGCTGCGCGCCATGAGTCTGGTGTACACCACGCTGTTGTCGCTCGTTCCGCTGCTGGCGGTAAGCTTCTCGATCCTGAAGGCCTTCGGCGTGCACCACCAAATCGAGCCGGTGCTGTTGAACTTCCTCGAACCCATGGGCGAACAGGGCGTCGAAATCACCGCGCGCCTGGTCGGCTTTGTCGACAATGTCAGGGCGGGGCTGCTCGGCTCGGTCGGTCTGGCGTTCCTTTTCTACACGGTGATTTCACTACTGCAGAAGGTTGAACGCAGCTTTAACGACACCTGGTTCGTCGAACGTGGGCGCTCGTTTGCGCAGCGCTTCAGCCACTACCTGAGCGTGATTGTCGTCGGTCCGGTACTGGTCGTGGCGGCCATGGGCGCCAGTGCTACCCTAATGAGCACCGCCGCGATGCAGTGGCTGCTGGCGATACAACCGTTTGGCTACCTTCTTGAACTGGCGAGCCGCCTGACGCCCTACGTATTGATTGTCACGGCCTTCACATTCGCCTACCTGTTCATACCGAACACGAAGGTCCGTTTCAAATCGGCGCTGGTCGGTGGGCTGGTGGCGGGCGTACTGTGGCAGACCATTGGCTGGGCATTCACCTCGTTCGTCGTGAATTCCGCGAAGTACACGGCAATTTATTCTGCCTTCGCCTCACTGATCCTGTTCATGGTGTGGGTGTACCTGAGTTGGATGGTGCTGCTGATTGGCGCGAGCATCGCGTTTTACCATCAGAACCCCGAGTACCTAACAGCGAGCCGCCGCGAGATCCGGCTCAGCAATCGCGGCCGCGAGAAACTGGCGTTGTTGGTAATGCGTCGTATTGGTGAACGCTTCTACCTTTGCGAACCGCCACAGACGCTTGAGCAACTGGCCAAATGGCTGCGCCTGCCGGCCAAAGTAGTGCAGCGCGTGCTCACTGCCTTGCAGGATCACGGTTTGCTGACCGTCACAGATGCCGAACCTCCGGGCTGGATACCGGCGCGGCCACTCGAGGCCACACCGGTCACCGAGGTGCTTGAGGCAGTGCGCGCTTCTCACGAGGCGGCAGGCACCGCCGAGTCGGAACTCGCCGGGGACGTGGTAGTAGACGGCCTGGTCAGTGCGTTCGAGCGGGCGGTGGGCGAAACCCTGTCCGAATACACCTGCAAGGATCTCGCGCTTAGCGGTCAAATGGTGCCACCGGCTAACACCACCGATAGCGGGAACTGAACGATATACGGGTTACTTGCTGTACTTACCCAATAGCTTGGTGGCCATGGCGTCAGCGCGGCGGCGCTCTGCGTCATCGAGAGTTGAAGCGACCAGATCACGGAAATCCTTGCCCTTGTCATAGCCATTGCGTACCGCCACGACCATCCAGGCATAGGCCGCCACGTAGTCGGTTGAAACACCCTGCCCCTTGAAGTAACTGGTGCCAACGCTGTATTGGGCCGGCGCGAACTTTTGCTCCGCCGCGGCTTGATACCAGCGCAGTGCCTCCTTGTAATCCTGTTTCACCCCTAGGCCGGCAGCATACATTTCGCCAATGGCATGCCGGGCCTCGGGATTGCCCTGGTCCGCGGCCTTGCGGTACCACTTGAGCGCTTCATCGAAATTGCGGGTTACGCCACGTCCCATCCTGTTCATCTTCGCTATCCATACCTGGGCCCGTGCGTCACCCTTATTGGCGAGCGGAAACCAGAGGTCCATCGCATCTGAATACTTGCCGGCATGATAGGCCGCCAGACCGTCGTCATAGGGGCCACCAACAACGGGCAACGCCAGCAGCATTGCCGCACAAATGGCAATTACAGAGATTGGGCGCATGGTACCTTTGCCTCCTTTGAGCCGCGCGCTTACCTGCAGAAAGTGTAATTTAGCAAAAACATATCCGGGCGTCAGGAAACCGCGCACCGCGCGACAAACCCGGAGTGGTTTTCTGGGATAAAGTGGGGGCCTGATGCCTGCCGAACATTGATCGACGTCAATAACACGCAGGTTATTGGGAGTAACCTGTAAAACAGCAACGCATAGAGGGGGCCGTAGCGTGCGAGAAAAGATAGTTGATGCATTGTCCTATCCCCGCCAACTGGTTCGGGACGGCCTCGACTTCGAGGTATGCCGCCACAACGGGCAGTTCGATTCCACGGACCCTGACTGTCTGCTGTGCGATGACGGTCCCGAGTGCCGGTGGCTTTACGATACCGACGAGTTCGCTGCGCTCACACAGCGCCCGTTGAACCAGCTGGTGGGCGCACTGGAGTTTGCGATTTTGTCCGTTACCACGCACAACATGCGCTGGAAGCACAAAAGCGAGTTATGCAATTGCGAGGGATGCAACTGGCTGCGCGAGGCGCAGGAACTGTACGACACACTGCACAAGGGCGGCTACAGCAAGTCGAAGACCAAGGCAAACGCGCTGGAAGACTGGCTCTAGCTACACGTCGGCACGCGCATCGTCACCCGCCGGGTGCGCTCAGGCGGGCCGCCGCACCCAAATCCACCCCTCCTTGCGTGCCAGTTCCCGATTCGTCGGCGGTACTGCCTTGCCACTCCAAAAATCGAACCCCGCCAAGGCACATATCACCGCATCGAGCGCGTTGTCGTCGACACACAGCAAGTCGTCGAAGCCACCCGTATCCATGTAAGGCGCCAACCCGGTGATGATCTCGACGCGCTCCTGCCGCTGCGAACCTTGTTTGTAGCCCGACGCTCGCAAGCCACAGGCCTTAAGCGTCCCGGCCGGATAGACTTCGATGGCAACCGGGCCGGCGCCGCGTTTACTATCCAGCACCACGGGAATGGCCGCGCCACATTTATCGCGCAGGAACTGCAGCAAGCGCAGCGCAGCAACAGCGGTGCGCGCGATGCGATCCGCACCAACATCGAGGGGCTGCTTGCCAAGAGTGCGTTTGATCTCGCGATCCGTGGCGCGGCGAAACAGCTCATTGGGAGCCATGTCGATCGGGTCACCCGCGTGATGCGTGGCAAGCTCGGCGCCCAGTGCCGCGGGCCAGCCCAGCGGCGCATCCAGCGCCAGCACGTCCACCGGGTATTCCGCCATCCAGTGCCACAGCCGTACGCACAGCGCGTCCGCGTCAAGTCCGGCAACCACGTGCTCCACGCGCAGGCCCCCCGGGTTCTCGAGCGCCAGCGCCAGACCGGTGCGACGTGGATCCACCGCGCAGTCGATGCCGATGATGGCGCGTGTCATTCAAGTCTCGCTGCCCTGTGCCAGGCAGGGGTCAGTGCGCGACGAGACTTCGGTGCCGTTAGGTTTGAGCAGGGAAAGAAAGCAGAATCGGCAACCGCAGTCTTACGAAAGCCCCGGACTACCGGCAGGCAACACGCTTCAGTGCTGGTGAGACCTGAGCCGGCGGCTAAACGAGCGGGTCTGGGAAGCGGTCCGGGAACCGAACGCCCTGACCACACTTTCGGCGGTGAGATCGGGATGGCTTTTCGCTTCGTCGACAAACTTGAAATAGCTCTGGCCAATTTTGACGATGTCATCGGCGTGCAGCCGTGAGCGACTCACCTTTTCGTTGTTGAGGTAGGTGCAGTTCGTGCTTTTGAGGTCACGCAGGAAATAATGCACGCTGCCGTCGAGTTGCTCGCCCGGCTGCGCCTCGATCAGCGCATGCTCCTTGCTGGCGTAGGCGTCGGGAAGACAGATATCATTTTCGAGGCCACGCCCGATACGAATCTCGCGTTTGTCGAGGGGGAACTTGACCCCTGGTACCCCGTTTGCCATTTGCACCAAAAACGCCATGCTCTCGCCAAAAAACCCCGATTCTTGTTATTTCACTGCAGGACATGCGTGCAACGCACGCCAACACACGATACGACGGCGCCACATGATATGCCAGACGCCACGCCCGGTTCGTCGCCTCGAAAGGGCAAAAACATGACACACGTCACACTTCCCCGCCGCCACTGGCGCACATACCTTATTATATAGTTGAATTCTAATACGCTACCGCCGTGGCGGGTCCACGCGCAACGGTCACCTGACTGCGCGGCTCTTGCTGCGGTGGCGCCTGATTCTGCGGTAAACCAGCCAGACCAGCACGCCGGCGCCCGTGGTCAGCAGCGCTATCCCGAGGTAAAACTGCGTGTAGGTCAATGCCGGCACGTCGCGAATCAGCACGGCGGATTCGAGCCGCAATTGGCTCGCAACCAGCGCATTGACACTGTCGGCCGTGACCGAGGCCAGCGCAGTCTCCAGGTTCGTAAACTGCCCGTCGCGTTCGAAACGTCGCCACATGGCCGCATAATGATCGGCGATGCTGGCATTGGCCTGATAACCCTGCACGTATTTCAGCAGTATCCGGCGCCGAGCCAGATCCACTGCGTCCTGGCCGAGTGGCTGCTCGTGCAGCCGCTGTACATGTGCAACCAGGCGCCGCAGCGTCGGCTCGACGTTCCCGAGATTGACGTCTGCCGAGAGCGAAAGTACGCCGGCATTGCGATCAAATCCCAATGAGGAGGCCGGCGCATAGGAAAGGCCACTTTGCACCCGCAAATCGTTGAACAACGCGACCTGCAGGTACTCGTCGAGCACCAGCAGTTGAAAGATATCCGGCGAAAGGTAGCCACTGACGGGAAAGGAAACTCTCACCACCGCATCGGTGCCCAGTATCGGCGCGAGGGTGCCGCTCACCTCGACCGGTCCGTCAAACGCCGGCCGCGCGTCGTCTGTTCGCTCGGCGAGCGGCCGGTAGGAAAGTTGCCCGAAGCTGTCTTCGATATGCTGCATCAGCATGTCCCGGTCAAAATCACCGACCACGATCAGCGCCATGTTGTTGGGCACGTACCAGCTTGCTGCAGCGTTGATAATATCTTCGCGAGTGATGGCCGCGGCAGATTCAATCTCCGGACAGTTGTAGTGCGGCGCCCAAAGATACTCCGCCGCCTTATCCTCGGCCTCTTTGCCGACGCCTAGACGGTACAGCCACTGGCGCATGCGTGATGGCTTACCACCCATTTCCCGGTGGACTATGTCCCGGGTGGTCTCAATGTCCTCGTCCTTGAATTGGGAATCCGTCATGATCTCATACAACACATCGAGCGCCTGCAGCGCGTATCGGCTGTAGATATCAATCTCGTATATGGTTTTCTCACCCCCAGTACTCGCATTCCACGTTCCGCCGTTATCCTCAATCAGTGCGTCGAGTTCGGCTTCGCTGTGCTGCGAGGTTCCGGTGAACAAGAGGTGCTCGAGAAAATGCGCAGTCTCTGTCTTGCCGCAGTCGAAGTCGTAGACACCCACGTGCACAACGAGACGAATGGCGACGTTGTGTACATCGCGCTGCGGCTTCAGAAAAACATCGAGACCGTTAGCGAGGTGGGCATAGTGAGCGTCGTAGAGATTTTCGGGGGTGTATTCGGTGCCGTGCGCACCCGGCAGGACACATACCAGCAGCAACGCAGCTCGCAACCGCAGACTGCGCAGCCCCTTGCGCCGCGTCAACGCGCCGCTACTCCGGCTGCACCACAAAGCCTCGCTACCGGAAACAGGCGTGTCATCTGCGCATATCCCGTATGGCTGCGGGCCGGGGCGGCCCACCTGCCCTCGCAGGCGTCACCTGCGGTATACGATAGCCCTCAGAGGTTTTCCGGATCGCAGGTTCCCTCGCGCACCCACATGCCGCGATGGCAGTGCAACAATTCGCCGCTGCCACTGCAAACGTAGCGACCATCATCATATGTTGCGCCGTTGAAGAAGCATATCGGCCGCTCGCCCGCTTCCTGCGCGAGCACTTCGTAATCCTCATCCAGCTCTTCCATGATGGGGGAGTTCCTGAGTTCTGGGTCGGGCGCACCTACATACTGCAGTTTTTCTCGCGATTCCATAGTCCGGCCTCACTTGACGTGTGTTTCACCCGTTGCTCACCTGTTAATAGCATAGACCCGGCGCACTAACCGCTTCAAGTCAGCATGTCAGGTTGCGCTGCCAACTCATTGAGACCTGATTTCGATGCGTGGCGCGGCAACCCAGCTCCCGCGGCAGAGCGGGCACTTGCCCGGCTTAACCAGTTTGTCGGCACGGAACTCAAACCCGCAGCGGCGGCAGCGCGCCGGGGCGATGACCGCGCGCCAGGGGAGATGGCGCAGACTTTTGAACAAATGGCGCAGATCCGCCTCAATATCCGCAGGCTTTTCGTCGAGTGCCGTGGCGATTTCCACCACCGTCATCGGATTGTCGGTCAGAAGTTCGAGAAGTTGCTTGCGGAACATGACGCAACGGCGGGCCGCACGTCAGTCGCGATCCGAATCGTAGACGGCCATAATTTCCTCAAGCTCTCGCTGTACCGTCGCGACCTGATCGGGACTCAGCGCAGCGGTTTCCTTCAACGACCGGCCTTGGCGCAACAGATCAAGGGCGATGCGCACCGCGTCGCAACCCTTGATGCACAAAGCGTCAATACATTGAGTAATTTCGTCTGAATCGTTCATTGTTTTGGCGCAGTACGCACTGCGCGCAACCGGCAACTCCCCCGTTCAAGAACTTTACCACCCAAGCCGCTCGATTACAGCACACCGCCGTGCGACTGCACGCCGAATTACCGACGCAGCGGAGCCCATCAGGGGCACCAGCGGCCGACGGTGTCACGCTGATAGATGTCATCGCGAAAGTGCACCCCGCCGTCACGGGCAACCCAGGCCGTGAAATACACCATGTAGACCGGCACCGGCTGAGCCAGCTCGATGGTGTGGTTGGCGCCGGTGCGGATCAGTTCCTGAACCTCCTGTGCGGCGTCGGTCTGCTCCGCGGACAACAGGAACCCGGCCAGTTCATCGGGCTGTTGCAGCCGGATACAGCCCGCACTGAAGGTGCGAACGCTGTGGTTGAACAACTCACGTTCGGGAGTATCGTGCAGATAGATCTCGTAGGGATTTCCGAGCAGAAACTTCATTCGTCCCAGAGGATTCTGCGGGCCCGGATCCTGCCGTAACCGAACCGGGAAATGCGTCTCGCTAAGTGCAGACCACTCCACGGTGCGCGGGTCGATCTCGGTCGCATCCGCGCCCCATCCGTCATATACCCTGACGCGCCGCGCTCGCATGTAGCCAGGCTCACGCATTTGCCGTGGCACCAGGTCTTCCAGCGCCAGCCCGAGCGGCACGTTCCAATAGGGATTGACGACAATCGCATAGAGCGAGGCACTAAACGTCGGGGTCGAACGAAACGGTTTGCCGATGATGACACGCATGGCAAGTCGCGGCTCGCCCCGCTCAATGGCGTACAACTCGAATCCCGCCGTATTGACAATGAGGTGCCGTTCACCCAATTCACGCGGCAACCAGCGCCAGCGTTCCAAATTCAGCGCCAGCAATTCGATACGCTTTGTTACCGGCACGTTCATTGCCGTGCGCGTCACCGGTCCCACGACACCGTCCATGGGCAGGCCGTGTCGCACCTGAAAGCGGTTGACCGCAGCTTCCACGGCCTGGTCGAAACGTTCGCGATGGTATACCGGTCCAAGCAGCAAATCCCCTTCTGCGCGCAGGCGCCCCCGTAGCAGGGCAACCTGCGGGTGACGGCTGCCAAGGCGCAGCAGCGGACCCGGCGGCATCGTCGGCCAACCGCCGTTCGCCGCCAGTGCCCGGTAACGAGTAAGGACCGCGCGCAGCCGACGGTAGCCGGCATGCGGGGGCGGCAGCGCGGCCAGCGCCGCACCAAAATCCGGTGCATCAAGTGCCGCATCGAGCATCGCAACGGGATTGATATCCCGCGGCGTAATGTACCAGTACGGGTCCACTTCCCAAGGTTCGATATGCCCGCCCGCCACGTCGCGGCTATACGCCAGGAAGGCATCGGTCAACAGCAGGTCGAGCCAGGCCTGCTGTTCCGGGAATGGGCTGTGCCAGCCCTGCTTTTCGATGTCCGCCACGTGATAGTCTTCGGGCCCAAGGCCCTCGCGGTCAGCGTACTGCAGGGCGGCAAACAATAGCCGCGCATTGTCCAGCGCCCCCTCGGCATCGCTCCACACGGGGCGGAAAGCGCTGCGCGCGTAATACGCGCGCAGCGCACGCATATCGAGTTCGGTATCCCCCCAGGGTTCGGCTGTCCCTTCAAGTTGCGCACGCAGCGCGGCGCTTACCAGCGCCTGGCGCTCGGGGGGAGTCCCGCCGTGCGCCAGCGATGCAGGTGCAGACAGTGCCAGCATCACGCACACCAACACGTAACCCCGGAGACGGCTGAAGGTAAACCTGAACATCGGTCTGATCCGGTGCTGCTGGTGACGACACCGATGGCGCCATTGCAGCGCGATTGTGGTAAAAATGAATTGATCGGCGACTGTTGCGCACGCCGAAACAACTTGCCCGGCCATCGCCATGGCACATGATATTCAGCATACCACGCCGGCGGCGCCCTTACCGGCCTATCACGCACTGCAGTCAAGCGGCGAACTTGCGGCGCGGGTGACTGAGGCCCGCCGGCACCTGGAAGACTGCGACCTGTGCGCCCGCTACTGCCACGTCAACCGACTTGCAACGATCAAGGGAGCCGTGTGCCGCACCGGCGAGCGCGCCCTGGTCAGCAGCTTCGGCGCCCACCATGGCGAAGAACGACCGCTGCGCGGCTGGAACGGCTCGGGCACCATCTTCTTTACCTGGTGCAACCTGCGCTGCGTGTATTGCCAGAACTGGGACATCAGCCAGAAAGGACTTGGGAGGGAAGTCACCGTCGAGGCGCTGGCCGGCATGATGCTCCAGCTGCAGGCACAGGGCTGCCACAACATCAATCTCGTCAGCCCCAGCCACGTGGTCGCACAGATTATCGAGGCTGTTTACCTTGCGGCGAACGCGGGACTCAGGCTGCCACTGGTCTATAACACCGGTGGCTATGACAGCGCCGAGGCACTCGCCCTGCTCGACGGCATCATTGATATTTATATGCCCGACATGAAGTATGGCGACCCGCAAATCGCCCACGAGTATTCCCATGTGCGCGACTATGTGCAATTTAACCAGGCGTCAGTGCGGGAAATGCATCGCCAGGTGGGCGACCTGCGCATCGACAACAATGGCCTTGCCGTGCGCGGTCTGCTGGTGCGCCATCTGGTGCTGCCGGAAAACCTGGCCGGCACGGAACAGGTACTGCAGTTTATCGCGACGGAAATCTCACGCGATACCTGGCTGAACCTGATGGACCAGTACCATCCCTGCTATCGCGCCGGTGACTACCCGCAGATTGACCGCCCTGTCACCCGGGAGGAGTATCAATGGGCGCACGATCTGGCGATAAAACTGGGACTGACACGGCTCGACCGCGAACATAGTCGCTGGTAAACGCACGGGAAGATACGGCTCAGGCGCAACGCTATGGCAGGAATTCTTCTGCCGGCGCATTCTGCCCGTGCTTTCGAATCAGACGCATAATTTCGCCCAACAATGTGTCGTCGTCATCCGCATCGATTGCGCCCACCCCCACCAGGTTGGCAACCAGCCCGCCGTTCATCGAATCGCGCACCGTGCCCAGGGTAGGAGGATCGTCGTCCGCATGGTTGTCCAGTTC
>CP070733.1:179800-185234 GCA_020347585.1 Pseudomonadota bacterium | reverse complement strand
GGTCATGGCCAAGACCAGCGAACAGCTGTTTCAGACGGGGGACTACAGTCGCGCCATCGAATCATCGCAGCGCATCCTGCAGGTGGCCAACCCAGCAAATACCGCGCTGCAAATAACGGCGTGGACGACACTGGGACACGGGTACTTCGAGACCGGTGACTACGTCAAGGCCGAAGAGGCCTATCGTCAGTCACAGCAACGCATGAAAACCAACAACAAATTGTACGCGCCGACGCGCGAGCGTCTAGCGGCCAGTGTCTACAAACAGGGCGAGCAGCAACGCGCTGCCGGCAACATGGATGCGGCGGTAGCCGACTTCATGCGCGTGAAAAGCATCGCTCCCGGCTCGGCGTTAAGCACCACCGCCGAGTACGATGCGGCCTCGGTGCTAATCACCCAGGGCAGCTGGGCTGCGGCAACCTCAACCCTGGAAAAACTGCGCCTGACCCTGCCCGCCAGTCACGAGCTGCAAAAAGGTGTCACCGAGAAACTGGCCCTCACCTACATGAAGACCGGCCAGAGTCTAAAAGGCGCACAGGAGATGGAGCAGCTGTCGCGCTCCGGTAACGATGCCGAATACCAGCAGGAGATGCTTTGGCAGGCCGCAACCCTTTACCAGGACGGCGGCAAGCGCCAGAAGGCCGCTGGCGCCTACTATGACTACCTCAAGCGGTTTCCCACCCGCTACGAGCGGGGCGTAGAGGCGCGCTATCAACTAGCGGAAATCTACAAGGCATCCAAGCAGTCCCGTGAACAAAAACGCTGGCTGAAGGAAGTGATACGCGCCGAAAGTTCCAATCCTCAGGCGCGCACGGAACGCACCCGGTTCCTGGCAGCACAGGCAACTCTCGAATTGGCGGAGCCGTATCGCATTGCCTACTCAAAGGTGCGCCTGACCGCACCGCTGAAAAAGAGTCTGAAGCAGAAAAAGCAGTTGATGCAGTCAACCATTGCCGCCTACAAGCAGGCCATGAACTACCAGGTTGCTGAGGTCGCCACCGCTGCGACCTACCGTATTGGCGAGCTGTATCGCGATTTTGCACAGTCGCTCATGAAGTCGGAGCGCCCACGCAAACTCAACGCCGAGGAACTGGAGCAGTACGAGTTGCTACTCGAGGAACAGGCCTTCCCGTTTGAAGAGAAATCGATCGAGATCCACGCCTCGAACGTGGCACGCATTTCCGACGGCATATATGATCAGTGGGTACAAAACAGCCTCAAAGTGCTCGCCGAACTTCAGCCAGCGCGCTACGCCAAGTCGGAAAAGGCCGATATTTACTCGGCGGAGATACATTAAATCTAGCAGTGAGGCATGAGGAACTAGAGGCGAGGAAGATCCTCTTGTCCCATGATCCATTGTCCTCTTGTCAAAATCGTTGCCCTTGATCGTAGTCTTGGCGCCGTCGCGCGGGGGGGGGGATAACCGCCTTCCGACACGACCTTCAAACCACCAAGCTACCCCAACGCCTCGCCGTTACGATCAAAGTAACGTACTTTGTCGACATCGATGCCCAAGGTGATCGACTCTCCGGCGCTCAGCGGGTAGTCGGCGGGCAGGCGTGCGGCAACACTGTTTTTCACCTCCGCTTCGGTTTCGGGCGCCGATGCAACAGGCGCCAGCGGCGCCGTAAGGTACACGATCTGTTCATAACCGAGCGGCTCAACGGACAGCACCGTTAGCGTCACGTCAGGCAGTACGCCTTCGGGATCGTCGTGTCGCAACGCCTCGGGCCGCAGGCCAAGATATGCCGGCGCATCCGCCCCGAGTGCCGTTGGTAACGGAACGCGCGCCGTGCCGAACGAAACAAAGGCGCCCTGCGCATCCCGTTGGACCTTGGCCTCGAACAGGTTCATCGGCGGGCTGCCGAGAAAGCCCGCGACGAACAGGTTTGACGGGCGGTCGTAGAGTTCCTGCGGCGAACCCAGTTGCTGCAGCACCCCGGCCTGCATCACAGCGACCCGGTGCCCTAGAGTCATCGCCTCGGTCTGGTCGTGGGTCACGTACAGGGTGGTGGTGCCAAGCCGTTGCTGCAAACGCGCGATCTCGCCGCGCAATTGCACGCGCAGTTTTGCGTCCAGGTTGGACAAGGGCTCGTCCATGAGAAAAACCGCCGGATCACGTACCAGCGCGCGCCCCATGGCCACACGCTGGCGCTGCCCTCCCGACAATTGCGCCGGCTTGCGCTCCAGCAGAGCGCCCAGCTCCAGCAAGCGCGCAGTTTCATCGACCTTGGCCGCGATTTCTACCCGGGGCTGCCTGCGCATGCGCAACGGAAACGCCAGGTTCTGTCGCACACTCATATGCGGATAAAGCGCATAATTCTGAAACACCATTGCCACGTTACGGCGCTGCGGCGACCAGTCGTTTACTACCTGCCCGTCGAGAAGGATCTCACCGTCAGTGGGCTGCTCAAGGCCGGCCAGCAGACGCAGCGTGGTCGACTTGCCGCACCCCGATGGACCCAGCAATACCAGCAGTTCACCATCGGGTACGCACAGCGAAAAATCGTGGACGACAGCGTTGACGTCCGCGAAGCGCTTGCTGACATTCTTGAAATCAACCTGTGCCATACCCGTTCCACATCGTCAGTGCCCTACTCCCTGATCCCCGCCGTGGCCACACCGCGCACAAACCAGCGCTGTAACACCACAAACAGCACCAGCACGGGTACAACCATCATTGCACCGAATGCGAATATATCGCCCCACTGCAGAGGCGGCAGGGTGTGAAACATGGCAATCGCGAGCGGCAGCGGCCGCGCATGATCACCGGTGGTCATCAACAACGGCCAAAGGTATATGCCCCAATAAAACAACAACGTCACTATAGCGACCGTAGCGAACACCGGCTTGCTGTTGGGCACGATGACAGTGAAAAAGGTACGCAGCACGCCCGCGCCGTCGATACGCGCCGCCTCTTCCAGTTCCCGCGGGAGCGCCAGGAAGAAACTGTAGAAAAGGTAGATGGCCAGGGGATTGGCGACAAACGGAATAATCTGCACCGCATGGTCGTCGCGCCATCCGAGCGCAGATAGCTGGTAGAACAAAGGCACCGCAATCGCCTCGAAGGGAATCACCAGCAGCGCAATAACTACGGCTAACACCGCCTTTCGACCGGGCCAACGCAACCGCGCCAGGGCGTAACCGGCAAACGAATTCACCAACAGTCCGAGTAGGACGATGGCGGCGTTGATCCACAGCGAGCTCAACAGGTAGCGTTCAAATGGAACGCGCGCGAACACATCACGATAGTTGTCAAGCGTTGCCCCTTCGGGCACGAATGCCAGCCAGCTTCCGGCCTCCGCGAGTACCCTGGCGTCGGGCTTGAGACTACCGATGATCATCAGGGCCACCGGCGCGAGATAACACAGCGCCGTGAGCGTCAGCAACACAATGAGGGATATGCGCTTCAGCATGTTGCGTCGCTTGGCCTTTCCGTCGTGCCGCTGATTCCCGGCGCAGGCTGTTGGCGCAGCAGGCGTTTTTGCATCAGTGTGAGAAGCAACACCACCACGAAGAACACCACCGCGATGGCGGCAGCCTTCGCTAGCTGGGCGCGGTCAAACGCCGAACGCACGGTCTCGAAGATTGCCGTGGTAGTGGCGTCATTGGGTCCGCCGCGGGTCATGATGCGCACCTGGTCGAAAACACGAAACGACAGGATGGTGGTAACCACCACCACGAAGATCAGCGGATTGCGCAGTTGCGGCAGCGTGACATGGCGGAACTGCCGCCAGCGCGCCGCCCCGTCAACCGCGGCAGCCTCATACAGTTGCGCGGGGATAGCCTGCAACCCGGCCAGCAGCACCACCATCTGGAACCCAACGCCCTGCCAGATCGAGGTCAGCATGATGGCGGGCAGCGCCCACATGGCATCGTGCAGAAAATCCCGCGGCTGCCAGTGGCCGAAGCTCAGCAGCGACAGCAGGCTGTTCATCATGCCCTCGGGGCCCGGCGCAAGGATCAGGATCCACACCACGGCCACCAGCGACATGGGAAAGATCACCGGTAGGAAGAAAAGCGCACGCAACACCACCATGCCGCGCACGCGTCGATTGAGTGCCAGCGCCAGCAGCAATGCCAGCGCAGTCTGCACCGGCACAACGACCAGCGCGAACACGGCGTTGTTAAGAAAGGCGCGCTGCACCGACACATCGGCGAACACCCGCGCGTACTGCCGCAGCCCGGTGAACTCCAGAGGCAGCGGCGAGCCCAGCCGCAGATTGGTGAAGGACATGCCCACCGCGAGCACAAACGGCAGCGCGATAAACAATATTAACCCGGCGAGCGCCGGCGCGATTAACACACCGGCTGCGCGCGAGTCGCTTGATCCCCAGGCCATGGCGCCTGATGGTACGAAACGCACAGCATGGATACCAGACGCTGTTGCCAATACCCCGCACCCGTGACGCTACGGCACATGCAAACTGGATGTTTCGGGCAACGCGTAACCGTGATTGTCGGCGATGTCACGGTCAATCAACATCGTCGCGCGATCCAGGGCGCGCTGCACACCCTCACCGTGGCGAATATCGCGAAACGCCTGTGCAAATGCAGCGCTAACCACCGGGTACGCGGGGGTTCGCGGCCTGGGCACGGCGTATCCTTCAAGCAACTGACGGGCGAACAGGTGCAGAGGACCGTTAGGGCCATACAGTGTTGAGTGCGCGATCGCACTACGCGTGGCGGGCACCGCGCCGTTGGCATCGGCCATGGCCAGCACCTCGTCACGCTGCAGCAGGAAGGCAAGGAACTGCGACGCCGCTTCGGGGTCGCGGCATGCGCGGGTAACCCCCCAGCTCCAAGACCCCTGCCCGGTACGCATACCGATACCGAAGTCGGGCAGCGGCACCACCACCAGGTTCTCGCCCAGGGCCTCGCGGTAGGGGCCATACATCCAGTGACCTACCCAGGACAGCGCCACCCGCCCCGAGGCAAACGCCGCATCATCAACGTTCGGATCCACAAAGCCGTGCGCGAACCAGCCCTGCACCTGCTCCATGGCCGCACGCGCTTTAGCACCATTCAGGACACCGGAGGCGCTGCGGTAGGTGCTGCGATCGACAAGGTCAGCGCCCGCTGACTGCAGCACTGGCGAGAAACCGTAGGTGAGCCATTCGTCGGGATAGTTGAGTTTGAGGTCCAGCACTGCCCCGTCGGCGTCGCGGGCCGCAAGTGCCTGCAGGATCTGCTCGAACTCCGCAGCCGTCCATGCATCGCTGGGTCCCTTGGGTATGCGAGCACTTACTTCGACCAGCTTGTCCCTCGCCGCGTAAATCCCCAGCCCCGAATCAAAGCTTGCGACCGAGTACAGCCGGCCCTGCCAAGTGCCCTGCGCCAGTATCGACGGCAGCAAGTCATCGCCTAGTTCTCCAGGCAACAGTTCATCGAGTGGCAACAGGTACCCTTGCCAGGCCAGGCTGGCCAGGTAGGG
>CP070733.1:173558-179700 GCA_020347585.1 Pseudomonadota bacterium | reverse complement strand
TGAACAGAAAGGGCAGATCAAAGGCCTGCAACTGGCGCGAGAACTTGACGAACTTGGAGAGACTTGGCGCAGCTATGATTCCGGTGGTCTTGCTGCTGCTCAGGCGCATCGTCTCCATGACCTTATTGTCGTTGTACAACTGGGAGTTGGGAAACACCTCCACGCGCACCTTGCCCTTGAGGCGTTCGTTTACCATCTCGGCAAACAGGTCGGCGGCCCTGCCCTTAGGCGTGCCGGACGCCACCACGTGGGAAAACTTGATGACGTATTCCTCGGCCCATGCAGTACTGCTGAACATGGCCGCCAGGCACAGTGGCAAAATCAGGGCGACAGATCTCATGACAATCTCCTCCCGGATGTTCTGGTTTTTTCGCAAAAGACGGCGCCGGTTCTTGGCGCGTGCGTCCGCATTATTTTTCGTAACCTTAGCAAGTTCAGCGACATCTGCCAGTCGCCGCCCGCCTTTAGCACCGCAATCCCGTCCGGCTGGGGCGCGCCTGCCGAGTATAGGCGTAGTCCCAGGGTGATGCGGCACTGGCCACATTAAATAACACAGCGGCGGGCGCTGAAATTGATACAGGTCAAGCAATGACCACCGGCGGGAATGGCGACGGCGATGTCGTCAGTGCTGGATGCTTGCTCCGATGCCAAGCAGTTCCATCAGCCGGAGCGCATCGCACGGTGCCGCGCCCTCGGCATCGTTGTCGAAATACACCTGCACTTCGTGGCCGGATTGTAGCCAAGCCTCAATGCGCCGCGCCCAGCCGCGCAAGGCGACGCTGCTGTAAGCGGAGGCCCAGGTGCGGGTATGGCCGTGCAGCCGTATATAAACGAGGTCGGTGGTCACGGCGTCCCACATCGGCCAGTCCGCGGCATCGGATATACATACGGCAAGGTGGTGTTCCTGCAAACAGGTGGCGGTTTCGTCGTCGAACCATGAAGGGTGGCGGAATTCGAGCGCATGCCGGACGCCGCGCCATGCCCCCAAGGCGTCGGCGAATACCTCGAGTCGTTGAGCGTGCTTTCCAAAGTTCTGCGGCAGTTGCCATACCACCGCAGCGAGCTTATCGGCAAGCGGCGCGGCGTGCTGCGCCTCTAGCGCAACCGAACTCGCCGGCTCCCGTAGCTTTCGGTTGTGGGTCAGGAAACGATTGCCCTTCATCGCGAAGCGAAATGTGGGCGGCGTTTGCCCGTACCATTTGCGCAGCGTATCGGGGGCCTGCAGGCGGTAGAAGGAAGCGTTGATCTCCAGGGCGTTGAACGTGTCTGCGCAGTGGCGCAGCCACTGGTTGCGGGGTATGCCGGCATAGAAACCTTCGCGCCAGTGCGGATAGCTCCAGCCGCTGATACCGATCAGGGCTCGTGGCGCCACGGGATTCAGCCCTTGATGCAGGCCAGCGGCTCGAGCCTGGCGACCTTGCGTGCGAGCCCCGCCTGGTGGGCGGCATCGACCACCGCGCTCACGTCTTTGTAGGCCCCGGGCGCCTCTTCGGCGACGCCGCGCATGGAGGGGCTGCGGATGAGTATGCCGCGCTGCGCCAGTTCGTCCACCAGGCTTCGCCCGCGCCACTGGCGGGTCGCCTGGCGGCGACTCATGGCGCGACCGGCGCCGTGGCAGGCGGAACTGAAGGCGAGGGTTTCGCTGGCGTCGGTGCCAGCGAGGATGTACGAGCAGGTGCCCATGGAGCCGCCGATCAAAACCGGCTGTCCGGCATCGCGCAAAGCTGCCGGGACATCCGGATGCCCGGGACCAAAGGCCCGCGTCGCGCCCTTGCGATGGACAAACAGGCGGCGTGGTTGGCCGTCGGTGACATGCTCCTCGAGCTTGCAGGTGTTGTGCGACACGTCATACAGCAGGGTGAGTTGTGCATCGGGAATTACGCGGGCAAAGGCCTCGCGGGTCAGGTGGGTGATGATTTGACGGTTAGCGAGCGCGCAGTTGATACCGGCACGCATGGCGCCGAGGTACGCTTTGCCCACAGGTGAGTTGAGCGGTGCACAGGCCAGTTCACGGTCCGGCAGGCGGATGCCGTACTGTGAGGCGCTTATCGCCATGCGCTTGAGAAACTCGGTGCCGATCTGGTGTCCCAGCCCGCGCGAGCCACAGTGGATGCTTACGACCACCTCGTCTAGCACCAGACCATAAGCGTCGGCGATCGCGCTGTCGTACACTTCGGCTACGCGCTGCAATTCGAGATAGTGATTGCCCGAACCTAGCGTGCCCATTTCATCCTGCTGGCGTTTCTTGGCCTTGTCGGATACCTCACCGGGCTCGGCGCCGGCCATGCAGCCGTGCTCCTCGGTGCGTTCCAGATCTTCCGCAGTGCCATAGCCGCGGCGCACTGCCCATTCGGCGCCGCCCTTGAGCATGGCGTCCATCTGCGGGGTGGTGAGGTGAATGTGCCCGGTGCTGCCTAAGCCGGCGGGCACGGTGTGATACAGCGCGTCCGCGATGCGCTCCTTGAGCGGCTTTATCTGTGCGGCGTCCAGACCGGTATGCAGGGTGCGGACACCACAAGAAATATCGAAACCGACGCCGCCGGCGGAGATGACGCCGCCCTCGTCGGGGTCAAACGCAGCAACCCCGCCAATGGGGAAGCCGTAGCCCCAGTGGGCGTCGGGCATTGCATAGGCTGCGCCCACGATGCCGGGCAGGCCGGCCACGTTGGTGATCTGCTCGTAGACCTTGTGGTCCATTGCGCGCATCAGCGGTTCGTCGGCGTAGATCACGGCCGGCACGCGCATCGCGCCGGTTGGCGCGATGTGCCATTGCATTGTGTCGTAGCGAGTAAACAGATTCAGGTCCATGACGGGTTCTCTAGACGTCAACCACGCACTGCGCACACCAACGCTGATCGGGGAGTTGTGCGACAGACAGTTCCGTATAAGTCGCACCCTTGATCTCAACGGCTGGTTGGTGCCGGTCGCGCTCCACCGACTCGCCCCACGCGCTACCGTGCAAGTGGTGGGCGGTAATGTGAACCTCGAAGCGGGCAAATAGCAGCTTGCGCGTGGACATCTCGAAGATCAACGCGTTGAGCCAGTCCGCGAGCAGCAGCTCCGCATCGGGTGCCTCGCATTCGATGTCAACGCGCTGCGTGCTGCGCACACCGGCGGGATCGGTGATCACCGCAGTCATTGCCAGCGCCGCCTGCACGAAGGCGCCCGCAAGGGTAGGCGCGACACCGCGAACACCGATGTCGGCCTGATGCTCGAAGTGTTCCCAGTATTGCGCTGCCTGCTCGGGCATAGCCATGTGCAGCTCCGTGCCGATGCGTGCGGGATCGTTGGCCGGCAATAGCACAGTATTGTCGATGCGCGCCGTATTGCGCTGCGGGGGATTCATGACGCGCCATGCATGGTACGCGGGCAGGTCCCGGTGCATTTGCGCCAGGTCCAGTCCGTGACGCGTGCTGGTTTCGCAGCATTCAACGTATAGAAATTTGTGTACCAGTGCACATTGACATGCGTCAATTGCGTGTCAAAATTTTTCGTGCTAGGTTGAAAATAATCCAGGTCGCCAGGGGGGCAGCGGGTGTGTGCTGAATCGCCGCCAGGTGCATGGACCGGGCGGTTTCCCCCACAGGCGTCACCATGCGGGTTCGGTTGGGAGGTGAGACAATGCCTGAAAAACTGCAACCGGTGATCGGTAATTGGTACCAGGCCCCGGAAGGCGATCCCTTCGAGGTTGTCGCGCTCGACGACGCAGAAGGCACCGTCGAGGTGCAGTACTTCGGCGGTGAGTTGGACGAGATCTCCCGTGACATTTGGAAGGAGATGGAGCTGGTGGAGAGCGCGGCGCCTGAAGACTGGTCTGGCCCCTTTGATGATCTCGAGGCGGACGACCTGGGTGAAACCGTGAGCCGGCCCGAAGACTGGGGCGGACCGTGGGATGAGTTAGACAAGTTCGAGTAGCCGACTCGCGCGCGCCGTAAATCCCCATCCCGGGCGACAATTGCCTCCCGTCGACCGCCCGTCCTATATCCCGCACGCCGGGAGCCATCATGACTGCAGCACTTTATGACATAACCGATCCCGCGCTTGCCGGGCGAGGGGTGACGCGCATCGAATGGGCGTTGCGCGAAATGCCAGTGATGCGGCGCTTGATGGCGCAGTTCAGCGAGCATCGGCCGCTCGGCGGCGCGCGGGTCAGCGGTTGCCTGCACATCACCAGTGAAACCGCGAATCTGGCACGCGTGCTCGTGGCGGGTGGTGCTAGGGTCGTGTTGTGTGCGAGCAACCCGCTCAGTACACAGGATGATGTGGCCGCGGCGCTGGTAACGAACTTCGACATTCCGGTGTTTGCGCGCCGCGGTGAAAGCACGGAGGTCTACTATCAGCATATTTCAGCCGCGCTGGACCACCGCCCGCAACTAACTATGGACGATGGAGCCGACCTGATTAGCGAAATGCACAAGTCGCGCCGCGAACTGCTCGACGACCTGCGCGGTGGCACAGAAGAAACCACCACCGGCGTCGTAAGGCTGCGGGCGATGGCCCGTGACGGCGCGCTGCGGGTACCTGTGGTGGCGGTCAACGATGCCATGACCAAGCACCTTTTCGACAATCGCTACGGCACTGGTCAAAGCACTTTGGACGGCATTATTCGCGCAACCAATATTCTGCTCGCGGGCCGGGTGTTTACGGTGGCGGGCTATGGCTGGTGCGGCCGCGGCATTGCAATGCGCGCTAAGGGACACGGCGCGAACGTCATCGTGACCGAGGTTGAACCATTGCGCGCCCTGGAGGCCGCCATGGATGGCTTTCGTGTCATACCACTGCTCGAGGCAGCAGCTCAGTCGGATTTCATCGTTACGGCTACAGGCGACAAGCATGTGGTTGACCGGGCGCATTTTGAGGTCCTCAAAGACGGCTGCGTGCTTGCCAACTCTGGCCATTTCAACGTCGAGATCAATATCCCCGTGCTCGAGGCGATGGCGACGCAGATCCGCGACGCGCGCCCGCATGTGCAGGAATACGTGTTGCAGGACGGGCGCCGGGTGTATCTGCTGGCGCAGGGGCGGCTGGTTAACCTCTCGGCGGCCGAGGGGCATCCAGCAGCGGTGATGGACATGAGTTTTGCCAACCAGGCTATGGTGCTCGACCATTTATGGAACACCACCGCGCGGTTGGCCGCGGACGTGCACCCCGTACCCCATGAGATCGACCGGCAGGTGGCTCGCTTCAAACTTGACACGATGGAGATTGGTATTGACGCCCTGACCGAAGAACAGGCGGCGTACCTATCCTCGTGGCGCGAGGGTACCTGATTGTTGAAGCAGGACGTCACGACGGTAGTTGCGCACCACTTGACCCCGATCAATGCTGCTGGCACATGCGGCCAACTAAATTGAAAACAAGGATAGTCGCACCACCCACGAAATACAGCCAGGGCTCAACGCCCCAATCCAGGGGAGGGACGCGGTGACCGATACAACGGCACTCGCAGCGGAGGCGCTTCGCACGCGCTGCGAACCTGAGCAGTTTGACTTCGACACCACAGCGGAACTCGAGGAATTGTCCGAGGTGATCGGCCAGGCGCGCGCTCTCGAAGCCATCAGGTTTGGGATCACCATCCGGCGTGAAGGCTATAACCTTTTCGTGCTAGGTGAAACCGGTGCCGGCAAGCACACCGTCGTGCGCGAGTACCTAGAGCAGCAGGCGGCGCACGAGGAATTGCCCAGTGACTGGTGTTACGTCAACGACTTCGAGGTTCCTCATAAGCCCCGCAGCTTGCGTCTGCCACCCGGCCAAGGCGTGGCGCTCCGTGATGATGTTAGCCATCTCATCGAGGATCTGCGCGCGGCACTGCCATCTGCGTTCGAGACCGATGAGTATCATGCACGGGTACAAGAGATCAGCGACGCCTTTGAGGAACGCCGCGAACAGGCGTTTTCCGAACTGACCAGCGAGGCAGAGAAACACAACATTCGCTTGATACGAACGCCTGGCGGGTTTGCCTTTGCCCCGATGAAGGACAACGCGGTTATCGAGCCGGCGGACTTTCAGCGCCTGCCCGAGCAGGAGCAGAAGCGCATCGAGGAACACATTTCAGTGCTGCAGGAGCAGCTGACGGCGATCCTGCGTGCGGTTCCGCAATGGCGGCGCGAAACGCGTGAGAAACTCAAGGCCTTAAACCGCG
>CP070733.1:166132-173458 GCA_020347585.1 Pseudomonadota bacterium | reverse complement strand
CTGTGGCGCCCATGCCGATCAGGCAGCGATTTCCGACATGGCAGGCATGCAGGATCACCCGATGACCCACGGTGACCTCATCACCGATAATAAGGTTGCTGCCACGCGGATTGTGCGGACCTTTGTGGCTGACGTGAAGTACCGAGTTGTCCTGGATGTTGGTGCGCGCACCGATGACGATGTTATTGACGTCACCGCGCGCTACGGAAAACGGCCAGATCGAACTGTCTGCACCGATGCTGACCTCGCCCACCACCAGTGCCGCAGGATCCACATATGCGTTTGGGTCTATCTGCGGCTGGTGGCCTTCGAACGCGCGTACGGTCATGGCAAAAGGTCCGTGTGCAACACCTAGCGCATGGTAACCAGTTCTTCGGCGCTGGAAGGGTGAATGGCCACTGTGTTGTCGAACTGCGTCTTGGTGGCGCCCATCTTAATGGCCACGGCAAAGCCCTGCAGCATCTCGTCGGCGCCCAGGCCGATGATATGGCAGCCTACAACGCGTTCCTCGGCACCCACCGTCACCAGCTTCATGGCGGTCTGCGGCTTATGTTCAGTGAGCACATGGTACATGTTGGTAAACTGCGTCGAGTAAACCTTCACGGCATCGCCATGCATCGCGCGCGCCTCGTCCTCGCTTAGGCCCACGGTGCCGATAGGTGGATGGCTGAACACCACGGTGGGAATGTTCTCGTACTCCAGACGGCGTTCGGGCTGGTTGTTGAACAGCCGATCGCCGAGGCGGCGTGCCGCGGCGATGGCCACCGGCGTAAGCGGCGCGCGGCCGGTGATATCACCGACGGCGTAGATGCCGGGCACGTTAGTGTTCTGAAATTCGTCGGTGGGTATCACGCCATCGTCCCGTACCTCGACACCGGCGGCCGCCAGGTTAAGGTCGGCGGTGGCGGGCGTGCGGCCGATGGCCCAGATCAGGGTGTCGAAGTTCTTGAGGGTCACGCCGCTCTGGCAATGCAGCGTCAGGCTGCCGTCGTCGCTGCGGTCGACGCGCTCGATGTTGACTTGCGGCATGATGTTGACGCCGCTGTTGAGCATTTCCTCCATCAGGTGTTCGCGGAGCATGACGTCGAACGAACCGAGGAAATGATCGCGCCGCAGCAGCATGGTCACCTCGCTGCCCAGGCAATTGAGCAGCCCGGCCAGTTCTACGGCGATGTAACCAGCCCCGACCACGGCGACCCGCCTGGGCTGCGTTTGCAATGCGAAAAAACCGTCCGAGGTGATGCCGTGCTCGGCACCGGGCACGTCGGGCACCGCCGGAAACCCGCCGGTGGCGACCACGATATGATCAGCGCTGTAGCGCTCGCCGTCGACCTCGATGCAATGCGGTTCCGCAAAGCGCGCCTTGCCGCGCAGCAGTTCGATGTTGAAATCCTTGAGGTAGGTGCCGTACCAGTCATTGATGCCGCTGATGTAGCGCTCTCGCTTTTCCACCAGCGTTTCCCAGTCCAGGCCCTTCACGGCCACATCGAAACCGTAGCCCGTGGCGTCCTGCAGCGCGTGCGCTACGCTCGCCGCGTTCCACATCACCTTTTTCGGCACGCAGCCGACGTTGACGCAGGTACCGCCGAGTTTGCTGTGCTCGACCACGGCGCAGCGTGCGCCGTATTGCGCCGCGCGCTCGGCCACCGAGATACCGCCGCTGCCGGCGCCGATGGCAATCAGATCGAAGCTATTGCCCATGGTTTGTAGGCCTCGTGCAAGTGACAGGATGAAGAGCGCTGAGTATAACCAAGGATTCCCGCGCGTATAAGGGCGGCGGATCGGCTATACTGCCAGCCTGCGGGCGAGCCACTACCGCCCGTGCGCACCAGCGACAGGGGACCGACCATGAAAGATAGCATTCAGCTCAGTGACGCCTTGATCGAGGAAATGATAGGCGTGATGGCAAAGCACGATTCCGATGTCAGGGAGGACGCCACGGTCGCCCTGCAGTACCTCGCCGCGGTGATCGGGTACCTTTGCTCACATCACCCAGGCAGTGACGAAGAGCGTAACGCTCTTATTGAGCACCTGTCACAGTTCACCCGCCACGTTGCCGATCAGCACGCCGAGGCGGCAGAACAACCCGCAGCGCAAGCGGCGCCGCCGGCGGCTCCAGCGGGCCATATCGAACCGGATCCGAACGACCCGGCGGCTGGCGTGTGGCGCGCCGACAAGTGAGCAAGAACACGTAATGGGGTGAGGGACGAGGCTACCTCGCTCATCGCCACTTTAGTGTTGGGGCATCCAAACGCTCGAGCTGTTCGCGCAGCGTCAGCATTTGTTCCTCCCAGTAGCGTGGCGTATTGAACCACGGAAAGTGCATGGGAAAGGCCGGGTCGTGCCAGCGGCGCGCCAGCCAGCCGCTGTAGTGGACCAGGCGCAGCGCGCGCAGCGCCTCAACCAGTACAAGTTCGAGCGGGTCGAAATCAAAGAACTGCGCGTACTCCTCCAACAGAATGCTGAGCTGGCGCTCCATATCGTCGCGCGAGCCTGATAGCAGCATCCACAGGTCCTGCACCGCGGGACCACTCGTGCAGTCATCCAGATCGACAAAGTGTGGCCCGTCATCGGTCCACAACACGTTGCCGGGATGAAAATCACCGTGCAGTCGCAACTGGCGTAGCGGTCCCACCGCGCTAAACTGCTGTTCCACGATCTCAAGTACTTGCTCGATGGCCTGGCTGTAGTTGTGCGCTAGCTCCGGCGGGATGAAATCATGGGTGGTCAGGTAGCGGTACGGTTCATGGCCAAGGCGCTCCACGCTCAGTGCCGGGCGGTGCGCGAAGCGCCGCGTTGCGCCTACCGCGTGCAGTCGGCCGAGCAGCCGCCCCAGCCAGCGCAGATTATCTGGATCGTCCAGCTCCGGGGCGCGCCCGCCACGCCGGGGGAACAGCGCGAAACGAAAACCATCATGGCGCAGCAGGGTATGGCCGCTACGGTCGGTCAGCGGTGACACCGCCGGGATGTCCTGCGCGGCTAATTCCAGCGCGAATTCATGCTCCTCGAGGATGGTTTCGTCTGACCAGCGCCCGGGGCGATAGAACTTGGCTACGATAAAGCCGCCCGCGTCCAGCCCTACCTGGTAAACGCGGTTCTCGTAGCTGTTGAGGGCCAACAAGTGGCCGCTGGTCGCATGCCCCGCGCTTTCCACTGCCGCCAGCACGGTTTCGGGCGTCAGGTTCTGGTAGGGTATCGCTTCGGCGTGCATGTCGTTGTTCATGGTCAGAACCTTTTGTTGCAGGGCGCAAGTTCTGCTAGATTGTTGGCCCCCGGTCAGGCAATCCTAGGGTACGCGAGCTAGCCAGGTTTACAAAGAAAATGTCCAACCCACTTTCGAATATGCAGGGATTGCCCCCCTTCTCGCAGATCAAACCCGAGCACGTTGAGCCGGCTATCGACGCGTTGTTGGCCGAAGCGCGCACGCTGGTCGACAAGCTGTTGGCTAAGAACGACCACTATACCTGGGACAACCTGATCCAGCCGCTTGAAGAGATGGATGATCGCCTCGGACGCGCCTGGTCGCCGGTCAGCCACATGAACGCGGTGGTCAACAATGAGGAGTTGCGCGTGGCCTACAATGCCTGCTTGCCAAAACTTAGCGAGTACGGCACCGAGATGGGCCAGCATGTGGGCCTGTTCCGCGCCTACAAGGCGATCGCCGACAGCGAGGAGTACGCCACGCTCGGACAGGCGCAGAAGAAGATCATCGACAATGGGGTGCGCGATTTTCATCTCTCGGGCGTGGATCTTGCCGACGAAAAGAAAGCGCGCTACAAAGAAATCAGCCAGGAGCTGTCGAAGCTGACCACACGCTTTGAGGAGCACGTGCTGGACGCGACCCAGGCCTGGTACAAACATGTCACCGACGAATCTTTGCTGGCTGGATTACCCGAATCTGCACGTGCGTTGGCCCGACAGTCCGCCGAGCATAGGCAAATCGACGGCTGGGTGTTTACGCTGGATTTCCCCGCCTACTTCGCGGTGATGAATTACGCCGACGACCGCGCCCTGCGACGCGAGATGTACGAAGCCTATGTCACGCGCGCCTCGGACCAGGGACCGAATGCCGGCAAATGGGACAACAGCGAAGCAATGGAACAGATCCTAGCCTTGCGCCATGAGCTTGCGCAGTTGCTTGGTTTTGACAGCTACGCACAACGCTCGCTTGCTACAAAGATGGCGCAGGATCCCGACCACGTACTGTCCTTTCTGCACGATCTCGCGCGCCGTTCCAAACCGGTAGCAGAACAAGAGAAAGCGGAACTCGAGACGTTTGCCGCGGCCAACCATGATGTCGACACCCTCGAGGCTTGGGACGTGGCGTACTACTCGGAGAAACTACGCCAGCACAAGTACGAAATTACCCAGGAAGAACTCAAGCCCTACCTGCCCGAGACCAAAGTCATCCCCGGCATGTTCGCGGTGGTGCAGCGCCTTTATGGCCTGAGCATCGAGGAAGTCCACGATATTGATATCTGGCACGACGATGTGCGCTTCTTCGAAATCCACGACGCCACCGGCAAGGTGCGGGGACAGTTCTACCTGGATCTCTATGCGCGTCCCAAAAAACGTGGCGGAGCTTGGATGGACGACTGCATCTCACGTCACCGCCATGCCAGTGGCGCGGTGCAGACGCCGGTGGCCTACCTGACCTGCAACCTCTCACCGCCCATCGGTGACAAACCGGCATTGTTTACGCACGATGAAGTGATCACACTTTTCCACGAGTTTGGTCATGGTCTGCATCACATGCTCACCCGCGTTGACTACATCGGCGTCTCGGGTATCAATGGTGTGGCGTGGGATGCCGTGGAATTGCCCAGCCAGTTCATGGAGAACTGGTGCTGGGAGCGTGAGGCGCTGGATCTCATCTCCGGGCATCACGAAAGCGGCGAGCCGTTGCCTGACGATCTATATAAAAGAATGTACGCGGCGAAGAATTTCCAGGCGGGCATGCAGATGGTGCGTCAGCTGGAGTTTGCGCTGTTCGATTTTCGCCTCCATCTGGAGTACGACCCGCAGCACGGTGCGCGCATCCAGCAGATTCTCGACGAGGTCCGCGCCGAGGTGGCGGTAATCCGCACGCCGGCCTTCAATCGCTTTCAGCACGGATTTTCGCATATCTTTGCCGGCGGCTATGCGGCGGGTTACTACAGCTACAAGTGGGCCGAGGTGCTTTCGGCCGATGCGTTTGCATGTTTCGAGGAGCACGGCATCTTCAATAGGGACACTGGCGAATTGTTTCTGCGCTCGATACTGGAGAAGGGCGGTTCCGAGGCGCCCATGGATCTTTTTGTCAGGTTTCGCGGTCGCGAGCCAACCATTGACGCGCTACTGCGCCACAGCGGTATTGCGGCGTAGCGCCATTTGACAGGAACGCCATGAAAGGACACGGCTACAGGTTCGTATTGATCCTCACCACGCTGTTGCTGGCAGGAGGCGTGCAGGGTGAAACACTATACGTGACCGACAATATCATGCTCGGCCTGCACCAGGAGGCAGCTGAAGAAAGTGTTGTGCTAAAGGCACTTCCGTCGGGCACCGCGGTGCAGGTGCTCGAGCGCCAGGACAACTTCGTCAGGGTGCGCCAAAGTGACGGCGCCGAGGGCTGGCTGAATTCGGATTACCTGGTGAAGGTCAAGCCCGCACGCTCACTGCTCACTGCAGCGCAGGCGCAACAGAAGCAAGCGGAAAGCGAACTGGCAAAACTGAAGGAAGACCTGAAGAAAAAGGAACGCGACCTGCAGATCCACCAGGATGAACTGGCCAACGCGCGCACTAGCATCAAGGAACTGAAGGCGTCGGCTTCTGCCAGTGCTGCAGCGACGCCCGACAGCGAGCCAGGAAAACCGCCTGAGCAAGCAGCCGAACAACCCGCGGCGCCCGACCCTGAATTGCAGCAACAACTGGCCACGGCTAACGAGATGATCGTGGCGCTCAACGCGCGCATCAAGGAACTCGAGTCTACGCCCACCGACGCCGATGCGATGCGCGGGGAACTGGCCCAGCTGCGCAAGGACAACCTTAGTCTTACCGCCCGCATCAATCTCGCCCAGGCCAACCTGCGCGGCGAGGATGTGCCGAGCCCGGAGGAACTAGTCAGCATCGAGCCCGGCTTTCCGATGTGGTACTGGGGCATCTTGGTGGTCATGCTCATTGCCGGGTTTGTTGGTGGTGTTGCCTGGTTTGACTACTCTCACCGCAAGCGCCATGGCGGGTTCCGCATCTAACGCCCAGCCACGCAGCATCTGTGCCGGGCGTCGTTAAATGCTCGCGGTCGCCAGCTGGAATGTTAACTCCCTGCGCGTGCGGATGCCGCAGGTGCTGGACTGGCTGCGCGACACGCAGCCGGACGTGATCGGCATCCAGGAAACCAAGACGGTAGACGAGGCATTCCCCGTCGACGCGATCGAGGCGGCGGGCTACCGAGCTATTTTCAGCGGCCAGAAAACCTATAACGGCGTGGCGCTGTTGAGCTGTCTCGAGGACGAAGCCGCCGATGTGGTGACTGACATTCCGGAACTGGATGATCCGCAACGCAGGGTGATTGGTGCCACCTACGGCAATTTGCGTGTTATCAATCTCTACGTACCCAACGGTTCCGAGGTCGGTTCCGAAAAATACGCATATAAGCTCGACTGGTTGGACAAGCTGGCCACTTACCTCGAGGCGCAGTTGCAAGCGTATGATCAAATAGTAGTCATTGGTGATTTCAATATCGCGCCCGAAGATCGTGACGTGCATGACCCAGCGGCGTGGGAGGGTTCGGTACTGGTCAGCCCGGCTGAGCGCACCGCGCTGCAGCGTATCGTGGACCTGGGGTTACGCGACACCTTTCGCCTATTCGACCAGGCTGAGAACAGCTTCAGTTGGTGGGACTATCGCGCCGCTGGCTTCCGGCGCAACCGCGGTCTACGCATCGACCATATCCTGGCGAGCGCCGCACTGGCTGAGCGCTGCACGAGTTGTAGCATTGACACCGAACCACGCAAGCTCGAGCGCCCGTCGGACCATGCGCCAATTATTGCGGCTTTTGATATCTAACGCCAGGGTATGGCACAAGTGAGCACAACATGAAGTACAAAGACCTGCGCGATTTTATCGCGCAACTAGAACAGCAAGGTCAGCTAGTGCGCGTTACGCAACAGGTCAATCCGTGCCTGGAGATGACCGAGATCTGCGATCGCACCCTGCGCACGGGTGGGCCGGCGATCCTGTTCGAGAACCCAACCGGGCACACCATTCCAGTACTGGGCAACTTGTTTGGTACACCACACCGCGTCGCCATGGGTATGGGCGCCGAGTCGGTTGATGCGCTGCGCG
>CP070733.1:147781-166032 GCA_020347585.1 Pseudomonadota bacterium | reverse complement strand
GGATGCGCTATCACATGATGCGCTCGGTGCTGCGCGGCCAGTCGGGCGGTGACTCCACAATGGCGGTCGCTGATCGAGTGCGTGTGGCGCTCGAATTCGAGCCGGTGGTACTCGCACCGCGCCCACGGCGGCTGCCCATACCCGCCAAGGCAATTAAGAATGTGGCAGGTCTCGGGGTCGCTGCTGCGGTGGCGGCCGTGGCGGTGCTGTTGGTGCAGCAGCAGGACATTCGAGAGCCAGTGCCGTCGCAGGTGGTCGCTTCATCTGGTGCTGCCGCACAGCAGTTTTCCACGCCCCCGTTACTTGAACCGCAGGTGGCCTCGAGTGAATCGACCCGGGTAGAACCTTCCTTTGTTACCAGGGCAGATAAGTCCGCACAGCCGCGCCTGGTTATTTCCGGGTCGCAGCCCGTCCCGGCTGCGTCGCTGGCCACGGCAACGGTGGTGCAGGATTCCACCGAGGCCAGCGCGAATGATCCTGCGCCGGCGGTGGAACGCAAGCTCAACGGATTTCTGGTCAGGCACAGTGCCTATTCGGCAAATCCGGTCGGCGGCGGTATCGCGTCCTACTCGCGTATCGTCGGCCAGGGTGCAGGTGAGTATGCATTCCATGAGTAGCAAGGCCTGGATACCCGGCATGGTGGCCGCGCTGGCGTCCTGCGCCGTGCTGGCCGATGAGCAGTCTGTACAGCAATGGTTCGAGCGCATGCAACGCGCCGCGCATACTCAGAACTTTGAAGGGGTATACGTCTATAGCCATAATAACCAGGTCAACGCGATGCGTATCGCGCAACGTGTAGACAGCGAGGGGCGACGCGAAAAAATTGAATCGCTCGATGGTAGCGGCGGTGAGGTGGTAGCAACTAAGGCGCGGGTATCCTGCCGGTTTCCTTATAATCAGTCAGTCGTGGTGGAAACGGGCGCGGCGTCCGGTGTTCTGCCTTCATTCCCCGTACAAATCAGGGATCTTTCACAATACTACGAGTTTTCATTGCAGGGGCAGGGCAGGGTCGCAGGCCGGCCCGTGCAGCGTATTGCCATCCGGCCACGCGACGAGATGCGCTACGGTTACCATCTATGGGTTGACAGCCATACGGGCCTTTTGATCAAGACAGAGGTCATCGGTCCGCGCCACCAAACCCTTGAGCAAATGCGGTTCGTCGAAATTCGTTACATGAGCGGTGCGTCGGACGAAAGCTGGTCGCCGGCACGTGCTGCGCACGAATCAATTTGGCGCGAAACCGGGGTTGGCGGTGGCGGCGCATCAGGCAACGAGTCAGCGTGGGAGCTTGGCGTTTTGCCGGCGGGCTATCGTTTGGAAACACATCGCACACAGAACGCAGTCGAAGGCGACCAGTCGACGGATCACCTAGTGATTACTGATGGACTGGCATCGGTGTCCGTATTTGTTGAACACGGCGCGGCGGGGCACGACGACCTGCTTGGTGGCTCTAGCCTTGGCGCGGTGAATGCCTATGGCAAGGTATTGAACGGTTATCGCGTTACCGCTGTGGGTGAAGCACCGCAGTCCGCAATAAGATTGATCTCTGAATCGTTTCGCCTCGCGGGGCACTGATGATTGAGGAAACAGCTATTGTCGTTCGCACCAGCGGCGAGCATGCGTGGGTTGAGGCGCAGCGCCAGTCGGCATGTGATGCCTGCGCGGCCAACAAGGGGTGCGGTAGCTCGATGTTGTCGCGGCTGTTCGGACGCAAGGTCGCTCGCATGAAAACATTGAATGCCGCGCAGGCGAGGGAAGGTGACGCGGTGATAGTAGCCATGAACGAGGCCGCATTTCTAAAGGGTTCGATCTTAGTCTCCCTGGATCCACTGCAGGCCAAGCTCGGCGCCGCGGTTCTTGGGCAGGGGTTGGCGGCACAACTTGATATTGCCAGTGCCGAGGCGCTGGCGATCGTGTTCGGCGTGGGTGGGTTCGCAATTGCAGGCATTCTGGTTCGCCGCCATCTTCAGAGAATGACCCGCGAAACGCGTTTTCAGCCGGTCGTCGTCCGTCGCGTTGAGGCAACAGGCGGCTTGCCGTTACGGCATGCCGGCATGCAGCATTGATGTCACTGCAACCAATCTCGATTTACAATTATCCAGGGTGAGAATGATGAGACAGCACAGAGCCGTGCGGCTAGTGGTCCAATGGTGTGCGGCAATGGTCCTTGCAGGCGTTGCGCTGGCTACCGTAGCGCGCGAATTGCCAGATTTCACTGAACTGGCCGAAGCAAACGGCCCGGCAGTGGTAAACATAAGCACCACGCAGAAGGTCAAACGTCAGCTTCCGCACGGTTTGGAAATGCCACAGTTCCCCGAGGACTCGCCCTGGGGCGATCTGTTCCGTCACTTTTTCGGCGAAGAAGGCGGCCCCTCGGAGGAATTCGATACGCAGTCGCTCGGCTCCGGGTTCGTAATCGATCCCGACGGATACATAGTTACCAACTATCATGTCGTGCGCGAGGCGGATGAGATAATCGTCAGGCTTAATGATCGCCGTGAACTTAAGGCGAAAGTGGTTGGTGGGGATGAACGCAGTGACCTGGCACTGCTCAAGATTGATGCATCCGGCCTGCCGGTGGTGACGCTGGGCAGTTCGGCGAACCTAAAAGTCGGCGAGTGGGTCATGGCAATCGGCTCGCCGTTTGGTTTTGAACACTCGGTCTCGGTCGGGGTGGTAAGCGCTACCGGGCGCAACTTGCCGCGCGAATCCTATGTGCCGTTTATCCAGACCGACGTCGCAATTAACCCTGGCAATTCCGGCGGCCCGCTGTTCAACCTCGAGGGCGAGGTTATCGGTATCAACTCGCAGATCTACAGCCGCACCGGCGGATTTATGGGCTTGTCTTTCGCGATTCCGATCGACACGGCCGTGAGCGTGGTGAAGCAGCTCAAGACCAAAGGCTATGTGCGCCGCGGCATGCTTGGCATCCTTATTCAGGACGTGGATCGCGAGCTTGCCGAGTCGTTTGGCATGGAGAAACCAATGGGCGCGGCAGTTGCCAAGGTATTGCCCGACAGCCCTGCCGAGGATGCCGGCTTCTAGGTCGGCGACGTCGTGGTGAAGTTTGACGGCAGGGATGTGGTTTATTCCTCGGATCTTCCGGTACTAGTCGGACGTACGGAAATCGGCAAGCAGGTTGAAGTCGGAGTGATTCGTGAGGGCAAGGGCAAGACGCTGAAGGTCAAGATCGGTGAACTGCCGGAGAAGGAAGTGGCCGCCGGTGAAGAGCCTACGGCTCCCGCCGAGGCGCCGCAGAACCGCCTTGCCGTGGTGGTCGAGAAGCTCACCGACGAACAGCGCAGCCAGATGGAGTTGGAGAAGCGAGGGGTGCTGGTGCGCCAGGTGCAAAAGGGCCCTGCCGCAGAGGCCGGGATCCGCACCGGTGATGTCATCCTCATGATTAACAACAAGGACGTGACGGATGTCGCGAAATTCGAGGCGATCGTTAAAGACCTGCCGGGGAACAAAATGGTGCCCGTGCTAATCCAGCGGCGCAATTCGCCGGTATTCCTGGCGATGAAAATCGGTGACGATGACTGAAGCCGCGCTGACCGTCTTTGTACGATCGGGGTGCCATTTATGCGAAGAGATGCTGCGTGATCTGGAACCCTGGCGGCGTGAGGTCGGGTTTGAACTTCAGGTGGTGGACATCGACGGTGATGCGGCGCTGGAGGCCAAGTACGGTGCCCGGGTACCGGTGTTGGCGGGCGGTGAAAACGAGTTGTGCCAGTTTTCTCTTGATGAGCACGCCGTGCGGCAGTATTTCGGTGGTCGGTAAATTCCGCTAAGATCCGTGCGTGCGGCGCAAACGCTGCGCCAGCGCGTATGGCGTGCGAGGCGCAGGGATGGCGAGAATACCCTCGCGGCGTGGCCGTGCAGACGAATTTGCGAAAGGGCGCTCGACAAGCGCCTTTTTTTGTATTGCAACGATTTTTCCGGGTAGTGCATTGACCGATCTGTCGCATATCAGAAATTTTTCCATAATCGCCCACATTGACCATGGGAAATCGACGCTCGCTGACCGCTTCATTCAGCGTTGCGGCGGGCTCAGCGAACGGGAAATGGCCGCGCAGGTCCTTGATTCCATGGACCTAGAGCGCGAGCGGGGCATTACCATCAAGGCGCAGAGCGTGACCCTGGACTACCGTGCGCGTGACGGCCAGACCTACCAGCTGAATTTCATTGACACCCCCGGCCATGTGGACTTCTCCTACGAGGTCTCGCGTTCGCTGGCCGCCTGCGAGGGGGCTCTGCTTGTGGTGGACGCTTCCCAGGGCGTTGAGGCCCAGAGCGTGGCTAATTGCTATACCGCCATCGACCAGGGGCTGGAGGTGCTGCCGGTGCTGAATAAGATTGACCTGCCGTCCGTCGAGCCGCAGCGCGTGCTGCAGGAAATTGAGGAGATTATCGGCCTCGATGCTGACGAGGCGTTGCGGGTAAGCGCCAAGACGGGCGAGGGGGTTGATGATTTGCTGGAGCAGATCGTTAACCGTATCCCGGCGCCGGCGGGCGACGCCGATGCGCCGCTGCAGGCCCTGATTATCGATTCCTGGTTCGACAACTTTCTCGGCGTGGTGTCGCTGGTGCGTGTAAAGCACGGGCAGCTCAGGCCGCGCCAGAAGATCACTATTATGTCCACCGGTCGAAGCCACCAGGTCGACCATGTCGGGTACTTTACGCCCAAGCGCTGCGATATTGAGGTCCTTGGCGCGGGCGAGGTCGGCTTCGTGATCGCCGGTATCAAGGAAATTGACGGTGCTCCGGTGGGTGACACCATCACCGAGACCGGCCGTGCCGCCACGACGCCATTGCCCGGTTTCAAGGCGGTCCAGCCGCAGGTGTTTGCTGGGCTGTTCCCCGTGGACAATGACGATTACGAGTCGCTGCGCGAAGCGCTAGCAAAGCTACGCCTGAACGATGCGGCGCTGTTTTACGAGCCAGAGACCTCGCAGGCGCTTGGGTTCGGATTCCGTTGCGGTTTTCTTGGTATGCTGCATATGGAGATCATTCAGGAGCGGCTGGAGCGGGAGTACGGGCTGAACCTGATCACAACTGCACCCACCGTGGTTTACGAGGTGGAAACAACCGGCGGCGAGGTAGTCTCCATCGACAATCCCGCGGATCTGCCTGCGGCTAACAACATTAACGAGGTTCGCGAACCGGTGATCACGGCGCATATCCTGGTGCCGCAGGACTATGTCGGGAACGTGATCGGGCTGTGTATTGAAAAACGCGGTATTCAGAAACGTATTCAATATCTCGGCGCCCAAGTGTCGCTCACCTTTGAACTGCCGCTAAATGAGGTGGTGCTGGATTTTTTCGACCGTTTAAAGTCGGTTAGCCGGGGTTATGCGTCGCTGGACTACGAGTTCGCACGGTTTCAACCGGCGGACCTGGTGAAATTAGATATCCTCATCAATGGCGAGCGGGTTGATGCCTTGTCGCTTATCGTTCACCGCGATCAGTCGCAGTATCGCGGCCGCGAGCTTGCAGGGCGCATGAAGCTGTTGATCCCGCGTCAGATGTTCGAGGTCGCGATCCAGGCAGCCATCGGCGCCAAGATTGTGGCACGCACCAATGTTAAGGCGCTGAGAAAGAATGTCACCGCAAAATGCTACGGCGGCGACATAACGCGAAAACGTAAACTGCTCGAGAAGCAGAAGGCCGGCAAGCGCCGTATGAAGCAGGTGGGCCGGGTGGAAATTCCGCAAGAGGCGTTCCTGGCAGTTCTTCAGGTTGGTAAGGAAAAATGAATTTTGATTTTGCACTGATTCTTTTCACCTTGATCGTGATCACCGGCGTGATATGGGGCGTCGACGCGCTGTTTTTCGCCAAGCGCAGGTTGCCGGCGGCCGGTGAAGGTGTCGCCGAAGGTGGCGAGGCCCCGGCGGCAGCAAAGGAACCGTTGCTGGTGGAGTACGCCCGCTTCCTGTTTCCCGTGGTGCTGATTGTATTTGTGCTCAGAGGGTTTCTGGTGGAGCCTTTCCGCATCCCTTCAGGCTCGATGCTGCCGACGCTGGAAATCGGAGACTTCATCCTGGTTAACAAGTTTGCATACGGGGTTCGCGTACCGATTCTGAACGCAAAAGTTGTGGACTTTGGTGCGCCGGAGCGCGGTGACGTGGTCGTATTCCGTTATCCGGGAAACCCTAAGATCGACTACATCAAGCGCGTGGTGGGTGTTGCCGGTGACGAGATCGCTTACTATAAAAAGACGCTATTTATTAACGGTGAACCAGCACCGCAAGAGTATCAGGGCACCTACGCCGTCGGCAACGGTATGAAGGTACGTCTACTTGAGGAAGAGTTGGGCGAGATAAACCATAATATTCTGGATTTTCCGATGAGGTCCTCCATCGACCGCAAGTGGGTCGTGCCAACGGGCCATTACTTCGTCATGGGCGATAACCGCGACAATAGCAACGACAGCCGAGTGTGGGGGTTCGTTCCTGACGAGAACCTGGTAGGTAAGGCATTTTTTATTTGGATGAACCTGAGTTGGGGTGACGGCGTCAGTTTTGCGTGGCGCCGAATCGGTACTGTTATAAACTAATTGCGTAAGAGCCAAAGGAGTTCATCATGGGGTTTGCCGGACGACAGAGGGGTATGACAGCCATTGGCTGGATGTTGCTGATCGCGCTGATCCTGGGCATGGCGCTGGTTGCGTTGAAACTGGTGCCGATTTACCTGACGGGCATGTCGGTATCATCGGCGGTCGGCTCGCTAGAGGAGGATGCCGCTTCGGTCGGCAAGACGCAACGCGAGATCCGCAAAACGTTAATGAAACGCCTCGATGTTAACATGATCGATGAGGTGACCGCCGAGGACATTTTGATTGCGCGCACTGGCAATGCAATTGAGGTTGAAGTGGAATACGAGCAGCGCGAGCATATCGTCGGGAACCTCGACGTGGTGGTTTCGTTCCATAGTTCGGCGCGCATTCCGGTGGGGCAATGAAGCAACTGGAGTCGCTATACGGGACTCTGGGCTATAGGTTTGTCGACACACAATTGGTAACGACCGCGCTGACGCATCGCAGCGCGGCGGGAAATCACAACGAGCGCCTCGAGTTTTTGGGTGATGCGGTGCTCAACTATGCGGTCAGTGCCGAACTGTACCGGCGATTCCCCGAGGCCACAGAGGGCGAGCTGAGCCGTCTGCGCGCGAGCCTGGTAAACCGCGACACGCTGGCTGAACTGGCGCGCGCGGCCTCCCTCGGTGACTACATCAAACTTGGTCCCGGCGAGCTGAAAAGCGGCGGTTACCGACGGGATTCCATTCTGGCGGATTCCTTTGAGGCGCTGATCGGCGCCGTGTATCTCGACGCTGGAATAAATCAGGCGCAGGATTTCGTGGTTGGATCGCTGCGCTCGCGTCTGGCCGCATGCAGCCCCAGCGCCGTACCCAAGGACCCCAAGACGCGCCTACAGGAACTCCTCCAAGCCCAGGGGCGTCCGCTGCCCGCATATACTGTCGTGGCGATCGAGGGGGAAGCTCACAACCAGCGCTTCACGGTCGCCTGCCGAGTCGAGGGCGTAAGCAGCGAGGTGGTTGGCAGCGGTTCGAGTCGGCGCCGTGCGGAACAGTCTGCAGCTCAGGACATGCTCGAGAAGCTGGGCGGATGAGCGATCCGCGGCAGACATATCGCTGTGGCTACGTGGCCCTGATTGGGCGCCCCAACGTGGGTAAATCCACGCTACTTAACTACCTGCTCGGCCAGAAAATCAGCATTACCTCGGACAAGCCCCAGACCACCCGACACCGTATTCTCGGCGTCAAGACCTCCGCGCAATGGCAGATTGTCTACGTGGATACGCCAGGCTTGCACGGCAAGGCAAACCGTGCCATGAATCAGTATATGAATCGCGCCGCGACCAGCATCCTAAACGACGTGAATGTTATCGTGTTGGTGATCGAGGCGCTGAAATGGAAGGAAGACGATGAACTTGCGCTGCAGCGTCTTGCTAACGTAACGGCCCCGGTAGTACTAGCTGTAAACAAGGTTGACCGTGTGGCCGACAAGGCACGTCTACTGCCGTTTTTGCAGGAGGTGTCAGCCAAGCGTGAGTTCCTCGAGGTGATCCCGGTGTCGGCCACCAGGGGTACGAACCTGGAGCAGTTCGAGTCCACACTGGGGGCACTGCTACCAGAGGGCGAACCGTATTTTCCTGAAGATCAGGTTACTGATCGTTCAGAGCGATTTCTAGCAGCGGAGATTATTCGTGAAAAACTCATGCGCCGGCTGGGTCAGGAATTGCCTTACCGGCTGACTGTGCAGATCGAACGCTACGAGCCGCAGGAGAAACTGGTTCGGATATATGCCGTCATCTGGGTCGATCGTCCGAACCAAAAGGCCATCGTGATTGGCAAGGATGGGCAACTGCTCAAGGAAGTTGGTCGTGAGGCACGGGTGGATATCCAGAGGCAACAGGGACGGAAGGTCTATCTGAACCTCTGGGTCAAGGTCAAGGAAGGCTGGTTTGACGATGAAAGGGCGCTGCAAAGCCTGGGCTACGGAGATGAACCCTGAGCACCGCGTGCGGTTGCAGGCTGCGTGCGTACTGCACCACAGGCCATATCGAAATACCAGCAAGCTGCTAGAGGTGTTTTCGCGCGACTTCGGTCGCATTGGGCTGGTAGCACGCGGCGTGCGGCGCGGCCGGTCGGCAACGGGATCCTTGTTGCAGCCGTTCGCGCCGCTATTGTTGTCCTGGTCGGGACGCGGAGAACTGTGCTCGCTGACTGGCGTGGAAGCCGGCGGGCGGGCCCACCCGTTGACGGGGCCCAAGCTGATCTGTGGGTTCTACATGAACGAGGTGCTGCTGCGCCTGCTGCACCGCGGCGATCCACATCCGCGTCTCTATGATGCATATACCGGGTCACTGATGCGGCTTGAATCGGAGCAAAACGTTGAGTCCGTGCTGCGACGCTTCGAGCGTGACTTGCTGCAGGAGATTGGCTATGGCCTGTCCCTGGAGCACGAGGCCGATTCGGGTGAACCGATTGATCCCGCCGTACTCTATATATATCGTCCCGATGCCGGGCCGGTGCGCAAATCACGCGGGCACGGCGATGAGGCGGTAGTTCACGGGCAGACACTGCTTGAGATTGCCGCTGACAACCTCTCAGAAGGGCGCAGTTTGCGGGAGGCCAAATCGCTGATGCGAGGAGTGATTGACTACCATCTGGGCGGCAAGCCGCTGCATACTCGAAGTTTCTACTGGCAGAAATCGTTTCAATAGAACAAGAACCAAGGTACAAAACGCGATGCCACAGAATAACGCGATACTGCTGGGCGTGAACATCGACCATGTGGCGACGCTGCGCCAGGCACGCGGTACGCGCTACCCTGAGCCCCTGCAGGCCGCGTTGCTTGCAGAGCAGGGCGGGGCCGATGCCATAACCCTGCATTTGCGCGAAGACCGGCGTCATATTCAGGATCGTGACGTTGCCATGCTGCGCGATGCGATACAAACGCGTATGAATCTCGAGATGGCTGTCACGGAAGAGATGCTGAGTATTGCCGAGGACACCGGTCCGGATGATTGCTGCCTCGTACCGGAACGCCGCGAGGAACTTACCACAGAGGGAGGCCTTGATGTTGCCGGGCAGGCAGAGAGGGTGGCGCGTGCCTGCACCCGCCTCGCCGGCGCCGGTATCCGGGTTTCATTGTTCATTGATGCCGACGCAGAGCAGATTCGTGCTGCACACGCCTGCGGCGCCCCGGTGATTGAGATCCACACCGGGCACTACGCCAGCGCACCGGATGCGGCGACACGACAGCGCGAGTACGAACGGCTCGTCAAGGGTGTCGAACTTGGGCAGGAACTGGGTCTACACGTCAATGCCGGACACGGGCTTGACTATCACAACGTAGGGCCTATCGCAGCGCTTGCGGCAGTACGCGAGCTAAATATCGGTCACGCTATTATTGCGCGCAGTGTGTTTACCGGCATCGAGGCGGCGGTCGGCGAAATGCGTCGTTTGATGCGCGAGGCGAGACAGTAAGGTGATCTTCGGTATCGGTACCGATATCGTTTCGGTGCAGCGCATGCGCCGCAACCTGGAGCGCTACGGCGAGCGGTTTGCGCGGCGCATACTTACCGATCGTGAACTCGAAGAGTTCCGGGCTGCGGCAAGGCCGGAGAATTTTCTTGCCAAACGTTTCGCTGCCAAGGAGGCAGCGGCAAAGGCGATGGGGACCGGGTTCAGCGGCGGCTTGTCGTTGCGACATATCGGTGTTGCGCACGATGCCTCGGGAAAACCGTTGCTGATGTTGAGCGGCTATGCGGAGCAGTTCGTGCGCCACCATCGCATTACCGAGACACACCTGAGTATTGCAGACGAAAAAGAGCAGGCAGTGGCTTTCGTGACACTGGTGGACGGAGTGCACTGACTGTCGGTGCTGGGCGGTTTAGGGCCAATGCTCCTCTAGCAGTTGGGTCCCTCGTCCCAACAGATCCGCGATGGCCTCGTTGACCAACGCCAGGCCGTTTGCAATTGCGTCCCAGTTTTCGGCGCGGATGGCTTCCTCGAGGGCTTGCGTAGTGGATTGCAGGCGAGGTACGCCGCAATATGCCGTCGAACCGTGGATCTTGTGGGCATGGTCCCACAGCGCGGAAAGCTGCCGCTCATTGTAGGCCTGGTTGAGCTGCTCCTGCTGTTCGGGCAGGTCTTTAAGTAGCATGCCGAACAGTTCCTTTGCGAGGTCTATGCTGCCGCCGGCTTGCTGAATCCCCAGTTGCTTGTCTATGACATCAGACATTTCTCGTATTACCTTTGAGTTCTCATCCCGGTGCAACGCGCGGAAGATATTATCACCTTTCGTACGGGTTAAACAGTGAACCGGCGCACGGCGGGGCTTCTGTTTGCCGGCATGAATGCTATAAACTTGTGGGCATGGAATTTCCGACCATCGAAAGCTTTGTTGGCAATACGCCGCTAGTCAGGCTGCAGCGATTGCCCGCGGAGGGTTCTAATACGGTACTGGTCAAGCTCGAGGGAAATAACCCGGCCGGTTCGGTGAAGGATCGACCGGCAATGAGCATGATAAGCCATGCCGAAGCGCGTGGCGGTATTCGCCCAGGCGATACCCTGATCGAGGCAACCAGCGGTAACACAGGTATTGCACTGGCTATGGCGGCCGCGATACGCGGTTATCGAATGGTGCTGATCATGCCAGAGAGCATGAGCATGGAACGCCGCGCGGTAATGCACGCCTTCGGCGCCGAAATCGTCCTGGTAACCCGGGAGCAGGGCATGGAGGGTGCGCGCGATCTAGCAGACAAAATGCAGCGCGACGGTGAGGGTATCGTGCTCGATCAGTTTGCCAACCCGGACAATCCGCTGGCACACTACGAGGGCACGGGTCCGGAGATCTGGCGCGACACCGGCGGACGCATCACGCACTTTGTTAGCGCCATGGGTACCACCGGTACCATCATGGGGACCTCGCGATACCTTAAGGAACAAAATCCGCATATTCGCATTGTTGGGGTTCAGCCTGTCGAGGGCGCGAGCATTCCGGGAATTCGGCGTTGGCCGAAGGAGTACCTGCCAAAGATATATGATGCATCGCGGGTCGACGAAGTGATCGAGGTCGGCCAAGACGAAGCGGAGCAAACTACGCTTGCGCTTGCTTCACGCGAGGGAATATTTTGCGGCATTTCCTCGGGCGGCGCAGTGGCGGCGGCGCTGCGTCTGTCGCATGCGGTGTCGAAGGCGGTGATTGTCGCGATCATTTGTGATCGCGGTGATCGCTACCTATCTACCGGCGTTTTCGCTGCGGAGTAAATGACTCTGTTCTGCGGGTCGTGGCCGTGGCGCGGGAAATCCGACGCAGCTGCCCGCGCGAGAGTGTTTATGGCAGACGGTTTAATATGAACGTATTTGTTTTTGATATTGAGACTATTCCCGATGTGGAGAGCGGTCGTCGCTTGTACGGACTGAGAGATCTGGACGACAAGGAAGTTGCCAATGTCATGTTCAACAAGCGCCGCCAGGAAACTGGCGGGGAATTTCTGCGTCTGCACCTGCACCGCATAGTAGCCATCTCGGTGGTGCTGCGCAGCCGTGACAGGCTTTCCATCTGGTCGCTCGGCAATCCGGCTTCGGGCGAAGCAGAGTTGATTGAACGCTTCTACAGTGGAATCGAGAAGTACACGCCTACCATAGTTTCGTGGAACGGCAAGGGATTCGATCTCCCGGTACTTCACTATCGCACACTGCTACATGGCATTCAGGCACAGCGCTACTGGGAAATGGGCGAGGACGATCAGAGTTTTCGCTGGAATAACTACCTAAGCCGCTTTCACTGGCGCCATACTGACCTGATGGACGTGCTGGCGGGCTTCGAGATGCGTGCCACAGCGCCGCTCGATGAGATCGCAACGCTGCTCGGGTTTCCTGGCAAAATGGGGATGAGCGGCGCCCATGTATGGGACGCCTGGCTGGCCGGTGATATCGCCGGAATTCGCAACTACTGTGAGACGGATGTACTCAATACGTTCCTGGTCTACCTGCGGTTCGAATTGATGCGCGGCAGGCTTACGCAGGAGCAATGTAACGAGGAGTGCGCGCTGGTGCGCGAAACTCTGGCAAGGGAAGACAAACCGCATCTCAGCGAGTTTCTCGAAGCATGGGTACGATGAGCGATTTTGACGTTCCTCTGTTCTACCGGCACGGTGTGTAAACGGACTAGCTGTTGGGCATGAGGCCGACGGGTACCGGTGCCGAGCCGCAGGGGTTCGATGTGCAGATCGAGTCGCTCTCGCCGGAGGGGCGCGGTGTGGCGCGCCTTGATGGCAAGGTGGTATTCATCGCCGATGCCCTGCCGGGCGAAGAAGTCAGGTTTTGCTACACGCGGCGCCGCGGCCGTTTCGATGAGGGACGCTTGCTTGAGGTGCTGCGCCCCTCACCGCACCGGGTCGAGCCGCGCTGTGACCACTTCGGGGTCTGCGGTGGCTGCGTATTGCAGCATCTCGACACGGACGAGCAAATCCGACTCAAACAGGGAATCCTGCTGGAGAGTCTGCAGCACATCGGCGGGGTGATGCCGGAGTCGGTGTTGGCGCCCCTGCGGGCAGCTTCCTGGGGATACCGGCGCAAGGCGCGGCTCGGGGTCAGGTTCGTCAGGAAGAAGCAACGGGTGCTAGTGGGTTTTCGCGAGCGCCAGAGCCGTTATCTCGCCGATCTGCGTCAGTGTGAAGTATTACACCCCTCGGTCGGCCGGCATCTCGCGGCACTGGGTGAACTCATCCAGGGTCTGTCGTGTTATGACCGGATCGCCCAGGTGGAGGTTGCGGTAAGCGATGAAGAGACGGCGCTGGTATTTCGCAATCTGGCGCCGTTGTCATCCGCAGACCAGCTGCAGCTGCAGGAGTTCGCCCGGCGCTATAGCGTGCACATATTTCTGCAACCCGGCGGGCCCGACAGCGTGGAGGCACTCGCGGGACAGACGGAACTGCTGAGCTACGCACTACCCGATTTCGAGTTGGAGTTGTTTTTCCGCCCGACCGACTTTACGCAGGTCAACAGCGATTTGAACCGTCAAATGGTTGCGCGTGCCATTGAATTGCTGGAACCCGGCGCCGAGGATAGTGTGCTGGAACTGTTTTGCGGCATCGGTAACTTCTCGTTGCCGATTTCCCGACATGTTGCATCGGTGGTGGCCATCGAGGGTGCGGCCGGGTTGGTGGAGCGTGCCCGCAGCAATGCTCGCCACAATGGCATTGGCAATGTCGAGTTCCATGTCGCCAATCTGGCCGAGGATTCCGGTACACAGCCGTGGTTGCGCGGACGTTCATACTCCAGGGTCTTGCTCGATCCGCCGCGTAGCGGCGCACCGGAAATGATCGGAACGCTGGCGGCGGCTGCACCGCGGCGCATAGTGTACGTTTCGTGCAATCCGGCGACCTTGGCGCGCGACGCCGGTGAGCTGGTCAACAGGCATGGTTATCGCCTGGAGGCGGCAGGTGTAATGGACATGTTTCCGCACACTGCGCATGTGGAGTCCATTGCCTGTTTCGTCGCCAACTGACCCAACTGCATACGACTGTTGACGATTGCCAGCGAGGTAGCAGTCAAAAATGGGGACCGAGATCGAGCGCAAGTTTCTGGTGGTCGGCGATGGCTGGCGGCAACAGGCCGACCGGGGCACACCATACCGCCAGGGATATCTGGCCGGCACCGGCAATGCCTCAGTGCGCGTACGCCTGGAAGGCGATCAGGCATTCCTGAATATCAAGAGTGCCACGCTTGGTGTGCGCCGGCACGAGTTCCAATATTCTCTACCGATCGCAGATGCGCAGTTCATGCTTGAGAATTTGTGCGAGCAGCCGCTGGTGGAGAAGATTCGCTATCATGTGCAGCATGCCGGGCACCTGTGGGAGATTGATGAGTTCGCTGGCGACAATGCGGGGTTGCTGGTTGCGGAGGTCGAATTGACACATGAAGATGAACCGGTAGCGCTTCCACCGTGGGTGGGTGCGGAGGTTTCGCACGATCCGCGCTATTACAACGTTAGCCTCGTCAAGCATCCTTACGGCCAGTGGAAACAGCCGTGAGCGACGCGCGCATCGAGGTGGATATTGCAGGACAACACTTGGTACTGCACGACAGCGTTGGTGTGGTATTCCGTGCGCCAGTGTCAACTGCCGCCAACGGGCCGGGCGAGCAATTCGGAAGTGAATGCACGCCGCGCGGACGGCACTACATCAGAGCCAGGATCGGTGCAGGATGCGCCGTCAATACGGTGTTCGTCGGGCGCCGTCCCACCGGTGAGATCTATTCACCGCAAATGCGCGCGCAGCATCCAGAGCGTGACTGGATACTCACGCGGATCCTTTGGCTGTGTGGATTGGAGCTTGGCATCAATCGCCTGGGGAGGGTCGACACCATGCGCCGCTACATTTACATTCATGGCTGCCCGGATGATGATCCTGTCGGTGTGCCGGGCTCTCACGGTTGTGTCAAGATGCGCAATACCGACATTGTGCGGTTGTTCGATAAGGTTCGCGTCGGCACCCGTGTGGATATAAGGGTATGAAACTGCCACGCGGCGCCGGCTAAGCGCACCGTGCGGTCGATAAAACTGTCTGGGGGCATATGTCGCTTGGTCCAATAATGCTGGATCTCGAGGGTCCGGAACTGACGCAGGAGGAACGCGAAATACTGGCGCATCCGCTGGTGGGGGGCGTTATCCTGTTTACACGAAACTACGAATCGGCAGACCAGTTGGAGAAACTGGTAAGCGACATCCATGAGGTGCGCACGCCTCGGCTGCTTACGGCAGTAGACCACGAAGGTGGTCGTGTGCAGCGCTTCCGTGACGGGTTCACGAACCTGCCGCCTGCGGCCCGTCTGGGTGGCGTGTATGATCAGGACCACAGCAGGGGCCGCAATCTCACCAAGCTCGCCGGTTGGTTGATGGCTGCCGAACTACGGGCGTTCGATATCGACTTCAGTTTTGCACCGGTACTGGATATTGCGCACGGCATAAGCGCAGTCATTGGTGATCGGGCATTTCACCATGACCCTGACTGTGTTGCGGAACTGGCCCACGCGTTCATGCAGGGCATGACCGATGCCGGAATGGCCGCTACCGGTAAACATTTCCCGGGTCATGGCGCAGTTGCCGCTGACTCACACACCGAATTACCTGTGGACGAGCGGGAGTTCAGCCAAATATTATCCACGGACCTGCTGCCGTTTCGCAGAATGATCGGCTACGGTCTGGCGGCCGTGATGCCGGCACACGTGATCTATCCGCAGGTCGACAGTCGTCCTGCGGGGTTTTCCACCCGCTGGCTCAGGGAAATACTGCGCAGGCGTCTGCAGTTTCAGGGCGTAATTTTCAGCGATGACCTCGACATGGCTGGGGCCAGCGTTGCAGGTGGTGACTACGCCGATCGTGCCGTCGCGGCTATCAATGCGGGCTGCGACATGGTGCTGGTCTGCAACAACCGCCAAGGCGCGTTGCGGGTTATCGAGGGACTCGAAGACCGCAATGATCCGGTATCGCATATGCGCCTGGCACGTATGCACGGACGTCACCGGTTGACGCGAAATGAACTGCACCGCGATCCCCGCTGGCAGGAAGCCGAGCGCAAGCTGGTTCCTTATCAGCAGGACGCCACGCTGGAGCTGAAACTCTAACCCTGGCGTGACACGGGAGCACGACTGCCAGCGGGGCGAACGCAGTATTTAGGATCGAAGGCGAGAGCAGACGATGGATTCTGACAACTTGAAGAACCTCATGCAATTTGTTGGGCGTGAGAATGTTTGGATTGCAGAGGTATTCGTTGTGGTATTTGGCGCGCTGCTGCTGGATTTTCTTCAGAAGCGTGCTTTGCGCAAGGCACAAAAAAGCCTGGAACATACCAAGAATCTGTGGGACGACGCTCTGATTCATGCGATTCAACGACCGTTGTCGGTCCTGATCTGGGTGCTGGGCCTTACATTTGCTGCGCAGATTGTCGGGAAGCAAACTGACGCATCGATCTTTCAAGTTACTAATGAGGTTCGGGATTTAGGCGTAATTGCGACGATTGCCTGGTCGCTGGTACGGTTTGTGAATTTCGTAGAGCAGAAGATGCTCGCGAGCAGCGAGGCGGCGGGAAAGGCAATCGATCGTACCACGGTCGACGCAATTGCCAAGTTACTGCGGATATCGATACTAATCACCTCGGCGCTGGTGGCATTGCAGACGCTCGGCTTCAGCGTGTCGGGTGTGCTGGCCTTTGGTGGAATAGGCGGAATCGCGATCGGGTTCGCTGCCAAAGACCTGCTCGCCAATTTCTTTGGCGGGTTGATGATTTACCTCGACAGACCCTTCGAGGTGGGCGACTGGATTCGTTCGCCGGACCGCGAGATCGAGGGCACAGTCGAGAAGATCGGCTGGCGCCTGACGGAAATACGAACCTTTGACAAACGGCCTCTGTATGTTCCGAACTCGACATTCACAAGTATTGCCGTGCAGAACCCCTCGCGCATGAGCAACGGCCGCATCTATGAGACGATTGGCGTGCGCTACGACGATGTAGCGGCCCTGCCGGTGATTGTGCGCGACGTGGAAATGATGCTCAGGGAGCATCCGGAGATAGATACTGATCAGACGCTGATGGTGAACTTCAATACCTTCGGTCACTCGTCGCTGGATTTCTTCGTCTACACATTTACCCGGACCACCGCGTGGGTGAAGTTCCACGAAATAAAGCAAGACATACTGTTTCGGATTAGCGATATCATCATGCGGCATGGCGCAGAGATAGCATTTCCCACGTCCACAATCCATCTTGCAGATGGCGGAGGTGGAGAACGGCGACAACCTGTGGCGGCAGAGGGCCCGGCGCCGCAAGTAACGAGCAAGTAACCGTAGGCCTGCGCGTCGCTGGCGTTGCGACTGGCGCCGCCCTATAATCCTGTGGCTTGTTTCCCGGGCATTCGTATTACAGTGAGGACATCATGGCTGACAGGCTGATGATCGTAATGGTCAATACCGATCCGTCGAATCCAAGCGAACTTGGCGCGCCGTTCTTTCAGGCTACCGTGGCGGCAGCTATGGAATATGACGTCGAGGTGATTTTGACAGGACGTTCGGGGGAACTTGCCAAGACCGGCGTGGCCGCGACACTGCACGTGCAGGAGGGAAATGCGCGCACGGTTTACGACTATATCCGTGAAGCGCATGAGGCCGGCGCGGTGTTCAAGGTCTGTACACCCACGCTGGAGTTGTGGGGCGACGACTTGATACCGGAGATCGATGAAACGGTCGGCGCGGCATATGTTATCAGCCAGGCGATGGATGGCGACACCGTCACCTTCACCTACTGAAACTTTTTCTGTCCAGACGCACAAACAGGCAAATGTCTATCACCGCGGAACAGGCACATGCGGTACTCGAGGAAGCCGAATGCCTGTACTCGGCGGACGAGGTGCATGCGGCTTTCGAGCGGCTGGCGGCGCAAATCAACGCCAGGTTGGAAGGAACCAATCCCCTGGTATTGTGTGTGATGAACGGCGGTCTCGTGCCGACCGGACACCTGTTAACGCGGTTGAGTTTCCCGATGCAATTTGAGTATATCCATGCCACGCGGTATCGGGGCGATTTGCAGGGCGGTGAGCTTCACTGGCGTGCAAAGCCCGTGACGCGGCTTGCCGGGAGGGTCGTGCTCGTGATTGATGACATTCTCGACGAGGGGGTCACACTTGCGAGGATCCTAGAGTACTGCCGTGAGCAGGGGGCCAGT
>CP070733.1:144675-147681 GCA_020347585.1 Pseudomonadota bacterium | reverse complement strand
ATAAACAAGCTCGGGTTTCGTTATCCTGCGACAGACTTTGAACTGAATATCCCGGAGTTTTCCGTGGCGCGCGGCGAAAAGGTGGCGGTTATCGGCCCCAGCGGATCAGGCAAGACGACGTTGCTCAACCTGATCGCAGGCATATTGACGCCGGCGGAAGGAAGCATTCGAGTCGGCGACACTGAGGTAAGCGCGCTGAGTGATGCTGCGCGGCGTGATTTTCGAATATCTCGTATTGGTTTTGTGTTTCAGGATTTCGAGCTGCTCGATTACCTGAATATACTAGACAATATCCTACACCCATATCGGATCTCGAACGCCTTGCGGTTGTCGCGCGAGGTTCGCACACGCGCCGCGACGCTTGCCGAGGGAATGGCTATCGGCGACAAGCTCGGTCGACGGCCGGGCAGGCTGTCGCAGGGCGAAAAGCAACGCGCCGCGATTTGCCGGGCCCTGTTGCCCAACCCAGACGTGATTCTAGCTGACGAGGCAACGGGCAACCTCGATCCCCGCAACAAGGGCCATATTCTCGATCTGCTTTTCGATAGCGCCGAACATCACGGCGCAACGCTCTTGGCGGTCACGCACGACCATGAGTTATTGCCCCACTTCGATCGAGTCGTAGACTTCCAGAACTTTCGTGCCGGGGCAGCCGCGTGATCGAGAGCCTGTATATTGCCTGGCAATATGTGATCTTCAACAAGGTGAAGACCGCCGTCCTGGTGGCGTGCGTTACCCTGATCGCAAGCTTGCCCTTGGCGCTTCAGCTTCTGCTGGCGGAGAGCGAGCGACAACTTCTGTCGCGTGCAGTGACGACCCCTTTGGTCGCGGGTGCAAGGGGAAGTGCACTCGATCTGGTGATGAACAGCCTGTACTTCGATGATGAGATCCCGGAACTTATCTCAATGCAGGCATCGCAGCAGGTCATGGAGTCGGGCCTGGCGGACCCAATCCCACTCTATATACGCTTTCGTGCGCGTGGTTTCCCCGTGGTAGGCACGACTCTCGACTATTTTGATTTTCACGGGCTTGGCGTTGGCAAAGGACGCATGATGGCTATGCTTGGGGAGTGCGTCATCGGTGCCAGCGTGGCGGAGCACCTTGGGCTGGGGCCGGGCGATAGTCTCGTGACCTCGCCGGAAAACCTGTTTGACCTGGCTGGGGTTTACCCCTTAAAAATGAAGGTGGTTGGTGTGCTGGAACCGGCGCACGCACCGGATGATCTCGGCGTGTTCGTCGATCTGAAAACCGCATGGGTAGTCCAGGGACTTGGCCACGGTCACGAGGATCTCGCCCGTACTCGCGATACCTCGGTAATCCTAAAGCGTACCGACCAAAACGTCGTTGCCAACGCCAAGCTTATCCAATTTACCGAGATTACAGAAGCTAACATTGATTCCTTTCATTTCCACGGTGACCTTCCCTCCTATCCAGTTACGGCGTTGATCGCGGTTCCGCATGATGCGAAGTCGGGAACGTTATTGCGTGGCCGCTATCTCGAAGATCGCGAACACCAAATAGTGCAGCCGAAGGCGGTTGTGGATGGTCTGCTTGAGAACATATTTCGTATCAAGAGTGTGCTCGATGCCGTTATCATGATAGTGGGGTTGGCCACGGTGCTTGCAATCGTATTGGTGTTTTCGTTGTCGCTGCGCTTGCGCAAAGGGGAAATCAATACAATATTCAAACTGGGTGGCAGCCGGCTGACGATTGCCAGGCTGCTGGGAGCAGAGATTGCGATTATTGGTATTGCCAGCGCCTTGTTGTGCGTGGGGATGCTGCTGGTCGCAAACCACTACAGTAGCGAGTTGGTGCGAGTGCTGTTTGTTAGCTAGCGTGTTTTTTTCGGCGATCGATGCAAACGCATAATAGTATGAGTCGAAAATCCAATTTATTCGGCAAAGTAGGGCGGCTAAGTCCCTTCCTGCTTCATCCTATCAGGCGCCTGGTTCTCACCCACAAGCGCAACAAGCTGTTGGCCCTTGCAGCAAGCTTGCTGGTGGTAGCGCCTGTCAGCTCAGGTGCGCCACTCAACATTTACTCTGTCAACTATCCGCTCAAGTATTTTGCAAAACGCATTGCTGCGGAGCACGCGGTGATAAGTTTTCCGGCACCGCGGGCAGTTGATCCGGCATTTTGGTGGCCGGATGCGAAGGCGGTGGGAGCGTATCAGACAGCGGATCTTATTCTGCTGAACGGGGCAGGCTATGCGAAATGGGTAAACAGGGTAACCCTGCCGCAGTTGCGATTGGTCAACACGTCGGCAGCATTTCGGGAGCATTACATATCAGTCGACGAAACGGTCACCCACCGTCATGGTCCCGGCGGCGATCATGTGCATGCCGGTACGGCGTTCAATACCTGGTTGGACTTTGACCAAGCAGCACAACAAGCGCAGGCAGTTGCCGCCGCGATTGAGCGCAAGCGGCCGGCGTCCCATGCAACATTTGACAGCAACTACGAAGCGCTGGCAAAAGAGTTGCGAGACCTTGATGCGCAGCTAGCATCTATCGTGGCGCAGTCTGCAAATCAGCCGCTGATCGCGTCCCATCCTGTCTACCAGTACATGGCGCGGCGCTACGCGCTCAACGTGAGGAGCGTACTATGGGAGCCGGATGAAATGCCCTCCGAGCGGCAATGGGCCGAACTCGCAGTGCTCCTCCAACAGCATCCGGCGAAATGGATGATTTGGGAAAGCGAACCGGATGCGGAGGTCGTCGAGCGTCTACGCTCGATGGGACTGGGTACCGTGGTGTTTGACCCCTGCGGCAACGTGCCCAGCCAGGGCGATTTCATGAGCGTGATGCGGCAGAACTTGCAAAACCTTGAGGTAGCCTTTCGACAATACGCTGAGCCGTCAGATCTGTGAGCGCGATTGCGGGCATAGCGTCCCGATGTCAGTGACCTAGAAGTAAAACGACAGATACAGATTCCAGCCGCGATAAATATTGTCAAATTCTCCGACGTAATCGTCAGTATCTATATCAATGTCGAACGCGAGCTTGT
>CP070733.1:127055-144575 GCA_020347585.1 Pseudomonadota bacterium | reverse complement strand
GCTCACGCCGCCCCCCCAAGCCGCACGACGGGGCACGGACACGCTCTACCGACCCAATAAAGCCGGCAGAAGAAAGTTGGCAATTCAGACAAACTCAATTCCCTGCAATAACGGCGCGGCTTCCATGCATTACGCGGATAATGCACAACCAAACCCCTAGCGTTGGATCCCGCACAGGATTCCGCCCACTTGGTTAAATAATAGCCAGCCGACGGGAACTGTTCCAGCTATCAGTGTAGTTTTTCGTTGCGACACAGTCGCTTGCAGTCACAAAATTGCCACCAACCCATACCGCAGAGGCAACTCCGAGCCAAAGCTGAGATCTGCATCACAGTTTCTCGCCAACAAGCAACAGGGTGCATGCAGCGCAGCGCATATGCTGCGGTGCAGCAAAGTGTGCCGAGTGACAGGAGCGAAGTCTAGGGTTTTACGGCCAGTACAGTAGCACGGGTCGGGGCTGGCAGGCCCTCGACGGTGAGGTTGGGGTTCGCGGGGTCGAGGAAATCGGCAAGCGATTCAAAATGCATCCAGTCGGTTCGGCGCTGCTCCTGCACCGTGGTCGGCGTGACGTCTACCACGCGCACCACATCGAAACCACTGTCCTCTATCCACGCCTGCAGCGTCGCGCACGCCGGAATCGCCCATACGTTGCGCATCTTGGCGTAGCGCCCCGGGGGTTCCAGAATCTCGCCCGATCCGCCCTCGAACACCAGCGTTTCGAGTACCAGTTCACCCCCCTCCCGTAGCAGACGATGCAGGTCGCGCAGGTGCTCCTGTGCAGAGCGCCGGTGGTAAAGCACGCCCATGGAGAATACGGTGTCAAATGCCGCCGTCCCCCGCGGCAATGCCTCTATCCCCAGCGGCAATACCCAGACGGGCGACGCCGGGGCATAGCGACGCAACGCCGCGAACTGCGCTACGTACAGTTGCGTAGGATCGATGCCGATTACCAGGCTGGCGCCCGCACCGGCCATGCGCCAGCAGTAATAGCCATTGCCGCAGCCGACATCCAGCACGCGTCGGCCCGCCAGCGGCTGGATGTATTCGCACAGGCGTGCCCACTTCCAGTCCGAACGCCACTCGGCGTCGATATACACCCCGAACACCTCGAATGGACCCTTGCGCCAGGGATGCAGCCCGCGCAGCAATTGCTCGAGTTTGCCGCACGTGGTCCCGTCGCAGTCCGATGGCGCACCGATACGCACCGTGCCAGAATCCAGTTCAAGCGACGAGGGTAAGAGGTCAGGCAGTTTCTCGAGTAGCGCGCGCCAGCGCGGCAGGTCACCGTGAGCGCGCTCGCTGAATGCATCCTCGATACGTGCCGGCAACTCTGCACACCATCGCCGCAAGGGAGCCGGTTCCATTGCGTCAAACAGCGCGCTGTAGTCGATCATTTGATCGCCAGTAGTGACACGAAGTTCAGACACTGGAACCAGGGCTGCACTGTCGCAAACCCGGCCGCCAGCAGCCGGGCACAGTGTGCTGCGACGGGCTCGGTGATCAGCACCTTTTCCAAGGCGGCGCGCTTTTGGCTAATCTCCAGATCGCTATAGCCACGCGCGCGTTTGAAGTCATCGTGCAGATCGCTCATGAGTTGGTCGGCAGCGCCATCCTCGAAGCTGATCTTTTCCGACAAGATCAGGACTCCGCCGGGGCGCAACCCGTCGTATATCTTTTGCAGTACCGCCGCACGCTCGGCAGGAGCGATGAATTGCAGGGTGAAGTTCATCACCGTCACGGATGCGTCCTCGATGCGCACGTCACGGATGTCGGCACATAGTACATCCACGGCGGGTCCGGCACTGTCCGCGCATACGTTTGTGCGGCAGCCCGAGGCCATGGTGGGAGAATTGTCGACTGCAACGATACGGCAATCTACTGCTATCTGGCGGCGCATCGCCAGGGTCGCCGCGCCGAGCGAACAACCCAGGTCGTAACAACGCGTATTTGTCCGCGCGTAACGGGCAGCCAGGATCCCCAGCATGTCGATCACCGTCGCGTAGCCCGGCACAGAGCGGTTGATCATGTCGGGAAACACCTGCACCACCGACTCGTCGAAGGTGAAATCCACCAGGCGCTCGAGCGGCTCAGCGTACAAGGCATCACGGGGTCGGCGCGGTTTCTTCATGTTTTGCTCCGGCAGAAAAACGCTGCCTCAGACAGGCTGCGCGTCCCCATTATACTGGCCCGGTCAATAACGGCGCGCAAACGCATGTCGAACGCGACGCGCCACACGGTGTATGATTCGTTGAGGCGAGGACGGCGGCGATGAATCTGGGCGAACCGCAGTTACAGGAAGCAATCGCGAAGCGCAAGGCGATCTGGACTGACTTCGCCGACATCCGCTACCTGCGCTTCAGTGACCAGTGCCGAGATGTGCTGCGCGGCACGGTGGTGGTGGATGATCGGGTCATCCACGGCTATCCGCGTATTGGCCGAATCCTCGCGCTCGGGCGCGGCCTGAGCGAGCAATTTTCCGCGCCGTTCTGGGCCGAGGAAAAGGTCGACGGCTACAACGTGCGAATCTGCCGCATTGGTGGCCGCACGATCGCCATTACGCGCGGCGGCTACATCTGCCCATTCACCACCGATCGCATTGTCGATTTCATCGACTCGTCCGTGTTCGACAAGGATCCCGACCTGGTGATCTGCGCCGAGGTCGCCGGACCCGACAATCCCTATGTTGAGAGTTGCCCGCAGTTTATTGACTCTGACATTGAGCTGTTTGTTTTTGATTTGATGTACCTCGATAGATCGGGATTCATCCCCCACGCCGACAAATACCGCTGCATCGAAAGCTACGAACTGCCGGCGGTGCGATGCCTTGGACGATTCACCACCGCGGACCTCGGTAAGATCCGGGAAACACTGCGCCGCTTCAACGAAGAGGGACGCGAGGGCCTGGTGTTCAAGGAAGACACGCCGGAGCGGCGCTGCACCAAATACGTCACCAGCAACTCCAGCATCGCCGACATACGCTCCACAGCGGAAAACATCCTGGAGTTGCCACCGGAATATTTCACCAGCCGCATCCTGCGCCTGGCATTATTTCTGCGCGAGCAAGGACTGGAGCACTCCGCCGGACTCGACCGGCAACTTGGCGCGGCGTTCCTCGACGGACTGCTGGCGGCCATCGCACAGTATGAGCAGGATGGTAAGGCGCACCACCGATTCCGCTGCCGCTTTCGCCAACGCGACAGTGCCCTGGCGCTGCTTGCGCACCTAAGTGACGTCGCCAGACACAAGGCGCGCATCACCCGGCGCGATCTTCGCCAGGATGGCGAGCACTGGGTTCTGGAGTACGATAGGACCTATCCCAGCCTCAACACACTGCTGGGCAATCTGCTCAAGGGCGGCCAGATGTACGATTAGCCGGCGAGGCTCTCCAGCGCGTGGCCGAAGTGCTGCGAGGAGACTATCTTGACCCCCACCTTGTCGGCCCACTTGCGAAGGCCATCATCGGCTGACACCAGCACACCGTCCAACTCATAGGCAAGCAGTAGCACGTCCACGTCCTCGGCACTGTCGAGGATGCCGCGGCGCAGGGTCTCGCGGTAGCGCTCTCGCAGTCGGTTGATTACCCGGCCAACGTCCTCGTCCTCACCACGGCCCATCTTGGCGTGCTCCTCGGCCACGCGCAGGCCGCGGTCGATGCGCACCCGCACCTCCTCGATGAATTCGTAAAGGATATCGGCGGGCACCTGCATCTGGAAGCGACGCGGCGAGCGAATGCGCACGATGAGTTCGAACTCGGGGGCGGCGCTGTCGATGTCCTTCATGTGGCGCAACTCGTCGTACACGGAGGTCGGCATATAGAACTCGGCCGGCGCAGCTTTGGCAAGCCGCAAAAAACCCATAACTGCACTCAGCGTGGTCTCGCCAAACTGCCGGTAGACGTCCGGGTTGGTGAAAATACTGGTGTCGAGCACGTACCGCTCCATGCTGGCCGCCTGGCGTCGCCCCGTTCAGGCCTGTATATCGGACCCCGCGACACGCGTCAACCGAGCCCCCTGGCAGACGCACAAACGCAACAGGGCACCTTTTTGCGCGCCGCGTCGCGTAGCGGCGCTGTGAAGCTGCTCACATTCACTATATTTTGTGGCAAAAAATCTGCTTTGATGGGAGATTTTGCCGGAAATGGAAGTCAAAATAGCCGTATCCTGACGAACCCGTGCGACGCTAAATGATGGACAAACAGGCAAACATGCCCTCCCGAGAGACGCTCGCTGCACTACCGCTGCTTGCTGGTGCGGCGCCGGAAATATTGGACTGGCTCGCCCGACACTGTTCGGTTTCCGATGCGCCGGCCGGTACCTTGTTGCTATCGCCGGAGCAAACGAATGACAGGGCCTTCGTGGTGCTGGAGGGACGACTCGAAGTACATCTTGCCAACCAGGCCCCCGAGGCCCACACCTGGCTCGAGGCGGGCAGCTGTGTCGGCGAGATGTCGATCATCGAGGGAACCTATCCGTCCGCCACCGTCGTAACGGCAAGCGACTGTCGTCTGCTGGCGATCGAAGGCGAAGTGCTGTGGTCGCTCATCAACCGCTCGCATGCGGTAGCGCGCAACCTGCTGTATACCCTGTCGGCGCGGGTACGCCAAGACAACCGCGTCATCGAACAAAGCCTGCAGCAGCAACGGCAGTTCGAGAAGAGCGCCCAAACCGATGCGCTTACCGGCCTGTGGAACCGGCGTTGGTTGGACGAAATGCTGCCACGCATGGCGGATCGCTGCGTGATGAACAACCAACCTCTCAGCCTGCTCATACTGGATATTGACCACTTCAAATCCTACAACGATACGCACGGGCACCTGGCGGGTGATCGGGCACTGCAAACTGTCGCGGCCACCCTCTCCGATCGCATACGGCCCACCGATGTCGCGGCGCGCTATGGCGGTGAGGAGTTCGTTGTGATCATGCCCGACACTGCCAGAGACGGCGCGCGCATCATCGCCGAGCGCCTGTGTATTGCCATTCGTGAACAACCAATCGTGCGCGCTGACGAATCCCCCCTGCCCGCGGTCACCGTCTCCATCGGCCTTGGCACACTGACTGACGAACGAAGCGCCGAGCAGCTGTTCGAAGCGGCCGACGCCGCCCTGTACCGAGCCAAAAACGCCGGACGCAATCAGGTCGCCGCCTGAGGCGCCCTGCAGCCGGAGCGCTAAAGCACCCGGCAAGCACTGGCGGAATTGCTGCGCAGTTGGGTGCTGCGCTATCACGGGTTACACTGGCAGCGTAGACGACCCCGTCAGGACCGCAAGCGCGCTGGGATGGCAATTTCACGGCTGAAAGGACAACAGTGTTGGCAGGCCCTGGCACTGGGTATCACGGCATGCGTGGCACTCGGAGCTGTCGCCGCAGCCGATACCTCCGCGCTGGTGCGGGCCAGCGCACTTAAGCAACTGGCGGTCTATCCGCAGCGTTCGATTCCAGCCACCGTGGTCAGCCTCAACGACAGCAAGATCAGCGCCGAGGTGCGCGGTACCATCAGTGCAATTCCGGTGCTGGTCGGTGAAACGGTGAAGCAGGGCGACACGCTGGTCAGGCTCGACTGCCGTGACTATGAGCTGGCACTGAAACGGGCCCGGGCCGACATCAAGCGAGCCAGCTCGCGCCGCGCGCTGGCGAAGAAACAGCTCGAACGCATCGAGTCGCTGGCGCGCCAGCAGAGCACTTCCGAAGAACTTCTGGATCAACGCCGTACCGAACTGGACGTTGCGAGAACCGACTACGATCTCGCGCGCGTGCAGCGCGACAAGGCACAACTCGATGTCAACCGCTGCACTATCAAGGCACCCTTCGACGGCATCGTCATCGAGCGCCTGGCACAGGTCGGGGAACTGGCCGAGCCCGGCGCCCCCATGGTGCGCCTGGTGGATCGCAGACGTCTGGAGGTCTCCGGGCAGGTGCCACTGGACGCCATCGCCGGTCTCAGGGGCACACAGGATGTGTGGTTTGACAACAGCGGTTCGCGCTACCCGCTGCGCCTGCGCGCTATCGCGCCGCTGATCAACACCCGGGCGCGAAATTCCGAGGCGCGTTTCGCCTTTGCCGAAAAGTCAGCGCTGCCGGGCACGGCGGGACGGGTGACGTGGCGCGCCGCCCTGCCCCATGTGCCGGCCGCCATGGTGATGCGGCGTGGCAACGACCTCGGCGTGTTCGTGCTCGAAAAAGGCAAGGCCCGGTTCGTGGTGCTGCCGTCGGCCAGCGAAGGACAGCCCGCCGCGACCGAACTTGGCCTTAAGACCATGATCATCACCGAGGGTCGCTACGGGCTGAGCGACGGTGCGGCGGTCGAACTGCGCCCGTAGCCCATGCTGCTCGAACGCTTCTACCGCAATCACGTCCTGGCCAATCTGCTGTTCGTACTGGTGCTGGTGGTTGGCGCGCTGTCCTACGCGTTCATGCCGCGCGAACAGGACCCGACCATTAACTTCAACTGGGTGGTGATCACCACTGTGCTGCCCGGCGCTGCGGCGGGCGACATCGAAAAACGTGTCACCGATCCTCTCGAGGACGCGATTCGCAATATTGCCGACATCAAGTTCGTCTCCAGCAACAGCCGCGAGGGCGTATCCAGCATCCTGGTGCGCTTCGAATCCATCGACGAGCGCGTCTTCGACAAGCGGGTCACCGACTTGCGCCGCGAGATCCAGAACAAGGAGGACGAACTGCCGGACGAGGCCGAGGACTCGGTGATCCTCGAGATCACCAGTTCCAACGCCTTTCCCACCGCGACGCTCGCGGTGGCGGCCAAGGCCGACGACGATAACCTGCGTTACCACGCGCACAACATCAAGAAAGACCTCGAGCGCATAAGCGGCGTCGACCGGGTGGAGTACATGGGCCTCAACGACCCCGAGTTACAGGTACTGTTTCACCCTGACAAGCTGGTCGCGCTGGGCGTCTCGCCCGTGGATCTGGCCAACACCGTGGCAGCGTTCTTTCGCGACACTGCGGCCGGCAGCGTGCGGGTTGCGGACGAAAACTGGCTGGTGCGCGTAGTCGGCACCTCGAGTGAACCAGGCTACCTTTCCGGGCTGCCCATCCTCGGTGCACAGGGCGAGGTGCCGCTGGGCAGCGTGGCAGAGGTGGTGCGCGGGCGCGAGAAAGCCACCACCGCGGTCAGCTATCTGGATCGCCCTGCCATCAGCCGGTCGGTGATGAAAAAGGGCGATGCCAACATGCTGACGCTCATGGACCGCATCAAGCAGTATCTAACCGAGCGCAACCGCTATCGTGACACGACGGGGGTGGAACTGGTGCTGGTCGATGACCAGACCGTGCCGACCCGCCAGGCCATCGGCATTATGCAGAACAACGCCCTACTCGGCCTGCTGTTCGTGCTGCTGGTGACCTGGGCCTTCCTCGGCACACGCATCGCCCTGCTGGTGACCATCGGCATTCCTTTTATACTGGCCGGCACCTTCTGGATCCTGGCCAACGCCGGGCACACGCTGAATGTCACCGTGCTACTCGGCACGGTGATCAGCCTCGGCATGCTGGTGGATGACGCCGTGGTGGTGGTCGAGGCGATTTACTATCGCCTGCAGCGCGGCGAAGAGGTGCTGCAGGCGGCGCTGAATTCGCTGCGCGAGGTGTTCGCGCCGGTCACTACCGCGGTATTGACCACCATGGCGGCGTTCCTGCCGCTGATGCTGTTGCCCGGTATCCTCGGCGAGTTCATGCGCGTGATCCCCATCGTGGTCACCACGGCGCTGGCCATCAGCCTCATTGAGGCCTACTGGATGCTGCCGGCCCACGTCACCGGCGCCAGGATCAGCTTCGATCGGCCCAGCCGCGTGCACAAGCGGCGCCGGCAGTTCACACACTGGATCCAGATCAACTATACACGCCTGCTGCTGCGGGTAATGCGCTATCCCAAATCGGTGCTTGGTGGACTGTTTCTGTTGTTCGTGCTCGCAACGGCCGCGGTTTCCTCGAATCTTATCAAGAAGGATTTTTTTGCCAGCGACCCCATACGATTATTCTACGTCAACATCGAGATGCCTCCCGCCACCAGCCTGCAGGGAACGCTGGATAAGGCGCGCGAAATTGAGGCCAAGGTACGCAGCTACATCCGCGACGGCGAGGCACGCGCCATCATCAGTTACAGCGGCCAGTTGTTCACAGAGACCTCGCCGCTGCTCGGCGACTTCTACGGCCAGGTGCTGATCGGGCTCAGCCCAAAGGTCGGCGACATGCGCGAGGTCGACGACGTCATCGATGCTATGCGCGAGGACGTACTGAATACGCCGGGCCCGGTTAACCTATCGTTTCTGCGCCTGGCCGGCGGCCCGCCCACCGCCAAGCCGATCAGCATCAAGGTCAGAGGCGATGACTACCCGCAGATACGCGCCGCCGCCGATGCCCTCAAGCAAATCATCGCGACGGTACCGGGCGCCAAGGATCTCACCGACGATGCCAGCCGTGGGCGCATGGAGCTGGTACTGCGCATGGATCACGACGCAGTGCGCCGCGCCGAACTCAGTCCCGCCGACATCTCGCGCGCGCTGCGCCTCAAGGTCGACGGCGAGGTGGTTGCCAGCATGCAGCACCTCGCCCAAGAGCTCGACGTGCGCGTGCGCGCCGAGCCGCGCAACCTGCAGAACGTCGAGTGGCTGCTGGACGAGACCCTGCCTGCGCCGGACGGACGCAGCGTGCCGCTGCGCGAGCTGTTCCACTACGAAGTTGCAGAAGGCCTTGGCAACATCCGTCACTACAACTTCCGTCGCGCCATCACCGTGGAGGCGGACCTCGACAAGGAACAGATCGACACCGTCGACGCCAACGAACGCATTGCCGAGGGCTGGGAGAAAATCGCCGCGAACTACCCGAGCATCGACCTGGATTTCTCCGGCGAACTGGACGACATCCAGGAAAGCATTGACGCAATGTTCGTGCTGTTCGTTTTCGGGGTCGGCCTCATGTACCTCATCGTGGGTACACAGTTCAGGAGTTACTTTCAGCCGCTAATGATTCTAGTAACCGTGCCCATGGCCTTTACCGGCGTGGTGCTGGGGCTGATCATCACGCAGAACCCGCTCAGCCTGTTCACCATGTATGGTGTTGTTGCGCTGGGCGGTATCGCGGTGAATGCGGCCATCGTGCTGATCTCGGCGGCGAATGTGCGTCTCGCCCAAGGCATGACGGTACTGCACGCCACGGTGTATGCCGCGCGCCGCCGCGTGATCCCGATACTCATCACCTCCCTTACCACCATCGCCGGCCTGTTCTCGCTGGCCACCGGGCTGGGCGGCCAGTCTCTGGTATGGGGGCCGGTGGCCACGGCCATCGTCTGGGGCTTAGCGTTTTCAACCATACTGACGCTGCTGGTGATCCCGCTGCTATTCCGCCTGTCCATGAATCGTGCCGCGCGGCGCATGCGTCAGGCCCGCACCTGACACACCGGAGCGCCAGGCAGTCATGTCCGATGATGTCATCGTTATAAAGGGCGCGCGGCAGCACAACCTAAGGGACCTCGACCTCCGGCTGCCATTGCACGAACTGATTGTGGTGACCGGCGTTAGCGGCTCGGGCAAATCCTCGCTGGCCTTCGACACCATTTACGCAGAGGGCCAGCGACGCTACGTCGAGACCTTCTCACCCTATGCGCGGCAGTTCCTGGACCGCATGGACAAGCCGCAGGCCGATCGCATCGACGGCATTCCACCGGCCATCGCTATCGATCAGACCAACCCGGTGCGCACCTCCCGCTCGACGGTGGGTACCATGACCGAACTCAACGACCACCTTAAGCTGCTGTTCGCACGAGGGGCGCAGTTGTACTGCCGCGGCTGCGGCGCGGCAGTACTGCGCGACACACCGGACACCATCTTTCAACAACTCGTGGCCAATGCGACAACCGATGCGCGCGCGCTGGTGACCTTTCCCGTTACAGTGCCGGACAACTTCACCGTCGACGAGGTCAAAGACCTGCTCGCCAAACAAGGTTACACGCGTATCCACCGCCGGCGCGGCACAAAGCTCGACATTATCCAGGACCGGCTGCGGCTTGCCACATCGCGCCGCGCGCGCGGAATAGAGGCGCTGGAAGCGGCGCTCCACCATGGCCGCGGCCACGTCAACGTCTATCCGCTTGATGCGCAGAACAAGGCAGGCAAGCCGCTGCGCTTCTCGTCTGATCTGCACTGCGCCCAGTGCGACATTCACTACCAGGATCCGGTGCCCAGCCTGTTCTCCTTCAATTCACCCGTGGGCGCCTGCCCCGTCTGCCGTGGGTTCGGTCGCACCATGGGCATCGACTACGACCTGGTGGTACCGGACAAGAACAAGAGCCTTGCGCAGGGAGCAATCAAACCTTGGCAGACGCAAAGCTACGACGAGTGTCAGGCAGACCTGATGCGCTTCGCGCGCCGGCGTGGTGTCCCCACCGACGCGCCTTGGCGCAAGCTTGGCGCCGCCGACAAACACTGGGTACTCGAAGGCGAAGGCGACTGGGAGGACGGGCTATGGTACGGCGTGCAACGCTTTTTCGCCTGGCTCGAGACCAAGAGCTACAAGATGCACATCCGCGTGCTGTTGTCCCGCTATCGCGCCTATGACAAGTGCACCGAATGCAACGGCGCGCGCCTGCGGGACGACGCTATGCTGTGGCGCCTCGGTACGCAGGCCGACGCCGATGCGGTGCTAGCACCGCAGCAACGCTTCAGGCCCCGTGCCGGCCGCCTCTCCGCAAAGCGCCACGGTGCGTTGCCCGGCCTGACGATCCACGACATCATGTTGCTGCCCATTGAGCGCTGCGCCCGATTCTTCGAGGGCGTGCACCTGCCAAGCCCGCTCGACGAGGCCACCGATCTGCTGCTGGGGGAAATCCGCGCGCGACTGCGCTATCTGTGCGAGGTGGGCCTTGGCTACCTGACGCTGGACCGGCAGTCGCGCACGCTGAGTGGCGGCGAGGTACAGCGCATCAACCTGACCACCGCGCTTGGCACCTCGCTAGTAAACACCCTGTTTGTGCTCGACGAACCCAGCATCGGCCTGCACGCCCGCGACATGCAGCGCGTAGTCAGGGTGCTGCATAGGCTACGCGACGCGGGTAACTCGCTGTTGGTGGTAGAGCACGACCCGCAGGTGATGCTGGCGGCCGACCGCATCCTCGATATCGGGCCGGGTCCGGGTGAGCGCGGCGGCCGGCAGGTGTTTTTCGGTACCCCCGCGGCGCTGCTACGCGCGCCGCGCTCGCTCACCGGCCAGTATCTGAGCGGCAGGAAGCGTGTTGTCGCCGGACACGCCGCGCCCGAGCCGGAAACACCCGACGCCTGGCTCGACGTGTTGGGCGCCGCTGAAAACAACCTCAAGGAGGTTGACGTGAGAATTCCGCTCAACCGACTGGTGTGTGTCACCGGCGTGAGCGGCTCGGGCAAGTCAACGCTGATACAGGACGTGTGCTACAACGCACTGCGCAAACTCAAGGGGCGGCCGGTTGAACCGGCAGGTCGGCACCGCGCCATTCGCGGCCACCAACGCATCGCCGATGTGGTGCTGGTTGACCAATCGCCCATCGGCAAGACCACCCGCTCCAACCCCGCCAGCTATGTCGGCGCACTTGACGCCATACGCAAGGTGTTTGCCGCCGAGCCGCTGGCGCGCGAGCGCCGCTACAGCGCCGGCACCTTCAGCTTCAATGCCGGCACCGGGCGCTGCCCCGCCTGCGGCGGCAACGGTTTCGAGCACGTGGAGATGCAGTTCCTGAGCGACGTGTATCTGCGTTGCCCGGACTGCGACGGCAAGCGCTATCGACCCGAGGTGCTCGAGGTAAAGCTGTTCCCGACCCGCACGCAAGGGCCCGGGCGTTCCATCGCCGACGTACTGGAGATGACGGTCGCAGAAGCGCTGGCGTTTTTCGCCGGCAACGCCGAGTTGTTGGCCGCGTTCGAGCCCTTGCGCGCGGTTGGACTGGAATACATGAAACTGGGCCAGCCAGTACCAACGCTGAGCGGAGGTGAAGCGCAGCGGCTCAAGCTCGCCGGCCACTTGGCGAAAGCGCGCGGCCGCAGCAGGCCGGGTGGCGGCACGCTGTTCCTGCTGGACGAGCCAACCACCGGTTTGCACTTCGCCGACATCGCGGTACTGCTGCAGGCGCTGCACCAGTTGCTTGAGCACGGTCACAGCCTGGTGGTGATCGAGCACAACCTCGATGTTGTCCAGGCGGCCGACTGGATCATCGACCTCGGCCCTGAGGGCGGTGACGAAGGCGGACAACTGGTATGCGCGGGCACGCCCTTTGACGTCGCACGCCACCGGCGCAGCCATACCGGGCGCGCCTTGCGCGAGCATCTGAAGGCGCAGAGCAAAACCGGGCAACGCATCGCCGCAAAATCTGCACGCACCAGACCACGGCACAGCGCGCGCAATGCGATTCGCATCCACCACGCGCGCGAGCACAATCTCAAAGACGTGGATATTGAGATCCCGCGCGAGCGTTTCACCGTCATCACCGGTATCAGCGGTAGCGGCAAGAGCACGGTCGCATTCGACATCCTGTTCAATGAGGGGCAGCGGCGCTACCTGGAATCGCTCAATGCCTACGCGCGCCAGTTTGTGCAGCCCGCTGCGCGTCCCGACGTCGATGCGGTGTTCGGCATTCCGCCTACCGTGGCTATCGAGCAGCGCACCAGCCGCGGCGGGCGCAAGAGCACCGTCGCCACCATGACCGAGATCTATCACTTTCTGCGCCTGCTGTTCGTCAAGCTCGGCGTACAGCACTGCCCCGACTGCGAAATTCCCATCGATGCGCAAACGCCCGAGGCGGTGCTGGCACGCATCATGCGCGACTACCGCGGCAAGCAAATCACCGTGTCCGCGCCGCTGGTAGTGGCGCGCAAGGGTTATTACACCGATCTCGCCAAATGGGCCGCCGCGCGGGGCTTTGCGCACCTGCGCGTCGACGGCCGGCTCGAAACTACCGAGGACTGGCCGCGCCTCGACCGCTTCAAGGAGCACAACATCGAGTTGCCGGTTGGCACACTTAGTGTGCAGCCGCGCACCGAGCCTGAACTTCGCGAACTGCTGCAATGCGCACTGGACTTCGGCAAAGGCGTAGTTCAAATCAATCTCGGCGAAGCACGCGCGGGGAGCGGTGTTATCTACTCCACGCGTCGCGCCTGTCCCGGTTGCGGACGCAGCTTCGAGGAACCGGACCCGCGGCTGTTTTCGTTCAACTCGCGCCATGGCTGGTGCGAGCGCTGTTTTGGCACCGGGCTTCAACTGAAGGACTTCGATGCCGAGCAAACCGGCGAGGAGAGTTGGTGGCAGGGCGCGCGGCACGATGATCAGGCGCCATGTCCGGCGTGCCACGGCCGGCGCCTACGCCCCGAGGCGCTGGCGGTGCGCTTACGCAAACGCGGCATCGACCAATTCACAGCCCTGCCCGTCGAACACGCAGAGAAACAGTTCAGCGCCTTGCGGCTCAACCAGCGCGAGGCGGCTATCGCCCGGGACATACTGCCCGAACTGCGCACGCGGCTCGGTTTTCTCAAGCAGGTGGGACTAGGGTACCTGGCGCTGGATCGCGCTGCGCCTACCCTGAGCGGCGGCGAGGCGCAGCGTATTCGCCTGGCCTCGCAACTGGGCTCCAACCTGCGCGGTGTGTGTTACATCCTCGACGAACCTACCATCGGCCTGCACCCGCGCGACAACCGAATGTTGCTCGATACACTGCGCAGGCTGGAAGGCAAGGGCAATACCATCATCGTGGTCGAGCATGACGAGGACACCATCCGCCGCGCTGAACACGTTGTCGACCTGGGGCCCGGAGCCGGTGTCAATGGCGGCGAACTGGTTGTGGCCGGTACGGTGAACACGCTGATGCGCACCCGGCGCTCGCTCACCGGCCGGTTTCTTGCCAAACCCCTGACGCACCCGCTTGCCGAACGCCGTCCGGTCACGCGCCGCGGCAGCACACGCACACCGAGCATTGATATCAGCGGCGCACACCTCCACAACCTCCGCAACATTAAGCTGCGCCTGCCGTTGCAACGATTGCTCTGCGTTACCGGAGTGAGCGGCAGCGGCAAGAGCACGCTGGTGCGCGAGGTGCTGCATGACAACCTGCGTCGCCTGCTCGCCCGGCAGCGGCGCCGGCGCACCACTGAACTCACAGGCTGCACAGCACTTGATGGCTGGGAGACGTTGCAGCGTGTACTGGAGGTGGACCAGACACCAATTGGCAAAACACCGCGTTCATGTCCCGCTACCTACGTAGGCTTCTGGGACGATATCCGGCGCCTGTTCGCCCGCACCACCGAAGCCAGAATGCGCGGCTACGATTCCAGCCGCTTTTCATTCAACGTCAAGGGCGGTCGATGCGATGCATGCGACGGTCAGGGCGAAAAGAAGATCGAGATGAGCTTTCTGCCGGATGTAAAGGTCGCCTGCGATGCCTGCAGCGGAGCACGCTTCAACCCCGAGACCCTGGCGGTGCGCTACCGGGGCAGAAGCATCGCCGAAGTGCTGAACATGAGCGTCGATGAGGCGGTGGATTTTTTCCACGCCCACCCCACCATCTACCATGCGCTGCAGTTGCTACAAGACGTGGGACTGGGCTATCTCACCCTCGGCCAGCAAAGCCCAACCTTAAGCGGCGGCGAGGCCCAGCGCATCAAGCTGGTCGCCGAGCTTGCCCGATTCAGACCCGTAGAAGCACGCGACGCACGGCGCACCCGCGCCACGGCGCAGGCCGCTACCCTGTACGTTCTCGACGAACCCACCGTCGGTCTGCACATGGCCGATGTTGAGAAGCTCATCCACGTGCTGCACCGCCTGGTGGAAGCGGGTAGCTCCGTGATCGTGATCGAACACAACCTGGACGTGATTGCCGAAGCAGACTGGGTGATCGACCTCGGCCCTGAAGGCGGCGACGGCGGCGGACGCATCGTCGCACAAGGCACCCCGGAGACCATCTGCGCTGGCGGAACTGGCGACCGCTCCAACACCGCCCGCTATCTAAAGCGCTTCCTGCGCGAACGCCGTCCGCGCAGCCGAACCTGAAGTGGCCGCCGCCAAGGATGGGGTTTGGAAGTACGGCGCAAGCCCTTTAGAATCCCCGTATTGTGCAATTCGCGCGGAGCGAGTGACGTGAAGCTGACCGTTGAGCAGTTCAGGGCCTGGAACAACAAGAGCATTACGCTGCTTGGCATGTCTGGCGTCGGCAAAACACGCATCGCCAAGATGCTGCGTCACCGCGACTGGTTCCACTACTCCGGTGATTATCGCATCGGTACGCGCTACCTTGACGAGGCCATTCTCGACAACATCAAGCTGCAAGCCATGCAGGTGCCATTCCTGCGTGACCTGCTGCGCTCGGACTCGATATACATCAACAACAACATCACCGTGGACAACCTGAAGCCGGTATCGAGTTTCCTGGGCAAGGTGGGCAACCCGCACCAGGGCGGACTGGGTCTGGAGGAATTCAAACGCCGCCAGGCGCTGCACCACGATGCGGAGATCGCGGCGATGAAAGATGTGCCCGAGTTCATTCGCAAGGCGCACGAGATCTACGGCTACAAACACTTCATCAATGATGTCGGTGGCAGCGTGTGCGAACTCGACGATCCACAGGTCATCGAGGTGCTCGACGCGCATACGCTGATCCTGTATATCCAGGCAACCCGGCACGATGAGGAAGAACTCATACACCGCGCCGAACAGGACCCAAAACCGCTTTATTACCGCGAGGCGTTTCTTGACGAACAGTTGCGCGAATATATGCAGAGCAATGACCTGCCCTACGTGGCCCTGATCGATCCGGACGAGTTCGTACGCTGGATATTCCCGCGGCTGTTTCGCTCGCGCATTCCCCGCTACGAGGCCATTGCCAGCGCGCACGGCTACACCATTACCACCGAGGAACTGACGCAGGTCAGCGACGAGGCCGGACTGCTAGCCTTGATCGAGCAGGCAATCGAGCGCCAGACCTAGCGCCGCGAGAGACTCTCATGCCACTGGTTGCGCACACCGATCTGCCCACCTTCGAGCGCCTACGCAGCGAGGGCGGCACCGTGCTGGCCGCCGATCAGGCGATTCACCAGGAGATCCGCGAACTGCACATCGGGCTGCTGAATATGATGCCCGACGCCGCGTTGGCCGCCACCGAACGGCAGTTCTTCCGCCTAGTGGGCGAAAGCAACCAGATCGCGCAGTTCTACGTGCATCCATTCACCATCGAGGCAGTGCCGCGTGGCGACAAGGCGGCAGCGTACGTCGCGCATTATTACGAAAGCTTCGACAGAATCAGAGCAGATGGGCTCGACGCCCTGATCATCACCGGCGCCAACGTTACGCAGCCGGATCTGGCCCTGGAGCCGTTCTGGGAGCCGCTGATCGAGGTCATTGACTGGGCACACGAAAATGTCACCTCGGTACTGTGTTCGTGCCTGGCGACGCACGCGGTACTGCAGTTTCGTCATGGTCAAAAGCGCCGCCGGCTGCCTGACAAACGCTGGGGTGTTTACACACACCGCGTGGTCGATCGCAGCCATCCGCTGGTCAATGACGTCAACACCCTGTTCGACGTGCCGCACTCGCGATTCAACCAGGTTGATCGCGAACAGTTCGAGCAGGCCCACTTGCACGTACTGGGTGAAAGCCGCGAGGCGGGTGTACACCTGGCGGTCAGCGAGGATCTGCTGCGCACGGTATATTTCCAGGGGCACCCGGAATACGACATCATCAGCCTTCTGAAAGAATACAAGCGCGAGGTGGTGCGGTTCTTCAACCGCGAGTGCGAGGACTACCCACCGTTTCCCGAGAACTATTTCGGGCTGCAGAACCAGGCGATACTCGACGAATCCGGTACCGAACTGCGCGCCGCCCTGCGACAGGGCAAGCCGATACCGGAGTTTCCCGAGGCATTCATCGCACCACGCCTGCACAACACCTGGCACGATACGGCTGAAGCCGTCATCAACAACTGGATTGGCAAGGTCTACCAGGTCACCAGCATGGACCGCAAGGTACCATTCATGGCACACGTCGACCCGGACGACCCGCTCGGGCTGCGGGGCTGATCGCCCGAACCGCAGCCCGCGGTTACACTTCCTTGTAGATCTTCGCGCCGGTCTCGTTGAACTCGCGTGCTTTGTTTTTGAGCCCTTCCTCGATGGCAACCTCAACGCCAATGCCCTTCGTGGCTGCGTAGTCCCTAACATCCTGGGTTATCTTCATGGAGCAAAAATTCGGCCCGCACATCGAGCAGAAGTGCGCCACCTTGTGCGCCTCTTTCGGCATGGTCTCATCGTGGTATTCGCGGGCGCGCTCGGGGTCTAAGCTGAGGTTGAACTGGTCGTCCCAGCGAAACTCGAAGCGTGCTTTGCTGAGCGCATTGTCGCGAAGCTGCGCGCCGGGGAAACCCTTGGCAAGATCGGCAGCGTGGGCGGCGATCTTGTAGGTGATGATGCCGTCGCGCACATCCTGCTTGTTGGGCAGCCCGAGGTGCTCCTTGGGCGTGACATAACACAGCATGGCGGTGCCATACCATCCGATCTGAGCG
>CP070733.1:122134-126955 GCA_020347585.1 Pseudomonadota bacterium | reverse complement strand
GTGCCAAGGCGCGAGGGACGCCGCATCCTCGGTAGCCTGTGGACCTCCAGTATCTTCTCGCATCGCGCGTCTGCAGATAGCGTACTGCTGCGAACCATTATCGGCGGAGCCCGGGCGCCGGAATTGGCAATGTTGCCGGAAGACGCGCTTGTTGAACTGGTGCGCGGCGAGTTGCGCGAGACCATGGGTATCGCAGCCGATCCGACCTTCGTCCAGGTGTTCAAGTGGGACAAGGCGATCTGCCAGTACACGGTTGGTCATGGCGCGCGGCTGAGAGCTATGGACGAACGGCTGACTCAAATTCCCGGGTTGTTCGTCACCGGCAATGCCTATCGCGGTGTCGCGCTCAACGACTGTACACGCAACGCGGGACTGGTCGCAGACCAGGTCGCGGCGTACCTTCGCGAGCACTTCGGGCCTGCCTGAGCGCTATCTGGCAATGCACCCGGCGCAGGTCAGAGAGCCCGTCAGATCGCGTCGTCCGGCCTATGGAAACCCGATATAATGGCTGCCGCACGCGCGTCGAACAGCGTTGCGAGCGTGCTCTAATTGCGAATCTCACTACGTTGACTTGGATCATTTACTTACCACACCTCGTCTGATAATTCTTTGCCAGTACGAGCGTGGTTAATCTGCAAGGAGTGAATTATGCCGTATCAGAAGACCCTGACCGTTGCTGCGCTCGCGGTGCTGGTGTTGGGAGTTGGTTGCACAAAGAGCAAGGAAGTGAGCTACGAACGCGACGTTTACCCGATCCTCGAGGACCATTGCGTCAAATGTCACAGCCCCGGTGGGCAGGGTTATATCAAGAGTGGTCTGGACATGAAGAGCTATCAGGGATTGATGAAAGGTACGAAGTTTGGGCCCGTGGTTACTGCAGGTTCGAGCATCAACAGTACCCTGATACGGCTAATTGATCATAAGGCCAATCCCGAAATCAATATGCCGCACGATCAGTCCAAGATGCCGCAGGACCATATCGAGACGGTGCGTGCTTGGATCGACGCGGGTGCAAAGAATAACTAGCGAGGGGGGGGCCGGGGGCAGCTCATCGCCCCGTAAAGCAATATTTACGGACACGAACACAAGAACAGCCCCGGGGACCGAGCCGAATGGCGGGTACCCCGGGCGGGGAGCCAGCGGTTTGAATAGCGTGTTCAAATCGTTTGCGGCGCCGGGCCCATGGCCTGTCGACGCAGGCACGGAGGAGGAGCTGCGACTCGAGGATTCGAGTCGCGTCATTTGTTTATACCACCAGGGCACAACCGTGCGCCGTCCGCGCGCGCCTGGCGGTGCGGAGAGGCGTGGCAATGAAGTGGACGTGTCCTTCAAGGAAGTCGATTTGTATCGGCTTGGTCATTTTCTTCGTAGGCGGCGTGTCATACGGCGGCCTCAACACTTTCTTTAGCTATACCAACCGTACAGATTTTTGTGTCTCCTGCCACTCGATGCAGAAGAACTACGAGGAGTACAAGGAAACGCTGCACTACAAGAACGCCGCTGGCATCCAGGCGACCTGCGCTGATTGCCACGTTCCCAAGGCGTTCCTACCCAAACTCCATGCCAAGGTGATGGCCGCCAAGGATGTTTACCACGAGATAGTCGGCACGGTTGACACAGCAGAGAAGTTCGAGGCGCGGCGTTGGGAAATGGCCAACCACGTGTGGGACAAGATGCGTGCGAGCGACTCGCGTGAGTGCCGCAGTTGCCATGACTACGGCAACATGGACATGAGCGAGCAGGACCGCATGGCGCGCAAGAAGCACACCCGCGCGCCGCTAAATGGCAAGACCTGCATCGACTGTCATTCCGGTGTCGCCCACACCGAACCGCTGGAGCCATTCGAGGGCGAGGATGAAACCGCGGAGGCGCAGGATTCTACCGACCAGGGTTGACTACCACGCCCGGCTAACCAACTGACGTATGCAGCGAGGCTGGCAAAACCCGAATGGTCAGACTATTAACGATCTTGCTTATGGTGTTTCTGGCAAACGCTGCATTGGCGGGCGTCACCGACGCAAAAAAGCAGCGCGACGCGGGCGTGATTGATGCAGCCCTGATCGGCGATACCGACGCATTAAAGGTGATGCTGGAGCAGGGCGCCAGCCCTGGGGCGGTAAACGAGTTCGGCAAGTCTGCCATGATGTTTGCCGCCGAGGCCGGAAACGCGGACGTGGTGGAAATGCTGATTGCAGCGGGCGCCGACGTCAATGCGCGCAGCATGGCAGGCTGTACCGCGCTGACGTATGCGTCGGAAAGCGGCGATCCGGCGTTGGTAAAATTCCTGTTGGCGAGGGGGGCCAAGACTTACCCGAAAACGCGCGCGGGCTGGGATGCCCTGGCAGTGGCCACCCGCCAGGGATACTTGGACATCATTGCGATATTGATCGCCAATGGTGCCAACGTAAACACCTCGGACAAGGACGGCACCACGGCATTGATGGCAGCGGCGGAGAAGAACAATATCAGGGCCGCGCAGATGTTGCTGGCCGCCGATGCGGACCTGCATGTGCGCAACAAGGACGGAATGAGCGCCATGATGATCGCGGCCTGCGCCGGGCATACGGACGCCGTGAAACACCTGCTAGATGTCGGGGCCAACGTCAATGCACTGGACAACGATGGCGCAAATGCCTTGTTTTGTGCTGCGGAAGGTAATCACGTCGGCACCATGCAGTTGTTGCTTGGCAAGGGCGCGGATATTAACCATCAGAACATTGTTGGTGAAACGGCCCTGATCAGCGCTGTGCACACAGGCGCATCGAATGCAGTGCAACTGCTCCTTAAAGGCGGGGCCGATGTGGGTATTAGGGACAAACGTGGCTACAGCGCGGTGCAATACGCCAAGCGCAAGCGAAACAAGGAGATTGCGCATCTGCTGGAGAAGACGTCCGCCAAGTAGAAAATTCGCAGAAACAAGAAATGGTAGCCGGGGTGCGGTTGGACCTTGATTACCTTGACAAGCAAAACCAACGCGAACGGGAGGAGGAGTCATGAAAATCAAGCACATGCTACCGGGGGCATTCCTGGTAGGCAGCGTTATTGCAAGCGGTACGACGCTGGCGGCAACGCCAAGTGCGTCGATGCTGGCTAACACCTGCGCCGGGTGCCATGGTACCAATGGCTCGAGTGTCGGACCGGCGAGCCCCACCATTGCGGGAATTTCGCCAGACTACTTTGTCGAGTCGATGGAGGCCTATCGGACGGGTGAACGTCCCTCGACCATCATGACCCGCATCGCCAAGGGCTACACCGATGAGGAAATCAAGCTAATGGCTGATTTCTTTGCCAAGCAGCCGTTCGTGCGCCAGCCGCAAAAGTATGACGCCAAGAAGGCACAGATGGGCAAATCGTTGCACAAAAAATACTGTGAGAAGTGTCACGAGGACGGTGGTCGTTCCGCAGAAGATGATGCGGGTATTCTGGCCGGGCAATGGGCGCCCTATCTTGGCTTCATGATGGATGATTTCACCAGTGGCCGACGCGAGATGACCAAGAAGATGAAGAAGAAGGTCGGGGAACTTCAGGCCGAGCATGGTGATGCCGGCGTGGAGGCGCTCGTTAACTACTACGCCAGCCAGGCCAAGTGAGGGAGGAAACGTCATGACTAACATTAATCGCAGGCATTTCCTTACGCTGGCCGGCGGTACAGTTGCCGCCACAACACTGGGGTTCCCATACCTTAGCTTCGGTGCCACCAAGCGGGTGGTTGTTATCGGCGGCGGTATCGGTGGTGCAACGGCAGCCAAGTATATCCGTATGGCCGATCCCTCCATCGAGGTTACGCTGGTCGAACCGCTCCAGCACTACTACTGCTGCTTTCTCAGCAATGAGGTGTTGGGTGGCGGGCGCAAGATGGACACCCTCAAGTTTGGTTACGATGGCTTGGCAAAGCGCGGCGTCAAGGTCGTGCACGATCTGGCCGTCGGCGTTGATCCGGCCAAGAAGGTAGTCACACTCAAAGGCGGAAAAAAGCTTAACTACGATCGTTGCATCGTTTCGCCGGGCGTGGATTTCAAGTGGGAGGCGATTGAGGGCTATGACGCCAATGTAGCCGAAAAGCTTCCCCATGCATGGAAAGCGGGGCCGCAAACGGCATTGTTGCGTGACCAGGTTCGCGCCATGAAGGACGGTGGCACGGTGATCATTGTAGCGCCGCCGAATCCGTTCCGCTGCCCGCCTGGGCCCTACGAGCGCGCCAGTCAGATCGCGCATTATCTGAAAACCAACAAACCGCGTTCCAAGATCATCATCCTGGATCCGAAGCCCAAGTTCTCCAAGATGGGGCTGTTCACAGCCGGTTGGCAGAAGCACTATGGATTTGGCACCAGCAACAGCATGATCGAGTGGATCAGTGGTTCGGGTGGCGGCAAAGTGACCCGTGTCGATGCCAAGACCATGACCGCGGAAGCGTCAGTGGACTTCAAGGGCGATGTCATCAACGTGATCCCGCCGCAGAAGGCCGGCAAGATCGCCTTTACCGCGGACCTGGTTGATGAAAAGGGCTGGTGTCCCGTAAACCAGGGCACGTTCGAGTCGACCAAGCACAAGAACATTTACGTGATTGGTGACGCCTCGATCGCCAAGCCGTTGCCGAAGTCAGGCTACGCTGCCAACTCAGAGGCCAAGGTGTGTGCGGCAGCGGTCGTGGCGAGCCTTAACAAGCAGTCGGCGCCGGTGCCGTCCTACGTCAACACCTGCTACAGCATCATCACACCTGAGCACGGTATCTCGGTGGCAATGGTGTATCGCCTGGGACCGGATGGAAAGATCATCAAGGTCAAGGGCTCGGGTGGTCTGACGCCGAAGGATGCACCGGAC
>CP070733.1:118706-122034 GCA_020347585.1 Pseudomonadota bacterium | reverse complement strand
GTCGAGGCGCTGCCGGCGCTGAGCGTGGACGAGCCCACGGTCAGCATGATGTTCCAGGTCAACAACTCGCCGTGCGCCGGGCGCGACGGCAAGTACCTGACCTCGCGCCAGATCCAGGAGCGCCTGGAGCGCGAGCTGGTGCACAACGTTGCCCTGCGCGTCGAACCCACCGACGATCCGGACCGCTTCCGGGTGGCGGGGCGCGGCGAATTGCATCTGGCGATTCTCATCGAGAACATGCGCCGCGAGGGCTACGAGCTGGGCGTCTCACGCCCGGAAGTCATCCTCAAGGAGGTCGGCGGGCAGTGGCAGGAGCCCTACGAGGCGCTGACCGTAGACGTCGAAGAGCAGCACCAGGGCGCGGTAATGGAAAAGCTCGGTACGCGCGGCGGCGACCTGCAGGACATGATGCCCGACGGCAAGGGCCGGGTGCGGATCGACTACAACATCCCCTCGCGCGGCCTGATCGGGTTTCGCACCGAGTTTCTTACCGCCACCCAGGGTAGCGGCCTGATGCACCATGTGTTCGATCATTACGGGCCAATGCGCAAGGGTGAGTTCGGCCAGCGCATCAACGGGGTGCTGGTGGCAAATGGCAAGGGTAAGGCGCTCGCTTATGCGCTATTCAACCTGCAGGACCGCGGCCGGCTGATGGTGTCGCACGGTGACGAGGTGTACGAGGGCATGGTGGTGGGCATCCATTCGCGCGCCAACGATCTGGTGGTCAATCCCCTTAAGGCCAAGCAGTTGACCAACGTACGCGCCGCGGGAACCGACGAGAACCTGCTGTTGACGCCGGCGGTGCGCATGAGCCTGGAGCAGGCGCTCGAGTTCATCGACGACGACGAACTGGTCGAGGTAACGCCCGCCGCAATTCGTGTGCGCAAGAAACTGCTCCAGGAGCACGAACGCAAGCGCGCGGCGCGCGCCGCCACCGGCTGACTCTGTCCGCCCTGCCTTGCTTGGCAGCCGCCGGGACGGTCATTATGATGGTCGCACCGGAGGAGCAAGTTGTCAGGTGAGGGAGGCAGACAATGATCGGCAAGAAGAACGTGGTGTTCGGTTTCTTGTATCTAGTGTTTACCGCGGCGCTGGGTCCCTACATGGTGGTCAACCTGATGCCAGGTGTGGACGAGGCCCGCGGCGAAAAACAGGCGGCCGTGGGACGTTTGCAGCAGCTCAAGCTGAACGGCTACGAGGAGGAACTGGAGCCGCTCAGCGCCGACCAACTCGCGCGCGCCAACACTGAAGGCCTACTCGCGCTCAACAATCTAATGAATGCCCGCCAGCCGGTCGACGCGATCAAGGGCGGCGCCCACGCCCACGGCAACCTCGAAGCACTGCTCAATATCGCGGCTGGTGTGGCACTTTGTTTTGTCGCCGTGGCCAAATGGTTCAAGCAGGCCATCAGCTGGATCTTTATTCTCGGCGCGGTATTCCACTCCGGTGCGCTGTATTTATTGAGTTTCGGTATGGGCTGGGCCGGCATGATGTTGCAGGTCGGACCGTGGCTGGTGCTGATTGGGCTGCTGCTGATGGGTGTCGCCGCGCTGATCGGGTTTTCGCCACAGGTCGTCAGGGACAGTTCATAGCAGTCCGTGTCCCGGCGGGCACGGGTTGCGGACTAAAAAATCCAAGGGCATGGCCATGCGTACGCTCTATCCCCGCATAAAGCCGTATAACGAATTTCAGCTGACCGTCGACCTGCCGCACCGGATCTATGTCGAGGAGTGCGGTAACCCGCGCGGCCTGCCGGTGTTGTTTGTGCACGGCGGGCCGGGTGCCGGTTGCGAGGACTATCACCGCCAGTTCTTTGACCCCGAAATCTATCGCATCGTGTTGTTCGACCAGCGCGGCGCCGGGCGCTCAATGCCGCATGCTGAGCTGCGTGGCAACACGACCCAGGCACTGGTGGCGGACATGGAGGCGATTCGTGAACATCTTGGCATCGACCAGTGGGTGTTGTTCGGCGGGTCGTGGGGTTCGACGCTATCGCTGGTCTACGCGCAAACCCATCCCGAGCGGGTGCTTGGCATGGTATTGCGCGGCATCTTTTTATGCCGGGCGCGCGAGATTCACTGGTTTTACCAGGAAGGTGCAAGCCGCATCTTTCCCGATGCCTGGGAAGACTTCATCAACGTCATTCCCGATTCAGAGCGTAGCAATTTGCTCGAGGCCTACCATGAGCGCCTGACCGGCGAGGACGAGATCGCGCGCCTGGGCGCTGCCAAGGCCTGGGCGACCTGGGAAGGGCGTACCTCGACGCTGCGACCGCGCCGCTCGGTGGTCGAGCACTTCGCCGATTCGCATACCGCGCTGTCGTTGGCGCGCATCGAATGTCATTTTTTCCGCAACAACACCTTTTTGGGTGAGAACCAGATCCTGCGTGATGCCGGCAAGCTTGCCGACATCCCCGGCATCATCGTGCAGGGCCGTTACGATGTCGTGTGTCCCATGGAAAGTGCCTGGGCGCTGCACCGGGCCTGGCCCATGTCGGATCTCGAAGTGATCTCCGATGCCGGGCACTCGGCCACGGAAGCGGGTATTGTCGACGCCTTGGTCAAGGCCACGCACTCGATGGTGCAACGCGTGACATGATCGCGTTGTTGCAGCGCGTGGCCGAGGCGCGCGTGGATGTGCGCGGTGAAACCATCGGTGCAATCGGTGCGGGTCTGCTGGCGCTGATCGGCGTAGAACGCGACGATGGCGAATCCCAGGCAGATCGCCTTCTGGAGCGCATGCTGGCCTATCGGCTGTTTCCCGATGCGCAGGGGCGCATGAACCTTAGCCTGCGTGATATCGGCGGCGGCCTGCTGCTGGTGCCCCAATTTACCCTGGCTGCCGATACGAACTCCGGCAACCGTCCGAGTTTTACACCCGCAGCATCGCCAGATGAAGGCAAGCGACTGTTCGTTTACCTTGCTGCAAGGGCATGTGAACGGCACCACCCAACAGCAACGGGCGAGTTCGGCGCTGACATGCAGGTCGCGCTGGTAAATAACGGGCCGGTGACATTCTGGCTTCAGGTTGTGCCCGCGCCGAACAGCCAGTAATAGCCGCTGTTGTAGAATACGTGCAACGCGACAGGAATCCCCAGGCGTCCGGTCTTGTCCTTGAAGTAGCCGAATATGAGAGACGGGACAAATACGGCCGCGGCCCAGGCGGGTGCATGATAGAGAAAGTGCAGCGCGGTGAACACCGCGCTGGTGACAATGTTAGCGCCGCTCAAGGGGACTACCGTCCCACCGCGAAGTGCCCGTTGCAACTGTTCCTGCAGCAGTCCGCGAAACACGATCTACTCGAGTACCGGGTAACAAAGCGCCGGCAG
>CP070733.1:113473-118606 GCA_020347585.1 Pseudomonadota bacterium | reverse complement strand
GAGGAGGATCTTAATCCGGGAGGGTTTCATCGCTGGCCCGCCGACCAGCGCATGACTTCCATGATGGCACCGACACTCATCGCCGGCGGGAACGGTCGGCACATCGCTCTGGGCTCGGGCGGATCGAACCGCCTTCGTACAGCAATCTTGCAAGTGCTGGTTAACCTGATCGATTTTGAAATGCCACTGGCCGAGGCAGTGGACGCGCCACGAGTTCACTTCGAGAGGGACGTGCTCAACATCGAGCACGGTTTCGAACGCGATGACCTCAAGGCACTCGAACTTAACTACCCGCAGCTACGCTTCTGGGACTCGCGCAACCTGTTCTTCGGCGGGGTGCACTCGGTACAGGTCGGCGAGCAAAGCTTCGAGGGCGCTGGCGACCCCCGCCGCGGCGGCGTCGCGCGTATTGTTCAATAGGGCGCCCTGACTAACATCGGCTGGATCTCCTTGTAAAAGATCATCATCGGACTGCGCCGTGAGAGGGTGACGATGCGGGTACCGGCCGGATACACAATGTGATAGGTGAGATACAGGTAGAGCTGCACATCGGCCTCAAGCAGTTCCATCAGCGCCAGCCGCCCGAGTGCGTCCTGTTCACCGTGAAACGCGCGGCTGAAGGCGCCCACCTCGAAGCGCGATCGTGACAGCGCAAGCACCGGCACATCCTCACGGTGCGCGAGCATTTCACGATACACAATCTTGCGAATAGATTTCGGCAGGATCAGGCCCACCTGGTCATCGGAAAGCAACCATTGGATTCCATCGTCGCTGCTCTCCAGGTGCTGGTGTTCTCCGAAGGCCTGACACCAGCCGCGCAGGTAGGCTGTGTAGCGTTTTATCTGTCGTTCCAGTGACATATCTGGCATGGCTGTGGCTGCGGATCACCGGCGCTGCGGGCAACAGGTGCAGCAATCGCTACCGCACGGTTACCCGCCACACTCACCCCAGATTACCTGTCCTTGCTCTCATACACGCCCCGCCGTCAACCATGCTGCGTCGCTTCGGCTGATGCGAAAACCACACCAGTGCCGCCCAGGCCGCAATAGCCCGCCGGGTTTTTCGCCAGGTACTGCTGGTGGTAGTCCTCGGCGTAATAAAACTCGGGCGCATCGATAACCTCGGTGCCTATGTCACCGTAGCCGGCGTCTCGCAACTCGGTCTGATAACGTTCACGAGATGCCCGCGCGAGGCTTACCTGCTCCTCGCTGTAGGAATAGATTCCCGAACGATACTGGGTGCCAACGTCGTTGCCCTGACGCATGCCTTGGGTAGGATCATGTGCCTCCCAGAACACCTTGAGCAGCGCGTCGTAATTCACCCGCGTGGGATCGTAGACCACACGCACCACCTCGTTGTGGCCCGTCATGCCGCTGCACACCTCTTCGTAGGCGGGATTTGGCGTGTAACCACCAGCATAGCCCACCGCGGTGGAGTACACGCCGGGTATCTGCCAGAACTTTCGCTCCGCGCCCCAAAAACAACCGAGGCCGAACATCGCAATTTGCATACCCTGCGGAAACGGCGGTTGCATTTGATTGCCGTTAACAAAGTGGCGTTCGGCCACTACCATGGGTTGCTCACGCCCGGGTAGTGCCGACTCTGGCACAGGCATCTGCGTCATCCTTCCAAATCCATGCATGGTCTTCCTCCCCTATCCAACGCGCTACAGATCCAGCGAACCGGTCACTTGGCGATCGTAAACCAAGCGACGCGATTCGCGCCGTGCGATGTTGCTTAACACATGCACCTGTGGCCCCGACCCGTCGATCAGGTGCAGTACCTCATGGCCGGCGAGCGTGAGATAGTCCGCGATGAGCGTTCGGTGACAATGTTCCGGCAACCGCTCGGCACACATGATGGCAAGCGGTGCACGCGCAGCCAAGCTCACCAGCTGAAGTGCCGCACGCACGAAATCATCGCTATCCATGTGGTCCGCATAGCCGCGCATGGCATCGTCGCGCAAAGCCAGGTGTGGCGAATCGGGGCGCGGGTTGCGGCGTCCGCCAAGCTGCCGCCCGGCCCAGTGGTACGTCACACCGGCATCATCGAGACCGATGCGCAGAGCATCCTGCGAGAACTGTGGCTGACGACGCGACTGTGGCCAGGCCCGTACATCCACCAGGGTTGCTATCCGCGCAACATGCAACAGCTCAACCAACTGATCGAGGGTTCGATTGCTATGACCGACGGTATAGATGCAAGCATGCATAGTTCCAGAATACCATACACGCATCGCTAGTCCGTGGATTGCATTTGGCGCTTCGAAACGCGTCCAACAACTGCGTTCTGCACTAGCGCGGCACAAATACCAGCCGCTGACAATCCCGCAAACGCTTGATTGTTGGCAAATGCTGCCTCGCTGGTACGCATCGTGCAGAAAAGACTGTCGTGTTGCCTGAAGAAGTCCGGAGTTGTCGTATGGCGTACCGCGATACAGCGAGCGAAATCGAATCAGGAACCCTGTTTTGTTTCGCAATTGAAAGCGAAGCGGCTGGCAAACGTTTTGCCTGCGTCCAGGCCTCCGATCAGCAAACTGCCGAGGGCAGGATGGCACCGCTATTTCCGGACTCAACACTGACGCCGGTGAACCCGGTTAAGGTACAGGGACTGCGCCGCAAACGGCGTAAGATGTTTTCAACCAGAGGCAATAAATGGCGACGGGCGCCGCTTATTCAGGCTCGGCTGCCCGCGAGGGCCAGCAATGCGGACTTGGACTCTTCGTAGGTCGCCTCGGGCACCACACCCTCATTCTGTAGACGACGCAGCATACGCAATTCACCGGCAAGGTGATTTTCACGGGACAGACCTGAATTGGCCCGGGCGGCAACGATGGCCTCCTGCAATGCCTCGACGAACCCCGCATAATTTTCCTTGTCCGGACGCCCCACCTGGAGATCCACCATGGGCACCCGCGCAAACTCCGAGACGAATCGCTGGACCCGCCGCGTACCAAGCAGGAACATTACCAAACCCAGCACGGTAAGCGAGGCGAAAAGCATGGTGGCGCTCCACAGATAGATGGTCGCCACGCTTTCCGGCAGTAGCATCGCAACGAGTGCGAACAGTACCGCGACCGAGGTCGTCGAGCCTGCGATCTTGAGCCAACGCCAGTCGACCAGCCACTCCCGGGTGCCCTCGGGATCGAGCGCGAACAAGTTGAACCGATAACTGCGCGTACGGCGACGAGTGCTCACTTGCGCATGCAGTTCGGCGCCGTCGACAATGGTGTACGTACATTGCCGGCCAAGCGGTTGGTCCTGGGTGATCGAGACAGTCGCGTTCTGAACCATTATGTTGCTTTATGGGTACGAATTTAGCGTGCCGAAAATCACAGCGCAAAACAGGGAAAACTCCAAAATGCCGGGGTTATGGGTGACCACCGACGACAGTCTATATAATCGGGTCCGGGCGGGTTTTCTTTAGACCGCGGGTACCGGACGGACAGAATCAGGCCGTAAGCCAATGTTGTGCTTCGGGAAAAAAATGCACAACGCCTTCAAGCACCCCAGCGCTGTAGTTGCCGTTCATGCCGAGCCAGCCGCCTGCAGCGACATACAATCTGTCTGACAGGCCCTGCGGGGCCAGCATCGCGAACGCCTCGTCGCGCACCTCACGGTGCGCGTTGCGTACCAGCACCGACTGCAGACCGCTGGTCAGCACCGGCAGATCGTTGCCGCTGTCACCGGCAAACACGGTATCGCAGTCTGCGAAACCCTTGCGTTCCATGAGAAAACGCACCGCATGCAGCTTGGTTGCCGAGGCCGGCAGCACGTCCAGCAGCCCGACCCGTGCCGCCTCATCCACACTCCAGATCAGGCTGGCGCGCACGCCCTGTCCCTGCAAGCGCGCATCCATCTCCGCCAGCAGGGGCTCGCGCTCGACATTCTGTGGTGTGTAAAAACTGAGTTTGAAGGTATTCTGTTTTTCTTTCTCCTGCAGTCGCAGCACGTCCAGATCGCAAAATAGTTGCGACAAATCGGCGTGGCACGCGCCATCCCAGTCTGGTGCAATCTCCTCGGACCACTCGTGCCAGGGTCGCCAGTCGCCCTTTCCATGCACCTCGTAGATGGTCGTGCCGACATCGCCGATGGCATAGTTAGGAACCGGAATGGCAAACCTCGCAATGGCTTCGCGCAACAACGCCAAGTGGCGCCCGCTGACATATGCGAGTGTTACCTCCGGTCGATTTGCCAGCGTATGCAACAGGGGGCGGGCGCGCGGCGATTCCGGCGGCGCGCCGTTGGGTAAGATGGTGCGATCGAGATCGCTGCACAAGAGCAACTGACGCATAGGCAAAATTACTCGATATCATGGCAGGCGCAAAACCGCGCCCTGCATTGTTATTCTTGCGAAGCCCTGGGGCACTTCACTGCTCGATCGCCACGGATTGTTCCTGTTGTGCCAGCGGCGCGGACTCTCGCGCGCAGGCCAGGTCATCAAACTCGCCGGCGATCCATTCCGCGCGCGTCGCCAGTTTTGCGCGTTGCGCGTTGTTAAGTGCCTTACCGACCGCCACCAGCATCTGCACTGTTTCACGTTCATTGAACTCTACCTTGCGTCGCAATCCCTGGGCCCAGCCACGCTCGGGATAGATCAGTAGTTCCTCAAACCGCGCATCAAAATCCGGTGCGTCGCGACGTACCTCGAGCAACTCACGGAGCTGGAGCTGCCAGCGCAGGCGGTTATCCAGCCAGTCCTCGCCGGTAGGTAGAAAGCGCTCGCTCCACGTAACGATCGCCTTGCGCTGTTGTGCATTGAGATCTCCCGTCCAGCGCGTTATCTCCTTGCTCATGCGCTCGGCGCGGTTGCGCGCAACCTCTTCGGCCGGCTGGGTCACCATGTTATCGCGGAATTCGGCGTTCTTGCGTTCCAATTCGCGGAACAATTCGGCGACCTGCGCATCCGTGGCGCTGCGCATCAATTGCGCCGCCTGCGGGCTGCCCTCGCGTAACAGTGCCTTCCAGTAACCACGCAGTTCCTCGAAGTAATCCGACAGCTGCTCATGGCTCATGCCGTCCTGGAAACCGGTGTTCACCCTGCGCACCCAGCCGGCATAGGCCGTCAACTGTGTACTGCAGTGCCACGCCTGTACCCGCCGGACCTCCTGCACCAGTGAGGCGTACTGCGCAT
>CP070733.1:110842-113373 GCA_020347585.1 Pseudomonadota bacterium | reverse complement strand
TCTTGCGCCGTGCGGCGATGCGCAGGCGCAGCGCGTTGAGCTTGATGAAGCCCTCGGCGTCTTTCTGATCGTAGGCGCCCTGGTCCTCCTCAAAGGTTGCAATGGTTTCGTCAAACAGGCTGTCGGTCTCCGACTTGCGCCCGACAACCGTTACATTGCCTTTGTAGAGCTTGAGGCGCACCACGCCGTTTACCGTCACCTGCGAGACATCGATCATTTGCTGCAGCATGCGTCGCTCCGGCGACCACCAGTAGCCGTTGTAGATCAACCCCGCATAGCGCGGCATCAGCTCATCTTTGAGGTGAGCGACCTCGCGATCCAGCGTGATGGACTCTATGGCGCGGTGCGCCCTGAGCATGATGGTGCCGCCGGGTGTCTCGTAACAACCACGTGACTTCATGCCCACGTAGCGATTCTCAACAATATCGGAACGACCAATACCGTTGTTGCCGCCCAGCGCGTTGAGCGTCTCCATTACCTGTGCGGGCGTGACTTCCTGGCCGTCGATGGCGGTGATATCGCCGCGGCGAAAGGTCAGTTCCAGGTAGGCAGGCGCATCGGGCGCCTTTTCCGGCGCGACCGACCAGCGCCACATGTCGTCTTCGGGCTCGGCCCATGGATCCTCGAGAATCCCTCCCTCGTAGGAAATGTGCAGCGAGTTGGCGTCCATGGAGTACGGCGATTTCTTGCCGCGCTTTTGCTCAACGGGGATGCCGTGCTGATCGGCGTAGGCCATCAGCTTTTCACGCGAATCGAGATCCCATTCACGCCACGGCGCTATGATCCGGATGTCGGGGCGCAACGCGTAGGCGCCCAATTCAAAACGCACCTGGTCGTTGCCCTTGCCGGTGGCACCGTGCGAGATTGCATGGGCGCCGGTCTCGTTGGCGATTTCCACCAGACGCTTGGCGATCAACGGGCGGGCGATGGAAGTCCCCAGCAGGTATTCGCCCTCGTAGACGGTATTGGCGCGAAACATGGGGAACACGAAGTCGCGCGCGAATTCCTCCCGCAGGTCCTCGATAAAGATCTCGGTGACGCCCATGGCCTCGGCCTTGGCGCGGGCGGGTTCAACCTCCTCGCCCTGGCCAATATCGGCTGTAAAGGTGACCACCTCGCAACCGTAGGTGTCCTGCAACCATTTAAGGATGATCGAGGTATCGAGCCCACCCGAGTAAGCCAGTACGACCTTGTTTACGCCTGCCATGCGCCATCCCACCGTCTTGAAAAAAAAGCACCGTGATCAAAAAGGCCCGCGGCGAGATGCGCGTGCGGGCCCGCTCTGAGATTTGGCGATTATACCCGAGATGCGTTCAAGGCCGCAGAGCCGCGCATCGCGGGGTCGACTGAGGCGTGTTGCTTGCGAAAAACGTAGCGACGTGGCGCCCGCAGCTTAGCGCGCTACGGCCTTTTGTGCCCGCTTTGCACTGCGGCGCAAGCGCGAGAGCAACCGGCGGGCCAGCTCGCCGAACAGTTCGGTTTGTGTCGGGTGCGGGTGGATGGCATGGGCGACTTGCTCGAGTGTCATCTCGCCGCTGACCATCATCACCGCCTCGCCGATCAGGGTGTCGGCGTGGTCCGCGAGGAAATGCACACCGACAATCCGCTGTGACGTCTTGTCGGCAACGATCTTAATCAGGCCGTGCTGCTCGTTGGTAATCATGGCCTTGGCATCGATATTCATCGGCACTTTGACCTCGACTGCATCGATACCCTTCGCCTTCGCCTGCGCGACTGACAGTCCCACAAAAGCGGCTTCTGGGCGGGTAAAGATCACACCGGAGTCCTTGTCCTGGTCATAGGCCATCGCTTCGCCGCCGATGGTCGCCGCCGCCACCCGCCCCTGTTGCCCAGCCGTGTGGGCCAGCATCAGTCCGCCGATGACGTCCCCCACCGCAAAGATATGCGGCACGCTGGTCTGGCAGTTCGCGTCGGCCTTGATGACGCCGTTCTCGACCGCCACGCCCGCCTTGCCCAGTTGCAGATCATCGAGCTCCGGGCGCTTGCCGGTGGCCATGATGACGTAATCGCAGCTGAAGTTGCGGCTCTTGCCTTCGCCGTCCTCGTAGGTCAGCTTCATGGCACCGGGTTCGCCCTTGATAGCGCTGACCTTGACCCCGGTGGCGATGGTAAGCCGCGGATCGTCGTTCAGCACGGCCGTCAGCTGCTTCGCCACCTCCGGTTCGACCTCGGCGAGAATACGCTCCTGCCCTTCGAGAAGCAGCACTTTAGCGCCAAAATCCTGGAAGATCTGCGCCATTTCGACGCCGATCGCACCACCCCCGACAACGCCCAGGCGCTTGGGCGACTCGGTCAGCCCCCATACGGTATCCGAGGTCAGCACACCACCCGACGCCAGCCCCTCTGCTGCACCGGGAATGGGCGGGACAAACGGCGGTGCGCCGGTGGCGATGACCGCACAACCGAAACTCAGCTGCTTGCCTTTCTTGCCGTTACCCGGCAGGGCGCGGGTATGGGGATCAGTCTGGTTGCCACCGCTATCAACAAACACGTGGTGTTCATCGACGAAG
>CP070733.1:106982-110742 GCA_020347585.1 Pseudomonadota bacterium | reverse complement strand
TTGGTGGAGGCGGCGGGAATCGAACCCGCGTCCGCAAGTACTCCGCCATCGGTTCTACATGCTTAGCCCGGTCTTTGATTTAACCACCTGCTACCCGACGGGCAGGGAAGACAGATGGCGAGTCCGGTTAAGGTTTTAACGCATCCACCCCGGACGGGCTTCAACGCGATCTTGTGAAGGATGACCCCTGGAATCCGGGACGCACAAGCACATGCCCGGTCAGAGGCTGGCTGGTTTAAGCAGCCAGAGCGTAGTTGTCGTCGTTGGCAACTATCTTGGGTGCAGCTGGATTTACGAGGTAATCTGCGCCTCGGCATGCCCCTCAGGTTTCGCAACCCGCGTCGAATCCAGGTCGCCCCCTAAGCCAGTACATTATATAGGTATGTTGAAAGCGGTTTGCAACGTAAGTTCCACTGACAGGCGGCGGTGGTTGTTGCGCGATCGATAGCAGCACCGGCCAACGGTGCCATGGTGCTGCATGTTATGCCAGATAAAAACACTAAAAATCAATGAGGTAGGGTGGATTCAGTGATTTCGCCCGGGTCTGGGTTGTTTCCGGCTCGCCCTGCGCGACGTCGTGCGTCCGCCAGCGCACACTACGATCCCTTCAGCAGTCGCTGCTTCTGTCGCTGCCAGTCGCGATCCTTCTCGGTGGCGCGTTTGTCATGTGCCTGTTTGCCCTTGGCCAGCGCGATCTCAATCTTGGCGCGGCCCTTTTTCCAATACATGGCGACCGGCACCAGCGTGTAGCCCTTGCGCTCGGTGGCGCCGATTAGCTTTGCCAGTTCCGAACGATGCAGCAACAGTTTACGGGTGCGCTGCGGGTCCGGCGTGATATGCGTTGAGGCGGTGGGCAGCGGGTTGATCAGGGCGCCAATGAGCCAGGCCTCGCCGTTCTTGACCAGCACGTAGCTGTCGCGCATCTGGATGCGCCCCGCCCGCTGGGCTTTGACTTCCCAACCTTCCAGCACCATCCCGGCTTCAAAGCGTTCGCCGAGCGCGTAGTCATGGCGTGCTTTTTTGTTGAGCGCAATGGTGCTGCTGGTGTCCTTTTTCTGGGCGCTTTTCTTTGCCATCGGGCGATTATATCCGAGCGCGCCGGGCGCAACACGCAGATGCGCAAACCATTTAATACTTGCGAATCGCTGTGCTTGCGGTTGAGAAGGTCCACGAATTGATTGAGAATTGCTCAAAACCAGAGTCGGGGAGCCGTATGGTCAGCAGACGTCAATCCATCCATGGCGAGTGGTCCTCGCGCTGGGCCTTCATTCTGGCCGCCACGGGCTCGGCCGTGGGGCTAGGCAATATCTGGAAGTTTCCATACATGACCGGCGAGAATGGCGGCGGCGCGTTTGTGCTTGTTTACCTGCTGTGTGTCGCGGTGATCGGTATTCCGATCATGATGGCCGAGACCATGCTCGGCCGGCGCGGTCGGCAGAGCCCCATCAACACTATGCAAACACTGGCCATCGAGGCGGGCCACACTCCGCGCTGGCACTTCGTCGGCTGGATCGGCGTGCTGGCGGGATTCCTGATTCTTTCGTACTACAGTGTGATTGCAGGCTGGGCTTTAGCCTACGTGCTGCGTACCGGCACCGGGGTGTTCACCGGAGCAACGGCCGATGGTGTGGAGGCGATTTTCAGCGATTTCGTTTCCAATCCCGAGTCACTGCTGGGCTGGCATACCCTGTTCATGGCGATGACCATGATCGTGGTGGCGCGCGGTGTGCAGGGTGGTCTGGAAAAGGCGGTCAAGTTCCTGATGCCCGGGCTGTTCATTATCCTCGTGGTACTGGTCGGTTACGCCATGAATGCCGGTGAGTTCGCACAGGCCATGCGTTATCTTTTTTCACCGAGCTTTGAGAATCTCTCGCCGGAGGCCATTCTGGCGGCGATGGGGCAGGCCTTCTTCTCGTTGAGCCTGGGGATGGGCGCCATCATGGTGTACGGCTCGTATCTGCCCCACGACGCCTCAATCGCCGGCACCTCGGTGCGCATCGCGATTGCCGATACGCTAGTGGCTGTGTTAGCAGGTATGGCCATTTTTCCGCTGGTGTTTGCGCATAACCTTGAGCCGGGCGCCGGTCCGGGACTGATCTTTCAGACGCTGCCGCTGGTGTTCGGGCACATGCCGGGCGGCGTGGTGTTCGGCACGCTGTTTTTTGTGTTACTGGTGTTTGCGGCCTGGACGTCGAGCATTTCGCTGATCGAGCCGGCGGTGGCCTACCTGGTTGAGAACCGCGGAGTGCGGCGCAGTAATGCGGCGGTTATAGTTGCAGGGGCATGCTGGGCGCTGGGTCTCCTTACGGTATTGTCGTTTAACGTGTGGTCGGACGTTCATCCGCTGGGGATGTTCGAAACGTTCAAAGACAAGACGCCGTTCGATTTGCTGGACTATCTGACGTCCAACATCATGCTTCCGCTCGGCGGGTTCATGATCGCAATTTTCTCCGTGTGGATCATGAGTCGCGATGCCAGTCGCGACGAGCTCGATCTGCACGAGGGTTGGGAGTATCCGGCGTGGCGCTTCCTGGTGCGTTACGTAACGCCTGTCGCGGTGGTTACCATCTTTCTCAATGCCATCGACGCAATCTGAGCGTACGACCAAGAGTGTTGTTATGACGGTAATTACGCGACAGGCGCTGGTGCCCTATGAGGCAGAGCAAATGTACCGGCTTGTCGATAACATCGAGGCCTATGCAGAATTTCTGCCGTGGTGCAGCTCAGCGACCGTTCTGTCGCGCGCAGCGGAGCAGGTCGAAGCGAGTATTCAGATCGAACACAGCGGGCTGAAAAAATCGTTCACGACACGCAACACGCTTGAGCCGGGTACGGCCATCTCCATGCAACTGGTGGAAGGGCCGTTCAAGCATTTACACGGCGTCTGGCGGTTCCATGCGCTTGGCGCCGAGGGGTGCAAGGTGTCGCTCAAGCTGGAGTTTGAATTCTCCAGCAAGCTGTTGGGAATGACTTTCGGCAAGGTGTTCAATCATATTGCCGGTAACCTTGTGGATGCCTTTATCCAGCGCGCCGGAGACGTCTATGGCTGAGGACAACAATATCGAGATCGAGGTGGCTTACGCACGGCCGGATGCACAAGTGTTGCTTGTCGAACGTGTCGCGGCTGGCACGACGGTGGAGACGGCGATCCGTCAGTCGGGAGTACTGGAGCGGTTCCCCGAAATCGATCTGTCCGCCAACAAGGTTGGCATCTTCGGCAAGCTCACCAAGCTCGATCAGACCTTGCGCAACAAGGACCGAATCGAGATCTATCGCCCGCTTATTGCCGATCCCAAGGAATCGCGTCGCAAGCGCGCGGATAAAAAGAGCGGAAAATCAAAAGATGATGCCCAGGGTGGTGCAGACACTGCAGCGCCTGATGCGGATCACTGAGTTGTTTCTGGCACGTTCTTACGCTCAATGCTCGCCAGGGTATCGCCCTCAAAGATCAGCGTAAGGTAGTAGTTTTCCGGCTTGGCCCTTCGGCTACCCGGGGTCAGGGTGTAAATGTAGTCCCAGCGGTCCTTGTGAAACGGGTCCCGTATCATTGGGGTTCCCATAATGAACACGACCTGCTGCTTGCTCATGCCGGGGCGGATCTGAGTGGTTTGATCGGCCTCCAGGACGTTACCCTGCTGGACATCGATCCGGTACACCGAGCACCCGCCCAGCGCCAGGCCGCCCAGCATCAGTATTGTGAGAATGTTTCGCATTTAGAGTGCCGCAAGGACTATACTTTATATAAGATGACGCCAATGAT
>CP070733.1:97396-106882 GCA_020347585.1 Pseudomonadota bacterium | reverse complement strand
CGCGATCGATGCGGCGTGCCGAGAACGCTACGGGGATCTCGAGGCGCGACTCGGCAACCTGCTGGATTTTCTGCGGGTGGCGCCGGTGACGATCGAAGCAAGCAATCCTTTCGCCGACGAGCGGCTCAAGGTTGCGGTCAACGACTACCGCCTGGTGTGGATGATCTTCTCGGCCCTGTATCGCTGGGACCTGGTAGAGAAACTGCCGCACACTATCATGCGCGCGGAACGTGGTGGTTTCGATGAACTCGAGCCGCTGGTGGAACTGTATCTCGAGTGGGTGCTGGACGAGACCTACCGAGACGCGATGAGCCTGTCGGTCGACTGCCATGACCGCAGGCCTGGGATTACCCGCAAGCAGTATCTTGCCGAGGTGCACAGGTATCCCCGCGTGCGGCGTTACGTGGAGCACGACTGGGAACTCGACATGTGCCGATTTTGGCCGATCGGCCGCGCCGGGGCGGAAGCGCGCGAGCCGGTGGGGTCGACATTGCCCGCGCTGTTTATGGCCGGCGAGTATGATCCGGTGACGCCGGCGGGCTGGACCGTTGAGGCGGCGCGACGCTTTCCCCGCGGTCATGTGTTCGTGTTTCCCGGTATTGGACATGGCGCTATCGAAAGTGATGCCTGTGCCTCCGAGGTCGCCGCAGTCTTTCTGGCCGATCCTAGCGTTGCCCCCGAGGCTGACTGCCTGTCAGTCCTGATTGCACCGGATTTCATCGATTCCAGCGAAGCCGAGTAGTCTCGCGTCCATTGTGACGCAGTTCACTGTTCGACACCTTACCCGGAACCTTCAAGGGATCCCTTGCGTGTTGACTGTTACTGGCAAGAAGAACAGATAACTCGCAGTGATCCCAGAGGAGTCGATTCCAATGAAAACAGTTTTGTGGCAGCGCGGCCGCTTTCTGGCGTGCCTTGTGGTGTTTGCGCTGATTACCGCCTGCGGCGGCGGTTCCGGTAGCGAGTCGGCGGGTACGGGCCAGTTGACCGTGGCCGTGACCGATGCGCCGGTGGATGGTGCACAGGCAGTGGTGGTGACTTTCACCGGCGTCAAGGTGCACGGCAACGGCGAGACCTTGAGCTTCGATTTTGATCCCGACCGCGAGGTCGACCTGTTGCAGTTGCAGGGTGGACTGTCGGTCAACCTGCTGGACGGTGTAGTGCTGCCGGCCGGTGACTACCAGTGGATGCGTTTCGAGGTCGCGTTCGGTATCGACAAGACCTACATCATCAACAGCGCGGGCGAGCAGCATGCGCTGGAGATCCCCAGCGGCGCGCAAACCGGCCTCAAGATGAACCGCAATTTCACGGTTTCCGACGGCGGGCACGTGGCGTTCATGGTGGACTTCGACCTGCGCGAGTCGGTGGTCTATTCGCCCGGCAAGGATAAACAAAACGACAACGGCAGGACCCTGCATTCGCCCTACAAGCTCAAGCCCAAACTGCGCGTCATGGAGCAGGCCGTCATGGGCCGCATTAGCGGCAGCGTGGACCTGGCCGCCATCAGCTGTCTGGCGGAAAACACCGCCACCTACGTTTATGCAGGCCAAGGCGTGACGCCGGACGACATGTGGGATGGCAATCCGAACAACCCCGTCACGAGCGCCAAGGTGATGTATGACGCGGTCAGCATGGGTTACCGTTATACGGCCCTGGTACCGCCCGGAGAATACACCGTGGCGCTAACCTGCCAGGCCAACGAGGACAATGCGGACACCGATGAGAACATCGATTTCATCGACCCGCAAAACGCCATCGTCGCGGTCGGTTCCACGACCGTCATCAATTTCCCGCTGGCACCGCCCCCGCCATCACGGGTGCCAATCTAGCGGGATTCCCCTGTCCGCGGGGCGGCCCCCGGTCTCCAGCCGCCTCTGTCCTCGACCGCGGGCGTCGCCATCAAGAGGGCAAAAAAAGCCGGGCCATAGGCCCGGCTTTCCTTTTGCGCGGCGTTAAGCCGGCAAATCACATGGCGCGAATTCGCGCGTTCAGGCGGCTCTTGTTGCGGGCGGCCTGATTCTTATGCACGAGTCCCTTGTTCACCAGCTTGTCGATCGCTGGCACCGCCGCCTTGTAGGCGTCCTCGGCCTGGGTCTTGTCACCGGCCGTAATCGCAGCCACCGTGCGCTTGATGGCGGTCCGCATGCTGGAACGCTGGGCGGCATTCTGTTCGCGGCGCTTATCGGCCTGGCGGGCACGTTTGCGGGCTTGGGGCGAATTGGCCAAGGGTCTTCTCCTGCAGGTGTTCGTGAAAAGGCGCGTATCATGCGGGTTTTCGCCCGCATTGTCAACGACTTGGGGCCTGTGGCGGGGTCGCTGGGCAGGCCATGAAAAGGGCTGAGACGTGGCCTGACGACGGCGCCGAGGGAATGGGGTATGATGCCGCCGGGCGGTTGTAAGTCATTGAATCAGTGTGCGGGATTTGGCCAAACGGCAGGGCCCCGACGGCACGCAGGACAGGAAGGCAGGCACACAAACGCATATGGGGCTCCTGAGGTCAACGGCGGTCGTCAGTGGCTCCACCTTGGTGTCTCGCGTACTGGGTTTCGTGCGCGACGTGGTGTTTGCGCGTTTTTTCGGCGCCGGATTGGAGACCGACGCCTTTTTCGTCGCCTTCAAAATCCCCAACTTCCTGCGCCGCCTGTTTGCCGAGGGGGCCTTCTCGCAGGCGTTCGTGCCAGTGCTCAGCGAGTACAAGACCCGGCGCGAACAGGCCGAGGTAGTGGACCTGAGCCGCCACGTGGCAGGCATGCTGGCCGGGGTGCTTATACTGGTGACCGTCTTTGCGGTGCTGGCTTCGCCCCTGCTGGTGCTGGTATTCGCCTCGGGCTGGGTAGACCAGGCCGACAAGTCGGCGCTCACCGCCTACATGCTGCGTATTACCTTCCCTTATCTGCTGTTTATGTCCCTGACCGCGCTGGCGGGGAGTATTCTCAATACCTACGGGCGCTTTGCCATCCCTGCCATTACCCCGGTGTTGCTCAACGTGAGCCTGATCTCGGCGGCGATTTGGGTGGCGCCGCGCATGGAGGAGCCGGTGCTGGCCCTGGCCTGGGGGGTGTTCGTGGCCGGGCTGGCGCAGCTGTTTTTCCAGCTGCCGGCGGTGGCCCGCCTGGGGCTGCTGCGCTGGCCGCGCTGGAACTGGCACCATGAGGGCGTGCAGCGCGTGTTTCGCCTGATGCTGCCCGGGATATTCGGCTCGTCAGTGGCGCAGATCAACCTGCTGTTCGATACCTGGCTAGCGACCTGGCTGGTGACCGGCAGCGTCTCGTGGCTGTACTACTCGGACCGATTGGTGGAGTTCCCGCTGGGGGTGTTCGGCATCGCCCTGGCCACGGTAATCTTGCCCAGCCTGTCGGAAACCCATGCCCGCTCCGACCCGGGGGCCTTCAGCCGTACCCTCGACTGGGCACTGCGTTGGGTGCTGATTATTGGCACGCCGGCTACCGTATCGCTGGTGATCCTCGCCGGGCCCATCATCAGCACCTTGTTCCAGAACGGCGAATTCACGGCCCACGACGTGCGCATGGCCTCGCTCAGCCTGATGGCCTACGCGGTAGGGCTGCAGGGCTTTATCCTGGTCAAGGTGCTGGCGCCGGGCTATTTCGCCCGCCAGGACACGCGTACCCCGGTGCGAGTCGGGGTGGCCGCCATGCTCCTTAATATGGTACTCAACGTGACCTTTGTGCTGGTGCTGCTCAAGATCGATTTTCCCGGTCCCCATGCCGGGCTGGCGCTGGCCACTGCCATCGCGGCGTTTTTCAATGCCGGGCTGCTGCTGCGTGGCCTGCGCCGCAGCGGCGTGTTCCGGGCGCAGCCGGGTTGGTTGCGCCTGTTCCTGCAGGTGCTGGGGGCCACGGTGGTTATGGGGGCACTGGTAATGTGGCTGGCAGGTGACTTGACGCGCTGGACCCAGGCCCCGGTCTTAGAGCGGGTGTGGCAGCTCGTGCTATGTGTCGGCGTGGGCGGGACGGCCTACTTCGCCGCGCTGTGGCTCGCAGGCCTGCGACCGGGCGAGATTCGCCGTCCGGCCTAAGCGCCGCGTCTGCCCCTGAGTATTCCCTAACTTCTTTGTTATACTCGCTTTTTTCGCCGAGCCCGTTGTCCCTGGTGCGATGGAACTGATTCGTGGCCTGCATAATCTGCGCCCGCCGCACCGCGGGTGCGTTGCCACCATCGGCAATTTCGACGGTGTGCATCTTGGCCACCAGGCGGTCATAGGCCAGCTGGCCGAGGCGGCCGCCGAACTCAACCTGCCGGCGACGCTGATTACCTTCGAGCCGCAGCCCATGGAGTACTTTGCACCAGGCCGCTGTCCGGCCCGACTGACGCGCTTGCGCGAGAAGGTCAATGCACTGCGGCGCTTTGCCGTGGACCGGTTGCTGTGCCTGTTGTTTAACGACACGCTCGCCAACCTGCCGGCGCAGGAGTTTGTACGGCAGGTGCTGCTGGATGGCCTGGGTGTGCGCTACCTGGCCGTGGGCGACGATTTTCGCTTCGGCAAGGGGCGCGAGGGCGATTTCGATCTGCTGGTAGCCTCCGGGAAACAGCACGGCTTCGAGGTGGTCAACATGCACACCTTCGCCATCGACGGTGAGCGCGTCAGCAGCACCCGCGTGCGCACCGCGTTGCAGGCCGGTGACATGGCGGGCGCCGAGCGGCTGCTGGGCCGGCCGTATCGTATGAGCGGGCGCGTGGCCCACGGTGACAAGCTGGGGCGCGAACTGGGGTGGCCGACGGCGAATATTCACCTGCACCGCAAGGCCACTCCGCTGGAAGGCATCTTCGCGGTGGAGGTGTTCGGTGTTGCGGGTGAGCCGCTGCCCGGCGTGGCGAGTATAGGCAATCGACCGACGGTCGACGGTACGCGCACCATACTTGAGGTGTACCTGCTGAACTTTCACCGCGACATCTACGGTGCGCATCTGCAGGTGAGTTTTCTGCACAAGTTTCGCGACCAGGTTCGCTTTGATTCGCTGGGCGCATTGAAGGAGCAGATCGCCCGGGACGTGGACGACACCCGTGCGTATTTTGCGCAGCACTACGCGACAAACAACTGACACGGCTTTACCAACAAGAACCAGCCAACGTGAGCGATTACAAAGACAGCCTCAACCTGCCCAGCACCGGCTTTCCCATGCGTGGCAATCTGGCCAAACGTGAACCGGAGCGCCTGCAGCAATGGGACAAGGCCGACCTCTACGGCAAGCTGCGCGCCGCCGGCGCAGGGCGTGCGCGTTTTATCCTGCACGACGGCCCGCCGTATGCCAATGGTGAGATCCACATCGGCCATGCCGTCAACAAGGTGCTAAAGGACATCATCGTTAAGTCGAAGACCCTGAGCGGTTTTGACGCGCCCTATGTGCCTGGCTGGGACTGCCACGGCCTGCCCATCGAGCTGCAGGTGGAGAAGAAGATTGGCAAGCCCGGTGTTGCTGTGTCGCACGAGGAGTTTCGCCGCGCCTGCCGCGAGTACGCGGGCACCCAGGTCGATGCGCAGCGCAAGGACTTTATTCGCCTGGGCGTGATCGGCGACTGGAACCATCCCTACCTAACGATGGATTTCAAGTTCGAGGCCGACATCATTCGTGCGCTCGGACGTATCGTTGCCAACGGCCATCTGCAAAAGGGTTCCAAGCCCGTGCACTGGTGCGCCGACTGTGGCTCGGCACTGGCCGAGGCCGAGGTCGAGTATGAGGACAAGACCTCGCCGGCCATCGACGTGCGCTTTGAGGTGCTCGATAGTGAGGCACTGCTGGCGCGCAGTGAACTGAGCGGCGATGACAAGGGGCGTGGTCCGCTCTCGGTGGTGATCTGGACCACCACGCCGTGGACGCTGCCGGCTAACCAGGCCGTGGCGCTCAACCCCGATCTCGATTACGTGGTCGTGCAGTGCGGTGGCGTTGGCGGCCACGTGCCCGAGCGCCTGGTGCTGGTCGAGCGGTTGCTGCGCGAGTGCATGGAGCGCTATGACATCGCGGACTACCGCGTAGTGGCGCGCTGCCGCGGCGCCGAACTCGAGGGGCTGAAGCTCGCGCATCCGTTCTACAAGCGCGAGGTGCCGATCATTCTCGGCGAGCACGTGACCACTGATGCGGGCACCGGCGCGGTGCACACCGCACCCGGCCACGGCCAGGAAGACTTCGCGGTGGGCGCGCATTACGGGCTCAAGGTGGACAACCCGGTGGGACCGGATGGTCGCTTCGTCGACGGCACCGAATTTTTTGCCGGTGAACACGTGTTCGATGCCAACCGGTTGGTGATCGAACGCCTGCGCACCAATAACGCGCTGGTGCACGACGTGGCACTGCGCCACAGCTATCCGCACTGCTGGCGCCACAAGACCCCGATTATCTTTCGCGCCACGCCGCAGTGGTTCATCAACATGGATCAGCAGGGACTGCGTGAGGCAGCGCTTGGCGCAATCCGCGATACGCAGTGGATCCCGTCATGGGGGCAGGAGCGCATTGCGGGCATGGTCGAGGGCCGTCCCGATTGGTGCATCTCGCGCCAGCGCACCTGGGGTGTGCCGATGCCGCTGTTCGTGCACCGCAAGACCGGCAAACTGCATCCGGACACGGCGCGCATCCTCGAGGAGGTGGCGCTGGCCGTGGAGCGCAAGGGCGTCGATGCCTGGCACCATATCGATGTTGGCGAGCTGCTGGGTGATAACGCCATGGACTACGAACAAGTGAAGGACACACTGGACGTGTGGTTCGATTCCGGCGTGACACACTATGCGGTGCTGGAAAAGCGCCAGCACCAGCGCGAGTTTCCCGCCGCCGACCTTTACCTTGAAGGTTCGGATCAGCACCGCGGCTGGTTCCAGTCTTCGCTGCTGGCCTCGGTGGCCATGCGCGGCACGGCGCCTTACAAAGCGGTGCTTACGCACGGATTTACCGTGGACGATAAGGGACACAAGATGTCCAAGTCCCGCGGCAATGTGGTGGCGCCGCAGAAGGTGGTTAACTCGCTCGGCGCGGACATCCTGCGCCTGTGGGTCGCGGCCACCGACTACCGCGGCGAGATGAGCGTCTCGGACGAGATTCTCAAACGCACAGCGGATGCCTACCGGCGTATCCGCAATACCGCACGTTTCCTGCTGGCCAACCTCAATGGATTTGAACCGGCACAACACGCGCTGGTGCCGGAGCAAATGCTGCCGCTGGACCGCTGGGCGGTGCAGCGTGCCGCTGACCTGCAGCAGGAGATCATCAAGGCTTACGACGATTATGACTTTCACCACATCTACCAGAAGGTGCACAACTTCTGCGCGGTGGACATGGGCAGCTTTTATCTTGATGTCATCAAGGACCGCCAGTACACCACGCAGGCCGACAGTGTGGCGCGGCGCTCGGCGCAGAGCGCGATGTACCACATCGTCGAGGCGCTGACGCGCTGGCTGGCACCGGTATTGAGTTTTACTGCGGAAGAGATCTGGGAACACATCCCCGGCGAACGTGGCGTGTCGGTGTTTCTTTCTACGTGGTACGGGTTTCCACAGATGCCGGCGACTGATGGCGGTATGGATGCCGTGTTCTGGCAGCAGGTGTTGCAAGTGCGTGATGTGGTTTCCAAGGAGCTTGAACGACTGCGCGTGGCCGGCGAGATTGGCTCCTCGCTCGATGCCGATGTTGATCTGTACTGTGGCCGCGAGGTGCATGACCTGCTGGCACGCCTCGAAGATGAGTTGCGTTTCGTGCTTATCACGTCCTATGCGCGCCTACACAGCACTGAGGCACCACCCGCCGATGCCGTGCACTTCACCCTGGCCGGTGGCGACGAGCTGTGGGTGCAGGTGGCGGCCACGCCCCACAGCAAGTGCGTGCGCTGTTGGCACCACCGCGAGGATGTCGGCAGCAACAACGAGCATCCCGAACTTTGCGGGCGCTGTGTCGTGAATGTGGCGGGCGAGGGCGAGACGCGCTTGTTTGCTTGAGGTCAGGGCAAAGGGAAAAGGTGTGATGGGAAAGGGAACAGGGACCAGGTACCACAAACTAACACCCTGCGAACTTCGCACGATCGAAGGATTTACGATATAGATATGTTGAGATGGTTTTGGTTATCGGTGTTGGTGATCGTGCTGGATCAGATCACCAAGGTGCTGGCGAGCAGTTTGCTGGTGCTGCATGAGCCGGTTCGGGTTATGCCGATGTTCAATTTTACCCTGATGCATAATACTGGCGCGGCGTTTAGCTTTCTGAGCGACGCCTCTGGCTGGCAACGCTGGTTTTTCACGGTGGTGGCGCTGGGCGTAAGTGCGGTGCTGGTGGCGTGGATAAGACGCCTGCCACCGAACGATCGATGGCTGGCCGCGGCGTTGGCGCTGATACTGGGCGGGGCGCTTGGCAACGTGATCGATCGTCTGCTGCTTGGGCACGTCGTGGATTTTATCCAGGTATACTACGATCGCTGGTACTGGCCGGCGTTCAACATTGCCGATTCGGCCATCACGGTGGGGGCAATCATGCTGATCATCGACAGCTTGCTGGGGCATTTCTTCCGCCAAGAGAAGGATGCGCCGCACACGCCGCACAAATGACAGGGACGAGGTACCAAAAACTAGGGACCAGGAATGAGCAAGAAGGGACGAGGTAACGGGTAGACAATCCGAGATGAAGCAATGACCGACGATGAGTTCGAAGCCGAAGAGACAACCCCAGACACCATTCAGCCGGGCAGCGGGGTAACAATGCATTTCTCGCTGAGCCTTGAGGATGGCACGGTTGCTGACAGCACCGAGGGTGACGAGCCGCTGGAGTTCGTGATGGGTGACGGCACGCTGATCGAAAGCCTGGAGCTGATGCTCTACGGTTTGCGGGCGGGCGCGCATCAGCGCCTTGCTATCGAGCCGCGCGACGCCTTCGGTTACCCTGACCCTGAGAACATTCACAGCATGCCGCGCGCCGAGTTCGACGAGGATATGCTGGCGGAAGGCAATATCATCAGTTTTTCCACCCCTTCCGGCGAGGAGGTGCCCGGCGCCATCCGCGAGGTGCGCGATGAGGAGGTGGTAGTGGACTTTAACCATCCCCTGGCGGGCCACACGGTGACCTTCGCGGTGGAGATCCTCGAGGTGTCACCACCAAAACCCCATCACTGACGCGTCTTTGGGCAGCTTGCGGCGCTGTTCAACCTGCCGGTGGGCCGGTAAACTTAACCTTTCCATTTGCTCTTCAGGTCAGCCCCATGCAGATTCAGCTTGCCAATCCGCGCGGCTTTTGCGCCGGCGTCGATCGCGCCATCGAGATTGTGGAGCGGGCCCTAGAACTCTTCGGTGCCCCTATCTACGTGCGCCACGAAGTGGTGCATAACAAGTTCGTGGTGAATTCACTGCGCGGCAAGGGCGCGGTGTTTGTCGACGAGGTGAGCGAGGTTCCGGATGGCCACCCCATTGACGCTTTTGACGACCTGGGTCGCCGGGCTGGCATAGCCGATGTTGATGCGGTGCGGCAGCCAGTTGGTGACCATGACCTATTCCTCATT
>CP070733.1:92279-97296 GCA_020347585.1 Pseudomonadota bacterium | reverse complement strand
GCGAATCGTTTACGCCATGTCCGAACTCGGTCTGAAGGCGGGTAACAAGTTCAAGAAGTCGGCCCGCACAGTGGGCGACGTGCTGGGTAAGTATCACCCGCATGGCGACCAGGCTTGCTATGAAGCCATGGTGCTCATGGCGCAGCCCTTTTCGTATCGCTATCCCTTAGTCGAGGGGCAGGGCAACTGGGGCTCGCCCGATGAGCCGAAGTCCTTTGCCGCGATGCGCTATACCGAAGCACGGCTGTCGGCGTTCGCCGAATTGTTGCTCGCCGAGGTTGGTCACGGAACCGTTGATTGGCAACCGAATTTCGATGGCACCCTCGAAGAACCGACTCTGTTGCCCGCACAGGTGCCTCATGTCTTGCTCAACGGTACCACGGGTATCGCCGTGGGTATGGCGACCGATATACCGCCACACAATCTTCGCGAGGTAGTGTCGGCGTGCATCCACTTGCTGGAATCGCCCAAGGCGAGCGTCGCTGATCTCTGCGAGCACATTCAGGGGCCCGATTATCCAACCGAAGCGGAGGTTATCACGCCGCGCGAGGATATCGTTCGCATGTATGAAAGCGGCAACGGAACGATGCGCATGCGGGCATGCTACGAGCGAGAGGAGAGTGATGTCGTCATCACCGCGTTACCCCACCAGGCATCACCGGGTCGGATCTTGGAGCAGATCGCTGCGCAGATGAATGCCCGCAAGCTGCCGATGGTGGTAAACCTGCGCGATGAGTCGGATCACGAGAGCCCGATTCGCTTGGTGTTGGAGCTGCGCTCGAATCGCGTCGACGTCGAAGCGCTGATGAGTCATTTGTTTGCGACCACAGACCTCGAGCGTACCTATCGGGTCAACATCAACATGATCGGTCTCGACGGTCGCCCGCAGGTCAAGAACTTGGCCGTGCTGCTCAATGAGGGGTTGGCCTACCGCATTGCCACTGTGAAGCGGCGGCTCGAGTACCGACTCGAACGCGTGCGCCAGCGGCTGCACTTGCTCGACGGATTGCTGATCGCGTTCCTGAATCTCGATGAGGTAATTCGCATCATTCGAACCGAGGATAATCCCAAAGCGGTGCTCATGGCTCGATTCGATCTGTCGAACGAACAGGCAGACTACATCCTCGATACCAGGTTGCGCCAGTTGGCGCGCTTGGAGGAGATGAAGATCCGCAGCGAGCAGGCCGAGTTGAGCGAGGAGCGAGACAACTTGGAGAAGACGCTTGGTTCGAGCCGACGACTTAAAACGCTGATACGCCGCGAGCTCAAGGATGTCGCCGACAAGTTTGGTGATGCGCGACGCTCGCCGATTACCACCCGAGCATCGGCGCAGGCGATGGATGAGAGTACCTTGGTCGGTGCCGAACCGATCACCGTCGTGTTGTCGGAGAACGGTTGGGTGCGCGCCGCCAAAGGACACGACATCGACGCGGAAGCGCTAAATTACAAGGCGGGTGACGCATTTCTCGCTAGTGCGCGTGGACGCAGCAACGAGTTGGCAGTATTCATCGATTCGACCGGGCGCACTTATGCGTTACCGGCACACGGCCTACCATCCGCGCGTGGTCAGGGAGAACCGTTGACTGGCAAGCTGAATCCGCCCAGTGGTGCTAGCTTTGCCGGCGTGATGTGCGGCAACTTGAATCAACTCTATCTGCTGGTCACGGATGCGGGCTACGGATTTGTTGCCAAACTCGAAGATCTGATCACGCGTAACAAGAGGGGCAAGGCGGTGCTGCGAGTGCCCAAGGGTGCCAACGTATTGCCACCGGTGCCCGTGAGCGATCATGAGCATCAATGGGTTGCTGCCGCCAGTACTGAAGGTCGTCTGTTGATTCACCGACTCGCTGACCTGCCCGTGTTGGGCAAAGGTAAGGGCATCAAGATAATCAATATTCCGGCGGCGCGGGCGGCACAACGCGATGAGTACGTCAGCGCCGTGACGGTCGTGGATGAATCTCAGAAGCTGATTGTGCGCGCAGGAAAACGCCACCTGACATTGAAAACTGCGGATCTGGAGCACTACCAAGGGGAGCGTGGACGACGCGGCCACAAGTTGCCGCGCGGATTGCGCCATGTCGATCGACTATTGCCAGGCGACTAGCAACTCGTCGCTGGTTGCTAGTTATTTCGCCGGTTTGGCGGGCAAATCCTCACTGAGCTGTTGCAGCTTGTCGAGAACGCGCTGCGCACGCGCGATGTTGTCTTTGAGCTCGACGTTTTCCGGGTCATAGCGCAACAACGGTCGCCATACCTTGAGCGCATCCTCGATGCGGCCTTGTGCATATAATTCACGCCCTCTCTCGAGCCCTTGTTTGACATGCGCGTCGAGCCCGTCCTGCACCTGTTGCTGCATTTTTGGCAGGTCCGGGTGATAGCTCTCGAGTAGCGACAGTTCTTCGGTCAAGCGCCTCGCTTCCAGCAGATCGCCACGCTTATAGGCATCGTTGTACTCCTTAATGATGGCCTGACTGCGTTGCTTGCGTTCCTCGACTCGGCGCGACAGCACCGCTTTACGTTTCTCATCAATATAGGCTTGCTGACGCATACGATCCGCGCGGGCCTGCTCCTTGAGTTGCGTCTGCATCCGGTTCAGGCTGGTCAAGGCGCGTTGGACCTCGGCGCTCGGCTGTAACTGGTTGGCGGCGTTCAGGCTGCGTTCGGCGAGGTCGAAGTCCTTTTCGTTCATAGCCTCGAGGCCGACCACGTGGAGTTGTGCGGCGAGCTCATCAGCTCGCTTGCGTTTCGCCGGGATGAGTTGTTCTTCGGCGCGTTCGGGTTCAGCCGCGCGAACCAATTCCTCACGCAATGGCAAGTCGTGAGCCAACCACTCTCCCTCCCGCAGCACTAGATTCCGCTCAAGACTAGTCACTCGCTTGTCGCGTTGGGTCTTGAACGCCGCATAGGCGCTCTGCAGAGCGTCGCTTTGGGGATAGGTAGCTAGCGCTGCGACGTAGACCTGGCCGGCCGCGGCCCAGTCGCCTGTGGAAACCAGCGTTTGTGCTTGTCCAACGACGTCGGTCTCGAACGCCACCGCACTTTGAGCGATCTGGCGTCGCTTAGCTGCGATGCGGCCATACTGGGGATGCGCGAGTGTCACGTCGGCAAGCATTGCCAGCGCCTGGCCGAACTTCCGCTCGGCGGCGAGCACCTCGGCAGTTGCGACCAAGTCGCCCTCCGTCGGCGTGGTCGGCACCGTCGTGCACGCGGACAGAAAGAACAACACCAGTATTAGGGCGTAGCCACGCGCCTGCATCATGCGGCTTGCATCCTTGTGACTATGCGTTCAATGCGTTCGTCAATTTTCTCTTGCAGGGCCGGCGCCAGATCACTGACCAGGTACGTTGTCACGGCCTCCTCGCGACCCCGCACTCCAATTGAGGCATGGCGTTGTGCCACGACACGCGGTTTCACTTCGGGGTCATTGTAGAGATCCTCGGTGATAACGATCTGTCCGCTGTCGGCAAACGCATACAAGCGGGCCGCCAGATTCACAGCATCGCCTACGACGGTATATTGCATGCGCTCTGGTGAGCCCATGTTGCCGGCAAGCATTTTGCCGGTGTTGATGCCTACCCGGAAGCGTATCGGTATTTTGCCTTGCTTTTTGCGCGAGCGGTTCTCGTTTTCTATGAGTTTCTGGATCAGCAGGGCGCAGCGAACGGCATGAAAGGCATGGTCTTCGTCCGGTTCCAGCGTACCGAACACCAGCATCACGCCGTCACCCATGTACTTGTCGACGATACCGTTGTTCGCTTCACAGGCCAGGGTGATCAGCGAGAAATAACGATTGAGCATGCAGACGAGGTCTTCCGGATCCGTGGTTTCGCTGATGCTGGTGAAGCCCATGATATCGGCAAACACCACCGACCCCTCGACCTGCTTGCCGCCGAGTTCCACCTGGCCCAGGTTGGAGAGAATCTTCTGTGCAACGCCTTCCGAGACGTAGCGGGAGAGGGCATTCTTCACCTGTGAACGCTCGAGCATGCCCCTGGCCATGTCGTTGAAGGCTTCCATGAGCAGGCCGAGTTCATCGCGGCGCCGTTCCTTGAAGCGGTAGGCATAGTCACCGTTGCCGATGGCGTAACTGGCCTCCACCAGTTTGTCGATCGGCTGCGTGATGTGGCGACCGAGTGCAAAGGCCATGCCGATGCCCAGGCAGATGATCAGCAGCGTTGCGGCCGTGATGGTATGTATGACGCGCCGGGTAAAGGACTGCATTTCGGACTGGTTGAACGTCACCAGGGCATGGCCGGCCGAGATACCCTGGAACCGGACCGGCTGCATGAAGGAAATCACGTTGACAGGCTGCGGTTCAGTTTCCGTTTGCCACTGCCATTTTTGCAGGCCGCCACCTTCGATGGCGAGCAGTTCATGCAGCGGGTAGGGGAGGATTTTGCTGCTTTCATGCAGTACGCCGGAGCGGGAGATGATCTTGCCATCCAGGGCGATGATCGCGGTCCCGAGTACGCTGTCGCCGCCGGAGAAACTCCTGGCGATGGCGTCCAGGGCAAGCTCGTCATCCGCCAGCAGCGGTTCCTTGGCCGACTCTGCCATCAGGCGTACCAGGGTGCTGCCCTGTTCGCTGATCTGCGTATCCAGCAGGCGCGTCTGTTGCTGCACCAGGATGATGCCGAACAGCATCATGCAGCAAACGACCAGTAGCGTGATGAAGAATGCCAGCTTGTAGGCAAGCGGCGTGCACTGGTATTTCTCCACGACCAGGCTGAAGGCATTGCGGATTGCCGGGACGATGCGGCCTCGGAGTCGCGGCTTCTCGATGACGGTCAGCGCCGTTTCTGCTGGCACACCCTCGAAGCGGGGATCGGCATCCGGGCCACGCTTGTCCGGTATCGGCGTGCTCACGTGTATACCCCCGTGCGTGGACCAATCGCGGTAGCTTGGCCGGGTGTGTACAATGCCCGGGTTTTCGCCAAAGATTCCAAAGTGACGACACCATGACCCTGATAAGTCCCTTTGCAGGCCTGAGGCCGGTCGGCAAGCATGCCGCGGATGT
>CP070733.1:89378-92179 GCA_020347585.1 Pseudomonadota bacterium | reverse complement strand
TGATGCCAACGTAGTCTTCTACCTGGTTGCGGTTACAGCCGTCTTCACACGGCGCAGGGCAGACGCGTCCCATGATCGAAGGGAACGGGTTGGCCTCGGTAGAACGGCGAAAAGCATATTCTTCCCATGCCATGTCCGCTGGCGGCTTCTCAATGCCGTTCGCGATCTGTAGCCAGCCACGAATATCCTCACCGGACGGGCAGCTGCCCTGGCAGGGCGGCGTGCGATGTACATAGGTCGGGCACTTGTGCGAATGATCACCTTCGAAGATCTGGTCGGTGAGTCGCTTCCACGTATGGTCCCCGTCCTTGTACTTGCGGAAGGTGAGTTTGGTGGTCTGCATATCATCAGCTGACGTAGACATGCTTACATCTCCTGTACGTTAAGTCCGGTGTAATACGATTACTGCTCGGTGCCCAAAACCAGGGCGTCGCCCACGAGCTGGTGGACACTGATAATCTGGTCCATCTCGAACCCGTAATAGGGCATAATCTTGCTGAACTGGCTCTTGCAGATAGCGCAGATCGCGGCCAGATGGGTTACCCCATGGTCCTCGACAACGCGCTTGAGGGCCTGCATGCGCGGAAGCGATCCCTTCACGCGCAGTTCCATGAGATCGTCGGTCAACAAGCCGCCACCACCACCGCAGCAGAAAGTGCCTTCGCGAATGGTATCGGGTGGCATGTCGTAGTAATTGTTACAGATTGCGCGAATCAGGGCGCGCGGGATGTCGAATTGCCCGCCCGGCCAGCTTCCCATGCGCGAAGCGCGCGCCACGTTGCATGAATCGTGGTAGGTCATCACGCGATGGTCGTTGGCGGACTTGTCAAACTTCAGTGCACCCTTCTGCATGAGATCATAGGTGAACTCGCATACATGCTGCGGCACCGGATAGTTTGGGTCCAGGAAGTCGAATGGCCCAGCGAGAGTATTGAGGAAGCTGTAGGCAACACGCCAGGCGTGTCCGCACTCGCCAAACACGATACGTTTGACGCCCAGATCCAGCGCCGCTTCGCGAATACGCATGGATACCCGGCGCATGTTTTCGTAGCTGCCGATAAATAGGCCAAAGTTCGCCGCTTCGCTCGCGTAGGAACTGGTGGTCCAGCTGATGCCGGCCTGGTGGAATACCTTGCCATAACCGATCAGGCCGTCGACATGAGGTTCGGCAAAGAAATCGGCGGACGGTGTAACAAGCAGAACTTCGGCACCTTTCTCGTCACACGGATATTTGATATCCAGCCCGGTGTCATCCTTGACCTCTTCCTCGAGGCCTTCGAGCGTGTCCTTCAGGGCGGCCTCCGGCAGTCCGAGATTGTTGCCGATCTTGTATACCTTGCCGATGATTTCGTTGCAGTACTTTTGCCCCTTGCCGACACTGTCCATTACTTCGCGCGCGGCCATTGAAATCTCTGCGGTGTCAATTCCGTAAGGGCAGTACACCGAGCAGCGGCGGCATTCCGAGCATTGGTGAAAATAGCTCCACCAATCGTCGAGCACGCTTTCGGTTAAATCCTCGGCGCCAACCAGCTTGGGAAAGTATTTGCCGGCGAATGTGTAGTAGCGGCGATAAACTTTGCGGAACAGATCCTGTCGCGCAACCGGCATGTTCTTCGGATCTGCAGTTCCCAGATAGTAGTGGCACTTGTCAGTGCAGGCACCGCACTTGACGCACGAATCAAGAAACACCTGCAGCGAGCGGTACTTGCCCTTGAGTTCGCCCATCTTGTCGATGGCGATTTCCTTCCAGTTGTCGACCAGCTCGCCGGGGAAGCCCAGAGGCTGCTGGAATTCCCCCTTGGCCACAAACGGCTGGCTGTGCGCCATCGCACCTTCCTTGACGAGAGGGACGACCGGGTATTCTGTAACTTCTGGAACCTCGAAATCAGCCACGATTTGCTCCTGGTAACTACCTTATCTGACTCTGGGTGTTACTTCGATTCCGTCTCGAGCTGCGCCGCCCACGGCGCAAGGTGCCTGCGCTCACGCGGATTATCGACCTGGTTACGGGTCGGGCTAAAGAAAATACCCGGCGCGTGCAGCAGTTTACTGAACGGGAAGATCAGCATCAGTAGCGCAACCAGCGACAGATGGACGACCAGCAACGGACTCGACGGCAGGGCCTGCCAGTCGAAGCGAACCAGCCCGAGTACGAACGCCTTGAGGGCGACGATGTCGGTGTGTGACACAAAGGTCATTAGCATTCCGGTGCCGGCAATACCGAGCAGCATGAGCAACATCAGGTAGTCAGAGGGCGCCGAAATATAGCGTACCCGGTCGACAAAAACGCGGCGCCCAAGCAGACCGAGTAGACCAATCAACATGGCGTAACCGCCGTACTTGCCAAACGTCTGGACGACCGGCAGGCTCACCAGTGGCCACAAGGGGTTGTCGGGGCTGATCGCGTAGCGCAGATGGCGGAAGAACGCCAGCAGCAATGCGAGATGGAACATCCAGCCGAAGATCCAGGTCCATTTGGTGGCCTTGAACAGGCTTTCAAATAATACGACTTCTCGTGCCAGCCGCATGACCACACCGCCTCTGGTGACCGGAGCCGGGGTGGTGGGAATCTTGAGCGGAGCGGGAGTCTTGGCGTACTGCCAAATCTTGTAGGTCAGGCCGCCTATCAGAACTACGGTCGCGGCATAAAACAGCAGCGCATAGACTACAGACAAAGCCGACATGCTTCAGGACCCCCGACTGTTTATTGTTTGAGTACCTAAGTTTGGTGCGTGAGTGAGAGAGGGGGGTTACCCCCTCTCCAAATCACGCAGAAGCCGGGCGCGTTATACGCAGCCGGT
>CP070733.1:85881-89278 GCA_020347585.1 Pseudomonadota bacterium | reverse complement strand
GTCGGTGGCCGACCCCGCCCCCTGGCAGCAGGGCACGCTGCATTACGATGCGCTCGATGCGCCGGTGCGCTACACGGTCACGCTGGAGCCGCACCACCGCGACTGGCTGTTCGCCCTGGAACTTCCCGCCGAGCGACCGGCGGGCGCGGTGATCAACGGCGAGTGGCAATTGTTCGCGCAGCGCCCTGTCGATCAGGTGCGCCGCTATGCGATGTCGTCGCACCTACGTTACCGCCAATCGCACGATGATCCACGGCGCTTCGCCGCCGCTCTGGCCCTGCCCACTGAGGCTGCGCCACGGACGCGGCGCCTAGCAAGCGAACTGCGTGCACAGACGCGAAGCGATGCCGCCGTGGTCCGCAAGGCGATTGCACACTTTCAGAACGAGCCGTTCTATTACACCCGCGAGCCGCCGTTACTCTTCGATGATCCGGTCGACGAATTCCTGTTCGACACGCAACGCGGCTTTTGCGAACACTATGCGTCAGGCTTCGTGGTGATGATGCGCGCGGCGGGCGTCCCCGCGCGCGTCGTCACCGGCTACCAGGGCGGGGAACTCAACCCGCTGGGTGACTACTTGATCGTGCGCCAGTCAGACGCCCATGCCTGGGCCGAGGTATGGCTCGACGGGCAAGGCTGGGTGCGGGTGGATCCGACCGCAGCGGTACCACCCGAACGCATCCTGGCACCACAACAACTGGCGCGGGCGCGCGGCGTACCGGTGTTGACCCTTGAGGCCGGATGGCTGCGCCGCGCCTGGCACCGCTCGCGGCTGGCGTTCGATAGCGCGAATCATTTCTGGAAACAGTGGGTGGTCGGTTATTCCGAGCAGCGGCAGAAAAACCTGTTCGAGCGTCTCGGCCTGCCCGACGTCAGTCTGGAAGATCTTGCGCGCGTCACCGCCGCGGCGTTGGCCGTGGTGGTACTGGTGCTATCGCTAACTGTGTTGGTGCGTCCACACCTCGCAAAGCGCGATCCGGTGCTACGCGCGTGGGCGCGCTTCGTGCACAAGCTGACAAAGAAGGGGCTGCAACCCGACAACGCCGAGGGCCCGCTCGATCTCGCACAACGGGCCCGGGTGGCGCTCCCGAACGCGGCCGGCGCCATCGCACGCATAACTTCTTTATATATTGGGCTGCGCTACCGGCGCGAACTGACCGCCGACCAACGGCAGCGGGATCTGGATGAGTTGTGCCACGCGGTACGCACGTTCCGGCCGTGAACGCAGCCACCGTATGGACTATTTTCCGATGCAAAAGGACGAGAAGATTTCTCCTAACAGATCTTCGCTGGTGAACTCACCGGTAATTTCGTCTAGGGCGCGTTGCGCCTGGCGCAGGTCTTCGGCCAGCAATTCGCCAGCGCGCTGTGTATCGAGCTGGCGGGCACCGCTTTGAAGATGGCTGGCGGCGCGCTGCAGCGCATCGAGGTGGCGGCGGCGCGCCATGAAGCCGCCTTCGCCGGCGGCATGATACCCCATGCAGTGCTTGAGGTGGTCGCGAAGCAGGTCAATGCCGCTTCCTTCGGTGGCCGAAATGCGCACCTCGGGACGACCCCCTTGCTGCTGAACCACGGCCGCGTTGCCCGTCAGATCGATCTTGTTGCGAACCACAGTTACCGGCAATTGCGCCGGTAATTGCGACACGATCGCTTCATCTTCGCTGCAAATACCAGCATAATCTTCCACGATCAGCAGCACGCGGTCGGCCTGTGCTATCTCCTGCCAGGCGCGGCGCATACCCTCGCGCTCTATTTCGTTGCCGCTGTCGCGCAAACCGGCTGTATCTATTATATGGAGCGGTAGACCGTCGAGGCTGATTTCCTCGCGCAACACGTCGCGGGTCGTACCTGGGATGGAGGTGACGATGGCGGACTCGCGCCCGGCAAGGGCGTTGAGCAGGCTGGATTTGCCGGCGTTGGGCTGCCCGGCCAGGACGATGTGCATACCCTCGCGCAGCAGGCTGCCCTGGCGCGCGGCATCGAGCACCGCAGCGAGCTGCAACTGCAGGGCGCCGAGGCGGTTGGTCACCTCGCCGTCACCGAGAAAATCCACCTCTTCTTCGGGAAAATCGATGGCGGCCTCAACATAGCTGCGCACTTCGATGACCTGTGCGACAAGCGCGTGGACGCGCTGCGAGAACTCGCCCTGCAGCGAGTGCAGCGCCGAGCGCGCGGCCTGCGCCGAGCCGGCCTCGATCAGATCGGCCACCGCTTCAGCCTGGGCAAGATCCAGCTTGTCATTCAGGAAGGCGCGCTCGGAGAACTCGCCGGGTCGCGCCAGGCGTGCGCCTTGTGCCAGCGCCGCCTGCAGCACCAGGTCGAGCACGACCGGCCCGCCGTGGCCCTGCAGTTCCATCACATCCTCGCCGGTGAACGAGTTTGGCGCGGGGAAGTAAAGCGCCAGGCCCTCATCGATTGCTTGGCCGGACGCATCGCGGAACATGCGGAAGGTGGCGCGACGCGGCGCCGGCAACGAGCCTAGCAGGGCGCGTGCAATAGAGACGACTTGCGGACCCGAGATACGCACGATGCCCACACCACCCCTGCCCGGGGGCGTGGCAACCGCGGCGATGGTATCGGTATCGGACATGACAGGGTCAGTGCGGCCAGTGCCGCGATTGCGCCTGCCGGGTGGTCAGCTCTTCTCGGCCAGCACTACCCGGGTTATATACCATTGCTGCGCGATCGACAGTGTGTTGTTCACCACCCAATACAGCACCAGGCCCGCCGGGAAGAACATGAAGAAGAAGGTAAACACGATAGGCAACATCATCATGATCTTGGCCTGCATCGGGTCGACCGGCGTTGGGTTGAGCTTGTGCTGGATAAACATGGTGGCACCCATCAACACCGGCAGCACAAAGAAGGGATCACGCACAGAGAGATCCTGGATCCACAGGATCCACGGCGCCTGGCGCAGTTCGACGCTTTCGAGCAGCACCCAGTACAGCGCGATGAACACCGGGATTTGTACCAGGATCGGCAGACAGCCGCCGAGCGGGTTGATCTTTTCTTTCTTGTACAGCTCCATCAGCGCCTGCTGCATGCGCTGCTTGTCGTCGCCGTAACGCTCTTTGAGCGCCTGCATGCGCGGCGCCACCATCTTCATGTGCGCCATGGAGCGGTAACTGGTCTCGGAGAGCTTGTAGAAAACCGCCTTGATGAGAATGGTGAGGATGATGATCGCCCAGCCCCAGTTCTGTACTACGCTATGGATCCACTCCAGCAGCCAGAACAGCGGCTTGGAGAGCACCGTCAGCCAGCCATAGTCGACGGTCAGTTCCAGGCCCGGCGCAATCTCCTCGAGCACGTGCTGCAACTTGGGACCGACATAGAGTTGCGAGCCCAGGGTCTTCGCGCTGCCCGCGGCAACCTGGTGCTCGCCCGAGTACATGCC
>CP070733.1:80297-85781 GCA_020347585.1 Pseudomonadota bacterium | reverse complement strand
GCCTCCAGTTCGTCGGCCAGCACGGCCGCCAGGCTTTCTATGCCCGCATTGGAAACTGCATACGCGCCCCAGTAGGCATGGGGATTGCGCCCGGGCGCGGAGGAGGTGAAGACGATCGACGCATCCTCCGACTCCCGCAGCAGTGGCAGGCAGGCGCGTGTGAGCAGGAAAGGCGCGTTGAGGTTGACCTGCATGACGCGCGTCCATAACTCGATATCGTAGTGTTCGACCGGGGTAAGCGTACCGAGCAGGGCGGCGTTGTGCAGCAACCCGTCCAGGCGGCCAAACTCCGCTTCGATGGTGGTTGCCATGTTTTCGCAATCGGAGAGCGTGGCGCTCTCCAGATTCATCGGGTAAATGGCAGGTTGCGGGCCACCTGCCTGCTCGATGGCGTCGTAGGTTGACTCCAGTTTGCGCACCGTGCGCCCAAGCAGGATGAGCGTGGCGCCGTGCGCGGCGAAGGCGCGTGCAGCGGCGCCACCAATGCCGTCACCGGCACCCGTCACCAGCACCACGCGGTCTTTCAGAAGGTCTACAGCTGGCTGGTAGTTGTCGAAAATTTCCATGTCGCGGTAGCGGTCTGATGCAGGAAGCGAAGTGTAGCGCGTGGGGCGTTACTCCCGCCAGCGTGCTATGCGCTGGCGCACCGGCGTCAGGGCAAGACGGGCCGACCGTGCTGCCAGCGCCGCTGGCAGCGGCGTTCGCGGCGCTGCGTGACCCAGGCGATCCACAGTTTGCGCAACGGGGTAAGGGCGAGTTGGCGGGCCCGCGGTACAAAGCCGGTGCGTTCGAGCTCATTGAGCGTTGCGCGGTGGATAGCCGCAAGCGTGAGCCAGTGAAGTTGCCCGAGGCGATCACCTTCGGGCAGGCGGGTGAGGCCGGCACGAAAATACGCATTTGCCTTTTCGGATTGGTGGCGCAACCGCACGGCGAGCGCTTCGTCCCTACCCGCGCCGGCGGTTGCCGCAGCCGACCGCTGTTCATCGAGCGGCAGTTGCACGTGCCCGCTTGTAGTGTTGGCTGCCACATCGAGGATGATACGGGTTTGGCACACCGCCATACCTAGTTCGTGGATGCAGCGCGGAGTGTGGTGGTCCTCGTAGCCACACACCTCTGCGCTGAGCAATGCAATGGTGCCGTCAACCCGATGACAGTAGAGTGACAGCTCGCCGGTGTCGGCGAACTGGCGCGGCGCAAGCGTCATTTCGACGCCGTCCATGAGCTCCTGGAATTGTTCGCGCGGGAGATCATGTGCCTCGATCACCGGTGCCAGTGCATGGGCCACGGGGTGTTCGGGCGCGCCCTCATAAATACTCTCCACCTGGTATCGCCACCACGCCAGCTTGGTTTGTGCCACCGAGGGTTCGGAGCACTCACGGACAATCCCGACCAGTTCGGCGCGCAGGGCGTGCAATGCCAACAATGCTGTACGCCGGGGCGGGGGTGTAAACAGTAGGCTGTAGTATAGGCTGCTGCCCGGCGGGGCAGCGCGTTGCTCACAGTAGGCGTCTGGTTTCATGGTGACGGCGCGATCCAGTGCGATAGTCGCAGGCCGGTGTCTGGTGCAGCCCGACGGCTGTGGTATGGTATGGCCCGTTGCGAACGAGATCGACAGGGCAGCAAATGAAGCAGGTTAAAACGGCGGTTATCTGGTTGGTAGTCGGGCTGGCGCTGGGTTTGTGGTTCGGCGTCAACATCGGCAAGGGCAAGCCGGTGTTCAGCAATCCGTTCCAGGCAAGCACCGTCCAGGAAAAGCTCAGGCAAACCGGTGACGACATTCTCGAAAAAAGCGGCGACGCCTTGGAGAAGGGCGGACAAGCGTTAAAGGAGAGCGCCAGGGATTAACCTGCAGTACTCCGATTCCCATGGCCGCGGCGCCAATCACTGGTCCGTCTGCTCGCTTTCCACCAGCTTCGGCATACGATCGACCTGCTCTATTTCCTCCATGCCCTTGCCCGATTCGATACCGAGTTCGGTGAACTTGCGCGCACCGGGCAGCACCCGCGAGTCAAACGATCCCACCGCGCTGTTGTAATGCTTGACCCCGGTCTCGAGGCTGCGGCCGAGCCGGTTAAGGTGCTCACCAAATGTACACAGGCGGCTGTATAGTTCCTCGCCGATCTGGCGAATGATCTCGGCATTGTCCGCGAGTTGTTCCTGGCGCCAGCCAAAGGCGATGGCGCGTAGCAGTGCGACGAAACTGGTCGGTGTCGCAAGTACGACCTTCTGGCGCAATGCGAATTCCAGCAATTCGTGGTCGCGGTCCAGCGCGGCGCCGAGAAACTGGTCGCCCGGAATAAACAACACTACGAAGTCCGGGGCGTTCTTGAACTGCGACCAGTAGCCCTTGCTGGCAAGCTCGCGGATTCGCTCGCGCACGTGACGGCTGTGTGCGGCCAGATGTTTCTGGCGGCTGTCATCATCGGGAGATTCCATCGCGCTCAGATAGGCGTCCAGCGGTGTCTTGGCGTCCACAACCACTTCGCGGCCACCCGGCATGCGCACGATCATGTCCGGGCGCGCGGCACCCTCTTCGGTCCTCACCTGCTCCTGCTCGTAGAAATCACAATGCTCGACCATACCGGCGAGTTCGGCGAGGCGTTTTAGGGTCAACTCCCCCCACTGGCCGCGCACCTCCGGGCGGCGCAATGCCTGCACCAGGTTGCGCGTTTCGCTTTGCAATGCCGCCTGGGTTTGTGCCATTTGCTCGAGGTGCTTGTTGAGCGAACCGTAGGCATGTTGGCGATCCTTCTCTATCTCGCGGATCTGCGATTCGGTCTTGTCCAGGGCTTCGCGAATTGGCTTGACCAGGTGTTCAATCGCCTTCTCGCGCTGCGCCAGGTCACCCTCGGCGCGGGTGTGAAAGTGCTGCATGTTTTCCCGGGCGAGGCGGAGGAATTCCTCGCTGTTGTGCTTGAGCGCCTGGCTCGACAGGGCACTGAAGGTATCGGCAAGTTGTGTTCGCGCTTCGTCTAGCACGCGCAGCTTTTCCTCCATAGCGCGCCGTTCGTGCTCGAGAGTGGTAGCAAGCTGAACGTATTGCTCGCGCAGTGCCGCGATTTTGCGCTGGCTGTGCAAGTAGGCAACAAGCGCACCAAGCACGCTGCCGATTGCAAAGGCCGCCGCCAGGGCAAAAGTGACGCTGTCTGTCAGGTTGATCGCAAGGGAATCAGGAGTCATGCGCTATGGCAGTGGCGGACCGCATGTCCGGCCTGTAAGTCGCGTCTCATCGTATCACGTCGGGGTCCGGCGTCACACGTCGTCAGCTCTGTTGTCGTGTGCGGGCCTCCAGCCAATTTAGGATGCCCTGCGGTGATGTCACGAGGGCGCTGGCGCCCCACTGCTCGGGGTCGTCGTCGGCGCCTATGTAACCGAACAAGGCGACGAGGGTTGGCATGCCTGCGCGTCTGCCAGCGATGATGTCGCGCTCGGCGTCGCCGACGTAGACACACTGCTCCACGGCATTGCCGGTCTGGCGGCAGGCGTGTATAAGCGGCGCAGGGTGGGGTTTACTTTCGTTGAGCGTGTCACCGCAGACCACGCAGGCGGCGCGCCGCGTGAGGTCGAGCGCATCAAGCAGGGGGTCGGTTAGCCAGTGCGGTTTATTGGTGACCACGCCCCAACGCATGCCGCGCAGCTCGATGGTGTCGAGCACTTCCTCCATGCCGGGAAACGGCCGGGTGTGCTCGGCGATGTGTGCAAGGTATACGTCGAGGAATTCCTGGCGTATCGGCTCGTACTCTGTGTCCTCGGGCTTCAGTGCGAAGCCCAATTCCACCAGGGCGCGCCCGCCGTGGGAGACGACCGGGCGAATCGTCTCGAAGGGCAGTGGCTGGCGGCCGTTGACCGCAAGCACCGTGTTCAGTGCGTTGGCGAGATCGGGGGCGGTATCAAGCAGCGTACCATCGAGATCGAACAGGACGGTCCGAATTGCCTGGTGGTTCGGGGTTTGCTCAGGGGACATTGGAAAGGCGCAAGGAGCGAGGCATCAGAGTCGAGGCAGGATCGATCGCTCAGATATTGCGCCGAGAGAGTAATAGGTATCCGGACACCGACATTTGTTTCCTCGTCCCTTGTTACTCGTAGCTCGCACCTAGTTTTTTACGCAGCACATCAAGTAATTCACATCTACGTCGTAGCCGAGCGAGTAGCGTTTACTTAGCGGGTTGTAGGTCATACCGGTCAGTTCGCTGACGGTCAGGCCCGCCTGGCGCGCCCAGGTATCGAGTTCCGAGGGGCGGATGAATCTGGCGTAGTCATGCGTGCCGCGTGGCAACATGCGCAGCAGGTACTCGGCGCCGATGATCGCCAGCAGGTAGGACTTTGGGTTGCGATTGATGGTGGAAAAGAATACGTGGCCGCCCGGTTTGACCAGCCGCGCGCAGGCACCGACCACCGATCCGGGATCCGGGACGTGCTCCAGCATTTCCATGCAAGTGACCACGTCGAAGGCCTGTGGCGCCTCGTCGGCCAGGGCCTCGGCCGTGACCTGGCGGTAGTCCACGTCCACGCCGGACTAGTGCCGGTGTAGCCGGGCCACCGCCAGTGGTGCCTCGCCCATGTCGATGCCGGTGACCTGCGCGCCGCGCGTTGCCATCGCCTCGGCCAGTATGCCGCCGCCGCATCCCACGTCGACCACCCGCTTGCCCTCGAGCCTCGTGCGCCTATCGATATATTCGAGGCGCAGCGGATTGATGTCGTGCAGCGGTTTGAACTCGCTGTTGGGATCCCACCAGCGCGTCGCCAGTTCGGCGAACTTGGAGATCTCGCGCGGATCCACATTACCGGCCGATGGTGCGTTGGTATCAGTCGTGCTATTCATAACCCTGGTTGCCTCGCGCGTTGTGCCAGGCGGCGATTTTTCCGCCCCAGTCTTTGGTCTTTTCAAGCAGTTCGTCGGTGTCGAGGGTCGTCAATTCTTTGTCCTTCAACAGGTGCCTGCCGGCGACCCAGACATCGCTGACCTTGTCGCGCGCCGCGGCGTATACCAGTTGCGAGACTGGATTGTAGACGGGCTGGGTTTCGACCCCACCCAGATCCACCGCCACCAGGTCGGCGGCCTTGCCAGGCTCGATCGAACCGATTTGTTCGTCAAGGCCCAGGGCGCGCGCAGCGTTGATGGTTGCCATGCGCAGGACCGCGGCCGCTGGTACGGCACTGGCATCGGCGGCCACGGCCTTCGCCAGCAGGGCCGCCGAGCGCATCTCGGCAAGCATGTCCAGGTCATTGTTGCTGGCAGCGCTGTCGGTGCCTAGCGCGACGTTGATTCCGGCGCGCGCCAGTTTTTCTACTGCACAGAAGCCGCTGGCGAGCTTTAGGTTGGATTCCGCGCAGTGTACCACGTGGGCCCCGCGCGAGGCGTATTGCTCGATCTCGGTGTCCTCAAGTTGCGTCATGTGTACGCCGAGCTGGCGCGGCCTAAGCTGGCCCAGTGCTTCGAGTCGGTGCAGTGGGCGGGTGCCGCATTGTGCGACCGACTCCTCG
>CP070733.1:76395-80197 GCA_020347585.1 Pseudomonadota bacterium | reverse complement strand
GGCTTCTCTTAGTTTGTGAAGAATTACGCATTATATAGACTATTTCCTTGGTGCGCACTGTACCCGCCACACCCGCCAACGGAAGTTCCAACGTGAGCGGAACCCTGGACTCAGCCACACCCTCGTCAACGACGACGTCTTATCCGTCCGGCGTGGTATTGCCGGGTTTGCGCGCTTCGATGATCGCGGACACCACAAAATTCTCCACGTTGGTGCCTGGCGCCCAGTCCTGAATGAACTCGCGTGATTCGTCCTTGGGCGCAATCCGGATATCGATGAACCCTGCCGCTGCAATGATGGCATGCAATTTATCCACCGTGACGGCACCGGCCACACAGGCCGAGCGCAATGCGAGGTCACTGCGGATCTTTTCCGGCAGTTCGGCGCTCGCCACAACATCCGAGATTGCCAATCGCCCGCCGGGTTTCAGGACGCGAAAGGCGTCTTTAAACACCTGAGGTTTGTCAGGAGAAAGATTGATAACGCAGTTTGAGATAATGATATCTACGGACGCATCGGCAACGGGAAGATACTCGATTTCTCCGAGCCGGAAATCAACGTTCGGATAGTCGCCTTTCTCCGCGTTTGATCGCGCCTTGCTTACCATCGCCGGCGTCATGTCCACACCGATTACCTTGCCGCGATCACCCACCTCACGTGCCGCGAGGAATGCATCAAATCCGGCGCCACTCCCGAGGTCAAGGACGATTTCGCCGGATTTCAAGCTGGCAATGGCGCGCGGGTTGCCGCAACCCAGCCCCAGATCGGCACCTTCCGGAACGGCATTCCTGTCATTTTCTGAATAGCCAAGGCGGGAGGAATCAATGGCGTTGATTTGCGCATCGGATGCAACGCCGCAGCAGCCACGCCCCACGCCGCAGCATTCGTCTCGATCCCCCGCGTCGGCAACTTCAGCATAGTTGTCCCGCACCGATTGACGGATTTCGTCTTCGCGCTTCTGGCTCATGGTCTTGTCCTAGGGTCTGGAAAACACATTGGGTGGATCGGGAATTTGCTACGTCAAGCGTCGGCTATCTCACCGCTATGTGACTCTTATGTTTAATCAATACAATGGGCCCGCAATTGCACCTTTATGTCCGACATCGTGCGACAGTGTTGGATGGTTTCCGCATCAAGGCACTGAGTTATGCCGCCGACCTGGTCGTCGATGAAAACAGCGGGAAGCGCCACGGCCGTACCGGGATAGCGCTCTGCAAATTCGTCCCTGTGCATGAATCTGCAATCGGCGTCGAGGCTCTCAAGGAATTCTTGCCATTCCGGGCGCACAGCGAAGTAGCCATGTGTTATCGCGCACATCGCACAGGAGTATGTGCCGGGCGCGAAAATCTTGTGTGCAATATCGGTCAGCGTGTTGAACAATCCGCTGTCGGAGTTGTAAACGAACAACACGCTTTTTCGGGAAATCGACACTATTTGGCTCGTGCCATTCGTGACAGCTTGATGATCAACAGTGCCACCGGTGCACCGTGCAAAAACAGGTCAAAGATGTCGATGGGTCGCTGCAGCTCGCCCGCCGCCAGCATCTTAAGCTTTTCCCATAGATGGGGTTCGGGCTGAAACGGCGCCAAGCCGAGCAGAATCCCGAGCACCAAAAACGGCACGAGTGGTGTTTTGTCTATCCACGCAAGAACTTTGCTCATAGGTTGATTTCGGCTAGATGCGCGTACGTCTTCCAAGACTCGCACAATTCGGGAAATTCGCGCAGATCCTCCGGGCGATCAAGGTCGCGCATTGCGGGGAGCTCACCGCATTTCCACCTTAGATCACGGAACCGTTCGCGCGTCTGGCGCAGCACCTGGTCCGTCCCCCAGTCAATGTCTTGAAATATGCGATCGGCAACCCGGTTCAGCCCGATCAACACGTAGCCACCGTCCAGCGCCGGAACCAGCACGCCCCGTCCGTCCTGTGCAAGCACATCTCGGGCCGCGCGCAACGTGTCCGGACCAAGGCGCGGACAATCCGTGCCAATGAGTATCGCCAACTCGCTTTGCGCCAGGGCCGACCGAAATCCCTTCAACATGCGTTCGCCCAGGCTCTGTCCCTGCTGAAGTCTAAGCGCAACCGGAAAGTCAGCCGCGCACCCAGCGAAGAACGAATCATCAATGCCCGGTGCGCACCACAGCTCGACCGTCGCATCAGACAACGCGCAAGCAGTCTCCAGGGTGTGCCTGGTCATTCGCCGTTGCAATCCCGCGGCCCCTTCTGCGCCCAGTGCCGGAATCAGGCGCGTCTTGACTTCTCCGGGAGTGGGCGCCTTGGCGAAAACCATGATTGTGGTCGGTTTAGCCATTGGGGTATCAGCGGTAGTGTCGGGCCAGCCGGCCCGGGTCGGCGCCCAGGGCGTATGCCAGGCGCAGTCGCCACATAAGCACTATAGTACGCAGCACCCCACCCTCTTCCCAGCGACGACTGGAGGTGCGCAACGGTACACGAACGCAGGCCGGGCGCGAATGACGCTTCAGCCTCCGGCTTAGTTCGACGTCTTCCATGAGCGGAATGTCGGAGATGCCTCCTGCGTTGTCATAGGCGCTGCGCGCAACGAATATCCCCTGATCGCCCGTGGCTATTCCCGACATTCGGGAGCGCAGGTTCATCATGCGCTCCACAACGCGCAGCATGCCCTGCCGTCCTGTCAGTCGCACCGCAAAGTGACCCCAGGAAACGCCCGTGCCCGTCAATGCATCTAAAATCAGGTGGTGCGCCTCCTCCGGTACCTGCGTGTCTGCATGCAGAAACCAGAGTATTTCGCCCTGCGCCATCCTGGCGCCCTCGATCATTTGACGGGCGCGTCCGCGTGGCGCCACGAAAACATGGTCGGCGAGTGTTCTGGCCAAAGTAACCGTTGCATCCTCGCTTCGTCCGTCAACCAATATTACTTCGTGGCCTGCCGCGCGCAGTGGTGCGAGCGAACGCAAGGTAGTCTTGATGTGCTCGCCCTCATTTAGCGCCGGTATAACTACCGAAATTCGTGCATTGCGATTCACGGCTATCACCAGCGTCCGCGGTGTGACTAGCTGAGGGCACCGCCACAGCTGCTGCCTTGACCCGCCGTGCATCCGTAGCAGTGATCGGCAACCGAAATCGGGTTGCCCTTTAGATCAACGCCGATCAAATCACGGATATGTGGACGTGCCTTGCCATGCAGCGGCAGGGGTAGGTCGAGCATCTGATTAAAGTCACAGTCAAAGACATGTCCCTGCCAGTCCACACTAATCAAGGTGCGGCACATGACGTGCTGCAGGTTAGCGTCCTGGTGTGACCGCTTTATCAACTGCATGTATTTGTCGAACTGGCCTTTTGAAACAAGCGTGCTGCCAAATCGCTGGATGGGCATATTGGTGAGCGTTAAAAGTTTGTTGAATTTGATTCCATGCTTGCCAAGCTCACGCTGGTAATCGGCTTGGAGCCGGTCTTGTGCGGGAGGTAAAAAGGGTCCCGTGGGGTTGTATACGAGATTGAGGACCAGCTCACTGCCCTCAATGCCGTAGCCCAACGTATTGAGTTTGCGCAGTGCGGCGATACTGGTATCGTAAACACCATTGCCACGCTGTGCATCCACATTCTCTCTTAGATAGCATGGCATCGAGGCAACAATTTCGATATTGTGCCGAGCCAGGAATTCGCCGAGATCGGTCTGCTCAGGTTCGAGGAGAATAGTCAGATTGCAGCGGTCAATCACGTTCAGACCCAACTCCCGCGCGTGCGCCACAAGATAGCGAAAGTGAGGGTTCATCTCTGGCGCTCCTCCAGTGAGATCGAGGCAGCTAATGCGTGAGATGTT
>CP070733.1:71175-76295 GCA_020347585.1 Pseudomonadota bacterium | reverse complement strand
GTCCCAAGGCGCTTGTTCTCATTTGCTGTAGCGACCTTGACCCAGCCAGTCGCATTGAAGCCTGGTCGCTTGTCGCGCGGGGCGACCCCGAACCAGGTTGCCGAAAGAAACAGGTCCCCAAACCCCGATTCGCGTGTTGATACCGTCGTGGTTGTTGCCTCTGCGAACGTCATGTCGCGTTTGGACTTTGTGCTATCGCCCGAAGTCATTTTGTCCGCGGCGTGCTTGTCCTTGGTAGGCACCATCGCGCCGCCCATGTTGACAAAGACTCCCGGACCATCGATGACAAGGTAGCGTATTGTCGCGTCGAACAGAAAGCGCCTGGTCTTGTAGCTGAGCGAAATCGGTACGCTTACCGTCTCAGTCGTCTCGGCGCCGCCATAGTCGCCACGGGTGTAGAATGCGCCGATTTCGACCGCAAAACCGGTATCAACATCGGGCAGGGTTGCGCGCTCCACTGCAACCACGGTGCCGCAAGTCGCAAGAATCGCACACACTAGCAACGCCACCCAACTCGTTCGAAATACCATCGCGTCGTCCTCGCGAGTGATTTTCCCTGTGCCACAAGCGACGGCAGGCAACCTGTGGCGATCCCGGATGCTATTGGGCGAGGTTTTTGGGTAAAGCTAGCGTGATGCGCGGGTACTGTCAGTGCGTAATAATACCTATGGAACGGGCGTTGGAACGCCGGAGATGGCTTGCGCGGCGTTCCGTTACAGCTAGATCGCGGAGGTCAGCTGAGGCGTGCCAGTACCTATAGGCCTGTTACGTTCAGCATGGGCTGTCCTTTTGGGGTGAGGGAACAGCGCCTATGCCTCATCGTCGAGCATCTCGACAAAGTAGGCGCATTCGGCCAGTACCGAGTGGCCACCGTCGGGCATATTGTTGTATTGGCTTTTTCCAGCGCAGATACTGTCGACGACCCAGCGCGCTTCGACCAGGGCGTTGTTCAGGTTGACTTCCACGGCCTGGCTGGTGAGACGGTCTTCGACCTCGGAGGGGATCGGCACGGTGCTCTCGAAGACCAGGCAGTAGCGGCCCTCGGCATTGTCCTTGCGAAAACGCGACAGCTTGAAGGTCGGCACGCATCCGCGCACGTACTCGCTGCCATCGTCCAACATGAAGCTCACCTGCACACTCGCCGGCCAAATCTTCACGATCGTGCCGATTTGAATGCTCCCGAACGCGTATACCCAGGCCGCCTGGCCTGTGCTCAAACCCTTCATTCCAACTATCCCTCTCCCGTGGGATCGCTCAACGCAGTGCGGCGGCACACCGATATCCACTCGGGCGCGATGGCCCGTAGAGCGGACTCGAACAGCGCGTGTCGCCTGGTACTGCTAGCGGCCGGGAAGCTCAATGTTTGAGGGTTGTACCGATATGGCATCGTCATCCTGCGTGCGGCGTAGATTTATGCGCCATTCGGCAAGCCAGAGGGTGTGGGGGTCGGTGACGGTGGGGATGGATCGCTGTCCAGCACAAGAAAAATCAGCGTGTTGCCGCTTTCAGGTGCATGAATAGACTGCTGCGCGCCCGCTCGACTCCCAGCCGGAGTCAGTTTACGGGCCGGGCGATACGGGCCTTGATACGCCCGGCGAGTGGGCGGCGCTCCGGTCAGGGGCTCAGACCCCGTCCCCGATAAGCCACTTGCGGGCACGGCGCGCGGACTCCGCGAGTTGCTCCGGCGTCAGGTGCGTGGCGACGGCATCGCGTTCGTCGCAAGCCATCTTTTGTCCGCCGATGGCGGCAAGGTGATACCACATGTGTGCCTGGACGTAGTCGCGCTGCACACCCTGGCCATAGCTATACAGTGCGGCCAGTTTGTACTGCGCAGCTGCGAAACCCTTCAGGGCAGCTTTGTGCCACAACTGGGCAGCCTGTGCATGATTCTGCGAAACGCCCTTGCCCTCGTGATAGAGGATGGCCAACTCGTGCTGAGCGGGCATATTTTCCTGAGCCGCCGCCTTGTACAACCAGCCTGCAGCAGCGGCGTAGTCCTGCTTCACACCGGAACCGTCCGTGAACATGACGCCCAGACGGTATTGCGCCAGCGCAAGTCCTTGCTGCGCTGCCTTCTGGAACATACTGGCTGCCTGGGCATGGTCGCCCTGGGCGGCCGCGGCGAGTCCATCCTCGTACGGTCCAGCCCAGGCAGCAGAGCTGGTGATGGCGGCAAACACGGCTGCCGCGATAGTTTTCCTCAACGTGGCGAGTTCACTCGTGTTTTAGGTTTGTCAATTTCATCGGCCAATGAAGCTCAAAGGTATATTCGTTCTCGCTAATCGTTGTTCCAGATCAGAAATCGGCATCAGCCACAGGTTGCATCCGTGAATTTGCCCGACGGAGCGTTGTCTGAACCGCTTCGTGGCGGGCTGTCGGTGAGGATCTGCCGGACGCGGGGTACATAAGGGCGGTGGTGTCAGCGTGGAGCCCGTCCACGCAAAAAAGACGGGTTGATGGTGCCACGGTTTTTCTAGCTTTGGCTGGCGGGCGATCGGTCAGCCGGTTGTGTGCCGGTGAACTGAATCGGGCAATTGTGATGCGGTTGGCAATGGAAAAAAAACTACTACAGAAATGGGCGCTAGCGACCGACTATTCATTTAGATTCGATATTTTTTAACGTACCCTGCGCCCGGCGCAGCACCAACAGTTTCGGAAACCAATCATGTCTTTGAGAATTGTCTTCGCGGTCGTGTTGCTGCTGCTGCCGCTGTCCGTCCTCGCAGACGAAGTTCGGGTCAAGGTCGCCGCGGGGGCCTGGAATAGCGATCCGGAGGGGACCGTGCGCGATACCCGCAACGGCACCGACCGTGACGTCAATGTGGTCGAGGAACTTGGCTTTACCGATTCCACCAACGGGCAGGCCTATGTCCTCATCGAACATCCGATTCCGATTCTGCCGAATTTTCGCGTGGGCGCGACCCTACTGGGGTACGACGGCACCGGTACCATCAAGGAGACCGTGACCTACGCCGGGCAGACCTTCCAGGCAAACGAGCGGGTTCAGTCCGAGCTAACCCTCGACCACTATGACCTGCTCCTGTACTGGCAGGTGCTCGACAATGTGGTCGATCTCGACCTCGGTCTTAACATCCGCTACTACGACGGCCAGGCCCGTATCGAATCGCTGGATAACCCCGGCGTGATCGGTGAGGAGAGCATCGGCCTGCCGGTGCCGATGCTGTACGGTAACCTGGCGGTCTCGCTGCCGCTCGGCTTCTGGATCGGCGCCGACGCCAACGTCATCTCCTATGACGGCAGCCGCATCGGTGATTACACCGCCAAGTTTGGATATTCGAGCGATTACCTGATTGGCGTGGAGGCCGGCTACCGATACCAGCAGGTCAAGCTGGACGAGGTTGACGATGTCTTCGCCGATCTGAAATTCAAAGGTCCATTCGTGAACCTTTATCTCGATTTCTAGTCTTACGGGCGAAGGCATCTGAGCCCGAAGGTAACTTAAAAGTGCCAGAAGAACAGAGGTTGGCAAAATGAGCACAACGTATGATCTGACCCAGGGCAGCAGACCGTGGGTAGTCGAGTTCCTGTGGAGCAACGAGCCGGCTGATACCAAGCCGCACATGGCCTTTGTCTCAGCGCGTTGGTACGAGGAGGCGCTGCGCGTCGCCGAACTACTTTTGACCTGGGGCCCGGCCATTGGCAAGAATCGGTGCCCGATCTTTGTGCATGCGCGCCCGCGCGCCTTGGACGATGTTGGTACGACCGACGATGCCGTCAAGGGCTCAAGCGCCGACGACGGTTCGAGCTACGTCGCAGACGTCGCCTGACAGACCGCACGTTCTTCAACCCTCCGGGGTTGGGAAGGGCGGCACCCCATCAATTTCGCATTCTCGGGTGCGCCGGGGAAGAAACCGGCGCACCGATTTGCCCCACCATCTCTTGCCCCTCCGTGGCCGAGTTTGCCGCGCCAGTGACCGTGGCATGGCGAGACAGACCTTTGGCAGCGAGTGCCATACTTACTTCGGAACGTTCTGGCAGACTACGTGTCAATGAACTTGAATCCGCAGGTGCGCTCGTCCAGGGTATTTCCCCGGTCCCGCGGTGTCGAACCAGCCAGCAACCACGAGGAACTGAAAATGAGCAATACCTACGATTTGACCCAGGGCAGCAAACCGTGGGAAGTGGAATTTCTGTGGAGCAACGAACCGGCCGATACCGAACCTCACGTGGCGATCGTCTCGGCCCGCTGGTATGAAGAAGCACTGCGCGTCGCCGATCTGCTGCTGAGTTGGGGCCCTGCGATCGGCAAGGACCGCCACCCGGTGTTTATTCACGCCCGGCCAGCCATGCACTACGACACGATGCATGCCGGGGACCCTATATTGGGCGCGAACGCCGACGAAGGCTCACCGTACTTGGCGGACGTTGCTTGAACTCGACAACGACACTCACGCACAATCCGAAACAAGACCGGCCGCGATCCTGAAAAGGGTCGCGGCCGGTTTCTGTTGGAAGAGCGGGGCAGGGTTTGCTTCGTATCTGTCGCGATTCGGCTTCGCGGGAATTACGGCGGGTTCTCACGGCATCCAGGGAATTACTGGGTTTCGGCAACGCCGTCGCTGAGCGACGCCGGCCATCAACCTGGCCGCTAGAGGTACTGGTGACTATAGCCGCGTGCGTTCGATCGTCTAGTCATATCGGTTTACACACGATCACGCACGACTCAGGCCTTACTCCCATGTGCGAGCAGTCAACAAGAACCACGCATTGCGATAGCCGATATTGTGTTTGGCCGCATCTGGAAGGTCTTGGATTATAAGACGTATGTTGCCCACCCGGCGCCGAAAATAGTCCGCCGACTGGCGATTCGATGGTCCGTAATCCAATCCGGCGACAAAACGATCGCTAAAGCGTGACAATATGGACTTGTAGGCGGGTTTTAGCGCACTGTTCTGATCACTATTATCACTCTCCCAGATAACCGTATCTAGGACGCGCTCTCCGCACTTGTAACGTCTGCCGGGTTCCCCAGTTGAGATATCAAAGTAGAGATTCGGATAGGACTTTAGCAAACGCTCGACGAGTGCTGGTGCAAAGCGTTTTTCTTTCTCTGGATGTCGAATCTGGCCGAAATGAGCCCAGATAACCTTTGCTTTCGG
>CP070733.1:52067-71075 GCA_020347585.1 Pseudomonadota bacterium | reverse complement strand
GACGTACTGGTAGCCAACTCCGCGCACTGTCTTGATACGTTCCTCCCCGTCGCGCAGCCGGCCGAGTTTCCTGCGCAGGCTGCTGACGTGCATATCGAGACTGCGATCATAGCGGCCCAACGTGCGCCCCAATGCGCGCTCGGAGAGATCGGCCTTGCTCACCACGTGGCCGGCATCGTGCAGCAGCACTTCGAGTACACCGTATTCGGTGCTGGTCAGTTCAACCGCAACCCCACCGCGCGTAACAGTGCGCGTGCCGGTGTGCATTTCAAGGTCTGCGTGCCTGAGCGTTTCTCCTGCGTTCACGCCGGCGCCCGATTCGCTTGCGCGCCGCAGGACGGCCCGGATGCGCGCCTCGAGTACACGCGGGTTGCACGGCTTGGCAAGGTAATCGTCGGCGCCCAGCTCCAAACCAACGATGCTATCCACATCGTCACCTCTCGCCGTCAGCATCAACACCGGCAGGCGCGAGTTCGCACGCAGCTGGCGTAGCACGTCAAAACCGTTGAGCTCGGGCAGCATCACATCCAGCACCATTAGGTCGTACTGCCCTGCGGCCGCTTGTTGTAGGGCGCTGTTGCCGTCGTGCACGGCATCTACCACGTAGCCCTCGGCACCGAGGTAGTCACCCAGCATCTCGCACAGTTCGACGTCGTCATCGACAAGCAGGATTCGACTCATGGTCCCTGATGCCTCGCAAACGGCGACACGGATGTCAGCCATGGAGTTATCGTGCCACACTAGCCGGCATCGGATACAGAGGCCAGCGATAGCCTTTACATATATTTACCGCACCACCACCCCCATTTACACGGCTCGGTGCGAGGATTCGATCATGGCAAAGACACGAGCCAAGTACACCATTCAATCAACGCACGAGGGCAGGACAATGAGAACGTTCACGACAGCATTTTTAGCGACACTCCTGATGACCGGACTGGCGCTGTCGGTACCGGTGATCGCCGGTCCCGGCTGGAGCGGCGGCCCGGGTGGTTGCCAGGGCGCCGGCATGGGGCCGGGTGGCGGTCCGTACGCCGATCCGGCTGCACGCGTCGAACGTCTGGCGGGGCGGCTTGACCTGAGCGACGAGCAGCGTGCGCAGGTTCAGACCATTTTCGAGAAAGCCCAGCCGGAAATGCAAAAGCTGCGTACCGAAATGATGGAGAACCGCGAGACGATCCGCAGCCTGGCAACGGGCAACAAGGCCAGCGAGGCCGAGATTCGTAAACTTGCCAATACCCAGGGCACGAAGGTGGCCGAGATGATCGTGCTGCGCAGCGGGGTTCACAACGAGATCAGTGCTGTGCTTACCGATGCACAGCGCGAGCAGTTCGCGCAAATGGGACCGCGTCAAGGCAGAGGTCGTATGCAGTAACCCACTCCAGGCGGTCTGGCGGCGCGGTGATGTAAAGGCACCGCCACGCCGTTGTTTTTTTAACCAGGACAGTCGCGACGCTGACCGGCAATTGCCTTGACCGGGATCAATGCGATGGCACCCACCGACGTGGCATAAAGCGGCCTCATGCCATTCGATGACTCACAAGCCCTGCGCATACCGCGTTTTCCGCGTATCGCCGCACTGCCGCTTGGCGTGCTGCCAACCTCGGCACACAGCCGTGCACTGGCTGCCCTGCTGAACCAAGTGTTTGCCGGGCCGCTGGCCAACGGCGAGCTAGGGTTTCTTGAGCACCGCGTGCTGCGCATCCATGTACGCGATGCGGGTGTGACATTTCGCCTTACGCTGGGCAGCGATCGCCTGACGGCGCACACCGGGACGGGTGGCGCGGATGTGAGTATCGAGGGTGCAGCGTATGACTTCCTGCTGCTCATGACCCGCAGCGAGGACCCTGACACGCTGTTCTTTCACCGTCGCCTCTCGCTGGGCGGCGATACTGAACTCGGGCTTTACATCAAGAACTTTCTCGACGCCTTCGAACCGCACCCGCAACTGGCGCGGGTGCTTGCCACGGCCGATCGGATACTTCCGCTTATAGAACGTCTTGGCTAGCAAGTGCGGGATGCATGCCAGGGTACGTGTCATGCTGTGAGATACCCGGCTCATCGTGCCAGTAACCATTGCAGGCGCGCACCGGCGCGTACCCTTCCAGCATGCAATCAAAATCCTGAGGTTCACCCTCGCCGCGCCGCACTCGATCGAATATCTCGATAATCTCTAAGGTGTGCTCGCGCTGCGGGCCAATGCGCAATACATCAATGCCCAGTTCAATCAACTCCGGAAGCTGCGTTAACAGGTTGTAGGTCTGGGCTGACTGGGTCTGGATGCCGTTAAGATTGAGAAACGGCGCCCCTTCCTGTGATGAAACCAGCAACCCGTCAGGATAGGCGTGACAGCAAAAACCGCAATCGTCTTTTTGCAGATTGAGGTGGCGCGCGGTGAAACAACGCGCCGAGTACGCGAGCGGAATGCGCCCATATACAAACATTTCGGTTTCAATGTATGCAGGTCTAATAGCCTGCAACGCCACCAGCGTATCGCGCGCCAGCTCGACCGGGAACACCCAGCGCTTTAGGCCCAACGCCGCAAGGCGTGTCAGCGCGCGATCGTTGTAAATATTGATGCCGGGTCCCGCAACGAACGACTCGCCCTGCAGCAGGCGCACCGCGCCCATGTCGTTTGCCTCGACCATGAAGCGTCCGTTGGCACAAATACGCCGTAGCGTGCGAAGGTCTGCTTCCGCCTCAAGCAACACCAGTGTCGAGAGCACCACGTCCTTACCGGCGGCGGCCAGTTCCTCGCCCAGTGCCAGCCAGTCGCGCGTGCGCATCTCCTTGCGCTTGGCACATACCGTCTCGCCGATATACACAATTTCAACAGGCGCATCGGCGACCTGCGCATAGAACAACTCGATCTGTTCACGCGACCAGTAGTAGGGAATTGCGCCAAGCGCCAACCGTGGGATGCGCTCTGTCATGCCAGTTTCTGCCCTGTACAACTTATCCCTTGCAACCTGTCTAGCGCCAGGGTCGATGATACGCACCCAGCGTCGTGTGCGTGCCCTCGGATACCTTATTGAGCTGGGCTACCCACTCTGGGCGCGGTACGAAGCCGGCAGCATCGCGCTCGCAGGCATCGATCGCGGCGCGCCATACCCGCGCCACCTGCGAAATGTAGGTTGGGCTGCGCTGGCGGCCCTCGATCTTAATGGCGGTAACGCCTGCCGCACGGATCTGCGGCAGCAGTGATAGGGTGTTCAAGCTATTGGGCTCCTCCAGCGCGTAGTAGGTCTGCCCGTTGACTTGGTAGCGGCCCTTGCACACCTGTGGGTAGCCGGCCTTCTCGTCGAGCCCAAAGCGATCGATCAACATGCCACCGAGGCGCGTTTCCAGGCCGGTAGGCGTCTCGCGCCATTCCACCGCGCGGGCCGGCGAACAGGCACCACAACTGTTGGGTGACTCTCCCGCCGCAAACGACGACAGGAAACAACGCCCCTCCATCATCACGCACAGGCTGCCAAAACCAAACACTTCGACCTCGACCGGGCAAAACTGCACCAGGTGTTCCACCTGGCGCAACGACAGCACGCGTGGCAACACCACACGCTTGATGCCAAAGTGCTCGTGGTAGAAACGGATCGCCTCGTAGTTCGCTGCCGAGCCCTGCACCGACAGGTGCAACCGCAGTTCGGGCCAGGTGCTGGTCGCGTAGTCGAACACGCCGAGATCGGCAGCAATCAGCGCATCGACACCCAAATCGGCCGCGCGATCTACCGCCGTTTGCCAACGCGGCCAGCCAGCAGGCTGCGGATAGGTATTGAGCGCAAGGTAAACGTGCGTGCCGCGCGCACGCGCATAGCGAATACCGGTTTCCATGGTTACTGCGTCGAAGTTCAGGCCGGCGAAATGTCGCGCATTCGTCTGGTCGCGAAATCCGATGTACACAGCATCGGCGCCGTGGTCCACGGCGGCCTTTAGGGAGGGCAGGCTGCCCGCCGGGCAGACGAGTTCCATGGCTGCGCTTAACCTGAGTCGGACAGTTAGATGAAACGGCCGGTTTCACCACCCGGCATCAGGCGCCCAATGTAGCGCCGTATCGCGCGGGGAGTACATGACTCAGGTCAAGGGATCGGTGTTTCGGCGTGGGCCGACAGGACCGGCGGCAGAGCGAAAGTAGCGCCGAACTACGGCGTGGATTCAGCGTGTCCTGCCTCACGTACCGCGATCGTACGCTCAGCGGCACTGCGGTCGACTGCCTTGCCGGCAGAATCTTCGAAGCGCGGTTGTTCTGACAGCAGGTAGGCGTTGCGATGGTCCGAGCGGTAGACAAGCACTGCGTGTACGTTCAGACGCGCTACTCGTGCAACGACGCCGACGTCCTTCGCATAGAAGTTATAGATCGTATCCGTCTGGTGTACGGGGCCGACCTTGCTTTCGATATCCGTACGCATCAAGTAAGTGTCAAACTCGCCGATTGGCGTTGAGATCCGGAAGCGGCCGATATAGGTCAATACCAGATCCAGAAACCCTTTCGCACGTTCGTGGGATGGTCGGTTCAGGCTTACGGTCCTGACCTTGCTGCGGTGTTTCACCGTGGTGCCGACCTTCATGCCCTGTGGGATCAGCATCTCGTCCGGACCGTATTCGATCAACAGATTATGCTCCGGCACGATGATCGAGGTAATCGCTACCACATGCTCCTGCACGTGCAGGCTGATGAGGTGCTTGTCGGGCCGCTCACGCTGCCACAGGTGCGGATGGTGCTCATCCTCGATTTTGCGCAGGTGAATCGTGTCGACCTGACCCTTGTCTGTGCCACCAACGATACTGTATGTCCAAACGCCCGCTCGGGACGGCAGTAAAAGGTGCGGGTCCGGCAGCGGTTCGTCCGCGAGTTTCTGGCCCACCACGCCCTCGCCGAGCAGGGCGATCGCCTCGTCCAGCGAAACAATGGGGTTATCGACGATTTCCGCCGGAGGCGCGGCGAGAACGGCAAATGGCAGCAGCAAAAGCCCGGCTGCAATGCTCAGAGTTCTGGACATGTCCGTAAGCTTTGCTCCCTGAAGCAACCCACTATGGCCGGGGCTATGGCACGCCCCGCAGAGTCAAATCCGGCCTGTGCGCAATGTGCGCAACAGGTCGCGCCGGTGTCAGAATAGCGTCAGATCTGGTGGCAGAACACGCTGACGTTCGCCGGTGGAGTCGCCGGATCGCTATTGTTCGGGTAGCCCAGGATGACATCGTAACTTTGCCCCGCCGTCACGTTGCAGGTGGGATTGTAAGTAACGCCCCCGCCCATAACCACAAAGGTTATCGCACCGGCAGCAGGAGTCTTCTCTGTGTACCCGGTTGCGGCCTCATACGCCAGCGTGGCGCCATCAACCATGGCGTTTTGCAGGTTCCACGCGGCATTGATAACGCGGACCCGTACATTGGTTGGAGCGGGGACTGCTGCCAGACGCTCGTATGCATGTATCACGGGTTGGCTTTGTGCCATGTCGCCCATGACGACCACGGTATACTTCCCATTGTCCTTGAGGGAAGGACTAACAGGGCCTACCGTGTTGGCATCGGAGCGCACGACGCGGATGTTGGTGTTAGCGGTATCGCTGGTCAAGTCGATCTTCTCCTCCGGCGCGATCCGCGTCTGATCGCTGTATGGCAGGTCATCGGCGACAAGCCGCTCGAAAAGACTGTCGCCGGCATGGACATCCGCGGTGACGTCATCGGTCATCTGGTTGTAGACATACAGGCTGGCCTCGGGGATACCAGTACCTGCGAGAACCTCCGCGACGTCATCGTCACTGCAGCCAACGACCACCACAGAAATCGCGAATACGCATAGCAATACAATCCGCTGTTTCATGCCGTGTCCTATCCTTTGTCGATCTTCTGTTTTAGACAGCTAGGTTCGCTTTCACTCACCAGGCGAATAACTTGTCAGATTGAGGCCGTACGTAGCCGTCCAAGTCCATCTAGTATAGTGCGATGAAGCCGCTGTGCAAGCATGTCGGATATCGCTTTCTGCGCCAACTTGTGATGCTGGCGCGCCAACGTTGCTGGCGCGGCGCTGGCTATTTCGGGTCGAAGATATTTGGAAAGTGAAACGCCTTGTAGGTCTTGATCATGGCGCCCGGATCGATGGTACGCAGGTGTGCTGCGTGCCGCGGCGGATACAGCAGTTTCTCAAAATCCAACACACCTTTTTCAGTATGACAGCTATCACAGAAAATGGGTGACTTGCAGATGACATCGTGGATCTTCGCGCGCGCCGTGGCCTGTTGGCCCTCGTTGAGTTCATTCTTGGTACGCAGGTATTCGTCGATCAACTCAACATCAGCGGCCCGGTCAAGCCGTTGCACCGTGCCCTTATCAAACTTGACGGGTGCAATCATGCCGCCGTAGATGCCGGCCGGCCCTTCTAGCTTTGTCATCTCCTCGCCGGTCTTATTGTCGTACCAGCGATAGATCACCTTGTCGCGGTCCTCGGGCTTGAGGTGACAGGTTTCACAGGCCACAAACCAGGCATGGGCATTGAGAAAGCCACGCCGGTCGTTATCAGCTTTGGAGTGCGGATAGTCGCCGTGGCACTTTATGCAGGGCGAGCCCGACTGTATGCCTGCCAGCACCACCTCGTCCATGTTGTGAAAATGCCGCGGCGGATACTCACGCGCGAGCCTGATGTCTTCTTTTGTCGCTTCCCGACCCACACCGGCGCTCGGGATCTCGACGGGGGCGCGAAAATAGTATTGCCAAATCAGCCACGCCGAGAACACCATGAGAAGCAGGAATATCGCACCCATCAACGCATCCACAACGAGCGCCTTGAAGGTTCGCGTGGTGCGCGTCTCATGCACTGGGCTCGCCTCCGTGTGGCGTACCGCCGTGCTTCGCCATTTCGCGCTCGTACCACAGGCCGTGCTCTTCTTTCATCAGCTCTTCCGAGATCATGCCGTCGAGAAAGGCTCGATTCATGGGATAGACATGTGCATTGTAGTGCACTGAGAAGATGTGCCCGATGATGATGGCCAGCGCGGCGAGCGTAGCCTCACCGAGATGGAACGCACCTGCCACATCGAGATAGAACTTGGGCCACAGGTACTCGGTCCAGAGCATGATGCCGGTGACAATAACGATGAACATGCCGAAGTAAACGGACCAATACTCGAGCTTCTCCAGGTAGAAGAAGCGATCCATCTTGGGTCGCGCGTCTCGGAATCCCAGCATGAACATGATGTTCTGCCAGGCGAACACGGCATCGCTTGGGCGCGGCAGCATGTCCTTGAACCAGCTGCGACCGTCGGCATTCACCGTGACATATATAAGGTGGTAGATGCAGATGACGGTTACGGCCACGCCGGCGATACGGTGAATCCAGCCGCGCCACCAGAAGATAGTCTCGGCGGCGCTGCCAAAACTTGCGATGAACCAGCGGTCGGCCTCGATCATAAAGCCGGTAATGATCAGCAGCGCAGTGGAAACAAACAGGATCGCATGCTGGATACGCTGGCTTTTCGTCAACCTCACGAACTGCCGCGGTTGGGTATGCGTGCTTGCCATTGCCTAGTGACCTCCTGCCCTGCGTTCGCGCCGCCCGGCGTAAATATCGAGCAAGCGGTGCAGACCCAGCCCGCCCACCACGGCGGCGATCAGCACCTTGTAGAATAACTGAATCCAGCCGATTACCATCGCCTCGAACGCGGTGTCGGAGGAAAGCTCATCGGTAACCTCTTCGCGCGGCGTACGCGCCAGGCGACGCATGGCGACCCGCGACGGGTGTACCCGGCCACCGGCGGCAAACTCCTCGTTGGCCTCGGCATGGCAACCCGACTGGCTGCAGGTCGCAAGCTTGTTCTCCGCGCTTACGGGCGATACCGGGTCGGTGCCCGAGGTAATGCGATGCGGCGAGAACCCCATCTGGTAGGACGCGTGGCAGTTCAGGCAATTGGCCACCGCTTCGTTACCGTAGGCGATAGCCTTGGCATGAAAGGTGTCCTGAAAGCCGATTACCGGGTCAAGCTCATGCTTTGCCATCAGTTTCTGATCGGCGTGGCACTTGCTGCACAGCCTGACCACCTCTTTGGACGACCTGCGCTTGGTGGCGCGGTAGATCATGTGGTCGAAAAAGCGTTCGGTAAATTCCTCGGACTTGTGACACTCCTGACACACCTTCAGGAAATTCTTGGCGCCTATCTTCTCGTCAATGCCCGCGTGGTAGGTCTTGTTGGTATGGCAGTCCTTGCAAGTGGGTAGGTCATCAGCGTGTTCCTTCTTCTGACCCTGCGCGCCGTGCGCGCTTCGCTCCAGGTCGGCGGCTATCTTTTGGTGCGAGAACGGCTTTTTCACCGAGGGGTCGAGGATGTGGCAGTCGGTCGCACAATTGACCTTTGCGACGCCGGTGTGGGGGATCTTGTTGACGCCTTCGTGGCAACTCTTGCAGCGCAGCTTGCCGTGGTAGGAATCGCCGTACAGGTCCTGGTTTACGTAGAACACGTGCTTGATCGTGTCGTTGCCGGGACCGACCTGCTCGGTGCGGCCCAGTCCTGCGTACTTGTGGCACATCAGGCAGTTGCGGTCACCGTTCGTCATGGCAAGCACGGTGCCGGGGGCGTGCAGCAGCGCAATCGCTGCCGCGACAAGAAGCAATGTGGTTAGGCGCCAGATCATTTTTTCCTTGCGGAGCCGCAAGCGCCATGCAGGATGCGACAACAAACCCGCTCCTATTTGCGTGCGTATCACCCTCGGTTGACAACGGGGACGCACCGCGCCAGCGCACCAAGCGGTGAACCCGGCTGGCCGCGTCGCGGTATTCCCGCACCCCGCGTCGGAATCCTTTATATAAGAGTCCACTAACATATTGCCTTGCGCTGGATCAGTTACTTTGCAGAATCCCCCGCGGGTGACCCGATTGATTGCGCCGCCCCGCGCGCTTCGTCCATACTTGGTCACCGAAAAGGACGCCCGGGGACGAGGATGCGCCCGGATAGCCCAGGCATATCAGGCCCGTCGCCCGCACGACTCGTAGGCCAAATGGAGGTGCCCCCATGTCTGCACGTAGCATTGCCTGCTGTATCCTGCTCCTGCTCCTTACATGGCCACTGAGCGCCGGCGCCGGGGAGTCGTTCAGTCGGCTCTACGTATTCGGCGACAGCCTGTCGGATACGGGCAACCTCGCCGCCGTCACAGGCGGGTTTCCCGATCCGCCGTTCTTCGAAGGCAGCCGGGTCAGCAATGGGCCGGTGGGGGTGGAGACTCTGGCCGACGGGCTGGGCCTTGAGGCGCTGCCTTCGCTGCACCTGTTAATGCCCGCCACGGGCACCAACTACGCGGTCGCCGGCGCCAACGCCGCGGGCACCGAACCAATTGATTTGCCAGTGCAGCTGACGCTGTTCCTCGCCAACCACGGTGGCGTCGCGCCACCCGATGCGTTGTACGTGGTATTCATCGGCGGCAACGACGTGCGCGCGGCCCGCGACGCGGCGAATTTTCTCGAAGCATGGAAGACCCTCTCGGCCGGTGTAGTGGCGCAAGCGGGCACAATCCGCGCGCTGGCCGCTGCGGGTGCGAGAAACTTTCTCGTGGTGAATTCGCCGGATATTGGCTTGATTCCAGAGACCAGCGAATTGGCGCTGGAACGCGGTGAGCTGCGCCTGCGCCAACGTGCCACTGCGTATTCGTGGCTCTACAACGCCATGCTGGCACGGCGCGTCGCGCATATCGAAGGCGGCCTGGAGGTTGATATTGAGGAGTTCGATCTGTTTCGCATCTTCCGCGAGTTGATCGGCAACCCCGAGACCTACGGCTTTACCAACGCGCAGGACGCCTGTCTCGGGCCGGGGTTGGTACCACGCCCCGACTGTGATTTTGACCGCTTCGTGTTTTTTGACAACATTCATCCCACTGCACGCGTACATGAGATACTGGGCCGCGCCGCGCTGGCGGGGATTGCCGAAGGCACTTTGGAAGTCGCGGCACCGACGGTCGCAGGAACCAGATAACCCAACACCGTGGAGGAGCCAACATGCCACTATGGCAACGCTTGTTGATCACACTGGGCGCAATGGTGGCGGCCAGTTTCATCGCGGGCTTGATCTGGAACAACATCTTTAGCGTGGGCCTGCCCAGCTATATCGCCGGCATCGTCGGCGGGGTGACGGCGCTGCCTGTATGGGAGTTTCTCAAGCGCATCGGCCCCGGAAAGAAAACGAAATAGGCTGATCGCAGCGCTCGATCACTGCGTTGTTCCAACGTGTCATTTTGCAAGGTACCGACTGCAATCTGCGGTCGGCAAACCTGCGCCCATTCCTGTCTCTTGCAAAAAGCGCCCACACCACGTACCGATCACTGGTTGGCACACTCTGTGCTCGGTTATCTTTGACAACAACACATGACAACACGAAAGACACGCTTCCAGCGGAGAGTGAGACATGATGAATAACAGAACTGCTTTTCTGGTCGCCGCGCTGCTTGCACCGGCAATCAGTGCACATGCGGCTGCGACTTCACTGACCGTGCAATCGCGTTCGCTGGATTCGGAGCTCGCCAGCCGCGCGGTGGTCGCCGCGGTTGCCGATTGCGTGAATCGCGGCTACAAGGTATCGGCCGCCGTCACCGGCCGCGATGGCAACCTGCTGGCTTTTCTGCGCAATCCGTTGTCCGGACCGCACACAGTCTTAGTGAGTCAGCGGAAGGCGTTTACCTCTGCCACATTGCAAGCGGCGACCGCGCAGATGCAATCACGTCCCGACCTGAGCTTCGCGCCGGGAATTCTGCTGATCCAGGGCGGCGTGCCGATAAGCGTTGGTGGCCACTTCTATGGCGGCATCGCTGTGGCTGGCGCCGACCCGAAGGACGACGAAAAGTGCGCCGAGGCAGGATTGGCTGCGATTAGCGAAGCGCTGGAGTTCTCCGAGTAATCACGCGCATTGCGGCGGCGGACGCGGGCCTCACTTCTTGTGGGGTTCGAGGTGCTTGCGCATAAAGGCTGCCGCGCGTTGCACGGCGTCCTTGGATGCCAGGTCGTCGGCAAAGGTGCGCACGTTCTCCGGGCGAAAATCGAAGCCGCGCCCCACGCCAGGATAGATGATCACCCGCGCGTCGCGCTTGTTTTCCTGCATCACCTTGATGCTGGTCTCGATGACGCGCCGGCGCTGGTACTGCTCCTGGTCGCCGATGAACACCAACGTCGGTATTTCGAGCGCATCGATCTCCGGTGCATAGCCATAGACCTGCTGCGGCTCTGGGGCATTAGGGTCCTGCAGGTGGGGATAGTAGGACACGTAGCATACTGCGTCCTTGCCCTGGCGCTTGAACGTAGTCGCCACCTTGAGCATGTAGTAACCGCCTCGAGTGTGCGAATACAGACAGGCCTTGGTTGTGCTGATATCGTTGCGCGCCAGCAGCACGTCGAGGCCCTTATCCACTTCTTTCTCGAGTTCATAGTCGTGCTCGAGCGGATGGGTGCCGATGAAATGCGCCTTGTAGATGTCAGGCGCCAACACCACAAAACCGCGTGCCGCGATGCGCCGGGCGTGGCGTTGCACCAGCTCACCGAGACCGCGGCGGCCGTGCTGGAACAGCACCGCCGGATACTTGCCTTCCTTTTGGGGCCGCAGCACCATCGCCGGCACTTCGACGCCGTTGCTCTCATAGCTGATCCAGTTGGTCGTGATGTCATGATTCTCGGGGACGGTGATCTTGCCGTCATTCCACCACGCGTCGCTCCACCACCAGGAGTTATCCGGCTTCTCCTCGTGGGCGAGGGCGAGCGCAAAGGACAGCACAAAGAAGGCGAGTATCGCGAACAATGTAGAGAATTTTGTTTTCATGGTAAACGACTCTTGTGTCAACAACGGGCAGGCACGCGTACAGGATCAGTGTCGCGCACCGGTAGCAAATTCTAGCGCGTTTATAGCGATTTTGCGCCTGTCGCAGTCTATTACCTGTGGCAGGGCACCCTATCCCGTGTTGGGTATGGCACGACCGCGCCCGGGTGAGAGAATTTCATAGTAGAACGCAAGGGAACAGGCACCCGGGAGACGCACAGTGACGATTCAGATTGGCGGCACCATACTGGATACCGACGAGGAGGGTTTTTTACTCGACCCTGCGCAGTGGAACCGGGAAGTGGCCGAGATCATCGCGCGCAGCGAGCGTATCGAGATGGACGCGACGCGCTGGGCGGTAGTAGATTTTGTGCGCGAGCATTTCGAGTCGCGCCAGACGGTGCCCGAAGCACGCACGGTATTGAAAGAACTCAAGACACGCTTCGGCCCGCAACGGGCCACGCGTAAGTACATGCACGAACTGTTTCCCTATGGCTACGGCCAGCAGGCCAGCAAGATCGCCGGCATGCGCAAGCCGCACAAACTCATGCTCGACGTGTGAGTCACGCTCGGCAGACACCGGTATACGTAGATTGATCCCCTTCCCGCTTGCCCCTCGGACTTCATCCCTTGTCACGTCTTCTTTTGACGCCGCCTTGCGCGTGGGTCGCTGGACTTGATGGAGCGCGTCCCTTCGATCCGGTAGGCCAGGCGCACGATGGGTGGCCAGTCGTAGGTCACCACGTCCTGGGCGTGCGCCAGATTGTTGCGCAGCGACTCCAACTCACGCACCAGCTTCTTGGCGGTACGTTTTGAATCGAGGTCAAGTAGTTCGAGCACGCGGGGCTCCTGTAGCAATATCTGCCCCTTGTCCGAAAGCTGCAGACATTGAAGCAGGCTACTATGCTGATTGCGGCGTAGGCGCTCCTGCTGGATTGCCTGCGCCTTGGCGAGCCGACTCTCGGATACCAGCGAATGCCATGAATCGTCGGGAAAAAAATCCTCAACCAGTTGGATCAACTCCATTTCAATGATGGTAACGATGCCGAACAGCCACATACGCACCACCGGCTTGTTGATATCCTCACGACTGAAGTATCCCGCGACCTCACCCAGCGCAGTGACGAAACCCGTCTGGTGCAGCGTCAGTATATGGATAACATCTGTCAACGTAGCATCACCCGCGATGACCTGGCCGTCGCGAAATCTGCGAACACTCTGTACGCAACTACCATCACCAAGACCATCGCGCCGCACATAACCGGTGACCGCACCACGCTCGCGCACTCCCGCCACATTCAGCGAAAGCTCGTCCATGACCGATGAGACCGCGCCGCAGGACGTATTTGCATCAAACGACCGCAACGGCTCGGCAATGTCACGGGCGGTGAACGCCTCGGTGAACATGCGAATAAGGTGGGAATTGTCCTCGCCACCAAAAGAGAAAACAGGCTCGAACTCACTGTGGTCGGTAGCAGGTGCACGTACTTTGGCGATTTTTCGCGCGCACTTGTCATATGTAGCCTGCGCCTGCTCGTACAACCCGGCATCGCCTTCCCCGAGCACCTCCAGCAGCGCGGCCATCTCATCGAGATATACCTTTGCAAAACGCACATCGTTCTTGCAAATATCAAGGCAGTTGTCGGTGAGATCTGCGAGCTTTACGGTCTTGGCCCGCGGCGGTGCCTTGGCAATATGTGCGCGATCGATCGCCTTGCGAACTGCTCGGTTGCCATCACTAGGCTTGCTCACATCGGTAAGCGCCGCAACTAGGGTCGCCACGTCCTGACCGAACTCTTTTTCAACATCGTAGAGCGTAGCAGGGGTGTCCTCGACCACATCGTGCAGCCAGGCCGCTGCCAGTGTAGCGGGATCATCCGTGACCGATGCCACCAGTCGCGCAACGTTCGCCAGGTGCACAGAGTAGGGTTGGCTTGTGTATTTACGCCGATGGTCGATGCGCTGGTGCGCTTCTACCGCGAAGTGTCTGGCACGTTCTGTGAGATCCATGGCAATAGCGAATTGCAATGACAATTGAAACCCTATTGTCACAAACGAGCGCCGCTTGCACCACCCTGTGACGTGGTGCGCGTCCGTGCAACGAGTGGCGATAACCACATCACAGAAACCGCACAATTATTGGAACCCAGGGGTCGGGTTGGGTCAAATAGGCAACTACACTCGCTGTGGGGAAAAGGGGCCTGCGCCGGAGCGCGCGGGCGGACAGGACATGGAAAAAAGGAGCATCAGAATGATCAGACCGAATCACTGGCTCCAGGTCCGCGGAGATCCATCAATCCGTAGCCTGTTGTTTCAACAGCAGCGCAGCGAAAGCCTGTTCGACCAGCGCATCGAAACGCTGCATGGAATCGTCGAGCACGTGCTTTGTGAGCGCGACGTGTTCCACATTAAGATCCACTACTCGTCGAAGCACCTCGTATGCTGGTCTTACAGCGATCCCTGCAGCTACCAGGTGTTCGTGGGTGAGGAAGTATTCGAACCGGCATTTGCCGCGGGTTTTGGGCCAGGAGCATCAACACAGACACCCGCGGTTCCCCCGCATGCCATCGGCGACATCCTGTCGGCATTTACCCGGTTACGTTTTCAGGACACCACAATTTACCTGCGCGATGCCTCGATCAACCGTGCAAGCGGGGTGATCGGTATTACCTTCTCGTGCGGCGGCACGCACTATATAGACTATGACGCGTTCGCCGACACGGTGGAGCTTATGAAGTCCACGGGCTGGGTCGCTGCCGGGGTGGAACTGCAGCGCTCGGGCAACGCCGCCTAGCCTTGCGGCGCTTCCCTAGGCCGGACACGCGGGTCAGCCGAAACACTCGCCAAGACCGGCCAGGTCGCCCTTGCCCTCGCGCAACAGCTGCGCATCGCTTGTTCCGGCACGTTCGCCGCGCAGAAACTCCTCGCCCTGCGCGGCCTGGCAGGCCTGCAATTCGGCCAGCATCTGCTCGGGCGCGTCGTCGATGAGGTTCCGAGCGATGCCGAGGAACATTGCCTCGCTGATGCCGCTGGCCCCGGGGAGTCCGGCTTGCTTCGCCATGAGGTCGCAGAACCCCCACAGGTAGCCGAAGAACCGCTCCCTATCGGCGCCGCGCAGCGCGCCGGGTTCGAGGTTCATGCGCTCCAGATGTACCTTCAGGGCGGCGAAGAGTCCACCGGCCAACTTGGCGAGGAGATGTTGGAGCTGGTCGGGATCGTTTGCCGATTCGTTCATTCGGATTTCCTGGAATTTGCAGTGCGCGCACCCTCGGTGTGACAGTGCCGAATCTTGAAGACTTGGGTGACATCATAACCGCCATGGCGCCGTATTTCCTGCAAAAATCGTAACGCAATATCCACCCCTGTCATCACTCCCAGATTACTCTCTATCTGTGTGCGTGCACTGGCCATTGTCGCATGCCGATAAGTTTGCTATAGATTCACCAACCAGCATGTCCCCCGCCTTAGGAAAGCACGCATCCCGACATCCGACCACGCGAACGCACTGCCCCGGTGGGCCGGCCCGATACACACGACCAAGGAGAACATCGATATGGATTCATTGCTCAAAGACCCCGCCGCACTGATCGACAGCCACGTGATTCCATGGGGAGTGAACATCCTTGGCGCGGCGCTGGTGTTCCTCATTGGACTGTGGGTCGCGAAACTCATCGTCAAGGGCGCGAAGCGCCTAATGGACAAGGCAAATTTGGAGCAAGTGCTAATCGGGTTCCTCGGCAACATGCTCTACACCGTGCTGCTGGTGGTTGTTATCATCGCGGCGCTCGAGCAGCTCGGCGTCAGAACCACCTCGTTACTGGCGGTGTTTGCCACCGCTGGCCTGGCAGTCGGCTTGGCACTCAAAGATCAATTGTCCAACTTTGCCGCCGGCGTCATGCTGATCATCTTCAAACCGTTCACCATCGGCAATTTTATCGAGGCCGGAGGTACCGCGGGCGTAGTCGACACTATCCGGATCTTTAACACTGTGCTGCACACGCCGGACAACCGCGAGATCACCGTGCCCAACGCGCAAATATTCGGTGGCACCATTACCAACGTGTCGGCGCGCGAGACCCGGCGCATCGATCTCGTGATCGGCATCGGTTACGACGACGACATCGGCAAGGCCCGCGACACACTCAACTCGCTGATTGGCGCCGATGATCGCATTCTCGAGGATCCGGCGCCGGCCATCGCGGTGGCGGAGCTTGGCGAGAGCAGTATTGACCTTGCGGTGCGCCCCTGGGTCAAGGCGGCCGATTTCTGGAATGTGCGCTCAGATCTTTTGGAGGGCATCAAGCGCGAGTTTGACAGTAATGGCATCTCGATCCCCTTTCCACAGCGCGACCTGCATGTTTACGAACAGGCCGCCAATGCCTGAAGTAGTGTCACACACGACCGTGCGCAGGATCGAAGTTACTGACAAGCACACCCGCGAACCGCCGCCGGACAGAGAAAGTGTCGACACCGAAACCGCCGTTGCGCTGGAGAAAAAGTTCGGCGCGACAGATTAGGGCGGCGCGCCGGCAGGCGCGTTTCGGGTAGAATAGGCGGCGCGCAACGCGCCGCTGTCCGTTTCGTCACTTCCGCCACATGCCGCTGCTGACCCTCAACAACGTCTCGCTCGCCTACGGGCACCACCCGCTGCTCGAGCGGGTGGATTTTCGCATCGATAAAGGCGAGCGCGTGTGCCTGGTGGGCCGCAATGGCGCGGGCAAGTCCACCATGCTGCGCGTGATAAGCGGCGTGGCCCAGGCCGACGACGGCGAGGTGTGGCGCCCGGACACCCTGCGAATCTCGCACCTGGAACAGGAGGTGCCGGCAGACGCGGCGCTGACGGTTTTCGAGACGGTCGCCGCCGGCCTTGGGGAGCTGGGCCATCTGCTCACCGACTATCATAACGCCGTGCACCACGTGGGCAGCAGCGATATGCCGCTCAACGCGCTCAGCGAACTGCAACACCGCATCGAGATCCTCGACGGCTGGAACATCAACCAGAAGGTAGAAAGCGTGCTGAGCCGGCTAGCACTGCCGGCGGACAAGCGTCTCGATGAGTGTTCCGGCGGCGTGCGTCGGCGGGTAATGCTGGCGCGGGCGCTGGTTAGCGAACCCGAGCTGCTGCTGCTCGATGAGCCGACCAACCACATGGACATCGCCGCCATTACCTGGCTGGAGGACTTCCTGCTCGCATTCCAGGGCGCGCTGATTTTCATCACCCACGATCGCACCCTTGTGCGGCACCTGGCCACGCGCATCATCGAGCTGGATCGCGGCGTGCTGACCTCGTTTCCCGGCGACTACGATAACTACCTGCGGCGCAAAGCGGAGATGTTGGAGGTCGAGACACGGGCTAGCGCGAAGTTCGACAAGAAGCTCGCCGAGCACGAGGCGTGGATACGCCAGGGTATCAAGGCGCGGCGCACCCGCAACGAGGGGCGGGTAAGAAGGCTACAGGCAATGCGCCAGGCGCGCAGCCAGCGCATCGAGTCGGCAGGGCAGGTGCGACTCGGCGTAGAGGGTGGCGAGGCGTCCGGCAAGCGCGTGGTCGAACTGCAGCACGCGGCGTTCAGTTATCGCGGGCACTGTATTATTCGTGACCTGTCAATGCTGATCCTGCGCGGCGATCGCATCGGCATCATTGGCCCCAACGGCTCGGGCAAGAGCACCTTACTCAAGCTGTTGCTGGGCGAACTGCAACCCGACAGCGGCCGGGTCATCATGGGTACGCGCCTCGATACCGCCTACTTCGACCAGCAGCGCGAGCAACTTGATCCCGACAAAACAGTGCGCGAGAACATCAGCGAGGGACGCGACTACATAGACGTGCGCGGACGGTCGCGGCATGTCATCAGCTACCTGCGCGATTTTCTGTTTCCGCCCGAGCGCGTGGACTCACCCGTAAGGATCCTCTCCGGCGGTGAACGCAACCGTCTGCTGCTGGCGCGTATATTCACACGGCCGGCCAACCTGCTGGTGCTAGACGAACCCACCAACGATCTTGATGTAGACACACTGGAGTTGCTCGAGGACCTGCTGGCCGACTACGAAGGCACGCTGCTGCTGGTGAGCCATGACCGCACCTTCCTCGACAACGTGGTCACCAGTACGCTGGCGTTCGAGGGCGACGGGGACGTTGCCGAGTACGTCGGCGGCTACGAGGACTGGGTGCGCCAGCATAGCGCCACGCCGCCCGCCGCGGCGGACAAAGCCGCCAAAGTGCCGCGCAAGGAGGTCCGGACGCCGCAACCAAAGCAGAAGCTGAGCTACAAGGAGCAGCGCGAACTCCAGGAGTTGCCCGAGCGCATTCACGCCCTTGAGGAGGAGCAGCAAGCCATCGAGCAACGCGTCAGCCAGGGTGAGTTCTACCAGCAGGACAAAGCGGAGATCGCGTCAACCCTGGCGCGTCTCGATACCATCGGCAAGGAATTGCACGACGCCTACACGCGCTGGGAGTACCTCGAGAGCTATGGTGCCTGAGCGCGGCCATCACGCATAATAAGGATATGGGGGATCGGTTGCCTGCGCGGGCGATCGACAAAGAAAGGGCCGGCAGCATCACCGGCCCTTTGCATCTGCCCTACACCTTTCGCGTCAGTGTTGCGCGTACCAACAGCGACGCAACCGCACTCAGCGCTTTCTCGTGGCGAGCACAACGCGCAGTCCACCGTGGATCAGTACGCCCAGCAGCGCCACAGCCGCCAAAGTGAAGCCGATCATATCGACCAGCACATTGGCATCGCGCCCCGGAATGTAGACTCCATCAACGCCCTCAAGCCGCCCGCGCGTTGCATGGCAATCGGCACAACCAAGCGCGTCGGCCGCCGGGGCCACCATGTGGGTGATGGGCCAGTACATCTCGGTGCGCACAAAGTCCACTTTGCCCGAAAACGGCGCGTTCACATATTGCATGCCGGTGCGTACGGCACGCTCCCAGTTGAAGTTCTTCCAGTAGGCGGTGTCGTCGTTGCCGGCCAGGTGCGGCACCACCAGCGACTTGTTGACAGGGTCATACGGCTGCACGCCATAGAACACCTTGACTGGCCAGATGACCGACGCACCGTCGTAAGGGCTGCCCTCGAAGCGGTTAATCTGAACCAAGCCGCTGCTCGGGTCGACTCGGTCGCCCACCAGCGTGTAGTTCACCTTGCCGTTGAACCACACGTATCCGGGCACCACGTTCTCGCCCAGCGTGAAGTCGCCCTTCTTCGAGTTGTAGATCACGTGT
>CP070733.1:46562-51967 GCA_020347585.1 Pseudomonadota bacterium | reverse complement strand
GGCACGATCTCCTCCACCTCGGCGACGTGCTTGCGCCCAACATCAACCATGAGCAGAATTTCGCCATGCTGCAACGCGTCATTGAACTCGTCGAGATGGACAGTGGGTAGTACCGTGGTGTAGCGGTTGCCTGCCAGGAACAATCCCAGCGCAACCAGCGCAGGCAGCACCGCCCAACCGGCCATGCCGCGCATCAGCAGCGCGAAGCAGATCATCAGAGCGATGAAAAAAAGCAGCAGGTTTGCGTTCCAGAGCACGCGATCAACCCTGCCGGTGATGTTCTGTTTTTGCCGGCCGTTGGCGGCGGGTAGATCGCCCAATTCAACGTCTGGGCGCGCCAGCGCGTGCATGTGTACCGACAAGATGCCGGCGTCGCTTAAATCAGCGACTACGCTGCGCGTATGCTGCACGTCGGGAAGCAGGAAATACAATCGACGTTTCATTTCGTCCTCCATGGCCGGACTACCCTGGCCCCTGAGGCTTCACATGTAGGCTTTGCCCTCTTCGCCCGGGTTGGGCAAGCCGGCAATGCGCCAAGCCTCCTTGCCGTCATGGTTGAATAGGGAGTCAACACAGTGCGGATCCATGTGCTGGATGTGGCAGATGCGACGGAACAGCGGCAAGGCGCCAAAGCGAAGATAGTGCGCGCGCAGGGAGCGGATTACGGCCCACTGGGATTCGGTGAGCTCACCGACACCGTCGTGCGTAGCAATCCACTGCGCCGTGGTCTCGTCCCAGTTGGCCGGGTCGGTGAGAAAGCCATCCTCGTCGAAGGCGGGCAAACCCGGGCGGCCAATGTCAGGAGATTTGAGCATGGTAGTACCTCCTTGTTGCCGGACAGCGAATGCAGAATGCGAATTCTTAATCCATAGAATACTTGAGCAAATTTGTCAAGAATTTAGGCGCGTGGGGACTCCCGATGACGTACATCAATTTCTCGCATCGACTTAGCAAGCGAACACCCAAAAGCCGCATGCTCCGCACGGGAACCATACGTGTCATACCTTTGTCTGAATTTGTGGACTATGATTACGCATCACACACCCCCACCGGCTAGGCACGGACACCCATGAGCGCGCTCGCTTTGACTATCGGACAACTCCGGGATTTGATTGGCACACAGGTGCGCCATCGGAACGCCGATTGCGTGATTATCGAACTCCTCGAGGAAGGTCCCCACCTGGTGTTGCAGGAAGTCTTCGCCGGACGCGGCATACAACCGGATCAGTTCGGCGAAGCGCACCGCCGAGTACCGATCACCCACACCGTGCCGGTGCATGTAGAAAACAGCAACGAACTGCACCCGGCGTTCATGGCGTTGCAGGTGCTGCACCGTATCGACAACAACTGATCCTGATCGGCGTCAGATACCCGGCGTTAGTCCATCTCACTGACCGAGTTTGCCGCGCACCCCCGCGCGCATCCCGACCACTGCCCTATCCCGCTACCTCCATGGCCGCTTCGGCGCGCTGGAGATCCTCTTCACTGTCAACGCCAGGCGGCGGCACCCGCACCGCCTCGGCCACCGCGATGCGACCGCCGTGCCACAGCACCCGCAATTGTTCCAGAGATTCGGTCCTCTCCAAGTCGCACGGGGCCAATCCAGCGTATTCTTTTATATACCCTGCCCGGTAGGCATACAGGCCGATGTGCCTCCAGTACGGCTCCTCGCGACCGGCGATGGACTCGTGCGACTCAGCAAAGCGCTCGCGGTGCCAGGGAATCGGCGCACGGCTGAAGTAGAGGGCGTAGCCGTTGGCATCGCGCACGACCTTGACAACATTCGGGTCGAAAACCTCGTCTGCCTCGGCAATCGCGGTACATAGCGTGGCGACCCGCGCGTCGCTGCGACTCTGGAGTTCCCCTGCAACCTGATCCAGACACGCGGCGGGCATTCGCGGCTCGTCACCCTGCAGGTTCACGACGATCTCATCATCGGCACAACCGCACAGGTCCACTGCCTCGGCGAGGCGCTCGGTGCCCGAGGTATGATCGGGTGAGGTCATGCAAACCCGCGCCCCGAAGGCCTCGGCCGCCTGGCGGATACGCGCATCGTCGGTGGCAATCACCACCTCACTTGCGGCGCTGGCATGCGCGCGCTCGTACACGTGCTGAATCATCGGCCGGCCGGCAATTTCACGCAGCGGCTTGCCCGGCAGGCGCGTCGAGGCGTAGCGTGCCGGGATGATGATGCGGAAACCCACTCAGATCTCCTCATCAGGCGGGATCTTGCGCGCCTCGTCCTCCAGCATTACCGGGATGTCATCACGAATGGGATAGGCCAGCCGGTCTCCCTTGCAAATGAGCTCGCTGTTGTCCTTCTTGTAGACAAGCGGACCCTTACACACCGGGCAGGCAAGAATATCAAGCAGCTTTTTGTCCATGTTTACTCTCTAGCAGGTTTAGCAGGCGAATGCCGAACTGTTTTTGTATCTTTACCTCGATAGGCAAATACCAGAAGTGCGCCTCTGCGAAGCGCCGACATTTGACAGCATCTTTTTCCGTCATCACCACCGGGAGCTCGTCCCCGAACAGAAGGTCATTCTTGCAGAAGGCATGGTGATCGGCAAACGGATGCTCGATCACTTCGAGGCCGAGATTTCGCAGCTTGTCGAAAAACTGCACCGGATTACCGATGCCAGCCACGGCATGCACCTGCTAGCCGGATAGCGAAGCCGCGGACTGCACTTGCGAGTTATCCTGAAGGTTGCGCAACTCGTTTCCCGAGTAAGCCATCGCATACTCGCCGTGCGTAGCGATTCCGGTGGTAACAACAAAATCCGCCTGCTGCAGGCGCCCGACAGGTTCGCGCAACGGGCCGGCGGGCAAACACTCGCCGTTGCCGAAACGCCGCACCCCGTCGACCACCACGATCTCCACGTCACGATGCAGGCGATAGTGCTGCAAACCGTCATCAGAGACGATCACATCGCACTGGTGATGTTGCAGCAGCGCCTGGCCCGCGGCAACGCGATCCGCTCCCACCGCCATGGGGCACCCCGTGCGCCGCGCAATGACCACCGCTTCATCACCCACTGAGACCGGGTCGCTGTCTGGCCGCACCTGCTGCGGCCAGTGTCGCGCCTTGCCGCGGTACCCCCGGCTGATAATGCCAGGCCGGTAACCTGACTGCGTGAGGAAATCGCTCAACCAGATAACCAGCGGTGTCTTACCAGTGCCGCCGACGGTCAGGTTCCCCACGACGATCACCGGCACATCAAGACGCGTGGATTTAAGGATATTGTGGCGGTAGCCACTTCGGCGCAGCAATGCGACGCTGCGAAAAAACCAGGACAGAGGGAGCAATACGACGGTCCACATGCTCCTGCGATACCAGATCCTGTCGGTGTCCATCATCCGGTCCGCCGTACGCCGCGCGCTGTTCAGTTAACCGCCTCACCGGAGAACTGCAACTGGTGCAGCCCCGCGTACGTACCACCGCGCGCCAGCAACTCGTCATGCCGGCCGGCTTCGACGATTCGCCCGCGGTCAAGCACGACTATCTTGTCAGCACTCTCGATTGTTGACAGGCGGTGGGCAATAACCAGCGTGGTGCGGTTGCTGATCAACGTTTCGAGAGCTGCCTGGATATGGCGCTCGGACTCGGTGTCCAGCGCCGAAGTCGCCTCATCCAGTATAAGGATCGGGGCGTCCTTGAGCAGCGCTCTCGCGATCGCCACGCGCTGACGCTGCCCTCCGGAGAGCATCACGCCGTTCTCACCGACAATTGTCTCCAGCCCCTCGGGCAGGCGCTCAATGAACTCCATGGCGTGCGCCGCACGCGCGGCGCGCTCCACATCCTCGCGCGTTGTCTCTTCCAGTGCGCCGTAGGCGATGTTATGCGCAATGGTGTCATTGAACAGTGTCACCTGCTGGCTGACCAGTGCAACCTGTTGACGCAGGCTCTGTAGCGTCAAGTTACGAATATCGCGGCCATCGAGCGTAATACGTCCGACGGGAATCTCGTAAAATCGCGGAAGAAGGCTAACCAGGGTCGACTTTCCCGTGCCCGATTTGCCGACGAACGCCACCGTCTCGCCCGGCGCGATTTCCAGGTCGATGTCCTCGAGCACGTTGCCCTTGACGGTATCATAAGTAAAGGTAACGTTTTCGAACCGCACCTCGCCGCGGGCACGGCCCATCGTTTCGGATCCAGTGTCGCGCTCCTGTGGCTGATCGATGAAGTCGAAAACGCTGATCGCGGCGGCGATGCCCTGCTGCAGGTTGGCATTGATGGCAGTGAGGCGCCGCACCGGCTGCGTCAGCAATACCATTGCGGCAATAAAGGAACCAAAGGTGCCGGGCGTGATTGCCTCGCGTACGCCAGGCACGGTTGCGAGATAGACGATCACCGCAAACGCGCAGGCCACGAGTAGCTGAACAAACGGGGTGCTGAAGGCATTGACCGCGGCGAACTTCAGTTGTTGGCGCAGGTTGTACTGGTTAATCTCCGCGAACTTGCCCTCCTCGTAGGCCTGACCACCAAAGATCTTGATGACCCGATTGCCACCGATAACCTCTTCGGTGATATCGCTGACGTTGCCCATGGAATTCTGAATGCGCCGTGCGAGTTTGCGAAAGCGGCGGCTTACAAGGAGAATCAATACCACCACGACCGGAGTCAGGACGACGAACACCAGCGTCAACCACAGGCTCATCCAGGCCATGAGGCCCAGCAAAACAAGGATACTCAGGCTGTCGCGGATCAGAATCGTAATGACATTGGACGAGGCCGAGGCCAGTTGTTCGACGTCGTAGAGCACCTTGGCGATCAAGGTGCCCGACGATGCCGTGTCGTAATAGCTGACCGGCAGCGTAAGCATCTGGCGAAACATCTTGCCGCGCAGATCGCGGATCACGTGGCGCGCCACCCATGCCATACCGAACCCGGAGAGAAAACCGGCGACGACGCGCAAGAAGAAGATGCCAATAATCATCAGCGGCACCCACTTGATCGCAACCGGGTCCTGCGCGATGAAGCTGTCATCGAGCATGGGCTTGATGACCGCAGCGAAACCGCCGTCGGAGGCGGCGAATATCGCCATACCCAACACGGCAAGGGCAAACACCTTCCAGAACGGCAGGACGTGCCGCAACAATCGACGGTAAATGGCGAACCCGCTGCGCTGGCCGGCTTGCTGCGACATCGCGCCTAGCGTTTGTCGTCCGACTGGCGTGTGGCAAACGTCAGTCGGGTCAGACCCAGCTGCCTGGCCGCGTCCATGGCAGTAATGACCGCCTGGTGAGGCGTATTGCGATCGGCGCTGATGATGAGTTGCGGGTCCTTGCTCTTGTCCAGTACCAGGCGCATGGCGCGCTTGAGGGTGGTGGCCTTGTTGTCGAGTACGCGCTGCTGGTTCACATAGTAACGACCCTGCCCGTCGATGCTGATCTCGATGACCTGC
>CP070733.1:42817-46462 GCA_020347585.1 Pseudomonadota bacterium | reverse complement strand
GGTATCGACACTGCGCCCGATGGGCTGCAGCTTGGCCAACGCGTCGTGCACGATACCTTCGGCGAGGGGGTGGTGTTGAATTACGAGGGCGAGGGGCGTCACGCGCGGGTGCAGGTCAACTTCGACGGTGTCGGCAGCAAGTGGCTGATGACCGAATACGCCAGGCTGCGCGTCAGTTGAGAACCTTGCGCCCGCTTGCCGTAGCGGTGCCGCCCGCCGCAAGTTCGCGGGCGGGTGCGCCCAGGAAATTCCCCTGCGCATAATCGATTCCGAAGTCGCGCAGCAACGCCAGGGTGTTGGCGTTTTCGACTGACTCGGCAATTGTCTGTTTGCCCAGCGCGTGCGCCACCTGGTTCATTGATTGCACCATAGCCTGGTCGACGCGTCCGCTGTCCAGTCCTTGGACGAAAGAGCCGTCGATCTTTAACTTGTCGACCGGCAAATGCTTGAGATAGGCGAACGAGCAGAATCCCGAACCAAAATCATCCAGGGCGAACTCACACCCCAGATCCTTGAGGCGGGATATGAAATCTACTGCCGCGCTCAGCTTGGCGATGGCCGCGGTTTCGGTGATCTCGAAGGTGACGCGTTCGGGCGGCAGGCGCGTGTCGCGCAGCAGGGCATTGATCATGTCCAGCAGGCCGCGGTCCTCCAGCGCCCGCCCCGACAGGTTGATCGCGAAACGCGTGTCCTCGCCCGCGGCGTGCAGGTCTGAAAGATGTGCGATAGCGTTCTCAATCGCCCAGCGATCCACGTTCTGCATCAGGCCGAAACGCTCGGCGGCAGGAATAAACCCGCCTGGCAGAATGTGCTCACCGTTGTCCAAACGCATACGCAGCAGCACCTCGTAGTCGCGCGTCGTGCCGTCGGCGATCGCGACGATGGGTTGATAGACCAGCTCAAAGCGATCCTGCTCGCAAGCCTCGCGAACTCGTATCGCCCAGCCCATGTCCTCGGCCATACCGCTCTGGTCATGGTCTTGTGCGCTATACAGGTGTACGCAGTTGCGGCCCTGTGACTTGGCGACGTTGCAGGCGAGGTCGGCGTGCGACAGCACCGTATCGGGGGATTCCGAGACGCTGTTGATCAGCGCCACGCCGACGCTGCAGGTGATGTTGAAGTACTTGTCGTTCTCAAAAAACCTGAATTTCTCGAACAGCGCGCGCAGATGCTCCGCGACAGTGAGCGCCTGCGGGCCGGTGACGTTGTACAGCAGCACCGTAAACTCGTCGCCGCCGAACCGTGCCAGCAGATCGCCCTCGCGGGTGTGTTGTTTGAGCAGCGCGGTGCACTCGAGCAGCAAGCGGTCGCCGGCGGCGTGGCCGAGGGTGTCATTGACGTATTTGAACTGATCCAGGTCCAAGTAAAACAGCGCACAGTCGGCGCCGCTGCGCGCCACACGTGCAAGCACGCGGTTCAGTTCCTCGTAGAAATACTTGCGGTTGTACAGACCGGTCAGCGTATCGTGCTGGGCCTGGTAGGTCAGTTCCTGTTCAAATGCCTTCTGCTTGGTGATGTCGCGCGCTGTGCCGGTGACATAAGCCACCGTGCCAGTCTCATCGGCAATGGGCTTCGCATTGAAGCTCAGGTGGTGCCGGGTGCCATCGCGGTGTACGTGCACCGTTTCGTAGTGCACAAGGTCTTCGCCCTCCAGCACACGGTCGAAGGCCTGGGCGTCTCGCTCTGCCGATTCAGGCGCCTGGAACTCCTGCAACGGGTAGCCCAGCATCGCCTCGGGATCGTAGCCGTAGATGTTGCGCGCGGCGGCGTTGAGATAGGTCCAGCGGCCCTCACGATCCACGCTCCAAACCAGATCGTGGGCCGTCTCTACCAGATTGCGGTAGCGTGCTTCTGCATCGCGCAGTTGTTGCTGTGCCGCCTTGCGCTCGCTGATGTCTGCCACCAGGCAGGTGTAGAACAGTTTTTCGCCGCTGTGCATGCGGCTCAGACGCAGCGCAAGATCCCGGGTGCTGCCGTCGCGCCGCATGCCCAGCGCCTCGTGCTCACCAGCAAGCAGTGCCGGATCGCCGAGTCGGGAGGCCACGTCGGGAAGCAGCCAGCGTAGATGCCGGCCGTTGATTTCGGCGGTGCCATAGCCGAACAATGTTTCAGCCGCCGGATTGAACAATTCGATCTCGCCGTCGCTGTTGGTGACGATGATGCCTTCGGCGGCATGCTCAATAACAGCCTGCACATGCTCCTGCTGCTCGCCGAGGCGACTGAACAGCCGTGACAGCGTGTGCAGCAGGTAGCCGATCTCGTCTCCCGACTGCGGCCGCAGCTGCTGGGCCAAGTCGCCATGGGTGGAGGCGCCGCCGCCCTCAGCGATGCGCGCGATCGGGCGCAGCGAGCGGTTCAGGCCGTACACCATGATGCCGGCGAGCGTCACGGTAAACAGGCCAAGCGCTCCCCACACAGCCAACACGTCGCGCGCGAGGTAGTCGGTGCGCCAGGCGTAGAAACCCAGCAACACGGCGCTAGCCAGCAGCGGCACCAGCGCGCCGATGATCAGCATGCGTGTTCTGATGCTGACCTGTACATGGGCGGCGCCCAGGTAACGGCTGAGCCGCCCGAGCATGTTCAGGGTCAACAGGTAGCCTGGCATGCCGACCAGCACCGCGCATACACTCAGTACAGTGATGATCTTGATAAAGTTGGAACCCGGATTCGTTGCCGCGGGGATGCCGCCCAGCCACAGCTGCAGCGTCGGCAGCAGCAGCGCGCCCAGCACGAATGCTGACCAGTAGCGGTTGGAGAAGCCCGCCAGGTGCATGCCCGGGTGGGCGCTGGCGGCCCGGGTGCGGGCGTCAGCGTCCAGCCACGCGAACATCGGCGTGAAAAAACGGCGGAAGTAAACGGTCAGCGCGGCGACCAGCAGCACGTGCGCACACAGTAGCACTGCGAGGTGACTGCTGGCAGAAAGCTGACGCAGGTCAACGATGCCAAGGCCGGCGGCGATGGCATAACCGAACGCCGGCGCGAGCGCCAGTCCGCATGCGATAATGATTAACGCACCAATCTCAATGCGTTTAAGCGCCTGAAGCATCCAAGGCGTGCCGTTTGTTTGTTGTGTATGACGTTGGCGAAGCGCACCAGATGTCCGGGGGGATGGAACATCTTGCAGGCCATCATGGCAGATCCGGGTTGATCGTTCCAGCACTGTGTGTGGTAAGGTGCGCGGTTGAATGGTTTCGTGAAGTTGTCGCGTGATCTTGAGGTCACGTGTTATAAAGTTCGTTCAGTGAACTGAACAACAAGTAGTTTTCCGACTTCACCACAGGCTTGTCTACATGCTGTTTACAGCTTATCCACAGCGCAGGGGCCGGACGGCTTTGTATGTAACCCCAGACGAGGGCACGCCATGACAACAAACAACATAAAGCGACGTGAGTTCATAAAGCGCGCCGGCGCCGGCTCGTTGCTGGCCGGAACGATGCTGGGTGCAGCCAGCCAGGCCGGTGCGGCCAAGCCGATCCGCTGGAAGATGGTTACCACCTGGCCAAAGAACTTTCCCGGCCTTGGTACCGGTGCCAATAACCTTGCCAAACTCATCGGGGAAATGAGCGGTGGGCGCTTGCAGGTAAAGGTGTACGGTGCCAAGGAACTGGTACCCGCATTCGAGGTTTTCGATGCCGTCTCGCGCGG
>CP070733.1:39165-42717 GCA_020347585.1 Pseudomonadota bacterium | reverse complement strand
TTCGTCAAAGGCGGCATCCAGAAGTTTGGCGCGGGTTTCGTCGGCGTTGCGTACGGTGACCATATTCCTGCTCCCAGCCCGTCACGCCAAACGGATTCGGCGATGGGCCTGAAAATTTATGTTGGTTACAGTATAGACAAACTAGTTGGTCTGTTCTATATTTTCATCAGACCAACTGGTTGGTTTGTAGTTCCCCAGGTACGGGGCATCGCGAAGCGCCACGGGGGCGCGAAACGGAAATTGGCAACAACAGAGGACGCAAGCCATGGGAGAACAATTGAATCAGTGGACGCTGCGCTACGCTGACTGGGTAATCCGGCATCGCTGGCTAGTCATCGTCACTACCCTGATAGTCGTGGTGCTGGCCGCTAGCGGCGGTCGGCATCTGGGATTCTCGAACAACTACCGGGTATTTTTCAGCCAAGAAAACCCGGAGCTCACCGCCTTCGAGGAATTTCAAAAAACCTATACCAAGAACGACAACATCCTGTTCGTGCTGCAGCCATCCGATGGTCGGGTATTTACCCCTGCAATGGCCGACGCGGTGGAATGGTTGACGGCGCAGTCGTGGAAGATCCCGTACGCCATCCGCGTGGACTCCTTTAGCAATTTCCAGCACAGCTGGGCGGCAGGCGATGAGCTGACGGTCGAGGACCTGGTGCGCGATGCGACCACATTGTCTACGGCCGAGCTTGAACGACGCGAGGCGGTAGCACTGGCCGAGCCACTCCTGCGCGGCAACCTGCTCTCCCCCACCGCTGACACCACTGGCATCAACGTCACGATCCAATACCCCGAAATCGACAATATGAAGGAGGTTCCCGAGGCGGTGGCCTTCGCCCGACAGCTGGCGAGCGAACTGCGCGAGCGTCACCCCGATGTCACGGTGGTGCTCTCTGGCATATCGATGCTCAACAATGCCTTCGCCGAGGCGGGCCAGACCGATGCGCAGACCCTGGTTCCATTGATGTATGCCTTGCTGATTGTGGCCATGGCCATCGCCCTGCGAAGCCTGGCCGGCACGGTGACAACCGTGCTGATCATAGGCCTGTCCACCGCCACCGCCATGGGCCTGGCCGGACACCTCGGCATCAAGCTGACCCCGGTGTCAGTCACTGCGCCCACCATCATCCTGACACTGGCGATCGCCGACAGCGTGCACCTGCTGGTAACAATGTTGACGCTGATGCGCGAGGGACGCGGCAAACATGAAGCACTCAAAGAAAGCGTGCGTGTCAACTTCATACCGGTAAGCATCACCAGCCTGACCACCATCGTCGGCTTCCTGGCACTGAACTTTTCCGACGCCCCGCCCTTCTGGCATCTGGGCAACATTACCGCCATGGGGATCGCCGCTGCATGGGCACTGTCGCTGGCATTTCTGCCGGCAGTGATTAGCCTGCTGCCACTACGTGTGACAGCACGGCGCACCCTGCTGGGCGGCATCGAACGCCGACTGAGTCAGCTCGCCGAAGTGGTGATCGCGCAACGCCGCCCAATTCTGATCGGCATGGGCGCAGCCGCGCTGGGATTGATGGCACTGGCTCCCACCATTGTGCTCAATGACCAGTTTGTTCGGTATTTCGATCACCGCGTGCAGTTTCGCAACGACGCCGATTTTGCCACCGAAAATCTGACCGGCGTTTACGTAGTGGAATACTCGCTAGCAGGCCGCGAGGCCGGTGGCATCAGCGAACCCACATACCTCGCCAACCTGGAGAGGTTCACGCGCTGGCTGCGCGAGCAACCCGAGGTGACCCACGTCTACAGCTACAGCGACATCATCAAGCGACTCAATAAGAATATGCATGGCGATGATCCTGCTTGGTACGACGTGCCGGAAGATCGTGAACTGGCCGCGCAATACCTGTTGCTCTACGAACTGTCGCTACCCTTCGGACTGGATCTGAACGACCGCATCAGTGTCGATAAGTCAGCCACCCGCGTCAGCGTTACGTTGCAGGAGATATCGACTGCCGAGATCCGCGCGTTTCTCGAGCGCTCGACGCAGTGGCTGGCAGTAAATACCCCAGACTATATGCACACCCGGCCCACTAGCGCCTCGGTGATGTTCAGTTACATCTCGCAGCGAAACATCGAGAGTATGCTGCGCGGCAACGCGGTGGCCGTGGCCCTGATCGCCGCAATCATGATCCTGATGCTGCGCTCGGTAGGCCTGGGCCTGCTGTCGCTGATACCGAACACGGTGCCCATCCTCATGACGTTTGGGATATGGGCGCTGCTGGTGGGACAGGTTGGTATGGCCGCCGCCACTGTCACTGCCACCTCACTTGGCATCGTGGTGGATGACACCGTGCACTTTCTCAGCAAATACCTGCGGGCGCGCCGCGAGAGAGGACTGGACCGTGCCGATGCGATTCGCTACGCATTTCGCACCGTCGGCACCGCAATCGTGGTGACGACCGTGGTGCTGACTGTCGGCTTCGGTGTGCTGGCCGGTTCCACCTTCCTTATTAACTCACAGCTGGGCTTGCTTACCGCCCTAGCCGTGGTACTGGCAATGGTGGTCGATTTTCTGCTGCTGCCCGCATTGTTACTCGTTGGATACCAAACCGAAAAGGAGACGCATCATGAACTCGAACAAATTGGACAACCGGCATAACACGCTGCTCAGCCTGCTGGCACTCGTGGCTGTAGGGCTAGCTGTGGTTTCCGCCACCCGCGCCGCAACTGAGACAGCCGAACAGCGCGGCTACGCCATCGCTGCACGCAGCGACCGCAGCGACTTGGGCTTTGGTGACAGCAACGTCCGGTTGACGATGGTGCTGCGCAACGCCGCCGGCCGGGAAAGCACCCGCACGCTGTTAATCAAGACACTGGAGAAAACCAGCGAGGAGGTGGGCGACAAGAGCGTGATCGTGTTTGACAGCCCGGCCGACATCGACGGCACCGCCCTGCTCTCGCACGCGCGCATCCTCGACCCGGACGACCAGTGGCTATACCTGCCGGCGCTCAAGCGCATTAAGCGCATTTCCTCGGTGAATAAATCTGGTCCATTCGTGGGCAGCGAGTTTGCCTTCGAAGACTTCACCGCGCTAGAGCTCAACAAGTACGAGTACAAGTACCTGCGCAGCGAGGCCTGTGGCGAACTCACCTGCGACGTGGTGGAGCGCACCCCGCGCTACGCGCACTCCGGCTACACGCGGCAGGTTTCATGGGTGGACCAGGATATCCATCAGGTACGGCGCGTCGAGTTCCATGATCGCCGCGGCGACCTCTTAAAAGTGCTCACTCTTGATGACTACCGTCAGTACGAAGACAAGTACTGGCGCGCCCACCGGCTGTCGATGGAAAACGTGCAGACCCGAAAGCAAACCGAGTTGGTTTATTCCGACTATACGTTTGGCGAAGGTCTCAATCGAAAGGACTTCGAGAAGGTGGCGCTGCGCCGTGTGCGTTAGGCGCACATGAGCGACGATGGACGGGGCAGGTGGGGCCGGATGATGCACACGATGACATCCAAAGGATACCGTAGACATGCGGCGAGACGTACGTGCAACATTGTGACGGTGTTGCTTTGTGCCGCGGTGT
>CP070733.1:34424-39065 GCA_020347585.1 Pseudomonadota bacterium | reverse complement strand
TCAAGCTGCTGCTGTGGACCATGGAGCACGTCACCTGGGGTACAGCCCCTCCCCGCTCCGGCGGCGAATCCGCACTGCGACGGTACTACCCTACCATCGGCCTCGCGGTTGTCGCGCTGGTGTTGTACTGGGCAGTCACATGGTACGCGGACACGGACAGCAAACTCGCCTCGCGCGCCGTCATCATCGTGGCAGGTTTTGCCATCGGATTCGTATTGCATCGCTCACGCTTCTGCCTGTCGCGGGTGTTCCGTGAACCGTTCATGACCGGCGAAGGCGCTATGACCAAGGCGATGATCCTGGCGCTGGCGTTGGGAATTCCGCTGGGTTCACTGTTGCTTCATAAGCAGACCGTTGACCCCTATCTCGCCATCCCTGCCAGGTTCTGGCTCGGCTCGATGACGGGTGGCCTGGTATTCGGTATCGGCATGATCTTCGCGGGCGGCTGCGCATCGGGATCGCTGTGGCGCATCGGCGAAGGACATCTCAAACTGGTGGTCGCCGCCTTGTCGTTCGGCTGGATCGGATCCGTATTCAGCGGAATACTCAAGCGTTGGAACCTGCTCAGCGCAGAGTTCGACATCGATTTTCTGGATGGCATCCCCGAAGTCACGGCACTGGGATACCAGGCCTGGCTGCCTGACCTGCTGCAGGGGTGGGGTGGCGTATTCGCAATCAGCTTTGGCGTGCTGGCACTGTGGTACTTGCTGGTACGGTACAACGAATCGACCGAGAAATTAACGGTGCTCTGAGGCACGCGTTGCACACAAGTGCCCGGATTACTGGTTCAAACGAAAGTGAGGACTACAACCATGAAACGTGCAATCTACTTCACTTCATCCGTGCTGTTCGCAGCCATGATCAGCATATCGCTGCTGTCGCTGAACACGGCGCCCGCAATGGCCGGTGCCGAGGAGATAGTCAAGTTCCACTCCATTGTGGATCTCGCGTTCGTAAAGGAATATGCGGTAATCCCCAAGCGCGAGGACGTAGCAATCATCGATGCCCGCCCCAAGGCCCGCAAGTACGACAAAGGCCATATTCCGGGTGCCCTCAGCATCCCCGACAGGGAATTCGACCAGCACGTCAAAGCGCTTCCCGTGGACAAGAAAACCTTGATGATCTACTACTGCGGCGGTGAAAAGTGTTCGCTGAGTCACAAGTCAGCATTCAAGGCGGAGAAGCTCGGCTACACCAACGTCAAGGTATTCGCAGCGGGCTATCCCGCCTGGATAAAGGGTGGCAACGTCGGTGCGGTCAGCACCGAGTACGTTAAGAAACTCGTCGACACTGGCGCGAAGGCGCTGATCGTGGACGCGCGGCCCAAGGCCCGCAAATATGACAAGGGCCATATTCCGGGTGCCGTCAGCATCCCCGACCGGGAATTCGACCAGCATGTTGCCCAGCTCCCAGCTGACAAGACCACACCGCTGATTTTCTACTGTGGCGGCTACAAGTGCACCTTGAGCGGCAAGTCCGCGCAAAAGGCCGCGGCCCTTGGCTACACTAATGTAAAGACCTACACCGCCGGCTTCCCTGCCTGGAAGAGCGCCTATGGTCCCGATGCCGTAGCCACTGGCGCCGCGTCGGCCGCTCTGGCGATAAAGGCCGGCACGGACGAAGGCACCATCAGCATCGACTCATTCCAGAAAATCGTTGAGGAAAATCCGCAGAGCATCATGCTAGTGGACGTACGCGATCCGGCCGTTTACAAGCAGGGCTCATTCAAGACCGCGGTCAACATCCCCATTGATGCGCTCGAAAAGAAGATTGATAGCTTGCCCAAAGACAAGCCGATCGTTTTCTTCTGCAACAGCGGCGGAATGGCTGGTGAAGCCTACGATATGGCGAAAATGCTCGCCAGCGACCTCAAGGTTTACTTCCTCGAGGCCGAAGTCGCGTTTCAGAAAGATGGCAGCTACAAAATATCGCCGGTAACGTAAGGCGGTCCATGCGTCATACCCGCGGGGCCGGACCGCCGCAAATGCCAGGCAGGCATGCGGTGATTCGACCCCGTCGCCTGACGGGTGGCGGGACTCACGCCATGGCTTTGCGGGCAACGCGATGCACGAACCACCAGTGCATCGCCACCCCCACCAACACCATGATATGGAACAGTTCGTGGGGACCTATCACCTGCGGCACTAGCACTGGAAATCGCGCAAATTCCATGGTCGCACCCACGGTATATGCCAGTGCACCGTAGATCAGCGGCTTTATGTACTCGATACCGAAGCGCCGAAACAACAGCCAGGCCGAGAGCGCGCCCGCCCAACCCAGCCCCAGGTACAACGTCACACTCAGCCACTCGGGGATGTCGTTAAAGAAGATCGACTTGAGAACGATACCTGCGATCGCCGCCGCCCAGATCGCCAGCAAAATGCCCCAGCGCGACACGCCTCTGAAGTCCATTACATGCACCGGCGTGAAGGTCGCCGCGATGAGAAAGAAAATCGCCGCGTGATCAAGGCGCTGCAGTACCTCGCGCCCGGTGGTGCCGTGCGACAGCAGGTGAAACACGCCGCTCATCGCCAGCGCGAAGGTCACACCGGTGACAAAAACGGACAGCGCGACCGTGCGCGATGCCGCACCGCGATAGCGGTAGAGTGAGGTGATCCCGAGCACGAAGAACACCCCCGCACCAAGCAGGTGAGTCATCGAACTGAAGGGATCGCTAAAACCTGGAATCGGTGTAACTGGTATCAGAAACTGCAATTGCATGAGGCGAATTCTAACAGATCGGCGCTGGAACAGCCGTGGCGCTGCGCGCCATATCGTGACCATGGGGGATGGAAATGAGAATCAGTTACGTGTTTCACCCGCAAACCGCTGACGACGGCACACTGTCACGGCAGAGTTACGACCTGTGCCGAGGCTGCATGCCGCTTGAAGCCGGCACGGTTGGCCGCTACGCCGTCCGCCAGATCGATAACGAAAGCCGCAAATTCCACGAGATTATCTCGCGCGCGCACCGGTAACTCGGTACGCATGGCGGTACGCAGCGCTCGCCCCGTATAGTGCACGGGATCGTCGTTGAAGAGGGACAACTGGCGCATCCTGAGCATGTTCTCCATAAAGCCTCGCGCATCGTTCTGCGCATCCCGGAACGCGAGGGCCGCAAACAGATCTGCGTCGAACTCGGCGCGAAAGCGCTGATATTCGGCAGTCACGTCGTCGCTACCCATCAGATAGTACGGGCCGCGCAAATAGACCGCCAGACAGTGAAATGCTTCATGATCCAGCGTGTAGCGGATGAACGCCTCATTGTCCAACACCCGCTCATCAGGCCAGGCGCTCAGCTCATGCGTTTCCGCACCGCTCATGAAGGCGGTTGCCGCAAGATTGTCGCCGAGGAAACGGTCGGGATCCAGCGTGATCACACACAGGTAGGGCCGGCCTACTTGGCTGTCCTCGCCTACCTGAAACAGGGTCGCCGAGGGCTCATCATTTTCCAGCATCATGTGGATCCTGTTGAGTTGCGCGTCGACCAGCAACTGACGAACATCGTCGGGATGCTCATAATCAAGATTGCGCGCCGTATCTCCGAGCAGCGCGGGAAGATAGGCGACATAGTCCGCACGGCTCGCACCGCCAATAGTCATAAACGCGACTTCGGGGAATGCGCCCGCAAGCACATCGAGACGCGCCTCGACCGCCTGGTGGTCGCGCTCAATTTGCGGTCCTGCCACCGTTGTCATTGAGCAAAGAACTGCGCAAATGAGGATGGTCGCCCGCGCGATGTGGAAATGGTGCAGTCTGCCGTGTGCCATGACTTCCTGCCTCCCTGTTCGTGTGCTTGTTGTTGCATACTCCCAAGCACAACGTGTGCCAAATTGAGGTCGGAACACATCACGGTGTGCTGCATGTCGACGGACCACCAAAAGCAGTCACCGTCGTTGCTTGCACCGGACCGGCCCTCTAACCCGCCGCAGCAGGTCGTTAGCGCCTCCCGCCGGATACTTCACTGTGCTAGACGGGATGACATCGGCTGACACCTATACTGATCTAATGTAGTGGTTTTTCGCGATGCAGCAACTCACGCTGGAACTGTGAACAATTCACCGCGTGATGCTTGGCCGTATACGCCATTTGCACTGCCCAGGAAACTGAAAGTGTCAATGTTTTGCTCAGTATTGCCACAAATTTGGCGCGCCCTGGTGCATGCGTGCCGACGCAAAAACCGCATTGACCGGTTTTTTTGCTTTGTTAACAATGCGTTTCAGGTTTGGCACGCAAGTTGGCATAACGATTGCAAAAAATAACGAAAACAGGCGTCCAGATGTATGTCTTGCGCAGCAAGAACAACAACAGGGGGGGCGCAGGACAGAACGTCGTGGACGGCCCGTGGTTTTCGAGTCGGAATGCTGCATACGAGGGCGCGCCATGACCATATTCAACCAGTACCTGCACCGCTACATCGAGTCCAGGGAAGAAGAACTATCGCTCCAGGAATACCTGGAGATCTGCAAGAGCGATCCGGCTGCATACGCCACGGCGGCGGAACGCATGCTGATGGCGATCGGCGAGCCGGAACTGGTGGACACCCGCCAGGATCCCCGACTCAGCCGCCTGTTCTCCAACAAGGTCATCAAGATCTACCCCGCCTTTCGTGAGTTCTACGGAATGGAAGAAACGATCGAG
>CP070733.1:30674-34324 GCA_020347585.1 Pseudomonadota bacterium | reverse complement strand
GTGGCAATGTGATCAATGCTGAAATAGCTGGGAAGGGGTAAGCGTAGAGTACGTGGAATTTTTTCTTCGCCACCCCTGTCCCAGCCGCCAACTAGTACTACCTAACGATCAGGGAGAATACCCGCAGGGTGCTCGTGCCCATCGGCTAGCGGGCTGTGCTTAGGCGAGCAGAAATGTCGAGACGGGCGCATTATTTGACGTTCGCTTTTTCCCACGCCCGCACCCGCTTGCGCGCTGCATCGAAGATGCGCTCGTAATTGCCCTTACGCACTTTGTAGCTCGCTTCCGGAGTCAGCGCCTGCCACAACGGCGCGTACATATCATAGACCTCGATCATTGCTTCCACATCGCTAGGGGCAACAACGTCTGACCCAAAAAGGAACCTGTCTGGGTACCGATTGATCAGCGCCGCTGATTTCTGCACGGTCTCGGGTGACTCGACGAAATATTTCGCGGTTTCGTCCCATGAGATATCGATGTTCACGTGTGCAAATTCAGGGTCAGCGAGACCACGCTCGAGCAGCGCGATCTGGTCATCAATAGGGCGCACCACGCGCCCGAGGCCGGCATGAGCCCAGATGATCGACGTATTCGGGTGCCTCTTAAATAGCGCCCTGAGTTTGGGAACCATGTACGGCTCCTGCCCCTTCTTCGGAAACGGCATATCGACATCATTATGCAGAATCACAACGAGGCCCACCTCACCCGCAAACGCAAGAATGCGATCCAGCGCGGGATTGGTCAGGCTGGCCTTCTCGCCGGCCACCTTGGCCGAAACGAACTCCTTATGAATGGTGAACTCGCCTATGCCCGAGAAGACGCCCGGGAACGTCGTCAGCACGCGTCGGATGTGGTCCACCGCGTACATATCAGCAGGGTTGAACCCAGTAATCATCGGATCAAGGCGATTGCGTGCCCTGCGCGGCAATGACTTGTACGCCATAGCGATGTGGGCATCCGTGAACGAGTAGTAGTAAAGCGGCGCGTCGGTATGCAGATAGTAAGTTGGCGCAAAGTCACCCGTATTCGCATACGACCATTGCTGCTGCAGTGGAATACCGAATACCGTCGAGCGGCCGATCTTCTTGCCCATCATTTCGACAAATTCTTGAATGTCCGTGCCTTGCTGGATATAGTTGGTGAGGTGGAAGTGTGCATCGTGAAAAAGATAGCCGTCGTTATCCCTGGCGGCGCTAGCTCCACCCCCCGCCGCCAGCACGAGAACCAACACCAAAAAACATGCGCCGCCACGACGACGCCAAAACATTCCTGTCTTCATTTTACCGCCCCCGCGACTCAAACTTTGCGTAACTACCAGTGCTACTTGGCCTCGCCAAGACACAGTCAACTGTCGGAAGTCTTACCAGGTGGTACTGAAATATCCTTTAGCTTGTTTTCCACTGCCGCAGCAAACTCGGTGATTTCTTCATCCGATAGATAGTGGGCAGCCTCTTTGAAGGCGCTGGTTGCCAGGTCGGCATGCAATTTGGCTGTTCTGGCCTGACCCTGCGCCGCATAGCGCAGCGCGGCGTGGATGTGTTCCCAGGTGCGCCTTTTCAAATCCGTGCCCAAGTGGGGATCAAACACCGCACCGGCGCGACTGGCCTCAAAATGTTTAGTGAGTTCCCCCGGCGTAAACGGTCGCTGCGCCTCCGTCGTCTGCGGCTCGCGCGCAATCGTTTCGGCGTGATGGCGTCTCGGGTGCACGGTGCGGCTAAATGTTGGAGGGCTTTCCGCCTGTGCACCCCCCTGGTGGGCCTCGGCCACTTTTCTAATGTGAGCGGAGAGGGTCGATGCAATGTCCCCGCCGACGTCGACGCCACCATAGGGTCGGTATGAGCCCATGCGTTTGTGCAACACGAGCATGGCCATCTTCGAATAGAGCCCGCGCAGCGCATCAAGCAGCGATTTTTCTTCGGCTTCGGGACTCACGACAGTCCCCCTTTTACGAAATCAACGAGCGAGACCAGCCTCGGTAAAATAACGCGCCGCCCCGGGATGCAAACGCGCAGCCGGAACCTGGGCGACGGTGTTTTGAGCCTTGGTGTAACGCCCCTGTTTGAGCCGCTCTTCCAGCGCTCCCCCACCGCGGTGGATTGCACGCGCTAGACGGTAGACCACCTCGTCCGGCAACCCCGGCCTAACCAGTATCAACGACCACAGCCCCACCGAATCGATCTGCGCATCCTGCCCCTTGTAGATGCCGGCCGGCACCGACATTCTTTTGAGGTGCGGGTGCTTCGCCAGGATCTGTTTCACCTGTGCTGCAGACGGGGCAATGAAATGCGCACCCGCCGGACTGTTGGCCACTTTCACGAAACCCGGCCAGCCTATCCCCGCGCCCCACAGCGCCTCAACCTTCTTTTCCAACACCAGGCGCGGCCCGTCGGCGGCCTTCTCGAGAATCACTTGCTCAAAGTCGCGGTCCGCCTTTAAGCCGATGCCGTCAAGCACATCACCCGCGAGGATACGCAGACCCGAGGCACGCGTGCCAAAGGCAATCGGCTTGCCCTTGAGATCTTCGATACGCTTCCACGGCGATTCGGCACGCACCACGAACATGCCGGGGTTGGGATACATGACCGACAATACCTTAAGCTTGGCGGGCGGGCGCCCGACCCCTTCGAGCGCCTGGCGCGCGGCATTGCCTTCCACCAGCCCGATGTCGATCTTACCCTCTTCGAGAAACGGCAGGTTCTGCTTGCTACCCCGCGTGGCAATGGCCTCGACCTGCAAGCTGGCATCGGTGGCGCTGATAACCTCGGCAAGGTTCTGGCCAAACAGTTGAAACCCGCCACCCTTGGTGGCCGTACCAAGCACAACCTTCGTGGGCGCGTTACCCGCGGCGAGCAATACGCTCCATGGGGCAGCGGAGATCAGTAGAGCACTGACGATGACGAGGCAAACGGCTTCAAGACGAGGAATACGCATGACAAGGTATGCTCCGCGCGTTGTTACTATGATTAAAGATAGCACGGAGCGCGAGTTGGCGCCTGTTCCCACCAAGCGCACCTGCGACTCTAGAACCGGTAACCGGCAGATACTGCAGCGTAGTTGAACCAGGCGAAATTGTAGACCGCGTCGTTGTCGGCACCGCCCTCCAGGGTGCGGTAGCCACCCCCGACATACCAATGCCGATTGACGTCGTAATGAACCTTCAAACCCAAGTCGACTGCCCGCCCTTGTGGGCCGACTAGCCCGTCAAAGTCGACAATGAAGCGCCATTTTCCGGCGAATCGAAAATCGCCGTAGAGATTCACCAGCGGCACAAAGCCCACGTTGGAGTCGCTTGCGGACACCCCATCCTGCTCCAAGGCGATCTCGGCGTCGCGTATTTTAGCCGTTCCACCCACCCACCAACGCCACTGCGGGCCGTCGTAAAACAAATAGCGATAGGTGGCTCGGTAGGAATTGAATCGATAGGTCGCGGTGGTGGACTGGCCACCCGTGAACGTTTTATCGACGAAGAACACATCGTCCGTGAGCACACCCGTCTCTGTGTACTCCTATGGCGCAATCAAGAAGCGCAACTGGTGTCGTGGTGCAACGTCGTAAGACAGCTCGAAACGAAAGAAGGGGAACGGGCCTTCGCCGGCGAGATCGGTCAACGAGAAACGTGTTCCCGTATCACCCGGTATTTGCACATCATT
>CP070733.1:27166-30574 GCA_020347585.1 Pseudomonadota bacterium | reverse complement strand
GCCGGTAGCGGTGTTGGGAAGCTTCGAGGAACGGTTCCTCGCGGTGCCCGCCGAAGCGCTGATTTCCACCATGAAGGCCAACCAGAAATACTTTCACCTGGTCGACACCGAAGGTCACCTGCTGCCCAACTTCATTACCATCGCCAACGTCGAGAGCAAGGAGCCGGTCAAGGTGCGCGCCGGCAACGAGCGCGTGGTGCGCCCGCGCCTCGCGGACGCGGAGTTCTTCTGGAACCAGGACCGCAAGATGGCGCTGGCGGCACGCGTGCCCGCGCTGGATGGCGTGGTGTTTCAGAAACAGCTCGGCACCCTGCACCACAAGTCGCGCCGCGTAGCAGCGATCGCAACCCACATTGCAGAGCAGCTCATGGGCGACAAGCAGCTTGCGGCACGCGCTGCGGACCTCTGCAAATGCGACCTGATGAGCGAGATGGTGGGCGAGTTTCCGGAGCTGCAAGGCACAATGGGACGCTACTATGCGCAGCACGACGGCGAACCGGCCGAAGTGGCACAGGCCATCGAGGAGCACTACCTACCGCGCTTCGCCGGTGACCGCCTGCCCGACAGCGTCACCGGGCAGACACTCGCGGTGGCCGACAAACTCGACACGCTGGTGGGGATCTTTGCCATTGGCAAGATACCCAGCGGCGATCGGGATCCGTTTGCGCTGCGCCGCGCGGCGCTGGGCGTACTGCGCACCTTGATTGAAAAATCGCTCGACCTCGACCTGCACGCGCTGCTCACGCACGCCGCGGCGCAGTTCGACCCGAAGATCAAGGCGAGTGCTGCGGTGCCCGCGGTGTTCGATTACATGATGGAGCGCTTACGCGCCTACTACCAGGAACGCGACATCGGCGTCGACGTTCTGGAGGCCGTGATCAGCCGCAAGCCCACCCGACCGCTGGATATCGACCGGCGCATTCGTGCCGTGGACGCCTTTCGCCGCCTGCCCGAAGCTCAGAGCCTGGCCGCCGCCAACAAGCGCATCGGCAACATTCTCAAACAGGCTGAAGCGCCGCAAGCCGACAGCGTCGATTCCGCATTGCTTAAAGCGCCGCAGGAATCCGCGCTGTACGACACCCTCACGCAACTGTCGAACAAGGTCAACCCGCTGCTGGCCAGCGGCAAGTTCGACGATGCCCTCAAGGGACTGGCGGGGCTGCGCGAACCGGTGGACGCGTTCTTCGATCATGTGCTGGTCATGGATGAGGATCAGGCGCTGCGCAACAACCGCGTGGCAATGCTCGGCCAACTGCACAAGCTGTTCTTGAGGGTCGCAGACGTATCCAAGCTGCAAAGTTGAGTTCACGCCTTGCGCATTTTCAACGCCAACAACGGGTAACCGCACATGAATACCGACTCCTATGCGCAAATGCTTGCCGCGGTACAGGCGTTTCACGTCAAGCACGATTTCAAGAACACCGGCGGCGAGGAACTGGTCTATCGCGTCGCCCTGATGTCCGAAGAGCTTGGTGAAATCTCGGCCTGCGTTTCCAAGGGCAAGCCCACAGAACTGCTCGCCGAAGAGTGTGCGGACCTGATGATCTTGTTAATGGGTACGGCCATCGCCGCGGACTTTGACCTGCGCGAGGCGTTTTGGAATAAGATGGATGCGCTGATGAAACGCAAGTCGAAGATGATTGATGGGCGCATACGGGTGTCGGAATTTCGCGAGTAGTTCGGAGTAACCACAGAGGACACACAGTGAACGTTTGTTGCCGCGAGATCTCTTGCGACCTGTGTACTAATGCTACGCGCGGTAGTCCTGCCGATTACCACACGCAAGCCTCTTCCGCCGGTGAAGCAAATCGCCACATGCACATGGCATTGCTTCCAATACCCTCATTTTAGTTCTATGGATTTCTTGCCTGGGTCCTTTTTTCCCTCTTTGGTTCAATGAGCCCAAATCAGAAATGAAACTGATCATTCTCGATCGCGACGGCGTCATCAACGAGGACTCGGACGACTACATCAAGTCGCCTGCGGAGTTTATTCCGATTCCGGGCAGCCTAGAGGCAATCGCTCGCCTCAACGCTGCGGGATACCGGGTTGTGGTGGCAAGCAACCAATCGGGGATTGCGCGCGGCCTGTTTACCAAGACAACACTTGATGCGATCCACGCCAAGCTCAACCGCCTGTTGTCCGAGGTGGGCGGCAAAGTCGACGAGATCTTTTTCTGCCCACACGGGCCAAATGATGGCTGCAATTGCCGCAAGCCCAATCCGGGTCTGTTGCACGAGATCGGCCGGGCGTACGAAGTGGATCTGCACGACACTGTGGTGATCGGTGACTCACTGCGCGACCTGCAAGCAGCGCAGACAGTTGGCGCCCGGGCGGTGCTGGTCAGAACCGGCAAGGGTATGCTCACCCTGACGAAGTGCACCGGCCTTGAGGGCATTCCGGTGTACGATAGTCTGGCCGCGTATGTGAATCACCTGCTTGGCACTGGGAGTGACTAGGGCGTGCAGTTTCTTGGCTCGCTGTTGTTCAGCATCGGCATGATCGCCTCGACCGTGCTGGCGTCGATGATGATAGTGGTGTTTGCGCTGCTGCCGTTCCACACACGGTACTCGCTGTCCCGCACCTACGCCCGATTTAATCTCTGGGCGTTGCGAGTGCTGTGCGGTATCCACTACCAGGTACAGGGCGCGGAGAATATTCCCGGCGGCCCAGCTATCGTGCTGAGCAAGCATCAGTCGACATGGGAGACCTTGGCCCTGCAGGTGCTGTTCCCTCCGCAGGTCTATGTCCTCAAACGCGAATTGTTGCGCGTGCCCTTCTTCGGCTGGGGCCTGGCGCTGCTCAAACCGATATCCATCAATCGCGGCGCCGGACGCAAGGCAGTGGAGCAGGTCGTCGACCAGGGCACCGCCCGACTCAGGGACGGGCTTTGGGTTATCGTCTTTCCGGAGGGCACGCGCATCCCGGCGGGCCAGCAGGGTCGATACAAGCTCGGCGGCGCCGTACTGGCGGCCGCGAGCGGTTATCCCGTGGTGCCCGTGGCCCATAATTCGGGGTTGTTCTGGCCGCGTCGCCAGTTTCTGAAGCGCCCGGGCACGATACAGGTCGTGATTGGCTCACCCATCGAATCCACCGGGCGCGAGGCCGCCGATATTCTGAAGGAGGCCGAGACGTGGATCGAGGGCCATGCACAGCCCCTCGCGCGAGGCAGGGCAGGCAACGGGTAGCTGTCTGGACACGCGGCGGCGCACGAACTAAGTTTTCCCTGTTGCATTTGGTTTTCCACTGCCGCGATTGCACCCTTTCCCTAACGACGGGCCCGGCAGATATATCGCCACATTGGCATGTAATGATATACTTAATTAATCTTTGCCCGCGGCCCGCTGACCGGGGATGGGGCGCCACTTGAAACGCAACAAATGAGGCATCAAGACCATGCATGATGGC
>CP070733.1:23595-27066 GCA_020347585.1 Pseudomonadota bacterium | reverse complement strand
CTGACGTCCATGTTAACGACCTTCAGGGTGTAGACGTTCTCGATATACCCTTCGCGCGTCTCGCGAAACAGCACGTTGCGATCGCGAATGATGTCCAGTCCCAGCGGCACGCGTGTTGCCAGGCCGTAGCCCCAGGCCCCGACGATCACTGCCAACAGTACCGTGTATATCAACACCCGCGGGCGCAGGACACGGGTGGTCCTCCCTTCCATGGCGTTTTCGGTGGTGTAGCGCACCAGTCCGCGCGGATAGCCCATGCGGTCCATAACATCGTCGCATACGTCAACACAGGCGGCGCAGCCGATGCACTGGTACTGCAGCCCCTCGCGGATATCGATGCCGGTGGGGCAAACCTGAACGCAAAGGGTGCAGTCGATGCAGTCACCCAGCCCTCTCGCCTTGTGGTCCTCGGTGCGGCGGCGCGCACCGCGCGGCTCGCCCCGTGCTGGATCGTAGGAAATCACCAGGGTGTCAGGGTCGAACATGGCGCCCTGGAAGCGCGCGTAGGGGCACATGTAGATACACACCTGCTCGCGCATCCAGCCGGCGTTGAGATAGGTGGCGGCGCCGTAAAACAGTACCCAGAATGTTTCCCACGGCCCGGTGCTCAGCGAACCGATCTTGGTGCCCAACTCCAGAATCGGCGTGAAGTAGCCGACGAAGGTGTAGCCGGTCCAGGCGGAGAACGCTAGCCACAGTGCGTGCTTGGCGCCCTTGATATAGACTTTTTTCGGCGTCCATGGCGCGCGGTCACGCTTCATCTGTTTGGGGCGGTCACCCTCCACCCAGCGTTCCATCCACTGAAAGATCTCGGTCCACACGGTCTGTGGGCAGGCATAGCCGCACCACAGCCGCCCCGCCAGCGTGGTGAAGAAGAACAGGGCGATAGCAGCGATGATCAGCAGCAGCGCGAAATAGATAAAGTCCTGTGGCCAGAACGTAATGCCGAAGATGTGGAACTGGCGGGCCGGCAGGTCCAGCAGGACCGCCTGGCGATTGTCCCAGCGCAACCAGGGAACGATGTAGTACAAGCCCAGCAGGGTTAGCACACCGCTCACGCGCAAGTTGCGAAACAGACCGTGTACCTGCCGCGGATAGATCTTCTGGTGCTTGGCGTAGAGTTCTTCGGATAAGCCGTCGGCGTCGGGCGTTGTGGGCGGCCTGGGGACGGAATTGTTCATCGCGGCTTGCGGCTGTTTAGGGTCGGCCACGCCGCGCGCCGCCGCTCGCGGCGCGCAGGGTGTGCTGTTCAGGGCGCTGGTGCCAGGTGTTCAGGAGCCGGCCGGTGATTGTCCCAAGCTGTAGACGTAGGCCGCCAACAGGTGCACCTTGTCCTGGCCAAGGAAGTCGCCATGGGCGGGCATCCGGCCGTTGCGCCCCTGGGAAATCGTGTGCTTGATGACGCCCGGCGAGCCACCGTACAGCCAGATATCGTCGGTCAGGTTGGGGGCGCCCAGCATCGGGTTGCCGCTGCCGTTCTGCATGTGACAGGCGGCGCACATGCTCTCGAAGCGGGCCTTGCCCGAGGCTGCCAGCCCGGCATCGGCCTCGCGGCCGTTGAGCGTCAGCACATAGGCTGTCACCTCGGCAACCCCCTGTTCACCGAGCGCGGGGCCCATGGGCGGCATGATGCCCGCGCGCCCATCGAGAATGGAGGTCTTGATGGCCTCCGGTGAGCCGCCGTAAAGCCAGGCGCTGTCGGTCAGGTTAGGAAAGCCACGCGAGCCGCCGGCGTCGGAGCCATGACAGGTAGCGCAGTAGTTCAGAAACAGCCGCTGACCGGCTTGCATGGCATCGGCGTCCCGGGCCAGGGTCGGGATCTCTTTCGCCGCCCATGCCGCGAAAATCGGCCCGTAGCGCTGATCGGCAGCAGCCATCTCCTCATCGTACTGGCTTGCCTGGGTCCAGCCCAACTGCCCGGCCACGCCGCCCAGTCCTGGGTAGAGCACCAGGTAGCCCAGCCCAAACACGATGGTGATGTAGAACATCCACAGCCACCAGCGCGGCAGAGGATTATTGTATTCCTGCAGGTCTTCGTCCCAGGTGTGGCCCGTGACATCGCCCTGCGCCGCCTCGTCAGGGCGCGGCTTACCGGTCCACAGGATGAGCCAGTAGCAGGCGAGAATGTTGCCGACCGTGATGATGCCGATGTACCAGGTCCAGAAACTACTCATGGCTTGCCTCCTGCGTAGCTCGCGGCGCGTCGTCGCTGCGCGGGTGCTCGGGCTCATTGAACGGCAACCGGGCCGCCTCGTGGAAGCGGCGCTTTTGCTTGCCGCTCCAGGCCCACCACACGATCCCGGCAAACACGGCAAACATGATCACGGTGTACCAGGCGCGAATGTCGTTGATATCCATGGGATCACCTCTTGACCGGGATGGCGGTGCCGAGCACCTGCAGGTAGGCGATCATGGCGTCCATTTCCGTCTTGCCTTCTACCGCCTTGCCGGCCGCAGCGATGTCATTATCGGTGTACGGGACGCCGAGAGTGCGCATGGCTGCCAGCTTGTCGGGGGTCTTGCTAGCGTCGATGGAGTTGTCCGCCAGCCACGGGAACCCCGGCATGTTGGACTCGGGCACCACGTCGCGCGGGTTGAGCAGGTGGACGCGGTGCCACTCGTCACTGTAGCGCCCGCCCACGCGTGCCAGGTCGGGGCCGGTGCGCTTGGAGCCCCACTGGAAGGGATGGTCATAGACGAACTCGCCTGCCACCGAGTAATGGCCGTAGCGCTCGGTCTCGGCGCGAAACGGCCGGATCATTTGCGAGTGGCACACATAACAGCCTTCGCGTATGTAGATATCGCGGCCCTCGAGCTGCAGCGCGTTGTAGGGTTTAAGCCCGGCCACCGGCTCGGTGGTGTCCTTGAGAAAGAACAGCGGGACGATTTCCACCAGGCCGCCAAAGCTAATAACGACGATTACGAACACGATCAGCAGGCCGACGTTCTTTTCAATGGGTTCATGTGACATCGTGCGTGACTCCTTCAACCGCTATGTCGTCTGGGGGATGGTGGCCGTGGCGGGCCTGGCGCCGGCCAGGGTTTTCCACACGTTCCAGGCCATCACGACCATGCCCACCAGATACAGCAGGCCGCCCAACAGACGCACCGTGTAGTACGGGTACATCGCTTTGAGGCTCTCGACGAAACTGTAGGTCAGGGTGCCGTCTTCGTTGACAGCGCGCCACATAAGTCCCTGCATGACCCCGGCGATCCACATGGAGGTGATATACAGCACGATGCCGATGGTGGCGGTCCAGAAGTGCACCTCGATCAGCTTGACGCTGTACATCTGTTCGCGGCCAAACAGTCGGGGGATCAGAAAGTACATGGCGCCAATAGACACCAGACCCACCCAGCCGAGCGCGCCCGAGTGCACGTGGCCGATGGTCCAGTCGGTATAGTGCGACAGGGCATTGACCGTCTTGATGGCCATCATCGGCCCCTCGAAGGTCGACATGCCGTAGAACG
>CP070733.1:19870-23495 GCA_020347585.1 Pseudomonadota bacterium | reverse complement strand
CGGGTCGGGGGTGCTGAGCGGCAACGTGTCGATGGATTCGCCGAGCGCGCCCAGGGTCAGGGAAATGCCGCTGATATCCGGTTTCGGGACGGCGCGCAATGCGGCCATGTCGCTGGCCAGCGCTCGCCGCGCCGGTATGAGCGCCGGGTCACCGGCCTCGCGCAGGCGTTCATCGGCGGTGCCCAGCGCCGAGAGTGCGGTCTTCACGTCGCGGTCGAGCAGCAGGCGATGATTGGCCAGCTTGATTAGATATTCGGCCTCGGCCACCAGCCAGTCATTGCGCAGGTGCGTGCTGCGCTCGAGCAGTGCGGAGAGGTCGCCTTGCAAATGCTCCTGCGTTTCTGCCAGCGCGGCGCGCTCGCTCGCTGCACTGGTCTGCGCGGTCCCAAGCCGCTGAATATCCTCCCCAAGCTGCGCTACCTGCGCAATTCGGGTATCGAGCGAACTGCGCTCGGCGCGTGCCTTCTCAACGGCTGCGTCCTGCGTGGTCCAAACGTACCAGACACCGCCGGCCGCCCCGAGCCCCACCGCCAGGGCCAGCACTGCGAGCAGTCCCATCAGCGCACCCGCCGTGCGTCCTGGATGCGCCGCCTTGTCCGCGCTAGCAGGGGGCTGGGCTTTTTTCACCGCTTTGGCCGGCGGTTTTGCCGTGGGCTTGCCCTCCTGGCCGGCTTTCGCAGCGCCCTTGGCCGCGTCCCCTGCCGCGTCCGGAGCGCCCTTGGTGTCCTTGGTGTTCTCGTTCACACTTGGTCCCTCGGGGTTAATGATTCAGTGTTCGGCGCGCCAGCTGACCATGGCCGCAACCAGCGCGTCATCGCTCGCTTTGGCCGCCACCACCGCCGGGTGCACGAAGCCCAGTTCGTGCGCGATACCCGCCAGCCGCGCGTTGAGCACGACCAGCTGATGTTCTCGCAGCCAGGCGCTGCCTGTGGCACCGGCCATATCCAGCAGGTTGCACAATCCCTCGCCGCTGGTGATGGTGATGAGGTCGATTGCTTCGCCCTGCAACACGCCTGCATCGGCGGTGGGACATGCGCGCCGGTACACATCAGCATACTCAACCGTGGCGCCCCGCGCGCGTAAAGTCTCGGCCAGCACCTCGCGCCCGCCCTCGCCACGAAAGATTACGATGTGCTTGCCACGCACCTCTTGCATCTCATCCAGCGCCAACAGCGCCTCGCTGTCGAAACGCTCGGCGGGGCAGATATCGGGCTCACGGTCGAGCGAGTCGCGCAGCGCCGCGGCAGTGCTCCTGCCGATGGCCGCGAGCCTGAGGCTGGCTGGCAGCTTGCGGCGCGCGTTCAACAGCGCCAGACCGTGCTCGACTGCGTTGGCGCTGATAAAGATCGCAATTTCGAAGCCGTCGAGGGCGTCTATCAGTGTCTCCAGCCGGGCGGTGTCGCGCGCCGGCAGGATCTCGATTACCGGGAACCGCAGCGCTCCGCCACCGGCCTGCTCGATGAGCTGGCACAGATGTTCTGCCTGGTGCGCCGGGCGGGTGACCAGGATGTTCAGCCCGGCGAGCGGCAGCGTCGGCGGCGAGCCGTCCGGCTCAATCCCCGGCATATACGGCCTCCAGGATCCGGCCGGCGCCGCGCGCGAGCAGATCCTCGGCCAGCACCTCGCCAAGATGTTCGGCCTCTTCCGGCGAACCGGCAATGTCACCGCGTACCATCTCGGCGCCGTCCGGGCTGCCAACCAGGCCGCGCAGCAAGAGCACCCCATGCTCCAGTTCCGCGTAGCCGGCGATGGGCACCTGGCAGCCGCCCTCGAGGCGGTGATTCATGGCGCGCTCGGCGCTGACGCGGGTCTGCGTCACTCGGTCATTGAGTGTGGCCAGCAGGGTGTTGGTGCGTTCATCGTTGCACCGGCATTCGATGCCCACAGCACCCTGTCCCACGGCGGGCAGGCTGACTTCCGGCGCCAAGGTCTCGGTAATGCGCTCGCCCATCCCGAGGCGCTTGAGGCCGGCGGCGGCGAGCAGGATAGCGTCAAAATCGCCTGCGTCGAGCTTGGCCAGGCGCGTATTCACATTGCCGCGTAGGTCAACGATATCGAGATCGGGGCGCCGGGCGCGTAGTTGGCACTGGCGACGCAGGCTCGAAGTCCCTACTCGGGCGCCTTGCGGCAGGGCGCCCAGGGTCTCGAAGCGGTCCGAGACAAACGCATCGCGCGGATCCTCGCGTGGACACATTGTGGGCAGGTGCAGGCCGTCAGGCAGTTCAGCGGGCACATCCTTCATGGAATGCACCGCAATATCGGCGGACCCGTCCAGCAGACCCTGCTCCAACTCCTTGACGAACAGGCCCTTTCCGCCCACCTTGGCCAGTGGCGTATCGAGGATCTTGTCCCCTTTGGTGGTCATTTTGAGCAGCTCGACTTCGAGCCCCGGGTGGGCCTGGCGCAACAGGTCACTGACGTATTCGGCCTGCCAAAGGGCCAGCATGCTCTTGCGGGTCGCAATGCGTAGGGTGTTGGCGGACATTGGGGTGGGTGTTTGGCGGGAAGGGACTGGTTGCGACGCGCGGATAATACCGGTATAAGTAAAATTTATCCAACCAACCGACTGAATTACTCGACTTTTGTCTCAATAATATACACGATATACGAGATTTTTTGCGATCGAAGAGGTGACAAGCGGCGTGTTATTGAAGTCCTATCTGGTTGCTGGTCTGGTCTCGGCTCTGACGTGGGTGGCGGCACAGGCGGATCCGCAGGTGCCCGGGACGGGCGTGGCGGATCGCGCTGGGGTGCACGTGGCACAGACCACCGACCTGCAACACGACGCGCATTCGGCCCGCGAGCGTGATCTTCCGATCCTGATGATGTTCTCCATGGACGGCTGTCCCTATTGCGTCCTGGTCGAGGAGGATTTCCTGCGACCCATGCTGATCAGTGGTGACTACCAGGACAAGGTGATTATCCGCATGGTCAAGACCGACACCTACGGCAACGTGCGCGATTTCGACGGGCGTGCGGTCGATGTGGACGAATTCGCGCAGCGCTATCGTGCCTTCGTCATGCCGACCGTAGTGCTGGTGGACCACCGCGGCCGCGAGCTGGCCCCGCGCTTGGTGGGTATTTCCACCCCGGACTTCTACGGCGGCGATCTCGACGACGCCATTGACACGGCCCTTGGCAGATTGCGCCAGTTCGCGATGCACCGCGGCGCGCGCGCGGCTACACCTGCCAACTAGTTTCCGCTGCGCATGCGTTTGCGCAATGCCGATAGGTGGCGGCGGCTTACCTGCAACCGATCCTCGATGCCGCGCATGCGAACGTAGCAATGTCCATCGGCATCCTTTTCCAGCTTTTCGAGATAGGCGAGCGCCACCAGCGCATTACGGTGCACGCGCTGAAAACGCTCCCCGAACTCACCCTCTAGTGAGCGCAACGATTCGTCGATCAGCACCTCGCCCTCGCCATGACGCACGGTGATGTACTTTTGTTCGGCCTGGAAGTAGCGAATCGCATCCACGTTCACCAGCTGAATGTCGCCGTGTACGCGCGCACTGATGTGGCTGCGTGCGGCGGGCTTGGCTCGGGCGTTGCCCAACGCGTTTAGCTGTGCGCGCGTAACGCGCTTCACAGTGTCCAGCGCGCTTGCCAGTTTCTCCTTGCGAAT
>CP070733.1:17107-19770 GCA_020347585.1 Pseudomonadota bacterium | reverse complement strand
GCTCCCGCGCCATGCACCGTCCTGGGCGTTTGCCAGCGACGGCGCAAGGTTCCACAGCGGTATGTTGATGAGACTGCCCCCGAGGAAACCCAGCATCAGCAACAGTGCACCGCTGGGGGACAGGCCGAGCTTGTCCAGCACCACGTTAATGACGCCAAGCTGAACCAGCGCGACGAGCACCGTCGTGGCAATGGCGAGAACCAGCAGGTACAGCGGTGAGAAACCTGGCTTCATGTTGTGGCGATAGGTCTTTGCTGCAGTGGCGTGAGTCAATCGGGCGGCATGAGTATTCCCGTGTGGACATTGTCGCACAGCCGTTGCGGCCCAAGCAGCGTGGTCTGGGTGACATGTGTGTCCGGCCGCGCAATTCCTTTATGCTTGCCGGGTCGACGGTGAACACAGGTGAAGAGCATGCGCAAACCGACCACAGATGAACTCGAACATGCCCTGGCCCGCGCGGCGGCGATGCGCGCGGCGGAGGATGATCCGGATTTTTTGGCCAAGTCGCTGCTGAGTCTGAGCGAACGGGTGGGTTACCTGGAAAAGGTGTACGAAGCGGTGGAGCATTACATGCACAGTGGCCAGGGCGTGCGTGAACACAGCCAGTTGATGCGCGCGCTGGAAGCTGCCCGTCGTGGCGAATCGCAGGCGCAAGGCCAGAATCCCCGCGACTGGGGGCTGACCTGAAATCTCGCTGGCGCCGCAATGCCGCACCCGATTCCGGTCAGGGCGGAGTCGGACACCAGCCCGCAGCGCCGATTAAGCTATAATAGCGCGCCGGCCATCCCCGGCCTTACGCTGCGGCGGACCGGGAGCGCTGCACCGAACCAGTTGTCCTGTGCAACAAGCGGTAGTGGTAAACGACTATGCCTATCTATGAATATCGATGTGAATCCTGTGGCCACGAGATGGAGGCATTGCAGAAGATAAGCGATGCGCCGTTGACTCAATGCCCCACCTGCGACAAGGCGACGCTGGTCAAACTGGTTTCGGCGGCGGGTTTCCGGCTCAAGGGTGGCGGCTGGTACGAAACAGATTTCAAGTCCAGCAATCGCAGGAACGTGGCCGGCCAGGATAAGGCCTCGGGGGACGGCAAGGGCGGCAAGAAAGCCGCTGCCGACGCGGCGGCCGGCAAGACCCCGAGCGGCGGTTCTGCACCAGGCTCAAAGGGCAGCTAGCCGCACATCCCCCGCCGTCTGCATGCACCTACCTTTCACAGCATCGTTCTTCCCGCACTGCGAAGCCAAAACATGCGCAGATACCTGATCGCCGGCCTGCTGGTCTGGGTGCCGCTGGGCGTCACCCTGCTGGTAGTCAAGCTGATGGTCGAAACCATGGACCAGACGCTGCTGCTGCTGCCTGCACAGTACCGCCCCGAGGCCCTGTTCGGTGTACATGTCCCGGGTCTGGGCCTGGTGTTGAGTCTGGTGGTGGTATTTCTCACGGGCGTGGTTGCCGCCAACCTTTTGGGCCGCCAGCTCGTAGCCCTCGGCGAGGCGGTGGTTGCCCGCATTCCGCTGGTGCGGTCGATTTATACCAGCGTCAAGCAGCTGGCCGAGACCGTGTTCAGCAGCGGCGGGCAGTCGTTCCGCAAGGTGCTGTTGATCGAGTATCCGCGCCGCGGGCTTTGGACGCTCGCGTTTCAGACCGGCTCCGACCTCGGCGAGGCGCAGGTGCGCACCGGCGCCGATGTCATCAATGTCTACGTACCCACCACGCCCAACCCGACGTCCGGCTTCTTTCTTATGGTGCCGCGCGGCGAGATTGTGGAGCTTGAGATGACGGTCGACGAGGGCCTGAAGATGCTCCTGTCCATGGGTGCCGTGGTACCGGCCTGGCAGGCGCCGCAGCCAGCCGGCCCAACCCCCGATCCCGCCGCCGGTACGGACGCCTAGCTTGCAGGAACCTGCCCCGAGTGCGTAACATGCCCGGTTTTATTTGATAACGGGTTCAGGAGCCTGACCATGCGCAGCCACTACTGCGGGGACATCAATGCGGGTCATATCGGCGAAGAGATGACCGTCTGCGGCTGGGTCCATCGCCGCCGTGACCACGGTGGGGTAATTTTCATCGACCTGCGCGATCGCCAGGGTCTCCTGCAGGTGGTGTTTGATCCGGACACCCCCGAGACTTTCGCCACCGCCGAGCGTGTGCGCAACGAGTACGTGCTGCGGGTCCGCGGCAGGATTCGCCAGCGTCCCGAGGGGACTGAGAATCCCGACCTGCCCACCGGCAGCGTTGAACTGCTCGGCCTCGAACTTGAAATCCTCAACCGCGCCGATACCCCGCCGTTCCAGCTTGATGATGAAGATGTCGCCGAGGAGCACCGGCTGCGCTACCGTTACATAGACCTGCGTCGCCCACAGATGCTCGAGCGCCTGCGCCTGCGCTCGGAAATTTCCCGCCAGCTGCGCTACTACCTGGACGAGAGCGGCTTTCTCGATGTGGAGACACCAATGCTCACCCGCGCGACTCCCGAGGGCGCGCGTGACTATTTGGTGCCGAGTCGTACCCACAAAGGTAGTTTTTTCGCCTTGCCGCAGTCGCCACAAATCTTCAAACAACTATTGATGGTTTCTGGCATGGATCGCTATTATCAAATCGTGCGTTGTTTCCGCGATGAAGATCTTCGTGCCGATCGTCAGCCAGAATTTACTCAGTTG
>CP070733.1:14069-17007 GCA_020347585.1 Pseudomonadota bacterium | reverse complement strand
GAGATCCGTGGCGCCCTGCACGCCATGGGCAGGACCGAGGGTGAGGATTTTCTGTTTGCCGCCTGATCAGGCAGGTGCGCGAACAGGGCGGACGAAAACAACACCAGGGAGCAAAACAATGAACAACCACAGTCCAGATGTCACCATGGCGGGTCGGGCCTGCGTGCATTTCTCGCTGTTGCCGCCGAGCATGCGCGTGACTTACACGCTTACACTGCTGGTACTTGGCATCGGATATATCTTTGCGATGATCCATGTGCTGGATTCGCACGCCGGGCGCGACGGCAACCCGATGCTGTCGGTGAACGACCTCATCATCGCCTACAGTGGTAGCCACAGCGACACGCGTCTTGAAATCGCACTCAAGGGCCCCATGGCAAACATGCTGCCCCCGGAGGAGCGTGCCAGGGTATTTGCATGGGTGCGGGGCGGCGCGGCTAAGGACGACTACCAAACCATCGTCAGGCCGATAGTCGAGCAGCGCTGCATGGCTTGCCACGACGGCAGCAACCCGCATATTCCGAACCTGAAGGGTTACGAGAACCTCATGACAAAGGTGGATTTGGATACCGGCATGGACGTATTCACATTGGTGCGCGTCTCGCACATCCACCTGTTCGGCATTACCTTCATCTTTTACATCATGAGCGTGATCTTTTGCCACGCCCAGCTGCGCCCGGCGTGGATCAAGTGCCTGATTATCGGTTTGCCGTTTCTGGCCATTATCGCCGATATTTTTTCGTGGTACCTGACCAAGGCCTGGCCGCCGTTTGCATGGGTGCTAATGATCAGCGGCGCTTTGATGGGCCTGTCCTTTGCGATCGAGTGGATCGTGTCCATGTATCAGATGTGGTTCTACAATTCAGCGCCGGCGATAACTGACACGCTAGAGCCGTAGCATCCACAACTCTTGCCGGGTGTACGCCGGGGAAGGTTAGGGGGCGTGGTTTAGGCGGGATCTTCCTGCAACTCGTCAAGGTATGCGAGCAGCGCATGGTCCCGGCCCTGGATGTGGCCGATCAGGTAGCCTTTCATTCGCAGGGCCTCGTCAAGTGCCAGGTTCTTTTCCCCTGCCTGATAGTCGGAAAGAATTCCGCGCAGCGCTTCGACAAGGTTTTCGTGATCGCGCACGTGGTCGTCGTGGCCGGGATAATTGAATAGACGCATGGCCAGATGTTCCGTTTCGAAGTGCACTTCGCTGAAGCTGACGAACTCGTCGAGGATCTGGCCGATGGTGCCAGCGCTTTGGTCAGCCGCGATCGCGGCGTGCAGCCGGTCGAGCAACTCGAACTGGTATTCGTGTTGCCTGTCGATCTCGCGCCTTTCGGCATTGCCGTGGGCCAGTTCGCCTGGGCACATGCGACACTTCCTCCCGTTACAAAACTCATTTATATTACCAGAGTACACGAGGTTATTGCTTAGCATTTCACTACCTTGGCGCGCGTAATATCGTTTGCAGCGAGTTTGGGTGGCGGAACATGATCCGCGGCGTGACGGCCCCTGCGTGCTGAGCAGACCGCGCTGTCATGAACCTTGCGCGAATAAACATGACTGTGATTCACGGATGTACACAACGCTGAGGCAATTCGGACTGCTGCGAGTTACACGAAGTGCGCTGCTGCTTGCGCTGTCGTTCGGTGTGTTGGGCTGCGGCACAATGATGTCCTCAACAACCGCGCGTCTCGCAGACAACATTTCCAGCGGTATCCTCAACCAAAACGATCCCGAAACCGTGCGCGAGGGCGCGCCCGCCTACCTGCTGCTGATCGATGGTCTAATCGACGGTGAACCGGGTAACACCAGCCTGCTGATGACCGGCGCGCGGCTCTATGGCTCCTACGCCACGGTGTTCGTCGACGATCGTGCGCGCGCGGAACTGATGATAGAAAAGGCCTGGCGCTACGGGCAGCACGCGTTTTGTACCACGCGCGCCGACGCGTGCGGAGTGCAGCGCCAGACGTATCCGCAGTATGTCGAGTATCTCGGGCAGCTTGGTAAGCAGGATCTGCCAGCCTTGTACACCATGGCGGTGGCTTGGGCCGGATGGATCCAGCTACACAGTGAGGATATGGCAGCGATCGCGGAGATTCCGAAGGTTAGGGCGACGTTCGAACGCGTGGTCGCGCTGGACGAAGGGTATGCCGGCGGCGAGGCGCACCTGTACCTGGGAGTATTGTCCATCCTTATGCCGCCTGCGCTGGGCGGTAAGCCCGAGGCGGCACGCGGCTACTTTGAACGGGCGATCGAACTGAGCGAGGGGCGCGATCTGATGGCTAAGGTGCTGTACGCAGAACGTTACGGGCGCATGATGTTTGATCGTGAGCTGCATGATCGGCTGTTGCGCGAGGTGCTCGAGGCAGATCCCGAACAGCCCGGGCTGACGCTAAAAAACGTGCTGGCGCAGCAGCAGGCGCGCGAGCTGCTTGACGGCTCCGCCGCGTATTTCTGAGAAGCGGCTGGTAGTTCGGGAGGAATCACCGCGCCGGGCACGGACGATGATGCCGGGGGCTGTGTATAATCAGACTCGGTTTTTTTACTTGTGCAAGGGACGGACAGGCAGGATGCGCCGCAATAATCACAACAACTTTCACCTAGCGGGTAGTCTTTTTGTGTGCCTCGTTGTCTGGCTGGCGCTCGCCTGGCCGGCACATGCCCTGGTCCTGAAGATCGCCACCGTGTCGCCAGACGGCGCCGCGTGGATGACCCGGATGCGCGCCGGGGCTGCAGAGATCGCCGAGCGCACCGCGGGCCGTGTCACCTTCAAATTTTATCCCGGCGGCGTGATGGGCAACGACCAGAGTGTGTTGCGCAAGATTCGCGTCGGCCAGCTACACGGCGGGGTAGTGGTGGGGGGCAGCCTAGCCGAGGTATATTCCGACACCCAAATCTACAGTCTGCCGTTCCTGTTCCAATCGCTCGACGAGGTCGATTACGTGCG
>CP070733.1:10999-13969 GCA_020347585.1 Pseudomonadota bacterium | reverse complement strand
GGGTTAGGTACTCGTGCAGCTTGTCGATGCCCAGCGCCAGCGACAGATCGTAGAAATACACATCGCAAGATTCGACGATGGCGCGATCCAGATCGGTCAGACCGTGGCCTTCTTTCTTCCAATCGCGGTAGCGCCGCTCGTCGTTCTTGAGCGTATACCAGCCGTGGCAGGTGAGCGACTCCGCGGGGCCAACCGTGCCGAGTTCCAGGCCCGCCAGGCCGATAAACGGTTTAAGCGTGGAGCCCGGCGGATACTGGCCCTGTAACGCGCGGTTGAATAGCGGGCGCTCGGACGAGTGGCTGAGTGCCCGGTAGGATCGGGTGTCGATGCCGTTGACGAACAGGTTGGGGTCGTAGCCCGGCACGCTCACCATAGCAAGCACCGCGCCGTTGTTGGGATCAATCGCCACCAGCGCGCCGTTTTCCTCACCAAAGGCGGCCTCGGCGGCCTGTTGCAGGCGCACATCCAGGTTCAGGAACAGGCTGTTGCCGGGCACCGGCAGGGTACGGGTGCCCTCCAGCTCGTGCACGATGCGACCCTCCGCATTGGTTTCGACGGTGCGGTAGCCGACGGTTCCGTGCAGCAGGTCCTCGTAATAGCGTTCCACGCCCACCTTGCCGATGTGCAAGGTACCGCTGTAGTCGGACGGGTCGAGTTGGCCGAGCTCCTGCTCATTGATGCGACCGACATAGCCTACTGCGTGCGAGGCCAGCGCACCGAGGGGGTAGTGACGTACGAGGCGCGCCTGCAGGTCGACTCCCGGCAGACGGTGGCGGTGCACGGCCAGACGCGCCACCTCCTCGTCACTGAGCCGAACCCGCAGTGGCACGCCCTCGAAACGGCGTTTGTTTTTGAGGCGGCGCTCGAAGCGCTCGACGTCCTCGTCGCTGATGGCAAGAAGTTCGCGCAGTGAGCGCAGCGTGGCCGCCATGTCCTGCACGCGCTCGGGCACCAGCTCGAGGCTGTAACTCGGCAAATTCTGCGCCAGCACCACGCCGTTGCGATCGTAAACAAGCCCGCGGGTGGGCGGAATAGGCAGGATCGAGACGCGGTTTTTCTCCGACAAGGTTGTGTAGTGCGCGTGGCTGATGATTTCGAGGTAACCCATACGCACTACCAGCGCGATCAGCAGCGCGCCGCCCAACGCGGCGGCGACCAAGAGGCGCTGGTTGAACAGCAGGCTCTCGCGCAGGTGGTCCTTTAAGGTGACTGTGCCGCCCCGAAACATAACGGTATCAGGCCACGCGATAGTGCCGGCGCAGGAAACGCATCAGGACGAACATCGCGGGCCACATCAGCGCGGTGGAGATCGACGGGGTAAGCTGCAGCCAAAGGTCGGGCGCCTTGCCGGCCAGCCCCTTGATCCACAGTGTGATGAGGTAATACAGCGTCATGACTACCAGCACCGTTACCGCCTGCTGCGCCAGCGGGAACAGCCGCACGCGCTGGTGCAACTTCAAGGTGAGGTAGGCGACCACTGCCAGCGCCAGCGCATGCTGGCCGAGCAGCGCGCCGCGTACCACATCCAGTAACAGCCCGAGCATCCAGCCGGTCCCCACCCCCACGCGTCCGGGCAACGCCATGCACCAGTAGATCAGCACCAGTGCGACCCATTCGGGCCAGGCGATGGCCGCCACCCCTGACAGCGGCAGCAGGGTCAGCAGCAACGCGGCAACGAAGCTCGCCACGATGATCCAGCTGCCCTGGCGATCCCCGGGGCTCACGGTTGCCCCTCGCCGGTGGCTCCAGCGGAGGAGGCCGATGTTTCAGCCGCGGCGTCGTCGCCGGCCTTGTCGTCGGCGTCCGCGTCGCTCGCTATGCGCGCCGCGCGCTTGGGCCACACCAGTAGTACCTGGCGACCGCGATCCATGTCGGCGTTGGGTGCCGCGACAATGCGGGCGAATGGCAGCCGCGGGTTGATCTCCACCGAGACCACGGTGGCCGCCGGGTAGCCAGCGGGATAGACGCCGCCCAGGCCCGAGGTGACTAGCAGGTCACCGACGCGGATGTCGGCGTTGTTGGGCTGATAGGGCAACTCCAGTTGCCCCCCGGCGCCGGTGCCTACCGCGATGGCGCGCACGCCGTTGCGATTGACCTGTACCGGCAATGTATGGCTCGGGTCTGTGATCAGTATGGCGGTACTGTAAAGCGGATCCACCTGGATAACCTGGCCCATTACGCCATTTGGATCGATAAGCGGCTGGCCTGCATAGACGTCGTGAAGGTCGCCCTTGTTAAGCCGCACCAGGCGTTGATAGGGATCAATTTCCACCGACACCAGTTCGGCAACCAGCATGCGCTCGCCGACCTCGCGCGAGGACTGCAGCAGCTCACGCAGGCGGATGTTTTCCGCCTCGAGCGACGCGAATTTCTGCAACTGCGCCTGCAGCAGCTGGTTCTGGGTGTGGAGCGTTGAGTTTTCTTCCATCAGCCGGCGCCGGGTCGTGAATCCTTCGGCGATCCATTCGGCGGCATCGCCGGGTATGGTAATCGCGTACTGCAGCGGATAGAGAAGGACGGCAATCCCGGCCCGCACCGCCTGAACGTAGCTGGTGCGATGATCGAGGGTCATCAATGTGACCGACAGCACGGCGAGGATCAGCAAACGCGTGCCAATCGACGGCCCCTGACTGAAGAGCTGCTTAATTGCGGCACCTCATTGCTTGGGCAGGTTCACAAATGAGTGTAGACCAGGCGCCCCACGGCAAAGGGCTTGCCGAGCGTCGCCGCAGCCGGGGGCCTTGCGGGAAGAAGATGGGTTGCATACGGGGTGCGGTCCGCGTAACGAGTACCGCGGGCGCGTTACTCAACGCTGAACAGGTCCCCGCCGTGCTCGTCGATCATCTCCAACGCTCGGCCGCCGCCGCGTGCGACGCAGGTCAGGGGATCCTCGGCGACGATCACGGGTAGGCCGGTTTCCTCCATCAACAATCGGTCGATGTCGGTCAGCAGCGCGCCGCCACCGGTCAG
>CP070733.1:5988-10899 GCA_020347585.1 Pseudomonadota bacterium | reverse complement strand
GGCTCGCGACGTTACCTGCCGCATCCGCGACGCTGATATGGGTAGTGCCCCGGCTGCAGTGTGCACCGCGGCGCACGCGGGCAAGGTAGTTTCCAATAATGGTCTCATCGAGCAGGCGCACGGCGTGGGGATGGATTTGTTCGTCGAGGTGCGTGTCGCTGCGCGCTAGGTTGGTGGCCGCCATGACATCGGCCAACAGCTGTACCATGGCGACAGTGCCGAAGCCGTACTGCCGCGGCGAAAATGATTCCAGCAACTTTAGCGCGAACGCAATCAGCACGCCCCCGGAGGAAGGTGCGGGATTCGTCAGGATGTGTGTACCGCGGTATTTGAGATGCAGGGGCGCACGTTTCAAGACACGGTAGTTCGCCAAATCCTCGATCGTGACATGCCCACCGCCCCGCTTGCACAGATCCGCGATTAGCCCTGCAATCTCGCCTTCGTAGAATAGCGCATCGCCGTCGCGCGCCAGTGCCTCGAGTACATCGGCGAGTTGTCCTTGCCGCAATACCTCATGCTCGCCAACCAGGCTATCGGGTGAATCGGGGCTGGCGAAGATCTCCGCGGCCGCAGGTGTCGAGAGGTAAATCGGTTTGATGACGTCGAAAATATAGGCTTGCAATGCATTCAGGGTGATACCGCGGCGGGCTGCTTCGGTAGCGGGCTCGACAAGGCGTGTCATGGGCAGCGTGCACAGTTCGCGCTGGATGTCGAACATGCCGCGCACGGAGCCGGGAGTGGCGACCGCACCGAGCCCGATGTGAAATTCCTGACGGGCGGTCCCGAAGTCCGCGCTGATTGGATAGAAGTCGATATCGTCGCTCGCACGTGGCCGGCGTGGTGTGTGGGCAAAGAAGTCGTAAACGAGATCGCGTCCGTCGACGGTATGCGCCAGCAGAAAACCGCCCCCGGCGAGCGAGGCGAGCACCGGTTCGGCTACGCAGGCCGCAAAATGTGCGGCGATCACTGCATCAAAGGCGTTTCCGCCGTCGGCCAGAATTGCCTCGGCGGCCCGCGCTGTTTCCGGATGCCCGCAGGCGACTACTCCGATGGGTCTGCTGCTCATGCGTCTATGGTGCCCGCTGCGTCAACCCTGCACCGTAACGGTGATGGTGCGCCGGTGTGGCGCGGTCCGGTGTTCCCAGAGATAGAGGCCTTGCCACGTGCCTAGTGCAACTTGGCCGTTTGCCACCGGAATGCTCAACCCAGTCTGGGTAAGTACTGTGCGCACGTGTGCAGGCATGTCGTCGGGTCCTTCGTCGGCGTGCAGGTACAGCGGGTCTCCGTCAGGCACTAGACGACTCATGAACGCTTCGAGGTCACGGCGCACGGTCGGGTCAGCGTTTTCGCACAACATGAGCGAGGCGCTGGTGTGGTGTACGAACACGTGGCACAGGCCGGTTCTGACCTGCGCCTTGTGCACAAAATTGCGAACCGCATCGGTGATTTCGTAGGACCCGCGTCCCTGGGTAGTGATGTCGATGGTCTTCTCAACGGTCATGGTGTACCTGCTGGCCCAGCGGTGCCAGGGACCCTACTGTTCAACACGCACTCGTGCGCCGGGTGATACCGTTTTAAGCACGGTAACGTCATCGCTGGTGTGCGCCCAAATGTTTACGCGTGCCGCAAGGCGTATTTCATCGCCGCGCGACGCTGGTGTGGGTCCAAAGCCGATCGCGATGCAGGCGCCTTCCACCCAGAATGCGACCTCACCGGCCTCCACGACATCGCGGGCGTCCGGTTCCAATGCCGTCTGCACCGGGGTGTCGAAGTACACTTCATCGCCCCAGGTGCGGGCAATAGACTCGAAAGGCATACACGCGCGAATTTCGCGAGCGGTGGGGGTATCGAGCAGGGTGGCCGTGATGACGGTTGTCCCGATCGTGATTCTGACTGACGGTGCATTATCCGGCATGGCGACAGCCATACTGTGTGCCATTCACCGGTTCCGGTCAAGTCGCGGCGAACTCACACTTCGCGCGGTACCAGCGTGCGGTGCGCCGCACTCCCGTCCCGCACGGCTAGCGTGCGCAGCTTACTCGCCGGCACGGCCTCGTGGAACAGAAAGCCCTGCACCAGTTCGCAGCCGTGCTGTTGGAGAAATTCAAGTTGCTCCTCGCGCTGCACACCCTCTGCCACGACCTGCATGTCGAGGTTGTGCGCCATGGCTATGATCGCGGCAACCAGCCTCGAATCCTTCGCATCGCCGGGAATGTCCAGGACGAACTCGCGATCGATCTTGACGATGTCGATGGGCTGATCACGCAAATGGCTCAGCGAGGACTGCCGCGTGCCGAAATCGTCCAGCGCGATGCGAATACCCATGCCGCGCAGCGTCTGTAGCGCGCTTCGCGCCTCGCGCAGATCCTGCACCAGCGAGTCCTCGGTGATCTCCACCACGAGGCGCTTCGGATCCATCGCGCTATGCTCAAGTGCCTCAACAATAGTGGAGACGATAGTGCCGGTTTTGAGAAGGTTGCCGGACAGGTTCACTGACAGGCTGCCGACGGGGGAGCCGTCCTGCAGGCATTGCTGAAATTCCGCGCAGGCGTGTTCGATAACCCAGTGGGTCAGCGGGCCGATGAGGCTAATGTCCTCGAGTACTGGGATGAACTCCGACGCTTGTACCAGTCCGTGCTCGGGATGTTCCCAGCGCAGCAGGGCTTCGACGCCCATGATCTTTGAGTCGCGCAGATCAATGATCGGTTGGTAGTAGTTCTGAAATTCGCCGTTCTCGAACGCGCGCCGCAAATCGGTTTCCATTTCGAGGTGCTTTGTGACCCGCAACGTCATCTCGCGCGAATAGAAATGTAGGCGATGGCGGCCCTGAGCCTTGGCATGGTACATCGCCACGTCTGCATCCTTGATGAGCGCCTCGGTGTTGCGGTCATCGGTAGGGGCCAGCGCAATGCCGATCGAGGTAGTAGCGTGCACCGTGTGTTCGTCGATCGTGAATGGCTCGGCCAGCGTATCGAGGATCTTCTGGCCCACCGAGGCAATCTGGTCCGCCGAGTCGGCATCTTCGACAATCACCGCGAACTCGTCACCGCCCAGACGCGCTACCGTATCGGTATTGCGCACCACCACCCGAATACGTCGCGCCACTCCTTGCAGCAGTTGGTCGCCCACACCATGACCGAGACTGTCGTTGATTTGCTTGAAACGGTCCAGATCCAAAAACATTAAACCGACCAAGTGGCGTTCCCGTTGCGCGCGCGCCAGGGCGTGCTCAAGGCGGTCGCGAAACAGCGCGCGGTTAGGAAGATCCGTGAGATGATCGTGGTGTGCCATGTGATCGAGGTGCGCCTGGCGCATTCGCACCTGCTCGCGCATCTCCTCGAAAGCGTCGGCGAGGTTGCGTATTTCCTCTGCGCGGCTCGCTGGCACGGCAGTGATTGCGCGCCCGCTGGCTTCTTCCTTGAGGGCTCTAGCGACTGACGCGATGGGCCGGAGCAGGGTGCGGTGGAAAAGGAAAAAACCTGTTAATACTACTGCAATACTGGCTGCCGCAAGTACCACCACGTAGCCGGACAACTGTCCGGCGAGCTCTGTCAGCAGGGTAATATCCTTGGCCGATGCAACCCCCAGTTCGAGTTGTAGCGTTGACATGCGCTGTGCGATGCGCTGAAACAGTGGTTCAATGTCACGTTGCAGTATGCCCAGATCGTTGCGCCATGCTTGCGTACTGATCATTGTTACGACCTGCTCGTAACCCGCAATCCATTCCCGGTAAGCCTCACGCATATCGTTAACGGACTCGGTGGCCTGAAGATCAAGGCGGCCGCTTTGCTGCAGAATAGTCAACTCCTCGAGCAACTCACCGATGTGCCCGGTGTAGATCCCGATATTCATGGCTCGCCCCTGCATGCCGGCTTCGGGGTCATTGATAAACAGGCCAATGCGGCTGGAGACGTAGAGGCGGAATTCGGAGATCAGTTGCAGCCAGGCGTGGCGTGTGTCGCTCAACAGTTGATAGGTCATCGCGGGGCTACCAGCGCGCGTTGATTGCAGAGCCTCCTCGAGTGCCAGGGTTACTGCAGCGTTGAAGCGCATGTTGGCTGCGAGCATTTGCTGGCGCATGACACTGGTCGCCGGGAACCACCGTTCGGTATCGCGACGCGCCGTGACTAGGCGGCTGATTTCACGGCGTAGGCGTGCGCCGTCGCGCTGCAGGCCCTGCAGCAGTTCGGATAGCGACTCATCGCTCGCGATCCATTCGGTGTCTATCAATCGCGCTACTGCTGCGTCGTGCAATGCCTGGGCGCTATCGATTTCCGCGCGGCTGTCCTTGCTAGGCAAGATCATGAAACGCTGCAGGCGGGTTTCTATGGTTTGCACCTGGCGGTCGACGTCGCCCATGGCATCCAGAGCATCGGCGCGCTGTTCCAGATTTTGCAGCTGGCGTTGCGAGGTGTTGTTAACATACGCGCGTCCCGCCAGGGCAGCGGCGGCAAGCACCAGAGATAGCGCAACGGCAAGGTACAGGTAACGCCCGCGCAGGCTCTTGAGTCCGGGAAGTGTCGGGATAGGATTCTTGGCGGGGGCGGGCATCGGCGAAGCTAGGGTGCGTTCAATAGTCCTCGCCGAGCACGACACGCACGATGTGGCGATGAGGATCGTATTCGGCATCGGTGGCGGCTACGAGTGCGGTGAGCCGCGCTGCCGCAAGCACTTTGCGACCTTCGGGGTGGGTACCAAGGCGCTCGCCGGCGCGGCGAATGCGCGCGACGGTTTTTTCATCCATGTTCCCCTTTACGGCCCACGGCAGATGCGCCAACGGTTCGCTTACTGCGAGGTAGGTCATTTGCTCTACATCGATCTCATCGTGCACCTTGGGCAACTGCAGGACTGCGCTGCCGGCGCCGGCCGCAGCGGCCTGACGATAGTAGGTGGCGATGCACGCCTTGGGTG
>CP070733.1:0-5888 GCA_020347585.1 Pseudomonadota bacterium | reverse complement strand
CTACGAGGCGCTCACGCTCTCCACCTACCCTCTGGTCACACACAAGGGCACCGACGAGGCCAGAAAGGCGGGCCGGGTATACATAGGAATATTGATCAGTACCTCCATCAGCTTATTGCTGCTAGCGATCCTGTGGACCTGGGAGGCGACCGGGACCCTGAGTTTCGTGCCAGGCGGCACCCTCGCCGGCAATCTGCACGGCCCGGCGGTAGGGCTGTTGCTGATGCTATACGCGTTTGGCATCGGCAAGGCGGCGATGATGCCGCTGCATCGCTGGCTGCCGGCTGCCATGGTTGCGCCCACGCCGGTCAGCGCGCTGCTGCACGCGGTTGCGGTAGTCAAGGCGGGCGTGTTCTCCGTGGTAAAGGTCGTGGTGTACGTGTTCGGTCTGGACCTACTGCAGATCGAACCCAGCACCAACTGGCTCCTGTACGCCGCGGGCTTCACCATATTGATTGCCTCCGTGATTGCACTGCGCCAGGACAACCTCAAGCTCCGGCTGGCATACTCCACTATCAGTCAGCTTTCCTATGTGATCCTGGCGGTAGCAATCTTCGCGCCCATCTCCGCCATGGGTGCCGCACTGCACATCGCCGCACACGCCTTCGGCAAGATCACGCTGTTCTTCGCCGCCGGATCGATCTACACCGCGGCCCACAAGACCGAGGTCAGCCAACTCGATGGGATCGGCCGGCGCATGCCATGGACAATGGGCGCGTTTGCAGTGGGCGCGCTGTCGATGATCGGCGTACCACCGGCGGCCGGATTTTTGTCGAAGTGGTATATGCTGACCGGCGCGTGGCAAACACAGCAGGTTGCCGCGATCCTGATCATCATCGCCAGCACCCTGCTAAACGCGGCCTATTTCATGCCGGTTGTTTACGCGGCGTTCTTCAAGCCACCGCCGGCCGGTGAGTCCCGCGGCGCGGAGCACGGCGAGGCGCCCTGGACTATTGTGGTCGCGCTGGTCGCAACCGCCGCGTTGACTGTGTTGCTGTTCCTGTTTCCGGATATTCCGTTACAGCTGGCCCATCAGCTTGTGGGAGAGTGATGATGGAAAGTGACAAACACTGGTTGGTACGCGCGCGCACCATTCGCTGGCTGTGGGTGCTGTTCATCCTGATACTCGCCTTCACGGTGGCCATCGAGCTGTCCGCCGATCTGCACGGGCACTTCGGCATCGACGAGAGCTTCGGCTTTCACGCCTGGTACGGATTTCTCACCTGTGTGGCGATGATCGCGGTCGCCAAGATACTGGGCATTTTTCTCAAACGCCGGGACACCTACTATGACGAGTAACTGGGTGTTGTCCCCCGGCCTGCTGCTGGTAATCGGCGCGTTCATCGTGCCCTTTGTGAACGGACGCCTGCGCGATGCGCTGTTGCTGGGCCTGCCGCTAGCGACGCTGTGGCTAGTATGGTGGTTGCCGGAAGGCACCTTGCTTACGCTGTCGTTCCTCGACTATGAACTCGAACCGGTAAAGAACACCATCGCCGGTCGCCTGTTTGCCACGGTGTTTTCAATCATGGCCTTCGCCGGAGCACTGTTCGCACTGCGCCAGGCGCGCACCGTTGAACTCGCGGCGGCCTTTGCGTACGCGGGCAGCGCTATCTGCGTCACCTTCGCCGGTGATCTGATCACGCTGTTCGTGTTCTGGGAACTAATGGCGCTGGGCTCGACATTGGTTATCTGGTCGGCCGGCTCGCATCGCGCCTACCGTGCCAGCATGCGCTATCTTGCTATCCATCTGCTCGGCGGTGTGCTGCTGATGGTTGGCATCGCGGGCCACATCGCCGACACCGGTTCGCTCAGCTTTGCGCCCATGGCGCTCGATTCCACCGCACACTGGCTAATCCTGGCGGGCTTTCTGGTCAATGCCGGCGCCCCGCCGTTGTCTGCGTGGATCCCCGATGCCTATCCCGAGGCAAGCCCGAGTGGCACCGTGTTCCTCTCGGCGTTCACCACCAAGACTGCGGTGTTTGCACTGCTGGTGGGTTTCCCCGGCACTACACTGCTGATTGGCGTCGGCCTGTACATGGTGTTCTATGGCATCATCTATGCGCTGCTGGAAAACGACATGCGGCGCATTCTCGCCTACAGCATTGTCAACCAGGTTGGTTTCATGGTCACCGGCATCGGCATCGGCACCGAGATGGCATTGAACGGCGCGGCGGCGCACGCCTTCGCGCACATCATCTACAAAGCGCTGCTGCTGATGTCCGCCGGCAGCGTGCTGCACATGACGGGCAAGCGCAAATGCACCGATCTCGGCGGCCTGTTTCAGAGTATGCCTCTGACCACGGTGTGCGGCATCATCGGCGCGTTGGCGATCTCGGCGTTTCCGCTCACCTCGGGGTTCGTATCGAAGTCAATGATCAGTCAGGGCGCTGCCGACCAGCATCTGATGGTGGTATGGATGCTGCTGGCCGCGGCCTCGGCAGGCGTGTTCCTGCATGCCGGTATCAAGTTTCCGTGGTTCGTGTTTTTCCAGAAGGACTCCGGGCTGCGCCCGCCCGACCCGGCCTGGAACATGCGGGTGGGGATGATCCTGTTTTCGGCACTGTGCCTCGGACTGGGCATGTTTCCCGAGCCGCTGTATGCGCTGCTGCCCTACCCCGTGGACTACGTACCGTATACCGCCGGGCACGTGATCACGCAGTCGCAACTGTTGTTGTTTGCCGGACTGGCATTCTTTGTCATGTTGCCGATGATGAAGCGCACCCTGACTATTACGCTCGATCTTGACTGGTTTTACCGGCGCTTCGGGCGCGTTCTCGCCGACGAGTTTACCTTGCATGCCAGCAAAGTACGCGCCAACCTGGAGCGCACCGCCAGGGTCGGCGTCGAGCGTTTCATTCGCGGACTATTCCGCCAGCACGGACCGCAAGGCATCCTGGCACGCACCTGGCCTACGGGCAGCATGGTGCTGTGGGTGGCAATCCTGTTGGCGGTATATCTGGTGTTGTATTACGTCTGAAACGACGTCACTAGAAGGCACTGATTAAAACAGCGCTTGGTGCAAGGTGCCAGAAGTTCGAAACGTTGGGAAGCAGCCAGTTTCCCTTAATTCTGGTACCGATTCCCTAGTCCCTGTTCTTACTCTGACTCGACTTTTTCGAGCGTATCCCATACGCACTTGCCGCCGCTGGTCTTGCCGATGGCCTCAAGGCGCCGGCGATGTGCCGCAAGTTCATCTTCGGTTGCCTGTATGACCGGCAGCGGCGCGCGATCCGGGCTGACACGCCGCACGGGGGAACCCGCGCTCACGCCGGCGGTTTCCGTCGCGCCACCCAGCGACAGCTTGGCCTGCCCGCCGGTCATGGCAAGGTACACGTCGGCCAATATTTCGGCGTCAAGCAAGGCGCCGTGCAGATCACGCTGCGAGTTGTCGATGCTGTAGCGCTTGCACAGCGCATCGAGATTGTTCTTCTGGCCGGGGTGCAATTGCCGCGCCATGGTCAGCGTATCGAGCACCGTGCAGTGATCCTCGATACTGCCCCACCGCTCGCCAAGGCGTTTCAGCTCGGCATTGATGAAGCCGACATCGAACGGCGCGTTGTGAATCACCAGTTCGGCGCCGCGCACAAAATCCAGAAAATCCTCGACTGACTCGGCAAAGCGCGGTTTGTCGGCCAGAAAATCAGAGGTGATGCCGTGCACTTCAACGGCGCCCTCGTCAATCTCGCGCTCGGGATTGAGATACTGGTGATAACGGTGGTCGGTAACGCGCCGGTTAAGCAGTTCGACGCAGCCGATTTCGATGATGCGGTGCCCCTGGCCGGGTTCGAGACCCGTGGTTTCGGTATCCAGGATGATTTGGCGCATGGCCAGAAGATACAAGATACAAGGATAAAGATCCAAGGGAACTGCGCAGCGCGCAGATGCTCGTCGTCAGGTGGCGTTTGTACCTTTACCCTTTGCCCTTGTACCTGACATTAATTCATCAATCCCCTTGTTGGCCAACTCATCTGCCCGTTCGTTCTCGGGGTGGCCGGTGTGTCCGCGTACCCAGTGCCATTCGACCTGGTGCTGGCCGACTGCCTGATCAAGACGTTGCCAGAGATCGACGTTTTTCACCGGCTTCTTGTCCGAGGTTTTCCAGCCGCGTTTCTTCCAGTTGGTGATCCACTGCGTGATACCGTTTTTCACGTACTGTGAGTCGGTAGTGATGCACACCTTGCTCGCGCGCTTGAGCGCTTCAAGCGCGCGGATCGCGGCCATCAGTTCCATCCTGTTGTTGGTGGTGTTGGCCTCACCACCATAGAGCTGCTTTTCGTGCTCGCCGTAGCGCAGCAACACACCCCAGCCGCCCGGCCCGGGGTTGCCGCGACAGGCGCCGTCCGTGTAAGCCTCAACCACCACCGTGCTCAACCGCTGAACCCCGCCGGATGCGGCGCATGTTGCGCGTCTGGCTAGGCTCGGCAAGACCACCAACCAGTCTGCGGCGTCGCGGCTGCCAGCGCGGGCGCAGCGGCGTCAGCGTGGCAACGCGCTTGCGCGCCAGCAGCAGGTAGCCGCCGCCGAACACCGGCCACAGCCGTGCGCCGAAGCGTTCCAGAAAGCGCAGGCGGCGCATAGCGCCGGGATGGCGCAGCGGCGGGCGGAAGAAGAAGCTGCGCACCTCGACGATGTCGAACCCCAGCAACCGCAACCAGTCCTTGACCCGGGTCAGGCTGAGGAAGCGACCACACCACGGCACACGGCCGCGCCAGCCGAATAACAACCGTGCCAGATACCACATGCTCCACGGGTTAAAGCCCAACAATACAATATGCCCTTCAGGAATCAGGGTGCGCTCAACCTCGCGCAGTACATCGTGAGGTGTATCGGAAAACTCCAGCACGTGCGGCAATACCACCACGTCGAGGCTCGCGCTGGCAATGGGCAGACCGTGAGGCAGGCCCAACAGGCGCCGCTCGTCGTCTTCAGGCGTACCGCAACCGGTCGCAGGGTCCATGACCACCGCATGGGACACGCGGCTGGTGCCGAGCATGTCGCCCTGCCCGAGGCGCCCCACTTGCAACAGGTGGTAACCGAACAGGTTCGAGAGCACGGCGTCGAGGTGTTTGCCTTCGGTCGCGCGCAGCTCCTGACCCAGCGGCGAGTCGAACCACGCCGTCAGCGCGCGCCACAGCGCCGGCGCCGCGCCACAACGGTGAAACGAGCGCTCGCCCCTGTTGAAAAACTGCACCACCGAGCGTCAGCCAGGCCCCGAAAACCCCAAAAGTTTTGCCATCTTACACCACGTCGATACCGCCTGCGCGCGGGCGTAAAGTCGGCCCGCCGGGGGGCCGATAACCCCCCCAACGGTTCGCGACAGGATTGGCAAATACACCCGGTTCGAGTTGACCGGTTCCATGGAGTTTCACTACTATCCCCTCACGTGATGTGCAACAAACCGCATAACAAGGCGTATCACCTCTGCGTCGTTCTTCTCCTGCCGTTGGGACTGCTGGCCTGTAGCACACTGCCGCCGGCCTCTGATGAGAACCCCAACACGGCGGCAGATTCCAATTCCGTAGTTCAGCGCCAGACGGCGCCGGTGGCCGAAACCCATGAAATTGTAGTGGGAAATGCTGCGGAAAGGGCCGATACCGGGCCGGCGAACCCTGCCTATGATGCCCCTTATGCACCCTATGACTCGCCCGAGACCGCTCAACCCGCCAACTCGGTGCCAGAGGCGCGGGTGGCTACGGACGATGCGCTCGCCACGCCCGACGATGAGGCGCCGCAAGCACCGGTCGCGGCCGATATCTGGGATCGCATTCGCGACGGATTCCTGTTCCAGGCAGTGGATCATCCACGCATCGACAAGGAACTGGCGTGGTTCGCCCGCCACCCCCAATACATGGACCGCGTTGCCGATCGGGCCGCACCCTACATGCACT